>CAWECP010000009.1:0-66639 GCA_963807675.1 uncultured Acidimicrobiaceae bacterium | reverse complement strand
CGGGGCACTCCCGTTCGGTATCAGGACCTCCGTCGGACTCTCACTACGCCGACACCAGCGCCGGCTGCGGCAGATTCACGAGGCCGAGCTGCGTCAGGATCCCGAGGATGTCCGTCGATCCCCACCGCTCGACCATCAGCCCATCTTCGAACCGTCCCACCTGCACTGAGCGGACCTCGAAATGCTTGCCGGTCGGAGCGAACCCCATGTACTCACCTATGTGAGTCCCGGACAGGCGATAGGTCAGCGTGATGTAGTCGTCGTCGGCCTCGAACAGATCGACATCGAGCTTGAAGTCTGGGAACGACTCTCCGAGACTCCGCCAGTACTGCTTAGTCCCCTCGACGCCAGGGGCCTGGCCCTCAGCCGCATCATGGTCGATCAGATTCTCGGCCATCACTTCGCTGAAGCGTTCGTAGTCGTGAGAGACGCCGATTTCACCACCGATTTGCTGGGCCGCAATATTCTGCTGCTTGGACATGGACAAACCTCCAGGATAGAAATCGACGTACTGAGCTTCACCCGTCGCAACCACGGACGATCTGCTTTACCACCATCGCAATCCAGGTCTGACGTACGTTCACCCAGAGAGAGTCTGCGCCTGACAGCGATCCGTGGAACCTGTGGTAGACCCTGGTCGGTCAGCTTCGCACTCGCCGTCAATCTCCGTGGCCGTGCCACCTGGAGACCAACTCCGAGAGCCAGCCTTAACGCGACCGGTCACGGTGTCGTTGTGAATCAGGTCGGCAGTTTGTGGCCTGCCCGCTCGGCCACCATGTACTTCGCATACCAATCGGACCAATCCGGATCGGCTACGCCCATCTGCTTCTCGTGCTTCCCGTGGGCCCGTGCGGCACGCCGAAGCGCCTCCGCCAGGTCGCTCTCCGATGCGTAGATCGTCGCACCCGGGTCGAATGCGGCCGGGAAGCCGCGTCGTGACCTCCTGGATCAGCCACCCGTTGGCGTCCGGATCGCTGAACGATGCAAACGAGCCATAACTGCTGCGTTCGGGCGAGGGTCCGAGCACACGACCGGCTTCGTGGAATCGACTGCCTGGCCGCCCCTCGTGGAATACCTCGCTCACCTCCACGCCCCGGGCTATCAGGTCGTTGCGCGCCACCTCGACGTCCGAGACGACCAGGTACGAAATTTGGCCCGAGCCGGGTGTGGCCGAGATGAGGTTGATCCCGAATTGCACCGAGCACCCAGATCCCGGAGGAGTGAACTGGATCAGGCGGAAGTCCTGACCACCATCGACGTCGGCGTCGAGCCTCCAGCCGAGGCTCTCATAGAAACGCTTCGCCCGGTCAACATCTCCAACTGCGATGACGATCACTTCGAGGTTCACCTCCACAACCCCTGGGGTCGGAATCTTCCTCCTGGTTTCACTGCTTACGTCGGCTCTATTCATCGGGTCACCTCCAAAAATTTTGGCCTGTTCAATCACGGTGACGGCTCCAGTGATCCCTCGCACCCGAAGAAACCCCTTGTTGCCGATCGTTGCCCTGCCCCTTCGTCCGTAATCAAACAAGCCCACTGAGTTCGCCTACTCGGCGATTCCGTCAAGACATCATCGAGTGTTCTCCAGCCGTCCTCGATAATCCGCCCCCGGCAGGGGTGCCGGGCTTAACCACGGGCCACCTAATCCGGATGTCGGCCTACCACTGCATTTCGCTCGCTGTGATGACTCCGGTTGACGAGGAGTCTCCGAGAGTCCAAATCGCTCGCGATTAGCGCCGGTTGATCAGTTGAATCGACTTCCAAATCGGAGGCTGGCGCGATTCCAATGCAAATGCTCGCAGGATTCGTCGGAATGAAGGGGTCCGGGGTGCGAGGTGAAACTGCGGTTGCCGCGCTGCTCCGCGCACACCCATCTTGCACCGGGTATTACATAAGGAGTGTCATGCGACGAGGTAGGTCTCGTAGATCACGCCACCAGGCTGCCGACCACCGACGCTGATGAAGATGCCCTTGTTGAGCCAGTCGAGCTGGGGACTGCGGTCTGGATCTGAGTCGAAGTCCTAAACATGTATTCGCTTGCCTCCACGTCCTCGCCGCGCCCGAGCCGTGCCAGGACCTCGGCGCTGCCGTGGCGGATACTTCGCGACTGGACATAGAGGAGATCGCCACCGTCGGTCTGGAGCGTGTAGCGGATGTCGCCGAGAGCAGTCCCGTCGGGCAGGATCATCTGCCAATCTGCGCTTGCGCCTGGTAGCAGTATTCCCCTGACTTCAGGGCCGCTGAACGTCCCGCTGGTCTGAGGCACGATCCGGCGATGACCCCACGCTGTCTGCCCGAGCTCAAGAGGCTCTCCGAGAGTGGCCTCGAGGCGGAAGATCATTGTCAGACGAGGGACGGGAAGCTCGTTGCTCATGGCTGGCTCCTTCTCCCCGCGGACGGAAGCACCGGTGCCGCGGGATCATGGATGACGCTGGTCCAGTTCTCTTCCGATTTCGCAGTTCGTCCCGCACAAGCCCCGACTCCGAAACGCTTCTGAGTCAAAAGGAACGGTCCCGACTACGTGTCAGCATGGCCTCAAGTCGCCCTTCTCGCACCCGTGAAACACCCAAGTGTGTGCAGCCTCTGCGGCGTCGGACTAGAGCGCTTGGCGACTTCGATTGCCGCGCCTGAGTCGAGCGGGCGGAGCGGCCCCATTGCTTCGTAGATTCGTATTCGAAGGTCCCGACCAGTACCTGTCACGGGTTCGAATGATCTGTTCAGGTGGAAACCTCACACTAAGACGAAGAATATTCGCAGGCCAGAACGGGGCGACAACGTGAAGAACCTCGAATCATCGCCAAAAGTGCCGGAAGTAGTTCAAACCCTTCTCCATGGATTCGCTTTCTTGATCGATGCAGCCCGGGCTATCGCACTCCTTCTGCAGCTAGAAATGTTGCACAACAAATCCGAAGTTCATCGTCCGAGGCGCTGCTCGAATGCCGGCGTCTTCCTGAAGTAACAGGACGTATTCGGAAAAATCAGCCGCGGCAACATCGACCTTGACTGAATAGACATGGCCATCTCCAACCAAACCAATCATCGAGGGATCCGGGGAGACAATGTTGCAATCGGTCTGCGATCTTTTCGGATACGTTCCAAGAAAGCAACATTCTGGTTCAGCGCGGGAGTGATTTTCCTCCTGATCTCTTCCTCTGCCGTACCCGCTCCTCTCTACGGACTGTATCGATCCGAATGGCGATTCTCGACCTTCACGCTGACGGTAATCTTCGCTATCTACGCAATCTTTACATTGGGCGCGCTTCTTATCTTCGGTTCCGTCTCCGATTTCGTAGGTCGAAGGCCGGTCATTGCAGCTGGTCTTGTCACCGATCTCGTCGCATGCGTCGTTTTCCTGACGGCAAATGGAGTTGTATCGCTCTTGGTCGGCCGCGCCCTACAGGGAATCGCGGTGGGTATAACGACGGGAGCGGCAGGCGCATTGCTCGTCGATTTGGACGTGGATGGGGAGAGAGCTCCGTTTGTTGCGAGCACTATGCCAGGCGTTGGACTTGCGTTGGGTGCCCTCGGCGCGAGCGTTCTCATTGAGTATGGTCCGGCACCAACGCGATTCATCTGGTGGATTCTCGTGGTCGTCTTCGCCATGGCTACAACATTGCTGATCTGGATTCCCGAGACCGGAGTAGTCCGCTCTGGCGTTCTCTCGTCTCTTCGTCCGGAGCTTCGAATTCCATCGGGCGCCCGCCAGACATTTCTGATTGCGGTCCCCTGCTTCATTGGTGTTTGGGCACTCAGCGGATTTTATTTGTCACTCGGACCGTCTCTGGTGAGCCATCTATTTGAATCGGGGAACTTAGTATGGGGTGGAGTTTCCATCTTCCTTCTAACTGGTCTCGGATCCATAGCTGCCTTTTTCCTCCGTCACTCGAATGCGTCCAGCGTCATGTTGACTGGCTGTCTGACGCTCCTCGCGGGCACGGTACTGACGTGCATCGCTGTCATTTGCGATGTGTCCGCAATTTTCCTTCTGGCGGCAGCTATTGCTGGACTTGGTTGGGGACCTGCTTTTCTGGGAGCGTTTCGAACTGTCGTCGCACTCGCTCCTTCCGATGATCGGGCAGGACTCATCGCATCAATCTTCACCGTCACTTACTCGGCATTCGGGGTGCCGGCTGTAATTGCCGGTTCGGTGGTCTCCGTCTTCGGTTTGCGGGCGACCGCCGTGGTGTATTCCCTCGGTATCGGGGGTCTCATGGTCTTGGCCATTGTTTCCCTGGTATTGCGGAGAAGCCAAGAGGAGGCCTCTCGTAGGTCCCGCCTCACAGCGTTCCCACGCAAGCGGAGGCTCAAGGCGCCTACCCTGCCGCCCAGCTAGGTCTGCGAATCAGCGCGTCTGTTTCCGCGGCACGACACTCGTCGCGCTCATCCCGGTCTCCTAGGCAACCAATTAAGCAGGTCGTCCACAGCGAGCCTCTCACTGAGCACGCAGTGGCACGTTGATGGCTTGATTGGCCTGCGCCAACGCCACCCACGGCGGGTCGATTGGCGAGTGCCAAAACTGCACAAGGCGAGGAGGATTCCAGGGCTTGTTCCCGAGCCCATACCCTGCAGCGGGCTTCTCAAGCCGCTTGCGTGAGATCGAGCAACTCATGGGGCCGGCGCGACCTGGCCTCGTGATTCACACCCCGGCGGCCGAAGTCGCAGCACCGATAAACCGCTCGGGCCGAGGAGTCCCACACTTGATCCTTCGGCGATCTACCCGGGTTCGCGAGATCCTAGGAGGCACCTGTATCGACAAGGGGTCGCCACAGGCTCGACGCATGACGTCAGTCGTCAGTGTGAAACATGTCCAGTTGATGGAGGAGTTGAGAATGTTCTTTTCGATGCCGGGCGGTGTGACTCGCGAAGGGTCTCCAGCATGAACACCACTTCGCTTGTGGTCGTCGTCACCGGGTTGCATACGCCATTGTGGAAGTTGATTTTCTTCACGGCTGTACTCGGGTCGCTAGTACTGGGGCTGCTTCTGTTTCCCCATATAGGCATGCTGTTCGAGGATAGGAGGCGGGCGCGATCCGCTCAACAAGGACACCCTGAGGATGCACCCTTGGCAGCGCCCCCGACGTCGCCCGAACCACCATTGGACGTCGTTCTGTCCAACAAGGAAAACGATGACGTGCTCACACATTCATGAGGGCGATTGTGTGCGAATCACCGCCATAACCCCTCTTCCCGGGAGGCGGGCCTTCATTGTGAACATCCGATGGGGGCGAAGACTTTGAATCGCCGCCTTTACATTCCGGACGCCAATGCGGGTTCTCCAGATCACCTTTGCCCATAGACGCCACTAGAAGGATCTGAAATGCCGAGTCCGCAAAAGAAGGGGTCTTGTGACGCTCTCGTGGGTGCCTGACTCGGGCTGACCCAACCATCCGCGGCGACACGCCGCCTCATTCCTACGGTTTCTGGCTTCGGAGCTGGAAATCGAGGAGGAGGACGGCGTGCGCGACAAGAGCGTACTGAGAAACCTGCTGGGTCTGTGTGTTTGCACCGTGGTGGTCATGGGGCGAGACCTGGTCGAGGGCCAGGCCGGAGGCCGGGACCGCCTCGAGGTCTGGGTGCGCACCAAGGTGGGCGCCAGGGGCCGTTGTGGCAGGTGCGGGGTCGTGTCGCCGTGGTTCGACAACGGCGGCGGTGAGCGACGTTGGCGTCACGTCGACGTGTGCTTCGCCACCTGCGAACTGGTGGCCGCCGCACCCAGGGTGAGGTGCCCCGAGCACGGAGTGACCGTGGCGGAGGTTCCCTGGGCCCGCCACGACAGCTGGTTCACCCGGGCCTTCGAGGACCTGGTGGTCTTCGACGCCATCGTCTCGTCCAAGCTGGCCGCGGCCCGGCGTTACGGCGTCTCGTGGCGCGCCGTCGACCACATGTGCGTGCGCGTGGCCACCGAGGCGCTCGGGCGCATTGACCTTTTGGAGGGCCTCGTCGCCGTCGCCATCGACGAGGTGAAGTACAAGAAGGGCCAGCGGTACTTGACGGTCGTGTGCGACCACATGAGCGGCCGGGTGATCTGGGCCGCCAAGGGCAGGACCAAGGCGACCGTCGGGGCGTTCTTCGACGCCTTGGGAGACGAACGGGCAGCACAACTCCAATTTGTGACCTGCGACGGAGCCGAGTGGATCCGCGCCGTGGTGGCGCAGCGGGCCGAGGGCGCGCTCATCTGCCTCGACACCTTCCATCTCATCGGCTGGGCCACCAAGGCCCTCGACGACGTCCGCCGAGCGGAGTGGAACACGCTGCGGCGCAACGGCGGAGCCGCCGCCGCCAAGGAGTTCAAGGGGTTGCGCTGGATGCTCATGCGCAACTGGGAGAACCTCTCTCCCAAACAGAAGGGGACGATCCGCGACCTCGAGCGGGCCAACAAGCGCAGCTTCCGGGGGTGGCAGCTGAAGGAAGAATTGCGCGACATCATGTCGATGCCGCTCATCGCCGCGAAACGGGCCCTCGACGACTGGCTGTCCTACGCCTCGCGCTCGCGGCTCGGCCCATTCGTGAAGCTGGCCCGCACGATCCGCAAGTACCGAGCTTCCATCGAGGCGACGATCGAATGGAAACTGACCAACGGGATCTCCGAATCCAACAACGCGGCCATCGGCCGGATCCGATCTGCTGCTCGGGGCTTCCACGATCCCGAGAGCTTCATCACCATGATCATGTTGGACCGAGCCGGCATCGCCCCTCAGCTGCCATGGGCGAGTACCTCATGACCCACGAATCCGGCAGAAGACCCAAAAGAAGCACAAAGTCATCATTATCGGGGCTGGATTCGCCGGCTTCAACGCCGCCCGTGAACTCTCTCGCTTGTGTGATGCGACAACCGAGATCGTCGTGATCAATACGACTGACTATTTCCTGTACCTCCCGCTGATGCCGCAGGTCGCCGGTGGACTGGTCGAACCACGTCATATCCGCGTATCCCTGCCAGGTCGCTTGCCTAAGACGCGGTTTGTGCTCGGAACCGTGAGGCATGTCGATCCTGCGCGAAAAATCGTCAGCTGGGACGGACCTGAGGGCGCATCAGGCCAGGTCGTTTACGACCATCTCATCCTGAGCGCTGGGAGTGTCGACAAGTTGCTGCCGATCCCAGGCGTGGCCGACTATGCACATGGGTTCCGCAGCCTGAAGGAGGCCATGTACCTGCACGACCACATCGTTCGTCAGCTCGAACTGGCGGCTGTTACTAGTGATCCTGAAGAACGCATGGCGCGCTGCACATTCGTCGTTGTCGGCGGGGGCTACACCGGCACGGAGGTCACTGCACACGGTCAGCTGATGACATTGCGGTTGGTCAAGACAATGCCAGGATTGGATGGGCAGCAGATTCGCTGGATGTTGCTGGACAACGGGACCCGGCTGCTCCAGGGCCTCGATCAGCGTCTGTCCAAAACCGCGGAGCGGGTGCTTCGCCGCCGCGGCGTTGAGGTGCTAACTGGTGAGTCTGTCGCCCAAGCGAGTGCTGGTTACGTCAAGCTGACGACCGGTGAAAAGGTGCGGACGCGATCACTGATCTGGTGCGTCGGGGTTCGTGCCGACCCGTTCGTCGACGGTCTCCCGCTCGCAACGAACAGCGGACGATTGGTGGTGGATAAGTTCATGCGTGTCCCGGGCGCCGATGGAATCTATGCATGTGGAGATTGCGCGGCTGTCCCCGATCTCACCCGCCCGGGACAGATCTGTGGCATGACGGCGCAGCACGCTCAGCGGCAGGGGAAGCAAGTAGCTCGGAATGTGGCCGCCTCAATCGGAACCGGAAAGGCCAAGTCCTACCAGCACCGCGACCTGGGCTTTCTTGTCGACTTGGGGGGACTCGCCGGAGCGGCGAACCCGCTGCACATGCCCTTGTCCGGGGCGGCAGCGAACGCCGTGACACGGGGATACCACCTATCGGCAATGTCTGGAAATCGGATGCGGGTGCTGACTGACTGGGCGCTGAACGCCGTCACGCCTCAAGAAGAGTCGTCGGTCACAGCGATCAGCGCTGATTCGATCCCACTCGATGTGGACCACCCGCGAATGTAAGCGGTTTCTCTGTCCGACCGACTTGGGGGCCGACAAGGTGAGGTGGAACCCGGCCACCCGCTTGGCCTCGTCGACCCGACCGGCAGTCAGGATCTCGCCATTGGGTGAGATCCCGGCGAGCACCCGGCGGAGGTCGTCCGGTTCCACGGCACCCTCGAACCCGAGGCGCCGAGCCCCTTGGCCGAGCCAAAATCCCGGCGACTCCCCCGATCCGGTGTAGTACTCCTCGCGCCCGCTGGCGACGGTGGCGAGGTAGTACTCACCTGAGCGCGCCACCATCTTGCCGATGGAGAGCACGGGAGACTCAGCGGTGGGTCAGGGGCCGACGACGCTTCGGGCTCGGACTGGCCGACCAGAGCCAAGAGGGCCACCTTCGGGACCAGGCGCCGGCGACCGAGCCGGATCACGGGGAGCTCGCCTCGGGCCACCAACTCGTAGGCGAAAGCCCGGGAGATCCCGAGCATCTCGCCCGCCTCGGCCTAAGACACGTTCGCAGCCCGAAACCTGACAGGCGGTCGACCGGATGCTCGTCATCGGACGCCGCCATCTAGAGACGGTGCTCGCGGAGTACTTCGAGTACTACAACTCGCACCGTCCCCACCGTTCAATCGTCCAACGCGCGCCATCTGCGCTCGACACGACTCCGGCGCCCGTCAGTGATGTTCGGCTCCAGGCTACGTGTTCGGCGAGCCCTACCCGGTCATCGCCGAGGTCCTCGGAAAGAGCGAGCCGGCGTGCAGGCAGCTCGTCTCGCGCGCCAGGCGAAAGATGCTCTCCGCGGGCCAGGTGCTGGGGTTCGCACTCCGTCCCCGGCCTCAGCCGAACTGCTCGCAAAGTTGATGAGCTCCGTGCTCGCGGGCGACGAAGAGAAGGCCTTAAGCCTCGTTGATCCCGACGTCGTGTGCACCTCCGATGCGGGCCCCGCCCGGCGCGCAAGCAGACACCCTGTTGTCGGCGCCGCGCGGGTGCTGCAGCTCATGAAGGGCGCCTCGAGGCTTATGGGGTTCGAAACCCGATCGAGCCGGGACGAGCTGCCCCCTGTACGCCTTCTCGAGGTCAACTCCAGCCCTTCCCTCGTGCTGGACTCGCCCGAGGGGCCGATCGTGATCACTGCCGAGGCTGTCGATGGCCTGATCACGTCAATCTGGGTCAGGCTTAACCCCGATAAGACCGCAGCGCTCAAGGACCAGCCGCCGATCGTCTGAGATCTTGCGAATCGAGCCGGGCGGTGCGCCGGAACTTGGGCTAGCGCTGGCTTGCGTTACGTCTTGGATCCGACACAGGCAGTCACGCCCATACCGCCAGCGGAGTCGCTACCGTTCCCCTCAACCTGCCCGTCGTAGTCTCGGCCGAAGTCGAGATCGCCGCACCCACCCCCGAAACCCTTTGAGCAGGGCAACTGCATGGGCATGCACAGGGCATGCCCATGCAACACTTCGCCGGCCCCCAAACCTCGACCGCGAAACCGCAGCGTACGGGCCGCTCATTGCCTCGCCACCCTGCACATGCTGCATACGCAAGGGCTGAGTAGGTCCCCACAAACTGTCCCCATAAACACAGAAACCGCCGACCAAACATGCTGGTCAGCGGCCTGTGCATACGCAAGAAGGCGCTGAAAACGCCCACACTTGGTGGCGGGGGCGACGTGTGAATGGATGAGCGCCGAGTTACGAGCCAGGCGAGCTCGCACGTAGGTGGCGCTCCCATTCGCTCGGTTTGGACGCCTGACACGTGCGCGCAGCGTTTCGGCGACTGCGCCGCTGACATCCATCGGAGCTGAACTGGGTGAGCTCAAGTTCGAGATCTACCCTCGCTTCTTCCTCCGGGGCTTGTCGGTGTCCTTTGGATGTCCGACCCCGGCATGGGTGATCCACAGGGTGCGCGTTGCCGGATCGATCACATAGCGGAGCCGTCCTCCGCCGGTCATCTCGAACTCCCACTGTTCCAACCGCTTCCCGCAGACTGTGGCCCACGCCAGGGTGCCCCGGAGGGGATGCTGGCGCTCCTCCCTCCGGTAGGGATCGCTCGTGATCGTGACCCACGCACGGTCGGCCGCCTCCGGAAACTGGTCGACCAGGTGATCCCAGCCCTTCCCAGCCGCCAGATCGACCGCCCGGACGGTCCAGGGCCCTTGGGCGCGCGATCTCGTCGCCGCGCTTGGTCGGCACTGAGGTTCGCTACTTGGCGCGAGAGGGCCGTGTGATCTCCGGGCCGTCGCCGGAGTGGGCCGAGGACAAGCGCCGGGCCAGCTCGGGGTCGCTCCAGATCATCGCCGTGTCGCGCCACTCGACCAGGGTTTGGGAGAAGGGGGCGAACAGGCCGGTCTCGGCGCCGGCGAGCATCTCTTGGAAGATCTCCTTGACCGCCAACGCCCGATCATCGTCGGGGAGCCAGTGCAGCCACGGCAGCTCACGCTCGAGGTAGCCCTCCAAGATCCCGGGGTTCTCCCGGGCGATGTCGGCCACCAGGTGGGTGGCCAGCGCGGTCCCCGCCTCCCGGGCCGAGAACCGGCGGAGCGTCGTCAGCACGAGGTTCTCGTCATTTCGGCGCTCGAGGATCACGTCTCCCTCCTCGAGCGCGGGCAGGACGTCGTTGGGTCCCCGAAGGAAGTTGCTGTAGGGCACCGGGAGCGTCTTCATGTCCCGTCATGATATCTGAATTAGTTCAGAGGTCAACCGCTCGGCCGGTGAATGGCGGGACCCATCACACCCCACAGAACCCCACCGACCGGGATCCCATGTTCAGCCAATGAAGGGATTTCGCTCGTTTCACCTGCTCAGAATGTGTGGGCCGTACAGGACTCGAACCTGTGGCCCCTTGCGCGTCATGCAAGTGCGCTACCAACTGCGCCAACGGCCCCGAAGGCGAAGACCCTACCACCAGGCCAATTCGGCCCTGGCCCCGCACAAGAACCTGAGGTGCACCACCGCCGTACAATTCACGACGTGACCCCCAGCGACACCAGCAGCGACGCCGCCCCTGGCACCGTCGGTACTCCCGGCAACGCCACCAGCCCTCTCCCCGACCTCGAGGACCACCTGCGCAGGATCGCCGAGGACGGCTACACCGTCCTCCCCGACGCCATCGAGCCGGAGCTGGTCGACGAAATCGACGAGGCGCTGCTCAAGCTCGAGCGCGACCTCGGCATCGTGCCGGCGACCAACCTCTTCGAAGGCCTGCACACCACGCGCATTTACAACCTGTTGGTCCACGGCGAGACCTTCCAGAAGATCCCAGTGCATCCCAACGTGCTGCCCGTCGTGGAGGGCGTCCTCGACCCTGGGCTCCTCATCTCGTCGCTCTCCTCCATCGCCATCGGAGCCGACGAACAGGCCCAGCCCGTCCACGCCGACGACCAGCTCATACCGCTCCCCCGACCGCACGTGCCGATCATCTGCAACACCATGTGGGCCATCACCGACTTCAGCGAGCAGAACGGGGCGACCCGGCTCGTCCCCGGCAGCCATCTGTTCGACGAGCCGCCAAACCCTCTCGAGCTCTACGACACCATCCCGGCCGAAATGCCGAAGGGCAGCGTGCTGGTCTGGGTGGGCAGCCTGTGGCACGGCGGTGGCGCCAACCACACCGACGAGCGCCGCGTCGGCATCGCCATGAACTATTGCGCCGGTTACATCCGCCAGCAGGAGAACCAGCAGCTGGGCATCCCGCCGGCCCTCGTCAAGACCTTCCCCAAGCGCCTCCAGGAGCTGGTGGGCTACTCGGTCTACAACGGCCTGGTCGGCCACATCGACAAGAAGCACCCAGCCAAGGTCGTCCTCGCAGAGAACGAGGGCGTCGACATGGTCTGGGACCTGCTGAAGGTCTGAACCAACCGGCGATCAGGCGGCCGGCGGCATGACTGCCGGCGCCACCGGCCAGACGAAATCGCGGCGGTCGATCGGGACCATGCCCTGCGAGACCCGCCAGTCGTCCACGTCCTCGGCCCACGCCCGGTGCCAGAGGATCTGCTCGGCGTGCAGCCGACTCAGGTCGGCCCCCCGCACCTCCTCGAAACGCTCGGCCAGCGCGAACAGGACCTGAACGGAGGCGATGGCATCGGCGGATGCGTCGTGCGCGCTCTCGAAGGGGATCCCGTAGTGGGCGCAGAGATCGACCAGCGTCCTCCGGCCGTGGCGGTCAGGATCGAAGTGGCGGTCGATCACGCCGGCGTCGAGCACCGGGCCGTGCCAGCCCCGCGCCACGAGGCCTCGCCCGCGGCGCAGCGCCGCCTGCGTCTCAAGCAATGTCAGGTCGAAGTCCAGCTTCATCCCCGCCAGCGGTGCGCCGCGTCGGCTCGCCGCCACGACGGCATCGGACACCAATGCGATGGCCTCGTCGAGCGGCATCCCCTCGGCACGCGCCCGCTCGGTCGTGATCCCGTGGACCTCGGTGGCGTCGGCCGGGATCTCCCGACCCGGGTCGATGAGGCCCGACCAGCTGCGCACCAGCACGCCGTCCACCACCGACACCAGCGCGTACGAGACGGGGACGTCCTCGAAGCGGTCGATGCCCGTGGTCTCGAAATCCAGCCCGAGCACCTCGCCCGAGGTCCACGCACCCATGCGGGCGAGCATGGCAGCGGGATGTGACAGGACCGCGGATGGTCTCGCGGCACGAGCGACGCCGGCCCAGCCCACCCGACCCTTAGGCTGCGCCGGGGCCGGCCTTCGAGACCTCCCGGTTCGAGCCCGGCGGCCAACTGGGCTCGAGGAGGGCAACGCCGTCCAACCGGCTACGTCCCCCAGGACGTGGCCGCCGAGGCCTCGCTCGATGGGCGGCGACGCCGCCGCGGTGGCCAAGCTCGAGAAGTTCTTCACGCAGCTGAACGACACCGCGACGCCCCCTGCGACTGGTCCGGCAACGAGCCCGGCGAGTGGGCGCCCTGGCTCTTCGATTTCCTCGGCGCGCCCGCCCAGACCCACCGCGTCGTGCGCGCCATCTCCGACACCGAGTACGCAGATGCGCCGGTCGACGAGCCTGGCAACGACGACCTCGGCGCCATCGCCTCGTGGTACGTGTGGGCCGCCATCGGGCTCCCCGTGACACCCGGTGCGGCCGACTTCGCGCTGACGAGCCCCCTCTTCCCCACAGTCAGCATCGTGTTACCTGATCCGGAAGCAGTCACGTCTCGGTCACCCCGCGACCAGCCGCCAGGGCGATTCGGACGCGGTGGACGTTGTCCTCCAGCGGATCCGTCGCCGGCAGCACCAGGTCGACGTCGGACGGTGCCTCCCATGAGGCGCGGGCCTGGGCGACATGAACCCAGTCCAATTCGTACCAATCCGGGATGCCTCGCTGACGTCCATCGACCCGTGAGCGGTGCACCGCCGCGTCCTCGCAGGCGGTCATGAGCACGAGGCTCTCGACGCGCTCTTCTCCCGCGACCTCTCGGGCCCGGACGACCTCGGGCTGGCGGGCGACACCGTCGAGCACCACCGATGAGCCGAGCCGGAGCTGCTCCCGCGCCAGCGACCACAGGATCGACCACCCCACGGTCCGTCGGCCCGCGAAGCCCATGTCGTCGAGCGCCTGCTCCATCTCTCGGAAGGGGCGCAGTCCGCTCATGGCCCAGTCGTGGCCGAGCACGGGTGCTCCCAGTGCACGAGCGGCCACCTCGGCCATGGTCGACTTGCCGGTCCCTGGCAGTCCGGTGACGAGAACGAGGAGGCGCGCACGAATGCGGTCAACTCCAGGCTCGGCGTGCGCAGCGGAGGCCGATCTTCGGACATCGCTGATCTGCACCGGGTCACTCTAAAGCCAAGGACGGGCGTCCCCCATTCTCCTGGGCCGATGTGGGCACTCCCCCACCTACGCTGCCGGCAGGAAGCCTCAGACCGCGAACCGCCTCCGTACACCCTCCGTCGCGGGCTGTCTCCATGGCGCGATCACCGCCGCCCAGGCTGCGCAGACCCGTCCCGGACCCTGAGGAGCCGTGGCGCACGCACGAAACGCCCGAAGGGCGAGCACCAACCCGGTACGGAAGCTGATGGGGGGGAACTCGTTGAGGCGGCGGGCGGAATCGAACCGCCGTACGGGGCTTTGCAGGCCCCTGCCTAAACCACTCGGCCACGCCGCCGTGCCACGACGCCAAGAGACACGGAACTGGGACGGTTTGGTCCAAGCTGGCCTCCCAGCTCTCCCTCAGCCCCAGGTTTGTTCGAGACTCGTCCCGCCCAGGCGGGGCCACGTCTCGCCCCCAACCGGTGGCCGCTAGCGGCGCATCCGGGAGACCACCCAGAACACGCCGGCGATCAGGGCGACGATCGCCGCGATCTTGACGAAGAACCAAAGGACGCCCAGAAGGCTGGAGAGGATCCAGAAGGCGATGACGATCCCGACCACGCCGACGGCCGTCATGGCCACCGCGTGGGTGAAGGTCATCGGGCTCTTTCCCTCGCGACTGCTTACCTCTTTACTCACGAGCCCAATGCTACGTTCCCGCCATGGTCGCCGAAGCGTCACTGCGTGAGCGGCGCAGCCGGCTGCTGGCCGAGAAAGGCCTGATGGGCCAAGAATTCTGCCGCCGCTACTCGGCCGAGGCCGACGAATGGCTCTCCGACCTGGCCGACCAGGCGGCCGGGGAGGCCCGGCGGCACCTGGCCCTGGTGGCCGTGGGCGGCTACGGGCGTAGCTCGCTGTGCCCCTACAGCGACCTCGATGTGGTGCTCGTCCACAATGGCCATCGCGACATCAAGGCGGTGGCCGACGGCATCTGGTACCCGGTGTGGGACGAGGGCGTCCACCTGGATCACTCGGTGCGGCGGCCCGCCGAGGTGCTGACGGCCGCGGCCGACGACGCCCGCGTCGCCCTCGGCCTCCTCGATGCGCGCCTGATCTGGGGCGAGTCCCGCATCGCGGACCCGCTGCTGGAACGGGCCCGCACGGCCTGGCGCGACAAGCTCGGGACCAAGTACCTGCCGCTCCTCGAGGCCCAGATGGCCGCGCGCCGGGCGGCCGCCGGCGACGTCGCCTTCCTCCTCGAGCCCGACCTCAAGGAGAGCCACGGCGGATTGCGCGACGTGAGCGTGCTGCGCGCCATCTCCGTGTACGCGCCCGAGCTGCCGGACTACGCCGACCTGTCCTCCCTCGAGGGCGCCACCGCGCTCTTGACGACCATCCGCGTCGAGCTCCACCGAATGGCTCGGCGCGAGCACGACAAGCTCCTGCTGCAGGACCAGGACCAGGTGGCCGCCGCGCTCGCGTTCCCCGATGCCGACGACCTCATGGCCGCCGTGTCCAACGCCGGCCGCCAGATCGCCTGGGTGAGCGACGACGTGTGGCGGCGCCGGCGCCTGTGGGATCCGACTCCGCCGCCCCGGCGTCGCTTCCGCCGGCACGCGCCCGACACCACGCCCAAGGACCACACCACGACCGAGCTGGGGCCGGACATGGTCGAGGTGGACGGTGAAATCGCCCTCACGCCCGAGGCGCCCGTCTCGACCGACGCGTCGCTGCCCCTCCGTCTCGCCTATACGGCCGCGAAGCGCGACCGGCCCATCGCCAGGGGCTCGCTGCACCGCCTGGCCGACCGCATGCCCGCGCCGTCCGATCCGTGGACGCCCGAGACCCGCCAGGCGCTGGTGGCGCTGCTCGGGCTGGGCCCGCCCGCCGTCGACAAAATCGAGTCGCTCGACCAGCACGGCCTCCTGGTCCGCCTGATCCCCGAGTGGGCGGCCGTGAGGAACAAGCCGCAGCGCAACGCCTACCACCGCTTCACCGTCGACCGGCATCTGCTCGAGGCCGCCGCGCTGGCCGCCGAGCTGACCGACCGCGTCGAGCGACCCGACCTCCTTCTGGTGGGCGCGCTGCTGCACGACATCGGCAAGGGCTTCCCGGGCGACCACACGTCGGCGGGGATCGAAGTCGTGGGCCGCATCGGCACGCGCATGGGCTTCGCGCCGGCCGACGTCGAGGTCCTCGTCGACCTGGTGCGCCACCATCTCCTGCTGCCCGACACGGCGACGCGCCGCGACCTCGACGATCCCACCACCGTCGCCCGTGTGGCCGCCGCCGCCGGCAACCGTCTCACCTTGCACCTGCTCGCTGCGCTGACCGAGGCTGACAGCCGCGCTACCGGCCCCTCCGCCTGGGGCGCCTGGAAGGCGGGACTCGTGGCCGACCTGGTCGAGCGGGCCGACAAGCTGCTACAGGGTGAGTCCGCCGCGCCGGTGGGACCGGACCCGCTCCCGGCGGCCCATCGCGACCTGGTCGACGAGGTGCGCCAGACCGGCCTGCCGTCGGTGTTGCTGCGTCCACCTCAGGTCATCGTCGCCGCGCCCGACCGGCGCGGCCTCTTTTCCTCGGTCGCCGGCGCCCTCGCCCTCAACGGCATGGACGTGCGCGCGGCCAACGTGGGCGGCGCGGAAGGGGTGGCCGTCGAAGTCTTCACGGTCGAGGTGGCTCGGGGCACCTGGCCGGACACGGCCAAGCTACGCGAGGACCTGGCCGCCGTGTTGTCCGATCGGCTTGCGCTGGCCGAGCGGCTGTCCGAGCGCGAGCGCGTCTACCCGCTCCGCCGGCAGTCCGCCGCCCACCTCCCGGGGAGTGACGTCAGCGTCGACAACGAGGCCTCCGCCACGGCCACCGTGCTCGAGGTGCGGGCGCCCGACGAAATCGGCTTCCTGCACCGGATCACCCGGGCGCTCTTCGAGGCCGACCTCGATGTCGTCTCGGCCCGGGTCTCCACACTGGGTGAAATGGTGGTTGACGCCTTCTACGTGCGTGAGTCGAACGGGTCCAAAATCACCGACGCCACACGCCTGGGTGCGGTGACCGACGCCCTCGAGCGGGAACTAGGCATTTAGGCCCTAACCCCACAACCAGGGTGGTCCCGGTAGAATCCCTCTGCCATGGCCCAGGGTGGACACGTCCGGCAAACGCGAGGCAAGCGGTGGTGGGTGATCCTCATCGTCTGCGTCGTCGCGCTCGTGGTCGCCGGGGCCGGGCTCGTGGTGGCTGTCCACCCCCACTTCTCGCCCGCCTCGGCCAGCCCGACCGCGCCGCCGCCCGCCCTCAAGGTGGTCTCCACGTCGCCCACAGGCTCGAACGTCGCGGCCGGCTCCACCATCTCGGTGCAGTTCTCGACCGACCTGGCCCCCAACTCGCCGCTGCCGACCCTCGACCCACCGGTCACCGGGAGCTGGGCCGTGCTGTCGCCATCGCTGCTCCAGTACCAGGCGACCGGTCCACTCGTGCCCGGCGCCACCGAGACGATCACCATTCCCGGCGGGCCGAGCGGCGCCATCAGCTCGGGCGGACAGCACCTGAGCAGGACCGTCACGTCCTCGTTCACCGTCGCGACCGGCTCGACGCTCCGCCTCCAACAACTCCTGGCCGAGCTCGGCTACCTGCCGCTGTCGTTCACCCCGGCCGCGCCGCTGACCTCGCCGACACAGGAAGGCAACAACCAGCTGGGCACCTTCTCATGGCGCTGGGCCGACCTCCCCGCTTCGCTCACGTCGCTGTGGTCTCCCGGCCAGGCGAACGTCATCACCACCGGCGCCGTCATGAACTTCGAGAACCAGAACGGCATCAAGGTCGACGGCATCGCCGGTCCCACGGTGTGGACCGACCTGCTGGCCGACGTGCAGAGCGGCCACGGGGACGCCAACGCCTACAACTTCGTCATCGTCAACAAGGCGCTTCCCGAGACGACCACCGTGTTCTCCGAAGGCGCCGAGGTGTACAGCACGCTGGCCAACACCGGCGTGCCGGCGGCGCCGACGGTCGACGGCACGTTCCCGGTCTACGCCCGCTACACCGTGACGACGATGAGCGGGACCAACCCCGACGGGTCCCACTACGTGGACCCCGGTATCCCGTGGGTCAGCTACTTCAACGGCGGTGACGCGTTGCACGGGTTCGTGCGGGGCTCCTACGGCTTCCCGCAGAGCGACGGCTGTGTCGAGATGCCCCCGGCGAACGCCGAGGTCGTGTTCCCCTACACGCCGTTGGGCACCCTGGTCACCGTCGAGGGATAGCGGACCCGGGCGGCGCGACGGCACGGCAGCGGCAGTGACGACGCAGACGGCGGCCGAGGCGACTCCGGCCACCGGGACCGAGCAGCCCCACGAGCACCCGCCGCGGCCGATGGGCCGGCTGCGCCGGGCCCTCGACATCACCGGCCGCATCCTCGTCGGCCTGGGCGTGCTCGTCCTCCTCTTCACCGCCTACCAAATTTGGGGCACATCACTCCAAGAGGCGCACACCCAGTCGCAGCTGCGCTCCACCCTGATCATGGAGAGCAACGGGCAGGAGATCCGCCACGCGCTGGCCGAGGCAGCCGCGCTCGACAAGCTGCCCACCGGACCGCCGGTCACCGCGCCACCGATGGCGGCACCGCTCGAGGGGGACCCCGTCGGCCAGATCACCATCCCGGTCATCGGCGTCAACCAAATCGTGGTGGAGGGCACCAACACACCCGACCTGCGCAAGGGCCCCGGCCACTACATCGGGACGCCGTTGCCGGGCGAGGCCGGCAACGTCGGCATCGCCGGCCACCGCACGACATACGGGCATCCCTTCTACAACCTCGACTCGGTCAAGCCGGGCGACCCCATCGTCCTGACCACGGTGCAGGGCATCTTCGTCTACGACGCCTTCCGCACCTTCGTCATCTCGCCGAACGACTCTTCGGTCATCAACAACGTGCCGGCCGACTGGCTCACGCTGACCACCTGCAACCCGCGCTTCAGCGCCTCGACCCGCCTGGTCGTACAAGCCAAGCTCGCCCACTCCCAGCTCTTCCCGAACTCCGGGCTCGCCGCGGTGCCCACGGGCAAAGGGCAGGCCGCGCCGAAGAGCCAGCAGCTGGCCGGGAACAACGGCGTCGACCTGGCCGGTGCGCTGTTCTGGGGGATCGTCGCCCTGGTCCTCGGGGCCCTGACCCTCCTCGCCGGTCGCCGCTTCCGCAGCCAGCGCTGGCTGGCCTGGGTCGTCGGCACGGCCGGGATCCTGGTGCTCCTCTACTTCTTCTTCGGCGCGGTCAGCCCGCTGTTGCCCGCCAGCTACTGAGCCGGTGCCCCTGGTCGACGAGCCGCTCCCGGACCACTTCCGCGGCTTCGCCGCCGTGGTCGAGCGCGACGGCGGCATCACCTACCCGGCCATCAGCCGCGCCATGGCCGACGACCCCGAGGTGCTCTCGCTGCTCGACGGCGCACCGCTCCCCCAGCGCCGCCCGCTCCTGCTGCTGGCGGCCGTGCACTACCTGCTGCTCTCGGGCGTGCAGCATCCGCTGGCCGCGCACTACGACACGGTGGCCGAGGTCCTCGGGCCGACCCCGGCGACGGCGAGCGACGCCGCCGCCGACTTCGCCGACTTTTGCCGGGCGCACCGGGCCGAGCTCGAGGCGCTGATCGCCCGGCGCAGCACGCAGACCAACGAGGTTGGCCGCTGCACCAGCCTGCTGCCCGGCCTCTGCCACATCGCCGCGTTACACGGCTGGGCCGAGCCGCTCTCCCTGCTCGACCTCGGGACGTCGGCCGGGCTCAACCTTCTCTTCGACGACTACGCCTACACCTACCGGTCCCGGGTCGGCGACGGCACGCTCGCGGCCGGGACGCCCGGCTCGGCAGTCGCGCTCGAGTGCGAAGCCCGCGACGACGTCGCCACCCTGCCCGAGCTCCGCCTGCCCACCATGGCCGAGCGCGTCGGCCTCGACCTCTCCCCCATCGACCCGTTCTCCGACGACGCGGCCCGCTGGCTGCTGGCCTGTCAGTGGCCCGACAACCCCGTGCGGTTCGGGCGCCTCCGCGCCGCGCTCGCCAACGTGCGGGCTTCGCGCCACCCGCCGCGCCTCGAACAAGGCGACATGGTGGCCGACTTGCCCCGCGTCGCCGCCTCCATCGCCGGCCACCATCCGCTCGTCGTGTTCCACTCCTGGGTGGCCGCCTATCTCAACGAGGAGCAGCAACGCGCCCTCGTGGCCGAGGTGCGCGCACTCGAGGCCACCCGGGCCGTGCACCACCTCTACTGCGAGACCCCCTTCGAGACGCCGGGCTTGCCCACGCCCCCCTCACCCGTCCCGCGCGACGGGCCGGACCTGGCCACCGCTCTGGTCCACATCGGGCCCGGTGGCGCCGAGCCCGTCCGCCTGGCCGACACCCACCCCCACGGTTATTGGATCCGCTGGTGGCCTACTCGTCCGGGCCCCACGGGGCGTCGCGCCGAGCCGGCACCTGCACCCCTTCGTCGGTCACCATGGCGGCCGAGCCGACCGACGACTTCCCGAAGCGCGTCCGGATGGCGTCGACCGCCGCCGTGACGTCGTGCCACGACTGCTCCCGGGCCATGGCGCTCTCGTTCGAGCGCTCCAGGCCGTCACCGAGGTCGAAGGAGAGCTGGTCGGCGCCGCCCACGGAGAGACCCGAGGCCGACACGCCGAGCAAGCGGATGCCTTCGCCCGGGTCGATGCCGGCCAGCAGCGCCGAGGCCACCTGCCCGATGGCCCCTCCCGTGGTGATGGCCCGTCCCAGCGTGTGCGAGCGCGTCTGGAGCGACAGGTCCTTGAACTTGACCTTGACCGTGATCGTCCGAGCCGCCGTCGAGGTGCCGCGCAGCATGGTGGCCACCGACTCGGACATGCGCAGCACGTGGCGCTCCAGCTCGTGCGGGTCGACCAGGTCCTGGCTGAACGTCTCCTCGTGCCCGATCGACTTGGTCGGCCGGTCGGGTCGGACCGGGTCGGGGTCCTCCCCGCGGGCCAGTGCGGCCAGGTGCGCCCCGCTCGCCTTGCCCAGCCGGCGCGTCACGGTGTCGAGCGGGAGCGCGGCCAGGTCGCCGACCGTCTGCACCCCGAGATCGCGCAGGCGTTTGGCCGTGGCCGGGCCGACGCCCCAGAGCGCCTCCACGTCGTGGCCGTGCAGGAAGGCCAGCTCCTCTTCGGGCACCACCAGGAAAACCCCCGGCCCCGGCTCGAGCCCAGCCCGCGTCGCCCGCGGCTTGGCCGCCCGCGAGGCCAGCTTGGCGATCATCTTGGAGCGCCCGATGCCGACGGCGCAGTCGAGCTGCAGCTCGTCGCGCACCCGTCCGCGCACGTCCCGCGCGATCACCTCAGGCGGCCCGAGCAGGCGCAGCGCGCCGGACACGTCCACGAAGGCCTCGTCGAGCCCGATGGGCTCCACCATCGGCGTCACGTCGTGCAGAATTCGGTGCAGCTCGGCGCTCACCTCGGCGTAGCGGCTGTGGCGTCCCGACAGGAAGACGGCGTCGGGGCAGAGCTGGCGCGCCCGCACCGACGGCATGGCCGAGTGCACCCCGTAGGCGCGCGCCTCGTAGGTGCACGACGCCACCACGCCCCGCGCCCCGGCCCCGCCGACGATGACGGGCTTCCCGGCCAGTGAGGGGTCGTCGAGAACCTCGACCGACGCGAAGAACGCGTCCATGTCGACGTGGAGGATGGTGGGGACGGAGGATCGGTCGCGCTCAGCCACCGAGGGTCAACCGGCGGAACCCCTCGGCGTAGGCCACGCCGGACCGCCGGCCCTCCTCGGCCGCCCGCCGCCGCACCGCCTCCCCCGCCCAGCCGGCCTCGCCGGCGAACTGGGTGCGGTGGCACTCGACGGCGGCCGCCTTCGTCTCAATGGTGTCGGTCACGTCGACCCACTCGTCGGGCTCGAGCGTCCCCGACAGCAGCACCGTGGCCACCTGGTGGGGCGGGCCGGCGTCGGGGAAGTAGTGCGGCAGCGCCGAGGCCGGCGCCACGGCGTCGAGCAGCGCCAGGCCGGCGATGCGGTGGTCGCGGTGGTTGAAGTAGTCCTGCCCGAAGAACACCGCCGTCGGGTCGTGGCCGCACACCAGGTCGGGGCGCAGGGTGCGCACGCGCTGGACCAGCGTGCGGCGGAAATCCTCGGAGTCCGACAGCTCCCCGTCGGGGAAGCCCAGGCAGTCCACGCTGGAGAGCCCGATCAGCGCGGACGACGCCTGGAGCTCGCCCGCGCGCTCGGCCGCCAGCGCCGACGGGACGACGGCGGGGTCGGGCGTCCCCTTGCCGCCGTCCGTGCACACCACGAGGTGTACGGCACTGCCCGCCGTGGCCCAGCGGGCCAGCGACCCGCCGCAGCCGACGTCGGCGTCGTCCGGATGTGCGTAGACGGCCAGGACCACGCCGGGCCGGTCCGCCATCACGTCCGCGTCACCTGCGTTTGGGCTCCGTCGTCTTGGTCAGCAGGCCGGCCTCCCGCTGGAAGTCGCCCGCCTCCTCGAAGCCCTTGTACACGCTGGCGAAGCGCAGGTAGGCCACGTCGTCGAGCGCCTGCAGGCGCTCGAGCACGGCCACCCCGACCTCCTGGCTCGAGGGCTCGGTCGACGCCGCCCGCAGCGCGTCCTCGACGCTCTGGGCCAGTTCCTCCATCTGTTCGTCGCTCACCGGCCGGTTCTTGCAGGCGGCCCTCACGCCTTCGACCACCTTGACCCGGTCGAAGGGCTCACGCAGCCCGGAGCGCTTCACCACCCAGAGGGGCACCTCTTCCAGGCGCTCGAAGGTGGTGAAGCGGCGCCCGCAGCCCAGGCACTCCCGGCGCCGGCGGATGGCCGCACCGTCCTCGGCCTGGCGGGAGTCCACGACGCGATCGTCATCGACACCGCACCATGGACACCGCACACAGGCGACGATAGTCAGGGAATGAGGATGTGCTCCCCGGGCACGACCACCGTCGAGCCGACCTCGCGGGCCAACTGCGACGTGAGTGAAGTGGCCCTCGCCTGGTCGGCCCGGGCGGCGATGGAAGCCAGGGTGTCGCCGGCCTTCACCACGTAGACCTGCCCGGGGGTCGGACCGGCCTGGGCCAGTGTGCTGCCGCCCAGCTCCCTGAGCGGCAGCGCCAACAGGACCAGCAAGACGGCGACCAGGGCCGCCACGGCAGCCACGACCGCCCGGCGGCGGCGCACCAGGGGGGAAGGTGCGAGCCGCGCCGGCCGGTCCGGCAAGGCGTACAGCCGGGGGCGGCACGCCTCGAACTCGAGCTCAAATGCGACCGACATGGCGTCCTCCTGTTCCGAACACCTGTTCGCTTCTGTGATATTGGATCACGAACACCTGTTCGCTGTCAACCGGGAAAGCGAACAGCAGTTCGGGCATGCCGGACACGGTACGGAGGGGGTGTGACAGGTCACTCTCTAGTAATTTGACAAACTTGAGGGATTTAGTCAGGATTATGGGACTCGCCGCTCCCCCACACCCCATCGGAGGCACGCCCCATGACCACGACCACCCACGTCCAGCTCGACATCGCCCCCCTCTCGGGCACCATCGGCGCCGAGATACGGGGTCTCGACCTCCACCAGACCGTCGATCCCGAGACGCTGGCCGCCGTCCGCCAGGCCCTGCTCGACTACAAGGTCATCTTCTTCCCGGGCGCCCACCTCGGTCCGGCCGAGCACAAGGCGTTCGCCTCGCTCTTCGGCCCGATCACCGAGGCGCACCCGGTCATCCCGGGCATCGAGGACCACAAGGAGGTCTTCGAGATCGACTACACCAAGGCCCGCGAGCTGTACCGGGCGTCCAAGAAGACCTCCGAGTACGGCGACCGCGAGCGCTGGCACACCGACGTGACCTTCGTGGAGGATCCGCCGCTCGGCTCCATCCTCAACGCCATCGTCATCCCGCCCGCGGGCGGCGACACCCTGTGGGCCGACACCCAGGCCGCCTACGAGGGCCTGTCCGAGCCGATCCGCAACCTGGTCGACGGTCTGACCGCCGTGCACGACGGCAACAAGTCCTTCGGTGAGATCCTGTCCATCCGCGGCCGGGGCGAATGGAACGGCGAGACCTTCACCGAGCTGGTCTCGGTCGAGCACCCCGTCGTGCGCACCCACCCCGAGACCGGGCGCAAGAACCTCTTCGTGAACCCAGGCTTCACCAAGTACGTCAAGGGCCTGACCACCAAGGAGAGCGACGCGCTCCTGGCCTTCCTCTACGGCCACATGACGACGCCCGAGTACATCGTGCGCTACCGCTGGGAGGCGGGCGACCTCGGTTTCTGGGACAACCGCACGACCATGCACTACGCCATCGGGGACTACGGCGACGCCCACCGCGTCATCCAGCGCGTGACGATCAAGGGCGACCGCCCCTTCTGACCGGCCGCCCCGTCGGCTCGGCTCCCATCACCCCGGCGGACGCACCGTCGGCTCCCACTCGAGGATTGGTATGCACCCCCCTCTTCGCTCGTTCCCCCGCCGGTTCGCCACCGGGCTGCGCCTGTCGGTGACCACCCTCGCACTCGGCATCCTCATCGTCGGCGCTCGGCGCGGCGACGCTCGCCACAGGCAGCGCCGGCGCCAGTCGGCCAAGACGCCGTCGTTGGCCGGCGTGACCATCACCTTCGGCGACCAGCTCAAGGCCTACCAAACGGTCTTCGCGGCCACGAACGCGCTGGCGGGCGCGCCCTACACGGTGGACTGGGCCAACTTCATCGGCGGGCCGCCGGTCATTGCGGCGGAGACGGGCGGGTCGGTCGACCTGGGCTTCATGGCCGAGACGCCGACCGTGTTCGCCCAGCAGGCCGGCGACCCGGTGAAGGTGGTGGCGGCCACGCTCAACGCCAACCCGAAGATCTCGCCCTACGACCTCGTGGTGCCGGCCGGCTCGCCCATCAAGACGGTGGCTCAGCTGCGCGGCCATTCCATCGCGGTGCAGGAGGGCACGGTGGAGCAGTACTTCTTGGTGCGGGTGCTCCAGAAGGCCCACATCCCCTACAGCGCGGTGCAGCTGGACAATCTCGCCCTCACCGACGCCTCCACCGCGGTGGCCAACGGGCAGGTCGCCGCCGCCGTCATCTCCCAGCCCCTGACCGGTCTCGACCAAGCTGCCGGGAAGATCCGCGTCCTGGCCAACGGCGCCGGTTACACGGAGACCATCGGGTACCTGACGGCGAGCGACGCCGCGCTGGCGAACCCGCAGAAGGCGGCGGCCATCGCCGACTTCATCGGGCGCTTCTACAAGGCGGAGGCGGAGCTCAGGAAGGAGCCGCTCCTGGCCGCCCAGACCTACGTCAAGACCTACGGCGTCACGCTGCCCGTGGCCGAAGAGGCGGTGGCCTCGGACCAGTCCGTGGGCACGCCCATCACGCCGGCCATCATCAGCTACCAGCAGACCGAGGCCGACACGTTCCAGAAGCTCGGCCTGGTCACCTCCACCCTGGACGTGAAGAAGATCTTCGACCTCCCCTACAACAAGGCGATCGCCAAGCAAGCCGGACTGACTTGACTGCTCCCACGACTAAAGCCGTGGGATTCTGGGGCTCAGGCTGCCAGGGTCCCCGCGGGGATCTTGGTCTTCTTGCCGTCGTCGCCCACCGGGACTGCCGTATCGACGGGTTCAGACCCGCCCGCCGATACCCCGAATCGGATCGGGTTCAGGTTCCGGGCGCTGTTGCGGTCGCGTCCAAGGACGAGACCGCACGCCCGGCACCGAAACACCCGCTCGGAGAGCTCGATGCGGGGCTTGGCTTTCGTCCCGCAACAACTGCACGTCTGGGTGGTGTCTTTGGCCGCGAGCACCACGATCTGCTTTCCCGCCTTGGTCGCCTGCCATTGGAGGACAGCTCGGAACTGGCTCCAGCCCGCATCGGCGATCGAGCGGTTGAGGCCGCTCTTGGACCGGCCTTTGCCCTTGGCCATCATGTTGTTGACGCGGAGGTCCTCGACGCCGATCGTGTCGTAGGAGGCGAGGAGGCCGCGGGCGGCCTTGTGGGCGAAGTCCCTCCTCTCGTTGGCCACTTTGGCCGCCACCCGAGCCGCCCGCTTCTTGGCCCGTTGGCGGTTCTTCGAGCCACGCTCTTTGGACGCGACGTTGCGCTGGGAGCGAGCCAGGGCCTTGGCCGACCGTCTGGCAAAGCGCGGATTGGCGATGTCGCTGGCCTCGTGCTCGGTCGTGGCGAAGGTGCTCAGGCCGACGTCGAGGCCGGTGGTCCGTCCGGTCGAAGAACTCGCGACGTCGGCGACGTGGACTCGCACGACGAAGCTGGCCCAATAGTGGCCGGCGGCGTCCTTCGAAACCGTCACCGAGGAGGGCTCGGTGGGCAAGGGCCGGGACCACACCACGCGCAGAGCCAGGCGACGTCGCCCGACGGCCACTTCGAGGCGGTCAGCGGGCCCCCCGAGCCCGGTGCCGGAGACCTTGAAGCCGTTCTTGGTCCAGCGCGCCGTCGCGTAGTCGTCGCGGCGCCTCTTGAAGCGAGGGCGCCCGGCGCCCTTCGACGTGTCGAAGAAGGCCGAGATCGACTTGTGCAGATCGCGCAACACCTGCTGTTGAGGAACGCTCGGAGAGGCCGCCAGCCACTCGAAAGCGCTGCGCCAGTCGGTCAGCTCGGCGCCCATGTCCTTGTAGGAAAAGGGGAGCTGCTCGTGGCGCCACAGGTCGCCCCACCGGCCGAGGGCCTGGTTCCACACGAAGCGACACGAGTCGAAAACCCCCTTCAGGGCCCGGGCCTCGTCTGGACGGACCCGGAGCCGGTAGCGATAGCGGGCCTCGTGGCTCGCCACTCAGGCCGCCAGCCTCTGGTGATCGACGCAGCGGCGGGTGACCTCGAGCGAGGCACCTCCGAGGCTCGAGCAGAACCACGACGCGGACCCCGGCGCGGGCAACCGGCGCAGGTGGGCGAACTCCAAGCGCAGCACCCGGCTCCTGCGGCCCTCCACGAGCCCGATGAACCGAGAGAGGGCCACCGGCGGGATTTCGACCAGCACGTGCACGTGGTCAGGCCTGACCTCGAACTCGAGGATCTCGGCCTTCAGCTCAACGCAGATCTGGCGCATGAGCTCGACCAGACGAACGTCGACGGGGCCTGTCAGCACCGGGCGTCGATACTTCGGGCACCAGATCAGGTGGTACTTGGCCGAGTACACGGTCTTGTTCGAGGAGCGAAAGGGCACCGAACGCCAGCATGCCGATGGGTTGTCACAAGGTCGGGCCAGCGGCCCGAGTGGGCTCTGCCTCCCACGACTCAAGTCGTGGGCTTCCCGGTCCACACCCCGCCCCAGTGACATTGCTGCGCACCGGTCTGGTTCCCGCCTCGCCCACCCCCCAGGGTGCGCCGGGAACCGCCGCCCCTCCGGGGCCGGATCCCCAGCCGGCCCCGGAGGCGGAGGGACTTCTCCGCCTGGAGACCGGCACGCCGGTCCGGCGTCCCCGCCGTTGGGCGGTGGCGCTCCGCCTGCTGGTGCCGGTCTCGATCTTGGCCGCCTGGTGGATCCTCACCGGCACAAGGGTCATCCCGTCCACCACCCTGTCGACGCCGGCCGCCACCTGGGACGCCTTCGTCGAGCTGTGGCGGCACCAGGACCTCCTGGGCGACATCGGCGTGTCGGCGCGCCGGGCGGTGCTCGGCCTGGCGCTCGGGGCGAGCATCGGGCTGACCCTCGGCATCGTGGTCGGGCTGACCCGGCTGGGCGAGGAGCTCGTCGACGCCTCCATGCAGATGCTGCGCATGGTGCCCTACCCCGCCGTCATCTTCCTCTTCATCATTTGGTTCGGCATCGGCGAAATGGCCAAGGTGCTCCTCATCGGGTTGGCCACCCTCTTCCCGATGTACCTGAACACGTCCAACGGCGTGCGCAACGTCGACCGGCGCGTGGTCGAGGCGGCGCGTTGCTTCGGGGTCAAGGGCTGGCAGCTGGTGCGCCGCGTCGTCGTGCCGCTCGCCATGCCGTCGATCATGACCGGGCTGCGCTTCTCGGCCGGCATTTCGGTCATCGCGCTCGTCTTCACCGAGAGCATCGGGGCCAATCAGGGCATCGGCTACCTGGTGGCCCAGGCCGACAGCCTGCAACAGATCCCCGTCCTCGTCGTGTGCGTCGTCATCTACGCGCTGCTGGGCATTGGCGCCGACCTCTCGGTCCGCCTGCTCGAGCGGTTCACCATGCCGTGGCGCCGGCACCAGGCCGTGCGATGACCGCGCTCAGCACCGTGCCCGCCGCCGTCGTCTTCGACGCCACCAAGTCCTTCGGCGACCGCACCGTCCTCGAAGGCATCGACGTCACGGTGGCGCAAGGTGAGTTCGTGGCCCTGCTCGGAGCTTCGGGCAGCGGCAAGACCACCTTGCTGCGCATCCTGGCCGGGCTCGACGCGGCCAGTGGCGGGGAGGTCTACGTCCCCGCGGTACGCACGGTCGTCTTCCAGGAGCCCCGGCTGGTGATCTCCCAGCGCGTCTGGCGCAACGTGGTGCTCGGGCTCCCGCGCGCCCAAGCCACGCGCCAGCGGGCCACGCAGGCCCTGGCCGAGATGGGCCTGGCCGACCACGCCGACGCCTGGCCCGGCACGCTGTCGGGGGGCGAGGCGCAGCGGGTGGCGCTGGCCCGTGCGCTGGTGCGCGAGCCCCAGCTCCTGCTGCTCGACGAGCCCTTCGCCGCGCTCGACGCCCTGACCCGCCTGCGCATGCAGCAGCTGGTGGCCGACCTGTGCGCCCGCCACCGCCCCGGGGTCCTGCTGGTGACCCACGACGTGGAGGAGGCCGTGCTGCTGGCCGACCGCGTGCTGGTGCTGACCGACGGGCGCATTTCCCTGGACCGGCGCGTCGACCTCCCGCGACCCCGTCGCGTCGGTGGCGAGGCCTTCGACGCCCTGCGCGACCGGCTGCTGGCCGAACTGGGAGTCCACGCCGGCGCCCAATAGCGGGGCGTCCCCTCAGAAGTGCTCGAGCAGCCAGGCGTGGATCGCGCGCAGCTTGAACAACAGGGTGAGGTGCCCGTCGTCGTCGGAGAGGTGCGCCTCGACGCCGGGGATCTGCTTGGCCAGCCACTCGCCGTGCTGGAACGGCACGAACTTGTCCTGGCGGCCGTGCCAGAGCTGCACCGGCACCTCGATGTCGTCGAAGGAGAACCTCCAGTCCTTCACGTGGACCTTGCAGTCCTCCCACCAGCCCTCGTCGCCTGGTTCGAGCCCGAGCTGCATGGAGCGCAGCAGGTACTCGTCGAGCCCGCCGCGCAGTGCCGCAGCGTCCGTGGGCGAGATCAACGACTCGATTCCGGCGGTCACCGTCTCCGCAGTGGCCTGCAACAGCCCCTCACGGTCCGACGCCAACTTCTCGTGCGCCGCCACCGGGTCGCGGAGCAAGAGCTGGATGTCATCGACGTTGTCCTGCCCCATGTCGGTGAAGTAGTCCAGATCGGGCGGCCCGTACGGTGCGATGGACGCCAGGGAGGCCACGGCACACACCAGGTCGGGTAGCAGCGCCGCGCAGGCCAACGTGTGCGGCCCACCACCGCTGATGCCCCACACGGCGATGCGGTCGTACCCGAGCGCCGCCGCGATGGCGCGCACGTCCGTCGCGCAGTCCGCCACAGTGCGCGCCGGATCCGGTGTCGAGCCCCCGTAGCCCGGCCGGTCGTAGCCGATGAGGCGCACACCGTCCTGCGTCGCGTCGGACACCCAGTCGTCGACGAACAGCCGCGAACCGGGGGACCCGTGATGGATCAGCACGGGTTTGCCGTCGGGATGGCCACCGGTCTCGACGCACAGCTCGCGTCCGTCCGCGGCCTGCACCATCGTCGTCTCGACGCCCACGGTCGCAGGCTAAGGCCGCCGGTCCGTCCGTGCTCGGGCCGGCCCGATCCAGTCACGCCAGCGAACAGATGTTTGCTTTCGGGCCCTGGCCTGGCTAAGTTGGTTCGTCACGAACGGATGTTCGCCCCCAGGAGGGGCCCGGCGCAACGGCCGGGGTGGGCACCAAAGGAGACGCCGATGGCCGAGGTCCTGAGCGGGAAGCGGCTGCAGATCCTGAACTTCATCGCCGACAACCAGCGCGACCGGGGCTATCCCCCATCGGTGCGCGAGATCGGCGAGGCGGTGGGCCTGACGTCGTCGGCCACCGTGCACACGCACCTGGCCGTGCTGCAGCGGGAGGGCTACCTGTCGCGGGACCCGAGCAAGCCCCGGGCCATCCAGGTGCACTTCGACCCGGACACGGAATCCAAGCTTCCCCCTGCCGCCGTGCACAACGTGCCGCTGGTCGGCGACGTGGCCGCCGGCACCGGCGTGCTGGCCGAGGAGAACGTCGAGGAGCTCCTGCCCATGCCCGAGCAGTTCATCGGCACGGGGCCGGCGTTCATGCTGCGGGTGCGCGGGGACTCCATGGTCGAGGCCGGCATCTACGACGGGGATTATGTCGTGGTGCGCCAGCAGCCCGAGGCGAACAACGGCGACGTGGTGGTGGCCGGCATCGGCGACGGCGAGGCGACCGTGAAGAGATTCGACCGGCGCGGCGGGCAGGTCGTGCTCACGCCGGCCAACGCCGCCTACGAGCCGATGGTGTTCGACGGCAACGACGAGATCACGATCTTCGGCAAGGTCGTGACGGTGGTGCGCCAGCTGGGCTGAGCACCGCCGCTCGCCTACTTCAGCAGGCGCGACAGCCTTCGGTCGGCCAGCACCTTGCCGCCCGTCTGGCAGGTGGGGCAGTACGCCATTTCGTAGGACTCGAACGAGACGCGCTGGAGCGCGGTGCCGCACGTCGGGCAGGGCTGGCCGAAGCGTCCGTGCACGTTGAAGCGGCCACCGAGGCTGGACTCGGAGAGCCCGCCGGGGCGCCGGCGCTCGAGCTCGAGGGCCTCGTCGAGCACCTCGTTGGCAGCGGTAATAAGGCTCTCGCGCTGCTCCGGACTGAGCGAGCGCAACGACGCGAAGGGCGACAGCTTGGCCCGCTGCAAGATGTCGTCGCCCCAGCCGCGGCCGATGCCCGAGACGGTGTGCTGGTCGCGCAGGTCGGTGGTCAGGTGGCGGTTGGAGTCGCTGGTGCGGATGAAGGCGGCGAACTCCTCGGTGCCGGGCTCCGGGCCGAGGTCGTGCAGCGGGCCCTCGTCGCCGGGCCCGAGCACCCACCACGACGCCTTGCGTTGGGTGCCGTACTCGCGCACCAGGATGCCGATGCCGGGTCCATCGAGCCCGGCGTCGCCGGCGCCGAAGACGAAGCGGGCCACCGAGCCCCGGGGCTTGGTCTTCTTGGGCGGGTCCTCGATATCGAGCCGCCCCGCCTGGGAGAGATGGAGCACAATGCGGTTGCCGTCGTCGAACTCCCACACCAGGTACTTGGCCCGGCGGGTGACAGACAGGAGCGTGGCGCCCTCGAGCGCGTCGGGCGAGGGGTCGTAGGTCTTGAGGGAGGAGAAGCCCAGGAGATCGGCCCGGCGCAGGGTCAGGCCGCTGAGGAGCGTGTCGAGGCGCTCGGACAGGGCCTGCATCTCGGGCAATTCGGGCACGCGACAATGTTGGCATGGCCTACACGCACGGGCACCACGAATCCGTCCTGCGCAGCCACACCTGGCGCACGGCCGAGAACTCGTCGGCCTACCTGTTGCCCTACCTGCGTGCCGGCCAGTCGCTGCTGGACGTGGGCTGCGGTCCCGGCACCATCACGGCCGACCTGGCGCTCCTGGTCGCGCCCGGTGAGGTCGTGGGGCTCGACGCCGGCGCCGAGGTGGTGGCCCAGGCGACCGCGCACGCGGCGGCACTCGGGGTGTCGAACCTACGCTTCGAAGTGGGCGACCTGTTCGCGCTCCCCTTCCCCGACGAGTCGTTCGACGTGGTCCACCTGCACCAGGTGCTCCAGCACCTCGGCGACCCGGTGGCCGCCCTGGTCGAGATGCGGCGCGTCCTGCGGCCGGGCGGCCTGCTGGCGGCGCGCGACTCGGACTACGGCGCCTTCACCTGGGCGCCGGCCGACCCCGTGCTGGACCGCTGGCTCGAGCTGTACTTCGCCGTGACCCGGCGCAACGGCCACGACGCCCGCATCGGCCCCAAGCTGCCGGCGCTGGCCCGGGCGGCCGGGTTCGACGACCTGGAGACATTGAGCTCGACCTGGACCTACGCCGACCCGGAGTCCCGGGTGTGGTGGGGCGACCTCTGGGCCGACCGCATGCGCTACTCGCGGATCGCCGAGCAGGCGGTGGAGTACGGGCTGAGCGACGCCGACGAGCTGGAGGCGATCGCGGCGGCCTTCTTGCGTTGGGCGGCCGAGCCGGACTCGGTGTTCGTGATCACGCACGTGGAGATCGTGGCCCGGGGGTAGGTCGCCCCTCCGGGTGGCCCCCGGCCCGACGGAGCAGCTGGTTAGGGTCTGTGGCGTCCCGTGGGCCCCACGACGGAGGTCGACCACCATGCCCCGCACAACCGGATCGTGTCAGGCCATGTGCTCGCCGCCGAGCAGTCAGTGCCGGTTGCCCATGGGCAAGCTGTCGCCCCAGGCCGTGTGCTGGACGCCGGTCGAACCGTGGAAACCGCTCCCCGCCGCCATATGAGTCACACGGCCGGTGCCGAGCTCAAGGGACAGTGGGAGAACGACGGCTGGTGCGTGCTGGAGCACTGGCTGCCCGACGACGTCGTGTCGGCGGCGCGGGCGGCGCTCGAGCATGTCTTCCCGAACTCCGAGGACTTCGCAGCCGATCGCGATCCGGAGCGAAACGCTCCCTTCCGCACCGACTCGCACGTCGTGATGCCCAGGTTTCCCTTCGAGAGCCCCGCGTTCAACGAGCTGGTCCTCCACGACCGACTGATCGACTTGGCCGAGGAGTTCCTGGCCCTGACCGATCTGCGCCTGTACCAGGGCATGCTGAGTGCCAAGTACTCCGGTGGTGCCCAGTCGGACGACCAGCTGCTGCACGTCGACTACGGCAACCACACCTTGGTGGTCCCGCGCTCGGACGTGGGCTACCAGCACCTGGAGCTGTTCGTCTACCTGAGCGACGTGACCGCAGACACGGCGGCGACCCGCATGGTGTCGCGGCGCCTGACCGGCGACATCCCGATAGAGCGGACCTACCTGAGCCTCTCCGAATACCGCCACCTGTACGAGGCGGAGGTGCCGGCCGAGGGGCCGGCCGGTTCCGTGCTGGCGTACCGGCCCGACGTCTATCACCGGGGCGTCCGGATGGCCGCCCCCGCATCGGCTCGCTTCATGCTCCACGTGTCGTTCAAGCCGGTGCAGACGGACTGGCTCGGCTCACAGGCGTGGCCCGGAGCGGCCGAAGACTTGGCCTGGCACCGCTTCGCCAACGGGGCCAGCGTGCGGCAATTGTCTGCGCTGGGCTTTCCACCTCCGGGACACCTCTACTGGAACGAGCAGACCCTGGCCGGGGTGGCGGCCCGCTATCCCGGCCTCGACATGACGCCGTGGCGGGAGGCCTGAGCGCCGGGAACTCAGTCGACCCATGGCTCGGCCAATCGGTGAGACAGCGCTGGCCTGAAGTCGCGGACTCACGGTTTAACTATTGTATTGGTTCCCGGATTCCCGTTTCCCGTGATCGCACCATGGGGATAGTCCTGGGAGCCAGAAAAGTCCCGTTTGATAACCGGCAGTTTCGAGCGGTCGTTCGGGCGCTCCCGAGGGCGAGCTCCCAGGCAAGTTTCACATAGGTGGCCAGCCTGGCGAAGACGACCCAGTCGTCGACGCGATCGCCGAGTTCGTCACCGGATTGCCGGCGCCGCGCCGCGTCGATATAGACCGTATTCCGCGTCCCGGCCCGTCAAAAGTGGCAAGCAAGCCACCGCCCGTGCGCTTCTCGAGGACGCCGCGGTGGTGTTCGATAGCCGTCCTGCGGCTCCATCATGCTGTTCGAGCAGCGTCCGCCAGGCTCGCTCGCCGATCGCAGACGCACGGGCGGTTGAATCCACGATGTCGGTAAAAAGTACTGTCATGAGCAAGATGTACAAAGGGCCGTCGAATCGCTGGGCATCAAGGTGCGCGCTGGTCTTCACACCGGAGAAGTCGAACGGCGAGCCGACGATGTCGCCGGAATCGGCGTGCACATCGGCGCACGAGTGAGCGCTCTGGCGGGACCTGGTGAGGTGCTCGTCACCAGCACTGTCAAGGATCTCGTTACAGGTTCGGATCTCGAGTTCGACGACCGAGGTGCCCGCACCCTCAAGGGTGTCCCAGGTGACGGGCACCTCTGGGCAGCGAATTGATCAGCACGCGGTCGAGTCGCCATTGTCGTTCCAGATTTGAAGGCGCCGTCATTCGGCGCCAAACCTGCTGACCGGGGGAGCACACAACACATCCGCTTGGCCGGAAGCCGCTCACCCGTCGAAGGACAGGGTGAGCCCCCGTACCTCGGACGGGAGGCAACTACTGCCGTGATTGTCTGTCCCACCAGCGATACCCTCTTCCGGGCTGCCCGGCTCGAAGGCGCGTTAGGGGAGTTGGCGATGCGACGCTGGGAAAAATCGGGAGCAAGGCGAAGACTGCTTAGAGCAGGGGGAGCCCTCGCCGTCCTTGGGAGCACGGTGGCCTTGGGTGTCGCCGCGCCGTCGGGTGCTACCACTGCGCCGACCCCCGTCACCAAGGCGAGCACAAGCGCACGGGGTGTCACGGCCAACGCCATCAATGTGGTCTTCCCGGTCATCTCGTTCACCAGCATCGAGGGTGAGTTCGAAATCGAGTCGGACGCCGAGTACGGCGAGCAGACAAAAGCGATCGACCTCTTCGTGAACCAGATCAACGATGCCGGGGGAATACACGGTCGGAAGATCAACCCGATGATCGTGCCCTTCGACCCGACCAACGTGAACGAGGAGCTCGCGCTGTGCAGGCAGTGGACTCAGGGCAATCCGCCCGTCTTCGCCGTCGTTGACGGGCTCGGTACCTACGAAGGGACCAATGAGCTGTGCATAACCCGGGAAGGGCAGACGCCGATGCTCTCCCAGTGGACGACGACCACCAACTGGACTGACCTCGGCTCTCCGTACTTGTGGTGGACGGGTGCTGACGACGCGCCCATCCTCGCGGCCGCTGTGCAATGGGGTCTGAGCTCGGGTCGGCTCGGTCACGGCGTGAAGGTCGGTGTCGTGGTCTCAGACCAGGCCAGCGACCAAGCCGCGCTCGACTCCTACCTCTTGCCGGACCTGAAGAAGGCTGGTGTGGTCCCTCAGGTGGTCACCGTCACGGCGGACATCGGCGAGGCCGCCAGTACCGACTCGACTGCCACGCTGGCGGTCGAACGGCTCAAGGCCGCGGGAGTCCAATCGGTGATCCCCCTGTTACCCGACAACGCCTTCACCCCGTACATCGGCGCCGAGACTTCGCAGGACTACTTCCCCAAGCTCCTCCTCAGTGATTACCAGTCCGAAATTGAGATTGCGCTCGGACTGATCCCCGTCCCCTACGAGAAGGCGCTGAACAACCAGGAGGGTGTCACGGCAGAGACGCTCGGTGGCATCGACCTTCCGATCCCCGAGTCACAGGGGGGGTACGACCCGGGGGTGCGGAGCTGCTGGGATGTGTGGCACAAGGCCTACCCGCAGATTCCCAAGGGCAACATCAATGACGACATTGAAGAGCAAGGGCCGGTCCAGGGCTGGTGTCAAGAGATCCGCCTCTTCGCCCAAGCGGCGACCATGGCGGGTAAGGACCTCAATCGGCGGACCTTCGTTGAGGCGATGTCGCGTATAACCAACTTCCCGGGCGGGTACTCACCTGTGCTGTCCTACGGGCCGGACAAGTTCTATGGACCAACGGAGTACCGGGTGGTGGAGGTCCATGACAATCACCCGCCGACAACCCTCTGCAAGCACGGCCCGGTTGGGTCGCCTCCGGCGGGGGTTTGTTGGGTCGTCGAGCAGAACTGGAAGCCGCTGCCCGCCACGCGATGAAGGTGGCCCAGGGACGAATCGGGTCGGTGACCTCACTATGTAGGCTTTTCCGACCAGCGCTGGTCCCGCGCCCTGTCGAGAACGGATCAGAGCCCAGCTCGGCGATCGAAACGCAGCCCAACGGGTTCACGGCAAACCGCGAACATTCTGCCCGGCGATCGGGCTCCGGTATTAGCGCAGCGATCTGAAGCTCGCTCGGATCTCTTCCGAGAAGAGTTGCGGCTGTTCCCAGGCTGCGAAGTGGCCCTGAGCGACGCCGGTTCGGCGGTCCGGGGCAAATCCCTCGGCCGACCGGACGGTCAATCGACCCAGAGCTTGTCGGTGTAGGTGTCGGTGCCGACGATGGTCGGGATGAAGGGGAGGGCGGCGACGACGGTGCCCTTGCCCGCCTCCTCCAGCTGGCGACGGTGTTCGACGAAGACCGGCTCCCAGGCCGCCTCGGGCGGCGTGTTGAGGAAGAACAGCAGGACGGTGCGGTTGTCACCGGCCGACTGGCGCGGCACGTCGCCCGGTGCGTCGACGCCCTCCAACGCGATCGGCGTGAAGGCGGCGACCAGGTCGGCGTCGCTGCCCGGCAACAGCGCCGGCAGGTGTTCGGTGCGCAGCCAGGTCCACAGGTCCTCGTTCGTGATGTCGTCGGCCCGGTCGATGAAGACGGTGACGAAGCCCCGGTAGGGGTGGTCCAGGGCCAGCTCGACCGGCACGCCGTCGGGGTCGCGTCGATGCTCCCATCGGAAGTCGTAGAGGAGCGTGTGCACGTGGTCGCGCTCTTGGAACATGCGGCCGGCCGCGTGGAGCGCGTTCACCTGCCGCAGGGCCCAGCGGTTCCAGACGTCGTGATAGCCGTCGAGCACCCAGTACACGGCCACGTAGGAGCCGCGGGCCGGCTCGCCCGTGATGGCGGAAGGGTCCGGGTCGCGCAGCACCTTCAGATCGGCCGTGGCCACCCACCGGCGTCCGGCGAAGTTGTAGGGACCGACCATGCAGCCGGCATAGAAGTGGTCGCGTTCGTACCAACGGTTGTAGGCCACCTCGTGACCGCGGTGCGGCTCGACGAGCGTCCATAGCATGGAGCCGAGCTTGATCGGCTCGGCCTCGGCGCCCACCTCGATGGGACGGCGCTTCTTGGGTGCGTCCTCGGACATGGGGAGCGAAGCTAACAGCTGGGCGCAGGCGTCAGACAGTCCCCGTGGCCACGATGGCCCCGGTCGGGGCCACCGCGCCGCCGGCCGGCTCGGCCGTGATGCTCAGGCGGGACGGTTGCACCGAGCCCGCCATGGTGAAGGTGGCCTGCCGCGGCGCGGGGCCGAGGAGGCCGAGCGAGATGGGCCTGAGGCCCACGATGCCCCACAGCTGGTAGGTATGACCCGCACCCAGCGCCGGCAGCCTGGAGCTGACCAGGTAGCCCCGCCCGTCGGGCAGCACGACGAAGTCGGCCAGCGTGACGCCCGTGCTGGAGGCGAGCTCCACCATGCGGTGCCCCGGGGCCGCGAGCGCCAACGTCACCGCTGACGGCGGGTGCGCGGCGGCCGACTGGAGGTTGCTGACCTTGTCGTCGGCCCGGACCAGCCCGATACCCAGGACGGCGGCCACGGCGGCGGCGGCCACGGCGAACCCGATCACCGTCGCGACGGCGCCGCGCCGCGGCCGGCGCGCCGTTGCGACAGTCCGGAACGGCGCGCGCCCCTCGGCCTCGAGCGGCGGCATGGGCGGTGCCTCGGCCTCCCCGTCGCGCTCGGGCAGGCGGCTGGCGATGCCCGACCACACTCCCTCCGGCGGCGTCTCGACCGTGTTGCCCAGGGCGGAGGCCACCTCGCGCATGCTGTCGAGCTCGGCCCGGCAGCGCGGACAACCCGAAAGGTGCTGCTCGAGCTCGACGAACTCCTCGCCGTCCACCGCGTCCAGGGCGTAGGCGCCCAGGAGATCGCTGGCCTCTTCGTGCGACATCACGCCTCCACCCCCCTCACCCCGGCGTCAGCCAGGACGGTCCGCATGCGCCGCATCCCGTTGCGGATGCGGCTCTTCACCGTGCCCTCGGGCTGGCCCAGGAGCGTGGCCACCTCCCGGTAGGTGCGCCCGTCGAAGTAGGCCAGCTCAATGGCCCGGCGCTCCTCCTCGGGCAGCGCACCCATGGCCGTGGCCACCTGGTCGGCCACGGCCAGGTCCCACACCTCGTGCTGGATGTCATAGCGGGTCCGGGCCGTCCGCATGGCGTCCCGGGCCTCCCGCTGCCGGCGCGAGCTGGAGGAGCGCACCGCGTCCACGGCCCGGCCGTGGGACTGGGCCAAGAGGAACGAGCGCAGGGAGCCGCGGGCCGGATCGAAGCGGTCGGGCTGGTTCCAGAGGCGCAGGAAGACCTCCTGGGTGACGTCCTCCGCCTCGGCGCCGTTGTTCAGGACGCGCTTGGCCAGGCCGTAGACGGCGCCACCGTGGCGCCGGTACACCTCGGCCAGGGCCACCTCGCTGTAGCGGGCAATCGAGGTGACGAGCTGGGCGTCGCTGACCTTGTCGATGTCCCGCATTTCCGTCCTGTTCGGGGCCGACCCCCTCTGTGGATGTGAACGAACTCATCCGGGCGTAGCCTGTGCTGCGGATAGTAGGTCGCCATGCGAACCACCATTGACTCCTACAAGTCCCGAGCGGGGCGGCTGGACCTGGAGGGCATCGACTTCGACGACTTCCGGGACGAGCCGCTGTCGCCCGACGCCCTGCGGTCCCTGCGCTACATGCACGACGTCGAGCACCACACCGTGTGCTACCTGCGCGACCTCCTGTTGACGCCCGCCCACCAGGACCCCGAGATCACGTCCTTCCTCTCCTGCTGGGTGTTCGAGGAGATGTGGCACGGCGAGGCCATCGCCGAGGTGCTCGAGGCCCACGGGGAGCAGGCGGGCGCACCCCGGATTGAGGCCATGCGGCACAAGCGGCGGCGCAAGGAGGCGCTCACCACGTTCAGCACCATCGGGCTCGCCGCCTTCTCCGGACGGGCCTTCGTTGCGCTCCACATGACGTGGGGCGCCATCAACGAGTGGACGACCCAGGCCGGATATGCACGCCTCTCGGAGACGGCCGGACACCCCACGCTGCGCGAGCTCCTCCGGCGCATCATGAAACAGGAGGGTGGCCACATCGACTTCTACGCGTCGGAGGCGACGCGTCGACTGTCCGACAGCCTGAAGGCGCAGAAGCTGACGCGCTTCGCGCTCAAGCACCTGTGGCGGCCGGTCGGCTCGGGTGTCATGCCCAAGCACGAGGTGGGCTTCCTGGTCGACTATCTCTTCAAGGGCGAGAAGGGCCGCGCAGTCGTGGAGCGCATCGACCGCCGCGTCGACCGCCTGCCCGGACAGGAGAACCTGCACTTGCTGACAAGCGCGGTCGGGCAACTCGCTCCGTCATAACAGCGCACTCCGACGACAAGGGCTTCGCGACGCACGCGCCGTCGGTCCATCTGGATCGTTTGAACGTGCACGAGCGGCCGAGGGCGAGGCGCGCCGAGCGTCAGGCGCGGCAGAAGGTGGCGCGTCGGGCCGGCACGAGTGGCGGCGTCACACCTCGAGGAGGTCCTCGCCGAAGACGACGTTCCCGCCGAAGTGGGGCCGGGCGAGCGCGAGCCATTCCTCGGCGGCGCCAGGCGCTGGCGTGGGTACTTGGTGGGTCAGCACCAACGTCGCCACCCCGGCGCGGGCGGCCGTCTGCGCGGCCTGCTCGACGGTCGAGTGGTAGTCGATGATGTCGACGAAGCGCTGCATCGGCACCAGCCGGACGAGATCCTCACGGATCACGGTCTGGACGTAGACATCCGCACCGGCGCAGAGCTCGTCCAACCCGGCGCAGGGCACGGTGTCACCGGCCACGACGATGGAGCGACCGGCATGCTCGAACCGGAAGGCCAGGGTGGGTTCGACGGGACGGTGGTCGGTCGCCGCGGCGATGACCTTCACACCGCCCTCGTCGAGCACCACGCCCGGCGTCAGCTCCCCCACGGCCACCTCGGGGCTCCACGTCAGGTCGGCATGGTGTGCCAGTCGGTACGACAGGTCAGGACCGAGCATGGCGAGGGCGCCGTCTACGACGAGGCCCGTGCCTTCGGGACCAAGGACCTTCAGCGGCGTGGGCCGGCCCGACATGATCCAGTGCGTCGTGATGACGTCGTTCAGGTCACAGATGTGGTCGCTGTGGAGATGCGTGAGGAGGACGCCCTCGAGCATGACCGGCAAGGCGCCGGCCGCCGCCAGGCGCAGGCAGACACCCCGACCGGCATCGACCAGGAACCGTCTCGCTCCAGCCTTGATCAGCGTCGCCGCGCCGGCGCGATGCGGATCGGGCAGCGGGTTCCCGGTGCCGAGGAGCACCGCGGACAAGGGGCTCTGAGATTCGACGGCAGCGTGCACCGGCCGAATTTAGGCCAGGCGGGCGCCCGGGCGTCCGGCTCCTGGCGGCACTGACACGGCGCGTGCGACGATCCACAATGGCTCCGATGTCCGGGTTGCATGCGGCGAGACCGAGGGCGACGGCGAGGAACGCGGCCGTCGTGGTCGCGATGGCGCTCTGCGCGTTCGTGCCGGCATCGGGTGCCGTCGGGGCCTCGACCGCGCCCGCCCCCGGCGGACCGACGGTGGACGCCGGCGCGCTGCCGAGCGGCGGGAAGCTGGCCTTCGTCTCCGCGGGATCGCTGTACGTCGTCGACGGCGCCTCGAGATCGGTCCGGCGCGTCACGACCGGAGAGCCGGTCCCCGAGAGCCCGGCGTTCTCCCACGACGGTCGCTGGCTCGCCTTCCTGCGCCCGCTGTCGCCGGGGGGCGCCTCCACCTTGTGGATGGCCCACGGAAACGGATCGTCGCCCCGTCCGGTCGGGGGGATCCCCGCCGCCGTGGCCGTTCCCGACTCGGGCCAGCCCGTGTTCACCTGGAGCCCGACCCGCGATGCCCTCCTGGTGACGACCGGCCCGCTCCGAGATGCGCCCGAGGTCCCCCGTCAAGTGTGGGTGGTCACCGCGTCGGGACGGGCGCGGCGCCTCCTCGGCCCGGGCTTCGTCAACGGCGTCGCCTGGTCGCCCAACGGGTCCGAGGTAGCGGCGATCTGGTCCGCCAGCGGGCTCTCGACCGAGACGCTCGAGAGCCTCCCGGTCGGCGGTGGACGCGCGACGTCCTGGATGCCGCCCAACGCACAAGCCTCCTATTACCTGGCCGGGTGGTCCCACGAGTTGGGCATTGCGCTCTGGGAAAACGCCGGCGGGGGCGGACCGTCCGTCGAGAACTACGGGCTCCCGTTCGGGGTGATCGCGCGTCCGGCGGCCCCGTTCACGACACTCGCGACGGTGCCCGTGTTCCAGCCGCCGGCGGTGGCGATCGAGCAGGGGCACGTCGTGGTGGTGGCCAATGGCAGCTCCAACGGTGGCCAGGGCGAGGGAGAGAAGTTCGTCTGGTTCGGCAAGACGGTCGAGGTGTGCGGCCCCGGGGAGGCGACCTGCGCGCCGGCCGGCGGAGGACCGGGAACGGTCACGTCCGAGCCGGCCATCTCGCCGAACGGAGCCGTCGCTTTCGTCGAGGCCGCCCAGAGCGACGCCGACCTTCCTCCCGAGTACTCCTCGGAGGCGAGCTGGGCCCAGATCTCGGCCTGGTACGCCACGGGCGCCCTCTGGAGCGTGCCCCCCGGCTCCACGTCGCCGACCGAGTGGAACGACACGGCGGGAGCCGTGGACCCGGCCTTCACCGCACGCGGTGACGGCTTGCTCTTTGTGAAAGGCCAGACCATCTGGTACGACTCGGGACCGTCGTCCCAACCGGTTGCCGTCGCCGGACCGCTGGACCTCCCGCCGGGCCCCTACGTCTTCGGCTACGTGGACTGGCCCGACCAGTTCGCCGTCGGCGCCTGACCACGAGCAACCCCCCCCCGAGTCACCCAGAGGTGAAGCGGGTCTGCTGCTCCGCCTGCCGCCAGTCGGTGTGCCGCCAGAAGCCCATCGCCCGCGCGTCCGTCTGGATCACGGTCGCCTGCAGGCGACGTGCGCCGAGCGCGGCGATGCGCTCCACCGCCGCCTGCAGCAGGCGCGTCCCCAGCCCGTCCCCGCGGTGCGAGGGCGCCACGGCCAGCCGGTAGATCGTGCCCCGCCAGCCGTCCCACGCCGCGATCACCGAGCCGACGACCTGTCCCGACGACTCCCCGAGGATGAGGGCGCCCGGATCGTGCTCCAGCAGTCCCGTCAACGCCGCGGCGTCGTCGGTCGACGACGGCTCGGCCGACTCCCGCCACAGGATCAGCACCGCAGCGATGTCCTCGGGCTCGGCCGGTCGGAGCGTAGTCATCGGACAATGCTACGAAGCGGCGAACGTGCCAGCGGTGGTCAGCTGATCAACTCGAAGAGCACCTGGTGCGCGCGCTCGAGCTGGGCCCGGGTCACCCGCTCGTCGGGATGGTGCGCCAGCAGGGGATCCCCGGGCCCGAAGTTGGCGGCGGGCACACCGTGCTCCCAGAACGAGGCCACGTCCGTCCAGCCCACCTTCGCCCGCGGCACGGCGCCGCTCTTCTCGACCAGCGCGGCGAGGAGCGGATGCCCGAGGGAGGGTGGCGCGCCGTCGCCGGCGTCAATCAGCTCCCACTCGTCGCCGGGCTCGAGCTCGTCGTCCAAGAGGGCGTGCAAGGAGGTCAGGGCCTCCGCCTGCCGGCGGTCCGGGGCGTAGCGGTGGTTGATCACGATGCTGGCCCGGTCGGGCACGACGTTGCCGGCCACTCCCCCTTCGACCGCCACCACCTGGAGCTGTTCCGCGTACGTGCACCCGTCGAGCACGACCTCTCGGCCGGGCCAGTCCGACACCCGGCCGATCAGCGACCCGACTCGGTGGATGGCGTTGCGGCCGGTGAACGGCCGTGCCGTGTGGGCCCGCACGCCCTTGACCGTGATCCGCAGGCGCAGCGTCCCCTGGCACCCCGCCTCCACCAGCGCGTCGGTCGGCTCGCCGAGAATGGCGGCATCACCGGCCAGGAGCTCGGGCCGCTCGCGCCAGAGCTGGAGCAGCCCGCTCTCCTCCCGGCCGATCTCCTCGCGGGCGTAGAAGCACCAGGTGACGTCGACCGATGGCTCGGCCACGGTGGCGGCCAGGTCCAGCATGACCGCCAGACCGCCTTTCATGTCCGAGGCACCCACGCCCCAGACCTCGTCGCCCTTCAGCCGCGGTTCGTCGTTGTCGACGGGCGGGACGGTGTCGAGGTGCCCGGCCAGCACCAGACGCTGGGAGCGTCCGAGCGCCGTCCGGGCCACGACGTTGTCACCCACCTGCTCGACCTGCAGCCAGGGGCAGGGCGCCAGCACCGCCTCGACGGCGGCCGCCATCGCATCTTCGTGGTGGCTGACCGACGGAATGGCCACCAGATCGGCGGTAGCGGCCAGCAGGTCGCGCCTGACGTCGCCCACGCGATCAGGTGCTGGCGCCGTGGTCGCGCAGGACCTCGTTCAGCTGAGCCTTGTCGTGGCGCTCCCCCTCGCTCAGGCGCTTGATGACGAGCACGCACGGCACGAAGAACTCCCCCCGGGGTACTCGCGCCGCCGACTGGCCCGGATGGCGACGCACCAGGGCGGCACCACGCCACGCGAGATCTCCTCACCCGTCTCGGCGTCGATGACCGGGATGGACGGATCGAGGAAGCTGCCGGCGCCCAGCACCGCGCCCTGGCCGATGCGCGCCCCGCCCGTGACCATGCAACGGCTCCCGACGAAGGCGTCGTCCTCCACCACCACCGGGACCGCGTTGGGCGGCTCGAGCACGCCTCCGATCCCCACCCCGCCCGCCAGGTGCACCCGTTCGCCGATCTGCGCGCACGAGGCCACCGTGGCCCAGGTGTCCACCATGGAGCCGGCCCCGACGTAGGCGCCGATGTTGACGTAGGAGGGCATCAGCACGACCCCGCGCCCGAGGAAGCAGCCCCAGCGCGCCGATGCACCAGGGATGGCGCGCACGCCGGCCGCCGCGAATCCATGTTTGAGGGGCAGCTTGTCGGCGTATTCGAACGGCCCGAGCTCAACGGTCTCCATGCCGCGTAGCGAGAAGAGCATGAGGATCGACTTCTTCAGCCACTCGTGCACCACGACCTGGTCGGTCGCCCGATCGACCTCGGCCACCCGGGCTTCGCCCCGGTCGAGCAGTTCGATGGCCTCTTCCACCAGCGCCGCAGCGTCGGCGTCCGCGGGCGAAAGGTCGTCCCGCCGCTCCCACAGCTCCTCGATGCTCGCCTGCAGATCAGCCATGCCGCACCTTATCGAGCGTCGGGCCCGGTCACGCCGGGCGGTGCTCGGTCCACGCCGGTGTCGGCGTGACGAAGAGCATCGATGCCGGTCCGGAGATTTCGGCCCGGTGCCAGGCCCCCTCGGGGACAAGCAGGCTCTGCCCGGCCACCAGCTCGACGGCGCGGCGGCCGCGCCCGTCTTCGAGGTGGAACGCGACCGAGCCCGAGAGCACGTGGACCAGCTCGACCCCGACCGGGTGCCGCTCCCAATAGGTCCACGGCGCGCCGTAGTCGAACACGCTCAGGACCCGGCCGTCGTGGAACTCGGGGACCTCGGCCCGGCGTCGCCAGGTTTCGCCGTCGGCGACCAAGGCCGCCATGGACTGGTCCGCGGCCAGGTGGATCACCGTGCCCCGTTCGAGGGGATGACCGTCCGAGCGAAGGGGTGAAGTCGTGGGCGTCGTCATGTGACCATCGTCAGGCAGTACGGCCCCGGGCGGTAGAGGGATGCCGGCTGGCGCTAGCCATAGGATTTACCTATGACCATACAAACAGAAGACATTACGTGCTTCTTGGCCGTCGTCCGGGAGGGAAGCTTCGGTCGGGCCGCCAGCTCGCTGCTGGTGTCGCAACCGGCCGTCAGCGATCGCATCGCCCGTCTGGAACGCGACGCCGGCGCCCCCCTGTTCCGACGCAGCACCCGCGGCGTCACGCTGACGCCGGCCGGCGAGGCCTTCGTGCCCTACGCCGCCCGCACGGTCGAGTTGTTGGACGACGCCGTGACCACCATCGGGGCGCTCGACGAGGCGCCGCGCTTCCGCGTCGCCGTGCACACCACGTTTGCGCACCGTGCCGTCGACCTCGTGCTCGGAGCCCTGGAGCCGCTCCAGCGCAGCATCAAGCTGCGCGACGCCCACTCCGACACCATCGTCGCCATGCTGCTGGACGGCGCCTGCGACGTCGGCTTCATCGTCCCGGCCACACGCCCCCGCGTTGCGCTTCGTGGCGCTCCCGCCGGATCCGGTCGTGGTCGTGGTCGCGCCGGCGCACCCGTTGGCCGGGCGCCCGGCCACCTTCGAGGACCTGGCCGAACACCGCGTCGCGTTCAATCGCTTCGGCTCGGGTGCCGTCGAATTCGTGGCCAGGCTGTGCTCGGCCGGCGTGCCCGAGTCGCGGTGGACCGAGTGCTCCGATGCGGTCACCGCCTTGCACCTGGCCGCACACCACGGTCATGTCGCCATGGTGACCGCCTCGTCGGTGGACGGCCACGCGGCCGGAGCCGGCGTCGTCCCCCTGTCCGTCCGGCGGCTCCCACGTTGGACCATGCCGCTGACGCTGGCCTACCGGCACGGAGACCGGGACGAACCCGCCGTCGCGGCCGTCCGGTCAGCCGTGACGCGCCTCGGGCGCGGCCACCGCGGCGCGCCCTGAGCCGACGTCGGCGCCGTTGCCGCCTGTTCGGGCGGTGCCGGCCATCACGCGGACCAGAACCGGTGGGGACTCAGGTGCGAGGTCGCCCCGCCGGCGTCGCGCGCTGCGCCAGGCGGTCCCCCACCAGGGCCAGGCGTTCCATCGGCTGGACCACCGCCACCCTGATGTGCCCCGGGGCCTCGTCCCCGTAGAGGTCGCCCGGGCTGACCAGGAGACCAGCGTCCCGGGCCAGGCCCTCGGCCAGGGCCCAGGCGTCCGCCCACCGCTCGGTCGGGACGGCGACCCACAGGTAGAAGCCACCCTCGGGGAGGGCGGCCGGGCACCCGTAGGCCGTCAAGACCTCGGCCAGGTATCCCAGCCGCTCGAGGTAGCGGGCCCGCTGCGCCTCCACGTGCTCGTCGTCGGAGAGCGCAGCCACCCCGGCCGCTTGCGCCGGGCCGGGCACCATGAGCCCCGCGTGCTGGCGCACCGCCCGCAGGAACTCGACCAGCTCGGCGTCGCCCGCGTAGAACCCGACGCGCACGCCGGCGAGGTTCGAGCGCTTGGACAGCGAGTGGACCGCAACCACGCCCTCGGTGCCGTGCTCGAGGATGGAGCGGGGCCGCCCGTCCCACGTGAACTCCGCGTAGCACTCGTCGGAGAACACGGGCACCCCGTGCGCCCGGCCCCAGGCAGCTTCGGCGCCGAGGTCGCCCAGGCCGCCGGTCGGGTTGGACGGCGAGTTCGACCACAACAGCAGGGCCCGGGCCGCATCGGACTCGCCGATGGCCGTCAGGTCGAGGCCGCCCAGGCGGCCGGGCCGGGGCGGCACCGCCACGGCGCGGCAGCCGGCGAGCTCGGCGCCCATGGCGTACGTGGGGTACGACACCGCCGGGTACAGGACGGTGTCGCGGTCGGGTTGGCGCAGGCGCAGCACGTGGGGCGCGGAGGCGACCAGCTCCTTCGTGCCGACGCAGGCGGCCACCGAGGCGGGCGCCTCGTCCAGCCCGAAGCGACGGGCCAGCCACGCCGCCGCGGCCCGGCGTAGCGGCGCGCTCCCGGCCGAGGCGGGGTAGCCCCGCTCCGTGTCCGAGGTCGCCAGCGCCTCGACGACGCTCGGCAACGGCGGGTCGCACGGCGTGCCGATGGAGCAGTCGACCATGCCGCCGGGGTGGGCGTCGGCCAACTTGGCCAGTCCGTCCAGGCGGTCGTAGGGGTACGGCGGCAGGCGGAACGTCACCGGGCCGCCACGAACTCGGCGAAGCGGGCCCGGCCCACGTCGTCCAGCACCACCTGCACGGTCGCCGACTCCTCACCATCGAGCTGGCCGACCACCTCTCCCTCGCGGTGGATGGCGGCCAGCACGTCGCCGCGGGACCACGGCACGACCAGCTCGACCACGCGGTCGGAGCCGCGCAACCGGTCGCCGACGACGCGCAGGAGGTCGTCGACGCCCTGCCCCGTGCGGGCCGACACGAGCACCGAGCCTTCCAGGCTGTGGGCCAACGCCTTGGCCTCGTCCGGCGCCCGGTCGGCCTTGTTGACGACGACCAACTCGGGCACGTCGGCGGCTCCGATCTCGGCCAGCACCTCACGTACGGCCGCCATCTGCGCCTCGGCGTTGGTTGCGGCGCCGTCGACGACATGGAGGACGAGGTCGGAGAGGTGCACGGAGTCCAGCGTGGAGCGGAAGGCCTCGACCAGCTCGTGGGGCAGCTTGCGCACGAAGCCGACCGTGTCGGTGACCAGCACGGTCTCGCCGCCCGGCAGCGACAGCTGGCGGGTGCGCGGGTCGAGCGTCACGAACAGGCGGTTCTCGGCCGGCACGCCGGCATCGGTCAGCTGGTTGAGCAGCGTGGACTTCCCCGCGTTCGTGTAGCCGACCAGCGTGAGCTCGCGGTGGCGCCCGCGCGCCCGGCTGCGCCGCTGCAGCGACCTCGTCCGCTCGACGTCGCGCAGCTCCGCCTCCAGCTTGTGCATGCGCCGCACGAGGCGCCGGCGGTCGACCTCCAGCTGCGTCTCGCCCGGGCCGCGGGTGCCGATGCCGCCGGCCTGCTGGCTCAGCTGGGTGCCCCGACCCCGCAGCCGCGGCAGGCGGTAGCGCAAGATGGCCAGCTCGACCTGAGCCTTGCCCTCAGGGCTGCGCGCGTTCTGGGCGAAGATGTCGAGGATCACCGCCGTGCGGTCGATGGCCGTGCGGCCGAAGAGCTTCTCCAGGTTCCGGTGCTGCGCCGGCGTGAGCTCGTCGTCGAACACCACGGTGTCCGCGTCGAGGGTGCGGCTCAGCGCGGCGATCTCCTCGGCCTTGCCCCGCCCGACGAACGTGGCCGGGTCGGGCGCGTCCCGCCGCTGCACGACCCGTCCCACCACGTCGGCGCCGGCGCTGTCGACCAGCTGCGCCAGCTCGTCGAGCTCCTCTTCGACCAGCTCGGTCGTCAGGCCCGGGAAGATGACCCCGACCAGGATGATGCGCTCCCGGAACGCGCGCTCGATGAGCGTGCCGGGTAGCACGCTGCTCAAGAGAGCATCCCTGGGTGGATGTCGATGTCCGCCACCTTGCGCACGGGGCCGGCCAGGTGCGTGGTCGCCTCCTCGTCGGCCCCCAGGGACACGTCGAGGACGCCGCCGGGATTGCGCACGCGGATCGTTCCGTGGCCCACCGCGCCCCAGCTGCGCGCCGCCGCGGCAGCGGCGACGCTGCCGGTGCCGCAGGCCAGCGTCTCGCCCACGCCGCGCTCCCAGACCCGGAAGTCGAGCAGCTCACCCTCGGCGTCGACGGCGACCGTGATCCACTCCACGTTGATGCCGCCCGAGAAGGAGGTCTGCAGCTTGGGCCCGAGCTCGGCGATGTCGACGCTCGCCGTGTCCGGACCGAACAGCACCAGGTGCGGGTTGCCCACGTCGACCGTCCGGGCCCGCCGGTCCTCGAACAGCTGGGGCTGGTCCGGTCCCAGGCGGGCCGGGCCCATGTCGACACTCGCCCGGGCCCATCCGGCTTCGGCCCCGGGCGCGTACTCGACCGTCCGGGCGCCGGCCCGGGTGGCCACGGTGAAGCGCGGCGGGGCCACCAGGCCCGCGTCCACGGCGGCCTGCGCCAGGCAGCGGATGCCGTTGCCGCTCATTTCGGCCTCGCCGCCGTCGGCGTTGTGCAGCTGCATGGAGAGGTCGCACCCGTCGCGGCCCGGGCCGACCCGGATGATGCCGTCGGCCCCCACGCCGCGTCGGCGATCGGCCAGCAGGCGGACCTGGGCCACCGACAGCCGGATGGCGTCCTCCGGGTCGAGGACGACCAGGAAGTCGTTCCCGGCCCCCTCGTGCTTGGTGGCCTTCATTCCCCCATTGTCGCAGGTAGCCCCGTTCAACCGTGCACGTCGAGCACGTCGGCGAGCAGGCGCTGGGCCTCGTGGGCACTGCCGGCCCAGGTGATGCGGGGATCGCGGCGGAACCACGAGGCCTGGCGGCGGGCGAACTGACGCGTGCGCTGGACGGCCTCGCCGAGGCAGTCCTCGAGCGGGACACCCTGCTCCAGGTGACAGAGGATCTCGCGGTAGCCCAACGCCTGGCGCGCCGTGCGCGACAGCCCGCCAGGCCGGGCCACCAGGTCGCGCACCTCCCCCACCAACCCGTGCTCGACCATGGTGGCGAAGCGCGCCCCGACGCGGCGGTCGACCTCGTCGGGCGCCAGGGCGATGCCCACCTGGGGGATCCCCGTGTCCGGATAGGCCTCGAGGCCGGGACCGAAGTCCGAGAAGGGTTGGCCCGCCCCGATGGTGACCTCGAGCGCCCGCACGACCGCGCCGGCGGTTGGTCGGCGCCATGCGCCCGGCCGCCACCGGGTCCAGCTCGGCCAGGCGTGCGTGCAGGTCCTCGGGCCCGGCGCGCCCCGCGTCGAGCTCTGCCTCGAGCTCGGCCGCGACGTCGGGGAAGCGCCCCGGGATGGCGAGGTCGTCCACCACCGAGCGCAGGTAGAGCCCGGTCCCGCCCACCAGCACGGCATGGCGGCCGCGCCGCTCGATGTCGGACAGCGCGAGCCGGGCGGCCCGCTGGTACTGGGTGACGGTGAACTCCTGGTCGGGATCGACCAGGTCGAACAGGTGGTGCGGCACCGCGGTCCGGGCGGCGGCGTCCGGCTTGGACGTCCCGATGTCCATGCCGCGGTAGACGCACATGGAGTCGACCGAGACGAGCTCGCAGTCACCCCGGCGGACGGCCAGCTCGAGGGCCGCTTCGGACTTGCCCGAGGCGGTGACGCCAACGAGCGCGACCGCCGTCAAGCGCTCGCCACCGGGATGCGCACACGGTGGCGCGGCCGCACCGTCACCTCCTCGAGCCGGCCGGAGAGGTGGTGCGGGTGACCGACGGTCACCGCGACCCGGGCCAGGGCGCCCGGCGCCGGTCCCGTGCCGCTGTCGGTGCCAGCCGGAAAGTGGACGAGCTTCCCCTGGCGGGTCCGCCCGGTCAGCATGGACTCGTCGCGGCGACTCACCCCCTCGACGAGCACCTCTTCGCTCCGACCCACCCGCGCCTGGTGGCGGGCCAGCGCGGAGCGGTCGATCACCGTCTTGAGCCGCTCGAATCGCTCCGCGATGACGTCGGCCGGGACGAACCGGTCCTCCATGGCGGCCGCCCGCGTGCCCGGCCGCGGGGAGAAGATGAACGTGAACGCGCTGTCGTAGGCCGCCTCCGCACACAGCGCCAAGGTCTCCTCGAAGTCATCGTCCGTCTCGCCGGGGAAGCCGACGATGATGTCGGTCGTCACCGCCAGGTCGTCGATGGCCCGGCGCGCCGCGGCGAGCCGCTCGAGGTAGCGCTGCGCCGTGTAGCCGCGCCGCATGGCGCGCAGCACGGTGTCGCTGCCCGACTGCAGCGGCAAGTGCAGCTGCTCGCAGACCTCCGGCGTCCCGGCCATCGCCTCGATCGTCTCGGGCCGCAAGTCCTTGGGGTGCGGGCTGGTGAAGCGGACGCGTCCGATGCCGTCCACGGCACCGACGGCCCGCAGGAGCTCGGCGAAGAGGGGCCGGCGCCGGGTCAGGTCGCGACCGTAGGAGTTGACGTTCTGCCCGAGCAGCGTGACCTCGGTGACTCCCCGCCGCGCCAGCAGTTCGACCTCGGCCACGATGTCGCCGAGGGGGCGGCTCACCTCGGGCCCGCGGACCGACGGGACGATGCAGAAGGCACACGAGTTGTCGCAGCCCGTCTGGATGTTGACCCAGGCCGCGTACGGCAGCTCGCGCACCGCACCGGGCCCGAGCAACGGATTGGTGGCCGCCTCGGGCGACGGTGCGTCGAGGATCTCCATCACGGGCCCTTCGGTACGGGCCCGGCGCAGCAGGCCCGGCGCGCTGGCCAGGTTGTGCGTGCCGAACACGACGTCGACCCAGCCCACCTTCTGCTGGACGAGCTCGCGGTCCTTCTGGGCCAGGCAGCCGCCCACGGCGATCTGGAGTCCCGGCTTGGCGTCGACCAGCTCCTTGAGCCGGCCCAGGGTCCCGTAGAGGCGCTGGTCAGCGTTCTCCCGGATGCAGCAGGTGTTGAGCACCACGACGTCCGCCTCCTCCACCGTGGCGGCCGGCTCCAGGCCGTCGGCCACCAAGAGGCCGGCCAGCCGCTCCGAGTCGTGCTCGTTCATCTGGCACCCGAAGGTGCGGATGAAGTACGTCCGGGACATTTGACGAAGTCTAGGGAGCGCCGGGGCCTACGATTCTCGATCGTGACCCGACCCACACTGCCCCGGCGCGCTCGGTGGGCCGTCGTGCTGCTGCCCCTCGTCCTGGCCGCCTGCAGCTCGGGGTCCGGATCCGGGTCGCCGACGACCGCCGGCGGAGGCTCGACCCAGGTGTCGAACGGGCAGCTCCAGGGCGCCGGCACGACCCTGCTGCACCAGATGGACGTGTACACGTCGACATCCTCCAAATGCGCCTCGGCGACGACCCCCGTCGTCTGCGTCGAGGCGGCGGACCGCACGCTGGGTGGCCAGATCCACACCTACGCCAACCTGCTGGCGGTGGGCCGCGGGTTCCAGGCACCGGCCGGTGACCTGAACACCACCCGCGACGCCGCGCAGACACTGGCCAACAGTCTGGAGATCCTCGGCGACGCGCAACCCACACAGGCCAACTACAACCAGGTCCTCAACACCTTTAACATCGCGTCGGCGATTCATCAGCTGCAGGGCGACGTCACGACGCTCAACGGCCAGCTCGGCTGACCGTCCCCCTCAGAGGGCCACTTCGGCCTCGTCGTCGTAGACGATGCCGCGCCGGTCCGCCCGCAGGGCCAGCACGCGACCGGGGACGCCCGACACCGCCAGCGCCTTCTCGGCCCCGGCCTGCACGGCTTCCCGCACGCCGGCGCGCACCATGCCGATCAGCGTGGGACCGGCGCCGGACCAGCTGGCGGCCAGGGCGCCGGCGTCCAACAGACCCTGCAGCAGCGCCGGCGCCTCCGGGAACAGCGCGGTACGGGGAAGCTGGTGGATGCGGTCGTCGGTGGCGTCCGCCGTCAGCTCGGCCGGATCGGCCAGGCCGGCCAGGAGCAGGCCCATCCGTCCCAGGTTGAACACGGCGTCGGCGCGGCTCAGCGTCTCGGGCAGGAGGGCCCGCGCTCCGGGAGTCGACAGGTTGCGGTCGGGGACGATGGCCACGAACGCCAGATCGTCGCCGAGGGGGAGGCGGGCGTAGACCGGGACGCCTCCCACCGTGGTGGCGGCGACCAGCCCGCCGTAGGCACTGGCGGCCGCGTTCTCCGGATGGCCGTCGTAGGCGGCGGCCACGGCGAACGGATCCTCGGCGCCGGCCGCCGCGGCCGCGGCCGCGACCAGCGCGGCGGATGATCCGAGGCCCCGGGCGACCGGGATCTGGGAGCGCACGGTCACGGCGAAGCGGTCGTGACCGAGCACCGCGGCGACCACGCGCGCGGCCAGGTGCGACGCATCGTCGAAAAGGCCCGCACCCTCGCCTTCGGTACGCACCACCAGGGCGGGCGCCTCCTCCACCTCGACGCTGACGTAGCAGTCCAGGGCGACGGCGAGCGTGTCGAAGCCGGGCCCGAGATTGGCCGACGACGCTGGGGCCCGGGCGCGCACGGCGCTCAGGCTAATAACTCACAACGGGCTGGCGCGGTATGGCGCAGCCACGGGGTCCCCAGGTCAGTTCGGGCAGTCCGAAGTGAGCCGTTCCCCTCTCTGCCTCCGGACTGGATTACCTGGCGGGATGAATCGCCATCGTCGCCAAGACGGTGAGCTGACCACTTCGGGCGACCTGGTGCGGTGGATCTACGGGTCGCTTCCGAGGGCGTGGTCGATGACGCTCAGCATCTCTCTGGTGCGCTGCGTGTCCGGGTGGTCTGCACCGAGCAGGCGGATCCTCTTTGTCAGAAGGTTCTCATAGATCACCTTGGCCTCATCGACTTCATCGATCCGCTTCAGAGTGGTGGCCAGGTTCTCGAGCGAACTCAACGTCGTCAGAGCATCGGGACCCAATGTTCGATTTCGGACATCGACGATGCGTCTGCGTAACTCACAAGACTCCGTGACCTGGCCGAGTTGGAACAGAGTGGTGGCCAGGTGCGACGTGCTCTTCATGCAGTCCTCGGTCTCGCCGGCGCCTTGTTGTTCGTATCGATCCACAGCCTCCTGGAGGAGGTGACGTGACTCGGGAAGGTCTCCGAGACTTCTCAGCGTGCAACCGAGCCACTCCATGGCCAGCAACGTCAGCTCATGATCCGGTCCCAGCACATCGGTTCGACCGGCGAGAACGTGTTCGAAGAGGGGCAGCGCGTCTTGATGCCGACCGAGCCGATCGAGGTCGAACGCCTGGAATCCCTCGGCCGTGAGCGTGCTCGGATCGTCTGCCCCAAGATGAAGCCGGGCATGTGTGGCGACATCCGTCCTGAGCCGAAGTGCTTCCTCGTAGCGACCCACCTGCTCCAATCGTTCTGCAACCTCTCCCTTGGCGTTTACCGTCATCGTCGATTCGGGGCCGTTGTGACGGGTCGACCAGTCGAGAGTGGCTTGAGCGGACTGAAGCGCCGACTCGGGATCCGAATCGATCTTCTCGGCGGCACGACCTGCTGCCCGGGCGATCCGATGACGTAACCAAGGGACTGGACCACGGTTGGCCCCTTCCGGCGATGGCATCTCGCCAGCGTATTTCGCACCAGATCGGGATGGATCGACTGGCAGGGTGCTGGTGCACAGGCCCAGCCCAAAGTGCCTGCAATGTGTGGCCATTCCGGCGCACGGCGCAGCCACGCCGGTGCAGGAAGCCGTGGAGGACCGCTCTCTCAGAACAGGCGCTGGAGGAGCGACGGTCGGGGCACGTCCTGGTGGATGCGCACCGGCACCACCACGTGCTGCAGGCCCAGACGCAGCACGACCGTGCCCACGGTCGCCCCGCGCTGCGCCTTATCGGTCAGGCGCCGATCGGGCTGGAAGGTCCGGGCCACCTTCACCCCGGGCCAGGTGAGCATGGACACGGACGCCGCGGCATGGGCGTCGACGGTGCGGCCGGCCTCGGTCACGCGCGCCACCAGCTGGCCGCCGCGCAGGACCGAGGTGGTGCCGATCAACCGCTGCACCGCGTCGACGAGCGCCAGCCCGTGCAGTCCCGCCTGCGCCAGGACCACGGGGCCCATCTGCCCGGTCACCGCCGCCAGCAGCAGGGTGAGGTGCCCATGGACGCGCCGCACGACCGCCAGGACGTCACAGCCTCCGGCCGCCGTGGTGAAGCCGGACTTCACCCCGATGATGCCCGCCAGGCCCAGCAGTGGGGTGTACGTGGAGATGGTGCCGGCCACCGGCAGCGTGATGGAGGACATTTGGACCAGCGAGGCGAAGACCGGGTTCTCCATGTCGGCCCCCGCCACCTTCAAGAGGTCGGAGGCGGTCGACTGCGAGCCCGGGCTGACACCGCTGGCGTCGGCGAAGTGGGAATGGTCCATGCCGAGCTTGACGGCGTCCGCGTTCATCTTCGCCACGAAGGCGGCCTGGCTGCCGGCGTCCCAGCGGGCGAGGAGGTCGGCGTAGTTGTCGGCCGAGTGGATGAGCATGCCGCCGAGCACCTGCTCCTCCGAGAGCTGCTCGCCGGCGACCACCTGCGCGTTGGAGTCGTCGTTGACGGTGTCGTTGTCGTAGTCCTGGACGTCTGCCGCCGTCACCGTGATCGTCGGACCGGATCGCCCGGTGGTCAGCGGGTGGTCGCTCAGGATCACGTACGCCGTCATCAACTTGGTCAGACTGGCCACCGGCACCGGCTGCTCGGGGCCGGACGCCACGTCGACGCCGATGGACGGAACGGCGATGGCCCCCTGCCCGATCTGGGGCCACGGCAGCGCCACGGTCTTGGCCGGCACGGCGACCGGGTGGAGCGCGACCGAGGTGACCGCGGGCGGCGGGTCGGCCGCGCTGAGCCTGACCGCGGCGAACGCGCCGGCCGCAGCGAGGAGCAGGACGAGTACGACGAGCAACGTGAGGAGGACGCTCGAACGCCGGCGGCGCCGGCGCGAGCGGGCACGCCGGTGGGATCCGGGTTCCGGCGGCGGAGGAGCCGGCTTCGGCTCGCGCAGCGAGTCCAGTCGGAAGGGCGCCACCATGAGGGGCGCCGGGCTGGACTCGCTCACCGCCGGCTGAGTGCGTCGAGCTCGTCGGGCGTCATGAGGACGGCGCGGGCCTTGGAGCCCTCGCTGGGACCGACGACGCCCTGTTGCTCGAGCAGGTCCATCAGCCGGCCGGCCCGGGCGAAGCCGACCCGCAGCTTGCGCTGCAGCATGGAGGTGGAGCCCAGCTGCGAGCGCACGACGAGGTCGCGGGCCTGGGCCAGCAGCTCGTCGTCGTCGTCATCGAGGCCGGCGCCGCCCGATGCCGAGGTGTCGGCGTTCCCGATGCCGACCACCGGCTCGGTGATCCCGCCCTGGCGCTTCCAGTGCGCCACCACGTCGCGCACCTCCTCCTCGGACACCCACGGGGCCTGCAGGCGGCGCAGCACGTTGGACGAGGCCTCGAGCAGGAGCATGTCGCCCTTGCCCACCAGCCGCTCGGCGCCGGGCTGGTCGAGAATGACGCGGCTGTCCATGAGGGTGGAGACGGAGAAGGCCATGCGGCTCGGGATGTTGGCCTTGATCACGCCGGTGATGACGTCGACCGAGGGGCGCTGGGTGGCGATCACCAGGTGGATGCCGACGGCGCGCGCCATCTGGGCGATGCGGACGATGGAGTCCTCGACGTCGCGGGCGGCCACCATCATGAGGTCGTTGAGCTCGTCCACCACGACGAGGACGAAGGGCAGCGGCCGGGGCGGCTCGGGGTCTTCGGGATCCGTCTCGTCGTCGATGCCGGGGTGCCCCTCGCCGAGCGCCCGGGCGGCCACCTCGCGCACGCGCCGCTTGTCGGAGGGCGGCGTGGCCACCCGGCCCTCGGCCACCAGCTGGTTGTAACCGGTGATGTCGCGGGCCCCGTTCTCGGCCAGGAGGTCGTAGCGGCGCTCCATCTCCTTGACGGCCCAGGCCGAGCGCGTTGGCCGCCTGCTTGGGGTCGACGACGACGCGGCTGAGCAGGTGGGGCAGCCCGTCGTACTGGCCGAGCTCGACGCGCTTGGGATCGACCAAAATGAGCTTGACGTGGTCGGGGTCCTGGCGCATGAGGATCGACGTGATGAGCGAGTTCATGCACGACGACTTGCCGGACCCGGTGGCGCCCGAAATGAGGATGTGCGGCATTTCGGCCAGGTTGGCCACGACGGCGCGCCCGGCGATGTCGCGGCCCATGGCCACCTCGAGCGGGTGGGTGGTCGGCGTGACGCGCGCCTCTTTGGCATCGAGGATGTCGCGCAGCGACACCAGCTGGCGCGTCCGGTTGGGCACCTCGACGCCGATGGCCGACTTCCCCGGGATGGGGGCCAGGATGCGCACGTCCGGCGAGGCCATGGCGTAGGCGATGTCCTTGGACAGGCTGGTGACGCGGGCCACCTTGACGCCGGGGCCGAGCTCGAGCTCGTAGCGCGTCACGGTCGGGCCGACGCGGCTGCCGACCAGGCGGGTCTCGACGCCGTGGGCAGCCAGGGCGCGCACCAGCTCCACCCCGGCCGCGTCGACCTGACGCTGGTCCTGGTGCATCTTCTTGGAGGCGTGCAGGAGCGACATGGCCGGGAGCACCCACTCGCCCGGCTCGCGGTGGCTGGCCGGGACCGGTGCGGGTTCGGGCGTGCCGGCCTCGACCGGCTCGGGTTCGGGGTCGAGCGGGATGTCGATGTCGTCGGCGTCGGGCGGTGGCTCGTCGGGAGGTGCGTCCTCGGGGAAGACCGGAGCCGGGGGCGGCGAGGCGGCCTCGGCCTCGTCGTCGTCCAAGTGCTCGATGGGCGTCACGAAGGGCTTGCCCCGCCAGAGCCCGAGGGCCGTGCGGCCCGTGGCGGCGCCGGCGCGGCGCAGGCCCCGGCCCACCGACTGCAGGGGGACGCCGGTGGCGATCAGGATGCCGACGAGGACCACGGCCACGAGGAGGACGGCGGCGCCGGCGGCGCCGAGCCCGGCGTGCAGGGGCGAGCCGACCACCCCGCCCAGGTAGCCGCCCCCCTTGCGCAGGGCGGCGGAGTCGGACAGGGCAGGGGTGCCCTGGGCCAGCTCGGCCAGGCCACACACGCCGAGCAGGCCGAGCACGATGCCGACGGCCAGGCGGACAGGATCGGTGCCGGGCGGCGTGTCCTCCCCCCGCTCGCCCCGGTCGATCAGCAGCGCCACGCCGGCGCCGATGACGACGAGCGGCAGGAGGATGCGGGCCCAGCCGGCGACGAGGGCCAGGGCGGAGTCGGCGCCGTGGCCGACCGGGCCGAGCTGCTGGCCCCACAGGGCCAGGGCGAGCAGGACGCCGAGGGTGACCAGGCCCACGGCCCACAGGTCGCGTGCCTGGACGCGCCAGAAAGGCGGGCGCGACTGGGCGGCGGCCTTGGAACGGTTGGCGGGCTTCTTGCCGGAAGAGCGGGCGGGCGCACGCGTCGGGGCCCGCCCGCGGGTCTTGGTCACCACAGTGAGGCCGAGACTACCGGCTGACCTGCCCGTATCCGGGGACACCCGGCCCGTTGAATTACGAACACACGTTCGCTATCGTAGACCAGATGGCACTCCGGTGGACGACAGCGGAGAGCGAGGAGGGGGGCACGCTCTTCCCCGACGAGCGGGTGGCCGAGCGCCATGTCGGCCGGGGCGCCTACGCCGGGCTGGAGTTCCTCCACGTCAACGCCCGCACCATCATCAACACGGTGCCGCCGGAGAGCCTGATGCCCTTCCGGCACACCATCAACGCGTATCGAGGGTGCAGCCACGCCTGCGTGTACTGCTTCGCCCGGCCCACCCACGACTACCTCGGGCTCGGGATCGGGACGGACTTCGAGCGCAAAATCGTGGTCAAGGTGAACGCGGTGGAGCGGCTGCAGGCGGAGCTGCGCTCGCCCCGCTGGCGGGGCGACCACATCGCCATGGGGACCAACACCGACCCCTACCAGCACGCCGAGGGCAAGTACCACTTGACCCGGGGCATTGTCGAAACCCTGTCGCGGGCACGCAACCCGTTCTCCATCCTGACCAAGTCGACGCTCATCCTGCGCGACGGCGCCGCGCTGGCGGCGGCGGCCCAGCGCACCGAGGTGGCCGTGTCCTTCTCCATCGGGACGTTGGACCGGCGCGTCTGGAAGCTGACCGAGCCGGGTACTCCCCCGCCGGACCGGCGGGTCGAGGCGCTGCGGCGGCTGACCGCGCTGGGCATCCCGTGTGGGGTGCTGGTGGCCCCGGTGTTGCCGGGGCTCTCGGACGGCGAGGCGCAGCTGCGCGAGGTGGTCGAGGCCTGCGCGGACGCCGGGGCGGTGTCCGTTTCGGGGGTGGCGCTGCACCTGCGGGGCCCGCTGCGCCAGCACTACCTGGGCTGGCTGGCGTCCGAGCGCCCGGACCTGATGGCGCTGCACCGGGCGCGCTTCCCGCGAGGGGCGTATCAAGCGGACGACGAGCGGGAGCGGGTGCAGGACGTGGTCCGCGCCGCGGCGCGGCGCTGTGGCGTGACGGGGCCGGACCGCTACCGGGCGGCAACGCCGGTGCGGCCAGGGGTGGGCCAAACCGCGGGTGGGGACGGGCGCGACCGAGAGGACCCGCAGTTGCGTCTGCTCTAGCGGGGCCGCGCGACCGGCACGTGCCGCGGTCCCTACAATCGTGCCCTCATGACGGGCGGCGCGGTCAGCTGGAGGCGGTGGGCCGCTCGCGCCGCCGTAGTGGCTATGGCCACCCTGTTGGCCGGAGCGCTCCTGGTGGTCGTCGCCGACGTAGGGGGCGGGCGCGCCGGGACGGCTCGGGCGGGTGCGCAGGCGGGCGCGCAGCCCCCGGCGGCCACCGACTCGTCGTACGGCCTGATCGACTCGGCCGGGGGGATCATGACCTTCGGCGGCGCCGGGTACTACGGCGACACCTTGGAGGTGTCACTGCAGCGACCGGTCGTGGGCGGTGCGGCCGACCCGGCGGGCGGGTACTGGATGGTGGCGTCCGACGGGGGCATCTTCAACTTCGGGAACGCCGGCTTCTACGGCTCCATGGGCGGTACGCCGCTCAACGCGCCGATCGTCGGCATGGCGGCCAGCCCCGACGGTGGCGGGTACTGGCTGGTGGCCTCCGACGGGGGCATCTTCGACTTCGGCGACGCCGGCTTCTTCGGCTCGCGCGGCGGCCAGGCGCTCAACGCGCCCATCGTCGGCATGGCGGCCACGCCCGACGGACACGGGTACTGGCTGGTCGGCTCCGACGGCGGGATCTTCACCTACGGCGACGCGCAGTTCTGGGGTTCGACCGGCAGCATCAGGCTCAACCAGCCCATCGTCGGCATGGCGGCGACCAGCGACGGCAACGGCTACTGGCTGGTGGCGTCGGACGGGGGCATCTTCGACTACGGCGACGCCGGCTTCTTCGGTTCGACGGGCTCGCTGGCGCTGGACAAGCCCATCGTCGGCATGGCGCCGACGCCGGACGGCCACGGCTACTGGCTGGTGGCCTCCGACGCCGGCGTGTTCACCTTCGGCGACGCCGTCTTCTCGGGGAGCGCGCAGTCGCCGGAGCACCCACCCCTGTACCCGTCCGAACTGTCGGCCCCGATCGCCCCGGAGGTGGCGATCATCAACGAGGTGCCGGGGCCCCAGGCCACACACCAGGGCGGGCTGCGGGTCGCCTTCTCGGGCGACTCGTTGTCGCTCTACGAGGGCTACTACGTGGCCAAGAGCATTCCGCCCTATTGGGTCGAGGACGGGGCCGAGGCGGGGTGTGGCTACACGAACGGTGCGCCGTCCATCCCCTGGGGCCACCCCCCGACCGACATCTACCTGAGCCAACCGGCCTGCGCCCTGTGGTACGAGCAGCTGCAATGGGTGGTCTCGCGCTTCCACCCGGACGTCACGGTGTTCCAGACCGGGTACTGGGAGACCCAGGACCGCCTCTTCGACGGGAGCTACAGCACGCTGGCCGACGCCGACTACTCGGCGTACATTGAGTCCAACCTCGAGGAGGCGGTGCAGATCGCCCACTCCGACGGCGGCGCCGTCATCATTTCGACGTCGCCCTACTTCGCCGACGGCACACCGAACGACCTGGTCGACGCCTACAACCAGATCGTCGAGTCGGTGGCCGCCAAGTACCCCTACGTGTCGATCGACGACGTCTACTCGGTGCTCGACCCCAACGGCCAGTACGCCTCGACGGTGGACGGGATCCAGGCCCGGTCCGCCGACGGCGTGCACATCACCCAGGCGGCGGTGGACGACCTCATTGAGCCGGCGCTCAATCAGCAGATCGCCAACGTGGCGGGCGCGGTGTACGCCGGCTCCTCGTAGGCGGAGACGGGCACCGATGCCGCCCGCTCCGCCGCCCAACGTGCAACGGAGCGGCGGACACGGCGCGCGGCCGAGTCCCCCTCGAGTGGGGGCGCGGAGACGCGGCCCCCCCGTGTTCCGTATGATCCTGGGTCCATGCTGAGTCCGGGGACGTGGACAGGGCGAGCCCACCGGGCCGCCCTGGGCATGGCAGCGCTCCTGGCGGCCAGCGTGCTGGTCCTGGCGGGATCGGGCCCGGGCACGGCGCGCGGGCGGGCGCCCAGGCGGGCGCGCAGCCCCCGGCGGCCACCGACTCGTCGTACGGCCTGATCGACTCGGCCGGGGGGATCATGACCTTCGGCGGCGCCGGGTACTACGGCGACACCTTGGAGGTGTCACTGCAGCGACCGGTCGTGGGCGGTGCGGCCGACCCGGCGGGCGGGTACTGGATGGTGGCGTCCGACGGGGGCATCTTCAACTTCGGGAACGCCGGCTTCTACGGCTCCATGGGCGGTACGCCGCTCAACGCGCCGATCGTCGGCATGGCGGCCAGCCCCGACGGTGGCGGGTACTGGCTGGTGGCCTCCGACGGGGGCATCTTCGACTTCGGCGACGCCGGCTTCTTCGGCTCGCGCGGCGGCCAGGCGCTCAACGCGCCCATCGTCGGCATGGCGGCCACGCCCGACGGAAAGGGGTACTGGCTGGTCGGCTCCGACGGCGGGATCTTCACCTACGGCGACGCGCAGTTCTGGGGTTCGACCGGCAGCATCAGGCTCAACCAGCCCATCGTCGGCATGGCGGCGACCAGCGACGGCAACGGCTACTGGCTGGTGGCGTCGGACGGGGGCATCTTCGACTACGGCGACGCCGGCTTCTTCGGCTCGACGGGCTCGCTGGCGCTGGACAAGCCCATCGTCGGCATGGCGCCGACGCCGGACGGCCACGGCTACTGGCTGGTGGCCTCCGACGCCGGCGTGTTCACCTTCGGCGACGCGGTCTTCTCGGGGAGCGCGCAGTCGCCTCTCCACCCGCCGCTGTTCCCGAAACCATTTTCCAATCCCATTCCCGCGGTGGTCAGCATCATCAACGAGGTGCCGGGGCCCCAGGCCACACACCAGGGCGGGCTGCGGGTGGCCTTCTCGGGTGACTCGTTGTCCCTCTACGAGGGCGAATACATCCTGCAGACGGGCCCGCCCTACACGATCGACGACGGCGCGGCCGCCGGCTGCGGCTTCACCAACGGGGCGCCGACAATCTCCTGGAGCGACCCGGGCGCCCTCTACGTCAGCCCGCCCGCGTGCGCCCTGTGGTACGAGCAGCTGCAGTGGGTGGTCTCGCGCTTCCATCCCGACGTGACGGTCATCCAGACCGGGTACTGGGAGACCCAGGACCGCCTCTTCGACGGGAGCTACAGCACGCTGGCCGACGCCGACTACTCGGCGTACATTGAGTCGAACCTCGAGGAGGCGGTGCAGATCGCCCACTCCGACGGCGGGGCGGTGATCGTGTCCACCTCGCCCTACTTCGACGACGGGACGCCGTTCAACCTCGTCGCCGCCTACAACCAGATCGTCGAGTCGGTGGCCGCCAAGTACCCCTACGTGTCGATCGACGACCTCTTCACCGTCCTCGACCCCAACGGCCAGTACGCCTCGACGGTGGACGGGATCCAGGCCCGGACCGCCGACGGCGTGCACATCACCCAGGCGGCGGTGGACAACCTCATTGAGCCGGCGCTCAACCAGCAGATCGCCAACGTGGCGGGCGCGGTGTACGCCGGCTCCTCGTAGCAGCGCCGTCCTACCGGTGCGGGCCGTGACCGCCATTGCGCACCGGGGCGACCCGTCGGCGGCACGCGAGAACACGCTGCCGTCGTTCGCGGCGGCTGCCGCGGCCGGGGCGGACTGGGTGGAGCTGGACCTGCGCCGGACGCGCGACGGCGCAATCGTGGTGCTGCACGACCAGACGCTCGAGCGCCTGTGGGGCCTCGACGCCTCCGTCGGCGATCTCGACGCGGACGAGGTGACGGCGCTCGGACAGGGTGGCGAGCGCATCCCCACGCTGGGCCATGTGCTGGCGGCGGTGGAGCTGCCACTGATGGTCGACTTCACCCGCCGCGAGGTGGTGGAGGGCGCGCTCTCGGCGGTGCGGGCGGCCGGGGCCCTGGCGCGGGCGCAATTCGTGACGGGCAACGTGCCGGCGCTGCAGCTCCTCCGCGGGCTGTCCGCGCGGGCCCGCATCGGACTGACGTGGACCGAGGGCACGGAGCCACCCCTGGCCCTGCTGGCCGAGCTCGGGGCGGAGTGCTGGAACCCGTGGTCAGGGCTGGTCACCGCCGAGGGGGTGGCCGCCGTGCACACGGCGGGGCTGCTGGTGTCCTGCTGGACGGTCGACGAGGAGGAGGAGATGGCCCGCGTGGTGGAGGCCGGCGTGGACGCCGTGGTGAGCAACCGGATCGGCGAGCTGGTGCGGTTCCTCGGGCGGGGGTGAGCCCGGCGGGCGGCGCCGTGGGGCCGGCCACGTAGACACCTGTAATCCTTATGGCTACAGGGCTCTGACTTCTCGGTGTCGTCTGGGAGAGCTGCATGGCGTCGCACACGTGGGGCAAGGAGATCGCCGAGGCCTACGACGAGTCGTCGGCGGTCATGTTCGCGCCCGAGGTCCTGAACCCGACGGTCGACCTGCTGGCCGAGCTGGCGGGCGGCGGACCGGCGCTCGAGCTCGCCGTCGGCACAGGCCGCGTGGCGTTGCCACTGAGCGATCGCGGCGTGCGCGTCGAAGGCATAGAGCTCTCGCCTCACATGGCCGAGCAGCTCCGGGCCAAGCCGGGGGCCGACGCCGTTCCCGTGACCCTGGGCGACATGACCACGACGCGGGCGGCCGGCAGGTTCACGCTCGTCTACCTGCTCTGGAACAGCATCATGAACGTGACGACCCAGGACGAGCAGGCGGCCGTCTTCGCCAACGCCGCCGACCATCTCGGCCCAGGGGGGTGTTTCGTCCTCGAGGTCCTCGTCCCCCAGCTCCGCGGCGTTGCTCCGGGCCAGCTCGGCCGAGCCTTCACGCTCGAGCCGGACCACGTCGGGGTCGAGACCTTCGACGACATGGTCGGACAGGTGTCGTGGTCCCACCACTGGATGCAGGTCGGTGGCCGCCTGGTCCATCACGCCGCCCCGTACCGCTACGTCTGGCCGTCCGAGCTCGACCTGATGGCGAGGCTGGCCGGACTGCGCCTGCGTGACCGGTGGGCCGGCTGGCACCGCCAGCCGTTCACGTCCGAGAGCGTGCAGCAGGTCGTCGTCTACGAGAAGGGACCGGCGCGGTAGGCGGCTCTGTCCGGCGAATTAGACCGGCTGACGATGTATCGGTTGACAGTATATCGGTTGCCGATATATAACGATGGCCATGGACCACGACGAGGCATCGCCCTGGCACGAGACGACGCGCCACGCATGGCGCCGCGGCCGCGGGCTGGCCCGCAGGATCTTCCTGTGGTCCTGGGTGCTGGTCGGCATCGCCGCCGTCGTGGTGTTCATCGCCCTGCACGTCGTCCCGTCCGCCGGGGCGGCCGGGGGCTGCGGCGGTGGCTGACCCGGGTGTCGTGGGTGCGCGGCCGGCGCACCGACAGCCGGCGGCCATCTGGGCCGGGGCGACGATCGCGCTCACCGTGGGCGCACTGGCGGGGGCTCGCTGATGGCCCCCACGGGTGCGGCGGCGCCGGCGACGGTGCTGGCCTGCTTCCTCTTCGTCGGCTCATCCGTCCACGTGGCGTCGACCGCCTGCCTCTTCACCGTGCCCTCGGTCCGCCGGCACGCCCGCGGCCGGCCCGCTCGCTACCTCTGCGCCCCCGCCGCCGTGATCGCGTGCGGAACTGCCGCCGCAGTGCTCCTCAGCCCCCACGCCCTGGCCTGGCTCCTCCTGCCGTTCTTCGCCTGGCAGTTCCACCACTTCCAGAAGCAGAACCTCGGACTGGTCGCGCTCGCGGCGTCGTCAGCCGAGTCGCCGGCCTCACCCGCCGTGAGCGGCGGGGCATCACCGCGGCGGGTGTCTTCGGCATCGCCGGGCTGATGGCGCACCCGGCGCTGCTCCAGCTCGACGTGCGGCCCGTGCTCGGCCCCGCCTTCGCGGCGGCCGGCGTCGGCTACGGCGTCGCGGTGTCGTGCGGAGCCTTCTCGTGGAGCATGCGGCACCGCCACGATGGGTGGCGCGGGTCGGCGCCCTGTATGCGCTGGCGCTCCTCTTCCCGCTGCCGATCTTCCTCTTCGCCTCACCGTGGGCGGCGGTGGCAGGGATGACGATGCCCACGGGCTGCAGTACCTGCTGTTGACGGGACTCGTCGCCCTGGGGGCTCCGGGCCGCGACCGCACGCCGGCACACGTGGCGTGGCTCTGCACGATGGCGCTCGCCGGCGCACTGCTGCTGGGCGTGACCTCACACCTGCACGGTGCGGGCGCGGCGCTGCGCGGCCTCTTCGGCGTCTACCTGGGACTGGTCATGACGCACTTCGTGGTCGACGCCGACCTCTGGCGCCAACGCGACCGTTCCCCCGCCACCTGCTGGCCAGCCGCGTCCCCTGGCTGCGGCCCGGTCCGACGGCCACGCTCGACCGGTTCCCGATAGATCGTCTTCCGATATAGCATGGCCGAGATGCCGCGGACAAAACAGCCCGCCCCCTCCCCCGCCGAGCCGGGGCACATCGCCGGCTTCGGGCGCTACGCGGGCCCGGCCACGCTGATCCTGTCCAGCCTGGCCGAGGGACCCAAGCACGGCTACACGCTGACCAAGGACATCGAGCGCTTCGCCGACATGCGGCTGGCGCCGGCGCCCTCTACGAAGCCCTGAGCCGCCTGGAGGAGCAGGGCCTGATTGAGTCGGTGCAGAGCGACGACCGGCGCCGCCCCTACCGTCTTACCGCCGTCGGAGCCGAGGCGTTCGCGCCCACCTGGCGGCCCAGCGGCGCGTCGCGGACCTGGGCCTGCGGCGCCTGGCCCGCACCTGGGGTGCGGCGTGAGCGACGCGAGGCGGCGCTCCGGCGGCGAGCGCAGCGCGCCCTGAGCTGGTACCGCGAATGGCGCGCCCGTTACGGCGACGAGTTCACCGAGCTGCTCGTGGCCGACTTCGACGAGCGGCCACCGCGCCGTCGCCGTCGATCTGGCGGTGAGCGGCACGACGGCTCGCCTGGCGGCGGCCGGTGTGGCGGGCCGGACGCTCGATCCCGATCTCCAGGCGGCGCGCAGCCTCACGGCGGCCGCGTCCGCGACCGCGGTGTTCCTCGTGTCCGGCGTCGCCCTCTGGTCCCAGCTGACCATCGGTTGGCAATGGGCGCCGCCCGCGACCCGAGCGACCACATGGGCCATGTACGCCATGAGTTACGGCGCGCTCGCCCTGGCCGTCCTGGGCGTCGCCGCCGTCGTCCCGGTGGCCGGCTTCACCGTGTGGCGGCTGGTGCGCCGGCCGTCCCATGCGCTGGTGCGGCCCCTCCTCACGCTGGCGCTGGGTGTGGCCATCCTCGCGGTCGGCACCCACCACCTCGCCAACGGCTGGCCGGGCACGCGCGGGCGCCCGTGGGCGGACCAGGGCGTGGTTCCCGGTGGCGTGGCGGCCTACGCGTGGGCCTCCTCGCTCTCGGTCACGTCCTACTGGGTGCACCCGGCCGCGCTGGCTGCGTTCCCGCGGGTCGAGGTCGCCTTCATGGTGGTGAGCCCGTCGCGCTGCTCACGGGCGTGTGCGCGCGGCCAGGTTGGTCCGGCAGCTCCATCTCCCGGCCTCCGTCGTGCGCTACGAGCACCACCTGGCCCGGGTGGGCTGACTCCCCATGGTGGCGTTCTTCACCGGTGCCGCGCTGTGGGTGGTCGACGGCGCTCCCGGACCGCACAACCTGTTCCACGTCGGTGCCATCGACGTGCTCGAGCTGCTGACCATGCTCGGTGCGCTGGCCCTGGCCGTTCGCTCGACCCGGGCGGGGGTCGGGCGAGGCAGGCCTGTCGCGTCCTGATCCGCGCCCTGCCGGCCCGGAAGGCGTCAGGCCGTCGAGTGCTCCAGCGACGCCAGCGGGGTCGTGACCCAGCCCCGGTCGTCCATGTTCCACTCCTGGCGTTCCGTCCAACGCTTGCCGTCCCAGTAGCACCGCACGTTCAGGTCCCCCTTGAGATAGACCCGGCCCGGATCGGTGGCCGGCGCCGGGGTACGGCAACCGGCAGCGGAGCGCGACGCGCCACCGGCGGGACGGCTTGGTCGCGACCGACGGGATGGGGTCCGATCCGGATCAGCAAACTCCTCATCGTTCGGCTGGCGACGGCGCCGCGACCCCTTCGGCAAGCGCCACAGTGCCACAAGGGCGACCAGGACAGCCGCGAGCAGCCACAGCACGTCGTGGGAGAGCGGCCGCCACGACGTCGCCGACGAGCCCGCCACGGACTGGGCCTGTTCCTGCGCCACCTTGAATGCGTCGAAGGCGCTCAGGTCGCCCCGTGTGAGCAGGGTCGTCACGAAGACCGTGTCGCCCGCCCTGAACATCACCAGGTACTCGGCGAACCCGATGCCGCTCATGGTGCCGAAGGTCGACCA
>CAWECP010000008.1:0-40002 GCA_963807675.1 uncultured Acidimicrobiaceae bacterium | reverse complement strand
TCGGCCCGGCGGTGCAGCAGGGCGGCGCACTCATCGAGATCGTGGCCGATGATGAAGTCGCCGCGCTTGACGCCCTCGACACAGAAGCGCCCGAGCGCGCGCAGGTCCATGACCTCCACCGAGCGTCCGGCCGCCGCGAGCTGCGCCTTGAACTCCTCGAACGTGGTCCCGGGCGCCGGAGGACGCGGCGTGACCCGGGCGAGGGCGGCGGGCCGGTTGCGCTGCGCCGTCCACAGGCCGGTGTCGAGCAAGCCGCCCGACGGGTAGAAGACGCAGGCCCGGACGTCGGTCCCGGCGGCCAAGAGCTGATGCGCCAGCGCCTCGGTCAGGCAGGACACGGCCGCCTTGCTGGAGGCGTAGACCGAGGCGTAGGGCACGGGGGCGATGCCGCCGTCCATGCTCGAGGTGTTGACCACGAGGCCGGGTTGGCCCGACTCGATCATGCGCGGGACGAACGACAGCACGCCGTTGGCCACGCCGAACACGTTGACCGAGAAGCACCAGGCCCAGTCGTTGGCCTCCTGCTCCCAGGGTCGCCCTCCCCCGCCCGAGGTGACGCCGGCGTTGTTGAAGAGGAGGTGACAGGCCCCCTCGGTGGCGAACACGTCGGCGGCCAGCTCCTCGACCGAGTCGGCCGACGTGACGTCGGTGACCACGCCGCGCACCACTCCCGATTCGGACAGCTCCTTCACCGCCACCTCGAGAACGGCCTGCTCGACGTCGGCGATGACGACCCGCGCCCTCTCGTCGAGAAGGGCCTCGACGATGCCGCGCCCGATGCCGGCCGCACCCCCGGTGACCACGGCTACCTTGCCGTTCAGGTCTTCCACTCCGTCGCCCCCAGTCGCTGGCCCCCGTGCCGCGGTCCACCCACCATATCCGGGTCTGATGGGTCGTCAGGTGGGCGACCAGCCCAGCATGCCGGCGATGTGGCGGCGGGTGAAGGCCCGGAGCGCGGGCTCGTCGTCGAAGGGGATGCACGACTGCGGCAGCAGGGCCATCGACAGCGTCAGGCGCGCCAGGACCTCGGCCACTTGCTCGGTGTCCGAGGCGGCCACGCCGTCACGGTCCGCCAGGCGACGGATGACCTCGGCCACGTAGGCGCGGCCGAGGTCGAGGACGGGGCCCCCTCGTATGGTGAGCAGCGGCAGCAGGATCTCGGGCTCGGTGGCCAGGAGACGCCGCAGCAGGGCGTTGGCCCGCAGCTCGCGGATGCAGGCCACCGACAGGGTCACGATCTGCTCTTCGGCCGACGTCGCGGGATCGACCTCGGCGTCGACGCGCTCGACCAGCCGCACCGCCTCGCGGAGCCCGACGGCCCACACGACCTGGTCCTTTCCGGGGAAACGCCGGTACAGCGTGGCCGGACTGAGCCCGCTGCGGCGGGCGATCTCCCCCATGCTGGTCCGGCGGATGCCGAAGTCCAAGAACGCGCCGAGCGCGGCGTCCAGGACCTGTTCGCGGTCGGCATCGCCCGGGACGCCCCGGCGGAGCAGCTCGAGGACGTGGGGCGCCGCGGTGGTCACGCCACCCGCGTGGAGACGGCGCGGCGGGCCTCTTGCCGCGCCCGGGCGCCCATCGGGTAGTGCAGGACCCGATCGGGCAGTGGCGTCGTGGCCGCCCGCACGAGAACGGCGGCAGCCCGAAGGCGGTGCCGGTCCACCAGGGTCCACGACAGGCCGAGACGCTGCCGCAGCGGGCTGGGCAGGGTGCCTACGGTCACGTCGTGGAGGAAGGATCGGCCGAGCGGGCGCAGGACGTGCCAGAGGGGAGCGGGGAACCGCGGCCACGGCGGCGGCTCCACACCCTTCAGCTCGAGGCTGGACAGGACGGTGCGCACCGTCTCGTTGTCGGTCAGTGTGCTGCTCACCATGTGGCGCACGTAGGCGCGGAAGGCGTCCAGGTCGTCCGGCATGCGGCCCTCGCGGATGCCGAGGACGAGGCCGGTCTGCCGCCATTCGGCGTAGAGCTGCTCCCTCTGGTCACGGGTGAGGGGCGGCCCGAACCACCGCACGCCGGCCAGGACGGTGTCGAAGTTGGATAGGTGGACCCACGTGTACGCCTCGGGGTCGAGGGCCTGGTAGCGCTCGCCCTGAAAGCCGGTCCCGCGGATGCCGGCGTGCAGGCGGCGCAGGCGCTCGGCCTCCTCGAGCGCGGCCGGTCCGCCGAAGAGTTGCAACTGGAGCGAGCGCAGGGTGCGATTGAGCCGTCCCCACGGGTCGCGGGTGAAGTCGGAGAAGTCCCGCACCCCGGCCCCGACCACGGGATGGGCCGTCTGCAGCACGAGGGCGCGTCCCGCCACCAGCAGCCCCGTGCGCGGGAAGCCCATCTTCCAGACGAGGGAGTCGGGACCCAGGGGGGCCGGGTTCCCGGCCAGGGGCGCCGCCTCTTGAGAGGTTGAGAGACTCATAGCCTTATTCTCTCAATCCGGATGGAACTTGGTCAAGACCGCCTGGGTGCCACCTGTGTAACCGGTTGCCCCTTGTAACGTCGCCTCCACAGGTTCTCTTCGAGAGCGGGAGGTTCGGCAATGACGCACCGTCGTACGTGGCTGGGTTTGTGCATCGGCGTCATCGGCGTCGCGCTCGACCCTGGCCCCGATGAGCGCCGCCTCGGCCCACAGCAAGCCCAAGCCCAAGCACCACTCGAGCCACCACTCGAACAGCAAGAGCTCGAACAGCAAGGGCTCGAACCCGGGCAGCTCCATGTGCCAGGACATCAAGAACGAGGAGAACGGCAATGCGCAGGTCGGCGTCGACGTGGAGAAGTCCATCGCGTCGGGCAATTTCGCCACGGCCAAGCAGGCGCTCCTCAACTCGTACGCCGCCGACGTCTCCAACGTCGACAAGGCGCTGTCCGTGATCAAGTCGGCGCCGTCGAACGTCCAGGCCGCGTTCAAGAACCTGCTCAGCTACGTGCAACAGATCAAGACCGACATCGAGAACGCGTCGAGCCTGCAGGGCCTGATCACGAGCTTCGAGTCGCTGGGCCAGAACACGCAGATCGCGACGGACGGGACGACCATCTCGAATTGGGCGACGTCGGTGTGTGGGAGCTCGAATTCTCCCCACCACCACGACGACGGCCAGCCTGCCCTAGGCGCGGGCTGAGGTATTAGGGCCGGGTCGCTCCATGCCGGAGAGGCCACCGGAGCTCCGCGTCCAGAGGCCGGACGAGGCCACCTCGCTCGACGAGGCTCGGATGGCGCGCGCCTGGCTGCAACACCTGCGGGACAGCGCCATCTTCAAGCTCGAGGGGCTCACGCGCGACCAGATCCGCTGGCGGCCGGCCCCGACCGCCAACTCACTGGGTGTCATCGTCGTCCATCTCGGCTACGCCGAGCGGCTGTGGCTGCGCGCCATCGTCGCCGGCGAGCCGATGGACATGGGCTGGCGGGCCCACATGTTCGAGCTGCCCGACGCGTGGGGAGCCGACGAGGCGGTGGCCTTCTACCGGGGCGAATCCGCACGGGCGGACGCGGTGCTCGACCAGGCTGCGTCGTTCGACGCGCCCTCGGCGGGAGGCTTCCGCCCCACCACCGTGCGCTGGGCGGTGTTCCACCTCATTGAGGAGACGGCCCGGCACGCGGGGCACATGGACATCACGCGCGAGCTGCTCGACGGCAGCACCGGCCGCTGAGAGTCAGGGTCCGAGGGCCAACCCGATCGCCCGCTCCTCCGCCCGGCAGCCCAGGTAGCAGCGCGCCGCGCTCAAGAGACGACCGGTGCGTGACGAGGTGGATGAGGTGGGCCATCTCACGGTGGGCCCTGACCCGGTCGACGTGCCGGGTGCAACTGAGCTGACCGCCGGTCCCCGAGCACTCGATCGTCGGCCGGCGGTTCTCCCGCCTGACCCCGGCGCGCGCGATCCTGGGAGCCGCCACGGGCGGTACCGTGATGACGTGCCCGAACCTCCGGGTGCTTCGGCGACCAGGGGCGGGCGTAGGAGGTCGAGAGGAACGGCCATGGACGTGCAGGCTGACCAAGCAGGGCTTGAGTCCGACCCGTACGGCACGGTGGCCAGCCGGCCCGGCACCGGTCAGGGCCGTCTGTTCTCCGAGTCCGTCGACACGGTGACCTCCTTCGCGGACACCGACCAACTCCCGGTCGTGCCGCGCGACCACTACCGCAGCCCTGCGGGCAGCAACCGGGCGCTCCGGATCGCGGTGGCCGTGGTGGCCGTCGCCGTGGTGGCCGCCGCCGCCGCGCTCGGCCTGGTGGAGGCGGGCGTGATCGGGTCGTCCAGCCCCACCACTGCCCCGAAGCCGACGGTGCACCACCACAGCGCCGCGGCGCCCCCGACCAAGGGCCCCCTCGTCACCCAGACCGGAACGGGGGCGGCCTCGGCCAGCTACAGCGTCCCGGTGGCGGCGTACGAGATCACCGTCACCACGACCACCGGCCGCTCGTGGGTCAGCATCGGAGTCGTGGGCCAGCACCCGGTCTTCGCCGGCATTTTGAATGCCGACTCGTCCCAGCACGAGATCTTGCTCGGGCCGTCCACGGTCGATGTCGGTGCGGGGGGGACGTCGGTCACGATCACCTCCGGGAAGCGTTCGTCCACGCTGAAGCCCCTGGCGGCGCCCTTCACCTACCAGTTCACGCCCAGCCACTGAGCGGGTGGGGCCGGACTTCGTCGGCACCGGCGGGAGCCCGCAGCCGTCGTTGCATCGGACCGACCGGACAGGGGTGACCCGCTCCAGCCGAAGTGGGGCGACAACGCATGGGGTCACGTGAGTCTCGGTGCCGTTTCGCCTTCGCGGACTGACGCCGGCGCCGTGGCAGCCCTGGCGTCTTGGGGAGCCCTGGCGTCTTGGGGAGCTGGCGGAGGTCCGGCTCAACCCCGGTGGCGACTGCGCGGAGGTTAATTCCGTCACGCGCGGCGCAATCTCCCCTGGCGACCCTCGTTTCCCGCTTCGGTGGCGTTCCTGCTCGGCGGCTTGGTGGCTCAAGGAGAACATCGCCTTAGCTCTCCAGTCGCGGGGGTCAGCCGTCGCTAACTGTCGCAGCTGGGCACTCCGGGAAGAGGGCGAGGATCATGAAAGGCCGAAAAAGGGCGCTGGCGAACGTCCAGGGGCGGGTCAAGTACTCCTTGGTTATCGGGGCGGCCGCCGTGGCTGCCGTCGTCGGTGCCTGCACCCCCGTATCCGGCCCCGCCCACGCGCAGGCGTCGTCTCACGCGAGCAACGCGGCCGCAACCTCGGGGCCGAACCTCCTGACCGGCGACCAGGCGACGTTCTCCGGTACGACCGGAGGATGGGTCGGGAGCAACGCCGTTCTCGCCCCCGGTGGGACGACGACTTCAGCGTTGCGAGTAACGGCCAAGGCTTCGTCGTGGGTGTCAGCGTGGAGCGCGCTGCCACCCTCGGGCACACCCACCCCCGCGACCCCGGGCACCAAGTACACCGGGGAATCGGACGTGGAGGTGAACCCCTCGTCGAAGTCGATCGGTGACGCCCTGGCCTTCTTCAACTCGGCCGGCACTATGCTCAACGCGGTCTGGGGCCAGGCCGTCACCCCCACCTCATCTACTTGGACGACCCTGCCCGAAGTCGCGGCGACCGCACCCTCTTCCGCCGCCTACGTCGCGCTCGGGGTGGTCTCCTATCACGCGATGCTGGGGCAGGACTTCCTTGTCCAGTCTCCGACGCTCAACGCGATCACGGCTCCCGCCGTCGCCCCGTCGGTGGTCGGGCCGCTCCACACCTCGGGGAACCAGATCATTCAGGCCAACGGCCAGCCCGTCACGTTGCGCGGCGTCGTCATGCCGGGACTCGAGCAGAGGGGCACCCTGGCAGAAACGGGCGTGAGCAAGCAGGCCGTCGTCGAGGCGAAGGACTGGGGGGCGAACTTCGTCCGGGTACCGCTCGGAGAGCAGTTCTGGCTGCCGTCGAACTGTAACTACGTCCCGAGCTACATCTCGACGGTCGATCAGGTGGTGCAGTGGATCACTTCCCTCGGCATGGTGGCGCTGCTCGACCTGCATACCAACACCGTGGGCGGTTGTAAATCCGGAGGCCCGCACAACATGGCCGACGAAGCGCAGGCGCCGACGTTCTGGAGCGAGGTGGCGTCGAGGTACGGGAACCCGGCCTCCCCCGAGTACAACCCCCTCGTCGCGTTCGACCTGTACAACGAGCCACACAACGTTTCCGACGCCGTCTGGCTCAACGGAGGCGAGACGACCGACTACTACGGGAAACAGACCTACGAGGCCGCAGGCATGCAGCAGCTCTACAACGCGGTGCGCGCCGCCGGGTCCAAGAACCTCACGTTCATCAGCGGCCCCAACTGGGCCAATACCCCTCCGACCACACTCGTGACGGGCGACAACATCGTCTACGCCGTTCACTACTACACGTGCCCGAACTCCGCGCCTCCGGGCTGCACGACCCCCGACCCCTACGACCCCGCCCAGGACCTGAGCCTGTGGACCGGCCTCTCGGCCACCGAACCCGTCGTGGTCACCGAATTCGGCTGGCCCTCCCAGGGGAGCGGCACCTACGACCTCAACGTGATCGAGTACGCCGCCTCGCACGGATGGGGCTGGAGCGCCTACGCCTGGGAGGATACGCAGTACACGACGGTGTGGGACCTGACGCTCGGCTGGCTCGGTGACGGCACGGCCGAGCCCTCTCCCTCGGGGACCCCCGTCTTCCTTGCGTTGTCTCAGTCGACCTGACCGACCTCTTCAAATGTGAGCCTCAGCCACGAGGCGCGGGAGCTCCCAGCTGACACCGGCCGATTCAGCACGTTTACCCCCCGAAACCCGGGTCACCGTCCGAGGACGCACTCAGGAGGCGCCGAGTCGGGATGTCTGGGCCGGGCGAGGATCGGTCAATGCCCGGTACAACGGCACCCGGACATTCCTGTGCCTTGGAGCGTGGTCTCCCCGCGCTGCCCCCCGGGCATTCCGAACCCGCCGGGCGGCGCCGGCCCGATTCGAGTCGCTGCGACCGGAGTCCGTTCGTTCCTAGGGCTCCAGGCTGAACGGCGGATACTCGTCGTGCAACAGCAGATAGTAGGAACTCACCCGAAGCTGCCACCGGAACACGCCGATGCAGAAAGTCTTCAGTGACGGGTTCCATTGCCCGGTGAACAGGGCGATGAACCACGAAATGAGAAGACAGATGCCGTTGACGATGTTGAGGACGTACAACACAATGACCTGCGGAATGACGAGGATGATCCGCACCAGCACGGTGACCCGGTTGCGGTCCCCGCTCACCGGCGCGACGTTCAATACGGCCGGGTAGCCGCCCGGATCGGCGAACCCCTGCGGAATCGGCGCGAAGGGCGGATACGGCTCGGCCCATTCGAAGAGGCCGGTGATCACTCGCCACTGGTAGCGAATGACACCAGCGATGAACACGCTCAGGCTCTCCGGTGCCGTACCGGTGAACACGATGGAGAACCAGCACACGATCGCGGCAAGAAAGGCGACGATGCTGAGGATGTACAACCAGATGAATTGCGGGATGAAGATCAGCCAGTTGGTCAAGACCTTGACCGGTGGAATCTTCGCAGGTCCCGTCGGGATCTCGATAGTCAACGGATAGGCGCCCGGCATTAAGGACTCCCTTCGTTTGCCCCTGAGGCTGCACCATAGCCCGAAGACGTCCGCGGTGACGGATCTTCTCGCCGCTACCTCAGAGACCCATCCATGCGTGACCGGTGCGTGACGCCCGCCCGTCGGACCGACCGTGACTGGGTGGAGTAGGCGCGAGCGGCTACGTGAGAATTCGCGTGGAATGTCGCCGGGAATTCGCGGCGGGCGAGACCTCGGAGTTTCGGGCCGAACTGGACCGACTCGTCGGTTCTCTACGAACCCGTGGGATCGGTGAAGGAGTGATCGTTGCCTTCCGAAGGGGTCATGTAGAGCATCGTGACCCCGTCAGGAGCGTTGTTGTTGTGCCAACTCCCCCGTGGGACGACAGCCAGCGAGCCCGTGCCCAGCGTTCGGGTCTCGGGACCGGACTCCTGCAGGATCGTCAGTGACGTCGTGCCGGAGAGGACGAGAAGGAGTTCGTCCCCCTCGTTGTGACGCTCCCATGGCGGACGTCCGACGAAGGCACCAACGCCGCACGTGCAGCCGTGGAAGTCGAACTCCTCCAAGGGGCTGGGAGGCGGCTGGGCCAGCGAGGCGAGGTCGACCCGCGCCATGGCGGCCACGGCGGTCGGGCTGAGTTCGCGGATGATCATGGCTCTCTCCCTACTCAGATGAACGACAGCACCCCAGGGATCCTCGCCACCGCCGGGCTCGCCGTACACCGCGAGTACGCCCGCCGCCTCTCCGCGCGGACCCACGACAAAGGTGAATCGCCCCGGAAACCAGCGAACGGTGCCGTCGGCGCGTAGGGCCGGGATGTTCGTCGTCACGCGGTCGAACCGGCATTCGCCGGTCGTCACATCCCTCGTGAAACCTGTCCAGTGTCGCTCCCGATACTCCTCGGGGACGATCAGATCGAGCGTACGCCCGACCACCGCGGTCGCCCGGTGCCCGAAGAACTCCTCAGCCGTGTCGCTCCAGGGGGTGATGGTCCCGCCAGGCTCGGCCATGACGATCGCAATGCGCGCCACATCGCCTCCTGCAGTCATCACGATAGGTCATCGAGATGATGAGCGCCTCCGGCGCCGCCGGACGCGAAAACCGATGTCGTTAGCCGCGAAATTCCGTGTCACCAAACGCGAAACCCCAGGGTCGCCAAACGACGTGGGCTGCCGCCGAGCTGGGCAGCAAGCTCTCAGCTAGCACACAGAACCGACGGCCTCGTCCGCATCTGCGGACGACGTTCTCAACGAGAGACCGCTGGGTGCCCCGACGTCTGCCACGAAACCGCTCATCGTGAAGCAACATCCAGGTCCCGAAATGCCGATGACGGCGGCGCCTCCTCTATCGGACGGCGATGTCGCGGTACTCGCCAGGTGTCTGCCCCATGGCTCCACGGAAGCTGTCGATGAAGGCACTCGTCGTGCTCCATCCACACAAGCTGGCGGTGTCGGTGACCGATTCGCCTTGGGCCAACAAGATCATGGCGTGGACGGCGCGGGCCTGTGCGCGCCACTGGGGATAGCTCATACCGGTCTCCTTGCGGAAGAGCCGAGACAATGTCCGTTCAGTCGTGAGCGCGGCGTCGGCCAGCGTCGACAAAGGGATCGTCCTATCCAGCTGTTCGATGGCGATCGCGCAGGCGCACGCAAGCCGCGGATCGCGTGCCGCCGGCAGTGAGATGGGCTCCTGGGTGGTCCGACGCAGGCGATCACAGAGCACGGCGCGAAGACGATCAGCCTCAGGCGGCGGGGTGGCAGGATCGGTGAGCGCGACCAGGAGCTCGCGCAGCAGCGCCGTCACGGCGACGATCGCCGGGGAATCGGGAGGCAGCGGCGGGACACCGACGTCGAAGCCGAGCGTGTGGATGACTGCCGCGCCGTGGGCGCGGTGCTCGTGCCAGATCATCGCTGGCATCCAGATCGCGCGGTCCCTCGAGGCGACCCAACTGCCCGCTGAGGTCTGGGCCACGAGCAAGCCGGTGCTGACGTAGATCAGCTGGTGCCCGGGGTGCTGGTGGCGCGCCATGGTCGTCCCACCGGCCATGCGCTTCAGCGCCAACGCTGGCGCCTCACGTTGGCTGATTTGCGACATCACTTGGCAGATTACCGGAAGTCAGACGAATTATCCATCTTTACGATATGTCACTAACAGTCGAAATAGAGCGGCGAACGAGGTCGGAAGGGCACGCACATGTACGACAGACAGCAACGAACGAGAACGCACTACGGCCACCGAGCCCACCGGCACCACTCTCGCAGAATGGACATGGAAGCCTCCTACTGGGGTGGCGACCGGCAGGGGCGCCGACGGCGCCGCTCACGGCGTGGCGGCTTCCGTACTCAGGCATCGGTGCTGCGCTGGGCGGCCGATGCCGGCCGCTCTATCCCGTGGGCGACTCTCGCCACCCTCGCCGCTCACAACCGGGCGACCGCCAAGCCCGGACGTCTCGGACGCCGAGTGGTTCTCAGTGACTCGGTTCAGGAACCGAGCACAGCAGGCCAGCACGTGGCGCAAGGAGGGCTCGAAATGCGTCAGCGATCAGACGATCTATCGGTTTCTCCGACTATTCGGGCCATCCCACTCTCGCCCCGCCGGGATGGTCCACAAGCATGACCACTTTCCCGACGATTCAGCGATTGGGCACCGCCCTCGCATTGGTGGTTGCCGCACAATTCGTGCTCCAGCTCGACTTCAGTATCGTCAACATCGCGCTCCCGACGATCAAGCGCGAGCTGCACTTCGCTCCGGCTGACCTCCAGTGGATCATCACTGGCTACGCGCTGACCTTCGGCTCCCTCCTCCTCTTCGGCGGACGCGTCGGTGACCGATTCGGTCATCGCCGAGTGCTCCTCATCGGCATCACTGCCTTCGGCATCACGTCGCTTGCCGCGGGGCTTGCCCCGACCTCCCTGGCCTTGATCGCAGCCCGGTTCTGCCAAGGGGCCAGCGCTGCGTTCGTGGCGCCCCAAGCAGTGGCCATCATCACCGATCTGTTCGAGGAGGGCCCGCCGCGCACTCGGGCACTCGGTGTCTTTGCTGCAGCGACGGCGGCCGGTGCAAGCGCCGGGGTCGTGCTCGGCGGCATCTGCACCGAGTTCATCGGTTGGCGGTCGGTCTTTCTCGTCAACCCACCCATCATCGTGGTCCTCATCATCGCCATTCGGCGTGTGCTGCCCACCCATTCCAGACTGGTGCCCGCGCGACTCGACGTCGCAGGTGCGGTCTTGGCCACGGCGTCGTTCGCCTGCTTGATCTTCGGGCTCAGCCAAGGGCAGCAGGACGGCTTCTCGAACACCGTCGCCTTGGCGGCCCTCTGCCTCGCAGTGGTCCTGGCCGTGACCTTCCTCATCGTCGAAACGCACATTCGGGCCCCGATCGTGCCTCTGGGGATCCTCGCCGATCCCGCTCGCCAGGCGGCGATCAGTGCCACGATGCTGCTTGGGGCGGTCGTCGTCGGCTACGTGTACTTCACCTCGCTCTACCTCCAAGAGGTCCTCGGATTCAGCCCCCTCGAGACCGGGCTCGCGTTCATCCCCGCCACCTTGACGGTGATCGTGACCTCCACCCAGCTCACGCGCCGGGTGCTCCCACATCTGGGCGTGCGCACGGTCTTGGTGGCCGGACTGACCAGTGTGGCGATCGGGCAGATATGGCTGTCCACGATCTCGAGCACCGGGTCCTACCAGCTCAATGTCCTCGGTGGGATCCTTCTCACAGCTTTCGGAATGGGCCTGACGTTCCCGACCGCGTCGGTCGCGATCACGGCAGGCGTCGGGCCGGGTGAACGCGGGCTCGCCGGCGGCCTCTTCGTCACCTCCCAGCAGATTGGCCAGGCCATCGGTCTCGCCGTGCTCGCAAGCGTCGCCGCCGCTGTCACCAACGCCCACCATGGCTCGCTCGCCAGCGGCTATCGCTCGGCGTACCTCGTCGCCATCGGCTTCGCTCTACTCGCCGTCCTCATCGTCGCCATCCAGATGCGGGCACGTCGATCGGCCAGCGGCACTGTGTAAGGCAGACCGCTGGCACCTCGAGCGTTGCCCGGTCTCGACCGCCGCTGCGTCGCTCAGCACGCCTGCATTTCGCCATCACCCCCGATGGGCGCCCCCTGCCCGGAGAGCAGGAGCTCGGGCCAGTCCCGCGCCCCAAACCCTGAGAAAGGAACCACTAAATGAGTGCACCTCGCAGTAGAGGAATTGACGCCCCCAGACGCGGAGGCGCTGAGAGAAGAGGGCGGCGCCGACCCCCGCCGCGGCCGGTCGAGGTGGTGTCGGTGGAGAAGCTGACACCGAGGCTCGTCTCGATGCGCCTCGGTGGCGAGCTCGACGACTTCGAGCACGTCGGACCCACCGCACACCTCAAGGTCTACGTGCCGGACACAGACGGCACGCCGGTAGCCCGCACGTACACCCCGCGTCGCTACGACCGAGCAAGCGGGACCCTCGAGGTCGTCTTCGTCATCCATGGCCCCGGTCCTGCGTCGCACTGGGCGGCGCAAGCGAAGCCGGGTGACCGCATTGCCGTCGGCGGTCCCGCGGGGAGGTACGCCTTCGATCCGAGCGCCACTCGCTGGTGGATCGCCGGGGACGAAAGCGCTCTTCCCGCGATCGGCACCCTGCTCGAGGCTCTACCCAGCACGGCCTACGCCGAGGTGCACATGGAAGTCGAGGGCCCAGAGGACGAGATAACGCTCGAAAGCGCGGCCGGCGGCGAGGTCTTCTGGCACCACCGACGCGCCGGGCGCGAATCAGGTGCCGAGCTCGATGACGCTGCTCGCACTGCAGCCGTAGCGACGGGCACGCGAGTCTGGGTGGCGTGCGAGACCACGGCCGTGCGTCGCATCCGCAGACACCTGCTCGAGGATCGAGGTCTACCCCTCGAGTTGACCGTCACGCGTGGGTACTGGCGCTTGGGCCTGGCCGATTACCACGACTAGCACCGCCCCCTCCGATCTCCCCTTTGCTCACCTGAGCACTTGCTCGGAGGAAGCGCGTGGATGTCATCAAACGCGAATTCCAGCGGGCCATCGGGCTCAACCACAAGACGGCCTGGCACCTGACCCACAAGATCCGCACCGCGATGGCCCAGAACCGGGCCGACCGCCTCACCGACGACGTGGAGATGGACGAGATCTTCGTCGGCGGCCACGAGACCAAGGGCCAGGGCGCCCAGCGGGCCCACTCGAACAAGAGCACCGTTCTCATCGCCGTCGAGCACCGTGAGATCGAGGGGCGCTCTGGTGCGCCGGGCGCCAACGTCATGTCGGGCCGCATCCGCATGCGCCGGACCAGGGACTCCTCGGTCCACTCGATCGAGGAGTTCATCGCAGAGAACATCGAGCCCGGCGCACTCATCCGCACCGATGCACTGACCGCGTACCCGCCGGCCATCAGCCGGCTGAGAGCTCGGGGCCTGCGGTACCGCCATCACCCCACCTCGCTGCGCGGCACGGGGTCGAGGAAGAGTCACCTGCACCTCCCGGCGGTGAACCGGGCAACGGCCCTGCTCAAGCGCTGGCTGTCGCACTACGAGCACCCGCTGGTCGTCCCGCAGCTCCCGCACACGTAGCACGACCCGGCCCGCTGCATGTGGTTGCCGCAGTTGTAACAGAACGGCGCGTCGCGCTGCTCCGCCCGGGCAAAGGGCTGCGCAGACGGCGCCACACTGCCAGCGCCGGCCGCCATGCCGACCACGTCCGATCCGGGCTCGAGGCCGCCTCGGCCACTGCTCAAGCCGTCGTCGACCAGGCCCACCGACGGCGTCGCCATCTCCTCCACGCCGGGCAGCGTCGGCTGCATGCGCTCCTGGGTCGAGAAGATCCCGAGCTCGGTCCGCTGCTCCTTCGACAAGTAGTCGAGGGCCAGCCGGCGGAAGATGTAGTCGAGCAGGCTCGTGGCCAGCCGCAGGTCGGGGTCGTCCGTCATGCCCGCCGGCTCGAACTTCATATTGGCGTACTTGGTCACGAAGGTGGCCAGCGGTACCTGGTGCTGAAGACTCAGGCTGATTGCGATCGAGAAGGCGTCCATGATCCCGGCCAGCGTCGAGCCCTGCTTCGACACCTTTATGAAGACCTCGCCCGGACGCCCGTCCTCGTACTCGCCCACCGTCACGTAGCCCTCGCAGTCGGCCACCCGGAACGAGAACGTCTTCGAGTTGCGCTTCCGGGGCAGCCGCTCGCGCAGCGCGCCCACGACCAGGGGCTCGACCGGCCGCTGGCGCTCGTGGGCCAGCGCCGCCTCGAGCTCGGCGATACGAACGAGGGCCTCGCGGTCCTTGGCCTCGGCCTCCGACCCGGCCGGCGCCTCGTCGCCGCCCTCGACCGCCGCGCTCTCCTTCTTGGTCGTCGACAGTGGCTGGGCCACCTTGCAGTTGTCGCGGTAGATGGCCACCGCCTTGATGCCCAGACGCCAGGCGTCGATGTGGAGCTGCTCCACGTCCTCGACGGTCACATCCTCGGGCATGTTGACCGTCTTCGAGACGGCCCCACTGATGAAGGGCTGCACGGCCCCCATCATGCGGATGTGGCCCGAATAGTGGATGGTGTTGTCGCCCATAGCGCAGGCGAAGACGGCCAGGTGCTCGGGCGCGAGATGCGGCGCCCCCACGATCGACATGTGCTCGTTGATGTAGTCCACGATGTCCTCGACCGGCTCGGGCCCGTAACCGAGCTTGGCCAGCGCCCGCGGCACCGTCTGGTTGACGATCGACATCGTGCCGCCGCCCACCAGCTTCTTCGTCTTGACCAACCCCAAATCGGGCTCGACTCCAGTCGTGTCACAATCCATGAGCAAGGAAATAGTTCCAGTCGGCGCCAAAACGCTGGCCTGCGAGTTGCGCACGCCGTAGACCTCGGCCAGGTCGACCGCCTGGTCCCACGCCTCCTGTGCCGCCGACAAGAGCTCCGGCGGCACCACGTCCTCGTCGATGTGGGCCGCCTCCGACTGGTGCATCCGCAGCACGTTGAGCATGGCGTGCTGGTTCTCGTGGTAGCCGGCGAACGGCCCCATGCGCGCCGCCGTCCGGGCCGACGTGGTGTAAGCGTGCCCGGTCAGCAACGCCGTGATGGCGGCCGCCCAGGCCCGGCCGGAGTCCGAGTCGTAGGGCAGGCCCTGCGCCATGAGCAGCGCTCCGAGGTTGGCGTAGCCGATGCCGAGCTGGCGGAAGGCCCGCGTCGTCTCGCCGATCCTCTCGGTCGGGTAGTCGGCGTTGCCCACCATGATCTCCTGCCCGGTGAACACGACGGCCACCGCGGCCTTGAAGCCCTCGACGTCGAACTCGTCGTTGTCGTCGAGGAAAGTGAGCAAATTCATGGAGGCCAGATTGCAGGCTGAGTTGTCGAGGTGAACGTATTCCGCGCACGGGTTACTTCCGTTGATCCGGCCCGTCATCGGCGCCGTGTGCCAGCGGTTGATCGTCGTGTCGTACTGCAGGCCGGGGTCGGCGCACTCCCAGGCCGAATGGGCGATCTGGCGGAACAGGTCGCGGGCCGGCAGGGTGCGCACAACCGAGCCGTCCGTCCGCGCCGTCAGGTCCCAGTCGCGCCCGTCGATCACCGCCTGCATGAACTCGTCGGTCACCCGCACCGAGTTGTTGGCGTTCTGGTACTGCGTCGAGTGGCTGTCCGCGCCGTCGAGGTCCATGTCGAAGCCGGCGTCGCGCAGCACGCGCGCCTTGCGCTCCTCGATCGCCTTGCACCAGATGAAGTGCTCGACGTCGGGGTGGTCGGCGTCGAGGATGACCATCTTGGCGGCGCGCCGCGTCTTGCCGCCCGACTTGATCGTGCCGGCCGACGCGTCGGCGCCCCGCATGAAGCTGACGGGGCCCGAGGCGGTGCCGCCGCCCTTCAGCAGCTCCTGCGACGAGCGGATGCGCGACAGGTTCACGCCGGCGCCCGAGCCGCCCTTGAAGATGATCCCCTCCTCCGTGTACCAGTTGAGGATGGAGTCCATGGTGTCCTCCACGGACAGGATGAAGCACGCGCTCGCTTGCGCCGGCACGCCCGGCACCCCGATGTTGAACCACACCGGCGAGTTGAAGGCCGCCTTCTGGTGGATGATGAGGTACTTCAGCTCGTGGTTGAAGACCTGGGCCTCGTCCTCGTCGACGAAGTAGCCGTCCTTGATCCCCCACACCGTCAGCGTGTCGGCCACCCGGTCGGCCACCTGCTTGAGCGACCACTCGCGCTCGTCGGTGCCGAGGGTGCCGCGGAAGTACTTCTGCGCCAAGATGTTGGTGGCGTTCACGCTCCAGGACTCGGGCACCTCGACACCCAGCTGCTCGAAGGCGACCGACCCGTCGCGGTAGTTGGTGATGCGCGCGTCGCGCCGCTCCCACACGACCTCGTCGTAGGGATGCACGCCGGCGGTGGTGAAGTGCCTGCGGATGCCGATCTCGGATCGCTGGGGGGCGATGGCCATGGCGATGAAGTCCTCCTGCTTGCCTAGGGGTGGTTCGGGTCGCTTGCTGCGTGCTGCTGCCTGCTCCTCGGCGCCGACACCCCACCCCCTCCTATCATCGGGTGGCGACACACGGCGCGTGCTCCGATCCGGCGCCCGGGCGAGGGCGGAACTCCCCCAACCACAATATATAGTGGTTGGCCTTCCCCCGAGACACGAGATGCTGTGGTTATTACAGCACTGTAGTTACGCCCTTGTCAACCAAATCCACGCATTATCCATGCAGGTCACGGGCCGTTCGCGATGGTTTGCCGCGCCAAGCGCCCCCGCCGGCCCGCCCGGGGCGCCCGATAGCCGCGAGGGGCCGTTCCCATTAGCGTCGGCCCCCCATGGACAAGGTCGTCGCCGTCGATGCGGGCACGACCGGCGTGCGCGCCCTGGTGGTCGACGAGCAGGCCCAGGTGGGCGACGTCGCCTACCGGGAGCTCACCCAGCACTTCCCCCGGCCCGGCTGGGTCGAGCACAGTGCGGCCGAGATCTGGGACGCCGTGCGGGCCACCCTGGCCGAGGTCGGGGCCCGCCTGGCCGCCTCCGGCGACACCGTGGCCGCCATCGGCGTCACCAACCAGCGCGAGACGCTGGTCGCCTTCGACCGCTCCTCCGGCCGCCCCCTGCACCGGGCCATCGTCTGGCAGGACCGCCGCACCGCGCCCCTCTGCCGCCGGCTCACGGACGCCGGCCACCTCCCCTTCGTGCGGGCCACGACCGGGCTGGTGCTCGATCCGTACTTCAGCGCCACCAAGGCGGCCTGGCTCCTGGAGCACGGCGACCTCCCCCTCCCCGCCGACCATCCCGACCTCTCCTTCTGCACCGTCGACACCTGGGTGCTGTGGAACCTGACGGGCGGCGCTGACGGCGGCACCTACGCCACCGACCCCTCCAACGCCAGCCGCACCCTCCTCTTCGACACCGCGGCACGCGCCTGGTCCCCCGAGCTGTGCGACCTCTTCGGCGTGCCGATGCACACCCTCCCGGAGGTGCGCCCCTCGGCCGGGCGCTTCGGCGCCGCCGCGCTCGACGACCTCGGGCCCGCCGCCGCCGCGCTGCACGGCGTCCCCGTCTCGGGCGTGCTGGGCGACCAGCAGGCCGCCCTCTTCGGCCAGTGCTGCTTCGTGCCCGGCATGGTCAAGGTGACCTACGGCACCGGCAGCTTCGCGCTGGCCAACGCCGGCCCCGAGCGCCCGGCCGCGCCCGAAGGGCTCACCGTCAGCTGCGCCTGGGACCTCGGCGCGCACGCGCCAGGCCCGGTGGCCTACGCGCTCGAAGGCTCCGCGTTCGTCTCGGGCGCCGCCATCCAGTGGCTGCGCGACGGGCTCGGCATCATCGAGGACAGCGGCCGAAATGGGCCCGCTCGCCGCCTCGGTGCCCGACAGCGGCGGCGTCACCTTCGTCCCCGCGCTCACCGGCCTCGGCAGCCCGCAGTGGGACCCGACCGCGCGCGGCATCGTCACCGGCCTCACCCGCGGCGCCGGCCGGGCCCAGCTGGCCCGCGCCTGCGTGGAGGCCATGGCCTTCCAGGTGCGCGACATGACCGATGCCATGGCCGCCGCGTCGCCCCACCCACTCTCCGCGCTGCGAGCGGACGGGGGCGCCGCCGCCATGGACCTCCTCCTCGAGCTGCAGGCCGAGCAGAGCCGCATGCGCGTGGCGCGCCCGCGCTCGACCGAGTCCACCGCGCTCGGCGCCGCCACCGTGGCCGGCCTGGCCGAGGGGGTGTGGTCCTCGCTAGAAGAGCTGTCCGCCCTCTGGCAGGCCGACGCCGTCTTCGATCCCCAGCTGCCGTCCGAGCTCACCGACGCCGTCCACGCCGTCTGGTTGCGGGCCGTCGAGAAGTCCATGGGCTGGGCCTCCCAGGAAATCTCGCCCGAGGCGCAATAAAGCAAGGAAATCCTTGTTATATTGGCCCAAGGAGCGGGCACTCCGCTCGGAAGGGTGGGCAGCCATGAGCGTGGCGATCGTGACAGGGGCATCTCGGGGGCTCGGGGAGGCGCTGGCCGCCGGGCTCGTCCGGACCGGATGGTCGGTAGTCGTCGACGGCCGGGACGGCGCCGCCCTCGAGGCGGCGGCCGGGCGGATCGGGGCGCAGGGCACCGAGGGCGCCCGCGTCATCGCGGTGGCCGGCGACGTGACCGACGTGGACCACCGTCACGATCTCGTCGCGGCGGCCTTCGATCTGGGCGGGCTCGACCTGCTCGTGAACAACGCCGGCACCCTCGGTGCCGCGCCGCTGCCCCCGCTGTCGGACTACCCGCTGGGCGAGTTGCGCGTCGCCTTCGAGGTGAACGTGATCGCGCCGCTCGGCCTCATCCAGGACGCGTTGCCGCTCCTGCTCAATGCGCCACACCCGCGTCTCGTCAACATCACGTCCGACGCCGCCGTCGAGGCCTACGAGGGCTGGGGCGGCTATGGGTCCGGCAAGGCGGCGTTCGAGCAACTGAGTGGGGTCCTGGCGGCCGAGCTGCGGCCGCTGACCGTGTGGTGGGTCGACCCGGGCGACCTGCGCACCGCCATGCACCAGGCCGCGTTCCCGGGTGAGGACATCTCTGACCGACCGGAGCCGGCGAGCGTGGTGCCGGCCTTCTTGGACCTGATCGGCAGCGACCGCCCGAGCGGGCGCTACCGTGCCGCCGAACTCGTGACGACCGGAGCGCCGGCGTGAGCGCGCTGACGGTGGATCCGCCGGCCCGGCTGCCCGAGCTGCACCCGCTCTCGTTCACGCTGCCGGCCGAGCTCGAGGCGCCGGCGCCGCCCGAGAGCCGCGGCATGACCCGCGACGCCGTCCGCATGATGGTGGCCACCAAGCAGGACGGTTCCATCGTGCACTCGCACTTCTCCGAGCTGCCCCGCTTCCTGGCCGAGGGCGACCTGGTCGTCATCAACACGTCGGGCACGCTGGCCGCCGAGCTCGACGGGACCGCCCCGGACGGCTCGGCCGTGGAGGTGCACCTCTCGACCCGCCTGCCGGCCGGCCTGTGGACGGTCGAGGTCCGCCGCGACGGCCAGGCCCATCTGGGCGCGTCGGCCGGCGATGTCATCTGCCTGCCCGGCGGAGGTCGCGTCGACCTCCTGGCGGCGTACTCCCCCGGCCCCGACGGGGTCGGCGTGCGCCTGTGGGTCAGCCTGCTCGAGACGCCCGGGGGCCTCCACGTCTTCCTGGCCCGCTACGGGCGGCCCATCCGCTACGGCTACGTCCAGGAAAGCTTCCCCGTCGCGGCCTACCAGAACGTCTACGCCACCGAGCCCGGCTCGGCCGAGATGCCGAGCGCCGGCCGCCCCTTCACTCCCGAGTTGCTCACGCGCCTGGTGGCCCAGGGCGTGGGCGTGGCGCCGCTCTTGCTGCACACCGGCGTGGCGTCGCTGGAGGCCAACGAGCCTCCGTACGCCGAGTACTTCCGCGTCTCGTCGTCGACGGCACACCGGATCAACGACACCCGCCACACCGGCGGGCGCGTCATCGCCGTCGGTACCACCGTGGTCCGTGCACTCGAATCCGTCGTCGACGACCATGGTCACGTGCATCCGAACGAAGGCTGGACCGAGACCGTCGTGTCCCCCGAACGACCGGTGCGCTCCATCGACGGCTTCCTCACCGGATGGCACGAGCCCGAGGCGTCGCACCTGGCCATGCTCGAGGCGATCGCCGGACGGCCGCTCCTCGAGGCCTCGTACGCCGCCGCGCTCGAAGAGGGGTACCTGTGGCACGAGTTCGGCGACGTGCACCTGATCCTCCCGTGACGCCCGACGCGGCCCCCCTCACCGAGGACGCCGGGTCCTCCGGGCCGGGTGCACCCGCGCCCGAGTCGCCGCTGCAGCAGCTGCCGACCACGCGGCGCGCCATCCTCAACCTGCTCAAGCGCGAGGGACCGCTGGACGCCTCGGCCGTCGCCACCGCACTCTCCCTCACCCCCGCCGCCATACGGCTCCAGCTGGCTCACCTGGAGGAGGACGGCCTGCTGACCCACCACGACGCCGTGCCCGAGGGCGCGGGTCGGGGCCGGCCGCGTCACGTCTACCGGCTGACCTCGGCCGCCGAAGCCCTCTACCCCAAGCGCTACGGCGACCTCACCACGGAGTTGCTCGGCTACCTCGGCGGTCCCGGGGCCTCGCAGGTGGACGAGCTCTTCGAGCAGCGCCGTCAGCGCCGAGTGGCCGGCGCGCTCCCCCGGACGGCCAACCGGCCCTTCGACGAGCAGGTGGCCGCGCTCACGGCCATCCTCGACGAGGACGGGTACCTGGCCGACGCGGAGCGCCTCGAGGACGGCAGCTGGCGCATCACCGAGCACAACTGCGCCATCCTCACCGTCGCCCACGGCTTCTCGCAGGCCTGCAGCAGCGAGCTCGCGTTCATCCGCGACGCGCTGCCGGGTGCGACGGTGCGGCGGGTGGCGCACCTCATGGACGGCGCGCACGTGTCCGCGTACGTCGTCAGCCCGCCGGAGTCGTCGAATCCGCCGCCTTGATCTGCAGGACGTTCACGCCGTCCACCTCGTGGATTTCGGTCTGCAGCAGTTCGATCAAGTGGTGCCCGCCGATCTCTATGACGAACTCGTCGACGGCGCGACCGTCCTCGCGCTCGAGAATGTTGATGGCCACGATGTCACCGCCGACGGCACCGATCCGGCTGGCTACCAGACCGAGGGCACCCGGCCGGTCGGGCAAGGCGATCCGGACGACGTAGCCAGCCATTGCCTAAACGTTAGGCGATCAATATGAACTGCCTGTTTCGAACTGCTTGCAGATCGCAAGCAGCACGCATTCGTTCAGGCAGCGGCCGCGGTGGCACGTGAGGGGACGTACTCGTCGATGTACTCGCGATCGGACAGCCGGGCGATCTCGTGCATGAGGCGGTCGGTGAAGTCCCGGCACTGGGTGTGGTCGTGGTGCTCCAGCGGGTGCTCGGGGTCCTCGGGCGGGTCCATCTGCATCGGTGCCCCGAAGCGGATGGTGACGGTCTTGAACGGCCGCATCATGTTGGCGTTGACCGGCTGCACGTCGACCGTACCGATGATGCCGACCGGAATGATGGGCACGCCGCACTCGCGGGACAGGCGGGTCACCCCGGTACGGCCCTTGTGCACGACCCCGTCGAGCGAGCGGGTTCCCTCGGGGTAGAGCCCGAGCAGGTGACCCTTGCTCAACACATCGTTGCGCGCCGTCTCGAGCGCCCGCTCGGACGCGCTGCCGCCGGTGCGCCGGATCGGGATCTGCCCGGCGGCCCGGAAGAACCAGGCCGTCTTCCACGAATCGAAGTACTCGGCCTTGGCCAGGAATGTCACCTTCCGGGTCACCACGAGCGGCAGGAAGAAGGAGTCGCAGAAGGACTGGTGGTTGGCCGCCAGCACGGCCGGTCCGTGCTTGGGGATGTTCTCCCGGCCCTCGACCTTCACCCGCCAGAAGATGAAGAAGAACGGGGTCAGCACCGCCTTGAGCACCCAGTACATCACGGGCACACGGTACCTCCGCCGCCTGCCCGCCGCACCAGGGCCGGCTGTGCTGAACTGCGGGTCCGGGTCATTCGGACGAGGAGGTACACCGTGGCCAGCGAACTGAAGGCCGAGCCGTTCCTGTCGGGCCTCTACTTCGGCGAGTGCCCGCGTTGGCACGAGGGCCGGCTGTGGTACTCGGACTTCTTCGACCATGCCATCAGCTCGGTGGCACCTGACGGCGAGCGCCGAGTCGAGGTGGACTACGACGGCGAGCCGGCCGGCCTGGGATGGCTGCCCGACGGGCGCCTGCTGTTCGCCTCGCGGCTCGACCGCGTCATCATGCGCCGCGAGCCCGACGGGTCCCTCGTCCAGCACGGCGATCTCAAGCCGTGGGCGACCTGGAACGCCAACGACATGGTGGTGGCCGCCAACGGCCAGGCCTATGCCGGGAATTTCGGTTTCGACCTCGACGGCCTCTACGACGGCACCACCGAACCCAGCGCCATCGTCCCCACGTCCCTCATCCGGGTCGACCCCGACGGCACGAGCAGCGAGGCGGCGTCCGAGATCGCCTTCCCGAACGGCACCGTCATCACCGACGACGGCCGGACGCTCATCATCGCGGAGAGCTTCGGCGGCAAGCTCACCGCGTTCGACCGGGCCGACGACGGCTCGCTCTCCAACCGGCGCGACTTCGCCGTCCTGCCGGGCATCGCGCCCGACGGCATCTGCCTGTGCGCCGACGGGTCGGTGTGGGTGGCCAACGCTTTGGGCGCCGAGTGCGTCCGGGTGGCCGAGGGTGGCGCCGTCCTCGAGCGCGTGGTGACGTCCATGAACTGTTACGCCTGCATGCTGGGCGACGACGACCGCTTGACGCTCTACCTGGTCACCGCCGTCGACAGCGACGCCGGCAAGGCACGCGTGGCGCGCCACGGCGCCATCGAGAAGGTGCGGACCACGGTCCCCGGCGCCGGCCTCCCCTGATGCGGGGTGGACGCCGCCCCTGGGGCGGCGCCGGCAGCGGGGCGCGACGGCGGTCTCGGCGGCAGGTCCGGCTGGGGGTTCCTGCCCGGGCACTGGCCTGGGCGGCGGTCGCTGCCGTGGTGGGGGCGTGCATTCTCGTCGGCGTCTGGTCCTCAACGCCAGCGGGCGCCGCCGCGGCACCCCCGTACCTCCTGGCCCTGGGGGGCTCGGCCTCGGTCGGGGTCCAGCCCACGGCCGCCCATCCACGCGGTCAGCCCACGACATCGGGCTACGCCGAAGACCTGGTGCCGCTGGAACGGCAGCGCTGGCCCGGGCTGACCGTCGTGCACCTCGGCTGCCCGGGCGCCACCACGGTCACCATGCTCGACGGAGGTGGGCGCTGCGCCTACGCGGACGGGTCGCAGCTGAGCGCCGCCGAGGAGTTCCTGCGGGTCCATCCCTCCACGGTGCTCGTCACCGTCGACCTCGGATTCAACGATCTGCTGGCCTGCATGCGGCACGAGGTCGTCGACGCGACCTGTGTGGACGGAGCGCTCACGACCGTCCGCGACCAGCTCGGGCCGATCCTCTTGGCACTGCGCGACGCGGGGCCGGACGCGACCCTCGTCGGGGTCGGCCACTACGACCCCTATCTGGGTGACGACGTCCGAGGACCGGCCGGACAGGCCTTCGCCGCCGCCAGCCTCGGCGTGATGGAGCGGCTCGACGACACCCTGCGCGCGGTGTACCGGGCGGCCGGCGTGCCGATGGCCGACGTTGCCGCAGCCTTCGCCATGCGGGACCGCCAGCCGGTCACGCGAGCCGGGCTCGGCACGGTGCCGGCCGACGTGGCGGAGGCCTGCGCGCTGACCTGGATGTGCGATCCCCCTCCCCTCGGCCACAACCCCCACCCCGATGACGCGGGCTACGGCGTCATCGCAGCCGCCATTGCCGGGGCCGTTTCCGACGATGCGGCCGCCGGTTCCTGATCGCGGTCGAGACCGGGCGACTCTGTCGACGCACGGGAGGCAGGTTCGGCCAACGCCACGTTGGTGCGGCGCCACTGCACCCGGGTCCGGCCGGTCAGCGGCTTGGCGAGCGGCGTCCGAGCCAGCAACTCCGTGAGCCCGATGCAGGCCATGAAGACGATCGCGACGGTGAGCGCGCTGACCAGCGGCCAGGGCAGATACGCATTGAGGTGGCGCCACCCGAACCAACCCAAGGCGGTGATGAAGAGCAGCTGGGCCAGGTAGACGCCGTAGGAGTTGTCCGAACCGGACTGCACGATCGCCCGCGTCCTCCTCGAGCGGCGTCGGTGCACCAACGCAACGCCGATCAGGTAGATGCAGGCGATCGCCCCGATGTTGAACGGGATCACAATGGGCTGAAACGGATCGGAGCTCGAGCCCAGCCACGAAACGACGTGATCGGCGGAGAGGTAGTACCACGCTTCGGCCGCGGCGGCCGCGGCCAGCGTGCCGGCGACAATGAGCGCCACGTGCGAACAGAGCCACTGATGGACCTCGTCGAGATGCACCGCGACCACCATGCCGGCCAGGAGGTAGAACTGGTACGAGGTGACCTCGCGAGTGGCCCAGTAGCCGCGCATCCACGCCGGGGCCACGTTCCAGTGCATGGTGGACACGAGGACCAGCTGGAGCGCGCCGCTGGCCAGGAGCAGGGCGCCGTGGTGTCCGGCCGTCTTCCGGACTACCACGAGGAGCAGCGGGAACAGTGCGTAGAACTCCAGGAGAACGAGCAGGTAGTAGAGCTGGTAGTACCCCGTGCCGAACAGGTACAGCAGATGGACCAGGTCGCTTCTGAGCGTTCCGGTAGCGCCGGGGAGGCCGACGAAGAAGTAGATGAGGGTCCAGCAGAGGTACGGCACCGCCACCAGAGCGAAGCGACGGCGCCAGAACGTGCGGTGGTCGATGCCCGGCAGGTCCCGCACGCTGTAGGCGAGCATGCACGCCGACACGAAGAGGAACGCCTCCCGCGTGACATGGAGCAGCTGGAGCGACGCCCCGACCGTCAGCCCCGCCGCGACTGGCGCGAAGGCGAGGAGGGTGTGCGTCGACACGACACCCGCCTGCTTCACCGGTCGCATGGCGTCGATGTGATCGAGCCTCTTCCGGGTGCCCCGCACGGGCAGCGCCGGCGCAAGCGGGGACTCGACCGTCGTCACCCGAATTCGAAGGTGGCGAGGACCGGGACCTCGGCCGCGTCGAGGGATCGGCGCCGGATCTTGCCCGTCGCCCCGGTCGGCAGAGCCCGCACCACGTGCAGGGCGACCGGCCGCTTGCTGCGCACGAGGCTTCGCTCGAGCGCCAGCCCGATGCGTACTGCGGATGCCTCGACGCCCCCGGCGCCGTGGGGGTCACCAACCCCTTCGGCGGCGCGCAGCACCACGTAGGCGACCGGCACCTGGCCCAACTCCGCATCGCCTCGTCCGACGACGGCCACCGACTCGACCACCGGGTCGGCACTGATGACCTCTTCGATCTCGCGGGGGAACACCTTCTCGCCCCCGCGGTTGATCACATCGTCGGTCCTGGCGTCGAGATAGACGAACCCGTCGGCGTCGCGATGCCCGAGGTCGCCGGTGCGCAGCCAGCCGTCTCGGAAGCGATCCTGGTGCTCGTTGCCGACGTAGCCCTCGACCACCGACGGCCCGCGGATCTCGATGTGGCCGATGTGGTACTCCGGGGCCTCAAGCCGGCCGCCCACCGGCTCCGCCTGGCGGACGATCCGCAGCTCCACCCCGACCGGCAATCCCACCGAGCCCGGGCGCCGTGGGAGGGACAACGGGTGCGCCGTGATCTGACTCGCCGCCTCGGTCATCCCGTAGGTCTCGACCACCGGGATCCCCGTGTTCGCCTCGAACCGGTCGGCGGTGGCGACGGGTAGGGGCGCCGAAGCTGACCGGATGAACCGGATGCCGGGAGGGATGGCCTCGTCCGGACCGGGGTAGGCCAGACGCGACACGATGGCGGGAACGGCGTTGATCCAGGTGATACGGCGTCGCGCCATGACATCCCAGAAGGCGGTCCGGTGAAACCGGTCGTCGAGGACGAGGCTGGAACCCGCCACCAGCGTCGCCAGCAGCCCGACCACCTCTGCGTTGATGTGGAACAGGGGAAGCGGGTTGAAGCCGCGATCGTTCTCGCTCAGCCGATGGTGCGAGACGACACGGCCCGCCGTGTAGAGGAGCTTCTCCTCGGCCAGCCGGATCACCTTGGGAGGACCCGTGGTGCCCGAGGAGGACAGCACCACTCCCCCTGCGCCCGCGCGCCTCGCCGGCACACGGTGGCGGGTCGTCCTCGTCGGGCCGGTCCCGTCGACGCTGTCGAGCTCCATCCACGCCACGCCGGCACCGGCCGGAGCGGGACGATCGGCCACCACCACACCGGCGCCGACGCGCTCGGAGGGCCGAGGCGAACCCGGTCGGGGGAAGAGACGGGTCGAGCGGGGCGACCCAGAGCCCGGCGGCGAGCGCTCCGAGGAACGCGGCCGAGAAGCGAAGTGGGTCGCTGACGGCGAGCCCGATCGTGATCGCCCCGCCGGCGTCCGTGTCCCCGCCGAGGTGCCTCCATCGCTCGGTGCCTCGGTGCAGCTCTCGGAACGACAGCGTCCGGGTGTCACGGGCGTGCTCCAGGTAGGGCCTGGCACCGAGGCTGGCGGCGCGCTGGTGGATGACCTCGCGCAGCGAGCGGTCCCCGGTGAGGAGCGATCCAGTCCCCGGCCCGGCCTGCGGGCCGGGGACCAGAGGCCGCTTCGTGACGACCGTCGGCATCAGTACATCATCCGCGGGTCGGCGTAGTGCTTGAACTCCACCAGGTTGTCGGAGGGGTCGCGCAGCACGAACGTCCGGTGGGCTTCGACCAGGCCCTCGAAGCGGGTGCTCACGTCGGCGAAGAGCTCGATCTTGCGCTGCACGCACAGCTCGTGCACGGCGTCGAAGTCGCGCCCCTCACGGAAGGTCATGCCGAAATGCCGGGGGTAGAGGCTCAGCTCGCCGTCAGGAGCATCGGGTCTCTCCACCAGGTGGCAGACCAACTGGTCTCCGAAGAAGTCGATCGTGATGCGGTCGGCGTACTGCCGCGCCAGCTTGCAACCGAGCGCGCCCACGTAGAACGCCTCCGACTCCTCCAGGTCGTGGACGGGGATCGCCAGATGGAAGACGTCGCGAGCCTCCCTCACGACACGGCACCTTCGAAGCATTCGAGGGTGTCGGCTCGCAGGCCGAGCCGGATCGTCTCGAGCCCCAGGAGCGCAGTCGAAGGGATGTTCCCGAGGTTGACGTCAGAACCGATCCGCCGAACGAAGTAGCACTGGAGCTGCGTCGACGGGGCCTCGAAGAGGAGGCGTTCGGGCGGGACGTCGCTGGCCAGGATCTCCTCAATGAGGCCGAAGCGCAGCTCACCGTCGGGCCGGCAGATGCCCGAACGGCCGCTCTCCCGGGCCTCCAGTGTCACCAGGAACGCGCCGGCTTCGAGATCCTCGTGGATGCATTCGATCCAGCGGTTCGGCGCCAGACGCTCCGAGCGCTCAGAGTCCTTGAACCCGACTTCGGACACCACCGTGAACTCGGCCGCCAGCTTCCTGACGTAACCGGCCTTTTCGATATGGGAGAGGTCGATGGTTCCGTTCGAAACCTCTACGTAGCGGCAGCCGTAGCTCTCGCACATGTCGCGGAAGTCGTCGAAGCGGTCCTGCAGCACGAACTTCTCGAACAGGGTGCCACCGAAGTAGTAGTCGACACCGGCATCGACGAGCACGTCGACCTTGCGCTGAAGGTCGGCCGTCACGAGAGCGGTCCCCCAACCGAACTTCACGAAGTCCAGGAACTCCGCCCCGCTCTGCACGAGATCTTCGAAGTGACGGGTCGGGAGCCCGCCGTCGACCATCATCGTGAGGCCCTCGATCCTCGGCTTGGTGGCTCTCGTCGGTAGCTGCAACATCGTTGGTCGCACGGGACGCTCCTCTCTGTGATCTCCTACTGCACGACTGATAAGGACGGAAGGGGCCGGCAGACTCGCCGGACACTTGCGTTGGGAACCGGATCCCAGGTCATGTGATCCACCTCGATGCCGCGGCAGTAGGCCTCGGCGACCCGGATCACACCCCCGTGCGTGACGACGAGGACGTCGCCGTCCGGTTCACGCACGGCCAATTCGACAATGAAGGCCCGCACGCGCTCGTACAGCTCGCGGAGCGACTCCCCGGCAGGCGGCCGGGCGTCCGCGTCGACGACCCGATCGAGCTCGATACCCGACGCCGTTGGGTCGAGCTCGCTGAGCGGGCAACCCTCGGCGTCGCCGAAGCTCCGCTCCCGCAACGCGGCGTCGATGTGCAGTGGCACGCGCCACGCGCACTCCACGATGGCCGCCGTCTCCCTTGCCCGTTCCAGGTCGCTCGAATAGATCGCATCGACGCGGATCTCTGCCAGACGTTCGGGCAGAAGCGTGGCTTCCCGGCGGCCTTTGGCGGTGAGCACCGGTCCGCGTCGCTGCCCTTGCACGAGTCCGGAAGCGTTCCAGGTGCTTTCCCCATGACGCACGAGCCAAAGCGTTCTGTTCGCGTTTCGAATAGTCACCACTCACCACACTGCCCAAGTCCGCTGAGCCTCTACTGGGAACGAGAGAAGAAGTTCATGTGGATATACGAAGAAGTTCATGAGGGGAAATTCGAGTAACGCATGAGTCAGTCCTGAGACAGCGCTGAGTACGGCAGTGCAGGGCCCTCGTCGCGCCCGAGCGGCGCCGGCGCGTTGCCGTCAGACGGAAGCTGGTTCGCGCGTGGGTTCGACGACGTTGCGAGGCGGGAAAGGCGGACCGGCGCCCGATTCGTGCGCGTCGAGCCGCTCACGCTGCTCCGCGCGCACCGGACCACCGAGCACCCAACGCAGCGGCGTGCGCAGTATCAGTGCGGTGAAGAGCGCCGCACTCCCGATGGTGAGCACGAAGGTGGTCCCGACCATGCCGGCCCAGCCGAGGTGGGGGGCGAGTCCCGTCGCCCCGAGGCCGGACCGCACGAGGTTGAGGAAGATCACATGGCAGAAGAAGATGCCGCCGGTCAGGCCGGCCAGGTATTCAGCTGAGAAAACCCTGGGGACGCGCACCCGGGGCCGCCGCCTGCGCCGGTACCACATCCACGTGCCGCACTCGAGGGCCGCCACTGCCACGGTGAACCAGAGGAAGGCGATGGGCTGATAGAGGTCGGAGGCGCGGCCCGGCGTCGACCCGGTCCAAACCGCGATCAGGTACCACAGTGTGGCCGCGACCCCCACGAGGACGGCGCCGGCGATCACCTGGCGGTACCACCGCTCGATGAAGTCCCGGACCTGGTCAAAGTGGAGGGCGACGAGGATCCCGGCCACGAATTGCTCCTGGTACGTGATGGGGTTCCGGCCCCACGGCCACACGCGCGCGATGTCGTGCGTCCAGTCCCCCACCACGCCGAAGGACGAGGTGTAGTGGAGGTCCGCGGCCAGGGCCAGCGCGAACAGGAGGCTGCCCAGCATGATGGCGCCGTGGTGCGAGGTGGCCCGGAGCGCCCGTAGCAACGCCGGGTAGACCAGGTAGAGCAGCAGCAGGACAACCACGAAGTACAGCTGGTAGTAGCCGAACACCACGTAGTTCCAGAGGAGCGACCACGCCTGGTTCCACGTTCCGCCCGTGACCATGGTGAAGATCCAATAGATGGCGGTCCACGCCAGGAAGGGCACGCCGATCTGCACGTACCGCCGGTGCCAGAAGCCCAACGTCGAACGGGGCCGGTTGATCTGCGAGTAGGTCAGCAGGAAGGCGGCCAGGAAGAAGAAGGCCGTCCGGCTGAAGTGCAGGAGCATGACGAAGGCCCACGCCGACGTGTTGCCGGCCGCGATGGTCCACAGGAACGAGTGCTGGAGCACGACGGCGCAACAGGCGATCACCCGGTACGAGTCGAATTGGCTGATGTAGCTGCCCCTGGTGCCCGAGAGGGTTTCCTGAGCCGGCGCCTCCTGCAGCACGCGCGGCTGCTCTGCGGACGCCATGGCTGGGAATCCTGTCGCACTCGCCTCAAACCAAGCTGTGAGTGCGCCAAGAGGCGCCGCACCGCTACCCGAGCTTGGTCAGTGCGCTGCGCAGGTTGCGCACGGCCTGGCCGATGCGCTGCTCGTTCTCGATGAGGGCGAATCGGACATGGCCGTCGCCACCGGGCCCGAACCCGACCCCGGGTGAGGTGGCGACATCGGCCTCGCTGATCAGGTACTTGGCGAACTCGAGCGAACCCATTTCGCGGTAGGGCTCGGGAATGGGGGCCCAGACGAACATGGTCCCTCTCGGCTTGGCCAGGTGCCAGCCGATGCGGTTGAGCCCGTCGCACAGGGCGTCGCGACGCGACTGGTAGATCCGGTTGATCTCCTTGGGGTAGTCGGGCGCCTCGTTCATCGCCACAATGGCGGCGATCTGAATGGGCTGGAACGTGCCGTAGTCGAGGTAGGTCTTGAGCTTCGTGAGCGCCTGGACGATCTCCGCGTTACCGAGGACGAAGCCGACGCGCCATCCCGCCATGGAGAACGATTTGGTCATGGTGTAGAGCTCGACCGCCACCTCCTTGGCCCCGGGGACCTGCAGTATGGACGGCGGGTCGTAGCCGTCGTAGCCGAGGTCGGCGTAGGCGAAGTCGTGCACCAGGACGACCCCGTGCTCGCGGGCGAATCCAACCAGTCGCTCCATGAAGAAGAGGTCGACGCACGCGGTGGTCGGGTTGTGGGGGAAGGAGAGCACGATGACCCGCGGCTTGGGCCACGACTCCTCGAACGCGTGCATGAGCCCCTCGAAGAACGCCTCGCCCGGATCGGGCGCGTCGACGGAGGTGTCGGGGCCGGGGCCTTGCAACGGGACTTGGCGCACGTCGGCGCCGGCGAAGAGCGGCCCCCAGATGTGGATGGGGTAGGACGGGGACGGCACCAGCGCGGTGTCGCCCGGCCCGACCAGGACCCACATCAGGTGCGAGAAGCCCTCCTTGGCGCCGATCGTCGTCACCACCTCGGTCTCGGGGTCGATGTCCACCTCGAACTTGCGCTTGTAGAGGTCGGCGACGGCGCTGCGCAGCTTGGGGATGCCCCGCGACGCCGAGTAGCGGTGGTTGCGCGGGTTGTGGGCGGCCTCGGCCAGCTTGCCCACGGCCACGTCGGGTGAGGGCAGGTCGGGGTTCCCGAAGCCGAGGTCGATGACGTCCCGGCCGGCTCGCCGCGACGACGCCTTCAGGTCGTTGATGGTGGCGAACACGTAGGGCGGCAGCCCGTTGATGCGGCGGAACTCCATCGTGGGATTCTACGGCCCCGCACTGGCCTCCCTGGACGATCAGCCCCCCGCCGCGCCGCGCGCAGCTGCGACCAGCGCCTCGCAGTCGACCGGCCAACCGAGCACCGCCCAGCTGGCCCCGGCCGCACCCACGGCGCACACCGTGTCCACCAAGGCCGAGGGGTCCGCCGGCGACGGACCCGCCCAGGTGACCTCGAGCCCGTCCGGCGCCGCCGCCAGCTCGGCCACGCGCGCCGGGTCCGCGTTCCACACGCTGAGGGCGGCGCCGGCCGCCCGCGCCTCCTCGGTGCGGGCCGCGGTGCCGCCGGCCACCCAGACGGTCAGCCCGGCATCCACCAGCTGCCGGGCCAACGCCACCAGCTCCGCTCGGCGCTCGCCGGCCGGCGTGAACGGAATGCCGTAGGCCCGGTTCTCCTGCTCGCTCAGGCGGTCACCGGTGCCCAGCCCGGCCACGACGCGGCCGGGGGCCAGGCGGTCGAGGGCGCCGAACTGCGCCGCCATGACGTCGTTGGGCGCCAGTCCGATGCGCGCCACCAACGTGCCCAGGAACGGGCCGGCCCGGCCCAGGCGCGCGGCCAGCGCGCCGAGGACCGGGAAGGGCGCCAACGCCGGTCTCTCGGGCTGGCCCAGGGGCCACAGGTGGTCGTAGCAGAACAGGCCGTCCACCCCGGCCGCCACCGCCTTCGCCGCCACTTCGAACGCGTCGGCGGGCGTGGCGCGGAACGTGGGGACGATGACGCCGGTGCGCATCACCACAACCCACCCTGGCGCGCCGCCGAGCGCGGCACCGACCGCGCCGGCGCGCTCGCCGAACGCGGCGGGCACGATCACGGCCAGCGGGCGCCGTTCGCCGCCCTCCACCAGCTCGGCGAAGGTGACACGCGCCGACTCGAGCAGGAGGTCGCCCGCCTGCAGCAGCCCGCCGCCGAGCACGAAGCACTCCGGGTCGAAGGTGGCGGCGAGGTTGGCCAGCCCGAAGCCGACCCACCAGCCCACCTCGCGGATCACCCCCTGCGCCGCCGGGTCACCCGCGGCCGCCGCGGCGGAGACGTCCTCGCCGCGCACGTTCTCGGGATCGCCGCCCGCCAGCCTGACCACCTCGTCCAGCTTCCCGGCCAGCGCGGCCTCGCGGGCCAGGACGGCCATGCCGGCCCCGGAGGCGAAGCGCTCCCAACAACCCCGCCGGCCGCACGGGCAGGCCGGCCCGGCCGGGTCGACCACCACGTGCCCGATCTCCCCGGCGAACCCCGTCGCGCCGACCTGCACGCGCCCGTCCATTACGATGCCGCCGCCGATGCCGGTGCCCAGGGTCACCATGAGCACGTGGCGATGGCCCCGGGCGGCCCCGAGCCGGTGCTCGGCCAGCACGGCGAAGTTGGCGTCGTTCTCAATGAGGACGGCCCGCTCCGGCAGGCGGTCGCCGATGAGCTGGGTCCAATCGACCCCGTGGGCCTGGGGCAGGTTGGGCGCGAACACCAATCGCCCGAAGCGGTCGACCATGCCGGGTGCGCCCACGCCCACCGGTGGCGGAACGTCGCCGTCTCCGGTGCCCGTGGCGGGTGCGTCGTCCAGCTGGCGGACCACCGCGGCCACGGCGTCGGCCACGTGACTGCCCACAATGGTGCGGGTGCCGGTCGGGGTGGGGGCACGCGCCTCGGCGACGACCTGATCGGTGGGGCTCAGGGCGACGCCGAGGACCTTGGTCCCCCCGATGTCGACCCCGTACGTCACGCCGGGGCGGTGCGGCGGGCCGGAACCCGCGCTCAAGAAGTCGACTCGATCCTCGCCCTCAGGTCCCGTAGCGCGTACGTCATGATCCGGCTCGTCGCCCGCATCTTGATGAAACCGGGGATGGGCACGCGCAGTTCGGCTTCGAGGTGGTAGGTGACGTCGGTACCCCCGCCCTCGGCCGGGTCGAAGACGTAGCTTCCGTCGAGCTTCGTGGTGATGTCGCCCTGCGTCAGCTTCCAAGCCAGGGTGTGGGGTGCATCGGAGTAGTCGTAGGCCAGGGTGTAGCTCGTGCTACGGCCGAAGGCGGCGGCGCGGAAGGTGACGAGCAGCGGTCGGCCCTGATCGTCGCGCTCCTTGACCTCGACCTCCTTGACGTCGTTGAAGAACTCGGGGTAGCGCTCGAGATCGGCCGCGACGGCAAAGCACCGCTCGGGTGGTGCCGCTACCGACATGTGTTCGGTGGCCTGTTCCGCCACGGTCAGTGGTTCCTTCCTGTCGTGCCCCCGGCCCCGGGTGCCGAGTCAGACTGCCACTCCGGCCAGGGCGTCGGCCAGCCTAGAAGCGAGAACGTCAGTGTCGAAGGATTCCCGCACCCGCTTCCGGGCGGCCCGACCCATGCGCCGCCGCCTGGTCGGGTCGGCCAGCAGGGCACGCATGGCCTCGGCCAGCAACCCCGGGTCGCCGGGCTCGTCCACCACCAGGCCGGTCACCCCGTGCTCGACCGCCTCGGGGGCCCCGCCACTGGCGCCGGCGATTTGGGCCACGCCCGCCGCGGCGGCCTCGAGGAACACGATGCCGAAACCCTCCTGCTCCAACCCGAGCCAGCGGGAGCGGCAGGCCATGACGAAGAGGTCGGCGGCGCCCAGGAGCCCGGCCCGGTCCTCGTCGTCCACCCGGCCCAGCACGCGGACGGTCACCGCGCTCCGCTCGGCCTGCCGCTCGAGGTGCGCCAGCTCGCGGCCGGCACCCGCGATGGCCACGACCAGGTCGGGGTAGGACGGGCCCAGGCGGTTGGCCGCCTCAATGAGGACATCCAAGCCCTTGCGTGGCACCAGCCGGCTCACGCAGACGACGAGCGGCCCCCGGGCCGGCAGGCCCAGGCGCGTCCGCACGGCGCGGCGCTCGGCCGCCGTGAGCGGCTCGATGGCCGAGGTGTCGACCCCGGGCGGGATGGAGACGACCGGCGCCGCCAGGTGCGGCGCGGCGCGGCGCGCCTCGGCCGCCGGGTAGCCCCCGGCCGAGATGACGATGGAGGCGCCATGGAGAACGCTCGCCAGTGCCTGTCGTGAGGCAGGCAGGCGCCCGGGCACGGTGACCTCGGCGCCGTGGAGGATGACGCCGTAGGGCACGCCGAGACGGCGGCCGAGCAGCCCGAGGGGCAGCACCGGGTCGAGCAGCACCAGGTCGATTTCGTGCGCTTCCACGCACTTCCGGACGGCCTCCCGGGCGCCGGGTGTGGGAAGGAAGAGGGTGGGGCCGGGCACGCGCTCGATGCGGACGCCGCACGCGGCCTGGGCGGCATCGAAGGCGGCGGCGCCGGGATGGGAGGACGCCGTGAGGACGACGTAGGTGGCGGGATCGAGCCGGCGCCACAGGTCCCAGAGGTAGCTCTGAATGCCGCCTACCTTGGGTGGGAAGTCGTTGGTGACGAGGAGGTGGCGCATCACGCCGCCTCCCGGCCGGCAGTGCGCGCGCTAGGCGGTGCTGCTGAAGCGGAGCGTCGGCACCAGGCCGGCCCGCTCGAGCATGCGCATGGCCCGCGCCTCGTCGGCGTCGATGACGATGGCGTCGTCGGGCTCGCGCCCGAGCAGGAAGGTGACCACGCAGTCGTCGCACGCCGCCGTCTCCCGCAGTGCGCAGCACTCGCAGTCGATGGTGAGCCCGCCCTCGGGCTCGGCGCCGGCAGAGCTGTCCCTGGAAGTCGGCATGTCGTTGACCCTCTCTCTTCGGGCGCATGATGGCCGAAGGGTGTGACAACCACGCTGGTCACGGGCCTTACTCTCCCGGTGGCAGGGCGGCCAGGGCCGCCCGCAGCGTCTCGTCGACCCCCCAGGCCACGCCCTCGGTGAGCACGGCGTCGGGAGCGGCCAGCACCAGGAAGGGGGCGGCGGCGCGGTAGTCGCCAAAGGCGGGCGTGCTCATGACGACGTCGACGCCGTGGCGGCCGGGCGCGTCGCCGGCGAGCGCGGCGACCTCGGCGGGGTCCTCGTCGCCGGGGCTCTTGGTGACGACGACGAGGCGGACGCGGGAGCCGAGGCCGGCCTGCAGGTCGGCCAGGCCCTGCCACAAGTCGCGGCAGCCGAGGCAGTCCGCCGACAAGAACAGGAGCAGAGTCGGCGCGGCGGCCTCCACCACGTCGATCCGACAGGAGGCGCCGTCGGGCCCGACGCCGACCACGTCACGCGGGCGGGTGGCGGGCGGGCCGGACGAGGTCGGGATGGGACGGAGCCGGCGCAGGATGTCGGCCGGCGGCTCGGTCACGGCACCGTCGACGGCGCGCCCTCGGAGTGCTCCTCGTCGGTGATCTCGACGACGCTGCGCCCGTGCCCGCACCAGCGGCACACCACCTCGTCGACGTGGCGGCTCAGCACCTCCTCTTCCTCGATCACCAGCTCGCCGCCGACGGTGTAGTGGTGGAAGGCCTTCGTCTTCTGCGAGATGGTGACGTCGAAGCGGGTGAGGTTGCCGCAGCCGTCGCAACGGTATCGAGGGTGGCTCACGCCGCCCACGGTAGTCCGAGCCGGTTCGGGCCCTCTGCCCCGCGGCGCTGCCGCTCAGGCCGAGGCGATGACCTCGCCGAACTGGACGCTCTTGAGGGTCACTCCGGGCGCCTCGGCCCCTTCGGGTGGGGCGCCCGCCTTGGCCTGCTCTTCGGTGTCCCAGGCCTCGACGGACATCCCGTGCCCGTCACCGAGGTCGATGAAATAGGCCCCCTTGAACCCCGGCGCCTGCTTCTGCATGGGGATGATCTGCTCCTCGAGCCCCCGCTTGGCCTCGGCCAGGTCCCTCAGGTCCACATGGACGACGACAGCATGCACGGCCAACCTCCTTTGTCCGTCGGGAGAGCCTGGGCTGAGTCTCGCACCGAGGACTCGGGGGTCCACCAGCTCCGTCGGAGGGTGGTGGCGCTCCCGGTCAAATGCGATTCAGCAACTCGCTCTTCTTGGCGGCGAACTCCTCCTCGGAGATGATGCCGCGCTTGCGCAGGTCGTCGAGCTCAATCAGGCGGTCGCGCACCTCGAAGGGGGCGGCCTGCGGCGACGGTGAGCCCGGCGTGGGCGCCGGCGCGGGTCCCGGCCCGGGCGCGGTGTCGTCGGTGACGGCGCCCTGGCCGAAGGGCGGGGTGTCCTGTGCGTCCCGGGTCCCGTCCGCGTCGTCGTGGTCGTCGGCGTTGGTGCGCCGGGCGGCGCCGCGCTCGTCGAAGGGCAGCATGTCGGCGGGGATCTCCTCACGCTGGCCGCCGCCGACGATCTCGTTGATGAGCGAGTTGAGGACGCGCTGGACCACCGCCGGCTTGCGCACGTACTCGAGCACCATGGAGTCGTCCTCGCCCTGCACGTCGATGATGATCCGGCCCACGCCGAGCATGCGCTCTATGAAGGACTGCGAGGTGTTGAGCTCGGTGATGCGCTGCAGGCGCAGCTGGACGGTGTCGCGCCCGAGGATCCCCTGCCGCACGAAGATCCGGTTCGAAGTAATGGCGATGATGTAGGAACGCCAGCGCACGAAGCGGCCCAGGAGCCAGACCGCCGGGATGAGAGCGAGGATGAGGAAGGGGTAGTTGGTCCACCCCGGCGCGTGGTGCCAGAGGACCAAGATGACGATGATCACCGCCCAGGTCCCGATGGAGGTGAACAGTGGTCCGAAGAGGAAGATCCAGTGCGGTCGCAGCTCGGCCAGCAACTCCTCGTCGGAGTTGAGGAGCTTCCGTGAGAACGGCACCGAACCACAGTACCGGGGGTGCCGGTCGTGCTGGGGCACACGGCGACGGCGACATAGCCTGGGTCCATGACGTATCGCGAGGTGGAGCCCGACGAGGTCAAGGCGAGGATCGCCCGAGGCGAGGACGTCTTCTTGTTGGACGTGCGCGAGCCTGACGAGGTGGAGGCCTGGGCCTACCCGATCGGGGTGAACATCCCGCTCGGCCAACTCGGCGACCGGATGGACGAGCTGCCACGGGACGTGACCATTGTGGTGGCCTGTCACATGGGCGGCCGCTCGGCCGTGGCGGCGGAGGCATTGAGCGAAGCCGGCTGGTCGGCGGAGAACCTGGCGGGTGGGGCGCTGGCCTGGGCGGCCGACGAGCCCTCGTAGGCGAGACGTAGGGCGAGTCCTAGGGCGCTGTCAGAGTCCTAGGGCGCAAGTCGTAGGGCTGGTGGGGATCGAACCCACGACCCAAGGATTATGAGTCCTCTGCTCTGACCACTGAGCTACAGCCCCGGGTGGTTTCTAGTCCATGAGTGCCGCCGGACGGCGCCCGCGTGTGCGGCGGGCAGGTGTCTGGCACCTCGCACGACCAGGTGCCTCGTCGAACACACGGCGGGGCGGACTCCTCGACGGCTGCCCGACCCGGCATCATGGTGCCGTGCCGTCCGCCCTGCAGGCCCGCCACGCCTGGTGACCGCGACCGAGGCATCGACCGAGCCCGAAGATCCGGCACGGACGGCGGTCGCGGCACCGCCCCCTCCGACAGCGCCCTGGACGAGGTTCGGCCCGTGGCTCCTCGTCGCCATCGCCCTGGCGTGGGGACTGTGGGAGCTCCGGCCCGAGCTGCGCGCCGTGCCGTACCTGGACGACAGCTCCATTCACGAGCAGATGGTGCGCTTCGCCGCCTCCCGGATCAGGAGCGGGCACCTGCCGCTGACCAGCTGGTTCCCCTACCTCGGGCTCGGATCGCCCCAGTACCTGCACTACCAGAGCCTGCCGTCGATGGTGTCGGGCCTCTTCGGGACGGTGATCGACCCCGACACCGTCTTCCGCTGGTCCTTGTACCTCCTGCTGGCCCTCTGGCCCCTGACCATCTACTGGTGCGGCCGCCTCTTCGGCCTCAGCCGCTGGACCGCGGCGTCGGCCGCCGCCGTGTCCCCCTTCTTGGCCTCGGCCGCCGGCATCGGCTACGAGACGAAGGCCTACGTCTGGGTCGGCTACGGCGTATGGACGCAGCTGTGGGCCGCGTGGACGCTCCCACTCGCCTGGGGCTTCACCTACCGCGCCCTGTCGTCACTGCGCTGCGTCTTCCCCGCCGTCGTCTTCATCATGCTGACGGTGGCGCTGCACTACGAGACCGGTTACATGGCGCTGGTACCGCTCGTGGTGTGGCCGTTCCTCGTCCCGTCCGACCTGTGGCGCCGGCTCGGTCGTGCCGCCGTCGTCGGTGGCTGCGCGCTCGTGGCGTCGGCGTGGGTGATCGTCCCGCTGCTGGCACAGTCGCACTTCGCGGCGCGCAACCAGGTGCTCGAGGGGACCGGCCTCGAGAACGGCTACGGGGCCCGTCAGGTCCTCAGCTGGCTCTTCGGCGGACAGCTCTACGACTACGGGCGCCTGGCCGTGGTCACCGTCCTGGTGGCGGTGGGCATCGGGGTCTGCATCGGGCGTTGGCGCACCCACGTGGCCGGGCGCGCCCTGGTCACCATTTGGGTGGCCACGCTGCTCATGACCTTCGGGCGCACGACGTGGGGGGCGCTCTACGACATCGTGCCCGGCAGCAGCGACGTCTTCATCCGCCGCTTCCAAATGGGGGTGCAGCTGTCGGGGATACTGCTGGCGGGCATCGGCATCGTCTTCCTGGGCCGGCTGGTGGTCGACGGCATCACGCGCCTGCTGCCCGAGGAGCGGCGCAGCTGGGCTAGCGAGCCCGCATGGCGCGGCGTGTTCGCCGGGCTGTGCATCGTCGGGCTGGTCATTGTGCTGGCGCCGGCCTGGACGTCGCTCGACACCTACGACGCGCACAACGCGACGAACATCGGCCTGCAGGCCGATGCCGACGTGCAACAGGAGCCGCAGATCAATGCGCTGCTCGACTACGTCAAGGCGCACCCCCGGGGCCGGGTCTATGCCGGCGCCCCGACCAATTGGGGCAACGAGTTCCTCGTAGGGGCGGTGCCGGTCTTCAAGTACCTCGAGAACCAGGACATCGACGAGGTCGGCTACACGCTACGAACGGCATCCCTCATGACCGACCCCGAGTACTTCTTCGATGACGCCAACCCGGGCGACTACCCGCTCTTCGGCATCGGCTACATCATCACGCCCGAGTCGATGGCGCCGCCCGTCGCCGCCAACCGGGTCGGCTGCTCCGGCGACTATTGCCTGTGGGCCCTGCCCAATCCCGGCTACATCCACGTCTACGACACCACCGGCGTGCTCCACGCCACCCGGGCCGACGTCGGCACGCAGAGCGAGGCGCTGCTCGACTCGCCGCTCACCGACGAGCAACGCGACCTCACCGTGGCCTTCAACGGCGGCCAGGCGGCCCCGCCCACGGCGTCGCAGGCCGAGGTGCTGACGGGGTCGCCGGGTCACGTCGTGGCGCAGACGGCCGACCTGGCCAACGGGGAGGCGCACGCCGTCGTCAAGGCGAACCGCCGGACCACGGTCGTCCTCAGCGCGTCCTACGACCCCGGCTGGGGGGCCACCGTGGACGGGCACCCAGCCCCGACGGTCATGGTGGCGCCGGCGCTCGTCGGCGTCGTGGTCGGGCCGGGCGTGCACACCGTGACGTTCAGCTACGGGGGCTTCGGGAGCTACACCGTGCTGTTCGTCCTGGCGCTGGTGGTCCTCATCGCCCTGGCCATTTGGACCATCGTCGAGATTCGAATGCGACATCGCCGTCACGGCGCGAGCGAGTCTGCAGGACGACCGTCGATGTGATCCCCGAAGCGGACAGCCGCCCGGCGGCCGCATCGACCATGTGCTCAACAACTCGGCGGTGACGGTGACCACCATCCAGACAACCGGGATCCGGGAGCGACCAAGTTGAGCCCCAGGCGACCCTCGCCCTCCTGCCGTGCGCCCGCCCGGACAACCGGTCCGGCCACGCGGGCGCTTCGGCGTCAGGTTGACGCGGGGGAAACCTCATCGATGTACGAGCCCTGGTGGGTGTGAACCGCCGCCGGCCTCGGTCACATCAACTGGCATTCCACCATCGCGGTTGCCGTCCGGCCGGCGGATACCACCACGGGTTTCGGGGCAGCGCAGGTCATTTCGTGGCCGTCGGAGAGCACTCTCGGGCTGTGACCGGCAACCGCGTGCGTGGCGGCCGGGAGGTGCGCAGAGAAGGACCCATCTGCACCCACGCGCACCGACGTGCCAGTCCCCTGGGGGCTGCTGAACACGATCGTGCCGGGCAACGGATGGGGTCCGTACCCAGGTGCGCCCCCGGCCGTCTGGAAGATGCCGGTGACCGTGCCCGTGCGCGGTGATGACGAACAGCCGCTCAAGACGACCAGGCCGAGGGCCAGCGCTGCCAAGGCAGTCCGCCGCATAATGCCAACGATGACGCATCGGGCGTCCGTTTGGTTCTCGATGTCACCGAAGGGCCACGACCGGCGACCGTCACCGGCGTTC
>CAWECP010000007.1:0-219341 GCA_963807675.1 uncultured Acidimicrobiaceae bacterium | reverse complement strand
ACTCCCCGCAAGCCAGAAGTCGCAGACAGACCTCGCGGGTAGGCGGTGAAAGGATGGGTGCGCTCAGTTCGGTCCCGCATGGAAGGAGGCCCCGGTGCCCAGTATTGGCGATCTAGTTCGATTCGAGTCCACAAAGGTAGGTCAAGCTCCTAGGGATGGTGTCGTGACCGGGGTCAATGGGGAGCTTCTCCGTATCGAATGGTCGACCGGCGGAGAGTCATCTCTCGTACCGGGAGCCGGATCAATAACGATCGTAGGCAAGTTATCGGACAAGACGCCCACCAAGCGGACTATCAAAAGGCGGGCTTCAGCCAGAGAGGCCGCGAAGAAGGCTGTGAAGAAGTCGGCTCCAGCCAAGAAGCGGACCCCAGCGCGAAAGGCCGCGAAGAAGGCTGTGAAGAAGTCGGCTCCAGCCAAGAAGCTGGCCTCAGCCCGAAAGGCTGTGAAGAAGGCGGCAAAGCAGCGGACCTCAGCCCGAAAGGCCCCGAAGAAGGCTGTGAAGAAGTCGGCCTCAGCCAAGAAGCGGACCCCAGCTCGCAAGCGTCCTGCCAAGAGGGCGGCTAAGCGCTAGGCCATTCGTGGAAGTCGGCAAAGGCGAGATTGTCGGCCGAAGGCGAGCGAGATATCCGCACCCAGTCCGGCGATCTGGGCACACCTCAGCGCGGTTGACGGATGCGCGCTATGGGATGCTCGGTCGCTCACCAGATCCGTCGACCGGGCACCTTTTTGATCTTGCGAATCTCGGTAGCGGAGCGGTGCACTCGGCTCAGTCAACATCCCATTGCTCAAGCCGCCGTAGTTGCACACCGCATGGTTCAAGGCGGCTGACGGCTGGGGAGGCCGATTCGGCTCCGAAGCGCGATCTTCCTCCGAGCCCTGTTTAGTGCGCGAAACGTTAAGCCGGGTCGGTCGGGTTCGGCGCCACTTGGGTCACCTCGCGGGTTCTGGGGTTGTTTACGCCGTTTCCAGTGCACTCTCGACGACAACGTCCGTAGCCGGTTCGGCCTTCCCGGACCGGAGGATGATCACGATGTTGACTGCGATCAGCCACAACCCCAGCCCCATAAGTCCCAAGCCGGAGGGGAGGCCGAGTACCGCGAATACCAAGGCCACCCAACCCAGCCAGACGGGCAGGGCCCGATAGCGGATGATCAGGAGCCCGGTGGCGAACATGATGATCGACGCTCCGGCTACTGACGCCCCCGACGAGAGGTCCATCTGCATGATGTTCAGGATCTGCAGGCTGGCCGGGGTGGCATGGTGGTAGGCGTCGTTCAAGGTGAAGTCCAGACCCGCGGCGAGCGCACCGCCCCCGGCGAGGACCAGCCCACCGCCGAAGCCGACGGTGGCCAAGCGGCGCCCGGCCGGTTTCGCCGCGATCAGCCACTCCCGGAAGTACCAAAACCAAAACACTCCCACGACGACAGCGACCATGGTCACGATGCCGGCCACGCCCAGTAGCTGCTTATGGGTGTTGTTGTTATAGAAGTTGGTGATCTTGGCCAAGCTCGCGTTGGTCTGCGGGGTGTTGAACGTCAGACCGATCGACACCACGACCAGCACGACGAAGATCAGACCACCGATACCGGTCCAGCGTTGCAGACGGTGCGTCATCTCAGCTTCCTTTCGTTTGTCGTTCTCTCATCGTCGGTCGCTCCCACCCTTCTTGCCGCGATGCTGATCCCCTGCCGGGTTGAATCCGTGCCACCGACGCCACTGTCTACTATTCGCCGGGATCTAGAAGCCACAGGACGCCAGTATGCCTGAACGACGTCAGCTCACGCCGGGGTTGTGCCGGATTCGGCGTTCGGTAGCTCATGAGCCGCCCATAACGCTCGCCCCGGCCGACGACTACATCTTGCGCCTGCGGATTGTCAGCGCGAGTCCTTTTCAGGACAAGGCCGCCGTTCGGCACGCCGACTTGAGGTCGGGTCAGAACAGCGGTGGTGCGCCACCCGACGCGCCGGCCCTCGGCATCGGATGCCCGAGGTGAGCCCACGCTCGCTCCGTCGCCACGCGACCACGGGACGTGCGTTGGATCAGCCCGCTCTGCAGGAGGAACGGCTCGTACGCGTCCTCAATGGTGTCGGGCTCCTCGCCGACACACTGCGACAGGGTGGTCAGGCCCACCGGGTGTCCGCCGAAACGGGTGCACAGCGTCGCCAAAATGGCCCGGTCGACCTTGTCGAGGCCCAGCTCGTCCACGCCGAAGAGCTCGAGACCCTCGCTCGCCGTAGCGCCGTCGATGAAGCCGTCGCCCCGGACCTCCGCGAAGTCCCGCACTCGCCGCAGCAGGCGGTTGGCCACTCGGGGTGTGCCCCTCGACCGTTCGGAGATCCTCGTGGCGCCCTCGGAGTCCATGCGCACCTTGAGGATGTGGGCCGACCGTTCGACGATGGCGCGCAGGTCCTCGGGTGCGTAGAGGTCGAGTCGCCCGACGAACCCGAACCGGTCCCGCAACGGCCCCGAGACCAGACCGGTGCGCGTCGTGGCGCCGACCAGGGTGAACTTGGGCAGCTCCAGGCGGATGGAGCGGGCCGTCGGGCCTTTGCCGATCAAGATGTCGAGCCGGCCGTCCTCCATGGCCGAATACAGCATCTCCTCGACCGAGCTGTGCAGGCGGTGGATCTCGTCGATGAAGAGCACGTCGCCGTCCTGAAGGTCGGTGAGCAGCGCGGCCAGGTCGCCCGCCCGAGTGAGGACGGGACCGGCCGTGATCCGGAGGCCGGCGCCCATTTCGGCGGCGACGATGCCGGCCAGCGAGGTCTTGCCGAGGCCCGGCGGGCCGGCGAAGAGGATGTGGTCCACGGCCTGGCGGCGCTGGCGGGCTGCCTGGAGAACGATCCCGAGGTGCTCGACGAGCTGAGCTTGGCCGACGAACTCGTGGAGCGTCCGTGGCCGCAGGCCGACCTCTTCGATCTCCTCGCCGGGGTCGGAGCTGGCCGGGTCGACGACACGCGTGGCCCCGAAGTCGTCACCGTCGAGCACCTCGGAAGTGTCCACGTCGGAAGTCGCCAAGACCTCCCGACGTGCCTTTGGACTCACCGGCTGGCCAGCTCGCGCAGGGCGAGTCGCAGCATCTCTTCCACGCCGACATCGTCGCGTAGGCCGTCCAGCGCGCCGCGGATCTCCTCCGGGGCGTAGCCCAGCTCGCTCAACGCGGCTCGAGCCTCTGCCCGCGACGTCCGCGTGGCACGCCCGTTGGCGCCGGAACCATCGAGAGGCGTGACCGGCGGCACGCCTGAGAGGTCGGGCAGGTCCAGCCGGCTCTTGAGCTCGATCAGCAGGCGGGCAGCCGTCTTGCGCCCGACACCCGGCACGGTGCACAGCGTCTCGAGGTCGTCCTCGAGCACGGCCGTCGAGAGAGCCGCCGGCGACAGCATGGCCATCATGGCCAGGGCCAGGGCGGGACCTACGCCGTGCGATCCCAGCAAGACCTCGAAACAGCGGCGCTCATCGTCGTGCAGGAAGCCGTAGAGGACGATGGCGTCCTCCCGCACGTGGGTGTGCACGTGGAGAGTCGCTTCGGCGCCCGTCCCGGCCGACATGAGGGCGGCCGCCGTGGCCGGGGTGACCGTCACCCGGTAGCCGACCCCACCCACGTCGACGATGACCTCACATTCGGCCGTCCGTAGCACCGCGGGTCCTCGCAGTAGTCCGATCACTTCGTGCTTCCTTCCTTGACGAGCAGGGCCGCATCGACGGCCCGGCGCAACGGGACGGTGGTGAGGTGGCAGATGGCCAGCGCGAGGGCGTCGGCCACGTCGGGGGGGCCGTCCACGCTCGGCAGACCGAGGACCTGCGCCACCATGCGCTGCACCTGGTCCTTGGTCGCGGCCCCGTAGCCGACCAGGCCTTGCTTGACCTCGTTGGAGGTGTACTGGACCACCTCGCAGCCGGCAGCGGCGGCGGTCAAGAGGGCCAGCCCGCTGGCCTGGCCCACCGACATCGCCGTCCGAGCATTGACCTGGAAGAAGACCCGCTCGACCACCACCACGTCCGGGTTGAGCTCCGCGAGGAGCGACTGCAGCTCCGTGTGGAGGACCAGGAGCCGTTGGGCCAAGGCCATGGCCGGGTCGGTCTCGATCACACCGGCCGCCCTCGCCTGCAGGCTGGCGTCGTCACCACGAGCGACCAGGCCGTAGCCGCAGCGCGACAGGCCCGGGTCGATGCCCAATGCGAACATGCGTTCGTAGAATAGTCGGAGGGTCTTCGCAGAGGGCGGACCCCTCCTGACGGGGTGTCAGACGTCGACGAGGAGGAGGGGTGAGCGGCGGTCGCCGAGGGAGGAGAAGGGTGAGCCCGGTCGACGGGGTGTCAGACCTCGACGAGGGGAAGGGAGGGTGAGCCCGGTCGACGGGGAGAGGGGGTGAGCGGTCGGCGGGGTTAGCCCTCGAAGGAGGCGAGGACCTCGTCGGCGATGTCGGCGTTGGAGTGGACCGCCTGGACGTCGTCGTGGTCGTCGATGGCCTCGAGCAGGCGCAGCACCTTCTTGGCGTCGGCCTCGTCCGGGACGGGGACCAAGGTGGTGGGCTCGAGGGAGAGGTCGACCGACTCGGGAGTGATGCCGGCGCTGTCGAGAGCCTGCCTCACCGACTCGAGGTCGGCCGGCGCAGTGGTCACCACCCAGGCACTGCCGTTGGAAGACAGGTCCTCCGCGCCGCCCTCCATGGCGATCTCCATGACCTTGTCCTCCTCCTGGTCGAGGGGAACGGTCACGATGCCCTTGCGTTCGAACTGCCAGCCGACCGCTCCGGGCTCGGCCATATTGCCGCCGTTGCGGCTGAAGACGTTGCGCATCTCGGCGCCGGTGCGGTTGCGGTTGTCGCTCAGCGTCTCGACGATGATGGCCACGCCGCCCGGCCCGTAGCCCTCGTAGTTGATCGACTCGTAGCGGACGCCCTCGAGGTCGCCGGTGCCCCGCTTGATCGCCTTCTCGATGGTGTCGATCGGGACACTGGCGGCGCGGGCCTTCTGGAAGGCGGTGCGCAGGGTGGCGTTGGCGTCGAGGTCTCCCCCGCCGTCCCGGGCCGCCACCTCAATGGCCCGGATGCACTTGGCGAAGATCTTGGCGCGGGCCTTGTCCTGGGCGCCCTTGCGGTATTTCGTGGTCGCCCACTTCGAGTGACCCGACATGCGTTCTGCCTCGTTCCTTCCCTCGGTCAGTGGCCGAGCGGCCGACCGGTCCCGGTACCCACTGGATCTCGGCCGCTGGGCGAGGGCTTTTGATTGTATCTGGGGGGCGGTCGGCGGAGGGTGGGCAACGGCCGCGGCGGCATGGGCGTGGGCCGGGAGATCCGGAGGTCCGGGGGGTCCGGGGGGCAGCAGAACAGCCAGCGGGTCAGAGGGCGACGGGAGGGGGCAGTGACGCCGTCAGCGTGGGCTGGTGAGGCTGGCCGCGGGCGGCGGCGCGCCGACGATCGTGACGGGGACGCTGACCTTTTCGGCGACCACGATGCGGTAGCGACCGGCCGGCGCCGGGGTGGCGATGCGGGCGGGGCGCAAGCCGCCCTCCATCTGGTTCCAGGTGCCCGTGGTGGAGAGCGTGGCATGGGCGCCCAGCGGCGGGCCCAACAGGGCGGGGCAGCTGATGGCCTGCAGGCCCGGGAAGACGTCGACCCCATTGGCATTATCGATGGCGACCGGCAGGGGGCTGCAGGGTCCGAGCAGGAACCCGAGCGGACCTCCCCCCAAACTCGAGTCGTTCCCGTTCGGTTGTCGGGGCGTGGACTGGTCGCCGGGCACGCTGCAGCGCTGGCCGCTCAGGTTGTGGAGGCTCACCCGGTAGGTCACCAGTTGTCCCATGACGAAGGTGTGGTGGTCGACGCTGACCGAGAGCACCACATCCTTGGCCGGGCAACCCGCATAGGCGACGTGGGCACTGCGGGTGACGGTGGGCGACGTGGTGGTGGCGTAGTCGGCTGCGGGGGCGGCTGCGGCCGCCGGCGAGGTGGCCGGGAACACGGTCAAGGCCGCGAGGGTGAGCACGACGACTGCCAGTGGGACGAATCGCGCGGCGGCCAACTGCCTCACAGTTGAGAGACGCTATGACGGCCGATTCGGTTCGTGGTCGCGGGCAGGGAGTTGAGGGCTGAAGAGGGATGGGGGGCGGTGCGGAAACTGGCGGGCCCTATTGTGGCGGGCCCTCCCGTGGCGGCCAATGTGGCGGGCGCGTGGCAGCGTGGAGCACCGACTCCACGTCGTCGGCCACCTGGTCGAAGCTGTTGGCCCCGGTCTGGATGGCCGCCATCAGGAGTGAGATCACGATGACCACCATGCCGCTGGCGGTCTGGGCCGGGTCGATGTCATGGCGCACCTCGCCGACGACCTGCTGCTGGCGGATGAGCTCGGTCACGGCTTTGCGCAACCCCTCGAGAGCCGGGATGTTGAGCAGCCGCATCGTGAAGTCGGGCTCCAGGCCGCGCAGGATGCGACCGGCCAACGGGTGGCTGTCGCTCCGGGACAGCAGCGCCGTCATCATGGTCCGGCTCCAGCGTTCGGGCTCCGCCGTCACCGCCACGAAGGAGACCGCATCGTCGATGAGGCCGGCGACGTCCTCGTCCACCGCGGCGACGAACAGCGCCTCCTTGTTCGCGAAGTACGGATAGGACGCCGTCGTCGACAGGCCGGCGTCACGGCAGACGTCGGCCACGGAGGTGCCGCGGAAGCCCTCGCGGGCGAAGCGGATCACGGCTGCCGACAGCAGCGCCTGGCGCGTGCGATCGCCCTTCGTGGCGGCTATGTCCGGCGGCATCGGCTCAGGCGACCGCGCCCGAGGGAAGGTCGCGGCCGAAGCGGTCGACGCCGCAGGCGCGCTGCCAGCTCTTGGGGACGCGGCCGCGCCAGAAGGCGTTGGCCTCGAGCAGCGGCGTGAGAAGCGGGCGCAGGGCGCGGTGGCGCAGGGCGGTGCGGCCCTCGCTGCGGTTGACGGTGCGCCAGGTCTCCCACGTGGGCAGGCCGATGGTGGCGTAGACGCCGGGGTGCACGATGGTGTCGAACATGCCGATGGCGATGTGGCTGCCCAGGTGCCGGACGAGGAACCGCTCGATGCGGCCGGCGGCGGCCCACTGCTCGGGGAAGAGCATCCGGGCGAAGGCGAGGTGGCGGGCTTCCTCCTGACGGTGGTACTTCGACACCGCCTTGATCATCGGGTCCGTGTCGGGGTGCTCGCTGGCCAGCTTCTGCATGAGGTCGGGGACCTCCTCGCCGCTGAGCACCAAGAGGCAGAACAGCGCCGGCATGGAGGTGAGGATGGGGAGGAGGATCTTCTGGGCCAGGCGGATGGCGGGACCGTCGATCGGGTTCTTCGCCGTCGGGCGCACCTGGGTGAGCAGCCGGACGAAGAGGCGGGAGTGGCGGGTCTCCTCCCCCATCTCGTGCAGCAGGTAGGTCACCCGGGGGTCGGTGAGGTCGGGGCGGTTGACGATGTCGATGCTGAATCCAGCCATCAGGACCGACTCGAAGCGGACGCCGGTCTCCACGATGGACGCGAATTCCTCGCGGGCCAGGATCTTCTTCTGCTCGGGGGTGAGCGTGTCGAAGACCTCGGGCAGGTAGGACAGGGTCAGGAGCTCATCGGGCAGCAGCTGGCCGTCGCCCAGCTGGCCGGGGACGTCGACGTCGGGCTCGAGGATCCGCTTGAGCGAGGCGGTGGAGAGGCGCTCGATGCGCCGGTCGACCTTGGCGTGGTCGGTGGCGCTGGGTTCCATGGTTGTCGTAGCCATGAGTCCATGATTAAGGATTTCAGGGATTGTGTCAATCCCAGATTTCTCTTAAACTTGGGCGGCGTGACCGTGACTGCGTGCTCCCCAGAGCAATTCGGCCACCCGACGTACGCTCGGGTATGGCTTCCATGACCCCCGTTCCCCCCGTGCCGCCCCTGTCCGTACCTGCCTCTTCGGGTCCTCGCTCCGGCGCCGGTTCTGGCGCCGGCGGTCGGCGTCGGGCCCGGCGCCTGGTCGTGATCGGTGGCGCCCTGGCGGCCGCGGTGGCGGCGGGAGCGGCCTACCGTCGCCTGCAGGCGCGCCAGCCAGGGGCGAGTGAGGCGCCCGATGACGGCGGCCGACTCTCGCTCGGATGGGGCGAGGCCGTGCTGGCGTCGGAGCCGACGACCGTCTCGACGGATGACGGCGCCGACCTCGCCGTATGGGACTACGCCGGTCAGAGCGCCGACGCGCCGGCGGTCGTCCTGTCCCACTGCTGGACCGGCAACCACGAGATCTGGGTGCCGGTGGCCCGGCGGTTACGAGAACAGGGATATCGCGTCGTGCTCTACGACCAGCGCGGCCACGGCGCCAGTACGCGGGGCGCGGCACCGATCACCGTCGAGCTGCTGGCCCACGACCTGGCGACGGTGCTGGAGGCGACGGACGTGCGGGGGGCCGTGCTGGCCGGGCACTCGATGGGCGGCATGTCGATCATGTCCTTGGCCAACCACCGCTCCGCCGTGCTCCACGAACGGGCTCGGGCGGTGGTGCTCGTCGCCACGTCGGCCACGAAGGTCGGCAACTACCCCGACCCCGTCGTGCGGCGGATGGCCGCTCCGTTGGTGGGTTCGCCGACGCTGACCCGGGCCATGGCGAGTCGAAACGGGCACCGGTTCGTGCGCGGCGTCTTCGGCACCGAGCCCGTGCACGCTCACATGGTGCTGACGGCAAACGCGTTCGCCCGCGCCCATCCGGGGGCCCGGGCCGACTTCATGGTGGCCCTCTCCACGATGGACCTCTTGCAGGGCATTGCGACCATTGAGCTGCCGACGACCGTCATTGTCGGCAGCAGGGACACGTTGACGCTGCCACTGAAGTCAGACGAGATGGTGGCCACCATCCCCGGGGCGCGGTTGGTCACCCTGCCGGACAAGGGGCACATGCTGCCGCTCGAGGACCCGGACGCCGTTACCGACGAGATCGTACGGGCGGTGAAGGGTTAGCGACTCGAGCCAGGGCTGTTCAGGCGCCAGAGTCGGAAGGAGTCAATGAGCTCGTACGTCCGGACTTCAATCAGTTCCGCCATGAACTCCCCCAGGTCGCTGATCTCACATTCATCACCGGCTGGGTGACTCTGCGCCCGTGCTTCTGTGATGGCTTTTCTCCGCGCCTGCGTGTACACCAGGCGAACGAGCGGCTCGGTCGGTACGAGCACGTAACGCAGCTCGCAATGCATGGCCTGGGCGGCCCGCTCGAGCGTCCCCATGCCGATTGATCCCTCCAGCTCGCCTCGCTCCAACTGACTCACCCGCCCGTGCGTCACGCCGAGACGGGCCGCCAGGTCAGAGCTGGACATGCCGAGGGCATCGCGGATCTCGCGCAGCCATCCTCGCTGTGGGCGCGGCGCGATGAGCTGGCCGAGGTTCCCGAGACGGTCGTCGAGAGACCTTCGCCTCGCTGCATTGACCCGTCTCATGTATAGGGCACCGGCCTAACGGTTCTGGTCATGTATAGGGCACCGGCCTCACGGATCTGGCCGGATCCGTGAGGGATGGCTAACGGTCCGGGCTCTGCTCCGTGAGCCGTCGCGCGTATGTAGCTGGCGAACGAACGGAAGGGCGCCCAGGACACCATCTGACCCGATTTGTGGACCTCTTTGCGCTTCACGAGGGTGAACAGTCGCCGTGAGACGGCCTCCCACTCAAGGGGACCGAAGAGAGCAGATCACCTGGTTCCGAACCCCATCGAGGGTAGGACCGTGAGAACCGAGCAAAACGGTCGTTCCTAGAGCAAGGGCGGCGGAACGGAAGGTGGCAGCAGCGTGAGACGTTGGCGCGTCATTCGGAGCATGGGCATCGGTGTCGTCCTGGGGCCCGCCCTCATGGTCGTGGCGACGGCGCTGGCACCGGCTACCGGGCAGGCGGGAGCGGCCGTGCCCAGAGAAGGGGCGGCCGAGGTGGGCATCGGCCAGGTTGCGGGACCCGACGTGGTCGGGACGGCGTCGTTTGACATTTGTTGCATCCTTCCGAACGTCGGCAGAAACTGAAGTTGGTCATCCCGCTCGGGCGGGCGGGCTCCAAACAAGCGATCGTTGTCGGGTCAGCCCGCCAGGTCGATCATGTCGACGAAGAGCCGGTGCACGCGGCGGTCGGGCGTCAGCTCCGGGTGGAAGACCGAGGCCACGATCGAGCCCTGCCGCACGAGGACCGGGGCGCCGTCGAGGGAGGCCAGCACGTCGACCTGGTCGCCGACCGAGACGATGAGCGGGGCCCGGATGAAGACGGCCGGCAACTGGGGGCCCTCGCCGAACTCGAGGTCGGCCTCGAACGAGGACGCCTGGCGCCCGTAGCCGTTGCGGCGCACGACGGCATCGAGCACGCCGAAGAAGCGTTGGTCGGGGCGGCCGTCGAGGACCTCACTGGCCAACAGGACGGTGCCGGCGCAGGTGCCGAGGACCGGAAGTGGCGAGGGAGCCGCGAGATGCTCGGCGATGGCGTCGTAGAGGCCGGTCGACTCGAGAAGCATGGAAAGGGTGGTCGACTCACCGCCGGGAAGGATGAGGCCGTCGACGCCGTCGAGGTCGGTGGGACGCTTGACGCGACGGCCGGTGGCACCGATCTCGAAGAGGGCGGCCAGGTGCTCGCGCACGTCGCCCTGTAGGTCGAGCACGCCGATGACCGGGCCGGGTCCGGGTCCGAGGCGAGGGTCGGGGCTGGGGGTCGGGCCGGAGCCGGGAAGCGGGCCGGAGCCGGGAAGAGGGCTGGCGGCGGAGGCGGCCGCTACCACCCCCGGTCGGCGAGGTGTTCGCCGTAGCTGGCGGCATCGAGGCCGCGCATGGCCTCGCCCAGCCCGCGCGAGACCTTGGCCACGTGGTCGGGATCCTGGTAGTGCGCCGTGGCCTCGACCACCGCGGCGGCCATGCGAGCCGGGTCGGACGATTTGAAGATGCCCGAACCGACGAACACCGCCTCCGCACCGAGTTGCATGACCAGGGCGGCGTCAGCCGGAGTGGCGATGCCACCCGCGCAGAACAAGGGCACAGGAAGGCGGCCGGTGGCCTTGAGCTCCTGCACGAGTCCGATCGGGGCGGCGAGCTCCTTGGCCCAGCCGTAGAGCTCGGCGGAGTCGGCCTGCGTGATGGCCCGCAGCGCGCCGAGGATGGCGCGCAGGTGGCGGACGGCCTCGACGATGTTGCCGGTGCCGGCCTCGCCCTTCGAGCGGATCATGGCCGCGCCCTCGCTGATGCGGCGCAGGGCCTCCCCCAGGTTGGTGGCGCCGCAGACGAACGGGACCGTGAAGGGCCACTTGTCGATGTGGTACGCCTCGTCGGCCGGCGTGAGGACCTCGGACTCGTCGATGAAGTCGACGCCCAGCGACTGCAGGACCTGGGCCTCGGCGAAGTGGCCGATGCGGGCCTTGGCCATGACCGGGATGGTGACCGCGTCGATGATGCCCTCGATGAGGATGGGGTCGCTCATGCGGGCCACGCCGCCGTCGCGGCGGATGTCGGCCGGCACCCGTTCGAGGGCCATGACGGAGACCGCACCGGCGTCCTCGGCGATGGTGGCCTGCTCGGCGTTGACGACGTCCATGATCACGCCGCCCCGGAGCATGTCGGCCAGGCCCCGCTTGACGGTGAACGTCCCCGTCGTTCCCGTGCCGACGGCGGGCGTGCCCGCGGCCTCGGCGTCGTGGGCGCTGGCGCTGGCGGCGCCGCTGGCGTCGGCGGAACGGGCGGTGGCCATGGACCCCAGTCTACGAGGGCAAACGGGGGGCCCTCTTCACCGAGGCCGTGGGGCCGCCGGTGACGGCTGCAGGCGCTCCCGTCCGGCCGTTGCGATTCGTCCGGCCGCTCGGTGCCCGGCCATCGGCGGCCGCCGCGCGCGTCCGGGGGGCGGGGAGGCCGAGGCGCTCCCGGGCGCCATTCAGCCGCTCGGCCACCAGCTGCTCGGCCGCCGCGAGCGGCGTGATGTGTCCCCTGTCCGCCCGCTCGAGCACGTCCGCCGTCGTCTCGCCGATCCGCTCGACCGCCGTCGACGCCGCCGCCGGGTCGTAGCCGCGTGCCTCCTCCGCGATGTTGATGATGCCGCCGGCGTTGGCCAGGAAGTCGGGCACGTAGAGGATGCCCGCCGCCGCCAGCGTGTCGGCCACGCCGTCGTGGGCCAGCTGGTTGTTGGCCGCCCCCACGATGATCTCCGCACGCAGTCCGGGCACGAGCTCGTCGGTGAGGAGCCCGCCCAGCGCGCACGGGCAGAGGATGTCGGCGGCGGTCTCGGGGGCATCGGTGGGATCGACGCTCCGGATGGCCCCGGCGCGCCGCGCCTCGTGCACCCGCTCGCCGTCGGCGTCCGAGGCGATGACGTCGACGTGACGCTCGACGAGCAGCCGGACGACTCCGCTGCCCACCTTCCCGGTACCCAGGACGAGCACGGTCCTGCCCTCGAGCCCGGCGCCCCAGCGGCGGCGCGCCGCCGCTTCCATCGCCACCACGACGCCGTGCGCCGTGGCCGGACTGGGATCACCCGATCCGCCGCAGGAGATGGAGGTGCCGCCCACGAACGGTGTCGTCTGGTGGATCAGGTCCATGTCGGCCTGCGTCGTCCCGACGTCCTCCGCCGTGATGTAGCGCCCGCCCAGGCTGTCGACCGCGGCGGCGAAGTCGCGCAGGAGGGCCGGGGTCTTCACGACGCCCGGGTCCCCGATGATGACCGACTTGCCGCCGCCCTGCGCCAGCCCGGCCAGGGCCGCCTTCTCCGTCATCGCCCGGGACAGGCGGAGGACGTCGCGGAGCGCGAGCGCAACGTCGGGGTAGGGAAAGAAACGGGCGCCGCCGAGAGAGGGGCCGAGCAGCGTGGAGTGGACGGCGATGATGGCGTGCAGGCCGCTTCGGGCCCGCCGGACCACGACGACGTCCTCGTGCTCGGGCTCGTGCTCGGACCCGCACAGACCCTCCAGCATCCCTTCCGGATCCGTGACGTCCTGGTCCTTCACGCTCGAATTGTACGCGGGAATGGAGCCTGATGGGGCCGGACGCGGGCGGCGGTGCCCGAGGACGCACAAACGGTGCACAAACGGTGTGTGCGTCGCCGCGTCCGAGTCAGGTCGCCGTCATGCGCCTTCGAACGGGAGCAGCGGCCACGCCTCCCCCGCCGGGCGCCACCTCACCACTCGTTGAGGGCGGCGGCCCGCACCCACGTGGCGTCCAGGTCGCCCGGGTCGACGGGGTCGTCGCGGTGGCCCACCGAGGGGTCGATCCAGACCCAGCGCGTCGGCCCGAACCGGGACGGCGCGTTGAAGAAGGAGCCCTCTTCCGGCGGCGGGGACTCCATCATCGTGGTCAGCGCGCTGAGGAGGCCGCTCGGATAGCGCACCAGGGAGGCGCCGACGACGTCGGCCCGGTACTCGCGGTTCTCCCCCACGCAGCGGCGGAGGATGCTCTCGCCGCCCATCAGCGTGGCGATCGTGATGCCCACGCAGGAGACGCCGTTGTCGCCCCGCTTCACGTGGGCGAGCTCGTGCGAGATGACACCCTCGAGCTCGATCGCAGGGAGCAGCCGCAACAGACCGGACGTGACCACGAGGTCGGATCGCCGGGGATCTCGGCCGAGGGCGCAGGCGTTGGGGACGGCGTCCTCCAGGACGTGCAGCGCCGGCATCCGCAGGCCGAAGGTGGCGCAGAGACCTTCGGTGATGTTGTACACGCGGGCGTACTGCTGCTCGTCGGCGGGAACGGCGCCGATCCGGCGCAGGGCGATGGAGGGCGCCAGGCGCCAGACGGCGTACGTCAAGACGATGCCGGCGACCACGAGGGCGATCACGCCGGCCACCCAGTTCAGGGCGACGAAGAACAGCGCGCCGAGGAGGAGGGCCGGGATGGCGGCGGTGAAGGCGCTCAGCCAGATGGCCCGGCGTCGGTTGGCAGCCACCTCGCCGGGGTAGACCTGCGGGGCGCCGAGGCTCGGGACCTGACTGAGCGCCGGCGCCACCTCGGGCTCGAGCACGATGGAGGTGAGGGGCTGGCCGCTCGTGCCGGGCCCCGGTGCGCCGCCGGCCGGTTGTCCCCCGTCCCGGCCCTGGGCGCGGCCGGAACCTGCGCCCGCCGAGCCACCCCCGCCCGCCCGGTTGCCGCCGCTGCCACCCCGGCCCCGGCCGCCCCGGTGGCCTCGGCTGCGGCTCTGGCTCCCGCTCCCGCCCCCGCCGGACCGGCCGGATGCCGCCGTCCCGCCCTGCTTCTGGCCGCCCTGACCGCCCTGGCCGCCGCCGCCGCCCCTGCCGCCGCTGGCGCTCGTGCCCGCAGCCGAGGCACCGCCGCCGCCCCGACCGCGGTTCCGGTTGCGATTCCGGTTGCGGTTCCGACTCGACCCGCCGCTCCCACCGGCGCTGCCGGAAGGGCCGCCGCTCCCGCCGGCCGCGGGCTTCGGCGAGGACCCGGAATTGTCGCTGGGGTCGGCCATGGGCTGGTCAGCCTACGGCACCACCCCCGGACCCGGCGTCCGCTCGTCTTGACCAGCGGTCGCCCGACCGCCGAGAATTGGCGCCGTGCGGCGGGGCACAGGGATGCGGCGGGTTCGAAGCGCGGGCGCGGGCGTGGTCGCGCCCCTGGTTGCGGGCCTCGTCCTGCTCGTTGCGGCCACTACGACCCCGGCGGCGACGGCCGCCAGCCCACCCACGGCGGCACCCTCCGACGCCCAGGGGGTGGTCTACCCGCTGACGTCATTCTTGGACTGGGCCCAGAACCCGGCGCACGACTTCACCGACCAGTCGCTGGGCGAGTACGCCCTCGAACAGGAGATCGACCAGGCCCAGTCGGCCGTCCTGACCCAGGACCCCCAGGCCCTCGCCGACGCGCTCTCCGGTCCGAACGCCGTCGTCGACGCCGAGGCCTTCTCCGAGCAGATGGCGGCCGAGCTGACGCACCTCAGGCCCGTGGTGGCCGGCGACGACGTCACCGACATGGCCAACCCGGACTTCATGCCGGACTTCGATCACAACGGCGTCTACGGCGACCCCGGTGACTTCACGGCCATGGAGCAGGGGCATGCCACGGGCGCCTTCCTGTACCCCTGCATCGACGACGCCGGCGACGTCACCTACGAGACGGCGGCGGGCACCTGCGCGGCCGCCGGCACCCCGGGCGACACCTTCCTCTCCGGCGAGGCCGAGCAGCAGACGATCATCGACTCGCGGGGCTCGCGCTGGCCGCCACCCTCTGGCTGCCCGCGCAGGCGCTCGAGCACGGCGGGCCGCCGCACCGCTTCCCGGCCGTCGTCATTTCCGACGGCATCGCCTCGGACCAAAGCGACTACTTCTGGCTCGCCATGTCGATCGCGGCGCAGGGCGACATCGTGCTGACGTACGACCCGGCCGGGCAGGGCGCGTCCGAGGGGAGCGCGGCCAACCTGTTCGAACCCCAGACGGACGACTGCACCTTCGGCGGGGCCTGCCGGGACCTCCAGGACGTGGTCCGCTGGCTGCTGCACTACCCCATTGAGCCGATCGTCAACCTGTCCGAGTCCACGCCGCTGGCGCCCGTCACCACCGCCGGCGACGCCCCGACCCCCCAACCGGAGTCGGCCACCACGGACAACCCCGACATGCACGACCCCGCCTACGCCCCGGAGGGCGAGAACGGCACGGACCCGGCGCTGAACCTGATCAACCCGGCCAAGGTCGCCGTCGTGGGGCACTCCATGGGCGCGCTGAGCCTCCTCAATTACCTGTGGTGGCAGCAGCGGGGACCCGACGGTGCGGACGGCGAGCCGCTGCCGCCCCTGGCCACCGGCATTGCGCTCTCGGGCGCGGCGCCGACGGCGGCGGTCGTGCCCATTCAGTTCCAGACGTCGGACTACGACGGTTCGCCCACCCTGATCGGACCCGAGGTCGGCGGCGAGGATCTCGGCTTCTCGGGTGACGGGATCGGCTACGCCCAGATGAAGCCGCTCTACGACCAGCTGCGCACCGGCGGGCCCGGCACCTCCGCGCTGTCCCTCATTGTGCTCGAGGGCGGGGTGCACACCGACTTCATCGACACGCCCTACATCACGCGCACCGAGTGGTCGCTCTCTGTCTCGGCGCACTATGCCACCACGTGGCTCGACTGCTACCTCCAGGGCCACGCTCCCTCGTGCCTCAGCGCGGTGACGGCGGTTCCGCACCTCTCGACGTCGTTCGCGAGCGAGGCGGCGCCCTCGAGCGGGCCGCTCCCCCACGCCAGCCACTGCATCACGGTGCCCACCACGGCATCGCTGGCGCAGTCGCCCCAACAGTTCGCCGACGCTCTGGAGGGCCACCCCGACTACACCTGCAACCCCTGAGCGGGAACGGCGGGACCCGGCGCCGTCAGCGGAGCCACATGGCCGAGCGGGCGCACGGGCCCGAACCGGTGCCACGGCTGCGGGTAGGATGTCGCACGACGTGACCCACTGAACGAGCGAACGAGGAGGTGCAGGCATGAATCTGGACGAACCCCCCAGTACAGCCTGCAGACCCACTCGCTCCGTGCTTCCGAGGAGCTGATCCCCGGGCTCCGGCCCGACCGTCCCTGAACGTCCCCGCCTGACGACGCAACGCTTGACGCGTGCGCGGACGCGGGCCCTCACGACCGGAATGACCCATGGATGCCCCGACGCGGCCCGACGCGGGCACGATCTCGAATTCCAGAGGACTGCGGCGTTTCCTGCTGTACCTGGCGTTCCTCGGCCCCGGTCTGATCGCGGCCAGCGCGGGCAACGACGCCGGCGGCGTCGTCACCTACGCCTCGGCCGGCGCGCAATTCGGCTACCAGACCCTCTTCTTCATGGTGATCGTGACGGTGTTCTACGTCGTGGTCCAGGAGATGGTCGCCCGGACCTCCGTCTACACCGGCAAGGGCCTGGCCGCACTCATTCGCGAGGAGTTCTCGCTCCGCCTCACCGCCTTCGCCATCGTCGCCTTCGCCATCGCCAACGTGGGCCTCATGGTCACGGAGTTCGGCGGCATCGCCACCGCCTTCGGACTCTTCGGGGTGTCGCGCTACCTCTGCGTGCCCATCGCCGCCGTCGTCATCTGGGCCCTCGTGCTGTTCGGGTCCTACCGGTACGCCGAGCGGATCTTCCTCCTGATGACGCTCGTGTTCATCAGCTACCCGATCGCGGCGGTGCTCGGGCACCCGAATTGGCACGAGGTGGCGACGGACACCGTGTGGCCGCACTCCACGTTCAGCTCGGCGTTCCTGTTGCTCGCGGTGGCCCTCATCGGCACCACCATCACGCCCTACATCCAGCTCTACGAGGCCGGCGCCGTGGTCGACAAGGGGGTGCAGCCGTCCCAGTACCGCTACCAGCGGGTCGACGCCATCGGTGGGGCCATCATTTCGGACATCGTCTCCATGACGATCATCATCGCCACGGCCGCCGCCATCGGTGGATCGGGCCCGCTGACCTCGGCGTCCGAGGCCGCGCACGCGCTGCAGCCGGTGGCCGGGCAGGCGGCCGAGGCGCTCTTCGGCATCGGGCTCCTGGGGGCCTCGGCGCTGGCGGCCGCGGTCGTCCCGCTCTCGACCTCGTACGCCGTGGCCGAGGTGATCGGCGCCGAGCGGTCGGTGTCGAACAGCTTCCGCCGGGCCCCGCTCTTCCTGGGCGTGTTCACGGTGCAGATCGTCATCGGCGCCGCCGTCGTGCTGGTGCCGGGCAACCTGGTCACGCTCATCGTCAACACCCAGGTGCTCGAGGGGGTCATTACGCCGATCACCCTCCTCTTCATTCTGGTCCTGGCCAACCGCAGGAGCCTGCTGGGTTCGGCCGCCAACGGCCCCGTGGCGCGCGTCCTCGGCGCCATCACGGTGGTGACGGTCGGCGGCTTCGCCGCCTTCCTCGTCCTCCAGACCGTCCTGGGCTGGTTCGGGGTGGGCTGAACCGGAGCGGGCTCTCCTGATGCACCCGCGCACACGCCCATCACCGCCGGTAGGAGCGGGAGAGCCTGACCGAATGCGAGTGCGTGCTGCCACCCGGCGCCGGGGACATCCCCTGAGCGAGCGATCCGCTAGCGCGGATGCTGCCGTTCGAACTCCCTCACCCGTGCCCGCATCAGCGTCTTCAGGAGCTTGGTTGGGAGCTCCCGCTTGTACGGCAACTTGATGAAGCCAGCGCCGAACTCGTAGCCGCCGGCCTCGACCACGGCTGTCTGGGTGGCGAAGAACTCCGGAGAAAATCGAAGTGAGCAGTGGTGCTTGAAGTTCTGCAGCATCCACTGGTTCGTGTTCTCTCCACGCACGTAGACCGGAAGGTTCCACTTGAGTACCTCTCGTGCCTCCGGGTCGACTTCCGCACTCAGCGCCCGGAGCGCCTCGAGGTGCGGACGCTGCACGTCCTCAAGCTGCGCGAAGAAATCATCAACACTGGTCCGCTTCGGCATCGGCATGGGCTCAAACTAGCCCCATGACGAGTGCAGGCGATGCACAATCTGCGGCGTCCCCGAAGTGGAGCGCAGATCACCTCCAGGCTCGGGGGCGTCGCGCCGTCGCTGCGGGGTGGCGAAGCCTTAGGTGGGTGCAGCGAAGTAATACTGGGCCAGCCCGAGTACTTGTTTCGTTTCGAGGTGATCAATGTCGACCCGAACGTCTGCTACCACCTTGGCTGCGACCTCCTGGCGATATTTCTCGGCGTAGGCAACCCAGCGATGCGACGCGTTTGCCTTCCCTCTCCCGTGTCCCAACAGCAGGATTGCCCCCGCAGGCGATAACGCGTCGGTCAGTTCGTGCCAGTACGCCGGACTGTCCTCTTCGTACGCACCCGAAGGATTTCCGGAGTGATGGTGGACTTTGTGAACGTGCCCGTGTGGATCCGTCGCAACGAGGCGCTCTGGCCTTTCGCCAGGTGCCGCATCGGTCACGTAGATGATGGTCTCGTGAAAGTCGATGACCGCAACAACGTTCTTTCCGCGGATCTGCTCAACGCCGTCGGCCATTTTCAGACCTCCTTGCCCTTGTCTTCGAGGTCCGCGGCCACGATGTCGTAGCCGGCGCTCGTCAAGATTCGGCGCAAGTCGACGAGTTGTTGCCCGTCGATGTCCTTTTCACTCGGACGCCTGAGAACCTCGGTCTCTTGGCCGATGCGGAACAGAAACATGTCGTCGTGCCGTTGTTCGATGGATCCGATCGCCTCGAGCAACGAGACGACATCGTGCCATTCGACGTTGTAGTTCGTCTTTTCCTGAAAGATCTGCAGCAGGGTGTCTCGATGATGGCCGCTGAGATGCTCGGGTCCTGAGCTTGACGACATCGGGATCCTCTCGTCGTGGTGAAGACCTCAATGTAGCGAGAGTCCCCGATTGGCGCGAGACCCGAGGGCCTCGGCCATGTCTCGCACCTCTCACTGTCCCACGGTGGCGGCGAGGGTCAGGACGTGATGGTGACCTTCAGCATGCGATGGGTGACGTCGGGAGGGACTCCTGAGGCGCTTCCTTGCGCATTGATCTTTTCGACAACGCTCATCCCCGAGGTGACCTGGCCGAACAGGGAGTACGAGTTCGGTAGCGATTCGCCCTGCGCACCGGCGACGATGAACCACTGGCTGCCGCCGGTATGCGGCTGGCCGGTGTTGGCCATGGCCACGGATCCGAGCGGGTATTGGTCGGCAGAGTTCGATGCCTTAGCGGGCAGCTCGTCGGGGATGGTGTACCCCGGGCCGCCGCTCCCCGTCCCCGTGGGGTCCCCCGTCTGATCCACGAAGGACGGGATGACCCGAAGGAAGGTCACGCAGTCGAAGAAATGGTGCTGAGCCAGGAAGACGAAGTTGTTGACCGTTTGGGGGGCGTCTTTCGCATTGAGCGCAATCACGAATGTGCCCACATCGGTCTTCACCGTCGCGGTATAAGCCTTGGCGGGATCGATGGTCATGGCCGGTGCGCTGCTCCACTTCGTCTTCTTCAGCGCGGTGGTGGGATTCTTCGGACAGCCGGCAGCCACCGAAGTTGCGTTGGCGGCTGCCTGCGCTTTCGTATCGGCAGCCGATCCGCCGGTCCCCGAGGAAACCGTTACGTTCGTGAATCTCGCGTTCTGTTGTGTCGCTGCGTTTGCCAGCACCTGCTTGTCTTGCGCGGTAAGCGGAACCGGGGTCCCCGTGGTGGTACTCGTCGTCGAACTCGAGGGCGGGCTCGTGGACAGGGCGGTCAGTTCGAATGCGGCGCCGTGCCGCCAGGCGATGAGGTAACTCGAGTCCGACCCCACTCGCTCGACCGCGGTCGACCCGAGATCCTTCGGAGGGCTCAGACCCGCTTGCGCCTTGCCGTTGGATGCCACGCTCTGCAAGAGCTTGGTTGCATCCGCCGCTGATTCGCAGTAGAGCACCTCGGACACCAACTCGAGGTTTCCGGACGCGCTGGCGAATCCCTCTTGGGCGCCATAGGGACACCCCGTGACGCCGGTATCCGTTGAGGTGGTGGGAGCGCTGACGACTTTCGTCAATCCCGCCTTCTCGGCTACGGATGCGGGAACGAGCACACTGGTCGATGGCTTGGAGGCCGAGTACGTGTCCGCCGCCGCGGACACCACCCCGATGGGCCCCACGAGGGCGACAACGGTTGCTCCAATGCTTGCCATGACGACGAGCTTCAGAGTCGACTTTCTCACGAACACACGTCTTTCTAAAGGGTTTCTAAGGGGGAGGCCTCTCGGGCCCGATCGGGCTAGAGGCGACTCAATTCGGACGCCGGCTGGGCTTCCGTTGGAAGTTAGCTGAACTGAGAGGTCTTGGTGCCGCGCGGAGGCGCGTGTGTGATCAACGCCCGGGACGGCGGTGAGGGTCCGCCTTCTTGACCGGGACCGACTTCGGGTATCCCGAAGAGCGATTCGATGCCGGTTCTCGTGGCCTTTCTTGCCGGTGAAGTGCGGTTCTGCGGGTGGGCGGCTCTCCCGGTTGGGCGGTCGGCCACGCCGCATTCCGGCGACTGGGCACCCCCGGCCGGCGCCGAACGGTCATGAGCCCAACATCTCGGACGACCGCCTGAATTCAGCGACGCCCCGCATCTGACGATCAGCTCTCGACCGCGAAGAGCTTCCACGTTCCGAGCGATCCCAGACACCGAAGGGAACGACTGGCTAGATGGATCCCTTCGATTTTCAGTCGTCTGTCTCCTGGGTGTCCCGGACTTCCCACTCCCCAAGCCGGGCCCCTGTCGTCTCGCCTGAAGAATCCAGGCAAGGAGTCGAGGACCTCGTCGCAACGTCAAGACTGGAGTGCATAATGTCGGAAGCTGCCATCCCGGTGGCCGAGCCGAACCAGACCGGCTCGCAGACACCGTCAAAAGGTCGCAGAGGAACCAGGGATAGTGCGGAGAAACAGGCACCGCCGGCTCATCATCGGCACCGTCGCGTTGGCGATGATGATCGTGACGGCTGCGTGTGGATCTACTTCCACCGTGACGGGAGCGTCGTCGCCCCGACGGGCACCGTCGGTCGCGTCAACGGCTCAGGTGCTTCAAGCCGTCTCTGCCGCGACGAGCATTACCTCCACGCCGAGTGACATCACCCCGTCGTTGCAGAATGCCGGGCAGGACCCCTATATAACTGGTTCTCCTCGGGTTTCCATGGGTCATTTCGTGACCGATAGCACCCGATCCATCGGTAGCTCGACGGTGATCCCACCGCAGCAGAGGTAGATCATGGCAATGAGTGCGGCCGCGCTGTGGTGTCCATAGCCGCGGTGGTTTATGAGGCGGACTTTCGAGTTCAGGCCCTCGAGTTTCGAATTCGACAGGCCGAGTTCGATCGCCGCCAGGATCCGTTCACGGTTGGCCTTGACCGTCTTGGCCAACTTGACGAAGGCGGGGATCTGACAGCGCTGGGCCCAGCAGAGCCACCAGTCGAGGTGCTCGGGCGCGTCCGTCGGCCGGCGCAGCCGGTAGAGGTCACGAACGGCCTCCTTCAGCTGCCAGCCGCGGTAAAGGGTCGATGAACGCCGGCGGAGCTGGTGGAGGACCTCGAGCTGATTTTCAGTGAGGTTCACCTCCTCTTTGAGCAAGGCCCAGCGGGTGTGCTTCCACCACGGAGCCCTGGGGTGCTCGAGGGCCCGCGAACTGGTTCCAGACCTCGCGCCTGGTCTGATCGAGGGCGTCGTTGGCCAGCTTGACTAGGTGGAACGGGTCCACGCACTGGGTGACGTGCGGGGCCTTGGTGTCGGTGGCCAACTTGTAGGCCCCTCCCATGTCGAGGCTGATGCTCTCCAGACGAGCGACGCGTTCTTCGCCGAGCTCGTCGTAGAAGGCCTCGAGCACGCGGTGGTCCTTGCCCTCGCCGACCCAGACCACCGCGCCCTCGCGGTCGTGGTCGGCCACGACGGTCAAGTACCGGTGCCCCTTGCGATAGGAGACCTCGTCGACGCCGATGCGGTAGAGGTTCTCCAGGCGGTCCTCGTCGATGGCCTCGGCCACCACGTCGATGACGATCTTGGCCACCGCTTCCCAAGAGATCCGCAACAACTTGGTGATGGTCGTCTTGTCCGTGCGCTGGGCCAGCCAAGCCACCACGTCTTGGAGGTCGCGGCTGTGGCGGGCCCCGGGCCGGGCCCAGGGGACCTCCTCGGTGCGCACCCGGCCACAGTGCTGACAGTCAATGCGGGCGATCTCGGCTTCGAGGAAGCACCTGGTGGCTCCCAGGTCCAGGTGCCCCCAGCGGCGCACCGAGCGGTCGTAGGTCGACCAGGTCTTCCACCCGCACGGACAGCGGTGCTTGGCCCTGCGCCGGCGCAGGCCGACCACGATTCCCTCAGGGGTGAAGGCCACGCTGGCCACCGATGCGCCGACGAGGCCCAATATCTTGTTGAATGCAGTAGTGACGCGCATGCGTTCTCCCAGGTAGTCAGGGTTGCTTGGTCGCATCCGAAACTACGAGGGCAGCGCATGCGCGTCGCTACGGGGAGAGAGGCCCGGCTACGCCGGGGCCCATCACATGATTGCTGGCGCTTCCTTCACCTCGGCGAGGGTCAAGAGTCCACTGCGTCGGCCTCCGGCCGCTCTTTACCCTCGCCTCCTACCTCAAATCACCCACACAAACCCGAGGAGTGCCATATAACTCTTCTTGACCAAAACGGATGCAACCCGGCTCCTACATCTTCAGTAACTGGAAAGTGTGTGTTTGGCGACCCGAAGGGTTCGAAGACGATCGTCTTGCTGGGCGATCAACGCGCTGGCATGTGGTTCCCCGGGTTTGACGATATGGCCAAGGAAGCGCACTGGAAGCTCGTGGTGCTCACGAAAACGATCTGTCCCGCCGTCGATCTCAGCTTCTGGGACTGGACCACGAATACTGCCTTCCCGGCCTGCGACCAGTGGCACCAGTACGTGACGAACAGGATCAACAAGATGGATCCGGCCGTGGTCGTCTTCACGAGCTGGTGGCATGGGGACGGGATCCTGCCGGGCGGCCAGGCCCCTACCGATGGACAATGGCTGTTCGGACTGGCAGAGATGGTGAGGTCGATCACGTCGCCTGGGACCAAGAAGGTCATTTGGGGGGATATCGCATACCTGAACCAGGTGGGGCCCACGTGCCTGGCCGCAAATCAGGAGAACGTACAAGCGTGCTCGACACCCGCGAGCGAAGCGGCCCTCGCCGACCATGAGCAAACACTTCAAGCAGCAGCTCAAGTAACCGGTGCCCTGTACGTTTCAACAATTCCCTGGCTCTGCTCGTCGACGTGCACGGCGGTGATCGGGAAGTACGGGGTCTACGCTGATTCTTCTGACATCACCAGCGACTATGCGGCGTACCTGCAAGGTGCCATCGCGGAGGCGTTGCGGCCAGTGATGGGCGTCGCGAAGCGTCCCCGCTCGTCGCATTGAAAGGCCCTTCGGCGGCCATGTCAGTGGAGCGGTCCCCGAATCCCGGCTCCCGCCCCGGTTGGGTGGCCGCTGATGAGCTCTGGACCTCTGACCTGGACCCTCTCGTTTTGACGCTTTGAGGAGGTCCTCGCGTCGTCATCACACTCGACGACACGGACAGTGTTCGTGGCAGGAAGGCGACGGGCGCGTGAACCCTCAACCTGGAAGGCCAACGTTCGTACGGGCGTCAGACGACCGGAGGAGGGATTCCATCAGCACTCACGGCCAGTCGCTGATCCCACGCGCATATCGCGCAGGCATGACGGAACGCAGCGCGAGCGAACTCCAACGCAAGCGCTCGTGGATCAGCGCTTGCGCGGACATCATCCCAGTCGAGGATGTACTCGCCCAGGGTTCCGTCCCACCGCGCATGGGGCAAAGGAAGCGTCACACCGCCGAAGCCTTCCGGCGCTGGGTGGGCGTAGGCGTAGAACGCCGCCTTGCCGTACCGCGCATCGCCGGGCCACCAGCCCACCGCCACTTCTTGTGCGTTCATCGCGTTGCGCGGGATGAAATCACTCGATGGAGGTTCGGCCGGTAGACCGGAAAATAGGCTTACCGCGAGATCAAACGAACCCCACCACGCGTTGACCGGTGTTGATCGCCCGCGGTATGGCGCCCGAAACGCCGCGAGGACGAGAGCTGCCTGGGTCGCTGCCACGAAGTAGTCGGCAACCTGATTCTGGTCATACCGCGCGTGTTGGCTGTCCTCGTCAAGCGGCACGCTCCACGGAACCTCCTGCGGCACCGGGTCGATCTCAACCGGGCCGCCCAGACGGCGAACTGCGGCTAGCACCTCACGCGTCACGACGCCGACTGCTCGGTTGGGCGTGAGCGCGACGCGCTCGACCCTGCCGCCGCTGTGCTCGATTGTGGTCTCGTGGACACGCAAATCGAGTACGACGACGAGCGACCCTGAACCGTCGGGTGCTGGCAGCGCGGACGTTTCCCAGCCTCGAGCCGTCAGGCGCAACGCCGCGTGCTGTAGCTGTTGCTCGGGTGGCGCGAGCCTCACTGCCAACTTGCCAAGCACCTGGCTGTGCGCGTGCAGCGTGTCGCAGGTCTCATTCCACTGCTCGTAAGAAACCGCTGGCCAGCCCGACATGGCCATACGGTAGCGAAGAAGTCCGCCTTCGGGTCCCCTGCAGTCAACTTGCACACGTGGCTCGAGGTCGGCACGCGAGATTCACGTCAAGCTGAGGCCTGACCGATATCAGGTCTCCATCCACTGGTACCTGTTTACGACCGCGATGCCCCCGCCGGACCGGGCGCTCCCCTGATCCCCGTCCTTCGCCGTCATCGGCCCTTGACTCCGACGGCTCAAGCTCCGGCAGCGCCCCGGCCCACTCGCACGAACCGGGACTCGCTCCCGGGGTTCTGAGGCACCGGACTGTGCGAGCCTAAGCACGGTGACCAGTCCCGCCGGCCCGCGTATCGAAGTTCCCGAAGCCCTGGTCGCTTGGCACCTCAAGTTCTTCGGCGAGATCGCCCGCGCCTGGATCGACGCAGTACCAGACCTCGCCGCAGGCCTTCTGGATCGCTGGCAGCTGCGGCCCGACGGAGCTCCGACCTGCGGCGCCACCGCGCTCGTGTTGCCCGTCGTGCGCGCGGACGCCACGCCCGCGGTGCTCAAGCTCCAGCCCGTCACCGATCACACCGTCGGCGAGCCCGACGCACTGCGCGCGTGGAACGGAAACGGCGCTGTTCGCCTGTTGGCCCACGACCCCGAATCGGGTTCGATGCTGCTCGAACGCCTCGACGCCGACCGCTCGCTGGCCACCGTCCGCGACGACCTGGTCGCCCTGCAGATCCTGTCCCAGCTCCTGGCCCGGCTCAGTACCGTTCCCGCACCCGCCGGCATCCGCCAGCTCTCCGATGTCGGCGCCGGCCTACTCGACCGTGTCCCACGCGCCCTGACGCTCGTGCGCGATCCATCGCATCACGGCCTCATCCGAGCATGCGCTTCCGCGCTCGAGGAGGTGCTCCCAGAAGCCGGCGACCGCCTCGTGCACGAGGATCTGCACTTCGACAACATCCTGGCCCCACACCCGGCCGACCGGCGAGAGCCCTGGCTGGCCATCGACCCCAACCCGGTGGCCGGTGATCCCGGCTTCGCGCTCCTGGCGGCATTGCACAACCGGTGGGAGGAAGCCGTCGCCACCGGTGACGTACCGCGGGCGATCCGCCGCCGCTTCGACCTGATGACCGACATTCTCGGCCTCGACCGGAAACGCGCAAGCGCCTGGACGCTGGCCCGCATCCTGCAAAACGGACTCTGGGACGTCGAGCACGACGACACCATGTGGCACACCGAGTCAGACCACGCCATCGCCCACACCCTGCTCGACAGAGCCAGTTGAGGCCGCCGATCGCCCGCATCAGCTGGGTGCGCGCCTCGCCCCAGTGAACCGAACCATCCCACCGTCCCGATCCGATAGCGGGCATGCCGAGCCGTCCGGCCCCGCTACGTTCGCTGGAACCCCGTTTGCTGGTCAGTTCGCAACGATGGTTCGCTGGCTCGGCGCCGTTCCTGATCAGGTGTTGACGGGTAACGGGGGGGGAAGATGGGCAATACCCCACCGAGTCGCCGAAGCGGAGAGACGTTGTCCCGGCGAACCGGGGCACCTGGATCCAGCGTCAATACTTTCGGTTGGAAATACGCTTAGCCAGCCACAGCTTGAATCGTTCCCATCGACTCCGCATCGGGGCGCCCGGCACGGGTCTGACGGTACACCTGGCCGTCAGCGAAGGGAAACCTCGCCGAATGACCGCAGCCCGGCAGTCGGCGACGCCTGCGGGCCAGCCCGATACCGGATGGACGCTGAGCGCGGCTGCGGCTCACGGAGCCGTCGCGACGGGCCCGTTAAGAACGAAGCGGGGTGGTCGCCAGGGGATGCCGACGTTGGCGTTCGGCTGCGAGGTTCTGAAGTTCCCGGTGCAACGCCAAGCGCTTATCCGTGTCTCGGGTGCGGTCGAGGTCCGCACGTAAGGCGTCGTATCGCTCCACGAGCGCTCTGTCGTTCAGGCCGGTGACATCCATGGTCCCAACGCTACGCCGAACCGGGTTCGTCATCGCGGATAGGCACCCGCCAGCGAGTCCTTACGGGGTCCGGAAACGTCCCCGAAGATCCTGGCCGATACCGCCCGCATCCGGCGGCTTCGTACGGGCTACCGGCTCCTGATCTTCGGCGCGAAGATCTGTGGCATGCCCCCTGAAACCTCGGGCGGTGGTGTTCGCGTGATGGTTCGCCTTGTCACCGGCAGGCTACGGGCAGCGCTTGCGGCGGGGCTGCTCCTGCTCGTCGTGGGTACGTCCGCCTGCTCGCCATTTTCCTCGTCGTCACCGGGGACAAGTCTTCCGATTTCAGTCAGCCCCGATTCCCCAGGTGTTCACGCCAGCAGCTGCACGCTCAACGCTTCCGGCACCCAGGCGACCGCCACCGGGACGTTCAACCCCCCGGCCTCGCTTCCCGTCGACGCCGACGGACAGATACTTCAAGCGCAGGAACTGCAGGTCCGTGTCCTGAGCTCCCAAACCAGGTTCGGTTTCCATGACATTGCCGTCGGCGAGTCCGACTCAGGAATCTCGGTCGGGCAGACCTCCTGGCATCTTGTGACGACGGTCCAACAAGGGCTGGGGCTGCGACCGAGTCATTGCGTGGTGGATTCAGCGCCCCAGTTTTAGGCCTCGCGTTCCAGGGTGGGCGCCAGGGCCGGCATTATCGAGTATCTACCCGCGAAACGTACGCTGCGGAAGAGCCGCTTCCGGGCCAACCCAGAAGGAGGGCGACGTGGGCAAAGAAGAGGAGCAAACGGCGCGACGTGTGTGGCTGTACGGCGAGCCGATCCACGCTGTGTTGTTCTTCGCTCCAGAGACCCAGGCAGCAACCGACGCCCTTGGTCTAAAGGGGGGCTGGATGAGCTACTTCGGCTGCCGCGCCGCGCCTCTGGGAAGCGTGTCGGCGGCCGCAGCGACGTCAATCTTCTACGGCTTTCATCCACGCCGGGTCGAGCGCGCCATTCCCGATGCGTGGACCTACGCCGAACCACGACAACTCATCGATGCCCGATTGTCGGCGATGGACGTCGCACTTCGTCGGCTGCTCGGAGAGACGCTCAATGGGTCCGACGTCCGGCGAGCGGCGGAACTCGCCACCGCCGCAGTCCACTCAGCGGACTTCTCGGGCCGACCACTGGGGGCAGCGAACGCCGCTCTGCCGGATCCTGACGCACCCCATCTCCAGCTCTGGCAGGCTCTGGGCGCCATACGTGAGCATCGCGGCGATGGCCATGTCGCGTGCCTGGTGGCCCATGAGGTCGACCCCTGCGAGTCGCTCGTCATGCAAGCGGCAACGGGGCGCTCCGAACGAGAGAGCCTTCGCACCAACCGCGGGTGGTCCGAAGAAGAGTGGGGAACGGCGGTTGTACGTCTTCGCGAGCGGGGGTGGCTCGACGACAAAGAGGGTCCCACCCAGGCGGGCACTGCTGCACGCGACGCCATCGAAGCCGCAACTGATCGATTGGCTGCACCCCTCGTGAGCACCCTCGGCACCCGGGGGGTCGAACTCGCGGAAGCGATGCGACCGCTCGCCGAACGGATCATGACGGCTGGCCAGGTCCCGAAGCGGAACAACATGGGCTTGCCTTGGCCAAGCCAGTAGCACGAAGGACGCTTTCGTGGTGACGATGAAGTCCCGACTGCGCGGCCTGCTCGGGCGAGTCCGGGGTACATCCCCGGCGCCGGAACCTGAGGCGCCCGGACGGAGTCGCGACCTCGACCGAAAGATCCGCTTGCCGGTGGCGGGAATCTACGTCCGCTGGGAACTCGCGGCTCCGGTGGCCGCACTGGAGTGGGACCTGACGGTGCTCGCCGACCCGACAAGCTCGGTAGGGATCTACCTTGCCCTGGCCCAGGGCAACATCGACGGCTCGACGTTCTACCTCGGCCTGCAGACCGACATCTCGGACCCGGGGCGCGGTCGAGGTGCCGGCAAGGGGCTCATCTTCTCCACGTGGTGGACCTTTGACGCCGACGCCACCCGCCTGGCCCCCGGGGGCTTCCGGGAACTCGGCACCCACGAGGGTCGCTTCGTCGGGGTGCGCCGGCCCTATCCCTGGGTCGTCGGGGATTACCGGGTCACGCTTGACCGTTCCGAACCTGCGGCCCAGCTTCACGTTCCCGCCGACTGGTTCGACCTCTCCATCCAGCCGACGGCTCCTCGGGGCATCGACCCGGGCCGTCCCCGACTACTTGGTGATCGGACGTGGATTGGGGGTCTGGCGTTTCCCCGGCGACATGCCTCCGTGCCGGCGATGATCGAGGAGGCCTCCACGGCATTCATGGAGGTCTACAGCCACGCCGGACGCTGGAGCGACGTACCGCCCTGGGACGTCGACCTCATGGCCTACGGCGACGGGCAGCCCTGCCGGCGCGGGTCGACCGAATACCCTGTCTTCCCCTTCGGGAACAACCGCCCGATGCCGAACGCCAACGCCCGTTACGACCGGGCACGCGGCCTGGTCGAGCTGCGCTACGGCGGCTCGACGAACCGAATCGACCGGGCGGGGCGCTGGCCGTAGGGATTGCGGGACGCCGCTGGGCGACAGCCATCCGACCCGGGGAGAGTCCACTCGCCACGCCCGTACCGGACTGCCGAGCCGGCGGAAGGAACTCACCCCGCTACGGTCGGTCAGTCTGCGACCCGTCGTTCGAGGACCCGACAGCTCGACCGCGATGAGAGGAGCACCGAGAAATGACCGTGACGCTGATCACCGGAGCCAACAAGGGTCTCGGCTACGACACGGCCCGACAGTTGATCGAGCGGGGGCATACCGTGTTCCTGGGAGCGCGTAGCGCCGAGCGTGGAGAGGTGGCGGCAACTGCGCTCGGCGGCCAGTTCGTGCAGCTCGACGTCACTGACGACTGGTCGGTTGAGACCGCACTGGGTGTCATCGCCGAGCGCGAGGGCCATCTGGACGTCCTCGTGAACAACGCCGGCATCAGTACCGCCGACGTCACCGGTCCGATCGCACAGAAGGTATTCGATACCAATGTGATCGGTCTCATCCGTGTCACCCAGGCCGCACTCCCACTCCTGGAGCGGTCCGAGAATCCGGTCGTGGTAAACGTCTCGAGCGCCCTCGGCTCATTCTGGGCCGTGACGAATCCGGAGCGGCGCCAGTTCCACTTCCCCAGCATCGTCTACGGCTCGAGTAAGGCCGCCGTCTCGATGCTCACTGTTCAGTACGCCAAGACCTTTCCAGGAATCAAATTCAATGCTGTCGAGCCGGGCTTCACCGCTACCGACCTCACTCCGTTCAGTGGTGCCGGGCAGCCGGTCGAGAAGGGCGCAGAGGTAATCGTGCGCATGGCCACAATCGGCCCGGACGGCCCCACGGGCACCTTCCAGGAGGGCGACGACGAACTCGCTTGGTGACGCTGACGGCAGTTGGACCATCTCGGACCCCCGACCGTCCACTGTCCGACAGGCGAGGGCAGGTGGCTCACCTCCGACAGCAGCCTTCGGCGTTCGTTCCTCGCGTCCACGCAGCAGGGCAGCCGAGGTGTGCGGCAGCGCCCGAGGGAGGACGGCGTAGTTCGGCGCCGCTACCCGCTGGCCCGACGCCGGAGCGGCATCAACGTTTCGGGAAACGGGTTCGACGTGAAATCGAGCACGAGCTGGTTGAAGAGATCCGGCTTCTCCATCGGGACGAGGTGGGACGCGCCGGGCACAACGGCCAGTTGCCCGTTCTCGACGGAACGCGAGAACTCCTGTGCGTGTTCCACGCTGATGTAGTCGTCATCGCCGACGATGACAAGAGTCGGTGCCGAGATCTGCTGCACCTTTGCCGTCCAGTCGAAGGCCTCGGCCCACATGGTGCGGATTTTCTCCCAGACCTCGGGGAAGTGTTCAGGGCCGTCCGGAGAGGCCTGGGCGTACATGGCGGCGAACATCACCATGTCCTCATCGTCGGGCGTGAGGGCCACGAGGGCCTCCATCGCTCCCGGGACGTATCCGGTGCTGGAGAAGCCGGATCCCGTGACGGTCAGGGTCCGGACGAGTCCGGGGTGCTCTGCTGCGATGAGGGTCCCCACCATGCCTCCGTCGCTCCAACCAAGCAGATCGACCGGGCCGAGTCCGAGGGCGACGAGGAAGCTGGCGGTCTGCTCGGTCATACCCTGATACGTCAACGGGCCATCCCGGTCAGGAGTATGGCCCTGCGCCTGGCGCTCAGGCGCCACCACGCCGCGGTACGGTGCCAACCCCGAGAACTGCGCAGCCCACGTGGAGTTGTCCGCCAACCCTCCATGCAGGAGCACAATGGTCTCGCCGTCGCCTTCGGACTCGTAAAACACGGCCAGGCCGTCGATGTCGACGTGACCATGCGTGCGGGGCGTGACCATGGGCCGAGCCTACGTGGTCGACTTCGGGGGGCGTCGCCTCCTCGGTCGAGTGTCCCCCGGTGCCTGCCCCGCCGTCCGGGCGACATCACATGGAGTCACCGGCCGGACGTTCGGGCCACGCGAGACGGGACCGTGCTCACCGTGCAGACGCGAGGGCCGGATTCGGCGCAGGAGCCATCTGGCCATTTGAAGGGGGCACCTCTCCCCCGGCCGCGGTCCGTCGTGGAAAACTGGGGAGAACAGACCGAAGTGAGGTAGCCATGGAGAGGATCCGGCTTCACAGAGACCAGATCGCCTTCGTCGCCGCGGTGGTCCTACCGCTCGGGGTGGCGGCAATCCTCGTCCCCTTCCGATCGAGCTTCGCCAACACCGCTTCCGCACTGATCCTGGTCGCGGTCATCGTCGCGGTGGCGGCGCTGGGCAACCGGTTCTGTGGGTTCGTGGCCACGGTCTCTGCCACCTTGTGGTTCGACTTCTTCCTCACCCGCCCTTACGAGAGGCTCGCTATCACCCACCGGCCGGACATCGAGACTGCCGTCAGTCTCTTCGTGGTGGGAATCATCGTGACCGAGCTCGCGGCCCGCAACCGTCATCACCATGCGGTGGCAGCCGAGGAAGCGGACTACGTCGGCCTGATCCACGACGTCTCGGAACTCGCCACGTCGGGCGCACCCTCCCGGGAGGTGGTTGAACGGGTGCGGAACGAACTGATCAACCTGTTGCACCTTCGAGCGTGCCGCTACGAGGGCGGCTCGGGCGACCGTCCCATGATGCGGCTCGAGCATGATGGACAGGTCTTCCTCGGAGGCAGGCTCTGGGGCGTCGATCGAATGGGGCTGCCGGGTTCGGAGATCGAGTTGGTGGTGCAAAGCCAAGGCCACGACCTGGGCCGTTTCGTCATGACGCCGACCCCCGGGTATGAGGTCTCGCTGGAACGACGAGTGGTGGCCGTGGCTATCGCGGACCAGGTCGGGGCGTCACTACGCCCTCATCTACGGTCCGCCTAAAAGGGCACGTTCGCGCAACGCCACCAGCTGCCGGCGACGACGACACCCCAAGAAGGTGCGTCTTCGGGCAGGTCGCGACGGAGAGCTACCACGACCAGCGGGGCACCTCACGGATGGGATGCAGATCGGAATCCTCCTCGGCCCACGAGTTTTGCTGGGCAACGTCTGCGCCGAACTCGAGGTGAGATCGGACCGCATCTCGGAAAGGCCCGTCATCGGGCAGAGCAGCCTCTTCAATCGCTTGGAGGTAGAGGGTCACGAATCGCTGTTTTTGCTCATCGGTGATCTGCAGATGACGATGGACGTCAATGAGGTACTGGAATCCGAGTTCACGGCTAAACCTGTCCGGACCCCCGAAGGACTCGGCGGTGAACCACGTGAGATGGTCAACGTGTGTCGGCACTCTCTCGGTGAACACCGTGCCGAGGATGGGATCTCCGAGCACCTTGTCGTAGAAGATCTCCTCGAGCCGATGAATGGCCTCGTCTCCACCGGCGTGCTCGTAAATCGTCTCCATTCGACTCCTCCCAGCGGGTCGGCCTCGGGGTTGAGATCATTCTGCGCTTCGGCCCTCTGCCGTTTCCGGGTCAGCCGCCCTCGAGGGCTCGGCTCATGTGCCGCATGCGCCGCATGAGCCGGCTGGCGCGCCACGCGGTAGCGGAGGTAGACGACCCCCGAGCTGAAGGTCCGGGACTCGACGAGTTCGAGATCCACCCGGCGTCCGTGCTGGGAGAAGTACGGAATGCCGCCGCCGACCAGCACCGGGTAGACCCGGGCGCAGTATTCGTCGATCAGACCCAACGCGGCCGCCTCGGCGGCGAGCGTCGCGCCGCCGATCGCGATCTCGCCCTCCCCCGGTTCGGCTCGCCACCGCTCGATCTCCTCCGCCAGGCCGCCGGAGGCCAGGCGGGCATTGCCCTGCACCCCCGACAGCGTGGTGGAGAACACCACCTTGGGGAGCGGCTTCCAGATCGCGGCCCACTCGAGCATTGCATCGTCGAGCGATGGATCCTGGTCGGCGGTCTCCCAGTACAGCATCGTCTCGTCCTCGCCGGCTCGACCCGAAGACCCGCTCCGTGGACGGAGCGCTCGAACTCCGTCAACCCGACGCGATGGCACGCGCGTACGCTTCGACGTAGCGCTCCGCCAAGACGTCCATCGAGTACGCCCGGGCGTGCTCCCGCGCCGCCTTGCGCGCCTCGGGGGCCGACAACCCGCTGCCTTCGACCGCATCGGCCAGCGCCGACCCCAGGGCGCGCGCCCACCGCCGGGGATCGCCCGGCGGCACCAGCTCGGCGTGCGCCCCGGCCGCCGCCCGGTACCCGGCGATGTCCGAGGCCACCACGGCGCACCCGGCGGCCATGCCTTCGAGCAGCACCACGCCGAAGGATTCTCCGTGCAGCGACGGCACGCACAGGACGTCGGCGCCGGCCAGCCGGGACGCCTTCTCCCGGTCGTCGATCGGCCCCAGCCAGTGCACCCGGTCCGACGGCGGATGCCGGCGCCGCTGCACCTCGGTGGCCGGCCCCTGCCCGGCCACCCACAGGACGGCGGGACGCTCGACCATCTCGAAGGCGTCGAGCAGCACCGCCAGGCCCTTGCGCTGCTCGTGGCGGCCGACGAACAGCACGGTGGGGCGCCCCTGGTCGTCGCGCACCGGCGAGGCCGTCTCGAAGCGCTCCACCTCGACGCCGTTGAAGAGCACCTCGAAGTCCCCGCCGCCCGACGCCAGGGCCGTCTGCCGCGCCGCCTCCGAGACGGCGACACGGACCTGCATGCGCCGGCCGACGCGCCCGGACAGGGGCCGCAGGCGCCGCACCCACGGGTCGAGCCCGTCCCGGTGGTACGTGGCGACCATCGGGACCGGCGGGCGGAGGACGAGCCCGTAGGCCGTCAGCGGCGCCAATGGCTCGTGGACGTGTGCCACGTCGAACCCGCCGGCGTGTACGGCCCGCCACGTACGCACCGGGGCCAGGGGCGAAAGGGCCAACGGCACCACCGAGCCGTTGCGGCTGACACCGGTGGGCCGGCCGATCACCACGTGGTCGCCGGCCTCCTCGGGCACGGGCACATCGGGGTCGGCCGGGCCCAGCACGGTGACCTCGTGGCCCAGCGAGCGCAACGAGCGCGCCAACCCGATGGCCTGGCCCTGGGCGCCCCCGTGGCGGGTGAGCGCGTACGGCGAGATCATGGCCACCCTCATCGCGGGTCGCTCGGCCAGTTCGGCTGGTAGAGGTGCCACTGCTCGGGCCGGGCGCGGATGTCGTACTCGAAGACGGAGGCCAGATCCTGCGTGACCCGGGCCACGTCCTTGCGCAGGGTGTCCTGGCGGCTGGTGTCGATCGGCGCGTGCACGACACCGGTGTGCCAATCCCCCGGGCCGGCGTAGACCACCACCGGCACCAGCGGCGCCCCGGTGCGCAGGGCCAGGGTGGCCGCTCCACCGGGCAGGGTCGTCCGCTCGCCGAAGAACTCGACCTCCACCCCGTTGCCCGCCAGGTCGCGGTCGCTGACCAGTCCCGCCAGCAGGCCGTCCTTGAGCGTGCGCAGCATGGCCTGGCTGGAGCCCTCGCCGAGCGGGACCGCCGTCAGTCCCATGGCGGCCCGCTGGGCGGCGAACCACTCGAACAGCTCCTCGGGATCGAGGCGTTCCACGACGGCCGACATCGGCATGCCTTCGAGCGCGAGCCAGGCGCCACCCCACTCCCAGCTGCCGACGTGCGGCAACGCCATGACGATGCCCCGTCCCAGCGCGAAGGCGGCGCGCAGGTGCTCGTCCCCCTCCTCGATCCAGAAGCGCGCCCGCACGCCCGCCTCGCTGACGTAGGGCAGCCGCGCCCCGTCGGCCCAGTACCGCGCGTAGGAGGCGAAGGTGCGCTTGCTCCATCGGCGCACCAGGGCCGGGTCGGGCTCCACCCCGTCAGGGCATTCGCTCAGGAGGACACGCCGCATGTGACGCTCGTTCATCTCCAGCGCCGGCCCACCACGCCAGGCCATGAAACGGGCGACCACGCCGGCGGCGCCGTAGGCGATCGGGGCCGGGATGTTGCCCATGGCCTCGCCGAGGCCGCGGTAGGCCAGATACCTCGACTTGGCGCGCCAGTCCACGCTCACGAGGGCTCACGTGCAGCGGAGCCGCCGGCGACCCGGGCCGCCGCCAACCTGATCAGGAAGTCGACCCCGACCCCGACCCCCGAAGACGAACCCGAGCCCGAAGGCGAGGACCCCGACCGCGTCCGGCGGAAAGTCGAACGGGACGACGACGACGACGGCGCCGAACCAGCGGCATGGCGGGCGGTACGTGGCGGCCGCTCCCGGCGCTCACGACGCGCCCGGCCGGAGCGGCTCGACAGCGCCTCCTGGCGCCGGGCCCGCCAGCGCACGGAGACGCCGGTGGAACGGGTCGTGCGCCGGGCCGGCTCGCGGCGGGGCACGCCTCCCGTCTGGCGGCCCTCCCGCCAGGCCCGCCAGCGCGAGTCCACGCGACCCTCCCGCCAAGCCTCAATGCGGCGCCGGAGCACCTCGTCACGGCCCGACGCGGCGTTCCATACCTTGACGAACCGGGCGGCGGCCGTGATGGAGACCAGGACAAAGAGCAGCCAGAGCACCGGCACGAAGAAGGAGGCGCCGAGGAAGGCGAAGCCGAGCACGACCATCCGCTCCGCCCGCTCCATGAGGCCACCCTTGGCCGACAGTCCGAGCGACTCGGCCTTCGCACGCTCGTAGGAGATCAGGGCGGTGACGGCCAGGATGCCCATCGGGAGGAGCGCCGTGTGCCCCTCGTGGCGGTCCACCAGGTACCAGGCGCACCCGAGCATGAGGACGGCGTCCGCCACGCGGTCGGTGACCGAGTCGAAGAAGGCACCCCGCACCGACGCCGTTCCGGCCGCCTTGGCCACCGGGCCGTCGAGCAGGTCGTGCAGGCCGGTGACGATGAGAAGGAGGATGGCGAGATGCAGGTGGCCCGTCGCCACGGAGACCGCCGTGGCCGTGGCCGACACCAGCCCGGTCGCGGTCAGGACATCAGCGGTGACACCCCGGCGGTGCAGTGCCTGGCCGACCGGACCAGTGGACCGATCGACCGCTGCTCGCCAACGACCGTCGAACATGACGCTCCTCGTCGTGCGCCAAGGGGGGACCGAGGCGCTGTGGACAGCAGTTTACCATCGGGGCCTTGGCGCCCCCCGGGACCGCAGCGCCCCTGGTCAGGCGCTCCGCTGCCGGCGCCGGCCCATCACGGGCGTACCGTGCGCGGTATCTCAGCGTGCCACGTTCGCGACCGGGGATGCCCCTCTCGTGAATATCCGCACCACCGCCGCCTCGCTGGCGGCCGGCCACGGCGCCGCCGCGCTCACGGTCGTCACCAGCCCCCGCCCGGGCGTCGACCGAGACGGTCACCGTGACCGAGACCGGCAACAAGCTCACCCTGTCGAAGACGTCGTTCGGCGCGGGCAAGTACACGTTCGTCGTGACCAACAAGGGGCACCCGCACCGGCACGTTCAAGGTGAGCGGGCCGACCTGAGCGGCTCGTCCAAGAACACGGTGGCGCCAGCCCGCGGGCCAAAGCGACGTTTTGGTCGGGTAGCCTCGCTCCGTGTGATGCCAGTCGGAGCGGAGGCGGCAGCCTTCCTCCGCCGGCATCGAGCTTGACGTGAGGGGTGGTGTCGGTGACTCAGCCAGCGAGCGCGGGCGAGCCCAACCAGAGCGTGCTACCCGACCAGTCGCTCGACGTCACCATCGTCGTGCCCTACTACAACCCCGGTGCCCGCCTGCGCGCCACCGTCGAGCACATGCTGCGGGTGCTCGACGCCTCGGACATGACCTTCGAGATCATCGCCGTCTCGGACGGCTCGACCGACGGCAGCCCCTTCACCTTGGAAGGGTTCCCCGAGACCGTGGTCCGGCGCCTGGAGTTCGACACCAACGTCGGCAAGGGCCACGCGCTGCGGGTGGGGCTCGGCCTGGGCCGGGGGCGGTACCTCGGCTTCATCGACGCCGACGGCGACATCTCGCCCGAGTTCCTCGCCCCCTTCGTCTCCATCATGCGCTCGGAGGAGGCGGACATCATCATCGGCAGCAAGCGCCACCCGGAGAGCTCGGTGCACTACCCGCCGCTGCGGCACCTCTACTCATGGGGGTACCAGCACCTCATCCATTTCCTGTTCCGGCTCAGTGTGAAGGACACCCAGGTCGGCATCAAGCTGGTCGATGGCAAAGTGATGGCGGACGTCCTCCCCCTCCTGCGTGAGAGCCGCTTCGCGCTCGACCTCGAGCTGCTGGTGGTGGCCCGGCAGCTCGGCTACACCCGCATCGTGGAGGCGCCGGTCCGGATTGAGGAGCGCTTCGGCAGCACCATCTCCATCAAGGCCGTGTGGTGGCTCCTGATCGACACGCTCGCCCTCTTCTGGCGCTTCCGGGTCCGCCACGCCTACGACTCGGCCGTCGCCGCCCGGCGGCAGCCCGCGCGGCCCTGACCTCGGGGCCCTGAGCAGACCGCCGCAGGTCGGTCGTACAATCGCCCCGGACGAGCCACGTCAGGCCCGGCTGTACGGACGGAGGACCAGGTGCCACACGACCCGACCGCAATCCGCAATGTCGCCCTCGTCGGGCACCACGGGGCGGGCAAGACCACCCTGGCCGAGGCCCTGCTGGCGACGACCGGGGCCATCGCCCGGCGGGGGTCGGTCGAGAAGGGCTCGACGGTCATGGACTTCGAGCCCGAGGAGGTCTCCCGGCAGCTCACCATCTCGACCAGCCTGGCGCCGTTCACGGTCAACGGGGTCAAGGTGAACCTGCTCGATACGCCCGGGTACGCCGACTTCGCCGGCGAAATGATCACCGCCCTGGCCAACGTCGACCTGGCCGTGGTGGTGGTCAGCGCCACCGACGGGGTGCAGGCCCAGACCGAGGACGCCTGGCGGGCGGCGGCCAGGATGGACCTGCCGCGGGTCATCGTCGTCAACAAGCTGGACCGGGAACGGGCCGACTTCGACCGCACCCTGCAGGAGATCCGCCAGACCTTCGGCGCCGGCGTGGCGCCGGTCGAGCTCCCGATCGGCCACGAGGCCGACTTCCACGGCGTCATCGACCTGCTCGACGACACGGCCACCCACTACGACACCCTGGCCGCCGGCGCCCCCGTCGACGGCACCGTCCCACCCGCCGGGCACGAGGGCCCCATCCCCGAGGACCTGGTGGACGAGGAGCACACCGTGCACGAGCAGCTGGTCGAGGGCATCGTCGTGGGTGACGACGACCTCATGGAGCGCTATCTGAACGGGGAGACGCTCGACTACACGGAGCTGGAGAAGAGCCTGGCCGGTGGGGTGGCGTCGGGTGCGGTCTTCCCGGTGCTCTGCTGCTCGGCCGCCAGCGGGGTGGGGGTGGACCGGCTGGCCCGCCTGATTGAGGAGCTCTGCCCCACCCCGGCCTCGCGGCCGCCGGTGCTCGCCACCGCCGGCACCACCACCGCGGACATCCCCTCGGACCCCGCCGGCCCCACCGTCCTCACGGTGACCAAGACCTTCAACGACGGCCACACCGGCAAAATGTCCCTCTGCAAGGTGGTCTCGGGCACGCTGCAGCCCGATGCCGTGCTGGTGAACTCCCGCTCGCGCGAAGAGGAGCGCCTGCACGCGCTGCAGAGCATCGCCGGCCACGCCACCGCACCGGCCACCTCGGTGTCCGCGGGCGACTTCGTCGCCATCCCACGCCTCAACGGGACCCGGACCGGGGACACGCTGGCCCCCAAGGGCCAGCCGGTCACGGTGCCGGCGCCCGAGCTGCCCGCCCCGGCGCTGCAGGTGGCGGTCAAGCCGGCGACACGGGCCGACGACGACAAGTTGATGTCGGCCCTTCAGCGGCTGTGCGACGAGGACCCGTCGCTGACGGTGACCCGCGACGACGAGACGCACCAGACCATCCTCGGCGTGAGCGGCGAGGTGCACCTGGCCGTCACCCTGGAGCGGCTCGACCGCAAGTGCAACGTCCACGTGGAGCGCGAGGACCTGCGCATCCCCTACCGCGAGACCATCACCCGCCCGGCGCAGGCTGAGGGCAAGCACAAGAAGCAGTCCGGTGGCCACGGGCAGTTCGGCGTCTGCCACCTGCGCCTCGAACCACTGCCCCGGGGCGAGGGCTTCGCCTTCCGCGACGAAGTCGTGGGCGGGGCCATCCCCCGCCAGTACATCCCGGCGGTCGAAAAGGGTGTGCACGAGACGTTCGCCGGCGGGGGCCTCTACGGGTACCCGGTGGTCGACGTCGTGGTGACGGTGGACGACGGCAAGGCGCACTCGGTGGACTCCAACGAGGTGAGCTTCAAGATGGCGGCCGCGCTGGCCATCCGGGCCGCCATGGCCGAGGCGGGCCCCGTCGTCCTCGAGCCCATCTCGCGCCTGGAGGTCACCATCCCCGACGAGTGCCAGGGCGACGTGCTGGGCGACCTCAGCTCCCGCCGGGCCCGCATCGTCGGCACCGACGCCGCCGACGTGGCCGGCTACCAGACCGTCACGGCGACGGTGCCCACGGCCGAGCTCACCCGCTACGCCGTCGATCTGCGCGCCCTCACCGGCGGGCGCGGCTCGTTCAGCGTGACCTACGACCACTACGACGCCGTACCCGAGCACCTCATGGCGTCGATCCCCAAGCTCGAGAGTTAACCGGCGCGGGGCGGGCCCGACCCGCTCGACCACTCCCCCCTTCTTCGACCAACCCGCGCCCCGGCGCGACGGTTCTTCGATGTGGACCGACTCCCCTCTGGCGACAAAGGATCCGCGAACGGGAACACTACGCTGAGTGTCGTGGTGCAGGTGCAGGCCGGCAGCTCCCTCCGCACGCCGATGTCGCGGCGGGACTTCACCACCATGGTCGACGCCCTGGGCGAGACGAAATTCCACGAGTAGTACGACGGCTGTCTCGTCGTGAATCCTCCGACGACGCCACACGGCGTTGTGGTCAGCCGGCTCGTCGTCGCGCTGTTTCCACACGTCCCGTCCCACTACGTCACGACGGAGACGGGGTGGCAGATCGGCGAGGAGCTCTTCGTTCCCGACGTCACGGTGGTGGACCGCAGCGCCGGACACGACACCATCCAGACGACGCCGCCGTGGCTGGTCGTCGAGGTGGTCTCGCCGTCGACCCGTGACACCGATCAGGGGAAGAAGATCAGGTCTTACGCCGCGGGCGGCGCCGACTGGTACTGGATCGTGGATCTCGAGCGCGCCGAGGTGAGTGTGTTCCAGAACGAGAACGGCACCTTCCACGAAATGGTGCGTGCCGCCACGGCGACGGTCCTTCCTCCGGTCGGTCTCAGGATGGATCCGCGGGCTCTGACCGAACTCTGAATTGAAGTTGGCCAATGTCGCCCAAGCTTCCAGCTTGGAGTGGCCCGCGCGCAGGTTCCGCCGGCGTGATTCGGGGCGGCTGTCAGCGGGGAGCCGCCAGCCGCCGAAGGTAGCCTGCCCGACTCGTCGCCGCCGGCGCCTTGTTGGGGCTCGCAGGCAATGCCGTCAGCGCCCCGAGCAAATCCCCACAGACCGCCTGAGCCCAGCGGCCGCCGCCCATCAGGGGAAGGCCCGAGGGCACGCGGGACGACCGGGCCTCACCGTTACCGAGCGGATCCCACCGTCTTGACCGGACCGGGTACGAGAGGGTGCCGAGGCCATGTTCTTCGTCTCGGCGACCAAGCGCCCGAAGTGAGACGATTTCGTGGATTTCGTTCAATTTCAGCTGGACGACACAGGAGGCCGAGTGTCGAGCACCGGAGGCACGAGCGGACCTTCCTCCGAAAATACGGGCGGCGCGCCGAGGACGCCGACTGGAAGGCCCGCCCTTCTGGCCACCTTGGCCATGGCCCAGTTCATGGTCGTCCTCGATTTCACGATCGTCAATGTGGCGCTGCCTTCGATTCAGCACGGCTTGGGCGTCCCGACGACGACCCTGCAGTGGTTGGTGAGCGCGTACGCCGTCACCTTCGGTGGCTTCCTCCTCCTCGGCGGCCGGCTCGCCGACCTCTTCGGCCGGGCCAGGCTGTACCGGATCGGGATCTGCATCTTCGTCCTGGCCAGCGTCTCCGGAGGCCTGGCGGTGGAGCCGGGGCTGTTGATCGCCTCGAGAGCCATCCAGGGGCTCGGTGCCTCCATGCTGGCTCCGGCGGGGCTTTCCCTGCTCGTCACGAGCTGGCCGGACGAGGCTCAGCGCAGCCACGCACTCGGTGTGTACGGGGCGGTTGCCTCGGCCGGCTTTGCCGCGGGCGCCGTGATCGGCGGCCTGCTCGTCGAGGTGAGCTGGCGGCTCGTCTTCTTCGTCAACGTCCCGGTCGGCGTGGTGCTGTTCGTGGCGTCCTGGCGCCTCCTGCCAGCGGATCCGCCGCGCCGTTCCGGTCGGCTCGACGTCCCCGGAGCCCTCTTGGCGACCGGCGGCGTGGCCCTGCTCGTGCTCGGCGTGACGCGAGCCGGCGACACCCTCCAGCCGACGCAACCCGCCGTGGCAGTGGGAACGGGACTGGTCCTGCTCATCGCGTTCGTCATCCGCGAGCGGAAGACGGCCACGCCCCTGCTGAACCTGGACCTCTTCAAGGATCGGAGCATCCTCGGCGCGAACGAGTGCCTGCTGGCCTACGGCGCCTGCAACGCGGCGGCAGTGTTACTCGTAGCGCTCTACCTGCAGGAGGGTCGGGGCTTCAGTCCGCTCTTGACGGGGCTGTGTTTCATTCCGCAGGCCGTCGGGGCCTTCGCCCTGGCCGGTCCGGCCTCGAAGCTCGTTCCCGCGCTCGGGCCTCGCCGCGCCCTCGCGGCGGGCCTGTCGCTCGGCCTGCTCGCTCTCGTCGGCTCCGCACTCAGCGTCGCCCGCGGTCCGCTGTTCGGGTTGCTCGCCTCCCTGTTCGTGATGGGCCTCTCGGCCCGCATCGTCCAGGTCGCCTCGACCTTGGCGGGGACCGCCGGGCCGGTGGCCGCCCGCAGTGAGGGCTCGGCCAGCGCGGTCCTGACCGCGTCGCGTCAGGTCGGCTCTGCACTCGGTGTGGCCGTCGTGTCGGCAACCCTGGTCACGGTCCACGGGAGCGCGAGTCACCGCACCGCGGTGTCCCTCCTCGTCGCAGCATTCTTCGCCCTCCTCGGGCTGCTCGCGACACGCGTCGTGCCGAGCGGCCCGGCGCAGCCGCTCTTGTTGCGACTCGAGCACCTCTTCCCGCGACACGCCGGCGGGCTACCCTGAGGAGGTACGGGAACCCGCTCGGCCAGCCGGTACGTGCCGCGCACCCGAGCGGCTACCTGAGACTGGCTTCTCCCACGATGCCTCACGACGTCGGCTTTTCGACGTGGTCGAGATCGACATAGTCTCGATCAATGAGCGACGTGCAAGACAGTTACCGGTTGGTCGCGAACGGTTTCGATGCCAGGGTCAGAGTGGTGACCCCAGATCAGTGGGAGGCCCAAACGCCGTGCGACGATTGGACGGCCCGCGACCTGGTGGTTCACGTGGTCCAGAATCATCGGGGCGTGATCGCCAGTGTCCGGGGCGGGGAATCCGAGCCCCTCGGCGCGGACGAGGACCCGAGGCAGGCCTGGGAGAGCGCCTCTCGAGCGATCAGCGAGATCGCCGCAGACCCCGAGGCAGCGGCCACAGAGGTGGATGGTCCGACGGGCAAGATCCCTGCGGGTCAGGTCATCGGCCAGTTCATGACGATGGATCTGCTCGTCCACACATGGGACCTGGCACGAACGATCGGTGCGGATGAGCACCTCAACGAAGACTTCGTCCGTCAAGCCTTTGAGACTCTCAAGCCGATGGACGCCATGATTCGCCAGCCAAAGGTATTCGGGCCCAGGTTGGAACCGCCGAGGGGAGCAGATCTGCAGACGGAGTTCCTCTACTTCTTGGGCCGGCGCGCGTAGTTCGCTCCTCCAAATTTCCACCTCCTTGACCCCCGAGGGGGAGGGAGAGATGTGGTCCAAAAGCCCGGCCCTGACCATCCTTTCTGAGCACGATCTCCTCGGCCCTAGCGACTTTCCCGCTGAGGGGGCATAGTTCGGAGGGTGGCGAAACCACTCGATTGGGAAGCTCTCCTCGTCAAGGGCTACGAACCCTTGAAGGTCGCGCAACGGATCTTTCGCTGGCTTCCTCATGATCCCCGCTGCCAGCTTTGCCTGAACCCCTTTGGCGGCGTGGGCGGCAAAATGCTCGGCCTCGTTGGGCGCAAGCCCTCCCGTAAGAACACGAACATCTGTCAGGCCTGCTTCGATCATCTGCCGACCGGTGGCATCGAGATCGACATCGGAGTTGTGTTCGCCGACGTGCGAGCTTCGACAGCTCTGGGTGAGCACTCGGACGCCACGACGTTCGCCGAGCGTCTGAACGAGTTCTACGGCACGGCAACGAAGGTACTAATTCACAATGAAGGCATTGTGGACAAGCTGATTGGCGACGAAGTGATGGGTCTCTTCATCCCGGGTATCGCTGGCCCCGAATATCGACGCAAGGCAGCGATGGCCGCTCTTGAACTGGCCTCGGAAGTCGCCGAAGTGCCACTCGGCGTCGCTGCCAACGCGGGGGTCGCCTTCGTGGGCAATGTGGGGTCGGGAAGCGTATTGGACTTCACTGCCCTCGGTGATGCCGTCAACGTTGGTGCTCGACTTCAGGCTCACGCCTCGCCGGGCGAGGTTGTGCTTGCAGCTTCGCTTTACCCGCTGATTGAGGCGGAGTACCCAGGAGGCCGGACCGATCGGGTAGCAATTCGTGGCCGGGACGAGCCAGTTGATGTTGTGTTCTTGACTTTGCCGGCGTAAACGCGCGACCGCCCGATACTGCCGATGCCGAAGGGGGAGCCGTCCCAGCCAATGAGCCCGAAGCGTCCCTGCAGCGGTAAGCGCCCCGAGGCAGGCTCGGGGAACCGGGCAGCTTGGAGTTCGAGCCCGGCGGTGCGACAACATGAGCCCCAAAGCGACGTGGAGGCGTAGCCATGGAAAATGTTGTGCTCGGTCGGACCGGCCTGGAAGTGAGCGTGGCTGGCCTTGGTTGTGGCGGCCACAGTCGCCTGGGCCGAGCCACGGGCGCCACCGAGGAGGAGTCCGTGCGCCTGGTCCAACGAGCGCTGGAGCTCGGCGTCACCTATATCGACACGGCCCGGGCCTACGGGACCGAGGAGATCGTGGGGCGAGGACTCGCGGGGCAGCGCGACCAGGTGGTCGTATCGACCAAGGCTCATCCCCAGGGCGGCGGAGCATCCCTCACTTCGCGAGCGCTGCGAGAGTCCGTCCAGCTCTCACTCCGTCGCCTGCGGACTGATCGGGTCGACGTTTTTCACCTGCACGGTGTCGATGTTGGCCTCTACAGGCACTGCGTGGACGAGCTTGTTCCCGAGCTACAGCGCCTACGTGCCGAAGGTGCCCTGCGGTTCCTGGCCATATCCGAGCGTTTCGGTGCCGACCCCAAACACACCATGCTGCAGCGAGCCCTTCTCGACGACTGCTGGGACGTGGTGATGGTCGGATTCAACCTACTCAACCCGAGCGCACGCGATCGGGTGTTCCCCCTGACTCAAGAGAAGAACATCGGCGTCGAGGTCATGTTCGCCGTGCGGCGGGCCCTCAGCCAACCCGACGAGTTGCGTCGAGTGGCCTGCCAGCTCGTCGAAGACGGCCACATCCCCGAAAGTGCCATCGACCTCGATGACCCGCTCGGATTCCTTCGTCCAGGTCGCAACGGGTCGGTGGTGGATTCGGCCTACCGGTTCGTCCGCCACGAGCCCGGTTGTCACGTCGTCCTCACCGGCACCGGCAACCCAGGGCACCTCGAGGACAACATCTCGTCAATCAACTCTCAGCCGCTAACGACAGAAGAGGTCGAAGGTCTTCGACGACTCTTCGGACATCTCGACCACCTGTCGGGAAACTGAACTTCGGCACCAATCCGTCCCGAGCACGGCACACAAACCCGCTGTCAGAGGACCGCTCGACCCGACCAGGCCATCCGCATGAAGCGCCTACTCCGTACCGGGACGGGTTCATCTGCCAACGGGGAGATCAGGCCGCAGGGGTACCCGAACGGTGCCGCGGCGTGCGCCGAGCTTGCTCAGCAGGGCGTGGTAACGCTCAGTGGGCCAGTGGACCGGCCGTGGGGGATGCGCATCGCCAGTTTGCTGACCCGCTGGTCGCATCTGGGAGATCGCCGAGGATCTGGACTCGGAGAGACGTACGCCTGCTCACAAGCGTACGAGCCTTTTTGGGTCGTCCGGTATCCCCATCGTGTCGCGCCTCACCGTCCCACGTTCCGGCGAACCGGGGCAGTTTGGTCTACCCTGCCAAAAGTCGCTCGCGCCGCGCCAGGCGGGGGAAAGGGATGACCATGTCGACCACTCTGTCGGAGCCCACCTACCGGCAAGACCCCACGGAGGTCGCACCGGGCACCTACGTGATCCACGAGGTGCAGCACGCCCTGGGCCAGCCGCTATCGGTGTACATCAACTCCGCCGTCATCCTGGCCGGGCAACCCGTCCTTATCGACACCGGTTCGCGTCGCAACAAACGCAACTGGCTAGAAGACGCGTTCGCCGTGGTTGACCCACAAGAGGTCGGTTGGGTCTTCATATCGCACGAGGACGCCGACCACGTCGGCAATCTCGATGAGGTCATGGCGGCCTGTCCGAACGCCAATCTCGTATGCAGCTGGGCGCTTACCGAACGACACACCAACGCGTTTGACTTCCCCCTTGAGCGCTGTCGTTGGATGGACGACGGGGTCACCTTCGACGCTGGCGATCGCGAGATGGCCGTCGTGCGCCCCCCGCTTTACGACTCCCCGACAACTCGCGGTCTTCTCGACACCAAGACCGGCGTCTACTGGGCCGTCGACAGTTTTGCTACGCCTGTGCCTGGCGGTGACGGTGCCGAGAACCTCGCTCGAGACGTCGCCGAACTCGACGAGGAGTTCTGGACTCACGGAATGACCATGTTCGCCTTCAATGCGCTCGCACCCTGGTTGCGACTCGTCGATGAGGATCGCTTCGGAGCCGAGGTGGACCGTTTGTCCGATCTCGAAATCTCGACCATCATCTCGGCCCACAGTCCAGCCATCACCGGCAAAATGGTCGGAGAGGCCCTGGACAAAATGCGAGGGCTTCCAAGTGCTGAATGCCCACCTGCTCCCGACCAGGCAGTGCTCGATGTGATTTTGGCGGCGACACAGGCGACGTAGCGCTGCATCGCTGGAGTCTCGAGGGGTGATCCATTGCACCACTTGCCGCGCCGTCGGAGCCCAGGTTCTTGCAGGGAGACCTGCCGTGTTCGCGCCAGAGTCAATGAAGCGCAACTCCCCCGCCCGGTACCGGAGCACTTCGATTGGCCAGCTGCTCAAGGATCCGGTCATGCCGATCGCTATGGCGAAGCGGTGACTGGAACCCTACCTGGCTAACGGCGCCTCGAGATGTAGAGGGCAGCGTCCTCGACCTTGTTGATCGAGCCCCCGAACTCATCGTCGATGACTTTTGCAATGGCGTCGTACTGCTCCTCGGTCCGTTGGCCACCATAGGTCTTGGTCACGGCTACGAAGGTTGAAGCGTCAAGTGTGCGCTCAAAGACGTGATGGAGAATCAGAGTGTCATCGAACCGGGGGTCGGCGCGAAGCGGGCGCATGGAGTCATCAACATGGTCCAATCGTTTCGCCCACGGATAGCCAAACACCTCGGCCAACCGTTCCTCAAAGGGCTCCTCACCCCATGAGACGACCTCGGTCCATACGAGAGCAAGGGAGCCGCCCGGTGCGAGAAACCCAGCCACACGGTTCACCGCGACTTCTGGGTCCACCCAATGCCAAGCATTGAATGAAGCAATTATTTGGACGTGGCCTGGTGCCGAAAAGTCCTCAAAGCGACCCACGAAGACTGAAGCCCGATGGTCGAGCTTTGCTTGTGCCATCGAAGCCATCTCAGGTGCCGGTTCGATGGCCGTCACTGATAGGCCACGGCGCACCAAGGGCTCTGTCGCGATTCCGGTCCCGGCTCCGATTTCGATGACGCCGACCCCAACTGAGGCATGAGTGACTTCGATGATGGCGTCGAACACGCTCTCTGGGTATCGCGGCCGATAGCGGTCATAGTCCCGAGCCTGCGCACCGAATCTCTTTGATGCCTCTGGGGCCGTTTGCCACAGATCCGACATAGACACCAAGTATCGCCTGGGGCGGAGCCATTGCCCAGCTCTCAATGCGCCCGGAGCCGACGTACCGGGGCACAGGGTTGATTGCAATGGGATTCTCGGGCCTGGTTGGATCCGGGCCGAACACCGACCGATCCGAAACCTGTTCGGTTCAGTACTTGCCCTTGATCACGAAGTACGAGCCGCGGATCGTCCCTGCCAGCTTCGACTTCTGTCGCGCGAACTTGAACGAGCCGAGCTCGGCGGGTACCTCCATCCCTTCGGAGAGCTTGAACCCGACCGCTCGTTTCGGTTCGGGTCCGTCAAGCGTGTACAGGACGTTTATTGAGAGTCCGTTCTCGTAGAAGACGTAGGTCCATCGGATGTTCTCGACCTGGAACGTCGTTGCCTCAAGCGGGGGCGACGCGATGACGATGTCGCGCTCCTCTTTGAGAATGCGGTGCACCAGTTCGATGGCCTTCTTCGCCTTGGCAGCCGGTTCGACCGTGAAGACTTGGTCGTATTTGTTCTTGAAGTAGCGAGCCTCGTTCGCCCGCAAACCGGCCAGCGCGGTCGCTACCGGCGACGACTCCAAGCCGGTGGTGGACACGTCGACGAAATCAACGGCATAGCTCATAGCACTCGAGCATACGTCGTCGGCGGGGCTGATGGACGCCGTCGAACACGCGAATATGTCGGAGTGACCGAGGTTTCGTGGTGCCTCATATAGCCGGCGTCATGGGGCAGGCTGATGGTGCCGGTAATAGAGCAGATCGAAGAGCCCATTGGACCCCGGCTCCATCCTGTCGTCGAGAAACAATCCCTCCCGTTCATAGAACCGCCGAGCTCTCAGCTGACGAACCACGACCTCCAACCAAAGAGTGCGGTTTGCGGCCCCGTGAGCAGCGTCAAGAGCCTCACGGAGTAGCTCGACGGCCGCACCGGGACCCCACGCCGAGGGGACAGCATCTGGAGCCATGGAAGACGCCCTTGGGCGGAGCGTGTTCACATTCGGCCACTCCAACGATTCCACCGGACCGTCTTCGGCGACCAACACGATCCGGTCGGGCTGGCTGATAGCGGAAGCCCAGTCGCGCCCACTGCGGGCCTCCGCCTGGACCTCGAGATCGGCCTCAGTCAGGAGGTCCCGGTATGAAGCCCCGCCAAGAATCGATGTAGGCCGACGTAACGGCTGGACAATCTGACTGCACTGCAGGACGAACCCGCATCGTCCAGGTATGGCGTCGAGCCGCGTAGCCCGTCTCCCGGCATTCGGAGGCGTCCTGGGTGGTCGGCGTAGGTCATCCATAATGGAAACGTGCCGGCGCTCGCAAAGGACTGCGATAGACCCGTCCTTCGTGGCCGCATCAAGTTCTGTAGCTTCGTCACCAGATGTCACACATGAGGGCTCCCATCGAGGTCCCGGAGTGAGCCGAGAGATACCCCCGTCTAAACGAGCAGCCAACGAGTCCTCTCTAGACGAGCGCGAGGCTGATGCCGACAATCCGGTCGTGACGCTTTCCGACGACGTGGTTACCCTCCGGCCTTGGTCGAGAGATGACGCCGGGTTCATGGCGGAAGCATGCGCCGATCCAGCGATCCGACGCTATAACGGGGTTCTCGACCGGTTAGGACGGCCGACTCCGCCGCTTTCGGTCGCGGACGCCGAGGCCGTCATCGACGAATTCGCGTTGAACTGGCGGGCGTTTGCTACGACTGAGACACCACATGGCGTTGCATTCGCAATCATGGACGCGAGGTCTGGCGCCTTGGTCGGCTGCTGTGGAGTCGACGACTGGTCTAAGGCGGACGTAGCGCAGTTCGGTTACTGGATTGCGGCAGGCGCGAGGGGACGCGGTTACGCGACTCGGGCGGTGATCCTCCTCACGCGTTGGTTGTTCGAGCTTGGCGCAGCTCGCGTCTTTTTGACGATCGTTGCGGAGAATGAAGAGTCAGTCGCGGTGGCCCGCCGAGCGGGGTTTGTGTATGAGGGAACGATGCGCTCACACGCCGTATGGCAGGGCGGTCGGTGCGACGTGCTGTGGTTCGGTGCGCTGCCGCTTGAGTGGACAATGCGCAGGCCAGACGAACAAACGTGATGCGAGGGGCCAACGTGCCGACCAGAATGTCAACCGACGGTTGATCCCGAGCAATGGAGCAGTGCCCCTGGCGATCACTCGATAACCGGTGGCCTGCCCGACGGCGGCACTAGGTGCACCCCGGGCTCTACTGGGATGGGCGGGCTGAAGCGCGCTGCATTCGCCCAGCGCCAGAGCAGAGCCACGACAACGTACCTACGCTCAGTGCATCATGCGTGTCGAACGAGCGGTCTCGGAGAAGTGTGAGCGCCTCCCGGATAGGTCAATGCCCGCCTTTGCTCATGTCGAAGTAATCTCGCCACGCTGTGATCTTGTCTCCGACGATTTCGAATGCGCCCATGACTTGGGCATGGCTCATCTCTCCACCCCACGTGAAAAATGGTCCAAGCGCTCGGTGAGCACGACATTCCCGGCGACGGCCAAGTTGAGAATCTCGATGTTGCCTGAGGTCGTCCTGGCGATATACCCCGCTACGGCCTCGCGGATCGCACCGTGGCCCGTTACCGGACCGAACGGCAGGTTGTCCCAGACCGCGCTCTCGGCGAAAAAGCTCATGATCTCGTCCACATCGAGCCGACTCCACGCGTCCAGCTCTGCTCGGACGACCTCTTCTGGAGTCATGCCTACCTGTACCAGCGGAAGGTAGCGAGTGGACGGGAACCCATGGACACGGACCTTAGACCCGGTACCGACACGTAGTGCCGAAAACTCGGATGGTCTACCGCGTTCAATCCCCTACCCCGACGTGTCGGTCACCTGAACCCGACCCGGCGGCTGGGGCACGTCGCGATGGTTCCTACTTCCAGCTTGGCTATCCGACCACCCGAGGCTGGATGTGAACGTTCCCTTGAGCCCACCCGCCGCCCTCAAGGTAAGCACCGGGTCGGGAGTGCGCTGTCCTTCTATACGGACTTCGCCGTGGCGTTACGGGAACGGTCACGGCTGCTCACGATCGGCGGGTGTTCCCCACCGTTCTGCCTCGATCTCGAACAGGACACGCGGACGCTGACCCCGCCATGTTCGTGCAGGGTCGGTCAGTCCTCGGTTGGTGAGGCCTGACTTCTCGAGAACTCTGATCGATGCCAGGTTTTCTGGGTCAGCCGTTGCCCACATCGTGGCTCTGCGCAGCGTGGAGAAGCCGAAGTCGAGCAAGAGCCGGGTGGCCTCCGTGGCATAACCGCGTCCCCATCGGTTCGAACGGAGATACCAGCCCAGCTGAGCGCTGTCGGTTCCGTCGATACGGTCGATTCCGGCCCAGCCCGAGAAGCCCTCGGCGTCTTCGACTAGAAGGTTGTAGCTCGGTCTGGGATCGAGGTACGGCTCCCGGAGCAGATTCTGGAGGATTGATTCGGCGGTCTCTCGATCTATGCGGAACTTCATGTACCTGAACATCGCGTCATCGGACTCAAGCGCAATGAACTCGTCACGGTCTCGTGGGAGGAAGTCTCGAAGCAGGATTCGGTTCCCCAGGAGCCTCAGCACGAACCGACAGTAGGCGTCCGCCGACCAGTGGTGGGCTGATCGACCAGACCAGCCGAGCGGAGGCGCGTCCGGGGCAGAACCGTCCCACGGATTCGGTGGACTGGGACTAACGCCAGTTCCTCCGGTCCCTCAGCGAATGGGGCTGCCGAAACGAATCACGTTTCCGTCAGGGTCGGTGATTGAGCCCTCCCGCTTCCCGTAGTCCTCATTTCGGGGACCTTCTACTGCGATCTCTGCCTTTCGCCACTCCTCGGCGACCTGGTCAGCGTCCTGACAGTGGATGTAGAGGGCACCATGGCCGAGAGATTCGCTTCGATCAGCTTGGGCAAGGTGGATCGTGAGGCCCCGGTTCCGACGAGCGAAGGCATAGGACTCATCGTGGAGCGACACCTCAAATCCCGCACGCTCGAACCAGGCGGCCGAGCGAAGCACGTCAGCCACTTTGAAGATCGGTTCAAAACCGGTGACAATCCATGATCCGGTCATGAGCTGCAGCTGGCCGTCCCGCTGACCGTTGAGCCCACCGAGACAGTTGTGACAGATCGGCAGGTCAGGGTGGGAGCGCAGCCTGACCCACCAATCGACCAACGTTGAGCAACATACGCACGTCTCAGCCATCAGGTCCTCCTCCTGGCGTAATAGACGATGCCCTCCCAATCGCTGGCCGGGTCGAGTGGTCGGAACCCTGCCGTGCGCAGGCACCGGACGGACGCGGTGTTCTCAGGTTCGATTCCGGCGGCAAAGAGGGAGACATGTTCGAGATCAGGAACCTCCATAAGCGAGAGCATCATGTCCACTCCATAGCCCCTTCGCCGAAGGGCGGGGTCCGTGACATAGGCAATGGCGCCGGACGGCTCGTCGATGACGCCCACAACACCTCGTCCCGATGGACCTCCCTGCCAGGTGGTCCATCGGTCGAAGGTGCCGCAGTCGATGTAGCCAACGGGCGCATTCCCGTCCCAGGCCAAGAATCGGTGGCGTCCCGTTTCCCGGGCGCCCCGGAACTCACCGAAAGGCGCATCGGCGAGTTCAAGGGACATCCGTGGCCAGTCCGGACCTCCGAGCCATTGTTGCGTCTCGGCGTCCTTGAACCAGGGCTCAACCAGACAAAGTTGGTCACTTACGAATGGCCGGAGGTCCATGGGCACCACGCCATCGTGTCACGACCGACCTCTACAACCTGTCCCGAAAGTGCGCAGGGTCTCTCCTCTTGCCACCCGTGGCACGGGTGTCCACGGTCACATCGTCCGTGAACACCTGGCGCATCCCTTCCCAGTCTTTCGTGTCCATAGTGCGGAAATACTGAGCCTTCAACCGCCGGATTGCCTCGATGTCGTCCATGACGTCCTCTCTGAGATGGAACTCCCAAGTTGAGGATGGCATCGACCACCCCTTGGCGACCCCGGACAGGTTACGCAAGCTGTCGTTGCTACTGAGTAGCGGAGCGGTCCGCTCTTCGAGCGCGCCGCGGTCTCGACCCTGCGTTGTATGGCGTGCCTTACCGCGTCCCAACCCTGCCTTCGGCGTAGGAGGGCCGACAGGATCGGATCGCGCTTTATCGGGCGTGATCGCGTTCATGGCGGGTCGCGACGCGGTGGCGCAGGGAAACCAGCTCCGCACGTGCCCGGAGCGTCACCCACGCCATCGGCAGCGTCGCGCGCTGCCACCCCGTCGCCCGATGCTTGCGATAGTACCGGTAGATGCTCTGCGAGTGCATCAGGTAGGTCCGGCGAGAGCGGCCAGTCGAGACGCCGCCCACATGCATGACCTCGAGCTCGGGCGTCGCGAGCACCTTCCAGCCAGCGTCCCGAAGCCGGGTGCAGAGGTCGAGCTCCTCGCCGTAGAGCCCGAACGCCTCGTCAAACGCGCCCACCTTTTCGTACGCAGATCGCCGGATCAGCATGGCGGCGCCGCTCACCCAGTCGACTTCGCGCTCGGTACTCCGATCCCAGCTTGTCTGCCGGTACTCGCGTGTGAACCGATTGCCTGGCGCGAACGGCCCGAGGAACGCGTGGCCGACAGCCTGCAGGACCCCAGGAAAGACGCGCCCACTCTCGTAAATCGTCCCGTCGGGGTTGCGGATCACAGGCCCGAGCAGAGCGACGTCCCCATGCCTCTCGCCGGCTTTTACGAACGCTCCGAGGTCGCCCTGCAAGATCTCGGCGTCGGGGTTGAGGAACAGGATCCACGGCGCGTCGACGGCGCGGGCTCCCTGATTCCACCCCGCGGACAATCCTCGGTTCGCCGGGTTCTCGATGAGACGGACCCGCGGCGAGCGCTCAGAGGCCGCCCGTGCACTGCCGTCGCGGGAGGCGTTGTCGACGATGAGGACGTCGAGCGCAAGCTCTCCCGAGGCCTCGACGACAGACGTCACGCATCGTGCGAGGTACTCTCCGGCGTTGTAGTTGACGACGACGACGGCGAGATCGGCCCGGGGTGGGATCTGGGCATCCGGAAGGCTCATCTCGAACTCCAAGTTCGCCGCGGCCGGCGCATGGAGCGCTACCACGTTCCATCCGGTGCGACGAATTGCGGTCCGTACTTCGCCTCCTAGGTGTTGGCGACACGTCCAAGCTCGACATGGTCGCTCACGCCCTCCGCCGTTCCTTCAATCACGAGATCGAGATTCCGTTTCGCTACCCTAGGACATTCGAAACGAAAGGAAGCAGTTCATGCCCGACGACTCTGCAGGTGGCACTGGTTCCTCGATCGACAACCGTCACCTTCTACTGGTCGGTGCCGGGCCGGGTCTTGGGATGGCCGTGGCTCGTCGCTTCGCCGACGGAGGCTATCGAGTGACCTTGGTGGCTCGCGGCACGGACGGACTCCGCGATCTCGCCGACAGCCTGGCCGACACCGGCGCCCAGATTGACACGATCGCGGCAGATGCCAGCGACCCTGAAGGTCTGGGGTCTCGGATGGCTGTGCTCTATAACGAGCAGGGTGCGCCCGGGCTCATCATCTACAACGCGGTCATGGGAGCTCCGGACAAGCTCCTGAGTTCGAGTGTGGAGCACCTGCAGACGGCCTATACGGTTGACGTCATAAGCGCCATCGTCTTGACGCAGGTCGCTGCCCCAGCCATGCGGGCGGCCGGTTCCGGCACCATCATCGTGACGGGTGGCGGCTTCGCAGATCATCCGATTCCAGCCCTCGCCACCGTTTCCCTCGGCAAAGCAGCGCTCCGATCCGCTGCCACCATGCTCGGAGCCGATCTGGAGCCAGACGGCATCCGCGTGGCGACATTGACGATCGACGGGCAGATCGTTGCGGGCACCGCCTTCGACCCCGAGAACATCGCAAAGCGCTATTGGGAGGTCGTCCACTCCGACGGTCCCTGGCAGGCCGAGTTTCGCTTTACCGGCGAATAGGCTTCGGCACACGGATGGTTCGATCATCGAGGCCGCCAGCCGCCCGTAAGGGGTCGCAATCCTTTCGAGTCTGGATACTTCGGCCGTCCAAGGTGGCACCCTGTCCCGGCGAAGCGGAGCACCCACACGCCCGTATTCAGCCGTGATCGGCAGCCCCGAGTATCTCGCATGACGGGCTGAAGTTCACTCTTTGACCACTCGACCGTTCTCGCCGCCAGGGCCGGCGGCCCGCCGCGTTCAGCGCGCGATGCTGGTGAATCGAATAGACCGAGGGTGACCCGCGAGGCCGCCAACGTCCATAAGGAGCTCCGCATGCCCGATACCGTCTTTCTGTCGGACCGAATCGAGGTGACCCGGCCCATCCCGGCACCGGCCGCCGCAATCTTCGACATCTTGCGTAGTCCCGCAGGCCACGTGGCCATCGATGCCTCGGGCATGCTGCAGGACTTCAGCGGCAAGCCGGCGGAGAAGGTAGGCGACACATTCGTCATCCACATGGATCGCGAGTCGCTCAATGACGTCCCGCTCGGCAAATACGACGTGACCGTGCACATCATCCTCTTTGAGCGAGACAAGGAGATCGCGTGGGATCTGGGGCCCGACATTCCTGTTGCGCACTTCTATGGTTACCGCCTGGAACCCGGCGAGGATGGGGTCACCAATGTGACGTCCTACTACGACTGGTCGAAGGTCAGCGATGACTTCAAGGAACGCTTCCCGATCGTGCCGGAGTCGGCCCTACGTGCCACGCTGGGAATCTTGGAGCGAACGGCCAGAATGGGCCTTTGACCCGTCCGTCTTGCGCGCAAGGTAGGTGTCGCGAGGCCATGACTGCTGCCGCGCTGGCGACCGTTCGGGGGCAGGTCGCTCGCTGGTCAGAACTGCAGGGTGGCAAGGAACTCGAGAACGGGTGGGAAGGCCGCATCTGGGTCCTCAATGAATGGCTCGTGGCCGACCTCTGGAAGCCGCACTTGGCATACGTCGGTTAACCCTTGCACCAACATCTGGGCGCCGGCGACCATCAGGGCGTCGCGCTGGCCATAGAGAACGAGGACCGGACAGCGGATCTCATCGAGTCGGCCGGTGAGGTCAGTGCGAGCGAACATCCGCTCCAGGTGTGGGACGTTGTCATTGGGTGCGGGTAGGCCTGCCAAGGCAGCCTTCACCTTGTCGCGGACAGCGGGTATCCCTTCCTGAGTGACGTCCACGGCGGCGTAACGGGCAGCGTGTTTGTCTTTTGACTCAGAGCGCCAAGACCAAGCGGCTACGTACCACACAGCCATGGCTAGGGTCTTGGCGGTGCGAGCCGGACCGAGAGCCCGCAATGCTGGTAGCGCGATCTTGCCGGGGTCGCCCGTGGGGGTGGTGCCGACTAAGACCATGCCAGCGCACGCCTCAGGGTGCCGCAGCGCGTAGTTGAGTCCAATGAAGCCGCCCATCGAGTGGGCCAGCACGCCGACGCGTTCATAGCCGAGGTGGATCCGCAGCTCGTCAAAGTCGTCGGCAATCCGCTCATAGGTATACGTGGCGCTCGGAGCGACTTCGGAGTGCCCACTGCCTCGATAATCGTGATACAAGAGCGTGTACGCGCCCTCAAGCGGTACGAGGGCGTCGGCCAGCGTTTCTGAAATGTTGGCCGGCCCGCCCTGGCAGGCCAGAAGTGGGGGTCCCGTACCTCGGACGTCGTACCGAAGTCGGACATTGTCTGAGGTCTCGAATTCTCCCACCTCGTAAAGGTTAAGCAGTCGGGTGTCTTCGTTGCTACGCCGCGATCCTGACGGTCATCTCATAGAAGTGGGTCAAGCCACGGACTCACAAGGGAGACTCGTCACCCGCTCAGTGGCCGTCGACCACATCCGGAAGGGATCCGGGTGGATGCTGAGATCACCGGCGAGATCCGGCCCATACATCTCGTTCACAGGTCCCGCCGTACCGGCAACCCTTCGGAGATTACGTCTCGGCTGCCGAGTTGGCGAAGTCCAACACGTTCTTGGCCGGGTCGTAGGTGACCATGATGACGGGGCCGAGCGGGTAGGACCGGCCGGGGCCGAACGAGACCGATGACGCGGCCCCTGGAATGGTCGCGTTGCGCAGCCCGTAGCCGGCTCTCTCGAAGCTGGCCACGGTGAGGTTCTTGCCGGCGGCCTTGGCGATGGTGGTGAAGAGTGCCATGTTGATGCACGCCGACTCGACCGAGTAGAAGGTCTGGTCCGAACCGCTGATCGGATTGGTGGGTGGCGTGATCTTGTCGGACGGGTACGCCTTGTGGACGACTTGGTCGCAGTGCTGGACGAACGGCGTGTGCCAGATCTGGTAGTTCGAGGGGACCGGGCTCGAGGTCAGCACGCCGCGCAGGTACGTAGGGGAGATGGATGCGGCGAGCACCGCCGTCTCTATCGTGCCCTCGTTCGTGGCGACGAAGGGCGGGTGGTAGGTGCTCTGGTTGGCCTGGAGTGCGTCCGGCCAGACGAGGGAGCCCTCGCCGACGGCCACCACCTCGTCGACTCCGGACGTCTCGAAGCGCTGCGCAATGATGCTCGCCTGCTGGTTGATGGCGGTCTCGTCACCCGGCGCGCCGGCGTCCACCGCTGTCGCGACGACCGAGACGTGAAGGGAGCGCAAGGCCGATTCCACAACGTGGAGCTCGTCTTCGTCCGTGGTCTGCCCCGCGAAGATCCCGACCTTCTTTCCTTTGAACACACCTTCGTGCACGAACGCCTTGAGCTGCACGGGGTCGTAGGCCGCCTGCGGCGGCGTCAACGTGAAGTTCGGCGCGACGCCGGAGGCCGCGCCGGCCTGGTAGGACCCCGCGATGGTCGGCACGCCTTGCTGCAGGAAGCAGGCGGGCTCGAAGGGCGCGATCGCGACGAAGACCTTGTCGTCCTCATCGAGCTGGGTGCACGCCGTCGCCGCGGGTGCCGTGCCGACTGGGCTGACCGCCAGGAGGTAGGGCACCAGCTTGCGGCCGTCCACTCCGCCGTGCGCGTTCAGGTTGGCAATGATGGCGTTGTAGGCGTCGGGGTAGTTGCCCTGGTCGAGCGTGATGCCGAACTGCCTGATCGCCGAGAGATCGATGTAGGGGATGCCGATCCGGATCGTCGTGGCCGTGACCCCCTGACCCTGAGGAACGGCCGCTCCGGCTGCCGGACCAGCCCCGGCGCCGATGACGGCGCCGCTCAGGAGAATCGCGCTCACCACGAGCAACCGGGTGACCCTTTGCACAAGCACCTCCTTCATCGGCGGCCCGAGAAACCGCTACAGCATGCCCCTTACGCGACCCCCGCCGCGGCCGGCCGGTCCCTCACATCTCCCAGGCGCCGCCCGCCCCTTCGACTCGAACTGCTTCTGCAAGGCCGACCCTGCACCTGGCTGCTCACAACTGCTGGTACGCGCCCAGCTCCGTGGGGCGTAACGTCGTTGCCGCGGAGGACTTCCAAGGGAAGCTCGCGGTGGTCGCTGGCGACACCTCTCGGACACGCTCGGTAACGGCACATCCCGGTCGGGTCGACAAGACGGGAGAGTGTTGCACGGCGGGCGCAGCCACGAAGGGCGGAGCGGTCAGGACCGCTGGGCCAACGACCGCACGTGGACCGTGTCGCGGATGAGCATGAACCGCATCGACCAGTACCCAGGTCGTGGCTCGGGCAGCTCGTGCCGGGACCAGAAGAACCCCGCCAACGTGACGACTGCGGCGGCGAGCCAGATGATCACCCCGACGGCCAGGAGCCACCGCGTGGATCCCAACAACATCACGATGAGGCCCGCGATGGCGACGGCCAGCCCGACGTACCCCACTCGGAGGGCCCAAACAGCCATCCTCCAGTGTCCGTTGCACTGCAGCTCCGGCGGCTCGTCCATGCCCGTAATTGTTCCACGGTTGCGTCCTCTGCGTCCCGGCCGAGGCTGGCGAGGTCGTCGGGACGCCGGGCAGAGTCACTCGCCCGTTGATGTCGCAGGGTGACGCCCTCCCGGCAATGTTCTGAGGCAGTCTCAGAAATTCCGGCTCCGGGCCTTGGCGCTATCGGGCGCCCATCACATCTTGCAACTGTGCCGTGTCCACGAACTGCTGGAAGCTAATCACTTTGCCGTCACGAAGCTTGAATACGTGGCAGACCTGCGCGTCCAAACTCTTGCCCGTAGCCGTGAAGGTCCCCGTGTAGCGCCCTTCGACGACGACCGTATCACCGGCATCGTAGAAGTCTTTGGGGTGAATGACGAAGGTGCCGTCAAAGTCTGCCCCAATCTTCACGAACAGGTTCTGCACGATGGCATCTGGACCCCTCCAAGCCCTGCCGCTCGGTTGGTACGGGTTCCCCTCTGCCTCGCTCCACTGGATGTCGGGGTCCATCATGCCCAGGAGGGTGGGAATGTCACCTCGACTGAAGCAGTCGTACGCATCTCTTATTAGCTCGACGTTGCCCATTGCTTGGCCTCCTCTGGCTGTTCCTACGGGAACCTTAGAGGGGAACCTTCACCCTTTGCATTCCAATTCCAGCATTTTTATTGAGTAGCCGGAGTGTCCGACTGTCCCGGCGAACCGGGGCATCGCGGAAATTACCTCACGATATGAGGACCATTGGAATGGCCACTAGTCGTGGCGTGGGAGAAGGACGATACTTCGCTCACTGGAACATGGCTGCGCAGACCCGGCGGCAAGCCGGTATGTGCCCATTCACTGGAGGTGCGAATTGTCTGAAAGCAATGGCTCCGAAGCGGGAATGGTGTTGACCCACTTCATTGTGTCGGACGATGTCGAGCGCTCCCGGCGCTTCTATACCGAAGTTCTCGGCGGCGAGGTGGTCTTCGGCCCCGTGCCGACCAATGTCGCACTCGCTAACAGCTTCGTTGTCATCAATGCCGGCGGAGGCCCAACTGACGACAAGCCCACTGTGATCCTCGAGACGCCACCCGACCCCGACCGGGCCAGCGCCTTTCTCAATATCCGGGTCACGGACATCAATGCCAAGTATGAGGAATGGAAGGCCCGGGGAGCCGAATTCCTGACGCCCCCCAAGCAGCACGCGTATGAGATCCGTTGCTACTTACGCGATCCCGACGGTCATCTGATCGAATTGGGACAAACCACTGACCCCGAGGGAGACTGGTCGCCGTTTTTGGGGTCAGACTCGAAGTCATGAAGTCAGCCGATTCGGCATGGCTCCGCTCACCCGTGATTCGCCTCCCCGGAATGCCGTAGCCCCGAAGTGCAGGGTGGCACCCTGCCCCGCTTTGTGTCCCACCCGTGATCTTCGACGCCGCCCACGTAGGGCCCTCGGCTCAGGGTTTGGTAGCCATACCTTCGAAGGTGTATCCAAATACCCTCAGCTCACCGCTCATGTAGTAGGTCCGCACCTTGACGAGCTGGAAGCCCGCCCGCTCGACGAGGTCGGAGATTTCCCTGGTGACATGGCAGCCTCCAACTAGGTGTTTCCGCATTGGTTCGATCCGGGCCTGCCAGAGCGCGACGCGGGCATCGGGAGCGCGCCCATGCTCGAGAAAATGGAACGTGCCGCCGGGTTTCAGAACTCGTCGAATCTCGGCGAGCGCAGCCTTCACGTCAGGAATGGTGCACAGCGTCCAGGTCGACAGCGCTGTGTCGAACTCGTTCGAGGGTAAGTGCAGGGCCTCACCATTGAGTCCTGCAAGCTCGATCTTTGCCGACGTGGCGGCGATCCGGGGTTCGGCGAGGCGCATGCACAGCCAAGAAGGCTCGACTGCGGCGATCCTTCGCACGCTCTCGGGGTAATAGGGAGCATTGAGGCCGGTCCCGAAGCCAACCTCAACCACGTCGCCCCATAGCGCCGAGCAGACTCGGGCTCTCGCGGCCCGTAGGTCCTTGCTGTCCATGACCTTGTTCTGGACCCTGGGGAGGAGCTGATCTTCGTAAAGAGTCATTATTCGATTCCGCGCGAAGGAACTCCTTCTTGGCAAGACAGCGCCCATCAATCAATCTGGCGCGAGCGAACCTCTAGATCGACTTGCGGAACTCGACTCCCTCGCCAAGCAGGCGGGTGGTCTCGGTGATGTCGTTCACTGGGACTATTTCAAAATCCAAGTAGGTGCCGAACTTCGCCGGGGCTTCTGCGAGGGAATCTGGATTGTCGGTCTCTACGACTGCAAAACCGCCCGTACCGTCGAGGCGACCCAAGAACTGATGAAAGGTTTCGTCGGATGGCGGCGACCACTTTCCGAAGACTTCAAGCACGCGAGCTGCGGCTGCCTCATTGTCAGCGGCGGATGCGCCACTCCGAACCTTCCACGTCACTACGAACTTCATTGCCGACTCCTCTCCGATCCAAGTCTTTGTGACTCGGTCAGGTCTAGCACCGCATTCCTGACCTGCCAACCGGATTGCGATGGTTGAGTCCGGCTCAGGCGATTCCATGTGTGCGCTCGGCCTCGAGAAGGAGTGCTCATCCAGGCGTTGCCCACGCTCTGAAATGAATACCTTCCCAGAAATAGTGGACACGGTTTATGCGGCTTGTTGCTCGCTATTGGCCAACGTTAACTCGTAGCGGACGGGACTGAGATTGTCAGCCTTGGCGCAACGACGCTGGTGGTTGTAGAAGTTGATGTATCGGGTGATCCCTGCCCGGAGCTCGTCGATGGTGGCGAAGGTGTGCCGGTAGAAGTACTCGTGTTTGAAGATCGACCAGAAGCTCTCGGCACTGGCGTGGTCGAAGCATTAAGGGGCAGAACACGAAGCGGAACCGGCTCCAGGCCAACACGGCGCAGAACACGAACAACGGTCCGATCTCGCCCCAGTCGAACACCAACATGTCGCCCGCCCAGACCCCGGGCCGCCCCCCGGTGGTGATCACGACGCCACTCGGCTTTGGCGTCGGCCACCGCCCGGCGGAAGTTGCGGGCCGAACCGGCATAGCCGGCCGCCACCGCCACCGGCAGGAGTCGTTTGGCCGTGATCCGACCTGAGGTGCGGGCGACCCGTTCGGCGATGATGGTGCTGACCGGGTCGTAGTTGTGGGCCACGGCCACTTCACCCCCATTCCCGAGCGCCTCGGTCCGCCTGACCGCTTCGACAACCCGCTTGACGGTCTTGTCGGTGGTGCCGCAGATCTCGGCTGCGGCCCGGTAGGAGCCCACCTCTTGGTAGGCAGCATGCATGTCCATTCGTTCCCTCACTGATTTCATGGAGGTGTCCCTTCGGTCGGAGCGGCGGTTGGGTTGCACCGCCACCGTGACCGGCCAGAAGGGGCCCTCAGTGACTGTCCCAAATATCCGCGCTGTTCGATGACGAATAGCCCTCATCTAAGTTCCCCTACCGCGTAGCCTTTGTCATAGAAAACACCCCTCCCAAGTGCGCAACCTGCGCACACCCACGTGACATGAGCACGAAGAGTGACCATCGCCATCTGTCACCCCGTAACACCCGTTCGATAGTCGTCCCTCACCGTCAGCAGCCGTGTCACGCCATCTTCTATGTGCCACACAGCTATCAGTGCAGCCTGCTCGAACATATCCGAATTGGAACTCGGTGCACCGCCAACACCTCGAGTGGTCGAGAAACGGGACCTGAGCGACGCGGCGCGTCTGGCCGCGGCGGTGCGTCAAAGAGGGCCGTGACGCAGAGCCTTCTGCCGGCATCGTCGATGCTCGCTCGGTGCGCGCCGGGGCCACGGTATCGAAGGAAACCAAGGGATATGACGCCGGAAAGAGGATCAACGGCCGAAAGACCTTCGGCATCGTCGACACCCTCGGACTCCTCATGGCCGTGGTGGTCGTCGCCGCATCCACGTCTGACAACACTGGCGGAATGAGCGTGTCGGACCGGGCACGGGCCGCCGCGCGCTTCGCCAAGCTCTGGTGCGACTCGGGCTTCAAGCGCACCTTCATCGAGCACTGCCGCAACCACCACATCGGCGTCGAGGTCATCAAGCGCATCCACCCGGGCTTCAAGGCTCTCCCCAAGCGCTGGATCGTGGAACGCACCTGCCTGGCTCATGAACAGTCGCGTCTCCAGTCGACTCGAACGGGCCAGGAGGCACGAGGGATTCATGCTGGCTGCTCATAGCCGCTATCTGTCGAAGCTGTACCCAGCCGTGGGTGCCACGTGTCGCGCTGGGGAAACAATCGCGACAGTCACTCAGGTGGATGCTTCAGTGAGGGGTGCGGACTTTTGGTGGCCAAAACTGCGGACTTTTGGTGGCCATCAGTGCGGACCGCTCATGGCCATAAGTGCGGACTTTCTCGTGGCCATGGACACTTGGATGGAGTCTCTTGCTCAGATCTGTCCACATGTATAGGAGCAGGAAGTGAAAACGATTCATCAGGCGGTGTTCTCTGGACTGGAGGGATACCTGCTGCTCCCACGGCTCCTACACCCCCCACGCCAACTCCGCCGGGACCTGGTCACGTCACCGTCGACCACAACCCACGGCTACTGGCTGGTTGGATCTGACGGCGGGATCTTCACCTTTGGCTCAGCCGTCTTCCACGGCTCGACGGGCAGCACTCGTCCTGCAACGACCCGTCGTCGGCATCGTTCCGACCAAAGACGATGGTGGCTACTGGCTCGACGCCTCCGATGGCGGCGTCTTTAGCTTCGGCGATACGCACTTTCTACGGCTCGATTCCCGGTCTTGGCTTCATCCCGGCGGGCTCGGGCCTGCCCAACAGCCTCAATGCCCCCATCGTGGGCATGGTGCCATCCAACGACGACGGCGGCTACTTCATGGTGGCCTCCGATGGTGGGTCTTCGCATTCGGCGACGCCCACTTTGCCGGTCGTGCCCGGGCATCGGAGGCTGCTCCGGGGCGGCGGTTGCCGTAATGCCCGATGCCAGTGGTAATGGGTACTGGTTGGTGACCAAGACCGGGAACGTCTATACCTTCGGAGATGCCCCCAACTTACGGCAGCCCCGGGGCACAGACCGTGTCCCCAGTCACCTCGGCCGTTCGTACGCCTGACGGAGGCGGTTACTGGATCCTCTTCGCCAACGGCGCCATCGATCATCTTATGGCGATTCTGGCAACTATCGGCGATGCCGCAGGCGCTTTCGGAGGACTGAATCCAGCTACTGCCATCTTCACCACATCAGACGGTGATGGTTACTGGATCGCCTCGGCCAACGGGACCGTGGACCAGTACGGTGATGCACCTAATGACGGAGGCATGTCGGGCAAGCACCTCAATGGATCGATCATCGCTGCGACGGGTTTCTAAAGGAATGGGGAGGACAGATCAGTACCGCAACCGGCGCAAGGGTGGGATTCCACGGCGATCAACGCCGAGGTGACGCACACGCCTTCTGGCGCACGATTCCAGGCTCGACCCAGTTCGGGACCCGAGGCGAGTCATAGACCGGGGGGAGGCGGCGCCTCGGGCGGCCCACGAGGGCGGCGTGCTCACACCGACTTCCGTCCCGCAGTCCCCCCAGAGGCCTAGCAGCTGACCATTACATGGAACAAGGGCACCCGCTTCGACGTTTCGCTAAAGCGATAGATCGTCGGAGAGGCCCCTAGAAGCTCGCCTAAGGCGACGGAAATAGAAAAGGTCATTCCCATCGGACCTACAAACGGTTATTACACGCCGGGGTGGGGTCACAAACGACTGGTTTCGACCGAGTCGAACACCCGGTCAAAATGTGCTGGTGCCGGACGAACTGATCGAGGTCGAACCCTTGGAGGTGGATCGGTGGTGTCGGAATCATCTCGGTTCCGGGCTCAACGAGGAACTGTTCCGTTATGGTCATCTATCCGTCGTCATTGGGATCAGGCTGAACTCGGGTCTGCAGGTTGTGGTGAAGATCCGTCGAGCGTCGGAACGTCTCGTGGCCTGTGCTTCTGCACATCGTGTCCTGTTCGAGCGAGGATTCCCCTGCCCCGAACCTCTCATCGACTTGGCGCCCTTCAGTGCGGGGGTTGCGAGCGTCGAGGAGATGACCGTCGGTGGCGACCTCTTCCCCGTCTCGGGGCGGTCTCCGGAACCCTTCGCTGAGGCACTGGCCCATCTGGTTGCTCTGGCTCCGAAGCCGGAGGAGTTAGGCACGCTCGACCCAGCACCTCCATGGACATTCCCCCCGTTCGGCACAGACCTGTGGCCATGGCCCGATGATCGAGACATTGATCTGAATGAGGTGAATGGACCGGCCTGGATTGACGAATCGGGCTGGGCGGCCCGTGATCGACTCCAAGCCCTTGGGGGACCACCGATCATCGGACACGGGGATTGGTACACAGCCAACCTCCGCTGGGCGGGTGAAGGTTTGCTTGCTGTATTCGACTGGGACAGCGTTATTGCAGCTCCGGAGCCGGTCATCGTCGGCCTCGCTGCAGCGGTGTATCCAGCCACGTATCGCCGGAACCGAGGCGAGCCTCGATGAGACCCAGGAGTTCCTCGATGCCTACATGTCCGCCCGGGCCAGGAGCTTCAGCGGTAAAGAACTCGAGGAGGCTTGGGCAGCTGGACTGTGGAATCGAAGCTTCGACGCCAAAAAGCAGTTCTCTACCGAAGGAAAGGTCGAATCGTTGACAGAGAGCGAATCGCTTGAGCGTCAACGTCGGGCTGGAGTAGGCCGAATCTGAGTGAATCGGCCACCGTGAGGCGCATGGCTCTCGCCATCCTTGGGTTGGCGCTCTTCGTCCTCAGCGGCTGTGGCTCTTCTCCCGGCACGGGCACCGTAAATGGTGTCTTCGAAACCCTCGGCGGTGCCCCCGGCTACGGCCCCCACCGCATTCCCGGAACAGTGGTGTTCACTAACGGACAGAGTGCTCGAATCTCTGTAACGGTCACCGCCAAGGGCACGTTGTCGGGACAGTCGTAGAGATCGGAGACGCTGAACAAGTGCGGCGACCAGGAGACCGGAGGCTATTCGTAGCGATGAGGACCCACCATCGACAGTGATTTCGTCCACCAGATCTTGCACCTCATTGCCATAGCGGTCCCGCCAGGCACGAGGATACAGACGAATGATCCGGTCGGTTAGAGAGCGACGAGTCACGTTGCACCGGCGAGTCTCTTGAGGCCGAGCTTGGCGATCCGAGCCGATTCGGACAGACGCTCACGAAGGGTTGCCGAGCCTAGGGCGGTGATTTGATAGGGATGGCGACGGTTCTCCGCAGGGAGGGCTTCGATGAGGCCCGCCTCCTGAAGCTTCGAAATGCAGCCGTAGAGCGTGCCAGGACCCAACTTGACGCCCGAGAACTCTTCGATGTCTTTGATCAGCGCATAGCCGTGCTTTGGACCGCTGGCCAGACTCGTGAGGACGAGCACGCTGCGGTCAGATGATCCCCGTATGCCTTCGACGCTCATGGTCTTGCCTCCAGCGAACCCGAATGTCTCCACGAAGGATACATCGGAAAGTGTAAGAGTCAAGCCTTGCTCCGGAATCGAGCGCTTTTTCGAAGGTCTCGGACGGGGTCAGATGCCAGCGTTTGTGGCAGAGGCTCAGCCGTACCCCTGGCCAGCAAGCTGAACTGAACGATTTCTCGCACATCGGATTCGGTCACGCTTCCCTGCGGTCATCGTCCGGCATGGCCGGGTTCCGATGGAGCCAACACAGTCCCGAGTGGTGGGTCGTCCGGTTCCGGCACCATCCATCTCGGTCGGTGTCCATCCTGCGGCGGTGGCCGTCCGGGCTTAAAAACGCCTAACCAGTCGATCGTCGCCACTTGCTTGGCTACGGTAGGCCCCTGGGCGGGTGCTATCACGACGTCATCCATGAGAGGTGGTGGGGATTGATGTACACATCGAACTGGAACATGTTCGGCATACCTCTTCTAATAGGAGCAGGCCTTGCGGTCGTGACTCTTATCGCAGTCGGCATAGCGGGATGCATCATCACGGATGGAAGCCTCAGGTTCGCATGGCTATTGAAACCGGTCGCCACGAAGTTCACGTGGGGCGCTAGTGACAGTTGGGCTTCCAATGTGGCCGTTGCCGGAACACTCTTTGTAAGCGTGGCGAATGCGTCGAGCGGCTTCTTCAGCACAGTGGTCCCTTCATTTGACCCGAACGACCTGACAGCGCTTTTTATCCTGCTCGGCGCAGCAGTTGCGATCGCCCCTTTGGCATACGGCGCTCTTGCCAGCAGTCAAGTCGCCACGGAGGGCAGTACCTCAGTGCTTGGCACGATCGCTGGACTCTTCATTGCAAGCGCCTTCACCCTTTTCGCAGTGTTCGGGCAACTTGGCGCCATTTCCATGGCCATCTACCTCAGCACTGCGAGCTGGTACACCACAGACCTCTTGTTGGCAGGCACAGGATTGGCAGCACTCTTAGCGGTCATCTACAGCGTCCGATCCGTTGTCCACCTCGCCACCGATCGGGCTAACGCCGATGCCGGAACCGCTTCTCGACCCTTCCTGGGAGCCGACCGTCAGAGTGCTGCAATGCTTTAGAAGTTCCACAATCAGCGCCGCAACCAGAGCAGGAGCGAGATCCCACGGTGATCGACGCCGAGGCTACGCATACACGCCTTTTGGGCGCACCCTTACTAGTCCGAGTTCGACGACGAGACGAAACGAACTGAGATTGTCTACTGGTCCGTGATCAACCCACGACTCACAGGACGGGAGCCTTCCAGTCTCGGCCGAGCTTCTTTGAGCCAGGACGAGAAAATGCCCCCAGAGCGGGCACGACAGAAATGTCGTAACTTGGCCGGACCGCCTCTGCTGGGGTGGCTCCGCCACACGAAGAGAGGTCTCCGTCATGAGTGTCACCGTCATCGCCCACTTCCCAGTTGCCGACGTCGAGAAGGCCATAGCCGGCTTGCAGGCCAACGCAGCGCTCCTGGAGGAGATCACCGAGGACACCAAGGGTGACGGGATCATCCACCACAACTTCGTGGCGGGCGAGGGCGAACTCGTCGTCATCGACGAGTGGGAAACGGCTGAACAGTTCCAGAGCTTCTTCGAGGGCAACCCCAAGGTCCAGAAGGTCACTGAACTTGTCGGCGTCACCGGCCCACCGACCGTTGCGATCTACAACGGATTTGAGGCGCCCGGCCGGGTATAGCCAGCTGGTCCGTCAACGGGGCGGCTTCAGGGTGGCGCTCCGTCTCGGCGGATTGGGCTTAACGCCCGCAGCCAGGATCGCCTGCTCGCGGGGTTCAGCGAGCGGCCGTTGCTTCGATCTCGATCTTGAGCTGTGGGAAGGCCAGCCGAGCTACGCCGAGAAGGGTTGAAGCGGGGAGATTGTCGCTAAAAAACTCTGATGCGACTGGTCCGAGCACGGCGATCAACTCATCCACGTCCGTCGTGTAGTAGTTGACCTTGACAACGTCAGAGGCGGCGAGTCCAGTCGCCTGAAGGACAGCGCCGAGATTCTCAAAGGCCTTCTTCACCTGGTCGCCCATGTCAGAAGAGGAAGGCGGCGACCCATCTTCTGCAATACCAGTCTGCCCGGAGCAGATGAGAATCCGTTCAGCCCCTCTCACCTCCACTGCCTGTGAGAAGCCGAACGCCTTGGACCATTCCCAAGGGTTCACATCTGTACGATCCATTGGAGGTCCCTCTCTGCGCGCCCGTCAGCGACCGCGACATTAACCGGACGACGTGTCGGCATAGGCCAGCTCGATGCACTGAGGGCGCAGGTCACCGGTTACCGAGCGGGACGTCCGGTCTCGCCCGAATGTGCCGACTGGCGGCAGACGAACTCGAGCAAGGGTGTGGGCCACGAACGGCGCGCCCAAGGCCGGCCAACCTGCGAACGACCGTGTGCTCATGGCAACGCCACGATTCTGCTTGTGCGCCGTGGTCAGGTGGAGGCCAGGCATGACTACGGCGAACCAGGTGAGCCGGGAGACGGGATGCCTCTTGGTGACGTTCTCGCCCTGCTTGCGCAGTGAAGAGAGAGGGTCGAGGAGGCCGCCGCAAAATCCACCACTCCGTTTCCCGACACGTATCGGCGAAAACTGCGTCCCATAGGCGGCACCACGGAGCCACCTCCCGGAGAACTGAGTCACCCTCAGGTAGTGGCACCTGCGATCCCGGTCGAAGGTTGAAGATCAACTCGGATCGTCAGCGGGTCCCGACCCCCATAGGTCCACAAGAACAGGCTGTTGACGAGATTGAGCCGCCACAACCGGTGCCTGGGAGGGTCCGCGGGCAACAGGACGGCGACTCCCCTACGCCACCGGCCGTGGACACGGAGCCGAACCTTCGGGTTCGCCTCAATGTTGCGGACGTATTGGGCATCGCGGCCGTCGATAGCGACAAACCAATAGGCATCCCCACATAGACGTCCACCGACCGGCGTCTGCCGAGGCTCGCCACTACGACGGCCGAGGGTCTCGACAACCGCCCAACCTGGTGCAACGCCGGCCCACGGCAAATAGAGGCGGTTCGCGGTCCGGCGAAACGGCAGCAGCCATTGGCGCGGGGCGAATCGCTCGAAGAGAGCCGGCAACACGGCATTCATGAAGAGGAGGGCCAGGGCCCCAAAGGTCAGCTTCTTGATCAGCGCCGCCGGACGGTGTGCTGCTTCAGATACACGCATGTTGCCGAGGCCCACTGGCCTCACAGTTTTTCAGCTCCGTGATCTCGGCGCCCGCGTGTGCCGGTCAAGTGCACCCTCAACCCGGCGGTTTTGGGCACGTCCGAGCACGGAACGGGTACCCCGGTAGCGGTCGCCACTTCTGGGTATAGATACCTTCAGACGACTACGGAGACAGGTACCAATACGATGACCAAAACGGAGGACCCAATCAGTAACGTCGCAACGGCACTACGCGGCGCAGTGGATAAAGCAGCCGATCTGATGGATTCGGCCCATCTCAATTCCCTTGGAGGCGCCGGGCACGAGACGGCCTCCCGAGTGCTCGCGGGTACACCGGACCTGACTGCACGCTTGGGCTCGGCTCCCGTGGATCTGCATTCGCTCCGAGTCTCGACCGCTCGCCGAGCCCATCAGCTCGCACACTCGATTGACGACCGCGCGGATGCGCTCGCCCCCACAGCCTCAGGCGGCCACCCATGGCGCAAGCGGTTCTTGGTGCTCGCACTTGCTGGCGCAGCAGCCTTCTACCTCAGCCGAAAGCTGTCCCAGAGGATGACTTCATCGCAGCCGGTGAACGAACCACACGTTGACATACTTCATGAGGAAGTGGTCGCTGACGGCTCATCCACCGGGGCCACCGCAGGGAAGCCAGCCGACGGTATGGTGGCCACACCCGGTCCCAAGAGCAGCTCGAACGGCGCACGATCCAAGAAGACTGAGGTCACGTAGCGTTCCAACTCTTCGGCGTGGCTCGTCGGTCCGGGAGTGACTCTCGCCCAAGAGCGGACCGTTCAGGGTGACAATACGGCCCTTCGGTGGTCGCCATGTGGTCAGCCGAAGCGCACCTCTCTCAAGCGGCCTCGCCGGGTGGAGCCCAGCTGAAAGACAACTCCCCTTCTCCGGTGTAGGCGCGTATTGACGCCGGGTCAGTGGGAGTCCACAGGGCTGCGAGCCACCCGGGTCCCAAGCTGACATCGGCGGTTCTCGTACCGAGGAGGCGGTCAACCTTGACGGTAGCTACCTCCGATCCACACACGAAAACAGCCAACGACAACGCGCGCCGGTCATCGAACTGGGACTCCTCATAAGTGCCGCTCATGCGCAGGTGCAGGGCTTGTCTCGCGTCGTTGAGGTCGTCCTCGCGTAAATGAAGTCGGTGCCCACTGCTTCCGCCCCCCAAGCGGTTCCACTTACCTGTCTCCATTTCTTGAAACTCATCCGTACCGAGAGCTTCGCGTCCATGGCGATCTTCGCCATAGCCGACAACGATTGCAAGGCCGTCGTATTTGTCGACATCCAACGGAAGAAACGTGCCGTTGGATGTTGGGGACGGACTTGGCCACGGTCCCGCGCTCTCGATGATCGCGCTCATAGCGTCGAGGCTCGGCCACCAATGCCTGGGCATATTTCAACCTCCAAATCGGGGCCTATCTTGGCACCCGACGCAAAGGCTCACTCGTCCGGACAGCTGCCTCTCATCCGGCGTACGGCGGCACCCTGACCCGGCGATCATTCGGGGGCGCTCCCTCACTCCCCCCCTCCCGCCTTCGCCGCGGTCCGCGGCGGGGGCGTGTCGGTGTGGCTCACTCGCTCAAGTCGCCCGATACAGCTCTGACAGCGTTGATCCTCGGGCGTCTTGCTCCATGGGCGCCGTTCGGAGAAGGCGTAGCTGAAATCGAGCCCGCACCACGTGAGCGGACGCTCATCGTGGATGAGATGCCAACTATATGAGGGGACCGGCGCATGCCGACGCCACCGTCCGCGACCGCCCACCACCGCCACATCGAGCGGTTGGCTAGTGAATACCGCCATTTCGAATCCGTCCACGAGACCCCCTTCATAAGCCGTTGGATCGTGGCGAGGGGCGGTGACGGCGCCCGCTTCGTACACCGCAACCGTCCCTCAGTCGCGATGCTGGCACCGCAGGCTGCGCCGAAATAGAGCCGACCGGACCGAAGCGGCACAACGTCCTGACAACATTGAAAGGCGCCGAGCGGCGGGAACGATTGGCCCTGGTCGGATCTATGAACGAGCCGTCCCGATGCTCACGCCTCGCGAGGCTCTCCCACGCGCCGCCGAACGCGGTTGGGGCCCCGCCCGTGCGGCGGGGCCCTACCGACGACGAAAGATCAGGACTACGGCGCGGCGCAGCTCTGGGCGTAGACGCACACGTTGAACGATTGCCCATCCGACGCCAAGGGAGACGTCGTCGCCTCGTTCACCTCACCCACGGGCGACTCGTCGATGAGCGTCGGGTTGCCTTGTGCGATGGTCTGGGTGGAGCCTCCCTCGGTGAAGGTCGAGGTCGCACCGAACGAGACGGTCCCGACGTCGGCCGGGATGGACTGGACACCTTCGAGGCTCGGGGCTTCCTGGATCCATTCAGCCGAGGACTCGGAGGAGGCGTAGGTCAACGACGTCGACCAGGACCAGTTGCCGGCGTCGGTGAGGCTGATGTCCCAGGTGTTGCCGCCGGCGTTGGAGATGTTGACACTGATCTTGTCGCCGGGGTTGACGGTGCAGCTGGGAACGTTGCCGCTGCACCCGCTGGTGATCGGCGTCTCGCTGGCCGGCAAAATCTCATACCAGGCGTTGTACTGCCCGCCGAGGAGTTCGCCGGCGACAGCAGAGTTCTCTGAAACGCCCGCCTGGATCAGGTCGGACGTGGTGTAGCCGCCGATGCCGGCCCACGATGCGGAGAAGCCGGGGGGCACCTCTCCGGCGGTCGGGACGGTGAAGTTGCCCGACACCGAGGTGATCCCCGAGCCAGGGGTCACGGCATAACCGGCCCAGTTGAGGCTGTCGGAGGTGTCACCGCTGACTGAGATCAGATGGTTGACCCCGGCCTGGCCGGAGGCCACGGCGCCGGCAGCCGCGGCGCCGACGAAGCCGACGGACCCGAACAGCGCAACCGAGATCATGGTCCGGACGGCCGGACGGAACAGACGACGACGTGACATTGAGACCCTCCCGCAGGTCAGTGATGGCGGTTTCCACCGTGGTGAACGTCGAAGGACCCCCCCGCTTGCGGTCGTGCACCTGGGAACCCTCCAAAACCCTTCCTTCAGCGGTTGGACCGGTTGGACCGTTGGGTGGACCGGGTGGTCCGGGTGGACCGGGCCCCGAGGGTCCTCGACCGGCCCCACCCCGGCGAAAGCGATCCCGACACGGGTGAACCCCAAACCCGCCACGAGCGGCACCCGCCGGCGCCTCTCCCGCCCCCGAGCAATCACTCACGTGCGTGTCCCACAGCCAGCATCGTTGTGGAGGGGTCCGTCTCCCCGAGAAAATTTTGCAACCGAACCGGCCCCGACCCGACAGCGCTCCGCGGGTCTCCCCGGGCATGCCGGGCCACATCGTCCCGGTAACCCGCGGGTCCCCTCAGACACCAGTGCCGGTCGCGACGAGGGCAACCACCGCGAGAGCAACGGGCCACGCAACGGATCGGCGTCGCCCGGAGACCCGACCCGAAGGCTCCGAGTCCTTCGGGTATGCGATGCTGCGGGCGCCCCGATTCGGCGATCGGGCCGCTTCTTCGATCGCTCCCGGGAAGCGCAGAAGAGCGCACGTGCACGCGCACGCCCACGAGGGTCGAGCTCCTTGCGCGAGCAGTGCAACCTAAAACAGGTGCGTGTGCTCGAACCGCACCGGCACCTTGGTCAGCACCAGCGTCCCCAGCAGCTCGTTGCCCGGCGTCTTGACCACGACCACCGCCACCGTCCCCGCCGACCGCCCGAAGGGCTTGGACACCGACGACTTGGTGAAGTGCCCCCGGTAGCCCGCCAGGCACACCGCCTGCTTGACCGGCACCTGCACCGACAGCCGCCCGTAGAGGCGGGGCGCGAACCCCTTGATGCTCGACACCGGGTACTGACGCACCCCGACGAAGTGGGCGTGTGGGCCCACCGCCCTCGCCGCCGTCGGCAGGGCCAGATAGCACGACTCGTCCGCCGTGCCCTGCCCCGACCGGGCCGCCGAGCAGCCGGCGAACAACCCGGCCGTCAGCACGAGACCGCCCATCCACACCCCGAACGACCGCAGCCGACCGACGCCCCTCACGACGCCCCACTCCCCGACTCGCCACCCGACACGACCACCGCCGCACCGCCGAGAGGACCCGCGTAGGCCTCCGGCCCCGCCTCCACCGTCGAGCCCAGCGCCGAACGGCGCCAGTGGCCGCGGCGCACCTCGAAGGCCATCTCCCCGATCAAGAGCCACCCCACGACCAGAATGAACCAGAAGGAGATGAGCCGGTACAGGAGGACGGCGTACGCGGTCGAGGTCTCCTGGCCCCCGAACGCCACGAGCGCCACCGTGATGCTGCCCTCGACCACACCCAACCCACCCGGCGTGATGGGCAGGGTCGCCGCCAGCTGCCCGGCGCCGTACGCCAGGAGCAGGCCGCCCCAGGGGATCGGCGCGCCCAGCGCCTTGAACATCATGGCGAAGCAGGCGCAGTCCAGCAGCCAGTTGAGCGTGCCCCACCACACGATGCGGCCGATCTGCGTCGGGCTCAGGCGGATCGCGGTCAACCAGCTCATGATCTGGCGGATGGTGTCGTGCGTGTCCCCGCGGGGATAGCCGGTGACCCGGACCGACGCCCGCAGCGCGAACGACACGACGGTGCGCAGGGGCCGCTCGTAGACGAACAGCGACCCGATCGCCAGGGCCACCAGGAACGCTCCGATCAGCACCGGCACCAGGTCGTAGGACGACCCCTCCCCCGTGGCCAGGCCGAGTCCGATCATGGCCACGAGCGACAGGCTCACCACCGCCGCCACCAGCGTGCCCGCCATGGCCCACGCGGCGAGCGTGTTGTCGGCCCCGAAACGACGGAACCAGCGGAACCCGTACACGGTGGCCACCGCGTTCCCCACCGGCAGCGAGTTGGTGAGCGCCTGCGACCCGAACGTCAGCTTCAACAGGGTCCACCACGGCGGGCGCAGCTGGCCGGCCATGAGGAGCTCCCACTGCATGAGGGCGAAGGCCACGTACGAGCCGATCTCGACGGCGAAGGCCGGCGGCACCCAGGCCCAGTTGAGCGTGTGGAAGACGTCGGCGAACCCCGACAGCTCGGTGCGCTTCGACGACAGCACCCAGACGGCGACCGCCACCAGAGCGAAGCCGACCACGACACGGATGGCCGGCCAGGCCGTCCGCAGCCATCGCCGCCACGGCGCGTGCCCGGCCACGGGCACCGTGTGGGCCTCGGCGACCTGCGCCGCGGTGCCCTCCGCCGTACCCTCCTCGGTGCCTTCCGCATCGCCGGCCCCCGCGCCCGCCACCGGCGCCGCGCCCACCCCCACCGCCGCCGCCTCGGGCGGCACCGCGCCATCGCCCGCCGGCCCCACGCCGGCCTGCGTGCCCACCGCGCCTGGCCCGGGATCGGAGCCGCTACCCGGGCCAGGCGTCGGTGAGCCTCTTCCAGGACAGCTGCAGCGTCTCGGGCATCACCCGGGTCTCGGCGACGGACGTCATGAAGTTCGTGTCCCCCGCCCAGCGGGGCAGCACGTGCAGGTGGAGGTGCCCCGGCAGCCCCGCCCCCGCCGCCCGGCCCAGGTTGGCCCCCATGTTCAGCCCGTCGGGTTCGTACGCCTTCTCAATGGTGGCCACCGCCCGCCGCGTCGCCGACCACAGCTCGGCGGACTCGCCTTCGGTGAGGTCTCGCAGGGGGCCCACGTGGCGCAACGGCAGCACCAGGACGTGCCCGCTGGCGTAGGGGTAGGCGTTCAGGACGACGAAGTTCAGCTCGCCGCGCCACACCACCAGGTTGTCCTCCGACGGCGGCCCGCTCGCCGCCAGCCGGCAGAAGACGCAGTCCGCCTCGTCGTGCGAGAGCGTGCCCGCGCGCTCGCGCGCCGTCGACTCCACGATGTACTCGCGGCGCCACCCCGCCCACAGGTGCTGCAGGTTGCTCACGGCGGTGCGCTCACGAGGCGGTGGCCGTCGTCGCCGGCGCCCGGTCCTCGGGCAGGCCCTTGCGCTCGACCTCGTCGACCACCTCGGCCACGAACGTCGCCAGGGGCACCCCGAGCTCCGGTTTGGTGTCCCACCCGCGCCGGTTCACCCCGACCGAGCCGGCGGCCACGTCGCTGTCGCCCACCACGAGCACGTAGGGGATCTTGGCCAGCTTGGCCCGCCGGATCAGCCCGCCCATCTTCTCCCCGCCCTCCTCGACCTCCGCCCGCAGCCCCGCCGCCGCGCACGCCTCGACCACCGACGCCGCGTACTCGAGGTGGCCGTCGGTGACCGGAACTACGCGTACCTGCTCGGGGCAGAGCCAGGTCGGCAACGCCCCGGCGTAGTGCTCGATCAGCACGGCCATGAACCGCTCGACCGACCCGAAGAGGGCCCGGTGGATCATGATCGGCTGGTGCCGGGCGTTGTCGGCGCCGACGTACTCGAGGCCGAAGCGCCGCGGCAGCTGGAAGTCGAGCTGCACCGTCGACATCTGCCAGGTGCGCCCGATGGCGTCGCGCGCCTGCACCGAGATCTTCGGCCCGTAGAAGGCGCCGCCGCCCTCGTCCATGACGAGCTCGAGCCCCATCTCCAACGCGGTGGTCCGCAGGGCCTCGGTCGCCACCTCCCACTCCTCGTCGGACCCGACCGCCTTGCCCGCCGGCTTGGTCGAGAGCTCGAGGTAGAACTCGTTCAGCCCGTAGTCGCGCAGGAGGTCCAGCACGAAGCGCAGCGTCCGCACCAGCTCCGCGTCCATCTGCTCGCGGGTGCAGAAGATGTGGGCGTCGTCCTGGGTCATGCCGCGCACCCGGGTCAGGCCCAGCAGGACGCCGGACAACTCGTAGCGGTACACGGTGCCGAACTCGAAGAGTCGCATGGGCAGCTCCCGATACGACCGCTGGTGGCTCCGGTACACCAGAATGTGGAAGGGGCAATTCATGGGCTTGAGGTAGTACTGGTTGCCGCCGTCGAGCTCCATCGGCGGGAACATCCCCTCGGCGAACCAGTCCAGGTGCCCGGACTCCTCGAACAACGCCGCCTTGGTGATGTGCGGCGAGTTCACGAAGTCGTAGCCCGCCTCCACGTGGCGCTTTCGCGAGTAGTCCTCCATGAGCCGGCGGATCGTCCCGCCCTTGGGGTGGAACACGGCGAGGCCCGAGCCGATCTCCTCGGGGAACGAGTACAGGTCGAGCTCGGCCCCGAGCTTGCGGTGGTCGCGGCGCTCCGCCTCCTCCAGCTGGTGCAGGTAGGCGGCCAGCGCCTTCTCCGACTCCCACGCCGTCCCGTAGATCCGCTGCAGCTGCTCGCGCTTCTCGTCGCCCCGCCAGTAGGCGCCGGCCACCCGCATGAGCTTGAAGTGGCCCAGCCGGCCGGTCGACGGCACGTGCGGCCCCCGGCACAGGTCGATGAAGGCGTCGGAGTTCCGGTAGGTCGAGACCACCGCGCCGGCGGCGTCGACCTCCTCGGCCCCCGACCCCACGGCCTCGATGATCTCCTCCTTGAAGGGCTGGTCGGCGAAGATCTCGAGCCCCTCCTCGAGGGTGTGCTCGTGGCGGACGAAGGGCTGGTCCTCCTTGACGATGGCCCGCATTTCGGCCTCGATCCGCTCCAGGTCGTCGTCGCTGAAGTGCGCCCCGTCCGGCAGCTCGAAGTCGTAGTAGAAGCCGTTCTCGATCACCGGCCCGATGGCGTACTTGGCCCCGGGCCACAGCCGGCGCACCGCCTGGGCCATGACGTGGGCGGTCGAGTGCCGCAGCACCTCGCGCCCGGCCTCGGAGCTGTCGGTGACGATGGCCACCACGTCGCCTTCGTGCAGCTCCGTCGACAGGTCGACCTCGCGGCCGTCGACGACCGCGACCACGGCGGCCTTGGCCAGGCGGGACCCGATGGACGCAGCCAGCTCGCCGGCCGTCGTGCCCTCGGCCAGCTCCCGCTGCGAGCCGTCGGGAAGACCAACCGAGATGACGCCTGCCATCGTGCCCCTTTTCTGCTCAGCCGGGCACCCACGAATCACTGAGGATTCGCCCTGGTCCGGACACCGTTTCGTCCTTCAAGGGTACAAGACAGCCCCCGTGGCCCCGACCCATCACCCACGTGCGCCCAGGCGGCCGACCGCCGCCATCCCCTACTGCGCGATGTCAAGCGCGTAACGCAGCGCTTCATCGAGTTCGGCCCGCTTCGATCGGCTGAGTCGTCCCACTGGCCGGTCATCGAGCACGCTCTTCGACACGGTGATCAGGATGTCGCAACCGATCACGCTCGTCGCCGGCAGCCCTTCGCCCGATCCCACCTCGACCTCCGAGCGAATGCCCCGGATCGTCCGCGTCACGGGCGCGCACGTGACCGCTGAGAGGACCTCAATGGCCGCGTTCCTGGTCAGGACGCAGACGGGTCGCCGACCGGCCTGAGCTCCGAGATCAGCCCACACCAGGTCGCCTCGGGCTACCACTCAGGCGCCGTGGACGCGGCCAACCGCGTTGCAGCCTCCACCAGAGCGGGATCTTGGGGCTGGCGGCGATACGCGGCCTGGAGCTGTCTGTCGGCCGACCCCAATTCGGCGGCCGTCAGCACCGCCAGCGCGCCACGGCGCAACAGCTCGGAGCGATTCGTGCCCTGGTCCGCCGCCAGATCGTCGAGCCGCTTCACGAGTTCGTCGTCGAGCTGCACGAGGACTTCCCTTCTGGCCATGACCATATGTTAATTCATATGGTCATGTTAATTCATATGGTTCCCAACTGCCGGCACACTGGGAACGGTCGCCGCGGCATCCATCCATGCCGTCGTCATTGGCCGCCCACGGACGGCCTGCGGGCGCCCCCGCTGCTCAAGACGCATCAGGGATTTGACTACTCCGGTCTCGAGTGACCAGGTGCTCGCCGAAGGTTCGCAGGATGCGCGTCTTGCCGAAGATCGTCCCGTAGAGGAGTCGGCCCTCGGCGTCGAGCAGGACTCCGGCGCCCAGGGTGTTGAACGTCGAGTCGCCGACGACGTAGTGGAACGCAGGTTCGCCCGTGGTCCAGTCGACCGCTTCGATCGTCCACTTCCGGTCACGGGTGCCGCACGTGTAGACCAGGTCCGATCCCTGCGACACGAAGGGGACCGAGTTCGGCGAGGACACCGCGGTGCACACCCATGCCTGTTCCAGCGTTCGCGTGTCGGGGTTCCATTCGTATTTGTGCAGGCCCAGCGGCCGGTAGGCGGGGTCGTGACCGAGATAGAAGCACAGAGCTCGCGCCCCGGCTCGTGGTAATCCCTCGGGCATCGAGGCGGGCTCGTTGTTGACCGTCATGGCGCCATAGCCGCTCACCGTGATGGATTGCTCGGTCTGGATGGCACGGAGGCCGGGATCACCCATGTTGGCCGGACCCATGCCGGCGATCCGTCGGGACGGCGCGCCGTCGAGCTGCCTCCAGTCCTCTGGGATGTCGTCGCGCCAGAACAGCGTGATGTTGACCACCTCGTCGCCGTCGCCGATCACCACGAACCTGTCCTCGTCGGGACCGAAACCCATGAGCGAAGGTGTGGTGCCCGAGCCCCCGCCACCCCCATTTCGATACGGGGCGGACCACGCGCCCTCGTTCTCGTCGGTCGAAAAACACCGGCCCGTCCACACCACCTTGTGCAGGTGATCCACCGACGGGACGTAGATGCCACCCTCCTCGTCGACGCAGAGGCTCTTGCGCACCCACCCGTAGCCTCCGCTCCGTCCGGACTCGAGCATGCGGGCCCAGTGGTCGGCCGCCTGCTCACGCGCACCAGGGAGTTGCAGCGTGCTGTAGTCCTTGAAGTCGCGCGTGAGGCACACGAGCCAGCCGTGGTCGGTGGAGAGCACCAGCCGGCCGTCAAAGGTGAGGTTGACCCCGACGAAGTCCCCCTCTACCTCCATGGGTTTGGGCCATCGCGCCGACTCGATGATCGGTGATACCGGATCGGTCGGGTCGGCGTCGCGGTAGGCCACGACGCAGTCCTTCCGGGTCAAGAGCAGGGTGTTGTCGCGATCCACCAACGCGTAGACGCCGTCGAGGCCCATCAAGTAGCTGATGGCGAGTGTCACCGCATGCGTGAGGGCCTCCTGCCCGCGCAGCTCGTCCAGCCCCCGGATGCCGGCCTCGAGCTCGGGGACCGGGGTCACGGGCTGGTCCCCGGTCGGCAGGACGGCCAGCGTTTCGAGCGTGTCGTAGTCCAGCTTGGCGATGGTCTGGCGGCCGTTGCTCCAGATCACCCGTCTGCCATCAGGGTACGGGCCCGACACCAGGGTCCCGAAGTGGCCCGGGCCGAGCCAGGTGTACTGGAGGTCGTCGGATCCCAGGACCTCGCTCGGCCCGCTCGGGCCCATCGCCGGGCTGTTGTCTTGCTGGTCGCAGCGTCCGTGAGCGACCGGGTAGCAGGAGTCCGCCAGGTACGAGTTGCGTGGACCGCTTCTCATGGGCCCCAGTGTGTCAGGGGCCAAGGCGACCAACGGCGCCTGTTCCCGAGGTGCTCCGGCTACGTTCGGAAGCTCCGATGACAACGGGCAATGACGACATCTGGGAGATGATTCGGAGCGAACGGGCAGCTCTCGTCGACGCCATGGACGAGCTCGAGCCGGACGACTGGGAGAAGTCCTCGTTGTGCGCGGGCTGGAGCAATCAGGATGTGCTTGCCCATCTCGTCTTCGCCGCCTCCGTGACGCCCATCCGCTATGTCGGCGACTTCTGCCGCGACCTCGTGGCCAGCGGATTCCGCCCACAACTGGCCGTCGGTCGGCACGTGCGCAGGATCACGGCTTCTAATACACCCCGGCAGCTGATCGCCGCCCTTCGTTCGCGGGTCGATGCGCACACGCACCCACCGCCCCCCGTCATCGCCCTCCTCGGCGAGACCGTCGTCCACGGCGAGGACATCTTCACTGCGCTTGGTCGAACGCGTGAACACCCGGGTCGCCATCTCATGGCGGTGGCGGACTTCTACGCGAGGAACAACTACATCGCGGCGTCGAAGCGACGCATGCGGGGCGTCCAGCTCTCAGCGACCGATGTGCAATGGAGCGGTGGCAGCGGCCCGCAGGTCACGGGATCCCTCGTGATGCTCGTCCTGGCCCAGGCGGGCCGAACGGTCGCCCTCGAGCACCTCAGCGGTCCCGGGCTCGACACCCTTCGCCGTCGGACCTAGCCCGCGATGAGTTTCAGGCTGAGGTTCAGGTCGAACTGACTGACAGTCCCTCATCGCCCGCAGGGCGGCGCACAACTCCAGACGTCAGGCCAGGAGCGGCTTCGACCAAGCGTCGATGTCAGCGGCAATCTGATCGGTGGTCGCGTCAGGAACACTTGCTCCGTCTGCAAACGTGCGCCACATCGCAACGGCCTTCAGGACCTCTTCGTACACATCGGAAGCAGCCGGAACGGCAAAGCGATCTCCCACCTGCATCAGATCACCGCGGGTTATTCCGACGGCTCGACCGTTCACGGCCATGAGGTGCTGCCGCGTCCACTTGCTCGACGGCGCGTGTGCATGTGTGACGTCGTACGCAGGTGACAGTCGCCAATCGCCGCCTTCCGGAAGGAGGAAGGAGAAGTTCTTCGTGTGGTCATCGCAGATTGCCGCGGCGACATTAAAAGTCATCCGACGGAACACCTCTTGTCGTGTGTTCGGCCCGAGCCCGAGTTGTTCGAGCAACAGAAATAGCTGTGCATAGTCGTGTGCACCGATCTGGCGGAAGTCGAGATGACTCAACGCACAGAGGGTCTGTGTGTGGATCTTGCGGCCATCGTCGGCGCGATCGAAGCGGCGCGTCATGAAGTGTGCACGGCCGCCCTCTTCGAGGAGACGACACTCCGTCATTTCGATGCCGGCGGCGAGTGCCATGCGGTGGTATGCATACTCGATCCGACCGAAGTCACCCGTAGAGCCGAGGTTGGGGTCTGCACCCACGCCGTCGAACTTGAGCAGCCATTGCTCGAAGCCTGGGTCGGCCGGCACTTGTCCGGAGCGCAGCTCTCCGGTAGCCGGGTTGAGCGCGACCACTGCCTTGGCACGCGCTCCCCCTGCCGACGTTCCGACCGCGATGAGGTGCTTCAGAGCGTCGGTGATGCCGTCCTCGCTACCGATGTCGCCTGCGAGCGCGCTCCTGGCTGCGGTGACCAGCTCTGACAAGTTGATCGCGGTCGATTTGCGGGTTCGAGGGCCTCGTAACGGATGGAACTCGAGTGCTCCGATTCCACGGTTACCGAGATAGGCCAGACGATCAAGTGGTGTGATGTCTTCGGGTCGGATGCCTTCGTTGGCCAGGTAGGCAGTGGTCAGCGCGTTGCCGAACTCGTCAGGCAGAGCGTCGGCGATCATCGCCGGTAATCGGCTGTACGTCTCGATCGGCAGGGTCGGAAATACGAATGGCCCCGTCGCCGCGGTCGTGGGCATATAGATCGGAGCCAGCTCGACGCCGGATGCCAACCATCTGGGTTCGTATTCGAACGCGTAGAATCCGGATGCGGGGTCACGCGCCAGGGCACCAACCCGGGAGTCCCAGCATCTGACCTCGACGACCTCGACCGGGGCGTACGGCATCAGCGCGCGGCTTCCGGCATCCGCTTTCGACTGGCCCGCACTCGTGGCTGCGGTGTCTTCTGCTTGCTTCGCAACAACTGCATTGGTGACACGCCCACCGCTGGTGCGAGCGATTCGATCCAGTCCGTTCGCCCGAGGGCGCGGAGCACGCCGATCAGGGTTCGGAGCGAGGAACCCTTCCCGCGCTCGAGGTTCGAGACGGCTCCGACGGACACGTCGGCAAGCTTTGCCAGTTGCGCCTGGTCCAGGTTCCGGGTGATCCGAACCTGGCGGACCTGGTCGCCGAGGATGGCTTCCCATTGGTCGACGGTCAAGTATCTGCGGTTTGCATCCATAATTCCCTGTATTGGTCGGTAAACTCATATCTATTAATAGAATATTACTTACTAGTCGTATGTCAAGTTTAGACCGGTAACACCTAATAAGTTGTATAATACGCCGTATATCAGCATTAGTAAGCAGAATTATAGTCGCTCTCCGACAGCACGTTCCCAATTGCAATGAGAGTTTCGAGGCATTTCGACCTTCGAACCCGGGCAGAGCGCCTCGCAATGCGTCATCTCGGCGACCGCCCCATCACCACGGCAGGGGGAACGGTCCCTGCCGAGGTCCCGGGCGCGCCGTTTCCGCAGTGCTACAGCTCGACGCCGAGCAGCGCCGCGCCGACCGCGACCGAGCGCCCCGCCGCCGCCTCCTCGTCCAGCACCGCCAGCGCGCCCGGCGTGTCCAGGTCGGAGTCCAGCGCCGCCCGCACCCGCTCGAGCCCGGCCGTCCCGTCGCCCTCCGACGCGCTCCGCCACAGCGCCAGCCGGGCGGCCGCCGCCGGCATGTCCTCGTTCGTCCGCCAGTCCCAGTCGAAGCGGTAGTGGTGCGCCAACAGGGCCAGCCGCACCGCCGCCGCGTCCCATTCCTTGCAGAGGTCGCCCACGAAGACGAGGTTGCCCAGCGACTTGGACATCTTCGTCCCGTCCAGTCCGACCAGGCCGACGTGGAACCACAGGCGCACGAAGGGCTGGCCGGTCACCGCCTCCGACTGCGCCGTCTCGCACTCGTGGTGCGGGAAGACGAGATCGCGGCCGCCCCCGTGGAGGTCGATCGTCTCCCCCAGCTCGCGCAGCGCCAGCGCCGAGCACTCGATGTGCCACCCCGGCCGGCCCGGCCCCCAGCGCGACTCCCAGGCCGGCTCGTCGGGCAGCGACGGCTGCCACAGCACGAAGTCGAGCGGCTCCCGCTTGTTGGGATCGCCCGGGTTGCCCCCGTGCTCGGCCGCCAGCTCGAGCATGCGCTCGCGTCCGTAGTGCGACACCTGCCCGAACGAGCCGAACGACGCCACCGAGAAGTAGACCGACCCGCCCGACTCGTAGGCGAAGCCGCGCTCGAGCGCGATGCCGATGAGCGACAGGATCTCCGAAATGGCCGACGTCGCCCGGGGCTCCGAGTACACCGGCAGCAGGTTGAGCTGGCTCATCTCGGCGTCGAAGCGGGCCATCTCCTCGGCCGCCAGGTCGAGGTAGTGCACCCCCAGCTCCCGCGCCTTGCGCAGAATGTCGTCGTCCACGTCGGTCACGTTGCGGACGCACCGCGTCTCGTGCCCCAGGTCCTGCAGGCGGCGCTGCAGCATGTCGAAGTAGAGGTAGACCGCCGCGTGCCCCAGGTGGGCGGCGTCGTAGGGCGTGATCCCACACGAGTACATGGTCACCAAGGGCCCGGGGGCAAAGTCCACCACCTCCCCCCGCGCCGTGTCGTACAGCCGCACCCGCCTAAATCCCGGCCAGCCGCAGCGTCGAGTGCGCCTTGTGCCGGATGTTGAGCGTGATGCACACCGCCGTGAAGGCCTCGATCGGCGCCGCCTGGTTCAGGCTCCCGGCATCGAGCGGCCGCAGCCCCTTCATGGCCGCGATCAGGGCCACGGTGGCCGTCGTCGCCTTCGGATGGTCGGAGCACACGAGCACATCAGCTTCCAACCCCGATTCCAGGTCCTCCATTTCCGAGGCCGGCAGGTGGTGGAAGGCGGCGGCCACCAGCGAGTTGGGCAGGGCCGCCTGCACGGCGACCGCCATCGATCCCCGCGGCGGCAGCAGGGCCAGCATCTCGCGGCCCTCCTTGACCAGGGCGTTGACCATGGAGATCACCACCTTGCCGGCCAGGGGCTCGCGCAGGGCCCGCACGGTCGGGACCACGCTGTCCCACGGCGTGGCCACCACAATCAGCTCGGCCGACGCCGCGCCGGCGTTGTCCGCCCCCTCGACCATGCCCAGGGCCACCGGCACCCGCTCGACCAGCTCGGCCACCACCTGGGCGGCCCGCTCCGCGTCGCGCGACCCGATCGTGACCCGGATGCCGGCCTCGGCCAGCCGGGCCGCCACCCCGCGCCCGGCCGGGCCCGTCCCTCCGAGTATTCCCACGTGCATGGCCCTAACCATGGCATAGCCTCTCGCTCCGTGGGACTCCTCGACGGCAAGCGGCTCCTGATCACCGGCGTCCTGACCGATGCCTCCCTGGCCTACGCAGTGGCCAAGCTGGCCCAGCAGGAGGGCGCCGAAATTGTGCTCTCGGGCGCCGGCCGGGCCCTCTCGCTGACCCGGCGCACGGCGCGCAAGCTGCCCGAACCCCCTGAGGTGCTCGAGATCGACGTCACCGAGCCCGAGCAGCTCCGGTCGGCCGGCGACGCGCTGGCGGCGCGCTGGGACCGCCTCGACGGGATCCTCCACGCCATCGGCTTCGCGCCGCCCGACTGCCTGGGCAGCGGCATGTTCGCCGCCGGCTGGGACGACGTGGCGGTCGCCTTCAACATCTCCACCTATTCCCTCAAGGCCCTCGTCGACGCCTTCCTGCCCCTGCTCGAGGTGGCCGGCAAGGACGGGGGTGCCTCGGTCGTCGGATTGGACTTCGACGCCACGGTGGCGTGGCCCGTCTACGACTGGATGGGGGTGGCCAAGGCCGCCCTCGAGTCGCTCTCGCGTTACCTGGCCAAGGAGCTAGGCCCGCGTGGCATCCGGGTCAACCTGGTGGCGGCCGGGCCGGTGCGGACCATGGCGGCCAAGTCCATCCCCGGGTTCTCCGCCTTCGAGGACACCTGGACCGAGCGGGCGCCACTGGGCTGGGACGTGCACGACTCCGAAGTCGTGGCCAAGGCCTGCCTGGCCCTCTTCAGCGACCTCTTCCCCATGACCACGGGCGAAATCGTCCACGTGGACGGCGGTGTGCACGCGGTCGGCGGCTCCGCCTGAGCAGCGCCGGCCCGGGACCCTGACCCGGGGAGACCGGTCGGTCAGGTGTCCCTGGGCTGGCGCCGTATGAAGGTGACGATCATGAACACCAGGGCCACCAACGCCAGCAGGCCGACGACGATCGCCATGACGTCGCCGCTCCCTGCGACCGTGCCCGACGAGGAGGTCGAGGCGTTGGAGAGGTGCGTGGTCAGTTGCGCGTGGAAGACGCCGAAGCGGGCGCGGGTAGCCGACGCGGGTGTGGCGACGAGGGCCACCAGAGCCAGGGACGCCGGCACGGCCAGGCCGATCATGGTTGCCTTCCGAAGGTGCTGCACGCTTCACCGCCTTCCCTTCGCCACTGTTCGGGAATGCCGGTGCGACACGCCCTCACCCCCCCACCTTCTGAGAACGACTGCTGCCGTCGTCTCTTGCGCCCGGTTTCACAACTGGAGTGGACACCGTTTGAGGTTCGCTCGCCACCGCGGAGTTGGCAGGAACCGATTGCATCTGTGATGTATCCATCACTCCGGTGCATCTGTGATGTATCCATCACTCCGGTGCATCGGTGATGTAACCATCACTCCGGTGCATCGGTGATGTAACCATCACTCCGGTGCATCGGTGATGTAACCATCACTCCGGTGCATCGGTGATGTAACCATCACTCCGGTGCATCGGTGATGTAACCATCACTCCGGCCGCGCGACAGGCGGGAGCGACGCAATGCCTGCATCAGTAGGCGCCGATCCCCCGGGCCATGGTCTTGGGCGTCTCGAACACGATTTTCAGGTCCCACCACAACGACCACGAGGTGACGTAGAGGTAGTCGAGCTGCACGAGGTCGCTGCGGGTCAGGTCGTTGCGCCCCGAGACCTGCCACAGGCCCGTGATGCCCGGTCGCACCTCGAAGCGGCGTGAGCCCCAGCCGTCGATGTCGGACTCGCACGGGATGAACGGGCGCGGGCCGACGACGGACATGTCGCCTTTGAAGACGTTGATGAATTGGGGGATCTCGTCGATGCCGGTCCTCCGCAGGAAGGTCCCGAAGCGGGTGATGCGGAATATCTCGTCCCTTTTGTTCCGCAGTTCGTGCAGGGGCAGGTCGGGATTGTCCACCGAGCGCGCCGCCTCGCCGTCCCGTACCGCCTCGGTCGCCACCGTCATGGTGCGGAACTTCGTGACCGTGAACGGCAGCGCGTCGCGGCCGAGGCGGGTCTGGCGGAAGAACGCCGGTCCGGGCGAGCTGAGCTTGACGCCGATGGCCACGACCAGGAGCAGTGGGGACGTGAGGAGCAGCACGGCCGAGCTGAAGGCCACGTCGAAGGCCCGCTTCATGAATTTGTCCCACCGGCTGAGGTGCGGCTGGGCGATCTCGAGGAACGGCATGCCGGCGAGGTCGGTGAGCTGCGAGCGCCAGCTGATGAGCTCGTAGTAGCGGGGCACCATGGCGATGTGGATGTACTCCTGGAGTTGCCGGTAGACGTCGAGCGACTCGGTCGAGAACTCGTCCCGGGCGGTGACGAGAATGCGGTGCACATCGAGCTGGCGGCACAGGTCGGGCAGGTCGCCCACCCGGCCCAGGGTCCCGGGATCGGCCTGGTCGCCGTCGACCACGCGTCCGACCAGGGTCATGCCCGGGTCTTGGAGGACGCTGAGCATGATGCGCTCGGCCGTGGTGCCCCCGCCCACCACCAGCACCCGGGTGGTGGTCAAGGCGTGCAGGAAATAGCGCAGGATCATGCGCCCGAGCGTGATCACGACGATGGTCACGAGGACGGCCATGACGAGCTGCGTGGGGTTGGGCTCGACGGTGGCCCAGGTGGCGTGGAGGAACGAGCCGACGGCCAGGGTGAGGACACACCCGCACCCCACGCCGAATGCCAGTTCGCGCATCTCGAGGAAGGCGCTCGGCTGCAGCCGCCGGTGGGTGACGCGGTAGCAACCGCCGACCGCCAGGGCGATCACGACCGCCACCGGGAAGAACGAGTCCGCCTTGGCGTTCGCCGCGAAGTGGCCGAGCTGGTTCTCCGGCACCGCGGAGACCAGGGAGAGGGCGACGAACGACAGCGGGAGGGCGATGCACGCGCAGACGAAGTCACAGCAGATCTGCAGCAGGGTGAGCTCACCGTCGGTGATCGTCCGCCGGGAGCCCCGGCCCCGGTGGCCCGGGCTGGGCAGCGTAGGGATGACGAAATTGGGGTCATCGACCGCCGCGGCGGTCGCGGTCGATTCGGTCTGCACCCGCACTCTCGAATCGAAGATCTTCAACGCTCACCCCGCGCTTTGGTGCTTTGAGCACATCGGCGAGGACCGACTCCTCGCCCGCCGGATGAGAAACGGCCGTGGCGGTCGTGCCTGGCGGGTCACCCGAAAAATTGTGTTAGCTGACCTGGCAATTCCCCCAACGTTCGTTCGCGCGTTGAAAACGCCTGGTTGGCGTCAGGCTCGCCGCCCGCCGTCAGACGTCCTTCAGATTTCCTTGAAACCAGGTGGAGTATCAACGGTCGACGAAATCGGCCCGGGTATCGTTTCGCCGTCATGTCCCAGGGGTCGTTGGCGTAGTCGATGCACCCCTTGTGGCTGCTGATCTTGATCTGCGGGCTGTTCGGGCTGGCGGTGGGCTCGTTTCTCAACGTCGTCATCTACCGGGTGCCCCGAGGTGAGTCGATCGTGTCGCCGTCGTCGGCCTGCCCCAGCTGTGGGGCCCCGATCGCTCCCCGCGACAACGTGCCCGTCCTGTCGTGGGTGCTCCTACGGGGACACTGCCGGCACTGCCAGGCGCCGATCTCGGCGCAGTACCCACTGGTCGAACTGGCCACCGCAGCCCTGTTCGCCGGGACGGCGGCGCGCTTCGGCTACGACTGGGCCCTGCCGGCGTACCTGGTGCTGTTCGCCGGCCTGCTGGCCTTGTCGTGGATCGACGTCGAGCGGCTGGTGCTCCCCAAGGCCATCGTGTACCCCGTCTTGGTGCTGGTCGCCGCGCTCCTGGTCCTCGCCGCGGGCCTCATTCCGGCCTGGCACGACATGGCCGTCGCGGCCATCTGCGCGGCCGCGTGGTTCGTGCTCTTCTTCGCCTTCAACCTCATCAGCCCACGCATGCTGGGCTTCGGCGACGTCCGGCTGGCGCCGGTCCTGGGGCTGGCCCTGGGCTGGCTCGGCGTGCGCTACGTGATCCTCGGGTTCTTCCTCGCCAACCTGATCGGCGCGGTCATCGGGCTGGCCCTCATCGCGAGCAAACGGATGCAGCGAGGCCAGCCGATCCCCTACGGCGTCTTCCTGGCAGCCGGGACCGCGGTCGCCGTCTTCGCCGGACCCGAACTGCTGAAACCGTTCGCTTCCTATCAGTTCTGACGCACGGCTGGCTCGCAGACCTCAGCGAGGTGTCCCATCACATCGACCGCCATTGGACGCATGCTGTCCTTGTCGCGGCATTGCCTCACCAGTGGTCCGGCAGCAAGAGCGATGCCAGTCGAAAGAAGGACGAGCTGCCACATCCATAGTGGAAGGAGCGGACGCATTGCGTCGACGGTCCAGAGTGGCCACTGTCCAAACGCGCAGGCTACGAACACGAAAAAGGCGACAAGATACCAACGGACCTCGCGGTGCACCGCGTCCCACGCAATTAAAAGGAGCGCGCAGACCATGAAGACCCCTGCCAACGACGCGGCCAAATGAAGGCCCCATGGCCGTGCATTGAACGCGAGGGCATAGGGAACAGGATTGAAAGCCAAGGTCACGAGCGCAATCCACGCGATGAGCTCACCACGGATGTGGCCGCACCCAACCTCGAGCACGATGAGCATCACCGCCAAAGCCAGGAATTTGTATCCGAACAGTCCCTGCTCGAAGACAAGTCGCAAACTGAGGCAGATGGTGAGAAGTGAGAGCAATGGAACGGGCTCGAGCACTCGCCCACCGATGCGATCACGCACCCACCACGCCAACAAGACCGAAACGATGATGGGCAAAAGGCGGGAGGCGAATACCAGAAGTGGTCCGTGTAATCGCAGTTCCCACAGGACGGTTCCACCGAAACTGGAATAGTCACCCGTCCCGAGCACCACCGCGCTAAAGGCTCGACCCGCCGTCAAACCAATCAGAGGGAGCGCGACCACGGCACCCGTGCCCAAGGCCGCGAGAAACATCCTGAGTCGTCCGAGCGGTGGCGCGACGACCAGAAGCGGCACCAATACGAGCAACGCGAACTGCTGGGAGAGGACCGCCAGCCCCAAGAGGATCCCGGCCCAAACCCATCGTCGCCGCCCGGAGCATGCGATACCACCGAGAATGAGACCCATGGCACAAAGGTCCTGAGGGTGGTACTGGTCCAACAAGGGCTGCCACACGATGGGGGTCGCTGCGACCAGCACGACAGCCACCGCTTCCGACCTGCGGCGACCACAGCCACTTGCCCGAATGACGGCCACCAAACCTGCGAGCAGGATGAGCCAACTCACGTATCCGAGACCAATAGTCGGAACCTCCGACAACGTCCGGCCCGCCCACTGGTACATGGCTTGGTAGGCGTCGTCGCAACGTGCGCCAAGCTCTTGCGCTGAGGGGAAGGGTGCTGTGTGCCCGATCTGTGTGAAGGACTCCAGGCCGCCTGACAACAGGACCCAGAAGGGCGGTACGTACGGACCCGGACGATAGTCAGGAAGGAACGAGTCGACCGGAGCCGTCACGGGAGGATACGTGCACGTCACGCTTCCATGCGCGACCGCCCATGTTGAGTACAGAGATTCGCCGGCGTCGTTCTCGGTGGGTCCACCGAGGAGCGCAATCGCTCCGACGAATATCGCGGTGGCGACCAACCAGCTCAATGCGCACATGACCCCGGACAGCGGCGTCTCTAACCAGGACTTAGGGTGAGACAGATCGTCTTCTGTGGCAGGCGAACTCGAAAACGTCATCAGGCTCCGGGTTTCCGCTACTCCAGCGGACTGTCAGCCGCGCACGAGACACTAGAACGCGGTCCCGCGCTACGTGCGGATTGCGAGCGCTTTAGCGGGACCACGAGAGGCCCCGGTTCAGCGCACGATCTCCATTCGGAGTCCTGCCTCGTCCCACTGCGGGTCCTCGGGAACCCTGACTCCGGCGCGAGCAAAGAGGCGGCGTGCTGTCCAGAGGAAGGCAGCGACGTCGAGGAGGTGCGAGAAGGGGACCCTGGGCAATTCGGCACCGAGGATCCGCTCCACCCCGGGAACCCTTTTTCCCAGAAGCGCTCGACGCTCCTCTCGCCCTGCCTCCGTCCTCTTTGACCAGCGCAAGGGCACGTCGTCGTTCAGCTGAAAGAAGCTCAACTCCGAGTGAACCTCGTACACGCTTCGTTGCCGAAAGGGAGCCATTTCGGTAGCAACCTCACGGTAGCGAGGTAGCAAGACGCGGCTCACCGCATTCAAGCCCTCAACCGCGCCGTTCGCGCCCTCTTCCACCTGGGACCGGATCGGTGCGTTCTGAATGGCGGCGCCTCGCTTGCCGAGAAGCACTCGGGCGTCCCGGTCACAGATCCTCCCACCGTGCGCAAAGGCATCGAGGTAGCCGACTGGTGCATTGAGAGCCAGGATTGCAAAGGACGGACGCTCGTCGAGGACGTCGACAAAGGTCTCATAGACCTTCGGTTCGTCCGGTGCGAACGTCGTGCCGTGGACCTTCGCCGAGGCGACAAGCCACCCCGTGGCGCAGGGTTTGACGCCGGCGACGAGGTCGTACGGAAGCTCTGGACCCCGGTGAAGGCTGGAGTTGCTGGTCAACTGGGCCTACCCGGCTGCGGCAACGGACTGAGAATCAGCCAGTTGCATCTGCCGATTCAGCGTCCGATCGAGCTCCTTGGGGTGCACCGAGACCTCGAGTGCGTCCTCGTAGGTGATGATGCCGCCATTGATCAGCGAGGCCAGGCTCACTTCGAGCGGCTGCATGCCGTCACCCAGGTTCGTCGCCATGACGTTCAGGAGCTGGTTCGACTTTCCCTCACGCACCAGGTTGCGCACCGGGTGCGTGGCGAGCAGCACCTCGAAGGCCGCCACGCGTCCGCCACCGATGCGCGGGAGCAAGCGCTGGGCGATGATGGCACCGAGCGACGCGGCGAGTTGCACGCGGATCTGATCCTGGCGCCAGTCGGGGAATACGTCGATGATGCGGTCGATCGCCTGAGCGGCGTCGTTCGTGTGCAGAGTGGCAAACACCAAGTGACCCGTTTCCGCCATGGTGAGGGCGATCTGGATCGACTCGGTGTCGCGCATCTCGCCCAGGAGCATGACGTCCGGGTCCTCACGCAGTGCGGAACGGAGTGCCCGGTCGAAGGAAGGGCTGTCGAGCCCCACTTCCCGCTGGGTCACGGCAGACATCTTGTGCGTGTGCACGTACTCGATGGGGTCTTCGATCGTCAGCACGTGCAAGGACCGCGTCGCGTTGATCCGGTCGATGATGGAGGCCAGGGTGGTCGACTTTCCGGACCCGGTAGGCCCGGTCACCAGGACGAGACCTCGGGGCAAGGTCGAGAGCCAGTCCGCCACCGGGGGTAGTCCGAGTTGCTCGAAACTCGGAATGTCCGATGGGATCATGCGCAGGGCGAGTGCCATCTGCCCCTTCTGGGTGAACGCGCTGGCCCTCAGCCGCGCCTTGTCTTGCCAGGAGAAGGAGAAATCGACGTCCATATTCTTGTCGAAGATCTCGGCCTGCGACGGATCGAGCAGCGACCGCACGATGCCGTCGACCTCCTCACCCGACATTTCCGCCGCTCCCTCAATGGGCCGCAGCTTGCCGTCGACCCGCAACCGTGGCGCCGATCCTCCGGTGAGGAGCAGGTCGGACCCACCTTGATCCCACAGCATCTGGAGCCATGGGGAAATGCTTTCCGTGTTGATGGCCTTCAACCCAACCACCGCCCTTCCGTGCGTTTGTATTTGGTTGTGGGCGAATCTGAAGCGCCCGGCCACGGGGCCGGGCGCTTCAGTTCACCTAGCGCTGCTCGCAGCTGAGCTGCGAGACGACTACCTCAGCTGACGCCGGCGCAGCCCGCCGTGTCGTAGTTCTCCGGAGGGTTGGTGCTCCCGTTCGGGAGAACCAACACGTCGCCGGAGGCGTCAGTCGTAATGCTGTAGTTGCCCGAGTTGTTCGGCCACTGGCGCAGGTACCCAGGAACCAGGGCACTGTGGTCGGACGACGACTGAGCCGCCGGGTACGCACCCTCTTGGGCCTTGTACGCCTCAAGCGCCACTTCGACGCTCTTGGCGTCGGAGTTGCACGCGGCAACCGCGCTCTGTCCGGTGACGCCACCAAGGGCGAAGATGACCGTCGCGGCCAGGATGCCCAGGACGACGATGACGATCAAAAGTTCAATCAGGGTGAACCCGAGTTCCTCCCCGGCAGCCCGGCGACGCCGGATCTCCCAGAGCTTCTCAAAGTAAGTCTGCATCACGGCGTCTGCCGCCTTTCATGAATAGGGGATCCCCTCGTTGGGATCTCTTTCGCCAATCCCCTTGCCCCAGGTTCAACCACCGCTTAACCCCGAAGCAAGGAACCTTGTACAGAATTTGTCGGCCATTCGATCAAGTGACTTGAACGAATTAATGCAAGAAAAGTCGGGTCGGGGGCCGCCTTCCCCGCTCCTCGCACCTTGAACAACTAACGCAAATGCGGCCCCACCGCCGCGCCAATGGCCAGGTCTGGCCCTCGCTGGGAAACCCGAATGCCCCAGGGTCGTCTCTGAAGGTGACGGCTGACGCTTCTAGAGGACCTGGCCGCCCTCTTGTACGAACCTAGTTGACGTGCACCTGGTTGTAGATGCCGTACATCGCCGACACCAAGGCGACGGCGACGAATCCGACGATCAGACCCATAAAGATGATCACTGCTGGCTCGAACAGGCTCGTGAAGCGGTTGACGCGAATGTCGACTTCCCGGTTGTAGTACGACGCGGCAAGCTCGAGCTGTTCGTCGAGCGTTCCAGTCTCCTCGCCCACTCGGAACATCTGGCGGGCTGCACCCGGAAAGAGACCGGTGCGAGCCATCGGGTCGGACAGACCCTGCCCCTCGATCATCTCTTCGCGCACCTCGCTCAAGCCGCGCTTGTACACAGCGTTGTTCGAGGCGTCCGCCGTCACGGCCATGGCGTCGGGAAGCGAAACCCCGGCGCTGATCATGGAGGACAGGATGCGGCAGACACGCTCCACGATGGCGGCCTGCACTAGGTCACCCAGGACCGGCAGCTTCAAGACGACCGAGTCGAGCCAAGCTCTCCCGTCTTCCCACCGACGGACGGTCATGATCGCAGCGACGAGCAGGATCACTCCGACGAGCACTGCCCACCAATAGTTCTGGAAGAAGCTGGCCACGCTCAGCATGATGCGGGTCGGCAGGGGGAGCTTCGCGTGGAACGACTCGAAGAACGTCTTGAACCGAGGCAGTACGAAGGTCGCCAAGATGATCACCGTCACGACGGCCATCACGAACACGACTGCCGGATAGATCAGGGCGCCGGTCACCTTCCCACGGGCGTCGATGTCCCGCTGGATGTACTCGGCCAGCTGCTCCAGCACGACGTCGAGGGTTCCGGTCAACTCGGCGGAGCCCAGGATCCCGAGGTAGTAGTTCGGGAACGCCTCCGGGTGTGCTGCGGCAGCTGACGCAAACGTGTCACCCGCCTGCAGGCGCTCGATCATGTCGAGAATGGCGGACTTCAGCAGCTTGTCAGTCGTCTCCTCGGAAATGACCTCCAGCGCCTCCATGATCGGGATCCCGGCCTTCACGAACACTCCGAGCTGGCGCGAGAAGTGCATGAGATCCTTGCGATGCACCGACTTCTTCGTGATCTCGAACTGGAGGACGTTCTTCTTCTCGCTCAGCTCGACCGCGGTATACCCGCGCTCCAGCAGTGCGATGTGTGCCCCACCTCGCGTCGCCGCGGACTCGGTCCCTTTGACGCGCATGCCGTTTTCGTTGAGCGCGCTGTATCGGAATTTCTCCATGTGGTTCCCTCCGCCCTAGGTTGCGGATCGCCAAATCCGCGTCACAAGGCATAGATGCTGCGTATGACCTCTGAAATAGTTGTTATGTCCTGCCCCACCAGGTTGATCGCCTCCTCCCGGAGGGTCCGCATGCCCTGCTTCATGGCCATGCGGCGCAGCTCGTCCTGAGTGGCCCAGCCCACGATCAGTCGTTTGATCTCAGGCGTCATCTGTAGGAGCTCGTAAACACCGATCCTGTCCTGGTAGCCCGTGTTGCCACAGAAATTGCAACCTGTCCCATGCCAAAAATCCTGCTTGGGTGTTCCGCCGCTCTCTTCGTAGAACGACATCTCCTCCTGTGTCGGCACGTAGCGCGTCTTACATGAGGGGCAGATGCGCCGAACCAGGCGCTGGCCGACGATGCCGAGCACCGAGGAGGCGATCAGGAACGACTCGATCCCCATGTCCAGGAACCGGTGCAGGGCCGAGACCGAGTCCGTGGCGTGGAGCGACGACAGCACGAAGTGGCCCGTGAGCGCCGATTGGACGGCAATTCGAGCCGTCTCGACGTCACGGATCTCACCGACGAGGATCACGTCGGGATCCTGGCGCAGGATCGATTTGAGCCCGGTGGCGAAGGTCAGGCCCGCCTGCTCGTTCGTCTGGATCTGGTTGATGGAGGGGAAGATGAACTCGACCGGGTCCTCGATCGTCATCACGTTCCGCGCCGGGTCGCTGACCTCGGTGAGGGTCGCGTACAGCGTGGTGGTCTTGCCGCTTCCCGTGGGTCCGGCACACAGCACCATGCCGAACGGCGCCCTGGTCAGCCTCGAATACGTCTCGTGAGAGTCCGCCGGCATGCCGAGATCACCGAGGCGCAGCACCGAGCGGTTCCTGTCCAGGATCCGCAGCACGCATTTCTCGCCCCAGATGGTTGCCGCCGTGGAGACCCGGACGTCGGTTGACACGCCGTCGATCTCGGTGGTGAGCTGCCCGTCCTGGGGCCGACGTCGTTCGACGATGTTCATGCCCGCCATGATCTTGATCCGGCTGACCAGGCCGACACCCATGGCCGCCGGGAGCATCAGGATCTCCTTGAGAGCTCCGTCGATGCGGAACCTGACTCGCACCACGTCCTGGGAGGGCTCGATGTGGACGTCGGAGGCGCGGTCGCGCTTGGCCTGCGTGAGGATTCGCGCCACCACCTGGACCACGGGGGCGTCGTCGACGACCTCGCCGGCGCCGGCGTCCGTTTGCTTCCGGGCACCCTCCACCGCCTCGAAGGCCCGCACCAGCCTGTCGACGCCACCGATAGCGCGATAGCTGCTGTCGATGGCCCAACGGATGTCAGAAGGTGGCGCCAACGCGAAATCGACCGACAGACCGGTGGTCTCGACCAGGACGGCCCGGAGCTCGTCGCTCGGGCGGTCGGCCACGGCGAAGTGGACCACCTCGCCTTCGACGTGCATCGGCACCGCGAAGAGACGACGCGAGATCTCCTCGGGGACAAGCGCAATCGCTCCCGGATCGGGATTGTCCTGCCGCAGGTCGGTGACGGGGAGACCGTAAACCTGGCCCCAGGCGCCGGCGAGGTCACGCTCACCCAGGACGCCCATGTCGACCAGGACCTCGCCCAGTCGCTCCCCCGACTGCTGCTGGTGGACCCGGCCTTGCGCGATCTGCGACTCGTTGGCCAGCCCACGCCGCAGCAGCAGGTCGACCAAGGCCGTCTCGGTCATCGGGTCCAGGGCCGGGCGGGGTGCCGCGACCGTCCGGGTACTCACGGACTGGGCTTCGGCCGCCTCGGCGCGGCCTCCCCGCGGGCCCGGGCGCTTGCCGTTGGTGTGACCGTCAGCGCCGTTCTCGGCCGGCGCGCCATCGCCGTTGGCCAGAACGTGGTCGACCTTCTCCGAACCCTTGTCCTTCCGGCCGAGCTTCATCGAAGCTCCACCCCTCGTGAGCGAATCACGGCCGCCACCACCCCATCGCGTACGTATCGGACGATTTCCGGTGGGAATACACCGGTAGAGCCGGCCCTTTTGAGTTGGCTCTCCCAGCATTGCCCGACCAACTCCGACGCGCCCCGAGCGGGGCGGCGACCCTGGGATCAGACGGAGAGAGGCGCCGCCGATATGGCGCTTACCAGCGACTGGTAGGCCTGGTCGAACTCCTGCTCGCTGTGGGCATGGATGCACCGAGCCACGGCACGACGGAGGTACTGCTCATGGCCTTCGAGGTCTGTCGCCTGGACCACCAGCGAGACGACTTCGTCGCGCCGCTCCTCGAACGTGCGCGTCTCATCACCGGCGAACATCTCACTCAGCGTCACGGTTGCCCCCTCTTCCTACGTCAGCCGTTGCTCGAAAATTGCGATACGGAAATGGTAAAGAGCCTGGCCGGCGAGGGTCTATAGGACTAAAGGACTATTTCCCGACCCACGAATCCGCCGGGGCCTGCTTGACCCGTATCGGCGCTTTCGCCCGTCCGCTTGACCGAGTTTGGGCGTCGGTTGTCCCCGCTGACCAGGAACTGGAGCGGCCGACATTAGGTTGCAAGGGATGAACATGCGGGGGCATGCGATGGGCGGTGGCCGCGGTGGTTGGGGCGGCATGCGCTCCATGCGCCAGGACCGCTCCGTCCTGCAGCACCGGGTCAAGAAGGGCACGGCCCGGCGCATGCTCACGTTCGCCGTCCCCTACCGCACCATCCTGGCCGTCTTCGTTCCGGTGGTGATCCTCGACGCGATCATCGCTGCGGTGAACCCCCTGATCCTGCGGGCCCTGATCGACAACGGCATCCTCAAGAAGGACGCCGAACTCGTGATCTGGCTGGCCATCCTGGTTGCCGGCCTGGCCCTGTTCGACGCCGGCCTCGCCCTGACGGAGCGCCGCATCTCCGCCTACATCGGCGAGAGCCTCATTTACGACATGCGGGCCAAGATCTTCCGTCACATCCAACGGATGCCGCTGGCTTTCTTCACCCGCACCCAGACCGGCGCCCTGGTCAGCCGCCTGAACAACGACGTGATCGGCGCCCAACAGGCCTTCACCGATTTGCTGTCCAACGTGGTCGGCAACCTGGTCACGGTCGTGATCGTGATCGGCGCCATGTTCTTCTTGAGCTGGCAGATCACCCTCGCCGCCCTCGTGCTCGTGCCGCTGTTCCTGGTGCCGGCCCGCTTCGTCGGACAGCGCATCGGCTCGCTCACCAAGGAGGGTTACAACCTCAACAGCGAAATGAACATGGTCATGCAGGAGCGCTTCCAGGTCGGTGGGGCCATGCTCGTCAAGCTGATGGGACACCCTCGGGAGGAGGCGGCGTCCTTCGAGGCGAAGGCGGGACGCGTGCGCGACATCGGCATCGCCCAGGCCACGTACTCCCGGATCTTCTTCGTCGCACTGTCGCTGACGGCCTCGATCGCCACAGCCATCGTCTACCTCGTGGGCGGTCTCGAGGCGGTCCACGGGGCACTGGCGGTCGGGACGGTGGTGGCACTGACCAGCTACCTGACCCGGCTCTACCAGCCGCTGACCCAGCTCTCGAACCTCAACCTTGACGTGACCACCGCCCTGGTGTCGTTCGAGCGGCTGTTCGAGGTACTCGACATCGTGCCGATGATCGAGGAAGCCCCCGATGCCGTCGACGTACCCAGAGGCAACGCCTCCATCGAGTTCGACGACGTGCACTTCACCTATCCGAGCGCGCAGGAGGTGTCGCTGGCCTCCCTGGAGTCGGTGGCCGTGCTCGAGTCGGGGCAGCGCAGCGAGGTGCTGCACGGCGTGTCCTTCGCCGTGGAGCCGGGCCAGATGGTCGCCCTGGTAGGCCCGTCGGGAGCCGGCAAGACCACCATCTCGTCCCTGGTCCCCCGCCTCTATGACGTCACAGCCGGTGCGGTGCGCATCAGCGGGATCGACGTGCGCCAGGCCACCATGGCCTCGCTCCGGGACGTGGTCGGCGTGGTGACCCAGGACCCGCACCTGTTCCACGACACGTTGCGGGCCAACCTCCTGTACGCCCGGCCCGAGGCCACCGAAGCCGAGGTCCTCGACGCCCTCGCACAGGCCCAGATCGGCCACATCGTGGGCGAGCTCCCGGACGGGCTCGACACGGTGATCGGCGAGCGGGGCTACCGGCTCTCGGGGGGCGAGAAGCAGCGGGTCGCCCTGGCCCGCCTCCTGCTCAAGGCGCCCGACGTCGTGGTGCTCGACGAGGCCACGGCCCACCTCGACTCCGAGTCCGAAGCGGCGGTGCAGCGCGCCCTGCGTGAAACCCTGGCCGGGCGCACGTCGCTGATCATCGCCCACCGGCTCTCGACCGTGCGCGAGGCCGACGAGCTCCTGGTCGTCGACGACGGCCAGATCGTCGAGCGTGGCACGCACGCCAGCCTGCTGGCGGACAACGGGCTGTACGCCGAGCTGTACCGCACCCAGTTCGCCGACCAGGAGGAGGAGAGGGCGGCGACGTAGGAGGGGTGTCGCCCGGTCGGCCAGAACGCCCACCTGGCGGGCGGCCCCCCGACCACGCGTTGAGAGCTTCTCGGGGTATTCGAGGGCGAGGGTCCCGATGCCCATGCCGTCCGTGGGAGGATCGAGGCGGAGCTGCCCCCGCAGGTCGTCCGCCGAATCTGCGTTGATCCCGGCAGAAAAGTAGAATCAGTTCTAGTTGCGGTCGAAGCCCGCGAAACCGGTGCCTTCGGCCGCGGAACCCACACCCGCCACCCGCAATCACAAGCGGGCACACAATTAGTCGGACAACGATTCAGGAGGTTGCCCCGTGCACAACGAGCTCTGCGAACGCCTCGGGATCGAGTTTCCCATCTTCGCCTTCACCCACTGCCGCGATGTGGCGGCCGCGGTGTCCAACGCCGGCGGCCTGGGCGTGCTCGGGGCAGTGGGCTTCAGCGCCGAGGAGCTCGAGGTCGAGCTGAACTGGCTGGACGAGCACGTGGGCGACCGCCCCTACGGCGTCGACATCGTGATCCCTGGCAAGTACGAGGGCATGGACGAGATCGACCCGGTCAAGCTCGAGGCGGAACTGCGGGCCATGATCCCCGACGAGCACCGCACCTTCGCCAAGAAGATCCTGGCCGACCACGGCGTGCCCGAGCTCGAGGGCGGGCCGCGGCGCGAGCTGCTCGGGTGGACGGCGGCCACGGCCGCGCCGCTGGTCGAGGTGATTCTGCGGCACCCCAAGGTCAAGCTGGTGGCCAACGCCCTGGGGACGCCGCCCGACGACGTGATCGAACAGGTGCACCAGCACGGGATGCTCATGGCGGCCTTGGCCGGCTCGGTCAAGCACGCCCTGAACCACAAGGCGGCCGGGGTGGACATCGTGATCTGCCAGGGCTCCGAGGGCGGCGGCCACACCGGCGACGTCGGGTCGATCGTGTTGTGGCCCGAGGTGATCGACGCCGTGGCGCCGTTGCCGGTGCTGGCGGCGGGCGGCATCGGCTCGGGTCGCCAGATGGCGGCGGCCATGGTGCTGGGCGCGTCCGGCGTATGGACCGGGTCCTTGTGGCTGACGGTCGAGGAGGCCGACATTCCGCCCAAACAGATGGAGTCGTACCTGAAGGCGACTTCGCGTGACACCGTGCGGTCCCGCTCGTTCACCGGGAAGCCGTGCCGGCTGCTGAAGAACGACTGGACCGATGCCTGGGAGGCACCGGACAACCCGAAGCCGCTCGGCATGCCGCTGCAGATGATGGTGGCCATCGACTGCGTCTCCCGCGGGCACGCCTACCCAGAGGAGGCCCGCGACGTGAACTTCAACCCGTGCGGCCAGATCATTGGGGCGGCCACTTCGGTGCGGCGGACCCGCGACGTGGTGCTCGGGATGGTGGAGGACTACATCGAGGCGGTCGAGCGGCTGCAGCTGGTCAACGAAGGCACTGGTGCCTGAAGATCGTTCCGCGTCGGGCTTCGCCGTCGTGCCTCTCACGGGGAGATTATTCCGGCCTCGCTTGGCATCTCCTCTGGGCCACTGTTCGAAGAGATCCCGAGTCGCGCTGGTCTAGAACGTCGGACCGGTACGCCCCGAAGTGGGTCGTGCCCTCCCCTCCTGTCCCGACTATCAAGTCCGCGTCGGAACATCGACTATCTACGCCCTGAACGAAACCCGCGCCTAACCTCGCCGGCATGGAACCGACGCCGTACCTACCCTGAAGTGTCTTCCAGACCGCCCCCCGCCCTCCTCGACGAATGGCTCGATCGACCCATCTCTCCGCTCGCTTGCGTGTTGGGTTGGTGCGCCGGCGTCATTGGATTCGTCGGAATCATCCGACTTCTCGGGGGCCCATCGCACGGCGACTACGCGTTCCTCGTCTACTCGATTTGGGCCATCGCACATGGACAGTTCGGGTGCGCGTTTCCCTCCTCCGGAGCCACATCCGACCCCTTCTATCCGTTGTTCTCGGGCGGTGTCGCCGCACTGGTCTCCATCGGTCACACTGTCCCGTTCCCACCCTCGAGCGCTTTTGGCCCCCGCTGCGACAAGGCGATATCTGCCATGAACCGCTGGTCCGTCGAGGCGGACGCGTGGCACAGCACCTTTGAGATCGGTTATCTGAGCATTCTCCCGCTGCTGGCCGGCGTGATCGCGGTTCTGCGAACAATCGGTCGCGGCCGACGCCGCTGGGAACCCGCCACCCTGGTGACGGTCGCCCTCCTCCCGCCGGTTTGGATGTGCGTCGAGAGCACCTTCCATCCTGAAGACCTCTTTGCCATGGGATTTGCACTCCTCGCCGTTGCCTGCGCTCGCAGAACGAGGTGGGGTTGGGGGGGATTCTGGATCGGCTTGGCCCTGGTCGCGCAGCCCTTCGCCATCTTGGTTGTCACTCCCCTCGTGGTCCTTGCACCGGCGCGCCAGCGGCTTCGATTCGTTGGATCCGCAATCACGTGCGTGGCGGTGATAGTGCTTCCCTTGGCCGTCGTCGGTTCAGAGCAGGTCAAAGGCGGACTCCTGCACCAACTCCAGACTGGAATATTGAATGGTTCGACAGCCGTGGTCGTCAGCGGAACCGCCGTGTGGGAGCTTGATCTCTCGGGAACCTGGTTGTTGCTGGTTTCCAGAGTGATACCGATTGCCCTTTCGTTCGCTCTCGCGTGCTGGGTCATGAGACGTCTCGGCGAGAGAAGTCTCGAACCCGTGGTTCTCCTGTCGCTGATCGCCGTCTGCCTGGGTCTGCGCCTCGTCTTCGAGGAAACGCTCTTCGGGTACTACTTCATGGCCCTCGTGGTTGCCCTCGTCCTCCTTGATGTGGCCCTCGGCCGAATCCGCTCCGCGACGGTTGCGTGGATCATTCTGGTGTCCTTCGTGTTCGGAGTCATGTCGCAACCCGCGGACGTGTTCCATGAGAGTTGGGCGGACATCGCTCAGAATGTGACGGCCGCCGTGATCATCGTCATGGCTCTGTCCCTCCTCGCTCGAAACCTCCTTCGACGAAAGACCTCCGCTGCCCTGGTGTGGGCCGCCGTTCTCGGGGTCACACTCGTGGCTTGGGACATCAGCGCAAACCCGTTCGGCTGCGACCTGCCCACCTGGTTCTGGCAGACCGCGCTGGTCGTGCCCGGCCTGGTCCTGGCGGCGAGACCGCTGGCGCGCGAGGTCCTGGGCTCCGGTACGCCCTCGGACTCGGCTCCCGGACTTACCAAAGACCTGGTCCATTCGAGTACGCAGGTGGCCTGATACTCGAAATCGCGGCGGTTCCTAGGTGCGACTACCAACATTGTTGACTCGCCCGTCGTGGCTTTGTGCTGAGGTGCTACGAGTTCCGATCGAGACTCGCGTCGCCACGCCGAACTTGGGAGTTTCGAGAAGTCCAGCCCAGTGAGATCAGCCTACGCACGGTTGACGCGGAGTCGATGGACGAGGCGGGGGCCGGTGAAATGCGTGCCCGCCACGAACCGCATGAGTGGGCCCAAACTTGGCGCGGCCAACGCGCCGGTGAAGAAGAGGCCCGGCACATTGGATTCGAGGTTGCGACTCAGCACCGGGGCACCAGCAAGGATTTTGAGGTCGGCGCGAAGGGAAGGCGTGATGTAGCCGAGGCGAGTCACGTCGAGGCGGAAGCCGGTCCCGGCGATGACGTGATCCGCACTCTCGGAGGTGTCGCCCTCGGAGTCGCGCAAGTGGAGTCGGACGCGCTTGCCTATCTTCTCGGCGCCAATGAGTTGGTGCCCGAGAAGCATCGGCACGGCCCCTTCGACGCGCCCGCGAAGCCACCAGGCACCCGCGGGACCCAGGAAGCCCAAGCCTCGTTCTATCCGACTCTCCTCGGGGAGGAACCTGAAGACGTCGGGCAATCGGTCATAGGCCCAGCAGTGCCACCCCTCGCACAGCCGAACGACCGGTTTGCGGAGCCGCTGCATTCGGCTTGGATTTGCGAGGTTGGCCGCAGGCCAGGACACGCCCTCAGCACGGATCACAAGCTTGACGGCCGCTCCTTGCTCGTGGAGCAACGCCGCTGTTTCGAGTGCCGAGGAGCCCCCTCCGACGACAAGGACGTCCTTGCCGCGGAATCCCTCCAGGCTCGAGTGCTCCGATGTGTGCGAGGCCAGCTCGGGATCGTAACTCTGACAACTCAGGCGGAACGAACGCGAACGGCATGATACCTGTGGCCACGACGACGCGAGCTGCTCTTATGCACTCACCAGTGGCGGTACGAAGCATGAACCCGCCCGTCTGGCACCCTGGTCAGTGAAACGACCTCGGTCTCTTCGACGCCCGGAACGAGCTGGTGGGCGAACCAGCTGCCATAGTCGATGAACTGTTCACGCGACAGGGGGATGACTCTCTCGTGGTAGACCTCATCAGCCTGGGCGCAGTAGTCGCGGGCCAGGAAGCCGGGACCCGGCGCAGAGAGGTCGGATGCATACGGCTCAGACTTGAGGAGCATTCCGGCGGGCATGTTGAGCCGCCATGCACCCATGGTACGGCCGAACACGCGGTATTCGAGTCCCTCATGTTGGAGATGGGCTGCCCACCGACAATCCGTTTGGGCCCGCTCCGATCACCGCGACGTCAGTGCTCGACATGGTTGTGCGCCGTCGGGGTCGGTCGGTTGCGGTGCCCGACGAGCCCGACCCCGTTGGCCCTTGACGAGTCTCCGCCGGGAACGGCGCACGTCCCCGGCAAGGGCGACGAAGGCGGGAACCAGGTCGGTTCTGTCCATGTAGTCGTAACTCTGACGGCGGAGAAAGTCCTTCGCGAAGATCGCGATTGCGTTCTTGGGTGGTACGCCGTCGGGTCTTTGGCCTCGGGTGCGGAGGTTCTCCCAGAGCCACTCGACGTCGCCCATGAGATACCGCATTTTGATCCCGGCCCGGTAGCCGGAAACGGGAGAGAGCGGTTCATCAGCGGCCCATCGCCACAGCAGCTCGGGAAAGGCGACCCCTGACCGAACGGCTACTTCCAGGGAACCGGACAAGCGGGCATTGATCTCCATGAGGAGAGGGCAGCCGGCGGCATCACGGCGAAACTCGATCTCGCTGTAGCCCTCCAAATCCAAGGCGCGCACCAACGCCAAAGCCGCGACCTCCACATCCGCGGGCATCGGTATGCTCTCGCGCACCACAGACACGCCGCCCAGACTCGGCGTCGTACGGTGGGCCACCTGCGCGAACTCCGCCCAGACCCTGCCCTTCGCGTAGAAGACACTCACTGCCTCGCGACGGCCAGTCACCAACTGCTGGGCCACCAATGAACTTCCGAGCTCGTGAAGTCGCCTCACGTAGGCGAGCGCTTCCGACTCCCCCAGCACGGCTTCCGACATCACTCGGGTGGCCAAATCCCTGTTGGAAACCCATGAGCGGGTTGGTTTGATGACTGCGGGGAGTCCGACCTCTACGAGGGCCGCTGCGGTGTCCTCGATGCAGTCGATCGGAACGGTTCGAGGGTACGGGATCCCCAGCTCGTCAGCAGCTCCCAAGGTACGCCGCTTGTCGTTCGCCACGTCGAGCGCCGCTTCCGAAGCCAGCGCGAGCGCGACGTCCTCGCGCTCGAATGATGAGCGGCGGGGTCGGAGAGCGGCGATAGAGCCGTCCATCGATGGAATCAGTACGCGCGCGCGGTGCGAGCGGACGACATCGAGCAGCACTTGGGCATAAACGGTGGGATCGTCGGTGATAGCTGGGAAGGATGCGGTCACCAGCCGACCAGCGGGACGCGAAGGCCGGCGCTGCGAACCGCCGATCACACAAGTCAGCCGATTCAGCCCCCATGACCACCAGTCCCAGGCGGCCCAGCGTTCGGGTAGCAACCAGCGCCTGTCGCGTGCTCCCGTCGAGGATCAACGCATCGCTCGACGCCCGAGAGGGATCGTGTTCGGACATGATGTACAGGGCTAGTCCCGAAGTTCTACTCGACGGAGCCTTCTAGCGAGCTTCCAGGGTCTCACCTGGCCAACGGAAACCACACCAAGGCGGAACAAAATGGACGTGTTCAATCTTACCGACACGAGATTCGCTGTGCCCGGGACGAAGCGAAATCACGCTCACTGCAGGGCGAGAGTACGTACGGCGACACTCGCAAGCACATGGAATAAACAGCGGATGGGACGGGGCATGTCCTCCTCGCTTCGTCGTGTCGAGCTGACAAGAGCTCATCAGGAGGCGGCTGTGAAGCCCCCCGGGTGGTCGACAGCAGAATCTTCACTGGTGTAGCACGAAAGAGTGCGATGCGATAGTCCTACATGCGATGGACCTCGATGCGATAGTCCTAATTGACGGCCCCGCCTTGGGAGGTCACTCGCCGCGGCGTCTTCGACCACCAGTTGCGCGTCATGGACAGACCCTGCGTAAAGGAAGCCGCATTTGCCCACAAATAATCAGCACCACCCCCGCCGGAGGTGCCGGTGTGGGCCAGTCTCGCAACCCGCTAGAAGCGGCAGTCCGAGGGTGGCCGAAGGCCGGCGAAGCGCACCCTTTGACGGCTGCGCCGTGACCGCACATCGAAGCCCCACAATGGACTTGACCCGGCACTCTGCGGCCGGCCTGATGCCATCTGGGGCTACTGGAGAGGACTCGGGCGACCGCATCGAACCTCCTCGAGCGGTCTCGAGGCAGAAGCCTGCGGCTACGTCAGCGCGGCTCCAACATGCGATCACAATTCAGCCACTCTATGGATTGCCGACCGTGAACTCTCTTCACCTCCGATTCAATCTGTTGCGAAACTCAATTCACTTCACATCCGATTCAATCTGTTGCGAGGCCCGGTGTTGATCGGTAGGGTCGGCGGCCCTGCCAGAGGTGGCGACAATGGCGATGTCGGATTTCAAGGTCAAGAGCGGGCGGACGGCGGTCCGTGGCGTCGCGGACGAGCCGACCCAACGGGTGTTGGCCCCATGGCCGTTGTCGCCCGACGGCAACGGCGCCCACGCCGCCTTGCGCTCTCGTGCCATCAGCGACAGGGCCCTCATACTGGTGCAGATCTCCTGTGACTTCGTCTGTGCCTGTATCGCACTCCCACTCTCCCTGATCCTGCTCTCGAAGCTCTCCTCGGTGCAGCCGAACACCGTGGGGCAGTTGTCGACGAACCTGAAGCTCGACTCGCTGTTTCCCTTCACGGTCGTCCTCGCCCTCGCCCTGGGGGGCGTCTACCGCGTGGCGCGCCGTCGCCTCCAGCCCAGCGCGTTCCTCGAGTTGCGCGAGCTCTCCTTCGGTGTGGCCTGCGGGAGCATGCTCGCCCTGGCCATCGGCGCGTCCCTGCACGGAACCCTCGGAACGGGCGAACCCTACGCCACCCAGCTCGTCTCGGCGGTCATCGTGGCCATCGCTCTCATCAGCGTCGGGCGCATCGTGCTCCGCCTCGTCCTGCGCACCTTGAGCACGACCCGAGTGCTCGTCGTCGGATCGGGCAAGTCAGCCGATCGCGTCATGCTCAGCATCCGCCAGGATCCCGCCATGACGTTGGTCGGCCGTGCCGTCGAGGGTGACACCGTCGACGCCGGTGCGATCGGCAAGGTGACCGACCTCCCAGAGCTCTGCCGCCAGCTCGAGGTGGATCGCATCCTGGTCGCGGCCAGCGACGAGGTGTCGGCTGAAGCGCTGGACATCTACCGCAGGCTGCGCAACTCCGTGCACATCTCAGTGGTGCCGCGCTACCACGAGTTGATCAGCTGGCGCTCGCGCCTCTCGGACCTCTCGGGCACACCATTCCTCGAGATCGCCCAACCCCAACTGAGCGCGTGGGACAGGTTCGCCAAGCGGGCCTTCGACCTGTGCGTCAGCTCGGCGGTGCTGATCGTGACGTCCCCGCTGCTCCTCGTGGTGGCCGTCGGGGTCAAGCTGAGCTCGCCCGGACCGGTGTTCTTCCGCCAGACCCGCCTCGGCTGCCACGCGCTTCCGTTCACCGTCACCAAGTTCCGCACCATGACCGTGGGGGGCGAGGCCGCACCAGACCGAGAGGCGGCACCACCGCTCGACGACCCCGACCGGCCGCTGCACGAGCTGCGGAACAAGAAAGGCGAGACGCCCCGCATCACCCCTCTCGGAGCGTTCCTGCGCAAGAGCGGCATCGACGAGATCCCCCAGTTCATCAACGTCTTCAAGGGCGACATGTCCGTCGTGGGCCCACGCCCGTTCGTCCCGAGCGAGTCCGACATCGACGGGTGGGGCTCGTGCCGCTTCGAGGTGCGACCCGGCATCACGGGTCTGTGGCAGGTCTCGGGGCGCAACGACCTGACCCGCAGCGACCTGGTGCAGCTCGACTACCTCTACGTGTCGTCCCAGTCGCTGTGGTGGGACCTCAAGATCATCTTCGAGACCCCCATGACGATGGTCCGGGGCACCGGCGCCTATTAGGCGGACCGAGCGCCCCCAGGCGTAATCTTACCTGTGGCCCTTGTCCTTTGTCGGTGGAGAGAAATCTTCTCAACCGCTCTTATCAGGCGATAGTCCCAGCTGATTCTCCACTCATGAGGCATCCTTTCAATCAGCTCAACCCATTCACATCGCATTCCTGTCCGAGCGTAATATCGTCCCGTCACTCCAAAAATGAAGTGCAATCCCGCACCATCGCGTAAGCTTTCTATTCGCTGAGCCCAGTCGATGAGAGTCTCAGCAGTTTCACGTCCGTCGTTGCGCGCTGGATCAGAGAACCTCACGCCGCCCGGAGCTGCCGATTGCCATAGGGCCTTCCCGCGCCTATCCAAGTTGAGCAACAACCACATGTCTTCACGGACGCGGAGATCCTCATCCATTGAGAGATCGCAAGTCTCTCGACGAAACACCCAAGTGGAAGGCGGGATGGACCGACGACGGTTCGCCCAACAATATCGGCCATAGAAGAAATCTACGAGATCCTCTCGGCCTCGAAACTCAACCTTCGAAGACCGAACCAACCTGGACGCTTGCGCCTCAATCATCGTACACGCGTAAAGATCCAACTCGGGTGTTCTCTCAAAGGATTGCAGTGCTGACGCAAGATGATGAGGAAACCACCAATCGTCATCGTCCAAATACGCGATGAATTCGCCTCGAGCGCGGCTGACGCCCTGGTTCCTCGCCGCGCTAGGTCCCCGGCAGCCCCCGGTAAATTCCTCGATGACGTTGACGCCGAGTTCCGAAATGACGCTGAGTTGGTCGACTGTGTCATTGACGATGACGACCTCGTCGGGAGGTACCGATTGTCGACGGATGGAGTCAACTGCGGCGCGCAAAGTTGAGCGACCCACGGTTGGTATCACGACCGAGATTTTTGGCACCCCCCGGGAATTCTTTGCCGCCCCGTTTCTCTGCGCTCTCATCCTCAAAACCTCATGTGCCCGCCTGAAATGTCTATTTGGTAAAACCATTACCCGCTCGTCTACGGCTTCGTTATCTTCACGGTGGCGTCGGCGCTAAGTGGCCTGGCCCCGGGGTTGGGCACCCTGTGCGGCTTCCGGCCCTGTAGGCGAACCCCGGTATCCCTACCACTCAAAGCTCGATGGGTCCAACGGTCAGAAAGCCGTATCAAGGAGCCGCCCGGCGTCTGACCTACTACCCCGAGGACGACACGCGGACGTCGAGGCACGTCGGATGCTTCTAGTCGGGGTGGGCGTCGGAAGCGGGCGTCGGAGTCCCGTCAGCCCCACGTGGCCCGGTCCGATCAATTCCTAAGAGTCCGGGTCAGTGGCTAGATCCTCTGCTCAGTCAGGTTGTTGACACCGCGAACGGGCGGGCCGCCCATGGCGGTTTGGTATCTGTGATCGTTGTACCTGTCAGCACATCGCGGCCATGCACCCCAAGAAGGCTCACGTCAGACGATACGAGCAGCAGCTCGCACACAGCCATAGGGTCTGTTTCGACTGGGGCTCTCCCATGTGAAGGTTTCAAATACCGTCCAGATTCGCAGAGCCCGTCTATTCCGGAGACCGCTCGGGGACCCCGGATGAAATCCGAAGAGCCCTCTTTGCTCGCTGGCGCATCAGGGCCTTCTCCGTGGCACCGATGAGTCGATAGTCCCAGCCGACTCTCCATTCCCGAGGCCTCTTCTCCATCAACTCGATCCACTCCTCTCGCATACCGTTTCGAGCATAATGTCGCCCCATTACTCCAATAAGAAAGTGTTGCCCGGCGCCTTGACGTAGACCCTCGATTCGCCGCGCCCAGTCGATGATTACATCCAGATTTGCACGCGCAGCATAATGACCAAGGGTGCCGGCTCGGTGTTCGAACTTGACGCCACCAGGGAGTGTCGATTGCCGCAAGACCCTGTCGCGCTCATCCAGGTTCAATAACCACCAAGTGTCTTCGTAGGGGTAGCAAACGTTCTCGTCCATCCGGAAGTCGCATGTCTCTCGACGAAATACCCAAGTTGAAGGTGGTATGGACCTCCGTTGCCTCGCCCAACAGTACCGACCATATAAGAAATCGACGAGATCCTCTCGACCTCGAAACACAACCTTCGAATCCTGCTTCAGCCCGTCTTCGTGCGCTTGGATCATCGTGCAGGCATAAAGGTCTAGTTCGGGGGTTCTTTCAAAGGATCGCAAAGCTGAGGCGATGTGGTGAGGAAACCATAAATCATCGTCATCCAGATAGGCGATCAGCTCTCCCTGCGCGCGGTCGACACCGCGATTCCTGGCAGCGCTAGGTCCTTTTCCTCCGCCGGTGAACTCCTCCACAACGTTCGCGCCGAGTTCCGAAGTGACGCTCAACTGCTCGCGCGAGTCATTTACGACCACGATTTCGTCCGGAACCACGGATTGTCGGCCGATAGAATCAACCGCGGCGCGCAGTGAAGGACGCCCTACCGTCGGTATCACGACCGAAACTCTCGGCACCCTCTGCGATTCCCTTCGGGTTCTACGTCCCGGCCTATGCGCTACGGGTTGCCGAACACTCCGCATCTTAAATGCCATTATCTACCCTTCACGTCACGCCAAACCGTGAACGTGCGCGCACCAATCGTAATCAAATCTCTCGCTAGTCTGCGTCTCGACAAAGGCTAACTCACTCCTCAGCCTGATTCACCACAAAGTGCCGATCCCATGCGTGCTGATTTCGTGCAACTGGTCGCTCGATCGGGGACTGCCACAATCGATCGTCTGTCCCTTCAGTAATTCACCGACCCTTGTCGCGTACTCTTCCTGTGGAACGTCTCTGGTCGAATTCGTTGCGTGTTTCCAGCCAGAGGAGCCCACATGACAAGAAGAAACAATGGAAACGCACCGTCAATGCTCGAGAATACGGCGAGTGGTACCTCTGAAAAGCACTCGACGAATACCATCGCGAGGAGCGGGAAAAGAAGCACCCTCCGAAACGTTGTTGAGCCGTGGAGCGGAACTATTACCATGCATAGCGTGAGGAGCCCCGCCGCGACAAACCCAAATTCGATGGAATCACTTAACCATTGATTTTGCGCGTCCAAGATCTGGCCAGCTGGCGTAAACGGGCCGAAGACAAGCGGGTCCAATTGCACAAATATATTCGGGCCATATCCAAATATAGGTAGGTGGTGCAGATACGGAATCAAGTCATGCCAAATTACGTCGCGGTCAGAGAGGACATCCGTATTCGCCTGTCGTTTCACATCAAGGAGTCCCCAAACCCCAATACCTGCCGTGAGAAGGAAGAGGAGCGCGGCCACGCGTTTCGTCACACTCCACCCCGGTCCCAAGACCCACAGCACGAAAAGCCCTACCCCCAGCACGATTATGCTTGTCCGCGAGTCGGTTGCGAACAGTGTCAGAGTGCCGACCGCTCGTGTCATCCAGGACAACATTCCTGGTTGAGCCACGAACGCGATTAGCGTGACCAATGCGGCGAGAAATCCCCAATTATTGGGCTGATCGGCCAATCCTTGGAGCCTATCGCCATGGATCGAGAGGCGAAATCCGGATTCAATAGTAGCCGGCACCATATGCGCGTATTGTGCGATCCATCCAAGAATAAGGAGGGAGCACAAGGGTGCCAAGACACCCGAAATTGCAAATCGTATATCCGGCAACGACATTTCTGAGACCGAGCCTCGCGACACGATAGCTAAGAGCAATAGTGCGGCGCCCGGTATGACGTGGGTCAGATAGCCCGCGCCCGCTGTTCTTTCCACCGAAATTACCTGCCAAATGACGAGCACCGCGAGCAGCAAGACCAGCAGGTCAATGCGGATCCGCTTCCCCGAAGTCCGCAACTTCAGCACCGCTAGGACGCCCACGAGAGGAATGAGCGTCAGCACGGCTCCCCTTGTCGTCGAGCCTTGGGGCAACAACTGATTGACGATCTTGAAGGGAGACCAAGCGAAATATGTCGCAACCCCAAACCATGTCGCTCGAGCCCATCGACGCCTGCTTTCGGTTGCGGCGTCATCGACTTCGCCCCAATCACCCGTGACGCGCGCGTTGGGAGCTCCCTTCAGGGACGGATGGGCGAAAGCAACGGGCTCATTCACTTCCGGGCTCCGATTCCATTACACCGACAGGCTGAGCGACACGCATTATGGATCCTGCTTCAACAAGAAGAAGTACGCTCCCACAGGCTCAGTAAACCTGCGATCGCAGCCAGAACCGGCCCGGATGACCCACGACCCGGGGAGAGTGCGTACGAGAGCACCTCGTTTGGGATGACGAGGCCAAACACCAAAACGTCGACCTCTGGAGCGGTCCTTCCATCGCCTAGGCAAAACCAAACCACACCGCTCGACTCCATCTGCGCCCAGTCTCGACCGCGATCTCATGCATCTCGCACCGTCCGACATCTTTCGTCGGTCGAGATCTGGAGACTGATGAGCCAACGGGCTCATTGACTTCCGAGCTCCGGTTCCACGGCACCAATAGGCTCTACAATTATGCATCGTGGATCCTGTCTCAATAAGAAGAAACACGCTCCTAACAAGGTGAGTGAACCTGCGATCGAAGCCAGAATCGGCCCTGCGGCTCCAACTGTTCGCGAAAGAACGTACGACAGGGCTTCGTTCGGAATGATTAGTCCAAAGACGAGAACGGCGACCTTTGGAGCGGTCCTCGAACCACCGAGAAGGGGAAGCGTCACCGTTTGTACGGCGGCCAGAATTCCCAATACCGCGACTGACCAATACAGCAGGATGGGTGAGGCGATCTTGTCCCTAGAGAGGATCCCAGCAGCCCACGGACCTGCCGCCACTAAGACCACTCCAAGCAAAGTGGTGCCCGCGACGACAAGCAACAACTCCTTGCGGTACGCCTCCCAGATCTTCGGAATATCGCCCGCTGCCCTCATGCGTGAGAAGTTTGCCCAATACAATGGATAGAGGGCAGAAGGCAACATGACGACTAGAAGCCCAAGGCGGCTGGCGAGCCCATATGCAGCCACAGTTGCCGGGCCGGTACTAATGCTGAGGATGATCGGATCCAGTCCAGTCGAATACAGGGGTGGGGCAGCAGCCCCCGACATGACGAGCAGATCTCTGGGGCGAAGCTGACGCGCATTTGGGCTCCTTCTCTGTGGCGTTTGTCCGCCTTCTGCATCCCGCTGTGCCGCGATCCCACGTAAGGACTTTCGACCCATGATATGTGAAAGCCAAAACGGCGCGCATGCTGCAATCGCGGGCGCCACAACAAACGCGAAGAGTCCCAGATGCAGCCCCCACGCGACAGCTGTCGCCGCCAGGCCTAGCAGGGCGCCGATACCCGGATAGCTCTGTGTGAGTGCCACTCTCCTCTCGGCGTTCAGCACACCGAGATAGACAGCTCCTGGCGCGCCACTCGCGAGCAGCCACACGGTCGCGCATATCCCAGCCCTGAGGGCTATGGTGCTGCTCACGTTCTTGGCATGAAGTAGCTCTGACCAAGGCAGGGCCACGGCGAGAACCAGGCCAATCAGTCCCAGCAAAAGAAGCAATTGCCGTGCTCTCTGATGCATTTTGGCAACGGTCTGGAGTGCGCCGGCGAAGTCCCTTCGGCCGAGGTCTTCAGATACCGACACTTGCGTGAGATGCATCACGCTGAGGATCACGAGCAATATCCACGCTTGAAGAGAAGTTACGGCGACAGCAACGCCGTAACCATCGGGTCCGATCGCGGCGACAACGAGCGGGATCCTGACCAGGCTGGTCAGGAAGGCAACGCCTTGCGAAGTGGCAAAGCTACTGACCACTCGGAAGTGGGTGTGTCGCGATATCTGCCCGACGACAGCTGGGATGCGCATGGAGTACCCCTTACGAACTGTCACACATTCGGCCACGCACATATATTCGTGAGAGGGAGCCGGCTGTACCGCCTGCGCATCAGGTCACCCCGAGCTATTCGACGTGCGCCACAACACATTTTCACACGCCAAATGGCTCACCGAGATGCAGTGAGGCTCCCTCGACGTCCGCACCCCGTGGATATGCCCGCAACTTGACGTTGGCGTAACGGAGATCGGTGGTTCTGAGTTCAGCATCGGGGTGGGCACATTGTGCGCCCTGGAGAGCATGATGCACTGGCCGTGACAGAAAGGTCGATCTCGAGTCCGGTCTCCGCGCGCTGAGGGTCGCGGTGAACGACGCAGTCGCGACGGCTACGCACGAGCACCTGGCCCCTGTGTCCTCGAGGCCCGCGGACAGCTCAATGGGGTCATAGGTGCCATCGAAGACGAACATGGGAATGGGATTCTAGACGAGCTCCCGTGTAGCGCCCACGACGACCGATCGCTCGCAGGGTGAAGGACCTGGCCCGACGGCTCCACGCGTTCGAGTAGGGAGGGCCGACACTGATCCGGGTGGCGAGGGACGCCTGGGCTACGTCACGTCATGAAGGAGTACGCGGAGGCAATGTTGTCTTCATCCTCTTAGTCCGATGGTGGGCAAACCGGACTCACTCAGTTTGGCGGATCCATTCGAAGGGGTCAGGGCCACTCAGTATGATTTGAAATGCACGATCTCGGCCGATCGAAGCGCAGAGCGATCGGACGCAGAACGCGTTCTCGTCAGGACGCCTTCTGCATGAATACACATGCAATCTCGATGCGTTTCAGGGAATGCGTCACTTTCCCCCACCACACCCGCCGATCGCGCCAAGGCATCATCATACCCCCGACATAGCGCAAGAGTCCCCGTCGGTGAATGTCGTGCAGGATATGCCGCGTCTCCTGAACATCTGCCCGCGCGAGCACGGTAACGCGACTCCCAAAGAGCTCGGCGAGTTGGTCCGCAGATGGCCGATAAAGATTATCGATGGGATCTGGGTGATATCGAAAAGTCTTTGGAACTGTGACAAGAAGATATTTGCCGGGTCTGCACAGGTCGAGAAGGTACTGTGCAGACTCTTCCGGCGTTATGGAGAGGTGTTCAAACATGTTCGCGCACAGGACGCAGCCGATGCTCTCCGCGCTCTCCGCCAGCTTTCGTCGATCTTGTGCTCGCGTGAAATCGATCACGATATCGACGCCTGGGGCTGCCTTCAGGTCCGCATGAATGACACGGTGTCCGGCGTCACGAAGCGGGCCGAATATTTCGGAAAAAATGAACTTCTGCTCCGTCGTCCGGTAGCTGCCAGTACTACTGCCGAGATCGAGGAGTGGAAAGCCCGTCGATGGCAGCATGCGAACAATTCGAGCTAACCATGCCGCTTCGTTTCTGAGCATAATCTGAGTCACATCCGAGGTAGCAGTTTTAGGAGTGGGAGTACTGCGGTGAAGGCCGGAGCGCAGGCACGTGTCCGGTGGGCGAATCCGCCCTTTCCGTCGCCATCAAGGCGTCCTCCATGCCCCTGGAGTCACTTGGATCAGGCGTCCGTCGCCGCCGCGCATCAGAACCGCGCTCCCGCTTGAATGAGTGCCGACAACTAGGCGAACGGGACTCGCATCACTATTCCGAGGTCGACCGCGCGGTCGGATAACCGACCGCGTGACAGTCGGCTGACTAACCGCATCCCCATTCGAATTGAGGCAAACTTCGCGCCACGACGCTGCGAAAAGGTGTCGATGGCGAACCACTCCTGCGGTGCCAGGCCGTGCGATCGACAGAACGCGGCAAGGGAATCCGACGCAAGTATTGGGTCGTGGTAAGTCGGATATGGCCGAATCACCTTGCCCGCGTAGCGGACGCGAAACACATATCGATATAACCAATCGTGTAGCCGGTATGGAGTAAGACGAGCCGCCCAGCAATAGACGGAGTCACGGTTGGGCAACATCATGACAATCAATCCGCCAGGACGCGACCATTCGAGGAAATTGTCAAGCGCGGTCCTCGCAACTTCAATGTGTTCCAAAACATACGAAGAATAGATGACATCAAAGTAGTTTGACGGAACGACGTCGCGGTCACATATGTTACCTACGACTGCGAGATCGAGGTCCCGCACTACTGACCGACGGTAGTCAAGCGCTTGCCTGTCGAGGTCGACGCCCGTCAGTTCATAGTCAGTTGGCTCAAGATCGATCTCCCAGCGCCGGCCACAACCTGCTTCAAGGATCTTCATGGGTCCCGTGACTTCGTCCACGTGTTCAGAGAGACAAGCTGTGATGCGTTCCACGGCAGCCGTATACGTCAGCACTTCAAGATCTCTATCGTGGTCGATGGAGCTCATATCATCGTTCCTAACGTTCCTAGTGCACAGCAACGACTTTTTCTGATCGTAGACGCGCCGGAGAGGCATTCGTCAAGGTTGGAGCGAATGCCATCTCCAACCGGCGATTTCAAACCAATACTGCGTGATCCGTGTGGTGTAGTTCGCTATGGCGAGGCGGCTTTCCCAGGTGCTGCGCCCGGCCAGAGCGAGTGTCTCGCGGAGCTCACCATCAACACACATTGACTCGATCGCTCCTTCCAATGCGTCAACATCGCTAGCCGATACAAGTAGGCCATTCTCCTTGTCGGCAACTATTTCGGGAATGGAACCCACTGGCGACGAGATTACTGCCACACCATGAGCGAACGCCTCAACGATCGCCATCGGAAAACCTTCTGCGTGCGAAGGAAGAATGAGGACGTCGCTCGATTCCAATGTGTCTCGAACCTGGGCTGGATCGAGCCAACCGGTGAAGGTGACACTATCGAGGATTCCGTATTCGCGCGCCAATTTTCTTGCCCAACCAATATCTCCATCGCCTGCCATTGTGATGGTCCAGGTAACGGATAGTGGCGGAATTAGGGACAGAGCTTGTAACAGTTCCGGCACGCCCTTTCGAGCGCCCAGCTGTCCAAGAAAGAGAAGGCGAATGTGCTTTCGATCCCGTCGCGAATGCCGCGACGGAAGTTGAGCAGGTCCGGGCGCCGCGTTGTAGAGGACGCTTATGTTGCGTTTCGAGATCCCCAACTCCTCGACCAAAAATGCTTCCCAAACGCGACCGAGGACAAGAATATGATCGGCTCGCTGAAACACACCGCGAACACACCCTTGGATGATGTGCGGAAGCCTTTGATAAAACTCTTGGTACTCGCACGTGTGGAGGTGGAGCACAATTGGAATGCGCATAAAATCGCACAGCCAGACAATGATGCCTTTACGGATCGTGCTTCCTCGGTAGGACATATTGATGTGAACGACGTCGACACGACGTATCCCTTTGAGGACAATCATGGTGACGGTAGCCCGCAACAGGGGGAAAACACTGAGAATCGGTCGTGAGCTTCGACCGCGAGGGTCCACGTGACGTACAGCTATCTCGTGGTCGTCCAATCTGGCCAGTACGTACGACATGAGCCTGCCGATGCCGCCACTCGCGTCCAACGGAGGACTAATCAGAACCACACGTAGCACAGGAGATATGACGTTTTCTAACTCGGACGTTTCCACCGTCATTTGGCCGTCCTACTGGCCTGCGGAGCGACCGGAGCGCGTCACGGTCCGGCACTCCATTGCTCAGAATCGCGCATGCGACGGATCAGTGCCCATAGAAAGCGGACGTTCCCAAATAGGTATCGACGCCAAAGCCGTCGGGGTTCGCTAATCAGTCGATACACCCATTCCTGCCCTGTTCGTTGCATCCATATTGGGGCCTCATTCTTGTTTCCCGCAACGAAGTCAAACGCTGCCCCAACGGCGATAACAACAAGAGGGAGCCTACGAGCGAGGTTCGCGGCTTCGATATCCTGCTTCGGTGTCCCGAGTCCAACCCATACGATTTGAGCACCCGACGCTGAGATCCGCTGCAGCTGCTGTTCGCGTTCGATTTCAGCAAGTTCTCGAAACGGAGGACTGTCCGTTCCCGCAATCTGCACCCCGGGGAAAAGCTCAACCAGATTGTTGTACAAGGACCCGAGCACTTCTGGCGTCGAGCCAAGCAGATAATGCCGAAGCTGATACTCATTGTCCGTTTCGAATATGCTCAGAAACAAGTCCGTTCCGCGGACCCTTTCCTTGGGTCCATCCTGTCCCCAATGAAATAAGCGGTTCGCCCACAGCACGGACATTCCATCTGGCAGATTTAGCCCACTATCGTTCAGCACTTCTCGGAGGTGCTCGCTTTTATCAGCAAGGGCTAACGTGTACGCATTACAGAGGTGTACATCCATTGGCCTTGCCGGACCATTTATCGCGCATTCGATGATGAACGTGCTCGCTTCAGCTCGTGATAGCTGCCCGATTGGAACGCCCGCACATCTGAGTACCTTCACGGGCTGAGCTCCCGATTCTGGCCATGCCGTCCCGAAGGGACGGCATTCCCCGTCGGGCGCCGAACTACTCGGTATTTCGGACAACGTCGACCCCTTCAGGCAAGGACGAGCTCGGATCCGGATCGTGACCATCTACGGTGGCCGCCTTGGCAAAGCGCGGACCCATTGACTGGGCCAATTCAGCAGTCGCCGTTCCCGCGATCAGCCACCGCACCACACTGTCGGGGACCGGTACCGAAATGACGCCTAACATTGTTCAGCAGCCCTTTCCTGGTCAACGAGGATAGTCCGGTCTTTGGCCACAAAGCCGCGGACGTTCCGCTCCGAAGTCCATTGCGAGCTCGATAGCCCCGCGGGCTGAGCCCTGGGGCCTGTGTTTCATGATCGTGCGACTCAGTGACGTCCAGGTTGGATTCCGGCGTCCTCTGAGTCAACCACCACACGCACAACAACACTTAGATCAGTGTTGGCGACGTCGTCCACCCTGCAGCCCGAGGCGCCCAGATCGATTACTCGCGGGCGGATCACGAGGGGATAAACACATCTTCGCAGGCCGTCCTCGTAGTCGGCAGCAATAGTAGTTCCATTATTCCGTGTCCAACAGATCCTCGTCGCTCCACAACCTCCGGGAGACCCAGCGCCGTTGAATCACAAAAATGGGACTTTGGACCATTGCAATCCGCGCTGTCGACCGGATAAAACAAATGTGAGCGAAGGCAGACGAGAAACCTGAGGCTCGTGTTGGCGACACTTGTGATGCAACTATCGGCGTCAAGCGGTTACGGAAAATGGTGATATGGAGACACGCGATTTAGCGATGGGGACCGCGTGGGAGATGCCACGACTGATCGTCCGGGAGTCGGTGCGTTCTAAGAGTTTCTACCTCGAACGATCGAAGGGTGAGCGATGACAACTGTTCCAAAGGATGCGCGTATATTCGTCGCCGGTCACAGAGGACTCGTCGGCTCAGCCCTCGTGCGAAAATTACGATCGGACGGCTTCACTAACATCCTCGTCGCCAGTCGCGAACAGCTTGATCTCCGTGACCAGGCTGCCGTGAACTACTGGTTTCGGGCCAATCGGCCGCAGTTCGTCTACCTCGTAGCGGGAACCGTTGGAGGGATCATTGCTAACTCCACGCGACCAGCTGAGTTTCTCTACGACAACATGATGATCCATGCAACGGTCGTCCACGCTGCTTACCAATTTGAGGCAACAAAACTTCTGTACCTCGGAAGCTCCTGCATCTACCCAAGACTGTCGGTCCAGCCAATCACGGAAGATCAGTTACTCACGGGGTCCCTTGAACCAACAAACGAGTACTACGCCCTAGCCAAAATTGCCGGCATAAAACTCTGCCAGAGTTACCGAACTCAACATGGCTGCAATTTCATCTCAGCGATGCCGACCAACCTTTACGGACCCAACGATAATTTTGATCTTGCAAGCAGTCATGTGCTGCCAGCGCTAATACGAAAATTCCACGAAGCGAAACTAGAAGGGTATGCACAAGTAGAAATCTGGGGTTCGGGCGACCCGATGCGCGAATTCCTACATGTTGATGACCTTGCCGACGCATGCCTGTTCCTCATGGAGAGATATTCCGGAGCGGAGCACTTAAATGTCGGTACTGGGGTGGACATCAGTATCAGAGAACTCGCGGAAACCCTACGCCAGGTCATCTATCCGAGCGCTGAGCTTGTTTTTGACGCATCCAAACCCGACGGCATGCCTCGCAAGGTGCTTGATGTGACGAAGATTCGCGCACTCGGCTGGAAAGCACAGATCGGCCTGTTGGAAGGTGTAAAGAGAACCTATGAATGGTATCTAGCGCAGCCTCCTGGGAATATTCGAGGCTTGGAAATCCCAGTTTTGGTTGGTTAGATGTCCAGCATCAGGTCCCGCGCTGGGACGCCCTGCGCTATCGGAATGCCTCGTGCGGCGGGGTGAAGCGGTGACGGGGTTGCTCGCCCAGCGAGGCTCAACCAATCATCCCATGTCGGTCTTGAGAGCAGCCAAAGAGTTCGGGAAGTTCCCATCCGTGACCTGGAAATCGATGCCCTGATTGGTGTTGTCGGCGGTGTCGTCGATGAAGTAGATCGACCACGCAACGTGGTTGGTGCTGAACCAGTTGGACATGTTGTTGATGAACGTCGGATCGTCCCCGAGCCCATGACCGTCGTTGCGGATGTCGACAGCCCATTCTGGAATGACGATCGGCTTATCATGCGCCTGAGCGAAGGACGACAACCAGTTCAGGCCTTCCGTGTCCGTCAAGAGCTCCGAGAACACCGCATTTGACTGCGCGACCGTTGCGGTGTTGTTGGGGTTCCCACTAGGCGGGAAGATGGAAGTGTCCCAGGACCAGTCGTAGACGTCGAGCGACACATCGTCGACATAGCTATTACCGGGATAGGCGTCATTGATGTTCCACGAGAGCGACTGGAATCCAGCCGGGCTCCAGAGAAACTTGAAGTTTGCCCCCGGTACCGATCGCATGGACGTCACGATGTTCTGCCAGTAGGTGGCGAAGTTCGCCGCGTCCGCGTCGCTATCCACGCTCCACGGATACCAGGTGCCGTCAAACTCCCAGCCCGGGCGTAAGACGGCATTCCCGAAGCCGAGGGCAACGAGGTTCCTCGCAATGGCCACAAAGTTGGCGTTTTCGTCCCCTGCAGCCCCCTCTGCCAAGGTGTTCTCGGGATTGCCCGATCCGTCCAGGGCGACCATCGGTACGCCGATCACCATCTGGTCGCTGGTTCCCTCCCAGTTGGAGAGCCAAGAAGAAAGGGTGGACTCGGTCGTCAGGTATGCCCACCCATACGCCGACCCGGTGTATGCCCCCCAGGGCAAGTACGTCTCGGCCATGGTGACGTGACTCCCGGTGACCGACGCGAAGCTATTGACGCCGGCAGGGTTGTTGTTACCCGCGTACACGCCGAGCGCGGGCGGCACTCCCGTGGACGTCGGCGGCGGCGCTGACGTTGGGGTGGTGGTGCTGGTCGTCGTCGTGGTCTCGGAGGGTGGAGTGGTGCTCGTCGTCGTGGTCGTCGGCGTGTTCGTGGTCGTGGTCGTGGCCGTGGTGGGCGGCTGTGTCGTGGGGGTCGGCGACCCGCCGGTCGAGATCGCGACAGAGACAGCTGCGGCACCGACGACAGGCTCAGTGAGCGACATCGCCGCGGTGGAAACCATCGGTGGGGCGTCGCCATGGGGGTAGAGGGCGCCGTTGGTGGCCGCTTCCACGTAACCCTTCCCGTCCGGGCTGGCCGTGATGGCCGAGATCGGGGCGAGGTCTTGTGCAGGCGTCGATCCGTGGAACGCGGCGTCGCCGAAGGAGAAGACGCCGCCATCGGAGGCGACGAGCCAGTACCCGCCGCCGTCGGGTGTGGGTGCCATGCCGACGATGGGCTGGTTGAGGTGGATGCGCCCCGTGGAGCCGTAGAACGCGGCGTCGCCGAAGGAGAAGACGCCGCCGTCGGAGGCGACGAGCCAGTACCCGCCGCCGTCGGGTGTGGCCGCCATGCCGACGATGGGCTTGTTGAGGTGGATGGCCCCCGTGGAGCCGTGGAACACGGCGTCACCGAAGGAGAAGACGCCTCCGTCGGAGGCGACCTCCCAATATCCCTTGCCGTCGGGGGTGGCCGCCATGCCGACAATGGGCGAGTTGAGGCCTCCGACGCCCGGCCAGCCGTAGAAGTGGGCGTCACCGAAGGGGAAGGCGAGGCCGTCGGAGGCCACCTCCCAGTAGCCGCCGCCGTCGGGGGTCGCGGCCATGCCGACGATAGGCAAGGCCAGACGCAGGCCTCCGGCCGAGCCGTAGAAGGGCGCACCACCCATGCTGAAGATCCCGCCGTCTGAGTCCACCAGCCATTCCCCCGAGGCCGAGCTGGCCCCGGCCGAGTGCGAGTGGGGAGTGGTAAGCGCCGACGTCACGATGGCGGTCAAGCAGTAGGCGGCGGCGAGAAGCGCCAGAGCGAGTATGGACAGCTTCCGCTTACTGGACGCGGACGTGAAAGGACCTGCGGGTTTCACGATGCGAATCCCCTGATTCCGTTCCTCCGCGGCCCCCTGCCGGGGAGTCTCCACCAAGGCAACGTGGGTCCTCGGCGGGTCTTGCGGTCATCTCTTTGGTTCAAGGGGCCCCGTGAGTTGAAAAGTTGATGTGGGGCTCGAGAACCGCAATCAGCTAATCCACGCCGTGCGTGGACTGGCGCGACCTCTCTTACTGGTCGGCCCGCATTCGTTGCGTTCTGCCCTCGGATCTGCAAGGAGTTGTGCGCGGTAACGCAGATGTAGGTCTCGCGCCGTGGCGCACTCGTTCCCTAATTTTGATCTTGCAAGCAGTCATGTGCTGCCAGCGCTAATACGAAAATTCCACGAAGCGAAACTAGAAGGGTATGCACAAGTAGAAATCTGGGGTTCGGGCGACCCGATGCGCGAATTCCTACATGTTGATGACCTTGCCGACGCATGCCTGTTCCTCATGGAGAGATACTCCGGAGCGGAGCACTTAAATGTCGGTACTGGGGTGGACATCAGTATCAGAGAACTGGCGGAAACCCTACGCCAGGTCATCTATCCGAGCGCTGAGCTTGTTTTTGACCCGATCACGTTCGCTTGACCCGTCTCGTGGTGTCACAACACCCAGCGGAAGCGCTTTGGGGTCGGGCGCTGGGACGCCCTGCGCTATCGGAATGCCTCGTGCGGCGGGGTGAAGCGGTGACGGGGTTGCTCGCCCAGCGAGGCTCAACCAATCATCCCATGTCGGTCTTGAGAGCAGCCAAAGAGTTCGGGAAGTTCCCATCCGTGACCTGGAAATCGATGCCCTGATTGGTGTTGTCGGCGGTGTCGTCGATGAAGTAGATCGACCACGCAACGTGGTTGGTGCTGAACCAGTTGGACATGTTGTTGATGAACGTCGGATCGTCCCCGAGCCCATGACCGTCGTTGCGGATGTCGACAGCCCATTCTGGAATGACGATCGGCTTATCATGCGCCTGAGCGAAGGACGACAACCAGTTCAGGCCTTCCGTGTCCGTCAAGAGCTCCGAGAACACCGCATTTGACTGCGCGACCGTTGCGGTGTTGTTGGGGTTCCCACTAGGCGGGAAGATGGAAGTGTCCCAGGACCAGTCGTAGACGTCGAGCGACACATCGTCGACATAGCTATTACCGGGATAGGCGTCATTGATGTTCCACGAGAGCGACTGGAATCCAGCCGGGCTCCAGAGAAACTTGAAGTTTGCCCCCGGTACCGATCGCATGGACGTCACGATGTTCTGCCAGTAGGTGGCGAAGTTCGCCGCGTCCGCGTCGCTATCCACGCTCCACGGATACCAGGTGCCGTCAAACTCCCAGCCCGGGCGTAAGACGGCATTCCCGAAGCCGAGGGCAACGAGGTTCCTCGCAATGGCCACAAAGTTGGCGTTTTCGTCCCCTGCAGCCCCCTCTGCCAAGGTGTTCTCGGGATTGCCCGATCCGTCCAGGGCGACCATCGGTACGCCGATCACCATCTGGTCGCTGGTTCCCTCCCAGTTGGAGAGCCAAGAAGAAAGGGTGGACTCGGTCGTCAGGTATGCCCACCCATACGCCGACCCGGTGTATGCCCCCCAGGGCAAGTACGTCTCGGCCATGGTGACGTGACTCCCGGTGACCGACGCGAAGCTATTGACGCCGGCAGGGTTGTTGTTACCCGCGTACACGCCGAGCGCGGGCGGCACTCCCGTGGACGTCGGCGGCGGCGCTGACGTTGGGGTGGTGGTGCTGGTCGTCGTCGTGGTCTCGGAGGGTGGAGTGGTGCTCGTCGTCGTGGTCGTCGGCGTGTTCGTGGTCGTGGTCGTGGCCGTGGTGGGCGGCTGTGTCGTGGGGGTCGGCGACGTTGGCCCGAATTCAGTCGCAGAGCCATTGGTCGCCACCAAGGAGTAGCCCGACGTGGACGGGTCGATGACTATGCCGAGAACGTTCAAGCCGGTCCCCGCCGTCGATCCGTGGTACCCGGCGTCACCGAACGTAAAGACGCCGCCATCGGAGGCGACGAGCCAGTACCCGCCGCCGTCGGGTGTGGGTGCCATACCGACGATGGGCTTGTTGAGGTGGATCGCCCCCAGCGAGCCAAAGTAGTCGGCGTCGCCGAAGCTGAATATGCCGCCGTCGGAGGCGACGAGCCAGTACCCGCCGCCGTCGGGTGTGGGTGCCATACCGACGATGGGCTTGTTGAGGGGGATGGCGCCCGTGGAGCCGTAGAACCCGGCGTCGCCGAAGCTGAATATGCCTCCGTCGGAGGCGACGAGCCAGTACCCGCCGCCGTCGGGTGTGGGTGCCATACCGACGATGGGCTTGTTGAGGGGGATGGCGCCCGTGGAGCCGTAGAACCCGGCGTCGCCGAAGCTGAAGATCCCGCCGTCCGACGCGACGAGCCAGTACCCGCCGCCGTCGGGTGTGGGTGCCATGCCGACGATGGGGCGCGCCAACGTGAGCCCGGAGAGCGCCGGGGACCCCCACGACAGGGCCCCGCCGTGGGGCGTCATGGCCCCCGTTACACCGACCGTCCAGTAGCCACCGTTCGGATCGGCGGCCATCATCTGGCCCCCGCTGTATCCAGCCGTGCGCGCCGCTGCGCTGGCGTCAGTCGAGGGTTCGACAGCCAAGCCGGAGCCGACTGCACAGACCAGTGCCAGGAGAGACACTGCTCTCGCCAGCATGAGCCGACGTCGGGTACCGCACATGTTCCCCCCTCGGACCCCTGTGTGCCAGGCCGCGAGGCGAGCGATACCCTCTTTGCAAATTCGGCGGCCCGGCTGACTCAGCGAGTCCCGTAGCTTTGCGTCCCCCCCTCACGGGAGGTTTGCCTTTTCGATTCAGTGTTCAGAGCATCGACGGGCGGCTGCTCTCGGGCAACTTCCTTTTGGAATAATTGTCCGGGATTTGCGCACCACGGCAGTTCGTCAGACAGTCCGAAGGCCACCCTCGACCCGCCCAGCTCCTTTACCTCCCTCCTGACCTCTCGGAGGCGGGTTCGCTCGTCCGTCGTGAGGCCCGGGCGCTTCTGGACTCAGTCTCGGCCCGGCGGGATCCGCAGCGCCTCGGGGTACATCCACAGCTCGCCGCGATCGACTGGACGACCTTCCACTGGCGATGAGACTCGTCCTGGTGGGTGGTCGATGACCATCCGCGGCGCTCGCTCCCGAGCCTTGGGTAGGTGCGGCGCCCTGGCCGTCTTCTTCCACTCCGGTATTCTCAAACTGACAAGCAGTCACCAATCTCGGGGCGGTTCATCGCTCGTGTTGGGTGTTAGCCGGAGCCAACGGCCATCCAAGAAATCCAGGACGATTGACAAACCCATTTGGACATAGCGGGAGTCCACGGATGCGCATTGAGACGGCCGTTTCGCACTGGCTACACTTTGTTGGCTAATCGATGATGCATCACACCACTACAGCCAGGGTGCAATCGCATTCGAGCAGATAAAGGTCCCAAATGGCAGCGCTTAATCCGACCGAAGCCAATCTACGGACCTATCTACACGTCTTGCGACGGCGGTTCCCTTGGGTCATCGGCATAACCGTTCTGTCGGTCGCCATCTCCTTGGCGATCGGTCTAAAGCAGCCCAAGGAATACTCGGGGACGGCACAGTTACTGGTGCAGCCGGCCAGCTCTGATTCCGCTCTCATCTCGGGCACCCAACAGACGGTCTCGCCGACCGATGTCTTGACCGAGATCCAGCTCCTCACGAGTGCTCCTGTGATGGCAAAGGCAGCCAGCCAGCTCGGGTTCGAGCCTTCGATCTCGGCCTCCCAGATCGGGCAGACCAACGTCATCTCTGTGACCGGAACGGCCAGGACCCCGGCACTCGCCGCCCGGATTGTCAATACCTACTCAAAGGCCTTCGTCGCCGAACAGCGCACGAACGCCATCAACGCGTTGATCTCGGGCGAGCAGCAATTCCAGGATCAGATCAACACCATCACTCTCGCGATCGCGAAACTGGGTACGTCGCCCACCCCGACGGCTTCGGCGACCATCTCAGCGCTCGCCAGCCAAGAAGCCTTGCTCAAAGGAGACGAAGCACAGCTCGAAGTCGCCGCGGCTGGGACACCCGGTGGCGTGGAGGTCGCCTCCCTCGCCAGCATCCCCTCGTCGCCGAGTTCACCGAGACCCATTAGGGATGGGGTGATCGCGCTCGTGATCGGGCTCGTGCTCGGGCTGTGTGCGGCATTTCTCGTGGACCATTTCGACGACACGATCAACACCAGAGAGGACTTGGAACGGCTGCTCAGCGGAGCGCCGGTCTTGGCCACGATCCCCAAGATAAAACGCTGGAAGAAGAGCGATCGGGTCAAGCTCATTGTCGAGGAAGACCCGTATTCGCCCATCACCGAGTCCTACCGCTCGCTGCGGGCCTCACTCGAACTCGCCTGGTCCGACGCACCGAGGACAGTCCTCGTCACGAGCGCCGCCGGCAGTGAGGGCAAGACCTCCACCGCGGCCAACCTAGGAGTGGTCCTGGCCAACGCGGGCAAGGAGGTCGTCGTTGTCGGTTGCGACCTGCGGCGACCGCGGCTAGACGAATTGGGCGTGCGGGACGCCCCGGGATTCACCTCGGTGCTGATCCGCCAAGACGGTCTGATAAATGCAGTCCAACCACTCGCCGACGTACCAGGGTTGGCGCTCTTGACAACAGGCCCCATCCCCCCGAACGCGGCCGAGCTGCTTGCTTCGTCCAACGCGGCCGAGATCTTTGCGGTCCTCGCCCGTGATTTCGACGCGGTGATCATCGACAGCCCACCCCTGCTCGTCGCCGACGCCGTGGTCCTATCGAGCTACGCGGATGCCATAGTGCTGGTAGTGGCTGCCGGCAAGACGAAAGCGCGACAGCTCGAGCGGGCACTCGAGCAGCTCAGCCAGGTGAATGCCCAGCGGGTGGGGATCGTCCTCAACAAGGTGGTCGGCCGATCGACCAGCGTCCGCAAATACGCCTCCGAACACAGATACGGCAACACCACCATGCCGCCACCCGAGACCCAGGTGGCCCAGAACGGGCAGGTCGGATCTGTGACGCCCCAGCATCAAAGCTGACGCGTGCCGTCTTCCTTGGCTCATCTTCGACGGCCTCTGTGATGCGCCGCGCCGTTGCCCGAGACTTCAGATTACGTTCCGGCGCTGGTTTCCGCCTGCACCAGACAAAAGGGGCGGGGACCTGGGTGATCTGGCCAAAGGAGCCAGCCGTGGATGCGGGGCGGCAGAATGTCAAACCACAGCCGAACATGCGTTTCCTGCGCTCGAACACGGCCAGGCTGCCGGTGATGAGGCGGTGGTGAACGTCCCCGAAGCTGTCCACGGCGCACCTCCCTGCTGCGGGATAACCACCGAGTGTGCCGCTCGCCCACTGACGCCGCGCGGGCTTCGTCCTTTAGGCGAGGCCCGACGCCGTCAGGGACGGTTTCGCCGCCTCGGCACCGATCCGTCGCCACCCGTCGAGGTCGTCCCAGCAGCGTGCGGCGCACACCAGAGGGAGTCCTCACGGTGTTTGGTTGCGGCTGCAGGCTGCGGGAGGAGGCCCTCACTTTGATGGAGGGTCGTCTGATAGATAATGACCAGGGGCCGAGCCACGAAGAGTTCGGGGGAAGGCGAAATCGTCCACGCCGGGGAACGAAGTGGGCGGACATTGCACTCCCGACCTGCCTGATGCTCATTGTCTCGATTCCCGTGATGGTTGTCGAGGAGGATTGGCATGGGCGCCCGATGATTGACCAGGCGACCCACCTTTGGATCCTTCCGGCGTTCCTGGTGGCGTCAGCCTTTCTGCTCGGCGGTGCGCTCGCCGGATTCCGCAGTCCGTCCACCGCGATGGCTCATGCTGTCTCTGCTGCGAGCTTCGCTTTGGCCGTATTGCTGCTCGGCGCCGTGGTGCGCAGATTCTGGGTCGTTCACGAAGGTCTGCCGAACACTGTCGCGCTGCTCTGGTGCCTCGGGACAATAGGGGCCCTCATGCTGAGCGTGATCGGATCATCATTAGGTCGTCGGTTGGCAACCGACAGATATTGACGGTCTTCATCGCCCCAAGCCGCAAAGCGAGGATCTCTGACTGGCGTCGGCCGGGTCCTATGGTGCAATCGACAACCGCAGCCGCGCTTCGAAGCCAACCCTGACGTCTCTGACGTCGTCAGGTGGGCCCGAAGCCGCTCGCCAACGCACAGAATCCCTGAGATGCGAGAACCTCGCTGGCCGTCCGAGCCGGCAACGGCAATCAGGCCACTATCGACCTGACGTCGTGCGGGACCATGTGGGAACGTTTGGTCATGGCCGACGTGTTGTTCGTCTGCACGGGCAACCTCTGCCGGTCACCATCGGCCGCGTTGCTGTTACGCCAGCAACTCGGCGACGGAGAGGGGGGCGAGGTCACGGTGCGCTCGGCGGGCACGGTGCCGGCCGATGTCGGCCCGCCGAGCGCGCTTGTCGAGGAGGGCCACGCTTTCGGAATCGACCTGGGCGGCCATGTGCCCCACATCGTGGACGTCGGCATGATTCAAACGGCGGATCTCGTCGTGAGCCTGACCCGCGAGCACGTACGGGAGACGGTGGTCGCGGTCCCGACCTCCTTCCCGAGGACGTTCACCCTGCGAGAAATCGTCCGTCGCGGGCTCGGGGTGGGATCCCGTGGCGCGGCGGAGGATCTCGGCGCCTGGCTAGCGCGGCTTCATGACGGGAGGCGCCACGCCGACCTGATGGGGGCGTCGCCGGACGACGACGTCATGGACCCGATGGGCGGAACGCCGGACGACTACCGCCGGATGCTCACCGTAGTGGCGGCGCTCACCCTGGCCCTGTGCAATCTGGCTTGGCCAATCGAGACCTGCCTGTCGCGGCTGTCAACACCCTGATTTTCTCCGCCCACCACCGCTTTTACGACGCAACCATCTTGCCCCGATTCGGCCTCGGCGCGTCATGTCCGTGTGACATCCGCGTGAAACCTTGGCCTGGATGAGACCCGGGCCCGTACCATCGCGCTCCTCGTCCGCGCTGCTTCTGTGCCATCCAGATTCTGCCGATGCAGTTACATCTGCCGTTGTAATTACATCTGCCGATGCAGTTACACCGATGCAATTACATCTGCCGTTGTAATTACATCTGCCGATGCAATTACACGTTCCAACCGGCCTTGCTGTCGGCCGATTTTGTGCGGACATTGTCTAACTCAAGGTCGAAAGACTCTACGGCGGCTCCGACCTATCGGCCAAAATTCACCCAGGCTCTGTGTTGGATTTGTCGGCTGTTGAACCCTTCACCCCCGGTTCAATCAGTGACGGACGGTGGGATTCGGTGAGTTAGCGTCTGACGTTAGGGCCAAAGGTGGCGACAAATGGCGATGTCGGATTTCAAGGTCAAGAGCGGGCGGACGGCGGTCCGTGGCGTCGCGGACGAGCCGACCCAACAGGTGTTGGCCCCATGGCCGTTGTCGCCCGACGGCAACGGCGCCCACGCCGCCTTGCGCTCTCGTGCCATCAGCGACAGGGCCCTCATACTGGTGCAGATCTCCTGTGACTTCGTCTGTGCCTGTATCGCACTCCCACTCTCCCTGATCCTGCTCTCGAAGCTCTCCTCGGTGCAGCCGAACACCGTGGGGCAGTTGTCGACGAACCTGAAGCTCGACTCGCTGTTTCCCTTCACGGTCGTCCTCGCCCTCGCCCTGGGGGGCGTCTACCGCGTGGCGCGCCGTCGCCTCCAGCCCAGCGCGTTCCTCGAGTTGCGCGAGCTCTCCTTCGGTGTGGCCTGCGGGAGCATGCTCGCCCTGGCCATCGGCGCGTCCCTGCACGGAACCCTCGGAACGGGCGAACCCTACGCCACCCAGCTCGTCTCGGCGGTCATCGTGGCCGTCGCTCTCATCAGCGTCGGGCGCATCGTGCTCCGCCTCGTCCTGCGCACCTTGAGCACGACCCGAGTGCTCGTCGTCGGATCGGGCAAGTCAGCCGATCGCGTCATGCTCAGCATCCGCCAGGATCCCGCCATGACGTTGGTCGGCCGTGCCGTCGAGGGTGACACCGTCGACGCCGGTGCGATCGGCAAGGTGACCGACCTCCCAGAGCTCTGCCGCCAGCTCGAGGTGGATCGCATCCTGGTCGCGGCCAGCGACGAGGTGTCGGCTGAAGCGCTGGACATCTACCGCAGGCTGCGCAACTCCGTGCACATCTCAGTGGTGCCGCGCTACCACGAGTTGATCAGCTGGCGCTCGCGCCTCTCGGACCTCTCGGGCACACCATTCCTCGAGATCGCCCAACCCCAACTGAGCGCGTGGGACAGGTTCGCCAAGCGGGCCTTCGACCTGTGCGTCAGCTCGGCGGTGCTGATCGTGACGTCCCCGCTGCTCCTCGTGGTGGCCGTCGGGGTCAAGCTGAGCTCGCCCGGACCGGTGTTCTTCCGCCAGACCCGCCTCGGCTGCCACGCGCTTCCGTTCACCGTCACCAAGTTCCGCACCATGACCGTGGGGGGCGAGGCCGCACCAGACCGAGAGGCGGCACCACCGCTCGACGACCCCGACCGGCCGCTGCACGAGCTGCGGAACAAGAAAGGCGAGACGCCCCGCATCACCCCTCTCGGAGCGTTCCTGCGCAAGAGCGGCATCGACGAGATCCCCCAGTTCATCAACGTCTTCAAGGGCGACATGTCCGTCGTGGGCCCACGCCCGTTCGTCCCGAGCGAGTCCGACATCGACGGGTGGGGCTCGTGCCGCTTCGAGGTGCGACCCGGCATCACGGGTCTGTGGCAGGTCTCGGGGCGCAACGACCTGACCCGCAGCGACCTGGTGCAGCTCGACTACCTCTACGTGTCGTCCCAGTCCCTGTGGTGGGACCTCAAGATCATCTTCGAGACCCCCATGACGATGGTCCGGGGCACCGGCGCCTATTAGGCGGACCGAGCGCCCCCAGGCGTAAGGTCCCGGGCCATGGAACTCCACGAGGCGCTTTACACGACGCGGGCCATGCGCATGATCGGGCCGGATCCGATCCCGCTCGACGTGCAGGGCCGGATCGTCGATGCCGAACTGGCGCTTCCTCCTGCTCGACGACCCCGCCAGAGGGCGGCGCTCGCCCCCCTGTACCAGCACGCCATGGGCGAGCTGTGGAAGTCCGTCTACAAGGCTCGGCTCGACGCAGCGCACGCAGCCCCCGACGAACCTGGGACGATCCAGATCCTCAGGTCCAGCGCTCGCCTCAGTGGCTGCAGCGGAATCTGCTCGAAGTAGTCGGCCACCCGACCCGCGGCTCCATCTACCCCGCCGTGTGGAGCGCCATGATGGCCGCCGGGCTGAGGGCGGGTTCGGAGGGTGGGGGCCATACCGGCGACGTGGGATCGATCGTGTTGGCCCGAGGTGATCGACGCCGTGGCGCCGTTGCCGGTGCTGGCGGCGGGCGGCATCGGCTCGGGTCGCCAGATGGCGGCCGCCATGGTCATGGGCGCGTCCGGCGTATGGACCGGGTCCTTGTGGCTGACGGTCGAGGAGGCCGACATTCCGCCCAAACAGATGGAGTCGTACCTGAAGGCGACTTCGGTGCTACACTGTGCGGTCCCGCTCGTTCACCGGGAAGCCGTGCCGGCTGCTGAAGAACGACTGGACCGATACCTGGGAGGCAGCGGAGAACCCGAAGCCGCTCGGCGTGCCGCTGCAGATGATGGTGGCCATCGACTGTGTCTCCCGCGGGCACGCCTACCCAGAGGAGGCCCGCGACGTGAACTTCAACCCGTGCGGCCAGATCATTGGGGCGGCCACCTCGGTGCGGCGGACCCGCGACGTGGTGCTGGAGATGGTGGAGGACTCTTGTCGACCCTCCCAACGAGTTCGATAAGGTGCGTCGATCAACGCATCTATCTCAAGAGGACCGAGGAACGAAATGACGGGCTTCTCAAAGCGTTTGGGAGGGATAGCCAAGACCCGTTGGATCAGCCGCCATGTTGTCGGGGAACACCAGAGCGAAGAACGACATCGCCGAAGAACTCCCACGCCGCCTCGAAGCCCCAGCGCCTGGGTGAAGGTGATCCACACGAAGCAATGACGCGACACGCAAGGCGGAGAAGATCAGCGGTGGAGCCACCCGACGCCGTCCCGAGTCGGGGTCGAACATGAAGCCGATGCGACCGGAGTCGACCTGGAGCTCGACTCTGGGGTTCGCCGTCGGCGACGCGGACGTTCTTCTTTTGGCCACGGCGTGGCCCGCACAGCTCGGCGCAGGAGCGCTCCAGGGTGCGCTTGGGGCCGATCACTCCCTGGTGGGCCAGCAGGGTGTGGACCTTGACCACCGTCAAGCCCTCGTCTTCGAGCCAGCCGGGATCTGCTCCTGACGTGGCCCTCGAGGGTGCGCCACGGGCTCACCGTGCCCGATGGTGCGATGGGGCCGGACCCGCTCGAGGACGCGGAGAGGACCTCGTCGCTCCGCTGGTCCTCCCCGCCGCCCCGGTCGACGCCGAGCTCGTCGGCAGCCGACCACGTAACGGCGCACGGTCTTGCGATCAACCCCGCCAGGCGATCGATGGAGCGCAGCGCATCCGCCCCGGAGCCAGAGCCGGAACAGCTCTTTCACCTCGAACACGGGCACCTCCCGGAATCCCATCGCCGCTCCTCAGATCGCATCTCCAATGGCGGCGAGTGGACCAGATCAGCGATCGGCGCTCGTGGACCCCCAGAGTGGTCCGATTAGTGGCTGAAGGGTGGTCCCATGCTCGTGGCGGAACTCATTTCAGGTGGTCCCCATGTTCGTGGCGACACACGCCGCTGCATTGCAGGCAGTGGCCGGTTTTTCAGTGTCCCTCGTCGTAGATGAGCAACTTGACCGGGCGGCAGCGCTGAACGACCTCTGACCTTAGTTGAGCGCCTACGGTTGCAGCGCCTCGCCTCGTCGCCACGCGTTGTTGGTTACACGGACGTTAACGATCGTTTCACATTGTGAAATTCGCCTTTTCTCCAGTTGTGGTCGCGCGAATGGGTAATGTGTAACTAGCGGCGGGGGCTTGATTTCGGGAAGCAGGCGGTGACCCAACCAAAGCTTCATCGCAGTAACCCAAGGACAACAAGCACGAACGGCGTGGCAACCGTGGTTGTATATGAGTCCGGCGATCCCCGCAGTGCAAGTCTCACTTGGCCGGCCGAGGACGTACCCGCTATCGGGCTTGCCGTGCTCCTCCCATGCCGCAATGAGGAGGCGACGATCGCCAAGGTCGTCACCGATTTTCGACGAACACTACCCAGCGCGGCGGGTGTACGTTTACGACAACGCTTCGACGGATCGCACTGTGGAGGCGGCGCGCCGAAGCGGGCGCGATCGTTCGGCGTGTGCCAACAGTCGGCAAGGGCAACGTTGTGCGGAGAATGTTCGCCGAGATCGACGCCAACGTTTATCTGTTGGCCGATGGTGACGATACCTACGATGCTGAAGCCGCGCCCGTGCTCGTCCGGCAGTTGATCGAATTGTCAACTTGACATGGTGGTTGAGGTTTCGAGTCCAGTCGTCCGCCTAGGACCCGCCTATCCACGTGGTCACCGCTTGGGAAACCGACTACTCACCGGCTCGATCCACTGGCTATTCCGGGACGGTAGCGCTGACATGCTTTCCGGTTATCGAGTGCTTTCTCGGCGCTACGCGAAGTCGTTCCCTGCCTTTTCGGAATGGATTTGAGACCGAAACAGAAATGACGGTTCATGCCCTCGAATTATCTCTTCCATTGAGGAGATCGGGACCGACTACCGCTGCCGTCCGACGGATTCCACCAGCAAATTGCGCGAGTGATCCCCGACGGTTTCCGGATCCTCAAGTTCATCCTGCACCTCTGGAAGGACTACCGCCCGCTTGGGTTCTTTGCGTCTATTGCCGCAGTAATGGGGCTCGCGGCACTGACTGTTGCCCTGCACGCAGGCGGCCATCTTCATGCGTGGCACCTGCAACATTCGCTTTTGCGGGCTTGATGTCCTTCGCTTGTTTGGCCTTTCTTGCGGGCATCGTCCTCGACTCCGTCAATCGCAAGCAGCGCGAGTTAAGAGAATGTTGTATCTCGCGGTTCCCGAAGGAGGCGGTGCTCTTTTCAGCGGACTAACGAGGTGGCCGACCAGGGTTTCACCTTGCCCGAGAAATTTCGGCGACGGACCTTCATCGCCTAGTACAAGCTGAGGATCCTCGAGTTGTACGACGCCTGCGCCGGCGACAGTGACAAGGGGCCGCGTTTGTGCCAGGAGACTCTCTACTCTGGCCACGTAGTCGGGTGTCGCAAATCCGTAGCGGATCTTGAGGGAGGCCAGCACCCGACGAAGTCGAGGGAGGCCGAAGCACTAACCAAGGCAGACCGGAAAAACGATCGTCTTGGGCTTGACTTGGCGAACCACAATCGGGCTCCTCTAGATCTCCGGGGAGCTCACGCGCTCCTGGAGATGCTGGGGGGAGACCGCGGTGACGAGCCGAAGTCGAAGCGGTGATCGATGCCTGTTTCGCTGAGCTCAAGTTGGGTGCTCGGAACAGGGCGTGCCGGAGGCCGGGTAGAGCCAATTGAAGATGATCAAGAGGGATCATGGCTCGGGCGTGATCTTGGGAGTACTTGTGTCTGCCCCTGAGACACTCACCGGGAATAGTCCAAGGGTGTCGGTCGTCCTATTAAACAAGGACGAGCCGGAGCTAGCCACCAGCCTCGATCTGCTAAGGTCGCAGTGCGTTGCACTAGATGCAGAGTGCATCGTGATCGACGCCTCTCGCGGCCGTTGCTACCATATCGGCAAAGAACGGCCCTGGGTCCGGTGGATTCCATTTGAGGCCCCGTTCTGGCGCACAAGTACCATTCCGCACCAGCGCAACGTCGGTGTGCGTGCCGCTCGCAGCGCGGTCGTCGCCTTCTGCGACGCCGGTGGACAGCCCGTGGAGAACTGGCTCGAGAAGCTGACTGCACCGTTACTTAACTGTCGCTACGACCTCGTCTGCGGTCCCATCGAGTCATTGACGCCCGGTGTCTACAGCATCGTGCAAGATGCTTCTGACGGTGAGGAGGTTGAGTTACCGGCCACGGCCAACTACGCCTTCAAAGTCTCGGTCTTCGAAGAGATCGACGGTTTCGACGAGCGTCTCTTCTACGGCTCGGATATCGATTTCACCTGGCGTGTCGCAGCCACGGGTCACCCCTGCTTTTGCGTGCCCGACGCCGTGATGTACATGGACTGGAACAGCGGCTCGAAGACGATCTCGCACCGTCGCTCCTGGCGTTACGGCCGGGCCTGGGCGCAACTGATGAGCCTTCACCCCGAGCGTAGAGTCCGCATGCTCAAGGAAAGACCTGAATGCACTGTCTACTCGGGCATCCTCCTCCCGGCACCGATGGCCCTCGCTGGTGTGTTTAAGCGCCGCAATCGCTTCATAACCATTGGCTGGCTCGCGGCTCCGTTGGACTCTTAATCAAGAACCGCAAGGAAGTGAACAGCCGTGCAGTCATTGTGGATCATGCTATTGGCGCGGCCGCCTTCATGTCTGAAGCTCTCGTGCAGGTCGCCGGCGAACTGCCTCCCGTGCTCCTCGCTTTTGACACCGACAGCCCCTGTGTCCTAGACCTCGAAGAGGCTATCCGCGAGCAGGGCGTCCCGCTTCGTCGCGTCCGGGCCGACCTCATCGACGATAAACTCATACTTGGACCGCTCATGCTCGTGTTCGCTCGTTGCGCGGCGCCCGGGTGCTTCACCTGCACTGGACTTACTGCTCGACCAGCAACTCAGAGGTGCTCGGTCACCCGGGCACACGTCTGGCTCAAGCTCTTTTGGAAAATCGCCCAGAAGGTCGGCATCAAGGTGGTCTGGACCGCTGGTAACATTAGTCCCGACGAGCTGGCGTCCAGCGATGACGTCCCAGCTCACTACGACCTCGTCAGCAGTCGTAACGCTGTGATGATACGCACCGAGACGACTGCCTGCATGGCCAAGAAGAAGTTCGGTGCCAACTGCGCCGACGTAGGCCTCCGATTCATTGATCCTCCTGTCGCTTTCCGCTTCGATCAGGAGGGGGGTGGCGACTTGGCACGGGTGATGCTCAAGGCAGAGGTGCTCGATGTCGACGAATGGCAACGTGAGCAGGAATGTCGCTGATAACAAGCTCACATTGAGCTGGGCTGAGTTCGCCGCAAAGACGATCTCAGTCTACGAGTGGGTCGTGAACGGCTGATGGCAAAGATTGCCGTCGTCACTCCCTGCGGCTCCTCCGGAAGACGGGATTGCTCGTCACAGTGCGCAGCTAGTAAAAGGATTCGAGGCCGCTGGCCACGACGTCCTCGTCGTCGCTCCGAAGGGCAATGCTGCTCACCGTCGTCGCCGCGACGGTGGAATCTCAATCCGGAGGGTCCTCGGATTCGTCCCGAGTAGGCAGGCCTTCCAGGAGGTCGTGGACTTCGGCGGCGATGTCCTCTTCGTCCAGTTTGCCATCAGCGCCACCTCTACCTCGGTCTTCTCAGTCATCGACCTCTGTCGTCGAGCCAAGCGCGCTGGGATAGGGGTAGTCGTGGGCTATCACGAAGGCGCTCGGGAGATTGATCTTCTTGGTCTGGTCAGCCGGGCGATCTACAGCGCCATGGCAGGAGCGACCACGACAGCGATCGCCTTCTCGGCGGCTGGGGAGCAGGCTCTGCGTGGAGCCGGCTTCTTCACTGAGATTGTGCGCGTGCCACACGGCACCGCTGCGATCGCGATCGCCTCGCCATCACAACAGGCGGCGGTGAACAAGGATTTTGGCCTCTCTGTTCCGACCGTCCTCTGTCTCGGTTTCACCCATGCAGATAAGGGCACCGATCTCGTCATCGAGGCTGCAGAGCAGATTTCGCAGGCCTCGTCTGGCAACGTCCGCTTTCTCATCGCCGGCAGACCGAGGAAGCGCAAGGGAATCTTCCGTCACATGGGTCGTGCCGACAAAGTGTTCCAGAAGCACCTTGAGAAGATGGCGGCTGCACGGCCCAACCTCGACATCGAGTTCCGCGGCTTCATCCCTGAAGACGTGGCGACCGAGCTACTCCGTCAGTCGGGTGTCGTTGTCCTGCCTTATCGCAAGATCACCCAGAGCGGTATCGCTAACCTTGCCCTGGCCTCTGGCGCCGCGATCGTCACGTCCGATCTCATCGGTCTCGCTGACGAACTTTGCGAATCTGGGCGCTACTTCTCGACGGGCAACGCCCTAGAGCTCGCCGCGCAGGTCTCAGAGGTGCTAGCTGACACCGAGCTGAATACAAACCTCCGACGAGCGGCGCTCGAGAAGGCCGCCGCGACGCGACGAGCACGTCGCGCGGATGATTCTTAAGGCGTCCGGCATCTCTGGCCAGGTGGTGACAGGCAAACGCGACCTGGAAGAGAGCCGGTGAAGCTACGCGGGGCACCGAAGCGTGCCGGTACCGACGGATACCTGCGGGTTGCTGTCGTCACTGACGGTTTTTATCCGTGGTTCAAGGGCGGCAAGGAAGTGCGCTTCCACGAACTCCTGACCCGCGTGGCTGCTAAGGGCGTAGCGATCGATGTCTACACGATGCAGTGGTGGGACGGGCCCCGCGACCGCCAGGAAGGCAGCTTGCGCCTCCACGCCATTTGCGGAAACCGGCCGATGTACGCAGGAGAGCGCCGGTCGCTCGTCCAGGCCGTGATTTTCGCCGTGGCCTGCCTGCGCTTGGTCACGGTCGAAGCTGACGTGATCGACGCCGACCACATGCCGTACCTCCAGATTTTCCCGCTTTGGGTGGTGTGCTGGATCCGGGGAATCCCGCTGGTGTTGACCTGGCACGAGTGGTGGGGCGCGGCGTACTGGCGGTCGTACCTCGGGCCTATCGGGATCCTGGCCGCAGGCGTCGAGCGGCTAGTCGCCCGCCTGGCCGATCAGCTAGTCGTGGCTGCCGAAGGCACCGCCGAGCGCATGGTCGCCGCCGGTATCCCGCCCAGGCGGATCGTCGTCCTGCCCAGTGGCGTGCACGCCGGCGAGATCGCCGGAGCGCCCTCGTCCCAGACATCTTACGATGTTCTCTACGTTGGTCGTCTGCTCGAGCACAAGGGTGTCGACGTGCTGGTGCAGGGGCTCGCCGAGCTGGCAAAGGGGGGCGTCGTACTGCGGTGCGGCATAGTGGGCGAGGGCCCTCAGCGCGGGGCGCTAGAGGCGGCGGTGTTGCGTCTTGGCCTCCAAGGCCATGTCGACTTCCTAGGCCGGCTTGAGACGAAGCAGGAGGTGTTCGGCCTCATCAAGAGTGCTGGCGTGTTCGTCCTTCCATCGCGGCGTGAGGGGTTCGGAATCGTCGTTGCCGAGGCCCTGGCTTGCGGCACGCCCGTGGTCACCACGGATCACGTCGACAACCTGTCCCGCCACCTGGTCAACGACGGGATCACCGGGTGTCTGGCGGCGCCGACCCCCGGTGGCCTAGCCGCAGCGCTCATCCGGGCGCTCGACACTGTCGGCCGGGGTGACGCTCTGCGCGCCTCGGCCGCCATCCGGGACTGGGACGAGCTCGCCCTAGATCTCGTCGGCGTTTACTCCCAGCAGATCGGGTCGTGAGCGCAGCGGAGGCGGTTGACCCGGCGCCCGAACTGTCCGTGGTGGTCTGCTGCTACAACGGTCTCGACCATCTTGGGATCACACTCGACGCGCTGACCGCCCAGACGGCCCGCGACCGTATGGAGATCCTGGTGGTCGACGACGGCTCCGAGCCGCCGGTGCCGCAGGAGGAAGTCGCTCGTCGAGGAGCGAGCCTTGTCCAGCACGCAGTCAACCGCGGAGTGAGCGCCGCACGCAACACTGGGTGGGCGGCGGCCCGGGCCCCTGTCATTGCCTACACAGACGACGACTGCCGGCCGCCCCCCACTTGGGCGGAACGGCTCCTTGCTCTCTCATACCGACCCCGCGGTCCTAGCCGCAGGGGGCCCGGTTACAGGCGGCGACAAGGACCGTTTCCTCGGTCGGTACTATCGAGCGAACCCGGTTCGACCGTTGGAGGCAGAACTCGGCGGAGACCCGGGCTTACCCTACCGGTTGTGGCTCTATCTTCGGGAGAACATGTCGCCCCGTCAGCATTCGGGTATGCGGCACCTTTACGCCATGGTCGGTGCCAACATGTCGTTCCGACGCGGAGTCCTGGAGCGCCTCGGCGGGTTCGACGAGCTTCTCCGCGGTGCCGAAGAGGAGGACATCTGCCGACGTCTGCGCGAACTTCCTGGGTCCCCCGTGCCGTGGTGCGTGGACGAGGTGGTGGTAGAGCACGACTTCGTCATGGAGCTGTCAGACCTTGTCAGCCGGGCCCGCTTCTACGGGCGCAACACCGCTCAGCTCTGGCGGAAACACGGCGGCTCGCTGACTGTCTTCCCGCTGCCCCTCCTCTGGTTGATGGTGCTCACGGTTTGCCTTATCCGCCGGAGACTGCGGTTGGCGGCGCTCATGCTTCCGGTCGTCCTCCTCCCGCGGTGGTCGGTCCTCGCCTTCCGTCGTCGGTCAGCGGAGCCCGTGCTCTACGCCTACGTGCAGTTGCTCCAAGAGGCCGGCCACGATATCGGGCTGATCGAAGTCCTCCGCGCCGGCCGCGATGCCGGTCGACAGTGATGTCCCCGAGTGAAGGTCTCGATTTTGATCGTATCCAACGATGAGCAGAAAGCGGTACGACACGCTGGTAACGCTGGACGACTACGTGGCACCTCCGGACGTGGCGGCTGAGAAGGCGGTCGAAGTTGTCGACAATTACGCGTCAACGGGGTGCCTGAACCGAATTCCCGACTCGCACCCAAGATTGCAATCGGCTCCCTTCACATCGCCGCCACGAGGCAGGATCTCCTTGCCTCACCAACGGAACGCCGGGATTCGGGCGGGGTGCGGCCACGTCATCACCTTCGCGGGCTGCGTGTGTATCCCCAAGGAGAGCCGGCTGGTCCGTGTCCTCACGCCGACCTCTGCGAACGAGGAGCAGGTGGCGGCCAGGTCGTGGACGGATAACGGCCTCTATAGCGTGGAGCGCAGTGACGCCCTACCGAGGTGCCAAATTGAGGTGCCCACGATCAACTTGGCGGTCGCCGTCGGGGTAGCCAACCGGCGGCTGGTTCGACGAACAAATCGAGGGTTGCTCGACCTCCACTACACCCGGCAGACATTCGGGGCGTGGCGTCCAATCACCTTCCTTCCAGAGGCCCACGCCGAACAGGACCGCGGTGACCTCCGTCGGCAGCTCCGGCGGTCGGTGATGTACTGCTCCGCCGGCATCCGGCTCAACTGCAAGTGCGACGCCCAGGCAGGGGACGTCTTTTGGACCGAGCATGTGCCCGTGCTCCACGCGTGTCACCTGTTAGCCCTCCGAAACAGAAGCTATCTGCTGCTCCCGCTCGTGCCGCTGTGGCGAGCCCGAAAGCGCCCGCTCCCGGTGGAGCTAATAGTCAATCACGCGGCCGAAGAGTACGGTGGAGCGCGTGATCTGGCCCGGGTGCGGGCTCGGTCCGCTTGTGGATCGCTATCCGTCTCGGTGGGGGACCTGGTGCGTGGGTAGGCACAGCCATACTGCCGCTCCATTCAAAATGCGGTTCACCCGGGTTCTCCCGTTGGTCGTCGTTGCCGTGTTGCTACTCGCTGTCGGCCTGGTCGTCCAGCTTGCCCCTGGTGTGGCGTCCCGCACCGGCATTGTGGCCCGGTCTGATCGGTTCGTGTCGTTGGCATTGGACGATCCGCGGCGCCCTATCGTGGCCGCTGGAGACGGCGCGGTCCGGTTCTCGTTCACCATCACCAGCACCTACGCCACGCCCGTTCGCCAGGCCTGGGTGGTGACGCTCGGCCCCCAAGGCGAGGCCGGCGTCCCGTATGCGTCGGGTGTAGTCACCGTTCCGGCGGATGGAAGGCTGTCGGTGCCAGTCGGCTTCACAATTCCGAAGGGATCCGGCGTGAGGGAAGCCCGTGTGGGAGCGCCGGGCCGCGGTCTAGCGCCGTTGCAGTTCCCTGTACAGCCGCACGCTGGCGGGGCGTCGTGACGCCGCTGAACATCGCAACCTCCGAGGACCGGGCGCAGGCACCTGACGTGTACGCCGGCAATGGCGACCGGGACGCGGACACTGGCGAATGGGCAGCCAGAGGCTGGCTCGAGCTCAAGGGGCTGCTGACCACGATCGTTCTGCTGGTCGTCTTCGATATGGCCGTTGTGACGAGTCATGTGCTGGTCAACAGCCGGGTCATCGTGGTGGGCCTGGCACTCTTCCTGCCCGGTGCCACGGTGCTTGCAGCGACTGGGGTGCGGCTGACCAACCCCTTTTCCCACCTTGTCGGCGTCTTCGGCGCTGGCACCGCGGTCTGGATGGCGTGGGTTGCACTTTCCAGCGCCGCACTTTTCCCACTCGGCGTAAGTGACCCGCTAGATGCCCTACCGCTGATGGTCGGCATCAACGTGGTGATCCTGGTTGCGCTGCTGCTTCGCCCGAGCGGCGCTGACCCGGTCTGGGATCTGCTTCGGCCTAATAGAGCGCGGCCGTCCGTCATTGTCGGTTTGGTGGGTGCCCTCCTGCCACTCTCGGCAGTGGCCGCCGCCGAGCGGCTCAACGGAGGGTTCGGCGGCGCGGCGGCCGCCGCGGTCACCGTGGCGGCCCTGGCAGTCCTGGTATTGGTCCTGATAAGGGCGCCGAACTGGCCGGATGGGCGTGCCCAGTACCTGCTGTTCAGCGCCGCCCTGACTCTCATTTACCTCTACACGTGGCGGAGCAACCACCTCTTCGGATTCGACGTCCAACAGGAGTACCAGCGGTTCACCGTCACGTTGGAAACTGGGCGCTGGGTGCCGCCCTCAAACGGCGACCCGTACGCGGCCATGCTGAGCATCACCGCGCTTCCGGCCGCTCTGGTGAAAGTGAGCGGCCTCGGCGGGCTCACGTTGTTCAAAACTCTCTACCCTTTCTATCTCGCCACGGTACCCCCGTTGACCTACGGCCTGGTGCGGATCTGGCTTCCGTCGCGGCCTGCCGCCGTGTCCGTAACCTACCTCATCGCACTCACCCAGTTCGCCGACCAGCTCAGCGGGATCAGCCGTCAAGAGGTGGGCCTCTTCTACTTCAACCTCCTGTTGCTTGTCCTGTTCGACCCGCAATTGGACCGCCGAAGGCGGACGGGTACGGCGATCGTCGCCCTGGCCGCGCTGGTCGTGTCGCACTACTCGACGTCCTACGTCACCGTGTTCGTTCTCGTGGGAACCTGGATCCTCTTCGGTCTCGTCCGATTGCTGCGACGTGGGCCTAGTCGGAGGGTCCCGGACGTCCGGGTCTCGATGGTTGTGGCGGGGGCCGGTGTGGTTTTCATCTGGCTCTGGGACCTGGTGATCACCCGTTCGGCGCACAACCTCACCTCGATCGTCGCGGCGTTTGCCGACGACGGCCCGAACCTTCTGCCGAATCGGGGTAGCTCGCCGCTCACGACGTGGCTGAGCGGCAATGTCACCAACTCGGTTTCACCAGCCGAGTACTACCGGCTTGCGTACCAGGCCAGCCTCACCGAGCACTGGCTCCACCGCTATCCCTCGACGCTTACGTCGCATTTCCCAGCAGCCACCGTGTCGGCGGCCTCGGCGTCTCCCACGGGCCCCTTCTTCAACCTATCCGTCCTAGTGAGCGAGCTGTTTCTGGTCGCCACGGTGGTAGGCGCTGTTCTCCTCTTGCTGGACCGTAGCCGCAAGTCCGGAGTGCCGCTGGAGTACGGCCTGCTGGCCGCCGTCATGCTCGTCTTTGTGGCCGTTGCCCGAGTCAGCGGCACACTAGCGACGGCCTACAACCAAGAGCGGGCCCAGATCCAAGCTGGGATGGTGCTCGCCGTGGCTCTGGCACTCGTCGTGGACCGGTGTTCGCGGCGGCTGCGCGGCGCCGTCATGTGGAGCGCCGTCATCGGCATTGTCCTCTTGGCAATTGGTTCGACTGGCCTCGCGAATCCGGACCGTCCGACACTGACTAACTCGGGGCAGTACTACGACGCCTTCTACATGTCCGACCAGGATGTGGCAGCCGCCCACTGGATGGTAGGAGCCGCAGGGCCCCGGCCGTTGCTGTGGACGGACGAGTACGGCGAGTTGCGAATATGGGCGGGGAGCGGGTACCCCGCTGGCACTCAGCGAGACCTTACTCCGGAGACCCTGGATCAAAGTGCCTGGGTGCTGGCGACCGGGTATAACGTCGCTGGACGCGCCTACGGCGCCTCGGGGGAGCACGACTCCACGTATCGGTTCCCCGCTGATTTCCTCGCACGGACCAAAGCGATCGTTTACTCGAGCCCGCACGCCCGAGTTTACAGGTGACACCGGACGGCCCGGTCTATGTAGTTGGAGGGATGATTCGGAAGTCGAGAAGGTAGCAAATGAGCTTCGTAACGTCCCTACATGGATGTGAATCAAGCGCGACTCTTAGTGAAGATTTGGGAGAGCTGCCCGCCAGGAGACATCCTTGAACTTGGCTTCGCTCACGGGAAAGGCAGCGCGCTTCTCGGAGCGTTAGCGAAGAGCCGCAACGGCAAGGCCGTTTGCGTCGACAACATGAGCGCACGGGATCGCCAGCCGCGAGCCGATGAAGTCATTGCTCGTGTTGGGCTTGAGGACCACGTTGAACTGGTGTACGCGGACGATGGCTATCTGTGGTGGATGAAGCAGCAACTTGAGCTGGGTAGCGCACCGCGGTTCAGCATGGTCTACCTCGACGGAGCACATGAGTGGTTCGTGGACGGCTTTGCCGCATTGCTGTTGGAGCGCTTCGTCAAGACAGGAGACGTGGTTATCTTTGATGATCTCGATTGGACTTTTGCCTCTTCAGCTGCAGCGGACATCGTCGAAAGGGTGAGATCAATGAGCCACGACGTGGCAAACGAGCCTCATGTCCGAAGGAGTTGGGACCTTCTGATCTTGCCCCACCCCAAATAGGGTGAGTTCCAAGAGATGGGCTCTTGGGCTATTGCTCGGCGCATTAGTTCAGAGAATGGAGGAACGGAACGAGACATAAAGGTTGCACGCGGACAACGCCCTCCGTTGCGGGGTTATGTCAACCATCTCATCAGCCGTTTGCGTGAACGACTCCAGTGCTAATGGAATTCGGGCCGCTCGGGATACCTCTGGCGGAGTCGGGTATTGGAACTGTCGGAATGCCTCTCAGGAGTGGGTGATAGGGGACGCGTGGGGGACTCGATGAGGGGCCGCCTTGTGCTGATCTCCTCGGCGGCTGTAGTCAGCGGCGTAGTTGGTCCAATCGCCCGCGCTGGCCCGTTGCCAGGCCACGGCGACGCTGATGTGGATGCCGAGCATCCGGGCGAGCAGCGCGGCGGGGAGCTCGGTGGCGAGCTGGAAGAGTGCGGTCGAGCGGGATTGCCCCGGCCGCAGGCCGAGCTGGCGAAGGCGTTCACCGAGACGAAAGGCGCTGATGGGTCGTCCGGGTTGCCCGCCGGGGAAGAGCCAGGGAGAGCCTGTTTGGTGGCCGATCGCGGCATGGCCTTGGCGGGTGGCGACAAGGTGGAGAGCCAGAGCGGCGAGTGGTTCGGGAAGGACAACCGGCGCATGGCCCAATCGGAGCCGGACATCGCTGTCGTTGGCCTCAATGTGGGCCGTGGTGAGGCGGCTGATGGCGGCCGGCCACTGGGCGTAGAGGAGCACGAGCAGACCGGCGAAGCGGTCCTCGGGTCTGAGGGTGTCGTCGCCGAGCAGCCAGCGCGCTTGCGCCCAGCGGGTCTCGGTGTCGATCACGCCGGAGGGGCCACCCCAACGGACGGCGGGAAACTCCAGGCCGGTCAGCTTCTCCCTCTTGGCCCATCGCACGAAGTGACCGGCTTCGCGGCAGTGAGTGGCCTGGTCGCTGACCAGCCAGGTCTCGAGGTCGCCCTGGCGGGCGGTGCCCAGATCGAGGTGATGGGCACCGAGCACGTCGAGCAGGGCGATGGCGCCTCTCACATGCTGTTGCACGCTGACGGCCTGGGCGTGCGTGGTTTCGGCGTCCCCGAGTCGGCGGCGAAGACGACGGAGCACGTGCCAGACCGCATAGCGGTGCAGCAGTTGTTGCTCTTCGGGGTCACTTCGCTCGGCGATGGTGGCGGCGATCCATCGCTCCAGCCGCGCCATGTGCTCGTCACGCGGGGCAGAGTTCCGATGGCGACCAGCACGCTGCGCAGGTGCTCGAGCGGTTTGCCGGCGGGCAGTTGGTCGAGCATCTCGTGCGTGAGCGCCTGGCCGGCGTCGAGACCACGCCGGATCTCGAGAACCGTGCTGTTGTCGAGCCAGGCGGCTGCTGTGCCCGGTCGTTCCACCGATACCAGGGCCTCATAGAGGGCTATGAGCTCGGGACGAATCCGCCCCTCTTCGTCGCCCAGCAACTCACGAAGTCGCCGTTGCACGCTGCAGCGCGCGCAGCGACCGGCGTGGATGCGACCGGATCGGCCGCAGTCCGTGCAGCTGCGCCAGAAGCCGGGTTCTGGACGAGTACAGGTCGCGCACAGGGGCTGCTCGATGGTGCCGCCCCGCAATGGCGCGACCTCTTGCAGCCGACGCATCTGGCCCATCGTTGGGCGCAGGCTGTGCACCACGGGGTGCCCGTCGTCTCCGAGATCATGGCCGGGCCGAATCTGGCGCAGATGGCGCAGGTCATCGACTTCCAAGGGCGACAGGTCGCACAGGTCGGGCCGTCGGTCGTGCGGACGCTCACCGGCCGACGACGGTCACAGACGATGCAGGTCTCCTGGTTAGCTGGGTCGGTGACCAGACACGAGGGGCACAAGGGCTCGCCCATGCTCATCGCGGGTCCCGGCCTCTCGGACGGCGCCACATCGTGCACACGGTTCGGCACGGGATTTGGCCACGCAGTTTCGGCAGAGACGCACGCCGTCCCTGGGTTTGACCAACGCGATCACTCGTCCGCAGTGGGGGCATGGCGGCCGGACGATGTGCGTGGCCCCGGCATCACAGAGCCCCTCGATGAGGCGCAGCACCGAAGGGACCCGCGCCTCGGCGCCGGCACCGGTGAGCAGTTCGGGCCGCTCGGCCAGAGCCCAGGCCAACTGCTGGCGTTGACTGGCATTGGTCACCGCATTGTTCAAGGCAGCGATCACGACGTCAGCACTCAATGTTGGATCGACCCGGTGACGACGTCGATCACGACATCGGTTGGATCACGCCCGTCGCCGGGCGGGCATTGGTCGCATCGGGGCCGTCCGTCTCGATCCCGGAACGTCACCGGCCGGGTCTTGCCACAGGCCGTGCAGGGTTCGCGGACTGGACCACACACCCCGCAGTACCAGTCCTCGCCGCGGCGTTGCAGGGTGCGCAGCGCCTTGTTGCAGCTGGCGCAGACCGGCGAGGAGATATGGAGGCGCCGGCCTTGCCCAGTGCGATGAGCAGATCGCCCACGACCCGTGGTGCGGGAGAGCGGCCGTCGTCGAGCACGCTCGGCCGCTCGAGGAGGACTTGGGCCAGGCGGCGCCGTTTGGCCCGACCGCCGGCCACGCGCAGCACCACGTCTTCGATCACGCTCCGCTCGAGCGCAACGTGACGCGCCTCGATGAGATCGACGACGACCCCGACGGGGTCCGCCAGCACCTCTGGCGCCAGAGCATCCGCTCAGGACCTGGTTCCGGTGATGCGGGCCCGCTTGGGGCGGAGTTGGCCGATCCCGGCCTCGGCGCCACCGGCGCTCTTGGAGCGTCGAGTCTCCTTCTCCGCGGCGATCGGCTCGATCAGGTCCTCCATCGAGCACTCCAAGATGTCGCACAACGCCATGAGGATCTTGAGACTGAGGCGTTCGGGTCGCTCGACCACCAGGCGGTAGACCTGGCTGGAGGACAGCTCGATACCCCGTCGCCTGAGAGCCGGGATCAGATCGGTGGTGGCGAACATGTCACGGCTCGCCATCACCTGCCGGAGGTGCCAGCGGTAGTCGAGTTTGGCGGTCATGACGGCTCCTTTTGGTCTCGCTCGTCAAATGCTGGGGCCAGGGCCTTGCGCAATGCGGTGTTCATGAAGTCGTTGCCCACATGGGTGTAGATCGCGGTCGAGGTATCGCATCGGTGGCCCACCTGTTCTTGGAGGAACCGGCGGTCCACCCCGTCCTCTGTGAGGTGGCTGACGTAGCTGTGCCTGAGCGAATGTGGGGTCAACTCGTCGCACAACCCGAGTGCGTCGCGGTAGGCGACGAAGCGGGCGTTTATCTCGCCCGGCTTGATCCTTCCGCCGCGTTCGGTCACCCACAGAGCGGGATGATCGGCACAGCCAAAACGGGGCCGGACGTTCTCCACGTAGTCGGCCACCGCGTCGACGGCCCAGTCCATGACCGAGAGCACGTTGCGCCGGCGTGGCGGTTGGCCCCGGGTAGCCTTGCCGTAGCGGACGTGGAGCATGCCGAAGCGGGCGAACTCGGGCGCGGCGGGATTGGTGCCCCAGTCGACCAGATCGAGTTTGGCCGTCTCGGTGCGGCGCAACCCCCAGCCGTAGATGACCTTGAACAAGGTGGCGTCACGGTAGGCGGCCAGTGCACCCTTGCGTTTGGCGGCAACGGCCCGCTCCACCTGATCGTCGGCGTAGTCCAAGAACCGCTGCAGCTCTTCTCGGGTGAACGGCCGGGCCTCGGGGTTGCCCTCGTAGTCGCTCAGGTGCGCGATGGTGTTCCACTCGTGGCAGATGGGCACCGGATGGGCGCCAGGGCCGAACGCCTCCTCGCACGCCAGTCCCCAGCCGTAGCGGGCGTCGGTGAGGTACTCGCTGAAGAGCCGCAGGTCGACCTGGTAGCCCCGGATCGTGGCCGGGGCGAGGTGATGTTCGCCGCGCAACGACAGGGTCCACTCCTCGACGTGGCCCGGCCCCCAACCCCACGGGTACTCGTTGGTGAACGCCAAGAACCGCCGCACCAGCCGCATGCGCGGCTCGATCGTGTCCTCTTGCAGGCCGCGGGCGCCCTGTTGGGCCCGCCAACCGCTCAGCATCGCCTCGAACATGGCGTCTTCGGGCCGCAGCTGCGCCACCCCAGAGACCAGCTCCAGGCGGGCCGCGCCCGCCAGATCACCACGTCCCAACCCGTTGCCCTCCGTCTCCCGTCGAATGGGATGATCATGCATCAAACGGGATGAGGGGTCGGGGATACCCGCTCAGGGCGTTGCGAGCCGGGGGGGCACCATTCCGAACCCTTGCTCAGCAGGCGACCTGGAGTTTTGCTCGCGTCCGATGCAATTCCCGAGACTTGGGATAGAGACGAGTCCTTTGCATTCAGATGAACTGGACATCATCGGATCGAAGCGATCGCAGATAGCCCTGAGAGCGCCTGGATTCTTCACACGACGCAACTCCGTTGTTAACTTGGAGGTTGATCCTGCACGACGAGCCGCCCGCTTGACCCAACTCGTCCAAACAAACCGGTGGCGGAATGACTGCTCACCGGTCAAAAACCGTGGATCTGGGTTCAGTTGAAAGGCCACGGCGGCCGCCGTGACAGAAGGTCGCTGTAGAGATCGTGGGTTTCGCGTGCAGCGGCCTCCCAACTGAACGAGGCGGCATAAGCTCTGGCCTTGTCGGACATTGAGGCCAGGAGGTCCGGGTCCATCGCCGCCACCCTCGTTAGGGCTGCCTGAATACCCCGCGGTTCGGTCCCGTACCGCACGGCCACTTCCCGCGGAACGTCCCTCAGCTCTTCGAGGTCGGGGATGACGACGGGCAGTCCGAAGGAGACGGCGAGCATGAGTGAGCTGCTGTTGGACACGCCTACGAACGGCAGCACGGCGGCGTCTGCGGCGACTAAGTAGTACTGGATTTCTTCGTCCGGCACGAACTCGAAGCGTGTCAAGACCCGATCGCCGGCCCGTGCGGCGAGCCGCTCCAGCGTCCTCCGTTCGGCGTCGTCCGCGCACCGACCGATCACCATGATACGGAGGTGGACGGCATTGGGGAGGCCCGCAGATGCGGCGAGCAGGTGGTCGACGCCCTTGTAGGGATGGATCTGCCCGACGAAGACGAGGACCCGTTCGTGCAGCCCCAGGCCCAGCCGGTCCCTGGCTTCGCTCCGACCAACCGTCACGGGGTATTTGTCAACTGCTGACCCGGGGGGGATCACTCTGGGGCGACAGGCCCCGAGGGCCTCTAGCGCAGGCACGGTGGCGGCCGACAACGCGATCACGGCGTCGGCATGGGCCAGAAGCCAGCGCCGAGCCGCACGGTCGTCGACGAAGACTGGGGTGTGCGGGAGGACGTTGTGCGCGGTCCACACCACCCGGTAACCCAGCGCCTTTGCTGTCAGGATGCAGACGACGAACCAGGCCCATGCGAGGCGTCGTCCCGACCGCGTCCGCTGTGCCCACACCGTGACGAACGGAAACATCCAGTGCAGGTGAAAGATCCGAGCCCCGGCCAGCCGATGCCGGAGTAATCCGAATGGCAGGAGGGCCAGTTTGGCGGTGTGGGAGCCGGGGCCGGCAATGAGGTAGTCAGTCTCTACGCCCAGCTCGGCCAGTGCGGCGTCCAGAATCTCCTGGTAGGGATTCCGGTCGCGTTGCGGAGCAACAACCTTCACGGCTTTGCCCCGCGGAGGGGTGCTTTCGTTTCGAGTCCGAATATCGTGTGGGAGTCACCCTCAAGGCGTGCCCGGCTACTGCCGACAATATTCGTGATGGACATGCGGCGGGAGCCCAGGCGGGGTATTGGCGCGGGACCGCACACCACGCTGCCGGCGCAGCTGGTCTTGGCCGCGGCCGTGGGGGCCGTCGCCTTGTCCTCTTTGGTGGCCGGACCAATCGGGCGCGGGCCTGCCGACTCGTCCCACACCGGGTCCGTTGCCCCGGCGTTCCGCCTCCTGTCCGACTCCACCCAGGCGGTGCAAGACACAAAGACCGAATTGCGTGTACCCGTCGAACAGCGAGGTACTGTTATCTATTTTGATGCGGCCACTGGGGCGGACATCAGTTGCGTGCTCCTCTTCAACAACGACAAACCTAACTGGTCGTCTTGGACAAAGGCCTGGTGGGAAACGCCGCCCTCCCCTGATTCGAACTGGCTCCAGTGGAAGGCCGCCGTCTCCGGAAGGCAGATTGTCGTCAGTCAGTCAATGGTACCGGACTCGGCGCCGTCCGACTGGAGGGTCCTGGGCGCCGAGGGTGCCTACGACATCTACACGACAGAGCTGGCCGAGAATCTGGTGGCTGCCGGGATGGGTGACTCCATTATCCGTCTGGGCTGGGAGGCGAACGACACCCCCTCGGATCCGGGTAATTCACTATAGGGATTCAGATCCGTCGCAGTATGCGGAGGGTGGGCACAGTACTGGGCAAACATCGTTCTCTTCGATGCGAGCAGTCCCTGGGGCCGACTTTCGCTTCGATTGGACTGTCAATCAGTACCGTACCAACCGATCCCCTTCGACGAGTGGTATCCCGGTAACAACGTGGTCGACATCATCGGCATTGATGCCTACGACTCTGGGATCGACAACACCAGTTTGACCGCGGACGAGCGCTGGCAGCAGTTGTCGAACGAGAAGGACGGGCTGAATGCGATAGCCGTTTTCTCTGCAGCAAACGACAAGCCGATGAGCATCGCTGAGTGGAGCCTGGTTCAAGCCAGGCGCAAGCAAGACGGCGGCGGTGACGATCCGACCTACGTCGAGGGGCTGGCGTCGTTCATAGACACCCACCCGGTGGTCTACAACTCGTACTTCCTTAAACCTGTCGGGAACTCGGAGAGCGTCATCCCTCTCACCGCGGCGCCCCTTTCCCTGGCCGTTTACCAGTAGACACTGGCGCTCAACGATGGGGTGGCCCCTTTGAATAAACCCATCGTCGACATGGCAGTCACGCCAAACGGGGGCGGCTATTGGCTCGGTGCCTCCGACGGCGGGATCTTCTCATTCGGCAATGCCAGCTTTCGGGGCTCGACAGGTGGCATTCTCCTCAACCGACCGGTTGTAGGCATGGCCGCCGCATCCGATGGCGGTGGATACTGGGAGGTGGCTTCCGACGGAGGGATCTTTAGCTTTGGCGATGCTGGCTTCTACGGATCGACTGGAAGCATGCATCTGAACGCACCGATCGTCGGCATGGCTGCCACGGCCGATGGCAACGGTTACTGGCTTGTCGCCTCGGATGGGGGGATCTTCAATTACGGCGACGCGGGCTTCTACGGGTCGGCAGGCTCCCTTCATCTCAACAAGCCGATCGTCGGCATGGCGGCGACCTCCAGACGGCAAGGGGTATTGGCTGGTGGCATCTGATGGTGGCATCTTCAGCTACGGCGACGCCCAGTTCTACGGCTCGACGGGTGGCATCCACCTCAACGAGCCCGTCGTAGGAATGGCTGCCAGAGCCGATGGCAACGGTTACTGGCTTGTCGCCTCGGATGGGGGGATCTTCAACTACGGCGACGCGGGGTTCTACGGGTCGACGGGTGGCATCCAACTTAACCAGGCCGTCGTCGGCATGGCTGCCACGGCCGATGGCAACGGTAAGTACTGGCTTGTCGCCTCGGATGGGGGGATCTTCAACTACGGCCGAACGCGGGGTTCTACGGGTCGGAATAGGGGCTTGAAGTGACCGTAGTCGTTGATGTCAACGTTTGACGGCGGCGACCGCTAACTCCTGTCATCCCACGGCTCATTCAACGCTTCGGGGACCCTTAGAGGGCCGGGCAAAGCACTATCGGACGATGTAGGGCTGGTCGGATAACCGCGTGGTTGACCGTATGTGTTGGCCCGCTGAGGGTGGCATGCCGACCGGGGCAACTGGCCCGGTGGAGTGTTAGTCGTCGTGCGCTTCATGAGGTGCAGATCAATTGGGATGGAGGGTAAGACAATGGAGTACCGATAGGCCATTTGGCAAACAGGTTCTGGCTGAACAGGGAGCGTTGATCCTCGGTCGCACCTGAGCCTTGTCTAGGCGATCCACGCCAGCCTGAACCCGTCGCTATGCGCGAAGCGCCGAGGTCGTCCGGGCAGCATCAAGTAGCAGTCCGAGATCAGGAGATGTACTCCGTGTGTGCTGGCAGTCTCCGCCACGCCTGCGGTCAGGGCGTAGCGCACGGTTGTTGATATCGGGCGCTCGTTGGTCGTGAGCTGCAGCACGAACCAGGCGGTCGATCCGCCCGCCATGCTGGCCACTCCGAGGGTGGAGCCGTCGGATCCGATGGCAACTATCTGGCGACCTACACCGGGTCCGACCTGGTGCTGTCTCCAGAGCTGTTCAAGTGGGAGCGCTCCCCATCCCGTGCTGTCGGCAAGAACTCCTCGAGGTGCCGACTCTGTTCGGACTCGTCAACAATCTCGCACATCCGGATTCCCTCGCGCTCGGCGCGTCGCACGGACTTGTGTAAGTTGTTGGACCTCCCCCGGCTCTTGAGATACAGCATTGAAATTCGTAGGCAACTCGATGGCCATGCAGGCCGCCTGACTGCGGAGTGGTCCGACTCGTCTGCAGAGCATGTCCAGGATCAAAGCGCCTTCGTGGGAGCCATCCAAATGTGCGGTGATCTCGGGCAGACCCCGTAACTCTGCAATGGCACGCGTGACGAACACGGGCCTCAAATGCACAACCTGTCGGGTCGCACACGGCCGACGTGTTCGTCAAGCCACCGCCATGTCGATCAAGATATCGAGATGAAAAGTGGCTACTTCGCGCGTGTCAACGCAGTGTGAACCATGATCGAAACCGGAAGCGCGTAATGGTCGAAACCGGGAGCACGTCGGTTGGTTGAAGTTAGCTGGAAGTTGGTGTGGCGTCCACGGTTTCGGTGACTGATTTGGCGGCTGGGGACGTCCGTGCCTTGGCGATTGGACCCGGCAGCTCTCGTCCTTGGTCTCGATGATCCGGCAGCGATGCGTCAGGCGGTCGAGCGTTGCCCCCGTGAGACGCTCCGAGCCCAGCACCTCGGTCCAGGACTCGAAGGGCAGGTTCGTCGTCACGATGAGGCTCGTGCGTTCATAGGCGGTGGAGATGACGTCGAAGAGCAGTTCGGAGCCGACCTTGGAGGCCGGCACGTAGCCCAGTTCGTCGAGGACCAGCAGGTCCAATTTCGCGAACTGGCCCTTCAGACGCAGGAAGCTCCGCTCGTCTCTCGCCTCGATCAGCGCGGTCACCAGTTCGGTGGTGCGGATGAAGCGGACCCGGTAGCCCTTGGCGCACGCCTGGGCGGCCAGCGCTGTGGCCAGGTGACTCTTCCCCGTCCCCGGGTTGCCGACCATCAAGATGTTTTCCTTCTTGTCGATGTACTCGCAGCGCATCAGCTCGGCGATGAGCACCTTGTTGACCGACGGACGGGCCGCGAAGTCGAAGGTCTCGAGCGTCTTGATGGTCGGGAGCGTGCTGCTTTGACCCGGCGCTCGGCCGCCCGCTTCTCGCGTTCGAGCAGCTCGAGCTCGGTCAGGCGGAGCAGGTAGGAGAGGTGATCGGCGTTGTCTTGGGCGGCCTGGGCGGCCACCTTCTCGCACTCGGCCGCCACTGTCGGTAGCCGGAGGGACTTGAGATGGTGGTGCAAGAGCACCACGGACTTGGTCTCAGTTGCTTTCATGGTGTTGCTTCCTTTCTGTTGGTGATCACGAGCCGGTGGCCGTCAGCGCCCGATAGGCGGTGAGGTCCGGTGCCTCGATGGCGACCGATTTGAGATGGGGGTGCCCGTCGAGGCTGAAGAGGCCCACAGGGCGCTCGGCGTGGTGGAACAGGATCAGGGCGATGGCGTCAGACCCCGTGGCCCCGATGGCGAGCGCGGCCTCCACCGCCTTGGCCAGCGCGGGCACCGTGGAGTTCTCGAGGAGGCGCAGCACCTTGATGAACTCTCTGGTTCCGGCCGAGCCGAGATCGCTCTCGAGCCGTCGACGGAGGACGGCGAAGCAGCCGGGCAACTCCCAGTTCTCGAGCGGTCGGGCGAAGTCGATGGCGCCGGGCTTGCGCTCGAGGAGGGCCAGGTAGTGGATGGGGTCGAAGGTCGTCTGCTCCTTGCCCCAGTGACGGGGGTGGCGGGCGACGACGTCGGTGCCGCTGGTGATGGCCACGTCCTCGATCCCGCCGATGACCGTGACCTCGTGGTGGGCATAGGCCGTCGGCACCGAGTAGTCGTTGCGGTCGAAACGGACGAGGGAGAGCGAGTTGGCGTGACCTTGGACGACGCGGCGGGGCTCGAAGGCCTCGCCCGGAAGGGCCAACATGGCGGCTCGGTCATCTTCGAGACGCTCGGCCTTGGTGCCGATCTTGCCGTGGACCGAGCGGAACAGGTCGGCATAACAGGCGGCGGCCAGGTACTCATTCAGCGCGGCCCATGACGGGAACGACGGCACCGGGACCAAGAGGTTCCGACGTGAGTAGCCGACGTGGTTCTCGACGTGGCCCTTCTCGTTGCCCCGTCCGACCGGCAGAAATGGTGCTCGAAGAGGTGATGGCTCTCGAGGGTCAAAAAGCCTCTGGTCAGCTCGCCTCGGTCCCCATCACCTTGGTGACCGTGATGGTGGTGTTGTCATAGGAGATCCGCACCGGCACCGCTCCGAAGAACTCGAGCCGGCCACGTGCGCGGCCTGGAAGGTCTCGGTGCACTCGCGGATAGGCGGAGACGAAGTACGTGTCCGAATAGGGCAGCGTGATCAGGCCCAGCGCGGCCTTGCAGCGCACGCCGGCGATCTCGACGACGGCCTCGCCGAAGTCGAACTGGGCGTGGCCGGGCGGGTGGCTGAGCGGGACGAAGGCCTCCTTCGAGGGCGCCTGGGTTTTGACCGCCGTCTGGACCTGGGAATAGCAGCCCGTGTAGCCATGCTCGTCACGTAGGCGTTCGAAGATCCGCCGGGCTGTGTGGCGCTGCTTGGGCGAGCCTCCTTGTCGTCAGCCAGGATCTGGTCGATGGTGGCCAGATGGGGCCCGAGCACGGGCTTCCGGCGGACCTCGTCCATCTGATAGCCGGGAGGATCTGGGTTGACCAGGATCTTGTCGAGCAGCGCTGAGCCGACGTTGTAGTCCCGGCGGATCGAGCGCTTCGAAGCGCCCTCCACCAGAACCTTCCGTCGGATCTCGGTCCATTCGTCCATGTCGGTTCGCACCCTTCTCCCGTTCTGCTCGCCCGCTCCGGCACGAAGCCTGGAAGTGGGATCGAACAGATCCGGGGATGCTCGCTCCCGGCTCCATCCGTGTTCCTATGCGCTCAGGCGCTCCGGGTCTCGATCATGATTTACAACGCCTTTGGTCAACGCGGACAAAGCCGGATTCTGTCCCTTTCCCGGCGCTGAGCACCCCTTGGCCAGGAGCGAGCGCTCAGAACCCCGCAATTTGGGCAACCGATTAGAGTTCACCGACAAATACCCGTAAGACGCCGAATGCGACTCGATTACCCAGGGCACCGCGCCACCCCGCGGGGAGTAGGTCATAAGCAGGCATCATGGGCCCGTTGATGGCTGACCGTCGCTCGATGGTCCTATTTGTTAGGGACCCCGGCACCCTGTGCTTAGACACCAGAACCAATGGCCGTACTGAGTTATCGGCCTCTCGGAGCGATGCGCTCACAGGTATCATCGCAGCGAACTCGCGGCCCCGAGACGCCATCAGGCTTAGGCGCATATGTCGAGCGGCGGTCCGACAGCTCGTTAAGCGGCCGTGCCAGTCCCCGACATTGCGTCGTGCAGCTTCGACCCAACCACGATCGTCTCGGCGGTCGCCCGTGCCGCGAACGGAGCGACGGCGCCGTTCTTGGGCTCGACCGCTCTCGCGTGCCACTGGTCCAAGGAGGCCCTCGCATCCGCATCTCTCGCTACACCTCCGCGACGAGTCCGTCTGCCCGCAAGACCCTCAGGGGGTAGCTGCACCGCAATGGACCTTCCCGAGGTTCGAGCGCCGCACATGCGTGGACTAAGACGCCGGGACCGACCGCTGGCGCAAAGCCCGAAATTGCATCGAAGCACGGTGGTCGTCAGCAGTGCCGTCTCGCTGCTTCCAATCGACAAGCCAGCGTTTCGCTCTAGAAACACCTTTCCTGGATCTCTCACCGAACTGTTTCCTAAGGGCTACGAACATACTTGTCACCATGGTAAATGCTTACAGGATTCCGATTGATTGCTCAGTTACCTGGTGACACATGTCAACGAGATCCTGTTATGTGGGCGATGTCCTGCCGATAGACGACCAGAGCCTGAGGCGCTGTCCGTCAACGGGATAACGCGTGTTTCAGCCGGCTGGTAGAAGTACGAGTTGTACGTGAAGTCGTGGTTCTCGATGAATGAAGCGATTCCCTTTACGTAGGTAGGGTCGTCCCCGGCACCGCCCTCTGCTCCTGAGGGCATAAGTCCCCATTCTGCGATGCTCATCGGCTTTCCGTTTGCACGAGCGAAAGCAGCGACTGCGTTGAGCCCGTCCGGCTCGCTCACCAGATCCTCCCAGCGTTGGGCGGGACAAAGACTTGTTGTAGATGCCGCTGTCATAGGCGTCGATACCGATGATGTCGACGACGTCGTTTCCCGGGTACCACTGGTTAAGGGGGATCGGTCTGATAGAACTGATTGACGGTCCAATCAAAGAGGAAATGGGCCCCCGGTACGGCGCGGATAGCGCGGACGATGTTCGCCCAGTAGCGAGCCCAATCGGGCATACTGAGAGGGGTCGCTCCCTAGCGAGGATGTTGGGTCATCTGTGTCATTAGCCTCTGGCCCGAGGCGGATGACCGAGTCGCCGAGTCCCTCTGCCACAAGGTTGGCGGCCAGTTTGGTGGCGTAATGGTCGTAGACACCCGAGGCGCCTAGTTGACGCCAGTTGGACGGAGCGTTGTTAGGCACCATGGTCTGACTGATGACAATCTGGCGTCCTGGAAGAGCGTTCTTCCATTTCAACCAGTCGTAGTCCGGCTTTGGCGGGTGAGACCACCAGACATTCACCCAGTCCTTCCATGTCGGGTCATTGTTGAAGAGCAGGACACAGTTGATTTGCGCCCCAGTGGCGCGAGAAACTTAGCGAGCAGTTTTTGGCTATTGGCCGGGTATACGCAATTCGCCTTCGAGTTGCCTTCGAGAAGACTGTCGTTCGGAGTCTGCCGCGGAGACACAACCTCAAATAACAGAGCAAGCAACACCGCCAAGGAGAGGGATCGTGACCACGACGCCGGCTACTTTCCGCCTTCTTCTTGCTCCAGAGTTTCGCACCGATGCCAAGGTGTTCACAGTCCTCACTGTGCATCGACGTTCAGGAGGTCAGATTCGAACAGCTCCCTATCCGCCTCACTTCGTCGAACCGGCGGCGAGCCGAGCCGTACCCTTGAGATTAAAGCATCGTCAATGGAGCAGCAATCGCCGACGATTATCAAGTGTAGATCCCGGTGGACACCGGCGGCTCTGCGCCAGTGGCGACGCCTATCTTGGCCTGGGAATATCCAGATCTCTAGGCTCGGCGATTAACCCATATGTAGTTAGGACTAGGAAGTTCGTTGAGAAAATCGGAGAGGCGTGACCTCAGGAGACAGGGCGATTTCGAAGGCGGTCTCAACCAACGCAACGCCTTCAAACTCGATATTGCGACAGAGTCCCCGGCGATGGATCAGCTCGGTCTTGTAGAGCAGTTTAACGAACAAGAGTTTGTCATAGAGTGTCCGTGGCTTCCGAGTCGAGCCGGCGGTTGCCTCCCTCGGCCAGGGCCTCGGCGTAGCGATGGGCGGGAATGTGACTTGCAGCGGTCCGAGTGAGGATCAACCCGGCGATCCAGACCCCAGCGTCTCGTCACGGATGCTCCTTATGCGCGTGATCGCACCACGCCACATGCGGGAGCGAACTGCAGGACTCCACAGACCGGTTCGATTCCCCAGAGACCCTTACCTGAGTCGATGTAGCGCACTACTTCTTGATCGACCGTCGAGCTCGGTCGTGAAGACCGAGGAGTCCTTCAAAGCTCATCGTGGGCCCTGGCGGAGTTCACGGACCGCGATCCTTCACCCGTTCGCGTTCTTGTTGTCAGGCCGGATGGACGACCCTGGTCCGCCCTGGCGGCGGACCGGGCCGGCAGCGTCTCAGCTGTCATGCCGAGCTTGCGACGACGGCGGATTCGGTGCCCATTCGGAAGGTACTTGTCTCGGCGCTCGACGAACATCTTGAGGGCCCGCTCACGCCGCCCCTGGCAGTAGTACGGGATCTCTTGGCAGTGCTCGATTCTCTCAAGAAGGGAAGAAGCCTCCAGAATTCCCGGTCCGATTAATTTGTATGTTTCAGGAGGGCTCTTGTATCGTTGCTACATGGCGGAGGGTCAGGGAGCTTCGATATCCTTCGATGGAGATTGGGCAGCGGAATTTCGCTCGGGTCAGAGTTCGAGTTCAGAGTTGACGCAAAGTCATTCGAGAGCGCTGTAACGCCAGCCGCTCGGTCACGCAACCATTCCAGTTGCATCCTTAACCGGCACCATGGAGCCGACCTCAACCCGAGGTCGATCGGCCTAGCGGGAGAAGCCAACTGACACTCTTCACAAGGACGGCAGTCTTGTCGCAACACGGCACAAATGATTCTGCCGTTCGTATCGGACGCACGGTCTTGGATCCGGAGGCCTCGTCAATGACGGAATCCAGATTTCCTAGTCTTAGGGCTGGTCGATTCTTTGGTTCGCAACGTCGATCGCCAGCGCTCTCGCCCAAGTTCGCTTATCGGCAAACCCGCACTCATAAGAGAGGGCCGTCGCCAAGAAACCCCTGACGACCAGTAACCGACCACCGGGGCGATATCCACGCACCATCTACAGCTAACGGGGAAAAGGGTCCCGCAAAAAGATGATGAGGATGCTGAAGATTTGTCCTCCACCCTTCGTCCCGAGGTTCCCGAAATGAAGTTCAAGATCAGAAATCAGAGAGGCAGTCCGACATGCGAAGACCGCCTAAGTTCCGATCCTCCACCCGTTGCCGATCCGATCTGGCGAGCCGGTCTCCGCTACTGGACACGATCTTCGAATAGACGTCCCGCCTGTTGGCACGCAATCGCTGCATCTGGTGATTCGTTGACCCGTTATCGGGCCCCCTAATGGGAAGAATCAACCGGCTTCACGGACGAGGCAGGATCATTCTGAGCGCCTCGAGCCAGACGATTGGCAATCTCGTCGTTGCGTTGATCTCCGTTGGCATTATCAGGATCACGACCCATCAGTTGGGTCCTGCGAACTACGGCCTTTTCGCACTGATCATTACCTACGTCAACCTATTCTTGCTCGTCGCCGATCTTGGGATCACGGCCATGACGACCCGTGAGTTGGCCAGAGATGGAGCCGACCGATCTGCTGTGCTGGGAACGGCGATGTCTTCGCGGATCGCTTTTTCCATCCTGGTGATCCCAATCATTATCGGTTCAGCCGATTTGATTTATCACGGCAATGGAGCCAGTTCCGATGGGCGATGGTCGTCATGTCATTGGACGTCTTGTTCACTAGCGTTCAGGTGACTGCGGCAACGGCCTTTGCGGCCCAAGTCGCGGCGATCTTCTCGCGGTATTCGGAATGGAAAATCGCCTGATTTGTCTGATAGGCATCATCGCCGTCGCCTTGGTTCACGGATCGTACCTAGGTTATATCTGCGCTTATGTCTTGGCAGACATGATCACGGCGTTTGTGGTGCTCTTTGCGGCTCGGCGAATCATTCGCTTTCGCTGGAGGTTCGATCTGCGGGCTTGGCGCCGTGCGCTGTCTTCAGCGATCCCTCTAGGTGCGATCCAGATAATCGACAATGTCTACGCATGGATCGACAGCATTCTCGTCTCAGTCCTCCGGTCGAGCACTGAGCTCGGCTACTACAGCGTCGCGTTCAACGTAGTGAACGTGCTCAGCGTAGTACCTGGCTTTCTTATGCAAGCCCTCATTCCATCGCTGGTGAATGCGACGAACGAGGAAATTACCCGACTAGTTAACCGAGCCCTTTATGTGCTCTTGAGCATCGGAGCTCCATTGGCAGTCGGTGGAATCGTACTCCGAACTGACATCATCCTTGTCTTGGTAGGACCACAATTTCTTCCTGCCGCTACTCCACTAGCTATCCTCGCAGTGACGCTCCCGGTTTCCTACCTCCAGACAGTCTTCGGCTACACGAGCGTGACGATCGACCGCTACCGGCCTCTGTTGGCAGTGGAGCTGGGAACGCTCGTTATCAATGTTGGGTTCAATCTGCTGATGATTCCGAAGTTTGGTCCGACAGGGGCTGCAACTACTCTTTTGGCAAGCGAACTAATCTCTCTAATTGCAACCTATTCCGTGTTCCGCAACCTCACCAGCGTCCGTGTCAGTTGGAGGCTTATGTGGCGTCCGGTGCTGGCAGCGGCACCAGTTCTCCTTCTTGCGTCCGTTCGGGACGCCACTTGGTCGCACATGAACCATTTTGTAGGCCTCATGATTGGAGGTGCACTGGTTAGTGTCGTCTACGGTTTAGGGCTACTCATGGTCGGAGGCATCCCAGAAGAGCTTCGTCCCACTCCTCACGGACTTCATACAAAGCGCCCTCGTCATCGCCGATGGAGATAGGGTAAGGACACTTGAACCAAAGTTATGCCATGACCGTGCAGCAACAGCTTGGCCAGGCGCTGGACCGACTCTCAGACAGCGGAGCACCGCGTGTTGTTGCGATCGTGGTGACATGGAATAGTTCGGGTCATATCGAAGCATGTCTGAACTCGATTAAACGAAGCAACCTGCAGATGGCCACTCTAGTTGTCGACAATGGATCAGCAGATGATTCAGCGTCAAAAGCCGAGCTCAGAGGAGATCCTGACGTCATTGTCCTGCGAACAGGCCTTAACCTCGGTTACACAGGTGGCAATAATCTCGGCCTCTCGATGGCCAACGCCGAGGGCACAGATGTCGCGGTGATAATCAATCCGGACGCCTCGATCGACCCGGACTGCGTGGGTCGACTGGTCGACGTGCTTAGCTCCGACCCATCCGTCGGACTAGTGTCCCCCGCCATTTGCTATGCCTCGTCGAATCTCGTTTGGTACGGAGGATCCGCCATCGACCCCCTTTCGGGTGCCTCTTATCTTCTCCACGAAGGTTCGCCGCTACCGAGCCTTCCCAATCTTCCTTTCAGCACAGGAAGAGCATGCGGATGCATGATGGCGTTGATGCCCGATCGGGTCCTGGGAGCCGGACTCCTCGATGAACGCTACTTTCTCTACTGCGAGGAGGTGGAATGGTCGGCGAGGATTCGGGAGCAAGGGCTCCGAATCGTTGTCGAACCGGCTGCGGTTGCGTGGCACGACGTCCGTCATGGTAAGGGCGGAGCTAACCCGACCTACCAGTACTACATGACCCGAAACAGGTTGCTCTTCGCATCTCAGTATGCAACGCATGGAGCGCTCGGTGCACTCCCCTTCTCATTGCGCGACACTGCAATAGCATTGTTGACCATGGCACGCCGGGATAGGTCCTCACTCGCCCCCTGTGGGCTTGCGATCCTCCGTGGTTATGTGGACTTCGCCTGCGTGGACGCTTCGGACGGCGAAGCCTCTATTGAGTAAGAACGTCTCTGGCTAGTGCCCCCGCCTGCAGCAGTGGTTCGCGCCCGGCGGCTCGCACTTGATCTAACTTACTGAGCGCGATGCCCGACCTTTCTTGTCCCACTACGTTTCCCGGCAACTGCATAAGGTGGCACCACTTAGGGTCCACGCCAGAATAATACGCGCGTAGTATCCTGACGGTGTGGAGGTCACCGAGGAAGGGCTCGCGCGATTCTTCGAAGTGGTTCTGCCGCACATGAACGAGGTGCAGCGCCGGGTTGTCGCCGGAGCGATGGCCGAGATGTTCGGGCACGGCGGCAAGACGGCGGTGGCGAACGCTTCGGGGATGAGTCGCAACACGGTGATCAAGGCCGAGTCAGAAGTCGCGGCGGGCGTCGAGCCCTCGACACGCCAACGCGCGCAAGGTGGTGGTGACAAGCCGCTGACCGAGCGCCAACCGGGCCTGTTGGCCGCGCTCGACGAGCTCGTCTACCCCGAGACCCGGGGCAATCCGATGTCGAGACTGCGCTGGACGTCGAAGTCGTCCACCAAGTTGGCCGAGGAACTCGTGCGCCAGGGCTACGACGTCTCCTCGCGTACGGTCCTGCGCCTCTTGCATCTCTTGGGTTACTCGCTCCAGGCCAATGCCAAGGTAACCGAAGGACGCCAGCACCCCGACCGGGACGCCCAGTTCCACTACCTCAACGACCAGGCCGAGGCCTTCATCGACGACGACCAACCGGTGATCTCGGTCGACACCAAGAAGAAGGAGCTGATCGGCGACTACGCCAACGGCGGGACCGAGTGGTCACCCGAAGGCAAGCCCGAACGCGTCGCGGTCCACGACTTCGCCGACACCGCCCTCGGCGAATACGCCAAGGCCATCCCCTATGGCATCTACGACGTGGCCAACGACGAGGGGTGGGTCAACGTCGGCGACGTGGCCGACACCGCCCGCTTCGCCGTCGAATCCATCCGCCGCTGGTGGCACCAGATGGGCCGGCACCGCTTCGCCGGCGCCGAGCGCCTCTTGATCACCGCTGATGCCGGGGGGTCCAACGGCTATCGCCTCCGGGCCTGGAAGGTCGAGCTCGCCAAGCTGGCCGAAGAGAGCGGTCTCGAGATCACCGTCTGCCACTATCCGCCGGGGACGTCGAAGTGGAACCGGATCGAGCACCGCATGTTCAGCTTCATCACCATGAACTGGCGGGGACGACCACTCACCACACTGCGCACCATCATCGAGTTGATCTCGTCCACTACCACCAAGACCGGACTCAGCATCCAGGCCGACTACGACCCGAACTGGTACCCGACCGGGGTCAAGATCACCAACAAGCAGCTGGCTGCCGTCCCGCTCGAGCCCCACGAGTTCCACGGTGAGTGGAACTACACCATCACTGCGCAATCAAACGCGGCGTGAGCCCTTAGCGGCCATTAACGCTGCCAGAACGCCGAGCTCAATCCACAAATGGTCTTCCGAGATACTCCGAAGTGCTGGTGCCCGCGATGGACTTGCCGGATTATTCCTAACCCAACGAACGAGAGCCCGAAGAACGGGTTAAGCCGAGGCAACGTTGGAGGGAGGCGAGTCCACCAGCTGAATAGCATCGTCGGGCAAACTTGTCCTACAGATCGAACAATGGTTTGCTGTGCGCGACGGCCTGCTCGGGATCACCTAATTACACAAGTGACACTGAACCATCGAACTCAAGCCAGTTCTGAGCGAGATCGGTCGCGCACCCACACCAAGCGCTCTCCCCCGCCTAGGACCCCTTAAGTCGCACTCTGCCCCGATTTCGGAACAATGGGTAGCTAATAATGCTGTGTCCGCCTGGACGGCGACCTTCCACCGAAGCCGGTGCTCAGTTGCTAGCGTCCGGATCAATGCCACTTCATTCAATGCTGGACCGACGACGTTGGAAACGCCAGATCAAGCAAGCCTCAGCCCGAGGCGAAAACGGCCACCTCCTAATCGCCGACCTTCTCGACGAAGGAATGGGGCTTCTCGACGTGGGCGCGAACAACGGCCTCTACTGCGCTGCCGCAGTTATCAAGGGAGCATGGGTTGTCGCTATTGAGCCTCTCAAAGAATGCACGCAAATCCTTAATGCGAGGTTTCAGGGTTCGATAGAGGTGTTGACCATTGCCTTGGGCGAGAGGGAGGGCGTCCTCACTCTCCATGTGCCTCGGACCGACACGGGCGATGTGGTCTCTACCCGCGCCAGCTTGCGTGATGATGCCAATCCGGGTTTTGAACTTGAAACCATAGAAGTGCCGGTTCGGCTACTCGACAAAGTCGTCGAAGAACTCGGGCGCTGGCCAGATGTAGTGAAGATTGACGTCGAAGGGTTTGAGACAGAGGTCTTGAAGGGAGCGTGGAATACCCTGGCCGAAGCAAGACCAGCCGTTTACATCGAGGTTGAAGCCCGGCACCACACCACGAGTCAGCCTGAAGAAGCCTTCGACATACTTAGCAGTGCCGGTTATCGGGGCTACTTTGTCGACCCTGCTCACAGCAATGACCTCATGGACATCAGTGCGTTCTCGTTCGAAACGCACCAAAAGCCGGAGCACGCCAAGGAGGTGAGCGAAAAGGTCCTCGATCCCCTGTATGTGAACAATTTCCTGTTTTTGCCCGATGACGAGATGCGCTTTGACCAACGTCTATTCGAGACCGGCTGGGTGCTTCAGCCTCGATTAGAGTTGTGACTTGAGACATTCACGCCCTCGAAATGGCATCCCCCTCGACGTCCAGTCCCGCATCCTCGATGTCGCCATCCGGGCCCCTCCGGAGGCAACCAGCAGAACTGGCGCTTCCTCCTGCTCGGCGACCCCGCCAAGAGGGCGCTCCTCGCCCCCGTGTACCAGCACGCCATGCGAGAGCTGTGGAAATCCGTCTAGAAGGCCCAGCTCGACGCCGCGCACGTCATCCCCGACGAACCCGAGTCGATCCAGATCCTGAAGGTCCAGCGCCCGGCCCAGTGGCTGGCCGACCACTTCGAGCAGATTCCGCTGTTCCTCTTCCCGTTCAGCCAGCATAACCCGACCGGCGGTTCCATCTACCCGCCGTGTGGAGCGCCATGCTGGCCGCCCGAGCCGAGGGCGTCGGGAGCTGCCTGACCGCCGTGCTCCAGTTCTTCCACCCGACCGAAACGCTCGAGATCCTCGAGGTGCCGGCCGACCAGGGCTGGATCCTCTCGGGCACGGTGAGCTTCGGCTATCCCACGGGCACCTGGGGCGTCGGGGGAAGGATCCCCCGTCGATCGCGTTCCTACCGGAACTCCTGGGGCGCCGACGTCGGATTCGAGGTGCCCGAACCGCTGTTGCCGGGCTGACCAACATTGCGGTGCCGTTCGCCGGCACCGTGCTCAAGCTGGCGATCGCGCCAGGTGACGCGGTCGGCGTCGGGTCGGTCCTGGTCGTGCAGGAGTCGATGAAGATGCAACACATCGTCGAAGCCGAGGTGGCCGGAGTGATCGAGTCGGTCCGGGTCGCCGTAGGTGACGCCGTGCAGTCGGGTGACGTGCTGCTCTCGCTCCGCCCGTCCGAGGGGACCGAATCCGCCGTGGTGGTGGAAGAACGGACCGAGAGGGAGGGTGGGATCCGCCGGAGTTGGTCGAGCTGAATTGGCCGGACGAGCACGTGGGCGACCGCCCCTACGGCGTCGACATCGTGATCCCGGCAAGTACGAGGGCATGGACGAGATCGACCCGGTCAAGCTCGAGGCGGAACTGCGGGCGATGATCCCCGACGAGCACCGCACGTTCGCCAAGAAGATCCTGGCCGACCACGGCGTGCCCGAGATCGAGGGCGGCCCGCGGCGCGAGCTGCTCGGGTGGACGGCGGCCACGGCCGCGCCGCTGGTCGAGGTGATTCTGCGCCACCCCAAGGTCAAGCTGGTGGCCAACGCCCTGGGCACGCCGCCCGACGACGTGATCGAACAGGTGCACGAGCACGGGATGCTCATGGCGGCCCTGGCCGGCTCGGTCAAGCACGCCCTGAACCACAAGGCGGCCGGGGTGGACATCGTGATCTGCCAGGGCTCCGAGGGCGGCGGCCACACCGGCGACGTCGGGTCGATCGTGCTGTGGCCCGAGGTGATCGACGCCGTGGCGCCGTTGCCGGTGCTGGCGGCGGGTGGCATCGGCTCGGGTCGCCAGATGGCGGCGGCCATGGTGCTGGGCGCGTCCGGCGTATGGACCGGGTCCTTGTGGCTGACGGTCGAGGAGGCCGACATTCCGCCCAAACAGATGGAGTCGTACCTGAAGGCGACTTCGCGTGACACGGTGCGGTCCCGCTCGTTCACCGGGAAGCCGTGCCGGCTGCTGAAGAACGACTGGACCGATGCCTGGGAGGCACCGGAGAACCCGAAGCCGCTCGGCATGCCGCTGCAGATGATGGTGGCCATCGACTGCGTCTCCCGCGGGCACGCCTACCCCGAGGAGGCGCGTGACGTGAACTTCAACCCGTGCGGCCAGATCATCGGTGCGGCCACCTCGGTGCGGCGGACCAGCGACGTGGTGCTCGGGATGGTGGAGGACTACATCGAGGCGGTCGAGCGGGTGCAGCTGGTCAACGAGGCCGCCACGACGGCTTGACGTCGTACTAGTCGCCGGTACGCAGCTTCGGTCCCCCTCTGGCGGAATGGGCCCGATTACCTTTGGGAGCGTGAAGGGGGATCTTCGCAACCGCCCGAGTGCCCCGAAATAGGTCGTGCCCCTCTCTCCCAAAGGCGAGCGGACCCCATTCATGCGACATCGGCCGTGGCTCGACCGCCCCATATTCGCCACCTCGTGTTTCCTCGGCTGGCGTCGACCACCGAGTGCACTTGGAGCCCGACAATTGAGTGTATCCAATTTGGATTGGCCCACCGCCGTCAATAGTCTCAGACTCGGCTGGTCAACGAGGGTGCCACGACTGCTTGACGTCGTACCCGTCGCCGGTACGCAGCTTCGGTCCCCCTCCGGCGGAATGGGCCCGATTACCTTTGGGAGCGTGAAGGGGGATCTTCGCAGCCGCCCGAGTGCCCCGAAATAGGTCGTGCCCCTCTCTCCCAAAGGCGAGCGGACCCCATGCATGCGACATCGGCGCGTGGCTCGACCGCCCCACGTCCGCCACCTCGTGTTTCCTCGGTTGGCGTCGACCACCCAGTACACCAGGAGTCTGACCAATTGAGTACTCCACAGGCGTATCCAATTTGGGTTGGCCCGCCGCCGTCAATAGTCTCAGACTCGGACTTCGACTCAACCGGAAAGCGATGTGGGGACGGTGGAACTTCCGGCAGAGGATGATGGTGGAACGGATCCTGGGCGTTTGCTCTCTCCCGAGGAAGTGGCGAGAGAGTTCATTCCTGAGGGCGAGGCGACCATGAGCCGCGAACAGCAGCCGGCGGACCGCGTGGTGGACGCGGCATGGTGGGCGAGGCCGTCCCGGGTGGACGGCGCACCACAGGAGCAAAACGGGGAGGATCCGGCCCGCCTCGTCAGGATCCCCTCCAACCTGGCCGCTGGTGCTGGTGGTGCAGAGGATGACCGTGGCACGGATCCTGGGCGTGTGCTCTCTCCCGAGGAAGTGGCGAGAGAGTTCATTCGTGAGGGCGGAGGCGCCGCTCTACAAGAGCAGCAGCGCGGAGGGTCGACCCCTCCGCGTCAGGTTCCCGTTCGACTGGGCCACTGGCGCTGGTGTTGTCGCTGCAGTGGTGGCGCTCGTTTTGCTCGTCCTTCTCGCCCTCCCCCACCACCCGCCAACTTCCCCGTCGCGCATCCAAACCCACCGAGCACTCAGGGAAGATTTCGACGTCTCCCGCTACCACCGCCACCTCGTTGCCACCCACCTCCTCGGTGACGGTTGAGGTGCTCAACGCCGACGGATCGGACCAACGCCCCGTCGCGACATACCTACGTCTCTTCAACGTTGGATTTGCCATCAGCAGTGTTGGCACCGCACCGAGGCTGATCACAGGCGGCGGGCCTTCGGAGATCTTCTACGGCCCGAGCGGGCACGCAGCAGCCGAGACGCTAAGGCACTGGCTGATCGGCCCCGTAAAGGACGTCCAGAACGCCAACCTCTCCGGCAACAACGTTGAGCTCTGGATTGCGAGTCCACTCCTCGGAGTTGTTCCAAAACAAGGCACAAGCACAACCACAGCTCATCTCCCCTAGGCCCGGGCCGAAGGGTCTCCACTTGGTTGCACTGCTGAAGCACTCTTCCGAGCTCGGCGAAGATGGTCAGCCAGGTGACTCGTCAAGCCTCCGAGCCGTCAGTTTCTCCCGTCGTTGTCCTGATGCCCGATCTCGTACAAAGACGACGGGCCTGCTCCGAAGCCGACCGATACCTCTACGTGTCGTCCCAGTCGCTGTGGTGGGACATCAAGATCATGTTCGAGACCCCCATGACGATGGTCCGGGGCACCGGCGCCTATTAGGCAGACGGAGCGCCCCCAGGCGTAAGGTCCGGGGCCATGGAACTCCACGAGGCGCTCTACACGACGCGGGCCATGCGCAGGGTCCGTCCGGACCCGATCCCCCTCGACGTCCAGGCCCGCATCCTCGATGCCGCCATCCGGGCCCCCTCCGGCGGCAACCAGCAGAACTGGCGCTTCCTCCTGCTCGACGACCCCGCCAAGAGGGCCGCCCTCGCTCCCCTGTACCAGCACGCCATGGGCGAGCTGTGGAAGTCCGTCTACAAGGACCAGCTCGACGCGGCGCACGCAGCCCCCGACGAACCTGAGTCGATCCAGATCCTGAAGGTCCAGCGCTCGGCCCAGTGGCTGGCCGACCACTTCGAGCAGATCCCGCTCTTCCTGTTCCCGTTCAGCCAATACGACCCGACGGGCGGCTCCATCTACCCCGCCGTGTGGAGCGCCATGCTGGCGGCGCGGGCCGAGGGCGTCGGGAGCTGCCTGACGGCGCTCCTGCAGTTCTTCCACCCGACCGAGACCCTCGAGATCCTCGAGGTGCCGACCGACCAGGGCTGGATCCTTTCGGGCACGGTGAGCTTCGGCTATCCCACGGGCAAGTGGGGCGTCGGGTCGAGGCTGCCGGTCGATCGCGTCTCCTACCGGAACTCCTGGGGCACCGACGTCGGTTTCGAGGTGCCCGAGCCGCTGTGGCCGGGCTGACCGACATTGCGGTGCCGTTCGCCGGCACCGTGCTCAAGGTGGCGGTCGCTCCCGGTGACGCGGTCGGCGCCGGGTCGGTGCTGGTCGTGCTCGAGTCGATGAAGATGGAGCACGTCGTCGAGGCCGAGTCGGCCGGGGTGATCGAGTCGGTCCGGGTCGCCGTGGGTGATGCCGTGCAGTCCGGTGACGTGCTGCTCTCGATGCGGGCGTCGGAGGGGACCGAATCCACCGAGGTGGTGACGGAAGAACGGACCGAGACGAAGAGTGGGATCCGACCCGAGCTGGCCGAGCTGCGGACCCGGGTCGGGGCCACGCTCGACGCGGGGAGACCGGAGGCGACGGAGCGCCGGCACGCCCGGGGGCGACGGACGGCCCGGGAGAACATCGAGGACCTGTGCGACCCCGGCACCTTCGAGGAGTACGGCGGGCTGGTCATCGCGGCCCAGCGGGCGCGTCGGAGCGTGGCGGACCTGCAGGCCAACACGCCGGCCGACGGGCTGATCACCGGCATCGGGCGGGTGAACGGCGACCTGTTCGGCGACGACGCCCGTTGCGCCGTCCTCTCCTACGACTTCACCGTCCTGGCCGGCACGCAGGGCCAGATGAACCACCTGAAGAAGGACCGGCTGTTCGAGCTGGTCGAGCGGCTGCGGCTGCCGGTCGTGCTCTTCGCCGAGGGGGGCGGCGGCCGCCCCGGCGACACCGACACGGCCTCCGTGACCGGTCTCGACACCGCAGCCTTTGCCTTGTTCGGCGCCCTGAGCGGGAAGGTGCCCCTCGTCGGGATCGTGTCGGGCCGCTGCTTCGCCGGCAACGCCGCGCTGCTGGGGTGCTGCCACGTCATCATCGCCACCCCCGACGCCAACATCGGGATGGGCGGGCCCGGCCATGATCGAGGGGGGCGGCCTGGGCGTCTTCGCCCCCGAGGACGTGGGCCCGATCTCGGTGCAGGTGCCCAACGGCGTGGTCGACGTCCTCTGCGCCGACGAGACGCAGGCCGTCGAGGCGGCCCAGAAGTACCTGTCGTACTTCCAGGGGGACGTGGCCGACTGGACGGCGCCCGACCAGGTGCTCCTGCGCGACGTCGTGCCGCCCGACCGGCGCCGGGTCTACGACGTCCACGCGGCCATCTCGGGGCTGGCGGACGAGGGGTCGGTGCTCGAGCTGCGGCCGTCGTTCGCCCCGGGCCTGGTCACCGCGTTGGCCCGCTTCGAGGGCCGGGCGGTCGGGGTGATGGCCAACAACCCGCTGCACCTGGCCGGTGCCATCGACGCCGCCAACGCCGACAAGGCGGCGCGCTTCCTGCAGCTGTGCGAGGCGTTCGGCCTGCCGCGTGCTGTCGCTGTGCGACACACCCGGGTTCATGGTGGGGCCCGAGGCGGAGGAGACCGCGCTGGTCCGCCACGTGTCACGGATGTTCGTGGTGGGCGCGTCGCTCACCGTGCCCTTCTGCTGCGTGGTGCTGCGCAAGGGATACGGCCTGGGGGCCCAGGCCATGGCGGCCGGGTCGTTCCGCCGCCCCCTCTTCACGGTGGCCTGGCCCACCGGTGAGCTGGGTGGCATGGGACTCGAAGGAGCGGTGCGCCTGGGGTTCCGGCGCGAGCTCGACGCCATCGAGGACCCCGAGGAACGGGAGGCGGCGTTCTCGGCCATGGTGTTCCGGGCCTACGAGCACGGCCAGGCGCTCAACGTGGCCGCCCACTTCGAGATCGACGACGTCATCGACCCGGCGGCGACGCGGGCCCGCTTCGTCCACGCGCTGGCGGCGGCGGGCGGGGTCGACGGTGGCGGCCGGGGCCAGTCCGGGCGGGGCGGGCGACGGCCGTTCGTGGACACCTGGTGAGCGAGGGAGGGTCGGGCATGGCCGACGTGGAGGAGCTGCTCGGGCGCGTTGACCCTGGACGAGAAGTGCTCGCTGACCGCGGGCCGGTCGCTGTGGTACCTGCCGGCGGTCGAGCGGCTGGGCATCCCGTCGCTCAAGGTGTCCGACGGGCCCTCGGGCGTGCGCGGCGACTCTCTGATCGGGCGGCGCTCGCTGTCGCTCCCCTGCGGCATGGCCGTAGGGTCGACGTGGGACCCCGAGCTGGTCGGGCGGCTGGGCGACGTGCTGGCGGCGGAGGCCCGTGCGAAGAACGTCCATGTGCTGCTGGGGCCGACGGTGTGCATCGTGCGGACGCCGCTGGCCGGGCGGACGTTCGAGTCCTTCTCGGAGGACCCGCTGCTGACGGCCCGCCTGGCCGTCGCCTACGTGCGGGGGGTGCAGGCCGGGGGGGTCGGCCTGCTGCATTAAGCACTTCGCCTGCAACGACCAGGAGCACGAGCGGATGACGATCTCGGCCGAGGTCGACGAGCGGACGCTGCACGAGGTCCATCTGGCTGCATTCGAGGCCGCCGTGCGCCAGGCCGGGGTGGGGGCGGTCATGACGGCGTACAACAAGGTCAACGGCGTCTGGTGCGGCGAGCAGCCCGACCTGATCGGCCGGGTGCTGCGGGGCAAATGGGGCTCCGACGCGCTGGTGGTGTCGGACTGGTTCGGCACGCACTCGACGCGTGACGCCGCCGTGGCCGGCCTCGACCTCGAGATGCCCGGGCCGTCGGCCTGGCTCGGCCCCTCGCTGGCGTCGGCCGTGCGGGACGGGGTGGTCGACGAAGCGGTGGTGGACGAGAAGGTGCGCCACCTGCTCGGGCTCATGAAGCGCCTGGGGATCCTCGGGGCGCCGGCACCCTCGGCCGAGGCCGAACAGGACGACCCGGGCCGGCGGTCGGTGGCGCGCCAGGTGGCCGCGGCGGGGACGGTGTTGCTGGTCAACGACGGGCTGCTGCCGCTGGACCTCGGGGCGGTGTCGAGCGTGGCCGTGATCGGGCCCAACGCGGCGCAGCTGGCCATGGGCGGCGGCAGCTCCGAGGTGACGCCGTACCGGCGGCGCAGCCTGGCCGCGGCGCTGGCCGAGCGCCTGCCCGGCGCGGACGTCCGCTTCGAGGTCGGCTGCCGCATCGACAAGGGCCTGCCGCCGATCGACCTGCGCCTCCTGGCGGCCGAGTCGTTCCAGGTCGAGTACTTCGACAGCCCCGAGCCGCCGGGGGTCGACGCGGCGCCGGTGGAGGCGGAGCTGGCCCACACGGCGCGCGTCATGTGGCTCGGGCCGCCCCGCCCGGGCTTGGAGGTGGGCCGTTGCGCGGTGCGGGTCTCCGCCACGTTCACGCCCGACGCGCCCGGGGTGTGGCGGCTGGGCCTCGAGAGCGCGGGGCGGTCGGTGCTCCGCCTCGACGGGCAGGTGGTGGTCGACAACACCGAGCCGACGCGGGGCACCGGGTTCTACGGCGCCGGGAGCGAGCCGGTCGAGGCCGAGTGCGCGCTCGAGGCGGGACGGGCCTACGCGCTGTCGGTCGAGGTGTGGCCGCGGTCGGACCACTCCCCCATTCTCGGCGCCCGCATTCTGGCCGACCGGCCGGCGGTGGACGACGAGTTCGCACGCGCCGTGGCCTCGGCCGCGGCGAGCGACATGGCGGTGGTCGTGGTCGGGTCGAACGGCCAGTGGGAGTCCGAGGGACAGGACCGGGTGGACCTGTCGTTGCCGGGGCGCCAGCGCGAGCTGGTCGAGGCCGTGCTGGCGGCGAACCCGCGGACCGTGGTGGTGGTGAACGCGGGCTCGCCGGTGGAGCTGCCGTGGGCCGAACGGGCCGGGGCGGTGCTGGTGCCGTGGTACGCCGGCGAGGAGGGGGCCGACGCGCTGGCCGAGATTCTGGTCGGGTCGCTGGAGCCCTCGGGCCGGCTGCCCGTCACCTTCCCGGGGCGCGTCGAGGACGGGCCGGCCGGCGGGGACGAGCGGCGGTATCCCGGCGTGGACGGGCGCGTGGAGTACGGAGAGGGCACGCTGGTGGGCTACCGGCACTACGAGACGGCGGGCGTGGCACCGGCGTTCTGCTTCGGGCACGGGCTGTCCTACGGCGACATCGTGTTCGACGAGGTGGCGATCACGGCGGAAGGGGTGACGGCGCGGCTGGCGAACAAGGGCGAGCGGGCCGGCACCGAGGTGGTGCAGGTGTACGTGCGTGCGCTCGATTCGCGGGTGCCACGGGCCGACCGGGAGCTGGCCGGGTTCGCCAAGGTGCGGGTGCCGGCGGGCGGGCAGGTGACGGCCGAGGTCGAGCTCGGGGCGGCCGCCTACCGGTACTGGGACGTGGACACGCACGACTGGCGGTCGGACCCCGGACGCTACGAGATTTTGGTCGGGGCCTCCTCGCGCGACATCCGGGCGTGGTCGGTGGTCGAGTGGCGCATGACCTGAGATGACCGAGCCGGGCGCCACCGGCACGTCGGAGGCCCAGCGCCCGTGGACCTGGACGTGGGACCGTCTGCTCGTCGAGCCCCGGCGACCGCAGTCGATCCGCGAGCACCCGCACGCGCCGTGGTTGGCGGTGGCCGCCGTGTGCGTCGGGGCGTTCATGGGCCAGCTCGACGCCTCCATCGTCACCGTGGCGCTGCCGACGCTGCAGCGCACCTTCGACGCCTCCGTGGGCGCGGTGACGTGGGTCGGGCTCTCGTACCTGCTGGTGCTGGTGGCCACCGTCACCGCCGTGGGTCGCTTCGCCGACATGTGGGGGCGCAAGCTGCTGTACGTCTACGGCTTCGTCATCTTCACGGTGGCCTCGGTGCTGTGCGGACTGGCTCCCGGACTCGGCGCGCTGTGCGGCTTCCGGGCCCTGCAGGCGGTCGGGGCGGCCATGCTGCAGGCCAACAGCCTGGCCATCATCGTTCTGGTCATGCCGGCGCGGTCGCTCGGCCGCGCCATCGGGATGCAGGGTGCCGCCCAGGCGCTTGGCTTGGCCGTGGGGCCGACGGTGGGCGGGTTGCTGCTGGCGGCGGGTGGCTGGCGGCTGATCTTCTTCGTCAACGTGCCCTTCGGGGTGTTCGGCGCCGTGGCCGCCGTTCTGCTGGTGCCGCGCTCGCAGAACCTGCAGGCGCGGGTGGACTTCGACTGGACGGGGCTGGCCCTCTTCTTCCCGGCCATGGCGACGTTGCTTTCGGCCATCTCCTTCGGCGAGGAGGTCGGCTGGGGTTCAGCCCTGATCGCCGGTTTGTTCGCCGCCGCGGTGGTGCTGCTGGTCCTGTTCGTGTGGTGGGAGCGCCGCCAGCGCGACCCCATGATGGACCTGGGGCTGTTCCGCTCGGGTCGGTTCTCGACCGGCATCGCGTCCGGCATGGGGTCGTACCTGGTGATGTTCGGCGTGCTGCTGCTGGTGCCCTTCTACTTCGAACGCGGGTTGGGGTACGGGACGGTCCGGTCGGGGCTGTCGCTGATGGCCATGCCGCTGGCCTTCGGAGTGGTGGCACCGGTGGCGGGACGGCTGGCCGACCGGGTGGGGGCGCGGCCGCTGACCGTGTCCGGCATGGCGATCGTGGCCGGGTCGCTGGGTCTCATGGCGGCGCTGCGGCCCGCGACGGCCGGCTTCTTGGTGCTGCTGGCCGCGCTGGGCGTCGGGGATGGGACTGTTCACGTCGCCCAACAACGCCTCGATCATGGGGGCGGCGCCGGAGCAGCAGGCGGGCATGGCCTCGGGCGTGCTGAACATGACCCGCGGCATGGGGACGGCGCTGGGCCTGGCGCTGACGGGCTCGGTGTTCACCATCGCCGGCGGGGACAAGAGGTCCATGGCCGGCGCGGCGCACGCTTTCTCGGTGACCGCCTGGGTGCTGGCGGCGATCGCCACGGCAGCCGGAGTGGTGTCGGCGCTGCGGTCGAACGGGGCGCTGGCGTCGGCCACGCTGGCGTCGGTGGAGTAGGGCTCGGGCGGCACGGCCAGACCGGCCAAGGGGCCGCCGACCGAAGCGAGGACACGACGCGAAGCGGCGTCCCGGAAGGACCCTTGGAGGGATCCGGACCACACTGGATCCGGTCTGGCTCCCCGGGCCGTCCAGGGTGCTCGCAGGGTCGCCCTGAAGAGCGAGACATCCGTCCGTCCAACCTGACCTGGGGACACAAATGAGGGTGCGCTCTTGTGCGCCGGAGAGGCCCGAAGGCCCTTCGCAAGACTGCCTCGCAATGACTGGGCTCAAGATCCAACCGGTGGCACGCCACCTCGCGACCGTTCTTAGAGTGCATGTCGAGTTGGACGTCGCCGCGCCGACATGCAGGGTGAGGACACGGCGCCACCGGGATATTCGCTACGAGCTGCGCTCGTGCTCCAGGTCTTGATGGCGTTGCCGCCGGAGGAGCTTGTTTGCCTCCGAGTAGGGCCACGTCGTGTCAGTGTGGGGGTAGTCGGTCTCAAAGCAGATGTTGTCCTCCCCCAACCTCCTCAAACGAACGCAGGCCGTGGGACACGCAATCTAGAACCTCGGTCACACTTTGTTCTTTCCTACAGTCGTAGACCACGAGCTCCCGGGGATCCGTGAAATGCAAGACCTTGTCGACCGGATCCACGAGGCATTGCTAATTGTCGGCGGAGATGGCAGCGACCAGTTTGGGGGGCATTGAGGCGGATCTCACGTTCACAGAGCGGACGATCTAGTTGAGCGTAGAGCCGCCGCTGTCGAACTCGGGAGTCCCGAAGTCGTTGGGCTCATAGGGACTACCCGTAGGACAGCTTATGGCATCGCAATCCAGCATTCCGTAGGTATTGGAGTTCGTGTAGGACGACCAGTTCCATTGCACATACCCGACCAAACCATTCTGCTGTGCCCACGTGATGTTGTATTGGATCGCGTTTTCCCCTTCAGATTCGCTTGAGCAGTTCGTGCCCATCTCGCCGAACATGACTGGGTACTCGGCGGCTACCGGAGCGACGACGTTGCCAAGGTCCGTCGAGTCTCCGTCTCCGAGCCCGGACGAAGCTGCACAGTCCCCCGAGTAGTAGGGGTGCGATGAGTAGACGACGTCTGAGCCGGGCACACCCGGATCGCTCGGATCTCCAATGACCACGGGAGTGGAACTCGGCGGACTAGCCAGCTGATCGCCCGAGACAACAGGCGAGATGTCGAAACCAGGTCCACTGCCATCTCCAGTTGTATGTGACGACGTGACACTGGCGATATCAGGGCCGACGCCGCTCACGATCACCGGGCTATCAACCGTCACGCCGGCAGCAGGATTGCGTACGGCCTCGTACAACTGATCCATTCCTGCAGCTTGGTAGTAATAACCCGAGCCGTAGACGTTCGAGTCATTCGAGAGTACATACCCTCCGTTCTGCCAGAGCTGCACCGCGTCCACACCATTCTCGATATGCGTGTAGCGAGTCAGATCCGGTTCGTTGTAGAGATCGAACATCACGAGCGGGTTGTAGTACGTCGAAGAAGGATCACCGTAGCGTTCTGATACGTCACTCCAAAAGGCCGGGGCATAGGCGTCGGCCATCGGGAGCAGGGTCGGTTGACCTGCCTCGGTTATCGAGCCCTGGCCTGCCGACGTATTGGCGACACAGGGAAGATCAGCGGGCGAGGTTGTCGCTGGAGAATATCCGTCAATCCCGTAATGAAGATCGAGGTCCGCGATCATTCCCTCGGCGGTGACCATGTTCACCAGCGTGTCGATCTCCGCTATGTAGGGCTGTCCGCAGCCATCAGCGGTGTCGTCGGACAGCCAGTATGAATCGGTGAGAGAGATCCGCACGACGTTCAACCCCCAGCCGTAGTTGGAGACCCCTGAAATCTGCGCGTTTGCCATATGGGCGATTTCAGCTTGCCAGGTGCTGTTGGAGACCGGGGTTCCGTCGTAGTTCGTGAACATGTCTGGCGAAGTCCCATACCAGCCGTCAAACCCCTCAGCGCCCCTGAGCGATATCTGGCGCCCTTGATCGTCGTAGAGACCCGGTGGCGGGTCGCCACTTGGCTTACCCGAAGGATACTGGACGGTATGCAATGTCGGATAAGCAAGCAGGAGAGGTGTAGATGATGAAAGCGACTGCGCCGGAATAGAGCCGGTCAAGGATTCCGAGAGGGATTGATCCGCAATCATGTACTGAGCGGGTTCCAGATACTGACTTGGCTGCAGCGCCGTGAATGAAGGCGCCGTGACCGTATCTGTGTAGGTTCCGTTTCCAAGGTCGTCGACCTGTTGACCGAATGTGACCGGATAACTTGTCGCATTCGTGGAAAAGCTAAGGATCTGGCCAGGAATCGGCCGGTTGTTAACGGTGTCCATGGCGACCAAGCTGACCGTGGTCTGCGCTATTCCATTCGGGGTAAGTCGTGTATTCGCGAGGCTTAGCGAGACGGAGTTGGGTGCCTCATATTGCGTGATCGAGGCGCTGCCAGTCGCCTCGAAACCAGAACCCGATACATCGGCCGTGATCGTCGGGCTTCCGTAGGTCGAGCCAGCCGTAATGGTAACCTGACACTGTCCGCTTGAATTCGTGGAGCACGACGATGGACTGATCGCAGCGCCTCCAGTTGCGGACCATTGTGCACTCTCTCCGGAGACGGGAACTCCTAGCTCTTCTGCAGTCACCGTGGCTGTGACCGTTCGTCCGCCGCTTGAAATGAACGAACTCGATAATGCAACCGTGGCGCTATCCACGGCGGCAGACGCTGTGGACGTGGTCATTGCAGATCCGAGTATTCCTCCGAGTAACCCAATGAGTAGTCCACTAGTGAGGAGGCGTAATGAGCGCATGCGAACATGGCTCGACCCCGAAAAATGCGCCCGCCGAACTGACATTTCAACCTCCCGCGCCGTCAGCTGTGCCCCGAGATCATGCCGAAACGGGCGATGCCGGGCAAATCTGAAGGGTCCACACGTCGGATCCTGCCGGTGCGGGGCTCGACCCGGCGCGTCCGAGGTGTGATCCGCCAGACGGCGCTGGGCGGTGGAGTCACTCTGCCGGATGCGGAACCGCCGCGCTGATCTGAGGCAGGGAGAGACGCGGGCCACCTGGCGATCGGCCCGCCGTGCCCACGCGGAAAGCCAAGGGCGGAATCAGGATGGCGTCTGCGAAGCGGGGTGGTGCCCGCTCGGGTCAGGGAAGTTTCCTTGCTCGCCGTGGAGTTTGTCCTCGAGGCCGAGGCATTGGGCCATCGGATGGACGACCAACGCCTCGGGCAGGTGTCGTCCTTCAGGAGCGCACGGCTAGATGGCGGCGGCCGAAGGCAAAAGCCAGGCCGTAGAGGACCGCCACCACCACGAGAAGGAATCGGAACCCCGTGATCAGCGAGAGGTAGGCGAGGGCTCCGCCGACGATCGCCCCGAGCAGATTTGCACCGAAGGCAGTGGTGGAAGAACCCACATCCTTGAACCGTTGGGCGAAGACGAGGTTGGCGATGAAGATCGGGGCGAACGCGAGCGCTGTCGCCGCCACGAAGCGCAACACGACCGGAAGACCCAGCAACGATTCTTGCGGGACGACGAAAGAGACGCCCAGGGACACGAGCAACGCAACGTACAGCAACATCGGGCGCGGGAGCTTTATGTGTCGCGCGGTCTCGACCGCCGCGTAGACGCTCAGCAACACGCCGGCGAAGACGAGCGAGTTCACGAACCAAGTCGTTCCGAACAAGAAGGGCGAACTGGACGATGTTCTTGGACTCGAGCAACAGGAACGCCGCTCCCATCCAGAACAGGTCCAGGAATGGAGCCATCTTCTTGAGCGGCCCCCCCGCCACCCGCACCACGAGCAGGGACGCCGCCAGGATCAGCCCGAGGACCAAGAGGTAGAAGTTCGGGATCGAAGGAATCGGCAGGTACGGGTACGGACGGTCGTCCGAGACCGGCGCCACCTGCTCTCCGTTCCAGAAGCTCGAGCAGTTCGGAGTGTTGCCGTCGAGCGCGACCGTGAGAACCGCCTGCTCGCGTCCGCTCAGGGTGTTTCCGACCTCGACACACGGACGCGAGCCGAACACATCGTCGAGGGTCGTCGCATAGCGGTCGAGCAGGAACGGCTGGTAGTAGTTGTACATGACGAAGGTGCCGCCGGGGGCCAGGTGAGATCTCGCCACTTGAATGGCCTGGGTCGTGAGCAAGTAGTTCTCGAGGCCGACGGGTGCGGACTGGCCCGTGAGCGCCGTCTGGGAGTCGGGCAGCGCATAGAGGATCAGCGAGTAGCGCTTGTTCGTGTCCTGTAGGAACGCCCGTCCGTCGTCGACATAGACGCTCACGCGCGGACTCTCGATACGCGTGCTCGGGGTTGTACTGCTTCCCGAGAGCCACGAGCTCCGGGTCGATCTCGACCGCGTCGACGTGGCGAGCCCCCTCCGACAGTGCCACGCCGACGTCATTGCCGGTGCCCGCTCCGATCACGAGCACGTCGGAGAGCGAGCTGCGTGTCACGTGCCGGTAGGGAAAGAAGTAGAAGGGCTCGATCCTGCGCAACGTGGAGATCGAGTACAAGGTCTGGTAGGGGATGTTGTTGGCCGAGACCGACAACCCGCGGTAGCTGTGGCCGTCGACGGTCGTGGTGGTGTTGGCTCGTGGTGATTTTGTAGTAGGGGGACCAGACATCGACGCTCGAGAGCGATTCGCCCAGCAGCATCAGCACCACGGCGGCGATCATGCCCCACTGCCACCACCGCTCCTTTATGCCGAGAAGCAATACGAACAACGCGGCGACCACCGCTCCCCAGGCGATGGGCGGGAGCCCGACGAAGGAAAGCGCCGAGAAGAGCGCGATCCCGCCGATGCTGCCGATGATGTCGAAGCGGTAGGCGTCGAGCGGCTTGAACTGAGCGAAGGACCGGGCCAGGGCCTGGCCGAGACCGGCCATCACGAGGACCACCAGCGCGAAGATCACCGGGAGGCTCACCCACTGCGACACCGGATGGTGCCCCGAGAGGCCCTCGAACGCGTGGGGGCCGCGCAGGGTGACGAGCTTCACGGGGAAGATGAGCGCGAACGCGACAAGGACCGCGAGGGATGCCGGCGCCAGGCGAAACAGATTCCGTGACGAACGGGCGAGCAGGAACCCCACCCCGATACCCAAGAAGCTCGCCAAGAGCACAAAGTTCGGGATGTTCGCCAGGTGGACGTTGTTGGCGGCCGTCCAGCGGATGAGTGCGAGCTCGAGGAAGAGCGTCAGCATGCTCAGCGTGACGAGCCGCCACGGGCTCCGCTCGAACGTGAAGCCGGCAGGCCATGCGGCTGGCAGGCGTCGAGGCTCGCCTCTGCTGACGGTGGAGGTGGTCGTGGTGGCCATCAGTGGGTGTGGGAGCCGTACGAAGGTCGTCGGGCTTCCCGGCGTCTTCGTCAAACATTATCCAAGCGCAGATCGCCGATTACGAGAGGCTTGCTATAGGTGTCGCATATCGTGCGGTGCCCCAGGGTGCTGTTCGCAGGGTGGCATCCGACCGATTGGGGAAGTGCGGCACCCTCATCTTCGATCTCGCCGTCAGCGACTGCCGGGCGTAGACGCGCCGAAGAGGCCCGAAGGCCCCTTCACGCGACTGCGTCCCACTGACTGCCCGAAGAGTACCAGTCAAGGTCTCGCCCAGAGCGACCTTCCACCCTGTGCGCCCTGTGTCTGGATGGCTGCCTCCCACTGACTACGGGAGAGCACCGGGTTCGATTCCCGGCCGGGGCGTCTCACCCGAGGGTCGGGCTGCTGATGGCTGGTCACCATCGAGAAGGCAGCCCGACACTCCGGGTACTACAGGCTGCACCCACCCGGCATTCTCACGGCAAGGAGACATCCTCCGCACGATTGACTGACGCGCGCCACGGCCGGGGTGGTGTCGGCACTGGGTCGAACGCGGCGCCGGCGTCGGCGACATTGTCCTCAGTGGAGTGAGTCGATGCGGACGGGGCACCCGGTGATTACGTAAGTCTGAGCCAGGTGCGGCCATCGATGATCTCGCGCACAGCGTCGAGGTGCCCAGCATGAGTGGCGGTCTCAGCAATCACATGGACCAGGATCTCGCGCAAATCGGCCAGCCGCCATTCGCCGAAGAAGTCGGGCCACGTTTTCGGCGGGGCGTCCAGAGGGGTCGCGGTGATGACGGCATTGGCCCTTTCAACCTCGTGGCGGTAGCGACCAAGGACGACCTCAGGGTTGGCATCAGGCGGCACCAGCCACGCAGAGACGGGATCCGTTTCCGGGTCGTCATCGAACGTCTCGCCGAGAAGGACCTCACGGAACCAAAACCGCTCCACGTCAAAGCTGAGATGGTTCACCAGTCCCAAGCTCGTCCAACCACTTGGCAGGACAGCTTGATGCAGTGCCTCGCTCGAGAGTCCGTCGAGGATCCCAAGGACGTGCTCACGCTGCTCGTGAGGGAGTCGAGCAACACGTGCTTTTCGTCTTCCACCACCCAATGCTCGCACGCCGCCGGGAGCACTCGGGATGTCGAACCGGGACCCCGATGGCCTCTGAAGGAGTGCCGGTCGCCGAAGGGCAGCGAAGTCCTGAGCTGGTGGAGGTCGTGGCCGGCTGCGCCGGCGTCGGGCTGAGCTGTGGGCCGCCCGGAGGGCGGCAACCGGGATATCCGGCGCTTAGGTGCGGTCGAGCTCCAGCATCTTGATGGCGTTCCCGCGGAGGACCTTGTAGGCCTGCTCGTCGGTGAGGCCGACGCACAGCTTCTCGATGTAGGCCTCCGAGTAGGGCCACGTCGTGTCGGTGTGCGGGTAGTCGGTCTCGAAGCAGATGTTGTCCTCGCCCACCTCCTCGAGCGAGCGCAGGCCGTGGCGGTCGGCGGTGAAGCAGCCGTAGATGCGGCCGTAGTACTGCGTCGAGGGCGGGACGGGAATTTTGTCCTGGGCGTGCGTCCACGCGTTGTGCATCTCCCAGGTGGTGTCGGCCCGCTCGAGGACGTAGGGGATCCAGCCGATCTGGCCCTCGGAGTAGGCCAGCTTCAGCTTGGGGTAGCGGAGCAGGTTGCCCGAGAAGAGCCAGTCGGCCAGCGACGCCATGGCGTTGTTGAAGCCGAGGGTCAGGCCGACGCCGGGGTGGCTGTCGGGCGACGCCGCCGGGTTGGACGACGACGAGCCCACGTGCATGCAGATGGTGACGCCGTAGTCGTTGCAGACCTCCCACAGCGGGTCCCAGTAGTCGGTGTTGATGGACGGCAGCTTCAGGCGGGTGGGGATCTCGCTGAAGGCGATGGCCCGGCAGCCCTTCTCGGCCACCCGCTTGGCCTCGGCCGCCGCCAGGTGGGCGTCCCACAGCGGGATGAGGCAGAGCGGGATGTTGACGGCGACGCCCTCGTCGTTCGTCGGCTCGCACCACTCCTCGATCATCCAGTTGTTGTTCGCCTCGACGCAGGCCAGGCCGAGCTCCTTGTCCGCCCCCTCGTAGAAGGTCTGGCCGCAGAAGCGGGGAAACGTCGGGAACGGGAGCGACCCGTCGGTGTAGTTGCGGGCCAGGTCCTTGACCCTCTCCTCGCGGTCCCAGCAGCCCTTGCGCATGTCGTCGTAGGTGATGGCGGTCATCGTCATCTGGGTGCGGTCGAACTGGAGGTCACCCTTGTCGTCGACGCTCACCGAGGCCTCGGGGATGGCGACGAACTTCTTGTGCACGTAGATCAGCTCGTCGTCGTAGTACCAGGCGTCGCCCCACTCCCCCTCGGGGTCCTCCACCATGTCGTACTTGGCGCCCGAGAGGTGCGTGAAGCTCCCCCAGCGCTTGCGCTCGACCCGCGGCCCCCGGGCACGCCACTTCTCGGGCAGCCACGTCTGCCAGACGTGCGGTGGCTCGACCACATGGTCGTCGACGCTGATGATCCTGGGCAGTGCCATTCGCCCAGGGTACCCGGGAACTGACACCAGCGTCAGGGAACCGCTAGGGTTTGCGGTGCGGGCCCGGCGGGGGCGCGTTGCCGACTGTCGTTGCAGGTGGCGGGGCCAGGAGACCTTCCTCAAACGATCGTTGGAGCAGCCGCAAGACCGCTCGTTCTCGCTCCGTTACCTACCTAGACGCTGGGTGGCTGGCCCGGCGGATTCTTTGGGGGCCGAATTGAGCAAGAAATCGGCAGTGGCGATGGGGTTGCTGGTGTTGTCCCTGGTGGCGACTTCCTGCGGGGCGCGGGTGGGAGCGTACCTGGGCGCGGGCGGCGGCACCGACGGCGGTCAGGGCAGCGCGGCCACCGCGGCGTCGGCAACCGGCAGTTCCGGCGCCGGCGCGACCACGACCACCGTGGCCGCGGGGTCGGCGGGAGGAGTGCAGGCCGGGGGTCCGGTGTCCTCGGGTGCGGGCGGCTCCAGCCCGGCTGCCAAGGCGACCGGTGCCGCAGCCGCCGCCACGGCGGCCTCCGCTGCGGCCACGCCGGCCGCGGGGCTGGCGTCGCCGACCTCGGCCGGCTTCAACTTCAGTCCGCAGGCCGAGGCGAAAGACTGCCCCGGCAACGCCGGCAACACGGCATCGGGGCCGGGCGTCACGCCGTCCTCCATCACCTTCGGCAACGTGAGCGGCATCACCGGGCCGCTGCAGGGCAGCTTCGCCCAGGGGTCCCAGGGCGTCGAGGCGCTCTTCGGGGCCATCAACTCGGCCGGTGGGATCTGCGGCCGCTCGCTGAGCCTCGACGTGGAGGACGACCAGCAGAACGCCTCCACCAACGAGAGCGACGTGGCCGACCTCATCCCCAAGGTGCTGGCCTTCGCCGGCTCGACGTCGGACGCCGACAACGGCGGCGTGCAGGAGATGACCCAGGCCAACATCCCCGACGTCGGCTTCGCCATCAACTGCGACCGCTCCCTCGAGCCGGTGTACTGGTCGCCCGCGGGAGGGAGCTGCGACCAGCCGCAGGGGGCGAGCGGTCCGTACTACATCGGCAACACCCTGTTCGCCGAGGCCAAGCAGTACGGGTACTTCCCCACCAAGATGGCCTTCCTCTCCTACTCCATCTCCATCAGCGCCCAGGCGGCGCAGCAGTTCGAGTACGTCTACCAGCACATGGGCGGCACCGTCTGCTACACGGACTTCGCCATCAGCCCGGCCACGACCTCGCTCGAGAGCGACGTCGAGGCCATGCAGCAGGACGGCTGCAACGGGTCGCTCAACACGATGGACGTGACGGGGACGGCCAAGCTGTTGGATGCGATGCAGCAGCAGAACTACACCCAGAGCTATGTCGGGGCCACGTTCGACGAGTACACGCCGGACATGATCAGCTCGGCCGGTCAGAGCGCGGCCCAGGGGCTCATCATCAGCCTGCCCTTCGCCCCGCTCAACGAGAACCAGACGATGATCCAGATGTACCAGCAGCAGCTGGCCACCTACGAGCCGGGCGACCAACCCAGCGGGTTCGGCTACCTGGCGTGGATCTCCGCCCAAATGCTCATCTACGCGCTGATCATGAGCGGGCACAACCCCACCCGGGCGTCCCTCGTCCAATGGTTCAACAGCCTGCAGAACTGGACGGGCGGCGGATCGTTGGGGGCCTACACACCGAGCAGCCGGGGGACCGACCTCGAGCGCGCCGCAGTGCGGGATGGACGTCACGATCTCGGGCAACGGCTTCACCCGCAAGTCGCCGCCCAGCGGCTTCTTCTGCGGCGGCCAGCTGGTGCCGGCCTCGTGAGCCACCTCGTGAGCGTGTGGTGAGCGCGTCGTGAGCGCCCTCTGGCCCTTCATCGTCATCGGTCTGTTCGCCGGGAGCATCTACGCCCTCGCCGCGATGGGGGTCGTGCTGACCTACAAGACGGTCGGTGTCTTCAACTTCGCCTACGGCGCGGTGGCGATGTTCTGCGCCTACACGTACTGGCAGGTCCACGACTCCTGGGGCATTTCGGCGTGGTTCGCCATGCCCATCGTGCTCCTCGTCGTGGCCCCGGTGATGGGCGTGGTCTTCGAAGCGGTCTTCCGCCCCCTGACCGGCCTGTCGGCCGAGGTCGTCATCGTCGTCAGCCTCGGCGTCCTGGCCGCGCTGCAGTCACTGGCCACCCTGATTTGGCCGATCGACCAACGTCTCGAGCCGATCTTCCCCGTCAAGACGTTCGTCCTCGGGTCCCAACTCCACGTGGGCTACGACCAGATAGGGACCCTCGTCATTTCGCTCTCGATGGCCGCCTTGTTGTGGGCCCTGCTGCGCCACACCAAGTTCGGCACCTCGACCAGGGCCGTCGTCGACAACCCCGACCTGGCCGACATGATCGGCGTGCACGGCGACAACGTGCGGCGCGCGGCCTGGATCCTCTCGTCGGTCTTCGCCGCGCTGGTGGGGATCCTGATCAGCCCGAGCCAGGGGCTCGACGTCAACGAGCTGATCCTGGTGGTGATCTACGCCTTCGCACCGGCCGTGCTCGGGCGCCTGGTGAGCCTGCCGCTCGCCTACGTCGGCGGCATCGCCCTCGGGGTCACGGGCAGCATCTTGTCGAAGTACTCCAACTCGGGGACCATCGCCAACATCGAGGCGGCCCTCCCCTACCTGGCCCTCTTCGCCCTGCTGGTGATCCTCGGACCCCGCCTCAAGGAGGTCGGGGCGGCCAGCCGGCGGTTCTCCGCCGCCGGCTGGGCCTCGGCGGCCGGCCGCCGCGGCGGGCTGGCCGGGCGCTTCGTCCTCGACGTGGGCCGGCGGCGGTTCGCCATCGACCGCAAGCTGTCGCTCGGGCTGGGGGCGCTGGCCCTGGGCATTCTGGTGCCGCTGGCGGTGCCCGGCCCCCGGCTGCTGGTGATCACCGGCGGCCTCATTTACGCCCTCATCGCCCTGACCCTGGTCGTGCTCACCGGCTGGGCCGGCCAGATCTCGCTGGCCCAGTTCTCCTTCGTCGGCGTGGGCGCGTTCACGGCCGGGCACCTCGCGGGCGCCCACGGGCAGCACTTCCTCTTCGCCGTGGTGATCGGCATGCTGCTGGCCGCCCCGCTGGCCATTTTGGTGGGGCTGGCCTCGCTGCGCCTGTCCGGCCTGTACCTGGCCCTGGCCACGCTGGCCTTCGCCCTCGTCATGGACAACCTCGTCTTCGGGCGTAACGACGTCAGCGGCGGCGTCAGCGGGATCACGGTGGCCCGGCCCGAGATCTTCGGCGTGTCGTTCAACGGGCGGGCCGCGCTCTACGAGCTCGTCGTCGTCGTCTTCGGCCTGGTGGCGGTGGCCGCCTATGCGCTGCGGGCGGGCCCCATGGGGCGCCGGCTCCACATTCTGCGGGACAGCCCGCTGGCGGCGTCGACGCTCGGGGTCAACCTCACCATCACCAAGCTGGTCGCCTTCACCGGCTGCGCCATGGTGGCCGCCCTGGGCGGCGCGCTCTACGGGGCGTGGCAGCAGTCGATCACGCCGCTGGACTTCATGTGGTCCGCCTCCCTGGAGCTGCTGCTCCTCGTGATCCTCGGCGGCCGCTCGCTCATCTCGGGCGCCATGATCGCCGGGGCGACCACCGCGGTCCAGGCGATCATCCCCACGTCCATCGGGAAGTACCTGCCGCTGACGATCGCCCTGGGCGTCATCGGGCTGGCGCAGGAGCCCGAGGGGACGGTGCGCATGACGGTGCGCCAGACCGTGCACGTGCTGGCGGTGCTGCGGCCGCTGCCCAAGCGTCGGGCCGGAGTGGCGGTGGCGACGGCGGCACCCGTGTCCCTGGACGCAGACGTGCCCGACCGGGTGCCGGCGACAGCGGGATCGGTGGGCCATGGCGCTTGACGACGACAGCGTGCTGTGGGCAGAGGAGGTCTCCGTCGACTTCGGCGGCCTGAAGGCGTTGAACAACGTCTCCCTGCGGGTGCCGCCGGGCCGGATCGTGGCCCTGATCGGACCCAACGGGGCCGGCAAGACCACCATGTTCAACGTGCTGTGCGGCCTGCAGGCGACGACGGGCGGCCGCGTGCGCTACCTGGACCAGGACGTCTCCGGATGGCCACCGCACCGCCGCGGCCGCGCCGGGCTCGCCCGCACGTTCCAGCGCCTGGCCCTGTTCACCCGGCTCAGCGTGCACGACAACCTCGTGGCGTCGTGGGAGTCCTCCCACCGGGGCGGCGTCTTCGGTCGGGGCCGGGCCGAGCGGGCGCAGCGGGTGCGCGAGGTCATGGACCTGCTCAACCTGTGGCCGGTGGCCGACCGGCCGGCCGGCGAGCTCTCCACCGGGCAGGGCCGGATGGTGGAGCTGGGGCGTGCCCTGTGCACGGACCCGAGGCTGCTGCTCCTCGACGAGCCGGGATCCGGCCTCGACGCCCGGGAGACCGCGGCGTTCAGCCAGGTGCTGCGTACCGTCGTCGGCTCGCCCGACGGCCCGGCCGTGCTCCTCGTCGAGCACGACATGGCCCTGGTCATGGACGTGTGCTCCCTCATTACGGTGCTCGACTTCGGCCAGGTCATCGCCCACGGCACGCCGGAGGAGATCCGCAGCGACGCCCGCGTGCGGGCGGCCTACCTGGGGGACGTCAGTGTCGCCTAAGCGGACCACCGCAGCCGCGCTCGACGTCGTGGACCTGTGCGTCTCCTACGGCGGGGTCCAGGCCCTGCGGGGCGTCACGCTCACCGTGCCCCAGGGGGCGGTGGTGGCCGTGCTGGGTCCCAACGGGGCCGGCAAGAGCACGACCCTGCGGGCGATCTCGGGGCTCGTCCGCTCCCACCAGGGCCGGATCCTCGTGGGCGGCAAGAGGATCGACCGCACTCCCGCCTACCGCATCGCCCGCATGGGCGTGGTGCACGTCCCGGAGGGCCGGGGGATCTTCCCCAGCCTGACGGTGCGCGAGAACCTCGAGATGGCGGCGTCGGCCCTGACCGCGACGACGGACCCGGTGGCCGAGGGTGCCGAGCTCTTCCCGGCGCTGGGGCCGCGGCTGCGGCAGCTGGCCGGGAGCATGTCGGGCGGCGAGCAGCAGATGCTGGCGCTGGCCCGCGCGCTGATGGCGCAGCCGAAGCTCTTGATGGTGGACGAGATCAGCATGGGCCTGGCGCCGAAGATCGTGGCGCAGCTCTTCGAGGCCCTCCGCAGCCGTGCCGCTCTGGGGGTGAGCGTCCTGCTCGTCGAGCAGTACGTGGAGGCGGCGCTCGAGCTGGCCGACTACGTCTACGTGATGGACAAGGGCGCCGTCGTGGACGTGGGCGAGCCGTCCGACATGCAGCACGGCAGTCTGGCCTCGGCCTACCTGGGAGGTGGAGCGTGAAGGAGCACACGGCGCTTATTCCGACGTCGGAACGGACTCGGGTTCCGGTCCACCTCGGGACCACCACGGCGAGGGTGGCCGTCCTCGTGGCCGCAGTCGCACTCGTCGCCCTGGGACCCCTCGCCTTCGTCGCGCGTGCGGGAGCCGACTCGTCCATCGCCGGGTACAACGCCAGCGCTCTGGGGATAGGCGCACAGTTCGCCTTCAACGTCCCCGGCCTGGTGCCGCTGCCCAATGAGAACCTGCTCGAAGAGGACGTCCCGTTCGCCCGCACCAACGTCGGCCAGGGGCCGGTCGTCGACTCCATCGGCGCCTCCTACTACCCCGGTGACGTGCTGGCCGACTTCGGCAGCCTGCTGGAGGAGCTCGGCGCACCGTCCCAGGCCAATGCGCTCAACGACACGAGCCTGGCCCACACCCAGTACCCCAGCTCCCCGAGCGCCGCGGAGCCACGCCTCGTTCGGTGAATCGCCGAGCCAGGCGTCACCCGCCTCCCCCAGCGTCTTCTACAGCACCTCGGACGCCACCCAGTCCGGCGGTGACGCGACCGGGTACGTGACCGACTTCGCCCTCGACAACGTCGGGGCCGCCTCGACCGTCACCTCGGCGCTCCCCACGAGCGGGACGGGGTCGCAGAGCCTGGTCGACGTCGGGAACGTCAGCTCCACCACCAAGGTCTCCGTGAGCGGCTCCGCGATCACCTCCACCGCCACCTCGCAGGTCAACGGGATCCAAATCGCGGGGCTCATCGACATCTCGGGGATCACGTCGACGGCGAGCGCGACCTCCGACGGGACGACGGGGACCCCCACCGGCTCGCTCCACATGGGCCAGGTCACCGTGGACGGGGAGTCGGCCTACATCGACGGCACGGGCCTGCACATCACGTCCACCGACACGCCCGCGGCCAGCATCACCCCGGCCCAGCTGCAGGAGACCGTGAACGCCACGCTCTCTCAGGACGGCATCACCATTCAACTGCTCAGCCCGACGAACACCACGCAGGGCGCGCAGGCCTCGACGGACACCGGTGGGCTGCAGATCTCCATCTCGCACCAGCTCGACGTCCCGTTCATTCCGGGCGAGCCGACCATCCCGGTGCCCGAGCTCGGCAGCACCGGCCTGCCCGCCGGCCTCTACACGGTCACCACCTCCGTCACCTTCGGCCTCGCCCAGGCCAACGTGACCGCCACCGCCCCGACTCCGGTTTCGGGGAACTCGGGGAACTCGGGTGCCGCTGCCCCGCCGCCCGCCGCGAGCACCACCAGCCCGGGCACGCTCTCGGGCTCCGTGTCGCCGTCCTGCTGCACCGGCAACACCGGCTTCACCTCCTACTCGGGGGTCTCGACGCCGACCGGGTCGGCGCAGGCCACGGCGCCCGCCGAGGCCGCGGGCACGCCGGCCGTGGCACCGAGCCTGGCCTCGTCGGACACGGCGTTCCCGATCAGGGGCATTCCCCCGCCGCTGGGGTGGACCATCACCCTCCTGCTCGGCACTCTGATTTTGTGCTACCCGCTGCTGCTACTCGCCCGGTGGCAGTTCATCGCACCAAGGAGACGATGATGTTGGACATGGAAAGCCCGATCACGGATGTCGTGACCACGGATCCCCACGTCGACGAGAATTCGCCCGAGCCGCGGCACGCGGCATTGGACCCGCCGGACGGCGGGGGCGGCGGCGGCGGTGACAAGCCGCCGGAGCGCCCACGACGGAACCGCAGGTGGTTCGGCGGCGGTGGCACCGGGGCGGTCCGGGCCGACGACGAGGGCTCGGGTTCCTTCGACCTGCGCAACACGTGGCAGGTGGCGGCCGGCGCCATCCTGATCCCCATGGGCGTCATCATCATTCTGATCGCCTGGTACGGGTCGGCCCATGCCCGGGTCGTCCAGCAACAGATCCCCTATCTCGTCAGCGGCTCCTTCGTCGGGCTCGGCTTCATGGTGGTCGGCGGGTTCTTCTTCTTCGGCCACTGGATCTACCGCCTGTTCGACCAGGCGGACCTGCAGCACGAGGAGACCCTGCGCGCGCTCGAGGCCATCGCGGCGGCACTGGCGGGTGGCGCACCGCGGGCCGCCGTGGCCGGAACCGCCCCGGGCGCCGTCGCCGCTCCGGTGGCTACCGGAGCCGATGCTGGATCGAGCGGGGCCTACTACGCGACGACGTCGGGGACGGTGTACCACCGGGCCGACTGCGCCGTGATTGCGCACCACCCCGACGACTTGCGGGTGGTCGGGACCGACGGCCTGTCCGGGATGCTGCCCTGCCAGATCTGCTCACCGAACTGAGCCCCTTCGAACACAACCTGGTAGACCTCCCGCGATTCCGTAAACGCTCGCGGCTCGAGCCGCTCCAGGAGTTCTCGTCGCGGTCGAGGCCCACAGAGACGGCATCACGGCGCGGCAGCAGTGCCGGCTCAGCAATGGCCTCCTCGAGGGAAACGAACTCGCTCGTCCACGCGGCGAAGCACAGAACTCGCGGCTATCGCTCCAAGGACAAGATGAGCACGATCATCCATCTCATCGCCGGGATGCTCCCGCTCCCCCGAATCCACACGATTTAGCGAGGAGCCGGCATTTGTCTCCTGACCCTCTTCGTCGGCTTTTCCTCCACCATGTCCAGCCAGTGGACGATGGCCGCTTCAGGTCATCGCCACTCCGTCCCTGGTAGGGTGCCCGCCAACGCGAGAGCTCCCATCTCTCGGTCCATGCCACCAGTGGCTGACACCGCCCGCCCCCCTCATCACATCCCGCCTGTCGTGGTCAACGGGCGGTTCTTGGCTGCCCGCCCCACAGGAATCCATCGCTCCGCTCGATGGCTTCTGGCCGGTGCTCGCCGGGCCGGACTCGACGCCGAGGTTGCCGTCCCCCAGTGGGTCCACGACCCCTTGGCCCAGCGCTCCACCCTGGCCGCGCCCGGACGCGCCGGTCGTCACCTCTGGGAGCAGGTTTCGCTTCCCCTCCTGGCCGGGAGAAGGCCGATCCTGTCCCTGGCCAACACCGCACCACTGGGTGCCCGCACGGGGGTGGTGACGGTCCACGACCTTGCCACGCTGGTGGGGCCGGACTGGTTCAAGCCCGAGCTTCGGCTCTACGGCTGGATCGTGCTTCGAGCAGCCCGCCGGGCGACGCTGGTGATCACCGTCTCCCAGCAGGTGGCGCTCGAGCTTGCCGAGTTCGGAGTGGCGCCGGAGCGAATCCGGGTCGTGCCCAACGCCGTGAGCGAGCAGTTCCGGCCCGCTCCTGCGCAGGCAGTCGAAGAACTGCGCCGCACGCTCGGTCTACGGCGCCCGTACCTGCTGATGACCGGGTGGTCGGATCCTCGCAAGGACCTCGCCACCGTCCTGGCCGCCCACCGCAAGATCATGGCTGGCCAGCCACACGATCTCGTGCTGGTGGGAGCAGCACATCGGAACTTCGCTCGTGTTGCCAACCCGACCGACGACAGCGTCCGTATGCTGGGCTATGTCGACGATGGGCTCTTGCCCGCCCTCCTGAGCGGCGCCGCAGCTCTGCTGTACCCCTCGCGTTACGAGGGCTTCGGCCTCCCCCCTGTGGAGGCCTTGGCGTGCGGAACGCCGGCGCTGGTGTCGGATATCCCGGTGCTGCTCGAGACGACCAAGGGTGCTGCTGTCTACCTGCCGGTGGGAGGAGTCGAAGCCTGGGCGGAGGCCATGCACGACGTCCTCGACGGGGAGATCCGCCCCGGCCCCGCACCCGACTGGACCTGGGACGACGCCGGTCGGGCTCTGATGGCGGCCTTGGCCGAGGTGTGCTGAGGGCCCCGTGTCTCCTCACCGGCACCGATCGCCCCTAGGTCAACTCGTGGCGACTTCGCCCATCACCTCGTCGATACGAGCCACGAAGTGGTCCCAGTCGAATTCACGGGCACGGTCCCGTGCTGCCTGTCGCACATCAGCCAGTCCGGGCGCTCGCGCCACCTCGAGCATGACTTTGGCAACGGCCTCGGGCTGATCGTCCACGAGCCATCCAGTACGGCCATGCAGGACGCTCTCCCTCACGCCTCCCGAACGCGAGGCGATGACCGGCGTTCCCGCTGCCATCGCTTCGAGGGGAACGATCCCCCAATCTTCATTGGGTGGGGTGAACACCAAGGCGGCGGCCGATGTGTAGAGCTCCACCAGTCGCTGATCCGTGCAATTTGGCTCGAAGCTGATCGGAAGTCCGGCGGCTTGTTCTCTGAGGGCCTCCAAGTAAGACTGGCTCTTCTGGTCGACGGCGCCGGCAACCACCAGCTCACCTTGAAGCCCGTCGGCCACGGCAAGACGGAAGGCCTCGATGCCAAACTCGATCCGCTTCTGCCACATGATGCGGCCGGCCACGAGGAACATCTCGGAGCGGATCGTCCCCTCTTCCCCGAAGATGTCCAGATCGACCCCGGGGTGGAGCACCTCGATCGGCCCACTCGGCCGCAGCTTCGCTCGCTCGATTCGCCGAGCCGTCTCCAGGCTGTTGGCGAACACGAAGCGATAGCGCTTCCACGCTTGACGTGAGGTCCAGCCCCATGCCGGGCTGAGCAGGCGCGCCGCCGCCGCCTGTCGTGGATTCCGCTGGGCAAGAGCGTTGCGCGCTGCCGGATCGAAGACGATCTTCAAGGGCGTGTGGCAGAAGCAGGCCACCGGAGTACGAGAGCGGAAGGTGACCAGGTCCCCCAGTCCCTCCGAGGAGACCAGCAGGGCCTCATGAGAATCCGGAAGCTTGGTCCGGGCCATGGCGACTGCCCCTTGAACCAACGGCCCAAACGTTCTCCTCACCTCGACGCGGGTGGGCAGTTCCACCACGGGCAAGCTCCTCAACTCCGGAAACGTGGCGTCCGCATCGTAGCGATGTGTGTAGAGGGTCCAGTCGTGGCGACTACGGGTGAGCAATTCGGTGAGCACTCGCTCTATGCCGCCGCGCAAGTACATCCAGGGATGGTAGACAGCGATCTTCACAACAGCGTCCCGTCCAGTGACGCGTCGTTGACCATGATGACTTCGAAATCACAGGCGGGCAGATCCTGCCTTCCGAGTGCCTTCAGAGGACGTTCGAGACCGTCCGCCCGACCATGGGAGGGTGCCACCACAGCTCCTCGCGATCCGGCAGCGTCGCCACCCGGCGGCTGGAGTACGACGTCGCCGGGGACGGGTTCGGCGAGAGGGGACGCCAATCCGCGCCCCATCGGTGGTTCGGTAACCAGCCGGAGGTGGGTCTTCGCCCGGAACCGCCACTGCGCGACGCTGTGGGTGGAGGTGGAGGTCACGATCCTTTGAGCGCATTGGAAGGGCCCGCCGTGTTGCCGACTCCGCCGCCGCTGGAAGAAGAACGGTCCAGAGTCCCCAACCTTGCCCCCGCCAGGGATTTTTCTCTGCCCCAGAAGTCACCCGTGCATTTCTGGTGCCTTCCGCCCCTTCGCTACCCCCTTCTACGAGGTGCTCTGCGACGACCCGGCCGGCAGGACCGCTGAGCTCCTGCGCTGGGCGCACTGTCCGACCGAGACGGGCTCGTCGACCGGCTCCGCGCCACCCCCGGCCGCCGGGTGAGTGCCCATGCCGGCAGCGGCTCGCCAGTCGGCCCGGGGTGTCCAACTGCTGACATCGGCCAGCAAACCCGCATCTACGCCGGGGGCCGGGCGCAACCTGGCCCGCCTCGGATACGCCGGCGACGATGATGTCCCCCGCCGCCCGCCGGCGGCCGGCGTGCATGGCCAGCAAGCTGCGGCTCCACCTGCACTCCCGAGATCGGAGAGGAGGCGGAAGAACCGGCTGGCCTCGACATCAGAACATCACACTTTCCACGTTGCGATGCGTGTGTAGGGTCCGATCGTGCGACTTCGGGTGAGCAATTCCGTGTGGATTCGGTCTATGCCGCCGCGCAATTACATCCAGGGATGATGGACGGCCAGCCGCACTACCCAAACCATAGACAATGACGTCTTCTCTCTCATTTGTCCCTTCCTCTCGCCACTACAGTGCGGACGTGATCGTGCCGTGCTGAGCGTTGTCATACCTACTCGGAATCGGCCCGAATTCCTCCGAGCGGCGGTCTCCAGCGTGTTGGCGCAGACGTACCCCGATCTGGAGATCGTGATCGTTGATGATGCCTCGGATCCAGATACGGCCGTCTTGGTAGCCTCCATCGCTGGCGTCGACCAACGAATACGTCTGGTACGCAACGAGCAGCCCATGGGTGCGTCGGCGGCCCGCAATTGCGGCATTCGAGTCTGCGGTGGCGACTTCATCGCCTTTTTGGACGACGACGACGAGTGGTATCCGGACACAGCTCGTTTGACCATCGATCATCTCGACTCTCATCGTGACCTCGTCGGTGTGTCGGCATGGCACTTGGTCGTGCCCGCCAACGGATCCACGACCACCTACCGGGGTCCAACCGTCTTCGACTGGCGCGATCTTCTCTGGTGCAATTTCATTGCCTCGCCTTTCGCCGTATTGCGACGAGAACTGGCCGGCAGGGAACTGCTCTTCGACGAGGGGCTCATCACCTGCGAGGACTGGGATCTGTTCCTCCGCTGTTCCCAGCTGAGCCCCATGGCGACGCTGCCCACCGTTCTCTACCGCTATCACCGCCACCAGTCGGCACGAGTTACGTTGAGCAATCAGCTCCGCGTCGACGGTTACCGACGGTTCGTGTGCAAGCACCAATCAGACATGAGCGAACTCTGCCGCCGGTACCACGCCACCCGGTCGCAGATCATGGAGACTGTCGGGATGCGACAACGGGTGCAGCTGGCCGCCCATGTCTTGCGATCGAGCCCCATTCGAGGTGAACACCATCGTGCTGCGTGAGTCACTCAGCGCTCGGCTCGGCATGCTCAGCGGTGATCCGGGCAGAAGCGCTCGTACCCTGTTGCGCCTCGTGCGCGATCGCTGAACGGACGGGCGCTCCATGGCTCTCGGGACCGGGTCCTCCGGAGACGGGCAATGGGCGGTGAACGGGCGATTCCTGAGCGAGCCCTTCAGCGGCGTGCAACGAGTAGCACACGGGTTCCTCCGCACGTTGTCCGGCTCTGGGCACCGCCTGGTGTGCCCGACGGGATGCAAGCCCGACTGGTGGCAAGGTCCCACGGCGCAGATGCGTCTGCCCCCCGGTCGAGCTGGACGTCCCATATGGGAGCAGCTCCTACTTCCGCTGGTGACGCGACACCAACCCTTGCTGAGCCTGGCCAACACCGCTCCTCTCCTCAGCCCGGATGCCGTGTACGTCCACGACGTCGCCTTTCGCGTCCATCCCGAATGGTTCCGTCCATCGTTTCGATGGAGTTACGGACGGGCGACGGTACGAGCCGCCGCCGCCAGCCCCTGCTTGCTCGTGAACTCACACTTCACGGCCGATGAGTTGACTCGATATCTCGGGGTGTCCTCCCACACCATCACGGTGATCTGGCCCGGCGTGGACGCCCATTTCACTCGCCCACCGGACGACACCATCGAGGAGCTTCGCCGTCGACGGGGACTCCCCCGCCGCTTCCTCCTCATGGTGGGCAGCGTTGACCCCCGGAAGGGTCTGGACGTGGCGGCGCGAGCTGCAGTCACGACGTCGATCCCGCTCGTGCTGGCCGGTGGGGCTTCATCCAACTTCGCCAAGGAAGAGCTTCCGGAATCCACCGTGTGGCTCGGAGCGGTCGGCGAAACGGAGCTCCCCGCCCTCTATGCCTCGGCGACGGCCCTCCTCTATCCCTCACGCTACGAAGGTTTCGGACTGCCTCCACTCGAGGCCATGGGGTGCGGTACCCCCGTCATCGCCTCGGACATTCCTCCACTGCGGGAGACGGTGTCCGGTGCCGCCCTATTGGTACCCACTGACGACACAGAGGCGTGGGTCGCAGCTGTGCGGAACCTGACGGCGTCCTCGGCGCTTCGTCAAGAAATGGTGCAGAGCGGGTACCGAAAGGTCCGTGCATTCTCGTGGCACGAAGCCGGACGGCATCTCGCTGAGGTACTGGGTAGTCGGTTGGCGTTGAGCCACGAAGACCATCGTCGCTGTAGTGCTGATAGTGATCGGGTACCGCTGCTCGCCGCTGGGGTCGTCAACGTGGCCCAGCCGGGCCTCGCTCCCCTCCTTCTTCCCCAGTCTCGTTTCGGCGCACGCCGCAGGAGCGCCCCGCTACCGCAACAAGGGGGCGGTTGCCTTGGTGTTGGCCTTCGTCCTGATCTTGGCCGGGGCCGTCGTCACCCCGGTCCGACAATGCGGGCGACAGTCTCGGGTGGTGACGGGTTCCCCCTCAGAGGGGCGGAGGCGGCTTCGTCGACGGACACGTCGACACGGACCTTTGGGTTCTGACTACGGGTCGCGCACCACCACCACCGGGCAATGGGCGTGGGTGATGTCGAACTCGCTCACCGAGGCAAGCAGCATGCCGGCGAAAGCCCGTGCCGCGAGAGCCCACCACCAGGGACACCGACTTCGAAAGCTCGATCGGCACCGGGCTGCGTGTCCATCCGCCACGATGGCGGCGACGTCGATCCCCGGGTTCTCACCGTGGACTTAGGAGACCGAGGTCTCCAGCGACGCACCGGCTACGGCGGCCGGATCGACGTCCTCGGGCAGCGGCGCTGGCCCTCCCAAGCCGGACATGCTCGGGGTAGCCCCAGACCATCACTACCGTGAGCGACGTCCCACTAAGCGTCGCCCATTAGGCAGCCCACGCCATTAGCTTTGACGACGGCAGGCGTCCAGGTCCACCACCACTAGGCCCTCGGTCGGGGCCGACTGAATGTCATGAAGGGAGGCCTACTCCGGTAGGAACACTCGGGTTTCTCTCCGGAACCACCCAACGAATGAGGCCGGTCAAGGGTGGTGCTGGCGTTGACATAGTCCCTGAACTGGCACGATGTAACCGCCCACGGCCCGCATCCAGGGCACCCCGCCTTTCCGACCGTAATCCGCGCCCCCCACCGACGTTCCCCGGATGGAGATTCTCCTGGCCAATGGGGTCGGGACGAACGAGACGGGGGCTTTCCCATCGTGAGCCAAATCGAACTGACTCCGCCCGGGGGAGCGGTCACCGCGCCCAACGGCACCGCGGGGTTCTTCGACGAGCCCGACCACGGGAGCCGGCCGGCCGACGACTGGCAGCGGCGCGTGGTCAGAGCCCTTGGGATGACGCCGCGCCTCGCAGTCGTGCTGGGCCTCATCGTGGCCGCTCTCCTCTCACTCACGGGCGCCTGGTCCGTCATGCGAGCCCAGACCACGTGGCGCAGCACCGCCGTGATGCTGATCGATGACCCGCCCGCCCTCGCCACCGCAGGCGACGATGGCCAACTCCTAAAGCTCGACGGGCTGCGCCTCAAGTACGCCGCGCTGGTCAGTACCGACCTGTTCGCTCAGCCAGTTGCGACGCAACTGCACCTACCCGTCGGCGACGTGTTGGGGTCCGTGACCGCCATCGTTCCGAACGAGTCGCTGCTGATGGACGTAACCGCGACCTGGTCGACTCCGCGGGTCGCCCAGCGCCTGGCGCAGTCCATGGCCGGAGAGGTGAACTCGTTCGTGACGTACGAGAGTGAGGCCTACAACATCCCGAACGTTGACCGGTACACGTTCATAGTGATCGATCCGGCCACGGCGGCCACCGCCGACCGACCTTCGCATGCTCACGCGCTGACGCTCGCCGTCGGGCTCGCCGTGGCCGGCTTCGCGGTGACGTTCGTGGCAACGCAGTTCTGGCGACACCGCCGCTACATCTTCCACGCGTCCTAGAGGCCGATGGGCGCGCCCGGGGATCTGCTCCTCACGCTCGTCGGCGTACTCGTCGTCCTGTTCGCCTCGATCGAGGTGGCCACGGGCTGCCTCATCGCCTTCTGGCTGCTCGTGCCGGGACTGCTCATCGTCCCCTACGGACCCCACTTCCTGCTGGTCGATCGGTTGGTGCTGTATGTGTTCGCGCTGCGCCTGGTGCTGCGGTCCGGGAGGCCCGACGAGCCGAGGGGACGCGCGTTCGCCCTGACCCCGGTGCACGGGGCCCTGGCGGCCCTGCTCGTCACGGCGTACACCGCAGGTGTGCTCCTGGCGCCGCGGTCGGTCTCCCTGGCGGGCGACCTGCACGCCTTCCTCTACGTGCTCGACCTCGTGATCCTCTTCGTGGTGGTCCTGGCCGCGGTGCGCACGATCGGCGTGCGGAGGGTGGTGAACATGATCGCCTGGGGCGTCCTGGTGGCCGTCCTCATCGGGTTCGTCGAGCGCGCCACCAAGTTCTCGTGGGGGCAGTTCTTCTTCGAGCACGTGCCGGCGAGCTACGTCCCCTCCATCGCCCCGGGGACCCTCAGCGTACGGGGCGCCGCCGTGCGCTCCCAGGGCGCCGCCCAGTTCGCCCTCGAGTACGGCTGGGTGCTGGCGATGCTGCTTCCCCTGACCGTGGCGGCCACCATCCGCTGGAGCCACGGACGAGAGCCCTGGCGGAAGGCGGCGCTGCTCCTGCCCGATCGCGGTGTTCGTGGCGATCTGTCTTCTCGGGAGCCCGGAGCGCCATCATCGCGGCAGCGGTGGCGACTCTGTTGTTCCTTCTTGTCCACCGGTGGAGACCGCCGCCTCGTCCGATGGCTCGGCGTGGTGGCGGTCGCAGCCGTCTTGGTGGCGCTGTTCGACCCGTCGCTCGTGACGTCGCCGTTCGCCCCGGGTCGGGAGCCGACCCGGCCTCGGTTCGCTTGGATCGCCTCCCGCTCCTGTTCTCCCTCGTCGTCCACCGGCCGTTCACCGGCCTCGGATTCAACGGCGTGTCGAGCGTCTTCGGTGGCGTGGACAACGGGTACGCCTTGACGTACGCGACCATTGGGGTCGTCGGCGTCACCGCCTGGATCGCCCTGATGGTGACGGCCATGGCGACCACGGCCCGAGCGCTCCGCTCCCCCCGTCGGGACCGATACCAGGAACGTCGGGGCGGCCTGCCTCATCGGGGTGGTCGGCGTCGCCGTCGCCATGGCCACCTACGACCTGGTGAGCACCCTGCAATCCCAGTGGACGTTGGCCGTCCTCGCCGCGCTCGGCGTCGCGGCGGCCGAGGCCGTGCCTCGCCCAGAACGCGCCCGCCGGCGTTGGGGCTACCGCGCCCTGCTGCCCCTCGCCGGCCTCGGAGTCGGCTGCCTCATATTCGTATCCGTTCCGCTGACGTCGTCCCAGACGTTCACCGTCATTTTGACGGCGCCATGGCTCGACTACACGAACGGCGGACCGGTGGACGCGTACGCCGGCACTGCGCTGAGCGACACCCTCTGTGGCGCGCTCACGAGCCCAGATGTCGTCGCGGCCGGCACGGGAGTCAACTGCCTGCAGCTCGACACCATCCAACCCTTCGCGTTCCCGGCCGATGCATCGGTTACCGTGAGCGGAGCCACGCCGGCGGCGGTCACCGCCGAAGCCCGGCACGCGTTCGCTCCCCTCGCCTCGCACATGCAGATGACCGCTACCGCGACCCAGTCCGTCCAGACCGGCCGGCCGGCGTGGGCCGAGACGGCGCCGTTCTGGTGCGCGGTGGTGGGCCTGCTCCTCATGCTGCTCGTCCCTCCCCTGCCCTTCTGGCGCCGGAACCCGTATCCGGACGGATCCGACCCAGACGAGGACTGGTCCGACGTTTCCGACTGGCTGGACCGCTACGCCGGCGTCCCGTAATGGCCGGCCTTTATCGGCAACGCCCGCGCCCGCGAGGCACCGCGCAGGGAGCCGGCGAGCTTGACGGCGTCGGAGAGAACGCCCATCGCGTACCCATCACCCGCACTCCGGGCCATCGGGCACCAGACCTTGACGCCAGGCCAGCTCCCGGGCGGCACGACGCAGGCCGGCCAACATGGGCATAGGTGCAACCCGATCGTCGGGTCCCGTCGAACGTGCCACGCGCCACTGCTTCACCGCCAACGCGCCGGCTCCGACGCCGTAGCCGTGCGCGGTGCGCAACTGGTCGCGCCGCCCGCGCCACTGCCGGTGCCGCACGGTGACCAGAGGGTCGTACGCTCCGGTCATTCCTGCCTGCAGGGCCCGCCAGAACAGATCGTGATCCTCGGCCGCCAGCAGCCGGGTCCCCGGTCCGAGTCCCTCGTCGAAGCCTCCCAGCGCCTGGAGGTCCTCGCGGCGCCACGCCATGTTCGCACCGTGGCCGATCTTCGACACGTCCGATCTGGCGTCGATCTCCGAGGCGACCGCTACGTCGTGGATCGACAGCCCGAGCTGCATCCGACCCGAGATCGGCTCGTCCACGGTCACACGCCCGGTCACGAACGCCGCGCTCGGGCGTGCCGCGAACGCAGCCGAAATGGCGGACACCCAGTCCGGTGCGGGCAGGCAGTCGTCGTCGGTGAAGGCCACCACCTGGGTCGATGCCGCCCGCACACCCATGTTGCGGGCCCGGCAGGCACCGGGCAGGTCGCAACGGAGGACGGTGGCCCCGGACGACTCCGCCACGGCTCGGACGCGTTGATCCCGTGAGGCGGAGTCGACGACGACGAGGCGGTCCTCCTGTCGCAACGACCGGCGTATGGCCGCCAGTGCCTCCGCCAATAGCACCGGTCGGTCGCGGGTGGCGACGACCACGGTGACGGCGGGGTCGGGCGGGCCGCCGTTGGAGGTCGTCGTCGGCATGGAGGCTCGGCGCGGAGCCTATCCAATGACCGCTGCAGAGACGTGCCTGCTGGCTGCCTCGTGGGCTTGGGTGTGCCGCCGAACTGGTCCTTCGATACGGCCGAGCGAGCGATGGACGTACTTCGCTCCTCGACCTCGTCCTTGTGCCGGGGATGCTGCTGGCGGTTCTGCAGACCGCCTAGCGTGACGAGGGCGGCGCACGCCTGGCGCGGCTGGGCGGGAAGCAGCTCTTGTGATTCCTGGCGTCGCTGCCCTTCTGGGTCATCGTCATCTGGCGGTCTGATAGCGATACGACGAGTTCGATCGACAGGTCGAATAAGCGCTCTTGGCCTCGTCTCGTCGGGCGGGTAGGAGTCTTCCGATATGAGGGTCGCCCCGTCAGTCGGCACTTCCGGTAAGGACCGCCTCGATGCCGGAGGCAGCAGGGCACGACGCAACCAAGGACTCACCCCTTAGGGCGTAGATGATTCACGTCGACGTAGTCCTGCCTCGAAGGCGAGCCTGAGTGGCTCGCAAGACACGCTTGCCCAAGGAAGGGGAAGGATGGGAGACCGATTGCCATTGGTCGCGACGATTCTGGCGGGGGAATGGCACGGCAGGGACTGAACACCCGAGGAAGCTGCAAAGAGATTGCCAGCCCTCTGATACCGAGTAAACGAGGAGACGATCCTCCGGGATCGTCTCCTGCACGGCGGAGTTATGGCGCTCGAAACCCGCGATTACAACGTCTCGGTCTTTCGGATCGCCATCGAAGGCCCGAGGCACAATGACCTGTCGGACCATATCGTTCCATTCCGGATAGGCCCGCGGATTTGTCATAGGATCTTCGATTGTTGCGTGGTAACTGTCGTAGTAGTCGCTGGCAGGACGTACTGTCAGGATCAGCTTGGCCGCGGGGTAGTAAGTAGCCAGCTCACGCCAAAAAACACAGGCTGGAAAGTCAGCAGTGGCGTCGTAATCCCCGAAATATACGCTCCCAGTCGAAGGATGTGTTCTCAGCGGCTTCGATGAAGAGGGCCGCCTGGGTGGTATCCGTGAGCAGATCGTTCATGTCGTGACACCGGTAACCCAGAATCTCTAGGGCGTCCTTGAGTGTGGTCGTGCCTGTGCGACCCCATCCGGCTCCCTATGATTTGCAACGCCATTGGTTCTTGGGAGGAGGCCTGAGATTGTGTGACACCCCCTTCCCTTCCTCCATTTCATTCGTTTGTGCAGTTGGGGTGGTTGAAGCTAGAAGTCAATCTACTCAACAGGCAAACCGATGTCTTCAAACAGATCCTCGAAGAACTGATCGATCGCTTCTGACATCAACCGCAGCACGTCCATCCGTACTTCTTGGTACCAGAGGAACATCGGCCCGGATGATCACCGGCCTGGCTGCTCCGGAATACTGATTCGTATGGGGCGAGTCGATCGCCATACCCTTCGTACCCGAAGCCAATCGGGTCGATAGATGATCGAGCCCGCCCGAAGGACGCGAGCTACCGCCAGCGGAGCGCGGCATTCAGTTGCGCCCCATTGAGACACGCCAGAGCGGCAGCGCAAATCGGACGACGGCCCGCGGCTGAATCTAGCCGGCGCCGTCGACGGAGACGGCAGGAGCCGGGCCTCGGGGCGGGGCGAATCGGCCTCCGGCCAAACAATATCGGTGCCAAGACTCGAGCACGTCAGCCAGCCGGTCCACGCCGAGCTCGGCGGCGGTGGCTCGACCGCCCTCGATCAACCGAGCACGCAACCGCGGATCGCCAGCCAAGGTCTGCAACCTGTCGACCAGAGTGTCAACGTCCCCCGGGGGGAATCGAAGGCAATTCACGCCGTCGACGAGGAATTCGGCGGCGCCACCCACTGGCGTACCTACGACCGGAAGCCCGCTCGACATGGCCTCCACGGGGACCAGTCCGAATGGCTCGTCCCACACCGAGGGGAACACCAGTGCGTCTGCGTCATGCATGACATCCGCCAACTCCGCGCGGGCGAGACCTGAAAGCGGACTCGCTGCTCTAGACCCAACGACGCGGCCAAGGTGCGTAGCTCCATGAGATGCCGGTCGTCACCTCGTCCGACGACGGCGAGGGTGGCCGACTCGGGGCACCGCGCCAACGCACGGACGACCGTCTCGATCCCCTTCCTAGGGTCGATGCGCCCGACGTAGAGCAGCTTCCAGCCGAAGGGGTCGTCGCCCGCTTGGGCGAACGGGAACTCTTCGGTCTTGATGCCCGAGTAGACGACCGTGGCATCGGGGAACGACCACGGCGATCGCTCGTGCACGGTGTCGAGCAGGAACTGGCTGGCGAAGCACCCAGTGCCGGCGCTGTCCAGTGGTGGGAGCTCCACCTCCAGACCCGTGAGCAGGCCGATCATCCGCGCCAGACGCCGCCTCGTACGGAGCGGACGCATCCACGCATCGACGTTTGGTGCGTAGCACGGCCAATCGTCGCCGAGGACTAATACAAGAGGGAGGCCTCGACGGGCGACCGCCCCCAGCGAGCCGAGAGACATGGCGCCCATCGCCCAGGCGGAGACCACGTCCGGGGCGAACTCATCGACCGCAGCGTCGAGGGCCCTCCGGTTCGAGCGCTCCATCTGGTAGCGCACGCGCGAGGGGCGGGTCCAGGATCTCGTGGTCGGCCCAGTAGAGGCGGAGGAGACGGCGGACCTCGTTGGGCGGCTCAGCCCCCTCGTCGACCCCCGGGACCCGGACGGTGCTGGTGAGGACCAGCACCTCGTGCCCAGCCGCCCGCCAGCGCTCAACCACGTCCCGACAACACTGCTCATAGCCCCCATAGGCGTGGGGCGGATACATGTTCGTAAGCACCAGGATGCGCATGGTGGCGACGATTATCGGCTCTGCGCCCCAGGGACCCGTCGATCCTTGTCAGTGAGGTCGATCGGGAGCGAGAAAAACCCTGGCCGAGGGCAAGGTTGAGGGCTCTGGACCGTTCTTTCCCCAGCAGCGTCCGGCCTGACAGCCGGCAGGCAGCCGCAAACCGTTCAAGCAGATCGTGACCAGCACCGCCACCACCTCCATACACCCCCTCGCCGGCCCAGCATCGACCTGCAGGGCGAGGCGACGTCGCCCGCCCACCTGGCCAAGGAGGTGTTGCGGGCGCTGCCGGGACGCCACGGCTGGCACAGGGCCCCTGCGGCATGACGATGCGGGACACTCTGCCCGAGCCAGTGCTGGCCGCCCCCGGGTCGACGTGGGAGTCGTGACCTGGAACTCCGCGCACCTATCCGTGCGTGCTCTTCGCCACCTTCTCGACACCGACCAGGGAGTCGACCTCAACGTCCTCGTCCACGACAACGCCTCGTCCGATGGCACGGCCGAAGCCATACGTCACCACGTACCCGAGGCCGACGTCGTGGCTGGTGACGAGAACCTCGGTTTCGCCCGGGCTGTCAACCTGCTCCTGGCCCGGTCGGACGCCCCGTGGTTCCTCGCCCTCAACTCCGACGCCTGGCCCGAACCCGGTGCCGTCGCCACCCTCGTGGCCTCGGCGGCGGTGCGCCCTCGCGCCGCCCTCGTCGTGCCCCGGCTGCTTCGACCAGACGGCTCGACGGAGCACTCGGTGCACCCGTTTCCGAGCGTCGCGGTCGCCCTGATCGACGCGCTGGGCGGGCGGCGCTGGTTGCCGCGCTCGGTCCTGGCCCGTCGCTATCTCGAGGGCGCGTGGCAGGGGGATCACCCCGAGTCGGTCGACTGGGCGGTGGGAGCGGCGTGGTTGCTCCCACGGGCCGCCATCCAGGAGCTTGGCGGTCTCGACGAGCGGTTCTTCATGTACGTCGAAGTCCTGGAGTGGTGCGCCCGGGCCCGGGCCGGCGGATGGGAGGTGTGGTTCGAACCCGCCGCAGTCGTCCGCCACGTCGGCAACGCCTCGGGCCAGCACCGATTCGGCGATAGCCGGATGGCACTCGAGGCGGCGAACCTCCGCGTCCACCTGCGGGAGACGCTAGGGCCGCGACAGGCAATCGCCTTCCGGGGCCTGCAGGCGACCGCTTGTGTGCGCCAGCTCGTGGGCGCCACCCTGCGCGGGGACACCGCAGAGGCTTCGCGGTGGCGGCTGCAGGCGAAGACCCACCTGGGACTCGTCCCCACGCCACCGGTCGGGCACAGGCCGGGGTCTCCCGACGTCAAACCCGCCCTCGAAGAGGGAACGTCCCACCGGTCCGCCGCAGCACCGACTCCCCGGGCGAAGCCGCTGGACCCCGGGTGTCCGTCGTCGTGCCCACACATGGGAGGGCGGACCGCCTCAGGCGCCTCCTCGACGCGCTCGCGACTCAGGACCTGCCGGCAGAGGAGTTCGAGGTCGTCGTGGTGGACGACGCCTCACCGGACGGGACCAGCGCAGTCTTGGCCGAGGCCGAAGCGTCCGGCAGACTTCCCCTCCACGTCCTCACCCAGCCCGTGTGCCGCGGCCTGCCGCGGCGCGGAACCTGGGCTGGCGCTCGACCCGCACAGCGGTCATCGCCTTCACCGACGACGACTGCGTGCCCGACCCAGGTTGGCTCCGTGCCGGACTGGCGGCGCTCGACGGGCGGGCCCGGGTCGCGGTCGGCCGGACGATGCCGCCCGCCGACCAGTTGCACCTGGTCGGCGCGCCATTCTCGCGGGTCATGGAGGTCGACTCCGTGCGCTTCTTCGAGACGTGCAACGCCTTCTACCGCCGCGCCGACCTGGAAGCGGCGGGCGGCTTCGACGAGCGCTTCCGGCGACCTGGAGGGGAGGACACCCGGTTGGGCCTCGATGTGACCGCGGCCGGTGTCGAGCCCGTCTTCGCCGGAGATGCCATCGTCTACCACGACGTGCGCCCGGGGGGCCTCCGTGACGCCTTGCGCGATTCGCTGCGCTGGGTAGACGTTCCCCTGACTCTGAAGGGCCGTCCCGAGGCGCGGCAGACGTTGGTGCACCGCTGGTTGTTCTGGAAGCCCACGCACCCCCCGGCCATCGCCGCGGCCGTTGGCATCGCTCTGGCCCTTCGATGGCGCCCAGCTCTCCTCCTGACGCTGCCCTGGGTGGCACACCGGTTGAGGACCGACCCACCGTGCGCCGACCCGGTCCTCCGGGTGGCGTATCTCCCCGGCGCCCTAGCCATCGACCTCTGTGAGGTGAGCGTCATGGTGCGCGGCTCGATAATGCACAAGACGCTGCTGCTGTGAAGATCGCCGTCGTCCATCCCTACCCGTGGCCCGAGGTGCGGCGGGGAGCGGAGCGCTACCTCGACGACCTCTCTCGCTACCTCACCGGGCAGGGTCACGAGGTCACCATCGTCACGGGAGCGCCGAGGCGCACCATCGGCGGAGCCGAGCCCGCGCGACGTACCGAACTCCGCGGCGACGGAGTGACGTTGGAGCGGAGGCCCCGCTTCGGTGGCGGCCCGACCGGGCGCTTCGGGGTCACCCAAATGGAGACCTTCGGCGCCATGGCCCTCGGGCCCCTGGCCCGCCTGCGCCCCGACGTCGTCCACGCGCTCACCCCGACCGCAGCATTGGCCGGTGTGCTGCTGCGCCGTCCCACGCTCTACACGGTCCTCGGCCACCCTGACACCGAGCAGCTACCCACGCAGGCGCTCCCACGGCGCGCCTTCCGCCTCGCCGTTCGTCATGCCACCGCCGCCGCGACCCTGAGCCGCGCGTCTGCGGCCGCCCTCGCGGCGTCGGTCGGGCGGACTGCGCGTCGTCCTGCCCCCTGGAGTCCACCTCGGCCGGTTCCCTGCGGATCTCGAGCCCCGAAAAGGCCCACCGAGGATCCTCTTCTCCGCCACCCTGACCGACCACCGCAAGCGGGTCGAGCTCGCAGTCGCCGCCTTCGCCGGACTGCTCGACGCCCGCCCCGACGCCCGCCTGGCGTTGTCAGGGCGAGGGCGACCCCGGTCGGGCGCTGGCCGCGGCTGCCGCTCTCGGCGATCATGTCGCAGCGGCCATCGACGTATTGGGGCCGGGATGCCCCGAGCAGGTCCCGGGCCGCTACAGGGCGGCCACGGTGACGGTGCTCCCCGCGGAGCATGAGGCCTTCGGTCTGGCCTTGATCGAGTCGATGGCCAGTGGTACGCCGGCGGTGTGCACTCCCACTGGCGGGATGCCCGAACTGGTCGACGACACCGTGGGGTGCGTCGCCTCCGCATCCACCGCCACGGCCCTGAGCCAGGCCATGTGCCAGGCGGTCCACCTGGCCGCCGAACCGATGACGCCGGCACGCTGCGTCGAGCGAGCGGCCGCGCTGGGACTGGGAGAACGCCGTGGGTCCGGCGCATGAGGAGGTGTACGGGGCACTGGTGGCACGACGGCCCGTGCGCGGCGACACGCGATCCTGGTGACTAAACGTCGCCGCCCCGGCCCAACGCGGTCGCTGACAGGCCCGAAGATGGACCTGACGAACTCAAAGTCCCTTCGCAGGTGGCTGCGAAATACCTCGAGGCTCAATCAGTAGAAGAGGGGCCGATACGTGGGGTCGTAGTCGAGGTTCTCCGTCCTCCGCCCGATGGGCTTGGCGGGCACCCCGCCGACGACGGTGTAGGGCGGCACATCACTTACGGCGACGCCTCCCCCGGCCACCACCCCGCCCTCGCCGATCGTGACCCCCTTGAAGACCATGGCACGAGTTCCGATCCACGCCCAGCGACGCACTTCGATCGGCGCGTACGTCGCAGCGAACGTCGGGCTCGACACGTCATGCTCCGCCGTCACGAACTGACAGTCCGACGCCACCACCACGTCGTCGCCGAATGTGATCCCACCCCGTGCATCGATCATCACGTTCCATGCGATGGCACACCGGCGCCCGACGACGAGACGCTCGGGTGCCAGGATTCGACACCCCCTGAAGATGGCAGACCGCTCACCGATCTGAGCGCCCATCATGCGCAGGAACCCCTGCCGGAGACGGTGCGAGGGAATGTGGGTGATCACCGTGTTGAATAGGACCTCGACGACGTGTCGTACTCGCAGTGCGCCCTTCAGCCGGGAGAGCACGACCGCCGGCTCCTCACTCCTAACGGCACGCTCCGGCGGTCCGGCGATCTCTTGGGTCACCTCGACAAGACCTCATCGTAGAGCGCGTCTATCTTGGCCGCCGTTGCCCGTATGTCGAGGTGGGCGACCACCTCCGGGCCATGCCGACCCATGCACCGCGCCAGGGCGTCGTCATCGAGCACCGACACCATCGCTTCCGCCAGAGCGTCGGCGTCACCCTCGTCCACGAGCAGTGCGCTGCGACCCTCGGCGACAAACTCGGGGATCGCACCATGGCGCGTCGTCACGACGGGCCGCCCGCTGGCCTGCGCTTCTACGTTGACCACGAGGAGGCTCTCGATCGCGTCATCGGGTGCGGTATGGCTCGGGCTGACCACCAACCGGCATCGCCGCATCTGGGAGTGTACGACACCGCGATCAGGCGAGATCAGCACCGTCACGTTGCCCGGGATCGACCGAGCAAGCGCTTCCTGCTCCCCGAACCCGCACAGCACGAGCCTGGCGTCGGGCAGTGCGGCCTGAACCGCCGGCCAGGCCCGGGCCAACACGTCGACGCCCTTCTTGGGGACGAACCGACCCACGAAGAGCGCCGTGGGCGGTCCGGCAGGGATCGGCGAGGGCGCGAACGAAGAGAGGTCGATGCCCGACGGGTGAACCCGGATGATCTCGCGGTCGAACCCGGCTCGTTCCGCGTGATCGACCAGGAAGGTGCTCGGGACCACGACTGCGGACACCACGTCACCGCAGTGGCGGTAGGCATCTGGCCGCTGCTCGAGGTAACCGGTCACGTCGTGACCGTGAAGCGATAGCACCACGGGCAACCGGCGCCGGCGCGCCGGACCCAGTACCCGGTCGAGCGGATAGCCGTGATGCACATGCACGATCTCGGCGCGACGACGGAGCGCGATCAGCTCAAGTGCCGCCTCCACCGTTTGTGGCTGCAATCTCCTCGGTCGTATGAAACGTGCGAATCGGTGAAGGGATCGCACGTCTTCATAGGGGAAACGCTCGGTGTTGAGCAGCGGAAGCACTGCCACCACCGCCCCTGGACGTCGGAGATTCGTGACGAGGTCGTAGACGAAACCCTCTGATGCCTGAAGCCAGTAGTTCATCACGTGGAGCACGGGTGAGACGCCTGCGCTCTTGGGCCGAGCCGTCATGAGGGGACCTAAGAAGGACGAGCGAGGGCTACCGAGCCCAGCCGGCCGGAGGGCGGATCCCCGGCCAGCGGGCGCACGACCTCGGCCGGGACACCAGAGGCCAGCTGACCCGGGGGCACGTCGTTGAGGACAAGGGAGTTCGCCGCGACCACGGCCCGTTCGCCCACGTGTACCCCCCGGGCGATGGTGGCCTTGGCGCAGATCCACGCGTTGCGCCCGATCACGACCGGCGCGGTCTTGACCCGGTGAAGCCACTCCCCGTCGGCCCCGCCGAGCACATGACTCGAGTCGATCACGGTCGTATATTCCGCCAGGACCGCGTACTCCTCCAGCGTGACCGACTCGTCGCAGTGGATGATGCAGCCGTGCTGCAACACATTGGCGCCCCGCAGTTCGAGCACTCCTTCGACCCCGAGCACACACCGCGTCTTGATGTCGGCGCCCGAGCCGATCAACAGCGACCCACCCCGCAGCTCGATCCGCACGTCGTCCCACAGCCGGCTGCCAGGACCGATCCGCACCACGTTCCGCGTGCCCGGTTGGACCGAGATGCGGAGACGGCGCCCGATGCGAACGTCGGGATCGATGTCGCACGTCAGCTCCACACGGTGCCACCATGAACGCCACCGCAGGGTAAGGACGACGAGCCGAACGCGGAGCCGGAGCACGGCCGCCACCACGTGGTCGTAGGCGACATGCATCAGGTGATGAATGGGGATCTTGGGTCCGCCAGTTGGACCCCGTACCAGACGATGGTCTTCTCCAGGCCCGCCCGGAGGGAGTGCTGCGGCTTCCACCCGAGGATCTCGCGGGCCCGGGTGTTGTCGCTGCGCATGGTCCAGATTTCAGTCGGACGATCAGGTAGCGCGCCGAAGTGGGCGCGCACCGGATTCCCCATGAGGTCCAGGATCGTGGTGGTCAGGTCACGGATCGAGACGTCTTCGGCACAGCCGAGGTTGAACAGCTCACCTTCGATCCCCGGTGTCAGCGCGGCGCGCACGAGCCCGTCGACGATGTCCTCGACGAAGTTGAACTCCCTCGTCTGGCGCCCCTGCGTCATGCGGAGGTCCTGACCCCGTAACGCCCGGATGATGATTTCCGGAATGACGCGGTCGGCGGTCTGTCCCGGGCCGTAGGTGTTGAAGGGTCGGAGAAGGACGATCGGGCTTCCGTAGCCCTGGAAGAACACCCGGCAGAAGCGTTCCGCCGCGTACTTGCTGGCGGAATAGGGCGAGATGGGATTGACCGGCTTGTCCTCACGGAACGGTGCCTCAATGTCGCCGTAGATCTCGCTGGTCCCCATGTTGAGGAACCGGGTGTAGCCACTGCCGGCGAGCGCCTGCAGGAGGTTGACGGTGCCCTGCACGTTGGCCTGGACGCACTCGTCAATGCGTTGCCAGGACTTGCCGACATGGGTGTAGGCACCCAGATGGAAGATATGGGTGGGCCGCGAGTTGTCCACCAGCGTGTCCATGGCACCACGGTCAGCCAGGTTGGCCTCGTGCAGCGTGATGCGATCCCGGAGGTCGACGAGCCGGATGGGGTACACGCTCGAAACGGTGCTGGTCACCCCGTGGACTTCCACACCGTCATCGAGCAGACGGCGTACCAGGTGCGAGCCGATGAACCCTCCGGCTCCGGTCACGAGGGCGCGGGCGTCCGTCGGCCATTCCGAGGCTTCCTGACCGAGGAGGGCGTCGGTCACGACCGCGCTCCGCCGACAGCGTGCCGACGGCCTCCCATGGAGGTGGTCCGTCCGCGCACAGGGCGCTGAGCTCGAGCGAGTCCTTGTACGTGTCCATGGACCGCCAGAAGCCGCGATGGCGATGAGCGTAGAGCTGGCCTGCCCCACCCAGGGCGGGCAGCACGTCGCGCTCGAAGTCGTCTCCCACCAACCAGGCCGAGGCCGACTGGTCGAGCACGAAGAACCCGGCGTTGATCCAGTGGTCGGGCAGCTGCGGCTTCTCTCGAAAGCGCACGACGCGCCCGTCGGGTTCGGACTCGAGAGTGCCGTACTGCGAAGGGAGCGGCACGGTGGTCACCGTGGCCGCGCCCGAGTGGCCACGGTGGAACTCGAGCAGCGCAGCCAGGTCCACGTCACCGAGCCCATCGGCATAGGTGACGAAGTAGGTCTCGCCCATCACGGGAGCGCACCGTGCAACGCGACCGCCGGTGTTGGTCTCGACCCCCGTATCCCGGACCTCGACCGTGTACTCGGAGGGAAGGGTGCCGACGAATGCCTCGATGAGCTCGGCCTGGAACCCGGCGGCCAACACGAAGTCGGTAAACCCCTGCCGGGCGTAGATCTCCATCACGTGGGCCAGGACGGGCCTCCCCCCGACCTCGAGGAGGGGCTTGGGGAGCTCGAGCGTCATGGGGTAGGCCCTCGTGCCCTTGCCCCCACACAGGATCAGCGTCCGCACTCGTTCCTCCCTGGTCCAACCGCACGCCGTGCCGGTGGGCAACGGCCAAGACGGGCGTTGCCCCGGGCCTCCCGGTCTCGCCACGGAGCGTCCACCCAGGAAACGTCGTAGGAGTCGTGTTCTCACGGGTGTGGCAGGAAATCCTATTCGCCTCGGCGCCCCTGCGATGCGCCTGATCTGGGAAAACGGGGACCTCCACGTCTCGGGCGGTTCGAAGGTGACCGCGTAGGATGCAGGCGGCGTCGACCGACCCCCCTCCACCGAATTGCCACGAACCACGACCATGCTCTGCCGAGTGATGCCACCCATGGGACCGAAGAGCTCACCGGCAGGCACAGTGACCCGCTACCCGATGAGGATCTCCGTCGTTGCATGCGAGCTCCCCCACCCCGATGGCACGGCGGCCGGCCGCGACCTCTGGGCCTGGTGCGAAGGCCTTCGCTCCCTGGGGCACGATCTCGACGCCTGGGTCTGGTTCCGCTCACCCTCGTCGCCGACCGGTCCCGTCCCGGAATGGTGTCGGTTCGAGCCCTACGACATCGGCCCTATGTGGAAGGCACACCTTTCAGCCCTGCTGCGCCCGCGTGGTGACGTCGCCCGAGCCGGATGGAGGCCGTCTGAGGGCGCGGTGGCGATCGCCGATCACACCGAGTCGGCCGCGGCCGTAGCTCCGTACGAGCGCTCGGTCACCACCCTCCATTATCGATCCCTGGCGGACGCCTGGGCCGTCAGGCACGTCGCGCCGTGGGACGTGCAGCAGGCCCGCGCCGAGCGCAGGGCCGGAAGGCGGGCCAGTTTGACGCTCGCCTATTCCGCACGCGTTGGTCGTCACCTCCGCCGACAGGCACAGGTCGTTCCCCTCGGGACCCCGATCCCGCCGTCACCGATCCCGGGCGTCGAGGAACCGGTGGCGGCCATTCTGGCGGACTGGTCCTGGCCGCCGAACCGTCGAGCGCTGGCGCTGCTGCTTACCGCGTGGCCCGGCGTGTCGACCGCCGTGCCCGGGGCACGGCTTCTTCTGGCCGGTCGGTCGATCGACCAAGCCTCCATCGGTACCCTCGCCGGGGTGGAGGTCATCGGGCCTGTTGCCCGAAGCGAGGACGTCTTGGAGCGTGCGGCGGTGATCGCGTTCCCCTGTCCCAACTCGACAGGACCGAAGATGAAGGTCATAGAGGCTCTCGGCTTCGGGGTCCCTGTGGTGACCACCCCAGCCGGAGTGGAAGGCATCGTGCTCGACCCCGGGACGGGCGCCATCGTCGCCGAAAAGGATGCCTTCGCCACCGCGCTGACGAGAACTTTACGGTCGCCTGAGCTGCGGGCCCACCTCGGCCCGACCGGACGAGATGCCATCGTCAAACACCACTCGCCCGAAGCCGTCGCCCGCGCCCGCCTGCAGGCTTTCGACCAGGCTTTCGGTCCGCCATGACTGTGAAGGCTCCCCTCGTCTCGATCGTCCTTCCCACGGCCAACCGGCCAGAGCGGCTCGGATAGGCAGCTGGCGTCGGCGCCGGCACAGACCTACGAACGCCTGGAGCTCATCGTCGTGAACCACGCGTCCACGACTCCGGTCGCACGACGTCGCTGCTGTCGTCGCCGTCGGCGGTCCGCTCCCAGCACGTCTAGGACCGTGACGGAGGAACCGCCGGCTACCCGCGAACACCGACCTGGAACTGGCACAGGGAGGACCTCACCGCCTTCATCGACGACGCCGCTCCGGTAAGCCGAGTGACTCGTTCCTGCCGTCGACTGCTTAACGTGCCGGCTCGTCCGAGGAGGTGGCGGACTGTAGCGTCCGATCACCCGGTCCACGACATCATCCAATGTGCCCGGTCAATGCACAATCTGCGGATTCCGCCGGTAACGGGTGAGCTCGGCCGCAGCGAACCGCGGACTCCAGCCGTGTTGGCCAACTTCGACGCCGTGTGCAGAGCTACACGGAACCACGGACGACGCCCCGGAGCCCGCGCCACGACCCACCGCCGGTGGCCCGCACCTCGAAGCGCTTCCCCGCCTCAATTCGGGCGAACCCCGCCGCGCGCACCATCCGCTCGAGCCCGGCCAGGTTCGGCACCCACCACTGGAACTCGTCGATGCCGTCGAGCTGGGCCAGGGGGCGGCGGCGGTACGGGAACTGCTCCTTGACCGGATTGCAGATCACCGCGCTGCCGCGGCAGACGCGCCGGATCCGCTCAATGACGGTCATCGGGTCCTTCACGTGGACGAGCAGGTCGCCGCAGAAGACGAAGTCGAACATCCCGAGGTCGGTGTCCAGGTCGTAAGCGGAGCGCAGCACCCGCTGGACTTGTGACCCCAGCGCGGCGCGGGCCAGCTCGAAGCGGGTCCCCTTGGTCTCGTCGATGGTCTTCACGATCCGGTCGCGAATGCTGGCCGGCCAGTCGAGGGCCTCCGGGTCCTCCATGTCCAGGGCGACCACCTCCGCCGCGCCGCGACGCTCCAGGGCGAACGCCCAGTAGCCGTCCATCGTCCCCACATCGAGGCAGCGCTTACCCGACAGGTCGTCGGGCAGCATGAAGTGGCCCTCGAGGGCGCGGTGGTCGAACATGCCCTTGGTCACGACGCCGTCACCGAGGTCGAGCGTGTGGTACCAGGGGTACCGGCCTACCTCGTTCGCGAAGTTCGATTGTGTTCATGCGATCATCCTCTCCCGCATCACGCCCGGAGACGGTCCAACGGTCCCCTCGCGGGACCGTAGACATTCCGATACGACCCTGTTTCCACCGGCGCGCGTCTCGAGCGCTTCCGGGTTGCGCTCCCGACCAAGCTCCTCTGGCGATGCCTCGAGCGAAGTGCGACCCAGCGGCGGGCCGCGAGCCACGGAACGGTCGACCACGATCGCACCCGCTCGGAGTTCGACAGCCCGTGACCCAGGCCGGCGATGAGGGTGGCCCGGCGTCGGCGTGAGTCCGTGAGCGCATAGCGCAGGTGGAACGTGGAGATCTCGCCCAGCCGGAGCGGCCACGCCGGGTCCACCAATGCGGCCAGGGCCTCGCCACGCCATCCGGCTGCCGGTAACCCGAAGAGTTCCGGCGGGACGTCGACGCCGGCGTGGCGGGCCAGGGCCAGCGCAGCGCCGACCCGCGTCCGGCAATTCCCTTCGTCCGCCACGCTGCGAACCCGCTCCCAGTCCACCGCCTGCCCGTCGGCCTCGGCGGCGCCGACGACCATGGCCAGGTCCGCGATCCACATCAGCCGCTCGAACCCGTGGTAGGGCTTGCCGGCATGGACGGCCAGAAAGACCACCTCGTCCGGAAGCGAAAGCCCGAACGCCGGCGTGCCCAGGCAGTCGATCGGAATGCGGCGCGCCCACATCCGATCGGGGTCGAGCGCGGTGACCTGCTCGTGGCGGGCCTCGAAGCCGTAGTGCAGCTCGAGGGCCAGCCACGGGACTTCGGGATGTTGCAGCACGGAGTCGTAGCGGTCTCGCCCGCGCGGCGCGGACGACTTCCCACCCGGCGCTGGCCAGTGCGGCTAGGGCGGCCCGGTGCTGGTGGCGGGGCAGGAGGAGGTCGATGTCCTCCATCGGCCGTAATCCCGGGGCCGGGTACCGGGCCGCGACGGCGGGCCCCTTCAGCACCACTGGCTCAAGCCCTGCGTCCACGAGGGGCCGGACGGCGACCGACACTGCCCGCGGGTGGAGGAGCAACGCCTCGGCTCGCAGGACCTCCGAGTACTCGGCCAGTGGTCGCTGCGCTTCGGCCTGGGCATCGGCCACCCGGGCCAGACCGAGAGCACGCCAGAGCAGGGCGGCGATCCGGTGCTCCTGGGCCGCCGCAGCTGCCCACCGCAGGTCGGCATCGGTCTCCAGGGCGCGGTGGACCACCGCCGGCTCGGGGGAGCGACGGCACGCTTCCCAGAGCAAGCGGGCGGTCGCCCGGAGGCGGCGTCACAGCCAGGCGGCCTGCACCGATCGTTCGTACGGCCGGCGCCGCCCAGCGCGGTCATGTACATGGATCGGTAACGGTCCTTCCCACCCGGAACTGGCGGTCGCCGGGAATGAGCGTTGAGCCTGCGTGGTACTTTCCCGGCCATGTGCCCCAGCCAGGAGGAGGGCGGCACCTCTCCGTCCTGGTCGGGAGGCGAAATGGAGGTCGTCGACTCGTTCGGAGCAGGCCTCGCCACCTACCCGTCCGATCCGTCGGTCTCGGTAGTCGTGGCAACGAGGAACCGTGCTGCCTTCCTGCCCGACCTGCTGGAGGCCCTGGCCGGCCAGACGATGGACACGAGCCGCTTCGAAATCGTCGTCGTGGACGACGGCTCCACCGACGATACCTGGTCCGCGCTCGAGGCGTTGGCCGACGCCACGACGCTCCAACTCCGGGGTTTGCGTCTCGGCCGAAGTATCGGCCAAGGCCCGGCCCGCAATGTGGGCGTGCAGGCGGCGCGGGGCGAGATTGTTGCGTTCACCGACGACGACTGCATCCCGAGCGCGATCGTGGCTCAGCGCCCTGACGGGACCGCTCCTCGTCGACGAAATCCCACCCCATGTCGTCGTGCAGGGCCCGACAGAGGGGTGGCCCGAAGACGACCGCCATGGCCCCTGGGCGCGGACGGTCTGGGTGCTCCGTCCCAGTTGGCTCTTCGAGACGTGCAACGTCGCCTACCGCCGTCGTGACGTCGAGCTCGCCGGCGGGTTTCCGGGTCGGGACGAGGCGCCCAGCGGCGCCAACGGCAAGCTGGTCGGTGAGGACGCCATCCTCGGCTGCGCACGTCATCGAACGCGGAGCGCAGCTCCGTTTCGAGCCCGGGGCCCTCGTGCACCATCGCCACTTACCGGCCACCTATCCGGAGTGGCTGCAAGACCAACGCGGGCGCGGCGCGTTCCCGGGCCTGGTCCGCCGGAGTGCCGTCGCCCGCCGAGCCCTGTGGCACCGGGTCTTCCTGGCCCCGCGGACCGCCGCGTACGACCTCGCCCTCGTCTCCCTCTGCCTCGCAGCGGCGACCCGTCGTTGGCGTTGGCTGTGTGGGGTGGCGCCGTGGGTCTGGTTGGCGCTGCCCGAGGCGGCCAACCGGGGCGGCCGCCACCCTCTGATCCGCCTGGCGCAATTGGCGCTCGGTGACCACGTCGGGGCCACCGCCATGGCGAAGGCCTCCTGGCGAGAACGCAGCCTCGTGCTCTGACGTTCGCGGCCTGTGTTGAAGAGCGTTGAACCTCCCTCATGATGTCGAAGGCGCAAACCGACCGACTGGGCTGCTACTTGGAAACCGGAACGGCAGCACACGTGGCTTTCCCGGCAGAGTTTGGATTTACCGTTCGCGATGGGTGCGTTGGGGTTGTTCCCCTTCGGAGTGCGCACGACGGGTTCTGTTCCGAGCGAAACAGTGTCCACCATTACCTGGGCAGATCTGTTGCGGGGCGTGACTGCGGCGCGGCGGCTTCACCGAGTGCTGAGTGGGCTTCCACCGATTGCCATGCCTTCCAAGGCGGCGTTCCGGCGACGAGTCGGTGTGAGTTTCCGAGTCAGTCCGCACAAGTCGTAGGCTAGCGTAGTGGACCAGTGGCGGCAGCGCTTACGAGCGAGGGGTGGAAAGCTGGTCAGGTCCCACCCTCGCCTGCACCGGCACGTATTCACCCTGCGCCATCTGGTGAACGCCTACCGCGCCATTGGCGGGGATCTGACGTTCCTCCCGTCCGATTTCTGGCTTTACGAGATGCCCCAACGCAAGGAGCTGTTCCGTCGAGCATTCCACTACCTGGCCTTCAACCAGATCGCGGGGGATTACGCCGAGTTCGGCTGCTTCGGCGCCATGACCTTCCGGATGGCCTGGGGGGCGGGTCGTGTCACCGACTACCCGGGACACTTCTGGGGGTTTGACTCCTTCGCCGGCCTCCCCGAAACCAACGAACCCGGCGACCGCCATCCCCGCTGGACGGCCCAATGGCTGGCCATGTCGGAGGAAGCCTTCACACAAGCCTGCATCGGCGCCGGCATTCCCGGCGATCGCTTCTCCGTCGTTCCGGGCTACTACGAGACCTCATTGAGGTCTGCCACCACCACCAGCCGCCCGGAGCGGATCAGCTTCGCCTATGTCGACTGTGACCTTTACAGCTCAACGCTGGATGTACTTTCCTTCCTCGAATCACGGCTGGTACCGGGTGCGGTGATCAGCTTCGACGATTGGTTCTGTTACTCCCCCCTGGGGCCCTCCGGTGAGCGCTTGGCAGCGCTCGAACACTTCGCCGATAGCAAGTGGTCACTCGTGCCCTTTGTTCAGTACGGCTGGCATGGGATGTCCTTCCTCGTCGAGGACCGAGTCGGCGTCCCTGCACCGGTCGGACCCTGGTAGTGGGCCTGTTCTCCGTGAGGCCTCGTCTAGACCCGTCCGCTCAGAGGAACGCGGCCAGTCCGGCGGAGTCGGCCAGGTTCGGGGCAAAGGCCCGCACTACCCGCTCGGCGCAAGCCCGCCAAGTGAAGCTGGCGGAATGGGTCCGTGCCGCCCGTCCCAGCTCCATCGCCTGTTCCGGCTGAGTCAAACGGGTCATGGCTGCGACCAGGGCTCCCTCGTCGTGGGGGTCGACCAGGATCCCCCCGGAACCCACGGCCGTGGCGGCGCCCCCGACGGTCGTCCCGATGCTCGGAAGTCCTGCCGCTCCCGCTTCGACATAGACGATGCCGAAGGGCTCGATAAGCGAGGGGACGACCAGGCAGGTCGCCCGCTGGAACAGCTCCTGCAGACGCTTACCCTCGTCGGGTTCAGCGAAGAAGAGCTGTCCGTGGCCCGTGACCCCGTCGGCGGAGACACGCGGATGGCGCCCAACGAGGTGGAGCTCAGCGCCCGGACAGTGAGAGCGCACCTGCCCGAAGGCCCGCACCACTGCAGGACCATTCTTCCGCTCCCAGCTGTTGCCGACGAAGAGGAACCGGGGCGTGGCCCAGTCGCGCTCTCCGAATGCCTCCGTGGTCACGTTTCGCCCCGCACCGACCACGTGCACACGGGAGCGGGAAACCCCATGGTCCCGTACCAGGGAGTCAGCGGCCCAGTGGCTAACGGCAAGGCAGTGGTCCGCCGCTCGATAGACAGAAACCTGCCCGGCGAGCACGGTCGACAGGTCGCGCCAGGCCACGTCGAAGTACCCGAAGGAGGCGGTGTGCTCCGGGTAGGCGGCAGCGATTTGAGCGGGAGACATGTCGCACCAGGTGGCGAACGGATGCCCGACAGGCCGACCTAGGGCACCCATTGGGAGCAGGAAGGCGTTCGCGCCGGGCTGGCTCCGAAGCCGTTCCCGCCACGCTACGGCCCTGGTGAGAGCCTGCATCTCCCTGCTGAAGGCCCAGGCCGCCGAGAGTCTCCGCGTACCTCTCAACCACGTGCGCAGCGCCCTGACCGCCGGGCCCCAAGGCGTGACGTCGCGGTAGCTGGGGGTCCCCAGCACGCCGAGGGCCCCCAGCTCCTCCAGCAGGCTCGCGATCGTTCCTGACCACACGGCTCGGTCGGACGGGTCGTTCCAAGCGGACACCAGCTGGATACTCACCCCACCCAACGCGCCGCCGTGGCGGGGACCCGTCGGCTCCCGCCCGCCTTCATCCATCGAAGACGGTCGCGGCGAAGTGGAGGGCGTCGTCCACAGGGGTTTGATAGGCCAGTGCCCCGATGGGCCTAGGTCGACCACATCGATGGCGTCCCCTCCGACCGACGATGCGAACGCCTCGCATGCCCGAGTGTCGGCCGCGACCGGATCATCTCTGCTGGCGTACAGGCGGATCGGTAGGCCCGCCAGCCGCGGGGCATAGGCGACCGGGCAGTGGTGGGTGTGCCCGTAGAGCTGCGCTGGGTCCGCCACGCCATAAGCGGCGGCCACACTCTGCGCCATCGGCCCTCGGGCCACAGCCGCCAGGTCGAGCACCGGACAGGCCAGGATCATTCCCCCGACCAGGTCCCGGTGACGCAGAGCCCAGTTCAGGCCCAATAGCGCTCCCATCGACGTGCCGACAACGAGGGTTCGGCCCGGGCGGGCACCGACGACCGGAGCGGCCAGGAAGCGGTGGGCTGCCGAGAGACAGCGCAGAGCATTGTCGTTGCCCCATGAGTAGGCAGCCGAGGTGGGACCCTGCTCAACGGTGGGATCCCCGAGGTCGCACGCCAAACATACACACATGCCGCTTTCGGCCAGGGCCCTCGGTACAGGCCACCATTCCGCCACCGCCTGCTGGTGATGACGCTGACCCGCCGAGTGGCAGACCAGGGCACCAGGCCTCGTGCCGTCATGTCGATAACTCTCGTCCGCCAGGACAGTGGCACCGTCTATCGGGCAGTCGAGCCGATATGGCCCTACTTCGGTGGTCCGTAAAGCCGCGCCCACAAGCAGACCCTATCGATCCCCCATCCGGACCGGGGTGTTTGTGAGGCCTCCTGGTCTCTTTCCGGCGCGGCTCTTTGGGTTTCTCCCGGTTTGACGGACCTCCACCGTCAGGTGCAGAGCACCAGAGAGGATGCCTATTATGGAGACCATGGAGAGGAAGAAGCCCGTCCCCGCCGGTCGTTCACCCCGGACTTCAAGGCCGAGATTGTCAAGCACCGCAGACACGGTGACAGATCCATCGGCCAGGTGGCCCGGGACGACGACCTGACCGAGACGGCCGGGCCTGGAGTCCACACAGGCCGAAGTCGGCGTCGGGGAGCGGCCGGACCTGAGCACGGAGATCGGCCGATGTCGCCCGCCTCGCCAAGAGGCTGCCAGACGCACCTCGACAACGAGGCGCTCACGCGAGCGACGGCTTTCTTCGCAACGGAGACCCGATGATGGTGGACCGTTCATCGAGAGCGGATGAAGCGCCGCAGGCCATGGCATCAAGCGCGCCTGCCGCCTGTTCGAGGTCTCCCTGAGAATGTCAACCGAAATTGGCCCCACCGTGACGATCTGATTTGGCCCCACCTGAAAGTCCAGGCCGGGTCCCCGTGCTGAAGGTGCACCCTGGGATGTCTGGAGGCTCAGGGAGTATCTGAGAGCCCCGCGTATTGTGCGGGCGTGGCGCCCCAACCCGTTTTTCAGCTCCGGATCCGTCTCGAAGGCATCGATCCACCGGTGTGGCGGCGAGTCCTCGTCCCCGGTGGGGCGAAGCTGTCGAGGCTCCACGACATCTTCCAGGCCGCGATGGGCTGGACGAACTCGCACCTACACAGCTTCACCATCGACGGCGCGCTCTATGGGATGCAGGTCGAGGACTATCCCGACGAAGAACTCGACGAGACGGAGCACACGGTCTTCGTGGCGCTGCGCGGCAACCTGCGGCGCTTCGTTTATGAATACGACTTCGGCGACTCGTGGACACATGAGGTGGTCGTCGAAGACGTGACCTGGTCTCCCTATGTGCTCAAGCACGGGGTATGCCTCGACGGCGGTGGGGCGTGTCCTCCCGAAGACGTGGGCGGGACCGGCGGCTATGAGGAGTTCCTCGAGGCCCTGGCCGATCCGCTGCACGAAGAGCACGACAACTATCTCGTCTGGGTGGGCCACAAGTTCGACCCCTCGGTGTTCAACGTGGCGGCGGCCAACGCCGCCCTGAGCGGGTCCGCTGATCAGCTCTTTGCTTTGCGCGTCGTGCGCAGGCGGAAGCTCTCGGTCCCCGTCTCGATGATGTGGGCCCGGAACGTCATGCGATCGACGATGGCGGCGACGAGTCGCGGATCGGTGATGACCTGGCCCCACTCGCTGAACGGGAGGTTCGAGGCCACGGCAACGGAGGACTTCTCCTCGCGCTCGGTCAGGATCTGGAAGAACAGCTCGGCGCCGCGGGTGTCGAGCTGGACGTAGCCCAGCTCGTCGAGCAACAACAGGTCGAGACGCCCATAGCGAGCGACCAGCGTGAGAGCCGACGTTCGTCGGCTGCCTCGACCAACTCGTTGACCAGACCCGCACACGTTGCGTAGCGGACGGCGCGACCCTGTTCGCATGCCGCCATGCCCATCCCGATGAGCAGATGGGACTTGCCGGTCCCGGAGTCACCGAGCAGGACCACGGGCTCTCCCTTGTCCAAGTAGGCGCCCGACGCCAAGGTGGAGATGGTCGCCGCATCGATCGGGTTGGCTGACACGTCGAAGTCGGCTAATCGCTTGAGGCGCGGGAAGCGGGCTCGGGATGCGCCGGACGCGACGACGCTCGGCCCGGTCATCGACCTCGGAGGCCAGCACGTCGGCCAGGTAGGCCAGGTGCGTGGACCTCGAACGCTCGGCGACCTCGGCCAGCCGTTGGGCCTCTGCGCGGACCGTCGGCAGGTGCAGCTCCCGACTGGCCGCGCCGATCGAGGCGATTGCTGCGGTCTGGGTCATCTTGGTCATCCGCTCTTCTCCAATAGGTCGTCGTAGTGCTCGAAGAGTGAAGGGGTGGGCCGGTC
>CAWECP010000006.1:0-195649 GCA_963807675.1 uncultured Acidimicrobiaceae bacterium | reverse complement strand
GAGGTGGCCACCGAGGTGGGGGCCACCCCCCAGCAGGTCACGCTGGCCTGGATGCTGGCCAAGGGCTCGCGGGTCATCCCGATCCCGGGAAGCAGCCGGCCCGAGACGGCCATCGCGTCGGCCGCGGCCGCCGACATCACCCTGACGCCCGACCAGGTCGCGCGTCTCGACGCCTCCTGACGTCGGGCTGGCGGCGGAACAGAACGGACTCGGCCCTCCGTGTTGCAGGAGTGTGCGTCGGTGACGACGGTGGAGCTGGGCGCCGACGCGAGAGAGTGAGGTCGCCATGCCCGCAGTGACCGTTCCCGACAACCTGGTCCTTCCCCGCATGGCGCCGTGCCGGGAGGCGACGGCCACCGCCCGGGTCAAGAGCATCACCGACGCGCCCTCGGGCTTCGAGGGAGAGGGCTTCCCGGTGCGGCGCGCCTTCGCCGGCGTTCCGACCTGGCCGACCTCGACCCGTTCATCCACATGGACCAGATGGGCGAGGTCGAGTACGCCCCCGGCGAGCCCAAGGGCACGCCGTGGCATCCCCACCGCGGCTTCGAGACCGTGACCTACATGATCGACGGCACCTTCCAGCACCAGGACTCCATCGGCGGGGGCGGCCTCATCACCAACGGCTCCACCCAGTGGATGACCGCCGGGTCGGGCATCCTGCACATCGAGCGCCCGCCCGAGCAGCTGATCGCCAGCGGCGGGCTGTTCCACGGCATCCAGCTCTGGGTGAACCTGCCGGCGGCCGAGAAGTGGATCGACCCGCGCTACCAGGGCATCGAGGCCGACAACATCCTGCTCCTCACCTCGCCCGACGGCGGTGCGCTCGTCCGGGTCATCGCCGGCGACGTGGCCGGCCACCGCGGGCCCGGGTCCACCCACACGCCGATCTCCCTGGTGCACGCCACGGTGCAGCCCGGCGCCGAGCTGGTGCTGCCCTGGCCGGCGGAGTTCAACGCGCTGGTCTACGTGCTGGCCGGGGAGGGACGCGTGGGGCCCGAGGCGCGTCCCGTTCCACACCGGCCAGCTCGCGGTGTTCGGCGCCGGCGACGCGCTCGTCCTGCGGGCCGACGCCGCCAGGAGTCACGCCACCCCGCGCTCGACGTGCTGATTCTCGGTGGCCGGCCCATCGGCGAGCCGGTCTACGCCCACGGGCCCTTCGTCATGAACACCCGGGCCGAGATCGTCCAGGCCTTCGAGGACTTCGAGGCCGGCAAGCTCGGCACGGTCCCGGCCGACCACATCGGCAACGCGTGAGCCGCGATTCCCGGCAGCGAGGCCACGGGCGGCGCACCTGGAGCGCCGACGACATCGGTGACCTGACCGGCCGGGTCGCGCTCGTCACCGGCGCCAACAGCGGCATCGGCTACGAGACGGCGCGGCGCCTGGCCGACCACGGCGCGCACGTGGTCATGGCCTGCCGCAACGAGGAGAAGGCGCGCCGGGCCCGCGACAAGCTCGAGAGCGAGCTCGACCGCTCCTCCTCGAGCTGCTCCGCTCGACCTGGCGGACCTGGTCTCGGTGCGCCGGGCGGCGGAGCCGTCCTGGCCGAGCACGCCCGGCTCGACATCCTCGTCAACAACGCCGGCGTGATGGGCACGCCGTACCGCCAGACGGCCGACGGGTTCGAGCTCCAGATGGCCACCAACCACCTCGGGCCACTTCGCGCTGACCGGCCTGCTGCTGGACCGGATCGTCACGACCGAGCGCTCGCGGGTCGTCACCGTCAGCTCCCACATGCACCGCGTCGGCCGCTCAGCTCGACGACGTCGCCGGGGACGCACCCCGCAACACGCTGGGTGGCCTACGGCACGTCCAAGCTGGCCAACCTCCTCTTCACCTCGAGCTGAGCCGGCGGCTGACGCGGCCGGCCTCCCGACGTCGGCGTGGCGGCCCACCCCGGCTGGACCCGCAGCAACCTGGCCGGGCAGCGGCGCCGCCCTGGGCGACAGCCGGCTGCGGCGCAAGCTGGCGGGCACGGCCGGGACGACGCTCGGGCAGTCCGCCGCGGCGGGTGCCCTGCCGGTCCTGTGCGCCGCGACCTCGTCGTCCGTCCGCGCCGGGCAGTACATCGGGCCGGCGCACCTTTCGAGCTCTTCGGCCCGCCGCGTCGCCCGCCGCTCCGCCGGGCCCGGGACGACGAGGCGGCGGCCGCGCTGTGGCGGTCGTCCGAGGAGCTGACCGGCGTGCGCTACTCGGTCGGCGCCCCCGTCTGAGCGCAGCGGCAGCACGGCCGCGCCCGGTCCGCGACGCCGTCGGCGCCGCACGGCGGCGAGGAACGCGGCGTGCAGCGGCGACGCGGTCCGGCGCAGGACGCGGCCCAGCGCGACGATGACCACCGAGCGGGCGCCGGCCCGGCGCAGCGCGGCGGCCGCGCTCTGGGCGCGGGCGCCGCTGACGTAGGTGTCGTCGAGCAGCAGGACGCGCCGGCCCGGTACGGCGCCGGCGGACGCGGCGGCGACGGCGAAGGCCGCGCGGTCGGGCTGCATGTGGCCGACCGGCCGGGCGGCCCGCGTGCGAGCAGGCCGGGCGACCAGCGCGCGCCCGTCCGGCCGGTGGCGGACGCGGCCAGGCCCTCCACGCCGTGCGAGGGGCGCGCCGCCCGGGCGGGCGGTCGAGGGCACCGGGAGCACGAGGTCGACCGGTCCGCCCGCGGCCGCGGCGAGGCAGCCGGCGTGGGCGGCCAGGAAGCCGTCGAAGAGCAGGCGCACCATCGGGGCGAAGCGGGCCCGCGCCTCGGCGACGGGCGACTCCTTGTACCCCATCAGCACGGCGTAGAGGGGGCTCGGCAGCGGGCACAGCCGCACCGGCAAGACGGGGGACGAGCGGGAGGCCGAGGCGGCGGCCACCGAGCGGCAGGCGAAGCACACGGCGCGCGGTCGGCCGGGGGGCCGCAGCAGACGCAGGCAGACCCCGGGTCCGGGAGGCGGGACCCGGTAGGGGTCAGGCGGGGGAGCGGGCTCGGGGTCGGGTCGATGCAGGAGAAAGGTCCCGGTGGCCCGGCTGACCAGCGCGCCGTCGGCGTCCCGCACCGTCGCCTCGCCGTAGGCCACCTGCCTGGCCATGCGCACCACCTCGCCCCGCAGCACGTAGGGCTCGCCCTTCATGGCCGGGCGCATGCACTCGGTCTTCATCTCGAGCGTGCCCCGGGTGCGGGCCCTGCCCGGAAGGCGGCGTTGATGGCGAAGTTCATGCACGCATCGAGCAGGAGGGAGTGGACGCCGGCCTGGGTGATCCCGTGCGGGTTGCAGGCCAGGTCGGTCGGCGTGAAGGTCCCGGCGACCCAGCCCAGGTCCTCGCCGTCCACGCCGTAGCCGGTGAACGCGCCGCCGACCACGCTCGATGATCGGCATGCCGCCGTCGCCCAGCCAGCGGTCCATGTCCTTGCCGGCCCCGGCCGGTGTCTGCCATCGGGCGCCAGACCCTACCGGGCCGGCGCGCGGCGCCAGATGGCCCCTCGGGCCGCCGGCCAGGTAGGATGTGCGCTGGTTCTGAACCGGCAGGGAGCGGCCCGCCGGAATTGGGAGGAGACCACCATGACCACCGCAGTCATCGTCGACGCCGTCCGGACCGCCGGCGGGAAGCGCAACGGGAAGCTCCGCAACTGGCACGCCGTCGACCTGGCCTCCGAGGCCCTCAAGGCGGTGGCCGAGCGCAACGAGCTCGACCCCGCCCTGGTCGACGACGTGATCATGGGCTGCGTCATGCAGGTGTCCGAGCAGTCGCTCAACATCGGCCGCAACGCCGTGCTGGCCGCCGGCTGGCCCGAGTCGGTGCCCGCCACCACCATCGACCGCCAGTGCGGCTCGTCCCAGCAGGCGCTGCACTTCGCCGCCCAGGGCGTCATGGCCGGGGCCTACGACATCGTGGTCGCCGCCGGCGTCGAGTCCATGACCCGCACCCCCATGGGCTCCTCGGTCGTCCGCGACTTCGGCTTCCCCTTCGGCCCGCGCATGATGGCCCGCTACGCCGAGAACGGGCGGCCTGAAGGGCCAGGGCATCGGCGCCGAGATGATCGCCGATCAGTGGGGCATCTCGCGCGAGGAGCTCGACGCCTTCTCGGTGCGGAGCCACCAGCGGGCGGCCCGGGCCACCGCCGAGGGCCGCTTCGAGAACGAGATCGTCCCGGTGGCCGTCCGCGACGACGAGGGCAAGGACACCGACGAGATCTTCGCCACCGACGAGGGCATCCGCCCCGACTCGACGGTCGAGACGCTGGCCAACCTCAAGCCCGCCTTCAAGGAGGACGGCAAGGTCACGGCGGGGAACTCCTCGCAGATCACCGACGGCGCCTCGGCCGTGCTCATCATGAGCGAGGAGAAGGCCAACGCCCTGGGCCTGCGCCCCCGGGCCCGCTTCCACGCCTTCGCCCTGGCCGGCGTCGACCCGGTCACGATGCTGACCGGCCCCATCCCGGCCACGACCAGCGTGCTCGAGCGGGCCAAGCTGACGCTGGACGACATCGACGCCGTCGAGATCAACGAGGCCTTCGCCTCGGTGGTGCTGGCGTGGGAGAAGGAGCACCACCCCAACATGGAGCTCGTCAACCCCAACGGCGGGGCCATCGCGCTCGGGCACCCGCTCGGCGCCTCGGGCGGCAAGCTGATCGCCACGCTGCTCAACGAGCTCGAGCGCACCAACGGCCGCTACGGGCTGCTCACCATGTGCGAGGGCGGCGGGCTGGCCAACGCCACCATCATCGAGCGCCTGGGCTGGCCCGGCCCCCGTAGGCCGGCGGACAGCAGTCCCGGCGGGCCCCGCCAGAGGCGTGCGCCGGCGGCGCGGCTAGTGGTACCGGGTCGCGGCAGGAAGCCGACGAAGATCATCACCAGGCCGACGACCAGCCCCCACGGCGAGCCGTGGGCGCGAACGGCAGGTGGGCCAGGTAGTTGACCGTGATCACGACCACGCCGCCGATGAGCAGCACGAGGATCAGCGCGCCGTACCACGGCGGGCTGTGCCGCACGCTCTTGGGGATCGGCGCCGTGTAGCGGCCGCTCTCCTCGCCGTCTTGTAGCGGCCGACCTTCGACGTGGCCCGCCGCCGGCCGACTTCCCCTTGCGGGAGGCGCCGCCCGGGCCCTTGGTGCTGGTTGCCACGAGGTCAGAGGTTAGCCAGCGCGGGAGGCGGGCCTCCGGGCGGGGCGGCCCCGGTCATTGGGTACGATCGTCCCCCCATGGGACCGCGGGTGCTCGTCGTCGACAACTACGACTCCTTCGTCTACAACCTGGTCCAGGAGCTGGGCGAGCTCGGGGCCGAGCCGGTGGTGTTCCGCAACGACGCCATCGACGTCGACGGCATCCGGGCCGAGCGGCCCGACGCCGTGCTGATCTCGCCCGGGCCGGGACGGCCCGAGGACGGCGGGGTGAGCCTCGAGGCCATCGGGCGCTGGCCGGCGAGATCCCGCTCCTCGGGGTGTGCCTGGGCCACCAGTGCATCGGCCAGGCCTTCGGCGGCGAGATCGTGGCCGCCCCCCACCTGATGCACGGCAAGACCTCGGAGATCCACCACGACGGCCAGGGCATCTTCGCCGGGCTGCCCAACCCCTTCGTGGCCACCCGCTACCACTCGCTCGTCGTGCGCCCCGAGTCGGTGCCCGACGAGCTGGAGGTGACGGCCACCTCGACGGACGGCGTCGTCATGGGCCTGCGCCACCGCTCGCTGCCGGTCGAAGGCGTGCAGTTCCACCCCGAGTCGGTGCTGACCGCGTCGGGACCGGCCCTGCTGGCCAACTTCCTCGGCCAGCTGGGGGCGGCCGCGAACGCCTGAGCCGCCCGGCACCGACGGGCGCCGTCCGCGGTCAGCTGATGGGCTACGGCCTGGTCGGCGGCGTCGTCGGTGGACCGGTGCTCAGGGTCGTCGACGTGGACGTCGGCGTGGTCGTGGTCGTGGTCGTCGTGGTGGTCGTCGTTCGGCTGGCAGACCGAGATGGTCACCGTGCTGCCGCTGGCCACCTGCGTGCCCGCGGCCGGGGTCTGGCTGTCGACGTTGCCCGGCTGCGCGCCGTTGGCGCACGTGGTGTCGAAGGTGGTGTTGGCGACCAGGCCGGCGCCGGTGATGGCCGACTGGGCCGCGCTCGGTCTGGCCGACCACGCCCGGGACGGCGACGCAGCTGCCGCTGGAGACGACGAGGTTGACCGGGTGTTGGGCGGGCACGTCGCGCTCGGCGCCGGGGTCTGCGACGACACCAGCCCGGCGGGGTACTGCGTTCGAGCAGCCGCTGGTCTGGGTGCCCACGTTGAGGCCGGCGCCCTTGAGGATGGAGCCGGCCGACGCCGGGGACTGCCCGAGCACGCTGGGCACCGTGACCGAGGTCTGCGTGCCCGACACCGTCAGCTTGCACCTTGACCGGTTCGCCTCGACCTTGGTGCCCCGGCGGGATTCTGGCTCAGCACCGTCCCGATGGGCTGGTTGCTGGTCACGTACTTGACGGTGTAGGAGAGGTCGGCGGCGGCAGATGAGCTGGGTGGCCGGCGCGAGCTGCTCGCCCGTCACCGTCGGCACCGCACCGGGGATGTTCGGCCCGTCGCTGACGACGAGCTTGACCGCGGAGTTCTTCGACACCGACCGCCCGCCTTGGGGTCGGTGGACAGGACGAGGCCCTTGGCCGTGTGTTGCTCGTCTTGAACGTGGTGCTGCCCACCGCGAGGTGGTCGTTCTGCAGCGTCTGGGTGGCCGCTGCTGGCGCTGGCCCACCACGTTGGGGACGGTGACGTTGCCGCCGAACAGCCCACCGAGCGCAGCAGGAAGAAGGCGATCACGGCCAGCGCGACCAGCAGCAGCGACCAGGAGGATGACCAGGCGGCGCGTGCGCTTCTTGCGCTCCACGTCCTCTGGCCCGCGGGTGGGTGGGCGCCGTCGAGGACGGCCATGGTCCGGCCGGTCGGGTGATGGCCCGGACGGCCTGGGTCGCGCCTGCGGCACCCCGACGGCCGTCATCATGGAGGTCGACGCCGGGGTCGCCCGCCTCGACCGGGCGGCCCTCGGCGAAGCGCAGCAGGTCCGCCCGGAGCTCCTCGGCCGACCCGTAGCGGTCGTCGGGGCTCTTGGCCATCGCCTTCATCACCACGGCCTCGAGCGCCGGCGGGCACGGCCGGGTTGACCTCCGAGGCAGCACGGGCGTGTCGCGCACGTGCTTGGAGGCCACGGCCACCGGGGAGTCCCCGGTGAACGGCGGCCTGCCCGGCCGCCATCTCGTAGAGCACCACGCCGAGGGAGTAGATGTCGCTGCGGGCATCGACCCCCTTGCCCTCGGCCTGCTCGGGTGAGAAGTAGGCCGCCGTGCCCATGACGGCGCCGGTCTGGGTCAGGCTCTCCTCGGTGTTGACCGCCCGGGCGATGCCGAAGTCGGTCACCTTGACCTCGCCGTCGGGCGTGATGAGCACGTTGCCCGGCTTCACGTCGCGGTGCACCACGCCGTGGCGGTGGGCGAAGGCGAGGGCGGCGGCCACGCCGGCGCCGATCGTGGCGATCTGGCGCGGCGGCAGGGGCTGCGGGATCGCGCAGGACGGCCGAGAGCGGCCGGCCGTCGATGAACTCCATGACGATGAAGTAGGCGCCGTCGTCCTCGCCCCAGTCGAAGACCGGGACGATGTTGGGGTGGGACAGGTTGGCGGCGGCCTGCGCCTCGCGGCGGAAGCGCTCGACGAAGGTCCGGTCGACGGAGAGCTCGGGGAACAGCACCTTCAGGGCGACCGGCCGGTCGAGCTGGAGGTCCATGGCGCGGTACACCTGCGCCATGCCGCCGCGGGCGATCAGATGGGTCACCTCGTAGCGGCCCGAGTAGACCCGCGGATTCTCGACGGGTTGCATGGCGCCCTGAGCCTACGCTGGGCGCCTTCGACGACGGGGATTGGAGACGCCGCTCACGGGATGCGCTGCCGACGTCGGTCGTGGTCGTCGTCGGGCGGTCGTGGTCGGGGCGCGGTGGTCGGGGGGCCGGGAAGGGTGGAGGGCGTCGTCGTGGTCGTCGTGGGTCGTGGTCGTCGTCGTGGTGGTGGTCGTGGTCGTGGTCGTCGTACGAGGTTGCGCACGTAGCTCTTGGCGTCGGCAGCGAGCGACTCCTGGACGCCGGCCTCGCACGGGACCGCCAGCGGGAGGATCTGGCTCGTCGTGAGCACCGGTGCGGTCCACCACCTTGGGGTGGAACCACAGCACGCCGCCCGGCTGGCCCTGCTTCACCACGATCTGGTTGCCCTGCACCGTCACGATCCAGTTGTCGTAGGCGTACCACGAGCACGAAGTAGGCGGCGACCGGGACCGCCGCCACCAAGAGGACGAATCCGATCGACTCGCAGTGTGATCCGCCGCGGGATCCCCATCCGCCGGCGGCGGGCGCCGCGGCTCTCCTTCTCCGGGGCCTGTCGGCGCCGCGGGCGGCGGGCGGGCGGCACCCGGGTGGTCGAGCGGGCCACCGGCACGGAGGCCGCGGTGGCCGAGGAAGAACTCGTCGCTTGCGGGGCCCGCCTCGGCGAGGGTCAGCGTGGTCCTGGTCGTCGCCGAAGCCGAGCCGGGCGCCCGGGGCGAGCGTGTCGGCGGGCCGGTACGGTCGGGTCTCATCGTCGCGGACCGCGGTCGCCAGCAGCGACGTGGCTGCCAGTCGGCGGCTGGGCCGGTGCCGGTCGCCTCGCCCGGGCCGTCACCCTCGCTGCGGCGCCGTCCGCCGCCGGCACAGCGCCCGCGGCTGCGGCGGACGGCCAGCGGCGTGACCTCGGACGGCTGCCGTTGCCCTCCTCCCCCACCTGCACGTCGACGACGACCACGGTGATGTTGTCGGCGCCGCCGTGCTCGTTGGCCACGTCGACCAGCCGGTGTGCCGCCTCCTCGGGATCGTCGACCGCGCCAGGATGTCGGCCATCTCGTCGGTGCCCACCTCGTTGGACAGCCCGTCGGAGCAGAGCAGCACGCCGGTCGCCGGTGCGCAGTTCGAGCTCCCACATGTCGGTCTCCACCTCGGAGGACACGCCGAGGGCGCGGGTGAGGATGTGGCGCTGGGGGTGGACGGCCGCCTCCTCCTCGGTCATCTCGCCCTGGCGCATCCGCTCCTCGGCCAGGCTGTGGTCGTCGGTGACCTGGAGCACCTCGCCCTCGGAGAAGACGTAGGCGCGCGAGTCGCCGACGTTGGCCAGCGCCAGCACGTCCCGGCCGTCGGTCCCGCCGACCAGCGCCATGGCGGTCAGGGTGGTCCCCATGCCACGCAGGTCGAGGTTGGACTGGCTCTCGTGCCAGACGGCGCTGTTCGCCTCCGAGAAGGCCTCCCGCAGGCCGTCGACGGTGGGCGTCCGCTCGAAGGCCTGGTCGAGCGTCTCGACGGCGACCCGGGCCGCCACCTCGCCGCCGACGTGGCCGCCCATGCCGTCGGCCACGGCGTAGAGGTTGGGCCGCTCGAGCGGCATGTCCTGGTTGACGGTGCGGACGCGCCCGACGTCGGTGGCCGACCCCGACCGCAGCACGGTCACCGGGAGACCTCGAAGACCGTCGAGCCGATCTGCAGCAGGTCGCCCTTGCCCAGCCGCACCGCCTGCTTGATCTGCTCGGAGTTGACGAACGTGCCGTTGGTCGAGCCGAGGTCCTCCACCCAGAGCTGGTCGTTGCGGCGGAAGAGCCGGGCGTGCAGCGTCGAGGTGTAGATGTCCTCGGGCATGGCGACCCCGCAGCCGGGCGAGCGCCCGATGGTCAGCTCGTCGTCGAGGTCGTAGGTGCGGCCGGCGTGGGCGTCTGGCTGGACCACCTTGAGGTACAGCTGGCGGCGCCGGGGCGCCGGTTGGCCGGCCGGGCGCGCCGCGGCCTGCTGCTCGCGCTTCTCCTGCCGGCGGTCCGACCGCGGCTTGCGGACGGTGGCGGGGCTCATCTCGACCCAGACGGCGCGGATGACGCGGAGGAAGAAGAGGAAGATCAGCGCGATGACACCCCATTGCATGATCCGCAGGACCGCGTTCAGGTTCTGCGTGGCGAGCAGGACCGCCACCGCGCTCGGTGCGGTCACGACATTTCGAAGATGAGTCTCGTCGACCCCACGCTGACCTCGTCCCCGCTGGCGAGGAGCTGTTCCCGGACCGGGGTGCCGTTGACCCTGGTGCCGTTGGTGGACCCGAGATCGGTGACGAACACGCCGTCACCCTTGCGCCGCAGCTCGGCATGGCGCCGGCTCACGTTGGAGTCCGGCAGCACGACGTCACACTCGGGCAGGCGGCCGATGACCAGCGGCTCGGAGCCCACCGCTCACCCGCCGACCGTCGGGCAGGACGAGCTCGGCCAGGAACCCCCCGTCCTCGCTCTCGCGCACCTCGGCCGTGACGGTGAACCGCCCCGCCTTGAGGCTGGAGCCCTCGAAGATCTCCACCTCGACCGGCCCGACGAACGAGTACCCCTCGATCCGGGCGTGCTCCCGGGCGGCGTCGGAGAGCTCGCGCGACAGGGCGTCGATGAAGTTGGCGAAGCGGCTCACGTCGGCCGGCGAGAGGGTCACGGCGAAGGCATTGGGCGCGATGAGGCCCCGCACGCCCACCCGCCGGTGCAGGTCCATCTCGCGCGTCAGCCTCCGGCCGATTTCGACCGGCTGGAGGTTGCTTCGAAATGGCTTGGCCAACGTTCCCTCCACCAGACGCTCGAGGCGCTCCTCAAACTGCTGGAGTCCCATGGTCTCCCAGAGATTACCGGGCCGGTGCCCTACCCAGGGATTCGCCGGGCGTCTGACCTGGTCACCTAGGCCTCGGCAGACGGAGCGGTCCGGTGCAGCGACTACTGTTGCCCGGTCGCTCGGGCGAGTGGCGGAATTGGCAGACGCGCAGGATTCAGGTTCCTGTGTCCGAAAGGATGTGGGGGTTCAAGTCCCGCCTCGCCCACTGGACTGGGGGACGGCGCCCAATGCATGCCCGTGGTCCGCGACGTCGCTCCCTGCACCCGTGACCCGTCCGAAGCAGTCGGGCGGCCCGACGTCAGACTCCCGCCGTGCCGGCGTAGGGGCTCAGCGACCGGACGTGGTCGGGCAGCAGCGGGAGGGTGGCGCCGGCCCGGAGGTAAACGGGGATCTCCGCCAGGTTCACCGCCACCTCGACCGCGCCCAGGGCCCGGCCGGCGTGGCGCCAGCCGCCGCCGGGGCCAGGGTCGTCGTCGGGCGGCGGGAGCGGACCGGCCGGCCAGCGCCCCTCGGTCAGGAAGCGTAGCGGCTCGGCCTGGACGAGGTCCGGGCCACCGAACGAGATCGTCCGGGGGTCGGAGCCGACCGCCACCTCCAGCAGCGGTGAGGCGAGGACCGTCCGCACAGTTGGAGGCTATGGCCCCCGGCTCGGCGGTGGTGTCGCTCAGCTCACGTCGGCGGCCGCGGCGAGGAGACGCCCCAGCCAGCGGTCGACCCGGGCCAGTGCCTCCTCGTTGTCGACGGCACAGGCGACCGCCACGCCGTGGATCCGCACAGCGCGGTAGCTGACGCCGCCTTCGTTCAACTCGAAGCGGACACCGGGCGCGACCGACGCCAGCACGCGCTCCCAGTCCGGCTCGGGCCCACCGACGTTCGGGGCGGACAGATGCAGCGTCGGGGTCTGGGCGACGCCGCCGCGGATGTCGCCCCGGGCGCGCAGGCGGCGCAGCCCGACGATGGGCGCCGGCTCGCCGAACATGGCGGCGAGGGCCTCGAGCAGCTCGACGCGGCCGTCCGAGTCGGTCCACTCGGCATCGATGCGCCAGGCGTAGTCCGACGAGTCGTCGCGGACGATCAGGCTGACGGTTCCGGCGACGAAGTCCTCGGCGTACTCGTGGACGCTCAGCGGGCTGGCCACCAGTGCGCCGAGCCCCGCCGTGGCCGAACGGGCCACCGCGGCCAGAGGCTCGTTCGGCAACTCGGCCCGGGGGAACAGGTAGCCCGCCCGGTCGATGCGCCACCACGTGTCCGGCTCGGTCGGGCTGGGCTCTGGCGCTGCGTCGTGACCGGCGCCCGAAGGCGCCAGCCCCTTGAGGAGGCTCTCCATCTCGAGCGACTGGCCCTCCGCCTCGGGCGCCGTCACCTCGGTGTCCGGATCGCCGGACAGCGCCACTCGGTCTCCCTCGTCGCGCACCGGCACCACCGGCTCGGCTACGGCCACCAGGAGCCCCGTCACGTCCAGCCCTTGCGGTTCGGGCTCCGGCGGCTCGGTCTCGCTCACCTCGGCGTCGGTGGCTCCGTCGTCGGCGTCAGCGGCGCCCTCGGGGTCGGGTGCCGACGGTCCCGAAGCTCGCCGCAGTCTGAACAGGTTCGCCACCTCACCTCCCGCCAATTCCTCGGGCCTCTCGCAGAGCCCGGGTGGGCCCACGCGGCCACCTACCGTGCCCGCGAGACACCAGCCCTCCGCGCGGAGAACGGTCGACCGGCAGGGATCTTGCCGTCCCCCCGACGGTCCGCCCCTGAGCCGCCGGGGAGGTACCGGTCCAGCCGTGCTCAGAGCCGGTACAGCGCGGCCGCGTTCTCCCCCAGCACCTTGCGCTGCACGGCGGGGGTCAACGTCGACATCTTGTCGGCCACGGTCTCGAGCGGCTTGGGATAGAGGCAGGTGGGATGCGGAAATCCGTCTCGAACAGGACGTTGTCCTCCCCGACGGCCTCGATGAGGGCCGGCACGTTGTTCTTCTCGAACCAGAAGGTGGCGTAGAGGTTGCGGCGGAAGTATTCCGACGGGAGCATCGAGAGCTGGTCCAGCTGCTTGGGCGCGTTCTCGGACATCTCGTAGTCGAGCGCCTCGAGGATGAAGGGGATCCAGCCCACCCCGCTCTCGACGGAGACCATCTTCAGCGTGGGGTGCCGGTCGAGCAGGCCGCTCAGAATGATGTTGGTCACCACCCGGGCGTTCCCGATGAACAGGAGTGTCCCCCCGATGGCCAGTTTCGTGTCCTCGTCCTGTGACTCCCACGGGTACGTGCCGAAGTAGGTCATGGTGGTCAGGCTGGCGCCGATGTGGAAGTGCACCGGCAGCTGCAGGTCGGCGCACACCTCCCACACCGGATCCCAGGCCCGGTTGGCCAAGTCGGGCGCGCCCAGGTCCTGGGTGTCCGACGTCATGTTCACGCCACGCAGGCCGATCCCCGCCACCCGCTCCGCCTCGCGGACGCTTTCCTGCGGGTCCCAGGCCGGCAGCACCGGCATGGGCAGGAGGCGGTTGCCCGAGTCGGCCTGCACCTCGGCCATGGCGTCGTTGTAGATCTGCACGCACAGCAGGCGCAGCTCGGGGTCCTTGACCACGTCGGAAATGCCCTGGCCGCCCAACCCGATGGAGTTCGGGAAGCACACCTGGGCATAGATGCCGGAGTCGTCCATCACCTCAATGCGCGCCTTGGGGTCGTACGCCCCGGCGTGGATTCTGTCGATCGTCCACTCGTAGAGCGCCTCGAGGGCGCGACCCTTGCCCCCCTCGCGGTCGATGACGCCGCCGCCGCCGGCGAAGCCGAGCTCGGCGCCGTCGACGATCCACATGGGACGGCCGTCGATCTCCTCGACGTGCGGGACCCGGTCGGCGTACTTGGCCGGAGCGCGCCTCGTCCACAGGTCGTGGGCCTCGGTCAGGTGGGTGTCGGCGTCGACGACCCGGAGCCCATCGAGTGCAAGGCCATCATGCCTCCCCAGTTCGGTAACGGTGCCACCCTACGGCCTGTTCTTACGGGTGTGGTCCCGGCAGGGATGGGGCGGCTCAGCGGGTGCGGGGAAAACCCAGGTCGATCTCGCTCGTCGCCGGATCGGGCCAGCGGGTGGTGACGACCTTGGGCCGGGTGTAGAAGCGGATTCCCTCGGGGCCGTACATGGCGCTGTCGCCGAAGAGGGATGACTTCCACCCGCCGAAGGAATGGAATCCGACCGGCACGGGGATGGCCACGTTGATCCCGACCATGCCCGCTGCGATGTCGCGCTGAAACGCCGGGCCGCGCCACCATCCCGGGTGAAGAGGGCCGTGCCGTTGCCGTACGGGTTGGCGTTGACCAGGTCGACCGCCTCCTCGAAGGTGTCGACGCGCACGACGCTGAGGACGGGCCCGAAGATCTCGTCGTCGTACGACCCGCATGCCGGGCCGCACATCGATCGAGCAGCGAGCAGCCGAGGAAGAAGCCCTCGGGCCAGTCCCCCCGGCCGTCCACCACCAGCTGCGCCCCCTCCGCCTCGGCCCCGTCGACGTAGGCGCGCACGCGGTCCCGATGCGCGGCGGTGACGAGCGGTCCCATCTGCGATTCCGGGTCGTCGCCGGGGCCGACGACGATCGACGGCACCCGCTCGGCGATGGCGGCCACCAGTGGATCGGCCACCGCGCCGACGGCGACGACCACCGAAATGGCCATGCAGCGCTCCCCCGCAGAGCCGTAGCCGGCGGAGATGGCCGCGTCGGCCGCGGCGGCGACGTCCGCGTCGGGCAGGACGACCATGTGGTTCTTGGCCCCGCCGAGCGCCTGGACGCGCTTGCCGTGGCGCGCCCCTGTCTCGTAGACGTGCCGCGCAATGGGTGTGCTCCCGACAAAGGAGACGGCGGCCACGCCCGGGTCGGTCAGCAGCGCGTCCACCGCGACGGCGTCACCGTGGACCACGTTCAGCACCCCGTCAGGAACGCCGGCCTCCCTGGCCAGCTCGGCCAGGAGGAGCGACGGCGACGGGTCCCGCTCCGAGGGCTTGAGCACGAACGCGTTGCCGCAGGCGATGGCGTTGGCCAGCATCCAGAGCGGGACCATCACCGGAAAGTTGAACGGCGTGATGCCGGTGACGACGCCCAGCGGCTCGAGCACGGTGTGGACGTCCACGCCGGAGGACACCTCGGTCGAATGCGACCCCTTCAAGAGGTGCGGGATACCGCAGGCGAACTCGATGTTCTCGAGCCCCCGAGCCACCTCGCCGGCGGCGTCGCTCAGCACCTTTCCGTGCTCGGCCGTGACGGCGGCCGCCAGGTCGGCCGAGGCCCGGCTGACCAGGTCGCGCAGGCGGAAGAGGACGGCGGCGCGGGCGCTGAGCGACCCCGACGCCCCATTCGGCGGCGGCCTCGCCCGCCGTGTCGACCGCGTCGCGCACCTCGTCCACCGAGGCCAGCGGCACCGCTGCCGTTTGGACGCCCCGGGCCGGGTCGAACACCGGCCCCTGGCGCCCCGACGTCCCCGCGACCGACTTACCGCCCACCCAGTGCTCGAGCTCTCGCATGCCCCGATCCTGCCACGGAGGGGTCGGTGTCCGGTGGGGCGGGTGGGTCAGGTGACGGCAGCCGGCTGCTCCTGGACCAGCTTCGCCAACTCCTCGGTGACCATGCGCTCGTGGTCGTCGAAGTCGCGCTTGGCCGCACGCGGGCTCCAGCGGCCCCGCATGGTGAAGACCAGAACCCCGAACACCGCCATGCCGATGAGGCACACAGTCCACCAGCGCCTCCACTCCCCGGGCGACGTCTTTTGAGCCGGCACCAGCTTCTGCTCGGCGATGAGGAGGCTGGCCAGGTTCTGCGAGTGCACGCCGACCTTGGACGCGATCTCGGCCTGGCTCACTGGCTGGCCGTTCTGGATCTCCGTGGCGAGCGGGGAGTAAGCGAGCAGACCCTGGACCTGGGGGTTCGACAAGCCGCCGGCGGCGGTCAACGCCTGGGCGAGGCTGTGCGTTGAGTTGCAGGCGGCGAGGACCGTGGCCAACGTCTGCGGCCCGGCCTCCTTCGTGGCCTGCAGCCCGCTGATCACCGACGCGGGGGCCGGGGTCGGGTTGCAGGCGGCCGGTGACGTCGTCGGGGCGTAGGGTTCGGCGGCCTTGATCGCCTGCAACGCGGTCGCCGCGGTCTGGTTGTCCACGAGGACGGTGGAAGTGGTGATCACGTAGGGCAGCACCAGGAACGACAGTGCCACGGTGATGCGGAGGATCCAACCCCAGATGGCCAGACCCGAGGCGGTGAGCGCGGGATTGTGCGCCTCGACCTGTTCGGTGTAGTTGGCCATCCACGGCGCGTAGGCCAACGAGATCGAGAGGGCGAGGAGCACGATCACGATCACGTTGGCGTAGTACCCGGTGTGGGGATGCTTCGTCTGCTCGATCATGAACCACATCATCACGATTGCGCAGATCGCCCCCACCAGCATGAAGGGCTTGCGCACGCGTGCCCAGTCGGAGAGCACCCCCGCCACGACGAGGCCCGCGGAAAGGGAGGCGGCCAGCCACACGTTGATGCCGTTGGCGTCCGGCGTCGAGCGGTTGAAGACGACGACCCAGTAGATGGTGAGCACGCTGACCGAGGCGTAGTAGAAGAGCAGGAACACCGAGATGGCGATTGACGACGTGATGAGGTCGATCTTCAACATGGAGCGAATGGGGCGCGCCGTCGCCTTTTGGACGTCGATGCCCATTGCCCGCGCCTCGACCAGGGCTCGTTCGCGTTCCGTGACCATCAGCTGGTCGCGCAACTGCGGCGAGAGTTCACGCAGGAAGAAGAATGCGATGGTCACGACGCCGAGGCATACGAGGCCCGAGATGATGAACTGGTCCTGCCACGGCGCCAAGTGGCTGAGGGTGTGCGTCGCCACCAGGCTGGCCGAGAGCGCTCCCATGGTCGGGCCCAGGGCCCAGAACCCCATGGCGACGCCCCGTCCGAGCTGCGGGGAGAAATCGCGCATGAGCGCCGGCGTAGAGACGAGAATGACGCCTTCGACGAAGCCGATCACGCAGTAGGACGCGGCGAACCAGTACTTGTCGGTGATGTGCGGGATGGCGAAGAGCTGGATCAGCGCGACGAGCAATGTCCCGTAGATGGTGAGGTTGGCCCGGCCGATTTTGTCGGAGAGCCCACCGATGAAGGCACTGAACGCGCCGATGGCGTTGGACACGACCAGCAGGTAGAGGAAGAACTGGAAGGACATGTGGTAGTAGGGCAGCAGCAGCGGCGTGACCGCGCCCTCCACGTAGTAGAGGTAGTAGAGCATGATCGTCGTCAGGACGACGATGGCCAGGTAGCCGAGCCGCGGCCATGTGTTGGGGTACTGCGAGAGCTGCCGCTTCCACAGGGCCCGGCCCAGACCCTGCCGGCCCGGAACCGCCCCTGCCGTGGTGGTCATGCGCCTCCCCTTTCGTTCCGGCGTCTCAGGAGACGGGTGCCACCGTCCCGAAGACCTCGTCCGCCTCGGCCAGCGGCACGTGCCAGGTGAGGCGGGTGCCACCCTCCCTCGAGGTGCCGATCTCCATGCCGCCCCCCAGGCGCTCGGCCCGGTGCAGCATGTTCTTCAGTCCGAGACCGTCGGTCCTGACGCCACCCATGCCGTCGCCGTCGTCGGCCACGACGACGCGCAGCTCGTCACCCGCCGCAACGGTGATGACCACCTGGGAGGCGTTGGCGTGCTTGCCGACGTTGGTCAGGGCCTCCCGCAGCACGGCCAGGACCTCCTCGGCCAGCTGGCCGGTGACCACATGGTCGACCGGGCCACTGAACGAGACCTGCGGGTGGAGGCCGAGCAACGGCCGCAGCTCGTGCACCAGGTCGAGGACCTTGGGGTGCAGTCCCTCCTTGTTGATGGTGAGCTCGATGTCGAAGATGGCCTTGCGCAGCTGGCGGATCGTCTCGTCGAGCTTGTCGATGGCCTCTCCGATCCGCATGACCGCCTCCGGCCGCTCGACCAGGCGCGCGGTCCCCTGCAGTGACAGGCCAATGGCGAACAGCCGTTGGATCACCGAGTCGTGCAGGTCACGCGCAATCCGGTCCCGGTCCTCGGTGAGTGCGTGATCGCGCACGAGCGAGTGCAGCCGTGCGTTCTCAATGGCGATTCCCGCGGCGCTGGCGAGCGCCAGACAGAGCTCCTCGTCATGCTCCGAGAACTCCTCGGCGTGTCGCTTGTTGGTCAGGTAGAGGTTGCCGTAGACCTCGCCGTGCACCCGTATCGGCACACCCAGGAAGGAGGTCACGGTCGGATGCGGATCCGGGAACCCGAAGCTGCCCGGGCTGTCGGCGATGTTGCCCAGCCGAAGCGGCTTGTCGTCGGCCATGAGCGTGCCCAGCACGCCGCGGCCGATGGCCTGTTCCGCCTCGAAGTTCATGCCCACGGTCAGGAGCTGGTCGAGTGCCTGCCCGTCCTCGGTGAAGACGCCGAGTGCCCCGAACTCCGCTTCGACCAGGTCGCAGGCTTCCTCAATGATGCGGCGCAGCACCACGGGAAGGTTCAGCTCGGCGTCGAGGATGAGAATCGCCTGGAGGAGGCGACGCAGCTTGACGGGATCATCGATGCGATCGAAAGGCTGCACGAAACGCCAGGATAGAGGTGCGCCGCATCCTCTGTCGCACAACCGTGGTGTGGGGGCTCCCTGCGGGGGCCGCTCGGGCCGTGACAGTATAGCGCCGGTGTCGATTCGCGTGTTCGTTCTCGACGACCATGAACTGGTCCGGACGGGCCTCCGCACGCTGCTCGAGGCCGAAGACGACCTGGAGGTCGTGGGTGAGGCGGCGACGGCGGAGCAGGGCATGAAGCTCATTCGCGAGCTGGAACCGGACGTGGCCATCCTCGACGTCCGCCTGCCCGACGGCAACGGGATCGAGGTCTGCCGCGACATACAGTCGGTGCTTCCCCATGTCCGCTGCCTGATGCTGACCTCGTACTCGGACGACGACGCCCTCTTCTCCTCCATCATGGCGGGCGCGTCCGGCTATGTCCTCAAGGAGGTCGGCGGTGGCGATCTGCTGGGCGACATCAGGCGCGTCAGTCAGGGTATGAGCCTGCTCGACCCGTCCCTGACCCAGGAGCTGTTCGACCGGCTGCGCAAGGACCAGGAGTCCGAGTCCAAGCTGACGGTGCTGACACCCCAGGAGCGCAAGGTTCTCGAGCTGATCGCCCAGGGCCAGTCGAACCGTCAGATCGCCGAACAATTGTTCCTGGCCGAGGCGACGGTCAAGAACTACGTCTCGAGCCTGCTTTCTAAGCTTGGGATGCGCCGGCGCACCGAAGCGGCCGTCTATGCCGCTGTCCTGGCGGAGCGGAAGTCCACCGGACCCCGCCCGTAGCAGCGCTCGTTCAGGGCACCGACACCCGGCGGTTGTCGTCGAGGGTGCGGAAGTCGATGCCGGCCGAGCGCAATAGGCACTCGAGACGCTCCCGCTCGGCCAGGGGGTTGACGAAGCGCGTGGGATCGCTCTCTATCCCCATGGCATGGCACAACCGCAACAGCATCCGGTCGTGGTCGAGCTCGAGCGCCAGGTCCTCCGCCATGATGTGGCCCTCGTCGAGGCCGTGTCCGTGCAGACGGCGCCGGCACTGCAGGAGGACGACCACGAGTTCGTCGCGCGACGCCGGCAACTCGAGCGGGTCCATGTCGGCACAGAGACCGCAGAGTAATTCGCTGTACATCGACATAGCACCGCTTAGCCTGTCCGCATTTCTCTGCGGGCACTAGAGCCGATACTCCTGTCTCGCGTAGGGCCGATACTCCCTATGGACCTGGCCTGCACCCCAACATTCGTTCAACCACATAGCCGGGCAAGCCGGGACCTCGTGGCGCCACGGCAGGGCGCTCCTCGCGCAACCAAGGGTTGCGGCCACGCCTTCGTGAGGCGCGGCACGCCAGACCTTTCAACGGGAAAAATAGCTAGGATGGCCGAGCCCGTGGAGAACGGGTAGTCGGGAATCGGGGGACCGTGCCACGTCCTGGAGGGGTTTCCTACACCCATGGGGGGGTGTCGGCTGTACGACGCCGTGTCCCGGCCGATGACCTTCACCGACGAAACCGTCGCAGGCCGGACGGACGGCGCACCCACCATGTCGGCGACCGATCGCGTCGACGGCCGCTTCGAGCTCACCGCACTCGTGAAGCGGGGGAACGGCATCGACACGTATGCCGGAACCGACCACCTTCATGCGACCGACGTCATCGTCAAGACCGTCGAGACGGGGAGCATGCCCACCGCGGTCTACATGCGCCTCGAGCACGTGGCGCGTCTGCTCGAGCGGCTCGACCTCGGCCGGACCAGCCGCGTGCTCTGGTGCGGGCCCTGAAGATCTACCCTGAGGTCTCCGTCGAAATCCATGTCGAAGCGCGGTCACAGTGAGAGTACGGGAGGTGGAGCGTGGGCCTGATCCTGGCGTTCATCGCCGGCTACGTCATCGGCGCGCGTGACGGGAGCGACGCGCTCGACGAGGTGATCGACGCCGCCAAGGCGGTCGCTGCCTCGCAGGAGTTCGACGACCTCGTCAAGGCGCTGCGCGCCCACGCCGGCCATGTGCTGCAAGAGGTGGGCCGACAGATCGACCCGTCGTCCGGCGAGCCCGTGTCGATGGCGTCCATCCTCGGCCGCGCCCGGGAGTTCGTCGGGCGCGACGGCGCTACAGGGAGCGCATCCTGAGGTAGCGGGCCAGGTCGGGCAGCGAGCGGACGGCGAGCGCGGTTGCCCCGACGATGAAGACCCAGCGGACCACTCTCAACGTGCCCCGCCCGCTTGGCCGCTCAGCGGTTGCCGACCCGGGTCGACCTGTCGGCCCGGGTCAGCACGTCCTCGGCCGACTCGGCGTCCTCCGCCACCGCCACGCCCAGCGTGGCGTGCAGCCGGATGCCCTGGCCCCCCACCACCACCGGCTCGTCGAGCGTGTGCTGGAGGCGGCGCATGAGCGGCCCGACGGCCTGCTCGTCGTTGACCGTGATGACCACCACGAGTTCGCTGCCGCCGACGCGCCCGACCGTGTCCTCGGTCCGGAGCACCGAGGTCAGCCGGCGTGCCATTTCGCACAGGACCGTGTTGCCGGTCGTGTAGCCCAGGTCGAGGTTGATTTCGCCGAGGTTGTCCAGGTCGATGTGGCAGACCACCACCTCGCCTCCGTGACGCCGGCGGCGGGCCAGCGCCTGGGTCAGGCGGTCGAGAAGGAGGAGCTGGTTGGCCAGCCCGGTATGGGGATCGGCCATGGAGAGCTGCCACAGCTGGTCGTACTTGCCCGCCGGCGGCCGACCCGGCGAGTCCGCTCCTCCCGAGAACTCCTGCAGCATCGTCTCCACGCTCCTGGAGGTCCCGCCGGAAGAGCTCCGGGCGGGCCCGCCTGCGTCGCCAATGGTGTCCGGCACGGTGCCCTCCGAGGGCGCGTCCCTGCCAAACACCTTCTTCCTGACCTTCCTCACGAAGCCCCCTCCGTTCCCTCTCTAATCCACTCTTATCGGATTCCCGCCCTCCGGAACAGAGCCTTAAGTCATGAACCTGGCCGCCGGGCCTTGTTTTCCCAGGCCAGCGTGCTGAGTGTAGTACCCGGTCCGGCCAGCCGTTCCGTCGCCGACGGGCCCCGCGAGGGTCGCGCCCACCCCTGCACCGCAATCCCCATTGCGACCGGCGTCCGCCGTCGGCGGCCGGAAAAATGCGGCGCGGTAACCTCGCCCCAGGGTCGTGCGAAGGACTGCCACCATCTCCTCCTCCAACTCCGAGCGATGACGAGCGCGGCGCGCCCTGTTCGCACGGCCGGTGCCGGCCGGTGAGCGAGCCGGCCCCGGTCATGGTCGTCGGCGACGAGGGCCTACGGGACCTGGTGGCCCGGTTGGCCGACGAGGACTACTACGGCTTCGACACCGAGTTCCACACCGAGCGCACCTACGTGCCCGACCTGGCGTTGATCCAGATCGCCTGGAAGGACCAGGTGGCCCTGGTGGACCCGCTCGCCGTGGACCCCGCCCCCTTGGCCGAGGTGTTCAGTGGGCCCGGCACCGCCGTGGCCCACGCGTCGTCGCAGGACCTCGACGTGCTCATCGCGGCGTGCGGCGCCGTGCCGTCGGCGGTCTTCGACACACAGATCGTGGCCGGCTTCCTCGGCATGTCCACCCCGTCGCTGGCCCGGCTCACCGACCAGATGCTGGGCATTACGCTCCCCAAGGCCGACCGGCTCTCCGACTGGCTCGAGCGACCCATGTCCGAACGCCAGATCGCCTACGCCGCGAGCGACGTTGCCCACCTGCTGCAGCTCCGGACCGTCCTGACCGAAAGGCTCAACGCGCTGGGCCGACTGGAGTGGGCGCTCGACGAGTGCGAGCAGGTGCTGGGCGACCGCACGCCCGCACGCGATCCCGAGGAGGCGTGGTGGAAGCTCGGGGACATCCGCAGCATGTCGCACCGCTCGCGCGGAGTGGCCCAGGAAGTGGCCGCCTGGCGCGAACGCACCGCAGCCGAGAGCAACCGCCCCCGGCGCATGGTGCTGTCGGACCTCGGCCTGCTCGCCATTTCGCAACGGCCGCCGCGCAACGGTGAGGAGCTACGGCGCACCCGCGGCGTCGACGCCCGGCACCTGGCCCAGGGGAGGACCGGTGAGATCCTGCGGGCCATCGAACGGGGGCTCGCGCTCCCCGCTACCCGGATTCGCATGCCCTCGGAGGGCCGCGAGGCACCGGCGCCGGCCGCCGCCGTCGCGGTGTGCACCGGCGTCGTGCGCCAGATCGCGGACGACCTCGACTTCGACCAGGGCCTGCTCGCCACCAGGGCCGACATCGCCCAGCTCCTCTGCGGGGAGCCGAGCCGGCTCGACGCCGGTTGGCGCCGCCAGATCGTCGGCATCCCGCTGCGCCGCCTCATCACCGGGCAGGTCGGGGTGTCCCTGGGACCCCGCCACCGCGTGCTCCTCGAGGAGCTGCCAGAGACGTCTTCACCGCCCGCCCACCCCGGCTGAGGCGATCGATGAGAGGGAAGCGGTACCCACCAGGTACTTCTCAGCTGCAGGCGGCGCCGGGAGGGGTTAGAGTCGCGCTTTCACCGCCCGGTCGAGCCAACGCCACCGGGCTGTTGAGAAAGGGGCTGCTGCCCGGCTGGCGACCGAGCAGCGGTGGGGAATGACGATGGCGCACTGGATAGAGATTCTGGCGAACATCTCGCTCTGGGAGTTCGTCCTGCTCGCCGCCCTCACCCTGAGCCAGTGGCTGCGTCACAGGATCAAGGGCGCCGGCTGGGCTGCGCTGGCCTTCGGCATCATCGGAGGCATCTCCGTGGTGGCCAAGGTCGATCCGACCGTCGTCACGAACGAGACCGCGGTCAAGGTGCTGATCGCTCTCCTGATGGTGGTGCCGTATTGCCTGTTTCGGTTCGCCGCCAGCTTCCGCCGCCCGCGGGCGGTGATCGAGTACGCCGCGGCGGCGCTGACCATCGCGGTGATCGCCTTCACCTTCGCCTTGCAGTACGTGCCCGAGCCAGGGGCGCCCCCGCCCCCGGACTTCTTCGCCTACCGGCTGACCTTCTGCGTCCAGTGGGCCTTTCTCTTCAGCTACGTCGTCATCCGGCTCTTCCTCTCCGGAAGAGACCAGCCGCGGATCGCCAAGTACCGGATGCGGCTGCTCGCCATCGCCACGGCCGGACTCGAACTCCAGGTCGTGGTGGCCGCCCTGGGCATCTCGGGCATCACGGTGCAATTCGTGGACCAGCTCGTGACGGTGGTCATGGGCGTGCTCTTCCTGGGCGCGCTGGTCATGCCGGGATTCCTCCGCTCCTTCCTGGGCCGCCGCGAGGACCAGGCATTCCGGCGCGGCATGACGGAGCTGGTCACGGCCGCCGGGCCGAAGGAGGTGGCGGAGGGCCTCCTGCCCCACGTCTGCGCCCTCGTCGGCGCCGCCCGGGCGGCTTTGCTCACGCCCGACGGCACGCCGTTGGCCCAGTACCCGCCGCCCGAGGAGGCAGATGGCAACGACGAGGCCGGCGGCGAGCCGTGGTGGATCGTCGGCCCGGACGACCCGGCGGCGCCCTACCGCATCAGGCTGCGGCACCACTACGGCGAAACCCACGTGCTGGTCGTCGCCATCAGCCCCTTCATGCCCTACTTCGGCAATGACGAGCTGGCCAAGCTCCACGAGCTGGCCGACATGGTCGGTCTGGCCCTCGAACGCGGCGAGATGGCCGAGCAGATGGCGTACCAGGCCTCCCACGACGCCCTGACCGGCCTGGTCAACCGGAGCGCCTTCGTCGAGCGTCTGGAGCTGGCCTTGAGCCATGTCGGCCGGCGCTTCACCGCGCTGGCGGTCATGTTCATCGACCTCGACCGGTTCAAGTCGGTCAACGACAGGGCCGACCACACCGCGGGTGACGTCGTGCTGCAGGAGATGTCGAGGCGCCTCGCCGCGGCGACGCGTCGGGTCGACGTGGTGGCGCGGTTCGGTGGCGACGAGTTCGTGGCCTTCGCCGAAGTGGACAACGAGGCCGAGGCGATTGACATGGCCGAGCGCTTCCGGTCCGTGCTGTCCGCGCCCTTGGTGGTGGGGGGCAGAGACATCATCCTGACGGCCAGCGTGGGCGTCGTCGTCACGGCGGACGGAATGGAATCCGCGACCCTGCTGCTCCACGAGGCCGACCTGGCCATGTACGAGGCCAAGCACGCCGGGCGCGACCGCGTCGTGATGTCGAAGTCACGGGCCCGGGCCATCGCCAAGGAGAAGTGGGGGCTGACCCGGGGTCAGGACCCGGGGAACCCGGGCGCGGGCGAGTCCGGCGCCGGCGCCTAGTTGACCGCCCGCTCGCGGCCCGCCCAGTAGGGCTGGCGCAGCTTGTACTTCTGCAGCTTGCCCGTGGCCGTCCGGTCCAGTGCCTCCCGGAACTCGACCGACGTGGGCGCCTTGAAGTGGGCCATCCGATCGCGGCAGTGCACGATCAGCTCGGCCTCGGTCGTCGCCGCCCCATCCCGCACCACCACCAACGCCTTGATGGTCTCGCCCCACTTCTCGTCGGGTACGCCGATCACGGCCACCTCGGCCACGGCCGGGTGCTGGTAGAGGCAGTCCTCCACCTCTATGGACGAGACGTTCTCCCCGCCCGTGATGATGACGTCCTTCTTGCGGTCGGAGATCACCACGTAGGCGCCGTCGAGATGCCCGCCGTCGCCGGTGTGGAACCAGCCGCCCTCGAGGGCCGACGCACTCTCGGCGGGCTGCTCCCAATAGCCGGCGAAGACGTGGTTCGAGCGCGCCAGCACCTCGCCCTCGGCGTCGACGGCGATCTGCACCCCCAGGGCCGGCACCCCCGCCCGCCCCAGCAGCTGCGAGCGCGCCGTGGCGTCGAGCCCGTCCCACTCCGCCGGAGCCCGATTGATAGTGAGCAACGGTGCCGTCTCGGTCAGCCCGTAGATCTGAATGAACTCCCACCCGAGCTCTGTCTCGATGCGCTCGATCGTCTTCGAGGGCGGCGGCGCACCCGCCACCACCATGCGCACCGTTCCCCGCCCCGGCACCTCGCGCCCCTCGTCACCGCGCGCCTCGGCCGCGCTCAGGATGGCCGCCACCACGGCGGGCGCGCCGCACAGCAGCGTGACGCCCTCCCGTTCGATGCGTGACAGGATGTCCTCCCCGTCCACCTTGCGCAGCACGGCGTGGCGCGCCCCCATGCCGGTCACGGCGTAGGGCATGCCCCAGCCGTTGCAGTGGAACATGGGCAGCGTGTGCAACAGGACGTCGCGGTCGCTCACGCCGGTGTGCCACCCGAAGGCGGTCGCATTGAGCCAGCAGTTCCGGTGGGTCAGCTGCACCCCCTTGGGCCGCGCCGTCGTGCCCGACGTGTAGTTGACCGAGCACGTCGCATCCTCGTCGCGCTGCCAGTGTGCCGGGGCGGCGCCCGTGGGGGCCGGGGCGAACAACTCGGCGTCGTCCACGCCGTCCAGGCAGAACCGGTGGCTGACCTTGATGCGGTCGACCTGGTCGGCCAGATCCGGGTCGTACAGGAGGACTGACGCACCGGAATGTTCGACGATGTAGGCGATCTCGTCGGTGGTCAGCCGGAAGTTGATCGGAACCAGCACGCGCCCGTGGCCGCTCACGCCGAAGTACGCACTCAGGAAGCGAGCAGAGTTCGGGCTGACGATGGCCACCCGCTCCCCGTGCCCGACGTCGAGGTCGTCCAGGGCCAGCGCCATGCCCCGCGCCCGGGCCTCGAGCTCTGCGTAGCTGGGCGCCCCGAGCGAGCCCGCGACGCCCGGCTCGTCGACCACGGCCGTCCGGTGGCCGTAGACGAGCGCGGCCCGGTCCAAGAAATCACCCACCGTCAGCGCGACGCGCATGCCACCCCCTGTGTTTCCCGCTCGGTCCCAACCAACGGAGCGAACTTAGCTGACGGCCGTGGCCTCGCTCTAGAAGTGCCCGAGCACCGGGTGGGGCACGTAGGGCTTCTCGAGTTGCGCCACCTCGTCGGGTGTGAGGGACAACTGCTCGGCCGCCAACGCATCCTTCAGGTGCTTCTTCTTGGTCGACCCCACAATGGGGGCCGTCACGCCCGGCTTCTGCAACAGCCACGCCAGGGCCACCTGCGCCGTCGACACGCCGCGCGCCGCGGCAACTTCGCCGGCCGCGTCGACCACGTCGAAGTCGGTCGGCTGGTCGTAGAGGTAGTCGGTGAAGCTGTCGGTGCTGGAGCGGGTCGTGTGCCGCCCCCCGTCGCGGGTGCGGTTGCCGGCCAGGACGCCGCGGGCCAGGGGGCTCCAAGGGATGCACCCCACTCCCTGGTCGAGGCAGAGCGGGATCATTTCGCGCTCCTCCTCGCGATACACGAGGTTGTAGTGGTTCTGCATGGAGACGAACTTCGTCCAGCCATGGAGCTCGGCCGTGTACTGCGCCTTGGCGAACTGCCACGAGAACATGCTGCTCGCCCCGATGTAACGCGCCTTGCCCGACCGCACCACGTCGTGCAGCGCCTCCATCGTCTCCTCTATGGGCGTGCGGGGGTCCCAACGGTGGATCTGGTAGAGGTCGACATAGTCCATGTCGAGTCGCCGCAGCGAGGCGTCGATGCCCGAGAGGATATGCTTACGTCCGAGGCCGCCCCCGTTCTCACCCGGCGTCACCGGCATGAACACCTTGGTCGCGACGACCGCCTCGTCCCGGGTGAGGTACTTCGGCACGAGCCGTCCCGTGGCCTCCTCGCTCGCTCCGCCGGAGTACGTGTCGGCCGTGTCGAAGAAGGTGACGCCGCCTTCCACGGCGCTGCGCACAATCGGGTCGGCTGCGTCCTCGTCAATGACCCAGGGACGTTCGCTGTTGTTCCCGAACCCCATCATGCCGAGGCAGATCCTCGACACCCGTAGGCCGGACGTGCGCAGATTCGTGTAGTTCATGGTTGACCTCGCTCGGACGCTGCCCGCCGTGAGGCAGCGCATGCGCAGGCTTATCAGGTGCCGGCCCGACCCCGCTCACTGAACCGAGGGGGCGCCACTCGCTCAGGGGGCGCTGTCGTCGACGTGGCTGTGCCGTAGGCCTTTGCGCCCCCGTCGTAGGCCACGGTCGTCGACGTGGCTGTGCCGTAGACCTTTGCGCCCCCCTCGTCGGTCCCGTAGCCGCTGTAGCACATGCAGTCACATCCCGAGCCACCGCCACTGTTGCCACTCCCAGATCCGCCCCCGCCCGACGCTCCACCTGGGGGGTTCTTCGGCGGCGCCGGCGTCGTGGTGGTCGGCCCCGCGGGCGGACTCGGCGTGGGCGTGGTCGTCGACGGCGGTGGCGTCGGAGTCGGGGTCGTCGTGGCGGCCGGCGGCGGTGGCGCCGGGGTCGGGGTCAGGGTGGTCGCGGGTGGGTTGTTGGTCAGAACGGTCAACGTGGCGGTGGGAGGAGGCGTGGCCGGTGTCGCGCCGTTGGTGCCGGTGCGGGTGGTCGAGCCCCCACCGTGCCCCGCGGACGAGGAAGCCAGCTGTGTGCCGCTGGGGCTTGACGGGCCCGGCGGCGTCGTGGGCGGCGTCGCCGCGCCGGCCCGGCCGGCCGGCGGCGTGGGCGTCGCAGCCGGGACGGGGCCGGCCCCGTGGCCGGTCCGCGCCGGGGCCTGTTGGGTGGTCAGGAGCGGCGTGGAAGCCGGGCCGGTGAACAGCAGGCCGAGGACGACCGACACGGTGGCCGCCAGCACGCTGGCCAACGCGATGGCTCGATTGCGCAGGAGGTGCGTTCCCGGCGTGCCCGCGAGCGCAGCCGCCAGGCCTGCCGCGGCAGCCGCCGCGGGCACAGGGTGTCCGAAGTCTGGTGACTCGAAGACCTCTTCCAGGGTGGCGTAGTCATCGACGTTGGCCCACTCGGGCGTCGGTCCGTCCATCTCCCTCCAAGGAGCGTGGCGTCGCGCTTAGGGGCTTCGCCGGAGCCCTGACCCCCGGAAGTCTTTGGAACTACCCCTCCAAAATCACCCTATAGCGAGAGGGTCGATCTGGGAACCGTCGCCGGCCATGACCGCGGAAATCGGCGCCTATCGCGCCCGAACGCCAGTTCGGATTTCAGAAATCACTGAAGAGTAGTAGGGAATACGCACCAATCCCGCGGCGAAAGCAGGTCGGTTCAGACCGAGCTCGACGCGAACATCTGCCCGAGGCCCGAAACGGTCGCCCCGACGCCACCGAGAACGCTGGTGAGCGACGACGCCGGGGGGACGGCGGCACCGACCTGGCTGGCGGTGGTGGTCACGGTCGTGCCGGCCGTCGCCACGGTGTTGCCGGCGACCACGAGGACGGCGTTGAGGGGATCGGTGGTCGTCGGCGGTGGTGGCGCCGGGGTCGGTGCCGGTGCCGGTGCCGGTGCTCCGCCCGTTCCGGTGGCCGGCGCCGTCGGGGCGACGGTGACGGGCGTGCCCGGCTGAGCCGCGACCGCGAGCTGTGGGACAGACACCGTGGCGCTCGTCAGGACAGCGGGCTGGCTCCCCAGGTCGTTTGCCGAAGGCGTCGGCGTCGTGCTCGGGAGCGCCGATGGCGCGGAGGACGCCGGTGCGGAGTCACTCCGATGCCCGGCCGCCGCCGGCGCCTGTGCCTGGGTGACGCTGGGCGAGTTGGGGTGGCCGCTCCCCGAGGCCACACCGGCCACCACGAGCACGGTGGCGGCCACGCCGCTGAGGGCCGCGACGGCCCGCTGCCGCGCGGAACCATCCCGGGGGGTGAAGGCCAGCACCGTGGCACCCGGACCGTCGGGACCGACGGGGGTCTCCTCATCGTCCTCGGCCAGGGGGTGTCCGAAGTCGCGCGAAAGGAACACTTCCTCGAGCGGACCCGGCTCGGTGAGGGCTCCCGGGTCGAACGCCGCGGCGAGCCAGAGCTCATCGAGCCACGTCGGGCCCTCGATCTCCTCCGAGTGCCCGAACTCCCGCGACAGAAAAAGCTCCTCCAGATTCGAAATCCCCACGTCATGGTCGGACATCGATCCCTCCTCCGCTCCGTCGGATCCGTCCCACCCTGGGAAACGACCGGACGGCCCCCGACTTACTGCTGCAATGGCCATTGCCTACGAAGTTGTCCGGGCTTCCCCACCGCCACGCCCCGCGGGGTGGGGTGCTATCCGTGGGAGCGGCGGAAATAGCGACTCAGCGTCTCTTCTTGCTGCTGGTACGACGAGCCGATGCCCGTTCCGTACAGGGCCGTCGGTTCCTCGAGCATCCGTTCGAACGTCAGCTTGCACACGGCCTGGCCGTTCTCGACCATGAAGGGCACGTCGTGCGCTCGAACCTCGAGCGCGGCCCGTGAGCCCCGGAAGGCCCCAGCCGGGTCGAAGCCGAACCCCGGGTCGAAGAAGCCCGCGTAGTGCGTGCGCAGCTCGCCGCTGGTGGGGTCGTAGGCCGTCATCTCCGCGGCCAGGTCGGGTGGGATGCACACCGCCTCGTCCGACATCAGGAGATAGAATCGCTTCGGTGAGAGCACCAGCCGGTCGCCCTCCTCACGGAAGACGGGATCCCAGAACGGGGCCGGGTCGGACGCCACCCCCGTCGTCAGGTCGAGCAACGGCGCGCTGTCGCGCGTGCTGTAGCCAACCTGACCCCCCTCGTCCCCGCGCAGGTCGAGCCCGAGAAACAGACCGTGCGACAGCACCAAGTCGTCCACCGGGACCGGATCCCCTTTCCGGTAGAGGATCGGCACATCGAGGTGTGTCCGGCGGACCTCGTCGTCACTCAGCCAGGGTCGACCGACGGCGAGGCGCAGCTGGTTGAGCGTCAGGTCCTCGCGGACGCGCACGGCGAACGACAGCGGCACCACCTCCAGGTAGAGGGGACCGCTGTAGCCCGGCGCGATCTCGTCGAACCGATCGCTGTAGTCGGTGATGACGCGCGTGAAGACGTCGATGCGCCCGGTGGAGCTCTTGGGGTTGGCCTTGCCGCGCAGCCCGGCCGGCAGATCGAGGCGCTCCTTCAGCTCAATGAGGTACGGGCAGCGCGCCTCGAGCATGGCGCCGTCGCCGCGCAGATCGATCTCGGCGAGGATGTAGTCCTTGAGCTTGCGCTCCACCGAGTCGGCGCCCGGCAGGAAGCTGCAGCGGATGCGTAGGGCCCGTTCGCCCAGGCGCAGGTCGAGGCTGGCCGGTTGGACGTTGGCCTCCGGGATCTTGAACCGGCCGGCATCGATGTAGCCCGCCCGAATGGCGCGCTCGAGGTGCTGCCCGGGCAGCACGCCCTCGGAGCTCGTGGGGAGGTTCAGCACGGCACGCGACACGGCGGCGTGGACACGCTCAGAGCAAAGCACGTGCCGCGGCGATCCGAAAGGACCCATGTGGGGACATCGTCGGGCACAGGCTGTGGATGACTTGGGGACGAAGCTGCGGACACGGGGGTTTCGCAGGTACGAACAGCTTTTCCACAGGATGTCCTCCGCCGCGTCGATGCCGGCACATGGCGAGCGGCGGATTGCCCGCCACGAGGCGCGCCGGCCGTGCTAAATAGGACGGAGCGAGGATCCTCTCACAGGGCTCCCGAGGAACGAGAGGGGGAGCGATCTCGTGTCGTCAGCGCATGCTTCGGTGCCCGGGCACGACGAGACCGGCCCGAGCGACGAGTTCGGCGCCTGGGCGGATGACGAGAGCCCGATCTTCCTGGCCGACATCGACCAGGTCCTCGAGGAGTCGGCCCACGTCGAGCGTGCGCGCGCGTCGGACCCGATCCGGGCCTGGCGCGACGACCTGACGGTCGCGCTCGATTCGCTCGTCTACGCCGCGGCGTGCTGGCGGCGGACGTCGGGATCCTGCGCCACTGCCTGGCCGCGCCTCACCAGCAGGCGGTGGTCGACGACCTCCCCTCGCTCATGACGACGCGGGCATGGGGCGCCGGGTGGTCGGCCCCCGACGAGGTGGAGCCCGACCCGGCGCGGGTCGATGAGCAGATCTTCGGCCGTTCGGACGGGCTCATGGCGGCCCACCAGGAAATGGCGCACGCCGATCTCTCCTCTCGTGAGGAGGTGACGCGGGTGCTGGCCGAACTCGAGACCCAGCTGAACGACCTGGCCGAGCGTCAGGAAGCGGTCGAGGTCCGGCTGCAGGAGATCCGTGCCGCCATCGTCCGGCAGTACAAAGACGGCCGGGTCCCCGCCCGCGACTGGCTCGGCTGACGGACGCCCGCACGAGGGGCGGTCCCGGCCCGACGGTAAGCTGACGGGTCGTCAGATTCTGCGCCGGCACCCGGCGCACGACTCCGGAGGTCCCATGCTCGACTACGTCATCCGATCCGGCACGCTCATCGACGGCTCGGGTCTGCCGGGGCGCCCGGCTGACGTCGGCATCCGGGACGGCCGCATCGCGGTCGTCGGTGAGGTGGACGAGGATGCGGCGACCGAGTTCGACGCCACGGGGTTGACCGTGATGCCCGGCGTCGTCGACCCGCACACGCACTACGACGCCCAGCTGTTCTGGGACCCCTCCGCCTCGCCGTCGAACGTGCACGGCGTCACCACGGTGATCGGCGGGAACTGCGGCTTCACCCTGGCCCCGCTCAACGCCGAGGACGCCGACTACATCCGCCGCATGATGGCCAAGGTGGAGGGCATGCCGCTGGCCGCCCTGGAGCAGGGCGTGCCCTGGACCTGGTCCACCTTTGCCGAGTACCTCGACGCCCTGGACGGCCGGCTGGGCGTCAACGCCGGCTTCCTGGTCGGCCACTGTGCGCTCCGTCGCAAGGTCATGGGCGCGGCGCACTCCGAAGAGGTGGCCACCGACGAGGAGATCTCCGCCATGCGGGAACTGCTCGCCGAGTCGCTGGAGGCGGGCGGGCTCGGCTTCTCCTCCTCCCAGTCGCGCACGCACTCCGACGGTGAGGGGCGCCCCATCACCTCGAGGCACGCCGACCGCCGCGAAATGCTCGCCTTCTGCGAGGTGGTGGAGGCGCACGAGGGGACGACGCTCGAGTACATCACCAACGGCTGCCTGGACTCGTTCAGTCCCGAGGAGATCGACCTCATGACGACCATGAGCGTCACGGCGCAGCGGCCCCTCAACTGGAACGTCCTGACCGTCGACGCCCGCTCCGGCGAGCGCATCGAGCATCAGCTGTCGGCCTCCACCACCGCCGCCGCCGCCGGCGGGCGCATCGTCGCCCTCACCATGCCCACACTCGTCCCCATGAACATGAGCTTCCGCACCCATTGCGCCCTCTTCCTCATCCCGGGCTGGGGCGAGGTGATGGGCCTGCCCGAGGCCGAGCGCATGCGGCAGCTCGCCGACCCGGCCGTGCGCGCCCAGCTCGACGAGCGCGCCCGCAGCAAGGAGGCCGGCGTCTTCCGCGGCCTCTCCCACTGGGGGACCTACGTGATCGGCGACACCTACTCGCCCGCCAACGAGGGCTGCGCGTTCCGGCGCGTCGCCGACGTCGCCGCCGAGCGCGGCACGGCCCCGTTCGACACGCTGCTCGACGTCGTGCTGGCCGACGACCTGCGCACGGTCCTGTGGCCCAACACCGACGACGGTGACGAAGGCACCTGGGTCATGCGGGCCGACATCTGGAACGACCCGCGCGCCATGGTCGGCGGCTCGGACGCCGGGGCCCACCTCGACCGCATGTGCGGGTCCAACTACCCCACGGCGTTCCTCGGGGACTGCCTGCGCGGACGCAGGCTGGTGCCCGTCGAGGCGGCGGTGCACATGATGACCGCCCAGCCGGCCCAGCTCTTCGGCCTGCGTGACCGGGGTCTCGTGCGCGAGGGCTACGCCGCCGACCTCGTCGTCTTCGACCCGGCCGAGGTCGGGTCGGAACCGGCCCGCCTCGTGCACGACCTGCCCGGGGACACCCCGCGGCTCTACGCCGGGTCACACGGTGTCGTGCGGGTGTTGGTCAACGGCGTGGAGACGGTGCGCGACGGTGCTCCCACCGGGGCGCTGCCGGGCACGCTGCTCCGCTCGGGCCGGGACACTGCATCGGTCGTCCCGGCGCCCGCCTGAGCCCCCCACACCCGCCTCGGCCGTCTAGCCTGCCTGCGGTGACGCCCGAATCGAACGACCCGGCGCTCGTCGTCGACGAGCCCACCGGTGGCGGCGTGGGCGCAGGAGCGGCACCCCCCGAGGTGGCAGCGCCCGACCCGGCGCCGCCCGCACCCCCGTCGGCCAGCCACTGGCTCCGCGAGGGGATCATCGTCGTCGTGGTGGCCGTCCTGGTCGCCGTGCTCCTGCGCGCCTTCGTCGTCCAGACCTTCTTCATCCCGTCCGGGTCCATGGAACCGACGCTGCAGATCGGCGACCGCATCCTGGTCAACAAGCTGAGCTACCACCTGCACGGCATCGACCGCGGCGACATCGTCGTCTTCGCACGGCCGGCTGCCGAGAACTGTGGTGGGCCCCCTGTCAACGATCTCGTCAAGCGGGTCATCGGCCTGCCGGGCGACACCATCTCCTTGTCCGGGGGCTACGTCTACGTCGACGGCCGGAAACTGGACGAGTCGTGGCTGCCCCGCGCCGAGCAGGGGGTCACCACGCCGGGGCCCCCCACCACGCCCTACAGCCTGGCCACGCCCTACCGGGTGCCGGCCAAGGACTACTTCGTGATGGGTGACAACCGCACCGATTCGTGCGACAGCCGCTACTGGGGGCCGATCAACAAGTCGCTCATCGTGGGCAAGGTCGAGATGCGCGTCTGGCCCATTTCGGCGATCCGCTTCTTCTAGCGCCGCACCGGGCTCAGTCGCCCTCTTCCGCCTCGGCGTTGACGCGGGCGACCGCGGCCACGGTCTGGCCCTCGTCGAGGTTCATGACCCGCACCCCCGTGGCGTCGCGGCCCTGCGAGGCGATCTCCCGGGCCTCCGTCCGGATGACGACCCCGCCGGAGGAGACGAGCAGGATCTCCTCGTCCAGCGCGATCATGAACGCGGCGACCACGAACCCCCTGGTTCCGGTGAGCCGGATGCCGCGCACACCCTGGCCGCCGCGGGTCTGGCGGTTGAAGCGCTCGAGCTTGGTGCGCTTCCCGTAGCCGGCGTCCGTCACGATGAGGATGTCGGTGTCGTCGGCGGCCACGTCACAAGAAACGACGGTGTCACCCTGGCGGAGCCGGATGCCGCGCACGCCGGCGGCGTCGCGGCCCATCGCCCGCACGTCCTCCTCGTTGAAACGGATGGTCATGCCGTTGCGTGTGACTTCGAAGAGGTCGTCGTGGCCCGACGTCGCCACCACGCGCACCAGCTCGTCGCCGTCGCGCAGGTTGATGGCGATGAAGCCCTCGCGCCGTGACTTGTCGTACTCGCTCATGGCCGTCTTCTTGACCTGCCCGTGGGCCGTGGCGAAGACCAGGAACTGGTCGGGCGAGAACTCGCGGGTGGCGATGATGGCGGTGATGGACTCGTTGGGCGCCAGCGGCACGAGGTTCACCGCCGCCGTGCCCCGGGCCGTGCGGTCCTTCATCGGGATCTCGTGGCCGCGCAGCCGGTAGACCTTGCCCTGGTTGGAGAAGAGCAGCAGGTAGGCGTGGGCCGAGGTGTGCACGACCTGGCTGACCAGGTCCTCTTCCTTCAGCCGGGCGCCTTGCACGCCGCGGCCGCCGCGGCCCTGCGTCCGGAAGGCGGCGGCAGCCACCGACTTGATGTAGCCGGCGCGCGTCATGGTCACGACGATGTCCTCGTCGTCGATGAGGTCTTCGACTCCCATCTCGCCCGGGTCGTGGGTGACGACGCTGCGCCGTGGGTTGTCGAACTTGTCGCGGATGGCCGTCATTTCGGTCTCGATGACGCCGCGCAGCTTCCCGTCGTCCGACAGGATCGCCTCCAGCTCGGCGATGGCGGCCAGCAGCTCGGCCATCTCCTGCTCGAGCTCGCTACGGCCGAGGCGGGTCAGCCGGCCCAGCGTCATGTCGAGGATGTGGGTGGCCTGCACCTCGGTGAAGGAGAAGGGCTCGGCCATCAGCGCCGTCCGGGCCTCCGGCCGGTCCGCCGAGGCGCGGATGGTGGCGATGACGGCGTCGAGCATGTCGATGGCCCGCAACAGGCCCTCGACGATGTGGGCCCGGCTGCGCGCCTTGTCGAGGCGGAACTGGGAACGCCGGGTGATGACCTCGATCTGGTGGTCGACGTAGTACGAGAGCGCCTGCGCCAGGTTGAGCGTGCGCGGCACGCTGTCCACGAGGGCCAGCATGTTGACGCCGAAGCTCGTCTGCAGCGGCGTCTGCTTGAACAGGTTGTTCAGGACCACGTTGGCGTTGGCGTCGCGCTTGAGCTCAATGACGAGGCGTGGCTGCTGGTTGGCCGACGCATTGCGCAGCTCGCTGATGCCGTCGAGGTCGCCGGAGCGCACGAGCTCGGTGATCTTCTGCTCAATCACCTCGACCGAGGTCTGGTAGGGCAGCTCGGTCACGACGATGCGGTCGCCGACGCGGCCCTCCTCGATCTCGGCGACGGCGCGCATCTTGATCGACCCGCGCCCGGTCCGGTAAGCGTCGAGGATGCCCTGGCGCCCGAGGATCAGCGCGCCCGTAGGAAAGTCGGGGCCTTTGACGAACTGCATGAGGTCGTCAGGCGTGGCCTCGGGGTGATGCAGGACGTGGATGGCGGCGTCGATGACCTCGCCCATGTTGTGCGGCGGCACGTTGGTGGCCATGCCGACCGCAATGCCCTGCGACCCGTTGACGAGCAGGTTGGGGAACCGGCCGGGCAACACGACAGGCTCGAGCGCCGAACCGTCGTAGTTGGCCTGCATGTCGACGGTCTCCTCGTCGATGTCGGCCATCAGCTCGAGGGCGAGCGGCGCCAGGCGGCACTCCGTGTAGCGCATGGCCGCGGCCCCGTCGTCGGGTCCGCGCCCGCCGAAGCTGCCGTGCCCGTCGATCAGCGGGTAGCGGAGGGAGAACTCCTGCACCATGCGGGCGAGGGCCTCGTAGATGGCCGAGTCACCATGGGGGTGGTACGTCCCCATGACCTCGCCGACGACCTTGGCGCACTTGTTGTGCGGCCGGTCGGGCCGCAACCCGTTGTCGAACATGGAGTAGAGGATCCGGCGGTGCACCGGCTTGAGCCCGTCGCGCACGTCGGGCAACGCCCGGGCCACGATGACCGACATGGAGTACTCGAGGAACGAGCGCTCCATCTCCTCTTGGATCTCGATCGGCTCAATGGACCCGCTGACGGGCGGCTCTGCCGGGGGCGTCGTTCCGCCGTCGCCGGAGCCGGCGGACCCGCGGCCCCCTCCCCCGCGTCCCGAGCCGCGTGTCGACTGACCTGGCATGTTCTCCTACTCCCCGTCCGCTCGCTCAGATGTCAAGGAAGCGGACGTCTTTGGCGTTCGTCTGAATGAAGTGGCGGCGCAGCTCGACATCGTCGCCCATCAGGATGGAGCAGACTTCGTCGGCCAACGCCGCCTGCTCGACGTTCACCTGCAGCAGCGAGCGGCGCCCCGGGTCCATGGTCGTGTCGCGTAGTTCCGCGAAGTCCATTTCGCCCAGCCCCTTCAGACGGTTGAACTCGTGCTTGTGGTCCGGGTGCTCGGCCAGGAACGCGACCCTGGCCGCGTCGTCCTTGAGGTAGATCTTCTCCTTGCCCACCAGCGTCGAGTACAGCGGGGGTTGAGCGACGTAGACGAAACCGCCTTCCACCAACGGCTTCATCTGCCGGAAGAAGAAGGTGAGCAGCAGCGTGCGGATGTGGCTGCCGTCGACGTCGGCGTCCGCCAGCAGAATCACCTTGTGGTAGCGGATCTTGTCGACGTCGAACTCCTCGGCCAGCCCGGCGCCAATGGCCGAAATCAACGCCTGGATCTCGACGTTCTTCAGCATCTTGTCGATGCGGGCACGCTCGACGTTGAGGATTTTGCCGCGGATCGGGAGGATGGCCTGGGTCACCGGGTTGCGTGCGTCCTTGGCCGAGCCGCCGGCCGAGTTGCCCTCCACAATGAAGAGTTCGGATTCGCGCGGGTCGCGCGAGGAACAGTCGGCCAGCTTGCCCGGGAGCCCGGCGCCGTCGAGGGCCGACTTGCGTCGCGTCAGGTCGCGGGCGCCCTGCGCGGCCAGGCGGGCCCGCGCCGCCTGCAGCGACTTCTGGACAATCTGACTGGCCTCGCGGGGTTCTCCTCCAACCACTCGGTGAGCTTCTGGTTCGTCGTGCGTTCGGTGAGGGAGCGGATCGACTGATTGCCGAGTTTCGCCTTGGTCTGTCCCTCGAACTGCGGGTCGCGCAACCGCACCGAAATGATGGCCGTCAATCCCTCGCGGATGTCCTCGCCCTTGAGGTTCTCCTCCTTCTCCTTCAGGAGGTTGCGGGCGCGGGCGTAACGGTTCACGACATTGGTCAGCGACTTGCTGAACCCCTCCACGTGCATGCCGCCCTCAATGGTCGAGATGCCGTTGGCGAAGGAGTGAATCGACTCGTGGTACCCGGTGTTCCACTGCAGCGCGATTTCGACCTCTTGGCCCTCCTCGGACTGCTCGAAGGACGCCACCTTACGGAACAACGCCTCCTTCGACGCGTTGAGGTGCTTGACGAAGTCGACGATGCCGCCGTTGTACTTGAACGTCACCTTCGTCACCGGATCGGTCCGCTCGTCGACGAAGCGGATCTCGAGGCCCTTGTTCAAGAAGGCCATGATCTGCATGCGCTCGGTGACGGTCTGGGCGCGGAACTCCGTCTCGTCGAAGACGGACGCGTCCGGCCAGAAGGTCACGGTCGTCCCGGTCCGGGGCTCACCGGTGCTGCGGTCCTTGGGCGCCGGCCCGGTGTCGGTCACCTTGCGCTTGAGCTTGCCGCCCTTCTCGAACTCGGCCTCCCAATGGCGGCCGTCCCGGTCGACCTCGAGCAGGAGTCGGCTCGACAGGGCGTTGACCACCGACACGCCGACCCCGTGCAGGCCGCCCGAGACCTGGTAGCCCTTCCCCCCGAACTTGCCCCCCGCGTGCAGGGTGGTCAGGACGATCTCCGCCGTGGAGACCTTGGGGTACTTGGGGTGCGGCCCCACCGGGATGCCCGCCCCGTCGTCGCTGACCCGGACCCCGCCGTCGGCCAACAGGGTGACGTCGATGCGGGTGGCACGCCCGGCCATGGCCTCGTCGACCGAGTTGTCGACCACCTCCCACACGAGGTGATGCAGGCCGCTCGGGCCGGTGGAGCCGATGTACATGCCGGGGCGCTTCCGCACCGCCTCGAGGCCCTCGAGGATGGTGATGTCGGCCTCGGCATAGGAGGCATTCGTCTTACCCGGTGTCTCGTCCACCTTCACTGCCACAGGCGCGCCCTTTCAAAACTACGGTCTTCGTGGTGCGTATCGAATCCCCGGTCGATGCACCTCCGGCCCTTCGATGCGAACGCACCATTCTACCCGACAGCCGTGTCGTTTCGGCATTCTTGAACGGTCGGAAATGGGCCTCCGACTGTGCCGCCTACGGCCGTTCGACCACCACGTCCAGGCGCTCGACCGGGCTCTGTCCGAGAGCCTGGACCTGGGCCAGAATGCGGCCGGATTCGAGGCGTGCCCGGGTGGCCCAGACGGGGTGATCGGCCGCGACGACGAGCGCGTGGCCGTCGACGCGCAGGGGGCGGAGATGCTCCCCCAGTTCCACGCCCACCACCTCGTCCCAGCGGGCGAAGACCGCCTCCATGGTGGCCGTGCTGGCCGGGGCGCCCAGGCGGCCCAGCAACCGCGGCAGCGACGCACCCACCGGCCGGGGGCCGTCGCCGGTCCGGTCCCTCACGCCCCCACCAGGTCGGTCACCGGGACCACCCGGGCCACCTCGATCCCCTCGGGCAGTGGGGCGGCCGTCGTGAGGAGGGACTGGCCGGGCGGCAGCTGGGCCACCAGGGCCCGACTGCGGGCCGGGTCGAGCTCGGAGAACACGTCGTCGAGGAGGAGCGTGGGCCGCAGCGGCGTGCGCGTCCGGACGAGCTCGTGCACGCCGAGCCGCAGGGCGAGCGCCAGGCACCGCTGCTCGCCCTGGGAGGCGTGCGTGCGGGCCTCCCGCCCGTCGAGGTCCAGGACCAGGTCGTCACGGTGCGGGCCCACGGTGTTCACGCCCCGGCGCAGGTCGTCACGCCGGCTGGCCGCCAGGGCGTCGGCCAGGTCACCGCTCCAGCTGCGCGCGTAGCGCTGCGCCACCACGGGTTCCCCCGTCTCGCCGGCCAGGCGGCCGTAGGCGGATGCCACCAGCGGGCCCAGATCCCCGACCAGGCACTCGCGCGCCGCCACCAGGACCTTGCCGGCGTCGGCCAGGCGCTGATCCCACACGTCGAGCGTGGAGACGACGACGTCGTTGGCCCGTCCGCCGGACTGGCGCAACAGCGCCCCCCGCTGGCGCAGCACCCGCTCCGTCTCGTCGGCCGCCCGCGCCCCCTCGGGGTCCAGCAGGGCCAGGGCGTCGTCGAGCAGGTCACGCCGCGCCCGTGGCCCGCCGCTCACGATGGTGAGGTCCTCGGGGCAGAAGACGGTGCACGGGGCGGCGTTGGCCAGGTCCTTGCGCGCCGTGACCGCCTTGCCGTTGACCCGGGTGCGGCCGCGACCCTCGGGCACGATCTCGGCGTCGACCGCGGTCGGTCCGGACTCCGCCCGCAGCTCCATCCGGATGACGGCGCGGTCGGCGCCGGTGCGCACCATGGCTTCGGGCGGGGCGCCCCGGAACGAGCGGCGCGTCCCCAGGTACGCCACCGCCTCGAGCACGCTGGTCTTCCCGGTGCCGTTGGCGCCGGTGATGACCGTGGTGCCCTCGGGCTCGGGCGCTACCAGCGTGGCACGGAAGATGCGGAAGTCGAACAGCTCCAGGTGCCGGACGCTCACCGCGGGGTCGGTGCGCTCAGGAGACCCGCACCGGCATGAGGAGGTAGCGGAACGCGTCGTCCTCGGCACCGCGCACAGTGGCGGCGCGCGACGCGTCCGCCGTCTCGACGATCACTTCGTCGCCCGCGACCGCTTCCACGCCGTCGATGAGGTAGGCGGGGTTGAAGGCGATCACGAGATCCTCGCCGGTGTAGTCGCCGTCGACCGTCTCGGCGGCGTCCCCCACGTCCTGGCTCTGGACGCTGAGGTCCACCCCGCCGGGCCGCATGGTCAGCCGCACCGGCGTCGTGTTGTCGCGGACGAGCAGCTGCACGCGCCGCAGCGCGGCCAGGTAGGTCTCCTTCCCGAGGTGGAGGCGGTTGGGGTAATGGTCGGGGATCAGCTGCTTGTAGTCCGGGTAGCGCCCCTCGAGCAGCCGGGTGCTGATCTGCACGTTGCCTTGCCAGAAGGTGATCTCGTTTGTGTTGGCGGCCACGCCCACACGGGCCGTCTCCGCCTGGTCGGAAATGGTGCCGGTCGGGAGGCGCTGCAGTTCGGAGAGTGCCCGCGCCGGGACGAGGAGATCTTCTTCGCCCGGAATGACATTCGCCCCCGGGAGGTCGCGCATGGCCATGCGGTACGAGTCGGTGGCCACCAGGCGGATGGTGTCGTCGATGTGCGAGACCAGGACGCCGGTCAACAACGGCCGGCCGTCGTCGTGGGACGCGGCGCGCACCACCTGGCGCACCGCTTCACCCAACGCCGCCTCCGAAATGTGTGCCGTCGGCTCACTCGTCTTGCCCACGGGAGGGAACTCCACGACCGGGTAGGTGTGTAACTTGAACGTCGACCGGGCCGCCGAAATTGTGATGTGGTCCCCGTCGTCGGCCAAGGTCACCGCCCCCGGTTCCAAGCGACGCACGATGTCGGTCGACAGGCGGGCGGGAATGACACAACTGCCGTCGTCGATGCCGATCACCTCGTCGGTCACCTGGATGGTGAGGTCGAGGTCGGTCCCGGTCACCGACAGCGTGTTGCCCGAGCAGTCGAGCAGCAACCCGAGCAGCACGGGGGACGAGCCGCCGCGAGCACCGACGGCACGGCCGGCGGTGGCGAACATGTCGACCAGTGCGTCGCGCTCGGATCTGAACTTCACCGGCGGCAGTCCTTTCGGGTGGTTCCCCAGTTCTTCATCGTAAAGAGAGGGATGTAAGTGAGTAGTAACGGTAGTAAGGGCTGTGAATTGTGGACGACACAGCCGAGGCCCTGCGTCCCGCCCCCAAACTTGTCCCCACGGGCCTGTGCGGTACGCGGACCGATCGCGCGGGGCAAACCCGGCCGCGGCACCGGGCTGGGGACGGGTCCGGGCCCTGTCCCCAGGGTGCGGTGTGCCGGTCCACAGGCTTTGCCCGGGGCCGGCCACAGGCGGGACGTCCGGGCGGCGTGGCGGGGGTCGTCAGCCCGATCCGGCACGGATCTTCTGGATGAGCTCGGTGACCTGCTCGTAGATCTGCCGGCGCTCCTGCATTTGGCCGGCGATCTTGTCGACCGCGTGGATCACCGTCGTGTGGTCCCGCTTTCCGAAGACCCGCCCGATGGCCGGATAGCTGTAGTCCGTGAGCTCGCGGGTCAGGTACATGGCGACCTGGCGCGCCGTGACCAGTGGCCGCGTGCGGCTGGGGCCGCACAGGGCCTCGACGGAGAAGCCGTAGCTGGCCGCGGTGGCGTCGAGGATCATTTGAGGCGAGATCCGCCGCGGCTCCCCCGCCAGGACGAGGTCCGACAGCACTTTCTCGGCCTGGGTCAGGGAGATGGGCTCGTTGTTGAGCTTGGCGAAGGCGCAGATGCGGATCAGCGCCCCCTCGAGCTCGCGAATGTTGTCCTTCACGTGCGAGGCGATGAACTCGAGCACGTCGTCGGGCACGTCCTGGTGTTCGCTCATGGACTTGGAGCGCAGGATGGCCAGGCGGGTCTCGAGGTCGGGGGGGTCGATCTCGGTGATCAGACCGGAGAGGAAGCGGCTGCGCAGGCGGTCTTCGAGCGTTTCGATGGACTTGGGCGGCCGGTCCGAGGTGAGCACGATCTGCTTGGAGGCGCCCTTCAGGTCGTTGTAGGTGTGGAAGAACTCCTCCTGGAGGCCCTCTTTGCGCTCCATGAACTGGACGTCGTCGATCAGCAGGACGTCGCAGTCGCGGTAACGCCGCTTGAAGGCCAGGGTGGTCGAAGTGCGCAGCGAGTCGACGAAGTCGTTCATGAAGGTCTCGGTGGTGACGTAGAGCACCTTGCGGCGGGCGTAGTTCTCGGTGACGTAGTTGCCGATGGCGTGGAGCAGGTGGGTCTTGCCCAAGCCGCTGTCTCCGTAAATGAAGAGGGGGTTGTAGGACCGCCCGGGCGTCTCGGCCACGGCCTGGGCCGCCGCGTGGGCCAGGCGGTTGGAGGAGGCGGCCACGAAGGTCTCGAAGGTGAACTTGGAGTCGAGCTGGACGGCCGGCGACTCCCGGCCGACCCTGATCACCGCCGGGGCCGACGGCTCCAGCACCGGCTCGGGGTCGGCCGGCAGCCCGAAGATGGCGTCGGGCTCGACCGCGGGACCGGCCAGCTCGGTTTCGTGCACCTCGAGGCGGCCCCGGACCGGGGCCCCGACCTCATTGGCCAGGGTGTCCTCGATCATGGGCAGGTAGCGCGACTCGATCCGCTCCCGGATCAGCCCGTTCGGGACGGACAGGACCATGACGCCATCCCGGTAGCCGATCGGCTCGATCCCAGAGAGCCAGAGCTGCCAGGTGGTCTCCGAGACCTGGTCGCGCAGCGACCCGGTGCACCGTGTCCAGAGATCTCCAGCCTGCATCACCGCTCTCCCGATCGCCCCTTCTCCCCCCTCGGCGTCCAGCCACGATGTTCGGAACGATCCTCGGTGCGGGGAATTGGTCGAACGTACACCGCGGGGGGCGGATGCGACTAGAGCCGATCCACAAAACGCGCCTAACATGGGACGACTCGCCGCCGCCGGCCAGTGGACGCTACCGAGGGCCGCGGCACGGACCCTGCGACGGACCGGCCGGGGACGCCGTTTGGTCGCGAAAGGCTGATTGACGTGAAGCGCACCTACCAACCCAACACCCGGAAGCGGGCCAAGACCCATGGCTTCCGCAAGCGCATGTCCACCCGTGCCGGGCGGGCCATCTTGAAGTCACGGCGGCTCAAGGGACGCCACCGGCTCACCGCCTGAGGCCGACGTGCCCCGACGGACGTTCGGTCGTCTCACCTCCCGCTCCGACTTCGCCGAGCTGCAGCGGTCCCGCGCCCGCGCTGCGAGCGGCACCGTGCGGGCGTCGTTCGTGCCGGCCGACGACGGAGCGCCCGGCGTGTTTCCCCAGGTGGGATACGCAATCGGTCGCCATTGCGGCACGGCCGTGATGCGCAACACCCTGCGCCGGCGGGCCCGTGAGGTGGTGCGCGCCGAGGCGGCCACCTTGCCTCGCGGCTTCTACCTGCTACGCGTCGCCCCGGGCGCGGTCACCCAGCCATCGGCGGCCTTCCGTTCGGACGTGGCCACCGCCCTGCGGCGCGCCGGACAGGTACCGGCGGTGACCCCGTGAGCGCCGGAGCCTCGCCCGAGCACCGCCCGCGCCTGGCCAACCGGGTCGCGTTGTCCCTGCTCACGGCCTATCAAGGGGCGGCCTCGGGCCGGATGTCGCCCTGCCGCTTCTACCCCAGCTGCTCGAACTACGCGAAAGAGGCCTACACCGAGCACGGGTTCGGGCGGGCCACCGCCCTGACGGCGCGCCGCCTGCTGCGTTGCCGGCCCTTCGGTCCCCATGGGGTCGACCTGGTGCCCCTGGCGGTGCCCGTCCACGCGCACGAGGAAGGACGGTCACGCTGATGCTGAGCACGCTGCACCCCCTGCTGGCCTCGAACCCGATCCAGCCCATCCTCAACGTCTTCCATCCGCTGCTGAAGCTGTTCGGCTGGATCCTGGCCGGCCTCTATGCCGTCTGGCCCAACTACGGCTTCGCCATCGCCGGCCTGACCGTGATCATCATGCTGGCCCTCACCCCCATCACGGTGAAGAGCACGCGGTCGATGATCGCCATGCAACGCCTGCAGCCGGAGATGAAGAAGCTCCAGGCCAAGTACAAGGGCCCCGAGAACCGGGAGCTGCTCAACCAGGAGATGATGCGGCTCTACAAGGACAACGGGACGAGCCCCTTCGGGGCCTGCCTGCCGCCTCTGCTGCAAATGCCGTTCCTCATTGTGCTGTATTCGCTCATCCGCGATCTCTCAAAGACCACGGCAAAAAATAGCGAATATCTGCCTCCGAATTCGCAAATGCACCATGCGCTGGTCGCCAGTCACGGCCAAATGCACTGGTGGTTCGGAATGGATTTGTCGAGTTCGCCACTGTCCCACCATGGGTTCCCGGGAATCCTTCCCTACCTGGCTCTTATCGGGATAGCCGTATTCCTGCAGTACTACCAAATGAAGCAGATGAACAGTCGCAATCCGCAGGCGGCTGCCGCCAACCCACAGATGCAAACAATGCAGAAGATCTTCCCTCTTCTGTTCGCGGTTATTTACATAAAAGTGCCTGCTGGAGCAACCATTTATATGGTGGTGTCTTCGGCAATGAGGATCGGCACGCAAGACATTATGTTCCGGACGGGCATGGTGACGCCGGTGGCGGCCGAGCGCGAGATCGGTTCGACGAAGGACGAAAAGGAGAAGGAGAAGGAGCAGAAACCTCCGCCCCCGCCCTCGTCCAAACCGGCAGCCAAGAAGAAGTCGACGGCGACGGACGGGACGTCGCTGGCCAAGGGTACGGTGCCGCCGAAGGCCCGGCCCGGCTCGAACGGCCGCTCCGGCGGCAACGGCAAGGGCCCGTCGGGCAAGGGCGCCAACGGCAAGGCGGCGGCCGATTCCGAGAGTACGGCAGCCCCCAAACAGCATCCGCGGTCCCGGTCCAAGCGGGCGAGAAAGGCGCGGTAGCTCGTGGAATGGGTTGAGGTGACGGGAAAGACCGTCGAGGAGGCGACCGAGCGCGCCCTGGAGCAGCTGGGCGTGGCCGAGGGTGATGCCGAGATCATCGTCCTGACCGAGGCGAAGACGGGCCTATTCGGTCGGGTGCGTGAGGAGGCCCGCGTGCGGGCCCGCGTGCGTCCCGTCGGCGCCCGACCCAAGCGCGAGCGCTCTCGTCGCACCAGCCGCTCGGCGGGTCGTCAGGGCGGGGGTCAGCGGACCTCGTCGGGCGGATCGGCTTCGGCCCCGTCGTCGGGTGGGTCCGGCGGCCGGGGCTCCGGCGGCGGTTCCGGGGTCGCGCCGGAGGTGGCGGTGGCGCTGCCGACGCCGACGCCGGCGCTGCAGGCGGTGGTGAGGGTAGGGCCGCGGCGGGAAGCGGCACCAGTCGCTCGGCGCGACGACGACGCAATCGCAGCAAGGCGGCCGTCGGGGCGGACGGGTCGGCTGAGGCTTCGCAGAACGGTTCGTCGCCCCGGCCGACGGCGCGCGCACCACGTCAGGTCGAGCAGGGCGACAACGAAGTGAAGGAGGCAGAGGACATGGCCGAGGGAATGACACTCGAGGAGCAGGGTGAAGTCGGCCGGGCCTTTCTGGCCGGCCTTCTGAGCGAGTACGGGGTGGAGGCTTCGGTCGAGTGCCGCCTCCTCGACGAGGACACGGTCGAGATCGCCGCAATGGGCGATGACCTCGGCATCCTGGTAGGCCCGCGTGGCTCGACCCTGCTGGCCGTGCAAGACCTGACGAGGGCGGTCGTCCAGCGACAGTGCCCGTCGCGCACCGACCGGATCCTGGTCGACGTCGCCGGCTACCGGGAGAAGCGCTCGGCGGCCCTCAAGCGCTTCAGCGTGCAGATCGCTGAAGAGGTGCTCTCCTCGGGCCAGGAGAAGGCGCTGGAGGCCATGAGTCCGGCCGACCGCAAGTCCGTGCACGACGCCATCAATGAGATGTCGGGGGTCGTGACCCGCTCGGAGGGCGAGGACCCGAACCGCTACATCGTCATCGCCCCCGGCTGACGCTCGTCGGGCGATGCCCGGGCCCGACGAGGGGGGCGAGGGCCACTCTGCCCCCTTCCCCTCCCCCGCTTCTCGTGGCCCATCCCTGAGACCCGTGGCGCCACCGGCCGCCGCCATGCTGGACCAGGTGCTGGCTGATGCCCGACGGGCCGGATTCCTGGGTCCCGGTCCACTCGAGATCCAGCTGCGCCACGCCGAGGGGTTCGCCGAGATCGCCCGGGAGTTGGAGACCGGCCCCCGGCCCCGGGTGCTCGACCTGGGTTCTGGGGGAGGGCTGCCCGGCCTGGTGGTAGCTCAGCATTGGCCCGAGGCCTCCCTGGTCCTGCTCGACGCCAGTGCCCGTCGCACCGACTTCCTGTGTCGCGCCGTCGAGCGGTTGGGGCTGCAGGGGCGGACCGAGATCATCTGCGGCCGGGCCGAGGAGCTCGGTCGGGACCTGCGGTGGAGAGGAGAATTCGAGGGTGTCCTGGCCCGTTCCTTTGGCCGCCCCGCTGTCGTGGCCGAGTGTTCTGCGCCGTTCTTGAAGGTGGGGGGTTGGCTCGTGGTCTCCGAGCCCCCGGCCCGCGAGGAGGGGACACAGGGAGAGGTCCGCTGGCCGGTCGAGGGCTTGCGGCAACTCGGCCTGGTGCCCTCGGAGCCGGCCCGGGGGGAGTTCGCCTACCAGGTTCTGCGGCAGGCCGAACGGTGCCCCGAGCGCTATGCGCGCCGCAACGGAGTGCCGGCCAAGAAGCCCCTTTTCTGACGGACGGGACACGGCTTGGCGCTCCGCCTCCCCAGGCCCCGTCTGCCCATTCGCAGCCAGCAGAGGGCGGGACCACGTTCCACGTGAAACAGGTCCAGGGGGGCCAGGGCCCCAGTGACCGCATACGGAGCTGGGTCGGAGGTTCCACGTGGAACAACGTCAGGGAGCCCAGGCCTGCCTTCAGTAACCGCCACGGGGTTGGTCGGGGGTTCCACGTGAAACATTTTCAACCCTTGACCTCGAGGCGCTGGCACGCCAGGATAGGCGGCGTGGTGCGGGGTATGGGAGAGCTTGCCTGATGCGCATCCGGCGCAGAGCTAGGGCACCCCACGAGATACCGCAGCCTTCCCAGCCGTCACCCCCCGCTGACCCGCCAGAACCCACTTCTGTGGACCCCGTCAAGAAGCTGATCTCCGGGTCCTCGGTCTCCCGTTGAGCCCGTTGAGCCCGTTGAGCCTCCTCCCCCGCCGGATGCCCAGACGGTCCCGGCAGCGCCCCCAGAGGCGATGGCAGAGGCCACTGAGCACACCTCCGGAGAGGCTGTAGGTTCCAATCCCACCCCAGCGCAGGAGCCCCAGGCGGAGATGCCCGAAAAAGCAATGCCGGAGACGAACCCGACACCACGGGCCAGGGCCCGGACGACCCCGATGCAGCGGGCGCAGACGGAGCCGGCTGTTCAGGTCCCTGAGCCGGCCCCAGTCGGGAAGCACGCCGCCGCAGCGCCGGTCCCAGAGCCACCGGCGCCGGTCCTTGAGTCGCCCGCCGTGGCGGAACCCGTCCCCACCTCCGACCCCGCCCCCGTGGCGGCAGCGGAACCGGCGGTCTCAGCCCCTGAGGTGGCCGCGGCCCCGGCCCCTGAGTCAGCACCAGCCCCGGAGCCGGGCATGCGGACGCCTTCCATCCGGGAGGAGGCCGTAGAGCTGCTGAACGGCTCCAAGCCGGTCGTCCGTGAGCTGCCGCGAGTCATCGCCATCGCCAACCAGAAGGGCGGCGTGGGCAAGACCACCACCACGGTGAACCTGGGCGCCGCCCTGGCCGAGCAGGGCTACCGGGTCCTGGTGGTCGACCTCGATCCGCAGGGGAACGCCACCACCGGCCTGGGCGTCGAGGCTCGCAACTTCGAGTACTCCATGTACGACGTGATCATGCGGGAGCAGCCCCTCGAGGACTGCATCGAGCCGACCAGCGTCAAGAACCTCTTCGTGGCTCCGGCCACCATCGACCTGGCCGGCATCGAGATAGAGCTCGTGCCCGCCTTCAGCCGAGAGCTCAAGCTGAAGCGGGCCGTCGACTCGGTGGTGGACGACTTCGACTTCATTCTCATCGACTGCCCGCCCTCGCTCGGTCTCATCACGGTCAACGGGCTGGCGGCGGCCGGCGAGGTGATGGTGCCCATCCAGTGCGAGTACTACGCCCTGGAGGGCCTGAGCCAGCTCCTGCGCAACGTCAACCTGGTCTCGACCAACCTGAACGAGTCGCTGGAGGTGACCACCATCGTGCTGACCATGTACGACGCGCGTACCCGCCTCTCGGTCGATGTGGCCAACGAGGTCCGGAAGCACTTCTCCGAGCGGGTGTGCAAGGTCGTGATCCCGAGGACGGTCCGCCTCTCGGAGGCGCCCTCCTTCGGGCAGCCCATCACAGTGTTCGACCCGGCCTCACGGGGGGCGGTCGCCTACCGCGAGCTGGCCAAGGAGGTGAGCAATGGCGCGCCGCAGCGGACTCGGTAAGGGCCTCAGTGCCCTGATCCCGGGCGAGGCCACCGGGGAGTCCGACTCCCTGCTCCGGGTGGTCCCCATTTCCCACATCCGGCCGAACGCCTTTCAGCCGCGGAGCCACTTCGAGGAGGAGTCCATGTCCTCCCTGGCCACCTCCATCAAGGAGGTCGGGCTGCTCCAACCGGTGCTGGTGCGCGAGCTGCCCGAGGAGGCCGGTACCTACGAACTGATTGCGGGGGAGCGGCGCTGGCGGGCCGCCCGCCGGGCGGGCCTGCAGACCATCCCCGTGCTGGTGCAGGTGGCCGACGACGTGGCCAGCCTGGAGCAGGCCCTGGTCGAGAACCTCCACCGGGTCGACCTCAACGCCCTGGAGGAGGCGGCCGCCTACCAACAGCTCATCGACGAGTTCGGGCTGACCCACGAGCAGGTGGCCACCCGCATGGGCAAGGGCCGGGCCACCGTGACGAACACGCTGCGCCTGCTGCAGCTGCCGGCCGGCGCCCAGCGCGCCCTGGCCGAGCGCACCATCTCGGCCGGCCACGCCCGGGCCCTCCTGGGCACCCCCGACCGCACCCTGCAGGAGAAGCTGGTCGAGCGCATCGTGGACGAGGGGTTGACGGTTCGGGCCGTCGAGGATCTTGTCCGCTCCGGGGGAGCCGACCTCCATGTCTTGCCTCCGGTCGACGTCGAGGAGCCGGCCGAAGTGGCCCCGAGCAGCGGTACGACCTCAGGTACGACCGATGCGCCGGCCCGTCGGACCACGGTCAAGAGGTTGCCCGAGCCCGGGGTGCTCGAGCTCGAGGAGCTCCTCTCCACCCACCTCAACACCCGGGTCAAGGTGGACATCCAGAACCGACGGGGTCGCCTGGTGGTCGAGTTCGCCACCCTCGAGGACCTCGAGCGCATCTACCGCGCCATGGTCGGTGACGGAGGCGTCGCGTAGTTCACACAACTGTCAATGACGGGTTCAGCTTCATCCACAACCTGTGCATGATGTTGTGGATTGTCACCCGGTTCACCTGGCAGCAACTTTGATCGCGTAACCGTCGCGACCGCTTTGATTACCGGTAATCAGTCCCAGGAGGCGTCAGCCCAGTGCCCCAGGGCACTCGACAGGGCGGTGGCGAGCGACAGGGCCCGCTCGACGACGGAGCTGGCTGGACCGACCTCGACCAGTACCGCAGGCATGCGGGTCTCGCGCAGGAGGGGGAGGGACATGCCGTGGGCGCCGGCGTCGTCCACGCCGAGCGCACCCGGCACGGCCAGCTGGACCAGCTCGGCCAGGCGGCGCCCTCCGGGCGACTCGTCGTGGGTACCCGACCAGAACGCCGTCCGGCAGGCCGAGGCCGTGGGGTTCAACCTCAGGCCCACGAACACGTCGACCCCCAGGTCGTTGGCCTCGCGGGCCTGCACGGCGTCGTCGGGATGGTGGAGCTCGGTGACCAGCGTCCCGCTGAGCGTCAGCCGCCGCCGCAGCGCCCCGGTCACGCTGCCCAGGCCGCCGCTCTCGCCCACGGCCACGTGGCGCCCCAGGAGCGTGGGCGGGGCGTCGCGCAGGGCGGCCCGGGCTCGCACCGAGGAGACCAGCTTGGGGTCGTGGTGGCGGCTCTCGAGGCGCACCAGCTCATGCAGGGTGGCCCCGCCCACGATGCCGTCCACCGGCAGGCCGGCGTTGCGCTGGAACTCGCCCAGGGCGCGGGCAGTGTCGTCACCGAAGATGCCGTCGACACGCCCGGTGTCGAACCCCAAGGTGCACAGGCGCTGCTGTAGCTCCGCCACGTCGTCACCCCGCAGCATGGGGGTCCGGCGGTAGACGAAGCGGTCGCCCAGCCGGAAACCGGCTTCCACCAGGGTGTTCCAGGTCTGCGGGCCGCACACCCCGTCGACGCGCAGGCCCCGCAGGCGCTGGAAGGCCTGGACGGCGGCGCGCGTGGCGGGCCCGAAGATGCCGTCGGCGTCGACGGGCGCGCCCGGCAGGACGGCGCTCAGGCGGTGTTGGACGTCGGAGACCGCCGGACCGCGGTCGCCGAAGAGCAGGGGCAGGCCTACAGGTAGGCCGAGATCTCCTCGAGCAGGGCGCCCTTGGGCTTGGCCCCGATGAGGCGGACCTGGGGCTCGCCGTCCTTGAACAGGATCAGCGTCGGAATGCTCATCACGTCGAAGCGACGGGTCACGTCCAGGTTGTCGTCGATGTTGAGCTTGCCGATCTTGATCTTGCCCGCTTGCTCCTCGGCGATCTCCTCCAGGACCGGGGAGATCATCTTGCACGGGCCGCACCATTCCGCCCAGAAGTCCACCAGTACGGGGACGTCCGAACTCTTGACATGCTCGTCAAAGGTAGCGTCGGTCAGGGTCTCGATCTTCTCGCTCATCGCATCTCCTTGTCAGCGGGTGTAACGCAGGGGTGGGCGGTTCTGTTCCCGGCTCGCTACTCGCCCTTCATCTCGAGCCAGCGCTCCGCGTCGATGGCGGCCATGCAGCCCGACCCGGCCGAGGTGACGGCCTGGCGGTAGTAGTCGTCCTGCACGTCGCCGCAGGCGAAGACGCCGTCGACGCTCGTGCGGGTGGTGCCGTCGAAGGTGCGCACGTAGCCGTTCTCCTTGAGCTCGACCTGGCCCTTCAGGAGCGAGCTGTTGGGCTCGTGGCCGATGGCGACGAAAAGGCCCGTCACGTCGAGCAGCGACGCCTCGCCGGTCACGGTGTCCTGGAGCCCGAGGCCCCCCACCTTGGTGTCCCCGAGGATGTCGGTGATCACGTTGTTCCAGCGGAATTCGATCTTCGGGTTGGCGAAGGCCCGCTCCTGCATGATCTTCGAGGCGCGGAGCTGGTCGCGGCGGTGGATGACGGTGACCTTGTCGGCGAAGCGGGTGAGGAAGTTGGCCTCCTCCAGGGCGGAATCGCCGCCGCCGGCCACGGCGATGTGCTGGCCGCGGAAGAAGAAGCCGTCGCAGGTGGCGCAGGTGGAGACGCCATAGCCGAGGAGGCGTTCCTCGTTGGGGCAGCCGAGCATGAGCGAGCGGGCCCCCGTGGCGATGATCAGCGTGTCGGCGCGGACCGTGGGCTGGTCCGCTTCGGGGTCGTCCACCCAGACCTCGAAGGGCCAGGGGGTGAGGTCGAGGCGACTGACCTTGGCCGTGCGCAGCTCGGCGTCGAACCGCAGCGCCTGGGCCCGCATCATGCCCATGAGCTCGGGGCCCATGACTCCGTCGACGAAGCCGGGGTAGTTCTCGACGTCGGTCGTCAACATGAGCTGGCCGCCCGGCTGGTCGCTGGTCGACGAGGGCTCGCCCTCGATGACGAGGGGCTGCAGCTGGGCGCGCGCCGTGTACAGGGCGGCGGTCAGTCCGGCCGGGCCGCTGCCGACGACGACGACCTTGCGCCGCTCGGGGCTGGCGTCAGGCATCGGGGGGGACGCCGCGGCGCGAGTACAGGATGGCGCCCACGATGCAGAAGATGAGGCCGAGCACGAGATAGGACGCCCAGATGCGGTGGCCGGCGATGGTGGTGATGCGGATGAACATGACGCAGAACAGGATCAGCACGGTCACGGCGACGACGCCGATGATGATGCCGAACACCACGCTGCGGGCGGCGACGACGGCGGGTCGGACCGCCTTGTCGTTGACCGTCGCCACCACCGTGTCGATGGTCTCGAGCGCCCGCGCGGACAGGGCGTCAGAAAGGTCGTTCTCAGCCACGGGTTGAGACTACCCGGCGGCGGGGGTCGTACCAGCCTGGGCTGGGACGATGTAGCAGACACCCACGGTGTTGGGCCCGGCGTGGGTGCCCACGACCGGCCCGAGCTCGGCCGCGATGAGGGGGTGCTCGGTGGCGATGCCCTCCAGGCCGCCGAGCACGGCCGGGAAGTCGTCGCAGGCGCCGTCGGCCACGGCCAGGCGCTCGAGCGGGGCGTCGGCCGCCACCTTGTCACGCAGGTAGGCCAGGGCACGGGCCCGGGTACGCTGCTTGGACTCCTCGGCCACCTCACCGTCCTTGAGCTGGATCACCGGCTTGATGTTGAGGATGGAGCCGAGCAGGGCCTGGGCCCCCCCGATGCGACCGCCCCGTTGGAGGTGCTCGAGGCCCCCGATGACGCCGTAGATGCGGGTGCGTGGGATGCGGCTCTGCGTGTTGGCCACCAGCTCGTCCATGCCGGCGCCGCTGGCCGCCTCCTCGGCGGCCGCCAGCACGAGCAGGCCCTGGCCCAGGGTGAGGGAGAAGGTGTCGACGACGCGCACGGGGAGGGCGCCGAACGTGTCGGCGGCGGTGACGGCCGAGGCGTAGGTGGCCGACACCTTGGACGAGATGGTCAGGCAGAGGACCGCATCGGCCCCTTCGTCGGCGGCCTGCTGGAAGGCGGCCTGGAACTTGCCGGGGGAGGGCGCGGCGGTCTCGGGGAGCGCCTTGGCGACGCGGCAACGCTCCCAGAACTCGGCCGGCGTGAGCTGGCGGCGGTCCTCGAACTCATCTTCGCCGAAGCGGATGGTGAGGGGCACCACGCCGATGTGGTGCTCTTTTACGAGCTGGTCGGTGAGGTCGCAGGCGCTGTCGGTCACGAGGTGGACGCCGGGCATGCAGGGAGTCTGCCACGGTGACGGGGCGGCGGGCGGGGCGGCTCGCCGGCCCGGGCGGGGTGGCCGTTCAGGCGCGGGGAGCGTCCAGGGCCTGGGGGCGCGGGCCCCGCCGCGCGTCGTGGCGCTGGCCCAACCAGACGACGACGGCCCCGAAGGTGAGACCGCCGGCCACCACGGCGCCGACGACCCGGACGGCCAGCCCGCCGAAGCTCGTCGACCCCGACAGGTTCGAGATCACCAGGACGACGATGGCCATGGGAACGGTGGCGATGGCCACTCGTCCCAGCGGGCCCCAGGTCTCGCGGTCGGCCAGCCGCCCGAACCACCGGCGGAAGGTGGCCAGGGCGCAGAAGGCGGCGACGGTGTAGGCGATCGACAGGGAGAGCGCCAGGCCGCGCACGCCCAGGGGGTGCACCAGGGCGAGGGCGAGAACGACGTTGAGCCCGTTCTCGATCAGGTAGAGGAAGAAGGCGACCCGGGTGCGTTGCATGGCCTGGAGGACGCGCACGAAGTACAGGTAGGCGCAGAACCCTGGGAGCCCGAGGGAGAACATGGCCAGGGCGGCGCCGATGGTGGCGGTCTGTGCGGGCGTGCTGTGGCCGTGCCCGAGCAGGAGCGCGACGGCCGGTTTCGCCAGCAGGAGCATGCCGACGGCGGCGGGAATGATGAGGGCGAGGACGGCGCGCAGGCCCGTGGTCATGCGGTGGAGGAAGGCCGGGATCTGGCCGGTCGACCAGCGCTCGGCCAGGTCGGGCGTCACCACCGACATGATCGTGACGGCGACGATGCCGTAGGGGAGCTGCAAGAAGGCGTAGGCGTAGGTGTAGGCCGACACCGGGTCGGGCCCGGGCACGGTGCCCGCGAGCAGGGTGATGACGAACAGCGCGATCTGGTTGGCGAGCACGAAGCCGAAGGTCCAACCGCCCAGGCGGGCCACGGCGCGCAGCGCGTCGTCGCGTGGGTTCCAGCGCCAGCGCAGCAGGCCCAGGTCGGCCCCCTTGAGGCTGGGCAGCAGCGCCACTCCCTGGAGGACGACACCGAGCGAGGTCCCGAGGCCGAGCAGGACGAGCTGGGAGTGGTGCTCCTCCACGCTGGCCAAGTTGGCCCCGTGCCCGGCCCAGAGGCCGAACCAGATCAGGATGGCGATGCACACGAGGTTGTTGACGATGGGCGCCCAGGCGACGGCGACGAAGCGCCGGCGGGTGTTGAGGAGGGCGGCGCCCAGGGCGAAGAATCCGTAAGCGGCGATCTGGATCACGAACCAGCGCAGGAAGGTGGTGGCGACGCGCCGCTCGAGGAGGACGCGGGGAAGTTGGCCCGGGTGACCGTGGGCGTCGAAGGCGGTGAGCGCGGTGATGAGGTAGGGCGCGGCGATGAAGGCGGCCACGGTGGCGACCAGGAGGACGACGACCGAGACGGTCACGACGGCGGAGATCGACTCGAACGCCTCGGACTCGGACTTGTTGGCCAGCCGCTCGACGAAGACGGGGATGAAGGTGGCCGACAGGACGCCACCCAACACGACGTCGTAGAGCATGTTGGGCGTGACGTTGGCCAGGTTGTACGAGTCGGCCAGGAAGTGCTGCCCGAGGGCCCAGGCCAGCACGACGATGCGCAGCAGGCCGGTGACGCGCGACACGCCGGTCCCGAAGGAGACGTAGACGGCCGCGGTGCGCAGCGGCATGGTGCGGGCGCGACGAGGGGTGGGCACGCTCAGCTCATCTCGGCTCAGTGCGGTGCGTCGGCGGCCGCCCGGAGCCGCTGGCGGCGGGACCGCCGCCACGTGCGCACCCACCAGAGCAGGAACACCGCCCCGGCGAGGACGGTCAAGGCGATGCCGACGAACGAGATGGCGGTCGAGTGGACGGTGAGGACGGTGTGCGCCAGCACGAGCTGCCCGTTCGCCGTGCGCAGCGTCACGTCGATGGGGAGCCGGTCACCCGAGCCGCGGGCCTGCGCCGTGACCCGGACCGAGGTGGTGGGCCGGTCCAGCGTCAGCGGGGGTGGCTCCCCATTGGGGAACGTGAACTTGTCACTGGTCAAGGTGACCACGACCTTGACCGGGTAGGGGGCGGAGGAGAGGATCGTGACCGGGATGGCGGCCCGGCGGGAGGTGAACGTCACCGTGCGCTCGGTGGCGAGCGAAATCTGGCCGGTCTGGCTGGTGAAGTTCCGGTCGTACGCGGCCAGGGCGGCGCTGCGCCGGCCGCCGCTCAGCGCACGGGCCTCCGTGTCGAGCAGCTGGTCCTCGAGGCTCGTCGCCTCCGGCGGGTGCCCGCTGATCGCGTTCGTGAAAGAGCTCAGCTGCTGGCGCGCCACCGCAATTTTGTCGGCCGCGGTGCTCGAGACGTCGCGGCTGGCCGAGCCCGACTGGAGGCGCCGGACGGTGGGCTCGCGGTTGCCGCCGGCCGGCACCTGCACGAAGAACTGCGTCAGCGTCACTGGCGTGAGGGCGTCGTTGCCCGCCGTCAGACCCTCCAGAAGTGTCTCCAAGAAGGGGGCCGACGGGCGCCAGCCGGCGGGCGGCTCCACGATGACGCCCCGGGCGTCGGTCAGGTAGGGGTCCTCGTAATGGACGAAGGACAGGCCGGCCAGCAACTGTTCGGCTCCGAGGACGGGATCGCCGGGGTCTGCCGTGAAACCTGCGCTGAGCGAGCCGTCCGAGGCGGCGGCGCGGAGGCTGAGACCGTGACCGAGGTCGAGGGTGAAGGGCTGGGCGAAGGTCAAGTTGTTGACGACACCGGCCGCGGAGAGGTCGTCGTCGCTGAGCACCAGCTCCGTGGAGCCCGCCACTTCGATGCCGTCGACCAGGTTGCCGCCGTCGCCCTGGGCGAAGGAGGACGTCGTGTCGACCCAGGGCCCGCCGGAGGGCTTGAGCCCGGCGCTGCGCAGCAACTGGTCCCCACGGCCGACCTGCGCGCCGATTTCGCCGGGGATGCCCGCCTCGGAGAGGGCGGCCACGTTGACGGGTACATAGGGCTCGTCGAGGATCTCGGTGTTGTCGAGCGCGGCCAGTTCGGCCAACGCGTGCAGCCCCTGGCGCGTGTGCTGCTGCTCGATCTGTTCGACCGCGACCGGGCTCACGGCGACCGTGGTCGCCACGTCGTGGTGGTCGGAGAGGGCGTCGGCCAGCGCCGTGACGCCGCCGCCGCCCACCGGGACGACCACCCCGACGCGGAGCGCGCCCCCTTGGCCGACCGCCGTCGGCTCCTCGTAGGTGAGGAAGGTGGTGAAGCGCGCCACGGGCGAGGACGCGCCGGGGCGCTCGAGCGCGACCGAGACGGGGTAGACGTCGCCGCAGATGCCGGTATACGGCGTACAGCCGAGGGTGAGGGTGCTGCTACCGCTCGGGCAGGACCCGGCGCCGGACGACGGTGCACCGGTGTCCGCGTCGGGCAGGACGGTCACGCAGACGTCGGCGGTCGGGAGGCCGGTGGTGGTGATGGTCGAGAAGGGGACATCGGGTACCCGCCCGAGCACGCCGGAGTTCGGCGCGGCGGAGATCGCCTGCTGCAGCTGCGAGCTGTTGTCGAGCCGGCCGTAGAAGGTCAGGCTGACATCGAGCCCGCTGTCCGCCGGCGCGGTGCCGAGCGAGATGTTGAACCAGGGCGACGTGGGCGTGACGAACGGGGTCTGGGAGAGCAGCGTGAGCGGCAGGGGCGCGGGCGCGTCGGCCACCGTGGCACCGGCTCCGCCGGTGGGGAAACCCGAGGTCAGGAGGAGCGTGGCGGCCACGGCGAGCGAACAGAGGGCGGTCCTGGCCCAGCGCGTCGACACAGGGAGAGGCTAGAGGGCGCACTACCGTGGGCGGGTGCAGTCCACGTCGGTGCCTGAGCGGTTTCTGCCCTACGTCGAAGCGACCGAGGACCTGGCGCGCCGCTTTGCGGCCGCGGGCCGGGCGCTGTACTTGGTGGGCGGCTCGGTGCGGGACGCGCTCTTTCCCGATGGGACGGGCGGAGACCCCACGGGCGACATCGACCTGACCACCGACGCCCGGCCGGAAGAGATCGAGCGGCTCGTGACCGGCTGGGCGGACGACGTGTGGACACAGGGCAAGCGGTTCGGCACCATCGGCGCTCGCCGGGGCGAGCTCGTCTACGAGATCACGACGCATCGGGCCGAGGTCTACGTCCCCGAGTCGCGCAAGCCCGAGGTCACCTTCGGCGACGACATCACGGTCGACCTGTCCCGGCGCGACTTCACCGTCAACGCGCTGGCCTTGCGCCTGCCGGACATGGAGCTGATCGACCCCTTCGACGGGCTCGGCGACCTGGCGGCCGGCCGTCTGCGCACGCCGCTCGACCCGGACGTGTCGTTCGGGGACGACCCGCTGCGCATGCTGCGGGCCGCCCGGTTCGCCGCCCGGTTCTCCCTCGAGCCCGACCCGGCGCTGGTGGACGCCGTGGTGCGGCTGGCCGGCCGGCTGTCCATCGTCTCGGCTGAGCGCATCAGGGACGAGCTGGACAAGATGATGCTGCTCGACGTGCCGTCCGCCGCACTGTGGTTCGTCGTGCGCACCGGCCTGGCGGACCAGTTCCTGCCCGAGTTGCCGGGGCTGGCGCTCGAGCAGGACCCGATCCATCGCCACAAGGACGTGTTGGCGCACACGCTGGCCGTCGTCGACAAGACGTCGAAGAACCGGCTGCTGCGTTTGGCCGCGCTGTTCCACGACGTCGGCAAGCCGAAGACGCGTGCCATCACCGACGGCGGCGTGAGCTTCCATCACCACGAGGTGGTCGGCGCGCGTATGACGAGGGTGCGCATGGAGGCGCTGCGTTACCCGGCCGCCGACACCGACACGGTGGTGCGCCTGGTCGAGCTGCACCTGCGCTTCCACACCTACCGGCTGGGGTGGACGGACAGGGCGGTGCGTCGCTACGTACGCGACGCGGGGCCTCTGCTGGGCATGCTCAACGAGCTGACCCGATCTGACTGCACCACGCGCAATGCGTCGAAGGCCCGGGCGCTGGCCCGACGGATGGACGAGCTCGAGGCGCGCATAGAGGAGCTGCGGGCCCAGGAGGAGCTCGACGCCCTGCGTCCCGACCTGACGGGCAACCAGGTGATGGAGCTGCTCGGCCTCCGGCCGGGACCCGCGGTGGGACAGGCCTTGGCGTTTCTCATGGAGCTGCGCCTCGACGAGGGGCCGCTGGGCGAGGAAGAGGCGGCGCGACGGCTGCGGGCCTGGTGGGCCGAGCAGGAGGTCGACGGCGGCGGGTAGTTCTCACCCCGGGGCGCAGGGCTAGCCTCGTTGGTCATGACGAGGATCAACGCGCCGGATTCGGGGATGGGCGAGCACATCGACTGGGCGTTGTTACGCCCGGAGATGGCGGCCGGGATGGGCAAGCTGTCGGCGGCGGTCTACGGCAACTCCCAGCTGTCGGTGCGCGAGCGCGAGGCGGCTCGATGGACGATCGCGCTGATCAACGACTGTGCCGTGTGCCGCGACACCCGGGCCCGTGACGGGCAGGCGGTCGGCGCCGGCGAGCCGTTCTACGCCGAGGCCAGCGACTGGCGCTCGGCCACCGGCCTGAGCGAGCGCGAACGGCTGGCGGCCCAATTCGCCGAGCGTTTTGCCCTCGACCACCTGGCGATGTCGGCGGACGACGCGTTCTGGGCACAGCTGCACGATGCCTTCTCGGAGGGAGAGCTGGCCGACCTCACCATCTGCTGCGGCTGCTTCCTCGGTATGGGGCGCACCCTGGCCGTAGTCGGCGTCCGGGCCCCCGACGAGCGCATCCTGGTCTGAGCATCGACGTCGGCGCCAGCGCCAGTCAGTCGGGGTTTGGAGTTCTCGTTAGCGTCTAGCGCCCGAGTGCGAGTCAGTCGGCGGGCCAGACTTTCGGAGCCTCGTCGCCGGCGGCGAAGGACTCCACCAGCGCGTGCGCCACGTCGTCGTGGTACTGCACCGGTGGGGACTTCATGAAGTAGGCCGAGGGCCCGATGAGCGGGCCACCGATGCCGCGGTCGAGCGCCAGCTTGGCGCAGCGCACGGCGTCGATGATGACGCCGGCCGAGTTGGGTGAGTCCCACACCTCGAGCTTGAGCTCGAGGTTGAGCGGCACGTCGCCGAAGTTGCGGCCCTCCATGCGGATGTAGGCCCACTTGCGATCCTTCAGCCACGGCACGTGGTCGGACGGACCGACGTGGACATCGTCGGCGTCGAGCACGTTGTCCTCAATCTGGCTCGTGACGGCCTGGGTCTTCGAGATCTTCTTGGACTCGAGCCGGTCGCGCTCGAGCATGTTCTTGAAGTCCATGTTCCCGCCGAAGTTGAGCTGGTAGGTGTGGTCCAGGGCCAGGCCGCGGTCTTCAAAGAGCCGGGTCAGGATGCGGTGGACGATGGTGGAGCCCACCTGGCTCTTGATGTCGTCGCCGACGATGGGGACGCCGGCGTCGCGGAAGCGGCGCGCCCACTCCGGGTCCGAGGCGATGAAGACGGGGATGGCGTTCACGAAGGCCACGCCGGCATCGAGGCAGGCCTGGGCGTAGTGGCGCTGGGCCTGTTCGGAGCCGACCGGCAGGTAGGAGACGAGTACGTCGGCCCGCGCGTCGCGCAGGGCCTGGGCCACGTCGACCGGCTCGGCCGGGGACTCCTCGAGGACGTCGCGGTAGTACTTGCCGAGTCCGTCGAAGGTCGGGCCCCGCTGCACCGTGACACCGAGCTCGCCGACCTCGGCGAAGCGGACGGTGTTGTTGAGCCCGGCGTGGATGGCCTTGCCCAGGTCGGTGCCCACCTTGACCTGGTCGACGTCGAAGGCGGCCACCGGCAGGAGGTCGCGCACGTGGTAGCCGCCCAGCTCGACGTGCATGAGCCCGGGGACCACGTCATCGGGCTCGGCGTCCCGGTAGTAGGTGATGCCCTGGACGAGAGAACTGGCGCAGTTGCCGACGCCGGCGATCGCAAGGCGGATGGGGCTGGGCATGTGGGTGTCTCCTTAACTTGTCAACGTGTCGGCAGTGCGAGGCTTGGTTCAGGGGGCCGGTTCGGTGCCGGCCGTAGCGAGGGCGGCGCGCTCGGACGCGATCAGGTTGTCCAGCCAGCTGATGTCACGGGCGACACCGTCGGCCGTGTGCTCGATGACGGAGCGGGCGTAGACGTCGAGGTGCTCCGGGCGGGCGTTGGTCTCGGATTCGCCCAGGCGCTGCACCAGCAGGGCGCGCCGGCGCTCGAGCAGGGCCAGCCGGGCCTGGGGCGCCAGGTGGCGGGCAAACGCCAGGCGCAGGCCGAAGCTGCGGGCGTCGTCGGACGCGGTCCCGCCGGCCAGGAGCTCGGTGAAGAGCTGACGCCCGGCGTCGGTGATCCGGTACACCTTCTTGCCCCGGCGGGCCCGGGTGGGGGAGTGCCGGCGGGAGCGCAGGACGTTGAGCTCACCGCTCAGGGAGCCCGTCGGCGGTGCGACGGCGCCGGTGTCGCTGCCCCGGTCACCCGCCTCTGAGGCCGTGCCGTCTGTGGCGGCGACCGCGCCGGCCTTTTCCAGCCGGGTCAGGGCGGGGTAGATCGAACCGAAGGAGACGTTGGCCAGCACGCCCAGGTGGTCGCGCAGCTGGCGGCGGATTTCGTAGCCGTGCAGATCGCGATCTTCCAAGAGGCCCAGGATGGCCAGATCCAACATGACGAATCAGTATATCGGTTCGATATAGCGTCGATCAAAACAACGGGTCGCGGAGACGTCACCGGAAACTCGGGGAAATTGGCCCCGGGTTGCGAACCGTTTCTGGGCCCGAGCGATAGCCTGGCGCCCGTGCCCGTCACCTCGGAGCCGAGGTCATCCTCTCGAGCGGTGAGCCCTGACGTCACGGCGCAGGTGGAGTACCGGATCGTGCGCAACGGCCTGGTCCGGGAGGTCGAGCGGGGCCGGGTCCAGAAGATCGACGTCTGCGACGCCCACCCCGAGCTCCTGCGGGCGGCCCGCAACGTGGGTCGTCCCACCAAGGAGGTGTGCCCCATCTGCGACGACGGGCGCCTGGTCACGGTGACGTTCGTGTTCGGGGCCAAGTTGCCGCCGGGCGGGCGCTGCCCGGGAACGGCCGCCGAGCTCAAGGCGCTGTGCCGGCGCCCCGAACCGGTGCTGTGCTACGAGGTCGAGGTGTGCCCCGCCTGTGCCTGGCACCATCTGATGCGCAAGTACCCGGCCGGGGGTGTGCAGGCCAGATCGGCGGCGCAGAAGAAGGTCTCGCCGCCACCGGTCAAGCGATGAGCTACGCGGTGCCTCCGGCGGGCGAAGCACCGGTCACCGTCCCCTCGCTGCGGGCCCGCAAGGTGCGGGACGGCGCCGTGCCCATCGTGATGGTGACGGCGTACGACGAGCCGGGCGCGCGCATCGTCTCGGAGGCCGGGGCGGACATCATCTTGGTCGGTGACTCGGTGGCGAACACGGTGCTCGGCTACGAGGACACGCTGTCGGTGGACATCGAGGTCATGGCCCACCACACCGCCGCGGTGGCGCGGGCCAAGCCCCACAGCATGATTCTGGGCGACATGCCGTGGATGAGTTACCACGTGTCGGTCGAGGAGGCGGTGCGCAACGCCGCCGTCCTGATCCGGGCCGGCGCCCAGGCGGTGAAGCTCGAGGGCGGGCGGGCCCGGCTGCCCGTGGTCGAGGCCATCATCCGGGCGGAGATCCCCGTCATGGGCCACCTCGGGCTGACGCCGCAGTCCGTGCTCGCCATGGGCGGCTTCCGGGTGCAGGGCAAGTCGGCCGACGCCGCGTCGGCCTTGCTGGACGCGGCGAAGGCGCTCAGCGCGGCAGGTTGCTTCGGCTTCGTGATCGAAGGGGTCCCCGACGTGGTGGGCGCAGCGGTCACCGAGGCCGTCGACGTGCCGACCATCGGCATCGGGGCAGGCCCGGCGTGCGACGGCCAGGTTCTGGTCTTTCACGACCTGCTGGGGTTGGGCAAGCGCAAGCCGCCCAAGTTCGTACGCCAGTACGCCGACGTCGGGCGCATCGCCACCGAGGCGATTGCCGCGTTCGCCGCCGACGTGCGGAACGGGACCTTCCCGAGCGACGCCGAGAGTTACCACGCCCCGGCGGGGCTGGGCGACGCCCTGTCCTGAGGACGGCTAGCATGACTCTCTTCAGTCGACCCTGCTCCTGACCGCCAGGAGCCCGGCACACGGTGCCGGTCCGGAGGGAGGTACGCCGCACATGCGGCCTTACGAAGTCATGGCCATCTTCGAGGCCACCACGGAGCCGGGCGTGATCCAGGGCGTACTCGACCACGCGCTCGACGTGATCCGCACCAACGGGGGCAACCCCGGCGCCATCGACCGCTGGGGGAAGCGCACCTTCGCCTACGAGGTGAACCACAAGCGCGAGGGGTACTACGTCGTCGTCGAGTTCACCGGCGAGCCTGAGACGGTGGCTGCCCTCGACCGCATGCTCGGCCTGGCCGACGAGGTCGTGCGACACAAGGTGGTGCGGATGCCCGATACCAAGCCGGCCGCCGCGCCGCCGCCGCCGGGGCCGGGCGGGCGGCGAGCTGAGCTGAGCTGAGCTGAGCGAGGGACGAGGACGAGGAGCATGAGCTGAGATGCCAGACAACACCGTGACGCTGGTGGGAAACATCACGCGCGACCCAGAGCTGCGTTTCACCAACACCGGCCAGGCCAACGTCACCTTCGGGTTGGCGGTCAACCGGCGCTGGCAGAACCGCCAGACCCAGGAGTGGGAGGAGGCCACGTCCTTCTTCGACGTGGTGTGCTGGCGCGAGATGGCCGAGAACGTGAGCGAGACGCTGTCCCGGGGTGCCCGGGTGATCGTGGCCGGCCGACTGGAGCAGCGCAGCTGGGAGACCCAAGACGGCGACAAGCGGTCCAAGGTCGAGGTGATCGCCGACGAGATCGGCCCGTCCCTGCGGTGGGCCACGGCGCAGGTCACCAAGAACGAGCGACGCGGTCCCGGGGAGTACTCCCGTGGTGGTGGTGGTGGTGGCGGCGGCCGGCAATCGGCACCGCAGCCGGCGCCGGCTGATGGGGGCAGTGGCAGTGGTGGTGGTGGTGGTGGGTACGGATTCGACGAGGAGCCCTTCTGATGGCACGCAATAACCAACGCGGTGGGACGGCAGCACGCCGGGCCCCCAAAGACCTCGGTCGCCGGGTCAAGAAGAAGCCGTGCGCGCTGTGTCGCGACAAGGTCGAGTGGGTCGATTACAAGGACGTCCCCCTGCTGCGCAAGTACATGAGCGACCGGGGCAAGATCCGTTCGCGCCGGGTGACCGGCAACTGCGCACAGCATCAGCGGGCGCTGGCGATGGCGATCAAGACGGCCCGTGAGCTGGTGCTGCTGCCCTATACGCAGCGGACGGTGACGGAGCGGCCCGGTGGGCGCCGCGACCGGGGCGACCGCGGCGACCGGACGCTGGACTCGGTCCCGGGCGACGGGCTGCCGACCCGACGAAACCGTAACGGCGACGTTCCCGCGGCGGAGGTGACGGCAGAGGTCGAGGCGCTGGTCGACGAGGCCGAGGTCGCGACCGAAGCGCTGGTGGACGAGGCCGAGGTCGCGACCGAAGCGCTGGTGGACGAGGCCGACGAGGCCGGTGTGGACGCATGAAGGTTGTCCTGCGAGACGACGTCGCCGGGGTGGGCCGCCGCGGTGACATCGTGAAGGTGGCCGGCGGCTTCGCCCGGAACTATCTGCTGCCCGAGGGCCGGGCCATCGTCGCGACCGACGGCGTCGAAGGCCAGGCGGAGCAGATGCGACGCCGGCGTGACCTGCGCGAGGCCCAGGACCGGGGCGCGGCGGAGGCGCAAGCCGCCCTGCTGGCTGGCGCGGTGATCCCGATCTCGGCCCGGGCGGCCGGCGGGGGCCGGCTGTTCGGCTCCATCGGGCCCGCCGACGTGGCTGAGGCGATTCAGGCGGCCAAGGGCGTCGAGGTGGATCGCCGGCACGTGGTGCTGCCCGAGCACATCAAGGAGACGGGCACGTTCGAGGTGACGGTCGAACTCTTCGGCGACATCGCAACGGCCGTGACAGTGGAGGTCACGGCCGCCGGCTGAAGGCCCGGCCGGAGCCGTCGCGGCCGGCTACCCGGAGTGTGACACCGGTGTGCGCATGATGGCGCGGTGGGCGTTCGTACACGGCTTATCCACACGCCCGACGTGCTTACACCCACGGTTACCCACAAGCCGCCGACCGTTACCCACAGCAAGTTCTTCCTTACGGTCCCCAGACCCGGGCCGTCAGAGTAGGGGAGCCGTGGTCCACGCCTTCGACGACACCCGACCGCTCCGGGCGGCCCCTCCGCCCGCCTCCGCCGGGGCGCGGGTGCCTCCTCACGACCTCGAGGCGGAGCAGTCGCTGCTGGGGGCCATGCTGCTGTCGAACGACGCCGCCTCCATCGGGATCGAGACGTGCTCGGGGGGCGACTTCTACAAGCCAGCGCACGGGCACATCTTCGGGGCCATCCGGGTGCTGATGGAGCGGGGTGAGCCCATCGACGCCGTCACGGTCACTGACGAGCTGAAGCGCTCGGGTCTGATGGAGCAGGTGGGGGACCCGTCGATCTTCATCTCGCTGCAGGCCAACACGCCGTCGATCGCCAACGCCCGGCACTACGCCCACATCGTCGAGGAGCACTCGCTGCTGCGCAAGCTCATCGGCGTGGCCGGCGAAATCGCCGACATCGGCTACTCGGTGCCAGAGGACGTCAAGGCCGCAGTGGACGACGCCGAGCAGCTCGTCTTCAACGTGGCCGAGCGCCGCGGGGCCGACTCCATGCACCCGCTGCAGGACCTGTTGATGAAAGGCCTCGACCGGATCGAGGAGCTAGGCCAGCGCGGGTCGGAGATCACCGGTGTGGCGACCGGCTACCACGAGCTGGACCGGATTTTGCTGGGGCTGCAGCCGTCGTCGCTCAACATCGTCGGGGCGCGGCCGGGCATGGGCAAGACGAGCTTCGCCCTCGGCGTGCTGGCGAACGTCGGGATGGCCGTGCAGCGGCCGGCGTTGCTGTTCTCCTTGGAGATGGGCCACCTGGAGCTGACGCAGCGCCTGCTGGCGTCGGAAGCAGAGGTGAACGGTCAGAGCCTCCAGAACGGGCGCATTCGCACGCAGGACTGGGCGAAAATCGGCACGGCCGTCACCCGGCTGTCGAGCGCCCCGATCTTCATCGACGACAACCCGAACGTGACCGTCATGGACATCCGGGCCCGGGCCCGACGGCTGAAGAAGTCAGAAGGCGATCTGGGGTTGGTGGTGATCGACTACCTGCAGCTGATGACGGGCCGGGGGCGCTTCGAGAACCGCCAGACAGAGGTGGCTGACATCAGCCGCCAGCTGAAGATCCTCGCTCGCGAGCTCGAGGTGCCCGTGATGGCGCTGTCGCAGCTCTCCCGCAACCTGGAGACACGCACCGACAAGACGCCGCAGCTGTCGGACCTGCGTGAGTCGGGATCGCTGGAGCAGGATGCCGACGTCGTGATGTTCATCTACCGCGAGTCGGAGTACAACGACGAGGTGCCGATCGACCGGGCTGACGACGCGCTGGTCGAGGTGGCCAAGCACCGTAACGGGCCGACAGGGAAGGCGAACCTGCTGTTCCTCAAGCAGTACGCGCGCTTCGAGAACCACCGGAGCGTGTAGGAGCGACGCCGCCGCGTCGGACCAGCCGCGCCGTGGCGACCACGGCGGCGGCGACCACGGCGAGGCCCGCCCAGGCCGACAGCGCCCAGCCGGATACGGAGCCGACGAGGACTTCGACGGCCACGACCATGGCGAGCGCCACGGGGCCCCTGGCCATGAAGCGGCGGTGGAAGTCGGCCAGGGCCACCGGGTTCGTGATGCCGTGCGCCAGGAAGACGGCGAGGCCCCGGACCAGGCCGAACCCCGAGCACACGGCGAGCGCCGCCACCGGCCGGCCGGTCAGCGCGCACAGGACGACCATCAGGTACACGCCCGATGTCTTGATGTAGGTCACGACGCCCGTGCCGATCTGCCAGCCGAATCCCGACCCGTAGACCCAGGGGCGGAAGCGGTCCAGCCAGCGCTCGTTGACCTGGCGGCCGTGGATGGGCAGGCGGAAGCCGGCGACGCCGGCGTCCGACGCCGCCGCGATGAGTGCCGCCCCGCAGGCGACGGCGGCCGCCGTGGCGCCCGGCAGCCCGAGTAGTCCGACGCCGGCGGCCAGGCCCGCCCCACACAGCCCGACGGTGGCTCCGCCGACCACGCTGCCCGCCACGAACCAGGCCGCAGTCGACCCCCAGCGATGGCCACGGGCGCGCTCGGCCAGTGGCGTGATGGTCGAGAGCATGGAGAGGCCGCAGGGCGACCAGGTGGAGCGGACGGCGGCGACCACGGCCACCACAGCGGCGAGGAGTTCGGTCTCGTTCATGGGTGCGCTCTCTTTACGGTCGGGTCGGTCGTGGTGGTCTTGTGGCTCACGCCGGCGTCCCGAGGAACGGAGCGGTCCCAAAGGCGAAGATGCCCCCGTCCCGGGCGACGAGCCAGTAGCCGGCGTCGTCGCCGAAGCCCGCCATGCCGACGACGGGCATGTTGAGGTGCATGGCGCCGGTGGATCCGTCGAACGCGGCGTCGCCGAAGGCGAAGATCCCGCCGTCCGCGGCGACGAGCCAATACCCCTTGCCCGAGGGCGTGGCGGCCATCGCCACCACGGGCGCGTTGAGCCACTGACCCCCCATCGACCCGAGATACGGCGCGTCGCCGAAGGCGAAGATCCCGCCGTCGCTGGCGACCAGCCAGTAGCCCTGCCCCGAGGGCGTGGCGGCCAAGCCCACCACGGGTGCGTTCAAGGCGCGCCCACCCATGGACTGGAGGAACGGAGCGTCGCCGAAGGCGAAGATGCCTCCGTCGGCCGCGACCATCCAGTACCCCTTGCCCGAGGGCGTGGCGGCCATCGCCACCACCGGCGCGTCGAGTGGCGTCCCGCCCATCGACCCCTCGAACGGCGCGCTCCCATATGCCAAGAGCCCACCGTCCGCCGCCGCGAACCAGTATCCGCCGCCCGGGCACGACGCCATGCCCACGACCGGCGCGTCCAACGTCAGCTCAAAGGCGTCGCCGTCCGAGAGGAAGTCCCCATAGACGAAGAGCCGACCGAACGAGGTGAGCACGGCGTAACCCTGGCCGTCGGTGCTCGGTGCCATGCCGACCACCTGGCAGTTGGTGGCGGGCGACGCGCACGGTGGTGTCGGCGGCGCCGGGGTCCAGCACGCCTCGTTCTGTTCGGCGGTCGAGTCGTCGACGGCTACCGCCGTGGTGCATGTGGGGTCCACCGTCCAGGGCGGCACGCAGGCCACGACGCGGCAGACGATGCGGCCCATGCACGCCACGTTCTGGTTGCATTGCCCGTACCGGAACTGCAGGCATCCGGTGAGGTACGAATCACAGCCGTTGGACCCGCATCCGCAGTTCGTCCCGTCGCACTCGGTGCCGCAGAACGGGTACCCGTCGCCGCACCCGCTGTCGCACGAACAGGTGGCGTTGCAGTCCATGTAGTAGCGCGGACCGCCGCAATAGCTCGAGTTGTCCGCCATCCACCAGCCGCCCATGACCGTGTTGGCTGGGCAGTAGTTGTACCCGCTGACGGCGCAGCAGAACTCACTGAAGCCCGAGCAGCACGTGCTGCCGCACCCACAGCCGGCGTTCCCGCACTCGCAGATCTGTCCGTACGCCGTTCCGGGCTTGAGCGCGAGGTCGAGTCCGGCGCCGACGGCCACGGCGCTCCCCACGAACGCGGACCGGTTGATGACGCTCCGGCGCGACAGACGGCGGTCCAAGAATGCGGCCGAGCGCTCCACCAGCGCGGTGGAGAGGCTCATGGTGTGCCCACCGCCCCGGCCCCGGACCCGGACCCGGACCCGGTCCCGGGTCCGGCCGGCCGCACCCGGCGCCGTGCGCCTTCGAGCACCGGCAGGGTGGACAGCGCCATCATCGTCAGTCCCAGCCCGACCGCGCTGGCGAAGAGGAGTGGGGCGCCGGCCCACGGCTGGTGCACCAGCACGGGGACGATGGACCCGCCGCCGCCGGAGCTCGTCGCGACCCCGACTGCGGCGCCGGCAAGTACGAGGTTCAGGACGACGTGGAGCCAGGTGGCGGGCGTGTCGGGCCGGCCGAAGCAGCCGCACGTCGCCAATGGCCCGCCCCGCACCCTGGCGTACGCCACCACGCACGCGAAGAGCACATAGGACGACGCAACGAGGATGCCTGTCACGGGGCTGGCGCGGGTCAGCGCCGCCAGGCCCACCGCGACCTCGGTCAGCGCCAAGACTCGGATCGACTGGCGCAGGAAGCGGAGCGACTGCAGCGGGCGGGGCGTCCTCCCTGGGAGCAGCGTGCCCACGGCGCGTGCCGTGTCGTCGGGATGAAGCGTCTTGGCGACGCCGGCGACCACGAGCAGGCCGGCCGCGATCAGGTACAACCCGATCAGTTCCATGCCGCCGCCCGGTCCGAGGGTGTCTGCGGTGCCGGTGGGTTCAGCGTGAGCGAGGCCAACAGTGCGTTCACCCGGGGCACCAGCAGGGCGCGCTGGAGGTGGCTCCCCAGCACGGCGTAGAAGGAGAACGGGCGGCCTGCCTCGGTGAAGAACCACTGCGTTCCCGATTGGCCGGGGATCCCCCGGCGCAGGACGGTGGGGGAGAAGTCGCCGGCCGACAGGGGGGCGGGCCGCCCTTGCCGGGCGAACAGCACGGTGCCCAGGCTTTCGGGGCCGTACTCGAACAAGGTGGCATAGACGTCGCCGGGGCCCATCAGGTTGACGGCACCACTCCCAAAGTCGCCGACGTCGTCCGGCAACGGGAATGTGGCGAACTGGGCGACGGCGTAGGCCACGCCGACGGGAACCGTGCGCACGAAGATCTTCGCCTCGAAGCCGCCGGGCAGTTGCGATGCGATGCCGTAGGCGCGGATGGTGGCCACTATCCGGCGCGCCGGTCGGGGAAGACGTCGTCGAGGGTCCTCGGGTACAGACTTGGGTGCCCGGGTTGGATGCCGGCGGCTCGCAACACGTGGTCGGCCGCCGCCTCCCGCTGCGGGCCGTCCAGACCGGTCTCGTCGAGCCGAGCTCCGTCCCGATGGCGCTCGTCGAAGCGGGCCCGGTGCACGAGCTCGACGAGCTGGGACACGTGCCCGGCCACACCCTGCCCGATCTTGCGACCGCTGGCGCCGTCGACGAGGACGAAGAACGGCGAGCCGGGCACCTGGTAGTCGTGCCAGGCCTCCGTTGACATGATCACGGGCACCCCGCCGGTGGACAAGGCCCGCACCTGTGCCGGGATCTCGAGCTGGGCGCCCTTGGTGACGATGACGACGCGGGTGCCCGCGGGGAGCTCGAGGTCCTCCGGTTGCTGGAGCGCCTGCCAGAACCCGGCGCACGACGTGCAGCCTGACGACAGGAAGCCGAGCAGGGTGAGCCGGTCGCTGTTGGTCGGCGCGAACGCCCTGGCGTCACCGCCTGGCGTCAGTCCGGCCACGGCCGGAGCCGGCCCGAGTGCCGGCCCGCCCGGTGGTGCCCCGGCTCGATCCTGCCGGTCTTGCCCTGGCAGGGCGGCGGGGTCGCCCACTCCGACGCCGAGCTCGTGCAGGGAACGCAGGATGTCGGCGTGGCTGCGCAGAAGGCCCGCCACCAACACACCGAGCAGCAGTACGAGAAACGTCGAAACAACGACAAGAGCGATCACCGCCGCCTCCTTTGGCCGGGAAGCCCAGTATCCACCTGGGAGGGCCGCGGGGCGCGGCAGCGCGGCGGCGGTCAAGGTGGGGCAAAGTAGGAGCATGGCGCTCAGCACCGACCTCTTCCTGCCCGAGCCCGAGGCCCGCACCGTCCGCTGCACCGTGATCTCGGTGGACGACCACGTGGTCGAACCACCCCATACGTTTGAGGGCCGCGTGGCCAAGGCTCTGGCCGATCGGGCGCCCCGCATTGTGGAGACGAGCGAGGGACACCAGGTGTGGGAGTTCGAGGGCGAGCGCTACACGCAGGTCGGCATGAACGCCGTGGCGGGACGGCGGCCCGACACCTACAGCCTGGAACCGTTCCGCTTCGACCAAATGCGGCCGGGCTGTTACGACGTCGAAGCCCGTGTGCACGACATGGACATCAACGGGGTGTGGGCCTCGGTGAACTTCCCGTCCATGATCACCGGGTTCTGCGGCCGCGTCTTCTTCGACGCCAAGGACCGCGAGCTGGGCCTGGCCTGTGTGCAGGCTTGGAACGACTGGCTCTTCGAGGAGTGGTACACGCCCCACCCGGACCGAATCGTGCCCCTTGGCATCACTTACCTGGCCGACCCCGAGTTGGCCGTCTCCGAGATCCGGCGCAACGCCGAGCGTGGCTTCACCTCCGTCACGTTCCCCGAGCGGCCCCACGAGATCGGCCTGCCCTCGCTGTGGGACCGGGCCTACTGGGACCCCATCATGGAGGCCGTGGTCGAGACGGACACGGTCGTTTCGCTCCACGTCGGCAGTTCGGGTCTCACCCCCGCCCCGCCGGACGCAGGCATCGACACCCTGCATCTCGGGGCCACGCTCTTCGGGCAGCTGTCGCTCACCGCGTGCGCGGAATGGCTGTGGTCGGGCTACGCCCTGCGCCACCCCACGCTCAAGATCGCCATGAGCGAGGGGGGCATCGGATGGGTGGCCATGCTGGTCGACCGGCTCGAGAACATCGTCGACCGCTCCGGCTACGGCCGCGGTTGGGACGTGCGCCCGGCCGATGTGTTGAAGCGCAACTTCTGGTTCTGCACCATCGACGACCCCTCCACCATCGACACCCGCCACGCCATCGGGGTGGGCCACATCATGGTCGAGGTCGACTACCCACATGGCGACAGCACCTGGCCCGACACCCAACGGGTGATCGAGGAGTGCTGGGGCCACATCCCGAGCGACGAGCTGCGCGCCATGTGTTGCTTGAACGCGGCGGCACTGTATCGCCACCCGTTGCCCGACCCGGTCCTGCCGCAGTGAGGGAAAGGGCCGAACGGACGCGTTGAGCCGACGAGCCGAGGAGGGACCATGTTCACACCCACATCAGAGAAGCTCATGCCCGACCTCACTCCGCAGGAGGAGTTGGTCGTCCTCGCTCGCGCCCTGTGGCGCGAGGGTTACAACGACCATCTGGCCGGTCACATCACGGTCAACCTCGGTGACGGCACGCTCCTTTGCAATCCTTGGTTGCTGACCTGGGCGGAGCTACGGCCGTCGCAGGTGCTTCGCATCGACCTCGACGGACGTGTGCTCGAGGGCGACTGGCCCGTCCCCCTCGGGATCCCCATCCACCTCGAGCTGCACAAGGCTCGGGCTGACATCGGCTGGGCCGTGCACAACCACCCGCTCTTCGGCACCGTGTGGGCCGACTTGGGCGAGGTACCTCCGATCCTCGACCAGAGCTCGGCGCTCGGCGGAGGCACCCTTACGCTGGTCGACGAGTACGAGGGACCGGTGAACGACGCCAACAGTGCGCGTCGTGCCATTGCGAAGATGGGCGACGCCGCCATGGCGCTCCTGGCCGGCCACGGCGTGCTCATCGTCGGGGGCTCCGCCCGGGCCGTCCATCAGCGCGCCGTGGCCCTCGAGCAACGTTGTCAGCACGCCTGGTATGCCCGCGCCGCCGGTGGCACCGGTGCCACACGCGTCCCGCAGTCGTTCATCGACCTCGTGGCGACGAACGACGGGGAGGGCTTCATCGGCTTCTGGGAAGCAGCGGTGCGGGCCGAGCTCGCCGCCGACCCCGGCCTGCTCAGCCCGTAGCGCGTATCGTCCCGGGTTCCGTCACCCGGGTCCACAGCGGCGAGGGGCGCGAGGTCACGACCCGGCCGCTCGGGCCGACGAAGGTGAGCTCTGCGTTGGCGTCCCCGGACATGGTCCAACCCTCGGAGTGGATCAGGTGATGGTGATACGCGCAGAGGCAACACAAATTGTCGAGGTCGGTCGTCCCCAGGTCGCGCTTCCACTGTTTGATGTGGTGCGGGATCCAGAAGAGCTTGTGGCCACAGCCGGGGAAGCGACAGTGCCGATCCCGGCGCATGATCTCGCGGCGTTGGGTGGGCGTGGCCTTCCTGACCTGGCGTCCCTCGTACATGGTGTGCCCGACGTCGTCGTCGACCCCGATGATGAGGGTGGCGTCGCAGGCGAGGCGCCGCACAACGTCGGCGCTGATCAGCCCGCCGCGCTCGAGCTCGCCGCAGAGATCCGAGTCATCCTCGAGCAGGATATCGATCGGTACATGGGCCACGACGGTGTAGGCGGAGCCGGACTCGGACCCGGCCGCGGCGCGAGCTCCCGGACCGGAGCAGCGAGACGAACGCGTCGGCCAGGCGCTGGTCCCACGGCGTCCCCTCGTCGGAGTCGAGAACCTCAGCCCGGGCCTCGAGGGCGGCGCGCACCTCGGCGTAATCGGCCGGGGGCAGCTGGGCGGTCACCGTGCGCAGGGTGTCGTTGCAGCGCAGTGAACGGGCCTCGTGCTCGGCGCGGGTGTCGGCGGCACGGGGGCGCACGTTCGAGCGGGCCACCTCGGCCAGCTCGGCAACCGAGAGCTCCTCGGCCTTCTGGGCCCACTCGGCGTCCGTTTCGGGCGTGGCCGCGTCGACCACGGCGCGCACCTTGTCGAAGGAGACCCCGCCCCTCGACAGGGCCCCCGCCAGCGAGGGCAGGTCGAAGAGCCGCTCGGCCACGTGAACCAGGGAGCGGGCCGAGGCCGCAGAGATCCCGTTGCGCCCGACCAGCCAGGCCTGGGTCGAGGTGGCACCATCGTCCCGGAAGGCCTGGCGTCGGTCGATTTCGCCCACAATTGCCGCCAGACGGCCCTGGTGGGTGGCCACCAGCGCCGCCTCCACGTCGTTGGCCGTCCGGAGATCCTCGTCCGACATCTGGGCCAGCTCCCTGTCGCTGAGTGGCGCCTGCGATACGGCGGTGTTGCTTGAACCCTGAGAGCCCATCGGTGGGTGAACGGTCGCCTCGACGGGAAAGTGGCGAGGGTTTGTTCAGGTCCCGAAGACGTCACCCACTTCCATCGGTACGGGTGTGTCGAGCTGCGCGTAGGTACACGATGCCGGCTGGCGGTCGGGGCGCCAGCGCACGAAGGAGGCGGCGTGACGGAACCGGCTCTCCTGGAGGTGGTCGTAGGAGACTTCGCAGACGGCCTCCGGGCGAAGCGGCTCCCAGGTCATGTCCTTGCCGGCGTTCCAGCGGTTCATGTGGCCGGGGGCGCGGCCGGCTGTCTGCGCCTCGGCCCAACCGGCCCAGGGGTGGTTCTTCAGCGCGTTCTTCGCATAGGGCTTGAGCTGGTCGACGAGTTCCTTGCGGCGGGCCACGCTGAAGCCCGACGCCACGCCGACGTGGTGCAGCGTGGCTTCGGCGTCATAGAGGCCGAGCAACAACGAGCCGACGCCGGCGCCATCCTTGTGGGTCCGGAAGCCGGCGACCACGCAGTCGGCCGTGCGCTGGTGCTTGACCTTCAACATGACGCGTTTGTCGGGCAGGTAGTGGAGGTCGGCGGGCTTGGCCACCACGCCATCGAGGCCCGCACCCTCGAAGCGGGAGAACCAGTCGGCGGCCACGTCGGGGTCCTGGGTGGCCGGCGTGAGGTGGACCGGGGCCCGAGCCTTCCGCAGCGCCTTCTCGAGCGCCGCCCGCCGCTGTTCGTAGGGCGTGTCCATAAAGGACGACGCGGAGTCGGCCAACAGGTCGAAAGCGACGAAGGAGGCCGGCGTCGCCTGGGCGAGCTGGCGGATGCGCTTCTCGGCCGGGTGGATGCGCTGGGACAGTGCGTCGAAGTCGAGCCCATGGGGGCCGACGACGACGATCTCACCGTCGAGGACGCAGCGGTCGGGCAGCTCGCGCCGGAGGGCTTCGACGAGCTCGGGAAAGTAGCGGGTGAGCGGCTTCTCGTTGCGACTGCCCAGCTCGACCTCGTCACCGTCGCGGAAGACGATGCAGCGGAAGCCGTCCCACTTGGGCTCGTAGTAGAGACCCTCTTGGCGGGGTAGCTCCCGGGTGAGCTTGGCCAGCATGGGGGCGACGGGCGGGCGGACGGGGAGGGTCATGGCGGGCCTCAGGCGGCCGCCTTCCCGTGATCGGCGGCCCAGGCCACCAGGTCGTCGGCCGACTTGGAGTTGACGACCCGCTCGAAGGGCACGCCGGCCGCCACGGCGTTCCGGCAGCCGCGTCCGAGCCACTCCAGTTGGCCCGGAGCGTGGGCGTCGGTGTCGATGGCGAAGGCGCACCCGAGCTCGACGGCCCGGCTCAGGAGGTCCTGAGGCGGGTCCTGGCGCTCCGGGCGCGAGTTGATTTCGACGGCCGTGCCCGTGCAGGCGCATGCGGAGAACACGGCGTCAGCGTCAAACGCCGACTGCGGCCGCCCCCGGCCCGTGATGAGGCGGCCCGTGCAGTGGCCGAGGATGTCGGTATGCGGGCTCTCGATCGCGGCCAACATGCGCGCCGTCATGGGGGCCGCGTCCATGCGCAGCTTCGAGTGCACGCTGGCCACCACGACGTCGAGCCGGCCGAGGAGTTCGAGATCGAGGTCGAGCGCGCCGTCTTCGAGGATGTCCACCTCCATGCCGGTCAGAATGCGGAAGGGGTCCAGTTGCGTGTTCAACTCGGCGACGACGTCGAGCTGCTCGCGCAGCCGCTCCTCGTTGAGCCCGTGCGCCACGGTCAGGCGGGCCGAGTGGTCGGTCAGGACGAGATACTCGCGCCCGAGGCCACGGGCGGACTCCGCCATCTCGAGGATCGGGCTTCCACCGTCGGACCAGTCCGAGTGGGAATGGCAGTCACCTCGCAGTAACCCGAGGAGCTCGGCCGCCGACCCTTGGACCACGAGATCGTCGTCGGCCTCCAGCAGCTCCTGGTCGAGCTTGGACAGGTAGGCCGGAGTCTGCCCCTGCACCGCTTCGGCGATGACCTGCGCCGTCGACTTGCCCACGCCGTCGATCGACTGCAGCCGCCCCGCGCCGGCCAGCGCCGCGAGCTCGTCCGGTGCGATGTTGGCGATGGCCCGGGCGGCGTGGCGGAAGGCCCGCACCTTGTAGGTGTCGGCCCCGCTGCGCTCGAGCCGGAACGCGATGCGGTTCAGGGCGTCAAGCGGATCCATCGGCGTCCCTACGCCTTCTTGGCCCGGCTCGGTGCCACCCGCGGCGGCTCGTCGGGCATCTTCGGGTACTGCGGCGGCCAGGGCGCGTCGTGCAGGCCGGCCGCCCGGTCGCGCTCGGCCAGCGCCAGCAGGGGTTCGAGCGACTGGGGCTGCCGTCGCGATGTCCGCCCACGGGTCGCCCCGGCGCTGCACCAGTTCGGGAACGGACCGGATGGTCAGGTCGTCGGGCACCACCGTCTCGACCTCCTCCCACGAGAGCGGCGTCGACACCTGCCCGCCGGTCCGGGGACGGGCGAACCAGGCGCCGAAGACCGTCTTGTGCGGCGCGTTCTGGTTGAAGTCCACGAACACGCGGGCGCCCCGCTCCTCCTTCCACCAGTTGGCCGTGATCTCCTCGGGATGGCGCCGCTCGAGCTCGCGGGCCAGCGCGACCGCGGCCGCCCGCACCGCGAACGAGTCCCAACGCGGCTCGAGCCGGAGGTAGACGTGCAGTCCGTTGCTCCCTGTCGTCTTGGGGTAGCTGCGCAGCCCGAGTTCGGACAACAGGTCCCGGCACCGCAGCGCCGCCGCCCTGACCTCGTCGAAGCCGATCCCCTTCGTCGGGTCCAGGTCGATGCGGAGCTCGTCTGCGTGCTCGGGGTCGTCCGCCAGGTACGGCCACAGGTGGAGGCCGATACAACCGATGTTCACGGCCCACAGCACGTGGGCGATGTCGGCCACCACCAGCGCGTTGGAGGTGGTGCCGTTCGGTGTCGACACGATCGTCGACTCCAGCCACTCGGGGGCCCCGTTCGGGATCCGCTTCTGGAAGAAGGACTTGCCCGTGGCCCCGTCGGGGAAGCGCTGCAGCATGGCGGGTCGGCCACCGGCCGTGTTCAGGAGGTGGTCCGCCACCTCGAGGTAGTACGTCACCAGGTCGAACTTGGTGGCTCCCAGGCCCGGGAAGTACACCTTTTCCGGACGCGAGATCCGCACCTCGTGGCCGTCGGCCTCCACCGTCCGCTCGTCGTCCCCGGGCACCGACGCCGACTCTACCGACGACCGGTCCCCGACGGGGTCCTTGAATCCCTCGTTGCCAGACCGCACAATGGGCCACGAGGCACTTCCCGAACCCCCGGGGTCCCTCGTTCGCCGTGGTGCGTGCCGGTGGTCGGGCCGAAGAGGGCAGGCGGTATGGAGAACGGTTCCCAGCAGTTGGAGATCCGGGTCCACGAAGGAGAGCGCTGCGCGCGCTTGTCGCTACGCGGTGAGCTCGACGTGGCCTCGGCCGCGTTGCTCATGGAGCACCTGACCCTGGTCAACGAGAGCGGTGTGGCCGAAGTGGTGCTCGACCTGGCCGAGCTCAGCTACATCGACCCGTCGGGTCTGTCGGTGCTCGCCGTTCAGAAGCGCCGGGCCGACGCTTCGGGCCTGGCGTTGCGCATTGCGTCACCGACCGCGTTCGTCCGCCAGATCCTCGACATCACCGGGCAAATCGACTTACTCGACGTCACTCCGGAGGGTGCTGACGCCAGCAATGGGACGGCGATGCACGGCCCCGCCGACCTGGCTCCTGGCTGAGCTAGGCCCTGGCTCCGGCGGTCGACGCAAACAAGGCGGCGTCGGTACCGGCAGCGGCACCGCCGCCGCCGCCGGCACCACCACCGACGCCATTGGCGCCCGCCAGCGCCACTCCGCGATCGACGAGCTCTTGTTCGAGACGGGAGCGCTCAGAACCCGGGTTGAAGTAGCGAGCCGGCGCCGCCGGCACCCCCAGTGCCTCACACAGCCTGACGAGCGAGCCGTCGTATGCGAGCTCCCGAGCCAGGCTCTCTGCAGCGGAGGTTGCGGGATCGCCCTCCGCGGCGCGGAGCCTGACCCGGGACGAGACGACGTCGGCGAGCAACAGGTCCTCGGACCTGGCTCCCGTCTCATCGTTGCCAAGGGCCCGTGTGAGGAGGTCTATGTACATGACCACCCCGCGATGGTGCCCGAACGTACGCTTGGCCGGATAGAGGCAAACGTCCCCACTTGGTTGATACTCCCTAGTGAATGGGGGTGCTCAGCCTCAGTGGAGCAGCGAGTCGAGGACCTCGTCGAGGCGCCCCTCCCAGGTGCCGGCGCCGCCCAGCGGGGTCACGCGCAGGGGGGCCGGGGCCGTCAGGACGGGGAGTGACGTCAACCGGGTCGTGCGCTCCCGCACCTGGGCCGAGAACAGCCGACGGAGCCTCCGGTTCCGGGTCGAGCCAAGCACGATGGCGCCGGCCTCCCGCTCCCGGGCCTCGGCGACGATCCGGGCCGGCACCCCTCGATACGAGCGACACGCACACCGAGCCACCGGCCCGTACGCCGCTGTCGGCCATCTGCTGCACGGCCCGGGTGACGAGGTCCGTCGCCTCCTGACGTGTGCGCAGCGTCACGCCCCGGCCGCCGACGAGGCGTTCGTTGACGTGCAGCACGTGCACCGACGCCCCGGTCCGGCGCGCCAGCGCGGTGGCGAACAACGTGGCGACCTCGCCGGCGGGCGAGTCGTCGAGGGCGAGAAGTATGCGGTCGAACATGGTGTTTCGGCCATGTTAACGCAGCCACCCCGTCCCACCAGGGCTCGTTCGTCCCATACTGTGTGCGGCTGCACGCCCGATTCTCGAAGGGAGGAAGCGGCATGCGGGCCGAGCCGGCCCCATGTCCAGCGACCACGCCCCATGACGAACTGCCTCGTTGTCCAGCACGTCGCGGCCGAGCCGGCCTGGGCGATCGGGGACGCCCTCGTCCGCGCCGGCATCGAGGCCGACGTGCGGCGCATGTTCGCCGGGGAGGCGCTCCCTCCGGACTCGTCCGGCCACGACGGCGTCGTCGTCATGGGCGGCCCGATGTCGGCCGCGTCCGACGACGGGCTTCGCCACCCGGCGCGCCGAGGTGGCACTGCTGGCCGACGCGCTCGAACGCGTCGGTGCCCGACCTTGGGCGTGTGCCTCGGCGCGCAACTCCTGGCGGTCGCCGCCGGGGCGGTCGTCCGTCCCGGCGCGGACGGCCCCGAGATCGGCTGGGCCCCCGTCGACCTGACGCCCGCCGCCGCGGAGGACCGCCTCTTCGCCGGCCTGCCCGAGCGCCTGACCGTGTTGCACTGGCATGGCGACGCCTTCGACCTCCCCCCGGGGCGCAGCGCCTCGCCGGCAGCGTGCGCTACCCGATCCAGGCCTTCCGGGCCGGCCGGACGGCGTGGGGGGTCCAGTTCCACATCGAGGTGACGCCTGCCGCGGTGGACGGGATGCTGCGGGCCTTCCCGCAGGACGCCGCTCTGGCCGCCGGGGGCGCGGCGGCCGTCATCCGGACGCACGCCCGAGGCACTGGCGGCGCTCGCTCCCTGGCGTGACCTGGTCTTCGACCGGTTCACCGCCCTGGTCACCGCCGGCCCGGCGACGGCGGATCTCGTCGCGGTTTCGCGGACATTTCCGGCTCGTGAACTCTGACAAACTCACTTGCCTCTGAGGCAAGTACCCCCCACAATCGGCTCATGGAGCTCCATGAGGCCCTGTCCTCCATCGCCGAGAGCCTGCGCGAGGAGCGCACCCGGGCCGGCCTGACGCTGGAGCAGCTGGCACAGCGGGCCGAGCTGTCGGTCCCGCACCTGTCCCGCCTCGAGTCCGGCGACCGCCAGCCGTCCGTGGCCGCGCTGATCGCGCTCTCCCGGGCGCTCGGCGTCTCCATGAGCACGTTGCTGGGCGAGCGCCGCGGCGCGCCGGCCATCTCGACCTATCCGCCGGGCCGGCCGGTGCACGAGGCCAACGGGCTGACGATCGCGCCCTGCAGCGGCTTTCCCGGCTCCTCGACGCTCGAGGCCCTGCAGGTCACCGTGAGCCCCGACCGGGAGCCGCCCGAGCCGGCCCGCCACCGCGGCGAGGAATGGATCTACGTCGTGCGCGGGCGCCTGCGCCTGGAGTTCGACGACCAGGTGCACCTGCTCGAACCGGGCGCGACGGCGCACTTCGACGCCAACCGGCCGCACCGGCTCGGCGCCGAGGGCGGCCCGGCCGAGGTGCTGATCGTGGCGGCCGACGCCCCCAACGACTTCCGCAACCACCCGCTCTTCAGCACATCGATCACCGACCACTGACCACCGAGGAGGCGCACCCATGACCATGCTGGCTGAGCTCGAAGGCACCGGCGAGAAGTTCTCGCTCGACGCGCTGATGGACGTGCGGGCGCGCACCCGCAAGGCCGTGCACCTGATCGCCGAACAGGTGAAGCCGGGCATGGCCGAGGAGGAGGCGAAGGCCATCGCCCGCGACCTCCTCAAGGAGATGGGCATGCGCCGGGGTTGGCACCACATCATTGTGCGGTGCGGCCCGAACACGACCAAGGACTTCATGGAGAAGTCCGAGCCGGGCGTGGTGCTCGGCGACAACGACATCTTCTTCGTCGACATCGGGCCGATCTACGGCGACACCGAGGGCGACGCCGGCGACACCTTCGTGTTCGGCGACGACCCCGACCACCTGCGAGCCAAGAAGGAGGTCCGCCTGATCTGGGACGAGGTGCGCGACAAGTGGTTCGCGTCGGGCATCAACGGCAAGGAGCTCTACGACTTCGCCATCGAGACCGCGGCCGGCTACGGCTGGAAGCTCAACATGGACCTCTCCGGGCACCGTCTGTCCGACTTCCCGCACTCCGCCCACTACGACGGCCCGCTGGCCGAGGTGACGTTCCGGCCCAACCCGAACCTGTGGGTGCTCGAGATCGCCATCGCCCACCCGGAGAGGAAGTTCGGCGCCTTCTACGAAGACCTCCTGCTCGAGGACCAGTCGTTCCCCGACTGAGGCTCCCGCCGACCGCGACCCCATTCGTTCGAGGACCACGACAAAGGAGCAACGTATGACAACGACCGCCGGCACGAAAGACGCCTCGGCCATGAGCGAAGATGCACGGACTGCGGACCAATGCCCTGGGTCTGCCGTCGCTCTTCGCCCAGTCGCTCGCCGTGATCTCACCGACCATGACGGCGGTGCTCATCATCCCGCTGGCCTTCGCCAGCGCCGGCCAGGGCACGTGGCTGGCCTACGCCTTCGGCACGGTGATGCTGCTCTTCGTCGTGTTCTGCCTGAACCAGTTCGCCAAGCGGTCCGCCTTCGCCGGCTCCATGTACGCCTACACGGCCAAGGGGCTCGGGCCCAGTGCCGGCGTGTTCTCCGGCTGGACGCTCATCTGGTCGTACTTCTTCATCGCCGTGGCCGGGCATGTGCGGGTTCGCCGTCTTCTGCCAGCAGCTGCTCTCCGCCCTCGGGTACCACGGCTACGTGCACCCGATCTTCTTCTTCGCCATCAGCGCGTTCGCCTGCTGGGTCATCGCCTACAAGGACATCCGGGTCTCGTCCGATCCTCACTCTGGTCCTCGAGGGCGCCTCGGTGGCCTGCATCACCGCGCTGGCCTGCGTGATCCTGTTCAAGCACGGCTTGCACGTGGACACCAAGCAGCTCTCGCTGAGCGGGGTGGACGTGCGGGGCATGGGCCTGGCCGTCGTGGCCTGCATCTTCTCCCTCGTCGGCTTCGAGGCGGCAACGACGATGGGCGCCGAGGCGAAGAACCCGCAGGAGCAATCTGCCCCGGGCCGTGATCGCCAGCCTGCTCATCACCGGGGCCTTCATGGTCTTCATGGCCTACGTCGAGGTCGGCGGGCACTTCGAACTACGGCGCCGCCTGGACCTCGGCCCCGCTCAACTTCCTGGCCCAGGCCTACGGGGTGAGCTGGTTCAGGATCCCGGTCTCCATCGGGGCCATGGTGAGCTTCTTCTCGCTGTCGCTCTCGTGCCTCAACTCTGGCTCACGCATCATGTTCCCGATGGCCCGCCACGGCATCTTCTCGGGGCACCTCGGCCGGGCGCACGCCACCAACCGCACGCCGCACGTGGCGGTGACGGTCTACATCGCGATGATCTTCGCCCTGCCGGCCTTCCTCATGATCTTCACCAACCCGCTGACCGCGTTCGGCGACGCCGGCACGCTGGCCGCCTTCGGCTTCCTGGTGGCCTACTACCTGATCACGGTGGCGGCGCCGGTCTACCTCAAGAAGATCGGCAAGTTGAGCCCACGCAACGTGGTCCTCGCATGCATCGCCGTGTTGTGCCTGATGGTGCCGACCATCGGGAGCTTCTACCCGATGCCGCCGTGGCCCGTGAACCTCTTCCCCTACGTCTTCCTGGGGTGGATGGCGGTGGGCGGCACCTGGCTCTTCGTCGTGAACCGCCGCCAGCCGGGCATTCTGGGCGAAATCGAGGCCGACCTCGACCGGGCGCCCGAGCTCATCGAGGAGTCGATCGAGATCGATGAGGTCGCACCCCAGCCGGCCATGGCTTGACGGCCAAGCGTGCCAGGCCTCGGTTGGTCGACTGTCGAGGTCAGATGAAGTCGGCCAGCGCCTCCCAGCCCGCCGGAGGCGGGGCCAGGCGCCAGAACTGCTCGGGCACCCGCCCCTCCATGCGGGCCGTCAGGGCGTGGTCGCGCTCGAGGGGTGGGATCTGCGAGGTGTAGCACCAGATGGCGCGGCGCTTGCGCTCCTCGTCGGGCACGTGGGGGACGATGGCCGGTGTGGGCCAGGGGTGGGCGCGCAGCAGCTTGGCCACGCGCCAGGCCAGCATGCCGGGCAGGTGCTTGTAGCCGTGGTCCTCGTAGCAGAACCACTCGCGTTCGCCGCCCTGGTCCGCCCGGATGAGCAGGCAGGCCTCGTGCACCGTGACGTGGTCCGGGTTGGCCAGGCCCATCGGGAAGAACACGGACGTCGGGTCGAGTTCGGCGATCGTGGCGGCGAGCACCGGCGCCACGTCATCGGGTGTCGGCCGGGCCTCGGGGGCCAAATACTGGTGGTCGGAGAACTCGAGCCAGCGGTAGCCCGACTCGAGCACCGCCATCGCCGCCTCGTCCTCCTTCCGGCGCACCGCCACCACGTCGTCGCCCGCCACGAAGCCGCCCAGGGCGTCCCAGTCCGAGGGCGGGTCCGGATAGGTCGGTGGGCGCCCACCGAGCACGGTGATGACGGTGGTGTCGGGGTAGCTGGCCAGCAGGTGGCCGGCGCCCATGGCGGCGTCGTCGAAGTGGGGCGACACCACGACGATGCGCGAGAAGGCGGCGGGGTCGACCTCGCCCCACGTCGGTTCGGCCCAGGCGGAGGTGGTCACGGCCGGATCATACGGGCACGTCGTCGATGTCACCCGCGACGTGGTGGCGGAACGTCGGCAGGAGCAGGGCGATGATGGCCGCCCCGACGATGCAGGCCAGCCCGCCCGAGACGATCGAGAACTCAATGCTCGTCAGCGTGGCCACCGCGCCCGACTCCATGTCGCCCAGCCGGGGTCCGCCCTGGACCACCGCCATCTGGATGGAGTTCATGCGGCTGCGGAAGCGCACGGGGATGGTCGACTGCAAAATGGTGTTGCGCAGCACGGCCGAGATCACGTCGGCCCAGCCGGCGATGGCCAGCATGACCAGGGCGACCCAGAGCGTGTCCACCAGGCCGAACACCACGATGGCCGCGCCCCAGACGGAGACGGCGATGATGACCGCCCAGCCCTGCCGGCGCAGGTTGGCCACCCAACCGGTGGTCACGGCCCCGATGAACGCACCGACGCCCGGGGCGGCGTAGAGGAACCCGAGCGTGATGGTGCCGCCGCCGAACACGGACCCGGCCATGGCGGGGAAGAGGGCCCGGGGCAGGCCGAACACCATGGCGTTGATGTCGATGATGTAGACGCCCTGGAGGGCCTGGCGCGAGCGCAGATAGCGCAGCCCCTCCTTGGTCGACTGCCAGGGCGAGAGGCTCGCCGCGTCCTCGTGCGGCGGCATGGGCTGCAACAGGATCGAGGCGATCAGCGCCGCCACGAAGGACAGCGCGTCGAGCGAGTAGACGAGGCGCAGCCCGACGCCGAGCAGGATGCCCGACAGCGCCGGCCCGACGATGACGCCGATCTGCATCACGATCTGGTTGAGGGCGGCCGCCGCGCTCAGGTGGCGGCGCTCGACCATTCCGGCGACGGCGGCGGAGCGGGCGGTGGCGTTGAAGCCCATGAAGCACGCGGCCAGCGCGCTGATGAGATAGAGCGCCGGCAGCGACGGGTGCGGCAGCGCCGCGTTGACGGCCATGCCACCGCTGGTGCAGACCGAGCCGACGGCCGTCCACATCATGATGCGCCGCTTGTCCATGGAGTCCCCGAGCGGGCCGCCGGTCAGCGCGCCGATGAGAAAGGGGATCAGCTGGGCCAGGCTGATCGCACCGACCTGCAGCGACGAGTGGGTCAGGGAGAAGACCTGGTAGGGGATCGCCACCACGACGAGCTGGTTGCCCAGCGTGGAGATGAGCGAGCCGGTGAACAGGAGGCGGAAGTCGCGGCTCTCCTTGAGTGGCGTCGTGTCGACGAGGATCCGGCCGGGCACCAGGCGCAGCCTACGGTCGGCGTTCGAGCCCTTGGTGCGCCCCGCTACGCCGCCGGGCCGCGCCGCGGCGGCCCCACGTCAGGACGACTGGACGAAGTCGCGGGGCGAGATGTCCCAGGCGGCCGGCCAGTCCCGCGTCCGCAACAGCGCGTCGCTGCCCCCGTCGCAGTAGACGACCGAGCCGCAGAAGAAGGCCGCGTCGGGCCCGAGCAGGAACCCAATGAGGGCGGCGATCTCCTCGGGTCGTCCGGGCCGGCCGAGCGGGATGGGAAGCAGGTCGAGGAGCGGGCCCGTCTCGTCGTCGGCCCGCATGGCGGCCACCATGGGCGTGTCGATCATGCCGGGCGCGATGGCGTTGAGCCGGAGGCCCGCCCCCGACCAGTCCGGCCCGGTGGCCTGCCGGCGCACCCAATGGGCCACGGCGAGCTTGGAGGCCGGGTACGTCGTCATGGCACCGTGCTCGTCGGCCAGGCGCAGGCTCAGCGCCTGGTCGCCGGCGAGCAGGGCCTCGACCAGGTCGAGGGGGATGGCGGGCTGCACGGTGGTCGAGTTGGAGCTGATGGCGACGGCGGACGCGCCGGGGGCCAGCAGTGGGCGCAGTCCGGTGAGCACCTCCACGGTGCCGAAGTAGTTGACCGACGCCAGCAGCGAGCCGGGCCGGCCGGGCAGACCGGCCAGGCCGGCGCAGGTGACGATGCCGGCCAGGTCCCCGCCGCTCCGCTCACCGGCCTCGGCCACGGCGCGGGCGCGACCGTCGGGCGTGGACAGGTCGGCCACCACGTCGGTGTCGTGCAGGTCGATGCCGACGACGCGCCAACCCGCCGCGCCGAGTCTGGCGTAGGTGGCGCGGCCGATACCCGACGCGGCGCCGGTGACGACGGCGGTAGGTGAGTCAGGCAGCGGGGCGCGCCTTGAGCAGAGCGAGTGCCTTGTCCGCGTGTGCGTTCATGGAGACCTCGCTGGCGATCTCGTCGAGCAGGGTGCGGTCGGTGTCGATGACGAACGTGTGCCGTTTGACCTTGAGCAGGTTGCTGCCGCGCTTGACGCCGAGCTGCGCCGCGACGGCGCGGTCGGTGTCGGAGAGCAGCGGCATGCCGAGCGACTCCTTCTCGTCGAACTGCTTCTGCTTCTCGACGGGGTCCGCGCTCGATGCCGACCGGTTGGGCACCGACGGCGGCGAACTCGGCCTTGAGGTCGCGGAAGTGACAGCTCTCCTTGGTGCAGCCGTAGGTCATGGCGGCCGGGTAGAAGAACAGCACCACGGGCCCGTCGGCCAGGAGGCCGCTCAGGGTGCGCGCCGTGCCGGTCTGGTCAGGCAGAGTGAAGTCCGGAACCGTATCGCCTTTTTTCATCCGCTCAATGTAGAACGGACGGGCGCCGTCGTGCCGTCAGGCCTCGAAGCGGAAGCCCACGCCGCGCACGGTGACGAGGTGGCGGGGGTTGGCCGGGTCGGGCTCGATCTTGCGGCGGAGGCGCTTGATGTGGGTATCGAGCGTGCGGGTGTCGGTCAGCTCCTGGTCCCACCAGAGGCGATCGATGCACCAATCGCGGGTCACGACCTGCCCGCTGTGCGCCATGAGGAGGGCCAGGAGGTCGAACTCCTTGCGGGAGAGGTCGACGCCGAGCTCGTTCACGGTGACCTCACGGCGCCCGGCGTCGAGGCGCACCGGACCGACCGAGAGCACCTCTTCGTGATGCTCGGCGACGGCCACGCCGCGGCGCAGCACGGCGCGCATGCGGGCGACCAGCTCGCGCAGCCGGAACGGCTTGGCCACGTAGTCGCTGGCACCGAGCTCGAGGCCGAGCACGATGTCGACCTCTGAGTCGCGCGCCGTCACCATGATGATGGGCACGGGCTTGAGCGCCCGCATCTGTTGGCAGATCTCGATGCCGGACTGGTCGGGCAGCATGACGTCGAGCAGGACGAGGTCCGGGTGCACCCGGTGGAAGAGCCGGAGCGCCTCGTGCCCGTCCCCCGCGCTCTCGACGGTGAAGCCCTCCCTGGTCAGGCCCGAGGCGAGTGCCTGGCGGTAGGACTCCTCGTCATCGACCACCAGGACGAGTGGGCGGTTGTCCCGGCCCGGCCCGGTGTTGGGTGACCGGCTGCTCGCCGCCGGCGCGTTCGCGATCGCCACGCTCTGTTCCGCCTCAGGCTGCGTCGTTAGGGGTTCGGGGCAATGTCAGCGAGCGAGGGACAGGCGACGACGGTGGACGGGGGGTAGGTCGTACCGGCGTCGCCTGTGAGCGCGGGGAGGCGAAATCCCGCGCCATGGTGACCAACGATCCGAGCAACCCGGGACGCGTCGGCCCCGGGGGCCGGATCATGATGACCTCGGCCAGGTGATCCCGGCCGTGATGGTGACTCGTAGCGGTACCGGAACGGTGATCCCGGCCGGCGTTGGGCATCGTCTGATCCACGGTCGCCATCGGTGGTCACGATAGAGAGCAGAGGTAAACGTGCTGTGAAACAGTTGCAACCAACAAGTGTGCGGAATATGAACTCTTCACGCACCGTTCCTGCGGGAAGCTGTGGACAACTGGAGGTAGCCCGATGACCGAGGCCATGGGCCACGGCGTGAACCAGCGCAAGGCCATAGAGATGACGCCGGCCGAGGTCGACGAGTTCCTGGCCCAGCGGCGGCCGATGACCATGTGCTCCCTGTCGCCGGACGGTTCGATCCACGCCGTGGCCATGTGGTACGGGTTCCTCGACGGCTGCGTGACCGTGGAGACCAAGGCCAAATCCCAGAAGGTGCAGAACCTGAGGCGCAATCCCCGGTTGACCCTGCTGTTCGAAGACGGCGACTACTACGAGGAGCTGCGGGGGGTGGAGCTGGTCGGCCGGGCGGAGATCATTGACGACCCGGACCAGCTGTGGGCGCTCGGCGTCAGCGTGTTCGAGCGCTACTACGCACCGTATTCGGACGAGCTCAAGCCGTTCATCGAGACCATGCTGCACAAGCGGGTGGGCATCAAGATGGTGGTCGAGCGCACGGTCAGCTGGGACCATCGCAAGCTCGGCCTGCCGTCGACGAGGCCGACCGGCACATGAGGATCTCCATTGAGCAGGCGGTGGACCTGCCGCTGGCGCAGGTGATGTCGGCCTACGGGTCGCCCGCCTTCTACGCCGGGCGCCCGGTGCGTGACGACATCGCCGTGCTGGAGGTGGTGCGACACGAGTCGGCGGGCCGGCGGACGCTGATCGAGGTGCACTTCGCGTTTCAGGGCTCGGTGTCGGCCGCCGTGCGGCGGGTGATCGACCCCAAGAAGCTGTCGTGGGTCACCCGGATCGAGGTCTTCGCCGACGAGGAACGCGCAACCTGGGTTGTGCAACCGGACCACTATCCGGACCGGCTGACGGCGAGCGGCCACTACCGGTTCCGGTCCGGGGACGACGGTCCGCAGAGCACGGTCGTCGTAGAGGGCGACCTGAAGGTGCACGTGCCCATCGTCGGGGGCACGGTGGAGCGGGTCATCGTCTCGGGGCTGCGCCGGTATTTCGAGGCCGAGGTGAGGGACATCCCGGGCCTGTACGGGAGCGTCAAGCGCAAGCCTTGAGCATCTGCGCCATGCCGTCTTCGATGCCACTGGTCAGGACGTCGATGTCCGCGGTGGTGTCGTAGTCGCCCGTGACCCCGAAGTTGACCTCGCCGTCATAGGAGAAGATGGCGATGCCGATGCGTATCTGCCCGCCCAGCGGGACGTAAGGGAAGGCGCGCACCATGCGCCGCCCGGCGGCGTAAAGGGGGAACTGGGGGCCGGGAACATTGGTGGTGACGGTGTTGACGTTGCGCTGCGCGGCCCGGGTGGCGATGCGCATGCCGAGGGCGAGCAGCATGGGCGGTGCGAAGCCGGACATGGACGTGAGCGCCTCGCCCGCCATGGCCTGCTTGGATTCCTTCAGGTCCTTCATTTGGTCCGTGATCACGTGCAGCCGCATCACCGGGTCCTCGATGTCGACCGGCAACTCGGCGAACATGGCCGAGACCTTGTTCTCGAACGTGCCGTCCCCCACGGCCTTGCCGTGGTCGTCGCGCGGGCGGACCGACACGGGGACCAGGGTGCGCACCACCCGCTCGGTGTCCTCGCCGCGGGCGATCAGGAGGTCGCGGAACCCGTTCGTGATGGACGCCAGCACGACGTCGTTGAACGACCCGCCGAGCTCCTTGCGCACCTGCTTGATGTCATCGACCGACGTCGTCGCCCAAGCGTAGCGCCGGTGAGGCCCAATAGGCCCGTTCAAACTCGACAGCGGCGTGAGGCGGACGAGCCCGCTCAGCGCGACCAGACCGCTGGTCACCTCCACGGCGTAGCCGAGCATCCGCCGCAGCATGCGGGTCTGTGCCCGCGCCGCGCGCACCTGCTCGTAGGGAGAGCGCACCATGTTCTCGAGGGCCTCGACGACGAGCGACGCGTTCGACGGCGTGGGCTGGGGCTCCCACTCGCCCGGGCGCTCGGGCCGCGCGGTCTCGGGGCTCAGGTCCATGATCACCGCCAGCAGATCGGTGCCCGAGATGCCGTCGACCATGGCGTGGTGCGTCTTGGCCAGCATGGCCCAGCGGCCTTCCTCGAGGCCCTCGACCACCCAGATCTCCCACAGGGGCTTGGACCGGTCCAGCTGCTGGGCCATCACGCGTCCGACCAGCTTGCGAAGCTCGCGCTCGCCCCCGGGCGCGGGTAGGGCGGTGTGGCGCAGGTGGTACTCGATGTTGAAGTGCGGGTCGTCGACCCACACGGGCCGGCCCAGCTCGAACGGGACCGACATCACCCGCTGGCGGTAGCGCGGGACGAGGTCGAGCTTGGCGTCCACCATGGCCACGATGTCGTCGAACTGGGGTGGCGGGCCTTCGAAGATGCTGATTGAGGCGATGTGCATGTGCGACACGTCGTCTTCGATGTGCAGGAACGAGGCGTCCTGGGGGCTCAACCGGTCAGGGCTCATCTCGCCCTCCCTTCGCGGATGCTGTCGCGCCGAACGCTACTACCGCGGGCGGCCTGTGCGACGGGGAGTTAGCCGGCGGAGACGGCCGGCGCGGGGACACCCAACGTGGCCAGGAAGGGAGTGGAGAGGATACGCCGGCGGGTCTCCTCGTAGGCGGCCTCTATCACCCGGGGTCCACGGTCCTCGGCCATGGCACGTAGCCCCATCGCCCGCCGACAGTCGCTCTCGGGCTCCAGGCTGATGACGGGGATGCCCGCTGCCTCCAGGCGTTCGATCTCGCGCTCCATGCGACGGTGCACGGTCCGTCGCAGCAACCCGTCGGGCCCTGCCGCCGTGCCCTGGGCAGCCGAGAGCGACGAAACCACGATCACGAGGTCCAGGCCCTCCGCCCGCAGGACGTCGGCGTTGGTGACCGAATGGACCCCGCCGTCGACGTACTCGGTGCCGCCGATGGTGACCGGGCGGAAGTAGCCGGGGATGGCGCACGAGGCCAGCACGGCCTCGGCCAGGCGGGCGTCAGGGGAGCCGGCGCGGCCGAAGACGACGCGCGCCCCGTCGGTGCGGCGCACGGCGCAGATGCGCAACCCGTCCGGCCAGCGGTCTGCCATGTGCTCGTCGAGGCCACGGGCCCGTTCGGTGATGTCGATCCGGCCCTTGGGGATCAGGGTGCTCGCCGCCACCTCGGGTCGGAAGGCCAGAGGCCGGCGGGCGATGCGCGCGATGAGGGCAGGCGAGGGAAGGTTCCACGGCCGCAGCAGCGACCCCAACGACGGTGAGGGCAGCGGGCCCGCGTCCGCCGGGAGGATGCGGCGCAGGATGGCGCCGCCCCGGCGCGACGTGGGCACCCCGTAGAGGGACGCCGCCAGATCGGTGGCGGGCACGCCGACGCGCAGCGCGGCACCGGTGACCGACCCGGCCGAGGTGCCGACGATGACGGACGCGCCACGGGGGTCCCAGCCGATTTCGCGCTCCAGGGCGGCGAGGACCCCGGCCTGGTAGGCCTGGCCCACCACGCCGCCCGCGCCGAGCACCAGGCCGATGGCGGGACCCGGTCTCCGGCTCCCGAACCCCCCACGGATCACCTTGACCACCCCCTCTTTCTACCCGCCGCCGCTCTCGTTCGCGTAGATTTCGCATAACGGAATTCGTCGTTCCTGCTGGTCGAATAAGCCCATTTCGACGTGCAACCGGACCGCAACCCTGGTGCACCTGACGCCATGGGGGTTGTGGACCACTCCGGCGCGCTTGCGGGTGCCCACCGTTACTGTTCGGGGCAGACATGGGGACCACCCGCGACGAGTTGCAGCGTCTCTCGGCGCACGTGCTCGGACGCCGGCGCTTCGAGGTGAGCGGCCACTTCGGCCTGCGGTCGAGCCCTGGGGGCGTGGCCACGCCGGCCTTCGGGCCGGAGCCCGAGGTCCTGCGCACGGCCGGCATGACGCTCGTCCGGGAGGTGGGCGCGCGACCGGCCTCCATGCCCCTGGAGGGCTCGACGTTGGCCGAGCTGGCCGAGCTGGCCGAGTTCGCCGGGGCCGACCTGAGCTCCGATTTCTCGGCCGGGCCCGCGACGGTGCGGCTGGGCGACATCGACCTGCCACTGCGCCTCGACCCCGGGGAGCTGGCCGGACTGGCGGCCTGGTTCGAGCTGGGCTGGCGGGTGCTCGACCACTGCGTGGCGCAGCTCGCGGTTCCGAGCACAACGCTGCAGCTCTGGCCCGAGCACTTCGACGTGGGCACGGCGGTCAACCTCGGACCGGGCAGCGTCAACCTGGGCTTCTCAGCCGGCGATGCGTTCGCGGACGAGCCGTATCTCTACGTGGGGCCGTGGGACGAGCGGCGCCCGGGCGACCCGGCCTACTGGAACGCCCCGTTTGACGCCTACGCCACCCGGTCGCAGGCGGGCGACGCCGTCGCCTGCGATGCGTTTCTCCGGGTCGGGCTCGAGCGGCTCATGAAGGCGTAGCGCTCCGGTGCCTGTCCCGCTTCCCACACCTGAGACGGTCAACCTGCAGCCGCCGGACGCCGAGGAGGCGCAGGTGCTGATGGACGCGGTGGCCAGCGCGGTCGGGGGAGGCGGCGCGCTGGCCCCGGTGCAGCGAAGCCTCCTCGAGTCCCTCCTGTCGGCGATGACCGGCCATCGGGCGACCGTGCCCGACCGCCCGTCCATGACCCCGGCCGACATCGCGCGGAGCATGGCGAGGCGCGGCCGGATCGCTCGCCCTGGCCGCCCAGGACTTCGTCCGCAACGGGTACGAGGGAACCTGGCACGGCGACGAGTCGGCGGCGGCGCTGCACTCGGTCCGGGAATTGCAGGTCTGGGAGTTCTCGGTCGACGACATGGAGCTGGCGGCGCATTGGGCGTCGCTCGAGACGCTGCCGGCGGACAGCATCGGGCGCAAGGTCTGGGAGTTGTACCAGGCGCGTGGCTTCTCGTTCCCGGGCACGCCGGGGTCGGCACCGCCACTGCTGGCACAGCACGACTGGGTGCACGTCCTGGCGGACTACGGCACGACGGTCGAGTCGGAGGTCGAGGTGTTCGGTCTGATCTCGAGGGCGAACGACGACATGCACGCCTTCTCGTTGCTGGCCATGGTGATCGCGCTCTTCGAGACGGGCGACCTGCCGCACGGCGCCGGGCTATTCGACGCGTCGCCCGGGCATTTCTCGGGCGATCCCGGCATGGCCACGCGCCTGTCGGATGCCATGCGTCGGGGCGCGCTGTGTCATGACCGGGAGACGGGCGCCGACAGCATCGACTTTTTGCGCCTGGATTGGTTCTCGGTGGCCCACATGCCCTGCGCCGAGCTGCGCGAGCGCTTCAACGTCGTCGACAAGGCGAAGGAGGCGGTGACAGCCGGATCGGTCGGCCCCTGGGAGCGAGGCGGGATCAGCCCCTTCCAGATGAGCGCCGGCCAGGCGATGGCGGCGGCGGGTGGCGTGGCCTATGACGCGCACGGCGCGTCGATTTGAGCGCTACGAATCGAGGAAGCGCAATACCGCCAGGACCCGGCGGTGGTCGTTCTCGGATACGGGGAGATCGAGCTTGGCGAAGATGTTGGCCACGTGCTTCTCGACCGCGCCCTCGCTGACGACGAGCGCGTTGGCGATGGCGGCGTTGGAGCGGCCCTCGGCCATGAGGGAGAGCACCTCGCGCTCGCGGGCCGTCAGTACGGAGAGCGAATCGGTGCGCCGGGTTGCGCCCATCAGCTGTGTCACCACCTCGGGGTCCAGGGCCGTGCCTCCGACCGCGACGCGCTCGAGGGCCTCGACGAAGTCGCCGACGTCCGCCACCCGGTCCTTGAGGAGGTACCCGATGCCGGCCGCGTCGTCCGCCAGCAGGTCGGCGGCGTAGCGCGTCTCGATGTATTGCGAGAACAACAAGATGCCGAGCCCTTCGTAGCGGGCTCGCAGCTCGAGGGCCAGACGCAGGCCCTCGTCGGTGAACGTGGGGGGCATCCGGATGTCGATCACGGCCACGTCGGGTGGGTTCTGCGCGATGGAGCTGCGCAGCGCACCCGGATCGCCGACCGCACCCGTGATGGCGAAGCCGCGGTCGACCAGGAGCTGGACCAGGCCGTCGCGCAGGATGGCCGAGTCCTCGGCGATGGCGATGCGGAGCGCGCCGACCATCAGACCGACAGTGGGAGGTCGACCGTGACGACGGTGGGGCCGCCGGCGGGGCTGACGAGGTTCAGGCGGCCGTCCACGGCGCGGACGCGGTCGGTCAGGCCGGCCAGTCCGCTCGAGGAGGAGCCGACGGTGGAGAGCTGCGCCCCGCCGCGCCCGTCGTCGCGGACGACAAGACGCAGCCAGGTGCCCTGCTGGGCGCACGAGACCGAGGCCCGCGACGCCTGGGCGTGCTGGGCCACGTTCGCCAACAGCTCCGCCACGCAGAAGTAGGCGATGGCCTCGATGGCCGGTGTGGGCCGGGTCCGGAGCCCCATGGTGAGCTCCGTCGGCACCGCGCTGCGGGCGGCCAGGGTGGCCAGGGCGCCTTCGAGCCCGATGTCGAGCGCGGGAGGGTGGATGCCCCGGGCGATGTCGCGCAGCTCGGCGATGGCCTCCTTGGCGCCCCGGTGGGCCTCGTCGACGAGCTCGCGCACACGGTCGAGATCGATGTCGGTGTCGGTGTCGGCGAGCTTCTCCTTGGCCATGCCCAGCCGCATGGCCAGCGCCACCAGCTGCGCCTGTGTCCCGTCGTGCAGGTCGCGCTCAATCCGCCGCAGCGTCGCCGCGGAGGCGTCGACGGTCTGGGTGCGGGCCTGCTCGAGCGAGCGCACCCGCTTCGCCATGGGGTCCGGGCCGAGCAACGAGCCGATGAGGAGGCGGTCGACGTTGACGAAGCCTCGCATCACCCACGGTGCGGCGAAGAAGAAGATGACCCCGCTGAACAGGATGAAGACGTCGCGCCCGACCCCGACGTCGTTGACGTCGAAGGCGTGCGGGAAGAGGTTCGTGACCAGCCCGAAGACGGGAAGAGTGCCCGCGCCGGAGAACAAGAAGGTGTGGGTGAAGCAGACGAAGGCGTCCCACCAGAGGCTGAAGGCCACGTAGAAGCCGAGCAGGGTCCACGGCACCTTGAGGGCTAGGTAACCGATGGCGCGCCAGCCGACCCGGTCGCGAATGGCGGCGCTGAGCCACCCGAAGAAGCCGCGGCGCGCGGCGAAGGGCTCCGGGTCCTCGACGTGCATGCCGAGCATGGAGCGGGCGAGCGCGCGCTGCCAGCCGGCGAAGCCCCGGGCGCTGCGGATGGCGGCGGCCAGGATGGCCAGGCCGAACACGGTGATGGCGAGGACGACGCCCAGGGCGAGGGTCGCCGTGACGAAGGCCAGGCCGATGAAGGCGATGCCACCGGTCAGGAGGTAGAACGCGAGCTCGGCCCAGGGCCGGCCCGTGAATGGCTCCCGGATGATGCGCCGGCCGATCGACTGCAGCGCGGCCAGTTGCTCCTCGCTGACGGCGAAGGTCAGTTGCTTGCCCCGGGCGGGCGCCTTACCACCGCCTTCTGTCTGCTGGTCGACCATCATGCGTCCCGCTTCGACAGCGCGACGGCGCCGGTCGTGAGCGCAGCGACGGTGTAGAGGGCCATGTAGGCGAAGCCGGTTGAGCTGTTCAGCGCGCCGGGCACATGCACGACCGAGGCCACCGAGTTCCCGTAGATCATCACGGGGGTGTAGCGGGCCGGGTTGCCCCCGACGTGCTGGAGGAGAATCGACGACAGCAGCGTGCATCCGACGAAGGCTCCGATGGCACCTGCACTGTGGCGGATGATCGCGCCAATTCCCACCCCGAACAAGGCCAGCAGGCCCAGGAATGCGCCGGATTCGACCAACGCACGCAGCACGCCGGGATCGGACAGGGTCGCCGAAGGGGCACCGCCCCCGGAGAGGACGGCCTGCCCCACGAAGAACGACGCAAAGCTCAGGACCATCCCGATGACGAGAGCGAGCAGGGCGAAGTCGATGACCTTGGCCAAGAAGAAGACGTCACGCCGAGGGGTTGCGGCCAACGACGAGCGGATGGTGCCCGAGCTGTACTCGCCGGTCATCGCCAGCATGCCGAGTACACCGACGACGAGCGAGCCCACCGCCAGCCCGGCCAGGGCGGTGTTCGTCGGGTCGAAACCCTGGTACCACTGCCGACTGCGGTGCAGCGCCCCGTTGGTCGAGAGGTAGGTCACCAGCAGCGTGGCCGCCAGGGTGACGAGCAGGGACCACTTCGTGGAGCGCAGGGAGGCGAACTTCCTCCATTCGGCCCGCATGGCCTGCCGGAGACCGGCGCGGCCGGTGCCGGTGGGCAACTCGATGGTGACGGGCATCGTCATGGGTGTGGGTGTCCTTTCAAGTCGTCAGCCGACGGCGCGCGTCAACGGGAAAGCACGGGGATCGGATGGTGCCGGCGGTCGCCGCCGGGCGACGGGGACGAGTGGTACTCGACGGCGTCGCTCGTCAGCTCCATGAACACGTCCTCGAGCGAGCCTCGCAACGGTGTCAGCTCGTGCACCGTCAACGACGAGGCGGTGGCGAGCTCGCCGACCTCGGACGCCTCCATGCCCGTCACCACGATGGCGCCGTCGTCCGCCACCGACGGCCGCGCCCCCACGCGGGAGAGCTCCGTCACGAAGCGCTGCGGCGTGGGCGTGACGATGCGCACGGACGTGCCCTGCACCTGCGCCGTGAATTCCTGGACGCTCGTCTCGGCGATCAGCGTGCCGCGCCCGATGACGACCAGGCGCTCTGCCGTCAACGCCATCTCGTTGATGAGGTGGCTGGACACGAGTACGGTCCGGCCCTCGGCCGCCAGGCCCCGCAAGAGGAGCCGCGCCCAGCGGATGCCCTCGGGGTCGAGCCCGTTGACGGGCTCGTCGAAGAGGAGGATGCCCGGATCGCCCAGTAACGCGCAGGCGATTCCGAGGCGTTGGGCCATGCCCAGCGAGTACGTGCCCGACCGCCGGCCGGCCACCTCGGTCAGGCCCACGAGGTCGAGAACCTCGTCGACACGCGCCCGCGGGACGTCGTTCGTCGTGGCTATGTACCGCAGGTGGTCCCGCGCCGAGCGCCCCGGGTGGAACGCCTTGGCGTCCAGCAGCGTGCCGACCTCGCGCAACGGCCACGCCAGCTGCACGTAGGGGATGCCGTTGACGGTCGCGCGGCCGGCGTCGGGGCGGTCGAGGCCGACGATCATGCGCATGGTGGTCGACTTGCCCGAGCCGTTGGGGCCCAGGAAGCCGGTCACCGCACCTGGGGTCACCGTGAAGCTGAGGTCGTCGACCGCCAGGGTCTTGCCGAAGCGCTTGGTCAAGCCGTGGGTGACGATCATGGTCCCAGCATGAGCACGTCTGGCGGTCGTTGGAATGTCGCTACCGGGCGTCCTCTACTGGGGCTAGCACCCGTGTTCTGGCGCCGGGCTGATGGTGGAGCCGGTCACGCCGTCCCGCAGCGCCGAGGCGCCCCGGTGTCAACGGTCTGGGAGCGCGGGAGGCGGCTACAGGCAGCGGACGACCGGCAGCGGACGACCGAACGTTCGCGAATCGCTTCCTGTTCGACCGACGGACTCCGTTGCATCGGCACTGGAACCGTGGCGTCGTGCGGTCGTCTGCGACGACCGTGACGATTCAGCTGGCTGCGGGGGATCCGGGCCAGGCCGGGTACAGCGGCGCCAGGTCGGGCGGCGACGAGTAGCTGGTCACAGTGCCCGCCACCGAGAACATGGGCACGGACCCCGCCGGCACCGTGTTCGCCTTGTAGCGCTTGCCCCCGTCGACGTAACGCATGAGGCCGCTGCCGTTGACGCCCTCCTCGTCGGGCCCTTTGGCGGTGGCGTCGTACCAGATGAAGGTGTAGTCGGCCGGCGATGAGTAGCTGGGCAGTGGCGCCGCGCCCTGGTAGCCGTAGGCGTCGAGTGGCGTCGTCGGGCCGCCGCCCGCAGGTGGGGCGCGGAACAGGCCGGTGGTGAACGTGTAGGGGGTGAGGTCCGGCCCGGCCAGCTGCACGCCGGTGAAGAATTGCAGGATGGGCGGGATGATGGCCGGCGCGGCCAACGAGGCCGGCGAGGTGGAGGCGCCGTACCACCATCGGTAGAGCCGGTAGGCGTCACCGACTGCCACCGGAGTGGGAACGGCAAGGCTGGTCACCCCGAACGCGTGCGACCACTCGCTCTGGTCGTAATACCGCCCGAGGGTCGAGGTGTCGGTCAGGACGATGCCCGTGATGATCCACTCGGGGAAGTAACCGATTTCGGCGCAGGCCTTGGTCAGGTAGATCGGCATGATCGGGTCGCCGGCGAAGACGACGCTGGTGGCGCCCGAGGACTTGAGCTTCTCGGCGAGGGTGGCGGCCTGGGTGGGCAGGGTGGTCAGGTCGAGCGTGTAGTTCAGCGCGTTGAGGGAGGCCATGTCGACGTGGCCCGCCTTGAGCTTCTTGGTCAACGAGGCCGTGAGCTGCGCGAAACCGGGCGAGGGCGGCTCGGAGGTTTCGCTGACCACAATGAAGGAGCGCTTCTGCGTGTGGAAGGACGGTTCGCCGGCCCAAATGGCATCCTTGCCGTTCAGCTTGGCGATGACGTAGTCGAGAGTCTCGTTGAGCGACGTGTCGGCGGTGGGGAGGTTGGCCCACTGGAAGGGGGCGTTGAGCTGTATCTCGCCGTTGAGGGAGGAGTCGCCGCACCCCATGCAGAGCACGTGCAGGCGTGCCAGTTCCTCCTCGTACGCGTTGGTCTCGGCCGGGCCGCCGATGGAGGCGAAGGCGTGCAGCTGCTGGGCCACGGTGACGGCGTCGGCATGGGCGGCCACGGGATCGCTGTCGGACCCGGAGGCCTCGAACGGGATCAGATTCACGTGCCGGCCGTACATCTCGAAGGTCTTGTTGAACATGGCGACGTAGGCCTGCACGGTGCTCAGCGCCTGGGCCGGGGTGCCCGACGTGCCCGAGATGGCCGAGGCAAGGCCGCCCGGCTGGGCCTGGTAGTCGACGAGGTTGATGGCGTCGCCGGTGACGCCGGACGAGGTGGCACCGCCGTTCCCGTTCTTCTGGTCGAAGACCGGCACGCAGGGCGGCGCGTAGTCGCTCGGCATCTTGAGCCGACCCGTCTTGTGGTCGCACTGGGCGCCCCAGTCATAGTCGGACGTCTTGCCGGCTTTCTGCGCCGCGGCGTAGGTGATGGGTACCGTCGAGTGGGCGAGCTGCTCGGCGGTGCCCGCGCTGGGCGCCGAGGCCGTGGTCGTGCCCTTGTTCTCGTGCACGGTGGCCGAGACTCCGGCGGCAATGAGCGCGGCCACGATGAGAACGACGGGGCCGATCGTGCGCAGCCGGCTGACCCTGGGCCAGGGCCGCTCGGACTCCGGCGTCGGCGTGCTGCCCACGTTGGAGCCGGGCGCGTCGGCGGGATCGGTCATGCATCCGTCCTTGTCGTGGTGGCGGCACCGCTCGAGGGGCCGGATCGGGTGCGGGCGAGCGGATCCGTCCCCAAGAAGGCCTCGCCGACCTCGGCGGTCTCGAGCACAGCCTGCGGGGTACCGCTCGTGAGCACACCGCCGCGGTCCATGGCTACGAGCCGGTCGGCCAGCTCAGCGATGAAGGCGATGTCGTGCTCGACCACGAGCAGCGTGGCGTCGAGGCGGTCGCGTACGTTGCGTAGGAGCTCGACCATGGCCTCGACCTCGCGCTGCGCCACACCCGATGACGGCTCGTCGAGCAGGACGACCGTCGGCTGGAGCGCGACCACGGCGGCCAGGTCGACCAGGCGGCGGGAGCCGGTCGAGAGCTCGCTGATCAGGTTGTCGGCGAATCGCTCCAGCCCGAACATCTCCATGAGCTCCTCCACCCGGGCCGAGACGGCGGCCTCGGTCCGCACCAGCGCGGGCAGGCGCAGCATGGCGTTGAACGGGTCGCCGACGTCGGTGAAGCGGTCGAGCGAGATGGCCAGGGCCTCGCGGACGGTCACGCCGGCGAAGAGACGCGAGTCCTGGAAGGAGCGGCCGAGGCCGAGGCGCGCCCGACCGGAGGCCGAACGGCCCGTGATGTCGACGCCGGCCAGGTCGACGCGGCCGGCGTCGGGGCGCAGGAAGCCCGACACGACGTCGAAGAGGGTGGTCTTGCCGGCCCCGTTGGGGCCGATGATCCCGACCACCTCGCCGTGGTCGGCGTGCAGCGACACGTCGCTGAGCGCGGCATTGCCGCCGAAGCTCAGGGAAACGCCGCGCAGTTCGAGGTCGGGTGGCCGGCCTTCTGTCTCGGGTTGGGCGCGGGCGGTCGACGGCGCGATGGACTGGGAGGCCTTCTGCAGGTAGATCGACCAGAGGACCTCAGGGTGGGCCGCCAATTCCTCCGACGTGCCCGAGAAGCGAATGACGCCCGTCTCCATGACGTAGACGCGGTCGGCCACCGCGACCGCGACGTTCATGGACTGCTCGACCAGCAGTATGGCCGTTCCGGCCTGGCGCATCGCCTCGACAGCGCCCAGCAACTGCTCGACCACGATCGGGCTGAGGCCGAGCGAGAGCTCGTCGATCAGGAACAGCTTGGGCCGGGTGATGGTGGCCATGGCCAGGGCCAGCATCTGCTGCTGCCCGCCGGAGAGGTTGCCCGCCCGCTCGGTCCGGCGGCCGGCCAGGGTGGGAAAGGCCGCGAAGGCCGCCTCGATCATGTCGGCATCGTTCTCGCCGCGCCGCCGGCCCTGCCAGGCCGCGGCACGCAGGTTGTCCTCCACGCGGAAGTTGGGGAAGATGCCGGCGCCGCCCGGGACCTGGGCGATGCCCATGCGGGCAATCTCGTCGGGGGGCAGGTGGGTGATGTCGCGTCCGTCGAAGACGATGGCGCCGTGATCCGCCTCGAAGACACCGCCGACGGCCCGTAGGAGGGTCGACTTGCCAGCGCCGTTGGTACCGAGGAGCGCCACGATTTCGCCCTCGCCGATGGAGATGTCGATGCCGGGCAGCACCGTCACGCCGTCGTAGCCGACCTCGAGGGCCCGCACGGCGAGCAACGGGAGCTTGCCGTCGCGCCGGTTGACCAGCATCTGGGCCCGGGTGCGCATGGAGGTCCACACGTTCTCGACGTCCTTGGCGATGAGGCGGCCCGCCGTGGCCACGATCAGCCCGCCGACGGCGAAGATGGGCACCAGGATGAGGAGGCCGTAACGGAAGCCCACGGTGTCGCCGATGCCGCCGATGACGGGCAGCACCAAGAACCCGGGGAGCACGAAGAGCGCGCCGATGGAGAAGCCCACCGAGCGCACCCGGGACGGGATGGCGAGTGAGAGGGCGGCCAGCACGCCGGGGCCGACGATGGCGAGTGACATGTCGATGCCGGCGTTGCCGATGAACGCGACGGGGACGTTGGGCGCCAGCGCGAACAGGACGGCGAACCCGGCGGCCACCAGCGACGCCACGCCGAGCATTTTGAACACCAGCCCGATGTCGCGGTTGGCTAGCCGGGTGGCGATGACGGCACCCAGGGCCAGGCCCAGGAGGTCGAAGACCTGGATGGGAGCGATCAGGTAGGCGCGGTGCACGGCGTCGAGGTGGAACGTCTCTTGGTACTGGAGCGAGGCCAGCGACGTGAAGCCGGCGATGGAGGCGGCCAGGAAGGGCAGGGCGTAGAAGATGCGCCGGAGGACGCCGATCTTCCAGACCGTGCGCCACGCCTCGCCGAGCGACGGCGCCGGCTCCACGGGTATGTCGACCGTGGTCGGGACGTCGGCCAGCGGCGCGGGCTCGCCACGGTCGGAGGCCAACATCTGCTCGCCCAGTTGCACCTGCTCGTGCCGGCCACGCGGTGGCTCGCGCAGCCGGAGGCCGACGAGCACCACGATGACGATGGGGACTGCGAAGACGAAGAAGGGCGCCCGCCACGACCAGATGGCGGCCAGCCCGGCCCCGAGGAGGACGCCGATGATGGCGCCCAGGCTGATACCGGAGCGGTGGGTCGAGTAGATGCGCGGGCGCGCCTCGACCGGGTAGTAGTCGGCCAGCAACGAGTTGTGCGTGGGGAAGATGACGGCCTGCCCCATTGAGATCCCGGCCAGCATGGCGGCGGCCACGACGACACCGTTGGCCACGCCAAGTCCGATGGAGAACGCGGCGCCGACCAGGGCGCCCACGAGCGCGATGGGCACCCGGCGCACGCGGTCGGCCAGGACGGCGACGGGGAGGGTGAAGAGCAACGCGGCTGCGCCGGCGATGGCCACGATGAGCAGGATCCCCTCGTTGGTCAGGTGGAAGGCGTCGCGGATGTTCGGGGTCAGGACGTTGAAGGCGCTCTGCGTGGCCTGGTCGAGCAGCTCAATGGAAAAGAGGACGAGGAGGGGGAACAACGAGACCCCGGCCCCGAACCTGGCCAGCCGCCCGCTCACGGCACCGCCAACGGCTCGAGGGCGTCCGGCAGCGCGGGAGGGGCGGGTGCGCCGCCGCGCCGCCGCGCCAGCACGGCGACACCGCGGTCGCGCAGGTCGTACACGAGCCCGGCCAGTCCCCGGGGGAACGCGATGAGGACGACGAGCACCCCGATGGCGGAGGGGAACAACTGCCAGCTCGGCGGCAGGTAGACGGCGCTGCCCTCGACGATGGCGGCGCCGAGGACGGCGCCCAGGGCCGAGCCAAGCCCGCCGACCGCGGTCGAGGTGAACACGACCAGGCTGACGGGAACCAAGAACGAGGTCGGCTGGTACGACTGGTTGACCACGACGAAGAGGCAGCCGGCCAGGCCGGCGATGAACCCTGAGATGGCGTAGCCGGTCAGCTTGGCTGGCACGACGCGAACCCCGTAGCCCGACGCGGCCTGCTGGTTCGAGGGCAGCGAGCGCAGGACACGGCCCGTGCGGCTGTGGCGCAGCCCGTGCATGGCGATGAGCACGAGGACGAGGACGCCCAGACAGAGCTCGAACGTGGCCGTCTGCGAGGTGATCGCCATCCCGAAGAGATAGGGGACGCCGACCTGGCCCTGGGGGATCCAGGAGAACTCCTGGGGGACGAGCAGGTAGCCCGACGCGGCCAGAGCGAAGGCCAGGGTGGTCACGGCGGCGAACATGCCGTCGAGCCGCAGAGTGGGGATGCCGACGGCGACGGCGACGACGGCCGCCGCCGTACCGGCCAGCAGCAGGGCCAGGCTGAGGTCCCAGTGCCAGTCGAGCAGGGCCACCGCGCTGACGGTGGCGCCGACCGCGGCGAAGGACATCTGGCCGAGGCTGACCTGGCCCGACCAGCCGGTCAGCACCACCACGGAGCAACCGACGACGGCGAGGGCCACCAGCGCGGACCCCCGGATGAGCTCACCGGCGCCGAACCAGAGCGGCACCGTGCACGCCGCCGCCAACGCGATCACCGCGACGACCGGCGTGCCGAGGCGGACTTCGGGCAGGGCCTTGGCCGCCGGCGTCATCTCGCGCACGCTGCCGGACAGGGCGAGCGTGGTCTCTGTCTCGCGGTCGGTACGACGGGCCAGCAGCTGGCGCACGACGATGGCGGCGAACACGACGCCGGCGAGCACGGCGAGCCCGAGGGACGGGTTGGTGGGGTCGTCCCAGGCCACCCCCTGCTCCAAGATGCCGAGGGCCACGGCGGAGGCGGCGATGACGGGTAGCTCGGTGAAGTTGCCCAGCGCCAGGGCGGCCAGGGCCGTCACGAGCGCGGTGAGTCCGTACGTCGGGTCGAGGGGCAGGCCCACGATGGCGGCCTGGAAGAAGATGCTGACGAACGACAGCACACCGGCCACCACCCAGGTGACCGACTGCAGCCGCCCGACCGGGATGCCCAGCATCGATGCCCGGTCACGCCGGTCCCCGGCAGCCTGAACCGCGATGCCGACGTCGCTGCGGGTGAACCAGAGGGAGACGGCCGCCAGACAACCGACCGAGACGATCACCGCGACCAGGTGGTTGGCGTTGAGCACGACGGGGTTGAGGTGCCAGGCGACATGCCAGGGGAACGTCACCACCGCGCTCGAGATCGGCGTCTGCCCCCAGATGCGCGGGATGAGCAGGCTGACGACGACGAGGAGCTGGGACAGGCCGATGGTGGCCACCGTGAGGATGAGCCGCGGCGAGCGGCGGAAGCGCCGGACCACGAGGATCTCGAGGGTGGCGGTGAGCACGGCGGAGGCCACCAGCCCGGTGGCCAGGCCCACGAAGTAGTTGACCCCTGTGAAGGCGATGAGGCCGACGGCGAGCACGGCCGGTGCGGTGCCCAGGTCACCCTGCGAGAAGTTGACCACCTTGTTGAGCCGGTAGGTCAGACCCAGCCCGACCGCCATCAGCGAGCCCAAGAGCCCCAGGATGGCGCCCTGGACCCAGACGCCGAGCGGCATGGGGAAGAGGAGGAGCTGCACGGCCAGCACGGCCGCGACGGAGGCCACTCCCGCGACGACTTCGCTGCGTGGCCGGTGCCGGAGGTACGGCCTCAGCGACTCAAGTCCTTCTCATGCGAACTCGTCCCCCCGGTAGCTCACTTTGTGCGTCCCGTCGACGCTCAGGGTAGCCATCCCCGGTGAGTGCTGCCGGGCGGGCTGCCGGCGTCCAATCCCGGTAGACGCGAGCCGGCTTGTGCCGGTTGCAACGGGTTGAAAGAGTGGAAGCCGAGACGCGGCTCTTCCCCCGGACCACGAATCGAGGCCCCGTGGCGCTCACCGACCAGGAGACGACGAACCAGCGCGAGGCCACTCCCGCGGCCCACGCCATCGACCTGCGCAAGACCTACGGAATGGGCCAGGCCACGGTCAACGCGTTGGACGGCGTGAATGTGACCTTCGAGCGCGGGCGCTTCACCGCCGTGATGGGGCCGTCGGGTTCGGGCAAGTCCACTCTGATGCACTGCATGGCCGGCCTCGATCGCCCGACGTCGGGCCAGACCTTCGTGGGGGAGCTCGACATCGGCCGTCTCGACGATGCCGCCCTGACCCAGATGCGGCGCGACCGCATCGGGTTCGTCTTCCAGTCCTTCAACCTGGTGCCCACGCTGACCGCCGGCGAGAACATCACGCTGCCCGTCGACCTGGCCGGACGGAAGGTGGACCAGCAGTGGTTCGACTACCTGGTCAAGCGGCTCGGCATCGGCGACCGGTTACACCACCGCCCGAGCGAGATGTCCGGCGGCCAGCAGCAGCGTTGCGCCTGCGCCCGGGCGCTCATCAACCGGCCCGACCTGGTTTTTGCCGACGAGCCGACGGGCAACCTGGACTCCAACTCGACGACGGAGATGCTGAGCTTCCTGAAGCAATCGGTCACCGAGCTGGGGCAGTCGATCGTCATGGTCACGCATGACCCTCATGGGGCGTCCTACGCCGACCGGGTGGTCTTCCTCGCCGACGGCAACGTGGTGGACGAGCTGAACCGGCCCACGGCGGACTCGGTGCTCGAGCGGGTACGGACGTTGGGCACCTGACATGTGGCGGGTCACGATCAAGGGGCTTTTGGCGCACAAGCTCCGGCTCGCCCTGACCGCGCTGGCCATCGTCCTCGGCGTCACGTTCATTGCCGGAACCTTCGTCCTGACGGACACGCTCAACAACACGTTCAACACGCTCTTCGGGAACATCTACCAGAAGATCGACTTCCAGGTCCGCGGGGTGGCCCAGTTCGGCTCTGGTGGCACTGCCACCCGGAACCCCATCCCCGAATCGATCCTGACGACAGTGCGCGCCGTGCCAGGGGTGGAGGCGGCCCAGGGTTCGGTGGAGGGTTACGCCCAGTTCATCAGCCATGACGGCAAAGCCATCAGCACCGGGGGCGCGCCCACGCTCGGGCTCGCCTTCGACCCCAACCCGCAGATATCCGAGCTCCACGTCGTCGAGGGCACGGCGCCCACCACTCCCCACGACGTCGTGATGGACCTGGGCACGGCGCAGAAGTACGACTTCAAGGTGGGCGAGCAGGTCCGCATCCTGTTGCAGGGGCCTACGCAGACCTTCACCATCACGGGGCTGGTCCGGTTCGGCACGGCCGACAACCTGGCCGGGGCCACCCTGGCCGCGTTCGACATCCCGACGGCGCAGCGGCTCATGGGCGAGGCAGGGAAGTTCGACTTCATCGACGTGGCCGCGTCGCCCGGGGTCAACAAGGCGACGGTGCAGCGCGACATCGCGCGGTCGCTGCCGCACGGCGTGGAGGTGGTGACCGGTCAGACCGTCGTCAACGAGCAGACGAGCGCCATCGGACAGGCCCTGGGCTTCCTCAACACGGCGCTCCTCGTCTTCGCCTTCATCGCGCTCTTCGTGGGCGGCTTCACGATCCTGAACACCTTCTCCATCATCGTGGGGCAACGCACGAAGGAGCTGGCCCTGCTGCGCATCGTCGGAGCCAGTCGCCGGCAGGTGTTCCGGTCGGTCCTCGGCGAGGCGGCCATCGTGGGCATCCTGTCGTCGATCATCGGGCTCGGACTCGGCGTGCTGGCCGCGCTCGGGCTCGAAGAGTTGCTGAAGGGATTCGGTATCACCCTGCCTTCCGGCCCGCTCGTGTTCAAGGCACGGACGGTCATCGTGTGCCTCGTCGTCGGCGTGGGCGTGACCATGGTCTCGGCCATCAGCCCGGCCCGCCGCGCCGTGCGCATCGCTCCGGTCGCTGCGGTCACCGAACAGAAGACGGAGTACGAGATATCCATGCGGCGACGCTTCACCTGGGGCATCGTCATCACGTTGCTCGGGGCGCTCTCCCTCGCCGTGGGCCTGACCAAGCCGGCAATCCAGCTGGTCGGGCTCGGCGCGTTGTTGATCTTCATCGGCGTAGCCCGGCTGGCGCCGGCGGTGGCCCGCCCCATGTCCAGTGTGATCGGGCGGCCTCTGGCGCGGCTGCTCGGCATGTCGGGCAAGTTGGGCCGGGAGAACTCCATGCGTAGCCCACGGCGCACGGCCCAGACAGCCTCGGCATTGATGGTCGGCTTGGCGCTCGTCTCCGTCATCGCGGTATTCGGGGCGTCGGTGTCGCGCTCGGCCACCAGCAGCGTCGACAACGCCATCAGCGCAGATCTGATCGTCTCGACCACGAACAACACCGGGACCGGCAACTTCAGCACCGCCGTGCCGAAGGTCGCGTCCTCGGTCGCCGGGGTCACCGCCTCCTCGGTCGTCTACGGCGACCAGTTCGAGGTCCGCAATTCGCTCGAGAGCCTGCTGGGCCTGTCGACAAGGAACCTCTCCCAGACGGTCATCTTGAACATGACGGCGGGCAGCTCCCGGGCGCTGACCGCCGGCGACCTGCTCATCGACACGACCACCGCCAATTCCGACCACCTCTCGGTGGGGCAGACGGTTCCCGTGAAGTTCGCCCTCACAGGGCGCTCCATCATGCGCATCGGGGGGATCTACCAGCCGAACGCCCTGGCCGGGCACTATCTCGTCGGCCAAGCCTTCTTCCTCTCCCACTTCCAGAACCCACTCCCGGGCGCGGTGCTGCTCGACACCGACGGCAGCCCCGGGGTGCAGAAGGCGGTCCAGAAGGCGCTGGGGCCCTACCCCAACGTGCAGGTCCAGACGCGGGCCCAGTTCGAAGCGTCGGAATCGGCCTCGGTCAACCAGCTGCTGGGCCTGGTCTACGCCCTCCTTGCGTTAGCGGTGCTCATCGCACTGATCGGCATCGTCAACACCCTGATGCTGTCGGTGTTCGAGCGCACCCACGAGATCGGTCTGTTGCGCGCCGTCGGCATGAAGCGGCGCCAGATCCGGGCCATGATCCGTTCCGAGTCGGTGATCCTGGCCGTCTTCGGGGCGGTCATCGGCATCGTCGTCGGGACGGCGCTGGGCATCGCGCTCGTTTCGTCGCTGCACTCGCAGGGGATCACCGACACTGTGGTGCCGGGGACGAGCCTGATCATCTTCTTGATCCTGGCCGCGCTGCTCGGCTTGCTGGCGGCGGGCTGGCCGGCGCGGCGGGCGGCGCGGCTCGACGTGCTCGCGGCCATCGCCGCCGAGTAGCTCAGGCGGACACGTCCGTCACCGGCGTCGCCAGGACGTGGCGGCTCAGCTCGCCAGTGGCCCGCCAGAGCTCGTCCTCCTCGATGTGCTCGAGCCCCGCCGCCGAGCGGATGAACGGTTCGAAGAGACGCCAGCCAAGCTCGAGAGCCACGACATGGCCCGCGGCCAGCCGGGCCGCGGTCTCGTCATCGGTGTGACCCCGGGCTTCGGCCACCAGCTGGGTCACGAACGGAAAGTGGTGTTGCAGCTGCCCGACCGGGTACCCGTCGAGGATGGCGCGGGCCAGCACGCGCCACTGGCGCTCGGCCACCTCGACGGTGTCGGACGAAGAAACGGCGACAGCCTGGATGAACTGATCGCTGACGTGGTCGAGGACGGCGGCCACCAGCTCCTCCTTGGTGCCGAAGTAGCGGTACACCAGGCCGTGATTGACCCGGGAGCGCGTCGCCACTTCCCGGATGGAGGTGGCGGCCGGGCCCTGCTCGGCAAAGAGCTCCGAGGCGGCGTCGAGGATGGCCGTCATGACGTCGGCCCGCCCCGATGGACGCCTTGTAGTCACTTGACTACAGTAGCGTCATGAGCACCACCACAACAGAGACCAAGCCGGGTCACTTCCGTCTGCCGGGCTACGTCGTCAACGTCGGCCCCTTCAGCCACCTGGCCGAGGAACGGGACCGGCTGGCCTCGCTGCGCTGGCAGCATCTCGAGGCCAAGCAGTTGGGTTCGACCGTGGGTGCCGAGCTCTCCGGTGTGGACCTGGGCGCGGACCTGCCGGACGAGGTGATCGCCGAGATCCGACAGGCGCTGCACGAGTACAAGGTCATCTTCTTTCGGGACCAGCCGCTGACCCCGGCGCAGCACGTGCGGTTCGCTCGCCGTTTCGGGGACCTGGAGGTGCACCCGTTCCTGCCGTCCAACACGGGAGAGCCCGAGCTGGTCCGTTTCGAGAAGACAGCGGAGGTCACCGGTTACGAGAACGCGTGGCACCACGACGTGACATGGCGGGAGTGCCCGTCGATGGGTGCGGTGCTCCACGCGCTCTCGGTGCCCGCCATCGGCGGCGACACGCTGTTCTCCGACATGTACGCCGCTTATGACGGGCTGGACGACTCGACGAAGCGGGAGATCGACGGGCTGGTAGCCGTGCACGACTTCACCCAGACCTTCGGGCACGGCATGACCAAGGAGGACCGGCGCAAGGCGCAGGAGCAGTACCCACCGGTGCGCCACCCGATGGTGTGCACTCACCCGGCGACCGGGAAGCTGCACCTCTACGTCAACCGTCCGTTCACCGGGCACATTGAGGGAATGGAGCCCGACGCCAGCCTGGAGCTGCTCGATCGCCTGTGCCGGATGGCCGACTCGCCCGAGCACCAGTGCCGGTTCGTGTGGTCGGAGGACGCCGTGGCGTTCTGGGACAACCGAGCGGTGCAGCACTACGCGTCGAGCGACTACTGGCCGCACTTCCGGACCATGGAGCGGGCCTCCATCATCGGGACGCGGCCGGCGCGGACCTGATCCGCATACGCCGGGGCATCGGCCGCGCCGGCGCCGTCGACGGCCGTTCGGACCTTAGGTTTGTCGGTCGATACACGGCGAAAGACCGCCCGAGCACGGGCCGGTCATGGTGGCGGGCGACCACACGAACGGCCTGGTCGACGGCCTGTTGCTCTGGGACGCGTGGTCCTACGCCGGAGGCTGGCCGTACGCGGTCACAGATATGAACCGGACCGGCAGGCGAGGGAGGCGCACCGGCCCGTGTGTGATCTCCCCGTCGAACTGCAGCGAGTCGCCGGGCGCGAGGGTGTACGACGCTCCTGCGTAGCCGTAGTCCATTTCGCCCTCGAGCATGTAGATGAACTCGGTTCCGGGGTGCTGATAGAGGGGGAAGACCTCCGTCTTGCTGGTCAGGGTGACCAGCATCGGCTCCATGCGCTTGGCCGGTCCTCGCATCGAACCGAGCAACTGATAGCGGTGGCCGCTTCTCGTCCCCGGGCGGCCCAGCTCGGGACCGCCGCCCGACCTGGTGAAGAGCGCGTCGCGCTCCTCGTCCAGTCCCTGGAACAGTGAGGTGATCGGGATCTCGAGCGCCTCGGCGAGGCGGGACAGCGTCGCGAGGCTGGGCGACACCTGCGCGTTCTCGATCTTCGAGATCATCGCTCGCGACAAGCCGACCTGTTTGGCCAGCTGGGCCGAGGACATGCCGATCTCACGAGCCCGGCTGCGCACGCGCCAGCCGATGACGGCCTCGATCTGCTGGGGTGGATCTAGCTCGGGCTCGGAGTCCGGGTCGACCTCCGCCCTGGGATGCCCCCGTGAAGCGTCTTCTTCGTCGCCGAGACCCTTGGTCCGCGGGCTCACGCGGCGGTGTGGACCGATCCGTGGTCGACGTCCGGCTCGTCGGTCGCGGTGGTCGCCGCCCACGGAGGCGTCAGGGAGGGTGCCCGCACATCCGCGGTGACGTGGACACGTCGGCTCGTGGCCTCGCTTACCAGCGGGGCGCGCAGGTACAACACTCCGTTCTCGGCGTGTGCCTCGAGACCCTCGAGGTCCCATCGGCTGCCCAGGAGGAGGCGTTGGTGGAACGAACCGTGCTGACGGCCGGATTCGATCACGTCGACTCCGGGTCCCCTGGTCAAGTTGCGCCGGAGGCTGACGGAGAGCGAATGGCCCTCGACGGCGACCTCGATGTCCCCAGGTGTGACTCCCGGAGCATCGAACGCGATCACCAACTCGTCGCCGGCCCGGTAGACGTCATAGGCGAGCGGAGCGGACTGGGCCGCCTCGTGAACCTGGCTGAGCTCGGCGACCTCTTCTTCCCGCAGTGGACGCAGGGCACGGAGCGGATCTGTGGTGTTCGTCATGGTGCCTCCCCTTGTTCCCGTTCTCGGGTGTCTACTAGCACTATACGAGATTTACTACTGATTAACAACCCGCGGGACCCTCGAGATGTCGGACGGTCCAGGCCAGCCGCCGGCCCGCCAGCGTCAGAGCGGGGCCGCACGCGCTGCGTCTGACTGATGGCGCGACGTCCGGGGAACCGATGGACGGGCCGGATGGGCGGCCCCACTTTGTCCGGACAAGGGGTCCTTACTGAGCGGCGCCGCCCTCGACGGCCGGAGCGCCGCGTCGGCCCTGCAACGCCGAAGGCCCCAGCGACGAGTGCGCCACCACGATGTACGCCGACGCCAAGATGACGTAGACGAGGTCGAGGAGCATGGCCAGGGTCCCACCCCTCGTCGATCCGACGTGCCCGAAGACACCGGGAGCGATTAGGGCGAGCACGAGGTACACCGCGACACCCAGTGACAGCACGAGCTGCAAGAAATAGATGAACCCGACGACGGCTGCGTAGGACTGCATGACCCGGAGGTTGGGCCCGGTCACTGCGCCGTCGCCCCGGGCGATGGCGATGCCCCGACCCAAATGGAGCAGGAACGTCGTGCCGGCCAGCACAACGAGCAGGGCGCCGATCACGACCTGCCGCGCCAGCGAGTTCGTCAGCGGTGAGTCATGTGGCGCAATGACGGAGAACAGCGACGTAATGATGAGAACCGAGCCGGCAAAAGTCAGTTGCAACGTGACGAAGCTCATGCCGAACAGGTACACGCTCTGCGGCCGCATGCCTCGCTGGTCCGGCTCGGCCCGGTTCGCCACAAGGAGGATGACGGGGACCAGTACGAACAGGGAGGAGAACGCGATCACGAAAGCCAACGCGGCCACAATCCCGCCGGTCAATCCGACCAGGTCGTTGGCGCTTCCAACGTAGCTCATGTGCACCCCCAGCGATTCCGCCCTTGCTAAACCGCAAAGTAAAGCGCGGTGGCGCCAAAATCGCGGATGCTGCCCGTGCGCTACGTCGCGTGCAGATGTTGGCCGCGCTCGCCGGCCTCGAGCAGCCGGCCGATCTCGTCGACCTCGGCCTTCACGGAGCTGGCGAACCACGAGGAGGCGAACAGGTCGTGGAGCCAGCCCAGGATCCCGTGACCGAGGTCGAGCTCCTCTACATGGTGGATCCGCGTCCCACCCTCGACCGCCTCGATGTCGAACCACGCGTGGAGGCTGCGAGGCACACCGTGCTCGAGCACGACGTCGATCGTCCCGGGTCGCCGCCAGCGGTAACGGGTGATCACCGAGCCCCGCAGTCGGCCCAGGAATTTCCCGTCCTCACGGGCGATCATCCCGTCGGGCAGGTCGGCCAGCTTGGTCACCCAGACCATTTTGGTGTCCGCCTTCACGTACTGGGCCGGATCGAGCACGAAGTCGAAAGCCTCGTCCGGGCTCACGCCACGTGCGATCGTCGTTCCCTCACCTCGTACCATCGCAACTCCTTCCCGCCCGCCCTTTCGGGCGCAGGGAATACCGTACCGTCCACGGGCCCAATAGCGTCTCTGCCAGCAACCGGAAGGAGTGGGAAGACATGGCAACCGTTGAGACCGTCCGCGGCGCGGTGGACACCAGCGACCTCGGGCCGACCTACATGCACGAGCACGTCTTCGTCCTCAACCCTGACGTACAGCAGAACTACCCGGCCGAGTGGGGCAGCGAGGACGACCGGGTCGCCGATGCCGTGGGCAAGCTCAAGGCCCTCGCCGCCCAAGGGATTCGCAGCATTGCCGACCCCACCGTTGTGGGCCTGGGGCGGTACATCCCCCGCATCCAGCGCATCGCCGAACAGGTGCCTGAGCTCAATATCGTCGCCGCCACCGGTTGCTACACCTACGACCAGATCCCGTTCTTCTTCTACTACCGGGGCCCGGCCCTGTCTGCGGCGCTGGGCACGGAGATGCCCGACCCAATGGTGGACATGTTCATCGGTGACATCACCGAGGGCATTTCCGGCACCGGGGTCAAGGCCGCCTTCTTGAAGTGCGCCATCGATCACCAGGGCATGACCGACGGGGTGGGCCGGGTCATGCGTGCGGTCGCCCGTGCCCACCGCCATACCGGCGCCCCCATCACTGTACACACCCATCCGGGCTCCCGCGCCGGCCTGGCTGTGAAGCAGTTGCTCTGCGACGAGGAGGGTGTCGATGCGACCCGAATCGTGCTGGGTCACTCCGGCGACAGCAGCGACATCGAGCACCTCAGCGCCCTGGCCGACGCGGGCTTCATCCTCGGCATGGACCGGTTCGGCATCAATGTGGAGACGACCTTCGAGGCACGGGCCGACACTCTGGTCGAGATGTGCCGCCGCGGCTACGCCGACCGCATGGTCCTGGCCCATGACGCGGCCTGCTACATCGACTGGATCGACCCCAATGTCTTCGCGCTCATGACGCAGTGGAATTACCTCCACATTCATGACGACGTCCTGCCCTACATCCGCGAGCGCGGCGTGACGGAAGCGCAGATCGACACGATGCTCGTGGAGACGCCACGGCGCTACTTCGAGAACAGCGCCGCCTACTGAGTCCCCACCGGCCGACTCGCTGCGTTACAGCGGGACTTCGGTGTAGAGGGCGCTCATGACCCGTGTCGTGGCCGGGGTTGCACTCATGGTCTTCATCTGGAGGGCGATGCCCTCGTCGGTGAACCACGCCTCTCCGACGCGAGCGTGGGCGCGCAGGTTCTCGTGCTCACAGGTCAGTGCCATCAGCCCGCTCGCCAGGCCCGCATAGGTCAGTTGAATGAGGCGGGCGTTGACGGCCCCGTTTGCCTCGATGAATTCGCAGACCTCCGCCGAGTCGGCAATGGCGTCGGCAACGCGGCCGGGAGTGACGGCGAGGGTGTGGACCTCGAGGATGCGGCCGCGGCCGGCCTTCGGGACGTGTCCGTTCGGCATCTCCATGCCCATTGATTGCGACGTCATCTGGATGGGGGATTCGGGCGCGTTCAGCCGGTTCAACAGTGCCTGGAGCGCGACGTCCTCGTTGAGCTCGTCGAAGGCCGTGGCCATCGCCTCGGGGCTCTCGTATTCCTGTGAGAACACGGTTGTGTTGACCTCTTCACCCGCTGCGCCGGCCATGAAGAACCTGATCTCCCCGCCGTGAGAGCCGAGGAGCTTGGCCGCCTCCCCTGCGACGGCAATGGCCCCCTCCAACTGGCCGCCCTGCACCTTGCTGGTCGTCGAGTGAAATACGCGCATCGTGGTTCCTCCCATGTCCGACAAGAAGAAGCTCTCGTCAATCGGAGTCTGCCTCAAACGGGGGTTGGAGTCCAGGGGCTATCGGAGCTGGAGGCTGCGGCCACCCGGACTGGTCCCTTGGGACCCAGGCTGGCTTCGCGAGTAGGGATTGGGGGCGCCCGGCCCATCATCGAGGAGACGTACGGACCACTCAACGCCATGGGCGAACCGCAGGCCTGCTCACCTGGCAGGGACAATGGAGACAGTCGTGGTGTACACCTTCGTGCCGGCCGCGTCGCCCTGGGCCGTGTACTCCTGGTATGGGTTGGCCGGACCGAGGGGCACCGTGATGTGCAGCGCACCGGTTCCGCCCGCCCGCAGCCGGTCCACCACCTGCGACGCGTTCTCTTCGGCGATGGTCACGTCGTATGTTCCGCCCGGGGTGTAGACGGCCGGCGTCACCACCAGACCCGAGCCGCTGCCGGCCAGCGCGAAGCCCGACGAGTCGCCGTCCTCGAGCGTGCTGAACTCCTCGGCAGTGCGATGCATGGAGACCTGCCACCCGTAGATCGTGTAGACGCCGGACGCAGTGGTGTAGGTCACCTTGGACGGGTTAGGCAGCGGGTGGGCGAAGTCGGCCATGACCGTGCCGATGCTCTGCTGGAGGTCACGCGTCCAGTAGGGCCACGAGTGGGTCCCGTCGCCGTAGTCGTCCCAGTAGCTCGAGATGCCCAGCGCGTCGAGGCGGTTGTGGAACAGCGTCGTGTCGACGTCTACCGCCCCTTCGATCAGCCCTGCTCCGGGGTAGCTCTTGAGCGAACCGGGGTCGCTGGCCGGTGAGGGGTCGAGCGGGCCAGGCAAGCCGTTGCCGTTGAAGAGCAGGATGTTGGTGTCGGCGAGGTTGTCCGCCAGGGTCGTCGGGTCGTGTGCCGCCCAGTTGATCTCGTCGGTGAGCGGGTCACCGAAGATGGAGGTGGGGGCCACGTGGTCCTCGCCGACTTCGGTGGCGCCGATGATGGAGGCTGCGCCGGCCTGAGCTTCCTTGTCGTACGCGATGTCGGGCGCCGGGGAGAAGCCGAGCACGGTCTCGAACAAGTCGGGGAACTGCGCCGCGTAGCTGGTCGAGCAGAAACCCCCCATGGACAGACCGGCGATGGCGCGTCCCTGGCGGTCGGTGATCGTGGGCAGACTGGCGTCGATCCACGGTATGAGCTCGTCGATGTGAAACGTCTCCCAGTTGGCCGCGCCGGCAGACTGGTCTACCCAATTGGAGCACCAGCTTCCGCCGTTGTCGTTGAGCGACGCGTCGGGCATCACCACGATCAGCGGCAGCCCGGCCGTGGTCTGCTCTGCTTGGCCGTAGTTGACCCAGTCGGACGCCGTGCCGGCCGTACCATGGAAGAGGTAGAGGACCGGGTAGCGCGTGGAGGGGTCGTAGTTGGTGGGTAGCAATACGTCCACGTGCAGCGTCCCCGCCACCGCCGGCGTGGTCACGGTCATGTCGATCAGTCGTGGGTCGGCCTGCACCTCGGACGTGACGGTGATCCCGTCGCCGTTCCGAAACGCCACCGTGGGCGATGTCTGCGCCGCCAGGGCCACGCCGCCGCTGACGCCGGCTGTGGCGGCGAGAAGTGAGATTCCCGTCACGGCGGAAACCAGCGCCGCCCACCGACCTGCCCAGTGCCACCTCCCCATGAGTTTCACCTTCCGCCTTGGTGCCCACCGCACGCTTCCGAGAAAGAGAACCCTGTGGCGTCGCCAACCTGTCGGGGCCTTGTCGCTGACGACCCAAAGCCCTTGAGGCTATGGATTGACCTCAATGCCCAGGTAACGCTCGAATACGTCCTCGGCCCGGAGGTCGGCAGCGGCCCCCGAGAACACGATCTGACCACGGTTCATGAGGTACACGGTGTCGGCGAGCTCCAGTGCTCGCGTCACGTACTGCTCGACGAGCAGCAGGGAGGTGTCCCCGGCCACGATCTGTGACAACGTCTCGAAGACCCGGTCGACGAGCAATGGCGACAGCCCCAGGGACGCTTCGTCGACGACCACGATCCTGGGGTTCGTGACATAGGTCCTCACCAGGGAGAGCATCTGCTGCTCGCCGCCACTCAGGCTTCCCGCCTGCTGACCGAGACGCGTCGCCAGCGCCGGAAACTGGTCCGCCGCCTTCTCGATGCTTTCCTTCTCCTTTCCTTTGGGTGAGCTCAGGACGATGTTCTCCTTGACCGTCAGGGAGGGGAAAATCCCGTGTCCTTCCGGCAGGTGGCAGAGCCCGCGCCGCGCCAGGGCGTAGGGCGGCTGACCTGTCATGTCCTGTCCATCGAGCAGCACGCGGCCCCCCATCGGTTTGATTAAACCGGAGGCCGTGCGCAGCGTCGTCGTCTTGCCTGCGCCATTGGGGCCCAGGAGGGCGACGACCTTCGAGTCCGGAACCGAGATGGTCACGTCCCGCAGGACTACCGTCTCGCCGTAGCCGGCCGTCACCCCCTTGAGTTCAAGCATCGTTCGCTTCAATTGAGGATGTGGGACTGGCACCCGGGACAGGGTCTCCCTCGGAGCCCAGATACGCGCTCCGCACGACCGGGCTGGCCAGCATCTCTGCGGGAGTTCCCTCGAAGACGAGTTGGCCGAAGTCCAGCACGTAGATGCGCCGACACACTTGGCGCACTAGCGCCATGTCGTGTTCGACCAGCAAGATGCCCATGCCACGGTCGGCGACCGCACTGGTCAGGATTTCGCCGAAGCGCCTCGTCTCGGCACCGTCGAGACCCGAGGACGGCTCGTCCAACAGCAACATGTCGAACGGACCGGCGAGCACCCGCGCGAGCTCGACCATCCGGCGCTGCCCGACCGGCAGCAGCCCTGCCTGGAGGTTGGACAAGGGCCCGATGCCGGTGAGCTCCATGGCGTCCTCGACTGCCCTGCTGACGATCGCCCGTTGGGACGCGGTACTCAACAACTGACGGACAGGATTGGCTCCCGCCATCGACGACTCTCGGCCCAGCGCCACGTTCTCTCGTACGGTGAGTGACGAGAACAGCTCAACCCGCTGGAACGAGCGCCCGAGGCCGAAGCGGGACCGACCGGCCGGCCCAAGGGACGTGACATCACGCCCGTGCAGGGTCACCCGTCCCTCTGTCGGCTTTACCAGGCCGGAGCACACGTTGAACGTGGTCGTCTTTCCCGCGCCGTTGGGGCCAACTAATCCCGTGATACGAGCCATGGGCGCCGTGAGGCTCACGTCTTGAGTCGCCATGACGCCGCCATAACGGACCGACAACCCTCGGACCTCGAGTCCACTGGCACCGGGCTCGACTGTGGTCGCGCCGGCCGTGACCCGCCTGTCCAAGCGAGCAGCATCCTCCTCCGACGCTGCGGCCTGCACCAGGGCGCGACGCACCTGCTCCTCGGTCACGGCGCGCTCCGGCCGGCGGCCGCCGAGACGATCGAGGATCTGCCGGACCTTCAGCGGTACGGTCGCTGTCCTGCTCGCGAAGACCGCATAGGTTGCTGCGGCCACTCCGAAGATGATCTGGAGGTAGATGGTGACGTTGTTCGCCGTGAAGTAGCCCGGGATGATCGACACGCCTAGGGCGGCGATGAGCGCGTACCAGGGCACTCCGCCGATCGCGATGACGACGAGCGCCACGTAGACGAGAGACTCGAACGGGTCGTAGTTGCTCCCGACCGCGTAGTGGAACCTCAATCGCCATCAACGCGCCAGCGAGGCTTGCGAAGGCAGCCGAGATGCAGAAGATCAAGACCTTTATGACGTTGGTCGTGGCGCCTTGCGTCTCCAGCGCGACGGGCGAGTCAGCTAACGCACCGAGGAGGCGTCCCATCCTGCTGCGCTGGATTGCGATGATCACCAGCGTGCTCAGGACGGCCGCGGCCAGCAGCACGTAGTAGAAGCCCTTGTCCGACGCCAGCGAGAGACCGAAGACGGTCACTTCGGGCCGCGGAGCCGGGATCCCCGCCGTTGTCAGCCCGAACATCAAGTTGGTCGGATAGAAGAGATACTGCAGGAGGATCCCGAAGCCCAGCGTGGCGAGCGCCAGGAACAGGCCGGACAGCCGGATTGCCGGGATCGAGACGATGGCTCCGACCGGCACGGCGACGAGCGTTGCCAACAGGAGTGCAAGCAGCCACGGCAGGTGGTAGCTGTCCGCGAAGTGCCCGAACGCGGCGGCGCCGACCGCCGCGAACGCAAGGTGGCAGAGCGAGATCTGACCGGAGATGCGCACGAGCAGGCCGAGCGAAAGCAGCAGGATGGCGTCCGCCAGGAAGCTCGCCCAGATGGCCAGGTGGTAGCCCACCAGGTTCGGCACAAGGCACAGAACGACGATGACCACGGCGAACACGGGCAGGCGCACCCTCCAGGGCGCGGACCACGCTTTTCGAACGGGCAGTGTGGTCACGACACGACGTTCTGCCAGTCGTGCCTTGGGGGTGACGACCAGGGCTAGGAACAGGACGATGAACGGGATGGCCGGGGGCAGCCCGCTCAGCCAGCTGACCGATACGGCGTACTTGGTCGCCAGCGATCCCGCGATACCGATGAGCAGGCCCCCGAAGAAGGTCAACGGAAGGCTCGAGAAATAGCCGATCGCTGCCGCCCCGAACGCGTAGACGACGAGCGTCGAGATGATTTCGGCATTCAGGCTCAGGCCCGGGGCGAGCAGCAGTCCCGCCATTGAGCAAAACGTCATGCTGATTACCCAGGCCCACCGTCCGCACCCGTATGGGGTTCTCGCCGGTCATCGACAGAAGGTCGGGGTTGTCGACGACCCCGCGCATGGCGAATCCCATCCGGACGAAGCGGAAGAAGTAGTACAGGACGGCAGTCGCAATAACCGAGATGATCGTCACCGTGATCTGATCCCATCCCACGTTGACACCGAGGATCGGAACGGTCGAAGTGGGCAGGAACGGGTGGAAAGTTCACCTCGTTGTTCCCGTACCACAGCTCGCCGACACCGAGGACGATGAGCAGGAGGCCCACCGTGGCGACCACCTTGAGGGTTGCTCCAACCCGCTCGAGGGCCCGCCCGAGGAACTCCATGAGCAGTCCCTCGGCTGGGCCGAGGACCAAGACGCACAGCGCGGCGGTCACGCCCCACGGCCAACCGTGCTCGTCGTGCAGCCAGTAGAAGACGAACACGGTCAGGGCCGCGATGGCGCCGTAGGCGAGGTTGAAGATGCCGGAGGTCTTGTAGGCGAGCACCAGGCCGACGCCCGCGAGGCCGTACACGGCCCCGGTAGCGAGGCCAATGACGATGAAGGGCAAGAAGTCCTGCACCGGTCAGTCCTTCCCCCCGGGGCACCCGCCGGACTGTTGCCCGTCACTGACCTGAACGTCGAAGTCCTGACGCCCCCGCGTGGCCATGGCCACGTCCTCCATGAACAGGTTCACCTCCCGGACAGCACGTACTCGTAGCCGATTGTGTCCGACCGCGCCACTCGCTTGGCGCAGGGGTGGATGGCGGCAACCAGCAGCGGTCCGTCTGCCGCCTTGCGGGTCCCGGCTCCTCGGGTGAGATGGGCAGCGGATCGGGTGCGAACCAGCCGGGAGACCCGACACATCCGTGAAGAGGTCGATATAGTCCGGAAGGGCGATGTCATCGTTCTCAACCGAGAGCCGACTGGGGAGACGAAGGGTATGGCGCTGATGCGCCGCCCGAACGGGGCCGAAGGCCCAGGGGGGAGTGCACGTGCCCGGACGCGTGAAGCGGACGACGGTGGTCTTGGCGGCTGGGTTCCTTGCTGTCGTAGGTGCCCTGAGCGTTGCCGTGATATCGGCCGCTCCGGCAGGCGCCGCGGACGCAGCGAGCACGGTCACCATCGCCGATCTGTGCAGCTGCACGGGTCCGGAGGCATCGTCGATCAGCCAGACCTCCGCCACCATGCAGGCGTGGGCGTCCTGGGTCAACAGCCACGGTGGACTCGCGGGGCACCAGGTGCACCTCGTGGTACTCGACGACGGCTACAGCGCGGCCACGGCCTTGGCAAACGCCCAGACTGCGATCAATCAGGACCATGCCGTCGCCATCTTCGACAACAGCGACGAGGACCCGTCGTTCGCTTCGGTGTTCAAGACGGCGAATGTGCCGGTGCTTGGCGGGCAGGAGACCGAATCGGGCTGGCAGAACTCTGACTTCTTCCCGGCCGGGGCCACCTTCAACTACACAAACGCGGTCGGCGCCATCATCGCCAAGGACGCGGGGGTGAAGAAGTTCGCCGCTCTGTACTGCGTGGAGGTGAACATATGCGAACGAGTCTGTCCAGCAAGGCGAGCAGATTGCTCCGCACTACGGCATCAAGTACGTCTACACGGCGGGCATCGGGTTTGCGGCCCCCAACTACACGGCACAGTGCCTGGCAGCCAAGCAGTCTGGCGCTACGGCGATGACCGTCGGCGACGCCTCCCAGATCGTCGAGCACGTCGTGCAGGACTGCGCGGCGCAGGATTACACACCGCGCCAGCTCTCGAGCGACGGGACGGTCGCCACCGCCTGGCTGACGATCCCCGCCTTCAACGGGAACATCGACTCCCAGTCGGATTTCTTGTGGTTCGTCCGCAACTCGGCCACGGCGACCATGTACAAGGCGCTCGACAAGTACGCGCCACAAGTGCCGAGCGGGCCGAACTTCGGTGAGATCGTCCTCCAATCCTGGTCCGACGGCGCCCTTCTGCAGTCCGCCGTCCAAGCTGCCAAGGCCACTGCCAGCGCACCCATCACCTCGGCTCTCATCCTCAAGGGACTCTACGGGTTGCCGTCCGGCGAGACCCTCGGCGGACTCTCGCCGCCGCTGCACTTCGTCAAGGGCCAGCCGGCCAACAACAGCTGCTACTTCGAGATGGGCATCAAGGACGCCAAGTTCGTGGTCCTGCACGGCGGCACCACAATCTGCGCTCCGCTCGTCAAGGCGGGGACCGTGCCAACAGACTGAGCGCGGGCGCCTTCTCCTGGGTGAACCCAGTTAGGACACCGGCGCCTCGGTCCGGCCCCGCGCCTCGGCCACGACCACGGCCACGGCCACGTCGGACACATAGGTTTGTACGCCACCATGATTCGCTGCGCACCTACACCGCCACGACGATCGTGGGCGGGGGCCAACGGGGTGTGAGCAGAGCGGTATCCCCGAGTACCGCCGCCCTGAACGTCCAGGTCTCCGTCGAGCGTCCCGACCGACCGTCGGGAAGGTCAGACCATTCCAGAGAGTCTCTTGGCGGTCGTTCCCGTCGCTGTCCAATGAGACTTGGCGTAGAACCGCCGGGCCCTTTCGGCCTCTGCGTGAGTCCACGGAGTCGCCAGGGTCAACGACGCAGCGAATGAAGCGACGGCCCGATCCGTTACACGCTGGGTCGCCAGAGAACGCGCCCCATCGGCGTCGCCAGGGGGAGCTAGAAGCAGCAGCTCTCTGGCCACCTCCAGTACGCGCTCGAGGTCGGCGCGGTCGTGGTCGAGCTTCCAGCGCTCGCTCACGCAGGGTCGTCCTTTGGCGCGCGGGCGATGGCCTCTTCGGCCAATTCCGTGGCCCGATCGATGTCGTCGCGGTCGGGGTCGAGCAGCGACCGCTCTCCTAGCCAGAACCGCAGGTTCTCCAGCCACATTGCCCGTTCGGGGTCGCCCGGCGACGTGAGGGAGAGGAGCTCTTCGGCCACCTCCATGGCTCGCTCGAGGTCGGCCGGGTCGTGGTCGAGCTTCCAGCACTCGGCCAGGCACCAGTTCACGTTCCGGCGCAGAGTGGGGCGTCTCTGGTCCTGCTCTTGTGTGCGGGCGAGAGCACCGTCGGCCAGCACCATCGCCCTGTCGAGATCGGCTCGGTCGCGGTCGAGCAACCATCGCTCGGCGAGGCTCCACACGAGAGCAGTCAGTCGATCGACACGGGCCGGACCGCTCCTGGGAGCGATCGCGAGGGCTTCCTCGGCCAGTTCGAAAGCTCGGTCGAGGTCGGCCCGGTCGTGGGACTTCTCGTAGCTGCCCTTTGCGACCCGGAACGCTCGCTCTGTCGCCACCTGTCGCTCGTGGGCGCGGCGTCGCTCGAGGACGGACAGCTGGTCCGGTGTCCAGCCCGCCACCTCGTCGAGCCCGGCACCCAAGGCGCGGCGCAGCGCCGCGATCAAGGCGTCAGTGTCGGCCGCGCTGTGGCTGCCGCGGTAGGCGGCCGCGGCAACAAGGACCTCGGCCTCGAGCTCCTCGCCCTCAGCGCCGCTCACCCACCGCCACACCACCGTGGTCAGGCTAACGGCCCACATGACACGGGACCCTGGTCGGGCGCCGACACGATGGTCCTTGGCGGCCTTCAACGTCGTGCACGTAGATCTCGGTCGTTCTCGTGGTGGGATGTCCGAGGCGGTTCTGGCAGCGAGGGGAATCGGACCGGGTCGAAAGACCCAGCGCTGCGGAGCGTTCTCCACTCGGATTGACGTCCGGGAGGGACTGATGGCGGTACAGATGGGGTCGGTCACACCCTCGTCGCGCGTGGCCACGGCGGTCCCCGCCGGCTTTGGTGCGCTCGAAATAGAGCTGGTGACCAAGTCATATCGTCTGGGCGGCGACGACGTCCGGGTCCTCGACGAGGTCTCCCTGTCGATTGCGCCGGGCGAGTTCGTCTCGCTGGTCGGCCCGAGCGGGTCGGGCAAGTCCACGCTGCTCCACCTGGCCGGCGGCCTCGACAAGCCCGATCACGGGCAGGTTCGGGTGGCCGGCACCGACCTCTCGTCGCTCGATGCCGGCGACCTGGCCCGGATGCGCCGGCGCCAGATCGGGTTCGTCTTCCAGTTCTTCCAGCTGCTCCCCACCCTCACCGTGCGCGAGAACGTGGAGCTTCCCCTCACTTTCGACGGTCGCCGCAAGGTCGACGCCACCGAGCTCATCGCTCGCGTCGGGCTTGGAGGCAAGGGCGACCGCCGCCCAGGTGAGCTCTCCGGCGGCGAGATGCAGCGGGTGGCCATCGCCCGGGCCTTGGTGGCCGGGGCGCCCCTCATCCTGGCCGACGAGCCGACTGGGAATCTCGACTCGGCCAACGCGACCGAGGTGCTTGACATGCTCACCGAGCAGGTCCGTCAGGCCGGCTCGTCGCTGCTCCTCGTTACCCACGACACCACCGCGGCGCAGCGGGCCGACCGGGTTCTCACGCTCTCGGACGGCCGTCTCGTCGTATGAGGCGCGCCCTCCGGCTGTTACATCTCCGGAGGCTGACCTCCATTCAGCTGCGCACGATCATCGCCGTCGTGGCCGTGGCGGCGGGGAGTTCGCTCGCCCTCTCGGTGATCCTGGTCGAATCGAGCACGTCGTACTCCCTCAACCGCCTCACCCAGCAGGAGGCCGGTTCATCCGAGCTCAAGGTCGTCGGGGCCACCTCGACCGGGGGGATCACCTTTCGGGCGCTGGCCCAGGTCGCACGGACTCCGGGGGTCCAGAGCGTGATCCCCGTCGTACAGGCCATCACCGTGGTGCGCACCACCGGGTCGCACAACCAGGGCGTGCTGGCCGTCGGCGTCAGCTGCAGCGACCTTGCTGCGGTGACCCGGGCCAGCTGTCCCGCCGGTGCGGGCAGCCACGAGCAGATCTTCATCTCCGGCGCGTTGGCCCGTCAGCTGGCCCCGACGTCGTGGCTCGAGACGGACCAGGGCATCGATCCCCTGGCTGGAGCGACCGCGCTGACCTCCCTCGACGGTGTCGACCGCGGTGACGTCGTCGTGCTTCCTCTGCCCGAGGCACAGCGGGAGTTCAACCGGCAGGGCCGCCTCGACGTGATCTACGTGACGCCCACCAAGGGCATCACCTCGGTAACACTTGAGGCGCGGCTGGCCCGGGCCGTCGGCCCCTGGGACGGCGTCGTCAGCGCGACGTCTCCCCCGCCGGCCGTCTCGCAAGCGTTAGGGGCCTTCACACCGCTCCTCACCCTCCTGGCCATTTTGGCTTCGGGCATCGCGGTGGTGCTGGTCTACAACGTCATCACGCTGACGCTCGAAGAGCGCCGACGCGAACGCGCCATTGCGGCTGCCATCGGCGCGCCACCGACGGTGCTCGTGGTGGGACCCCTGCTGGAAGCCGGGGTGCTCGGAGCGATCGGCGGCCTCTTGGGGGCTATCGGGGGCGTCGTTCTCGCGGGGCCGATCGTCGGCACGCTCAGTCATATCACCGAGGAAATCGCAGGCATCCCCATCACGGTGCACGTGTCGGGAGCCATCTTCGTCACCGGCGTCGTCATCGGGACTCTGATCGGCCTGCTGGCGGCCATTCGTCCCGTGCGCCAGGCGCTGCGCGCCGACGTGGCCGCGGAGATCTCCGGGCGTGAGCAGCGGGCGCAGACTTCCACCCCCACCACCGTCCGTCGGGGCCTCCTTTACACGCTGATCGTCATCGCTGGAGCTGCATTGAGCTGGCTCGGGAGCCGCAACGGCTCGCTGGCCGGATGGCAGCCCGCCGCCGCCTTCACCGGATTCATCCTGGCCATGCTCTTCGTCAGCTTCACCCTGGGGGCGTGGGCGCCGGTCGTGATCGGCGCGCTGGCGTGCCGCAATCGATCGAGCGGCGGCGTCATCCGCCTGGGCATCGCCAACCTCGTCCGCGAGCCGGGTCGCACGGCCGTGATGGCCGTCGCCATCGCGGCCACGGTGATGACAGCGTTCGTCACCTCGAGCTTCGACCGCGCCATCGACCAGGACATCGCGGCCGGGTATGCCCACTCCTCTCGAGCCGACAGCGTGTTGGTCACCACCGCGGCCAGCGCCAGCGGCGACAACGCCGACGGGCAGATCCCGCCGGCCGCGCTCACCGCGCTCGGTCGGCTCCCCGGAGTCCGAGGGATCGACGGGCTCTTCGGCGAACTGACCGGACACAGTGCGGGACAGCTCACACTCGTGGAATCCGAGGCCACCCCCTCGCTGCGCGGGACCACCGTCTACTCGGGGACGGCCAACCTGGTGGACTTCGAGAAGGGCCAGGTGATGGTCGGACCCAACCTGGCCCGGCGTGACCACCTGCACCACGGCTCGGTCTTGTCACTCGACACGCCCACGGGACAGGCCGGAGTCATTGTTCAGGGTGTGTGGAACAACGGCGATGCGGCCGGCGACAACGTCTATGTCCCGCTCACGCTCCAACAGCGCCTCTTCGGCACGAGCGACCCGTCGGCGGCTGCCCTGCTGGTCTCGTCGGGCTCTACGCCGGGCCAAGTGGCGGCCGAGGCACGGGCGGCGCACCTCGGCCCGTACCTCAAATTCTCGACCCCGGCCACGCAGCTCAATACGGATGATGCGAACGCCAGCAGCCAGCTCACCCCCTTCCTTGTACTCCAGCGCGCCCTGTTGCTGGTGGCCTTCATCAGCGTCCTGTCGACGCTGCTGCTGGCCGGGCTGCAACGTCGCCGTGAGTTCGGGCTGTTGGGCGCCGTGGGGATGACCCCGGGGGAGCTGTTCCGCATGGTCATGGCCGAGGCGTTCACCGTCGGCGTCGTCGCCGTGCTTTTGAGCGTGGCCGTCGGGTTCCTCGTCCTCTACGTCCTCTTGAACGTGACGCCCCTGCTGGTCGGATACCACGACACTTACGCGCCAGACATCGTGTCTCTCCTCGTCTACGGGCCGATCGCCGTCGCTGTGGCCGTGCTGGCCTCGCTGTGGCCGGGGCGGCAGGCGTCCCGCACGCCGATTCTGGAAGCGCTCAAGTACGAGTAGAGGGCCACTCCTCGTTGGAGGTTCTCGCTGTCGTCCCAGCAAGTTTGCTCGGAGATGTTGACGTGTCATTGTGGAGCCGATCGACCCCCGTCCTCAGGCTTGAGCTGAGGACGCGACACCTCGTATTGCACGCTGTTGCACGTTTGTTGCACGACGACGAACTCGGCGGGTCGTCGGCGACCCGGGTATCCCGTCGGAACCCGCCCCCACCTGCGATGTTTGGAGAGAGCGGGCGACGGGAATCGAACCCGCGTTCTCAGCTTGGGAAGCTGATGTTCTGCCTCTGAACTACGCCCGCGAGCGCCGGCCACACTATCCTCTCCCCCGCACATGAACCCCTGGTGGCGCTCGCAGATCCGCCACCGCCGGGTTCGACGTCACTGAGGCGAGGAGCATTCGTGCCGGTCAGGATCATTCTGGGCATGGCGGTCACCGTCATCGGCTTCGGCATCGCGGCCAGGCGGTTCCACTGGCTGTCCCGGCTCATCCGGTGCGGGCAAGCCCGACCCGTCCCGCACCCGGGGCCCCATCAGCCGCAAGGCCGAGGCGGAGGTCACCGAGGTGGCCGGGCAGCGCAAGCTCCTGCAGTGGACGATCCCCGGCCTGGCCCACTTCTTCACCATGTGGGGCTTCACCATCCTGCTGCTGACCATCATCGAGGCTTACGGCGACCTCTTCAACAAGTACTTCCACATCCCCGGCATCGGAACCTGGGACTGGGTCGGCTTCATCGAGGACTTCTTCGCCTGCGCCGTCCTCGTCGCCCTGGTCGTCTTCGCCGTCATCCGGCTCAAGAATGCCCCGTCCCGCCTCGAGCGCAAGTCACGCTTCTACGGCACGCACACCGGCGCCGCCTGGCTGGTCCTCCTCATGATCGCCGGCGTCATGATCACGCTCCTCCTCTACCGGGGCGCCCAGATCAACACCAGCCCCACCCAGTTCCCCTACTCGGGCTGGAGCACCTTCGCCTCACATGCCGTGGCGCAAGCTCCTGCACCCCCTCGGGGCCGGCACCAACAGCGTCCTGGTCACCGTCTTCCTGCTCCTCAACATCGCCATCATCTCCGGCTTCATCGTCTTCATCTCGTACTCCAAGCACCTGCACATCTTCATCGCGCCCATCAACATCGCCTTCTCCCGCCGCCCGCGGGCGCTGGGCGCCCTCGGTTCGACGCCGGACATGGACATGGAGAACGTCGACGAGGACACCGTGTTCGGCGTGGGCGAGATCGGTCACTTCACCTGGAAGCAGATGCTCGACTTCGCCACCTGCACCGAGTGCGGACGCTGCCAGTCGGCCTGCCCGGCCTGGACCACCGACAAGCCGCTGTCGCCCAAGCTGCTCGTCATGAACCTGCGGGACAACATGTTCGCCTCTGCCACCCCGCTGCTCAGCGGCGAGGGCGAGCAGACCGCGCTGGTCCCCAACGTCATCGACCCTGACGTCCTGTGGGCCTGCACGACCTGCGGCGCCTGCGTCAACGAGTGCCCGGTCGACATCGAGCACATCGACGCCATCGTCGACATGCGCCGCTACCAGGTGCTCATGGAGTCGGAGTTCCCCTCCGAGGCCGGCCTCATGCTGCGCAACGTCGAGAACCAGGGCGACCCCTGGGGCCTCGGTCAGAGCAAGCGCACCGAGTGGACCAAGAGCCTCGACTTCGAGTCCCGGTCATCACCGGCACCATCCCCGACGACGTCGAGTACCTCTACTGGGTCGGCTGCGCCGGCGCCCTCGACGAGCGGGCCCGCAAGGGCGTCCAGGCCACGGCGCGCATGCTGCACCGGGCCGGGGTCACCTTCGCCATCTTGGGCCCCAAGGAGTCCTGCACCGGCGACCCCGTGCGCCGCCTGGGCAACGAGTACCTCTACCAGGAGCAGGGCAAGCTCAACATCGCCACGCTCGACGAGGTCGGCGCCAAGAAGATCATCGCCAGCTGCCCGCACTGCTTCAACACCATCAAGAACGAGTACCCCGCCCTGGGCGGCAACTACGAGGTGATCCATCACGCCCAGCTGCTCGAGCACCTGGTCAAGGCGGGCAAGCTCGTCCCGGGCTCGGATTACTCGGGCAAGGTGACCTACCACGACCCGTGCTACCTCGGCCGGCACAACCGGATCATCAACGAGCCCCGCACGGTTCTCAGCGCCATCCCCGGGGTCGAGCAGATCGAGATGCGGCGCTGCAAGGAGCGCGGCTTCTGCTGCGGTGCCGGCGGCGCCCGCATGTGGCTCGAGGAGAACATCGGCAAGCGGATCAACATGGAGCGCACGGAGGAAGCGCTCGGTACGGGGGCCGACGTCGTGTCGACCGCCTGCCCCTACTGCATGATCATGCTGGACGACGCCGTGCGCGCCTTCGCCAAGGAGGACGAGGTGCGCGTGCTCGACCTCTCACAGCTGGTCGAGGAGTCGCTCGGCGGGCCGGCCCGCGCCGTCGAAGCGCAACCGGATCCAGCCCCGGAGCCGGAGCCTGAGCCGCAGCCCCAGCCCGCCGGCTGAGCCGAGGCGACCCGGACTCGCCTACGCGGTGGCCACCATGCCGTAGGCCCGCTCGGGCCGCAGGATCAGCGCGATCCGCCGGTCGTCGACCATGGCGGCGCGGTATTCGTCCCAGTCAGGGTGCTCGCCCGAGCCCTTTTGGTAGTACTCGACCAACAGGTCCACCGTGGCGTCGTGCGGGTCGGCCGCCACGGCGGAGAGCTCGGCCGCCGCCTCCAGCACCACGTACTGGTAGAAGTTGTCGCCCAGGACGTAGAGGGAGGCGCGGGGGTCCCGCCGCAGGTTGGCCGTCTTGGCCCGGTTGTCGGTGACCGAAATCAAGAACGTGTCCCCGTCGTGGGGCACGTACATGATGTTCGACAGCTGGGGCCGCCCGTTGGCCCGGATGGTGGCCAGGACCCCCTGGTTGCGGGCCCCGACGAACGCCAATGCCTCGGTCAGATCCATGGATCCGACCGTAGCGGGCCGAGGCTGCGCTCTAAGCCGGCACCGGTCGGGCGTCCGGATCCGGCGTTCCGACCTGCTCGGGCTCCGCGCGTCCGACCAGTACGAGATGGATGATGGCCGCCACGATGGCCCCGACCAGCGGGGCGATGATGAACAGCCAGACCTGGCTGAGCGCCGTGCCGCCGACGACGAGTGCCGGGCCGAGGCTCCGGGCCGGGTTGACCGACGTGCCCGTCAGCGGGATACCGATGAGGTGCACCATGACCAGCCCGAAGCCGATGGCCACGCCGGCCGCCCCCTGAATGGCGGCCTTGTGGGTGGCGAAGAGGACGACGAGCACGAAGATCGCCGTGAGGACCACCTCGATCAGGAAGGCGCCCCCATTGGCTCACGAACAGGTGCGACTCCTTGCCATAGCCGTCCGTACCGAGGCCCTGGACCGACTTCTTGTACAGCAGCGAGGTGGTGAACATCCAATACAGCAGATAGGCGCCGACGATACCGCCGGCGAACTGGGCCACGAGGTAGGACACCCCCTCACCGAGCTTCATACGCCCCGAGCGCGATGAACCCCAGGGTGACCGCCGGGTTGACGTGGCAGCCCGAGATTGGCCCGATGGCGTAGACGAGCGCCACGAGGACGCCCCCGAAGGCGAGGGCGGTGGCGACCACCCCGGCGGCGTAGCTCAACCCGAAGAGCTTGAAGCCGAACGACTCGGTGGCGACGCCGACGGCGATGACGACCAGCACCATGGTGCCCAGGAATTCCGCACCGAGCTTTCTGGGGTCCAAGTTCATGACCCTGACCTCCCGTTGTCCTTGGCGAGGGATAGGACGGCGTCAGTCTCGCAGCAACCTCGAGGGATTGCCCGCGAAAACATGGGGAGGGATTGTACGAACGTTCGTTGGGCAGCCAGCCCGCGCGCAGGGACGCGCGTCAGCCGCCCGGGTGGCCATCCGGCCCGAGCGTCGCCGCCGTCTCTAGATGCTCGAGATCGCCCGTTCGTCGGCGTCGCGCAAGCGGGTCGCCATGGCGGCCAGCATCTTGCGCGAGAGCGCCGGCACCGCGTCGAGCACGCCGTTGAACTGGCGCTGCCCCAGCACCAGCAGGGTCATGTCGGTCTCCGACGCCACCGTGGCCGAGCGGGGCCGGCGGTCGAGCAGGGCGAGCTCGCCGAAGTACTGGCCCGGCCCGAGCGTCGCCACCTTGCGATTGTTACGCCGCACCGCTGCCTCACCCGTGACGATGAGGAAGAACTCACGCCCGATGGTGCCCTGCTCGCAGAGGATGCGCCCGGGCGGCACCGAAACCTCCTCGAGCGCACGGCGGATGGTCCGCAGGTCCTTGGCCGACGAGGTGGAGAACAGCCAGATTTTCGAGAGGTCGAGGTCCTTGCTCATGGCGGCAAACAGTAGCCCCACGCCGTTTCACGTGCCGCTTTGCCCCGAGCTCCGGGAGCCCGCTGCGCCGCCCCACTTCCTATCGGCGCGGCAGCCGGACCCGGACCCGTCGCCGACGCACTCTCGACCTCCGTCCGCTCTCGTACTCAGATGGCGTCGGCGCCGCGCTCGCCCGTGCGCACGCGAACCACGGTCTCGGCCGGCACCACCCACACCTTGCCGTCACCGATCTTGCCCGTGGCCGCCGACGAGACGATGGCGTCCACCACCGCCTCGGCCCGATCGTCCTCCACGAGCACCTCGACGCGCAGCTTGGGCACGAAGTCGACCTGGTACTCGGCACCCCGGTAGTTCTCCGTGTGGCCCCGCTGGCGCCCGTAGCCCTGCGCCTCGGTGAGGGTCATGCCCTGGACGCCCATATTCTTCAGGACGTTCTTGACGTCATCGAGCTTGAACGGCTTGACCACTGCCACCACGAGCTTCATCGCTGCGCTCCTCAGATCGGCCCGGGCCTCGGCGCCCTCACCGAGCACCCTAGCGACGGGTATCGGCCCGGTGTCCGGCGGCCGAATTCACACCGCCGAAATGTGCCCGAATCAAGGGGTTTTCACGACGGGCGCTAGCCTTCGCAGGTGCCCGCGAGTGAAGGAACCGGCAGTTCGGAGCGGCGACGCGCCCCGCCTGACCCTCTGGGAGCGGGTCAAGTACACCATGGTGAGGCCGGACGACGATTCCGGTGCCAAGGAACTGCCCCAGGACCGCCCCGTCGAGGAGATCGAGCAGGACATCCGGCTGGCCAGCGACAAGGAGCGGGCCATCGGTCTGATCGCAGCCCCTGTGGGCGCCGCCATCGCCTTCCTCATCATCGGCACACTGATCGACCATGATCCGGCCTCAGGGACTGCGAATCACGTCAACCCCTCGCTGTACCACGAGCTGCTGGGCGTGCTGCTCGGCCTCTCGCTCCTGGTCCTCGTCACGGCGCTCTGGCGCAAGCGGCTCTTCCTCGGGATCAGCCTCGCCCTCTACGGGCTGGCCGTCTTCAATCTCCACTACTGGGGGTTCGGCGTCCCCTTCCTGCTGGCCGGCGCCTGGTACCTGGTCCGCGCGTATCGCCTTCAGCAGGAGCTCAAACGGGCCGATCCCGATGCCGCCACGCCGCCGCGTCGCAAGAGCAACGACACTTCCAGCGGAAGACCAAGGGCGAACAAGCGCTACACGCCGCCGACGCTGACGGCGAGGACGAACTCAGTTCCGGCCAGGCGGGCTGCTGGCGCCGCCCGCCCCCTGTCGCCGGTGCCGGTGCCGTAGCAGCAACCCAGCCACCGACAGCAACAGGACCGCGAGGAGGACGGCCGGCACGACGAAGACGTCTCCCGACGCCTGTTCGGATTCGACCGTGCTCCGCGGCGACACCAGAGCCGGGTCCCCGGGCACGGCGACGGCGGCGACGGTCGTCCCGGGTCGGTGGAACGAGTTCCCAGGGAGGTTCTCGTCGTAGGTGTGGCCGTCGAGCGTGTAGGCGCCGTGGCACGAATAGCCCGCAGCGTTGCTCCCGCTCCCGCCCAACAGTCCGAGGCAGCCCGTCACCGTCACCGTGACCGGGACGCCGCGTGAGTGGAGCTCATCGATCTGCTGGTTCTTGTCGAACCCGACGACCGTGAAGACGACGACCAGGATGGCCAATATGCCGAGGACGAGGCCGGCCAGGACACGTCCCGCTTTGCGCCCGTCGATCTGCACGCCGGCGCCCCGCAGCCGGGAGACGGGCTCGCCTACGCCGTTTCGCTCAGTGGTGGGTTGCGCCGGGCGCGGTCATGGCTGGGGATTTGGCAAGGAGTGCGATCGGGAGAGCGTAGTGGGCGCCCATTCTGCGTTTTCTGCACAGCTTTTGCACAGCCCCAGTCCGGAGCGCGGCGATTTCTGGATTAACGCACTGGAAACACAGGCGTGACGATGCGGAAACCCCTGCCCTGCATTGTGTCTTCCGGCGGGGAGAACCGTCAGAAGTGGCCTTGTCGTACCTGGTGTTTTGTGGCGCTCCAGTTGCGGAGCAGGACGCCGGTGCGCGTGACAGTTAGGAGAGCTTGAGTGATCCACCTGATAGGAGCTACGGCGTACGTTCCGTATCCCAGTTGGCTCAATCCGGCAGACAACACGTGGCAGATCACCGCCGCCACGTTCGTCGGCCTGATGAGCCTCCCCGGCCTGGCAGTGCTCTACGCGTCGATCGTGCCCAAGAAGTGGGCGGTCAACGTGCTCGCCATGATGTTTGCCGGGTTCTCGCTCGTTCTCCTCGCCTGGGTGCTCTGGTCCTACAAGATGGGATTCGGAGCGACGTCCATCGGCGGCGGTGTGAGGAACGGAGTGCAGACACAGCTCTCGGGAGTGGGCGGATGGACACACTTCTTGGAGAACTTCGTCGGGAAGCCCGGAGGGATCACGAACAGCGTCGGTGAGCAGGGGCAGGCAGTCTCGGCAGCCAACACGCTCATTCCGTTCCACTTCCCGACGTCGAGCCTGGCCTACTTCCAGTTCGTCTTCGCGGCCATCACGCCGCTGCTGTTCCTCGGCAGTGTGATCGGCCGCATCAAGTTCTTCGCCTGGTGCCTGCTGGTGCCGCTGTGGTCGACCTTCGTCTACGGCGTTGACGCGTTCCTGCTGTGGGGCGGCGGTTACTTCGCCCAGGAAGGAGCGCTGGACTTCTCCGGCGGGTTACGTCATCCACATGTCGGCCGGGGTGTCCGGGTTTCGTGGCCGCCTGGGTGCTCGGGACCGAGGCTCCTGCGAGATAGGCAGCACGCCTTGCCCAACAACCTGGTCATGGCGGCGGTCGGTGCCGGCATCCTCTGGCTCGGCTGGAACGGCTTCAACGGTGGAGACCCGTACTACGCCGGGGCCAGCGATGGCCGCCGCCGTCGTCAACACCAACGTGGCCACCGCCACGGGCGTCCTGGTCTGGATGATCATGGACGCCTGGCTGCACCAAGGAGAAGAAGCCCACGTTCCTGGGCGGCGTGAACGGCATGATCTGCGGCCTGGTCGGCATCACACCCTGCGCCGGCTGGGTCAACGGCCGGGGCGCCATTTACGTCGGTGCCATCTGCACGGCCGATCGTCTGGGTGGCCTGGAACTACCTGTCGAAGGTGCCGCCGTTCTCCAAGGTGGACGACGCCCTCGGTGTCGTCTACACCCACGGCATCGCCGGGTTCACCGGCGGCATGCTGCTCGGCATCTTCGGCGACCCGAACATGATCGAGTACGGCTGCGGGCACCTCAACGCCAGCGGCCAGGTCGTCGGCACTTCGCAGACGACGTACCTCGCGGCGCACGGCAGCTGCGTGCCCTTCGGCGTGAACGGCCTGATGTACACGGGGATCGGCGCACCAGCTGTGGGAGCAGTTCCGAGCGGCGATCTTCGTCATCATCTGGTCGGCGCTGATCACTTTCATCCTGATGAAGCTCATCGGCTGGGTCCTGCGTGGTGCCCGCTACAAGGACGAGATCCTCGAGGTCGGCGACCTGGCCATCCACGGCGAGGAGGCCTTCCCCGAGGAGGAGTTCGCCACCCGTTCCGACGGTGCCTTCGCCATGGCCGGCATCGACAAGGGCGGCACGGGCGGCGCCTCGGAACCCGAATCCGACGCCGAGTCGCCAGCGGCGGCGGTTCCTAGGCCCGGACGAACAGGACGAAAGGAGCTCAAACAATGAAGCTGATCGTGGCAGTCCTCAAGCCATTCAAGCTCGACGACGTCAAGGAAGTCCTCAAGTCGCACGGGGTGCAGGGCATGACCCTGACCGAGGCCCAGGGCTTCGGGCGCCAGCGGGGACACACCGAGGTGTACCGAGGTGCGGAGTACGAGGTGGACTTCGTCCCCAAGATCCGTGTCGAGGTGCTCGTCGACGACAGCCAGGTGGACGACGTGGTCGACGCCATCGTGAGTTCGGCTGCAACCGGAAAGATCGGTGACGGCAAGGTCTGGGTCGTCCCGGTCGACACCGTGGTGCGCGTGCGCACCGGAGAACGCGGGGCTGACGCGTTGTAGCACGACGACGCGTCGAGCTCTGTTGACGGTCGGTATGGCCGGGGTGCGGCGAGGCGCCCCGGCCAGCCGCCATTTCAGGGGTGGCGCGCGCCGGGATCAGTCGGGTCGACGGTTGATGCCGGTGCGGACCGCCTGAGCGGTGGTCGGCGTCAATCGATCCAGTAGCGCCGGTAGGGCGGCGTTCCGTCGTCCGGGGCGATCACCGACTCGAGGAGGCCGCCGCAGCGCTCGATGACGGCGGCCGAGCCGACGTTGTCGTCGTCGCACGCGACCAGGAGGCGGCTGACGCCGCCGGAGCGGGCCAGGGCGATGGCCTGGCGGAGGATCTCGGTGGCGTAGCCGCGCCGGCGGAACCGGGGCCGCACGCCGTAGCCGATGTGGCCGCCTGCACGGGCCAGGTGTTCGTTGAGCGCGAAGCGCACCGAGACGCGGCCGACGATGTCACCGTCGACGACGGCCAGCAGGAAGTCCGAGTGCACCAGGCCCTCGGGCACCCGCGAGCCGTCGCGCAGGCCGTCGAGCAGGTCGAGGTAGGCGGCCCAGGACAGATCGGGGTGCCACAGGAGCAGGAAGGGGAAGCCGTCGAACTCGGTGTGGGCGGCCAGGCCTTCCGCTCTCGTCGGCGGCCGTGGGCGCCCGCAGCGTCGAGGGGTGGAGGGGAGGCGGACAGGGTCAGGGTGCGGGCTGGTCGCCCTGGCGGGCCACGGCGGCGGCCGCGGCGGCCGCGGCGGCCGGGTCGCCCAGGTAGTCGGCCGAGCGCACCGCCAGGTCGTCGTCGAGGCGCATGCGGAAGGGGATGCCGGTCGGGATCTCGAGGCCGGTGATCTCGTCGTCGGAGATGCCCTCGAGGTGCTTGCGCAGGGCCCGGATGGAGTTGCCGTGGGCGGCCACCAGGACGGCGGCCCCGTGGGCGGCGGTGGAGCGCAGGTCGGGCAGGATGGCCGACTCCCAATAGGGGACGGTCCGGCGCGACCACGTCGGCCAGGCACTCGGTACGGGGCAGGTCGGCCGGGTCGAGGCCGTCGTAGCGAGGGTCGTCCGACACGTCGTAGGGGTTGTCCGGGGCCAGGGGCGGGGGCGGGGTGTCGTAGCTGCGCCGCCACAGCATGAACTTCTCCTCGCCGAATTCCTGCTTGATCTGGGCCTTGTTCTTTCCCTGCAGGTCCCCGTAGTGGCGCTCGTTCAGCCGCCAGTCCCGCCGAACGGGCAGCCAGGAGCGGCCGGCAGTGGCCAGGGCGATCTCGGCCGTGCGGATGGCCCGTGTCAGCACCGATGTGTGCAGAATGCGCAGGTCCAGGAGCGGGACGCCGGGGTCGGACGAGGTGGACGCCGGGCCAGGAGCTCGCCGCCGGCCCGGGCCTCGTCCTCGCCGGCGACGGTCAGGTCCACGTCGACCCAGCCCGTGAACAGGTTCTCGGCGTTCCAGGCCGACTGACCGTGGCGGATCAGCACGAGGTCGAGCACGGTTCGATCGTACGTGGGCCCGGCGGAGAGACGGAAGCCCACCAGGTCAGGGCGTTGTAAACCGGGGTGGCAACCATTTACTCAAAAATCTTGACACTTATGGACTCAACTTTGCTATAGTGGTGGACAGCAATTCGAGGACGCTGGTAGACGACAGACGTCGGTACAGGAACAGACAACCGGAAGGAACAAGCAGACATGGCCAAGGCCGTAGGCATCGACCTGGGAACCACCAACTCGGTGGTGAGTGTGTTGGAGGCGGGCGAGCCCGTCGTCATCCCCAACGCGGAGGGTGGCCGGACGACCCCCTCGGTGGTGGGTTTCTCCAAGACCGGCGAGGTGCTCGTCGGCGAGGTGGCCAAGCGCCAGGCCATCACCAACCCCGACCGAACCATCCGCTCGGTCAAGCGCCACATGGGCACGAACTGGACCGTCGACATCGACGGCAAGGCGTACAAGGCTCAGGAAATCTCGGCCCGGATCTTGGGCAAGCTCAAGAGAGACGCCGAGGCGTACCTCGGTGACACCGTGACCCAGGCCGTCATCACCGTGCCGGCGTACTTCGACGACGCACAGCGCACGGCCACCAAAGAGGCGGGGACGATCGCCGGGCTCGAGGTGCTCCGCATCATCAACGAGCCGACCGCGGCCGCACTCGCCTACGGGCTGGACAAGGAGGAGACGGACCAGACGGTCCTCGTCTTCGACCTGGGCGGCGGGACGTTCGACGTCTCGGTGCTCGAGATCGGCGAGGGCGTCTTCGAGGTCAAGTCCACCTCGGGCAACACCAAGCTCGGCGGCGACGACTGGGACGACAAGGTCATCGAGTGGCTGGTGACCGAGTTCAAGAACACCGAGGGCGTCGACCTCTCGCAGGACAAGATGGCCATGCAGCGCCTCAAGGAGGCGGCGGAGAAGGCCAAGATCGAGCTGTCGTCGGTGCAGGACACGCAGATCAACCTGCCCTTCATCACGGCCACCTCGGAGGGCCCGAAGCACCTGGACCTCAAGCTGACGCGGGCCAAGTTCAACGAGCTGACCTCCGATCTGGTCGACAAGTGCCGCGGGCCGTTCGACGCCGCCATTAAGGACGCCGGGCTGAAGACCTCCGACATCGACCACGTGGTCCTCGTCGGTGGGTCGACGCGCATGCCGGCGATCCAGGAGCTCGTGCAGAGCCTGACGGGCAAGGAGCCCCACAAGGGCGTCAACCCCGACGAGGTCGTGGCCATTGGCGCCGCCGTGCAGGCCGGTGTCCTGAAGGGCGAGGTCAAGGACGTCCTGCTGCTCGACGTCACCCCCCTGTCGCTCGGGATCGAGACCAAGGGTCAGGTCATGCACCGCCTCATTGAGCGGAACACCACCATCCCGACCAAGCGGTCGGAGATCTTCACCACGGCCGAGGACAACCAGCCGTCGGTCGAGATCCACGTGCTCCAGGGTGAGCGTGAGATGGCGATGTACAACAAGACGCTGGGCAAGTTCCAGCTGGTGGACCTGCCGCCGGCCCCCCGGGGGATCCCGCAGATCGAGGTCACGTTCGACATCGACGCCAACGGGATCGTCCACGTGTCGGCCCAGGACAAGGCCACCGGCAAGGAGCAGTCGATGACGATCACTGGCCAGTCCTCGCTGGCCAAGGACGACATCGATCGCATGGTGCGCGACGCCGAGGCCCACGCCGAGGACGACCGGCAGCGCCGCGAGGAGGCCGAGGTGCGCAACACCGCCGACACCCTCGTGTACCAGACCGAGAAGCTGCTCAAGGAGCAGGGCGAGAAGTTCGAGGGCTCCGAGAAGGAGGACGTCGAGAACGCCCTGGCCAGCCTGAAGGACGCGTTGGCCGGGACGTCGGTGGAGGCCATCAAGGACTCCACCGAGAAGCTGGTCGGCGTGTCGCAGAGCTTCAGCCAGCGCCTGTACGAGCAGGCTTCGTCGTCGGCGTCCGCCGGCGGTGCCGGCCCGTCGGGTGACGGCGCCGGTGGCCCGGCCGACGAGGCCGGTTCCGACGACGACGTGGTCGACGCCGAAATCGTCGATGAGGCATGAGCTTCTTCGAGGGGGCCTTCCCCGAGGAGGTCGACGAGGAGGCGGCCCAGCCTGACGCTGGGGCACCGGCCGGGCCCGAGGGTGCCGCTGAGGGCGCCAACGGGCACGGTGCCGGTGCCGGCGATGGCGATCCGGCCGGGACGGCGCACACCGAAGCCGCCAACCCGGTGGAGGTGTTGGCGCGGGAGCGCGACGAGTACCTGCTGGCTCTCCAGCGCACCCAGGCCGACTTCGAGAACTACCGCAAGCGCATCGCGCGACTGCAGGACGAGCAGTCGGCACGGGCGGCGGCCGACCTGGTGTCCAAGCTGCTGCCGGTGCTCGACACACTCGACCTGGCCGAGGCCCACCTGAACGAGTCGCTCCACGTGAGCGAGGACGGCAAGGCGCTGCGCGCCGCGCGGGCCATGCTCATGGACACTCTGGGCAAGGAGGGCCTCGAGCGGCTCGACCGGGCCGAGGTGCCCTTCGACCCGTCGGTGCACGACGCCGTCGCGCACACGGACGGCGAGGGTGGCGAGACCATGGTGGAGGAAGTGTTCCGCTCGGGTTACCGCTGGAAGGGACAGGTGTTGCGCCCCGCCATGGTCCGCGTGCGGGGGTGAGCTGAGCCATGGCGGCACAACGCGAGTGGTTCGAGAAGGACTACTACAAGGTGCTCGGCGTCGTCCCGACGGCGTCGGACAAGGAGATCACGCGCGCCTACCGGAAGCTGGCCAAGGAGTACCACCCCGACGCCAACCCCGGCTCGGAGGAGCGCTTCAAGGAGATCAGCGCGGCCTACGACGTCCTGGGTGACGCCGACAAGCGCAAGGAATACGACGAAGTGCGGTCCCACGGTCCCGTCGGCGGCTTCGGTGCGCCCGGCGGCGGCACCTTCCGCATGGAGGACATGGGCGACCTGACCGACCTGTTCGGCAACCTCTTCGGAGGTGGTGGCGGCGGCCGGCGCACGACGACCACCCGGCGCGGGCCCCAGCGCGGGGCCGACATGGAGGCGCAGCTGCACCTGTCCTTCCAGGACGCCGTGCACGGGGTGACCACCTCGGTCAACGTGCCCCAGGAGGTGCGGTGCTCCAACTGCCGCGGCAGCGGCGCGGCGCCGGGGACTTCGACCCACACCTGCCCGCGATGTGGGGGGTCGGGGAGCTTGAACGACAACCAGGGCCTGTTCTCGCTCAGCACCGTCTGCCCCGACTGCATGGGGCGCGGCACGCAGTTCGATACGCCGTGCCCGGTGTGTCACGGGACGGGCACCGAGCAGAAGGTGCGCAGCGTCAAGGTGCGCATCCCGGCGGGAGTGGACGACGGCCAACGCATCCGGGTCAAGGGGCGTGGCGCGCCCGGGCAAGGCATGGCGCCGGCGGGCGACCTGTACGTCGTGGTGCACGTCGCCAAGCACCCGGTCTTCGGGCGCTCGGGCCGCAACCTGACCATCACGGTGCCGATCACGTTCCCCGAGGCCGCCCTGGGCGCGACCATCACGGTGCCGACGCTCGACAACAAGGTCACACTGAAGGTCCCGCCGGGGACGCAGTCAGGCCGCGTGCTGCGCGTGCGCGGGCGCGGGGTGCCGAGCAGCTCGGGCCGCAACGGGGCCAAGGCCGGCGATCTCATGGTCAAGATCGACGTGCTGGTGCCGACCGAAATGACGGAGGAGCAGCGGGCGGCGGTGGAGTCGCTCGCCGCGGTGACCGACGCCGCGCCGCGACAGACGGTGGACGGGTGAGCAGCGTGGCCGGCGAGGCCGGACGCCGCCCGGGTCGTGACGCCAACGCGGCCGTTTACGTCATTTCGGTGGCGGCCGAGCTCACGGGCATGCACCCGCAGACGCTGCGCATCTACGAGCGCAAGGGGCTGCTCGACCCGTCGCGCACGAGCGGCGGGAGCCGACGGTTCTCCGAGCGCGACCTGGAGCGGCTGCGCCACATTCAGGAGCTGACGGCGACCGGGCTGAACCTCGAGGGGGTGCGTCGGGTGCTCCAGCTCGAGGCCGAGGTGGCCCAGCTGCAGGCCGAGCTGCTCGAGGTGCAGGCCCAGGCGGTCGACGCCGTGGCGGCCACGCACCGCCAGTACCGGCGCGACCTGGTGCCACTGCGCCAGGCGCCGGTGCCGTACCGGCGCCGGCCGGGTGCGGAGACGTGAGAGACGGACGCGCCCGGGACGCCTCGGGCCCAATGGAGACGGAGACCGAGCGGCCGACAGGCCGAGAGAGAGAACATCAGTGCCGATAGACCCCGAACGCTGGACGAACAACACCAAGGCCGCCTTCAGCGCGGCCACGGGCCACGCCGCGTCGTCGAACCATCCCGAGTTGACGCCGGCGCACCTGCTCGACGCCCTGCTGCAGCAGCAGGAGACCATGACGCGCCCGCTGCTGACGCAGGTGGGCGTCGATCCGGACGCGCTGGCCGGCAAGATTCACGACCAGCTCATAAGGCTGCCCCAGGCCGCCGGCGGCTCCGAGCCCGGCTTGTCGCGCGACGCCCGGGCGGTGCTGGAGGAGGCCGACTCGATCCGGCGCGATCTGGGCGACGACTACGTCTCGGTCGAGCACCTGATACTGGCCCTGGCCGACCAAATCGGCGTGACCAAGGAGGCGCTGCTCACCGCGCTGCGCGCCGTACGGGGCAACCACCGCGTCACCACGCAGGACCCCGAGCAGACCTACCAGGCGCTGGCGAAGTACGGACGGGACCTGACGGAGGCGGCGCGCGAGGGCAAGCTGGACCCGGTCATCGGGCGCGACGAGGAGATCCGCCGGGTGATCCAGGTGCTGTCCCGGCGGACCAAGAACAACCCGGTGCTCATCGGCGAGCCGGGCGTGGGCAAGACCGCGATCGTGGAGGGCCTGGCGAACCGGATCATCGAGGGCGACGTGCCCGAGGGGCTCAAGGGCAAGCGGGTGGTGGCGCTGGACCTGGGCTCCATGGTGGCCGGGGCCAAGTACCGCGGCGAGTTCGAGGAGCGCCTGAAGGCGGTGCTCAAGGAGATCACCGACGCCCAGGGCGAGATCATCACGTTCATCGACGAGCTGCACACCATCGTCGGTGCCGGCGCGGCCGAGGGGGCCATGGACGCCGGTCAGATGATCAAGCCCATGCTGGCCCGCGGTGAACTGCGGCTGATCGGCGCCACCACATTGGACGAGTACCGCACCTCCATCGAGAAGGACGCCGCGCTGGAGCGACGCTTCCAGCCCGTCTTCGTGGGCGAGCCCTCGGTGGAGGACACCGTGGCCATTCTGCGCGGCCTCTCCGAGCGCTACGAGGTGCATCACGGCGTGCGCATCCAGGACGCGGCGCTGGTGGCGGCGGCCGTCCTGTCCGACCGCTACGTCACCGGGCGCTTCCTGCCCGACAAGGCGATCGACCTGATCGACGAGGCCGCGTCGAAGCTGCGCATAGAGATCGACTCCATGCCGACCGAGCTCGACCAGATCACGCGGCGCATCCGCCAGCTCGAGATCGAGAGGGTGGCGCTGGAGAAGGAGACCGACGACGCGTCGAAGGAGCGCCTGGAGCGCCTGGAGCGCGAGTTGGCCGAGCTGGGCGAAGAGCGCGACGCCATGACGGCGCACTGGCAACAGGAGAAGTCGGTCATCGACACCATCCGCCAGCTGCAGGAGGAGAAGACGGCGCTCTCGGACGAGGCGGCGCGGCTCGAGCGCGACGGCGACCTGGCCGGCGCGGCGGCCATCCGCTACGGCGACCTGCCCGCGCTCGAGAAGCAGATCACCGAGGCCAACGATGACCTGTCCAAGCTGCAATCCGGGACGCGGTTCTTGAAGGAGGAGGTGGATGCCGAGGACATCGCCGAGGTGGTGTCGCGCTGGACCGGCGTGCCCGTCTCCCGATTGATGGAGGGTGAGGTCCAGAAGCTGGTCCGGCTGGAGTCCACCTTGCACGAGCGCGTGGTCGGGCAGGACGAGGCGGTCTCCGCGGTGTCGAACGCCATCCGGCGCAGCCGGGCCGGGCTGAGCGACCCCAACCGGCCCATCGGGTCGTTCCTCTTCCTGGGGCCGACCGGCGTCGGCAAGACCGAGCTGGCCCGGGCGCTGGCCGAGTTCCTCTTCGACGACGAGCGGGCCATGGTGCGCATCGACATGTCCGAGTACATGGAGAAGCACACGGTGTCGCGTCTGGTGGGCGCGCCGCCGGGCTACGTCGGCTACGACGAAGGCGGGCAGCTGACTGAGGCGGTGCGACGGCGGCCCTACGCGGTCGTGTTGCTCGACGAGTTGGAGAAGGCACACCCGGACGTGTTCAACATTTTGCTGCAGGTGCTCGAGGACGGGCGCCTGACCGACGGGCAGGGACGCACGGTCAACTTCACCAACACCGTGCTCATCATGACGTCGAACCTCAGGGGCGAGCCGAGCGACTACTTCAAGCCCGAGTTCATCAATCGCATCGACGAGATCGTGCGCTTCAAGCAGCTGAGTCCGGAAGACCTGCAAGTCATTGTGGAGATCCAGCTGGGTCGGTTGCGGGCGCGGCTGGCCGAGCGGCGGCTGACGCTGGTGGTGACACCGGCGGCCGAGACGTGGTTGGCCCAAGCCGGCTACGACCCCGACTTCGGGGCGCGGCCGCTGCGCCGGGTGCTGCAGCGCAACATCGAAGACCCGCTGGCGCTGGCGCTGCTGGAGGGCAGGTATCTCGAGGGGTCGACGGTCACCGTCGACGTGGACGGGGACAAGGTCGTGCTCCGGTAAGCGAGATGACACGCGGTACCTCACCTCCCGGGTGCGCGTGCCGCGACGGGGCCTTGTTGCATTCTGGATCTGGCGTCGGCCGTACGGTGTGACGGCTCGCGACATGGTCACGCCCGGTAGCTGCTGTCCTTCGATGTGGTGGGCGGCAGCCGCCCATGTGGTCATGGACCCACCTGCAACGGCGAATACCTGGTCGTCAGCGTGACAACGGCGTGCCACGAGCGCCGCGTGGACTGTTAAGAAGGCGTGAGGGAGCTGTTACGAGGCATTCACATTCGGTCTCATCGTCTCGTCGTGCGTGGTCCAGGCACAACACACCATTAAGACGCCTTAAAAATCGCGGAAAAGGTTGACCAGGGAAGATCGCTGTGAACTGGGATGTCACCGTCAGCAATGGCGGGCGCATCAAAAAAAACAGTGATTACCTAGCGTGACTTCGCCGACATGTACTGAGTGCGCAAAGCGCGACGGATTCCGACCGCTGGGTTCCCGAGTTCATGCACGCCAGTGCAAAGGCTGGCCTATCCGGCCGCGTCACCACGCCACCGACCGCTTCGACAGGAAACCGCATTGCCGACACCACCGTTCCGTACACGCCCATTCACGTTCGCGTTCCGCCACACACAGGCCGGCTCAGGCACGACAGTGCGCAGCCGAGCCGCGGCTGCAGAGAATCCGCGAACTCTTCGGCAAGAAATGCTCGAAGGACCCACTGACGGGCCACGTGGTGTTGGTGGAGGCTCTTCCGGCAACGGGACCGGGAGGAATCAGACAGGGGGAACCTCATCGTGACACCACGCGCTTCCGCGCCCGCGTCCGCGTCCAAACGACGCATACTGCCGCGTCTCGCTCTGGCGCTTCTCGGCGCCACACTCGGTGTGACCGCCACCGTGACGAGTGCGCTGAGCACTTCGGGCTCGCATCCGGCGGGCGCCAGCTCGGTGCCGGGCGAATGGCTGGTGGCCTCGGACGGCGGGGTCTTCAGCATGGGCGGTGCGCCCTTCTACGGCTCGACCGGCGGTAAGTGGTTGGCCGCGCCCATCGTCGGCATGGCTCCCACCTCCAACGGCGGTGGTTACTGGGAGGACGCCTCGGACGGCGGCATCTTCGCCTACGGCAATGCCGGCTTCTACGGCTCGATGGGAGGCAAGCACCTCAACGCGCCCATCGTCGGCATGGCGGCCACCCCCGACGGCAAGGGGTACTGGGAGGTGGCCCGCGACGGCGGCATCTTCTCCTACGGCGACGCCAACTTCTACGGTTCGACGGGCAGCCTGCACCTCAACGCGCCCATCGTCGGCATGGCGCCCACCTCCGACGGCAAGGGCTACTGGTTGGTGGCCGCCGACGGCGGCGTCTTCTCCTACGGCGACGCCGGCTTCTTCGGGTCGACCGGAAGCATCCGCCTCCGCCAGCCCGTGGTCGGCATGGCGGCGACCCCCGACGGCGGCGGCTACTGGATGGCGGCTCGGGACGGCGGCGTCTTCTCCTTCGGCGACGCCGCCTTCTACGGCTCCACCCCCGCGCTGGACCTGGCCCCGGTCTCGGCCATCACGGCCACCCCGGACGGGAAGGGTTACTGGGAAGCGGCCACCGACGGCGCGGTCTACCCCCACGGGGACGCCGTTTCCTTCGGTGCCACGGGCATGTCGCTCGTCAAGCCGGTCGTCGGTTCCGCGCTGTCGATCCTGAGCTCATCTCTGGGCCACATGACACCGCCCCCCGGGTACTCGGCTTCCCAGGAGGTGCTCGATGACCAGTTCGCCAATCTGGACAACTGGAACACCTTCTACGGCCCGGGCACGCGCTGGAACAACTTGGGCAACCTCCCCTCGCCGTATTCGGGCTTCAACCAGCCCAACTCCTATGACATGGCGTACTACAGCCCGAGCCAAGACGTGCTCATGCCCGGCGGCGGGGTCTCGCTCAACGCCACCCCCAACAGCCAGTTCTCCTCGCAGGGCTACAGCTGGGTGAGCGGGGTGCTGACCTCGAAGAACCCGCTGCCGAGCGGGGGCTGGTACGTCCAGGTCAGGGCGCAACTGCCCGACACCACTGACGGCTACTGGCCCGCCATCTGGGCGCTGCCCAACAACTCGGCCCAAGAGCTCGACGGCGACGAGGGCGGCTCCCTCCCCTCGGCCGCCACGCCCAACACGGCGGGTCACAGCGACACCTTCACCTCAAACGGTGTGATCCGCCGGCGCATGGGCCACCCCGGGCGGCGTCAACCTCTCGAGCGGCTACAACACCTATGGCTTCCAGTACATCCCGGGCACCGGTATGCGCTTCTACGTGAACGGAACCCAGGTCTACAGCTCGTCCCATGACCTCGCCACGGAGAGCTACTACCTGTTCCTCCAGCTCGAGGTGGCCGGTTCGAACACCTCGAGCTGGCACACCACCGGACCCACGGCGCCCAGCTCCATGAAGATCGCCGAGGTCCAGGTCTACTCCTAGACCCTGAGGTGGTGCGCCGGGACGGGCTCCCGGCGCACCACCGCGTTCTCACGCTGCGGGCGCCAGAGCGCTTGGGGCGGGCGGGCTGCCCCAGTCATTTGGGCCCCTGACTCAGGGCCGGTAAGGCGCTGGCCTGGCCGAACGGGGTTCTCGGATCCCCCACCGGACCTCTTCGAGATCGCCGGTCCAGTCCGGCTCAGGCCGACCCTCACCGGTGGCTCATGACCTCGCCTCCGGCGTCTGGCGGGCACATTGACGTCGTTCCTCCTTTTTCTTTTCGTCGAGCTTTTTTCGTGGGTCCGGGCTGACGGCCGCGTCGACGGTTCCACCCGACAACGTGACCACCGGCGAGTGTCCTGTGGCGTCCCCACGGCGTGCCGCGGCCGACTCGCCGGGGGCCACGGGGCGCTCGAGTGCGTACAACGCCCGCGACGGAAACCTGGCGCGATCGCCCTGTGCTCGTCCATCGTCGAGCCCGGACGGGGGCTTTTTTCGGACAGAGCGAGGCCTCCAGACAGGGGCGAGCGTGCCGCGTGGCGCTCCTGGTCGCCCCGCCGCGCCCAGCGCCCCGGATTGTTGCACTCTAAAAGCAAGATTAAGTCGCCCTAAATACCGGATGAAACTCGGGGCGCTGGTGCGCCACGCCAAGAGAGAGACCTCTGCGTGAGGTACACCAATTTCGTTGCGGGTCCCGAGCGCAGGACGCAACGAATGCGGGCCGCCCAGTCATCTGGCCTGCCGCTCATGCACGGCGTGCGTCGGCCGACTGCGGCTGCGGAATCCCGACAACTTTGCGACAAGAAAGGACCGAAAGGCCCACCGACGATCCACGTTGCCTTTCGTGGAGAGACACTCCTGGCGAGGGAACCGGGAGGAACGATACAGGGGGATCTGATCGTGAAACATGCGCGTTCCTTCACGCCCGCGTCCAGCAGGCGCAAAGTGTCAATACTGGCTCTGGCATCTCTCGCACTCCTCTACTGCTCCATAGCCACCGTGACGTCGGCGCTCACCACCTCTCGCTCGCACTCGGCCGGGGCGAGCTCGGCCTCGGCCGCGTGGCTGGTGGACCGCGACGGGGCGATCTACAGCATGGACGGTGCGCCCGACTACGGCTCGGCCAGCAACCAGTGGGCCTCGCCCATCGTCGGCATGGCGGCCACCCCCGACGGCAAGGGCTACTGGGAGGTGGCCCGCGACGGCCGCGTCTATCCCTACGGTGACGCCCGCTCCTACGGCTCGGCGAGCAACGAGTGGTTCTCGCCCATCGTCGGCATGGCGGCCACCCCCGACGGCAAGGGCTACTGGGAGGTGGCCCGCGACGGCCGCGTCTATCCCTACGGTGACGCCCGCTCCTACGGCTCGGCGGGCAGCCAGCACCTGAACGCGCCCATTGTCGGCATGGCGGCCACCCCCGACGGCAAGGGTTATTGGGAGGTTGCCTCCGACGGGGGCATCTTCAACTACGGCAACGCCCGCTACTACGGATCGACGGGTAGCATCCATCTCAACCAGCCCGTCGTCGGCATGGCGACGACCCCCGACGGCGGCGGCTACTGGATGGCGGCTCGCGACGGGGGCGTCTTCTCCTTTGGCGACGCCGGTTTCTATGGCTCGACCTCGGCGCGGGACCTTGCCCCGATTTCGGCCATCACCGCCACCCCCGACGGGAAGGGATACGTGGAAGCGGCCACCGACGGCGCGCTCTACCCCCATGGCGACGCCGCGCCAATCGGCTCGACCTCCGGCATGTCGCTCACCCAGCCCGTCGTCGGTGCCGTGCTGTCGGTCCTGAGCTCGATCGGCTCGTCGACCACGCCCACGACGCAGCCGCCGACCACGACCACCGATCCGCCGACCACGACCACGACCACGACGGACCCGCGGCCCGCTCCGAGCACCACGACGGCGCCCACGACGACCACAACGGACCCGCCGGCCACCACGACGACCACGACGGACCCACCCAGCTCGTCCGGTGAGATGGCAGCGCCCGCCGGCTACTCGTCCAGCCAGTTGGTGATGGACGACACCTTCGCCAACCTGGACAACTGGAACACCTTCTACGGTCCGGGCACGCGCTGGGCCAACAGCTGTAGTGGTTGTAACGGACCGCTCCCCTCGCCCTATTCGGGCGAGAACCAGCCCAACTCCTATGACATGGCGTACTACAGCCCGAGCCAAGACGTGCTCATGCCCGGCGGCGGGGTCTCGCTCAACGCCACCCCCAACAGCCAGTTCTCCTCGCAGGGCTACAGCTGGGTGAGCGGGGTGCTGACCTCGAAGAACCCGCTGCCGAGCGGGGGCTGGTACGTCCAGGTCAGGGCGCAACTGCCCGACACCACTGACGGCTACTGGCCCGCCATCTGGGCGCTGCCCAACAACTCGGCCCAAGAGCTCGACGGCGACGAGGGCGGCTCCCTCCCCTCGGCCGCCACGCCCAACACGGCGGGTCACAGCAACACCTTCACCTCAAACGGTGTGATCGCCGGCGCATGGGCCACCCCGGGCGGCGTCAACCTCTCGAGCGGCTACAACACCTATGGCTTCCAGTACATCCCGGGCACCGGTATGCGCTTCTACGTGAACGGAACCCAGGTCTACAGCTCGTCCTATGACCTCGCCACGGAGAGCTACTACCTGTTCCTCCAGCTCGAGGTGGCCGGCTCGAACACCTCGAGCTGGCACACCACCGGACCCCCCGCGCCCAGCTCCATGAAGATCGCCGAGGTCCAGGTCTACTCATAGGCCCCCCGTTCCGGGTACGGGTCTCTCGCAGACCCGGAAGGTGCTGCGCCGGTCCAGTTACCGGCGCACCACCGCGTACCCGTGCTGTGCGTCGCCGAAGCGCCCGAGCACCCGGGTCTTGAAGGCGGGGTAGTCGAGGATGGCCTGCAGGGTGGGGCCGCCGGTGCTGGCCATGGCGACGGCGTTGTTCACCGACCCCGACCCCGCGCTCCCGTAGAACGGGGCGTCGCCGTAGTTGAAGACGCCCCCGTCGGAGGCCACGAACCAGTAGCCGCCCCCGTCGGGAGTGGGCGCCATGCCGACGATGGGCTCGTTGAGGTGCAGGGACCCAGCCGAGCCGAAGAAGCCGGCGTCGCCGTAGTTGAAGACGCCCCCGTCGGAGGCCACGAGCCAGTAGCCGCCGCCGTCGGGAGTGGGCGCCATGCCGACGATGGGCTCGTTGAGGTGCAGGGACCCGGCCGAGCCGAAGAAGCCGGCGTCGCCGTAATTGAAGATGCCGCCGTCGGACGCCACGAGCCAGTAGCCGCCCCCGTCGGGAGTGGGCGCCATGCCGACGATGGGCTTGTTCAGCCGGAGGTCGCCGGCGGAGCCGAAGAAGCCGGCGTCGCCGTAATTGAAGATGCCGCCGTCGGACGCCACGAGCCAGTACCCGGCGCCGGAGCCCGTGCTGGCCATGCCGGCGATGGGCTTGTTGAGCGGCAGCGACCCGGCCGAGCCCTCGAACTGGGCGTCGCCGTAGTTGAAGATGCCGCCATCGGATGCCGTCAGCCAGTACCCACTGTCGTCGCCGGTGCTGGCGATGCCGACGATGGGCTTTTGCAGGCTGAGCGACGAGGCTTCACCCTGCGGTGTGGCGTCGCCGAAGGTGTGGACGGCCCCGTTGGCCGTGGCGACGTAGTACCCCTCGGTGCCGATGCCCCGCAGGGACGCGGTCGGCGGGGTCGCGGATTCGTCGCCGAAGGTCACCGTCCCCGTGCGGGGGCCCAGCGCGCCGGGCAGGAAGCCCATCTGAATGGTGCAGCTGCCACCCGGCAGGATGTCGTCGCAGGAACCGTCGGTGGGCAGCACGGCGATCCAGTCATCGGGGTCAGCCCCACTGAAGGTGACGTTCTTGGCCTGCACATCGTCGGCCGCGGACCCGGAGTTGGTCAGGGTGACCTCGAGAGGGCCGACCAGCGATCCCACCGTGGCGGAGCCGAAGTCGAGGCTCGTCGGGTTCGCCGACAGCACCGGCGCGGGGTCCGTGTGCGGCCCCTCGCTCGGCCGAGCGGCCGCCGCCGACCAGGCGGGGACGAGCAGAGCGGAGAGGCCGGCCAGGAGGCCGAGGCACAACCGGGAACGTCGCACGGGCACCACCTTCATGATCGGGCTTGCGCAGCCGGACATCGCGCCTCCGGCGGACGGACCATAGTCCCGGTGGTGGAGGCTCTTCGCCGGCGCGGTGCCGGCCCGCCCGCCGTTACGCCTCGCCCAGCCGACGGTCGACTCCGGCACCGTCTGGGGGCGCCAGCTCCCGCCTCAGCTGCCGACAGAAGGCACCCAGGTCCTCGGGCCGCCGGCTGGTGACGAGGGTGTTGATGCCCCGGCGGCAGACGACGACCTCCCGGTCGACCCAGACGGCGCGGGCATTGCGCAGGTCCGTCTGCAGGCTGGGGCACGATGTGACGGTGCGGCCGGACACCAGATCACCGTCGATGAGCGGTGACACGCCGTGGGACACGGCGGCCACCAGCTTGCTCGCCTCGAACATGGCCATGAGGAAGTCCACGGCGGCGGCGTCGGTGCGCAGCTCGTCGGCATTGGCGACGCCACCCGGAAGCACGGCGGCGTCGTAGTCGGCAGCCCGGGCGTCGTCGGTCACGCGGTCAACCGGGAACCGGGTCACCGGGGTGCACTTGCGCACCATCTGGGCCAGGCCCTCAGCCGGTGCCAACAGCTCGGCCTCCGCACCGGCATCGACCACGGCCTGCCACGGCCGGACCAGCATCGCCTCCTCGATCCCGCGGTTGGCCACCAGGAACGCCACCCGCACACTGTCCAGCACGTCCGCCATCGCCCACCCCTTTCGCCTCTGCCGACTGCCGGCAGCGCATACTGGGGCATACCCGGGGGCGGGTGGGGACCAAACGCCCCCAACTTTGTGGCTCGATTCAGGGCGGTACACTGGTGCGTAATCCGAAGCGACGAGCGAACGGAGAAGACGCGTGCCCGCAACGGTGGTGGTCGGAACCCAATGGGGCGACGAGGGCAAGGGGAAGCTCACCGACCGGATTGCCTCGGAGATGCACATGGTCGTGCGCTACCAGGGCGGCCACAACGCCGGCCACCGCATCGTGGTCAATGGCGAGGCCTATGCGCTGCAGCTCGTCCCGAGCGGCATCCTCTACGACCACATCACCCCGGTCATCGGCAACGGCGTGGTCGTCGACCCAGCCGTACTGCTGGAGGAGCTCGACAGCCTGTCCTCGCGCGGCGTCGACACCAGCCGCCTGGTGGTGAGCGGCAACGCGCATCTGATCATGCCGTACCACCAGGAACTGGACAGGGTGACCGAGCGCTTCCTCGGCAAGAACGCCCTGGGGACGACCAAGCGCGGCATCGGGCCGGCCTACGCCGACAAGGCGACCCGCGTCGGGCTGCGCGTCCAGGACCTCTTCGACCCCAAGATCTTCCGCCAGAAGCTCGACGTGGTGTTGAAGGAGAAGAACGCCGTCCTGGCCAAGGTCTACAACCGGTTGCCGCTGTCGGCCTCGGATATCGCCGACCGCTACCTGGGCGAGTACGCGCCGCGGATCGAGCCCATGGTGGGCGACACGGTCGGCATGGTGCACGACGCCTTGGACAAGGGTCGCCAAGTCCTCCTGGAGGGGGCTCAGGCCACCTTCCTGGACCTCGACCACGGCACCTACCCGTTCGTCACCTCATCCAACCCGGTGGCCGGCGGGGCGTGCACCGGCAGCGGGCTGGGGCCACGGGACATTGAGCGGGTGATCGGCATCGCGAAGGCCTACGTCACCCGGGTCGGTGCCGGCCCTTTCCCCACCGAGCAGGAGAACGACGTCGGCGAGCTGCTGTGCGAGCGGGGCCACGAGTACGGCACCAACACCGGGCGCAAGCGCCGCTGCGGCTGGTTCGACGCCGTCATGCTGCGCCAGGCCGTGCGCCTCAACTCCATGACCGAAGTGGCGTTGACCAAGCTCGACGTTCTCGACACCTTCGAGACGGTCAAGGTGTGCGTGGCCTACGAGGCCGACGGCATCCGCTACACCCATCTGCCCTACCACCAGTCGACGTTCCACAAGGCGGTGCCCGTCTACGAGGAGCTGCCGGGCTGGCGCACGGACCTCACGGCGGCGACCTCGCCGGCCGACCTGCCGGCCGCGGCCTGTGCGTACATCGCGTTCCTGTCCGATCAGATCGGCGTCCCCGTCCGGCTCGTCGGCGTCGGCCCCGGGCGCGAGCAGACCGTCTCCTTCGCCACCGCGTGAGGGTCTGCGTCCTCGGGAGCGGAGGCCGAGAGCACGCGCTCGCCCACGTGTTGGCGCGCACGGCCGACGTCGTGGTGACGCCCGGCAACCCGGGCATGGTGCCGCCGGTCACGGTGACCGACAGCCCGGTCGAGGAGGTGGAGGCGGACCTCTACGTGGTGGGTCCCGAGGCGCCCCTGGTGGAGGGGCTGGCCGACCGCTTGCGCGGGGCGGGCCGGGCGGTGCTGGGGCCGGGAGCTGACGGCGCCCTGCTCGAGGGGTCGAAGGCTTTCATGAAGGAGGTGCTCAGCGAGGCGGGCGTGCCCACGGCACGCTTCGCCACCTTCGACTCGCTGCAGGCCGCGGACGCGGCCGCCTACCTCGAGACGTTGCCGGGACCGTGGGTGATAAAGACCGACGGGTTGGCCGCCGGCAAGGGGGTGCTGGTGGCCCGGACGCTCGACGAGGCAAAAGAGGACGTCGTGGCCAAGCTGTCGGGCGCCGCGTTCGGCGAAGCCGGCCGCAACGTCGTCATAGAGGAGGGCCTGGTCGGAGAGGAGTGCTCGCTGCAGGTGCTGTGCGACGGGGTGCGGGCCGTGCCCCTGGTGCCGGCCCAGGACTTCAAGCGGATACGCGACGGCGACCAGGGTCCGAACACGGGCGGCATGGGGGCGTACGCGCCGATGACCCGCGTCGACGCGTCGGCGGTTGACGCCATTATGGAGTCCTGCGTGCGGCCGCTGGTGGCCGAGTTGGTCCGGCGTGGCATCGACTACCGCGGCGTGCTCTACGCCGGCCTGATGCTCACGCCCGAGGGGCCCAAGGTCATTGAGTACAACGTGCGCTTCGGCGATCCCGAGGCCCAGGTGGTTCTCCCCCTCCTGACGTCGGACGCGGCCGAGCTCTTCCTGGCCGTGGCGGAGGGGCACCTGGACGAGGTGGCCCCGCCGGTCTTCTCCGGCCAGGCCGCCGTGTGCGTCGTGCTGGCGTCCGCCGGCTACCCCGATCACCCGCGCCTGGGCGACCTCATTGAGGGCCTGCAGCCCGACGGCCGCTCGACGGCATCGGTGGAGGGCGCCACCGTCTTCCATGCCGGCACCCGCCGCCACGGGCCCGGCGGTGAATTCCACACCGCGGGCGGACGCGTGCTCTGCGTGACGGCGGTCGCGCCCACCCTGGCCGCGGCGCGGGCCAACGCGTACGAGGCGGCGGCTCCCATCGACTGGGAGGGCATGCAGCTGCGCCACGACATCGCGCGGGCTGCGGCGGACTCGGAGCCGGTGCGGGAGGACGCCTCGTGATTCCGCGCTATTCGCCGGCCGACATGGCCGCACTCTTCAGCGACACGGCCCGCTTCTCGCTCTGGCTCGAGGTCGAGCTCCTGGCCGCCGAGGCCCAGGCTGCGCTCGGCGTCGTCCCGGCCGAGGACGCCGCCGCCTGCCGGGCCAAGGCGCCCACGGTGGACGACGCGTTCGTGGCCGAGGTGCTCGAGCGCGAGAGGGTGACCGACCACGACGTGGCCGCCTTCGTCGACGTCGTGCAGGATCGCATCGGTGCGCCGGCGGGCTCGTGGATCCACTACGGGCTGACGTCGTCCGACGTCGTGGACACGGCGCTGTCCGCCACGCTGACCCGGGCGACCGACCTGCTGCTCGTCGACCTGGACGCCTACGTCGCCGCCCTCAGGGCGCGGGCGCTCGAGCTCCTCGACGTGCCGGTCACCGGCCGCACCCACGGCATGCACGCCGAGCCGACCACGTTCGGCGCCAAGTTCGCCCTGTGGGCCCTGCAAGCCGACCGCGACCGTCGCCGCCTGCGAGCGGCCCGCGAGGCGGTCGCCGTGGGCAAGCTGTCGGGCGCCGTCGGCACCTACTCCAACGTCGCCCCCGAGGTCGAGGCCCAGGTCTGCGCCGCGCTCGGGCTGGTGCCGGTGCCGGCCACCCAAGTCATCGCCCGGGACCGCCACGCCGAGTACCTCTACGCCTGCGCGGCGGTCGGGACGACCGTCGAGCTGATGTGCACCGAGATCCGGCACCTGGCCCGGAGCGAGCTGGGTGAGGTGGAGGAGCCCTTCGGCCCCGGCCAGAAGGGCAGCTCGTCCATGCCGCACAAGCGCAACCCGGTCCTCTCCGAGCGCCTGTGCGGGCTGGCCCGCTTGCTCCGGGGCTACCTGGGCGCCGGGCTGGAGGACGTGGCGCTGTGGCACGAGCGCGACATCTCGCACAGCTCGGTCGAGCGGGTGGCGCTCCCCGACGCCTCCCTGCTGACCTGCTACATGTTGCGCAAGGCGACCGGGTTGGCGTCGGGGCTCGTCGTGCACCCCGAGCGGGCGCTGGACAACCTGACCAACGGGTCCCTGGGCCTGGTCTTCTCCCAATCCGTCCTGCTTGCCCTGGTCTCGGGCGGCCTGAGCCGCGACCAGGCCTACCGCATCGTCCAACGCGACGCCCGGGAGGCCTGGAGCGCACGGCGCCCGCTGCGCGCCGTGCTGGAGGCCGACCCCGAGGTGACGTTGTCGGACGAGCAGCTCGACGCCGCCTTCGACCTTTCCCGCAGCCTGCGCCACACCGACCGCCTGGCGGCCGCGCTCGAGGCGCTATGACCCTCGACCTGCCCCGCGTCCACTCGGGCAAGGTGCGCGAGCTCTACGACGCCGGAGAGGGGCGCCTCGTCATGGTGGCGTCGGACCGGGTGAGCGCGTTCGACGTCATCATGAACGAGCCCATCGTCGACAAGGGCCGGGTGCTGACGGCCATGACCTGCTTCTGGTGCGACGAGATGGCCGACGTGGTGCCGGGCACCCTGCGGGCGGTGGACCCGCCCGACATCGAGCGGGCGTTGGGTACCGCGCTACCGGCGGACTGGGCCGGCCGGGCCGTGCTGGTCCGCCGGGCCGACATGCTCCAACTCGAGTGCATCGTGCGCGGCTACCTGGCCGGACAGGCCTACGAGGAGTACGAGCGCTCGGGCACGGTACACGGCGGCGCCATGCCGAAGGGCCTCCGCCTGGCCGACCGCCTCGACGAGCCGATGTTCACCCCCTCGACCAAGGCGGCGGCGGGCCACGACCTGAACATCGACTTCGCCGCCGCCATTGACCTGGTCGGGAAGGAGGCCGCCGAGGCGGCGCGCGACATCTGTCTCGAGCTCTACCGGCGGGCGGCGGCCCGGTGCGCCGCCGCCGGCTTCGTGCTGGCCGACACGAAATTCGAGCTGGGCTACGTCGACGGGGTGCTGTGCCTGTGCGACGAGGTGTGCACGCCGGACTCGTCGCGCCTGTGGCCGGCCGATCAGGTGGTGCCCGGCACGACGCCTCCTGCCTTCGACAAGCAGCCCCTGCGCGACTGGCTGGCGGCACAGCCGTGGGACCGTACGCCTCCCCCGCCACCGTTGCCGCCGGAGGTGACGACCGCACTGTCGGAGCGCTACGTGGCGGCCTACGAGCGGGTCACGGGTCGCTCCTTGGGCGACTGGTACGGTGCGACGCCATGAGGTTCCGGGCGCGGGTGGAGGTCCAGTTGCGGCCCGGCATCGCCGACCCTGAGGGCGCCACCATCGAGCGCGCACTGCCGGCCCTCGGCTTCGACGGCGTGGCCCATGTGCGGGCCGGCCGGTCGTTCAGCTTCGAGGTCGACGCCCCGGACGAGGGTGCGGCGCGCACCACGGTGACCGAGCTGGCCGACCGCCTGCTGGCCAACCCGGTGATAGAGCAGAGCCGGCTCGAGCTCGAGCCGATCTGACGTGGCGCCCCGCATCGGCGTCGTCGTCTTCCCGGGCACCAACTGCGAGCACGACGTCGTCCAAGCCGCCGAGGGGGTGGGTGGCAGGGGCGTCCTGCTCTGGCACGGCGACGCCAACCTCGCTGGGGTCGACGCCGTCGTCCTCCCGGGGGGCTTCGCCCACGGCGACTACCTGCGCCCGGGCGCCCTGGCCCGCTTCTCGCCGGTGATGGAGGCGGTGGCGGACTTCGCCCGGGCCGGCGGCCCGGTCGTCGGCATCTGCAACGGCTTCCAGGTCCTGACCGAGGCCGGCCTGCTGCCCGGCGCGCTGCAGAAGAACGGCCGGCTGCGCTTCCTCTGCCAGCCGGTACGCGTCGTCGTGGCCTCCACCTCTTCGGTCCTGACCTCGTCGGCCGCGCTGGGCGACGAACTGGTCATGCCCATCAACCACTTCGCGGGCAACTACACCTGCGACGAGGACACCCTGCGGCGCCTGCGAGCAGAGGACAGGGTGGTGCTGCGCTACGCCGAGAACCCCAACGGATCGGTGGACGCCATCGCCGGCATCGCCAACGAGGCCGGCAACGTGGTCGGGCTGATGCCCCACCCCGAGCGGGCCAGCTCGGCACTTCTGGGCTCGGAGGACGGCCTGGTGCTGCTGCGCGCGTTGGTGGCGTCGGCGACCGCGTCCAGCGCGGCCGCCTGACCCAGGAGACAGGCCGGCCGGCGGCCAGGCGGCGCCGGGGCCCCCTTGCCGAGTCGAGCCCGCCCGAGGTGCGTGGTGCCTCCTGGTCGGAGTGGACAGGCCCACCGGTGCGGTGACGACGACTGCGTCCCCCATGGGCTCTGGCCATATGGGCTGTCCCGCGAGCGAGCGCAGTCCGGGGCGGACGAGCCGAGGACCAGCCCGGCGCCGGGTGCGGCCCGAGGGAGATCCTTCGGGCGCCGCGTGCGCCCATCACGCGCGTCACCACTTTCACAGCTGCGTTTCGTATCGTGAGTGCCATGCACCGCCGGTTCGGGTCGCAGCGCGGCGAGCCGGCCGGGCGTCCGCCGTGGGGGTGCCGCGCCCTGGCCTTCTCCTTCGTGGCGGCCCTCGTCCCGGTGGCGCTCCTGGGCCTGTCGTCACCGGCCTCCGCTGCGGCCTCGAGCAGCCGCTTCACGACGACCCACCGCCCGGACCAAGGGAAGGCGGTCGACGCCAAGGTCTTCGAGCCCGGCGCCTGTGTCGAATTCGCCCCGACCGCCGGCGACCGGCACCTCACGGTCTTCCTCGATGCCGGTCACGGTGGCATCGACCCCGGGGGCGTCGGCGAGGACGAGAACGGCAACACCGTGTACGAGGCCGACGAGACCCTGCCGGTCGAGCTCGACACCATGGCGCTGCTGCGCGCCAAGGGTTTCACCGTGGTGGTCTCGCGCACGGAAGACGAGACGGTGAGCCGGCCCGGGCCCGACGACGTCTCCGGTGGGCTCTTCACCGCGCAGGGCGTGCACGACGACGTGGCCGCCCGCGACCTGTGCGCGGATTTGGCCAAGGCCAACGTGCTGCTCGGCATCTACTTCGACGCCGGCGGCTCGCCGTACAACGCCGGCTCTGTCACCGGTTACGACACCGACCGCCCTTTCTCGGCCGACAACCTCCGCCTGGCCAACCTGGTGCAGTTCGACGCGCTCAATGCCATGAACGCGCGGGGCTGGGGCATCCCTAACCTCGGCGTCACCGACGACAGCGAGCTGGGAGGGCCGGCGCTCACCACGGAGGCCGGCAACTACGGCCACCTCCTGCTGCTCGGTCCGCCCGTCCCCGGCTGGTTCTCGACGCCGAGCAACATGCCGGGCGCGCTCATTGAGCCGCTGTTCATCACCGATCCCTTCGAAGGGCAGCTGGCCGAAACCCCCTCAGACCAGCAAGTGATCGCGGGTGGTCTGGCTCTGGCGGTCGAGCAGTACTTCGCCAATGGGCAGAACTCCGAGAAGGCCAAACCGCACCGTGACCAGGCCCGTACCAGGTCGAGCGACCGCGTCGAGTACCGCGCCGACCCTGGCCCGGGTCGCTGACCGGCCCGGAGCGAACCGCCCGGGGCCTACGTGCGGGCCCGGGAGATCTCGGCCTTCTGCAGAACGGTGGCGCTCACGCCGGCCGCCCGCCAGGTGGCGTAGGTGATGCCCTTGCGCTCGCCGTAGGCCTTGGCCACCTTGATGAACTGCTTCTCCAATGCGCTCAGATCCTTGACCTGGTCCACCCGCGATCGCTCCTCCATCAGGTCCTTCTGCTCCTGGAGTAGATGGAGCCGGGTGAGGGCGTCGGCGTCGGGCAGCTGGGACTCGATGGTGAGCAGCCGCTTGTCGATGGAGGCCGGCGTGCGCTTGCGGCCCCGCTTGGGCTTGGAGGTTTCGAGCGCCTCGAGGTAGTGACGGACGGTTGCACTCTCGGCGCGCCCACGGGCCAGCGCCGCCTTGTGGCCGGTGCTCATGGGCTTGCGAGGAGCCGGAGTTTTTCCCTTCGGTGCCATGGCCCCATTCTGCCCCACGCGGCCGCGCCATATGGACCAATACTCCGAGAAGATTCCCCTCCCATTTGGTGTCGATAGAGTGAATTATTTCCCCAATATTGACCGGCTCACACGGCAAATCTGCCGGTTGTCCCCGCCGCATTGAGGCGCCCGGGCCGGCCCATTGGCAGACGAGAGAGGTACCGTGAAGCCGTGACCACCGCCATTGCAACGCTTGGTGCGAAGGAGCGCCGCTCCATGGCCACCGTGCTGCTGGTGGCTGCGCTGCTCATCTTGGCCTACTGGACCGCCTGGCTCGTGCACCGGTCCCTGGTGGCCTCCGAGACCGGCATGGCCTACACGCAGTTCGAGGACGCCTTCCCGCTGGCCGACGGCTGGCTGGCCGTCTGCCTGGTGGCGGGGTCGTACTGCCTCGTGACGGTGCGGCGAGCGGCCCTGTTCTGGCTGCTGGCCGGGGGCGGCGCGGGTGTCTACCTCTTCGGCATGGACGTGCTCTACGACCTGCAGCACGGGGTGTGGGGCAAGGGCGCCAACGGCCTGGTCGAGCTGGCCATCAACGTCTTGACCATCGGGCTGTCCGTCTTCGTGCTGCGCTGGACCTGGGTGCGCCGAGACGCGCTGCTGGAGGGGACGTGACGCAGTTCCACTTCGACCCCACCACCTACATGGACCTCATGCGGGCCGAGGTGCCCGCCTACCTCCGCCTGCAGGCGGCCGTCGCGGAGGCGACCGCGGGGCTCGACGTGTCGTCGGTACTCGATCTCGGCACCGGCACCGGGGAGACGCTGGCCGCCGTGCTGGCCCTGCACCCGGCCGCGCGGGCCGTCGGCGTCGACGAGAGCGAGGGCATGCTCGGCGCGGCGCGGGCGCGTTTCCCGGAGGCCGTCGTCGAGCTGCGCGTGGCCGACCTGACCGAGCCGCTGCCGGCGGGCCCGTTCGACCTCGTCGTCTCCGCGCTGGCCGTCCACCACCTGGCGGGGCCGGACAAGGCGGACCTGTTCGCCCGCATCGGCGCGTCGCTGCGGTCTGGGGGTCGCTTCGTGCTGGGCGACGTCTTCGTACCGCTCGATCCGGCCGACGCGGTGACGCCGGTGAGCGATGGCTACGACCGACCGTCGCTGCTCGCCGACCAGCTGGACTGGCTGGCCAGGGCCGGCTTCGTCGCCGCCGAGGTGTGGCGCGAGCGGGACCTGGTGGTGGTGCGGGCCGACCGGCCCTGACGGCACCGGCGTTCCACCATTGGACCCGGCGCGGGCGCGCTCAGCCGGCCCGCCGCCGGCGGTCGATCACGAGCTGTCGCGCCTCGGCCTCCGAGCGGGGCACGTGGCCGCGGGCGCCCATCTCGATGATGAACGAGGTGGCTGCCGCCACGCCGTTGCGGAAGAGTTCGTCGCGCTGGGCCTGGGTGAGGTCGAACTCGGTCGTCCCGACGCCGGCATTGTCGACGAAGATGGTGCGGCCGGCCGTGGCCGCGTCGACGCTGTAGGCGTCCCACTCGTTCATCATGGTGTGCAGGCACCCGCGCCCCTCGCCATAGGCCGTGGTGGAGGCCCTGGAGGCGGAGTACCGGGTCTGCAGCGACGAGAGCTTGATGCCGATGGTCGGCCAGCGTGGCGGGCCGCCGTCTTCGCGGTCGAACGCGTTGATCGGGAAGTTGCGCAGCATGCCGCCGTCCACCCAGGTGACCGTGCCGCCGTCGTAGTGGACCGGGATGGCGTTGCCCGCCGGTCCCGGCACGGTCACGTCGGCCGGCTCCGCCTCGAAGGTCACCGGTTCGAAGAAGAAGGGGATGGACATGGAGGCCCGCACTGCCGCCACCACGTCCTGGGTGTCGCGGTCCTGTCCGTAGAAGCCGTAGTCCCACGGCAGCTGCACCAGCTCGCCTCGGGTGATGTCGGATGTGTGCACCACGAGCCGGTAGCGCTTGTTCTCGGGCAGGCTCATGCCCGGGTCCTCCTCGGGCGTGATCCGGAGGTCGGCAAAGGTGCGCACGCCGAGCTGGGTGTTCATGATCGGTCGCAGCCAGGTGAAGAGGTAGTCGCCCGAATAGACGCCCATCCGGCGGATCAGGATGTCCGCGTCGGACAGGAGCTCACCCGCCTGGCCGAAGTGGTGGTCCATGAACGCGTGCAGCTTCCCCTTCGGCATGAACTCGGTGAAGGTGAGGTTCTCCAGGTATCCGTGGAGGGCCTGCACGCCGTCGGGCTCCCCCCTCTTGGCGATGGCGGCGATGAGGGCTGCCGCGATGGCGCCCGCGCTGGAGCCGGCCACACGCTGGAAGCGGTAGCCGGCCTCCGCCAGCGCCGACACGGCGCCGACGAGGCCGATGCCCTTGACGCCCCCGCCCTCCAGGGCGAGGTCGGCCACCAACTCGCCCTGCCAGCTGTCGGCGGCCAGGAGTGCGGCAGCCGCCCGCTCGAACTCGTGCTGCAGCGCGGCGGACCTGGTGTAGCCCCACGGCGTCGCAGGGTCGATCACGATGTCCGCCGGCGCCGTGGACTGGTCTGCACCCGCGTCGGCCATGGCCACCTCCCTACGTACCCGCTCGCCCGTCGGCGGCAGCGTACCGACCGGCCTCCGGCGGTGCGCCGAGACGTGCGTGGCGATCTCCCGGGGCCTCTATCGTTGGAGGCACCATGTCCCCTCCGGCCGAGGCGTCGCCCGACCACTCGAGGGCGGAGGAGTCGCCGCACCGGGCGCTCGGCCTGACCGACGACGAGTTCGACGCCGTGGGCAAAATCCTGGGCCGGCCGCCCAACCACCTCGAGCTGGCGCTCTATGCGGTCATGTGGAGCGAGCACTGCTCCTACAAGTCGTCGCGCCTGCACCTGCGCCGCCTGCCCACCGAGGGACCGCGGGTACTGGTCGGGCCGGGCGAGAACGCCGGGGTGATCGACGCCGGAGACGGTATCGCCGTCGCCATCCGGATAGAGAGCCACAATCACCCGTCGGCCATCGAGCCGTACCAGGGCGCAGCCACGGGTGTGGGGGGCATTTTCCGCGACGTCTTCACCATGGGCGCGCGTCCCCTGGCGGTCATGGACCCACTCTTCTTCGGACCGCCCGACGACGCCCGGCAGCGCTGGCTGGTCGAGGGCGTGGTGAGCGGCATCTCGGGCTACGGCAACTCGGTCGGCGTGCCAACGGTCGGAGGCGAGCTCACCTTCGACCCCTGCTACGCCCAGAATCCGCTCGTCAACGTGCTGTGCCTGGGCGCGCTGCCCACCGAGCGCCTGGTGCTGGGCATCGCGTCGGGACCGGGGAACCTGGCCGTCCTGCTCGGTTCGAGCACGGGGCGCGACGGTATCGGCGGCGTGAGCGTGCTCGCCTCGGCCGGCTTCAGCGGAGACGAGGGCGCGGCCGACGACACCAAACGCCCCAGCGTGCAGGTGGGCGACCCCTTCGAGGAGAAGCGCCTCATCGAGGGCTGTCTCGAGCTGCTCGACACGAAGCTCGTGGTCGGCATCCAGGACCTGGGTGGAGCCGGCCTGGCCTGTGCCACCAGCGAGACGGCCGGACGCGGCGGGGTGGGCATGGACGTCGACGTGTCGGCCGTGCCCCGACGCGAGGACGGTATGGAGCCCTGGGAGGTGATGACCAGCGAGAGCCAGGAGCGCATGCTCGCCATCGTCACGCCCGAGTCGTGGCCCGAGGTGGCCGCCATCTGCGCCAAGTGGGAGGTGCGGGCGACGGTGGTCGGGAAGGTGACCGAGCCCGGGCCGGACGGCGGCGGGCGCCTGCGCATCCGCGACGGCTTCGACGGCCCGGTGCTGGCCGACGTTCCCGCCGCGTCGCTCTCCGACGACGCGCCGCTCTACGACCGCCCGCGCCAGGCGCCGCCGCGCCGGGTGGCCGGGCCGCTCGAGCCGCCGGGCGACTGCGCCGCCGACCTGCTGGCGCTCCTGGGCTCGTTCCGCTGGGTCTACCGCCAGTACGACCATCAGCTCTTCCTCAACACCGTCGTCGGGCCAGGCGCCGACGCGGCGCTGCTCCGGCTGGCCGGGCCCGGATTGCCGCGCTCTGACCGTGGCGTCGCCATCACCACCGACTCCAACCCGCGGGCGTGCGCGCTCGACCCGCGCCGCGGCACGGCGCTCGTCCTGGCCGAGGGCGTGGCCAACCTGGCCTGTGTCGGCGCCACCCCGGTCGCCGTCGTCAACTGCCTCAACTTCGGAAACCCCGAGCACCCCGAGGTGATGTGGGAGCTGTCGGAGTGCATCGACGGCATGGCGGCGGCCTGTCGCGCCTTCGATCTCCCGGTGATCGGGGGCAACGTCAGCTTCTACAACGAGAGCGCAGGGGCGGACATCGATCCCACGCCGGTGCTCGGCGTCCTCGGGTTGGTCGACGCGCTGCACGCGCGCCCGCCCGGACTGGCTTGGTCGGAGGGCCATGTGCTCGTCGTGCTCGGCACGGACAAGGGACCGTTCCCGTTGGAGGGCACGCGCTGGGCGGCCGAATGCCGGGGTCACCGTGGCGGCGCGTTGCCGGTCCTCGACGTCGCCGCGCACCAGGCGGTGTGCTCGCTGGTGGCGGCGCTGGTGGCGGCGCAGGTGGCCGGGGAACCCGGCCCGATCGGTGCCGTGCACGACGTGTCGGCCGGAGGTCTTGCCGTCGCCCTGGCCGAGATGGCCGCCGAGGCGGGCATCGGCTGTGTCGTCGCGTCGGCCGACCCGGCCGGGCTGTTCAGTGAGCTGCCCTCCCGCTTCGTCGTGGCCACGGGGGACGCCGACGCGCTGTGCCACCGAGCGGCGTCGGCCGGCGTCCCCGCCGCCGTGATCGGCCGGGCGGGCGGGGCACGCTTCACGCTGGGCGATCTGGTAGATCTTCCGGTGACCGAGCTGGAAAAGGCCTACGAGGGGAGCTTGGCGCAGGCCCTGGGCGACCGGTGACGGCGCAGGCCTGTGCGAGACTGGGGGAGCGGTGAAGGAAGCGTGCGGTGTCTTCGGGGTCTACGCGCCCGGGTTCAGGGTGGCCAACCTCACCTTCGACGGATTGTTCGCGCTGCAGCACCGCGGCCAGGAGTCGGCCGGCATGGCCGTCAGCGACGGCGACACCGTCATGGTGGTCAAGGACATGGGCCTCGTGGCCACGGTTTTCGACGAGCGCACGCTCTCGGGCCTCCAGGGCCACCTGGCCATCGGTCACACCCGCTACTCGACGCACGGCGCGTCGGACTGGGCCGGCGCGCAGCCGGTGTACCGGCCGGTGGGCCGGGCGGGTTTCGCACTCGGGCACAACGGCAACCTCACCAACACCGCGGCGCTGGCGGAGAAGGTCGGCATGCTGCCCGGGTCGGTCGCCACCGACAGCGACGTCGTCGCCGAACTTCTGGCGCACTCCTTCCCCGAGACCGAGGACCTGGCGACCGCGCTGCAGGCGGTGTTGCCGATTGTCGAGGGCGCGTTCTCCATGGTGCTGATGAGCTCGGAGCGGCTCTTCGGCGTCCGCGACCCGCATGGCTTCCGGCCACTGTGCCTCGGCCGCCTGGGCCCGGCCGACGCCCCCGCCGGGTGGGTGCTGGCCTCCGAGTCGCCGGCGCTCAGCGTCATCGGCGCCCGCTTCGTGCGCGAGGTGGCACCGGGCGAGCTGGTCGTGATTGACGCCGACGGTCCCCATAGCCTCGAGATCCCGTGGCTGCGTGAGGTGGAGCCGCGGCTGTGCATCTTCGAATTCGCGTACATCGCGCGTCCCGACAGCCGGCTCTACGGCCGCGAGGTCCACGAGACTCGCTGTCGCATGGGGGAGCTGCTGGCGGCCCAGGCCCCGGCCGAGGCCGACATGGTGATGGGGGTGCCCGAGTCGGGCGTGCCCGCCGCTGAGGGGTTCGCCCGGGCCAGCGGCATCCCCTACGGCCAGGGCCTGGTCAAGAATCGCTACATCGGGCGCTCCTTCATCGCGCCGGACCAGGGGGCGCGAGCAGATGCCGTGCGGCGCAAGCTCAACCCGTTGAAGGACGCCATCGCCGGCAAGCGGCTGGTCGTGGTGGACGACTCCATCGTGCGCGGCACCACCCAGCGTTCGGTCATCCGGATGCTGCGCGAGGCCGGGGCCTCCGAGGTGCACCTGCGGATTTCGTCGCCGCCCTGGCGCTGGCCGTGCTTCTACGGCATTGACACCCCGTCCTGCGAAGAGCTGCTGGCCACCGACCACTCCGTTCAGGAGATGGCCGAGATCCTGGGGGCGGACTCGCTGGCCTACATCAGCATCGAGAACCTGAAGGCGGCCATCGGCGTGGACGGAGGGTTCTGCGACGCCTGCTTCACCGGCGACTACCCGACGCCCACCCCGGCCGCGTCGATGCCTGTCCGGCTGAGCCGAAGGGAGCCTGTGGCGGCGCACCAGGCTGCGCTGCCCGGGGTCTGACCTCCATGAGCCAGGGCGGCGCCACCTACGCAGACGCCGGCGTGGACATCGCCGCCGGCGACGCCGTGGTCGATCGCTTGCGCACCATGGTCTCGGGCATCGGCGGGTTCGGCGCGCAGTTCCCGCTCGATGTCGGCCGCTACACCAGTCCCGTCCTGGTGTCGTCCACCGACGGCGTCGGCACCAAGCTGGTGGTGGCCAGAGCGACCGGCCGCTACGAGACCGTCGGCATCGACCTTGTCGCCATGTGCGTGGACGACCTGGTGTGCGTGGGGGCGGAGCCGCTCTTCATGCTCGACTACCTGGCGACGGGCAAGGTGGTCCCGGAGACGGTGGCCACCGTCGTGGCCGGCGTGCACGAGGGCTGCCGGCAGGCCGGCTGTGCCCTGATCGGCGGCGAGACGGCCGAGCACGCGGGCGTCATGGCACCGGACGAGGTCGACCTGGCCGGCTTCGCTGTCGGCGTGGTGGAGCAGGGGTCCCAACTCGGGCCCGAGCGGGTGCGCATGGGCGACGCCGTCGTCGGTCTGGCCTCGCCCGGCTTGCGGTCCAACGGCTACACGTTGGCGCGGCACGTGCTGCACGAACGCGCCGGGCTCGGCCTCGACGCGCCGGCTTGGGAGGGAGCCGGACACAGCGTGGCCGACGAGCTCCTGCGACCCTCCGTGATCTACACCCCGGCCGTGCTGGCCGTGCGCGCCGCCCTGGACGAGGCCCTTCATGCGTGCGCCCACATCACCGGCGGGGGGATCGTCGGGAACCTGCCCCGCGTCCTACCCGATGGACTCGGTGCGGCGCTCGACCGGTCCGCCTGGGACGAGCCGCGGGTCTTCGCCGAGATCCAGCGCCTGGGTGAGGTGGCCGAAGACGAAATGGACCGCGTCTTCAACCGGGGGATCGGGATGGCGCTGGTGATGGAGCCGAAACGGGCCGACGAGGCCGTGTCGACGCTGAAGGCGGCGGGCCAACCGTCTGCCGTGATCGGCACCGTGACCGACGGTCCCGGCGTGCGGTTCTCGTGACCCGGGTGGACTTGGTCGACGAGCTGAGGGCCCATCTGCTCGAACACTCGGTCAAGCGTGGGGACTTCACCCTCAAGTCGGGTCGCAAGAGCACCTGGTTCATCGACTCCAAGCAGACGGTCTGCCGCCCCGAGGCCATGCTGTGGGTGGCCGACGCGCTCCTGGCCGTCATCCCACCCGAGGCGACCGCCATTGGCGGCCTGACCATGGGCGCCGACCCCGTCGCCTTCGTCACCGCCGGCGTGGCGGCCACCCGGGGTCGCGGGCTCAAGGCGTTCAGCGTGCGCAAGGAGGCCAAGGACCACGGCGCCGGTGGTCGGATCGCCGGCGCGCTCGAACCCGGCGACCGGGTCGTGGTCACCGAGGACACGGTCACCCGCGGCACGTCGCTCCTCGAAGCGGCGCACGCGGTCCAGGACGCAGGTGCCCAGGTCGTCCTGCTGGTGGCGGTCGTCGACCGGGGCGGCACCGTCGGGGCCATGGCGGCCGCGGAGCACCTCGCGTTCCGGGCCATCCTGACGGCGCCGGACCTCGGGTTCCCCTACGAGGGGGCCTGAGCGCCGCTGCGGTTCACGACGCCACCGGTCGGGAGCGTGCCCGCCCGAGCCGAGCCGAGCCGATGCGCTCAGAAAACGGCGATCGGGTTCACCGGCGAGGCGGTGCCGCGCCGGAGCACCAGCGGCGCCACGGCGAGGAAGAAGGCCCAGCGCCCCTCTTCCGCGCACGCCACGGCCAGCTGGTCGAAGTCGAGGTTGTCCATGAGGTGCAGCCCCATGGCGACGATGGCCACGGTGTGGATAGGCATGGGCACGCCCTCGACGCGCGAGGGCAACACGTCGGACACGCAGTCACCCCCCAGCGCGGCAACACCGCGGTCGCGCAGCCAGGGCAGACAGGAGGCATCGAGCCCGGCCGCCAGGTTGGTGGCGTCCCACGGCCCGTGCCGGTCGCGCCAGCGCCAGCGGCCGGTGCGCACGAAGAGCACGTCCCCTTGGCGCACCTCGAGCGCGGCCCTCTCCTCGGCTGCCTCGAGGTCCTCGGGGAAGATCGGGGTGCCCGGTTCCAGGGCCTCGAGGCCGACCAGGCCCGGTATGTCGAGCAGGACACCGCGGGTGACGATCCCAGCCTGCAGGTGGTGGATGCCGAGTCGGGTGGCGCCGTGGGCGGTCACGGTGTCGATCGGATAGCCGTTGTAGATCTTCCCCTCGTGGAAGACGTGGCACAGGGCGTCGAGGTGGCTGGTGGCGAACCCGTGCGGCGCCAGCGCGAAGTAGTCGGCGCCCCACCCCTCGGTCGCCGTGCCGGTCATGTGGTGGGTCACCGGTGACGGGTTGTCCACGGCGGGCACCGTGTTGAGCGGACGGGCGCACGAGACGGAGCGGCCGCTCGTGACCGCCGCCGCCGCGGCGGCCGTCACCCCCGGTGTGATCAGGTTGAGCGCACCCAGTTGGTCGTCGTCGCCCCAACGCCCCCAGTTGGAGAGCGACTGGTGGAAGGCGAGGACGTCGGCCGTGGCCATGGGTTCGCGGGGCACGGCGGGAGAGTAGTTCCTTGCCCGTAGGCTCACCGCCATGACCACACTCGAAGGAGACTACGAGCCCAGCCCCTCCCGGTGGGTGCGCGACCAGGTGGCCGAGTACGAGGCCTCGGGCGGCGCCCGCGCCAACACGCTGCTCGACACCGGCCTGCCCATCATCGTGATCGGCATGCGGGGCGCGAAGAGCGGCAAGGTGCGCAAGACCGCACTCATGCGGGTCGAGCACGGGGGCGAGTACGCGCTCGTCGCCTCCAAAGGCGGGGCGCCCGAGAACCCCGAGTGGTTCTACAACCTGGAGGCGCACCCCGACGAAGTGACCATTCAGGACGGGCCGGCTCCGTTCCGGGCGACGGTACGCGAGGTGGAGGGCGACGAGAAAGCGGAGTGGTGGGAGCTGGCCGTCGCCGCCTACCCGCCCTACGCCGAGTACCAGGCCAAGACCGAGCGCCAGATCCCCGTCTTCGTGGCCACCCGCGCCGGCTGACCGGCTGACCGCTGCGGGCTCAGCGGGCGTCGGCGAAGGCGCGCACCATGGCGGCGCGCCACGGCACCAGGTTGTCCTCGCGCTCGTAGGGCGTCTTGCCCAGCCGCACCACGACCAGGTCGAGGGGCGGGCAGATGGTGATCGACTGGCCCTCGTAACCGGAGGCTCGGAAGGTCCCGAGGGGATCGAGGCTCTCGAGCGTGTCACCTTGCATGCCCCACCAGTGGGCGCCGAAGGGACTGGGGTCCTCCGGGTCGTCGATCGACACCATGGTGCGGCCGTAGTCCACCCACCCTGCCGGCAGGAGACGGGTGCCCTCCCACGTGCCGTCGCGCAGGTAGAGCAGCCCGAAGCGGGCCCAGTCGCGCGCCGTGGCGCGCAGGTAGGACGACGCCACCCAGGTGCCGGCCTCGTCGAACTCGGGATCGGCGCTCGCCATGCCGAGCGGGCCGAAGAGGCGCTCCTGCAGGAAGCGGGCGTAAGGCTCGCCGGGTCCCACGGTACGGGCCACGATGCCCGAGACGATGTTGGACGTGCCCGACGAGTAATTGAAACGCGCGCCCGGGTCGGCGGCCAGGCCACGGTCGGCGGCGAAGTGCGCCATGTCGGGCTGACCGACGCCGAAGAGCATGTTGATGACGTCGGAGACGCGGTCGTCCACGTAGTCCTCGACCCAATTGAGTCCGTCGCGCATGGCGAGCAGCTGGCGCAGCGTGATGGCGACCCGGGGGTCGTCGTCTCCGGCCCACTCCGGTACGGCGGCGGGCGCGTCGAGGTCGAGGCGGCCATCCCCCACGAGGAGGCCCACGACGGCGTGCAGCACGGACTTAGCCATGGACCAGCTGAGCAGTGGGGTCTCGTGGGTCACCGGTGTAGGCGGCCGGTCGAAGTGCTCCAGCGCGCCGTGGTAGCGCTCGGCCACGATTCGGCCGCCCACCACGGCGAGCACGGCGAACGTCGTGGCCAGTGGCCCCTCGTCGTCGAACACCTGGTCGAGCAGCGGCTCCAGGTCCACCCCGGCGGGCAACACGCCTTCGGGCCACTCCTCGGTCGGCCACGGCACCCCGGCCGGCTGAGCGGGCAGAGCGACGAGGCCGCTCACACCGAGGCGAGGAAGGACAGCAGGGCCGCATTCGTCTCGGCCGGGCGCTCCTGCTGCACCCAGTGCCCGGCGCCGTCGACCACCGTGGCACCGCGGAAGTCGGGCAACACCGCGGCCATCGTCTCGGCCGCCCCCGGCATCATGATCACCACCGGGTCGACCGAGCCGGTGAGGAAGCCAGTCGGCATGGTGTAGACGGAGGCGGGGATGTCCTTGGCCCGCTCCCAGTTGGCATCGAGGTTGCGGTAGAAGCTCAGCGGCCCGAACAGGCCGCCCTGCTTCAACCCCGCGGCGTAGACGTCGACGTCGGACTCGGTCAGCCAGGCCGGCAGCACCTCCGGTGCGGTGGGCATGATGTCGAGGAACCTCGTGCCCACCGCCGGCGCCTGGCCGGCCACGGGCCGGTTCGGGTCGGTCATGCCCTCGCCGCCGGCCGAGTAGAGCATGGTGCGCACGTAGTGCCGCGGGTCGGCGTCGAACTCGGCCTCGGCCGGGCCGACCTCCTGGAAATAGAGCATGTAGAAGAAGCGGTCGCCGAACAGGTGCTTGAAGATGTGTATCGGTGGCCCCGACGCCTGCGAGTAGGGGACACTCATGTTGTAGATGGACGACACCCGCTCGGGGTGGAGCCGCCCGAGCTCCCACACGACCATGGAGCCCCAGTCGTGACCGGAGAAGGCCGCTTTCTCGTAGCCGTAGTGGTCGAGCAGCCCGCACAGGTCGCCCGTGAGCTGGTCCGAGCCGTAGTCGGTCACCTTCCCCGGGTGCGAGCTACCGCCGTAGCCGCGCAGGTCCGGGGCCAGGACGCGGTAGCCGGCGTCGCTCAGGGCGTCGAGCTGGTACCGCCACGAGTACCAGAGCTCGGGAAAGCCGTGGCACAGCACCACCGGCGGTCCGGAGGCCGGGCCGGCCACCGCCACATGCAGCTCCACCCCGTTGGTCGGCACCTGCTCGTGGGTGACCTCAGACATTGCTCGTCTCCGCCTTGGCCGCCTTCTCCTCGTGGTGCTTCTGGATGGCCGACATCACGGCGTTCCCCGCCGCGCCGATGAATTCCGGTCGGTTCTCGGCCGCCCAGTCCCGGCTCGCCGTCAAGGTCTCCGAGGAGCCCTGGAAGCGCGGCGCCACGTAGCGGGCGATGAGCTCGTAGGAGTGGCGCGTGGCCTCGGTGTCGGCCCACTCGTGGCCCATGAGGAGGAAGGTGCCGAAGCCGCCCGACTGCTCCTGCAGACGCTCGATCTGTGCGATGGCGTCGTCCACCGTGCCGATGACGGCGAAGCCGGACGCGTTGAGCGCGTCGACCAGCGACTCGAAGTTCTCGGTGGGCGGTGCCAGCGGCAGCGCGGCCACGCGCTGGAAGTAGTCGACCCACTCTTCGAGCCCGAAGGCCACGTCGGCCACGGCCTGCTCCTTGGTGTCGGCGACGTGCATCGGCCCGACCAGGCGCCAGTTGCTGCGGTCGACCGTGGTGGAGAACTCCTCGGCGCGCTCCTCCATGACGACCCAGTGCGAGCCCAGCACGTCGAAGCCGCCGGCCGAGGTGGCGCCGATGGAGAGCAGGCTGCAGCCGAAGCGCCCGGCCGCCCGGGGCCCGGCCGGCGACACCTGGGCCGCCACGGCCACCTCGGGGAAGGGGCGCTGGTAGGGGCGCAGCTGCAGCCGGGCGTCGACCAGCGTGAACCAGTCCGTCTGCCTGGTGACGGTCTCTCCGGCCAGCAAGAGGAGGATGGCCTCGAGCGACTCCTCCATCATGTCGCGCTCGGCGTGCCGGGTCGATGCCCATCATGAAGGCGTCGGAGGGCAGCGCGCCCGGCCCCACGCCGATCATGACGCGGCCCCGAGTCAGGTGGTCGAGCAGCACCATGCGGTCGGCCAGCATGAAGGGGTGGTGATACGGCAGCGAGGAGACGCCGGTGCCCAGGCGGATGTGCGTGGTGCGCTGCGCCGCCGCGGCAATGAAGACCTCCGGTGAGGCGATGATTTCATAGCCGGCCGAGTGGTGCTCGCCGAACCAGGCCTCGGCGAAGCCCAAGGCGTCGAGGTGCTCGATCAGCTGTAGGTCGCGCTCGAGCGCCAGCGTCGGGTTCTGGCCGACGGGGTGGAAGGGCGCCAGGAAGATGCCGAATCGGATGAACCCGTCGGCGTCAATGCTTGTCATCGGTCTCCGTTTCTAGGGCTTGACGAGAATTTTGCCGTGCTCGCCCGGGGTGCGCAGCGTCTCGAAGGCGCCCGGGGCGCCGGCCAGCTCGACGGCGGAGGTCACCAGCAGCTCGGCCCCCGCCACGCCGGCGGCCAGCCGGGCCAGCGTGGCCGCGAACTCGTCCGGCGTGTAGCCGAAGGAGAAGCGCAGCTCCATCTCCTTGGTCACCGCCATGAACGGCTCAATGGTGTCGCTGTGCATGCACACGCCCACCACGACGATGCGGCTGTGCGGCGGGGCCTCGGCGATGAGCGACTGGAGCATGCCGGGCACGCCCACCGCCTCGAAGATGACCGGGTCCTTGACGGCGACGCCCAGGACGGAGGACCCCATGCGCTCCATGACGGTGCGGGGCACCCCGTAGTCGCTCCAGCGGTCGTGCGGCGAGCCCTCGGCCGGGTCGACGATCACGTCGGCCCCGAAGGCCTCGGCCAGTCGGCGGCGAGTCGGCGAGAAGTCGGCCGCCAGCACCGGACCGTGCCCGCGCCCCTTCAAGGCGGCGATCACGGCCAGCCCGACCGGGCCGCACCCGACGACGAGGCACGGCTGCCCCTCGCCGAGGCCGGCGAGGCCCACGGCGTGCTCGCCTACGGCCAACGGTTCGGTCAGCGCGGCCAGGTCGGTGTCGACATCGTCGGGCACCGGCAGCAGCAGCAGCTCCTGGAGCACCAGGTGCTCGGCCAGCGCGCCCGGGTAGTGGTTCGAGTAGCCGATCTGCTCCACACCGGTCGGTCCCACGAGGATGGGCACCGAGCAGACCCGGGTCCCGACCGGGAGCGTGCCGGCGGTGTCGGGGCCGTGCTCGACGATTTCGGCGCAGAACTCGTGCCCGAACACGCAGTCGGCCGACGCGTCCAGCGCCGGCACCCCGACGGAGTCCATGAGGCCGGTGAAGTGCGCGAAGTCCGCCAGCGTGTGCAGGTCCGAGCCGCAGATGCCGGCCGACAGCGAGCGCGCCACCACGTGGCCCGACGAAGGGACGGGATCGGCGACGTCGCCCACCACCAGCTGCCCGCCCCTCGTCACCGCGGCTCGCATGCCCACCCACCCCCGGACGGCGCGCCCGCCCGCATTTCGTCGCTACGTTTGCCCGGTGAGTCTCACACACGAACCTGGAGACCGCCCATTGACGGGCCGGGTGGCGCTGGTCACCGGAGCGGCCCGGCCGCGCGGCATCGGGCGGGCCACCGCGCTCGGCCTGGCCCGCCTGGGGGCGGACGTGGCCTGCATCGACATCGCACGCCCCTACGAGGACGCGCCGGCGCACGGCACCGGCAGCGGCGACGACCTGGCCGCGGTGGCCGCGGAGATCGCGGCCCTGGGCCGGCGCGCCGCCACCGTGGTGGCCGACGTCTCCGACGAGACGGCCGTGGAGGCCGCCGTGGCCCGGGCGAGCGGGGACTTGGGGACCATCACGCTGGTGGCCAACGTGGCCGGCGGCAGCGGGCCCGGATTCGGGTTCGGCCCGCTGCTCACCGTGGGCGCCGACGAGTTCCGTCGGGTGCTCGACGTGAACGTGGTCGGCACCTGGCTGGTCTCCCGGGCCTGCGCCAGCCGCATGGTGGCGGCCGGCACCGGCGGCCGCATCTGCAACGTGGCCAGCCAGGCCGGCAAGCGCGCCTTCCCGTTCCTGGGTGCCTACTGCGCAGCCAAGGCCGGGGTCATCCTGCTCACCCAGACCCTGGCCACCGAGCTGGGGCCCCAGGGCATTGCGGTGAACGCGGTGTGCCCGGGCACCGTGGACACCGACCTCGTCAACAAGGACGGCATGTTCGGCCTTCTCATGGGAGGGCCCGAGCGCCTGCAGGCGTGGATCACCCGCGAAATCCCCCTCGGGCGCCTGCAGAGCGCCGAGGAGATCGCGGCCGCCATCTGCTGGCTCCTCTCCGACGAGGCCCGCGGCGTCACCGGCGAGGCGTTGAACGTCAGCGCCGGACAGACAATGGTGTAGCCATGCCGATCCTCGACGCACGACACGACCTGGGCCACCCCGTCGAAGGCGACAGCGCCTGGAGCGAGTCCTGGTACTTCAACGCCTATGACCCCGAGACCGACTCGGGGCTCTTCAGCCGCATCGGTGTCCGGCCCAACGAAGGCACCATGGACGTCGGCATGTCGCTGTGGCTCCCCGGCGGCGAGCTGGGCGAGTACCGGTGGATCAAGGAGCAGCGCAGCATGGTCGACACCGTGCTGGAGGTGGGCGACGTCCGCTACACCATGCTCGAGGCGCTGCAGTCGTGGCAGCTGACCATGGACGGCACCGTGCAGGCCCGCCCCTGTGGGCGCGGGGAGGAGGCCACCCGCCCCGTGCCGATCGCCCTGGACGTGCGCTTCGACGCCATCACGCCGGCCATCGGCACCGACGGCCAGCCGAGCGGCGGCCCCAAATCGGCCGAGGCGGCCGCAGCGGCGGGAACGGTGGGCAAGGGGCATCTCGAGCAGGCCGGCCGGTGGACGGGCACACTCACCGTCGACGGCGTCCGTCACGAATGGCGCGGCGCGCACGGCAACCGTGACCGCACCTGGGGTCCGCGCCGCTGGGGCGGCCCCAAGATGTGGCGCTGGTTCTCCATCAACGTGGGCGAGGACATGCACTTCGGCGGCATCCGCCTCGGGACGGACGCCGGGGACCTGCACCGGGGCTGGGTGTGGGACGGCACCGCGGCTTCGTCGGTGGCCGAGTGGAAGGTCAGGACCGAGCTGGCCGACGACGCGGTGACGCACGGCGTTGTGCATCTCGACGTGGTCGACAAGACGGACCGCACCTACCAGCTGCGCGGCGACGTGATGCGGGTGGCCGACATCGGGCGGGCCGGTGGCACCATGGTCAACGAGGGCCTGGCCCGCTGGACCTACGACGACCCCGACGGCGCGGCGCGCACGGGCTACGGCATCTGCGAGTACCTGCACCAGCTCGATGAGGCCGGGAGGCCGGTCGTCCCGGTCGAGTAGGCGCTGGCAATGGCGACACGGCTGAGCAGCGACGAGATCGCGACGGCGCTCGGCGCACATCTCGGCGGCACCGTCCGCGACCTGCGTCGGCTCTCGGGCGGTGCGTCGCGGGTGACGAGCTCGTTCGAGCTCGAGTCGCCGCACGCGGCCCTCCGGCCCCTCATACTCCAGATGGATCGGGGGGACGGCGCGACCCAGGGCGACAAGGTGCGCATGGAGCGCGCGCTGCTGGAGGCGGCGCGCGCTGCGGGCGTCCCCGTGCCCGCGGTCCTGGCTATGGGGGTGGGCGACGACGTCGGCGCGGACTGGCTCGTGGTCGAGCGCCTGGAGGGGGAGACGATCCCGCGCAAGATCCTGCGCGACGCGGAATGGGCCGACGCCCGACGCGTGCTCACCGCCCAGTGCGGCCGCGCGCTGGCCGCCATCCACACCATCGACCCCGCCGTGATCGAGCGGCTCCCGACCGCCGACCCGCTGGGCGACCCCCTTCAGTTCCTCGACGCCCTGGGCGAGGCGCGTCCCGCGCTCGAGCTCGGCGTGCGCTGGCTCGAACGGCACCGCCGGGCTGCCGGGCCTCGGGTGACGGTGCACGGCGACTTCCGACTCGGCAACTTGCTGGTCGGCCCCGAAGGCCTGCGAGGCGTGCTCGACTGGGAGCTGGCCCACGCTGGCGACCCGGCCGAGGACGTCGGGTGGCTGTGCGCGCCCGCCTGGCGTTTTGGCGGGACCGAGGAGGTGGGCGGGTTCGGCTCCCTGGGGGAGCTGCTCGGGTCGTACGCGGCAGCCGGCGGCGAGGCGATCGACCGAGAACGGGTGCACTGGTGGCAAGTGCACGCCGCAGTGAAGTGGGCGGTCATCTGTTCGCTGCAGGCGTCGGCGCACCTGAGCGGCTCCACCCGCTCGGTCGAGCTGGCCGCCATCGGCCGCCGTGTCTGCGAGAGCGAGTGGGATCTCTTCACTCTCCTCGGCGTGGCGCCCGGTGACCCGGCCCCCGAGCCCGTGGCCAAGGGCAAGCCGGTCGCCCCCTTCGGGCGGCCGACGGCGGCGGAGCTGGTCGAGGCGGTGCGGGAGTACCTCGAGACCGCCGTGATGGAACGTAGCGAGGGCGGGGCACGGTTCGAGGCGCGGGTGGCGCGCAACGCCCTGGCGGTGGCGGAGCGCGAGCTGCTGCTGGGCCGGGACATCGTCACGGCGCACGCGTACCGGCTGCGTGACCTCGGGATCGTCGACGACCCCGCCCTGGCGGCCGCCATCCGGGCCGGGGACTTCGACGAGGGATGGGAGCAGGTGGCCTCCGCCCTCGCCGCGTCCGCGCGAGACCAACTTCTGGTGGCCAACCCTTCCTACTTGCCGGCGGACAGCGCGTAGGCCGCGGCGACCGCGGCCGGCTCGGCCGAAGCCGAAGCGTCGGCCACCTCGGCGCGGCGGGTGCCGATGCCCTGGAGCACTGCCCCGGCCAGCAGGCTGCACGCCATCATGAAGATCCAGGCGTGGTGGAACGACGTGACGGACGTCGGTCCGGTGGCCGCGCCGAGGATGGCGACCAGGCCGGCCACACCGAGGGCGATGCCGATCTGCCGGCTCATCACATAGAGCGCGGAGCCGGTGGCGAAGCGCTCGGGCGGCAACGGTGCGGTGGCCGCCCCGCCAAGCGAGGGCAGCATGAGGCCGACGCCGAAGCCGCCGAGGAGGCTGCCGGGCAGGTACTGGCCCGCCCAGTCCGGCGCGGCGCCGACGTGGGTGATCCACCACAGGCCGCTGGCGGCGAAGAACAGCGAGCCCGCCGTGCCGACGACACGGTGCCCAAGCCGGGCGCCGAGCACGCCGCCGGGGAACGCGGTCAGCCCGGCCAGCAGCGGACCGGGAGCGATCATGAAGCCGGCGCGCAGGACCGACTCGTGCCACACGCCAGTCAGGAAGAGCACGCCCCCGAGCACCAGGGCGCCGAAGCCGCTGAAGAAGGCGAGGGAGCTGAGGTCGGCCAACGCCACGGCGCGGTGCCGGATCACGGCCGGCTCGAGGATCGGGTGGGGGTGGCGGAAGGAGCGCACCACCAACCAGATCCCGCTGACGGCGGCCAGTGCGAAGGCGCCGAGGATGCGCGCGCTGGCCCAGCCCCAGTCCGACCCTTCGACGATGCCGGCTACCAGACTGGCCACCGAGACGGACAGCAGTGCGGCGCCGACCAGGTCGGCCTTGTGGGCGGCCGGGTCGCGTACCTCGCGCAGCAACCGGACGCCGAAGACCAGGGCCAGGAGGCTGAAGGGGAGGTTGACCAGGAAGACCCAGCGCCAGCTCGCCTGCACCAGCAGGCCGCCCACCGGCGGGCCGAAGGCGGCGGCGGCGCCACCGACGGCGGACCACAGCCCGATGGCCGCGCCCTTGCGCTCGGGGCCGAAGGCGGGCAGGAGGAGGCCGAGGGAGGTGGGCAGCATGAGCGCGCCGCCCGTGGCCTGCAAGATGCGGGCGCCCACCAGGAAGCCGAGCGACGGGGCCAGCGCGCAGAGGGCGGACGAGGCCGTGAAGATCGCCAGGCCGATGAGGAAGGCCTTCTTACGCCCGGCGCGGTCGGCCCAGCGGCCGGCAGGGACCAGGGCGGCGGCGAAGACGATGGTGTAGGCGCTCAGCACCCAGGACAGCGAGCTCAGGCTCTCCCCGTGGAAGGTGGCCGAGATGCTGGGGAACGCGATGTTCACGATGAACAGGTCGAGAGAGGACAGGAACACCCCGGTCAACACGATCAGGGCCGTGAGGGTGGGCCGGGTGGGTGCGACCGTGCTTCCGTTGTTGGGTTCTGTCATAAAACTCACTGTATCCAACAAAGTTTCATAGAACAACGCATTGCCATGAAATGCGCGGTAGGCTGGTGTGATGCTCAAACGGGACTACCCAAGCCAGTACTGCCCGGTCGCGGCCACACTGGAAGTGGTGGGCGAGCGGTGGACGCTCCTGGTCATCCGGGACGTCTTCTTGGGTATCCGCCGCTTCGACGACCTGCAGCGCGACCTGGGCGTGGCGCGCAACATCCTGCAGAACCGCCTGGAGCGTCTGGTCGAGGAGGGCATCCTGGTCAAGCGGCCCTACCAGGAGCGGCCCTTGCGCTCCGAGTACCGGCTGACCGAGAAGGGGGCCGACCTGTGGCCCGTGCTGGTGGCGCTGCTCAAGTGGGGCGACCGCTACGGCCTCGAGGGCGAGCGCCCCATGATCCTCCAGCACCGTGACTGCGGCGGCGAGCTCGACGACCGCCGCCGCTGCACGGCCTGCGGCGCCGACGTGACGGTGACCGAGGCGCTGGCCGTGCGCACCGGGGCGCGGCGCCCGCCGGCCGAGGAGGCCTCGCCCGTCCCGGCTTGAGCACCCGTACCGGTGCCTGGGTACCGTGGCCGGCATGAGTGACGACGTGGCATGGCTGGACGCAACGGCACAGGCGGAGATGGTCCACCGTGGGGAGGTGTCGCCGGGCGAGCTGGTCGACGGCGCCATTGCGCGGATCGAGAAGCTGAACCCCCAACTCAACGCCGTCATCTGGCAGCTGTTCGACCGGGCGCGTGAGGAGGCGGCCGGCGAGCTGCCTGACGGCCCGTTCCGCGGTGTGCCCTTCCTCTTGAAGGACGTGGCCGCCGAGCTGGCCGGTACGCCGTTTACCGAGGGGCTCGACTTCGCCGGCGACTACCGCTCGACGACGACGCAGGAGCTGACCCGGCGCTTCATGGATGCCGGCTTCGTCATCTGCGGCAAGACGAACACCCCCGAGCTGGGCATCCTCCCGACCACCGAGCCGCGCCGTTTCGGCGCGGCCCACAACCCGTGGAACACGGACCACTCGACCGGCGGGTCCTCGGGTGGATCGGCCGCCGCCGTGGCCTCGGGCATGGTGCCGGCGGCGCACGCCAACGACGGGGGCGGGTCGATCCGGATCCCGGCGTCGTGTTGTGGCCTGGTCGGCCTCAAGCCCACCCGGGGGCGAAACTCGCTCGCTCCCCAATACGGCGACCTGTTCGGCGGCCTGATCGCGGAGCACGTCGTCACCCGCTCGGTGCGCGACTCGGCGGCCATCCTCGACGCAACGGCCGGGCCGGTGCCGGGCGATCCCTACTGGGCGCCGCCCCGTCGCGGGCCTTCGTTCGCCGCCGCGGCCGCCGCGGTCCCGCCGACGCTGCGCATCGCCGTGATGACGACATCGCCGACGGGCAGCGAAGTGCACCCCGACTGCGTGGCGGCGGCGCAGGCGGCGGCGACGCTTTGCGAGTCGCTCGGCCACCACGTGGAGAGCGCGGCGCTGGACGTCGACGGCGATTCCTTCGTGACCGACTTCATCAACGCATGGGCGGCGGGCAACGCCTGGGCCATCGGCGACTGGGAGTCGCGCCTCGGGCGGGCGGTCACCGAGGCGGAGGTCGAGCCCCTCAGCTGGGCCCTCATTCAGCTCGGCCGTTCGCTCAACAGCGGCCAGTACCTGACCGCGGTGCAGGGGCTGCAGCGAGCGACGCGGCAGATCGCGGCGTATTTCGAGGGCATCGACGTGCTCCTCACGCCCACCCTCGGCGAACCTCCGGCGCCGCTGGGCACGTTCGACTCGCCCCCGGGTGAACCGATGGCGGGCCTGTTCCGAGCCGCCGCCTACGTGCCCTTCACCCCGACGTTCAACGTGACGGGCCAGCCGGCAGTTTCGCTCCCGCTGCACTGGAACGACGCCGGCCTGCCCGTCGGCGTGCAGTTCGTCGGGCGCTTCGGCGACGAGGAGACCCTCCTCTCCCTGTCCGCCCAGCTGGAAGAGGCGGCGCCGTGGGCGGGCCGGAGGCCGCCGGTCGCGATTTAGGGAGGACCCGGTCGGTCGGGCACCAGGACGCAGCGCGTGCCCGAGTAGATGGTCGGCATGCACTTGTTGCAGTGGATGCACAGCGACGTGGTGGCCCCGCCCGCCTGCATCCGGTTGGGCAGGTCCGGCTCGCGCAGCAGGGCGCGCGCCATGGCGACGAAGGCGAACCCCTCGGCCAGTGCCCCCTCGATCGTCGCCCGCTCTGAGATGCCGCCGAGGAGGATGAGCGGGGTGGACAGCGCGGCCTTGAACTGACGGGCGAAGGGGAGGAAGAAGGCCTCCTCGTAGGGGTAGGTCTTGAGAAAGCGGCGGCCGACGAACCGGAAGCCGACCCGCACCGCCGGTGGCAGAGTGGCGGCGAACTCGGGCAGCGGCGCGTCGCCGCGGAAGAGGTACATCGGGTTGGCCAGCGAGCTGCCCCCTGTGAGCTCGAGCGCATGGAGCGCGCCGTCCTCCTCGAAGAGGGAGGCCACCTCGACGCTCTCGTCGATCCACAGCCCGCCGTCGACGCCGTCCGCCATGTTGAGCTTCGCCGTGACCGCCGTGTCCGGGCCGACGGCGTCGCGCACGGTGCGCAGGACGGCGCGGGGAAGCGGGCCCGGTTCTCGACCGAGCCGCCGAACTGGTCGTCGCGCCGGTTCAGCTTGGGGCTGAGGAAGGCGCTCAAGAGGTAGTTGTGCCCGACGTGGATTTCGATGCTGTCGAATCCGGCCTCGACGGCGAGCGCGGCGGCGCGGCGGTAGTCGTCGGTGATGCGTTCGATGCCGCTGGCGTCGACGCCGCGCAGCCGCGAGCCCATAGGGGTCAGGCCACCCGAGGGGGACAGGGCGGGGACGCCGTTCGAGCGCGCGTTGGCCACCGGTCCGGCGTGGCCGAGCTGGGCCGCCGCCGCCGCACCCTCCGCGTGGATGGCGTCGGTCAGGCGGCGCAGTCCGGGCAGGTTCTGCTGGTTCAGCAGGAGGCAGTGGCGGTCCGTGCGCCCTTCGGGCGATACGGCCAGGTAGGCCACCGTGGAGAGGGCGGCGCCGCCGGCGGCCACGCGGTGGTGGAAGTCGATCAGCGCGTCGCTGACGGCGCCACCCGGCATCACCCCTTCGAAGGTGGCCGCCTTGATGATGCGGTTGCGCAGCGTGAGCGGACCCAGGGTGGCCGGCGCGAAGACGGCCGGTGGCGTGGCGTCCTCGACGGCGCTGCGGGGCATCACGGACCTACCTTTGCCGACCGGCCGGACGGCCGCACGTTGGGCCGCTCAGCGCGGCGTGACCGCCGGTGCGGGGCGCAGGGGCGGGCCGGCGACGCCGCAATAAAAGACGCGCGGCGGCTTGTCCACCTGGGCCGGGGCGCGGGCCGGGTTGCGGATGGTCAGGACGGCCAGCAGGCCACCGCAGGCGCAGGTGGCGCCGGCAATGAACATGGCGGTGCGGAACCCGGCGGCCAACTCGGGCGGGTGCAACGCCGCCGCGCCGGTGAGCCCCGCCAGCAGCGGCAGTACGGCCACGAAGATGAGCCCGGCGGCGCGGGAGACGGTGTTGTTGACGGCTGAGGCCACCCCCGAGTGCTCGACCGGCACCGCGCCCATGGCGGTGGAAGTGAGGGGGGCCACGGTGACGGCCAGGCCGGCGCCGAAGAGCACGACGGCCGGGAAGACCTGGACCCAGTAGCTGCCCGGGGTGGCGGCGCGAGCGAGCAGAGCCAGGCCGGCACCGACCAGGACGGGCCCGACCGACATCTGGAGCCGGGGGCCGATGCGGGCGGACAGCTGCCCGGAACGGGCCGAAAACACCAGCATGATCAGCGTGATGGGGAGCAGGGCCAGCCCGGAGCGCAGCGGGCTGTAGCCCGCTACCAGCTGCAACACGACCGGGACGAGGAAGAGGGCGCCGCCGAGGGCTCCGTAGACGACGAAGGTCACCGCGTTGGCTCCCCTGAACTGGCGGGAGCGGAACAGCCCGAGCGGCAGCATGGGATGGGCGGAGCGGCGCTCGACCAACAGGAAGGCGGGGGCGGCCAGCACGGCGACGACGAGCGTGGCCAGAACGCCCGCGCTGGTCCAGCCGTCGGTCGGCCCCTCGATGAGGCCGTAGGTGAGGCCGGCCAAGAAGACCACCGCCAGCGCCGCCCCGGGCACGTCGACGCGCCCGGAGCTGGTGGGATCGCTGGTCTCGGGCACGTGGCGGGCGGTGATGAGCAGCACGAAGGCGGAGAGGGGCACGTTGATGAAGAAGACCCAGCGCCACGACGCGACGGCCAGGAGCCAACCACCGATGAGCGGGCCGGCGGCGGAGGCGACGCCGCCCAGCCCCGACCAGGCGCCGATGGCGCGCGCGCGGTCGTCGGGGCGGAAGCTGGCCTGGAGGATGGCCAGGCTGCCCGGGGTGAGGAGGGCACCGCCGATCCCCTGCACGACCCGGGCGCCGATGAGCAGCCCGGCGCTCGGCGCCAGGCCGCAGCAGGCGGAGGCCAGGGCGAACCAGGCCACGCCGATGGAGAAGACGCGTCGGCGCCCGAAGCGGTCGCCCAGCGCGCCCCCGAGCAGGAGGAAGGCGGCGACGGTGAGCGCGTAGCCGGTGACGACCCACTGCAACGTGCCGACCCCACCGCCGAAGGAGCGGCTGATGGAGGGCAGCGCAATGCCCACCACGGTCGAATCGAGGAAAGCGATGCCCGAGCCGAGCACGGTGGCGGTCAGCACCCAGCGGCCCCGGGCGGTGTGCAGGGCAAGGGGGTCGGAAAGGCCCGGCCCGCTGGACGTCGTCACTGCGGGCAGGCGTGCATGGTGAGCGTCACGGTCGTCGAGGCTTTCACGATCGCGCCGGCGGTGGGCGATTGGGTCAGGATGACGGGCTCCGGCGGTTTTGTGGTGGTCGTGGTCGTGGTAGGGGGATGGGTGGTCGTCGTCGTGGTGGACGACGACGTCGAGGGTGGCGGGGCGGTCGTCGTGGTGGTCGGGTCCGCGGTCGTCGTCGTGGTTGCGGGGTCGGAATCCATCGAGAAGCAGGACCAGGTGAGACCGACCACGTGGAGATCGTGGGTGGCCTGGAGGAACTTCAGGCCGACGACGGCAGGCACGGACGTGCCGTTCGGGTAGCAGTCCGACCACGTGATGGCGACAATTGAATTCTTGGGGCGTATGGTGCCGGGCACGAGCGGGGTGGCGCCGACGGCGTAGAACGGCGCGTGGCCGGGGACCGACAGCGAGGCGACCACGCTCTGGCTGGCCAGCGTCCCCTTGCTGCACACCGTGTTGAGCGGCACGGTGCCGAACCCGACGGCGTGCAGGATGTAGCGCGCCGGGTCGATCTTGAGGCCGATGACGTTGGGCACGGCCACGCCCCCTGTGATGGTCGTGGTGGTCACGCTCGAGCTCGTCGTGGTCCTCGGCGCCGCCGTCGTGGTGGTGGTGGTCCGGCGCACCGCCTGCTGGTGGCCGGGCGAACTGCTGCACGAGGCCAGTGCGCACGGCGCCACCAGGGCCAGCGCGGCCAGGGCGAGGGGGCCCGTACGAAGCATGGCCTCATTGTGACCGGTGCCGTCAGCCGGGAGGGCCACCAGCTCAGGGCGCTCGTGGCGACGACCACGCGAGCCCGGCGGGGTCAGTGCGTGCGACGTGCCCGGGAGAGGTCTCGCAGGTGGTCGTGGAGCGTGATGAGCCGTGAAAGGACGCGGCCCCGTTCGATCCAGCGGGGCCACCGTGGGGCCAGGTTGGTCCGGGCGTGTCCGACCACCTGGCCGGCGCTCTTGAGCTGGGCCACCCGATCGGTGCCGGCGATCGATCCCCCGATGGCGGGTAGGGGCTTGTCCCGCTCCCATTCGATTTCCGAGCCGACGACCTTCATCACGCTCGGCAGCTCGGCGTCGAGTCCTGGCCCTGGTTCACTTGATCCCCGGCACGCAGCGGGACATCTTCTCCACGCGGTCGATGAGGGCACGACGTTGCGACAGGGCGCCCTCCAACCGTGCGGCAACCGGTTCCAGCCGCAGCTCGTCGGACACGACCAGGGTCACCTCGACCGCCGCGGCCTCCCGCCGCCGTGCAGCTGCGTGAAGAGTTGTCGGAGCTGTGGGTCCTCCTCCTCCTCCTCCAACAAGTCGGCCGGCAGGGCACTGCGACCGACGAATGGTCCGGCCGGCGGGACGGCTCTGTACTGCGCCGTCTGAACTCCGCCCGCAGCCGCTCGGTCGGAGCGGTTCACCCTGGCCGACGGTGGACGACCGGGACGTCTTCGGCGGCGCCAGATTCCCTCCTGGCGACATCGACCGTCCTGGGCTCAATGACCAGCTCGTCGCGAGGGCGCGGACGAAGGCGGAGAGGAGAGCACGGTCGGCCGTGGGTACACGGCGCAGTGAGGTCGCCACGGTCGGCCGGTCAATCGTTCCGGCCGCTCGGACGTGAAGAGTGGTAGATGATCCGGTACGGCCTGCTCGAGATGGACCACGCGACGGGCTTCTGGGGTTGGCATGGTGAAGGGCGTTCAGAGGACCAGCTGATGGCGAAGCCGGTTGCCCGCTCGTTCGAAGTGGCCTTCGGCGATCTCTACCGGCTCGCCTACCAGGTGGCCTACCGCATACTGGGCGACCGCGCCAAGGCCGAGGACCCAGGGCTGGATCTGCGAGTACGGCGTCGGCCTCTGGCACACCGACGACGGGAACACCTGGCGGCCGCTCGGCACGACATGAGCGCCGTGGCGCAACGCTGCGGCGCCGCCCCAAGTCTGATCCACCGAACCCGACGCGTCCAAGGTGGCCGGCCGCTTTTCAGCCCTCGTGGCAGCACCACCACTCTCGCACGGTGCCATCAACCACCGCCGGTCGGCTGGGGCGCAGCTTGAGCTAGTGCGTCGGGGCCGGTCGCCTGGCGCGCCGCACTCCTGCCTGCACCAGGACCGTGATTGCCAACGCGATCAGAAGTACGGCGCCGATCAAGAAGAGGGCCCACGTCACATTGGACACGACGAGGCGCAAACCATGTTCATGGCCCGGCCCGTATGCGACATTGGCGATCACAAACAGCAACACGTCGGCGACAGCGATGAACATCAAGGTCCGGCCTCTGACGACTGCTCGCACGAACCGATTGACTGATGATTCGACTGGCATTGGAACCGCCCTTCACTCGTTTTCACACCGACGGTACGACGGACGCGACCGACAGCCAAGGGTGATGCCTCGCGTTCAACAAGGTGGTGCTACCCGGCCGAAGGTAGTGGTGGCACCAAGTCGGACCCCGAACGGGCGACCGGACTTCGGTGGCCGGGACGGGCGCGGGGCTACCGTTGCGCGGTGGAGCGTGCCACGCTGGCTCAACAGGAAAGGGGCACCCTCTGCGACCTGTTGGTCGAACTCGGCCCGGAGGCGGCAACGGTGTGTGCCGGCTGGACCACCGCAGATCTGGCAGCCCATCTTGTTGTACTAGCTCTGCGCACTGCTCATCGCCAGCGTCAGCTGATGCGAGTGCCCGTGAGTGGAGCCGTCGGTTGACGATGAACGGACGCCGTTCAAGCCTTCGTGGCGGGCATTGTTCACGCCAAGTCGAACGGCGGCCAAGATGCCCGCACGCCGCTTGCGGATGGTCTTGGCCGCGGTGACGAACGGTTTGAGGCCACTGCGCTGTGCCTTCGAGCAGAACCGGTCGAGGAGGATACCGACCTCCTCCTCGGACAGGTCGCCGGCGAAGACGGCCCGAAGGGCCTCCTTCAGCGCGTAGGCCCGCCACAGGTCCCCGCCTCGCGCTTCAGCTGCGCAGCGTCGCGGCCTGGTCATCGGTCAGGTCGGTGGGGTTCTTGAGCAGTGCCCACCGGGCACCTTTGAAGCGGCGGGCGGCATCCTGGTCGGGCAGCTTTCGCAGGTCCTGCCAGACCTCCCGGCGGACCTTCTCGAGGCGGTCGTGACCGACTCCACGACATGGAAGGGGTCGTAGCAGATGACCGCGTTGACGGCGTGGCCCTCCTTCTTGGCCAGCTCTCGTAGGCGGGACCCATGTCCATCGACATGGCGGTGATGGCGGCCGAGCGCTCGGGGCCGAGCTCATCGAAGAAGCAGTCCAGCGTGTCGGTGTCCTTGCCCTCCTTGCCCCAGACGAACTTGCCGGTGGCGTGTTCGACCAACGTGACGTAGGAGTGACCCTTGCGCCAGCTGACCTCGTCGACGCCAGCGACGAAGAGGTTGTCGAGACGCCGTTTGTCGAGGCCGGTCGCCATCACCCGTTCGATGATGCGCCCGACGGTGTCCCAGTCGATGCGCACCAGGCGGCACAGGGCGGTCTTGTCCATGGTGGTGGCCAACCACCCGATCAGGTCCTCGAAGTCTCTGGTGAACCGGGACCCTGCCCGCGCGAAGGGGACACCCTGGGTGCGCACCCTCCGCGAACGTCGCCCCGACAGCGGCCCTGGGCTCGTCTGGGCTCCCCTGGCCGGTTACACCGACAGGGTCCGGCGTTCGGTTCGAGACCGTATGACGTGGACAGACCTGGTCGCGACGGTGCGCCGGGGCCCGCCGTCGCTTCTTCGGCCCTTCGACGGGCCGATGAATACGGTCGAGTTCTTCATCCACGTCGAGGATGTGCGCCGGGGCCAAGAAGGGTGGGAGCCGCGCTCACTCGCCCCCGAGTTGGCGGATGCCCTCTGGGCCCGTCTAGGACCCGGAGGAATGGCAAAGAAGGTCGCCGCCACGGTCGAGCTCTCCGCACCCGGACTTCCAAGTAAGGAGCAAGGCACCGGTCCACGCCTTGTCGTTTCCGGCGATCCCGGTGAACTGACCTTGTTCGGAGCCGGGCGTCAAGGCGTGGCGCGGGTGGAGATAGCCGGCGACGCCGAGCTCGCGGCCCAGTTGCGCGCCGCCGACCTCGGCGTCTAATTCCAGGTCAGCCGGACCTCCACGGCAAATAGTCAGGAGCCAAGGTGAATCTCGCCATGGTCAGGATTGGCGGCCCTCGCACTGGCTCCCCCTTTCCCGGCTGAGAGGTTTACCCCTTATTGGTCGCGTCTCTGACACAGCTCAACCAATTGGACCAGCAGTTTCCACGACTGGGCAATCCGCCAGATCGTCCCGCACGTAGTCCCTCTTGACGGGCGCAGAACAGTCCGGTTCTGCGCGGGATGGGTGCGAGGAGATTCTGTGAGGTCGTTCTGTACAAGGTCAGCGCGGTCATCGGTTGTGGTCCTGCTCGCAACAGCAGCGGGGTTGGCGGGATCGGGGGGAGTGGCGGCCGCCTCCCTCGCTCATGCGTCCTCGGGATCAACGTTTCTCTCGACACTCGGAAAGCCGAAGCAGTTGGCGTCGACCGTCCCAGCGAACGGCGATGTGAACCCCTACGGCGTTGCTGTGGTGCACAGCACGGTCGGAGGACTCGTCAACGGTGACACCCTTGTCAGCAACTTCAACGACAAGGCGAACGTGCAGGGGACAGGCACGACGATCATGGAAGTTGCTCCCAGCGGGACGGTCAGTACATTCGCGAACATCGGGACCCTCCCCGCTTCCGATTCCTGCCCTGGAGGGGTCGGGCTCACGACCGCGCTTTCGATTCTTCCCGGCGGCTGGGTCGTGGTCGGCAGCCTCCCGACCGGTACGGGAGGGGCGCTTCCCTCAGTGAACCCGGCGGGATGCCTCATCGTGCTGAACAGCACCGGTCAAGTGGCAGAGACGTGGTCCAACGCGGACATCAACGGTCCGTGGGACATGACCGCCGCCACGACCTCCTCCGGTGCCGACCTGTTCGTCTCCAACTCTCTGAGCAGGCCGAACGGCCTGGACAAGACGCCTCCGGTCGGAGTATGCACGGTCGTCCGGATCGATGTGTCGCTCGCGCCCGGGCAAATGCCAACGATGACCAGCTCGACCGTCATTGGGTCCAACTTCGTCTGGCGGGCGAACAAGGCCGCCCTCATCCAGTCACCCACGGGTGTTGCGTTCGCGAGTAACGGCACGCTTTATGTCGCCGAGACAGTGGGTAGCCGGATTACGAAGATCCCGAACGCAATGACGCGCACCACGGCGGTCGCGGACCGTTCCAGCACCCTTTCATCCGGTGGCGGTCTGAACGGGCCTCTTGGTCTCTTGGTCGCACCCAACGGTGACCTGATCGCACTGAACGGCAATGACGGGAACGCCGTCGAGATCAGCCCGCAAGGCAAGCAGGTCGCGAAAGTCACGCTCGTCGCAAAGGGTGCAGGCGATCTTTTCGGCGCGGCGGTCCAGCCGGGTGGGCAGGGTCTCCTCTTCGTCAACGACGGCACGAACGCGATCGACTTGGCGAGCGCTAAATGACATCGGGCAGAGACGAATTCGGTGGGAGAGTGCCGGCGTGACGACGACTCAAGACAGGGCTTCGATCGACCAGACGAACAGGCGTGAGTCAGGGGCGGGTCGGCAATGGCTCGCACTCCGGGTCGTCGGTGCCGGGCTGCTCGTCACGACCGGCGCGATCCATCTCGACTTGTACCTCACCGGGTACCGGACGATCCCGACGATCGGTTGGCTGTTCCTGCTCCAGGTGATCACTGCGTTTGGCCTGGGCGTGATCATCCTCGTGTCGCGTAGCCGTCTGGCGGCGGCGGCGGGCGCTGTGTTCGCCATCGCCACTCTCGGTGGATATCTGTTGTCGTTGCGCGTCAGTCTCTTCGGGTTTCGCGAGGTCCGCACCACCGCAGGGATCGTCGCCGGGATAATCGAGGTCGCCACGTTTGCGGTGCTCGTCGCGTTCGCCCTTCGTCCATTTCCGGAGCTTGAACCCTCCGAGCAGGCGAGGCCCGACGGAATGTCGGACCGACTGCAACGGGCGACACCGGCCGCCCGGTGGGCAGCGGCCGCGTTCACCGTGCTGACCTTGGTGCTCCTCGTCGTTTCGCTCACGGCAGCGGGACCGGCCTCCACGAGCAACGGTTCCTCGAACGCGCTCCTCAAGGTCACGAAGATCGACGGCGTCTCGGTGTTGACCAATGCGAGTGGCTATACGTTGTACTGGTTCGCACCCGATACGCCGAGCAAGTCGACTTGCTATGGCACCTGTGCGGCGTACTGGCCGCCGGTGACCGGCAGACCGATCGCCGGAGCGGGCGTGACGGGCAAGCTCGGAACGATCAGACGAACAGGTGGCGCGACGCAGGTCACCTACGACGGCCATCCGCTCTACACCTACGTTGGCGACTCCGCTCCGGGTCAGTCCACGGGCAACAAGATCAACTTGAACGGCGGGTTTTGGTACGAGATGGCAGCGTCCGGCTGATGCTAAGTGCCTTGCCTCTCAAGGATCGCCAGACGCATTGACGACCAGGACGAGGTCCATACACCAATCGGAACCGGGAGCTTCGGCGCCTCGCGACCGTCAGCCGAGCATCGACCCTCTCTTGTTATGTCGGGCGTGAATGCAGCATGCTCGGTGCGGGCGAGGTCCGGGAGCATCCCTAGCACGGGTCGCGTGGGCGCAGCGTCCCCATCGCGCATCAGCCGTACACCTGAACTGGGCACCACCGGTGGTCGGGACCGGCGTCGATCCGGTGACCTCACGCTTTTCAGGCGCGCGCTCTACCAACTGAGCTACCCGACCGGGTAACCAGGTTCGACCGGCACGCGGCGGGTGCGAACTTGGTGGCGGACCTGACGGGATTTGAACCCGCGACCTCCGCCTTGACAGGGCGGCGTGCACTCCGAGCTGCACCACAGGTCCGTGGCAATCACTGCCGTGTGCCCCCCGGTTCCGGCCCTGGCCGGCCGCAGAGCAGCCCTTCACTGTAGCCGGTCCCCGGTCGGGGACCACCCCGGGAATCGGGCTACGGGGTGGCCGCGCGCAGGGTTCCGACCGCGCCCTCGAAGGCGGTGAACCGGGAGGCGTCGAGGGCCCGGGCCAGCCCGGCCGCGCACAACCTGTCGGTCATCTCCTCCGCCTCGTCGTGCTTGGCCTTGATGGCGCTGGTGTCGGGGAACGGCTCGGGCCAGCCGAGGAACTTGGCCTGGCCCGGTCCCTCATTGGTGAGGATGGCTTCGAGGGGGCTGAGCCCGGCCGCGGTCGTCGCCACCAGGTGGAGGCCACCGCGCCACTCACGGAGGATCTGCATGAGCTGCGCCGCCCGTCCTGCCGGTGTCTGGCATGGGGAGGCGTCGCGCCAGGCCACGAAGAGGGGGATGCCCGAGCCCTCGAGCCCGTTCACCAGCTCCTCGGTCACGGCCACCTTCTCTTCTATCCCATCGACGTCCGCGTAGTGCTTCTCGCCCCACTTGGCGTGTGCCTCGGCCATGCGGGCCGCCGCTTCGGTCGCACCCGCCACGCCGATGCCCTCGGTGTACATGGCGGTGACGGCGTTGGGCTCGAACCACCCGAGGGCGGAAATGACGACGTCCGCACCGACGTCTCCGAGCATGCCACCGCGTCCGGCGAAGTAGAAGGTGAACGGGTTGGTCCATCCCCATTCGGCGGCCCAACCGAAGACATCGGAACTCAGATAGATGGCGGTGCCGATGTCGTGGATCGGGACCGACGTGGCCCGTACGAGGTCGAGCGCGGCTTCGTTACCGTCTTGGCCCATTGGTGTTGCTCCTTCCTGTCGCGACCGATCAGGCGGGGGTGGTGGAGGAGGTGGGCAGGACACGCCGTATGCCGGGGATGGCACCGACCACCGCCTCCATCAACCGGGCCAGCTCGGTCACGACGCCGTCGAGGTGAGCGAAGCGCTCGTCGAGCAAGCCGACGACGGTGTTCAGCTCCGGTGAGACTTCTTGCAGCGACCTGGTCGCCTTGGGCAGCTCCGTGGCCAATTCGACCGCCACCGCGCTCAGCCGCTCGGTGAGGCTGCGCAGCGCGGAGGCCGAGTCGGAGAGCGAAGGCAGCGAGGTGTCGAGGGTGTCCACGGCCTGCTCCAGACCCGAGACGGCATGAGAGATACCGAGGGCGGCCAGGTCGATACCCGAGCCGGCCTTGTTGACGCCACCCTCGATGCGCTCCAGCAGGGTCATGAGCCGATCGAGCCGATCGGCCAGGTCGTTGACGGCGTCGAGCGCGGTGAGCGCCGAAACGGGCAGACGCAGGAGAGCCTCCGGGAGCCGGACCATCGTCTTGAGTAAAGACGGCGATTCCATGTTCAGCATCATGGGCGACTGGCCGTCGGGTGTCCAGTATGCGGCGAGGCCGCCGGTTCGAGGCGACACCGGCCGACGCGGCGACGTGCTCCGTGTACGAGCGCGCCACGGCACGAACTGGCCACGTCAGTGCGATGCGGTCAGCTCGGCGCGGTGAGCTCCGTGTCGATCGACCACCGCAACTCCTCGAGCACCTTCTGACGTGCGCGCAGCTTGGTGGCCGCATGGGCCCGGACGTGGACGGCGGTCAGGTCTTCGGCGGCGGCCCGCCCGGCCTCGGCCAGCTCGTCCACGGGGACGACACGGTCGAGCAGTCCGGCCACCTTGGCCTCCTGGGGGTCGAGCATCTCGCCCGTGACCACGGCGTGGTCGAAGGCCGCCGGCGTCATGCGGTGGCGGGCGAGCACAATGGCGAACCAGGGGAGCGGCAACCCGATGCGCACCTCGTTGAGCCCGAGTTTGAAGGGGCCGTCCGCGCCCACGCGGGTGTCGGCCGCCATGAGGAGGAATGCGCCGGCGGGGAAGGCGTGGCCGGAACAGGCCACGGCGACCGGAGTGGGAAAGGACAGGATGCGTTCGGCCAGGGTGGCGCCGAGCGCGAGCAGGGTGGTCGTGTCCTCGGGCGTCTCCGAGAAGACCTTGAGGTCGAAGCCGGCGGAGAAGTAGCCGGGGCGTCCGGTCAACAGCACCACCGTGGCGTCCCGCTCGGCCTGGTCGAAGGCATCGTGGAGCGCACGCAGCATCGGGATGGAGAAGACGTTCACCTTCCCGTCGTCCATGGTGATGGTGCTGACCCTGTCGCTCCGTTCGTAGGTGACGAGGTCTGCCATGGCGCTCAGCGTCGCGCCAGACGGGCTCCTTTCGCCAGCGCGCTCTGGTACAGGGTGGCGGGCAGCCGCGAGATGAAGTCGATGACCTTGGCGTCGGGGCCGATGAGGGCGCGCCGGCGGTCGCGCTGGACGGCGGCCAGAATCTGGCGGGCCGCCTTCTGGGGCGACGTGATGAAGACGCGCTCGATATCGAGCCGGGCCTTCTCGGGATCGCCCGTCATTTCGGTCACGCTGGCGTCCATGCGGGCGTTCTTGGCGATGTTCGTCTTGATCCCACCCGGGTGGATCGTCGTCACCGAGACCGGGCGCGCCCTTCGATCTCGAGTTCCATGCGCAGCGTGTCGGTGAAGCCCCGCACGGCGAACTTGGCCGCGTTGTAGGCGGACTGTGAGGGCACGCTGACGAGGCCGAAGACGCTCGACAGGTTGACGACGTGGCCCTCGCCCGAGGCCTTCAGATAGGGCAGGAACGCCTTGGTGCCGTAGACCACGCCCCAGAAGTTGATGTCCATCAGCCACTCGAAGTCCTCGTAGGACATCGACTCGATGGTGGCGCCCAGGGCCACGCCGGCATTGTTGACGATCGAGGTTGACCTCGCCGTGGTCGGCCACCACCTGGTCGGCCCAGGCGTAGACGGCGGCCCGGTCGGCCACGTCGAGGTGCTGCGAGGTGACCTTGACGCCGAAGCCCTCGCACTGCGACACCGTCTCGGCCAGGCCGGCGTCGTCGATGTCGCTCAGCGCCAGGTGCGCGCCGCGCCGGGCCAGGTCGTTGGCCAGGGCGCGCCCGATGCCCGATCCGGAGCCGGTGATGGCCGCCACGCGGCCCTTGAAGTCCTTCATCTCAATAGCTCCTCGTGTTCGGGATCAGGAGGCGAGGGCGACGGCGGGGTCCTCACGGACGCCCGGGCCCGAGAACTCCATGATGGAGTCGTCGACGGCGCTCAGCTTGAGGGCGCGGTAGTCGCGCAGGTAGCTCTGGTGCACACGCCAGGGATACTCCCTCCCCTGCTTGGGGAGCAGGTGGGCCGAGCGCTGGATGTAGCCCGACGTCAGGCCGAGCAGCGGGCCGTCATCTTCCGCAGGCCCGGCGTGGCGCGGCACGCACTCGGTCAGGCCGCGCTCGTGCATGTGGTTGAGCAGGCGGCACACGTAGTCGCAGGTGAGGTCGCACTTGAGCGTCCACGACGCGTTGATGTACCCGATGGCGATGGCCAGGTTGGGCACGCCCTCGATCATCATGCCCTTGTAGGTGAGGCGGGTCGCCGGGTCGACCGTCTCGCCGTCCACAGTGAGCGCCGATGCCGCCGAGGAAGAGGAGCTCGAGGCCGGTGGCGGTCACGATGACGTCCGCCTCGAGCTCGCGTCCCGAGGTCAGGAGCAACCCCTTCTCGCGTGAAGCGCTCGATCTGGTCGGTCACGACGGACACGCCGCCCCTCGCGGATCGCCTTGAAGAGGTCGCCGTTGGGGACGGCGCAGAAGCGCTGGTCCCACGGGTCGTAGTGCGGTGTGAAGTGGGTGGCGATGTCGTAGCCCTCGGGGAGCTGCGCGCTCGAGGCCCTTGAGCAGCATCCGCTTGGCCAGGCCGGGGTAGCGGCGACAGACCTGGTAGAAGGCCTGGGTCATGCAGCGCGTGGAACCACTTGGCCGCCGTACCGGCCTGCTTGGCCGGGAGGATCTTGCGGAACAGCGCCGCCGCCGGGCTCTTCTCGGGCAGCGAGGCGATGTAGGTGGGCGAGCGCTGCAGCATCGTGACGTGGGCGGCCGAGCGGGCCAGGGCGGGTACCAGCGTCACGGCGGTGGCGCCGCTCCCGATGACCACGACCCGCTTGCCGGCGTAGTCGAGGTCCTCGGGCCAGTGCCTGGGGATGGACGACGGTCCCGCCGAAGTCACTCCATGCCCTCGAAGTCGGGCAGATAGCCGTGGTCGTAGCGGTAGTAGCCGCTGCAGGAGAAGAGGAACCCGGCGGTCAGCTCCAGCGTCTCGCCCGTGTCGACCCGTTCGGCGCGTGATGTGCCACACGGAGTCGGCCGACGACCAGTTCGCCGCAGTGACGCGGTGGTTGAACCGGATGTGCGCGTCGATGCCGGCCTCGGCCGCAGTGTCCTTGATGTACTGGAGGATGGAGTCGCCGTCGGCGATCGACTTCTCGCCGTCCCAGGGCCGGAACGAGTAGCCCAGCGTGTGCATGTCCGAGTCGGAGCGGATGCCCGGATAGCGGAACAGGTCCCACGTGCCGCCCGATGGCGCCACGCGCCTCGAAGATGGCGTAGCTCGCCCAGGGGCACTCGGTCTGCAGGTAGTGCGCCGGCCCCGACTCCCGACAGGCCGGCACCGACGATCGAGGACGTCGAGGTGGGTGGGGGTGGTTTTGGTCCCGGTGGAGGCCATCAGGCTGCAGCTCCGATCAGCTTGTCGTTCAAGGTGCCGTTCTCCCCGAAGAGCTCGGCCCTCCAGGTTTCCACCAATTCGGTGGTGTCGCTGTCGTCGGGGTGGAAGTCGGGGCGGTTGTAGTCCTTGAGCTGGGACCACACGCCGGGATCCACGATCGGCGAGGTCTTCAGCCGCCGCCAGCTCTGCCGCAGGTTGCCCTTGCGATAGGTGGCCCGGTCGCCCAGGAGCGACAGCACGACGGCCAGCCCCATGCCGAGGACGAACCCGAAGCGGAAGAAGTTCATCGTCCACACCCGCAGGCGCTCGCCGCCCCCGACCGCCTTGTAGACGTCGAAGGCGACCGCCTTGTGCTCGGACTCTTCGAGCGCGTGCCAGACGAACAGGTCGCGCACGGGTCGGCGCCCATCGAGGTCGCGGATCTCCTCGCTCGTGAGCACGAGCTCGGCCAGCGTGGCCGTGAAATGCTCGAGCGCCGCCGTGGCGGCCAGGTTGGACTTGGCCGGAGCGATCCGCTCTCGGATGCGCAGCCCGATGCGGGTGAACGTCTCGTACTGCTTGGTCGGGTAGCCCAGCTCGGCCAGCCGGTCGTTGAAGACCCGGTGCTCCCGGCCGTGCACGGCCTCCTGGCCGATGAACCCGGCCACCTGGCGCTTGAGCGCCGGGGTCGGTGACCTGGTCGCGGAAATGGCGCACCGACCGCACGAAGTAGTCCTCGCCGTCGGGGAAGACCGACGACAGGGCGGCGATCACGTGCCCGGAGATCAGGTCGCCGTCGCTGGCGAAGTGTCTCGGCACGTCCCGCATGGACCCTCGAAGTCCATCCGGCGTCGACTGCGTCCGGCGACCTTCTTCGTCTCGGGGCTCGCTCGGCTCCTGCCGCTGTTCGTGTCAGTCCCGGTCATGCTCTCATGCCTCCCGCTCGGCTCTGCCCGATATGTTAGATTATTTGAGAGATTCTCTCAAATCCTCTATTTTTGGAGAGCAGGTACCGGAGTGGAATCGTCAGCCGACCAGGAGTAGGCCGGCAGGACCAAAGGGCGCCCAGACGCGGCGGGCCATCCTGGAGGCCGCCATCGCTCGGTTCGGCCGGGACGGCTACCGCCCACCTCGGTCGCCGACATCGCCCGGGACGCCTCGGTGGGCGGCACGGTCGCCTACGCCTACTTCCCCAACAAGGAGGCCCTGTTCCTCGCCGCCGTCGACGAGGACGCGGCCGGCGTGATCGAAGAGGGCCTGGCTCACGGTGGCGGACGTGCCCGACGTCCGCCGCTGGCACGACACCTTGATCTTCACCCTGGTGGCGGCGGTGGAGCGCCATCCGCTGGCCCGCCGCCTCCTGGCCGGCCTCGAGCCCGAGGTCACCATCCGCGTGCTCGAGATGCCCGCGCTCAACGAGCTCCGCAAGACGTGCACCGAGCTGCTCCGCACCGGGCAGGCCGCCGGCACCGGTGCGCCCCGACATCGATCCGGCCGCCGTCGCCAACGGCATCGTCGCCCTCATGCTCTCGGTGCTCATGTCGGTGACCCAGCTCGGGAGCCAGGCCGCCGTGCCTACTCCCACGACGTGGCCGCCGTGTTCGAGGCCGCGTCGCCACGGCGCCCGACCACTCGGGCGCCTCCGGACTGAGCCTCGGCTCGCTGCCGGGGCCATCCTGGTCAGCGGCGAGTTTGCCGGCCGCGGCCGGTTTCATGACCCTGACGTTAACGTTAAACTTCTGGCGATGAGCCTCAGCGACCCTCGCCTCCGGACGAACGGCCACGGCCCCGCGCCGGCCGACGCGGCGCCGGACCAGCTCCGCCTACCGCTGGATCGCCCTCGTCGACCGTCACCCTCGGCACGCTGATGGTCTTCATCAACCAGTCGATCGTCCTGATCTCGCTGCCCGACATCTTCCGCGGCATCGATCTCAACCCGCTCACGCCGGGCAACACCGGCTACCTGCTCTGGATGCTCATGGGCTTCATGGTCGTGCTGGCCGTGCTCGTCGTCACCCTCGGGCCGGGTGGGCGACATGTTCGGCCGGGTCAAGATCTTCAACCTCGGCTTCGCCGTCTTCACCGACCTTCTCCATCCTGCTTGGCCGCCACCTGGCTGACCGGCACCGTCCGGCGCCATCTGGCTGATCGTCATGCGCATCGGCCAAGGAGTCGGCGGCGCCATGCTCTTCGCCAACTCGTCGGCCATCATCACCGACGCCTTCCCGGCCGATCAAGCGCGGGCTCGGGCTCGGCATCAACAACGTCGCCGCCGTCGGCGGCTCCTTCATCGGCCTCGTCCTCGGGCGGCCTGCTGGCCCCGGTGGAGTGGCACCTCGTCTTCCTGATCTCGGTCCCCTTCGGGGTGGTCGGCACCCTGTGGGCCTACGTGAAGCTCGAGGAGCGGGGCGTGCGGCACGCCGGCCAAGATCGACTGGCTCGGCAACTCCACCTTCGCCGTCGGGCTCATCCTCGTCCTCGTCGGCATCACCTACGGCCTCCTGCCCTACGGCGGCCACACCATGGGCTGGACCAGCCCGGACGTGCTGGCCGAGATCTTCGGCGGCCTGGCCATCCTGGTCGCCTTCGGGATCATCGAGACCAAGGTGGCGCAGCCGATGTTCCGCCTCGCAGCTGTTCCGCATCCGCGCCTTCACGGCGGGCAACGTGGCCAGCTTCCTGGCCTCGCTGAGCCGGGGCGGCCTGATGTTCATGCTCATCATCTGGCTGCAGGGGATCTGGCTCCCGCTGCACGGCTACAGCTTCTCGAGCAGACGCCGCTGTGGGCCGGCATCTACATGATCCCGCTGACCGTCGGGCTGCTTGGCTGGCCGGCCCGATCAGCGGCGTGCTGGCCGACCGCTACGGGGCGCGCCCCTTCGCCACGGGCGGCCTGGTGCTCGTCGCCGCTGACCTTCATCGCTGCTGATCATGCTGCCGGTCAACTTCCCCTACCTCGGCTTCGCCGCGCTGATCTTCTTCAACTCCATCGGCATGGGCATGTTCATCGCGCCCAACCAGACCGGCATCATGAACAGCCTGCCGGCGAACCAGCGCGGCGCGGGGGCCGGCATGGCCGGCACCTTCAACTCTTCGGCCCAGGTGCTCTCCATCGGCATCTTCTTCACCCTCATGATCCTCGGGCTGGCCGCCACGCTGCCCGTCGCGCGCTCTACCACGGGCTCACCGCCCAGGGAGTGAGCCCGGCCGTCGCCACCCGAGCGTCTCACACCTGCCGCCGGTCGGCAGCCTCTTCGCCGCCTTCCTCGGCTACAACCCGATGCAGGTCGCTCCTCGGCAACGCCGAGCTGTCCCACCTGCCGCCCGCCACCGCCGCCTACCTGACCAGCCGGCAGTTCTTCCCGCACCTCATCGCACCGCGCCTTCTCGAAGGGGTTGACCGAGGCCTTCTCCTTCGCCGCCGCCGTGTGCGTGCTCGGTGCGGTGGCCTCGCTGCTCCGGGGCGGCAAGTACCACTACGCGGACGATCGCCGAACCGGTGACCATCGACCTCCAGCCGGTCGAGCCGGGTAGTGCCGGCGCAGGAGGCCATCGCCGAGACCGAGCCCCTGCTGGTGGACTGAGATGGCAGTGATCGACCGGTCGTCACTGCGAACCGCGACCCCGGAACGCGCGGCCCGAGGGTTGCGAGGCCGGCATCCGCATCAGCGACGCCGCCACCCGAGCCGGCGTGTCGGCGCGGACCCTGCGCTACTACGAGGAGCTGGGGCTGCTCACGCCCGTCGCTGTACACGGCGGGCGGCGAGCGCCGCTACACGCCTCGAGGACCTGGCCCATCTGCAGCGCATCCTGGAGCTGCGCGAGGTGCTCGGGCATGAACCTCGACGAGATCCGCGAGTTCCTCGCCCTCGAGACGCGGCTCGACGAGCTGCGGGCGACGCTACCGGGCCACCAAGGGCGTGACGACCAAGAAGGCGCGCGCCGAGCAGAAGGCGACGTTGCAGGAGGCGATGGTCCTCAACGAGTCGCTCGCCGAGCAGATCAGCACGAAGCTGGCCCGCATGGACGCGCTTCCGGACCAAGCTGAGCCACGACGCGCAGCGCTGCCGCGAGCTCCTGGCCGAGCTCGAGTAGGGCGGCCGGCCCGGGAGTGCTGCGGGCGGGGCCGAAGCGGTCCGCTTCCTGATCGTGGGCGAGTACGTGCGGGCCTGTCGGTCCCGCCGGGCTCGGATCCGCCGTCGGCATACGCTCTCGTCGTGGCCTACGACGAGGACCTGGCCAACCGGATCCGGGCGGTGCTGGGCCCAGAGCCCGGATTGACCGAGAAGAAGATGTTCGGTGGGCTCGCCTTCCTCCTCGGCGGCAACATGGCGGTGGTGGCCAGTCACCACGGCGGTGTCATGCTCCGCATCGACCCCGACGAGTCGGAGCGCCTCGTAGCGACCGGCCCGGCCACCCTGGTCGAGATGCGCGGGCGCAAAATGAGGGCCTCCCGGCATGAATGTGGGTCGATTCAGGGATCGGCGACCCGGTGACGCTCGTGCGGCAGGACGTGCTCGATCGGCCCGAGCGTCAGCATGATGAGGCCGAGTGCCCCGTTGGCAGAGTGGAAGCCGTAGGCGCGGTTGACGATGAGACGGAAGCGCCGGTTCAAGCCTTCGTGGCGGGCATTGTTCACGCCAAGTCGAACGGCGGCCAAGATGCCCGCACGCCGCTTGCGGATGGTCTTGGCCACGGTGACGAACGGTTTGAGGCCACTGCGCTGTGCCTTCGAGCAGAACCGGTCGAGGAGGATGCCGACCTCCTCCTCGGACAGGTCGCCGGCGAAGACGGCCCGAAGGGCCTCCTTCAGCGGTAGGCCCGCCACAGGTCCCCGCCTCGGCGCTTCAGCTTGCGCAGCGTCGCGGCCTGGTCATCGGTCAGGTCGGTGGGGTTCTTGAGCAGTGCCCACCGGGCACCTTTGAAGCGGCGGGCGGCATCCTGGTCGGGCAGCTTCGCAGGTCCTGCCAGACCTCCCGGCGGACCTTCTCGAGGGCGGTCGTGACCGACTGCACGACATGGAAGGGGTCGTAGCAGATGACCGCGTTGACGGCGTGGCCCTCCTTCTTGGCCGAGCTCTCGTAGGCGGGACCCATGTCCATCGACATGGCGGTGATGGCGGCCGAGCGCTCGGGGCCGAGCTCATCGAAGAAGCAGTCCAGCGTGTCGGTGTCCTTGCCCTCCTTGCCCCAGACGAACTTGCCGGTGGCGTGGTTCGAGACCAACGTGACGTAGGAGTGACCCTTGCGCCAGCTGACCTCGTCGACGCCAGCGACGAAGAGGTTGTCGAGACGCCGTTTGTCGAGGCCGGTCGCCATCACCCGTTCGATGATGCGCCCGATGGTGTCCCAGTCGATGCGCACCAGGCGGCACAGGGCGGTCTTGTCCATGGTGGTGGCCAACCACCCGATCAGGTCCTCGAAGTCTCTGGTGAACCGGGACCCTGCCCGCGAAGGGGACACCCTGGGTGCGCACCCCGTGGATCGGGCAGACCAACCGCCGCAAGCTGGCCCGGACCTCGAGGCGCCAGGGCCCGAGGTCGAGGTGCCGCCAGGTGGAGACGACCGGGCGGGCGTCGTAACGAGACCGGGTGGTGAACCCACATTCGGGGCAGCGCAACTTTGCGCTCGCATCTTCACGGTGACGACCACCCTGGCCGCCTCGAACACCACCTCGGTGACAGTCACCCCGGACAGGTCCATGAGGCGCTTGAATGCGGTGGTGACGCGGACGGGATCGGTCTCCTCGGCTCGGTTGGTGTAAGCGACCCCGAACCTAGACTCGTGCGCTCACGTGGATGGCGGATGCGAGAGAGCATCCGGGGCACTCCAAAGGGGGTCGCTAAACGGGTACGGATCAGCCGCCCACCCGCCGACCCCGAAGCCGTTGCTCTACAAGGAGAGATTCCCGGTCATACCGGCGCGATCACCCACATTCGTGCCGGAAGACCCCA
>CAWECP010000005.1:0-98140 GCA_963807675.1 uncultured Acidimicrobiaceae bacterium | reverse complement strand
GGTTCGCAGACAGACCGCCCCGTTTGGCGGCGCAAACGCGCAAAGCTGCAGGTCGGTGCGCTATGCACACCCTCATGCACAGTTCAGTGCACACCCTATGAGGATCGATCCGACATTCTCTGTTGGGATTGGCACGGTTGAAGCGCATCCCTCGAGGCTATGTCTTGCGTGTCACGTCACGAAGTCCGGGAGCTGTGCTTGCCAGCGTTCACCGACCAGATCCGGCCCGATTGGGGCACAGGGGGGCGACCCCATCCCATGTAATCGCTTTATGTGACAGTTGTGGACATCCAGGACCGGCAGCGTCTCGGAAGTTCTCAGGGGCACCATCCGAATCTGTCATTCGATCCATTGGCCGACGCCTTATGGCGCGCGTTCTCACTCGGTCCGCAGCAGCAGCGCCGCCGGCGTACGGGCCGCGATGCGTCCCGGAATGGCGGCGACCAGGTTGCCGAGCACCAGGGCACCGAGCGCGATGGCCACGATCGCCAGGGCAGGTACGGTCGGGCTGGGCACGACGTAGATGTTGGTGGCGAAGAGATCCCACAGGAACCTCCCGACGACGATCCCGAGCGGCACCCCGACGACGAGCCCGATCACCACGGCGACGCTTGATTGCCAGGCCACGCTCGCCCTCAGCTGGCGGCCCGTGAAGCCGAGCGTCCGCAGCATGGCCATGGAGCGGCGCCGGCGCCGGACCGAGGCGACGAGGGTCAGGCCGAGGGCGGTCACCGCGCCCGCCGTCAAGCCGAGGCCGAGGATCAGCGGGGTGGCACCCATCGAGTGGTAGTTGACGATCTCGGCCGGCCTCTCGACCCCCAGCACGTAGCTGCCATTGTTCCCCGGGGGCGTCACCTCCGCCGCGATGCGGTTCAGCGACCGGAGTGCGGTCTTGGCGTTTGCCCCGGGCTTGAGGCGCACGAATTCGGCGTTAGGGCCGGCCGGGGACACGCTGAACTGGTTGCGTACCGATGCGGGGAGGAGCTGGTAGGGCACGACCGCTCCCGTCCCCATGGACGCATGCCCCGTGACGCCGCCGACGCCCACTGCGGGCATGGTGGCCGTGCCGACGATGCGGAGGAGGTGCGGGGTGGTCGTCCCGTAGCGCACCGTGACGGAGTCCCCGACCGACTTGTGGATCTGGGCCAGCGTGCCTGGACCGAGCACGATCTGACCCGGCCCGTCGAAGCCGTGGCCGGTCAGGATCGGTGGCGCCACAGTTGCACCGGGTGACCCACCGAGGACGGGCACCGTGAGGCCGTCGATCTGCAAGTTGCCGAACCAGTACCCGGACCAGGCCGCCACGCTCGGATCGTGGTCGAGCAGCGTCGCCGACTGCGCGGCGGGAATGTCGCCGACCCCGCCTCCGGCGATCAGGGCGTAGTTCCAGTTCCATCCATAGAGGCGAGGGTGCGATACGAGGGAGTTGAGGCTGGCACCGAAGACCACGGTGGCGATGATGACCACCACGGCCAGGGTCGCACCGAGGATGGCGGAGCGCACCGGCACGGCCTCGCTCTCCGCCCCCGGCTCGAGCGCGAAGCGGATGCCGGTGACCGCCGAGACGGGCAGGCCACCCGCGGACGCGGCACCTTCGAATGCGCGAAGGCGCGCGGGGCCGGCGGCGCGTCCCGGTGCGCTGCGGCGCCCGCTGCACGGCCAGCACGATCGCCACGGACCCGAGGACCACGACGAGCACCGCCACCCCGAGGCCGAGCACCGTCCAGTCGAAGGCGACTCCGGGGTCGGGATAGTAGGGACGCACCGGGCCCAGCGGTGCCAGTGGGGACAGCGCCACGGCGACGGCGACGGCCACCAGCGCGCCCACCACGACGGCGCCCATGATCCCGAGCAACGCGTCGCCCGCGGTCATGAACGGGTTGGCACCGAGGGCGCGCAGGGTGCGCTCCTCCGGAGCCCAGAAACCCAACTGCCGGCCGATCACCTGACCCGCGATGAGGATCGCAGCGAGCCCGGCGATGAGGCCGAACACGGCGAGGGCGATGGCCTCGGGTTTGATGGCGTTCTGGGCCTTGGTGACGTCGATGGAGGTGTCGTAGAAGTCGTGGGGGAGTTTGGAGGGGATGACGCGCTCGAGCTCCGCTTCGACCGCCGGCACGTCGCGGCTCCCCTGGTCGAGCTGCAGGTAGGTGAACGAGTAGTTCGAACAGCAGTTGTCCAGCCGCCGCGTGAGGGCCGGCGTGAAGATGACGGTCGTCGGGCCGTCGGCATCGATCTCGTCCTGCACGACGGCGTTGTTGAGGACAACCGTGCCGACGAGGGTGAGCCTTTCGTGCAGCGGCCGGAGGTGCGTTCGGCGCCGACTCGAACTGGGCGTTGGTGTAGGTGCCCCAGGTGACGGTCTGCCCGACGTGGAGGTCCAGGGCGTCGGCGGCACCCACGGTCATCATGATCTCGTTGGCCCGCGTGGGGTCGGCCATCCGTCCCTGCAGGACCGTGACCCGGTCCTGGTTGAAGTAGAGCCCGTCGACGCTTCCGTTGACGTCGAAGTTGGCTTTCTGGGCCGCTGCCGTCGGTTGCCCGTTCGCTCCGATCGGCTCGCTGTAGATGCCCGAGTAGCTCTCGGCCCGCCGGACGTGGGGTAGGCGGGCGATGGTGGCCACGAGGGGGCCGTTGTAGCCGGTGGTGTACCCGAGCGCCGGATTCCACAGCGCCGTGGCGAGGCTCAGGTTGGACGGGTTGGTACTGGCCAGGAAGGTGGGGAAGGAGGACTCGGTGCGCCGGGCGGCGGCCAGGGCGCCCATGGAGAGGCCGCCGACCAGCCCGATCAGCAGGACGAGCGACAGGTAGGCGCCCCGGCGCTGCCGGAACGTGCGCTGGAAGCGGTACCGCGAGAACCGGAGTAGCTGCCCAGTCTCGTACCCAGCCGGTCTCACTGGTGGAGCCTCACGTCGTCGCCAATGGCCTCATGCCAACTTGACCCTCCGGTTGCAGTCTGCCCGAGGACCGCACGGGGGCCAAGGTGGCTACCCCGATGCCGCGGCGTCGTACCACCACCACACGGCGGCCTCCTCGTCTCCGGGCAGATCCCGGACGTAGAACCCGTATTCATAGGAAGCACCGACCAGTCCGCCGGCCCGGGGTCACGATTGACGATGCCTCCTTGAACTTCACTGTGGACCGCGAGGTGTCTCGATAAAACAGTTGTAGGCGGTCGGCGAGGGTGCCCAGGAAGGCCGGATCACGGACACTCCTTTCCGGGTTGAGATGGCGAGTGCTAGATGACCGCTGCATCTAGGTCACGATCGTTACGACGTCCAACGCCAGCTCGACCTCTCGACCACTGGCGACAAAGGCCAGACGCGCAACACCGGCCCGCACTGCAGGCCGGTGTTGCTCCTCACTGGGGGAGGTTGCTGGCGTTACGCCGAGACGAGCTCCTTCTCCGGAGTGTGACTGGGGAGAAGCTCCTCGTTCTCGTCCGTCCGCCGGGCGTGGGCGAAGCCGAGTCCGACCAGCACCGCCATAACGCCTGCAAGGCAGAACGCTGCAATGGCGCACCAGAAGGCGATCATTGCGATGAGGCTGAACCCGTAGGCCTCGAGAAGCAGACCACGGAGCGTGGTGCCCTGGAAGACCGTCTGGACCTTGGCCTCAGCCGCGGTGTAGGCCGCCGATCCCTTGGGCAGGGCCATGGCCGCCGCGCTGAGCTGGGCGTACGTCTTGCCGCCGCCGATCTCACCCAGGTGCACGTCAATGAAGTCGTTGGCGTAGACCTCGGCTTGCTGGCCCGTGAGGAGCTGCTGTCCGGCGTACTGCGAGACAGAAGGAATCATCGATGGCGTGATCTCGCTGCCAGCCTTGGGGTGGGCGAAGGCCGCCGCCGAGGGGAATGTGATCTGCTGCTCGGCCAGTTGGGTGTGCACGTAGTTGTTGGCGAAGCTGTAGCCCAACAGAAGGAGTGAGCCGGCAACGGCCAGCACGATGACCACGACCACTCCACCGACACTGGCCAGCATGTCGAAAACCTTGCGTCGCATTGTGTATCTCCTTGTTCATGATCCCTCCCAGTGAGGAGATCTGCTCCCATCGTCTACGCCTGAGGGTGCGCTGAGATGGGCACAAACGTCATGTGGGCTAGGGAGGAAGGTCCCGTGGTCGGAAACATCGGAACGGGGTGAGTTCAAAGGGAAGATCCTCCCTAGTCGGGGCTCTCCGCCATCGCACACACTGGAGGTGTGAGCATGTATGTGGAGGTCCTCTCAGGGGCCATGGACCGATGGGACACAGAGCTGTCCGGCGATGCGCTCGTCGACTACGTGCTCGGCTGCCGAACTGCACTGCCCGCTCAGGATCTGGGGGCCGGAGTTTTGTCGGAAGTGACCTTGGTGGCCCAGGTGATGTACGACCGAGCCCTCATAAGCCTGGCGGCCGAATACGGCATTGACGTGGCTCCGAGGAACTTCGTACATCCGAGGATCGAGCGGGACCGTCTCGAGTTCGAGTTGGCTCGCCGGGGCGTCGATCTCGAAGTTCCGGTGCACCGGCCCTGACGACCGGGGAGACGATTAGCCCTCGTTCTTGAGCTTAGTGGCGTAGATGGCCGCTTCGGTACGGCTCGTGACCTTGAGTTTGCGGAGCAGACCGGTGATGTAGTTCTTGACCGTATTCTCCGAGAGGAACATCGCCTCGGCGATCTGCTTGTTGGTCTTGCCTTCGGCGATGAGATCCAGGATGCGAGCCTCTTGAGGCGAGAGCGACGAGATGGACGGATCAACTTTGGGAGGGTTGGCGATGCGCTCGACCACCCGGGCCACGGCCCTCGGGTCCATGAGGGATGCCCCCGTCGCTACCTTCTTCACGTCCTCGATCAAGTCTCGTGCCTTGATCTGTTTGAGGACATAGCCCGCCGCCCCGGCCATCACGCTCGCGTACATGGCTTCGTCATCGGCGAAGCTGGTGAGCATCAGGCAGACCAGCTCCGGCCTGGCCGAACGCAGGTCACGACACACCTCGATCCCATCCCCGTCTTCGAGGCGCACGTCGAGGATGGCGACGTCGGGCTTGGCCAAGGGCACCCGGGCGAGTGCTTCGGCGCCCGTGGCGGCCTCGCCCACGATTTCAATCTCGTTGTCGCTCTCGAGGAGGCTCCGAATCCCCTCACGAACCAGCTCGTGATCGTCGAGCAGGAACACGCGGATAGCCACGGGACCATTGTGCCAGTATCGTCTACACACCTGCGAAACGCCCGTGTAATGGCAGTACGATCCGCTTTGTGCCCTACACCCGAGTGGGCGACCCCGAGAAGCTCCGACGCCTGATGGGCGCGGTGCTCATGATCACCGCCGACGTCAAGCTGGCCGACCTTCTCTCTCACCTGGTGGAAGAGGCCAGGTCCTTGGTCGGCGCCCGCTACGCCGCCCTCGGGGTGCTCAACCCGACACGCACCGGGCTCGAGCAGTTCATCACCGTCGGACTGAGCCCGGCCGAGGAGGCCCTGATCGGCGATCGACCTACCGGGCGCGGCGTCCTTGGCCTGCTCATCACGGAGCCGGCACCGCTACGGCTCTCCCACCTCGAAGAACACCCGGGCCGCTACGGCTTCCCGGCGAACCACCCGTCGATGACGTCGTTCTTGGGGGTGCCGGTGCGGGTGCGTGATGACGTCTACGGCAACCTCTACCTGACCGACAAGGAGGGTGCGACCGATTTCACCGACGAGGACGAGGCACTGGCCGAAGCCCTCGCTCTGGCGGCCGGCATTGCCATCGAGAACACCCGGCTCCACGACCGAATCCGCGTCATGAGCGTGCTCGACGACCGTGACAGGATCGCCCGCGACCTTCACGACCGGGTCATCCAGCGCGTCTACGCCGTCGGCATGAGCCTGCAGGGCGCCACGAGATTGCCCGAGCGCGAGCAGGTCGTGGAGCGGGTCTCGAAAGCCATCGACGAGCTCGATGACACCATCAACCAGATCCGCTCGGCCATCTTCGAGCTCGGGGACGCCGCGCTCCCGGGCGGACTGCGCCAAGCCGTCCTGCAGCTCTCAGAGGAGTTGACGGCAACTCTGGGGAGCCGGCCCGAGGTGCGGTTCCACGGCGCCGTAGACAACGAGGTACCCCAACACATCGGCGACCATGTCTTGGCTGTCGTGCGCGAAGGCCTCACGAATGCCGCCAAGCACTCGGGAGCTACTCACTATGTGGTGACGCTCCTCGTGTCTGATCGCCTGACCGTCGAAATCGAGGACGACGGAAAGGGCATCGAGTTGCCCGTCGCACGACCCGGACTCGGGTTGGTCAACATCCGTGATCGGGCCGAAAAGCTCGGCGGGTCCTTCGAGATCCACCCGAGGGACGGAGGGGGCACCCGCCTGGTGTGGGCCGTACCGCTCGGGTGACGACATCGCGTCGCTCTCTGGGGCGCTGGCCGAATTCACACTGAATCGTCGGCACCGCTCGGCACGACCCGCGAGGCCAGCCCACGGAATGCTTCATCGATGCCCTCGCAGAAGGCGTCGACGTCAGGACAGACGGTGGGATCGACGAGTACGCCCAGGTTGAGCTGGTCCAAGTATGAGAGGGCCGCGACACCCAGGCCCTGGTTGCCCACGAGCGGCACCAAGGGAAAGGCCTCCAACATCTTTGCTCCGAGCGTGTAGAGAGGGACGCTCGGACCGGGCACGTTCTTCACGATCAGGTTGAAGAATGGCTGGTGCTGGACCAGCCGCCCCAAAGCCGCTAGCGCGGACCTTGGCAGAGGTTGGAGCGCGCGGAGGGCCGCATCGGCCACCAGCTCCTGGTGTTGCTCCTTCTGCGATTTTGTCTGTGACGAGATGGCGGCCAGGGTCTGCTCGGCGTCGCTGGTTGCGACTGGGAGTTTGACGAGCAATCCCGAGATCCGGTTCGCCATACCCCGGGCGGGCCCGGTGTCCAGGCCAACGGGGACCAGGGCGTTGAACACTTCTTCGTCGGCCCCGGCGACTCGAACCAACATTTCGCGCAGGCCCTAGCGGCACCTTCCTGGCTATGACTTTTCACTGTTTTTCGGTCGTCGGGAAGTTTCTTCCAAACAATCGCGTGACCAGCGCGTTCGAGTGATCGGAGTGCTCGCGTTCTGACGCTCTAAGGTGTATTACCTATATATGCCATCTATCGTCGGAAAGAAGCAGAAGGGCAAGACCTACTACTACCTCGTCGAGTCGGCGCGGGTGAACGGCAAGCCGCGCATCGTCTCGCAGCAGTATCTCGGCTCGGCCGAAGAGATCGCCGAGCGCCTGAGCGAGTCGGGGCCTGGTGAACCCGACCGGACCGCGCACCTTTCCTTCGGTGACGTCGCCGGTGTGTGGGGCATGCTCGAGCGTCTCGGTGTCATCGACATCGTCGACGAGGTGGTGGGATCGCGACGCTCCGACGCCGCGCTCAGTGTCGGGACCTATATCGCCCTCGCCACCTTGAACCGGGTGGTGGCCCCGTGCTCGAAGCTGGCCTTTTGTGACTGGTGGGCGACGACAGCCGGTGATCGGCTGCTTGTGCGTGCCCCGCTGGCCGCGCTCGACCACCGCCGGTTCTGGGACGCCATGGACGGGATCACCGAGGAACAGTTGGTGGAGATCGAGCGCCGCATCGTGGCCCGCATGGTCGATACCTTCGCGCTCGACGTCTCGGGCCTGGTCCTCGACATGACCAACTTCGCCACCTACATCGACTCTGCCAATGACCGGGCCCCCATCGCGCAGCGGGGCAAGGCCAAGCAGAAACGCAACGACCTGCGCTTGGTCGGCCTCGGGCTCGTCGTCTCGGTCGATGGCGGGATCCCCCTCGTCAGCCACGCCTATGCCGGCAATCGCCACGACTCCACCCAGTTCCCCGACGTGATCGGCGAACTGGTCGAGCGCTTCGGGGCCGTCGAGGAAGGCGGCGCAGGGCTCACCGTGGTCTTCGACGCCGGCCAGGACTCAGAGGACAACCTCGAGCTCATCCACTCTTCCCCGTTGCATTTTGTCGGTTCCCTCCCGCCCAGTGACCATCCCGACCTGATGGCTGTGCCCAAGAGCCGCTACAAGAAAGTGGACGCCAAACGGTTCCCTGGGCTCAGCGCATTCGAGACCACCAAGGTCGTCTTCGGGCGAGAGCGGCGCATCGTGGTCACCCACTCACAGAGTTTCCACGACGAGCAGGCGGCCGGTTTCGAACAGACCTTGGCCAAGGCGCGCCGCCAGTTGGGCGAGCTGGGCGCACGTCTGGCCCGGGGCAAGGGACGCAAGTCGCGTGAGAAAGTCGAAGCTGAGATCGCGGGGATCCTGCGGCCCCGGTGGTTGAGCCGGGTCATCTCGGTCAACCTGACCGCCACCACGCCCTCCGAACTGCGCATGACCTGGCGGACCAAGACCGCGGCCAAGGCCCAACTGGCCGACGACGTGTTCGGCAAGCGGATCATCTTCACCGACCGTGACACCTGGAGCATCGCCGACGTGGTGGCCGCCTATCGCTCCCAATCCGAAATCGAAGCCGACTTCCGCCAGATGAAGGACCGACTGGTCGTCTCGTTCTCCCCGATGTTCCACTGGACCGAGCAAAAGATCCGCGTGCACGTCTTCTACTGCGTGCTCGCCTTGATGGTGGCCCGGCTCATGGCCCGAGAGACCGAGCGGGTCAAGATCGCAATGAGCGCGCGCGTCTTGCTCTCACATCTGAGCCGAATCGAAGAGACCGTGCTGCTCTACCAAGGCGAGCGGGGCCGCCCCCGGGCTCGGCGCATGCTTACCGAGATGGACCCCACCCAGGTCCGTCTCTACGACCTGTTCGGACTCGATGAATACGCCCCCACACGCTGAGTTAGGTAATACAGCCGGTCAGCAAGGACACCGCTGCCGATCAGGGAAAACATGGTCATCTCGCGAAATAGCCAGGAAGGTGCCGCTAGGTCACGAGGGTCAGAACGACGTCATTGACGGTGCCGCCTCGGGCGTGGGCGACGGCGCGCACCTCCTCGAGCGGCAATCGAATGAAGCGAATCCGGCGGCCTGGACCAATCTGATAGTTCAGAGGCGATGGTGGAGCCAGAGGTCCGGCGCGGAGCATGCCTGCCGCCGCGTCCAGTTTCGTCGTCCACGTCCCGGCGCGACGCAGCGGGTGCAGTGCGGTCCAACCCGCCCACGTTCCGAACCGCACGCCGATCTCGCCCAGGCGCCAGAGGTCCCGCGCGGCGTCGACTACGAACGGCACCGGAGCCTGGGGTTGCCAGGGGCCAGCCGCCGGGAGGGACAGGCACTCAGGGGAGAGATCGAGCAGCACCATGGCAAGCTCGGCGGCGGCTATCCCGTCCGCCATCGAATGGTGCAGCTTCTCGATCAAGGCGATCTGGCCGCTCTCGAGCCCGTCTACGAAGGTGAGCTCCCACAAGGGCCGGCCCCGGGTGAGCGGGGTGGAGACCACCTCGGCGCAGAGGTCGAGGAGTTCTGTGTCAGTGCCCGGTGCGCACAACCGCCGCCGAATGACGTGGTTGGCGATGTCGAAGGCGGGATCGTCGCACCATACGCGGTCCTCGATCGGCGAGCAGTGGCCCTGCCTCGAAGAACGCGATCGACACCATGTGCATGGGGTGCGATCGGACTCGACCTGAAGGAACATGGCATCGAGCGGCGACAGTCCTGGGGCGGCTCTCATGGCGAGATGTCGCTGCGACGGAGTCGAGTCTGAGGTGGGCGCTGTGTCCCCACGTCACGGACCATGAGCAGTCTTGCGACATTCACCCTTGAGGTCGCTACCGACTTAGCTCCCTGGCCGGTGGGACATTCCTCCCTAGCTGTAGCCGCCATCCGAAGAGCACACTCGCAACATGGACACCGCCACGGGAATTGAATCCGGAGACCTCGCTCGAAGGATCACCCAGCGTCGCCACGAGCTTCGGCTGACAGCGGAGGAACTGGCGCGACGGGCAGGCCTGGACGCAGGGTTTCTCGAGTACTTCGAGCAGCACTCCGACAGCCAGCTGAGCAGCGGGACGCTCACCAGGATCGCTCGCGCCCTGCAGACGTCTCCAGCCAGCCTTCTTGGCGGTGATAGGAACCGCCCATCGGGCAATGCCGGCGCGCTGCCTGGGGCCGTTCTCGAGCCGCTTACGCCGGCGCAGTGTCGGAAGCACCTTGAGACCGGGGGCGTGGGAAGGGTCATCTTTTGCGCCACCCGTGGCCCCGTGGCGCTTCCCGTGAATTTTCGGTTCTCGAACGGCGAAGTGCTGTTCAACACGACGGTGAAGAACGCGGCGGAACTCGAGTCCCAGGGCACCGTCGGCTTTGAGATCGATCGTATTGACGACGTGTTCAGTGAGGGCTGGAGCGTGATCGTGACCGGATCCGCTCGCATGGTGGACCATCCGGACCAACTCGTCGAGCACGCCGCGCACGGGATCGCCCCGTGGGCGGGCGGATCTAGGGGGGCCGTTGTGGCGATCACAGCCGACGAGGTCACAGGGCGAGTCATCATCCATGACGGGACAGGCGACACGACGCACGAACGGATCCGGTAGGCACCGGTCCCCGTCCGATCGTCGATCACGACAAGGGTTCACGCGCAATGGTGCAACAAACGATGAGCCAAGAACTTCCCGCCGGCTATCCCTCTGAGCTGGAGTTCGACGCGGTCTCCATCGAGCAGTTCAGTTTCCGGGTGCGTCCCATTCGCCCGGACGACGTCGACGCACTGGTCCAGTTCCACGAGCATCTGTCCGACCGCTCGTGCTATTTCAGGTTCTTCTCACTCCATCGGCACCTCTCCCCGAAAGAGGTAGAGCGGTTCACGCACGTGGACTACCGGGATCGCCTCGCTCTGGTGGCCGAGCACGAGGCCCGGCTCATTGCCGTCGGCCGCTACGATCGGCGCCCGGAAACGGCCGAGGCTGAGGTTGCCTTCGTCGTGGCCGACGAGTGTCAACATCATGGCATCGGGTCTCTTCTGCTGGACGAGTTGTCGAGTGCGGCTCGTGACCACGGCGTCACCACCTTCGTAGCTGACACCCTTCAGGAGAACCTCACGATGCTCGAAGTGTTCTCCCATTCGGGCTTTCCGATTACGCGGCACTACGAGTACGGCACCGTCTCGTTGCGTTTTCCCATCACGCCTACATCGTCCTATCAGGCATCTCTCGCACACCGCCGAAATGGCTGGCAGATCACGCCTACGAGGGCGCCAGGCTGTGGCGCCTAGTCGGGACTCTTCTCCCGGGCCCCTCGGGACCTTTTGGCCTATCCGGACCGTCGTGCGGACGCTGACAATGGTGAGGTCAAGCTCAAAGCAAGACTGAACACGGAGCGGAGGTAGGACGATGAAGGCACTGGTGTACGAAGGACCTGGCCGCAAGAGCTGGAGTGAGATCGCGGATCCCAACATCGAGCAAGACGGTGATGCCATCGTGCGGGTGGACGCCACGACCATCTGTGGAACAGACCTGCACATCCTGAAGGGGGACGTTCCCGAGACGACACCGGGCCGAGTCCTCGGACACGAAGCGGTGGGCACCATCGTCGAGGTGGGCTCGGGCGTGAAGACGCGCCAAGTCGGACAGCGGGTGCTGGTCTCGTGCATCTCAGCCTGCGGGTTCTGCCGTTTCTGCCGGGAGGGTCATTACGGGCAGTGCTTGGGCGGCGGCGGATGGATTCTGGGTCACCTCATCGACGGGACCCAGGCCGAGCTGGTGCGGGTGCCCTTCGCCGACACGTCGACCTATGTGGTGCCCGCCGGGGTGTCCGACGAGGACATCTTGATGCTGGCTGACATCCTCCCTACTTCCTACGAGGTCGGTGTGCTGAACGGCCGAGTCCAGCCGGGTGACACCGTTGCCGTCGTGGGCGCGGGCCCAATCGGGCTCTCCGCCATCATCGGCGCGCAGCTGTTCTCGCCGAGCCACATCGTGGCGATCGACCTCGCTGACACCCGGTTGGACGCCGCCAAGCGCTTCGGGGCCGACGTGACCGTCAACAATGGGCGCGATGACGCGGTGTCCGTCGTCAAGGAGCTGACGGACGGACTCGGCGCCGATGTGGCCATCGAGGCTGTAGGCGTGCCGGAGAGCTTCGAGTTGTGCACGAATCTTGTCCGGCCCGGAGGACGCGTCGCCAACATCGGTGTGCACGGAAAGCCGGCGACGCTGCATCTCGAATCGCTGTGGATCCGCGATGTCACCATGACCACGGGATTGGTCGACACCTGCTCGACGCCCACGTTGCTCAGGCTCATGACGTCAGGACAGCTCGACGGGAGTCAGTTCGTCACCCACCACTTCGAGTTGGACCAGATGGTGGCTGCCTACGACGCCTTCGGACGTGCGTCGGAGACCGGAGCATTGAAGGTCGTGATCACCAGGTAGGGCCGAGGAGAGTGACATAGTGAGTCGACACAGTCGCGAGTCTTACTCGAAGAGCGAGCGAACCTCCGATGCGATCTGGAGATCCTCTCTGGCCCGTATGACAAAGATCCTGACCCGCGAACGCGGACCCGTGATCTCCGCATCCAGCGGCTTCGAACCATTCGCCTCATGGTCGAGCGAGAGGCCGAGAAACCCCAGCCTCGACGAGCGCGTCAGCCCGCACGAGTGCGGCGTTCTCCCCGACCCCTCCCGTGAAGGTCACGGCGTCGAGACCGCCCATGGCGCTGGCCATTGCCGCGATAGCTGCTCGCAGCCTGTGCACGTAGACATCGAAGGCCAATCCGGCCGATTCGTGACCCTTGACGACGAGCTCCTCGATTTTCGCCATGTCGGACGAGCCGGCGAGCGCGTACAGCCCTGATTCGTGTTCGAGCGCCCGGGCAATGTCGGAGACTGTGATGCCGCGTTCCTGCGCGAGCCAGATGATCAGGCCCGGGTCTATCGTGCCCGATCGGGTGGCCATGACCAGCCCTTCTAGGGGGGTGAAGCCCATAGTCGTGTCTACCGAGCGGCCCTCGACCACGGCGGCCAGGGATGCTCCTGCACCCAGGTGGCAGGTGACCACCCGGACACCCGCGCCCGAATGCCCCATGAGCTCGATCGTGCGTCGCCAGGCATAGGCATGGCTCAGGCCGTGGAAGCCAAAGCGACGCACGCCCCAGCGATCCCGCCATTCCCGTGGGACGGCGTACGTGGCCGCCGCAGCGGGGAGGCCGGCGTGAAAGGCCGTGTCGAAGGACCCCACCGCCGGCGCATCGCTCAAGGCGGCGCGGACCATTTCGACAGCCCGCAGACAGGACGTCTGGTGCAGGGGCGCCAGCGGAACGAGCTTGCCGAGGGTCTCCATGGTGGCCGGGTCGAGCAGCGTTGGACCGGTGAAGTAGGTCCCTCCGTGCACGATGCGGTGTCCGACCGCCTCGATGGGGTCGGGACATTCCCCAATGAAGCGCCGCAGCGCGGTCGCATCGAAAGTCCCGCGGTCAGAGGGGAGGCTCTCGGATTGCAACAGGTCGTCGTCGGAACTGAGGACCCCCAGCTTGAGACTGGAGGAGCCCACGTTGACAACCAGCAGGTTCATGACGCGTCATCGCTCCACACCCAGTCGGTGATCTCGGGTGGGTCTTCCCCGTGCTGGCGGGTGTAGGCACGGGCTCTGAGTCGTGCGTCCTGCATTTCCTGACGCAGGCCAGCCGCCCGCTCTCCGAGCCCGGGAACACGGTCAATGACGTCCATGACCAAGTGAAAGCGGTCGAGGTCGTTGAGCATGGTCATGTCGAAGGGGGTCGTGGTGGTCCCCTCCTCCCGGTAACCGCGCACGTGCAGATTGGCGTGGTTGGTGCGGCGGTAGGTCAGGCGGTGGATCAACCAGGGATAGCCGTGGTAGGCGAAGATGACGGGCCGGTCGGTCGTAAAGAGCTCGTCGAACTCACCGTCGGAAAGGCCGTGCGGGTGCTGGCTCTGGTCGCACAGACGCATGAGGTCGACCACGTTCACGACCCTCACCCGCAGTGACGGGAGGTGCCGCCGGAGCAGCTGGGCCGCCGCCACGGTCTCGAGGGTGGGAACGTCCCCGGCGCACGCCAGGACGACGTCGGGGACCACCCCCTCGTCGTTACTCGCCCACTCGAAGATGCCGAGACCCCGGGTGCAGTGGGCCACCGCGTCCTGCATCGAGAGGTACGTCAGGGCCGGCTGCTTGCCGACGACGATGAGGTTGATGTAATCCCGGCTCCTGAAGCAGTGGTTGGCGACCGAAAGCAGAGTGTTGACGTCGGGGGGCAGGTAGATGCGCACCCGATCCGAGTTCTTGTTCACCAGGTGGTCGATGAACCCGGTGTCTTGATGCGAAAACCCGTTGTGGTCTTGACGCCAGACGTGGCTTGTGAGGAGGTAGTTCAGCGACGCGATCGGGCGCCTCCAGGGGATGCCCTGGCATGTCTTGAGCCACTTGGCGTGCTGGTTCAGCATGGAGTCCACGATCGGGACGAACGCCTCGTAGCAGTTGAAGAGGCCGTGGCGGCCGGTGAGCAGGTAGCCCTCGAGCCACCCCTCACACAGGTGTTCGCTCAGGACCTCCATGACCCGGCCCTGTCGGGCCAGGTGCTCGTCGTTGGGGTGAATCTCTGCCTGCCAGGCGCGCTCGGTGGCTTCGAACACCGCTCCCAGCCGGTTCGAAACGGTTTCGTCCGGTCCGACCAGGCGGAACGTGGTGGGGTTCGCCTGGATGACATCTCGGAGCAGTCCTCCGAGCACCCTCGTGGGTTCCACCCAGGCTGTGCCCGGTCGATCGACCGGCACCGCATGGTCGGTGAAGTCCGGCATCGTGAGGTCCTTGAGGAGGAGCCCGCCGTTGGCGTGAGGGTTCGCACTCATTCGGCGGGCGCCAGACGGTGCGAGCGCAGCCAGCTCGGGTCGTAGGCGCCCAGCCTCGTCGAAGAGCTCCTCGGGCCGGTAGCTGCGCAGCCAGGCCTCGAGGATGGCGAGGTGTTCGGGATTCGTACTGACATCACCGACCGGCACCTGGTGGGCACGGAACGTGCCCTCGACCGCTAAGCCGTCCACGGTCTTGGGACAGGTCCAGCCCTTCGGTGTGCGGAGCACGATCATGGGCCACGCAGGACGATCGCTCGTGGTGCGTCGGCGGGCAGCCGTCTGGATGTCCGCGATCTCGTCGAAGGCTCGATCAAGCGCGGCAGCCAGCTGCTCGTGCACATCGAAGGGGTCGTCACCGGAGACGAACATCGGGCTGTGGCCGTATCCCTCGAGCAGCCACCGCAACTCGTCGTCGCCGATCCGAGCCAGCACGGTCGGGTTAGCGATCTTGTACCCGTTGAGATGGAGAATGGGCAGGACGGCACCGTCGCCGACGGGATCGAGGAATTTGTTGGAGTGCCAGGACGTGGCCAGCGGCGCCGTTTCGGCCTCCCCGTCCCCGATGACGCAGGTCACGATGAGGTCCGGATTGTCCAGGGCCGCTCCATAGGAGTGCACGAGCGAGTAGCCCAGTTCTCCTCCCTCGTGTATCGAGCCCGGGGTGCCGGGGGAGACATGGCTGGGAATCCCGCCCGGAAATGAGAACTGCCGGAACAGCCGTCGAAGGCCGTCTTCGTCCTCGGTGATGTGGGGATAGAACTCGCTGTAGGTGCCTTCGAGGTATGTGTTGGCGACGATTCCTGGTCCACCATGTCCGGGCCCGGTGACGTAGATCATGTCGAAGTCCCGGGCCACGATGACGCGGTTGAGGTGGGCGTAGACCAGGTTCAGCCCGGGCGTCGTGCCGAAGTGACCCATCAGACGTGGCTTGGTGTGCTCGGCCCGCAGCGGCTCTCTCAACAGCGGGTTGTCGAGGAGATAGATCTGACCGACCGAGCAGTAGTTGGCGGCCCGCCAATAGGCGTCGATGGCCCCAAGATCCCAGGATCGCAACACACCGTCGTCTCTACGTCGGAGCATCGATGGCTCTCCGACAACCGAATCGCGGGCCGTCATCGGGGACCTGGGCGGACGAGATCGGCGACCGGGGTGGCCACGGCCGCGAACTCCCCAACCAGCCACACGAGCAGGTCGTCGACGGTGATGATCCCGGCCACGTCAGCGTCCTCGAGAACTGGAAGCCGGCGCACCCCGGCTCGGCGCAGAACAGCGAACGCCGCCAAGAGGTCCTCGGATCCCTGAATGGTGATCGGTGTACGTGTCATGACGCCCCCGACGGGCTCATCTGGTGCGAGCCCTTGAGCGGTTCCGTGCACCGCTAGGTCTCGGTCGGTCACGATGCCGACCAGCTCGTCCCCGTTCACCACGAGAAGCGCGCCGACCCGATGGTCGCGCATAAGTCCTGCCGCTTCTTTCAGCGTGCACTGAGGAGGAACCGTTACCGGTGCCTTCTGTAGGCACTCCCTTACCAACATGACCACACCTCCTGATCGAACGCTTTCTGGCCGAACGTTCCGTTGTCTTACGCGTCGTCGGCAATCGTCAACTGCGCGGCAATACCCTCGAGCAGGCGGCGGCGCTCGATCAGTGTCCTCCGAAAGATCGCGTTGTCCGTGTCGGCGATCTCCGAGCTGAGGTCCCCGAGCACCGAACGCAAGACAGAGGCGAGCTCCTGGGCGGCGTCGGACGCCAGGTGCAAGTCCTTCGGGCGCTCATCCGCTTGTTCGGGCGACGCAGCGATCAGATCGCTCCGCTCACCCCGAAGATCGGGTTCGACCGCCCGCCCCGTCACTTTGAACGGGGAGATCTCGAACACGCGCACGCCCGGTACGGTCACGATGGGCGTTGGGAGGTTGCTACCGAGCCGCCCGACTTCGTCATAGGTGAGTAGGTGGGCGACTCCTTCGACGACGACGCTCCAGCCCGAGTGTCGCGTTGCGGTGACGTCGGCCTCAAAGGTCACCGCGATCCCATCGAGACTGTAGGCGGCGAATCCCTTTCCGAGTCTGATGACGATCTGGTCATCGATGAGCGTGAAGTTCACCGGTATCACATAGGGTGACCGAGTCCCGTTGATGGCGATTCGTCCGGTGCCGGTCGTTGCCGCTGCCTGTGCCAGGTGGCGGAGACACGCGTCCTCGCTGAGCACAGCCGAACCACGTCGGTCAAGCATCACTGTGCCCCTCTTTCGGTATCGCTGCCTAGATTGACGGCCCGGCGGAGCACCCCAACCGCTCTTTTGACAATGTTCTCAGTTGTGAGCTCCTCCAGGCTGAGGGGTTCAGTGGGCCGGCTCGCACCCAGCTCGTGCCACACGTCGCCCTCCCAGACCGTGACGCGTCGCCCAGACACGTCAACGTCGAGCTGAATGTAGGGGTTCCGGTCAGGCCGAGGGGGCCCGACGACAGGACCCTCGAGTGACATCCACAGGGTCAATCGCTCGCCGTGACGTCCTGCCGCGGGCCGCTCTTCGACGAGACCGCCACCTCCATGGTCATTGAGTCGCTCAGCGACATCTACGAGCGCAGGCTTCACGACCCGTTCAAACCTGCAGGCTGCCGCGTGGACGAAGCGATCGCGTTCCAGGAGGGCGGCCCGCGTGCGGGCGGCTAGCTGCTCCTGCTGACAGGCATAGGTCGCCAAGAGATCGTCGACGGCGCTGAGGCTTTCGTCGTCGATTGTCCCGCCGACCACCGCCAGATGCACGGGCGGCGTTGTGCACAGCTCGTGTGAGGTGTCGCTGAGCGAGGACATGATCCCGTCAACGCACCACGATCGTCGTGCAGGTCGCACAATGCACGACATGCTCGGAGACGGAACCCAAGAGGAGGCTGGTCAGCTCACGGTGGCCACGAGTGCCGACCACGAGCGCAGTGGATCCCTTGCTCAAACCAACGAGTGCCGGCCCTGGGAAGTCCAAGACCGTCTCGCCCTTGACGACGACGGTCGGCTCGAGCTCCTCGGCTCGGCGGAGAGCATCCGAAACAATGGCCTCGGCAGATTCATGGAATAGTCCCATTCGCACGACGAGAGCCTCTTCTGCGGGCATCTCCTGGTAGGCACTCACCACATGGAGCAGGGCCTCCCATCGGGCGGCCTCCTCAACGGCGAATTCGAGGGCGCGGTTAGCGCAGTCCGAGCCGTCCACGCCCACGACAATTCGAGCGTCGTTCAGGGACTCGTTGGTTGGGTGATCAAGTCTCACGGCCGCCTCCTCGGGGATCTGGTCTCCTCCCAGTGTCCTCCTTCGTCGTCCGGCGCACGTAGGGAGGAAGGTCCTAAGGACTAGGTACGGCAGTACCGGATTCAGCTGGGGTCAGGCGTACCGGCCCTGGATCTCGGGTCGGAAGCGGTCCTCGAAGGCATGACACCGACGACCTCTGCGGACACCCGGTGGCACGCTGCTGGGTCGATCCGCTCGACGTGTCTTGCGCACCGGCCGATCTGGGCGCGTCCACAGGAAAGATCGTCTGAGCACACCATCGGCGAAAACCTGACCATGGTCCGCTCGGGTAGAACCAAGTGGCAACGCGAGCGGATGGCGGTCCTGGGCAATGGGACGTTGGTCCCGTCGCGCTGTGACGATCGTCCCTATAAGCCGTTAACCGGGATCCGTAGCCTACGAAGCATCCATCGCCGACCACCCGTGGTCAGTCTGAAAGGGAATGGATCGTGACGAGCACTGACACCGGACGAGCGAACGAAAAGATCGTCGTCGGCGTGGACGGCTCTCCCACCTCGATCGATGCTTTGCGGTGGGCAGCGGCGTACGCCTGGGTGAACCGTGGAGCCGTCGATGTCGTCGTTGTCTGGGACTGGTACAGGACTCCCGGTTGGTACGCACGGTCCTGGCCGGCCTCGATGCCGAGGGCGACGCGAAGCACGTCCTCGAGAAGGCCCTCACCGACGTTCAATCCGAGTGGCCTCACTTGTCGATGACGAGTCGTGTGGTCGTGGGAAACCCGTCCCCCATCCTCGCTGAAGCGTCGAAGGACGCGTCCCTGCTCGTCGTGGGTAGCCGTGGGCACGGTGAGTTCACCGGGATGCTCCCGGGTTCCGTCAGTCAGTACTGCGTCACCCACGCCCACTGCCCCGTCCTGGTTTATCGCGACCACTGAACCAGAGGAGCTGCGACCGGCGGCCAAGGGGTCGTCGCGTGCCCAACGGCCGCTCTGCCCTCGGAGGGCGCCAGGAGAGCGCCTCGTCACACTTTGACCGATGGCACGATAGTGAGCGGCGTTGACGCCGTTTCGGCCAGTTCGAGACTGGTACTGCCAAAGATCGTTCCCGAGTGCTTCCCGGCGCCTCTGGTGCCGACCACGAGCAGGTCCGCCGATGTCGGTGGGCCAGCTACGCGCAACAACACCGAACAAGGGTCGCCGTCGAGGACGAGCCACCGCGCTTGCCCAGACTCCAGGCCGACCGAAGAAGCGATGCCCAGGGCGGCGGTGCCTTCCGGCCGATGCTGCGGCATCTTGGCTCCTTCGAGGAGCCCAAAGGCGTGCACGATGACGAGTTGGGCGCCGACCGAGAGCGCGAGTTCTGCGGCCCAGCGGACCGCCACTTCGGAGTCCGGAGATCCGTCGTAGCCGACGGCGATCGTCCTCAACGCAGCCATTTCCACCTCCGGCTCGTCCACTTCGAACAGAGAGTATTCGCCTGTTCGCGCTGCGACGTTAGGGACTGAGATACCCAGCCGACAGGATCTTCTCCCTAGTCGATTTAAGTCGCAGATCTTCATCGTGGGACTTGAAGCGTGACCTACCCCGGGACACTGAAGGAGGAAAACGCCCATCGTGGCATTCGGTACCGATACCCCGGTAGCGACGTCACCGGAAAACGACGCTTCCCTGTCCATCCGTAACCGTCGGAAAGCGCACGCGGTGGTCTTGACGTCCGCCACGGGCGTCGTCATCTTTCACCGCGCCTGCTGTCTTGGCGGGCGCGGCACCATGGGCATAGCCGTCCTGGCGGTGATCGCGGTGGCGCCATGCTCATTGTCATCCTCTTCGGGCAACTCACCATGACCAAGCGAGTGCAGAAGGATTCGAATGGGCGCCGAGCTGATGGTAGAACCCGAGCCAGCGGTGGGGAATCGCCGGTAGACGCTGCACTGAAAGTGGGGCCGGCAGTTGCCACCTATTTGCTCCGCCTCGATGCTCGGGGTCACAACCGCTGGTTAGCGTTTTCCCGTGCGATGTCGTCGATGCAAAGAGTGTCAACGAGTCTTCCGGCCTTCTAGCGGCCATCTTCGGTGTCCTTCGTGTCGGTCGAAGAGCGTATGCAGCTGCGGTGCTTCGAAGCAGCTGAAGTCAGGGACCTGTGGCCAATGTCGGAGTGAGTCTTGGGAGGCCAACAGCAACTGGAAGGGAGGCCGCTCCCGCCACAAAGCCGGCTACGTGACCGTGCGAGTCCCCGATCATCCGCGCGCTGGGAAACATCCGTATGTGTTCGAACACATCCTTGTCGCGGAGGAGCTTCTTGGCAGGTATCTACTGGACGGCGAGACGGTGCATCACCGCAATGGCGTACGCGACGACAACCGACCGGGAAACCTCGAACTGTGGACTCGACCCCAGCCAGCCGGTATCCGCGTGAGTGATGCCCTCGCCTGGGCTCACGAGATCATCGAGCGCTACGAGAGCGATGGCGCACCTCCAACGACCCTCACCGTCTCGCGTGAGAGCCCTTGGAGGTGGCGGGATTCGAACCCGCGTCCTCCGGAGCCGCAGTAGGCCTTCTCCGAGCGCAGCCGACAGAGGATTGTCGGGGGCGGCACAACTGCCGGCGGCAATGCCGCCCCGTAACCAACGGATATGTCCTCAGCGATCAGTTGGTGTGAACCGCTGAGTAAGCCCTACTGAATGACGCCCAAGATCCGATCCGTAGGGCGGGGACCGGCTGGACGTCGCTACCTAAGCAGCGAGCGCGAGCTGTGGTTGCTCGGCGTTTGTTTTTGGTTCCGGCTCTTTAACGTGGCTCCGGAGACCACGGCTCGCTTCTCCTACCTTGACGACCGAAGTCGAAGCCAATCACCCCCATGTCTGGGTTTGTACGGTCGACCTGACCGTCTAGCCATTGTAGGGCCCGGGGATCTCTGGCTGGACCGCCTGGGCGGCGAGCGTCAGCAGCCCTCACTCGGACCAGCGGTTGATCTCCTTGGTGGCCCGGGCCGCCTCCCGCTCCAGCTCGCGGGCCATGATCACGTTGCGCTTGTCGTAGAGCCGGCGGCCCTTGGCCAGGGCCAGCTGCACCTTGGCCTTGCCGTCCCGGAAGTAGAGCGACACCGGGATGAGCGTCAGCGACTGCTGCTGCGTCTTGCCCAGCAGCTCGTCGATCTCCTCTCGATGCAGCAGCAGCTTGCGTTTGCGGTCCGGGTCGTGGGCCCCGAACCCGGTGGCGAACTGCCACGGCGGGATGTGCATCTGGAAGAGCCACATCTCGCCGTCGTCGACCCGGGCGTAGGCCTCGTTGATCTGGGCCTTGCCCTCCCGCAGCGACTTCACCTCGGACCCCTGCAGCTGAATGCCGGCTTCGAACGTCTCGAGGAACTCGTACTCGCGCCGGGCGCGCCGGTTGGTGGCGACCGTGCGGTCGTTCCCTGCGCTCCTCGCGGGCGGCCGCCCGCTTGGCGATCTGCTTCTTCGCCCTGGCCATTGGGGGTACGAGGGTACTCTGCAGCCGTGCTGCGGCTATCCCGTGACCTCTACATGGAGATGGTCGCCCACTGCCTGGCCGGCCTGCCCGACGAGGCGTGCGGCCTCCTGGTCGGGCCCTACGGAGGCGACGAGGCGGTCGCCCTCTTCCCGACGGCCAACGCAGCGGCCTCGGCGATGGTCTACGAAATCGACCCCCGCGAGATGCTGCGGGTCGACCGGGCCGCCCAGGGGATGGGGGCCGACATCATGGGGGTCTTCCACTCCCACACCCACACCGACGCCTACCCGTCGCCCACCGACGTGGCCCAGGCCACGGACCCCGGATGGCACTACGTGCTCGTCTCGCTGCGCGACACCCACGCCGTCGTGCGCAGCTACCTGATCCGGGACGAGGTCGTCACCGAAGAGCCGGTGGAGGTTCCCGGGCTGGAGGTGCCCGGGCTCGAGATCACGGCGTAGGAGGCCGGTCGGCACTCTGTAGAATCGTTACCAGTTCAGTCAACAATCACGCGACCAGCCCGAAGGCGGCCGGTGAGCACCCGATGAGCAGTTGAGCGAGGAGGCCCCGTGGCCGTCGAAGTCCGCCTACCGACCGTCCTGCGCAGCCAGGCCGGCGGCGCGTCCGTGGTCAGCATCGAGGGCGCCACCATCGGCGAGGTGCTGGGCAAGCTGGTGGCCGAGTTCCCCGGCATGTCGGGCCAGGTGCTGACCGCCGACGGCGGCCTGCACAAGTTCGTGAACATCTACGTCGACGACGACGACGTGCGCTATCTGCAGGGCCTCGACACGCCGGTGCCCGACGGCGCCGAGGTGTCCATTCTGCCGGCCGTGGCCGGGGGCTGAGGCCCCGGGCGGGTCGTCGGGTGTCGCTGGAGTCCGGGCTGGGTGCCGGCCCCGGGGCGCTGTTCGCCTCGGTGCTCGACATGATCGGGAACACGCCGCTGGTCGACATCTCTGCGTTGAGCCCCAACCCGCGGGCGCGCCTCTACATCAAGCTCGAAGGGCAGAACCCGGGCGGGTCGGTCAAGGACCGGGTGGCGCTGTCGCTCATTGAGGACGCCGAGGCGCGCGGGATCCTGCGGCCCGGAGAGCCGGGCCAGGTGCTCATGGAGCCCACGTCGGGGAACACCGGCATCGGGCTGGCCATGGTGTGCCGGGTCAAGGGCTACCACCTGAAGGCGGTCATGCCGACGAACGTGTCGGTCGAGCGCCGCCAGCTGCTCGAGCTGTGGGGCGCGGAGATCATCGAGTCGCCGGGGTCCGAGGGGTCCAACGGCGCCGTCCGCATGGCCCGCGGCCTGGCCGAGGAGCATCCCGAGTGGGTGTTCCTGTACCAGTACGGCAATCCGGCCAACCCCCGGGCGCACTACGAGGGCACCGGGCCCGAAATCCTGCGCGACTGCCCGACCATCACGCACTTCGTGGCCGGGCTGGGCACGTCGGGCACGCTGCTCGGGGTGGGTCGGTTCCTGCGCGAGAAGTTGGGTGCGGCCGTGCAGATCTGGGCCGTGGAGCCGCCGGCGGGGGAGATGGTCGACGGGCTCCGGAACCTGGACGACGGCTACGTCCCGCCCATCTTCGAGGAGCTCGGCGGGGCGGAACTGCTGGACCGCAAGACGGTCGTGCGGCCGCGGGAGTCGATCGAGTGGACGCGGCGGCTGACCGAGGTCGGGATCTTCGCCGGGATCTCGAGCGGGGCGGCACTGGCCGGCGCGGTGCGGTGTGCGTCGTCGTTGGGGGAGGACGAGCCGGCGTCCATTGTGGTGGTGTCGGCCGACGGGGGCTGGAAGTACCTGTCGACGGGCGCCTGGACCGACAACCTGGACGACGTGACCGAGCGGGCCAAGAAGATCATCTACTTCTAAGCTAAGGTTCGGGATCGATCGGGGCCGGGTGCCGCCCGAGGGGCGCGCACCCTGCGCACCTTCTGCATCCGATCCGTCATTTCAAAAACGCTAAACGCAGGTGGTTAGTGTCTTGTGAACGAAGGGCGGGACCCTCGGTTCACGCCTTGCCGCAGGCATCACCCCGGCGCGTCAGGTCGTCGCCATCCGCCGCATCGCCTTCTGGTACGACAGCGGGGCGATCGTCCGCGCCATGGGCGCGAGGAGCGGCAGCCGGGCCGCGTTGATGTCGAGGTGCGGGCCGCCCAGGCGGTCGGCCACCAACGTGGCCACTTGCTGCTCGGTGCGGCGGACCATTTTGGGCGGAAGCGAGCCACCGTCCTCCTGTCCGGACAGACCCATGGCCGTGGGCACCCAACCCGGGTAGAGCACGTGGACGTGGACCCCCTTGGGCGCCACCTCGTGGGCCACCGACTCGCTGAAGGCGGAGACGGCCGCCTTGGAGGCGGCGTAGGCGCCCTGTCTCGGCTCGGGCGCCCGCGCCGTATCAGAGGACACGTTGACCACCGCGCCCCAGCCGCGCTCGATCATGCCGGGGACGACCGTCAGCGTCCCGGTCACGGTGGCGAAGAAGTTGACGTCGAAGACCTCGCGGACGGTGTGCTCATCGCCACCGGGCACCGGCAGCATCAGGTCGATGCCGGCGTTGTTGACCAGAATGTCCAGGTGGCCGTGCTCGGCCTCGACGGCCCGCAGCGTGGTCCCGTAGGCGTCGGCATCACCCACGTCGCACACGGCGGTGGTGCTGTGGGCGGTACTGCGTTGCAACTCGGGTGCCAGCTCGTCGAGCAGGTCCTTGCGACGGGCCAGGCCGACGACGGTGGCGCCGCGCTGGGCCAGGACCAGGGCGATCGCCCGACCGAGGCCGGACGAGGCGCCGGTGACGACGGCCACCCTGGAGTCGAGGCGAGCGGGTGCGGTACGGCGGCTGAGGGGCATGAGGCGACCCTACGGCCCGGAGGCCCGACCGTGCTGCGGCGGCTCAAGTCCCACCTGCCAGGTGCCGACACACGGGGGAGAGAGCGGGGTCGGCGTCAAGGCCGGGCTCCTGATCGAGAGCTCGGGGACCATTGATGAGAAAACGACACAAGCCGGGGACTCCGGTGCCCGAAGGCGACCTCCTGGTGGACACGGCCGAACGGGTGCTCGAAGCCCCGGACTTCGTTCCGGACGAGGCCGAGGCCCTGGCAACGGTCACTGCGGATGGCACGCCGGACGAGGTCCGCGGCGCGCACGCTGCTCGGCCCCAGGCCCGGGGGCTCCTGGGGGAGGTGCTCGTCGCCCGCGGCCTGGTGACCGAAGCGCAGGTCGCGACGGCACTGGAACAGCAGGGGACTTCGGGCAAGCGCCTCGGAGAGGTCCTGGTCGACATTGGGGCCCTCGACGAGCGGACCCTCGTCGACGAGCTGGCCGACTACTTCGGCATGCCCGTCACCGACCTCCGACGCGACACGCCCGATCCGGCGGCCGTCGCGCTGGTGCCCGAGGCGATGGCACGCGAGCACCTGGCCATTCCGGTGCACGTCGACGCCGACGGGTTGCATGTGGCCGTCGCCCAGCCCAGCGACGATCTCCGGTTCCTCCTGGCCGAGACCAGCGGGCACTCGGTGCGACTCCGGCTCGCCCCGCTGAGTGACATCAGGTGGGCGATCGACCGCAGCTACCAGGCCATCGGGAGTGTCGACCGGCTCGTGCAGGCCTTCGAGGCCGTCGAGGTGTCGCGCAAGCGTCCGGCGACCACCGCCGAGTCCCAGACCACCACCGTCTCGGAGAACGCACCGGTCGTCCAGGTCGTCGACAGCATCCTGACCCAGGCGGTTCGCGACCGCGCCTCGGACGTGCACATCGAGCCGTCGGAGAACGTGATCTACGTCCGCTTCCGTATCGACGGCACCCTCAAGGACGTGCTCGAACTTCCGGTCGGCATGGGCACGGGGCTGATCAGCCGCATCAAGATCATGGCGGGCATCGACATCGTCGAGAAGCGCCGATCTCAGGACGGCCAGTTCACCACGGAGATCGACGGCAAGGGCACCGACGTGCGGGTGGCCACCATCGCCACCATCTGGGGCGAGAAGTGCGTGATGCGGATCATGGACAAGAACCGGTCGGTGCTCCGGCTCGGCGAGCTCGGCATGCCGACCGACACGCACGAGACCTACTCCAAGCTCATTCGGGCGCCTTTCGGCATGGTCCTGTGCGCGGGCCCGACGGGGAGCGGCAAGACGACAACCCTGTACGCCACCCTGGGCGAGGTCAGCGACCGCGGCCGCAACGTCATGACGATTGAGGACCCGGTCGAGTTCGTGTTCCCCATGATCAACCAGGTCCAGACGAACGAGCAGGCCGGCCTGACGTTCGCCACCGGCTTGAAGTCCATCCTGCGCCAGGACCCCGACGTGATTCTCGTCGGCGAGATCCGCGACGTCGAGACGGCGCGCATCGCCGTGCAGTCTGCGTTGACGGGGCACTTCGTGCTGTCCTCCGTGCACGGCAACGACGCCGTGTCGGCTCTGCACCGCTTCTTGGACATGGGAATCGAGTCGTTCCTCATCGGGTCCTCGGTCATCGCCATCGTCGGCCAGCGGTTGGTCCGGCGTATGTGCCCGGCGTGCAAGACGCGCTACACGCCCACTTCCGAGGAGCTCGCCTTCTACGAGCAGAACGGCGGCGAGCCCAAAGCGGACTTCTACCACGGCATGGGCTGCAACTTCTGCGGCAACACCGGCTACCTGGACCGCATCGGCGTCTACGAGTTGCTGCAGATGACGCCGGAGATCAAGCGCCTGATCGTGGGCTGGGCCACCCAGGACGAGCTGCGGCGGCAGGCCCAGAAGCAAGGCATGCGCACAATGTGCGACGAGGCGATCAGCCTGGTCGCCCAGGACACGACGACCATTTCCGAGGTGGTGCGCAGCATCTATACGGCTTGACCGCCGCCTGGTCAGCCCCGGTTCGGGCTGACCACCGCTGATCAGGATTCGTGACCGATGCGCTGACCGATCCAGCTGGCGAGCCGGGCCACGGATTCGTCGGTCAGGGGTGAGGCCGCCAGTTCGAGTAGCACGGCCGCTGTGACCTCGCCGTCCTCGTCGCCGGCCGGCGGCGTCCACGGATGCCCGTTGCGCAGGCAGAACTCAATGGTGGCGATGAGTGCCACCGGGGTGTTGCCGTCCTTGAGGGGGTGGTTCTTCACCAGGTGGGCGCACAGCACGGCCGCCTTGGTGGCGAAGTCCGGGTAGGCCTCCGTGCCGGCGAACGCGGCCAGGGGCGCGTGGAGGGCGGAGTCGGCCAGGTGCAGGTTCGAGTCCTCGGCCACCCTCTTGGCCGGAATGGCCAGCACGGACTCGGCGATCAACAGGAAGTCGGCCAACTCCAGGGTGCGCAGCGTCTGCGCCTGGTAGGTCCCGACGCCCGGCTCGGCGCCCTCCGTCATCGCTTGAGGCGCGCCAGAGCCCGCTCGTTCTGGCGGATGGCGGTGGCCAAGCGCAGGTAGAAGGCCCGGTCGGCCCGGCGCCGCCTGACCGAAGAGTTGAGCGTGGGCCGGGGTTCGGGGCGCTGTTGGCTGCTCCCGATCCCCGTTGAGCCGTCGCCCACGCTCACGGCACGATCCTACGGGCGCGCCCGCCGGTTCAGCGCGCGCTGAGTTGGCAGAGCTTCGTCACGGTGTTCCAGTTCCTGGTCGTGCTGACCGCGCCGAGCCGGCGTTCCAGGAGGGTGCCGGTGTACTTGGTCCCGGCGTAGCCCTCCGGCGTGTGCAGGTAGACCTCCCGCCCTTCGATCACCAGCTCGTCGCGACCGCTCGGCGGCAGCTCCAGCGCGGCCAGCGCCGCCTTCGAGGGCGCGACGGCAAGGAACGTCACGTGATGGCGGGCCGGATCGGCGCCTGCCTTGGCGTAGGGGCTGGCGGAACCGATGCGCCGCAACTCGGGGATCGTGCGCAGCAGGACGGCCGGCGCGTCGCCGAAGTCGCGCGCCACCTGTTCCTCCACCGCGGCCACCACGGCCTTCTCGCTCTGGGACGGCGCCGTGAAGAGCACGTTGCCGGTCTGGATGTAGGTCACGACGTCCTCGTAGCCCAGGGCGGTGAAGGACGCGCGCAGGTCGTCCATCGCGACGCGCCCGTGGCCCGCCACGTTGACGCTGCGCAAGAGGGCGACGTAGCGGGGCACCCCCGCGAACCTACCGGGTGGGCCCCCGCCGGCGGTCGAGGCGGAAGGGCGACAGATCGACCCGGGGCTCGGTCCCGTCGGCCAGGTCGGCCAGCAGCTCGCCCAGCAGCGGCCCGAACTTGAATCCGTGCCCGCTGGTGCCGCAGCCGACCACGACGTCGCCCGCCCGGTCCACGACGAAGTCGGTGTCGGCGGAGTTGTCGTAGATGCAGCGCTCCGTGGCCACCGGTACGGGGTCGAGGGCGGGGAGCAGGCGCCGCGCGGCGTCGGTGAGCGCGCCGAGCAACGCCGGATCGTCGCCCAGGGGCGCGGCGTCGGCCGGGTCGTAGCGCTCCAGCGGGGTCCCCGGCGTGTGGTGGGACACCTTGTAGGTGCCGGCGTGCACGCCCCCGTCGGGCACCGGGAGCCCGTAGATCATGTCGTCGCCCCACTCGATGAAGACCGGCAGGCGCGACGCGCCGGTCGCGTCGTGCGCGCCCCGGAAGTAGGCCACCTGCGGCAGCGACGGGCCAGCGCCGACCTGGTAGTCGCCGCCGACGAGCGCCAGGGCGCCGGGACCGGCGCAGTCGACCACGACGTCGGCCCGCAGGCCGGGTTCGGCGTCGAGACCGCCCGCCACGTCGACCACCACCGTCCCGGGCCCGGGCACCAGGCCGCTGACCCGGGCCCCGGTGCGCACCGCGAAGCCGCCCGTCTCGACCAGCGCGCGCAGGCACTCGCCGGCCGCCAGCACGCCGGACTCGGGTTCGAGCAGCGCCGGCGCACGCACCGTCATCCCCGGGAACCGGCGGGCTGCCTCCTCCCGCGTGAGCTCGTCCACGCGCACCCCATGGGCCGCCAGCGCCTTCCCGATGTCCGTCAGTGCCCGGGCGTCGCCGAACGTGACCTGGCCGGTCACGTGCAACAGCCGCCGGCCGCTCGCCTGCTCGAGCTCGCGCCAGCGGTCGCGGGCCAGCAGGGCCATGTCGACGTAGTGCGCCTCGGGGTAGCCCAGGCGGAAGACGCGCGCGTCGCCCTGCGAGCCCGACCATGCGTGCCCGACCGACGGGCCCGCCTCCAGCACCGTCACGTCCCAGTCCCGCCGCGCCAGCGACCACGCGGCCGAGAGGCCCAGCAGGCCGCCGCCGACCACGATGCAGCGACCTTTGGGTGGCACGGCCGCCGATCTTACGAAGCGGTCGCCGCCGCGGGGCCTCCGTGGAGCACCAGGAGCGCGGCGCTACGCTCGGTCGGGGTGACGAGCGCGACGGAGGTGACGACCCAGCCGACGCGCCGGTCGCCGCCACCCGACGACCTCGCACCCGACCCGCCCGGCGGCGACGACCCGCCCGGCGCCGCCGCGCCGGACCCGCCGCCCCGGCCCCGCAGTCGCGCCGAACGGGTGGCCCGCGCCGTCGGCTTCCATGCCCTGGCCATCGTGCTCTTCGCGCTGCCGGCCGTCGTCCTCTGGTGGCACGTGTGGCTGGGGCACCCCGCCTCCACCCTGACCTCGCGCGTGCGGCGACCCGGCCCAGGAGGTGTGGTTCATGGCCTGGCCCGCCTGGGCCATCGCCCACCTGCACAACCCGTTCTTCTCGGGCGTGGTCAACGTCCCCGACGGCGCCAACCTGCTGTCGAACACGTCGGGGACCCTGGTGGGCGTGGTCCTGGCGCCGGTCACCTGGGCCTTCGGTCCGGTCGTCTCCACCAACGTCGCGCTCACGCTGGCGCCCGCGCTGAGCGCGTGGGCCTGCTTCGTCGCCATCCGCCCCCTCGTCACCTGGAAGGCGGGTGCCATCCCGGCCGCGCTGGTCTACGGCTACTCCGCCGCCCTGGTGGGCTCGCTGCTGTTCGGCCACGTGTCGGTCACCATGCTGGTGGTCCCGCCGCTCCTCATCACCACGTTGCACGAGATCGTGATCCGCCAGCAGCACTCGGTGCGCCGCGACGGGGTCGTCCTCGCCGCACTCCTGGTCGTCCAATTCCTGATCTCGCCCGAGGTGCTGGTCATGTGCCTCATGTTGGCCGTCCTCGGACTGGTGGCGGTGGTGGTCGTCGGGTGGCGCCAGGTCGGGCCGCGTGCGGGCCACGCGCTGCCCGCCCTCGGGCTGGGCGCCGGGCTGGCCCTCGTGGTGCTGGCCTACCCGGCCTGGTTCGGCCTGGCCGGCCCGCAGGCCGTGACCGGGGTGCTCTTCGTCATCGCACCGCTGACCGGCGTGGCCTTCTCGGGCATCCTGTCACCGGGCCAGTTCCGGGCCGCGGCCAACGCCTACGTCCGCCTCGGGGGCTACCTGGGCCACCTCGGACCGCAACCGGACTATGTCGGCCCCGGGGCGGCGGCCGCCTTGGTGGCCGCCGTGTTGGCCCGCCGACGCGCGCTGACCTGGCTGCTGGTCTGGCTGACCGCGGCGACCCTGGTCCTGTGCTTCGGGCCCTATCTCATCGACGGCCCCGGCTGGCTGGCGCACGTCTGGCTGCCCTGGCGAGTCCTGGGCAACCTGCCCGTGCTGAGAGAGATCCTGCCGGACCAGATGGCTCCGCTGATCACGCTCTTCCTCGCCTTCCTGTTCGCGCTCGGCCTCGATGCGATCTACGTGACGTACCGTCGTCCCGGGTCGTGGCTCTCCACGCGGCGCGGGCCGGTCACGGCCATCGCCACCGTCGCCCTGGCCCTCGTGGCGGTGGTCCCTGTCCTCGCCACCTTCGACGTGCCGTTGACGGTGTCGCGGGTCGCCGTGCCCCCGTACCTGCGCCGGCAGGCGCCCGCGCTGCCGTCGGGCACGGTGCTGCTCACGATCCCCTTCGCCGTCTCGGGTTCGTCCCAGCCGATGTTGTGGCAGGCCGTCGGCGGCATGCACTTCCGGCTGGCCGGCGCCGCGCTCAAGACGCCCAATGCGACGGGCGGGCCCGTCGACCAGGGCGCGCCCGGCTCGGCCCGCCGGATCCTGAGCGACCTGACCATCGTCGGGGAGCCCTTGCCCAGCGGGACGGCGGCCCAGCTGGACACCGTCCGGCGCGCGCTCGTGCAGTGGCACGTGGGCCAGGTGGTCATCGCGGGCGAGAGCCCCGACCCGGTGTACTCGTCCGGTTTCTTCACCAAGGTGCTCGGCGTGGGCCCCGCCTACACCGACCGCGCCTGGGTCTTCTCGCTGTCACCGGGGTGGACGGCCACGACGCCGACGGTGGGCGTCTCGCTGGCCGCGTGCCGGGCGGCCGCCGCGGCGCCGGACGCGCGCGCCGACCCGCTCTTCATGTCGACGTGCGTGCTGTTCGGCGCGGGCCGGGCGTGACGCGGCCGTAGTCTGGGACGTGGTGCAGCCGATCCTCCATCTGTCCATCCCCGTGCGGGACCTGGCGGAGGCGCAGGAGTTCTACGTCCGCGCGTTGGGCTGCCGGCCGGCCCGCAGCCGGGCGGACTTCGTCGACGTGTGGTTCTACGGCATGCAGATCACGCTGCAGGACCGCCCCGACGAGGTGGCCCCCCTCAGCGCCCGCGGGTCGCGGCACTTCGGCGTGACCATCGGGCGCGAGGAGTTCGAGGCCGTGGTGGCCCGCCTCGACGCGGCCGGGGTGGACTGGGTGGTGCCGGTGACGACCGACGACGAGGGAACGCTCACCGAGCAGACGAAGGGCAAAATCGCCGACCCCAGCGGCAACGTCATTGAGGTGAAGACGTACCGCGACGTGGTGGCCGCCCTGGAGATCTCCGAGCACTCGTACCCGGAGGAGCTGGCGCACGGGAACTGAGGACGCACGCCCGGTCGGTGGCGTGGCCTACGGTGTCAGCCGAGAACGTGAGAGGAGCGCAGTGCCAGAAAGCGACGTGAACGGGGCGCGTACGGTCCGCGGGGACGGCCGGGCCATTGACGAATTGCGCCCGGTCGCCTTCGAGCGCGACTACACCGTCATGGCGCCCGGTTCGGTGCTGGTCACCTTCGGGCAGACCAAGGTGCTGTGCACGGCGTCGGTCGAGGAACGGGTGCCGCCGTGGATGCGCGGCACCGGCCGCGGCTGGGTCACGGCGGAGTACTCCATGTTGCCCGGCTCGACGCCCGAGCGGGCCTCCCGCGAGGCGGCCAGGGGGAAGCAGTCGGGGCGGACCCAGGAGATCCAGCGCCTGATCGCCCGCTCGCTGCGCGCCGTGTGCGACCTGGTGACGCTGGGCGAGGTGCAGATCACGGTGGACTGCGACGCGCTGCAAGCGGACGGCGGCACGCGCACGGCGTCCATCTGCGGCGCCTACGTGGCGCTGCACGACGCCTGCACCCGGCTGGTGCAGCGCGGGACCATCAGCACCCACCCGCTCACCGATTCGGTCGCCGCGGTGTCGGTCGGCATCATCGACGGCGTGCCCATGCTCGACCTGCCCTACGCGGAGGACTCCCGGGCCGAGGTCGACATGAACGTCGTCATGACCGGGGCCGGCCGCTTCGTCGAGGTGCAGGGCACCGCGGAGGGGATGGCCTTCAGCCGGGGCGAGCTGGACAGCCTGCTGGGCCTGGCCGAGGCCGGCATAAAGGAGCTGACGGCCCTGCAAGCGGCCGTGTTGGCCGAGCCGCCGCCCAAGAGGTGACGGCAGGGGAGCCCCTGCGCCTGGTGGTGGCGTCGGCCAACCCGGACAAGGTCAAGGAGATCGTCGCCGTCCTGTCCGACGCCATGGCGGTCGAGCTGGTCCCGCGCCCGGGAGGCGTGCCCGACGTGGTGGAGGACGGCGAGACGCTGCTCGACAACGCCCGGCTCAAGGCGCGGGCCCTCGTGGCCGCGACGGGGGAGGCGGCGGTGGCGGACGACACCGGCCTGGAGGTGGCGGCGCTGGGCGGCGCGCCCGGCGTCTACACGGCGCGCTACGCCGGCGAGGACGCCACCTACGCGGACAACGTGGCCAAACTGCTGCGCGAGCTCGGCGCGCGGGCCGACGGCGGCGCGGCGCGGCGGGCGACGTTCAGGACGGTCGCACTGGCCGCCTTTCCCGACGGCTCGGAGGTCTGGGCCGAGGGCGTGGAGGAGGGTGCCATCGCCACGGCGGCGCGGGGGACGAACGGCTTCGGGTACGACCCCGTGTTCGAGCCGTCCGGCGGCGATGGGCGCACCTTCGCCGAGATGAGTGCGGCCGAGAAGGACGCGCTCGTCGCACCGGGGCCGGGCGTTCCGGGCCCTGGCGGCGCAGTTGGCCGAGCGGGCCACCTCGGCGTAGGACGGTTGAAGCCGGGCCTCAGTCGGCGGCGAGGCCGAGCGCCGGCGCCAACGCGCGGTACCCGGCCAGGGGGAAGTCATGGTGGTCGGCGACCACCTGGACGCAGACGTGGTCGGCCCCGGCGTCGAGGTGCTGGCGCACGCGGGCGGCGACCGTCTCGCCGTCACCCCACGGGATGACGGCGTCGATGAGGCGGTCGCTGCCGCCGTGGTCGATGTCGTCGTCGGTGTAGCCGAGCGTGCGCAGGTTGCCGGCGTAGTTCGGTAGCGGCAGGTAGATGCTGGCGTAGAGGCGGGCCAGCTCCCGGGCCTTCGCGGGGTCGGTCTCGAGGACGACGGCCACCTCGGGCGCCAGCAGCGGGTCCGGGCCGAGAGTGGCGCGGGCGCGTAGGGTGTGCTCCGCCGGCACGAAGTAGGGATGGGCGCCGGCGGCGCGCGCGGCCGCGAGCTCGAGCATGCGTGGCTTCAGGGCGGCCAGGACCCGGCGCTCGGGCGGGACGGGCGTCGGGAGGGCATCGAGCGCATTGAGATAGGCCACCATTTTGGAGTAGGGCCTGGTGTAGTCGGCCACGATGGCGTCGTGGCTGGTCCCGAGGCCGAGGAGGAATCGTCCGGAGTACGCCGCCTCGAGGTCGGCCACGGCTGGGCCGACGTCCTCGGGCGCGCCGGCCCAGATGCTGACGATCCCGCTGGCCACCGGGATGCGCTCCGTCGAGGCCAGGAGCCGGGCGAAGTGCGGCGGGAAGCCGGCGTCGAAGCCGCCCGAGGACCACAGCGCGCCGTAGCCGAGCCGCTCGAGCTCGGCGGCCGGGTCGAGGTCGGGCTGCTCGCCCACCTTCCAGGCGCCGCTCCACCACACCCCGACGCGGCCGAGGTCCATTGAGGTCGGTTGCGCCATGGTCAGCCCATTCGTAGCAGGCGGGCGGCCGTCACGCCGGCGGGGCTTCGGGGGTGGTCTCGGCCTTGGCGGCCTTGGCCCGGGCGGCGCGCAGATAGCGCAGTCCCGTCTCGAGCGACTGCTTGATGAGGCGGTCGTTGTCCTTGGAGATGAAGGCGTGCACGCGCCGCTCGAGCAGGGCGCGCAGCACGGGGTTGAAGGCGCGGTACGTCTCGGAGAAGTGGACGCGGGTGCGGCCGTCGCCCAGGTCCTCCAGGCGGGTGCGGCCCTCGGCCTCAGACCACAGGGGCCGGCCGACGGCGTTGTACTTCCACGACACCTGGGGCGTCACCTCGGTCAGCCACTCCCAGGACTGGCCCTTGCCGCCGGTGAGGAGGTAGCGCGGGACGCGGAAGGTGCAGTGGCGCACCAGCCCCTCGCCCACCTCGTCGCCCCGGTGGAGGATGTCGATGGTGACGTCACCCGTCTCGGTGTGCGGAATGCGGGCCCAGAAGAGCTGCCACAGCTCGTCGGGCGTGCCGTCGATGTCGACGTGGTAGTGGTGCTCCTGCACGGCGTCACCCTATACAGGGGCCGGCGGGGTCGTTCAGGGGAAGGGCGTGCCGTAGCGGTCGCGGTAGGCCTTCTCGGAGATGGGCTGGCGCCGCGGCGGGCCGAGCGGGGCGGGCAGGTGGCCCAGCGGGACGACCGCCACGGGCACGACCTCGGGCGGCAGGCCCAGCAGCCCGCCCAGCTCGTCGCCGGCCACGACCGGCAGCGTGGTCAGGGTGGAGCCGAGCCCGAGCGCATGGGCGGCCAGCAGCAGGTTCTGCACCGCCGGAAAGACCGAGGCGCCCATGGACTGCGGGTAGGTCAGGCGCGTGTCCCCGCACACCACGACGAGCACGGGCGCCGCGGCCACGCCGCCCATGGCACCCCGGTCGACGTCGCGCCAGAAGCCGGGGGCGAGCCGACCGGCCTCGAGCTCCCCGGCGCCGCCCTGCCACAGACGCGCCGTGAGCTCACCGATGGCGGCGCGTCCGGTGGGGTCGCGCACGACGACGAACACGAAGGGCTGGCTGTTCTCGGCGCTGGGCGCGTGGGTGGCGGCGGTCAGGATCCGGGCCACGGTGGCGTCGTCGACGTCGTCGGGCAGGAAGGTACGGGCCGCCCGCTGCGTGTGCACCACGTCGAAGAAGTCGGGCATGGAGCTAGGGATGAGGCCTATGGGTCTCGAGCTCGGCCACGGCGGCCGATGGTACCGAGCCGGGCCCGGTGCCGCCGGAGCGGATTGGGCGGCGTGGGGGCGACCCGCTACCTTTGGCGCTGCACCGGCCGGGGGTCGGTGCCCGCCATGACGACGTGGTCGGAACGGGCGGAGGGGGACAGGAGGCAGACGGGTGGCAGACGACGCCGCAGCGCAGGAAGACGTCCTCAAGGGGATCATCGGGCAGCCGACGGGCAAGTCCCGGGTGGTGGTCGAGCGCGGCCCGGTGCAGCACTTCGCCGACGCCGTGCTCAGCACGAGTGCGATCTACCACAACCCCCAGGCGGCCGAGAACGCCGGCTTCGACAACATCCCGGCGCCCCCGACCTGGCCCTTCGCCATGGAGTACTCGGGCAAGTTCGAGGAGATCCAGCCGGCCGACGCGCCGAGCGGCAACCCGCTCATGACGGCGGTGGGCCCGCTCATGGCCAAGGGGGGCCTCATCCTCCACGGCGAGCAGGAGTTCATCTACCACCGCCCGGTGCTGGTGGGCGACGTGCTGGTGAGCGAGGGCCACATCGTCGACGCCTACCAGAAGGAGTCCAAGGGCCGCACCATGACGTTCATTGTGCAGGAGACCAACTGGAGCGACGACAAGACGGGCGAGCCGGTGGTGACGGCGCGCTTCAACCTGATCCACCGCGCCGTAGGCGCGATCGAGACGAGAACGAGCAACACGGGACCGAGCGACCACGGGAGGTCGACAACGAATGGGTGAGAACAAACTGTCCTTCGAGACGGTGCAGGTGGGCGACGAGGCGCCGTCCATTTCGCACAAGCTCACGAGGACCGACCTGGTGAAGTACGCGGGCGCCTCGGGTGACTTCAACCCGATGCACCACGACGAGGTGGCGGCCCAGGCGGCCGGCCAGCCGAGTGTGTTCGGCCACGGGATGTTCTCCATGGGCCTGCTGGGGACGGCGGTGACCGATTACGTGGGCGTGGGCAACCTGACCCGCTACCAGGTGCGCTTCGCCCGCCAGACCTGGCCCGACGAGGTGCTCACCTCGAAGATCGTGGTCACCGGCAAGCGGGAGGAGGGCGGCCGGAAGCTGGTCGACCTGGCGGTCACGCTCTCGAACGGCGACGGTGAGGACAAGCTGGTCGGGGAGGCCACCGCCGCCATCGCCTAGCGCCCCGAAAGGGGGCTGGCTCTCTTCGGTACAGGTCGGAGCCGGCGTCGCCGGACCCCGGAGGATTTGCGAGGGGTGTCGTTTCAGAAACGCTTAACGGTCTCGTTTAGGCCACTCGTACCCACGCGGCCGGCCGGCTGGCCGCCTTCCAGGCCGCCAGCCTTGAAGGACGGTGCTCAGAGCCCCCGCCGGGGCGCGTAGTCGTCCGACCTGAAGGGCCACTCGGTATCGAGCCAGTGGCGCACGGTGCGAGAAAGCGGCCCGTCGAGCTCGGAGCGGTCGGCCCGCACCCACGAGCGGACGTGCGCGTCGACGCCCGGGTCCGGCGAGGGGTAGATGTACACGCAGCCGACGACGTCGCCACCCGGATCCGACAGCACGGTGTAGGTGAAGCCGCGCCGCGCCGCGAAGTCGTCGACGTGGGCCTGCAGATCGGCCCGGTTGCGCTCCAGCGTCATCGGCTCGTCGGGCCAGGAGCGCTGCTCGAAGCCCGGCGTGGTGTGGATGTGCTCGACGCTGGAGCTCCAGGCGTCGAGATCGGCCTCGTTGTGCTCGACGAGCAGCTGGGTCAACAGGTAGCCGTCGCCGCGGGGCGGCGCCGGCGGGACGAACCCGGGCTCGACGAAGGGCGCGTCGCTCATACGCGGGGCGCGGCGCTGTCGTCAGCTAGGAGGGGTCGAAGCGCAGCGGCAGCCGTGCCGGACCCCAGATGCCGAACGTGGACGGCTTCCACCCGACCGCGCCGTCGCGGGCCAAATTCGGCATGCGCCGGGCCAGGAGGGGCAGTGCCTCCTGCAGCTCGGCCCGGGCCAGCGCGGCGCCCATGCAGAAGTGGATGCCCGACCCGAACGTCATCTGCGCCGATCCTCGCTCTTGCGTGATGTCGAAAGTGTTCGGTTCCTGCCATGCTTCGGGGTCCCGGTTGGCACCGGCGAGCGAGGTGGACACCAGGGTGCCCTGGGGAAAGAGGACGTCGCGGTAGACGATGTCCTCGGAGGCGAAGCGGGCCGTGCCCCGCACGGCCCCGAGGTAACGCATCGACTCCTCCACCGCCCGGGCCGCGAGGTCGGGCTGCTCGGCCAGGAGCGCCCACTGGTCGGGGTGCTCGCTGAAGAGCGCCACCGAGCACGCCAGCTGGTTGCGCGTGGTGTCGGTGCCGGCCATGAGGACGGCCTGGGCCATCATCGCCATCTCCTCGGTGGACAGCCGGTCGCCCTCCTCCTCGACGGCGATGAGATCGCTCAGCAGGTCGTGGCGCGGGTCGGCCCGGCGCTCGTCGATCATGGCGCTCACGTAGGCCGACAGCTCGGCGCTTGCCCGCTCAATGAGCGGAAGGTCCTCGAGGAGGTTGGAGTTGAAGATGCGGAAGATGTCGGTGGCCCACGACGAGAAGAGCTTCCAGTCCTCGGGCGGCGCGCCGAGCAGCTCGCAGATGATGGGGATCGGATAGGGCTCGCAGACGTCGGCAACCAGCTCGCACCTGCCGCGGCCGACCACCGTGTCGACCAGCTCGTTGACGACGGCCCGCATGGTGGGGCGCAGTCGGTTGGCCGAGGCCGGCGTGAAGGCGGGCGCGACGAGCCGGCGCAGGCGGGCGTGCTCCTCCCCCTCCATGGAGAGGATGGACCGCCGACGTCCATCCATGAAGTCGGACTCGGGCAGGCCGGCCATCTGAGGGATCATGGAGAGGGCCGAGTGGAACCGCTTGTCGCGCAAGACGGCGGTGACGTCCTCGAGCCGGGTGACGACATAGCCCAGATCGCCCCGGGCCAGCCAGTGTCGCGTGCGGGCCTCGTCGATCGCGGCCATGGCGTCCTCACGCACGACGCCGACGATCTCCAAATGGGGGAGCGTCAGCTCGGTGACGAGTTGTGGCACGGCGACCCCCGTTGTGCGTTTGTTGTCGGGCAACTTTGCTGCCACCGGCAGGTTAGTTGAGTTGCCCGCCTGCTCCGTGTGGCGGGGGCCGGAGGAAACGGCGGGAGAGCGGCGGCTGCAACCGCAATAGGGCATCGGCCATTTCGTTTCTCGCATCGAAGGCGTGGCCGGGCAGCCAAGGGGGTCTGCTACTTGGCGACGGCCGCGCCCCGACGACGTCGTCGGACTTCGGTGGGTTGGCCTACCCCTGGTCCTTGAGCGACGGGTGACGCTGGGCCATGAGCGGCAGGATGAGCGCCTTCGGCGTCAGGTGGGCCAGCGCCGCTGCGGTGCGGTTGGCCACGCCGGGGATCACCACCGGCCGACCCGTCGCCAACCCGTCGACGGCTGCCTTGGCCACGTCGGCGGCCGCCACCCACATGAACTTGGGTAGGGCCTCGGCGGCCTCCTCGTCGGTCATGCCGGCCGCTTCGGCGAAGCCCGTCTCGACGGGGCCCGGGCACAGGGTCGTGACGGTGACCCCCTTGCCGCGCAGCTCGGCACCGAGCGCGCGGCCGTAACTCAGCACGAACGCCTTGGAGGCGCCATAGCCGGCCTGGCCGGGAAGGGGCTGGAAGGCCGCGGTGGACGCGGTGTTGAGGACGGCGCCGCGGTGGCGTGTGACCATGCCGGGCACGAAGAGCGTGCACAGGTCGACGACCGCCTCGACGTTCGTCCGCACCATGGCCAGCTCACCCTCGCGGGTGGCGCGGTGGACCGGGCCCATGGTGGTGAGTCCGGCGTTGTTGACGAGGATGTCGACGGTCAGGCCGAGCTCGTCCAGCCGGCCCGGCAGCTCGCCCCGCGAGCCGGCGTCGGTCAGATCGGCGGCGACCACCTCGGCGCGCACATGGTGAGCCTCGGCCAACTCGTCCGCGAGTGCCTTGAGGCGGTCCTCGCGCCGGGCCACCAGGGTCACCCCATGGCCCCGCCGGGCCAGTTCACGGGCGATCTCCGCGCCGATGCCGGAGGAGGACCCCGTCACCAGTGCCGTCGTGTTCTCTTTGGGGGTGGGAAGTGTCATGCCCGACGAGCGTAGTGAGGCCCGGGGTCGGTGACCATCGGCGGGGAGTCGCCTCACGTCACAAGCGCGTGAAGTTCACGCCACCCCGGCCCCCTCACCTGGGTCTTCGCGAATGACCTGTTCGCGTGGGGTTCACACACCAGGAGGCGAGGCAGATACTTGATGCAAACGGGCGGCAACCGGAGCACCCGCAGTTGCCCCGAGCCGAAAGGAGCTGCCGATGCCATCGACATGCTCGTCCGAGGAGGAAGGTCCGCCGGGTTGAGTTTGCGTCACCGATGTCGGATTCGGTGACGCCACCAGCAGCCCACTCGGTGTGAAGTCCGGCGCAAGTTTGTGGCCGCGCTCGCGCCGGTGCGTGTGCCGGCCGGCCGACAAGGCGGCCCCCGCACCTACTGCGTCGCAGGCTGGAGCCGAGCGGCGGCTGCATACAGAATCACTACACACGTGGGAGGACCGGCCGCAAGGCCGGTCCTTCTCGTGTCGGCGGCCCGGTCGTGTCATGGTGGTGCATGCCGACGCGCCTGCCCATGTTCCCGCTGTCGGCGGTCCTTTTCCCGCAGGCCGCGATGCCGCTCCACGTCTTCGAGCCGCGCTATCGGGCCCTGATGCGCGACTGTCTGGAGGGCGACGCGCGCTTCGGGGTCGTCCTCATAGAGCGGGGCTCGGAGGTGGGTGGCGGCGACCAGCGCAGTGCGCTCGGGACACGTGGCGTCATCACGCAGGCGGCCGAGTTGCCGGACGGGCGCTGGGTGCTCGAGGTGCGCGGCGAGGCGGTGGTCGAGATCGACCGGTGGCTGCCCGACGACCCCTACCCGCTGGCCCTGGTCAGCGAGCGCCCGGGCCCAACCGGTAGCGACGTGCCCCCGGTGCTCGACGTCGCCACCCAGCGCGTCCGCCGGGCGCGGGCGCTGCTGGCCGAGCACGGCGGGGCGCCGGCCCTGCCGCCCGAGGCAGTCCTCGACGGCGGGGGCGACCCCGACGTGGCGGCGTGGCAGCTCTGCGCGGCAGCGCCGATCAACGCGTACGACGCGCAGCGGCTGCTGGCGGCCGGTGACGCAACTGATCGGCTCGGGCTCCTGGTCGCGTTGATGGAGGAGCTCGAGCTCGACCTGCAGCGGCTGCGCGGCTCGCAGTGAGCCCGGGCATCAATTGACAGGAAGAAGGGAGGGAACCGCATGGCCATCACACCGACGAGAGAGCAGTTCACCGAGTTCGCCCATGGCCGGTCGGAGGGCGAGGTGGTGATGATCAACCTCCTCCACTTCGCCCGCTCGGACGACGAGGAGCCGGGGGGCCGGGAGGCATCGGCCGGCCGGGGGGCCTACCGCGACTACAGCGACCAGGTGGTCAAGATGGTGGAGGACCGCGGCGGGAAGGTGATCTGGACCGGACGTCCCGAGCAGGTCCTGATCGGCGACGACGAGGGCGATGCCTGGGACCTGGTCGCCCTGGTCTCGTACCCGAACCGGGCCGCCTTCATCGACATGGTGACCTCGCCCACCTACGAGCAGGCGCACACACACCGTGAGCGCGGGCTCGACCGCACGGTCCTGTTGGCGTGCGAGCCCCTCCTCGACGCTCTGGGACCACGGTCGGCCGAGGGGGCGTCCGGTGGCTGAGACACGGCCCCACGGCGGGGCCCGCCGCCGCAACATCCTCTTCATCACCACCGACCAGCAGCGCTACGACAGCCTCGGCTGCAACGGCGGCACGATCGCCCGCACGCCGGTGATCGACCGCCTGGCCGCCGAGGGGATCAACTACCGGCGCGCCTACAACCAGAACACCGTGTGCATGCCGGCGCGCTCGACCATGCTGACGGGCCAGTACGTGCGGACGCACGGCGTGGTGGCCAACGGCATCCCGCTGCCCACGGATGCCCCGTCCATCGCGCGGCACCTGCGGGAGACGGCGGGCTACCGCACGGCGCTGCTGGGCAAGGCGCACTTCGAGCCGGGGTTCGACCCCCACCTGCACTTCGAGGAGAACGCCCGGGTGGCGCGGGGCGACACCGGGCCCTGGCGCGGCTTCGAGCGCTCGGAGCAGGCCATGCACGCGGCGGCCTTCAACGGCCACCCCATCGCGCACTACGGCAAGTGGCTCAAGAAGAACCATCCCGAGCACCTCGAGAGCTTCGCCGGGCTGCTGCAGGGCGCGCCGGGGGGCGACACGCTCGCCCCGGAGACCAAGAACAACCCGATCCCGCGGGAGTGGTACCACACGGACTGGGTGGCCGACCTGACCGTCGACTGGCTCCACTCGCTGGGCGACGGCGAGCCGTGGTTCTGCTGGATGTCGTTCCCCGACCCGCACCACCCCTGGGACCCCCCGGCCTCCGAGCTCTCGCGGGTGCCCTGGCAGGAGCTGGACCTCCCGCCGGGCCATCCCGGCTCGGAGGAGGAGATCCGCCGCGTCCTGGCCGGCAAGCCCGCCCATTGGCTGGCCTTCTGGGACGGCAGCTTCCCCAACATGGAAGGAGGGCCGGCCGCCTTCGTGCCCTCGAAGCTCACGCCGGACCAGATCCGCGAGGTCAACGCCAAGGTGCACGTCATGAACGAGCTGATCGACGAGGCGTGCGGCCGGGTGCTGGCCGCGGTGGCGGCCCGGAGCGAGCTGGACCACACCGACGTGGTGTTCACCACCGACCACGGCGAGCTGCAGGGGGACTTCGGCCTCCTCTACAAGGGCCCGTACCACACGGACGCGCTGATGCGGCTGCCCTTCGTCTGGCGCCCCGCGCCGAGCGCCGGCATCGCGCCGGCGGTGGTGAGCGACCCGGTGGGCCAGGTCGATTTGGCGCCGACGTTCTGCGCCATCGCCGGCGTGGACCCGGCGCCCTTCATGCAAGGGCGGGCCCTGCCGACGGCCGACGGCGAGCCCGGCCGCGAACGCGCCCTGTGCGAGTGGGACAGCCAGTTCCCGGGCTACGGCATGCACCTGCGCTCGGTCTACCGCGACGGGTGGCTGTGCACGGTGTACGAGCCGTCGACGGCGGGCCAGCCGAACGGGCTGGAGGAGACCTGGGGCGACAACGTGCTCCGGCCCTGCCCTGTCGTCTACGAGCAGACGACCCGCGGTCCGGGCGGGGTGGGCATCGCCACCGGCGAGCTCTACAACGTCGACGAGGACCCGTACCAGTTCGAGAACCTGTGGGACGACCCGGCCCACGCCTCCCAGCGTGACGACCTGGTAGCCGACCTTTACGCGAGCCTGCCCGGCGAGGTGCGCCATCTCAAGGTGGTGGCGCCGGCGTAGGGCCCGCTGGTCAGGTCAGGTCAGACCGGGCAGCACGGCCTCGAGGAACCGGCTCGGGGCCTCCACCATCGGGTAGTGCCCCACCCCCTCGAGGCGCACCGCGGTGGCGTCCGGGCGCGCCGCCAGCAGGGTGTCCACCATGGACGCCACGGCGATCGGGTCGTCGAGGCCCCAGACCACGTGCAGCGGAGCGGGGTCGGCCTCGATGGCGCCGGTGAAGCGGCGCTCGTTGGCCCGGCGCTCCTCGATGTAGCGGATCAGCCGCGGCAGGATGCGGTGGCCGTCGTCGTGGACGATCTGCTCGGCCGCCGGGGGTACCGGGTCCTCGGTCCAGCCCTCGGGGACCTCGGGGGTGGCCGGGCTGAACGTGGCGCGCAGGCTGAGGGCGAGCGTCGAGGCGTCGATCGGGATCCCCTCGGGCAGCGGCGCGTCGGGCAGGCCGAGCAGCAGCTGCTGCCCGTCGGTCAGGTGGGCCTGGCCGATGTAGATGCTCCCGTTGGTCACGACCCGTTGCGTGACCTCGGCCGGCCAGGCGCCCTCGGCCCGGCGGGCCAGCAGCTCGCCGCCGACGGTGTCGCCCATGTCGTGGGAGAGCAGGGCGATGCGGTCGACGCCCAGGTCGGCCAGGAAGGCCGCCGCCACGTCGGCCTGCAACGCCATGGTGTAGTGGCGGTCGGGCTTGGCCGAGAACCCGTAGCCCAGCATGTCGAACAGCAGGACGCGCCGCCCCTGGCGCAGCCCGTCCAGGACGGCGGCGTAGTCGAACGACGACGTCGGGAAGCCGTGCAGCACGAGCAGCGGCGCGTGCCGCTCGGGACCGAGGGACGGCGCGTCGACGGTGAAGATGCGTGCGCCGAAGAGCTCCCGGTGCCGGCCCAGTGCGGCCCAGCCGGCGCTCGTCGTGGTCGTCACGTGCCGGCCAGCTTGGCCACGACCGGGCCGAGCGCCTCCCAGGCGTCGGACTCGATCGACCAGTACGAGATCCCGTACTCGGCCCGCCGCCACTCGAGCTCCTCGGCCATTTCGTCGAGCGTGCCGGCCAGCGCCAGCGGCACGTGCAGGGCCTCCCAGGCGTCCAGGCCGAAGGCCGGGGCCATCTGGGCGGCCAGTCCGGCGGCGTCGTCCGTGACCACCGCGAACCCGATAAGCGAGTTCAGCTCGAGGTCGGCGAAGCGGTCGCCCGCCGCCTCCCGCACCCAGGCCACCTTCTCGCGGGTGCGCTCGGGTGTGGCGTCCGCTGCCGTCTCGACGCCCCCGGTCCCGGCGCGCAGGTTCACGTTGATGCTCACGATGTCGGCGTGGCGGGCGGCGAAGGACAACACCCGCTGGCCGCCGCCTCCGATGATCAGCGGCGGGCCCGGCCGCTGCACGGGTCGCGGCGTGAGCGTGTGCCCCAGCACCTCGTAGTGCTCCCCGTGGAAGTTGAAGGGCCCGTCCGTGCGCAGCAAGCCCTGCACGACCTTGACCGCTTCCTCGAAGCGGGCCACCCGGACGGCGGGGTGGTCGTAGGCCAGTCCGGCGTCGTCGTAGTCGCTCCGCATCCAGCCGGCGCCGAGGCTGAGCTCGAAGCGGCCCTCGCTCAGCACGTCGAGCGTGGCGGCCTCCTTGGCCAGCACGAACGGGTGGCGGTAGTCGTTGCAGAAGACGAGCGCGCCCAGGCGCAGCGTGGTGGTGGCGGCGGCCACGGCGGCCAGCGCCGGGACCGGCGCCAGCTGGTCGCCGAAGTGGTCGGGCATGAGCAACGCGCTGTAGCCGAGGTCCTCGGCCCGGCGCGCCTGGGCGGCCCACGACGCGGCGGTGCCGTCGGGCGCCCGGCTCAGTTGGGCGGCGAAGCGGAACCTGCGGTCGTGTGCCATGGGGCCATGGTGCCCCATCGGCGCTTATGGATGCGCCGCCGCCGGGCCCGACGTGCTGGTGGTGGGCAGGACAAGGGGTGGGGTGTGCACGCCGCGGTGCCAGACATAGGCCGTCACCCCGTCGCGGCCCAGCAGCGTGGAGGCGCCCAGGCGGTGGGCGACGAAGGCGGCGTCGGCCCGCAGGCCCGCCGGCGCGACGCCCTCCTCTCCCTGGTTGGTGAAGACGAAGACGACGGTGGGCGCGGGGACGGGGATCGGGTTCTGCGGCGCCGCCAGGCCAGATTGTGCCGGGTCGGCCGGCGGCCGCTAAATGAAGCTGAAGTCGGGGACGCCTGAGCTGATGCCCTTGAAGAGGTCGCCCTTGGCCGCGACCAGCTCCTCGGGCGTCCACGCCGCGTCGCGGCTGACCCGGCCCACCGCCTGGAACGCGCTCATGGCCCAGATGCTGGCGCCGAACACGACGAAGATCTGCCCCGTCACGTCCTGGGACTCCGGGGCGGCCAGGAAGCCCACCACGTTGGCGATGTTCTTGGGGTCCCACGGGTCGAAGCCCTCGCCGGCGCTCATGCCGTCGCTGCCGAAGAGCGTCTCGGTCATGCGGGTCCGCGCGCGCGGCGCGATGGCGTTGGCCGTCACGCCGTAGCGGCCGAGCTCGCGCGCCTCGACCACGGTGAGCGACGCGATGCCCGCCTTGGCGGCGGCGTAGTTGGCCTGGCCCGCGTTGCCGAAGAGGCCCGACTCCGAGGTGGTGTTGATGATGCGCCCGGTGACGTCCTCGCCGGCCTTGGAGCGGTTGCGCCAGTACACGGCGGCGTGCTGGGCGGCGGCGAAGTGGCCCTTGAGATGGACCCGGATAACGTCGTCCCAGTCCGACTCCTCCATGTTGAACGACATCTTGTCCCGGAGGATGCCCGCGTTGTTGACCAGGATGTCGAGCGACCCGTAGGTGTCGACCGCCTGCTCGACCAGACCCTTGCCGCCGGCCCACGTGCTGACGTCGTCGCCGTTGACGGTGGCCTCGCCGCCCCCGGCCTCAATGAGGTCGACCACTTCTTGTGCCGGGTGCACGTCGCCGCCGCCCTCGCCGTGCAGCCCGGCCCCGAGGTCGTTGACGATGACCTTGGCCCCCTCGGCGGCGAGCAGGAGCGCCTCTTCGCGCCCGATGCCGCGCCCCGCACCGGTGACGACCGCCACCTTGCCGTCGAGCAGTCCCATGCTGATGCCTCCCTGTGTCCGTCGTGTCGTGCGCAACCGGTCCCGAAGGGGAGGGGACCGGCCCGTGGGGGCCTCCGGCCCGCCGTGCGGCCTCGCAGTGTGGCTGATCGGCCCGGTCAGGGGCAAAACCGGGCCAGCGCCTCGGCCGTCACCTCGCCGATCAGCGCGACCGTCTCTCCCCGGGAGCGCTCGCGGCCGAAGCGGGCGGTCAGGCTGACCACCTCCAGGCCCGCGGGGGGCGAGGCCAGCAGGGAGCGGTCCGACGCGCCAACGATGCAGAGAACGGGCAGCGGCCCACCCGGCCGGCGCCGGCACAGCTCGAGCACGCCGCCGGGCACCTTGCCCCGGAAGGAAGGTGGGTCGAGGTGGCCCTCGCCGGTGACGGCCAGGTCGGCCCGCTCGAGACGGCGGGCCAGGCCGACCAGGCCGGCCACGAGGTCGAAGCCGGGCTCGATGTGGGCCCCGAGCGCCAGCAACCCCCCGGCCAGCCCGCCGGCCGCGCCCGCGCCGGGCACCGTGGTGACGTCGATCCCGGTCAGCTCCCGGTAGCGCGCCGCCACCTCGGCCAGGCGCGCCGTCAGCAGGGCCACCTGCTCCCCGGTGGCCCCCTTCTGGGGCCCGAACAGGGCAGCGGCGTCGGTGAAGCGGGTCGTCACGTCGCAGGCCACCACGACCTCGACGCCGGCGAGCGCGCCGGGCGAGCCCACGGCCTCGAAGGCATCCCAACCGCCGTCCGTGGTGGCCGAGCCGCCGCAGCCGACGACGATGCGGCGGGCACCGGCGGCGCGGGCGGCCAGCAGGAGCTGCCCCACGCCGGCGGTGCCGGCGCGCACGGGATCGTCGCCCCGCGGCCGCGGCACCAGGGTGCGCCCGGCCGCTTGTGACATCTCGAGGACCGCCGTGCCGTCCTCGAGCAGCCGCCACTCGGCCTCGACGGGCGCGCCCAAGGGGCCCGTCACCGTCGAGACGTGCCGCGAGCCGCCGAGCGCGTCGAGCAGCCCCTCGCCGCCGTCGGACATCGGGATCTCGTCCGCCGTCCATCCCGCGCCGCGCGCCGCGCCCGCCGCGGCCGCCGCCACCTCGGCGGAGGAGGCCGTGCCGCGGAATTTGTCCGGCGCGGCGACGAGGTGGGGCATCCGGGCGAAGCTAGCGCCACGGCCGCCGTCGCTGCCGGGCCTACACGCGCCAGAGCATCACGCCCGCGGTGTTCTCGGGCGGACCCAGGGCCCCTTCGAGGATGTGCCGCGCGCACGGCGCGCCCGGCGCGCCCGGGGCGACCACCACCAGGCTGGCACCCACGGCGTGCAATTGGGAGCGCACGGCGGCGGGGGAGAGGGTCGGCATGGTGCCCGCCTCGCACGCCGTCAAGGTCGCCTCGAGCGGCGTGATCTGCCCGCCGAGGGCGATGGTGCCCGCCGGGTTGGCGAAGATGCCGTAGCCGCCGGGCATTTTGAAACGGAGATCCGACTCGGCCTGCCACACCATGGCGGAGGAGTCCGACGGGCTGGCCCACGGGTAGACGACGACGGTGGTGCCCAGGGGGAGGGAGCGGGCGGCGCCGGTGAACCAGGCCGGCACGCGCACCGACGCCGACGCGTAGGGCCAGGCCGGGACCAGGGGGACGAGCACGCACGCGGCGAGCAGCGTGCACACGCCGAGCGCGGCCAACCCGCTGCCCCTCGGGGTGCGTGCGGTCAGGCGGGTGCGGACGGCGTCGATCGTCACGGCGAGGATGAGCGCGGCGAACAGCCAGAAGTAGGTGATCCAGCGCGCGGCGACGCTGCTGTCGAACAGGGGCAGGTGCGTGAAGACGATGAAGGGGAGCCGGATCGGGGTGCGGTGACCGCCGACGTGCAGGCGCGTGCCCATCGACACCACGAGCGCGCTGGCGCCCATGATCGCGCTGAACTGGACGAGCCGGCGCCGGCGGAGCACGGCCACCGCCACCACCAGCGCGACCAGGAGGGGGACGCCGACGTAGGTGCCGTTCTCGATCAGCGAGTCCAAGACGAGGTGCCATTGCGGGTCGCGCGCCGCCACCAAGGTGTTGCCCAGCGCGGTATGGCCGAGGGTGAAGCGCTGGTTGAGCGTCGGCACCACCAGCCCCACCGGGTCGGTGGACTGGCCGGCGGTCGCGCTGAGGGACTGCACCGGGCCGTTGACGTGCTCCGGGCCGTCGACCGCCGTCCAGGCGGCGTAGCCGGTGAAGAGCACGACGACGGCGGCGGCACAGGCGCCGAGGCGGGCCAGCCGCGGCCAGTCGACCGCCGGCCGCCGCCACAGCACGTAGGCCAATGCCAGGACCACCGCCCACAGCGTCATGACCACCAGGCAGGCGAACGCCTCGGTCGAGACGTAGAACTGCACGACGTAGCAGGCGCCGACCCAGAAGCCGGCCCACCAGGGCGACGCCGTGTCGGACCGGAGGAATCGGTCCAGGAACAGGATGATGAGCGGCGGGGCGGCCTGGAAGAGCAGGAACAGGTGGCCGTTGCCGACGGCGGCCGTGTAGGGGGAGAACCCGTAGAGCAGGCCGCCGACGAAGGCGGCGGGCCACCACCGCACGAACCGGCGGGCCATGAGGAAGAACGACATGGCCGAGGCCCAGATGGACACGTCCAGGACGACATTGAAGGTGGCCACCGGACCGAACAGCAGGGTGACGGGGGCGAACAGCATCCCGAGGACCGGCATCGTCGTGTTGTCCATCAGGTCGACGCCGACCGGCGCGTTCAACCAGTCGTTGGCGAACGGGTTGTGCCCGTGCAGGAGGATCCAGGGCGTCTCGGCCAGGAACCAGACCTCCTCGCCCACGTCGTTGCCGCCCGAGGTCTGGAGGGTGTGGGCGACGCCGTGGGCCCAGGCGCTCCCGTTGGCGAAGGCCGACAACGCCGCGTAGACGACGGCGACCAGCACGACGGGGACCCAGGCGGGTGTCGGGCTGCTGCGGCGGTCGCGGCCGGCCCGGTCCGCCGGGGTGGCCGGCTCCGTCGGCTGGCCCGGGTCGCGGTCGGCGTCGTCGAGCCGCCGGCCTCCTGCGGCGTCGCTCACCGGACGGGCAGTCCCGGCAGCCCCGTGCTCCGCGCCGAGGCCGGCGTCCTGCGCATGCCCGGCGAAGGTAGCAGTCCACCTTGCGGGCACGTGGGCATGGCGTCCGGCGACGGCCGGCGCAGCACCGGCGCGCCGTCGGGTGGTGCGGGCGAGAGGACTCGAACCTCCACCCCCTCGCGGGGACCGGGACCTAAACCCGGCGCGTCTGCCAATTCCGCCACGCCCGCAGCGGCACCGCAGTGCGGTTGAGCAGGGAGTGTACGACCATGTGCCGACGGCTGGGCCCGGCGGCAACTAGCCTCGTGACATGCCCAACGCATTCTCCGTCCCCCCAAATTGTGGCCGCCGGGCCCGGTGGTGGGTTCGATTCCTCCGGCGACATTTTCCAGCGGCTGCTCAAAGAGCGCATCGTCTTCATCGGGAGCGCCATCGACCAGGTCACCGCCAACTTGGTGTGCGCCCAGCTGGTCCTGCTCGAGGCGGAGGACCCCGACAAGGACATCTCGCTCTACATCAACTCCCCGGGTGGCTCGGTCACCGACGGGCTGGCCATCTACGACACCATGCAGTACGTGCGGCCCGACGTCTCCACCATCTGCGTCGGCCTGGCGGCCAGCATGGGCCAGTTCCTGCTGTGCGCCGGTGCCCCGGGCAAGCGCTACGCCCTGCCCCACTCGCGCATCCTGATGCACCAGCCGTCGGGCTCCATGCAGGGCCAGGCGGCCGACATCGCCATCCAGGCGGAGCAGATCATCTACCTCAAGAGGATGATGGCCGAGCGCATCGCCTTCCACACGGGTCAGACCCTCGAGCGGATCGAGACGGACTCCGACCGCGATCGCTGGTTCACGGCGGAGGAGGCGCTCGAGTACGGCTTCATCGACCAGGTCATCGACCGCTCGACGGCCACTGCGGCAGCAGGGGCCGCGTAGGCATGGCGCTGGACATCCCGGCTTCCTCGTCGGACGCCGATCAGGCTGATCGAACGTTCCACGAGGTGGCCGAGCGGAGGGTGGCCGACGAGACACCGATGGCCGCCCGAGCAGTCGGCGTCAGCCCGCGGGCGGCACGCCGCGGCGACATCACGCGCATCGTCACCCCGACGATCAGCGTGCGCAAGCGCCTGCGCGAAATCTGGCTCTCCCGCGAGCTCCTGATCTACCTCGTCCGCACCGAAATCAAGGTCAAGTACAAGAACTCCGTCCTCGGGCTCGTGTGGTCGATGGTGGCTCCCGCCATGACGCTGGCCATCTACTTCTTCGTGTTCAGCGTCGTCCTGGGCAACAAGATGCCCAACTTCGTGATCTTCCTGTTTGCCGGGCTCCTGTTGTGGAACCTCTTCTCTCTGGGTGTCCTCACCGGGACCGGGGTCGTGGTGAACAACGGCGGCCTCGTCAAGAAGCTGTCGTTCCCACGCGAGATCCTGGCCTTGGCGGCCGTCGGCTCTGCCTGCGTCTTCTTCTTCTTCCAGAGCATCGTCATGGTGATCTTCATGGTCGTGCTGAAGGCGCCACCGGACCTCAAATACTTCCCGCTCCTCGTCGTCGCTCTCATCACGGGCGTGATCCTGGCCTCCGGCCTGAGCATCTTGCTGTCGTCGGTCAACGTCTACCTGCGCGACACGCAGCACCTGATCGAGGTGGTCCTCACGGCCTGGTTCTGGGCCTGCCCGATCGTCTACCCGTACTGGACCATTGAGAAAAAGCTAGGCCCTCAGGGGCTCACGTGGATCTATTTTCTCAACCCCGTGACACCGCTGGTGTTGAGCTTCCAACGCTGCCTCTACGCACACCCCGTCGTTGCCATCCAGGGCGTCACCACCCAGGTCCTCCCGACCCAGGGGTACGTCTGGTACGCCGTCCTGGTGCTCGCCGTGCTGGTCCTCTCCCTCATCTTCTTCCTGGTTGCCCTCGCCGTGTTCGGTCGCCTCGAGGGCAACTTCGCCGAGGAGCTCTGAGCGGTGAGCGACTTCGCCGTCGACGTGCGCGACGTCTCCAAGCGCTTCCGGCTGGCCCACGGCCAGTACAACTCGTTCAAGGAGCGCATCATCCACGGCGGGAAGCGCAAGCAGACCGACGACTTCTGGGCGCTCCACGGGGTGTCCCTCACCGTCAAGGAGGGTGAGACCGTCGGCATCCTCGGACGCAATGGCTCGGGCAAGTCGACCCTGCTCAAGTGCATCTGTGGCGTGCTCCAGCCCACGACCGGCGAGGTCGCCGTGCGGGGCAAGCTGGCGGGGCTCCTGGAGCTGGGTGCCGGCTTCCAGCAGGACCTGACCGGCAGGGAGAACGTCTACCTGAACGGCTCGCTGCTCGGCATGTCCAAGCGCGACGTCGACAGGGTCTTCGACGCCATCGTGGACTTCTCGGAGCTCGAGGAGTTCATCGACGGCCCCGTGAAGTTCTACTCGTCGGGCATGTACATCCGGCTGGGGTTCGCGGTCGCCGTCAATGTGGATCCCGACGTCCTCGTGATCGACGAGGTGCTTGCTGTGGGCGACGAGCGCTTCCAACGCAAGTGCATGGACAGGATCAACGAGTTCCAGGACGATGGGCGGACCATCATTTTGGTGACGCACTCGCCCGACACCGTGCGCAGCATCTGTGACCGGGGGATCGTGCTCAGTCACGGTAAGCTGATCGCCGAGGCGGAGCCTGGCGAGGCGACCCGGATCTTCCGGGAGGGCCTGATGGCCGAGGGGGCCGGCATGTCGATCGTCGACCCGACCATCGTCGCCGTGCCCGCGATCCCGACGCCCGGGGCAATGGATTCGTTGCCCGACGCCGAGCGCCCGGTCCGGTTCCGCTCCGTGCACCGTGTCTACTCGGGTGACAACAACGTGCCCTACATGCGGACGGGTGACGACCTCACCATACGGGTGGAGTTCGAAGCGCTCTACCCGACCGAGGACGTCGTGTTCTCGCTCGAGATCCGTGACGAAAAGAGCAACACGATCATGCGCACCGACACCTCCATCATCGGGGTGTCTATCGATGCCCCCCGCGGCACGAGCGTCATGCACTTCGGGATCGTGGGGGTGCCGCTTCTCGACGGCTCGTTCTCCTTCGCCCTCGGACTCCAGAGCCGGAGTGGCGTCCTCTACGACTGGCAGGAGAACGCGGGGACCTTCGAGGTGATGAACCCGACCAAGGTCACCGGCATGATCCGGTTGGACATGCATGCCGCGTTAATCTCGACCGAGGGCGACAGTCACGTCGACACCTCGGCCGCGCTGGCGCAGCCGTTCTGAGCAGGCCTCGCACCATGAGCGACACCGAGGCGACGTTGCCCGCAGACCCGCAGGCCTACGTGCAGCAGGTCATGGCCGAGATCGCCGAGGAGGTGCGGCTCCGCCGCGCGTCGGGCGACCTGCCGCCCAAGCTCGAGCGCGAGCTCGACGAGCTCTTCCTGGCCCATTCCCCCGTGGCCGGTCGGGGTGGTGACCTGGGCGACGCGCTGCGCATGGTCGACGCCGCCACGTTCATCGACCCTGTGGTGCCCGTGGAGTCCGAGCGCGCCGCCGGTGCCTACGTCAAGAAGGGGATGCGCTCGCTCCTGCTGTGGTACGTGGGGTGGCTCACCCACCAGATGAGCCAGTCGGCGTCGGCGGTGAGCCGCGCCCTGCACATCGTCGACGACCGCCTGCAGGAGCTCGAGCGCCGGATGGACACGCAGCGCGTGCCGGCGGCGGGCGTGGTCGAGTTGAGCGGGTTGAGCGGGCCTGGCACCTGGTGGGCCGACCCGGCCGCCGCGGCGGTGGCCAAGGTTCCGGGCCGCGTGGTTCATGCGGCGTGTGGTGACGGTTGGTTGGTCCGCCGCATGGTGGAGGCCGGCGGCGACGCGTACGGAATCGACCCCCGGGCCCACGTGGTGGACGCGGCCGAGCTGAGCTCGCTCGACGTCCGTCACGAGAGCCTCGACGCGCACCTGCGCGCCGTGGCCGCGGCGGGCCTGGGCGGCGTGGTGCTCAGCGGGCTGGTCGAGGGCATGTCCGGTGGTCAACGGGCGCACGTCCTGAACGCGATCGGCACGCGGCTCGCCCCCGGCGGGACGCTGGTCGTCCACTCGGTCACGCAGGCGACCTGGGAGGGTGCCGATGCGCCGGTCGAGGCGGATCTCGCGGCGGGCCGGCCGTTGCGGCCCGAGTCGTGGGTGCACCTGCTGGGCCAGAGCGGCTACGAGGCCGATGTCCAGATGGGTCCCGCGGACGCCGACTACCTCGTTGTCGCCGTCCGCTCCAGCGTTCTTTCGCCGTTCCAGCGGTGAGCGCCGCCGCCGGGGGGCCGGTGGCCGTCCACCAGTTCATCGCCACGCTGAACCCGCACGACGCCACGGCCACCCATACCCTCCTCCTGCGCGACGCGCTGCGCCGGGCCGGGTGGCGTTCGGAGATCTTCGCCGAAGCCATTCACGATGACCTGGCCGGCTCGGCGTACAAGCACTGGATGTACCCCGAGCACGCCACCGCGGGCGACGTCGCCGTCTACCAGTTCACGACCTCGTCGGCGGTGGCCGGCTACCTGGCCGAGCAGGGCCTGCCGCTGATCCTCGATTTCCACAATTTCACCGCGCCGGAGCTCTTCGCGGGCTGGGAGCCCGACAGCGTGGCCAGGGCGGCACGGGCCGACGAGGAGCTGGCCCGCCTGGCGCCGGTGGCGCTGCTCGGACTGGCCAAGAGCCCCTTCAGCGAGGAGACGCTGCACCGAGCGGGTTGCCGCCGGACCGAGGTGGTGCCGGTCCTGGCCGACTACGGGCGCGTCACCGCCACTCCCGACCCGCGGGTGGCGGCCGAGCTCGCCTCGCGCCGCGCCCAGGGCGGTGCCGACATCCTTTTCGTCGGGCGCATCGTGCCGTCCAAGGCCCAGCACGAGCTGGTCAAGGCGCTGTGGGCGTACCGGCGTCTCTACGACCCGGTCGCCCGGTTGCACCTGGTCGGAGGGACCTCGAGCTTCTCGTACCACACGGCGCTCCGGGAGTTCGCGGTCGATCTGGGCCTGGCTGACGCCGTCCGCTTGGCCGGCGAGGTGTCCGACGCGGCGCTAGCCGCCTACTTCACGGCGGCCGACGCCTACCTCTCGCTGTCGGTGCACGAAGGGTTCGGCGTGCCCCTGGTCGAGGCCATGGCGGCCGGCCTCCCGTTGCTGACGCGCGACGCCGGCGCGGTGGGGCAGACCGTGGCCGGTGCGGCGCTGGTGCTCGAGGCGGGCGACCCCGCCTACGTGGCGGCGGCGCTCCACCGGGCCTGCACCGACGAGGTGCTGCGCCTTCGGTTGATCACGGCCGGCCACCGGCGCGCCGCCGAGCTCTCCTCGGACGCGGCGGCCACGCAGCTGGTCGACGTCATCGCCGGCGTGGTGGGCGCACCGTGAAGGCGGCGTTCGTGACCCCGCGCTACGGCACCCAAATCATGGGTGGCGCCGAGACCGCGGTCCGCCAGCTGGCCGAGCACCTGGGCGCCCTGACGAACTGGGAGACCGAGGTGCACACCACCTGCGCCCTCGATCCGCACACCTGGGCGGACGAGCTCGAGCCGGGGACGTCCGAGCTGCATGGCGTGACCGTGCACCGGCACCCCACCACGCAGGGGCGCCTGCCCGACTTCTACGGCTTGGACGGGTTGCTGCGGCTGGCGCCGCGCCAGGCCACCCGGGCCCAGGGCAAGCGGTGGGTCGAGTACAACGGGCCGGTCTCCACCGAGCTGGTCGAGGCCGTCTGCGCCTCCGACGCCGACGTCGTCGCCTTCAGCCCGTACCTCTACCACCCCACGGTGGCCACCATCGGCCGGGTGCCCATGCCGGCCGTCTTCCACCCGGCCGCGCACGACGAACCGGCCCTCTACTTCTCGGTGTTCCGCGGTACCTTCGACGACGCGGACGCCTTCTGCTTCTACACGGCGGCCGAGCGCACCCTGGTCGAGCGCATGTACCCGGTGGCGGAGACGCCGCAGATCGTGCTCGGCCTCGGGGTGGGGAATTCGGAGGGCGCCGGCCGCCCGGGCGGCGAGGTGCTGGGCCTGGGCGACCGGCCCTATGTGGTCAGCGTGGGGCGGGTGGACGAGCACAAGGGCTCCAAGATGCTCGCCTCGTTCTTCGCCACCTACAAGGAGCGCCATCCGGGCCCGCTGGCCCTGGCCCTGGTGGGCCCCGTCTCGTTCGAGCTGCCGCCGCACCCCGACATCGTGGTGACCGGCCCGGTGGGCGAGGCCGACAAGTGGGACATCGTACGCGACGCGCAAGTGGCGATCTCGCCCTCGGCGCTCGAGTCGTTCTCGATCGTGGTCATCGAGGCCTGGGTCGAGCAGGTGCCCGTGCTGGTCAACGGCAGCTGCGGGCCGACGCGCGAGAACTGCGAGCGATCCGGCGGAGGGCTGTGGTTCAGTTCCTACCCCGAGTTCGAGGCGACGCTGCAGCGCCTGCTGGCCGATAGCACCCTGCGCGCCACGCTCGGTGCCCGGGGCCGCGCCTTCGTGGACAGCCACTTCCGCTGGCCGGTCCTCGTCGAACGCTACGAAAGGTTCCTCACGTCGGTGGTCGAGCGCGGCCGCGGCGTCCCCGGGGTTTTCTGAGCCCCTACTGCGGGCGCCGGCCCACCACCGTGTACATCGGTTGCTCGATCGCGTCGGTGGCCATGTCGTGCGAGAGGTGGTGGCGCTGCGCGTGGTACGTGATCTCGGTACGGCCGAACCCCAGCCGGCCGAGCATGGAGACGACCGCGCCGGGGTAGATCGACCACCAGTTGGTGACGTGGTGCTCGGCCGACGGCGAGAAACGCATGATGTTGGACCCGGGCGGGTGCAGGTCGTCCTGCAGCGGCTCGACCACGATCATGACGTCCTTGGTCCGCGCCGCCGCCTGCGAGAGCGCGCCCAGGGTTCGCGCAGGTGCAGCAGGATGGCGCCGACCAGAGTCACGTCGAACGCGCCGAGGTCCGTGGGCATGTCGTAGATGTTCCCCTGGACGAACTTGGCCGACGAGCCGAAGGCGCGATGGAGATACCACCAGGCATCGTGGTTGCGGTCGATGGTGTCCTGCATGACCCGGAGCCGGCCCTCTGGGTCGTCACGGCCCTGAACAGGCAGGGTGTCGATGGGCACGTCGAAGCCCGCCTCGAAGGAGACGACGTCCGCACCCTGATGCTCCATGTAGAAGGTCAAGTAACCGGTGGCCGGGCCGAGCTCGAGCACGCGTTGCCCGGCCACGTCCACCCCGCCGAGGTACTCGGCCTCATGGCCGCGCAGGTCCCAAGCACCCGGCAGGACCTGGCCGTCGGGCAGCTCGGTGGCGTGGTACCAGACGAAGTCGTCGAGATCGGCGCCCTCGCGCCACCTCGACTGGGCGGACTGGAAGGCGGGGTCGAGCTGTCCCAGATACCCCTTGGGCGGGTAGGTGGGCAGGTGCGGCCGGCGCGCCACCGGGACCACGGCCGGGCCGGGGGTCACCGCGCCGCCGGCCGCCGTCTCCATGGCACGTCGCTTGAACATGGGCCGTCACGCTACGCCAGGGAACGCGCCGCCCGGGCGGACCAGGCGAGCCGGCTGAGTCGGAAACGGCCATGACCGCCAGGAGAAGTCCGCCACGGAGGGCTGTGGTGGGCGGTTGGGGGCGCTACTACGCTGTCGCCCCGTGACGACGCCGGAAGCGCTCCAAGCCCAGGCCGACGTCTTCGAGTGGTACCACACGATCGACCTGGGCGACGGGGTGGTGACCAAGGGCAGGAGCGTCCAGGAGACCTCGCTCGGCGTCCTGTCCGACGTGGCCGGCCGGAGCGTGCTCGACATAGGGGCGTGGGACGGAAAGTTCTCGTTTCTAGCCGAGCAGGCCGGGGCGAGCCGCGTTGTCGCCCTCGACCATTACGCCTGGGGCGTCGACTGGGACGCGCGCGGCGCGTACTGGGCCGAGTGCATCGCCAACGGCACCCTGCCCGACCTCTCTCGGGACGAGACCGATTTCTGGCAGCCGGACCTCCCAGGAAAGCGTGCATTTGACTTCGCGGCGGCGGCGCTCGGGTCCAAGGTGCAACCGATGGTGGCCGACTTCCAGACCGTCGACCTCGACGAGCTGGGGGAGTTCGACGTCGTGCTGTACCTCGGTGTCCTCTACCACATGCAGGAGCCGATCATTTGCCTCGAACGGCTCCGGGCCGTGACCAAGGAGGTGGCGGTCATTGAGACCGAGGCGGTCCACCTGCATCGCCTCGAGAACGAGGCGCTCGTGCAGTTCTACCCAGGCAGCTCGCTGCGCACCGACTTCGGGAACTGGTACGTTCCGACGATGGCCGCGCTGCACAGATGGTGCCGGGCGGCGGGCTTCGCCACGGTGATCACCATCGTCGGGCCCCCGGAGCCGCAGCCCGAGCACGCGCCGTCGCCGCGGGGGCGGATCGACGATACGGCGCAGCCGCCGCCTACCAACTACCGCGCCGTCGTCCATGCTTACCCCTGAGCCCCCGGTCGCCCCACCCTTGCGGACGAGGCTGAGTCGGGCCTACGAGGAGTCGGTACTCCGCGTCAGGGCCTGGCAGGCGCGGCGCACCTCGTCTGCGCCGGGACGGGCGCGGGCCTCCTTCCGCACGTCGGGGCTGATCGAAGACCTCCCGAGCCGGGTCTTCCTGCGCGGGATCTTCCACCTGCTCTTCCGCCGCGAGCCGGACCTCACCAATGACGACGTCTACTTGCGTCAGCTCCAGAGCGGCGCCCTCAGCCCGCGTCAGCTCGTGGAATGGCTGATCGACTCCGCGGAGTGGAGCCATGCCGCCCCGATGACGGAGTTCGGCCCGTCGCTGCACTACGGGCGCGGCGTCTTCATCCGCAGCCTGCCGCGCGCAGGAAGAATCCTCGACATCGGTGGGGCGTCCGTTGGGGATCCCTCCGGCGGGCTCGTCCTCATGGGCTACCCCTACAGGTTCGAGGAGCTGGTCGTAGTAGACCTCCCGAGCGAGGACCGGCACGCGCTCTACCAGGACGACGCCCGCCCCTCCTCCCTCGAGAGCCCGAACGGCCTCGTGACCTACCGCTACCACTCCATGACGGACCTGAGCGGTCTGGTGTCGGAGTCCTTCGACATGGTCTACAGCGGGCAGAGCATCGAGCACGTGACGCAGGAGGAGGCCAAGAGCGTCCTGACCCAGGTGTGGCGCGTCCTGCGACCGGGGGGCATCCTCGCCCTCGACACGCCGAACAGCAGGCTCACGCGGCTGCAACAGGACGCGTTTGTCGATCCCGACCACAAGTACGAGTACGCGCACGCCGAGATGGTCGCCCTGCTGGAGAGCAGCGGCTTCCTCGTCGAGCGGGCGCAGGGGATCAACTACGGCGGCCAATCCCTCGCCCACGGGACCTTCGACATCACGGAGCTGGCCACCAAGCGCGGGATTTACGACGCGATCGAGGATTGCTATCTCCTGGCCTACGTCTGCCGACGGGCGGCCTGACCTGCCCCGACAGCGCCGGAGGAGATCGTAAGTCGTCCTCGACCACGAAGTCCCACGCGGCCACAGCGACGGGCTTGGCGTCTCCTCCGGTCGGAGAGGGCGGTCGGTGTCATCCAACGGCCCGTGTGCGCCTGCGCCCACGTGGGGGAGCAATGTCACCGGGGTGTGGTGGAGACGGGGCGGTGCGATCCATCCGACCCGCCCGAGGAAAACGCACGCAGGGGGCACGGTACGATCTGCGGGCCCATGACGTACTGCGTCGCCTCTTGGACCACAGGCCAGGACAGTCGATGATCGCACTGCTGAAACTCCGGAGCCCCATCCGCCTCGCTCTCGGCGTCTTCCTCGTAAGCGCACTGGCGTGCGGGGTGACCGGTGTCACGGACGTGCAGCGCGCCGGCGCCAGCAATCCGGCGTGGGCGACCACGCCCCAGTGGAGCCAGGTGCTCGACGACAGTGGTGGACCGGTTGAGCAGTCTTCTCCGAACGTCGCGACCCTCGACGGTGACGGGCCCTCCGTGGTCGTCGGAGACGTGCGCGGCGCGGTCTACGCGTATCATCTCAGCGACGGCTCCCCAGTGAGCGGTTGGCCAGTGCAGCTCGGGGTACCGATCGACTCGACTCCGTCGGTGGCCCCGGTGAACGGAAGTCCGTACGACTCGGTCTTCGTGGGCACCGGCACGTCCGCCAATCCGAGCCAGGGCGGCTATCAGGCCATCGGGCCTGGCGGGAACGTCGAGTGGTACACCCCCGTCACCGATCCGGACACCGATAACGAACCGGCGTATGCGGTCGAGGCCTCCATGAGCGTCGGGTCGCTGCAGGGTGGCGGCACCGACGTGGAAGCCGGCTCTCTCGACCAGGAGGAGTACGCCCTCAACGCCTCGGATGGGGCCACCCTTCCGGGCTGGCCCTTCTTCGACGACAGCGTGTTCTCGACCTCCGCACTGGCCGACCTCTACGGCACCGGACAAACGGAGGTGGTCCAAGGAAGCACGCAGACCGCCGGGTTCGCGCTCGGGAAGAACTACAGCCAGGGAGGTCATCTGGACATCTTGAACGGGACCGGCGGGCTCATCTGCAGTTACGACACGGACCAGGACGTGGTCTCATCGCCGGCGGTGGGTGGTTTCCTCGCCGGGGGAGCGACGGGAGCGGTCTTCGGCACCGGCACGTACTTCTCCGAGGCATCGACGACCAACACCGTGCTGGCCGTGAACAACCAATGCGATCTGGAGTGGTCGACCACGCTGGACGCCGCCACTTCGAGCAGCCCCGCCATCGCCGACGTGGAGGGCAATGGCACCGAGGACGTGGTCGAGGAGACCGACAACGGCTCTACCGGTTCGGTGTGGGTGCTGAACGGCTCCAACGGACAACCCCTCTGGCACGAACCGATCATCGGGAGAGGCCTGGGGAGTGTCACGACCGCTGATCTCTTCGGCACCGGCCACCAGGATCTGTTGGTACCCACCACGGCCGGTGTGGAGATCTTCGACGGAGTCTCCGGTGCGCTGGAGGCCGAGCTGAACGCCGACGGGTCCGACACCAACGGCGTTCTCGGGTTCATCAATTCCCCTCTGGTGACCGACGACCCCGACGGGAACGTCGGCATAACGGTTGCCGGGTACACCTACAACACCCAGCAAGGCGGCGTGATCGAGCACTTCGAGATCCCCGACTCGGACGGGGCGCAGGCGGTCGGGGCGGGTTCGTGGCCGGAATTCCACCATGATCCTCAGCTCACGGGCTTCACTGGTCAGAGCGGCTCCGCGGCCCCGTGCGACGTGCCCTCGGCGGCGTACGACGGGTACGACATGGTGGCCCGGGACGGGGGTGTCTTCAATTTCGGAAATTCCCCCTTCTGCGGATCGACGGGGGGTCTGGCCCTGAACGCGCCGATCGTCGGCCTGGCCGAGGCGTCGAACACGGGCGGGTACTGGCTGGCGGCCTCCGACGGCGGCGTCTTCGCCTACAACGGCGCCAGTTTCTACGGCTCCATGGGCGGTCAGCATCTCAACAAACCCATCACGGGGATCGTCGCGACCCCCGACGGCAAGGGCTACTGGCTCGTCGCGTCCGACGGAGGGATCTTCACCTTCGGAGACGCGCAGTTCTGGGGCTCGACGGGCAGCCTGGTCCTGAACAGCCCTGTTGTCGGCATGGTGGCCGCCCCGGATGGTCTCGGGTATCGCCTGGTCGCCTCCGACGGAGGCGTCTTCACCTACGGAGACGCGCAGTTCTTCGGTTCCGCCGGTGCGCTGAAGTTGAAGGCACCCATCGTCGGCATGGCCGACGATCTCCAGACGGACGGCTATTGGCTGGTGGCCTCCGACGGAGGCGTGTTCTCCTTCGGGGCGCCGTTCTACGGGTCGATGGGTGGCCAGTTCCTGGCGGCTCCGATCGTGAGCATCGCCCCGGCCAACAACGGGCAGGGCTACCAGCTCGTCGCCGCCGACGGCGGCCTGTTCTCTTACGGCGTCGCCACGTTCTACGGGTCGATGGGCGGGAAGCCGCTGAACCAAGGGATCGTGGGCATCGCAGCGTCCTGAGGGTTCCGACCCGCGATCCGTTCAGTTCGCTATCTTCTGCAACTCGAGTGAGGTGACGTCCAGGGTGCTGTCGGGACTCACGCCCACGCTCACCGAGAAGACGGCCGCGGCAGACGTCGAGAACTCGAGCTTCGTTTGACGAGTGGACGTGGTCGGGGTCAGCACGAGCGTCGAGACGTGCTCCTGGGCGACGTCGAGAGGTGCGGGCGCAACCACCAGGCTGGCCATCGCCGTCGGGTGCTCCAGGCTGAACCAGTTCGACACGACGATCCGACGGCTGGGGGTCGTCAGGACGGACATCCGGGACGGGCGACCCGATGCGCTCTCGACGCTCTCCTTCAGGGTCACCTCGTAGGTTCCCGTTCCCAGGTTCGCCAGAGCCAGCGGAGCCGTGCGGAGGCGCGCCTCACCCGTCTTCCAAGGACCTCCGAGGGACTGCCCTGACCACGTCAGTGGCGCCGCCGGCAGCGGCCCGGCCGGCACGACGAGTGCGACGACGACGATCACAACGAGCGCGGCGGCCCCCGCCACGAGACTGCGGGTCAGCTCAATCGGGCGCGGATCGACCAGCCGCACCAACAGCCACAGCAGTGCTGCGATCAGCACCACCTCGAAGAGAAGCTCCTCTGCCACGACATGACTGAACGTCGGTACGACCGACGGCAGGTACGTGTTGATCCAATCCCACCACCCCGGATAGAGGGTCGGATCCCAGGGCGCGAACGGCGGGAAGGTGGCGTTGAAGTAGTTGTGGTCACCGATGAGAATCGGAACGCCCTGGACGATCCAGAGGAGCGCCACCACGACGGCGGCGGCAGTGAGCCTCTGGCGGTAGGCCTCGAGCCGTTTCAGGAAGAACGGCGACCACGCGAGCAGCATGGGCATCACGGTCCACTGGAACCGCCCGGCCAGCGCCGTGCCACCGAAGGCGGTGACGATGGGCTGTGTTCCGTTGATCACCAGGATGGCGAGCGCGCCGAGGAGCAGCACGACGTTGGTCACCTGTGTCGTACGGCGCGAGTACCACAGGCCGAGCAGTCCGAAGAGAATGGTGGGGCATTGGACCAGGAGGCCCTGGTCGCGATCGAGGACGAGAGCGAGGGTGTCCTTGAGCCCTCGGACGCCGACGTTCGGGCTCGGTTGGGGTAGCCCGAGAAGATGGCCGAAGTAGTACTGGTTGTAGAGAAGGAGGAGGGCGAACGAGACGACGACCACGCCGATCACGACGAGCGTCGGGACAAGCGGTATGCGCCGCAGATAGAGCAGGACGAGCAGTCCGAGGATGGCCACGATGTCGACCGAGAAATTCTTGATCTGGAACCAGGGCGGAACGGCCAGGGCGACCGTGATGACGGCGACCGAGGTCCAGCGACAGCTTCCGGAGCGTTCGACCAGGGCCATTTCGAGGAGACCACAAGCCAGGAAGATGCCACTGATCAGGTCCGGGTAGATCTGTGTCGCCGCGAGCCACAGGGCCGGGCAGGCCAGCGCCAGGGCGAACAGGATCTGGCCGTTGGGGCCCAAGTCGGCGAGGCGGGACGCCCGCCGATGGATGGCGACGAACCCGATGGCATTGACCGTGAAGAACCCGACGAGGGCAAGTGGGACGTTGCCCACGGCAATGAAAGGAGCGAGGAGGACGGGCAGACCGATGCCCTGAGCGAAGATGACGCCGTGCGGCCCGCTGAAGGCATGCACACCCATGTTCGCGAGTGTGCTGCCCGCGGGCCAGGCGTAGATGTAGTGCGACATGAGGTCGGCACGGTATTGGGGGAGCACGTGGACGCTCAGGTGGCGCAGCGTCTCTGCCGCGATGAGGTAATGGGGCGAGTCTCCCGATATCAGGGTGCCCTGGGAGCGAAGCAAGAACCACGTGAGGATCTCGCCGATGACGATCGCGACGACGGCCAGGGAAAGGGTCGGCCAACGAGCCGGATGGAACCCGGCGCCGGCATCCTCGGCATCCCCACGCTGCGCCGCGGTCACGACCAACCCGGTCGGCCCCGCGGCGCCAGCAGGGGCTGTCGTCATAAGTGGGACATGATAACGACGCGCCACCGCACCCACGTCCATGGCGATGCGGCCGCCCCCAAAAGATGTGTATTGATACAGACCTGCAGCCGGGAGCGCGCGGCATCACCCGTAGGGACGCCAACGAGCGGTGCAGCCGACGGAGACGCGCGGGCGCGGGAACTTCCAAGACCTGCTGGTCTAAGCGACTGGACTCAGGTCCCAGCCATGGCCACGACCGGCTTGTTCAGTGGCTTCCCGCCCATCGACCCGAAGAAGGCTTCATCGTAGGTGAAGATCCCACCATCGGAGGCCACGAACCGGTAGCCCGAACCGTTCCGGCCTGCCTCCATGCCGACGATGGGGGCGTTGAGGTGCATGGCCCCGGTCGACCCGTAGAACGGCGCCCCGAAGGAGAAGATGCCGCCGTCGGAGGCGACCTCCCAGTAGCCGCCCGTCTGCGCGTCGGTGGCCATGCCGACAATGGGAGAGTTGAGGGGCTTGCCCCCCATGGAACCATGGTAGGAGGCGTCGCCGTAGGTGAAAATCCCGCCGTCGGAAGCCACCAGCCAGTACCCGTTTCCGCTGGGGGAAGCCGCCATCCCCACGATGGGGGAGTTGAGGTGAAGGGACCCGGCGCTGCCGAAGAAGCCGGCGTCCCCGAAGTTGAAGACGCCGCCGTCCGACGCCACCAGCCAGTACCCCCCACCGTTCGGTGTCGCTGCCATGCCGACGATGCGCGCGTTCAACGGCTTGCCGCCCATGGAGCCGAAGAAGCCGGCGTTCCCGAAGCTGAAGATGCCACCGTCGGAGGCGACCTCCCAGTAGCCGCCGCCGTCCGCGGTCAGCGCGGCCGACACCACCGGTTTGTTGAGGTGGATGCTGCCGGTGGAGCCGCAGAACGGGATGTTGCCGTAGTCGAACACACCGCCGTCGGACCCGGACAGCAGGTAACCGTCCGGCCCCCCGGTCGGCGCGTTGCATGGCACCTCGATCGGCGCCGGTCCCGGCGTGCCGGCATCGCCGGTCAGCTGCGGGTCGTGGTGGAACTCGGGCCACGCGCCCTGCTCATACACCTTGGACCCCGATGCGCTGGTGTTGCCGACCTCCCAGTGCAAGATGATGCCCTGGTCGCCGGAGTAGGTGTAGCCCGCACCTGTGATGCCGATGTTGCCGTCGGGATCGTCGGTCACGAGGGGGGAGCTTTGGAACCCGTCACCCGAACCGAGCGTTGCCACCAGGGCGCCCGAACGACCGTCGAAGATGTCGATCCCACTGATGGTCGGGACGATGACGTCCTGGTAGCCACCGCCGGTGAGGTCCGCCGTCACCGGCGACCCGTCGACGGCGCCCGACGTGGAGGCGGACCACAGGACGTTGCCGTTGGTGCCGTCGAGGACGTAAATCGTCCCGGCCGACGTCCCTTCGACGACCTGGAGCTGCCCGTTGCCCAGCACGTCGGCCAGGGCCGGCGAGTCGGAAGTCTCCCCGTTGAGGGTGTCGCTCCAGGCGATGCCACAGGAAGTGTTCATGGCGAAGATCTTGTCGGTGTCCGATGCCCCGGAGTAGTAGTCGCCGTCGCCGATGGCGATGCCGACGGCGCCGCCGGAGAGGAACTGGCCCACGGCCGGCGACGAGGCGGCGATGTTCTGGTTCGTGTTGTACTCGCAGATGACCCCGCCGGCCGGGGTGCCAGTCCCGGCGTTGCCGGCGCTCGACATGATGCGGATGTGGCCACCGTTGGTGTAGGTCTGCCCGTAGGCCTCACCGGCGGTGGACTCCCCACCGCTGATGATCTCGGTGTTGCCGTCGGCGTACAGGTCGGCCAGCGCCGCCGTCGAGAACACCGAGTCCGAGAACCACGGGAAGCCCTCGAGCATCGCGCCGTTCGTTGCCCCGAGCGCGTAGGTGTTCTGCCCCAGTGAGCCCGCCTCGACCCCGTAACCGCCCGCATAGTTGCCCACGGTCAGTGACGCCGTCACGGCATTGTGGGGCGTCGGGTCGGTGGCCGGGTTGGTCTCCTGGGCATACCACTGGTCGCCCCCATTGGGGGCTATGGCCTGGTAGCCACCCGAAGTCGGGTCGGCCACGTTGCCCGTGCCGACGTAGACAGTGTCGAGCCCGTTGGCGTTGATCGGTGCCACCGATGGGGAGGAGTCCACCGGCGCTCCGGCGTCGTAGGGCCAGCCGGCGACGCCCGAGCCGTTGGAGAGGTGGAACGCGTAGACGTACCCGGCCCGGTCTCCCACCACCACCGAGGGCTGCCCGTCGAGGTCGGCCACGTTGGGCGAGGAGTCGACGATGGGATTGTCGCTGTCGTTGAGGGTCTGCGACCAGACCTGGGTTACCGTGAAGCCGGCCCCGGCGTGGGCGATCTGGGTGCCCTGGGCCGGCGGCGCCGCACCGAGGATGGTCGTCAGGAACAGTGCGGCCGTCGCCGCCGCCGTGGACGTGGCTAGGTACAGTCTCGGCGTACGGCGTCGCACGTCATTCCTCTCGCGTCGTGGCTGACTGAAGCCGATTTTCGTCCATCTGCACGCCGCCGAACGTGGCTCATCCCGGGTCTGACCGTGCTGGCGGAAGCGTCGACCTCACTGCAGTGAATCGGCATCCAACGAGCCGACCTTGAACGGTTCGCCCAATCGGGCCACGCGTTGCCAGGCGAGGGGCCCGACGGAACCTGGCCGGCTTGTTCGGCGCCCCAGGGCGAAGAGAGTGGTTACGAGGTGGTGCTTCGCCCCTGGACTGGTTGTTTGCGGCCGGTGCCGATGCCGCCGACCGGCTCAGTGCCTTCGGGCGACCACGGTGTAGTAGGTGACCTCATTGGCCAGCTCCGGGTTGGTTTCCGGTATGTAGTACTGCCGGTGATAACTCACCGTGGCCTTGGGGAACCCCAGCACATCGAGCATGTCGGTGACGACGCCTGGTGGCAACAACCACCAGCCGTTGGGGTTCGTGCTTTTGGAGGGGTTCCAGAAGAGAACCGGCCGGTCGATGTCCTCGGGCGGCACGAGCAGCGGCTCGACCACCACGATGGTGTCGTCGGTCACGGCGGCGGCCTGCTGCATGGCCATGAACGGGTCCCTCAGATGCAGCAGGATCGAACCGAAGACAGACACGTCATAGCGGCCCAGGTCCGGCGGCAGATCGTAGACCGGCGCGTAGACGGCCCTGGCCGAGTGACCGTAGGCATTGCGTACGTACCACCATGAGTTCACGACTTGTGACGCGCGGGCAACCTGTGTCCGGCGGGTCTCCTCCAGATCGATTGTCGTCAACGGGACCAGATCGGTTGACAGGTCCCAACCAATGTCGATGATGACGACGTCTGCACCTTGTCGGGTCATCCACGTCGTGAGCCAGCCACTGGCGGGGCCGAACTCGAGCACCGTACGTCCGGCCAGATCGATGCCGCCGAGGTATGCGCTTTCGTTGTCGATGAGGTCCCACGGACCCTTCACGAAGCTGCCGTCGGGGAGCAGCACGGAATGGTAGAAGTAACAGTCCTCCAGCCGAACGTCCGCCCAGCGTCCGGCGAGCTCACGTTGGAAATCCGGATCGAGTTGCCCGCGGTAACCGGGCGGCGGCTCCGCGGGCCAGTTCACGAGCGGCTCCCGGGGCGGCGTGTGGTCCGGGATCGCGAGGGGTTGGGGTCGGGGTTTCGCGCGCCGCGGCTGGACGATGGGCGCCGACATGGCGGTTCCCCACAGTCGTTGACCCACCGGCCGCAGTGCACGGGCGACCGGTGGCGGCAGATGGCGGCCCATCTGGCGCAGTCGGTCCACCGTCGGCTGCCGAGATGGGTGTTGTGGCCCTTTCGTCAAGAATCTTCCTTCCAATCCGCGTGCGGGCCCGGTGGAGGTGCCATCGGGGCCATGATCCTAGACGAGTGATTCCGGGGGCTCGGGGGTCCTCCCGGGCCCACCCTGAGGCACGAGGCGTCCATGATCGGCGAGGTGCGTCCCGGGTTCGCCGATAGCATCGACCGCCGTGCCCGCAGCTATTCCGCCGACCGGCGATGCCCATCACGCGGACGACGAGCGAACCAACGGCTCGCCCGAGGACCAGGAGCGGGCGGCGCTGGCCCTGCGAGAGGCGTTCGAGCGGCTCGCGCCTCAGGGAAGTGATGCATGGAACTTCCTGGCGGCCTTCACGCATCTCGGCGACCGCTACGGCCCGTACCACCCCGGAGCCTCGGCGCTGTCGGATGCATCGGGCAACGCGCAGCGGACCGGCGGGCGGCGACAAGGTCGCCTCGATCGGCTGCGGGCAGGCAGGGATCGTGCGGCGCGGCTTCCCGACGGTGAGAAGACCGAGCTCGAGGAAGCCATGGGCCAGGTGGTCGAGGCCTTCCGCTTCCTCTCGGCTCGCGTCGCCGCGCTCGAGTCGAGGCTCGCCGCCCAAGACCGGCCGGTGGAGGGCTCCGCATGGCTCGTTCCCGCCCGGGAGCTGGGAGACTGGATCGACCCCGTCTCGGCCCATGTGCTGGCGCGCACGCCGGGTGGCGACGTGGTGCATGCCGACTGCGGCGAGGGCAGGCTTCTCCTGGCGCTGGCCGCCGCCGGCGTGGCGGCGCACGGGGTGGAGCCCCGGGGTGCGGTCGCCCTCGGGGCCATCGAGCGCGGATGTTCGGTGACCATCGCCGAGGCTTCCGAGCACCTGGCGGGACGCCCGGCGGCGTCGGTGGGTGGCGTGGTGCTGAGCGGCGTGGTGGACCGCCTCCCCCTGTACGCGCTGGTGTCGCTGCTCGCGCAGTGCACCCGCACCCTGGCCCGCGGTGCGCCGCTCGTGGTGGTGTCCGAGGCCACGGCAAAAAGGGAAGCGCCGGCCGACGACGTGGTCCCCGGGACGCCGCTCCACGCGGTGACGTGGCACTTGCTCCTCGAGCGCGCCGGACTGGTGCAGGTGGAGCCGCTGGCCGCCGCGGGCGGGTACGACGGTCGGTTCGCCATTTCGGCCGCCATGCCCTCGTGAGCGGGGTCCACCACTTCGTCCCCGTCCTCCACCGCGGCGACGCCGTGGGGCGCCACACCCTGCGCCTGCGCGACGCGTCGCGCTCCCGTGGGCTCGAGTCGGACATTTACGTCGACACGACCGAGCCGGACACGGCCGGCGAGACGCGTCCGGTCTTGTCGTACCCCGAGGCGGCGCGACCGGGCGACGTCGTCGTCTACCAGTTCGCCACGGCGTCGGCCATGGCGCCCTGGCTGGCGGGGCGCCCGGAGATCCTGGTGGTGAACTACCACAACATCACGCCGCCGGAGCTGATGGCGCCGTGGGACAACCACCTGGCCCTCGGCCAGCTGAGGGCTCAGGGGGACCTGCGCCTGCTGGCGCCCCGCGCCGCGCTGGCCGTGGCCGACTCGGCGTACAACGAGGCCCACCTGGCCGAGGCGGGGTTCACCCGGACGGCGGTCATCGCGCCGTCGGCCAACCTGGACACCGTCCGCGCCACCACGGCGGACCGCCCGCAGCGCATGGACGGTGCCGGCGCGCGCTGGCTGGCGGTGGGGCGGGTGTCGCCCAACAAGGCGCTCGAGAGCACGGTGGCGGCCCTGGCCGTCGCCCGCGCCCACGGCGACGCGGCCGCCACGCTGCTCGTGGTGGGCAAGCCGGCGACGGACTCCTATGCCGCGGCCCTGCACCGCTACGTGGCCGAGCTGGGCCTGAGCGGAGCCGTCACCTTCACCGGCCACGCCAGCGACGCCACGGTGGCGGCCGCCTACGCCTCGGCCGACGTGCTGGTGGTGACGTCGGAGCACGAGGGCTTCTGCGTGCCGGTGGTCGAGGCCATGTCGATCGGCCTGCCCGTGGTGGCCTTCGACCAGGGTGCGGTGCCCGAGGTGCTCGGTGCCGCCGGCGCCCTGGTCGGCGACAAGGACCCCTACGCGCTGGCCGCTGCCATCGGCACGCTGCTCGGTGACGCGCCGCGGCGCCGGACCATGGCGGAGGCGGGCCGTCGGCGGCTGGCCGAGCTGGACCTGGCCACGGCCGCCCACCGCTTCGTGGACCTGCTGGTGGGCCTGACGCAGCCGGCGGGGTCGGCGTGAGCGGCATCCACCAGTTCGTCCCCATGCTCCACCGCGCCGACGCGGTGGGGCGCCACACCCGGCGTCTGCGCGACGTCATGGTGGCGCGGGGCGTGGCGTCGAACATCTACGTCGAGCTGGTCGACCCCGAGACCGAGGCGGAGACCCGCCCTTACGCGAGCTACGAGGCCGATGCGGCTCCGGGCGACGTGCTCGTCTACCAGTTCGCCACCGCCTCGGACATGGCCTCGTGGTTGCTGGCACGCAGGGAGCCCCTCGTCGTGAACTACCACAACGTGACGCCGCCCGAGTTCTACGGCGCCTGGGACAACGGCATGGCACGCCACCAGCTGCGGGCGCAGCTGGAGCTGCGCGCGCTCGCCCCGCGGGTGGAGCTCGGCCTGGCCGTCTCGTCCTTCAACGAGGCGGAGCTGCGCCAGGCGGGCTACGCGCGCACCGCCGTCGTGCCGCCCGCCGCCATGGTGTCCGCCGGTGCAGGCACGGGGCCGCCACCACCGCTGTCGAGCGGGGGCCGCTGGATCAGCGTCGGCCGGCTCGCCCCGAACAAGGGGATCGAGTACGCCCTCATGGCGCTCCTCGTGGCGCGGCGGCACCACGACGCGGCGGCCACGCTCCGCGTGGTCGGCAGACCGGTGGTGGCGTCGTACACCTCCGCGCTGCTCCGCTTCGCCGACGAGCTCGGCCTGCGCGACGCGGTGACCTTCACCGGGCCGCTGGGCGACCGCGACCTGGTCGGTGCCATGGCTGCCTCCGACGTGTTCGTCCTCACCTCGCGTCACGAGGGCTTCGGGGTGCCGGTGCTCGAGGCCATGACGTTGGGGCTGCCGGTGGTGGCCAACGCCTCCGGCGCGCTGCCCGAGATCGTCGGCGACGCAGGCGTGCTCGTCGACGCCACGGACCCGTACGCGACGGCTGACGCGGTGGCGGAGCTGGTGGCGGACCCGGGCCGCCGCCGCGCCCTGGCCGAGGCGGGCCGGGAGCGACTCGGAGCCCTCGACCTGGCAGGTGCCGGCGATCGTGCCGTCGATCTGATCGCCGCCCTCGCTTCCTGACCGCGATCGGCGGATACTGGTCTCGTCAACGATGACGGAGGACCCTATGGCAGTCCAGCTCAACCACACGATCGTCTTGGCCCACGACAAGGAGGCCTCGGCGAAATTCCTGGCCGAGATCCTCGGCCTCGACGCGCCGACACCCTTCGGACCGTTTCTGTGCGTCGAGACGGCGAACGGCGTCAGCCTGGACTACGCAGACCGCGCCGGTCCGTTCGAGCCCAGCCACTACGCGTTCCTCATCAGCGAGGACGAGTTCGACGCCGTCTTCGCCCGCGTCATCGAACGGCAGCTGACGTACTGGGCGGACCCGATGCACACCCGGGAAGGCGTGATCAACGACCACGGGCGCGGCTTTTACTTCGAAGACCCGTCCGGTCACAACATGGAGGTGCTCACCCGAGCCTACGGCACCTGAATGCCTGCGGCACCTGAATGCATCTCACCGAGCGTGTGGATGCGCTCGGTCGCCAGGGAGGAACGATCGAAATGGAAATGTGGCAGATGTTCGTCTCGACTCGGCTGTCAATTTCGGCTGGCGAGCCAACATCGCACCCTCACGAGCGGACGGCCCAATTGGCGAGCAGCGGACCATGGGTTGGCACCGAATTGGAGCACCAACGCCTTGCGGATCACATCGCCCCGATTTGGGTCTGAGCTGTGCAGCGTCAACGGAGAATGCATTGAGAAGCACCCAATCGACAGAGGAACACCCACGGTCGTCGAACGGTCCGGTGTGTCTGCTTTCTTTCGCACCACGTACGCGTTGTCCGCCGTCCTGTGATGCTCTACAACGCCATTCTTATGGGATCCCGGGACGAACACCAAGGAGCCGGAGTCCCCGGCGTGATCATTGAGCGGGATCCAGAAATGCACCGAGTTGGACAAAAGGCCCGACCGTGACTCCGCCCTGTCCTGATGCCAGTCCACTGAACCAGCGCCGGGAAGCTTGTAGATCGCGGTGTCGTAGTGACACCAGGGATGTCGGACATCGAGAATGTCCGCTGCATATCGCCGACAGATCTTCACGAGAGCGCCGTCCGCGATGGTTCGGTCCATTGCCATGACCGATTGGAGTTGCGCGATGAGCGGGGGCCCTCCATCGTCGGACAGTCCTTGCGCCAACCGCCGGGGCAAAGAATCCCAATGGTCGAAGAGCTCGTCGATTCTTTCGCACGTCGTCGCCACGTCTTCCCGAGGCAGGACTGGCTCGTAAAACGCCAAGAAGCCGTCGCGCACATACCGCGTCGCTTGCTCTTGTGTCAGCATCTCAAACTCGCCAGGCTGTCGACCCCGCCAAGACTCCAGTATAGGGGTGTTCATTCTCGACGCAAAGAGTGGCCCCGTTGCAGTTCAGTGGGGTGCCGGTGCGATGCAGACCCGCTTGTTCATGCGAGTCAGGCGTCCCTCGAACTCCACTCGGGCTGAGTACGGCAAATGGCTGTGACGAGATACCCTAAACCCTGGAGGCTAACGCCTGGGCAAGTCCAGGCGGGCGCTGAGGAGTGCTCCGGCATCGGAGGGGGACACACTCAGGGCGTGGCTGAGTCGCCCCCTGGGGGTGCTGTCATGTCGAAGTACCGGCGGGGAGGCCTTGTGCAAGCCTGCCCCGACCACCCCGGCTCCTGGGTGGTCTCGAAGGGCAGGCGCCAGACCAAGGCCGGCACCAAGCAAAGGTTCTCCTGCACGCCGATGGACGCCCCCGCTCACTCCTTCTCAGTGCTGGTTGAGGCGTTGCCTGCGCCGCGCCGGAGTCGACGGGGCGACGCATCTGCACAGCTACCGCGCTGTCCGGTGCCGGGCCACGAGGACTCGTGGGTGGTGAGCAAGGGGATGCGGAAGAACAAGGCCGGCTCGTACCTGTTGCTGCGCTGCACCCCGACGACGAGAACTCCCCACACCTTCCGGGTCGTCGATGGGAAGGTCATTGCCCCGAAGGTGGCGCTCTGGGCCCCGCCACCACGTTGCCCCGATCACCCCGGAGCCCACATCGTACGAGACGGGCTCTACGCCAAGGACAAGGACAAGGCCAAACCCACCAAGAAGGCCCGCCAGCGCTACCGCTGCTACCCGAACGGGCGAAGTGGTCCCCACCACCGCTTTACGCCCGCGCTGCCCAGGGCCCACGTCCATGTTGGCCACGAGGAGTGTGTGGAGTGCGAAGAGCAGCGGGGCATGCACCACGGCGACCCGACCATCTCACGCCGTCAGTCGTGGTCCTCCCGACTCGTCGCAGAGGCTCTGCGCGATCTCTCCGCTGGGGCGTCTTACTCGATGACCGGGCGGCGGGTGCGCAAGGTCACCAAGCGCAAGCGCTCACGGGAGAGCGAGGGCAAGAAGCGCAAGGGCTACCCGGGCCAGCGTCTGTCCCGCAACGCCTGGCACATTGCCGCCGACTGGTGCGAGATCTACTCCCCGGTGCTCTGGGACTACGTGGAGCCTCAGCTGCGGGCCCGCACCGCTGCGGCCGTCAAGGAACGAGAGCGGCTCCTACTGGCCAAGGCGCCCAACCCCGAGCCCCTGGCGCTGCTCATCGACGACATCCCGATCCATGCCACCTTCACAGACGAGGACTCTCGGAGGGTCACCAGGCGGGACTACTTCATCCTCATCGCCGCCGAGGTGCGTTGGGGTGACGTCATCGAAGAGTGGGGCGAGCTCCGGGAGAGGGAGCTGCGGCTCCGGCTGGCGCGCGCGTACCCGACCAATGACCATCACGCCTGGAAGCTGCTCTTCGACGAGCTCGGCTACACACCCGACTTCGTGATCGCCGACGCCGGCACGGGCCTGATCAAGGGCGTCGAGGAGTACTACAAGGGAGCCGTCACCTTCATCCCGAGTCTCTTCCACGTGCGAGAGGCGATCGAGGAGGGTCTCTACAAGACGGCCGGCGTGTGGACCCGAGCCATAGAGGGCGGGTCCAAGGAGCTGGTCCCCGCACTCCACGATCACGTGCTCGGACTCACGAGGAGGGCCGTCGTCAAGATGGCACCCTCGGAGTGGACGAAGTGGTGGGACGACCTCGAAGGCATCCTCACCACGCTGGACCTGCCGGTGGCCGGGACCCGCAAGCGCCGCAAGAACTACGAGGGGGTCGTGGCGCGGATCCTGCCGGCCCTGGCGGCCCAGCCGAATCTGCCACTGGCGACAGGCGGCCTCGAGGTGGCCCTGCGCATGAAGATCCAACCGGTGCTCGAGAACCGGTCCCACGCCTTCGCCAACATCGAGCGCACCAACCGGCTGCTCGATCTCGTCGTGTGCCGGGACTTCGGGCTCTTCGACGACATGTCCATGGTCATCTCCCTGCTGCGTGCGGACAGCTCAGGGAGCGACGGTTGGAGTACGCCGCTGCGCATGGTGAGCGATCCGCAGCCTCCGGGCAAGAAGCCCAAGGACAAGCCGTACTCGTCGCTGCGTGACCAGCTGCTGGTGCGAGAGATGGTCCGCCAGAAGGGTCTGGCATGAGCGGGGCCAAGAACAACGCTCCCAGCATCACCGGGCGGGCGTACCGGCAGCTGTACGAGTCTCACACCTTCGTGGTCCTCGACACCGAGACCTGCGATGCCGACGACGGGCGCCACGCTATCCAGATCGCCACCACGACCCTCAAGCGGGGCCGCATAGCGGGGCGTTGGTCCACGCTGGTGAACCCGGGCGTGCCGATCACCAACACGAAGTACCACCACCTGAACGACGAGCTCGTGGCCGATGCGCCGCCTTTCGCCGACGTCGTAGCCGACCTCGAGGCACAGCTCGCCGGAGACGACGTGATCCTGGTGGCGCAAAACGCCAGCCACGACATGAGCACACTGCGCCGAGAGTACGAGCGGCTGGGTGAGGGTCGGGATCTCGTCGAGCTCCCGGTGATCGACACCATGTACCTGCCCGCCGTCGTCGGGCACCAGGTCGAGGACCGCAAACTCTCGACGCTGCTGGCCAGCTTCGGGCTGGAGAACGCCAAGCACCACGACGCAGCGGACGACGCTGACGCCACGGCGGAGCTCCTGCTGGCCCTCCTCAAGGTGGCCGCTTCCAACGGTTTCACCGACATCGAACGGCTGCGGGCCGAGGCGGGAACGAGGACGACACTCAGCTGGGCCAAGGCGTCCGCCAAGCGCAACGCGCTGGCCCAGCCGCCAGAGCATGCGCATCGACGCCCACGCCGCCTCGCACGGCATCGCTCTCGGCCCGTCGCCGAGCAGCACCGAGCTCGAGGCGTGGGTGGATACCGCCCTCGAGTGCGCGCGCCGGCGCTGCGACATGCTGCTCGAACGCGCGGAGGACGCCGTGGGATGTGCGCTCGTGCTCCACAAGCTCCTCAGCAAGCACCTGAAGTCCTTCGCTGCGGGCGCTGAGGCGGGGCAAGGGGCCACGCTCGTCAGCGCGGCTCAGCGCACTCGCCCCCGCCGCCCTCGACGTGCGCGGGGTGCGGCCGTGGTGGACCAAGTACGGTCCGCTGATCAAGGCGATGCCCCGGTGCGGCTTCGTCGAGGCGTGCCCCGACTGCGACGTCGGGTTGCCCTGCCCTCTCGACGTCGCCCATCAGCCCCTCGCCGCCATCACCTGCGACCTGACCGACGGCAAGGTACCCACCTCGAGGCGGGCCCACATGTTCACCGCCGGAGAACCACCCGTCATCATCGGCTACTGCCAGGCCCACCTCTACGACCTTGCCGGCTACGTCGCCTGGCTGGTAGCGGACAGCTACGAGGCCGAGAACAACGGTCCGCGCGCACTCAAGGCGATCGACACGGCACTCCAACACGGAGCGTCCGATCCACGCCTCACCCTCGCCCACGCGCGGCGCCTGGCCTCACAGCGCCAGGACAAGCGGCTGCGCCTGGCGGTCGAGACCGCACTGGCGCATCGCAATACGGACCCCGGGTGGGACGACCTGGCCGACTGGTACAACCTCTACCAAGGCCAGCAGGCCCGGCGTGTTCACCTCCCTGGCCCCAAGCCCGGCGTCTCCACGCGGGTCGTGCGCCCAGCGGGGAGGGTGCGTCCCCAGCGCTTCACCTACTGAACATGGTTAAAGGTTCGCCAGCGGTCAACTGCCGTCGGCAACGCTCTTGAGGCTGCTGACGAGGCCGTTGAAAGCAGTGCCTGCATGCTCGAAATCGGTCGATGACTGGTTGGCGAGTGACTGGCTGTTTTGCGCCAGTCCGTTCACGCAGGCGTTGGCTCCGGTGCTGTAGTCCTCGAGCGCCTCTGACCACTGCTGTTCGAGGGTGGCGTCCGGGATGGCTGGCCCGTTCTGCATACTTGAGACATCCGTACTGAGCGTCTGGCAATCGCCAAGCGTTACCGACGTGTCGTTCTTGGACGAAGCTGTGGAGAGCTCTGTCAGGTCGTTCTGCAAAGTGTCGAAGTCTTGTGTCCCAGTCCCATCGAGCCACTCCGAAACCTGGAGCTCGGTGTCCTGTGGTGGAGCGCTTGTCGAGGTCGTCGACATCGGGGCCGACAGGGAACACGCCTTCTCAATGCCGATCACTGCAGGAAGCGATGCGTCGTCCCCACCTTGGTTGCTCCACGTGACGAGAGAGCCAGTCTGCTCCAAGAGCGACTCAGCCGCGCTGACGAGCGGGCCGCCCGTCCCCGGAGCGTCATCGCCAATAACCTCGGCGTCCTTGTAGATGTTGGACGCCGCCGTTTCGGCGTCTCCCTGTAGGAACTGCGAGCCAGGCGTCAGGCGATCCACAAAGGAAGTGACCAGGCCACACGTCTTCTTGGTCTGCGCTGCAGCCGCCGCTTCTTGTGCAGCCGTCGGGCCGGCGGGTGTCTTGACGGGGCTCACGGTGGGCAACACCGGCAGGTGGAGAGCAGAGCAGTCGTTGCCTACATCGTCGGCCGCCGACGGGTCGTTGCTGAAGGTGCCTGGCAGCGCCCAGTTGATGGCTGAAGAGTTCGTGTACGTGTCCTGCGCAGCTGCGTCAGACGCCAGTTGGGCGTAGGTGGGATCCGCCGCTGCTGCCTGGCGGGCGAGGAGTAACTCTTGGCCCACACTGAACACCGCCTGAGCCTTCAGCCCCTGTATCGGCGGATACACCATGATGCCGACGAGCTGTTCGTTGTACTCGCAGGCCACGTTCGCTGCCTGCTGTGCGGTGAGCTGGACACCGGGGCGCGGTGCCCCAGCGACAGTGTCCGTGGTGACAGTCTGCGTTGTAAGGGGCTGGGGCCCGCTCTCCTTCGGCCTGGAGGATTGCGACGAACCCACCACAGCGGCCAGTAGGCACGCTGCGATGACACCGATGCCCGACCAGAGCAACAGGCGACGAACCCGGCCGCCACGACGCTGCGAAGGCCTGGGAACATTCGGAGCGAAGGGGCCGGGAGGGGCGGAGCCAAAGGGTTGGGAACCGGGCGGCGGAGTTTGAGGGGGCGGGGGAAATGTCATAGAACCGCACCGTCCACGGAGTGACCGCGCCAGCTAGAAGATCTGGAGCTGACGGGCCTGGCTCCTAAGGGGTGTTCCCTGAGCTTCCCGAGTTTCCAGATCCGCTGTTGCCGGAGTTTCCCGTGTTGCCGGAGTTTCCAGTGGGGCCAGAGCTAGAAGAGCCCCACGTGAACAGACCTAGGCCCTTCCAGTTCTGTACGCCCGCTTGCTGCGCTGCTGCGGCCATCTCCTGGTTGATGTTGGCCGCATCCTGGTTAGCCTGCTTCGCATCGCTCTCGAATGATGAGAGCGATGCCGTGGATGCGTTCGAGGTTGCGATACTCCCTGCGTCGATGAGGACCTGCTGGTCGTCCTGGTCTGCCCAGATCTGGAGTTCGTTGGAGATGTTGTCGAGCGACGGGTAGCCGGTAGGTGGGTTCGTGGTCCCCAAGTTGAGGATGTCGTTGTTGCTCGTCATCGAGCAGGCGGGTGCTCCCTCCTTGGCGCCGGTAGCGAGTTGCACCATGTCGGCCTGGGCACCGTTGCTCTGAACCACCTGATTGAGCTCGATGTCGACGGTTTGCGATGCATTGTCGCAGACCGACAGATCGCTCCGAATCTGGTTGGCCCACGATAGGAAGGCGGCATTGCGCTGAGCGGGCGTCTGCGCCGCCGGTTGACTCGACTGCAGCCCCGCGGCCACCACTGCGATGATGAAGATGGCCACCAGGCCAACTGCGAAGAGTATGAGCATCTGGTGACGACTCTGCGAACCTCTGCGTGACCGCTGCGGGGGCATGGGCGGATTCGTGGCGAACCGTCCCGGTGAGGGGGGCTCGAAGGGCTGGGAGCCAAAGGGTCGGGAGCCAGGCGGCGGAGCTTGAGGGGGCGGCGGAAAGGTCATGGCACTGCACCGTCCGCGCCCTGGCCGAGTCGGCTACAAAATGGGCCTGCTCAGTGCCACCACACGATGAAGAAACGCCGACGCCGGCGCGCCGAGCGCTTTGGTTGCTGGACCGGCGCGCCATCCACCCAGATCAAGGCGCTCTTCAATGTGACGGTGACGAAGCCCACCAAGCCGAACAGGATGCACCACCCACCGGCCGTAGCGATCCACAGTGTCAGAGGACCGAGCAGGATCCACACGAAGACGGCCATGCCCTTGTCCCCGCCCGACTTCTTGACCGGGGTGGGCTTCTGTTGGGGCGGGCGCGCGGCGGCCATGAGAGGTCTCCTTCGTAGGACGGGTTGCTCAGATCGTGAACGTCGGCAGGGCGGGTGCCACCAGGTCGCCTCCTAGTTGGCGCCATCCACCCCCTCGCCGCGCCCCGGCACCAGGATCTGGAGGAGGAGGCCACGCGCTGTCGGATGCAGGCGTTAGCCCCCAGCTTTAGGGTACGCCATCTCACCTATTTGCCGTACTCAACTCGGGCTGAGTACGGCAAATGGCTGTGACGAGATACCCTAAACCCTGGAGGCTAACGGAGATCCTTGGGCCCTGGCCGCACTGGCTCTACATGACAACTCGGGGTGCCCTCCGCTATGCCGACAGGTGCTCACTCGAGCAAGCGATCTCGAGCACCTCACCAGAATTCGCGTCTCAAGGCCGGCGTTATACATGTGATTCCGTAGGTCCTGGGCTGACTCCTATGGAAGCACACTCACTGGGCGCCGGCGACTCCTTCGATGAGGCCGTCGAATAGCTGACTGCGGTCGCTCTGACCGCGCTCATTGGCGTGCTTGCGCTGGCGCTTCAAGATGGTGACGAACTGAGGGCCGGTCTCGAAGAACCCACAGCGCTCACACACGCTCTCGAAGGCGCAGCCGAGCAGAGCCGGCCTCGTGCAGTGACCATTGGCGAGCAATCGGCGATGGTCGCTGACCGGCGGTGGGGTGCTTGAACCGGCTGCGCGAACAGGGGCGGCACCGGAGAGTCCGTAGTACTGGGCCTCGACGGCTTCGGTCACCTTGAAGTACGCGTCGGCGACGGTGTCGTCGGAGATGCGGGCATAGACCAGCGTCATGTCCATTGAGCGATGCCCGAGCAAGGCGGCAATCGCTTCGAGGCTCATGCCCCGGTTGATGGACTGGGTGGCGAGCGTATGGCGCAACTGGTGCGGATGGACGTGACCGACCCCGGCCCGCTTGGCCACGCTGGCCACGTAGCGATGCACCGTGCGCCGGTCGAAGGCTCGGCCGTCGTCACGCTCGAGGAGGTGGCCCGAACGTGAGCGCCCGCGCACGGCCTTGTACTCGGCGATCAGGTCGACCAGCATCGGGTGGAGAGGGACGTAGCGGTCGTTGTGCAGCTTGCCGAGGGGGATGTGGAGGCGGTGGCCGTCCCCCTTGCGCGCCACGGCGTCGTCTTGGAGCCCGGCGAGCTCGCCGACGCGCATCCCGGTGCGGGCCAACAGCTCGACCATGAGACGACGGCGCAGATTGGGGTCCTGGGCGAGTGCCGCCATGAACTTGGCCGCCGTGGGGTCGTCCAAGAACTTGGGCAGCGGCTCGTCGAGGGCCGGGAAGTCGCTCATGTAGATGAACAGGCGGGCCGGGGCGTCGTCGTAGTCCCACTCCATGATGCGCTCGAAGAAGGTGCGCACGGTGCTGAGCCGGTGCCGGATGGTCATGGTGGCCAAGGGCTTGCCGGTCTTGCCCCGACGCTTGACGAGCCAGCGCTTGAAGTCCTCGATGTGGGGCCGTCCGATGTGCGCCACCGAGACGCAGCTCGGATCGAACTCGCTCACCCGGTGGGCGAAGAAGCGCAGTGTCAGCTCGGCCGCCGCCACGGTGCCCGGACGGGCCGACACTTCGAGTTGGTCCAGGTAGGAGGCCATGGTGGCGACCATGACCGGGGCCCGGGCGGCGATCTGGGCCCACGTCACCTCGGGCGTCGCGCCGCCCCGGCGCCGTGGTTCGGGATGTACTTGGGCGAGCGCGTTCATTGGGCCACCCCCACGAGCGCCTGGGCCTCGATGGCTTCTGTCGCCCGGCGGTACTCGCCGTCGAGCCAGTCGACGCTCAGGTGCAGATAGACCCGCGTCGAGGTGATCGAGCGGTGGCCGGCCAGGGCCTGGATGGCTTCGATGGCCATGCCCGCCTCGCGCAAGCGCGTGAAGCACGTGTGGCGCAGCTCGTGGCAGGTGCCGTGGCTGAGCCCGGCTCGTGCACGAGCGTCGCGGACGATCTGGGCGAGGCCGGGCATAGAGAGCGGATGGCCGCGTCGAGCCCCTTTGAGCGCGACGAAGAGCGCGTCGCTCGACGTCTGTGGTCGCTCGTGGTCCATGTAGCGAGCCACCGTCGAGAAGAAGGTGGGAGACAGCGGCACCAGGCGCTCGTGTCCACCCTTGCCTTCTCTGATGAGCACCCGCCACTCGCCGAGACGGAGGTCCGAGAGACGCAACCCCAGCACCTCACAGCGCCGCAGGCCGCCGAGCACCATGGCCTGGGCCATGGCGCGGTCGCGCTCGGTGCGCAGCGCCTCCATGAGCGCGTCGATCTCGTCGGGGTCGAGGATCCGGGGCAGTCGGCGCACCCCGCGCACGAGCGGCAGGCCCCGACCGCCACGCGACCGGCTCTGACGCGTCGCAATGCCCCGGGGCACCGGGTTGGTCGTCACGTCGACGTCGTCGCGGGTGATCAAGTAGCCATAGAAGCTCGAGACCGCCGCGAGGCGCCGCTTGATCGTCGCGGCCGAAAGTCCCGCAGAGCCATCGGCGATGCGCACCACGTTCTCGGCCCCGGGCTTGGGTCGCCGCTGCGCAGTGACGAAGGCCATGACGTCCTTGGGCCGCACCTCGAGCGGGTCCTTCTTCACCACGCGGAAGAAGACGCTCAGGTCATGGGCATAGGCCCGCACGGTGTTCGGACGGGCCCGGCCCACCACGAACTCCAAGAACTCGTCGACAAGCTGATTGCCGATCCGATAGACGCGTTCACCGTCGGGACCGACGTGATACTCGAACGAGGGACTCCACTTCACCGCACACCTCCTGGTCGGGTTCGCACCCGAGGAGGTTCCCCCGGATGCCTATCCCAGGAGGTGGATCACATGTATAACCGGCGAACTGGGGCACCCAGCAACAGCCGAGGAGTGCTCACTCCACAGTGATCTGCAATGGAGCGTAGGACCCGAAGATGGCTCCCCGAGAGAGATCGCAGTCTGCTTCAAGTTGATAGTTCCCCGCGTGGAGTCCCGAAGGCACGGCCAGGCTGGCTCGCCAAAGCGTCCCCGAGTGGGTTTGGCCGTAGACGTAGTTCACCGCTTGGGTCGTGTTCGTCGTCTGGTACAAGGCGACGAAGGGATAGGTGTTTGGTTTGCAATCGCCGCCAACGGGCTCGACAGTCAAGGTGGATCCTGGCGCAACTGTCGTCCCTGGGGACACGGAGAGCATGTACGGCGTGCTCACCGATACATCCTTCGGTTGATAGAGGAAGCCCGCAGTGGTGGCGGAGTCAGGCGGACGACAACTGGCGGTGACGATCGATGGTCCAGGGAACACCATCGGCACCATGGTGCTGATGGTCCAGGTGCCGCTGGGATCAGCCGTCACGCGGGTGGCGCCGTTGGTCAACAGCACCGTTTCACCGAAGGACCCTCCGGTACTAAACGGCGTGCTGAAAATCGCGGGGTACGAATTCGGGTTGCTGGGAAGGAGGTTCGCCGAAGCCCAATAGCCCGCCTGGCAGCCGTTCCCGCTGACCGTGATCGACTGCCCCACTGTGAGCGTCGCTGTGCTCACCGAGAGGGTCGCAGTTCGACTCGTCGGAGGTTGTGGCGATGTCGTCGGCGACGGAGGTTGGGCAGTCGTTGTAGGAGATGCAACCGTCGCTGTAGTACGGGTCTCTTTCCCCGATTCGTGGCGGCTCGTGTCGGTGCAGGCCGTCAGGCCCAGCATGAGCAGCAAGGCCACAGTTACCCCTGTCCGACGAAAGCGTCGCACAGGTCATTTCTACTTGCTCTAAGGGTTAGCTCTGCTTCGACACTGACCAGTCATGGCAGCGATACCTCTGGGTAGATATATCCCGGGCGCCGAAGTACCCCACCATCCCGGCGAACGGGGCGACCCAGGATGGCTGCCCTATCAGCCCAAATTACTGTCATCCACGAGTTCTCTGTGGGAGCATTTGCGAGGTGAGAGTCGCCGTAGGTCTATTGGCGGGCGTTACCCTCGTTGTCGGCGCTGCCTTCGGAATCAGCGGGACTTCAGCAGGTGGCCTCATAGTGGCGGCCCACCAGGAAGATGCGTCTTCGCTACCTTGTAGCGATTCGATGCTGAACGCCTCTATACCAAGTGTTGACGTGGCAGGCACCGTAATCGCCTTCCACCTCACGCTCTCAGATCCTGGACGTGTTGCATGCAGCCTTTCCCAATATCCAGGTCGGATCGCACTCACCGGTCGGGCCAATCGGGTCCTGCCAATCGATTTCTCCCGTGGCCAATCGGTAGCCGGAGGACAGCCATTGCAGAACTTGGCCCCGAAAAACCAGGACACGGCATTTTCAATAGTGAGCTGGAACAACTGGTGTGGAGGGCCTGAATCAGTCACCGGGTTGCGGGTGTGGCTCCGCACTGGCGGGGCAAGTCTGATGGTGCACTTCCAGAAGCCTGTTCTTCGCGAAACACCTGGGTGTGATTCGGACAACCCGAGGAAGTGGACTATCCACGACTCAGGAATCATGGCCAGCAATTTCGTCCGCTTTGTCAGCGACGGCTGAATACTGACCCTTCTCGCAGGCCCTGCCTCCGTCCCATATCAATGTACGGAGCTACTCCTCGCCCGGGTTGTCCCACTCGTGCCGCAGGGTGGCGCCCACTCCCGGCGGGGACGGGGCTACGCAACTCGAGTAGCAGGACTACTAGAACTTCTCAGCCAAACGCTCGGCAACAACCTTCGGTACAAAGGAAGACACGTCACCACCAAACTGCGCGACTTCGCGTATTAGTCCGCTAGATAGAAATGAATAAGTCGAACTGGTGGGGATGAAAATCGTCTGAATCCCCGAGAGATGATAGTTCATCTGGGCCATTTGCATTTCTATCTCGAAGTCTGAAACAGCCCTTAGCCCACGGACGATGGCTGAGGCCTGCACCTCCCTGGCGACATTTACCATCAACGTTGAAACAGAGACGATTCGCACCGATGGAATGTGCGCCACTGCCTCCTTCAGCATCTCTTCTCGTTCGGATAGATCGAATAATGCCTGCGTCTTTTGAGGGTTGCGCAGCGCTCCTACCACCATTTCGTCGAAGAGCTGACTCGCTCGCTCAAGGATCTCGAGGTGGCCGTTATGAAATGGGTCGAATGATCCCGGAAACAGGCCCACTTTCACGAAACATCGCCTCGGCTCGTCACGGCGGCAATGGTACTTGAGCTCCCAATCGCCACTGGCTGACAAGTGCGCCCCGGGCCGGCGGTATTGGCTACCCCTCCAGGTCAATGCGAACTGCGACCGGGCTGCTTGCGGATGCCCGGAAGAGAACTCCATCAGCTCGACCAATGAGGCCGTTCGCGTTGTCCAGCACTCGACGGAGCGAAAGACCGTCCTCGTCTGGGATCAGTGTTGCAGAGCCGCAGTACCACGTACGCCGTACCTTGACTCTTACTTGTGGGTTGGCAACCAGATTCTTCACGTAGTCGCACCCCGTGCCGTGTTCGGAAACCAGCCAAAAGACCGACCCGTCAAGTCCGTTGCCAATCGGAGTCAACCGCCGCGCCCCGCTCCGCCGCCCAGTCGTCTCAAGCAACGCAAAGGCTTTGGGGGCCAAGCCAAGACGTAGTAGCGGTCGCATAAGGGAGTTGACCGCGTACTTCTCGAAAGCCCGCTGAAGGTCGCCACCCTTCGCCACGTTGCCATGTTCCCATAGGTCCGGTCGGACACGCACAAGGCCGGCGAACTGGGGCAGGCCGTCTCCAGATCCTGCGTCGAATACATTGACCCCGTGACGACAGTTCGACTGGCAACGCTGAACGATCTTCCTCAGATAGCCCATGTCCAAATGCGGGCATTTGAGGACGACCCGTTGATTACATGGATGCTTCCTCCCGACGACTTTGACCACCGGTCCACGCTGCTGTTCGACTGCATGATTCGTGCATCCATGATCCACGAAAGCATCTACACGACCGATGACGGTGTTTGTATGGCGGTATGGGCGCCACCAGAAGCCTGGGCCTTCTCCGAGGAGCAGATCGAGATGATGGCCGAACCATTCGCTCAGGCGGCGGGTGAGAGGGTCGATCGTGCCCTGGGCGTTCTGATCGAGTTGGCGGAGGTACACCCATCCGAACCCCACTGGTACCTCGAAGGTCTAGGCACACATCCCGACTGGCAGAGGCGCGGAATCGCCTCTGCCGTCCTCGCCCCTGTCCTGGGCCACTGCGACGCCGACGGCCTTCCTGCCTACCTTGAGACGCAGAAGGAGAGCAACGTCCCGTTCTACCGTCGGCATGGATTCGAGGTCACTGGCACGAAACAGCTCTCGAACGGCGGACCGAATGTGTGGCTGATGTGGCGAGAGGTCAGACCTGTAACGCCACCCAGCGACGGCCGATGACGTCGATGCGGGTAGGGACAACGGTTAGATTTCTGGTCCCAGCCCTCGCGTCTCCCTAGCCCGACAGTGCTGAACTGCCCCACCGTCCCGGCGAACGGGGCTACCCCACGCCGACGGTTGCAATCGTCAGGAGTACGAGCGCCGCGGTCTGGCTTCAAACGAGGGCTGGCACTATTCGCTCCCACACGGCGTTAAGAATGTCGGTGGTGGGTCCTCCGTAGTGGGCCGTCACACTTATACACGCGTTGTTCTCCGGCAGCACAATCCCGAACTGCCCGTAGAGGCCATCCATACGCCACGCTTGGTTCCGACTGCACAGCCACACGTGAAGTCCATAGATGCCATTGTCTGGTTCGATCCGCCCAGTCTCGGTTGTCTCCGAGATCATCCGGGCAATGTAGTCGGAGGTCACGAGACGCTGGCCTTGGTGAATACCTCCGTGTAGAAGCAGCTCCGCGATTCGGGTTATCTCTGAGGTTCGCAACTGCAGGCCGATCGCACCGAGCGGAAACCCGAGCGGACAGCGCAACCATTGCGGGTTACGGATCTCCAGCGGACCAAATAGACGGGGCAGTAGGAAATCCCGCAGATCCCGTCCGGAGACAGAATGAACGATCCGGCCGAGAACATAAGAGTTTCCACCCCGGTAGTCGTAGAGAGTGCCCGGCTCCGCGATCAGCGGCGTCGCAAGGAAGTCGCGAGCGGGATCGCCGGGATGATCCGCATCCGAATCCACCCAGCAGTATCCATTGCCCGCGGTCATGGACAGCAGGTGCCGGACGGTCATCGCCTCGGCGCCGGTTGCTGCCGTGTTGGCCAGTTCGGGTAGGTGACTCAGAACGGAGTCGTCTAGGCCCGTATTCCGCACCGTCTGATTGAGGGGACAAGGTTCGACGGCGCGTTGGCGACGCCGATCGCCCGTCGTCGCTGGTCAGAGGGGGTGGCGGTCGTGTCTCCCCGCACACTCGCTTCGGTCCGTGTTGGGGAAAGCTAGCTCCTTCGCTGCCGGGGATTCACCAGCTCTCGGGACTAGTTGTCGTATGATGTTGGGGAAATGTTCGTGCGAGTGCAGAAGGTGCGGCAAGGCGGGCGGCTCTACGAGTACGTGCACATCGTGGAGGGCTACCGCGACGGCGAGGGCAAGGTCCGTCATCGTGTTGTGGCAAACCTGGGGCGCCGGGACCAGCTCAAGGACTCCGGCGCGCTCGACAACCTGGCGGCTGCGTTCACCCGCTTGGATCCGGCACCGGGTCGCTATCTGGTGGGTGCCTTGCCTCTGGTCGTGCCGGTGCTCGATCGTCTCGACGTGGTGGGCATCGTCGATCGGGCCTGCCCGATGCGAGGACGGGCCCACCTCACCCACGGCGAGGTGATTGCGGCGTTGGTGGCCAATCGGCTCAGCGCGCCGCGCCCGCTCTATGACGTGGCCGGTTGGGCCAACACCTATGCCAGCAACGACTGGTTGGGCACGCCCGGCGCGTTGTTGAACGACGACCGGTTGGGCCGGGCCTTGGATGCGGTGGCGGGGCACATCGATGAGATCGCATCGGCGGTCGCGTTGGCCGCTGTCGGCGGCTACGGGATCGACGCCGCCCGGCTGCACTGGGACTTCACCTCGGTGGCCTTCTGCGGCGCCTATGCCGACCAAGACCCCGATGCGCCGACGATCGGTTATGGGCACTCCTCGGACCGCCAGGGTCATCGCCGCCAGCTCAAGGTCGCCCACGCCACCACCGCGTCGGGGATTCCCCTCTTCGGGCGCGTGGTGGGCGGAGCCCGCCATGAGGGAGCGGAGACGGGCACGCTCCTCGAGCAGCTGCGTTCCTTCGCCGAGCCCCGGCGCCTGCTGTTGGTGGCCGACTCGGCGCTGGTCACCAAGGCGAACCTGGCGGCCGCCGACGCCGCCGGGATCCGATTCGTGTCGCGTCTGCCGCGCACCTTTGACTACGAGAGCGACGCGTTGAGCCGGTCCGACGATGCCTGGCGGACGCTCAACTACCGGGCCCAACGCTCACGGCGCCTCGCCGCGGCCGAACGGCCCACCTTTCGGGCGCGGAGGCCACCATCGACATGGCCGGTCCCGACCAGGTCGAGCGTCGCTTCCGGGTCCTCTACATCTACGGCTCCGAAGAAGCGGGTGCCGCCCGAGCCAGTCGCGCCCGGCTGCTCGCCCGCGCCGAGGCTTCCCTGGCGCGCATCGAGCGCGGACTGGACACCAAGCCCCGCCAAGACCCCGAGCGGGTCGAGCGTCGCGTGGCCAAAGCCGTGGCCAACGGCCGCGTCGCTCAGTGGTTGCGGACCCAGGTACGAGACGACGGCGACGGCAACCTGTCCCTGCGCTGGTGGCGGGACCCGGTCGCGCTGGCCGAGACAGAACGTCGCGATGGCCTCTACGCGCTCGTCACCAACATGAGCGCCCACCAGTGCTCGGCTGACCGACTCCTCGCCCTCTACAAGGACCAGGCGCTGTCCGAACGCGCCCACCACTTTCTCAAAGGACCGCTGGCCGTGCGGCCGGTCTTCTTGCACTCCAACCGCCGAGCCGCAGCTCTGGTCGCCGTCTGCTCCATCGCACTGCTCGTCTACGGGCTCGTTGAAACCGAAACGCGCAGGGCGATCACGCCCGCCCGCACGATCGATGGCCTCCTCCCCGAACAGCGAGCCGCTCGACCCACCGCCGAGAACATCTTCCGGGCCTTCAGCGGCCTGGGCTTCCAACGCGTCCGCACCACCATCGGCCTCGAGGCGATCCCAGACCCGCTCAGCGCTGCACAAGAGGCGATCCTCGACGCGCTTGAAATCACCTCCGTGCTCCCGCCCAAAGGCTGAACCTCACCTCAATGGGGTGCGGAATACGGGTCTAGGGTAAGCAGCCCGTCGTGCTCGAGCATTCCTATGGCGAGCGATGTCACCGTCTTCGACACCGAGAAGACGTCTCGACGGATGTCGACGATCCAGCGACGCTCGACGCATCGGCCATCGTCAACGACCACGTGGACCCCTTCGATGCCCAACCGACGGTCATCGGCGAGTTCGGAGAATCGGTCGACGGCCGTGTCCAGCCTCACCACTTGATGCTATTGGATCGGCTCTCGATCCTGCCGAACCAACAGTGGGTTTCTTCGGCTCCGATGAAATGTCCTTGCTGCCATTTGCCCACCTACCCGATGGCGTACGGGGGCAGGGCGCCACGAGCTTTCGTACTCTTTTCAAGCGTGCCTGCCCTACCGGAGCCTGCTTGGCCCCTCTCTGACGGGATAGTCGCCCTACGGCGGTTCACGTTGGAGGACATCCCGGACGTGACAAGGGCGTGCCAGGACCCCGAGATTCCTCGCTGGACGGCGGGCATTCCCCAGCCCTATGAAGAGCACCACGCCCAGGAGTGGATTGCCCGACACGACACGATGTGGGCCGAAGGCACACGCGCTCCATTCGCCTTCTGCTGGGCGACCGATGGCGAACTCCTGGGGGCGATGACCGTGGGCGACATTGACCTTGACCGGCGATCGGGGGCGGCTGGGTACTGGGCTGCTCCGTGGGCACGGAACCGTGGAGCCACCACTCGGGCCCTTCGACTCGCGTGCCGTTGGGCGTTCGACGCCCTGGATCTCGAAATCGTGGATCTGATGACCATCCCTGGTAACCAGGCATCGGAACGGGTCGCCGAGAAGGCCGGGTTCACGTTGGTCGAACTGCTTGCCGACTACAAGCCTTCGGGAGCACTGGATCCCGACGCCCTTTACGAGGTGAATCACTGGGTTCTGAGGCACACCTGATGCACAGGGTGGCCAGCCGATAATTCTGGACCAGCGACGCGGTGTCTCCATGGTGCGGATTCGGAGTGTCCCGACATCCTGGCGAACGGGGGCCGGTCATAGCTCGCCTGCAAGGATTGTGATCATGAGCGAGCCGTCGGCAAGCGAGGTACTCCGGGCGATGGTGGCGATGTTCGTCTCTGGTGACCCCTCCGGAGCAAGCTCTCTTGTTGCCGACGACTACCTGGATCACCAGAGGCACCGCGACGCTCCGCTTCGAGGAGTCGAAGGCTTCAGCCTGGTCGTGCAGGCAAATCGCGTCGCTTATGAGAACCAGGAGGTAATTATCGAGGACCTCTTCTCCGAGCAAGACCGAGCGGTCGCGAGAATCAGATGGCGCGGCAGACGCCATGACGGCACAGACGTGGAGAGGCAAACGATCGACATCATCCGAGTTGAATCCGGTCGTGCCATCGAACATTGGGGAGCGCGGGTCTAACCAGCACGGCCGTCGCAGGCTCGCCCGAAAGTGTCGCAGGGTGCGCCTCGTCCCGGCGTTATACATGTGATCCGTAGGTCCTGGGCTGTGTCCTATGGAAGCACACTCACTGGGCGTCGGCGACTCCGTCGATGAGGCCGTCGAAGAGCTGGCTGCGGTCGCTCTGACCGCGCTCATCGCGCGTGCTTGCGCTGGCGCTTCAAGATGGTGACGAACTGCGGGCCGGTCTCGAAGAACCCACAGCGCTCGCAGACGCTCTCGAATGCGCAGCCAAGCAGAGCGGGCCTCGTGCAGTGACCGTTGGCGAGCAATCGGCGATGGTCGCTCACCGTGGGCGCGGAGCTCGAAGCTGTCGCTCGAGGCGCGGTGGCACCCGTAAGCCCGTAGTACTGGGCTTCGACGGCTTCAGTCACCTTGAAGTACGCGTCGGCGACGGTGTCATCGGAGATGCGGGCATAGATCAACGTCATGTCCATGGAGCGATGCCCGAGCAAGGCGGCGATGGCCTCGAGGCTCATCCCCCGGTTGATCGACTGGGTGGCGAGGGTGTGGCGCAGCTGGTGCGGATGGACGTGACCGACTCCGGCCCGCTTGGCCACGCTGGCCACGTAGCGATGCACCGTGCGCCGGTCGAAGGGCCGGCCGTCGTCGCGTCGAGCAGGTGGCCCGAGCGTGAGCGCCCGCGCACGGCCTTGTACTCGGCGATCAGGTCGACCAGCATCGGGTGGAGAGGGACGTAGCGGTCGTTGTGCAGCTTGCCGAGGGGGATGTGGAGGCGGTGGCCGTCTCCCTTGCGCACTACGGCGTCGTCTTGGAGCCCGGCGAGCTCGCCGACGCGTATTCCGGTGCGGGCCAACAGTTCGACCATGAGACGACGGCGCAGATTGGGGTCCTGAGCGAGTGCCGCCATGAACTTGGCCGCCGTGGGATCGTCCAAGAACTTGGGCAGCGGCTCGTCGAGGGCCGGGAAGTCGCTCATGTAGATGAACAGGCGGGCCGGGGCGTCCTCGTAGTCCCACTCCATGATGCGCTCGAAGAAGGTGCGCACGGTGCTGAGCCGGTGCCGGATCGTCATGGTGGCCAAGGGCTTGCCGGTGTTGCCCCGACGTCTGAGGAGCCAGGTCTTGAAGTCCTCGATGTGGGGCCGTGCGATGCGCGCCACGGACACACAACTCGGGTCGGCCTCTGTCACCCGATGGGCGAAGAAGCGCAGCGTCATCTCGGCCGCCGCCACGGTGCCCGGTCGGGCCGAGACTTCGAGTTGGTCCAGGTAGGAGCCCATGGTGGCGACCATGATCGGTGCCCGGGTGGCGATCTGGGCCCACGTCACCTCGGGCGTCACGCCGCCCCGGCGCCGGGGCTCGGGATGTACTTGGGCGAGCGTGTTCATTGGGCCACCCCCACGAGCGCCTGGGCCTCGATGGCTTCTGTCGCCCGGCGGTACTCGTCGTCGAGCCAGTCGACGCTCAGGTGGAGATAGACCCTCGTCGAGGTGATGGAGCGGTGGCCGGCCAGGGCCTGGATGGCTTCGATGGCCATGCCGGCTTCGCGCAGACGGGTGAAGCAGGTGTGGCGTAGCTCGTGGCAGGTGCCGTGGCTGAGTTCAGCGCGCAGCCGCGCGTCCCGGATGATCTGCTGCAGGCCTGGCATCGAAAGCAGCTGGCCGCGCCGGGGCCCTTTGAGCGCGACGAAGAGCGCGTCGCTCGACGTCTGTGGTCGCTCGTGGTCCATGTAGCGAGCCACCGTGGCGAAGAAGGTCGGGGACAGCGGCACCAGGCGCTCGTGTCCGCCCTTGCCTTCTCTGATGAGCACCCGCCACTCGCCCAGACGCAGGTCTCCGAGACGCAGACCGAGCACCTCGCAGCGCCGCAGGCCGCCCAGCACCATGGCTTGGGTCATGGCGCGGTCCCGCTCGGTGCGCAGCGCTCCCATGGCGCGTCGATCTCGTCGGGGTCGAGGATCCTCGGCAGCCGGCGCACGCCGCGCACGAGCGGCAGACCACGACCGCCCCGTGAGCGGCTCTGGCGCGTCGCGATGCCCCGGGGCACCGGGTTGGCCGTCACGTCCACGTCGTCGCGGGCGATCAGGTAGCCATAGAAGCTCCAGACCGCCGCCAGTCGCCGCTTGATCGTCGCGGCGGAAAGTCCCGCAGAGCCATCGATGCGCACCACGTTCTCGGCGCCGGGCTTGGGACGCCGCTGCGCGGTGACGAAGGACATCACGTCCTTGGGCCGCACCTCGAGCGGGTCCTTCTTCACCACGCTGAAGAACACATTCAGGTCGTGGGCATAGGCCCGGACCGTGTTCGGACGGGCCCGGCCGACGACGAACTCCAAGAACTCGTCGATCAGCTGGTGGCCGATCCGATAGACGCGTTCACCGTCGGGACGGACGTGACACTCGAATGACGGATTCCACTTCACCGCACACCTCCTGGTTGGTTTGCACCCGAGGAGGTTCCCCCGGATGCCTATCCCAGGAGGTGGATCACATGTATAACCGCAACGGAGCGACCCTCACCCTCACTATTCGCCCGGTATTCGGGGACAGTGCGTCACGAACGCAGAAGGAGGAGCTATGTAGGAGATCCTTTGGAAGCGATGCTGTGCAAGAGATGGAGGTGCGCCGGGATCAAAACCGGCATGGAGCAGGAGATGAAAGTTTTCTACATTGAAGGAGTAGCGACCCACAGTGGCCCCGAGTCATGCGCTGCCGTCCGTGAGGGCGGTGGCGAAGCGTTGACAGGGGAAAGTGCAGGCCGGGCTATAGAGCCGCGAAATCATGGAAACCGAGGTGCCGACGCCGTCTCCATGAGCGGAAGGCAACATCGCTGTCAGCGTTATTGCGAGCTGGCAGCGGACCTCGCGCGGTCCAAGAACCACGGCATGCACGGAAGCTCCATGCGCGAGAACCGGGAGATCCCATGCTCGCCCGCCGGGTTGATCACCAGACGGGCCGCTCAGAGAAGGCCAAGGCCGTAAGCCTGAGATGAACGGGCACGGGAAGTCTGACAGCCCCATAGTACCTGCGAAGCCGCCGAACAAGGCTGGGCAACCGGTTGCGGAGGTGGTGGAGGAAAGGGGGTTGGCCGAGGGGAACACGGACGGCACAACACGTCCCGGACGCAGTGCCGGGCCAGGCGTGTCAAGCGGGCTGGACCGTGTGCGTGAAGTAGCACGGAAGGACAAAGATGCGCGGTTCACTGCGCTGATGCACCATGTCGACATCGACCGCCTTGAAGCGGCCTATTGGGCGATCAACCCGAGGGCTGCGACAGGAACGGACGGAGTGACGTGGGGTGCCTACGGGCAGGACCTAGACCCGTATTCCGCACCCCATTGAGGTGAGGTTCAGCCTTTGGGCGGGAGCACGGAGGTGATTTCAAGCGCGTCGAGGATCGCCTCTTGTGCAGCGCTGAGCGGGTCTGGGATCGCCTCGAGGCCGATGGTGGTGCGGACGCGTTGGAAGCCCAGGCCGCTGAAGGCCCGGAAGATGTTCTCGGCGGTGGGTCGAGCGGCTCGCTGTTCGGGGAGGAGGCCCTCGATCGTGCGGGCGGGCGTGATCGCCCTGCGCGTTTCGGTTTCAACGAGCCCGTAGACGAGCAGTGCGATGGAGCAGACGGCGACCAGAGCTGCGGCTCGGCGGTTGGAGTGCAAGAAGACCGGCCGCACGGCCAGCGGTCCTTTGAGAAAGTGGTGGGCGCGTTCGGACAGCGCCTGGTCCTTGTAGAGGGCCAGGAGTCGGTCAGCCGAGCACTGGTGGGCGCTCATGTTGGTGACGAGCGCGTAGAGGCCATCGCGACGTTCTGTCTCGGCCAGCGCGACCGGGTCCCGCCACCAGCGCAGGGACAGGTTGCCGTCGCCGTCGTCTCGTACCTGGGTCCGCAACCACTGACCGACGCGGCCGTTGGCCACGGCTTTGGCCACGCGACGCTCGACCCGCTCGGGGTCTTGGCGGGGCTTGGTGTCCAGTCCGCGGCTCGATGCGGGCCAGGGAAGCCTCGGCCCGGGCGAGCAGCCGGGCGCGACTGGCTCGGGCGGCACCCGCTTCTTCGGAGCCGTAGATGTAGAGGACCCGGAAGCGACGCTCGACCTGGTCGGGACCGGCCATGTCGATGGTGGCCTCCGCGCCCCGAAAGGTGGGCCGTTCGGCCGCGGCGAGGCGCCGTGAGCGTTGGGCCCGGTAGTTGAGCGGCCGCCAGGCATCGTCGGACCGGCTCAACGCGTCGCTCTCGTAGTCAAAGGTGCGCGGCAGACGCGACACGAATCGGATCCCGGCGGCGTCGGCGGCCGCCAGGTTCGCCTTGGTGACCAGCGCCGAGTCGGCCACCAACAGCAGGCGCCGGGGCTCGGCGAAGCGAACGCAGCTGCTCGAGGAGCGTGCCCGTCTCCGCTCCCTCATGACGGGCTCCGCCCACCACGCGCCCGAAGAGGGGAATCCCCGACGCGGTGGTGGCGTGCGCGACCTTGAGCTGGCGGCGATGACCCTGGCGGTCCGAGGAGTGCCCATAACCGATCGTCGGCGCATCGGGGTCTTGGTCGGCATAGGCGCCGCAGAAGGCCACCGAGGTGAAATCCCAGTGCAGCCGGGCGGCGTCGATCCCGTAGCCGCCGACAGCGGCCAACGCGACCGCCGATGCGATCTCATCGATGTGCCCCGCCACCGCATCCAAGGCCCGGCCCAACCGGTCGTCGTTCAACAACGCGCCGGGCGTGCCCAACCAGTCGTTGCTGGCATAGGTGTTGGCCCAACCGGCCACGTCATAGAGCGGGCGCGGCGCGGTGAGCCGATTGGCCACCAACGCCGCGATCACCTCGCCGTGGGTGAGGTGGGCCCGTCCTCGCATCGGGCAGGCCCGATCGACGATGCCCACCACGTCCAGACGATCGAGCACCGGCACCACCAGAGGCAAGGCACCCACCAGATAGCGACCCGGTGCCGGATCCAAGCGGGTGAACGCAGCCGCCAGGTTGTCGAGCGCGCCGGAGTCCTTCAGCTGGTCCCGGCGCCCCAGGTTTGCCACAACACGATGACGGACCTTGCCCTCGCCGTCGCGGTAGCCCTCCACGATGTGCACGTACTCGTAGAGCCGCCCGCCTTGCCGCACCTTCTGCACTCGCACGAACATTTCCCCAACATCATACGACAACTAGTCCCGAGAGCTGGTGAATCCCCGGCAGCGAAGGAGCTAGCTTTCCCCAACACGGACCGAAGCGAGTGTGCGGGGAGACACGACCGCCACCCCCTCTGACCAGCGACGACGGGCGATCGGCGTCGCCAACGCGCCGTCGAACCTTGTCCCCTCAATCAGACGGTGCGGAATACGGGCCTAGAGGGAAACCTCGCCGACCTGCACCAACGGGTACAAAGCGGCGCCTACAGGGCGAGACCGTCACGGAGGGTGTACATCCCGAAGGCAGACGGGCGGCTCCGGCCGCTCGGCATCGCATCGTTGGAAGACAAGATCGTCCAGCGGGCTGTCGTCGAGGTGCTCAATGCCGTCTATGAGGCGGATTTCCTGGGGTTTTCCTATGGCTTCCGACCAGGACGCAGTCCGCATGATGCGTTGGATGCGTTGGCCGTCGGGATCAGTCGGAAAAAGGTGAACTGGGTGCTCGATGCGGATATTCGCGACTTCTTCTCCAAGCTCGATCAGGCCTGGTTGATGAAGTTCCTCGAGCATCGCATTGCGGACAGGAGGGTCCTGCGCCTCATCAGCAAGTGGTTGAGCGCAGGAGTTCTCGAGGACGGGAACTGGTCAGAGACACTGGAAGGGACACCGCAGGGAGGGTCGGCCTCGCCGTTCCTCGCCAACGTGTACCTGCACTACGTCTTCGACCGGTGGGTCCGGCAGTGGAGACACCGGCACGCTCGTGGCGATGTGGTCGTCACCCGCTTCGCCGATGACTTCGTCGTCGGGTTCCAACACCGTGGTGATGCAAATCGGTTCCTCCACGACCTTCGTGAGCGGTTTGCGAAGTTCAACTTGGAACTGCACCCCGACAAGACCCGCCTGATCGAGTTTGGACGTTTTGCGGCCCAACATCGCTCGGAGCGGGGTGTCGGGAAGCCGGAGACGTTCGATTTCTTGGGCTTCACGCACATTTGCGGGAAAACCCAAGACGGACGGTTCTGGTTAAGGCGGACCACGATTGCAAAGCGGATGCGAGCCAAGCTCAAGCAGGTCAAGGACCAGCTGAGGCGACGGTGGCATCAGCCTGTCCCCGAGCAGGGCGAATGGCTGGCAAGCGTGGTGCGAGGGCATCTCGCCTACTACGCCGTGCCAGGCAACATCGCCGCAGTGACGGCCTTTCGCAACCAGGTGAAACGGCACTGGCAGCGGGCGCTTCGGCGTCGCAGCCAGCGAACCCGTGTCGACTGGGCACGGATTGACCGTCTTGCTGCTCGATGGCTCCCGCCTGCCCGCATCGCACATCCCCACCCTGACGTGCGCTTCAACGTTCGCACCCAAGGCAGGAGCCCAGTGCGGTAGTCCCGCTCGCTGGGATCTGCGCGGGGGGCCGCCCGCAAGGGCGGTCCCTACCGCGATGTATGGCCCTCCGGCGTCGGCCTGCGGGGGCAGGCGTCAAACCACCCTGTGCTGCGTTGGCTAAAGACCGTCGTGGTGAGCGTTAGGGAAAAGGTGCGGCTCGACCGCATCAGGTGGGGACCAGGAAGACGTGCCAGAAGCGCCTGAGCGGGGAGACCCGGGAGGGCGTCGCTGTTGAAGCGTCGAAAGTATGAGACATGACATCGAAACCGGGGATCATTGTCCCTTCCCCGGGATGAGCCTGGCGGGTGCCCGTCTATTGGCCAGGCGGTGCCCGGCGCAGAGGCGGCGTGAGCCTGGTCTGCTGCTCTTGCACGGAACGTGAGAAGGCGAGCGTCGATACCGGACGACCGTTCCTGGGTCGCTGTGGCCCCCCGGTCGACGAGAGGGAGCGTGCCGAGGCAGAAACCGAAGGCACTGAGTACCGATGCGGCGCTCGCCGGCGGACCGGCCCGTAGTAGCTGTGAAGTCCCTGCTGCCTGGAGGTGGGGGCGGAGCCAAGGGGCCGGCTCATCAGGACTGTTCATTTCGATCAACCGGGCCTGCTCCGGGAGGAAGCGAGGAGGACATGCCAACGTCGCAAGTCAAGCCGTTCGACATTCCCAAGCAGCATGGTGTGGGAGGCGTACAGGCGGGTTGCGGCCAACGAAGGTGCCCCGGGAGTGGACGGGCAGACCCTCGACGAGTTCGAGGCCGATCTGAAGAACAATCTCTACAAGATCTGGAATCGGATGAGCTCGGGGTCCTACTTCCCACCCCCGGTGCAGGGCGGTGCGAGATACCGAAGCCGCACGGTGGTGGGGTCCGTTTGCTCGGCGTGCCGACGGTCGCAGACCGGGTGGCCCAGACGGTGGTGGCCATGCATCTGGAGGAAAGGGCGGAACCTCGGTTCCACCCCGACTCCTATGGCTATCGACCCGAGGAGGTCCGCCCTCGATGCGGTCGAGGTGTGCCGACAGCGGTGCTGGAAGAAGGACTGGGTCATCGACCTCGATGTCGCAGAAGTTCTTCGATTCGGTGCCGTGGGACCTCATCGATCAAGGCGGTGGAGGCGGTCACCGACACCCCCTGGGTGCTGCTCTACGTGAAGCGGTGGCTTGCCGCCCCGCTGCAGCGTCCGAGATGGCACCCTTGTGGAGCGGGACAAGGGAACTCCGCAGGGATCGGCGGTTTCGCCGATCCTGGCGAACCTGTTCATGCACTTTGCGTTCGACAACTGGCTGGCCCGGAAGTACCCGGACTGCCCGTTCGAGCGCTATGCCGACGATGCTGTCGTGCACTGTGTGAGCAGGAGGCAGGCCGAAGCCGTGCTTGCCGCGATCGCCGAGCGGATGGAAGAGGTGGGCCTCAGGCTCCACCCGGACAAGACGCGGATCGTCTACTGCAAAGACGGCAGGCGCCGGGGAGACCACGAGCACACCTCCTTCACCTTCCTCGGGTTCACCTTCCGGGCCACGGAAGGCCCAAGGGGGCAGGGACGGGGGCTACTTCGCTCGGCTTCCTGCCAGCGATGAGCACCGAGGCGCTCAAGGCCAAGAGCGCCGAACTCCGCGCCATGCGGATCCACCGGCGCACCACCTGACCCTCGACGACCTGGCCCGATGGCTCAACCCCATCGTGGCCGGGTGGATGAATTACTACGGCCGGTTCTACCGGTCGGGCATGATTCCCCTCCTCCAGCGTGTCAACGCCTACCTGAGGCGTTGGGCTGGGAAGAAGTACCGGCGGCTGCGGACCCATGCAGCGTTTCAAGCGGTGGTGGACCGGGCTGATCGATCGACAGCCCGGTCTGTTCGCCCAATGGAAGTGGGTCCGCGCCTATTGACCGACTGACGGATGAGAAGAGCCCGGTGACGGGAGACTGTCACGCCGGGATCTGTGGGAGCCGGGGGTGCGATTCCCCCGGCCACCCGACCCTTCGACCATTTGGCTATGGCGTTTGTCGCAGACTGCGCTCTTGGCGACATGACGGATCCGACCGTGGCACGCTGACCTAGTGAAGGTGCTGATCATCGGCGCGGGAATGGCAGGCCTGACGTTGGCTGGACGGCTATGCCAACAGGGACGAGCTCCGGTCATCGTCGAGAAGGCTGAATCCATCGAGGGTGGCTACGCCCTCGGGCTCTACCCAGTGGGCAGTTGCGTTCTTCATGGATTTGGCACCTACGAACAGCTGGTCGAGCAGGCCCTCCCGCTTGAGCGCTATGAGTTGGCGAGCGGTTCGGGCCAAGTGCTCCAGTCGTTCGATCTCTCTGTCCTCACCGGTGAGATTGGGCCCTTGCTCATGATCGGCCGTAGCCGACTTGGTTCGGCTTCTCGAGTCCAGTTGCGCGATGCTGACATACGTCGTGGGGTCACCGTCACCTCCATTGTCCAAGACGCCGCCCGCCGCTGAGGTCAGCTTCGATGACGGGAATACCCAGCGATTCGACGTAGTGGTCGCCTGCGACGGCGTTGAATCATCGACCCGCCAGCTGGTCTTCGGTCCGGCGCAGGGCTACGACTCGGGCTGGGTTCTCTGGACCTGGTGGGCCGATGCCGCAAGGTTCGAACCCACCGTGGCCCGGGAGTGGTGGGGTGCGGGCTACGTGTTCGGTGCCTATCCGGCACCCGGACAGGTGATGTGCGCGGCCGGTGGCCCGAGAAATGCCCTGTCGGGAAATGACGTGGAGTCGACTGTGACCAATCATCTGGCCGATCTGATTGACCACGTCCCAGTCGTGAGCGCCGCCATTGGCGACTTGGACAATGCCTACCTCTGGGCCATGCGCGACGTCCGCGCCAATCGATGGGTGGACCGACGCGTCGTGCTCTGTGGAGACGCTGCCGTCGGGTTTATGCCGACCGCTGGGGTTGGTGCCTCAAACGCCATGCGGGCTGCGGCAGGGCTGGCCGACGAGCTGTCACGTGCCAACGGAGCATCGGTCCCCTTGGCCCTCGAGTTGTACGAAAAACGGTGCCGTCGAGTCATCGAACGAAGTCAGACCGACTCACGACGCTTGGCTCGTGTGATGTTTGTTGGACCAGCACGCCTGGCATGGGCACGCGACCAGCTGGCTAGTCGTTTTCCTGCAAAAAGGGCTCTGAGCGAGATCGTCGACAGCGCCCATCAGCCCTTTTGATCCAACGAGGTTCATCGTGTTGGGGCTGTTGGGTGAACAGTCATGGGACTGTCCCCAAACGTTCGGAGACGCATTTTCCCCCTGACCCACTCGTGCCGTACGGTGGCAGGCAGACCAGGAGGGTCGGCGTCGGGGAGCCCCGATTACGCGGTCCCCGCCTCTAGGGAACTATGCGATGACCGCAGTCGCCGCCGTCGTCCAATACAGGGTGCGGTGCCCGAGGACTGACCCTAGCCCGACGAAATCGGGCACTCCCCACCTGGCGACATCGACGGTAGGAATGTGCGATTCTTCAGATCATCATGACGCCAGAGCAGTTCCTCAATCGTTGCAAGCTTGTTTGTCACGTGGGTCCTGCTGGCGTCTGGGAGCAGATCGCCAGTCACGGGTTCCGGACGGCCGAGCAGTTGATCTTGGAGGCCGATCTCCCAGACGAGGAACGCCAACGTCTGCTGTCAACGCCTCGTTGAGAGTCAGTTCGCTTGCGTGTCCGCGGTGATGAGGTGATCCTCAGAGATCAAGGACCGCTCTTCGCCCGCAAGGACCTGAACTCCATCTTGGACAGCGGAATCGATGTCAGCGATTGGATGACCTATTGAATCAACGGGCCTACTTCTTCACGGACCAAACGTCCATGCAGAAACTCATGGACAAATACGTCCAGAGAGACGGGGCCCAGGACGTGATTTGGCTCTCGCTACTAAAGGTCCTGCAGGCAGAAGGAATATGTCTTGAACTGGCGAGCCAGAACACGGGGGCAATCGCTGCCGAAGCGGCGGCCCGAGTCCTCGAAGAGGTCGGGGAAGAGTCGCTCCGCTCGCGGTGCAAGAAGGCGTAGATCGAATGCGCCTTCGA
>CAWECP010000004.1:0-125343 GCA_963807675.1 uncultured Acidimicrobiaceae bacterium | reverse complement strand
CATGAGCACGATCTTGGCCCGGATCACGTCTCGATACGATGACGTATAGCGCCGGGCCCGCGTCCTTCAGTTCGTGGCGCTGCGCCGACGTGAGATCCAGTACATAGGGGCTCTTTCTCCTCGACCGGCTCCCCTTTCCGGGGAGCCTTACGTTAGTGCGAGGCCCCTAATTACGTCAGTGTAGTGTCGTCACAGTATTTGTGGCGGGACCCACTTAGCCTCGAATGCCACACGTGTGAAGCAAACTGATGTGGCTGATGGCCGAGGGTTGAGCGCAGAGTGCGTGGAATGAGAGCCCAGCAGGGCGTCGGGCGAGGCTGCGGAAGTAATCGGATGTGAGATTGAGGGCGACGTCTTCAGGGCATTGGGTGGCACGGTTCGCCGCTCCCGAGACTCCAACAGACACCCAGCGCGGGCCCCCCGGGCCCGGCCAGCATGGCACCTAGGCCCGGACCGCGGACAACCCCGGCAGAGTCGGGGCTGTTGGACTCTGAGGGTTGCGACGCCTGCCTCAGCACGAAGCTCACGTACTCGCCACCAGACCCGGATGTTCATTCCGCACCCTCCTGCGGCGCTCGGCCGCTGCACGTCGGCGGTGGCGAAGCGCAGGCTCGGGCCGATCTCGTCGGCCACGATCTCGACCTTGGAACGGTGCTCGCCGTCGTCGGTCTCCCAGCTGCGCTGCTCGATGCGGCCGGTGACCACGACCCGCATGCCCTTGGAGAGGCTGAGCGCCACGTTCTCGGCCAGGTCACGCCAGCACATGACGTCGAAGAACGAGGTCGCCTCCTGCCATTCCTGGGTGGTCCGGTCCTGCCAGCGCCGGTTGACGGCCAAGCCGAGCTGGGCGATGGCCTGGCCCTCGCGGGTGTAGCGGATCTCGGGTTCCCGAGTCAGGTTCCCGGTGATGGTGGTCGTGTTGCTCATGGTCTGCTCCTTATGCTCTTGGCTTCGTTCCTTGCGAACGACGCCGCTGCGTCGTTCGATGAACGGCGATCCCACCGGCAGCGAAGCGGGGTCAAGTTCCGGAGAGGGCAGCCCTTGGGCCGACAAGAAGTTCTGGCGGGTTCGCCCGCAGGGCGAACTTCAACGATCGGGAAACCGCCAGAAGTTGTTGCGAGCCGAGCCGGGACTTGACGCCGTGCAGCGCCGGTGGTCCTGAAGCCGTGGGGGGTGAGAGTTAGGAACAGAGGAGCGTTACTTAGTTGGGATGACGGCAGGGGCCAACGCTTTGCTCGGTCTCCGGTTGGCTTGTGACCATCACCAAGGGGAAGGGAGGGACGAAATCCGTTCCGAGGTGGGACCGGTCAGCCGGTCACTTTCCGGAGAACCGTCGATCCTGACGAGCGTTGCCGCGTGGTCCTCGTTCGGCACTGGGGGCAACTAGTGGCTCGTAGCCGGGCAACCTTCAAAGAGCCGAATATCGACACGGAGCCGACAAGCGCTCGAAGGAGGAGCGGTGACCACTCTCCCTGGACTCTCGGATGAGTACCCCTACCGTCCGTCCTCGGACCCACGGAGTAACGACCAGCCATCTGAAAGCACTGCGGCGACGTTCCCGCAACTGCTCGACATGGAAACGGTGGCCCGGCGGCTCGGCACGAGCATCCGACACGTACGACGGCTGGTGACCGAGAGGAAGATCCCCTATCTGAAGATCGGGCACTTCATACGATTCGACGAGCGCGACGTCGAGTCGTGGATCGATCGGCAGAAGGTCATCAGGCTCGACGATGCGGTCGAGACGCGGGAAGGTAGCGATTCGTCGGCCTGTGGTGAGGCGCCGACACTGACCGCAGCAACCGATACCCTCGTGCGCTTGGCCGAGCGTGATCTCTCCTCTCCATCGGAGAAACGGTACAGCTGGCGGCGATCACCTGCCCGTCTTCTGACTGGCCCTTAGCTTGCAATTAAACCCTGGACTCAGTTCAGGCGGCCTTCTTGACCGCCGGATAGCGGGTTCTCGGGGGTTTTCGGGTTCCTTTTGGGCGCCCGGGCCGGGGGTGTCGAGGATTTCGGTGGATGGGCGGGTGTGCCGAGAGTTGCACGCAGTCGACGAAACCCTCTGCGCACTCGCGCCGGGGTGAGCTTGGTCCGGGTCGCATCGGTCGTTCCCAGGGCAGCCGGAGGTCGTCGACGAGCTGCGGGCCAGTCGGAGCTGGGTGTAGGCGGCGACGACGAGCCAGGTCCAGCGGTCGGCTTGCTCGGGCGTCTGCAGCGACGGTGTCGTCCATCCGAGCGTGCCCTTCACGAACCGGTAGGTGTGCTCGATGTCGAACCGGCGCAGGTAGGCGCGCAAGCACAGGTCGAGGTCGGGTTCACCGTCGCCCGACCACCACAGCCACAGCGTCTTGTTGATCGCGCCCGGTCGGCTTGGGGAGGTGCTCGACGTCGACGCGGATGACGCTGCCGCTCACGATCGGCGGTTCGTCACAGTCGCGCCAGCGTCCCCGGCCGTGCAGCTTTGGGATGCAGGCCGTGCCAGGCGCTGCACCGTCACCGTTCCCGTAGCGGGGGTCGGTGGTGGTGAGCTCGGCGTCTGGGGCGGGCCAGGTCTCTTCGTCCGAGAGCATGAAGCGCGGCCCGTGGCGGGGCGGCCGGCCCCTGGCTCGGTCGCCGTCGGGGCTCGGGGTCGGGGTGGAAGACCCGGGTCGAGGCGATCCGCACCAGGACCTGGGCCCGGGTGTCGGCGAGCCCGTGGCCGAGGGCGATGGGGTCGTAGCCGGCGTCGAAGACGAACAGCGGGACGTCGCCGTCATCGGGCAACAGGCCGACGAGGCGCTTGCACCTGTTCGATGGTGGCGTCGGTGGCGTCCATGGCCGGTGTGATGCGCAGGGCGTCGAGCGGGGCGGTCCAGCTGTCAGGCGCCCAGTTGAGCTGGCAGATCCACTGATAGGTCCAGCCGGCCACGATCGGCTGTCCGGCCGAGTGCTTCGAGGCCGAGTAGTGGAAGCCCCGCTCGGGGCTGCACTCGGCGTCGCAGCGGTCCCAGGTCGAGGCGTCGACGGCGAACACCAACGGCCAGTCCTTCGGGCGGTGCGCGACCAGCAGCTGCGCGGAGCCGGCCGTCGTCGATCGGCCCCGTCGGCCAGTGCCTTGTAGAGGCTGCCGTGGGAGCGGCGGAACTCGGGCTCCAGGCTGAGCGAGGGCACCGATCCGACCGGGGCCGGTGAGCACAGCGCGGCGTCGGACAGCTCGAAGAGGGCATCGCCCCACGGAGCGAAACAGCTGATGGAGCGATGAGCGGAAGCCCCTCAGCTCGGTCGATGGCCTGATCGGAGCATCCCATGCAGACAGTATGATTACTGTCTGCTCTCACGATGAGGGATGCTTGTCTGCGACACAAGGAGCGCAATGGCACGGAAGACCGTCGAGGAGCGGCTGGCCGAGTACGACCGCCGCCACCGGGAGCTGGCGGCCCAGATCGCGGAGATCGGCATCGTCGCCGCCGGGAGCGTCACCCGCCGCTTCACCCGCTGCACATCGGTCGGCTGCCGGTGCAACGCTGACCCGCCCACTCCTCACGGGCCCTACTGGCAATGGACGGCGAAAGTCAACGGCAAGACCGTGACCAAGCGATTAACTGACCGAGAAGCCCAGCTCTACCACGAGTGGATCGGCAACGACCGCCGCATCCAGTGCCCTGCTCGATCAGATCCGCAAAGTGGATGCCAAAGCCACCGAACTGCTCCTGAAGGAAGCCGTCAGCGGGTAGGTCGAAGGTTAATTCGTCTTCTGACTGGCCCTGAGGGTCCCGATCGGCACCCCGAGCTCTCGCTTCAGGGACGCAGCGACCTTCGATAAGCCGGCCTCCTCGAGCGCGCTGATCGCTCGTTCGACGAGCTGGCCGAACCTCAGCACCTCCGCGCGCAGCGCGGCCAGTTCGTCAAAGCGATCAACTGCATCGTCGCCGCCGCACCATTGACGTAACAGCGCGTAGGTTGGAACTTGGCGGGCGTCAACTTCGGCACAGACCTTGGGTGACACGTACCAGGGTTTCGCACGGCGCGTTCCAATGAGATCGCCGTAGATGGCATCGTGTGCCGCCTTTCGTTCCCTCTTTGCGATCTCTCGGAGGACGGCGTCGGCGTGCTTCGGTGCTGCGTCTCTTGCCAGCACCACCGTGATGTTCCACGGCACGACGATGGTCCCATCCTCATCGACGAAGGCGAGCTCGTCCGCGAGGAAATTCGAAGGATCGGTGCCCAGGAGGTCCGCTGCCTTGGACGCGTCGGAGATGCAAAGGACTCCTGCGTGTTCGCGGTACCCCATGCTGAGGACGTCCTCCCCGGCCACAACCTCGAACACCGTCTCTGCAGCCCACAACTCCGGCGTCCCGTCGACACCGACCGACGGTACCGCTACCGCGTCCCAACGGTCCTCCCTCGCCCGCCATGCTATCGAGGTCAGCCCACAGCACTTTCAGCCGACTTGGCGGCACCCACTCCTCTCGGCCTTCGAAGGTGTCGTCGAGAAAGCGGATCTTGACCCGGGGCGGGCGTGCCGTACCGACCTTGGTCACTCGAACGGGCGTGGGGTTCGCGTTGGCCCCCTCGCGGTAGGCCCACTCCTCGCCCACGTTGACCTCTGGGGATCTGCTCGGCATCAGACCACGTCCCTCAATGCCGACGAACAAGGAAGGACTACGGAGCGGTTCCGAAGAGAGCCTCGCCGATCTTGTCGGCCGCTTCCCTCTGCATGGTCGGCGTCACGTGGCTGTAGAGGTTGGTGAACAGGGTCGCGTCGGCGTGGCCCAGCCGCTCCGCAGCCACCTTCGGCGGCACCCCGCTGGCCAGCATGAGCGTGGCGCTGGTGTGGCGGAGCCCATGGGCGGTCAAGCGGGGGACGTCGAGCTCCTTGGTGTAGTCGCCGAGCATCTTGGAGAGGCGTTGGGGGTGATACGCACCGCCGTCCTCCTTGGTGAAGACGTAGTCGGTCGCCTCGTACGTGGAGGCAGCCCGGGCCTCCTCGGCCTGCAGCTCGCGCTGTCGCCGCAGGACGCCGACCAGACCCGAGTCGAGTTCGATGGTTCGGACGGCATCGCGGCTCTTTCCGGTCGACGCAACGACGTCGTGGCCGAGGGTCGAGGCGAACTCGACGACCCGCACGACGCGTCGGTCGAGATCGACGTTGGGCCAACGCAGCCACACGAGCTCGCCGATGCGCAGGCCCGAGCCGAGCAGGAAGGCCCAGATCGGCCACGTGCGGTCACCCTCCATCAGGCCCAGGAACCGGCGGGCCTCGTCGGGCGACCAGTGCTTGGGGATCGAGCGCCTCGGTCGGGGCTGCGGCACCTGGGCCAGCGGGTTGGTGCTGATCATGCCGAGGCTGATGGCCAGCTTGATCGCCCCCGAGAGCGGGGACCGGGCCAGGCGGATGGTGTTGGGTGAAAGCCCCCGCGGCGGCAGGAGCGTGCCGTCCTCGCCCTTGAACCGCTTGGTCGCGCCCTCCTTGGTCAGCTTGCGCTGCCAGGCGAGGAGCAACTCGGGGCTGAGGTCACGGACCCGGACCGCGCCGAGGTGCGGCCGCACGTAGTCGCCGGCGTAGTGCCGGTAGTCGAACCGGGTCTTGGCCCCGAGGCGCTGGTCGGCGTCCATCCCGTCCAGGAAGAGGTCGAGCAGCTGGTCGACCGTCATGCCGCTGCGGCCGGGGCGCAGGGCGCCGCGGTCCACCTTGCCCATCAGCTCCCGGCGGGCCTCGGCGGCTTCACCGGCGGAGTGGAAGCCCCGCTTGGTGACCTGTTCGCGACGACCGGTGGCCGGGTCCGACCCCGAGGTCGACCTTGATGTACCAACGACCCCGCTTGTCTTGGTAGACGCCCGGTGCTTTCTTCGGCGTGAGAACCACCTCCCGCAGGAGAACATGTTCTCACAATGTTCTCACGGGGCCGGTGCCGAGATCAAGGCTCTCTGGACTTTAGCCGCTCTGACCTGGACTTTCTTGCGCGCTCGGAGGGATTCGAACCCCCAACCTTCTGATCCGTAGTCAGATGCTCTAGTCCGTTGAGCTACGAGCGCTGGGTGAGTCAGCCAGTGTACCGGAGGGAGGGACGAGCTCTGAGAGCGGCGAAAACGCTGGTCAGACGGAGATCGGGAGCTTCGAGTAGCCCCGGACCGTGCTCGTGTAGAGCGGCACCGCGCCGTCGAGGTCGACCGACCACTCCGGGAAGCGCTTGAACGTCTCCTCGAGGGCGATCCGGCCCTCCGTCCGGGCCAGCGCCGCCCCCAGGCAGAAGTGGATGCCGTAGCCGAAGGACAGGTGGTGGTCGATCTTCCGGTGGATGTCGAAGCGGTCGGCGTCCGGGTAGGCCCGCTCGTCCCGGCCGGCCGAGCCGGTGATCATCACGACCTTCGAGCTGGCCGGAATGGTCTGGCCGTGGACCTCGACGTCCGCCGTGCACCAGCGGCTCTGCACCGGTGACGGCGCCTCGTACCGGAGCAGCTCCTCGACCGCGTTCGGGATGAGCTCGGGGTGGCGGCCAGCTCGGCCCGCTGGTCCGGGTTGTTGTCCAGCGTCAGCGCGGCCCAGCCGAGCAGGCGGGCCACCGTCTCGGTGCCGGCGCTGCCGATCAGCACGGCGAAGTTCACCGCCTGGTCCGTCGTGAGGCGCCGCAGCTCGCCGTCGTCGTCCACGATCTCGAGGTTCACCAGGTCGGTGAACATGTCGTCGCGCGGGTTCTTCCGGCGGTCGACGAGCACGCCCGTCACGTAGTCGTGCAGTTCCAGCATGGCCGCCGCGGAGACGTCGTTGTACATCCCCTTCTCGGGATCGAGCGTGAACGACACGTCGATCCAATGGCGGACCATGTCGCGCTCCTCGGGCGGCACGCCGAGCAGGGCGGCGATCACGTAGGCGGGCACCTTGGCCCCGAAGTCCTGCACGTAGTCGAACGAGCTCCTGCCGACCAGGGCGTCGAGCAGGCTGGCGCACAGGGTGCGGATGTCCTCCTCGAGCTCGAGCATGCGGCGAGGGGTGAAGGCCTTGGACACCAGCCGGCGGTAGCGGGTGTGCTCCGGCGGGTCCATGAAGATCATGATCTCCATGGCGGTCGGCTCGGCCGTGATCATCTCCATGACGGTGCCGTGGGCGGAGCAGAACGTCTTGGGGTCGCGGCTGAAGGCGTCCACGTCGGCGAAGCGGCTCACGGCGTAGAAGTCGTGCTGCTCGTTGTAGTAGAGCGGCGCCTCGTCGCGGAGACGCTTCCAGATCGGGTGGGGGTCGACCTTGTACTTCTCGTCGAGGGGATCCCAGGCGAGTGGTTCGGTGTCGACGGCGGTCATGACGAGATCCCTCCGGGCTCAGCGATGCACGGGGAGATCAGTCGATCAGACGCCAAGGTGGTGCCCTTCCCACAGCTTGATCCCGCCCAGAATGCCCGCCGTGTTGTCGACCACGGTGATGCGCTCGAGCACCTCGCCCAGGTCGCGGCGGTTGATGCGAGGGGCGTTGCCGCCGCCGATGTAGAGGTGGTCGAAGAAGGTCACCGCATCGAGATAGGCGATGGCCTTGCGGACCCGGCGGTTCCAGCGCTTGTCGCCGATCTTCTTGCGGGTGGGCTCGCCCAGCTGCTGGTTGAACGTCTCGCCCTTGCGGAACTCGACGTGGGAGAACTCCTCGTGCGGGATGAGCCCGCCGTCCATGAAGAACGCCGTGCCGAAGCCGGTGCCGAGCGTGATGACCACCTCGAAGCCCTTGCCCGCCACCACGGCGGCGCCCTGGACGTCGGCGTCGTTGGCCAACCGGCAGGGCTTGCCGATGGCCTCGGAGAGGGCGGTGGCCAGGTCGAAGTGGGACCAGGCCTCGACCAGCTCGGGGTCGACCTTGGTCTCGGGGCCCTTGGTGGTCACGAAGTGCGGCGCGCTCAGCACGTGACCGAAGCGGACCATGCCGGGGAAGCCGGCCGAGATGCGGTCGGCCTCGGGCAGCTTCTTGGCCAGGCCGGTGAGCTTCTCGACCATGAGGTCCGGCGGCATGGGATAGGTGGTCGGGACCTTGACCCGGTCGGCCACCAGCGAGCCCGTCTTGTCGAGGACGTTGGCTTTGAGACCGGTGCCGCCGATGTCGATGGCCAGCGTGAAGGGGTGCGCCGGCTGGGCGGCGTGAGCGGGAGTGGCGAGAGCGGGGCTCGCGGGAGCGGAGGGACTCGCGGGAGCGGAGGGTCGCGGGAGCGGACGGGGTCGCGGGAGCGGACGGGGTCGCGGGAGCGGACGGGGTCGCGGGAGCGGACGGGGTCGCGGGAGCGGACGGGGTCGCGGGAGCGGACGGGGTCGCGGGAGCGGACGGGGTCGCGGGAGCGGACGGGGTCGCGGAAGAGGTGCGGGCGGGAGCTGTAGTGGGGGTGTCCTCCACGTCAGGGACACTAGCCATCGAGGGCTCAGGCAAGGTCCGGCGCGGCCGATGGGGTCATCCGGCGACCAGGTCCTTCAAGCACTCGCGGAGCAGCTCACCCAATTCGCGGTTGGACGATTGATCGAAGGCCTCGCCGGAGAGGAACAGGCCGGCGAAGACGGCGCCGAAGCTCGCCGCCATGCGGACCCGGTCCCGCAGCGGCAGGCGGGGGTCGGCCAGGATCCGGCGGAACTGGTTCTGGATGTCCTCGTGCTCGGCGTCGTGGCCCTCGTCGTGCAGCTTCTCGAGGGCAGCCTGGTTCCGCTCGTGCATGAGGAAGAGCTTGCGCTGGGCCAGCATCTGGTCGACGATCTCGTCGAGGAGGGCACCCCACTGCTGGAGGGTGACGGGCTCGTCCCCGCCCATGTTCGAGAGAGCGACCTTGCCGAACTCGTGCAGGCGCATGTGGAGCGCCCTGAGGATGTCCTCTTTGGACTCGAAGTGGTAGTAGAGGGCCGCCTTGGTGACGCCCAGCTGTTCGGCGATCTGCCGCAGGCTGGTGCCGTCGTAGCCCTGGTCGAGGAAGAGGTCGAGGGCCGCATCGAGGATGCGCTCGCGGGTGGACGCTGCGTCGTGGTGGTTGGCTTGGCGCTTGGCCTTGTTGGCCTGGGCGAATTTGGGTGGGAGGGCGTTCTCGCCGGTGGGGGCGGGGGCGGGAGCCGGTGCCGGTGCGGGCGCAGGGGCCGGCGCGGGGCAGGGGTGACTGCGTCTGCGGTGAGGTCGTCGGTGGTCTGAGACATTTTGTTTGGCCTACCTAATATCCTACTTGACGGCAGGTAAGTAGTTCCCTTACCATCCGACTGGTAAGCCAGTTTACTTTCCGACAGGTAAGGACGTCCACTGATGGCTGCTGCTGACCTGATGATCCAAGCCGAGGGGCTGGAGAAGAACTACGGCGAGACCCGGGCGCTGGCCGGGGTCTCCTTCGGGGTACCCGCCGGAACCATCCTCGGACTGCTCGGGCCCAACGGGGCCGGCAAGACGACCGCCGTGCGGATCCTGACGACGCTGGCCACGCCCGACGCCGGGTATGCGACGGTGGCCGGGGTCGACGTGGTGAAGCACCCGGCCGAGGTGCGGCGGCACATCGGTGTGGCGGCACAGGACGCCACCTTGGACCCGTTGCTGACGGGGCGCCAGAACCTGGTCCTGGTCGGCGAGCTCTCGGACATGGGGCGGGCGGCGGCCCGGCGCCGGGCTTCGGAGCTGCTCGAGGACTTCGAGCTGACGTTCGCGGCGGACCGGGTGATGAAGGGGTACTCGGGTGGCATGCGTCGTCGTCTCGATCTGGCGGCGTCGCTGATGACCCGTCCTCCTGTCTTGTTCCTCGACGAGCCGACGACGGGGCTGGACCCGACGTCCCGCTCGCGGGTCTGGGACACCATCCGGGAGCTGATCGGCGAGGGGGTCACGGTCCTGTTGACGACGCAGTATCTGGAGGAGGCGGACGAGTTGGCGCACCAGATCGTGGTGGTGGACCACGGGCAGGTGATCGCCGACGGGACGCCCGCGGAGTTGAAGGAGGCGTCGCGGACGGCACACCTGGAGGTGACGTTGGCGACGCCATCCGAGGCGGCGGTCAGCGCGATCGCGCCGTTGGTCTCCGGGTCCGTGCACGTGAGCGAGGACGGCCGGTGGCTGTCGGCGGGCGTGGACGCCGCGCCCGGGTTGGCGACGGCGGTGGTCCGTGCCCTGGACGCGGCGGGGGTGCTGGTGGACAACATCGAGGTGCGCCAGCCCTCGTTGGACGACGTGTTCTTCTCGCTGACGGGCGGGCACATCGAAGAGGACGAGGGTGAGGCTGTGGCGGACGCTGGGCCGTCGGCCAACGGCCACAGCCAGCCCGAACTGGAAGGAGTGAACGCCTGATGACGACCACGACGCTGACCCCGACCAAGGTGTCCCTCGGAAGCCCACCTTCGGGCCGCCTGCTCGGGCCGCTGTCCGACCTCTGGGCCATGACCCGGCGCAACATCGTCCACATCTCGCGTGAACCGATGCAGCTGTCGGACGTGACGATCCAGCCGGTGCTGTTCACGTTCCTGTTCGTGTTCATCTTCGGCGGGGCGATCCCGATCCCGGGTGGCGGTACCTACAAGGACTACCTCTTGGCCGGCATTCTGGCGCTCAACTTGGTGACGTCAGTCATGGGCACGGCGGTCGGACTGAGTACCGACCTGCACGAGGGGATGATCGACCGCTTCCGTGCGCTGCCCATGTGGCGGCCGGCCGTGCTGGCTGGTCGCTCGGTGGCGGACTTCATGACGTCCTGCCTGTGCGCGCTGATCGTCGGACTGACGGGCCTGATCGTCGGATGGCGAACCGACGCCTCCATGCCGGCGATCGTGGCCGGCTTCCTGATCGTGCTGCTCTTCGCCTATTCGCTGACGTGGATCGCCCAGATCGTCGGGCTCAATGCCAAGAGCCCGGAATCGGCGGCGTCGTTCGGCTTCATCGTGTTGTTCCCGCTGGCCTTCGTCTCCAACGCCATGGTGCCGACACTGCACATGCCGGGCTGGATGCAGGCCATCGCCGACTGGAACCCGGTCAGCGCGGTGTGCGCCGCCGCCCGGCACCTGTGGGGCAACCCGAACCCCTCGTCCGTGGTGAACGCCTGGCCCATGCAGCACCCGGTGGAGGCATCGCTGATCTGGTCGGTCGTGATCTTGGCGGTGGCGGCGCCGCTGGCGTCGTACTTCTTCAAGAAGCGCTGCACGGAGTAGGGCGGCGGGGAGGAGCGGGAGGCGGGCGCGGCGCCCTGTCCTCGCGGCGCCTAGGGAGTCCGACTCACAGACGAGACCCTTACCCGTGAGGAATACCTCACAGGTAGCCCCGGTCGACGATAGGCGACACCGTGAGGCGCCGAAGTCGTCCCTCAGGAGCGGGGCAGGGTCCCCGGGTGGGGGTCGGTCGGGTGCGACCGGCCTTCGGCCTCGGGCATGGGACCGGCGTCGACGACCGTCCCGTGGGGCGTCCCCCCGTCCTCCTCGATCGCTTGGCGGTGCACGACGTCCTCGACCAGCTCGCCGTTCCCCGTGCGAACGACGGCAATCAGGTGGGACAGCGAGAACTTCGTTGGTGCCATGGTGCTGCTCCTTTCCTAGTGGCCCGGCGCGGCGGCCGGGTTCTGCTGGTGGAGGTCGTCGCTGATGCGGTCGAAGATCGGCAGGGCGAACCAGAAGAACACGAAGCCGGCCACCACGAGCGCGGTCAGGACCGAGAAGATCCAGCCGCTGCCGACCACGGTGAGGATGAGGCAGACGGCGGTGCAGATGGCGAGCGCAACCATGGCCAAGCCGATGAGTGCCTCGACGTTGGCCAGCTTGAGCAACCGGCTCTTCTCGTGGCGGCGGAAGACCCAGCGGTGGTACGCCACCGGGCTGATCAGCAGGACCGTGGCCGCGGCCGCTGACAACAGGCTGACCCGGTAGAGGTCCCGCTGCCCGGCATTCAGGCCGGTGAAGCGCACCGTGAAGGGCAGGGCCAGGAGGAACCCGAAGAGCATCTGCACCCCGAGGCCCGCCACCCGCAGCTCCTGGAGCAGGTCGCTCACGTTCCGGTTGTTCCGCTCAGCCTCCGAGCGCTCGGTGGGCGAAGCCCATTCCTGGTGCGCCGCGTTCGGTGTCGATGCCTGAGCCATGGCGGAACCACCTCACAGCCCGAGCCGCGGGTCGAGCTCCTTCGCGGAGAACTCGAAGAACCCCTCCTGCTCGGGTCCGATTTGTTTCACGTCGCGGGCCTCCCACCCTTGCGGCCGGCGTACTGCTTCTCGTTCTTCACGTTGGCGCAATTGCTGGATCGCCCACAGCCTCCCGATCTGATGTTGTGCGGCTCTGATGTTGTGCATCGCGTCGTGCGTCGTGTCGAAGATCCCCGCGGCGTCGAAGATCTGCTTGGCCTCCCAATGGATCGTTCAACAGCTCGACGACCCCTCGCGTGGAAGCGTTGGTCATCGCTCCTCCGGTTCGTTCGGTCTTCACTCAAGCCCTACCCCGGCTGAAGCACACAAAACTCGGTGCCGCGGGTGCCCGCGTGCTGCGGGAACGGGCATTACCAGCGGTACCAGCCTCGCCGGCCTTCGGCGCGTCCACCGCTGAAGGCCCACCCCGCCACCCAGAAGATGGCCAGAACCACGGCCAGAACCCACAAGAAATGCAATGCGAACCCTGCCGCTCCCAGCAGCAACGCAATCAGCAATATCAAGATGATCAAACCCATTTAAGTTCCTCCTCACTTGCCCTCCGAAGTTCGGCGGGTCGCTACTTGGTTGCGCCCTCGCCATTGGCGTCGGCCCCCCGCTCGAGCATCTCGTCCTCGTGCTCGGCCACCTGCCCCCGCCAGGTGCGGCACTGGACTACCCGGCGTGCCGATCACACAAACCCCGTGTTGCTCGAGTCGGGATACCCCTGCGCCATACCCGCAAAGTTGGCTGATCTCGTGCGCGCACCGCGATGTGGGGATCCGATGCGACCGTGTCCACTGCGAATGGGCATGTACATCTCGTCGGACCACCGACGCGACACATCGACCTGCGTTGCGTTGCCGGCCTCGCACGCCAGCAATGAGCGGCGCCGGCGGCCCAACTCGTACTACGAACCGCGGCCCCGGGTAGCGCCCGCCGGTAACTAATTGCTTCTGGAGTGCAAGTTTCTTTCCTCGGCGTCGAGGTGCGACCGGGACGAGCGCGGGGCAGCGGACTGTTGCCCCTCGCCTGCCCCCGGCACGCCCGGTGACCATGCGCTGACGATCGGCGTCGAATCCCCGAGGAGACCCCAAAATGTGCGTGGGCAACGCTTCGGACGCAATCGGCCCTGCGACTCCGTCCCACGCTGCTCACCTGCGTGGTGCCGCCAAATCCCGATACCTCCAGCCGTTGCTAATTTCGTCTGTGTGACGGGACAACCTTGGCTGGGCGACGCCTGCTCGCTCGTCGATGCCTTCCGGGAGGGAGAGATCTCTCCCACCGAGGCACTCGAGGGATCGCTGGCGGCAATTGAGAAGTCGTCGTTGAACGCGGTGTGCTTCATCGACGAGGAGAAGGCGCGCGAGGCGGCAGCGGCCGCAGACGTGAGCTTGCCGTTCGGCGGCGTGCCCATGGGTGTGAAGGAGCTCGATCCGGTCAAGGGCTGGCCGCAGACCGAGGCGTCGCTCGTGCTCAAGGATCGCATCGCCGAGTACGACGGCACCATGACGACCCGGTTGCGTTCGGCCGGTGCCGTGCTCGTCGGGCAGACGACGGCGTCGGAGTTCGGCGGCATCAACTGCACCTACACCCGACTGCACGGCGCCACGTCGAATCCCTACGACCTGGAACGCACGCCCGGCGGCTCGTCGGGTGGCTCGGCGGCCTCCGTGTCCGGCGGGCTGTTCCCTATTTGCACCGGCGGTGACGGCGGCGGGTCGATCCGCATCCCCGCCGGCTTCACGGGGCTCTTCGGCCTGAAGGCGACCTTCGGGCGCATCCCGAAGGGCCCCCACACCGAGATCGAGCCGCTGACCGCCGTCATCGGGTGCCTGTCGCGGTCGGTGCGCGACACCGCCCGCTGGTACGACGTCTGCAACGGCTACGACGAGTACGACCCCTACTCGCTGCCCCGGGTCGAGGGCTGGGAGGCCGGGCTCGGGCATCAAGACGTCCGCGGCATGCGGGTTGCCGTGTGCGCCGACCTGGGCGCGGCCGTCATCGCGTCCGCCGTGCGCGAGAAGGTCGAGGAGGCGGCCGGCCTCCTGGTCAAGGACGCCGAGCTCAATTGGGTCGACGTGCCGATGGAGCTGCCGCGAGGGGGTCTCGAATGGGCCATGGCCGGCACGGCCAGCCTGCTGGTCGGTCTGGGCGACCTCTACCCCGCGTGCGAGTCCGAGTTCACCCCCGAAATCATGCTGGCCGCCAACATCGCCACCAACCACTTCACCGTCGACACGGCCAAGGGCATCGAGGCGTTCCGCCGCTCCATGATCGTGCAGGTGGCGCAGATCTTCGACCAGGTCGACTTCATCATCTGCGCCACCAACCCCGACGTGGCCTTCGGGGCCCAGGGCCCGATGCCGACCACCATCGACGGCGTCGACCTCATCAGCGAACTCGGTTTCGAGGCCGCGCTGGGCAACAACGGCGCGCTCACCATCCCGGCCAACACGACCGGGCACCCGGCCGTCGCGGTTCCGATCGGCCTGGTCGACGGGCTGCCCGTCTCCTTGCAGATCATCGGGCGCCGCCACGCCGAGCCGCTGCTGCTCGAATTGGCCCGGGTGGTCGAGCTGGAGCGCCCGTGGCCCCTGGTGGCCCCCGATGCGCCGATCTGAGCCAACCCAGGTTCAGGGATGGGGCGCAACGGACCTCTGCGTGCGGTCAACGGAGTGACAAATCTGCTCAGCCGGAGCAACAAAGTGGGCGCTCTCGGTCGCAACCCCTTGTGGTGAGGCCCCTGGTAGGCGGTAGGGTTTTCGTCTCACCCTGAGGCGGTTTGGCGATCGGAGACAGGGATGATGACCGTGATGGCTCGTCGTTGCTCGGGGTATCACCATGCCCTGGCGGCCGCGCAGCCGCGCCGGCGTCGCCGTGGCCGTCGCCCTCGTGGGCTCCATCGGTGTCCGCGCGGGGCGTCGTTCCCGGCGACGTCGGCCGATCCGCCCGGCCTCGTCGCGACGCCGTCGACATCGTCCCTCCTCACCGCTCTAACGGCAGGCCTGGGTTTGAACCGACGGGCCGCAGGGCACCACCCGTACGCGCACCAAAAGCGCCGGGCAGGTACCCACTGCGGCCCTCATACACTCAATTGCAGGCAAATTCAGAGAATTTTGAGACCCCTACCCTTTTCCCTCTTCGCTCGCGCCAACGCGCGTTTGGCATAGCCTGGCCGCGCATGGCAGAAGATCTGCTCTTCACCGTCGCTGGGTCGGTCGCGATGCCGGCGGAGATGATCTCGCTCGAGGAAGCGGGGTTGGAGGACCGCGCCGATCTCCAGGAGTGGATCCTCTCCAACCCCCAGATCCTGGGGAACTCAGTCAGGATCGTCACGATCGACTTCGAACGGGGCTGGGGTGGGCCGGCCACGCCGCCCGATCGCATGCACATCCTCGGGCTCGCGGGCGACGGGCGCATCGTCGTGGCCGAGCTGAAGCAGGGCAAGAACTCAGACGCCGAGGTCTCGGCGGTCAAGTACGCCGCCATGGCCAGCCGGCTCGTGCCCGAGTCCCTGGCCGCGCTCTTCTCCCGGTTCCACACCCGCGCGGCAACTTGGTCGGCATCGACGAGGCGCTGGCCGAGCTGCAGGCCCACGCCCCCGACCTGTCGCAGGAGACGTTGCGCAAGCCTCGTATCACGCTGCTGGCCAGGAACTTCTCCCCCATCGTGACGGCCAGCGTGGTCTGGCTGAACGAGATGGGCGTCGACATCACCCTCGTCCAGATCAGCGCCTTCCGCTCCTACGTCTACGGCACGTCCGGCGCCGACAACGTGCCGATGATCTCGGTGAGCCAGATCTACCCGCTGCGCGAGGTGGAGGAGTTCACCATCAGCCCCGAGCGCCAGCTGGCCCGGGAGGCCGCCGACTCCAAGAAGCGGGTCCAGGACGCCAGCACGGTGCGCCGGCTGGTCGGGGCCGAGTCCGTGGCCGACGGCACCATCTTCACCGTCGCCCCGCGGAGCGACCTGAGCCACGAGTTGCGGAATCAGCTCGACGACTGGCTGCACGCCGACCCGGTCCGCCGGACGGCGCACTGGCAGAATCGTGTCAACGCGCCGATGGTGTGGGACGCCGACAAGCAGTCGTACACGCCCTCGGGGCTGGTGCGCCACATCGTGGAGCTGGCCACCGGCGTCAGCCGCGACTTCTTCGGCACCCAGTGGTGGCGTGACCCGTCCGGCTGGACCCTGGTCGAGCTGGCCGGTCCGCTGAGCGGCGGCAAGGGCGCGCTCTACCGCGAGTTCTGGTCGCGCTGGCTCGACCGCATCCGGGTCGAGCACAGCCACTGGACTCAGATGTCGACGCTGCCCGCCCAGAGCTGGATCACCCTGCCCTCCCCCATAAAGGGCACGCACTACGGGCTCAGCTTCTCGGCCGGCGGCCGCATCCGCTCCGAGCTCTACATCGACGCAGGCAACCAGGAGTCCTCGCTGGCCCAGTTCCAGTCGCTCCACCAGCAGTCCGACCTGGTCGAGACGATCTACGGCTCGGAGCTGTCGTGGGAGAAGCTGCCCGACCGTTTTGCCTGCCGCATCGCCGACTACTCCATGGGCGACGTCACCAAGGTCGAGGACCACGACTCCTACATCAGCTGGATGATCGCCTCGCAGGAGCGGCTACGCCAGGCCATCAACGGCGCCCTGGGTGGCGACCCGTCGGGGGCGGACGGGTCCAACTGGACCCGGCGCTGAGCTCGTCGTCGAATCTCCTCCTTCACCTCCGCCTCCTGCGGCCGGACTCCAGCCTCTGGGGTGCCCTGTTCGCGGTGCCTATGACTACGCCCTTCTCGGGCGAATGCCCCTTGCGGGCGCCGTCGTAGGCAGATGAACGACACCCCCCGGGGGGCGAAGGAGGGCGGAGACCGTCGAGCGGCCCAGCCCAGCGGACGCGATCTGACCTGACCTCCGCCGGCGGGCCCGCCGAGGCCGGCGTCTACGAGTTCTTCAGCTTCCGCACCGCCAGCGGCGCGAACACCAGCACGATGCCCGCCGACCAGGCGAGCGCAGGCCACAGGTAGTAGGACAGCGGGTGCCCGAGCAGCTGTTGCGCCGCCGGTCCGCCCGTGAGCAGCCGGGCGCTGTCGACCATCTTCGTCAGCGGCTGGTTGTTGGCAAAACCCTGCATCCAGCCCGGCATGGTCGAGACCGGCACGTAGGCCGACGACACGAAGCTCAGCGGGAAGACCAGGAACGCCAGACTCTGCGCCGCCTGTGGTGAGCCAGCCATGAGCCCCATGGCGATGAACATCCACACGAAGGCGAACCCGAAGAGCATCGTCAGCCCGAAGGCGGCCAGCCCGTCGGCCACGCTACCGCCCAACCGGAAGCCGACGGCGAAGCCGACCACCGTCATGACCAGGGTGCCCCAGGCCACCAGCGTCGTGTCCGCGCTCACCCGCCCCGACACGATGGACAGCAACCGGATGGGCAGGCTGCGCAGCCGGTCGAACAGGCCGCCCTGCAGGTCCTCGGCCACCCCGGTCGATGCCTCCATGCCCTGGAACAGCACGCCCGTCACCACGAAGCCCGGCACGAGGAAGTCGACGTACGACAGGTCGCCCGTGCCCGACACCGCGCCGCCGAAGACGTAGCGGAAGATCAACAGGAACAGGACCCCCTGGGCCGTGCCGGCGACGATCAGCGCCGGCGTGCGGACGAACTTCTTCAGCGTCCGCACCGCCACCTGGCCCGAGGCCGCCGACATAGGACGCCCCCCGGTTCACCACGGCGCCGGCCGGCCCGCCGCCGCGTGTGCCGGGCGGGCGGCCTCCACTGCAATGTCGATGCTGGTCATGCCGCCGTGTCCTCCTTCGACGTCGTCGTCGTGTGCCCGTCAAGGCCAGGAACACCTCGTCCAGTGTGGGTCGCCGCAGCGAGATGTCCTCCACCGCCACCGCCGCGTCGTCGAGCGCCCGCACCACCGTCGGCAGGAGCTTCGCCCCGCCCGGCGCAGCGATGGAACACCGCCGCGTCGCGGCATCGGTCTGCGGCTCGGCCAGACCCAGAGCGCCCAGCACCGCAGCCGCCCGCTCCATCGTCGCCACGTCGGCCGTGTGCAGCTCCACCATGTCGGCCCCCACCCGCGACTTGAGCTCGCCCGGCGTTCCCTCGCGCGATGACGCGGCCCCCGTCGATGATGACGATGTACGCCGCCAGATGGTCGGCCTCGTCGAGATACTGCGTCGTCAGCAACATGTCCGTCCCGCCCCGGCCCATCTCACGGATGGCGTCCCACACCTCGTTGCGGCTCCCCGGGTCGAGCCCGGTCGTCGGCTCGTCGAGCAGCAGCAGCCGCGGCGATCCCGACCAGGCTGACGCCCCCAGGTCGAGCCGCCGCCGCATGCCGCCCGAGTACGTCTTCACCAGCCGGTCCCCCGCCTCGCTCAGGCCCATCTGCTCGAGGATCCGTTCGGCCGAGGCCGCCGCCTCCTTCCGCCCCTGGCCGTACAGGCGGGCCACCATCACCACGTTCTCCCGGCCCGTCATCATCTCCTCGACCGCGGCCGACTGGCCGGCCAGCCCGATCATGCGGCGCACCGCCATGGGGTCCTGCACCACGTCGTGACCGTCGACCGCAGCGTCCCCGCGTCGGGCGCGATCAAGCGTCGCCACCATGCGGATGAAGGTCGTCTTGCCGGCGCCGTTCGGCCCGAGGATGGCCACGGGCCGGCCCGGCCGGCAGGGTCAGGGTCAGCTCCGAGAGGGCCTGGACCTTCCCGAAGCGCTTGGAGAGGCCGTCGGCCTCTATCAGGGCGTGCATGCGCGCCCCTCCTTTCGTCGTTGTGTCTGCGGTCGGTGCAGCATGCAGCGCGCCGTGCGCTGTGCAGAGCCCGCTCCGACGGAGGTCGCCTACGCTTCGAGTGCTGCCTCGGGCGCAGGTCTCCTCGGGATCGGGCTCGTGGTCGTGTGGGCTCGGGGCCGCGTGGTGCAACACGCGGCCCCGGGTCATTCCTTGGGCGATGTCGAAGGTGAAGTTCACCTCCTCGGGGTCGAACCCTTCGGTGTGGAAGAAGCGCCACATGTCGAGTCCCTCGAGCGTGCCGGCGGCCATCTCGTCCACCAGGGCCGTTGACGAACCTCAGCTCGGCCACCAGCTGGCTCTCCTCGTACTCGGCCTCGAGCTCGAACAGCCGCGGCAGGCCGGCCTCCCGCGCCGCCTTCATGGCACCGCGCATGCCCACCAGCTTGACGCTCAGCGCCTCGGCCCGGCGCCGCAGCGCCGCCAGCGCCTCGTCCGGGATCGAGCGCCGGAATGAACGACAGGCCGGCCATGAACGCCGGATACTCCTTGGTCGGCGTGCCGATGAGCTCGGTCATCCAGTCGGTCATCTCGACCGCGCCGTCGTCGGTGATCTCGTAGACGGTCCGCTCGGGCCGCTTGCCCTCCCGCACCGTGCCGGTCGCCTTGATGAAGCCCTTCTTCTCGAGCGACTCCACCACGGCGTAGAGCGACCCGTAGTTGAGGCGCACGCTCTCCTCCTTGGCCCGGCTGCGCAGCGTCTGCGCCACCTCGTAGGGGTGCATGGGCTTCTCGTACAGGCAGACCAGCACCGCCAGGGCCAGGGGGTTCGAACGGGACCATCTCGGCACGCCGGTCATAATACTCTGTTCAGAGTAATCTGTAAAGAGTGCTCTGAGGAGCGCCCGCCGCTGCCGACCCGAACGCCGGGGCCCCGGGGGAATTCGCCCGCGATCAGCGGCGTAACCTGCGCCCTCGTGGCCCCCACGGTCCTCCACGTCGCCCCGCACCCCGACGACGAGGCCGTCGGCTGCCCCGGCGCCCTGCTCCACCTGCGCGACCGGGGCTGGACCGTGGTCAGCGTCATCGCCAGCCTCGGGCTTCGAGGGGCAGCGGGACCGCCGGCGCGCCGAGGCCGAGGAGGCGTCGGCCCGGGCCGGCTTCGTCCCCGTCTTCCTCGACCCGCCCCTGAACCTCGACCTCGACGGCGACCTGGACCTGGCCACCCGACGGCGTCGCCACCGAGCTGCCCGGCCATCGTCGAGGAGCACGAGCGCCTCCATCGTCGTCGTCGCCCTCGCCGCACGACGTGCACCACGGCCACGAGGCGGTCGGCCGGGGCGTCCAACATGCCATGGCCGCCCTGCCACCGACCATGCGCTGGTGGATGTGGGGCGTGTGGGGCGACCTCCCCGCGCCCAACGTCTTCTACGCCTTCGACCAGCAAGGTCCTCGACCGGGCCCTGCACATCCTCGACGCCTACACCGGCGAGCTCGAGCGCAACGACTACCGGCCGTTCCTCACCGGCCGGGCCGCCGCCAACGCGGTCATGGGCTCCGAGCGCGTCTTCGGGTTCGGCTCGCCCGCCGCCACCACGCTCCCCTACGCCGAGCTGCTGACCGAGGTGCGCCTGCTCGACGGCCGGTTCATGGCCTCCGAGCCCCACCACCTCGACCAGGGCCCCGAGCCCACGACGATGTACGACGTCGACCTCACCCCCTGGCTCGAGTCGCCCAGCGTGCACGAGCTCGTCGGGCTACATCCGCGAGGTGCGCGACGTCCGCGAGGTCCGCGACGGGCGCGTGACGACGACGCTCGGCGCGCTCGACCCCGCAGCTCGTCGACGACTTCCGCCGCGACGGCTTCGTCGTGGTGCCCGACCTGCTGACGCCCGACGAGCTCGACCGCTACGGCGCCGCCGTCGACGAGGCGGTGGCCCGGCGCAGCCGCCACGACACCCGCACGCTGGCCGAGAAGTCGCGCTACGAGCAGAGCTTCATCCAGTGCCAGAACCTCTGGGAGGACTGCCCCGACGTCCGCCCGCTCACCTTCCACCCCGCTCGTCGGCGAGACGGCCGCCCGCCTGCTCGGCGTCGACGCCGTCCGCCTCTGGCACGACCAGGCGCTCTACAAGGAGGCGGGCGGGCGGGAGACCGACCCGCACCAGGACCAGCCCGTACTGGCCCATCGTCGAGACCGACACCGATCACCGCCTGGATCCCCTTCGACGGCTCGACGCTGGAGAGCGGCGCCATGGGCTACCTCCCGGGCAGCCACCGGCTCGGCCTGCGCGAGTTCGTCGACATCTTCACCGGCGCCGGCGGCGACGACCCGCTGGCCCGGCGCGAGCTCGAGGGGATCGGAGCCGGTGTTCGTCGAGGTCCCGCCCGGGTCGGTCGCCTTCCACCACGGCCTCACCTTCCACTTGGCCAGCCCAACACGACCGGTACGGTCCGTCGGGTGCACACCGCCATCTACTTCGCCGACGGGTCCACCCGGGGCGAGGGCCGCTTCCCGCACCCCTCGGTCGAGCGGGCCGGCATCGCCATGGGCGCGGTCATCGCCAGTGACGTCACGCCCGATCGCCTGGCCCCGCCCGCGCCGGCGACCTGCCCGACCCGCCGGCCGAGCCGATCGGATGAGCACGAACCGGACGTGGCTGCACCGGCCGCGACCGCCGCTCACGCCGAGCAGCGGCTCGTGGGCCGACCGGGGCTTCTTCCGCATCGCCGGCTTCGCCGCCGCCGGAGACCTGCGCGGCCATGCTGGCGCGGGTGACCGCAGATCGTGCGCGAGCCCGACCTGGCCGCCGGCGCTCGGCGTCAAGGTGGTGCCGGAGAGCAACAAGGCCGGCCATGGCCGTGGCCCACCCCGAGGACGGCGTGTCCAAGGTCTTCAAGCTGCACCGCGACCCGGTCTTCGCCGACGTTCGCGCACTCGGCCGCCGTGGTCGACCGCGGTGGCCGAGCTGATCGCGCCCGACATCGACGTCTTCCTGTCGCAGTTCATCTTCAAGACGCGCCGGCGCCTGGGGCCAGCCCTGGCACCAGGACTCCTTCTACTTCCCCTTCGAGCCGGCCCGGCCCGTGGTCGGCGTCTGGCTCGCCGTGACCGAGGCCACCCTGGTCAACGGCTGCCTGCACGTGCTGCCCGGGTCGCAGACCGAGCCGGTGCACACGCACGTGCCGGACCGCCGGCCGGGCGCCAACTACGGCTACTTCGAGATCGTCGACCACGACATGGCCGCCTCCGAGCCCGTGCTCATGGACCCGGGCGACCTGCTGGTCTTCGACAGCCACCTCATGCACCGCTCGACCGACAACGAGTCCGACGGCATCCGCGCCGCCATGGTGTACCACTACGCCGCGGCCGGCACGGTCGACCACACCGAGGAGTACTTCCCCACCGTCAACGACTGGGTGCCGGCGCGGCGCGACGGGCGTGCCGACGCGCGCCGCATGCGGCATGACGGGCGCGATCCGTGGCGCTGAAGTTCGACGCCATGCTGCCGGCGCAGCCGCTGCGCCAGGCCGGCGAGCTCGGGCGCCGGGCCGCCGACGCCGGGCTGTCGGGCCTGGTGGTCACCGAGGCCGGGCGCACGGCGTACCTCACCTGCGGCGCGCTGGCGGTGGCCGCCGACATCGACATCCTGACCGGCATCGCCGTGGCCTTCCCGCGCAGCCCCATGGTCACGGCGTCGACGGCGTGGGAGCTGGCCGAGGCCAGCGGCGGCCGCTTCCGCCTCGGGCTCGGCGCCCAGGTGCGGGCGCACATCGAGCGCCGCTACGGCGCGGAGTTCGACCCGCCCGGGCCCCGGCTGCGCGAGTACGTCCTCGCCGTGAAGCAGATCTTCGAGTCCTTCCGCACCGGCGCGCCGCTGGCGGTGGAGGGCGAGTTCTACGCCCTGTCGCTGCTGCCCGCCCATGTGGGCGCCCGGCCCCATCGACTGCGCCGACCCGCCGATCGACGTCGCCGCGGTCAACCCCTGGATGCTGCGCATGGCCGGCGAGGTGGCCGACGGCGTGCACGTCCACCCGCTGAACACCCCGACCTACCTGCGCGAGACGGTGCTGCCCGAGCTGGCGGCCGGCGCGGCCCGCTCGGGGCGCACGCGTCGACGACCTCGAGGTGATCGTGCCGGCCTTCCTCGTGCGTGGGCGACACCGAGGAGGAGCAGCACGCGCTGGCGCGAGAGGGCCCGGGTGCAGGTCGTCCTTCTACGGGTCGACGCCCGAACTACGGGTTCATCTTCGAGCAGCTCGACCGGGAGGGCACGACCGAGCGCATCCGCGAGCGCCAGCGGGCGGGCGACATCCCGGGCATGGCGGCCGTCATCGACGACGACCTGCTCGAGCAGTTCACCACCGTGGGGACCTGGGACGACATCGCCGACACGATCGTGGCCAAGTACGGCGGCGTCGCCACCCGGGTCGTCAGCTACTTCACCGGCGTCCGACGTCGTGCGCGACCCCGACGCCTTCGAGCGCTGGGGTGACCTGGCCCGGCAGGTGTCAGCGCGGTGTCCGCCGACTCCTAGTCACGCCGGGCCGAGCCTGACCCGCCGGCATCGGTCGGGCCCTCCTGTGACGGCATCCCGTTCGATGTACCCCTCCTGGCGCCGCGACACTTGAGCTCTTCAGGTGACTCGGACGCCAGCGCAGCATCCAGGTCGGCGAACTCGCCATCCTCTTCGTCTGCGTCGTCGTCCTCTCCGGCGTCGAGTTCGTCCTCCTCGTCCTCGAAGACCTCCGGCTCCTCCTCGAAGTCCTCGAGCAGCAGGTCGTCATCGTCCACAGCGTCGTCATCGTCCGCGCCGTCGTCATCGTCATCGTCACGTTCGAGTGCTTGGGCCGGGGCCAGGCGGGGGCCCGCGCCGGGCGGGGCCGGGGCGCCTGGCCCGAGGCACCCCCGGAGCGGTCGAACAGCGTCGAGAGCCGATCCTCGACCGCGTCGATGTCGGCTGTGGCCGCTGCCAGGGCCCGCTGGAGCTCGGGCACGTGCTCGGGCAGGTGGGCCAGCCCGGTGTCCCCGGACCCGTCCGGGCGCACCCGTCGGTCCAGCCTCGCCGTCCCAGTAACGCTCCTGGCCCCCCTGCTCGGGGTCGGGAAACCACCCCTCCTCCTGGCCGGGGACCGGTGGCTTCCCCGCGACCTCGTCCATGCTCTCCCTCCGACAACCCTCGTCTACACGATCCTCCGTCGGGCAGTTTCTCACGGAAAATGCCCGTGGCCCGCTCGCCAGGATGCGGTCGGCCCTGGTGCGGCGGTAGAAATGGTGCTTCCCACCTCGCGGCGGGGGGCGGGGCACGAACGAATAGGATCCTGCATTCCCCTTGACCGGCTGGTGGGGGAGACGACGAGAGCGAGGCTGGACTGCGGTGGCCATGCAACTGAAGGCAGGGACGAGGCTGCGCAGCGCGACCGACGCCTGCGAGGTCGTGGTGGTGAAGGCGCCGGCCGAACCCGTCGACCTGCGCTGCGGGGGCCACGCCTTCCTGGCCATCGACGCCGAGGTCGGCGCCGCAGAGCATCGAGCCCGGCTTCGACCAGGGCACGCAGCTGGGCAAGCGCTACGCCGACGACGAGCTCGGGCCTCGAGGTCCTGTGCACCAAGGCCGGCGAGGGCTCGATCTCGGTGGGCGAGACGATCCTGGCCGTCAAGGGCGCCAAGCCGCTCCCCGCCTCGGACTGACCGCCCACGTCGTCAGAGTGGGAGAGCCCTGGTGAACATCGCCATGCTGCTCGAGATGGCGGCCGAGGGCGATCCCGAGCGCATCGTCGTCGGCCCCCACGACGGCGGGCTCAGCGCGGCGGAGCTCCTCGAGCGGGCCAGGCGGGCGGCCGTCTTCTTCGAGAAGAGCGGGGCCGACGTCGTCGGCTACTTCGGGCTGAACTCCGACGTGCTGCCCGTCGCGCTGTTCGGCGCGGCGCTGGCGGGCATGCCGTTCGCGCCGATCAACTACCGGGCTCCCGACGAGCAGTTGAAGGGCATCCTCGGCGCGCGTGGCGGGCGGACTGCATGATCGCCGACGACGACGAGGTCGAGCGCCTGCGGGCCTGCGGCGCCGAGCACGTCATCACCAAGGACGAGTTCGCGGCGGCCATCGCCGAGCCGGTCGACGTGGCGAGCACCCGTTCGTCGATCCCGAGGAGATCGGCGTCCTGCTGTTCACCAGCGGCACGACGTCGGAGCCCAAGGCGGCGGTGCTGCGTCATCGGCACCTGGTCTCCTACATCATCTCGAGCGTCGAGTTCATGGGATGCGAGCCGACCGAGGCCCAGCTGATCTGCGTGCCGCCGTACCACATCGCGGGCATCGCGGCGGTGCTGAGCTCGCTCTACGCCGGGCGCCGCATCATGTACCTGCCGGCCTTCGACGCGGCGGACTGGGTGCGCACGGCGGCCGACGAGAAGATCACCCACGCCATGGTGGTGCCGACCATGTTGGGCCGCATTCTGCAGGCCATCGAGGACACCGGGGTGGAGCCGGCCGGCGCTGCGCCACCTGTCCTACGGCGGGGGGCGCATGCCGCTCGAGCTGGTCGAGCGCACCCTGCGCGACATGCCCCACGTCGACCTGGTCAACGCCTACGGGCTGACCGAGACCAGCTCGACCATCGCCATGCTGACCCCGGACGACCACCGGGAGGCCTTCGCCAGCGACGACCCCGCCGTGCGGGCGCGGCTGGGGTCGGTCGGGCGGCCCCTCCCGTCCCTCGAGGTGGAGGTCCGGGGGGAAGACGAGGCGGCCCTCCCGCCGGGCGAGAAGGGCGAGATCTGGGTGCGCGGCGAGCAGGTGGCCGGCGAGTACGTCGGCCGCACGACGCTCACCGACGAGGGGTGGTTCCGCACCCGCGACGCCGGCTGGTTCGACGAGCACGGGTTCCTCTACATCGACGGGCGGCTGGACGACGTCATCGTGCGGGGGGCCGAGAACATCTCGCCGGGCGAGATCGAAGACGTCCTCATGGCCCACCCGGCGGTGGCCGAGGCGGCGGTCATCGGCATCCCCGACGCCGAGTGGGGTGAGGCGGTGGCCGCCGTCGTCGTGCTGCACGCCGGGCAGTCGGCCGGCGAGGCGCGAGCTGCAGGACTGGGTGCGGGGGCGGCTGCGCTCGACCAAGATGCCCGCCGTCGTCGACTTCCGCGACGAGCTGCCCTACTCGCCGACGGGGAAGCTGCTGCGGCGGGTGCTGCGCGACGAGCTCTCCGTCGCCCACGGGGGTGGAGCCGGGGCGGGCTGAGCCAACGGCGCTCGATTGCCCATGCGCCCGGCCGCGTGATTGAGTATCCTCAATCCGTGCTTTTCCCTTGGGGGGGCCCGAGCGTCGAAGGCGGCAGAGCCTGATGCGTCGGCAAGGGCAGGGGCGTCCCACTCGGTGAGCATCTACGTCGAGTTCCTGCTGCTCGGGCTCGGCAACGGCGGCGTCTTCGCCGCCCTGGCCATGGCGCTCGTCGTCACCTACCGCTCGTCGGGCGTGCTCAACTTCGCCACGGGTGCCCAGGCGCTCTACGCCGCCTACACGTACTCGCTCCTGCGCAACGGGCAGCTTCTCGTGCCCATCCCGGGCCTGGGACCGACCATCAACGTGGGATCGGGCTGGGCCTTCTGGCCGGCGCTGCTCGTCACCCTGGCCATCTCCGCGGTGATGGGCGCGCTGGCATACCTGCTCGTCTTCCGGCCCTTGCGCAACCACCGGGCCGTGGCAAAGGCGGTCGCCTCCATCGGCCTCATGGGCGTGCTGACCGCCATCGTCAGCTACCAGGTGGGCACCGTCGTCATCAACATCAACCCGATCTACCCGCAGAACCACGTGAGCATCCTCGGCGTCAACGTACCGACCGACCGGCTCTGGCTGGCCGCCACCATCATCGGCCTCGGTGTCGTCTTGACGCTGCTCTTCCGCTTCACCCGCTTCGGCCTCGCCACACGGGCCTCGGCCGAGACCGAGGTGGGCGCACTGGTGAGCGGCCTGTCGCCCGACCGCATTGCGCTCACCAACTGGATCATCAGCTTCGTCGTGTCCGCCATCGCCGGTGTGCTGATCGCCCCGCTGGTGCCGTTGGAGCCGGGGACCTACACCCTGTTCATCGTCCCGGCACTGGCGGCGGCCGTCGTGGGCCGCTTCCATTCGCTCGGGTGGGCCATCACGGCCGGGCTGGGCATCGGGGCCCTGGAGTCACTGTCCGTCTATGTCAACGGCGTCCACCCGGACTTCCCCGCCGGCGCCGGCGAGCTCATTCCTCTCGTCCTCGTCCTCATCGTGCTGGCCGTCCGGGGACAGACCATGCCGAGGCGGGGCACGCTGCTTCAGGTCACGCTGGGACGGGCGCCGCGGCCGCATTGGCGCATCCCGACGGCGGTAGTCGGGTTCGCGGTCGGGCTCGCCGCGATCTACCTCTTCTCCGGGAACGACCGGGCGGCGCTGTACACGAGCTTCATCACCGCGTGTCGTGACGTTGTCACTGGTGGTGGTGACGGGGTACACGGGGCAGATTTCGCTGGCCCAGCTCACGTTCGCCGGCGTCGTCGGCCTACATCTTGAGCACGTTCGCCAATTCGTGGGGAATCCCGTTCCCGATCGCGCCGATCCTGGCGGCGCTGGTGGCCGCCGTGATGGGCGTGGTGATCGGCATCCCTGCGTTGCGCGTGCGCGGCTTGATGCTGGCCGTGGTGACGTTGACCTTCGCCGCCGGGGTCGAGGCGATCTGGTTCGACAACAACTCGCTCGACGGGGGTGCCAGCGGTCTGGCCATCCCGACGCCGCGGCTGTTCGGCATGAACCTCGGGATCGGAGCCGGCAAGGACTTCCCGCGGCCCGCGTTCGGGATCCTGTGCCTGGTCGTACTGGTGGCGGTGGCGCTCGGGATCAGTTACCTGCGCACGAGCCGCCTCGGGACCGCCATGCTGGCGGTGCGGGCCGACGAGCGGTCGGCGGCGGCGGCCGGCATCAACGTGGTGCGGATAAAGCTGATCGGCTTCGCCCTGGCCGCCTTCATCGCCGGCATCGGCGGATCACTGCTGGCCTACCAGCTGGGCAACGTGACCTTCGAGGACTTCGACGCCTTCTTGGGCCTCGTCCTGTTCTCGACCGTGGTGGTGGCGGGCATCACGTCCGTGAGCGGCGGGATCCTGGCCGGCATCATCACGTCGGGTGGGCTCCTGGTCGCGGTGATCTCGTCGAACGTCGGGCAGGGCGGGGTCGACAACTGGTACGGCGTCGTCGCCGGCATCGGCGTGATCCTCACGGTGATCTTCAACCCCGAGGGCATCGTGGGGCCGACTCACCTGGCCCTCGAACAGTGGCGGTCGCGCGGCGCCATGGCGCGGCCCGATCGGGCGCCCTGGTGCCGGCGAGACCGGTGGTGTCCGGAGGCGCGTCTCCACGCCCCGGCCAGCGGCGGCGATGGCCGCCGAACCGACTGCCGGGGGTGGCGCGGCGGTCGCGGCGGTCGCGGCGGTCGCGGCGGTCGCGGCAGTGACGCCGCTGGCGGACGCGGCCCGTACGCCCCTGCTCGAGGTGCGGGACCTCACGGTGCGCTACGGCGGCGTGGTCGCCGTCAACGCCGTGAGCTTCTGCGGTCGAAGAGGGCCAGATTGTGGGGCTGATCGGCCCGAACGGCGCCGGCAAGACCACCACGATCGACGCCCTGTGCGGCTTCCAGCCCTATGCGGGGTCGGTGGCACTGGACGGGCTCGGGGTCGACGACCTGGCGCCCTACCGCCGGGCGGGCTTGGGGCTGGCCCGTACCTTCCAGCTGGCCGGCGTGGCCGACGACCTGACCGTCGAGGAGAACGTCCAGGTAGGCCAGCAGCGGGCTGCCGGCCACGACCCCGCGGCCCTCACCCGCATTCTCGACGAACTGGGCCTCAGCGATCTGCGCCATCTGCAGGTGTCGCTGCTCTCGCAGGGCCGGCGCCAGCTCGTGTCGGTCGCCCGCGCCCTGGCGGGAGAGCCCAGGCTGCTCCTGCTCGACGAGCCCGCCGCCGGTCTCGACAGCACCGAGAGCCTCTGGCTGGCCGACCAGTTGCGGCGCGTGCGCGATGGCGGCGTCACCATCCTGCTGGTCGACCACGACATGAGTCTGGTGTTGAACCTGTGCGACGAGATCGCCGTTCTCGACTTCGGCGCGCTGATCGCGTCGGGCACGCCCGAGCAGATCCGGAGCAACGAGAAGGTCTCGACGGCCTATCTCGGCGCCACGAACCGGCGGCTGGTGGCAACGTGAGCGGGACCGTCGGCGCTGGCGCAGCAACCGGGCGACGGGGCGACGGCTTCCCCAGAGGTGGTCGTGTCGTGTCAAGGCCTCGACGTCGGCTACGGGAAGTTGACGGTGGCCCGGGACATCACCTTCGCCCTGGCGCCGAACAAGGTGTTGACGGTCCTCGGTCCCAACGGAGCGGGCAAGACGACGCTCCTCATGACGCTGGCCGGCTTCCTTCCCCCACGCAATGGGACCATCACGCTCAACGGGCAGCCCGTGAAGGGCGCGTCGCCCCGGCGTATGAACAAGGCCGGGCTGGTGCTCGTCCCCGACTCCCGCGCCCTCTTCACAGAGCTGACGCCCGTGCAGAACCTGAAGCTGGCCGCGCCCCGCGGGTCGGACATCGTCGATCAGGTGCTAGAGCTCTTCCCCGCCCTCCAGCGGAGGGAGCGGCTGCGCACCGCCGACCTCTCGGGGGGCGAGCAGCAGATGCTTGCCATCGCCCGGGCCCTGGTGCAGTCACCGAAGCTGCTCCTGATCGATGAGATGTCGATGGGACTGGCGCCGGTGGCGGTCGAATCCCTCATGCCGGTCATCCGCAGGGTGGCCGACGAGCACGGCGCGGCGGTGATCATGGTCGAGCAACACGTACAGCTGGCGCTGGAGGTCGCCGACGAGGCCATGGTGCTGGTACACGGCAACATCGTGCTGTCGGGGTCGGCCGAAACGTTCCGGCACGACACCAGTGCCGTGGCTGCTGCGTATTTGGGCGCGGGCACGTCCGCTTCGTTCAACGGAGGCGGCGGCCCCGGACACTGAGCGAGGGCTGCTCGACCCGGGAACCGCTCCCGGCCTTCGAGGAATTCCCAGGGTCCCGCCGCTGGCGCGGCCGACTCGCCGGCGCGCCAACCCGTGAGCGACGTGACATCGAACACGAGCAGGTGGGCGAACTCGGCCACCCGGTACTGCTCGTACTTGGTGCGCAGGGCGGCCTCACACTCGCGCCGGAAGGCCAGGCTGGAGTGGTCCTCGCCGACCAGGTGGAGCTGCGCCCGCACCCACCACAGCCGCGACCAATCGGAGCCATCCCAGTGCTCGCAGAGCAGTGTCGCCACCGGGCTGCGCTCGAGGTTTGCGAGCCGGTGGAGGTCGGTGGTCTCCTTCGGCTTGACCGTGTCGACCGGCGACGCGATGGCGTCGTCGACCACGACGAAGCACACCGGGACGGCGGCGATCGACTGCTGCGCACCCATCGTGCATAGGACGCCGTGGTCTGCCGCGCGCAACCGGTCCCAACACTGCTCCCACGAAAGGCGCACCGCCCGTCAGTCCCTCAATCGTCCGGCGCGAAGCGCTCCCAGGCCGACTGCCGCGTCATGCCGAGGGCATCGCCAACTCGTTGCCAGGTGGCTCCGAGTGCTCGAGCTCGGCCGACCCAACGGTTGAGGCTCTCCTCGACCTGCGCCCTGGCCACGGCGACTCTGGGCAGGTGGCCGAGCACCACGTCGAGCGAGTCCACCTGCTCCCAGGGCAAGCGACGCGGCTCGGCCTTCCTGGGCCGGGTGGTCGCTGATGATCTGGCAGCACAGGTCCACGCACTCGTTGCACACGAAGACGGCGGGACCCGCCACCAGGACCTTCACCTCGGTGTTCGGGCGGAGGCAGAAGGAGCAGCAGGCGACGGCGACATCGTCCTTTTCGGTGACCAGCATGGCTGCTCCTCCACTCGCTGTCAGGATTTACCTTACACTGTCAGTTGCAGCCTGACAACGTCTAGTCGGCCACGTTGGCCAAGTACAGGATCCACTCGTCAGCCGACACCACGTCGGCCTGTCGCGGAAACACCTTCTCGAGCAGGACGCGATGCACCTCGGGGTCGCCATCAGCGCAGCCGTCGCGCAGCACCGTCAGCCCGTAGTCCAGATCAGCGGCCTGACGCAGGGTCGAGAGGACGACGCCGCTGGTGGCGATGCCGGTCAGGACCAAGTTGGTGACGCTCTGGGCACGCAGCACCATGTCGAGGTCGCTGCCGGCGAAGCCGCTGACCCGCTTCTTCGTCACGACGATGTCGCCGGGCTGCGGCGTTACGGACGGATGGATCTGCGTCCCCGGAGCGTCCTCAGCGAACGCGGTGTCGGAGAGGGACGCGAATACGCGGTTGCGCGCTGAGACCTCGGGGTTGCCACTCCGAAAGGCCACCCGGACGTAGACGACCAGGATGCCGTTCGCCCTGGCCGCCGCGATGGCGCGTCCGATTGCCGCGAGCAGCTCGTCCGCCTGGCCGACGACCCGTCCGACGATCGAAGCCTGCGCGTCCATGACCAGCAACGCGGTATCGCTCACGCCCTCATTGTGTCGCGGGCGCGCCTCTGCACCAACTCGACGCCGGGAGTCAAACGCCGCCCGGCCGCTCGGTTAGAACAGCGGCGTTGGGTTGTACACCGTGATGTTCGTTGATCTTGCCGGCCTTGCCGGACTCGATCACGCCGATGGCCGCCGCGGACGAGCAGACTGACTTGAGCAGTGGGATCGCCGTGCCGTTGCAGGTGAACTTCAGGCCGCCCGACAGTGGGAGGGTCACGTTGGTCGCCGTCTGGATCTGATCCTTTATCCCGGCCGCCGTCACCGGTTGCGTCGAGCCCTTCATGACGGCGGCCAGCGCCAGCACCGGCGTCACGCCGTCGGCCTGGTTGCTGCTGACGTTGGGGTTGGTGCTCACGCCGTGCGCGAAGTTCTTCATCATGGTGGCGTACTCGGCCAGGTCGGCCTTGGACCCTGCCGACGACGTCGTGATGTACGAGCCGGCCAGCGCCTTGTCCAGGGTGGACGAGTCGAGGATGCTCGGGTCCTGGCATGTCGACAACACGAAGCGCGGCAGCGTGAGGTCCAGCGTGTTGTACGCCTTGAGGAACGAGCTGCACAGCGTCACGTCGCCGATGACGCCGACGGCGTCCGCCCCGCTCGAGACGGCCGACTGCAGCTGCGGGCTGATGTCGGCCGTGCCCGGGTTGACCGGCACGACGTCGAGGCCGACGCCTGCCGCCTTGTAGACGATCCCACCGAGCTCCTGTGTGCCCTGGATCGCCGCCGGCACGTTTTCCACCACGAACGCCACCTTCTTGAGCCCGTGCTGCTTGGCGCTCAACGCCATGGCGCCCAGGTAGGACGCAAAGCCACCATCGAGGTCGTAGGCGCCCGGTGAAGTGAGCTCGGCCGTCGAGGCCCCTGTGACCACGATGTACGGGATGCCGGCGCCGATGATCGTGGGCACCTCGGTCTGGCCCTGACCGGTGAACGGCTCGACCACGGCGACGACGCCCTTCTGCACCATGTCGTTGGCACAGGTCTGACCGCCGGCAGGCGAGTTCTGGTTCTCGCAGATGTAGAGCACGACCTTGTGACCCTCCAACCCACCCAAGTCGCCGTTCACGTAGTCGACGGCTGCCTTGGCCCCCTGCTCGACCAGCGCGCTCGTGCCGATGCCACCCGAACCGCCGGCGTCGGTGATCATGCCGATGGTGACTGCAGACCCGGTCGCCTTGTCCGACGAGCTACTGGAAGCGCCGGCCGTTCCCGCCAATGTCCCCACCGCGGCCACCGTCAGGATCGCCGTGCAAAGCAGCCCTCTGGAAAAGACTCTTCCGCTGGTACCGCCGGGCCGCCTGATCGCAACTGGTCTGAGCACCGCTTCCTCCTTGGGGATCCGGGGGTGACAGATGTGCCCATCGACCACAGCGAGCCCCCCGGAGTCTGCGGTCGAAAAGAGTATACCGTTTAGTGGTTCTGGCCGTCAACATATCGAAGTAATCTCGAAATTTGCTGGCAGGAGCGCCGAAGAGGGTGACTTCGATGGTGCTGCCTGCTCGGGATTAAGGCCCCCCTTTGTCCGTCGTGAGCGTCGGCGACGCAGGAGTGGTCCCCCGTGCGAGCCCCGAGAGAGGGACCGCTCCTGGTCGTCCCTGGTGCCCAGAGCCAACTCCGTCGGCTCTCGGCGTCCCACCCCCCTTGGTCTGCCACACGTATCGTGGCATCGGATCGAGAAGGTATCGCAATGCATTTGAAATAAAACGTCACCCCGCGGGCGTGCCGGTCCCGGGTCGCCCGACGACCCCGGCCGGGCATCACCGCCCTAGAAGAGCGGGGTCGGGTCGTAGTTCTCGATATGGCTCACGCGGTAGCCCGTGCCGAGGACTCCGATGGCGGCCGTCGACGAGCAGATCGATTTGAAGAGCGGGATGGCCGTGCCGTTACACGTGAACGTGACTCCTCCGAACATCGGCAGCGGGACGCCGGACGCGGCTTCGGTCTGCTTCAGAATCCCCGCCGGCGTCACGGGCTCGCTCGATCCCTTCATGATGGCGGCGATGGACAGCACCGGTAGTAACCCTGCGAGGTCATTGGCGCTGGCGTTGGGGTTGGGGTTCACGGTCGGCGCATACCGGTGCACGATCGCGGCGTAGAGCGCGTCATCGTGCGGCGTCGCCGTGCCGGCGCCGGCCAGCCACGCACCGTCCATCACCTTGTCGAGAGAAGCGGACTTGAGGATGCTCGGGTCGAGGCACGTCGCGACGACGTAACGCGGCACGTGCAGGCCAAGGGCGCCGTACGCCCGGAGGAAGGAGCTGCAGAACGAAACGTCGCCCGCCTCGCCGATGGCCGACGCCCCGGCACTCACGGCCGCCTGCAGCTGTGGCGTCATGTCCGCCACGCCCGGATTGACCGCCAGGACCTGGAAACCCACGCCGGCGGCCTTGAAGACGAGATCGCCGATCACCTGCGTCGCCTGGACGACCGATGGCACGTTGGCCACGACGAAGGCCACCTTCTTGTAGCCCTGCTGCTTGGCCTGCAGCGCGACGGCGCCGAGGATGGCGGGGAACCCGCCCTGCAGGTCGAATGCGCCCGGCGTGGCCAGCTCCGCCGAGGAGCCGCCGGACATCGTGATGTACGGGATGCCGGCCTTGACGATGGTAGGCACCTCGGTCGGGCCCTGACCGGTAAAGGGCTCGATGACGGCTGCCACGCCGTGCTGCACCATGTCGTTGGCGCATGCTTGGCCCCCGGCCGGGGTTTCCTGGTTCTCGCAGACGTACAGCTCGATCTTGTGGCCGTCGAGGCCGTCGCCGTACGCGTTCTGGTAGGCGACGCCCATCCTGGCGCCCTGCTCCACCAGGGGGGCCGTGCCGACGGTGCCCGAGCCGCCGTCGCTGATCATGCCCAGCAGCACCGGGCTCCGCGTGGCCCGGTCAGGCGTCCCGAGGGCACCGGGCGCGGCACCCGACGCGAGCGGCGACAACAGCGTCGACCCCGCGATGGCGACGGAGACGGACGCGACCAACAGTCTGCGCCTGGAACGGAAGACGCCTGTTCGGCTCGAACGCACTGCTTCTCCTTGGTCCTCGCGGCCTCCAGAAAGGCAACGTAGCCCCGCGCGGCTCGGCTCAGCCCTGGGCGAGGGTGTCCCCCAGGGCGCGGGCGAGATTGCGCTGCGCCCGGAAGTGGGCATCGAGGCCCGAGTGTGCGGTCAGCAGGTCACGCTTGACCCCGCTCCGGAAGAGATCGCCTCCGATGCGACTCGACATGCAGGCGCCCAGTGCGAAGAATACGCGGTAGTAGGCCACGCCGCGGCTGTCCGTTGCGCCCGCCGGACCGCCCGCAGCTCGGTAGGCGTCGGTGAATTCTTCCCAGGTCATCAGCGCGGTGGCGGCGGGCCACGCGGCGGCCAGCTCGCGTACTGGCGGGCCGATCGTCGCCGCCTCCCAATCGACCAGCGCCGTGAGACGGTCGCCCTCGATGAGCATGTTGTGCAGCCCCACATCGCCTTGGAGCAGGCAAAGGGGACCGGACGGGACCACATCGCCCACGTGGTCGAGCAGCCATCGGCGCGCCATCGGGACCGACGCGATCGGTGGCCCGCTCAGCTGCCCGATGCGAGTGGCCATCCCCTCGACGGCCATGGCCACCGAGTCCTCCGACACTTTCTGTTCGGGGCTGAGGCTCGTGGATCCGAGGCTCGACAGCGGCACGGAGTGCAGGTGGGCCAACGCCGTGGCCAGTTGTTCACCCAGCTCCCGCCGGTGCGTGGTCGGCGCGGCGAGGTCGGGGAAGTACTCGCCGGCCTTGACACCACCGACGCGGGCCATCACGAGCAGGGTGCCTTCACCCAGTTCCTGCGGCGACTCGTCGGCGAAGAACGGCTCGGGGACCGGGACACCGCCGTGGTCGTAGACGAGCTTCAGGATGGCGAACTCGTCCGACGCCTTCGTCGGGAGGAGCCCGACGGGACGGTCCTTGCGCACGATGACGTCGGGCGGCAGCTCGTCCGTCCCGGCGAGCGAGACCAAGATCGTCTCCTTCGACCGCCCGCCCGGGACGACCTGCACGGCGGTGACGGTCACGCCAGGAGACCCAGGAAGCCGGCGGCGGAGATAGGCCGTCAGTTGCGGTGCGGAGACGGAGCACTCGGTGAGCCTGGCGTCCCCGGCGCGCTGGTCCTCGTCGAGCACGGTTCGCCGCAGCTCGTCCACACGTTCGAGGAAGCGGCGCTCCACGTCGATCAACTGCCGGCTGCGGGCGCGCTCCTCGGCATCGGCGCTGGCGGCCGTCTCGGCGACCAGCGCGGCGGCCCGCCGGCGCAGCTCGTGGAACGACCCGGGGCTGGCCGGGCCCTCGCCGGTGTCGCGGAGCAAGCGGGCGAACTCGGCCCCGAACTCGGCGCTGATCGCCGCACCGTCCTCCTCTTCCACGATGAACTCGGAGAGGATCCGATCCACCAGGGCGGCCGCGTCGATCGCCGTCGGACTGCTGAGCTCGGGCAGGAAGACCTCGGCTACCGTGGCGCGCAGCTGCCGGTAGTAGAGCGCGCGGTCGTCGGAGGGCAGCTTCACAACGGCGCCGTCACGACCCGGGACGGATGATGCCGTTCGTCAGCGCGTCCGCCAGGACGTAGGCCGGCGGGTCCTGGCCGTTGCGCGCGTTCAGGTTGGTCTCGAGGAAGCCCCACCCACCGGGCGCACCGTCGACGCTGACGTCGCCAACGGACTCCCAGCCGTAGCGCTGCGAGGTGACGCCGAGCATCCCGCCGATCGTGTCGATGCGCACGGTCATCGCCTCACCGTCTGGGAGCACGTACCGGACCTCCGCGGCCGGGCACCGCACCGAGTCGTCGTCCACCTGGACGAGCATGGCGGCCCCGTCGACGGGCACGGGCTCACCCTTGCGGCTGATCGCTCCGACACGGAAGAAGCTGCCGTTGACCCCGACCATGGAGGCGAAGCGGAATCGCCATTCACCGTGCGCCGCTCCGAAACTCCTGCTCGAGACGAAGCTGTCCCAGCGCCGCGCCCCCAAGAGTGGTCGCGCCAAGCCGGGGCGTCGATCTCGGCCCTGGTGCCGTCGAGCTCGGCCGTCCCTCGCACCCGGCAGAAGACGTGGAAGTTGTTCGAGAAGATCGTGCCGGCCGCTCCGGCCGTTCCCGAGAACGTCTTCGCGTTCGCATAGTGGCGATCGCCCTCGTCGTCGATCTCCAATTCGACCCGGCACCCATCGCCTTCCAGAACGAACCGCAGATGTTCGCCGTCGTGGTACAGCCGCTGCGGTCCAGCGCAGAGCCCCGCCTCGTCCAGTCGGACCAGGGGCAGCGCCTCGCCGTTGCAGCGGAACCGGGTGCCCTCGTCCCGGTACACGCCACACCACAGGTTGGCCGTCTCGCGAACAAGCTCGTTGCCGAGGCGGTGGTTCCCTCCGAGCCCGCTCTTGGCGTCGCGCCAGGCCAGGTAGGCGCTCTCCTGCCAGTCGGGATCGTCCCCCGCCGGGTGCAGCCCCTCGTCGCTCGCGTCGGCAGGCACCGGCTCAGGATACGGAGCGGGCGTCCGTCACCTGTCGGAGACCTTCTCGGTCCCTTCCGACGCCGGGATGTCCGGGTTGCACACGTACCGTACGTTGGCGATGGTCACGTCGCAGGCGGCGAAGCTGGCCGAGACGGGGAGGTAGGGCACCAGGCGCGCGTCGCCCCACGCCTCGGGGTCGAAGTGGGCCAACGCGGGCACTCCCCGGTCGGCCCGCCGGAACTCGTATTCGGAGTCGACCTGGACGATGCGAGGTTTGCTGACGCCGTCCTCGCTGATGCGGGCCAGGTGCATGCCCGGGGGGTATTGCACGTCGTGGCCCGTCACCGGCACCGGATCCACGAGCGAGACGTCGAGAAGGGTGGCGCCGTCCTGTTGCACCGTGCAATCGATGCGGTCGTGGAACCGGTGCAGGCCGATGGCGCCCGACGTGACGCGGTAGCCGTAGAAGCCCGCCAGCACCGCTGCCAGCTCCGGGTTGTCGCAGCGGGCGGAGACGAGATACGCCCGAGGCCGCACACCGGCACGGGCCGTGAGGCGCAACTGCGCCAGGGCGAACGGCCCGAAGGGGCTTTCCTTGGCCCGAAAGACGAGGAAGCTGATGACGGGCGGGATGGTCGGGTTGAGCGCCGGCGGCACCAGCGCCTCACGATCGGCCACGCTGATTTCGTAGAGCACCTGCAAGATGTCGACGTCGGCAAACTGCAGCACGCAGTCGCCCAGCACGACCTCGGGCGCGCCAGCGACGAGCGGGCGGATGTCGAGTGAGCCAGCCAGGGGCATCAGGCCACCCCCGCCGGTACCGGGCGCTCGGCCGTCTTCTTGAAGCGGGGCATGACCTCTTCGGCGAAGAGCCGCATGCTGTCGAGCACGTACTGCTGGGGCACCACCTCCATGAACTGGTGGATGAAGTTGATGCCGTCGAAGCCGACGTTCTCCCAGGCCGTGATGGCGTCAGCCACGTCGTCGGGTGTGCCCATCGTGACGCCCGTGAACGACTTGGCGGCGTCCCCGGGGCTGCCCGACTCCCGACGCAGCGCAGGGAGCAGGCCCTCAGAAGGGTACGAGTGGGTGGGCAGCACCTCCTTGGCCGAGAGGAGCTGCGACGCCATGTAGCTGAAGATGGAGGCGATTTTCAGCCCGTTGCGCCGGCCCAGGTCCCCGTCCTCACAACAGGAGAGGAAGTTCACCGTGAGCACCCGGTCGTTGACGAAGGCGCCCACGGGGTCGCACACCTGGATCCGCTTGCGGTAATTGGCCACCTTCTTCTCGGACTCCTGGAAATTGCCCGGCGACAGCCCGAGGCAGCCGAGGCCCCGGTCGGCCGCGTCGACCTCGGTGCCGGGCGAGGTGACGGCCACCCACATTCTGGGGTGTGGCTTCTGGATCGGCTTGGGCAAAATGGCCCGCTCGGGCATGGAGAACGTGCGGCCCTGGTAGGCAAAGCGCTCCTGCATCCACATTTTGGGGATGACACGGACGAACTCGTCCCACGTCTTCTTGGTGTCGTCAGGGTTGGCGTTGAACCCGCTCAGCTCCGGCCAGGTGGCGGACCGGCCGGTCCCGAGTTCCATCCGGCCGCCCGAGATGATGTCGAGCACGGCGGCGCGCTCGGCCACCCGGATGGGGCTCTGGTACTCGGGCACGCAGGCGACGATGCCGTGGCCGACCCGGATGCGGCTGGTCTGGGCCGCGCAGGCGGCCAGGAAGATGTCAGGCGCCGAGCAGTGGGAGTACTCCTCCAAGAAATGGTGCTCGACCGCCCACACGTAGTCGAAGCCGAGCTCGTCGGCCAGGCGCACCTGCTCGAGCGCGTTCTCGTAGACCTGCCGCTCGGAGTCCGCCGTCCACGGGCGAGGTACCGACAACTCCATGAACAAGCCGAACTCCATGCGTCCCTCCCGTGCTCGTCTTGCGCAGTTTGTTAATGAGCATTAACATCTAAGCATGCGTTCAGCCCTCAGTCAACGCTGCAGGGGCTGGTTTTGTGATGCATGGCTAACATCGGCCGGCGTGGGTGGCTCGGTGTGAGCGGGATCGACGGCGACAGGGCGGCACCGACCGCCGTCCGGCACTCCAGGGCGGACCGGCCCACCAAGGGCGAACGTACCCGCGAAGCGATCATGACGGCGGCGGCCGACTTGTTCCGGGAACGGGGCTTCCGCGAGACCAGCCTCGGTGACATCGGCGCGGCGGCGGGGGTCAGCGGCCCCGCCATCTACCGCTACTTCAAGAGCAAGGGCGAGCTGCTCTCGGTGCTCATTGAGGAGGCCGCCATCCAGTGGCGCGAGACGGTCGACGAGGTCCTCGACGAGGACGCGCCGCCGGTGGTCACACTGGAGCGACTCATCGACGGCGCCATTGCGCTGCAGCTCAAGAACGGCAATCTGCGCGACGTGTTCGTGCGGGGCTACCGCTTCCTGGACGACGACGCCCGACGGCGGGTGGCCCGCATTGAGCGGGTGCGCACGGCGGAGTGGGTCCACGTGTTGTGCGAGGTCCGTCCGGGGCTGAGCGAGGAGGAGGCCCGGGCGGCCGTCACCATGGTCGACGGCATGCTCCGCTCCATCACGACGCTGTCCATGGACCGAGAGCGCCTGGCCCGGGTCATGAAGGACATGGTCTTCGGCGGTCTGCTCTCGGTCGGTGTCTCCCGTCCGGTGGCGGTGGTGCCGGCGTGAACAGTTCGGACGCCGCCGCGCCGGAGACGCTTCCGGACGAGGACCAGTTCCGGCAAGAGGTCCTCGCCTTCCTGCAGGCCACAGTGAAGGTGAAGGGCGCGCGCCCGAGTCCGCCGGACGAGGGAACGGGACTGGCGCGCGCACGGGCCTACCAGCGGGCGCTGGCCGAGGCGGGACTGGCCGGCATCACGTGGCCAACCGAGTACGGCGGCCGGGGGCTGCCCGGGCGCTACCAGCGCATCCTCGACACGGAGGCACGGGCCTACGAGGTGCCTCCCAAGATGCTCGAGATCGGGCTGGGCATGTGTGGACCCACCCTGCTGGTGCACGCCAGCGACGAGCAGAAGCGCACCTTCATTCCGCCGCTGCTCCGGGGCGAGCACGTCTGGTGCGAGCTGTTCAGCGAACCGGGTGCGGGCTCGGATCTTTCGAGCGTGCAGACGCGAGCGACACGCGACGGGGACGAGTTCGTGATCGACGGGCAGAAAGTGTGGACGTCGGGCGCCCAGCACAGCGACTACGCCGCCTGCCTGACCCGCACCGACCCGACACGGCCCAAGCGCGAGGGCATCACGATGCTCGTCGTCGACATGCACGCGCCGGGCATCACCGTGCGACCACTGCGCCAACTGACGGGCGAGTCGCACTTCAACGAGGTCTTCCTCGACGCCGTCCGGGTACCGGCGGGCAACGTGGTCGGCGAAGAGGGCGGGGGCTGGCGGGTGGCGCGTACCATGCTGGCCTTCGAGCGCCAGGCCCTGAGCGGCATGGGCTCCGGCGGGGGCGGCAGGGGCGGCTTCAGTGCGTTGATCGCCAAGGCGCAGAGTCGTGCCGCGGCCGGAAATCCCGTCGTGCGGGACCGCCTGGTGGAATTGCGCATCCGCCAAATGGTGCTGCGGTACCTGACGGGTCACCTGCAGGCCCAAGCCCGGGCTCGGCGGGGCAGCGGGTACGCCAGCGGTGACGGCGCGGTGGCGTCGATGCTGAAGCTGGCCATGGCGCAGCTCGTCCAGGAGTCGGCCCGGGTGGCGGCCGACGTGGCCGGCATGGATGCCACGGCGTGGGACCCGTCCGACCCACAAGGCGGGCGCTGGTCCTTCCAGCTGCTCAACTCTCTGTCCGCCTCCTTGGGGGGCGGCACCAACGAGATCGTGCGCAATGTGATCGCCGAACGTGCGCTCGGCCTGCCCCGTGACGAAGAGGGCGACCTCATGCCGGGCGACCTCGTTGGGCGCGGGGCTCACCCGGACGGGGGTGGCGAGTGAGCACTGAGCGGGTGCTCGAAGGCCTGCGTGTGGTCGAGATCGGCCAGTACGTGGCGGCACCGCTGGCCGCGACGATCTTCGCCGACCTCGGGGCGGAGGTGGTCAAGGTCGAGCGGCCGGGGGGCGACCCGCTGCGGGCGGACCCGGCACGGTTCGCGGCCTGGAACCGGGGCAAGCGCTCGGTCGAGCTCGACCTGTCGACCGACGCGGGGCGCGAAGAACTGCTCGGGCTGGTCGATCAGGCGGATCTGCTGATCGAGAACCTGCGGCCCGGCGCACTGGAGCGGCTCGGGCTGGGATCGAAGGAGCTACGCGGGAGGCGGCGGGGGTTGGTCACGTGTTCCATCAGCGCGTGGGGATCGACCGGGCCGGACCGGGACGAGCCGGGATGGGAGCCACTGGTGCAGGCCCGGGCCGGGATGCAACAAGGGCTGTTCACCGGGGACGATCCGATGTGGCTCCCGTTTCCGGTGGCCAGCGTGGCGGCGGCGCTGTTGGCGGTCCTCGGAGCGGGCGCAGCGCTGATCAAACGCGCCTCGACCGGCTACGGCCAGCACGTCGAGACGTCGCTGCTCGACGGCTTGCTCTTCCTCAACGCGGCACCCATCTTCCACCGCGAGGGACGCCGGCCGGCGGTGGTGCGCCAGCGCAACTCGCCGATCCTGCGCGTCTTCGACACCTCCGACGGGCGCGGCGTGATGGTGAACCTGAGCGGGACCGAACGCTGGCGTGAACTGTGCCGGCTGCTCGGGGTGGACGATGGTGGGCTCGACTACGCCACTCCGGAGGGCCTGGCCCGGCTGGCCGACAAGGACTGGAACCGGGCCAAGTTGAAAGAGTTCGTGGAGGTGTTCGGGTCGAAGACGGCCGACGAGTGGGAGGCGACCCTGCTCGAGCGGCCGGCGCCGGTGGCCAAGTGCAACACGCTGGCTGAGTGGCTGGCGACCGAGCAGGCTCGCGTCGACGAGCTGGTGGTCGACACGGACGACCCCGTGCTGGGGCGGGTGCCGCTGATGGGCCCGCCGGTCCGGATCGGGGCGGGTCCCGGGGAAGCGAAACGGGGCCGCCGCCACGGAGCCGAGCAGGGCGCGCTCGGTGGGCACCGCGTCGTGGACCTGTCGAACTTCTGGGCGGGCCCGCTGGCGGCGCGCCTGCTGGCCGAGCTCGGGGCCGAGGTCGTGAAGGTGGAGCCGCCAGGCGGCGAAGGCGCGTTCCAGGTCATGCCGGTGCTGCCCAACATCTATGTCGACGGCAACCGATCGAAGCGGGGGCTCGTGCTCGACCTCAAGACCCCCGAGGACCGGGCGCGGCTGTTCGACCTCGTCGCCGCGTCCGACGTCGTGGTGGAGAACGCCATGGCCGGCGCGTGGGAGCGGCTCGGCCTTGACGAGGCGGCGCTGCGGGCGGTGAATCCTGCGCTCGTGTACGCCCGGGCCAAGGGCTTCGGCGTGACCGGTCCGATGGCCAACCGGCCGACCTTCGACTACGTCGTGCAGGCGGCGACCGGCATGGAGATGACCCAGGGCGGCGGGGCGCGACCGCTGCCGGTCAACGTCGTCGTCAACGACTACGGGACAGGGCTGCTCCTGGCGGCGGGGATCGTGTGCGCGCTGCTCGGGCGCGTGCGGGGTGTAGCGGTGACGACGGTCGACGCCTCGCTGGCCCTGACGGCGACGCTCTACCAGGCCGAGGACGTGGCGGCGCTGGCGGCGCGGGGCGCGGTGGACAACCAGGTCGGCGACGACGTGCGGGGGGCGGCGGTGGGGCGGCGGTTGTATCGAGCGAAGGACGGGTGGGTGGTGGTGTGCTGCGTCTCGGAGCCGCACTTGGCGAGGCTCCGGGACGTCTTCGGCGACGGGGCGGGCGGCGTGGTCAGCGAGGAGGTGGTGGCCGAGGCGGTCGGGTCGCTGACGCGGGACGAGGTGCTGGCGCGCTTGTCCGAGGCGGGTGTGCCCGCGGCACCGAGCGTCCACCCCTCGGCCGTGCCCGACGACCCGCAGGTGGTGGCGCGGGGGCTGCTCCGCCGCTACCGCCACCCGGCGGCCGGGCGCTTCGTGCAGGTGGGCGTCCCGTTGTCCCTGTCGGTCGACACGCCGGCGGTGAAGGGGCCGGCCCCGACGCCGGCGCCGGTGCGGCGGCGGGTGAAGCGGTGAAGATCGACGCCGGGCTCGGGGCCGAGCTGGGGAAGGTGGCCACGAGGGTGGAAAAGGCGGAGGCGGCCGGGCTCGACTGCCTGTGGGCGTCGGAGACGACCAACGACCCGTTCCTGTCGCTGGCGCTGGCGGCCGAGCACTCGTCGACGGTGGCGCTCGGGACCGCGGTGGCGATCGCCTTCGCCCGTAACCCGATGAGCCTGGCCTACACGACCAACCAGCTGCAGGAGTACTCGGGGGGCCGGGTGGTGCTGGGGTTGGGGTCGCAGGTGCGCCGGCACATCGAGCAGCGGTTCTCCATGACGTGGTCGCACCCCGCAGCGCGCCTGCGCGAGTACGTGCTGGCGCTACGGGCCATTTGGGCCTCGTGGAACGAGGGCGGGCCGGCCGGGTTCGAGGGGTCGTTCTACACGCACACCTTGATGACGCCGGTCTTCGCGCCGACGCCGCACGGGTACGGGCCGCCCCGGGTCTTCCTGGCCGCCGTGGGCCCGCTGATGAACGAGGTGGCGGGCGAGGTGGCCGACGGTGTCCTGACCCACGGCATCTGCTCGGGGCGGTACCTGCGCGAGGTGGCGCTGCCGGCTCTGGAACGGGGGCTGGCCGCCTCGGGCCGCACCCGGGCCGACTTCGAGGTGACCTGCCCCGGCTTCATCTCGATCGTCGAGAACCCGTCGAAGATGGACAAGGCGCGCGACGCCATGCGCCGGCACGTGGGCTACTACGCCTCCACCCCGGCCTACGGCCCGGTGCTGGACCTGCACGGCTGGGGCGACCTGCAGACCGAGCTCTACCACTGCTCCAAGCAGGGCCGCTGGGACGACATGGCCCGCCTGGTCGACGACGAGGTGCTCGACACGCTGACCATCGTCTGCGCGCCCGACGAGCTGGCCGGCCGGGTGGGCGAGCGCTACGGCGGTCTGGTGGACCGCATCACCGTGTCGTGGTGGCGCCAGGACTGGTGGCCCGACGTGGAGAAGGAGCTGCGGGCGCTGTGACGACGCACGCGGTAGGGGGCTTTGCGGCACCGGGCTTCGAGCGGGTGGCCGAGATGCTGGGCTCAGGCACAACGGTCGTCCTGGGCGAGCGCGAGCGGCGGGCCGACCTTGGCGACGGTGGTGGCGCGTTCTGTGCCTACGTGGACGGGGAGTGCGTGGTCGACGTCTGGGCCGGTGTGGCCGACGGGGACGGACGCCCGTGGGATGAGGGCACGCGGGCGGTGATCATGTCGTCGACCAAGGGCCTGACCACGCTGTGCGCGCACCTGCTGGAGGACCGGGGCGAGCTCGACCTCGACGCGGCGGTCGTGCGCTACTGGCCGGAGTTCGGGCAGGCGGGCAAGGGGGCGGCGACGGTGCGCCAGCTGCTCAGCCACCAGTCGGGCGCCATCGGGCTGCCCGGAGCGGACGAGCTGCTGGCCTGGAACGGCGCGGGGTGGAGCGACACCGTGGCCATCGCGGCCGGCGTGGCCCGGGGCGGGCCGGCCTGGGAGCCGGGCACGCGGCACGGCTACCACGGGGTGACGTTCGGCTGGCTGGTGGGTGAGCTGGTACGGCGCATCAGCGGGACCAGCCTGGGCGAGTTCTTCCGGGAAGAGGTGGCCGAGCCGCTGGGGGTGGCCTGCTCCATCGGGACGCCGCGCTCGGAGCTGGGGACGGTGGCCCAGGTCATGGAGTTCCCGGTCAAGCCGGGCCAGGAGAGCGCGCTGCGAGCGATCGACCCGGCGTCGAAGTCGGGGCGCTCGGTGCTGGCCGGCGCGCACGGGAGCCTCTTCGCCGACGAGGAGGGGCGACCGCGCTTCGCCGACTTCATGAACACGCCGTCGGTGCTGCAGGCGGAGATCGGGGCGCTGGGCGCGACGGCCACGGCGCGGGGGGTGGCCCGGGTCTACGCCGCGCTCGCCGGCGGGGAGGAGCTGGTGTCGCGGCCGTCGGTGGAACGTTTCCGGGTGGAGCAGGTGTGCGGGCGCGACGCCGTCATGTCGGTGCCGACGCGCTGGGCCGTCGGGTACTCGCTCGAGCCGCCGGCGGTGATCCCCGGGCTGCCACCTCTGCACGGACCGAGCGACGGGGGCGTTCGGGCACATGGGTGCCGGTGGGCAGATCGGCTTCGCCGACCCGGAGGGTCGGATTGCGGTCGGCTTCGTGCGCAACCACCTGGAGAACCAGGCGCTGCCGCTCGTGGGCGCCTCCCTGGTGGACGTGCTCTACTCGTGCCTCAACGGGAACGGGGACGAAGGGGGCGGCGGTGTACGCAGCTGAACAGGCGGCGGAGCATCCGGACGAGCCGGCGCTCATTTTCGAGCCGTCGGGCCGGGTGGTGACGTGGGCCGAGTACGAGGCGGGGGCCAACCAGATGGCGCACGTGATTCGGGACAGTGGCTTGCGCAAGGGCGACCACATGGCGCTGTTCATGGAGAACATCCCCGAGGTGCTGCTGACCGAGGCCGGCGCGGAGCGGACGGGGGTGTATTTCACGCCCGTCAACTCGTATCTCTCGGCCGAAGAGGTGGCCTACGTCATCAACAACTCCGAGTCGCGACTGGTGGTGACGTCGGCGGCCAAGGTGGAAGTGGCCGAGCAACTCCCCGCACTTTGTCCGAAGGTCGAGCGCTGGATCATGGTGGGGGCAGGGGGAGGTGGCGCCGCCGCGCCGTTCGAGTCGTGGGAAGAGGCGGTGGCCTCGGCATCGAAGGACCACGTGGCCGACGAACAGATGGGCGCGCCGATGGTGTACTCGTCGGGGACGACGGGGCGGCCGAAGGGCATCCTGCGGCCGGTGGCCGACATCCCTCCGTCGGAGACGAGCTTCGCCGTGATGGGGATCGCCGCGCTGTGGCGGCTCCGAGAGGGGATGGTGTACCTGTCGCCGGCGCCGCTGTACCACACGGCGCCACAGGTGAGCGTGGCCATCTGTTTGCGGATGAAGTCGACGTGTGTCGTGATGGAGCACTTCGACCCGGCGCTGTATCTGGAGTTGGTGCGGCGGCACCGGGTGACGCACTCGCAGGTGGTGCCGACAATGTTCTCGCGGCTGTTGAAGCTGCCGGAGGAGGTGCGGGCGGCGGCGGACGTGTCGTCGCTGGAGTGGGTGATCCACGCTGCGGCGCCGTGTCCGGTGCCGGTGAAGGAGCAGATGATCGAGTGGTTCGGGCCGATCCTGCTGGAGTACTACGCAGCCTCGGAGGGGAACGGGGGGACGTTCATCGACTCCGAGGACTGGCTGACGCACAGGGGGAGCGTCGGGAAGGCGATGGTGGTGTCGATCCACATCCTGGACGACGACGGTGCGGAATGCCCGGTGGGCACGCCGGGGACGGTCTGGTTCTCGGGAGCGACCGACTTCGAGTACTACCACGACCCCGAGAAGACGGCGTCGACGCGGCGCGACGACGGCAAGACGAGCACGGTGGGCGACGTCGGGTATCTGGACTCGGAGGGGTACCTGTACCTGACCGACCGCAAGGCGCACATGATCATTTCGGGGGGCGTGAACATCTACCCGCAGGAGACGGAGAACCTGCTCGTCACCCATCCCAAGGTGCTGGACGCCGCTGTCATCGGCGTGCCCAACGACGACCTGGGCGAAGAGGTCAAGGCGGTGGTGCAGCCGATGGAGGGCGTGGCGGGCGACCACGCTCTGGAGCGGGAGCTCATCGCCTTCTGCCGCGAACATCTGGCGCACTTCAAGTGCCCTCGGACGGTCGACTTCGTCGACGAGCTGCCGCGGCTGCCGACCGGGAAGCTCTACAAGGGCCCGCTGCGGGAGAAGTACTGGGCCGAGCACGCCACGCGGATCGTGTGAGCGAGGCGGGGCCGCTGCCTACCGTGAGCCGACCCGTGGCGCTAACGCTGCCCGACGACCTGGTGTCCTGGATGGAGGACGTGGGCGGCGGGCGGCTGGTGGCGGCGGATCGCAAACCCGGCGGGGCGCGCAAGGAGGCCTGGTTCGTGGACCTGGAGCATCCCGATGGGTCGGTGGCGGCGTGCTTCCTGCGCTACGACCGCTCCGACCCGGCCCGGACCAAGGACCCGTGGACGCTGCACCGGGAGGCGAGCGTGTATCTCGCCCTACAGGACACGGCGGTGCCGGTCCCCCGGGTGCTCGGCGTGCACCCGGTGCACCAGGCCATGCTGTCGGAGCGTGTGGCCGGCGAGAACTGGTTCTCCCGCCTCACCGATGCGGACGAGGCCGAGGCCACGGCGCACGACTTCATGATCAAGCTGGCGGCCTTGCACGCGCTGGACGCGACGTCGCTGGACCTGCCGCTCTTCCCTGCGGTCGAGACCGTGACCGACGCCGTCTGCGCGGAGCTCGACGAGTGGGAACGGGTGCTGGCCTTGCGGGGCGGGGCGGTCGACCCCGCGTTGACCTTTTCGCTGTCGTGGCTGCGCCGGCACGTGCCGGACTACGACGGCCCGCTCGTCCTGGTGCAGGGCGACACCGGCCCGGGCAACTTCCTGTACGCCGGAGGGCGGGTGACGGCGGTGGTCGACTGGGAGCTGGCCCACCTGGGCGACCCCATGGACGACATCGCCTGGCTGTCGTTGCGGGCCACCCAGGAGCCCTTCACCGACTTCCCCCGGCGTTTGCGAGAGTACGAGGAGCTGTCGGGCCACCCGATCGACGAGGGGCGGGTGCACTACTACCAGGTGATGGCCGAGACGAAGCTCCAGGTGATGAGCCACCGGCCGCACCGGGACGGCGGCGCGGACGGGCTCGAGGAAGCCGTTGGTGACGGTGGCGGAGAGGAAGGGGGCGGCGGGGGCGGAGACGTCGGCAACGGCTTCATCTACGGGAGGCTGCACTGGCGCCTGTGGTTGGAAGCGCTGGCGGCGGCCATCGGCCTTCAGCTCGAACCGGCCGAGGAGAAGCAGCGTCGGGCGTGGCGCGATCACGACTGGATGTACGACGCGGTGCTCACCCAGTTGCGCGACGTGGTCGTGCCCCGTACCGAGGACCCACTGGCGGTGGTGCGCGCCAAAGGAGTGTCACGGATCATCAAGTACCTGGCCCAAGTCGACCGGTACGGCGAGTTCTACGCCGCGTGCGAGCTCGACGACCTGAGCCGGCTGCTCGACGCACGCCCGGCGTCGGTGGCGGACGGTCGGGAGGCTGCGGCGGCGGCTGTCGCCGCGAGCGCGGTGAGCGACGCGGACTACCTGCGTACCCTGGGGCGCCGGGTCGCCCGGGAGACCGAGCTGGCCCGTCCGGCCATGGGCGTCCTGGCCGACCGCCACTGGCCCGAGCTGCGGTAGGGGCGACCGTGAGCAAGCTCTTCGGGCAAGACGTCGACCGGTTGCGTGCGGAGCGTTCCTACCGGACCTTCGGCCCCGCGGACGACGACTTCCACGACGAGGAGATGACGGACCGCTGGTGGGAGACCGAGACGTGCTGGTTCTCGTGGAACGTTCCGGAACGCCGGCTGGGCGGCTGGACCTACTGCCAGGCCCGGCCGAACGCCAACCTCTGCAATGGCGGCGCCTGGGCGTGGGACGGCTCGGGCGCCTACCCGTGGGAGCTGGCCTACCGGGCTGAGTACTCCGGCCTGCAGCTGGCGCCCCGGCACGAACGCGATCTGCGCGACTTCGAGTGGCCCAACGGCGTGCACGTGCGGGCGCTCGAGCCGCTGCAGCGCTACTCCGTCTCCTACGCCGACCCCGGCGGGCTCGAAGTTGATCTGGAGTTCGAGGCGATCATGGCGCCCAATCCGCATCCGACCGGGGTGGTGCCCTTCCTCAAAGGCGTGCATTTCGACCAGGCCGGCCACGTGACCGGGACCATGGTGCTACGCGGCGAGGAGGTCCCCATCGACTGCTACTCGGTGCGCGACCGCTCCTGGGGGCCGCGGCCGCTGGGCCGGCCCAAGCGCCGGCCGGCGGAGGCAGCTCCCTCGCCGGCGGCCACCTTCGGCGGAGTCGGCTACTCCTTCTGCGCCGCCCGTCGGGGCCAGGCCTGGTTGACCTACGCCGTGCCAGGCCCCGAGGAGGTGGAGCCGGTGACGTGCGGCTTCCTCCTGCGAGACGACCTGTATGGGCACATCCTGGCCGGCGAGCGCCGCATCCGCTTCGACGCGGCGACGGGATGGCCACTGGCGTTCGAGATCGAGGCGGTGGACGAATTCAACCGCCGGCTGTCGGTGCGCGGGGAAGCGATCAGCCGGCACTGGCGCGGGCACGGCGGCGACACCCTGGTGCACTGGCGCTGGGACGACGGCGCGGAGGGCTGGGGCGAGGACCAGAGCTACTTCAGCCGCGGGTTATGGGAGGCCAACCGCCGGCGGGCCGGAGGTCGGTGAGCTAACGGAGCGTGACCGGCAGGCTGCGGAATCCGCGCAGCGCCTGCACCGGCTTGTACTGCAACTGCTCCCGCGGCACGGCCAACTGCATATCGGGGAAGCGCCGTATCAACTCGCCGATGGCGATCTGCCCCTCGAGCCGGGCCAGCTGGTTGCCCAGGCAGAAGTGCTTTCCGAAGGCGAAGGTGAGGTGCTTGTTGGGGTCGCGTCCCAGGTCGAGCTCGTCCGGGTGCTCGAATACCGCTTCGTCGCGATTGGCCGAGATGATCATGCCCAGCACCTTGTTTCCCTGGGACAGCGTCGTGCCCTCGATGTCCACGTCGGCCAGCAGGGTACGAGCCGCCCCGCAGGGAACCGGCGTAGTGAAGCGGAGCAGCTCCTCGACTGCGCTCGTGGTCAGGCCGGGGTCGGCCCGCCAGCGCTCAGCCTGGTCGCGGTGCTCCATCAGGGCCAGCGCCGAGCTGCCGATGAGATTGGCCGTGGTGTCGTGCCCGGCCAGCATGAGGAGGAAGATCATGCCCATGACCTCTTCGTCGCTGAGCGAGTCGCCCTCCTCCCTGGCCTCGAGCAGGGCCGAGATCATGCCGTCGTCGGGCTCCGCCCGGCGCTGGTCGGCCAGGCGCAGCAGGACGGCGTAGAGCTTGCGCGCCGTGGGGACGGCCTTCAGCGCGTCGGCCGACGAGCCGCTGCCCAGGCGGACCACGAAGCGCTCCACCAGCACGTGGAATTCGTCGCGGTCCTCGTCGCGCACACCGAGCATGGTCGAGATGACCGACAGCGGCAGGGGCACGGCGAACCGGGCCACCAGATCGACCGTCTCGTCGCCCTGCTGCTCCACTTTGTCGAGCAGGTCGGCCACGATGCGCTCGATGTCGCCCGTCAGCTCCTGCACCCGGCGGGGCGTGAACGCCTTGTTGACCAATCGGCGCAGGCGGGCGTGGTCGGGATCGTCCTTGTAGACCATGCTGTTCATCAGGAGGCGGAACATCCTGGGCAAGTGGCGCATCAGGAAGGACGAGCCGCCACGCGTCGGGTCGCTCGAGAAGCGCAGGTCGTTATGCAGCAGCAACACGTGCTCGTGGCGCGTCAACATGTAGCCGGCGCCGCCCAGCATCTGCTTCGAGTACGCCGGCGCTACCGGCGCGCTCCGACGCAGCTCGGCGAAGAGCGGGAACGGGTCCTCGAACATGACCGGGTCGGCCAGGTCCGTCCGCGTCAGCACGTCGGTGTGGGCCGAGTCGCTCAACGGGGCCTGCCCTGCGCCACGCGCCGCTGGTCCCGGGTTCCTGGCACGTAATTGAGTATAATCTATTGACCGATGGCCCACTCCACTGCCCCAACCACGGCACCGCCGCCGCGGGTCCCGGACCAATCGACGGAGAAGTTGGCGGCCGGGGTGGCCCGCCGGATCCTCACCGACGTCATGGACCGGGGCTGGCCCGTCGGCGACGTGCTCGGCTCGCAGGCCGAGTTGATCGAGCGTTACGGCGTCAGCCGCGCCGTCTTCCGCGAGGCCGTCCGCCTCGTCGAGAACCAGCAGATCGCCTTCATGCGCCGTGGCCCCCGCGGCGGCCTGGTCGTGACCGAGCCGACGGTCGACGCCATCATCGACGCCGCCGTCCTGTACCTGCACCGGGCCAACACCCGCCTGGAGGAGGTCTTCGAGGCCCGGATCGTCCTGGAGGAGATCGCAGCCGAGTTGGCCACGAAACGGCTGACCGAGCACGACGCCTCCGACCTCCGGGCGCTCGTGGCCGACGAGGCCGCCGGGGAGGTCACCGACCACCGGGCGCTGCACGCCCGCCTGGCTGCCGTCACGCGCAACCCGACCCTCGAGCTCTTCGTCGACATCTTCAACCGGGTCGCCTTCCTCTACTTCCGCGGTGGCGAGACGTCGCTCAGCGACGCCACGCTGACCGAGTCGTACCAGGCCCATGCCGGCATCACCGAAGCCGTTCTCGAGGGCGACGCCGGACGGGCCAGCCGCCGCATGCGCCGGCACCTCGAGGCCGAGTCCGCCTTCTTGCAACATCGCCGGCTCTCCCGTCAGTACCTGTCCCGCAGCGTCGCCCTTGGCGGTGGCGTCAGCAACAAGCGCGCCGAGGACGTCGCCCGCGCCATTTTGCAGGACATCGTGGCCGACGACCTCCCACCCGGGTACCTCCTGGGCTCACAGGCCGCATTGATCGAACGCTATGGCGCCAGCCGGGCCGTGTTCCGCGAGGCACTCCGCCTGCTCGAGCACCACCAGATCGCCACCATGCGGCGTGGCCCCGGTGGCGGCCTCTTCGTCAGCGCGACAAGCGCCCGCGGTGTCAGTGACGTGGCCGCCGTCTATCTGACCCGGCGCGACATCTCCCTGAGCGACCTGGTCGAGTTGCGTATCCGGGTGGAGCTAGCGCTCGTCGACTTGACCACGACCCGTCTGGATGCCAGCGGCGAGGAGGAGTTGCGTGCCGCGCTGGAGCGCGAGCGCGTGCTGTCGGTGCGCGAGTTCGCCGACGGTGGACACGACCTGCACGCACTCATCGCGTCTCTGGCCGCCAACCGCGCCCTCGAGCTGGTGAACCTCGTCCTGGTACGCCTCATGCGCATCCACCAGGTCGAAGGCATTTCCGACGCCGACCGCGTCTTGGCCGCCGGCACGGTGTCGAGGGCGCACGCGGCCGTGGCTCAGGCGATCATCGAGCGGGATGGCGAGACCGCCCGCCGCCGGATGCAGCGTCATCTCGAAGCGGTCGGTAAGTACCTACGCTGAGCCGCTCAGGTGGTCGAGAACACCTTGCGCGAGTAGTACCAGACGGCCAGCGCGCTCGAGCAGCGCGGCGAACACGGCCAGCGCCCCGATCTCGGGCAGCGTGTCGGTGAAGGTGGCATGGTCATAGATCAGCTTGATGAAGGCGTCCATGGCCCAGGCCTGCGGCACGATATGGCCTACCTCGCGCACCGACGTGCCGACGGTGTCGAGTTGGTAGACGCAGCCGCCGAGCATGCCGGCAATGATGGCGACGATGACGGCGGTGGCGATGGCCTGCTCCTGCGAACGGGACCAGGTGCCGATGATCACGGCCAGCGCGGCGATGCTGATGCCGAGCAGTATCACCACGAGCGCGACGCTCAACGGGTTGCCCCAGTGCACGTCGAAGAGGATGATGCCGACGAAGAGCAACCCGACCGCCATGGCCACCGCCGTGACCATCATGCTGGCCATTTGGCCGAACACGATGGAGCGCTTGCGCACGGGCGCGGCGGACAGTCGCTGGATCACGCCGAGCCGGCGGGTCTCGACCATGCCGGCCGAGAGGACCAGCACGGCGATCCCCATGAACAGCACCAGGTTGGCCGGCGCCACGTAGGCGAAGGGGCTGAGCGGGGCCTCGGTCTGGGTTGCCTGCAGGGTGGCGTCGGTGAACTTGGTGTCCGTCCCCTCGGCCGCCATCAGGTCCATCAGGGCCACCACGTCGGTGCGCGCCTGCACGGCGTCGGTGGTGGCCGACTCGATCACGAAGTCCGCCCGCACCGAGTTGCCCGACGATGGCAGCTCGATGATGCCGGCCACCACCCGGCCCCGCAGGATGTCATCGGTCAGGTCGGTCCGGTTGGCCTCCACCCGCACCTTGACCCCGTCGGTGGTCTCGGCCAGGTGCAGCAGACGCGCCGAGGGGTGCAACAGTCCGATGGGCTCGCTGCGGACTGCCCTCGAGCAGGCCGGTGATGAGGATGATGACGACCGGTACCAGCGTCCCGATGATGAGCAGGCGCCGGTCCCCCATGGCCCGCTTCAGGTTGACCCAGATCACCGCGCTCACGGCTCCACCATCCTGCGCACCCGGATCATGGCCAGGCCGCCCGTCACCACGGCGATGGCCAGCAGCACGATGAAGGGCCCGACGATGCTGCGGGCCGGCTCGCCCAACTGGTCGAGGCGGCCGAACCCGACCAGCGCCCACCCGTTCGGCGTCCCGAGGGCCAGGACCTGGAAGAGGTCGGGCAGCGAGCCCGACGGCAACAGGTTGCCGCCGAGCAGCGCCAGGAACAGGCCGACCAGCAGGGTGATGCCGAACGCCTGCTGCTCGGTCTTCGCCAGTGACGTGAGGAAGACACCGAGGCCGCACATGGCCAGGGTCGCGCCCACGGCCATGAGCAGGACCCCGAGCGGGTCGCCCCAGTCGGCCCCGAAGGCGAACGTGGTCACGGCCCAGATGACGAAGATCGTGGCCAGGCCCGTCACGAAGACGGCCAGCAGCTTCCCGAACACGATCTGCGTGGGCCGCAGCGGCGCCGCCGTCAGGCGGGAGAGCGTGCCGGCGGCGCGCTCCATCAGCAGCGACCGCATGCCCAGCCCGCTGCCGATGAAGAGGAAGACCACGGCGATGTTGGGCGCGAAGAAGTTGAGGTCGACCTTGCCGCCGGGCTTTCCCACGCTCAGCGTCGTGATGGCCACGGCGGTCGGATCGGCGCCGTGGGGCACTCGCCCGGCGTAGAGGACGCTGGCCATGCCGGCCGCCACCGACTCGGCGTACTCCTGCCCGAGCTGGGACGTGCCGCGGGTCACCACGTCGAAGCCGGGCGTCGTCGACGCGCCCGGGTCGACGACCGGGACGAGCAGGCTGTGCAGGCGCAGCTGGTCGGACCGCACCGCGACGCCGCCGGCCAGGTCGCCGTTGGTCACCGCCGTCTTGACCGCCTGCTCGCTGGCCAGCGTCACCACGGTGATGCCGTGGGGCAGCTGGCTGGCCCGCTCGGCCGACGCCAGCAGCTGTGACGAGGCCCCGGACACACCGATGCGCAACGCCGTGGTCGAGCTGGCGCCGGCGAACGAGAGACCGAGGACGGCCGACATCAGCAGCGGCGCCGCAATGCAGCCGATGAGAACGGAGCGATCGCGCAGCCGCCGGCGCAGCTCGTTGAGCGCGACGACGCGGATCAATCCCGCAGCTCTTTCCCCGTCAGGCTCAAGAAGACATCTTCGAGGTTCGGGGAGCGGACTTCCACGCCGGTCAGCTCGACGTTGTGCTTGGCCGCCACCGCGACGACGGCCGGCAGAACGGCCGGCCCGTGATCGGTCGTGAGCTCGAGGTGTTCGTCGACCTCGCGCACGTCGTGCACGTTGTCCAGGGCGCGGCAGGCGGCGGCCAGCTCGTCCAGCCTCGCTGCGTCGCACTCCAGGTGCACCTTGTCCCGGCCCCCGTGCGCGCTGATCAACCCGTCGGCCGTGCCCTCGGCGACCAGCTTGCCGTCATCGATGATGCCGATGCGGTCGCACAGTTTGGCCGCCTCCTCCATGTAGTGCGTCGTGTAGAGGACGGCGATGCCCAACGCGCCCACGGTCTCGAGGATGGCGTTGCGGCTCTGGGGGTCGACACCGACGGTCGGCTCGTCCAGCACGAGCAACTTGGGCCGGTGCAACAGTCCGGCCGCCATGTTGGCGCGCCGCTTCATGCCGCCCGAATAGGTGCCGATGCGGTCCTTGCCCCGATCGGCCAGGCCGACCAGTTCGAGCGTCTCGCGGATGCGCCCCTCCAGCTCCTTGCCCGAGAGGCCGTAGAGCTGGCCGAAGAACGTGAGGTTCTCCGTGGCCGACAGGTCGGGGTAGAGCGCCAGGTCCTGGGGGACGTAGCCGACAGCCCGCTTCGCCTCGAGCGTGCCGGCCTCGTGCCCGTCGATGGTGATCTGGCCCTCGTCGCGCAGGGTGAGCCCGCACAGCATGGAGATGGTCGTCGTCTTGCCGGCCCCGTTCGGGCCGAGCAGGCCGTAGCACTCCCGGGTGGCGATGGAGAAGGACACGCCGTCGACGGCCAGCCGGTCCCCATAGCGCTTGCGCAGGCCCGAGCAGAAGAGCATGGGGGGGCACCTGAGCCCGGTGGCACCCGCCCCGCTGCCTGCGACCGCCTCCTGCATGCACCCTCCCAGGGGAAAAGAGGACCCTCTTTTTGCGACGTTAGCAGAGTGGGTCCATGCCCCCCGGTCGGCCGACTGACCATTCAGGTGGGCTGCCCTGTTGCCCGTCCCGAACGTGCCTGCGGGCCCTGCCGGAACGGAAAAGGGTATGATGAATTACGTCAGACGTTCGACCCGTCGGCCAGCCGCAGTGGGTACGAGGCGGCCGCCAGCTCGACGATCTCCTCCCTGTCCTCGGCGAGCAAGAATCCGGCGGCAATCGTGGCGTCGAGGGAGGCCCCGAACCGCTGTTGGTACTCGGACACCCCTTCGGGATATAGGGACGCCAGCTTCGTTTCGTCGAAGGGCTCGGTGGTGCCGAAGAGGAAGGCAAACGACTCGCCACTCTGACCGAGGCCCGACATGACGGCCGTGGGCACGTCGACCCACGGGGTGCGGATGCCCCCGATGGCGATCCCGTGCTCGTCCCTTTGGAAATCCGTCCCCTCTGCGTCGAGGTCCAGCCGAGGTGCCAGGGGTGGCAGGTCCTCGCCCGCCGCCCAGCCCGCCAGGTGAGCCAGCGCAGCCTGGGACACGTAGTGCTGCTGGGGCCCGGCGTTCACCGGCGACTCCGTGTGGCCCATGATCAGGTTGGTGGTCGGACGAAGCAGCTCGGCCAGTCGTGCCCCGCCCAACGTCCCGTCGTCGTGGCGGCCGCCGCTGACCGTATAGGTGTCGGCGTGCGCCGCGCCGGCCATCTCCCAGACGCGGACGCGCTCCGAGTCGGGCTGCTTGGCCAACCCACCTCCGAGGACGATCACGTCGGTCTCGCTCTGGAGCACCAGCACGGGCACCCGCACGTCGTCGCGGATGCGCTCGCCCCTGGACGCGATGGCCCGGCGGGTCCCCTCGATCCCCTCGCCCCGTGCACTGGGGAGGAACACCCCGTCGATCGACACGCCGGCCCCGGGCCTCCCGTGCACGAAGAATCCGTCGAAGAGCTGCGCGTGGCGGTCCACGGCGTTGATATAGGTCACCAGGCAGGCGGCCGACTGCGACTCCCCGGCCGCCAGCAGTTGGCGAGCTGAAAGACTCCGGAGGGGATTCTCGTCGCCGGGAAGGCGCAGAAGCGCTCCGACCTGGGTGAACATGTCGAAGGACCAAGCGTCGCCCGGGTGCTCGAGCGAGCTGTACCGGTCGGGCGCCAGCAGCTTCAGGTGGATCCCCTCCACGAAGCCGCCGCCGTCGATGCCCACCTTCTGCGCCGACACGCCGACCCAGGCGTGTCCGCGCGCCGTCAGGTGTCGGTGGAAGAACCCCCAATCGGGGGCGGCGTCGATCCCGGCCGACACGTTGTGCCACTCGACGACGACCGTGCCGCTGAAGTGGTCGGCGTCAATGGGCCGGCGCACCACGAACCGGGTCCGGAAGGGCGCCTCGGCCGCGGGCACGGTCTCCCATCGACCGTCCTCGCCCCGCTCACCCTGCAATTCGTACGAGGCCGCCACGCCCTCGACCGCGTACTCGGTCTCCTCGTAGCCCAGCGTGGCCAGGTCGTAGTCCCGCATGATGTCCGGCGCCTTGCCCGGGATCTCCTTGAACGTGGCACTCGGTGTGCTCGGCACGATGACCCTCCCCAGTCCGGAGGCAGCCCGGGACGACCGTCCTGCCTGATCAAGATACCTTTTGGCCTACGGCCAATTCAGGGCGCCGCGCGAACAAGCCCGCGGTAGCCAGCAGCGAGAATACGACATGACGGAAGCGTGGATCATCGACGCCTGCCGCACGCCGCGGGGAGTCGGCAAGGTGGGCAAGGGGGCGCTGACCGGCCTGCACCCGCAGGTGCTCGGCGCCACGGTCCTGCGGGCCCTGGCCGAGCGCAACGGACTCGACACCGGTGACGTGGACGACATCGTGTGGGGCACATCCCTGCAATGGGGCACCCAGGGCGGCGACCTCGGCCGGATGGCCGCGCTCGACGCCGGCTACGCCATCACGGCGAGCGGCGTCACCCTCGACCGGTTCTGCGGGTCCGGCATCACGTCGGTGAACCTCGCCGCCGCCTCCGTCATGTCGGGCATGGAAGACGTGGTCATCGCCGGTGGCACCGAAATGATGTCGTCCTACGCGGCCAATGTGACGGGCGCACGTTCGCCCTTCCTGGACAGCGGCAACGACCACCTGCGCGCGGTCCACCCCCAGACCAACCAGGGGGTGGCCGCCGACGCCATCGCCACCCTGGAGAAGATCGACCGCCGCGCCGTCGACGCGCTGGCGGCCGAGTCGCAACGGCGTGCCGAGGTCGCCATCAAGGAGGGTCGCTTCGACAAGTCGCTCATCCCCGTGCACAACCTCGACGGGTCGGTGGCGTTGGACCGCGAGGAGTACCCGCGCCCGGGCACCACCGCCGATTCTCTGGCCGCGCTGCCGGCGTCCTTCGCGGCCCTGGCCGACGTCCCGCTCGACGATCGAGGCACCACCTACCGCTCCCTCGTCCTGCAGAAGTTCCCCGGCCTCGAAATCGACCATGTGCATCACGCCGGCAACTCCTCGGGCGTGGTCGACGGCGCCGCCGCGCTGCTGCTGACCTCCCCCGAGTACGCCCGCGCCCACGGCCTGACGCCCCGGGCCCGCATCGCGGCCACGGCCAACATCGGTGACGACCCGACGCTGATGCTGAACGCGCCGGTGCCGGCGACCAAGAAGGTGCTGGCCAAGGCGGGCATGTCTCTCGGCAACATCGACCTGTTCGAGGTGAATGAAGCCTTCGCGGTCGTGCCGGAGAAGTACATACGCGACCTCGATATCGACCGCGACACAATCAACGTAAACGGCGGTGCCATCGCGCTGGGCCATCCCATCGGCGCCACGGGCTCCCTCCTGGTCGGGACCGCCTTGGACGAGCTCGAGCGCCGGGACGATCAGGTGGCACTCATCACCATGTGTGCCGGTGGCGGTATGGCGCCGGCCGTCATCATCGAAAGGATCTAACGGGGTCCGACCCGCCTACGCGGGGCGACCAGACTCTCCAGTCCTCCGCCTGACAAGAGTCGAAGCCGGCCTCGCTCAGCCCATTCCTGGGAGGGGAACCTCAGCCATCCCGGGCATTATGGCGCCGTCGACCAGCACGTCGATGCCCGAGACGTACGAGGCGTCGTCGGACAGCAGGAAGGCAACCACCGCCGCCACCTCGTCCGCCTCACCGAGTCGCGCCAACGGGACGCGCTCGAGCATCGCCGGCATGGCCGGCTGCTGCTCGAGCTCCTGGCGTCCCATCGGCGTGTCGATCAACCCGGGGGCCAAGGAGTTCACCCGCCCGCCTCGGGCGCCCCAGCGCACGGCGGCGCGGGCGCAGGCGCGGATCACACCGCGCTTGGCCAGCGAGTAGGCGTACCCGCTGTCTCCCGTCACCGCGCCCATGCGGTCGAGGAAGTCGGGGGCCAGCGGGTCGTCGAGCAGCACGTCGTGGGCCGGGTCGGCGAAGGGCGCGATCTGGTACGCCGCCAGTGACGAGAAGCACACGGCCGCCGAACCCGGCCGCACCAGCGCTCCGAACGCCTGCAACATCCGCTCGGTCCCCACCAGGTCGACGTCGAGGATGCGCCGGGCGTCTGCCATGGTCGGTGAGATCCCGGCGGCGTGGGCCAGGGCCCGGAACGACCCCAGCTCGGACACCCGCTCGACCAGTTGCGCCACGTCGGCCTCATCGGACACGTCGCAGACGACGTTGACCGTGCCTTCGAGCTCCGGCGGACGTAGGTCGACGGTGACGAGGTGGTCGGCCAAGCCGCGCAGCCGGTCCACGCAGCACCGCCCCATGCCGCTGCCGGCGCCGGTCACCACGGCGACCGTGCTGTCGCTGGTCGAGTTGGACGGACTGGTCATCGGGACATCGGACATCTCGGCTCCTAGGCGAATTCCGGCACGACTTCGTCTTCGAACAGGCGCAGGCTCGACCAGGCCAGCTCGGGCGGGATCCCGCCACACAGGGGGTGGAGAAGCGTGAAGGGAAACGGGGCGGCCTTCAGCTCCTGCACAAGCTCCCCGGGCGTGAGCACGGCATACTGGCCCGTGCCCCGCAGGGCCGCCTCGTCCTCCACCTCCCGATACGGCGAAGCGACCTGCTCCTGCGCCTGCCACACCCCGTAGGTGTTCGTCTCGTGCAGGAAGAACGGCGCCATGCGATGCCATCCCTCCTCGGGGTCCTCAGCCAGGGCCACCACTCGGTTCTCCCCGATGACACTGGATCCGGGGTCGGGGCGGCCGAGTCGTTGCACCTCCTCCCGGTAGAAGTCCCAGACCTCGGGCACGGACGGAACAAAGCCGTCGGCGATGCGGGCCGCCCTTCTGGCCGCCGCCGCACTGCTGCCGCCGAGCAGGAGGCCCGGCCCGGTGCCATACGGCCCGGGCGTGAGATGGACCGTCCGACCCTGGTACTCGAAGGGCTCCCCGCGGAAGGCAGCCCGCAGCGTGCTGACCGTCTCGGTGACGCGACGCCCGCGCTCCGCGGGCGACACGTCGTACAGCTCGAACTCCTGGCGCACATACCCGCCGGCCACGATCAGGTCCACCCGCCCGCGGCTCAGGTTGTCCAGCACGAGCAGGTCCTCGGCCAGGCGGATGGGGTCGTAGAAGGGGGCGATGAGCGCTGCGACGGTGAAGCGCACCGTGGTGGTCCGGGCCGCCATGGCCGCGATCATCGGGAGCGGGCTAGGCAGGTAGCCGTCGGTTGACGCGTGGTGCTCGGACACAGCGATGCTGACGCAGCCCAGCCGGTCGGCCCACTCTGCCATCTCGAGCGCCGCCTCGTACCGCTCGGCCATTGATGTGCCTGCGATCGCAGGATTGCGGAAGTCGAACCGTAATCCGAACAACATGTGCCCTCGCCCTCCCGTTCCTGGTGCCCGTGCTCAGCGATACTGCGTCTCGGACTTGTCGCGCCGCGCCGGAGGATTCGGAGGGTAGTTGCCGATCAGCGTGTAGGAGAACCCGTTGTTCAGTGCCGGGGTCCGGGTCATGTCCAGCGATTCCCAAATGGCCCGGATCGTTCCCTGGATCGCCTTGGGGTTCCGCCCCGCGATGGACAGAGCGATCTGGCGCGCCCGGTCGCGCAGGGCGTCACGCGCCACCACCTCGGTGACCAGGCCGAGGCGCAACGCGGTGGCCGCGGTCAGGCGCTCTTCGTTGCCCATCAGGGCCCAGCGCAGCACATCGCCCAGCGGAACGCCACGGTGCAGCATGCCGATCGGCTCGAGCGCGCTGACGATCCCCACATTGGCGTGCGGGTCAAAGAACACCGCATCCTCGGAGCAGATGACGATGTCGGACTCGTTCACGAAGTACTGCGCCCCACCGGCGCAGAGGCCGTGCACGGCGCAGACGATCGGTTTCCAGACCTTATGGTGCAACTTCGGGCTCAGGGAGACCCCCGGGTCGAAGCCGTTCCAGGCATTGTCCTTCATGAACCACAGGTCTGGCTCTTTGATGTCGACACCCGTGCAGAAGGCCCGCTCGCCGTTGGCCTGCAACACCACGCAGTAGATGTCGTCGGTGTCGCGTACGGTCTCCCAGGCCCACTGCATGTCGCCGGCCATGGCGTTGTTGAACGAGTTCAGGTTGTCCGGCCGGTTGAGCGTGATGGTGGCCACGTTGTCGGCCACGTCGAACAAGATGGTTTCGCGTTCCACGGGTCCTCCTGGACCGTTGGCGGTCGAGGCACAAAAAGTACACTCTTCTAGTCCGGTTTGCGGTGGGGTCCACCGGCCCGTCAGCATCACATACGACCAAAGTCCTGCACGAACTCGGGGCGCAAGAGGCAGAAGAGAGGAAGAACCACGTGGAGATCGAGGGCAAGAAGGCCGTCATCGTCGGGGGCGCATCAGGGATGGCCAAGTCCTCGGCCGAGCTGCTGCGCCAAAAGGGTGCCGAAATCGCCATCCTGGACCTGCCCACGTCGGCCGGGGCGGAGGTGGCCAAGGAGCTCGGCGGCACGTTCCACGAGGTCGACATCCTCGACGACGCCCAGACCGAGACCGCCATGGCCGACGCCGTCGAGGCGCTGGGCGGCCTGCACATCGCGGTGAACACGGCCGGCGGCGGCACGGCCAAGCGCACGCTGACCAAGGAGGGGCCGCACCCACTCGGCGAGTTCCGCAGGATCATTGAGCTGAACCTCATCGGCACCTTCAACCTGAACCGTCTCCAGGCCCACTACATGTCGACCAACGAGCCCGAGGACGACGAGCGTGGCGTCATCATCGACACCGCCTCCATCGCCGCCTTCGAGGGCCAAATCGGGCAGGTGGCCTACGCCGCCGCCAAGTCGGGCATCGTCGGCATGGTGTTCACCATGGCCCGTGACCTGGGCAGCCTGGGCATCCGGGCCATGGCCATCGCTCCCAGCCTCTTCAGCACCGGCCTCACCAAGGGCATCCCCGACGAGTTCGCCGCGACGCTGACGAAGGACGCTGCCTTTCCCAAGCGCTTGGGCCGCCCCGAGGAGTACGGCAAGTTGGCCGTCGCCATTGTGGAGAACCCGATGCTCAACGGCCTCTGCATCCGGCTCGACGCCGGCACACGGTTCGCGCCGAAGTAGAAGCGGCCGTAGGAGCAGCGGGGGGCGCTGAGCGTGCGAACGATCGACCTGGAAGTGGACGTCACCGAAGCCGCCGGCCTTGGCGAGCCCGCCCACGTGGCGCTCTCGGTGACGGTGCCCGACCAGGTGCCGCTGGACCCGGTGGTGTGCTTCGCCAAGCCGGGAGGCGGCTACTCCCGGGGTTACTTCACCGAGGACCTCCCCGGTACCAGCACGAGCACGAGCACGACCACCGGCAGTCAGGCCATTTGGCACGCCGAGCGCGGCTGGATCGTGGTGTCGCTCGACCACCTGGGCGTGGGCGACAGCTCCCAACACGATCCCGAGCGCTTGACGTACACCCCGGTCGTGGCGGCGAGTCAGGCCGCCGAGGCCGACGTGCGGCAGAAGCTGGCGGCCGGCACCCTGGTCGACGGGCTCAACCCGCTCGAAGCCCCCGTCACCATCGGCATCGGCCAGTCGATGGGCGGGAGCCTGACCATCGTCCAACAGGGCCGCTACCACTGCTACGACGGCATCGGGGTGCTCGGCTACAGCGCCGTGCACACGCTGCCGCCGACCGCGCCAGGCACGCCGCCGCTCGTCATGCCCTGGATGCCCCGCGACGCCCTGCCTTCCGACGGCATCGTCACCAATGCCCCTGCGCTGGCCGAACTCGACCCGGCTGCCGCGCCTCACGCCGACGCCATGGCCTGGGGCTTCCACTACGACGACGTCGACCCCGAGGTGGTGCGGCGCGACATGACCGACTACCCGACCCGGAGTGGCGACCTGCCGCCGTGGGGCTCGGCCACGGTGCCCATGACCGTCGCCCTGTGGTGCGTGGCGCCAGGAGGCGTGGCTCCCGAGGCCGCCGCCGTGCGCTGCCCGGTACTGGTGGCGCTGGGCGAGCGCGACGTGCTCGTCGACCCTCCGGGCGAACCGCGGGCCTACGTGTCGGCACCGAGCGTGGACATGTTCGTGTGCCCGAGAATGGCGCACATGCACAACTTCGCCGGGACCAGGGAGCTGATCTGGCGGCGCATCGAGACATGGGCGGATTGGGTGCGGGCCTGGAAGGCGGCGGCGACATGAGTCTCGAGCTCCAGGTCGCCGACAACCTGGAGGAGCTCCTGACGCTCGAACGGGTCGACCGCGACCTGTTCCGCGCCCGCAACGCCAACTACGGCCCGCGCCCGACGCTGTACGGCGGGCAGGTGGCGGCCCAGTGCCTGCTGGCCGCCGCGGCCACCATTGAGGAGGACCGCCTGCCGCACTGGCTGCACGGCTACTTCCTGCGGGCCGGACGCTGCGATCTGCCCGTCATCCTCCAGGTTGACCGCGACCGCGACGGACGGTCCTTCTCGTCCCGGCACGTGGTGGCCATGCAGGAAGGCGAGGTGATCTTCTCCATGCTCGCCTCGTTTCATGCCGAGCGCGAGGGCGGCCTGTTCGACGCCGCGCCCCGTCGCGAGCGGCCCGAGCCCGAGGATGCGAGCACGAGTACCCGTATCCCGCTGATCGAGGTGCGCGAGGTCACGCCCACCGACTTCCTCAAGGGCATCTTCAGCGACTGCATGTGGGTGCGTTCGACCACACCGCTGGGCGACGACCCGCTCCTGCACCGGGCCGGGCTCACCTACCTGTCCGACCTCGGCAGCGGCTTCGGCCAGCAGGGCCGGGAGCTGATCGGGCGCGGCGGTCCCAGCATCGACCATGCCATGTGGTTCCAGGACAAAATCCGGGCCGACGAGTGGGTGCTGCTCGATCTGGATCCCATCAAGGCCGGGGGCGCCCGAGGCTCGTACCACGGGTCGCTACGGGACCGGCACGGCACGCTCGGCGCCACCATCTACCAGGAGCATCTCCTCATCCCCGGCGCCCTGGAGGACATGTTCGAGGCCTCCGGCAGGTCGCGGCCCCGCTGATTGCCGCTTCGGGCGACCGTGTCCTCCCGGGGTCCTCGAAAGATCAGGCGGGAAGATTGAGCGCGAGACGGGCTCGATCGACCCGAGGTTGCCGTGCCACAGTCGTCAATCGAAATCAGGCCGGCACCGTCACGGGGAACCGTTCGGCAATCCGTTCCTGGCTCACACGAGGTGTCCAGCGATCCTCGTACTCCGACCACACATTGCGGAGCTTGGGTATCACGCGATTGGCAAAGAGCTCGTTGTTCTGTGCAGCGACTTCCTCGGGCAGATTCCCCATATGCATGCACGTGATCAGCTGGCCAATCCGAAACTCAGTCACCAGGGCGCGCACGCGCTGCTCCACCCGCTCGGGCGTCCCCGCGATGATGTAGCCGAGCTCGTCGTACTCCCAGAAGTCGAGCTCCCCGCGATCTGCCTTCTTCCGTTCCTCCGCCGAGATCACCTGCTGCCGTAAGAGTTGTTGGCGCAGGGAGGCCGAACTCAGATAGCCCGGTGGAGTGGCGAACTCGACCGCAACCGGATTCTGGCGGTAGAAGTACTTCACCGCGTCCGAATAGAGCACCTCGGCCTCTTTGTCGGAGTTCGCGCAACAGATCATCTGCGTGAAGGCCATCCGGTTGGGGTTCATATTGTCCCCGTTGCGCTCCGTGTATTCCCAGAACGCGTCGACGATCGGCCGAGCGTTCTGCGTTCCGTGGAACGAGAGGTACCCGTAGCAGTAGTCGAGTGCGTTCACCACGTCCCAGGTCTCCACGCTTCCCGAACCGGGGATCCAGATCGGGATCTCCTGCTGCACGGGTCGAGGCCACGGGTTCACATAGCGGAGCTTGTTGAAGCGACCGTTGAAGGTGAATGGTGCCTCCGCCTTCCAGGCCCGATGGATCAACTCGCGCGCTTCGTGAAAGCGGTCGCGTAGCTCAATCGGAGGTACGCCGTAGACGAACGCCGTGTCCATCGGCGTACCGAAGACGATCCCCGCGATGATCCGGCCGCCCGACAGGCAGTCGAGCATGGCGATCTCCTCCGCCACGCGTATCGGTGGGTTGTAGAGAGCCAGAGAGTTTCCGCACAGGGCGATGGCCGCGTTCTCGGTCGTGGTGGCGAGGATGGCTGCGATCAGGTTCGGCGACGGGGTCATGGCAAGCGAGGTCTGGTGGTGCTCGTTGAGGAGGAGCGCGTCCCAACCCAACCTGTCGGCGTCTTGCATGAGTCGGAGGTACATCCGGTAGTTCTCGCCCACCTGCGTCGGGTCCATCACGCCAATCGGGGCGGTGACCCACGAGCTATGGATGGACGCCCCGTAGTCCTCTGGCAACTCCGTGTAGTACTGCTGCGCAAACCAGTGGAACCTCATGTGCCCTCCTGTCGGCGACCCCACGCCGGTCCCCGTCTACTTGAAGGCGGGAGATCTGTTCCCTCCCGATCCCCTCCTCTGCGATGCCCCATCCTGTTGGGCGGCTCCTCAGCGAGCGCTCGTCCCGGTCGGGTCCCGCTGACGCGCAGGCGGCCCCACGGGGAACCGGCGAGAGTCGGTCACCAAACAGAAATTTTAGCATCCGCCCAAGTTTTCTGTATACGATCCATCTTCTGCGAAGAGTCGAGGTGCGGGGATGGCGCGCACCGTCGACCGGAGGAAGGGTAGGACTCTGGGGACAATCCACCGCCACACGGCGGGTCCGTTCGAAGTCGACGTATGGGAAGACGGAGCGGGTTCTCCCCTGCTGTTCCTGCATGGCTACGAACGGCATCCCGGAGACGCGGCCTTCCTGCGTCGACTCGCAAAGCATCACTATGTCCGGGCACCGGAGCAGCCCGGCTACGGCACCTCGGTCGGAGGTGAGCAGGTCCACGATGTGCTCGACCTCGTGCTGTTCTACCGAGCACTGATTCGTGACCTGGAGGCGGGCCCGGTGGACATCGTGGGCCACTCGAGCGGCGGCATGCTCGCCGCCGAGATCGCCGCTATCGCACCCGATGTCGTGCGACGGTTGGTGCTCGTGGACGCCTTCGGGCTCTGGCTCGACGACGAGCCGGCCATGGATCCCTTCGGAGCGCGCAGCGCGGTGCTGAAGGCCAAGTGGCACGAACCGGCCAACCGACCCGATCCCGAGCCGAGCAACTTCGTCCCCGTGCCGGACGACCCTCAGGCCGCCTCACTCTTCCAGGCGCGGAATTACGGGGCGGCCACCCGGATCATGTGGCCGATCGCAGAGCGAGGACTGCGTCGCCGGCTTCGATACGTCACCGCGCCGACCCTCGTCGTACACGGCGGTGATGACGGCCTGCTCCCGCTCAGCTACGCCGAAGAGATGGTCCGGCTCATCGACGGGGCCTCCCTCATCGCCATCGACCAGGCGGGGCATTACCCCATGCTCGAGCAGGAGGACGCGTTCGTCGAAGCGGTGGAGGCATTCCTCTCGGATTGATCCAACGGGGCGGCGGCCGAACCCCACGTCTGGCCGTGCGGAAAACCCGGGGATTACGGTGGCGCCATGTCGATCGCCATCACCGAAGACCACCGCGCCCTGGGCCAGACGGCCTCAGACTTCCTGGCCAAGCACGACTCCCGAGGCGCCGCCCGGGCCCTGCTCGAGGCCGAGCGGGAGACGCTCCCGCCGTTCTGGGGCGACATAGCCGAGCTGGGGTGGCTGGGACTGCACCTGCCCGAGGAGGTGGGCGGCTCCGGTTTCGGGCTGCCCGAGCTGGTCGTGGTGGTCGAGGAGCTCGGGCGTGCCGTCACGCCCGGGCCGTTCGTGCCCACGGTGATCGCCAGCGCCGTCATCGACGGCTCGGGCGACGACGAGGTGAAGCGCCGCCTGGTGCCGGGTCTGGCTGACGGCTCCGTCCTCGCCGGCGTCGGCCTGACGTCGGACATCTCGGTCAGCGGAGGCAAGGCCGCCGGTTCGGCCCCGGCGGTCCTGGGCGGCGGCCTGGCCCAGATCCTGGTGCTGCCGGCGGGCGACGACGCCATCGTGGTCGACGTCGCCGCAGGCGGTGTGACGGTGGAGACGCCGCTCAATCTCGACCCGACACGTCGCTCGGCGCGGGTCACGCTCGACGGGGCGCCGGCCGAGGTCCTGCCCGGCGGGCGGCGCATCCTGGTCGACCTGGCCCGGCTCATCGTGGCCGCCGAGGCCGCGGGCGTGGCCACCGAGTGCACCGAGCAGGCGGCCGCCTACGCCAGGGTGCGCCTGCAGTTCGGTCGGCCCATCGCCATGTTCGAGGCCGTCAAGCACCACTGCGCCAACATGCTCGTTGGCGTCGGAGCTGGCGACGGCCAACGTGTGGGACGCCGCCCGGGCGGCCGAGGAGGGAGGCGACCAGCTGACCTACACGGCGGCCATGGCAGCCGCCCTGGCCCTGCCGGCGGCCGACGAGTGCGCGCAGCTCAACATCCAGGTCCACGGCGGCATCGGCTTCACCTGGGAGCACGACGCCCACCTGTACCTGCGCCGGGCCACCGCGCTCGAGGCCGTGGTCGACGCCGAGGCCGCCGCGCTCGCCGTGACCGGTGCCGTGCGGGGCGGGGCGACGCGGGTGCGCACCGTCGACCTGCCGCCCGAGGCCGAGCCCATGCGCGACGAGGTCCGCGCCTTCGCCGAGAGCGTCAAGGGCCTGGACGCGGCGGCGCAGCGCGAGGCCATGATCGAGACGGGTTACGTCATGCCGCACTGGCCCAAGCCGTGGGGGCGCAACGCCGGCGCAGTCGAGCAGCTGGTGACCGAGCAGGAGTTCCGGGCGGCCGGGGTGGCACGCCCGCAGTACGGCATCACCGGGTGGGTCATCCTGACGCTGATTCAGCACGCCAACGAGGACCAGGTGGCCCGCTGGGTGCTGCCGGCGCTGCGCCAGGAAGTCATCTGGTGCCAGCTCTTCAGCGAACCCGACGCCGGGAGCGACGCCGCCGGGATCAAGACGCGGGGGACCAGAGTGGACGGCGGCTGGCTGATCAACGGGCAGAAGGTGTGGACGAGCGGCGCCCACCTGGCCAGCTTCGGTCTGGCCACCATCCGCACCGACCCCGACGTGCCCAAGCACGACGGCATCACCACGATGGTGATCGACATGCAGGCAGAGGGCGTCGAGGTGCGGCCCCTCAAGATGGTGACGGGCCACTCGGAATTCAACGAGGTCTTCTTCAACGACGTCTTCATCCCCGACGACGACGTCGTGGGGCCGGTCAACGGCGGCTGGACGGTGGCTCGGGCCACGCTGGGCAACGAGTCGGTGTCCATCGGCAGCGGTGCCGGCGGCGGCCGTGGCGGGGGGATGACCCCCGACATGCTGGTGGCCGCGTTCGACGCCCACCCCGATCGGGTGCCCGGCGGTGGCGGCCGGGTGGGTCGCTACATCGCCGACTCCGAGGCCATGGCCGTCCTCAACATGCGCAGCGCGCATCGTGCCGTGGTCGGAGGCGGCCCCGGGCCCGAGGGCAACGTGACCAAGCTCGTCCTGTCCGAGCTCGGGCACGAGGCGGCGGCGATCATGGCGGCGCTCGGAGGACCCGACACCGCGTTCTCCGACGGTCTGAACGCCATGACGACGCTCATGGTGCTGATGCACCGCGGGCTCTCCATCGCCGGCGGGACGTCGGAGATCAAGCGCAATCAGATCGGCGAGCGCATCCTCGGACTGCCGAGGGACCCGCTCATCAACTAGCGAATCCCTAGTCGGCTCCGCCGAACAACGAGTTCGGCGCGTGCCAGTCGACCGAGACGAACCGGTGGGCAATCAGCCAGTCGTCACCCACCGGGACCAAACGGTCGCGGTAACGACCCACATGATCGACGCCGCTCCGGGTGACGACCAGGAAGTAGCTCGCCACCGTGATCTCGGTGGGCGACACGGATTCAAAGCGGATGTTGGTGACGTTGTGACGAACGATGTGCCTCCCGCCGGCATCGGGTGGCGGTGATGCCGGGGCTGATGGCGGTGTCCCCGCGGGAGGAGCATCCACCGCAGCCTCCATTTGTGCCTGCAGGCTTCCCGTATCACCGCTGAAGGTCGCCACAATGGCGGCGCGACCCACGATCGGCTCGACCCCACGGATTTCGAGTACCCCGTCCTCGCAGAACGCCCAACCGAACTCCTCGAGCCGGTAGCGATCACCCGCGTGCGTGTAGCGGGCCAGGGTGTCGCGACAGCGTTCCCGGGCCACCAGTTCCCACAGCTCCATGGCCGTACCCTAAGACACCGGCGCCCGCAGAACCCACCTCGACCGATGCCGTCGCCCGTAGAGTTCCGGGACATGGCCGACCCCCAAGAGGACAAAGGGAAGGGCACCGCGATCCGGCAGCTTCTCGTGGGGCCTCCTCGTAAGGCCCTCGGCCGTGACAGCGAATCGGCCCGCATCACGCCCGTGGAGGGCCTGTCCGCCCTCTCGCTCGACGCCCTCACGTCGGTGGCCTACGGGCCCGAGTCGATCATCCTCGTCCTGGCCGTGGCGGGCGCCGGCGCACTGCACCTCGTCCTGCCCATCACTGTGGCCATCGTCCTGTTGCTGGCCATCCTGGTCTTCTCCTACCGCCAGGTCATCGACGCCTACCCCGGGGGCGGCGGCGCGTACGCCGTGTCCCGGGCCAACCTGGGCGCGCACACCAGCCTGGTCGCCGCCGCCTCACTCGTGGTCGACTACACGCTGACCGTCGCCGTCTCCATCGCCGCCGGCGTAGCCGGGCTCGCCTCGGCCTTCCCCTCGCTGACCGGCGCCACCGTGCCGCTGTGCCTCGGCATCCTCCTGGTCATCACCTTGCTCAACCTGCGCGGACTGGGCGAGACGGCACGAGCCTTCCTGCTGCCCACGCTGGTCTTCATCGTCGGCCTGCTCGCCATCATCGCCGTCGGCCTCATCCACCCCCTCGGCCTGAACGAGAAGCAGCTCGGCACGTCCCAGCTGCCCACGAGCGGGCTCAAGGCGGTCACCGTCTTCCTCATCCTGCGCGCCTTCTCGGCGGGCTGCAGCGCGCTGACCGGCGTCGAGGCGATCGCCAACGGCGTGCCGCTGTTCCGCGAACCACGGGCGGTGCGGGCCAAGCGGACCGAGATGCTGCTCGGCGTCCTCCTCGGCGCCATGTTGCTCGGCCTGGCCGTGCTCGCCAAGCGCTGGCACATCGGCCCCCGTTCGGGGCAGACCGTCCTCAGCCAAATCATGGCCATGGCCGTCGGCCGTTCCTGGGCGTACTACATCGTGTCGATCACGATCACGATTGTCCTCGCACTGGCGGCCAACACGTCCTTCGGTGGCCTTCCGATCCTCTCCAGCCTGCTGGCCCGCGACAACTATGCCCCGCACCTCTTCGCGCTACGGGGCGACCGCCAAGTCTTCTCCAACGGGATCGTCGTGCTGTCCCTCATGGCCGCCGCGCTCCTCGTCGCCGTCCGCGGCAACACCAACACTCTCATCCCCCTCTTCGCCATCGGCGTGTTCATCGGTTTCACGCTGTCTCAGACCGGCCTGGTGGTGCACTGGCGCCGGGAGCGCCCGCCCGGTTGGCGCCGCCGGGCCATGATCAACGGCACCGGCGCCGTCGTCACCGCCATCGCGACCATCGTCTTCCTGGTGTCCAAGTTCACCGAGGGGGCGTGGGTGGTGGTCATCGCCGTTCCCAGCTTCATCCTCCTCTTCGCGCGCATCCACGCGTACTACGACCGGGCGGGCGCCGACCTCCGCATCGACCAGGAGCCGCCGAAGCCGGTCGCCAAGCACACCATCGTCATCGTCCCGATCAACCGACTGTCCCGCCTGACCGGGCACGCGCTCAGCGAGGCCCGCTCTATGGGGCAGGACGTCATCGCCGTCACCGTGGCGCTCGAGAGCTACGACGAGGCGGGCCACGACATCGACCGCCTGCGCGAGCAGTGGAAGGACTGGGACCCCGGCGTGCCGCTCCACGTGCTGCACAACGAGTACGCCTCGGTGGTCCAGCCCGTCGTCGAGTTCATCGACGACGTCCGCGGGCGGCACCCCGACGACCAGATCGTCGTGCTGATCCCGGTGGTGCGCCCCGACCGCCGGCGCTACCTGGTGCTGCACAACCAGATCGACCTCGTCCTCTCTCGCGCGTTGCGCTCACGCACCGACGTGGTCGTAGCCCGGGTCACCATGCCGCTCGAGCCGCCGGAGGATCCGGGGTCCGCCTGACGCAGCAGCTGGCGGTCGACGCGTACCCGGGCTTGGACCGACGCCGCCGCCCAGTAGCCCGGATACCGACGTCGCCGTCGTCCTACGTGGTGGCGCCCCCGACGATGTTGGTCACGTGCACGCCCGAGCCCGGGACCGAGCCCAGGTAGGTCGCGCTGCCGTAGTTGAACAGGCCACCGTCGGCCGCGAAGAGCCAGTAGCCGCCGCCTTGGGGGGCGACGCCCATGCCGACCACCGGCTGGGCCAGGGTGAGCGACCCGGCGGAGCCGAAGAAGGCGGCGTCGCCGTAGTTGAAGATGCCGCCGTCGGAGGCCACGAACCAGTAGCCGCCGCCGTCGGCGGTGGCCACCATGGCGACCACCGGCTTGTTGAGGTGGATCGCCCCGGTCGAGCCGTAGAAGTGGGCGTCGCCGTAGGCGAAGATGCCGCCGTCGGAGGCCACCTCCCAGTAGCCCAGGCCGTCGTGGGTGCTGGCGATGCCGACGATCGGCTTGTTGAGGTGCTGGCCGCCCATGGAGCCGTAGAAGTGGGCGTCGCCGAAGTTGAAGATGCCGCCGTCGGAGGCCACCTCCCAGTAGCCGCCGCCGTCGGGGGTGGCGGCGATGCCGACGATCGGGGCGTTGAGGTGCTGGCCGCCCATGGAGCCGTGGAAGACGGCGTCACCGAAGTTGAAGATGCCGCCGTCGGAGGCCACCTCCCAGTAGCCGCCGCCGTCCGCCGTGCCGGCCATGGCGACGATCGGGGCGTTGAGGTGCTGACCGCCCATGGAGCCGTGGAAGCTGGCGTTGCCATAGTTGAAGATGCCGCCGTCGTTGCCGACCATCCAGTACCCAGTCGTGGCGACGGGGGTCGGCGGGGCCGGGAAGACGTACTCGTAGGCGCCGATGTCGCAGCTCGCTCCCTGCGGGCGGGAGACGCCGCGGGCGTCGGTCGCCGGGCATCCGGTGTCCGTGCCGGCGTTGATAGCGGGGCTGGTCGAGGCCAGTGCACCGGTCAGCACCGAGCCGCCGTTGTTGGCCAGGGTCTGGACTTGCGGGTTGGTGTTCTGGAGGTCGCCGGTCGCGGTCATGTTGCACGAGGCCCCATTGTCCAGGTTGTGGCCCTGCGAGGCGATCGCACCGGCCGCTCCGAACCCGCAGTTGGAAGCCGCGGGGGACGTGGCGACGATCGTGTTGAGCAGGGACAAGGAGTCGCCGGCGGCGACGAACAGCCCGAAGGTGTTGGCGGCAGGACCGCTCATTGTGTCGTTGGCGATCGTCGCGTTGGTGAAACCGTTGCCCGTGGGGGAGGCGATGTCGATCCCGTAGTTGAAGGTGCCACCCGCGGCCACGGTCGCAGTGACGTCGTCGACCGTCATGTTGGTGGCGGCCAGGGTGCCGACGTCGAAGAGCGCCGACCCGTCTGCTTCGGGTGTGGCGCCGCCCGTCACGGTCACGGTGCCCGAACCGAAGGTCACGGCGCTGGCGGTCGCGGCGCCGTCGTTGTCGAAGAAGCCGCCCTGAACTTCCTCGTCGGCTGTGAGCGTCGCCCCCGTCGCGTCGACGGTGGTCAGGCTGAGGCCGGCGTCGTTGTAGACGACACCGCCATTAATCACGCCGGCGGCTCCGGTCCCGTTGACCGTGGTGTTCGTGATGGACGCGTTGGTCACGGGGGTCGCGGTGGTCGTGCCACCGGCATCGTTCCACAGGGCGCCCCCATAGACGACTGGAGCGGTGACCGTGGTGCCGCTGATCGTCAGGCCGTTGACTTGGTCTGTGACGGCGTCGAGGTAGACCGCACCGCCGTCGACGTCACCGGTGGCGGTGGTGCCCGTTGCGCTGGTGTCGCTCAGGGTCACGCTGTTGTACGTCCCGGCTTGGCCGGCGTCGTAAATCCCGCAGCCTTCCGTGTCAATTCCGCTGCAGGTGCTGCCGTTGATCTGTGAGTTGCTCAGGGTCAACGTGGCCATGATGGCGCTGTCGATGCCGCCGCCGAACTCCGCGCCGTTCCCGCTGAAGGTGCTGCCCGAAATGGTGGCCGGCCCGATCGGGTCGGTCATGATGATCGCTCCGCCACCCGTCAGGGAGGTGGCTCCCGTTGACGTGTTCGAGCTGAAGGTGGAGTCGTTGACCGTCAGGGCACCGCCGTTGTCGAAGATGGCTCCCCCCCCATTCGACGCCGTGTTGCCGCTGAAGGTGACACTGTCAAGAGTCAGCGCAGCACCATCCTGCGTCTCGAAACCGCCCCCCTGGCCGTCACCGCCGGTGTGAGTGCCGTTCTCGATGGTCAAGCCGGTGATTTGTACGGACATCGAGCCCGAGGGAAGGTCCTCGAACACCCCGTCCGTGCCGTTGCCCGCGGCGTTCACGGTGACCCCGGTCCCGTTGATCACCATGGAGTTGGTCAAGTCGATCACGCCACTCGTCAGCGTCACCGTGGTGATGCCCGGTGCGAAATCGATGGTGTCGACGTTGCCCGTGTCGGCGTTGGCCGCCGCCACGGCGTCGCGCAAGGTGCACCCGTCCGGGACCGGCGTCGGAGTGCAGTCGGCGGCCCCGGCGCCGGGGTCGCCGGCGTTGGTGACGGTGAAGGTCTGGGCGGCTCCCGCCGGAGCCGACAGAATGGCCGAGCTCAACGTGAACCCGGCAACCAGCGCGAGGCCGCTGACCAGGCTGACACCGAGGATCGCGGTCCGGCCCGCACCAGTTCGAAGGGACGAAGTCCGGCGGCCTGAGCGCATGAGCATTGCCTCCCGTTTGTTGATGTTCGGCCACGCCCTTACCCCGCGCCGCGCTGCCCAATCCGCCTTCAGCGACCGCTGGGGGGCCTTCGTAATGGCCTTTCGTAGCACCGACCTCCGGCACTAGCAAGCGTCTCGCGCACTTCAGTGGATGAGCGGCGCGGAGGCTCAGCCAGGCCCGTGGTCGACTACCGAAACGGCAGCACACCGCACACCGGCGTCGGCCAGTCGCTCAACCCCCCTTCCACACCGGTTCGCGCTTCTCCATGAACGCCAAGGCCCCTTCCTTGGCGTCTTCCGAGCCGAATACCTTGGGCTGCCACTCGGCCGCCAGTCCACGCGCCTTCTCGAGGTCGGTCGACGCCGTGCGCACCATCTCCTTGGTGGCCTTGAGGGCCAAGGGGCCGTTCCGGGCGATGCGCTCGGCCAGCGCAAACGCTGCGTCGAGCACCTCGCTCTGGGACACGACCTGGTTGATCAGGCCCAGCGACTGTGCTCGCACGGCATCAATGGGGTCGCCCGTCAACGTGAGCTCCAGTGCGACGGCCAGCGGGATGCGCGTGCTGATGAACACCCCTCCGCCAGCGGCGAAGAGCCCGCGCTTCACCTCCGGCAGCCCGAACTTCGCCGTGTCCGAGGCGACCACGACGTCGCAGCCCAACAGCAGCTCGAAGCCGCCTGCTACTGCCGTGGCGTTGGCCGCGCCGACGATCGGCACGCCGATCTCGCCGCTGGTGAAGCGCACGAAGCCCTGCATGCCCTCCTGGCTGCCGCCGACGGTGCCACCTTCGGCGAAGGCGCGCAGGTCCATGCCGGCGCAGAACGCCTTGTCCCCCGTCCCGGTCAGCACGACCGCCCGTACGTCGGGGTCGTTCTCCGCCTCCACCATGCCGAGGCCGATGGCGGTCAAGAGCTCTGGGTTCAGCGAGTTGCGCGCCTCGGGCCGGTTCAGCCGCAACACCACCACCGCCCCGCGCCGCTCGGTCACGAGCACCGGCTCGGTTGTCGCCTCCGTCTCGCTCATCGGGCCACACCCCTTTCGTCTTCGGAGTGGTCCGCACCGTACCGGCTCAGGCGAAAGGGTAAATGAGTATACTCATCCTCGCCCTGGACCGACCAGGAGCCTCGACCCACAGGAGACGGGCCGCCCGTGGCCGAAACGAGCACATCGCCCGCCCAGGGCAAGGCACCGGTCATCCTCACCGAGGTGGTCGACCGCGTCGGCACCATCACGCTGAACCGACCGGAGCGCCACAACGCACTCAACGGCGAGCTCATCGGCGCCCTCGATGCGGCCGTCCGGCGTCTGGCGGCCGACGACGAGGCCAAGGTGGTCGTCTTGACCGGCGCCGGGCGCGTCGACGGCCAGGCTGGTTTCTGCTCGGGGGGCGACGTGAAGGATGGAGCGAGCGGACCCGGAGGCGAGAACGCCGTACCGGCCGGCGCCCTCGCCGGCGACCTGGCCCGGCACGATCAGCACGCCGCCATGCTGCTGCACCTCATGCCCAAGCCGACGATCGCCATGGTCGGCGGCCCCGCGGTCGGCGCCGGTTGCAGCCTCGCCGCGGCCTGCGATCTCCGCTTCGCCGCCGAGAACGCCCTCTTCTGCGCCAACTTCACCCCCAACGGGCTTACCGGCGACTACGGCGGGACCTTCTTCTGGACACGGATCGGCGGGACGGCACTGGCCCGACGGCTCTACCTGCTCAACGAGAGGATCCCGGCGCCACGGGCGCTCGAGCTCGGCATGGTGCACGCCGTGCTGGCCGCGGGCGAACTGCGCGCCTACACCTACGAGACGGCCCGCCGGCTGGCCCGCACCCCGGCCTCGCTGTTGGCGCTGGTCAAGGACAATCTCAACGAGGCCGAGGACGAAGCATCCAGGAGGCGCTGGCTCTTCGCCCACGAGGCAGAGAACCAGCTGGCAGCGGCTCGGGCGACCCGGAACCGGCGCCCCGGGGCAACGCCGGGCGCGGGCCCGACACCCGGGACGAACTGAGCCCGGCTACCGGTCGGAGTGCGTCGTCGCCGTTGTCGCGGTCACCGTACTCTGGGTGCCCGAATGCAACGCTCCTGTGGCGCCGGCCAGGGGGCCGCACCACAGGGCGATGCTGGCGGCGATGGCACACAAGATGCCGGCGGCGACCGTGCGTCCACGAAGAATTGCCATACAAGGAACTATCGCCAGCAAATGTTGGAGAACTGAGGGGAATGCATAAGCTAAGAAGACCCGAAGAATCCTGTAGACGGAAGGACCCTCCGTCTCAGCGGGTCAACCGCCGCCCGACCCCCGAGCCTCCGCCACGATCTCGTGGTGCCGCTCCAACATCCCTATTGCCTGGGCGGCCAGGTCCGCCGGCGGCTCGGGCAGGCGAACCGGACCGTGCTCACGGCTCGGCAGGGCCACCGTCGCCTTGGCCGGGCAGGTCACCACATCGCGCTGGTTGGTCCCACGCATCTCGACGTCGACGACGCACACGCCGTCTTCCGACCGCTTGTCGACGACCTCGCCCGTCAGCACGTGCGTGTCGCCCATGTAGTTGAACTTGCGGATCTCCGACGACTGCTGCACCAGCCAGCCGTCGTCGCCCATCCAGTCGGTCATGTAGTGCGACAGCCAGCAGTCGCGCATCACGCCGTAGTCGTAGGCCATGGGATTGCCGATGGCCTGGGCCCACGCCGAGTCCCAGTGCACCCGCTGGGCCACGTCCGGCACGCCATACTCGTTCTTGACGTAGAACGGGGCGATGCGCTGCCGGTTCTGGTAGGCGATGCGGTTGGCGCACGGCTCGTAGGGCACGAACCCGTATCCGCCGGCGTGGAACACGATCATGTCGGTCGTGGTCAGCGGGCCCTTGGCCATCGGTGCCAGGACATCGCCGACGTGCACGTCCTGCCAGTAGCGCGGCGTCGACCCGCGCACCTCCTCCGCCGCATAGATGGCGTCGATCCGCTCCATGTCCTCCGCCGTGTAGGTCGCCGGCTCAATGGCGGCGTACTTGCCCTTCTCCCGGGCCGTCTTGCGCTCCGTATGGATAGCCAGCGTGCGCGAGATGGCCACGATCTCCGCCCGCTGGTTCATCTTCACGCTGGCGTACGTGATGAGCAGTGAGCGCTCGGCGAACTCGGACTTCTTCTCCACGACCGATTCGGTGCCACCGAACGAGTACAGCGAGTCACCTGCCTGCAGGGGCCTGAACCACTGCCACGTGCTGCCCGAGACGAACACGTGGATGCCGCGGAACGACGGCCGCTTGATCCGCTCCTTGGGCCGGTCTCCGAACAGGGGCCGGTTGAGCACGATCGGGATCATGGGCGCCGCGATCTGGCCGCTCCAGCGCGTCGTCGGGCCGTACTCCTCGGTCGTGAACAGCGGGTTGTCGTCGCCATAGCCCCGGGCGAAGTTGCGCATGGTGTCCGGCGTCACGGTGGTGAGGAACTCACGCGTCCCCGACGGCGACCAGCGCCCGACGAGCGCCTTGGCCCGCTCGATGTCGTCCTCTTTGAACTGGTAATCGGTGGCCTTCTCGAACTCTTCCGACGTGGTCGTCATGAGCTCCCCTTCGTCCGCGCCCCGGGCGATCGCCGTGATCAGCCTGTCCTGCCCACCGATAAAGAGTATCCTAAAAGCCGACCGGACCGATCCCCCAGATCTCCCCGGCGTCCGGCCGTGCCCCCAGGTCGCTCAGCGCATCAGCGCGCCGAGGGCTTCGAGATGGCGGTGCATGCGGTGGCGGGCCAGCTCGCGGTCGCCCGACTCGACGGCGGCGGCGATGCCCTCGTGGGTGCGCAGCACTTCGGCCTTGATCTGATGCCGCGCCTTGGGCGCCAGGCGCTCGATCTGATGCAGCCGGCTGAGGCGGATCAAGACCAATGCGACGAGTAAGAGGACCCGATTCTGTGCCGCCTGGGCCACTGCGGCATGAAGGTCGTGGACGGCCTCGACCAGCTCGGAGTCCGTGGCACTGGCTTCGTGCGAGAGGGCTTCGCGAAGGGCCGCCACTCCGTCGTCGTCGATGCGTGCCGCCGCCAGGTCGGTGATCGCCACCTCGACCCTGGTCCGGAGCTCGGCCAGGTCCCCCAGCTGCATGCCTCGTCGGGCCAGATAGATGGCCGCCACCTCGGTCACGGCATCGGCGCTGGGCGCCATGACGAAGAGGCCGCCGCCCGGCCCCCGTCGCATGCGGGCGATGTGATGGTGCTCGAGCAGGCGGACGGCCTCGCGGAGCAACGCACGGCTGACCCCTTCGCGCTCGATGAGCTCGGGCTCCGTGCCCACGAGGTCTCCTGGCTGGAGCCCTTCCGCCACGATCGTCTTGGTGATGCTGCGGGCGACCGCCTCGGCCCCCTTGCCCTGGGCCGACTCGGCCAGCACCACCGAGTCGGGCAACAGCTGCCGCGTCGACTTCCGCCGGCGGAAGAACTCGGCCTCGGCTTCGAGGTGTTTGTGCATCCGCTTGCGGGCTCGTTCGGCGTCCCTTCGCATGATCGCCTCGGCGATCATGGCATGTGCGTGGATCGTCTCCTTGCCGACTTCGCTGCCGAACTTGTGGTAGTCCGGCGAATAGAGCTGCGCCACCCGGTTGAAGACGTTGACGAAAAGCGCCACTCCCGCGTTGCGACTGATCTCGGCGATCAGCGCGTGAAGCTCGCGAGGGTCGCTCTCCGGTTCGATCGGCTCGTTGTCGGCGTAATGCTTCAGCAGTGCCAGGTCGTCCTCGTCGGCGCGCTCGACAGGCCAATTCGCACGCGATCTCCTCCAGGATGATGCGGGCCTCGAAGATCTCGTCGAGTGTGGCGTCGACGCGATGGAGATAGAGCACAACCGCCTCGGTCACCGCGCCCATCGTCGGCTCGGTGATCACCAGACCCCCACCGGGCCCTCGTCTCGTCCGCGCCACCTGTTGGTGCTCGACGAGGCGCACCGCCTCGCGGAAGACCGCTCGGCTGACCTGGTAGCGCTGGAGCAGGTCGGCCTCGGAACCGAGCACCTCGCCCACGGGCCACCCGAGGGCCATGACGTCCTCGACGATCAGGTCCGCCACCTTGGCCGCACGCTTGGCGTTGGAACCGGCGCCCGGACGCGGCACATCTCGCGTAGCCGCTGTCGGCATCGGCCAAGGTTACCCGCTACCTCATCGCTTTTCAGCGCCTTGACCTGCCCATTCACGAATAGAGTGTTCCCAAAGCACGGCCCCCGGTGGGTTTCGCCGTACAGTGAAAACATGATTTGCGAACTCCGCGGACGGCCATGACGCTCTGGGCCCCCCCGCCCGCTGATCCCGCCCTGGCGCCACCGGCGCGGCGACCCGGATCGGTCCGTCGCACCTCCACCATGCTGATGTTCTGGCCGGATGGCTTGGGCACCGACCTGCATCTCAAGGGCCGGGCCCGCGACCTGTGCACGCCGCAGCGAGGCGAACCCGAGGTCCTCGGCTTCACCGATCTCTACGCCGTCACCGGTCGAGAGCGCGACATCCTGAGCATCCACGCCGAACCGGACGTGGCGGGGCTGCAACAGCTGGTCGGCCGTCGGGGCGGGGGCAACCTGAGGTCGGCGATCGCCGAGAAGCTGGCCGACGAGGTGCGGCGAGGGACACCGCTCCACCTCCTCCTGGACGACATGGCCGGCTCCACGTTGATCGCTGGCTTTGCCTTCTTTCGCTGGAAGGACGAAATACCAGAGATGCGCGAACGCCTCGCCAACGCCCCCCGGCACGTGATGCTCGGCATCTGCTCCGGATTTCGCGACGGCTCGAGCGCACTGGAGGCCGATGGCACGCTGAAGGGCATCAGCCAGAACACGGCGATACCACCCTCTTTGGGCGACCCCGGCGACCCCTACAGCTGGCACGAGCCCGACCCCCATCCCGAAATCGCCATGCGCCGAGCCCGGCGGATCGATGTCTGGGTGGAGAACGGCACCATCGGCATCGACGCCATGTTCCGGGACAGCTGCTGGAGTCCCGAAGGCCAGGAAGAGGTGGTCCACGAGTACCAGATCCTCGGCTCGGCCGATCGGACGACGGAAAGGGTCCTCTCTCTGACTGCGCTCCCCCGGGTACTGCCCTATGCCGAGTGCCCGGGCGCGGCGCCGCACGCCTCGTGGCTGGTGGGCACCGAGCTTCGCACCATGCGTACCGAGGTGCTCGAGCGGCTCAAGTCGACCGACTGCTGCACACACCTGAACGACGGCCTCCGCTCGCTGGCCGAGGTGCCCGTGCTTGCATCCTCGCTTTCGAGTTGAACGACCCGGTTCGATGGGAGCGCAGAAGGTAGCGCGAGCGCCCCGATCTGGCCGGCCGCGCCGGTTCGAAGTCGAAGAGGAGCTCCGGATCCTCCTCGATGCGGCGCTCGTGGTGATGGAGCGCAACGGGTACAACGATGCGGCCGTCGCCGACATCCTCGGGGAGGCGAACCTGTCGACCCGGTCCTTCTACCGCCATTTCCAGTCCAAGGACCAACTCCTCTGCGCGCTCTATCGCCGCGAGGCGGAGGCGGCGGCCGCTACCCTCCGCGCCAAGGTCGGCGTCGCCCTCGGCCCACGCGCCGCACTCGAGCGCGTGGATTGACGAGATCCTCAGCTTCGGCCACCACCAAGCCAAGGCGATCGGGGTGTCGGTCCTGGGCTCTCCCGGTGCCATGAAGGCGGAGGGATACGCCGAGGAGACCCGGCGTGCGGCCGCGCTGATCATGGCGCCGTTGGAGGAGTTGCTCGTCGAGGGTGCCGCGGACGGTTCGTTCCCGCTCGCCGACCCCGAGGTCGACGCGCCGCTGATCCAGTCGGTGGTCTGGGCCGCGGCGGGGCTCAAGCCGGACCGAAAAGAGGCGTCGCCACGCTCGGAGGCCTCGCGGCACGTGCGCTCGTTCTGCGAGCGCGCTCGGCGTTACGCCTATTCGGTGAGCGACCAGAGCGCGGGTTCGCCGTCCTCCACCTGCACGACGCCGTCGATTTCGAGCAACCGAAGGTGCGAAACGGTCTCGCCGACTGCCGCCCGGCGCATGAACCCGGCGATGTCGTCCCACTGGCGGGACCACTTCATGCGTGAGGCGATGTCCCAGGCACTGTGCGGGCCCTCCCTCAGGATGGCCACCACCTCTCCGAAACGATCGCGGTGGTGCTGGCGCAGCTCTTCGAGCCGACGCGGCAGGTCGGTGAAACGGTATTCGTGCGCGGGCAGCACCTCCTCGACCTGGTACGGCTCGAGCTTGTCGAGTGAGTTCAGGTAGTCACCGAGCGGGTTGGAGCCGGCCTGGGGGTGATACGGGATGTTGGGCGTGATGCGGGGCAGCACGTGATCGCCCGAGAGCATGAGCTGGCGCCGGGACTCGTAGAAGCAGAGGTGGCCCGGCGAGTGGCCCGGCGTCCAGATGGCGGTCAGGTCCCACCCCGGCACCTCCGGCTTGGCTCCGTCCTCGAGGAGCACGTCGGGGACCACCGGGTCGACCAGCGGCAGGACCGGCATGGCGGCGTTGCGCAGCGACGCCAGTTCCTCGGTCGGCGCGCCCATCCGGCGCAGCGCAGCGGCCACCCGGTCGAGCAGGTCGTCCGGCTCGTCGTAGCGGTCGTGAATCAGCTCGGCGTCCGCCGGATGCAGGGAGATCCAGGCACCCGACGCCTGGCGAATACGACCAGCCAGCCCGTAGTGATCGGGGTGGATGTGCGTCACCAGCACACCTTGGACGTCGGCCACGTCGCATCCGGCCACCGCCATGCCGCTCTGCAACGCGCCGAACGCGTCGTCGGTGTTCCAGCCGGCGTCAATGAGGTAGGGACCACGGTCGGTCTCGAAGAGGTAGACGAGCACGTACCGCAGCGAGTTGTTCGGCAGCGGCACCGGAATGCTCCACAACCCGGGCTGGACCTTCTCGACCTCCGGGAAGGGATCGTTCGCGGCCGCGGCGCCCCGGGCATGTCCGTTCTGGGGGTGGGCGTGCTGGTGCGTGGGGCGCGAGGTCGACGTCACGTCAGACCCTCGCCCCTGGGCTCCCGGGGTAGACCCAGGCCACGCTCGGCGATCATGTTCCGCATGATCTCGTTCGATCCTCCTGCAATGGTGTACGCACGAGCGTAAAGGAAAGCGTCCTGCCAGCGCCCGTCCTCATAGGACAGGTCGTCGCCCTCGGTCGCCATCGAACGGGCAGCCAGGAGGTCCAGGGCGGTCTCGGCCATCCCGAGGTTCAGCTCGCTCCACCAGATCTTCGAGAGCGGAGCGTCGGCTGCCGAGAGCTCCCCTCGGGCCGACTTGGTGGCCATGCGCTGGCCCAGGTGGCGCTGAATGCGTGACCGCGCGGCCAGGTCCCCCAGGTGCTGGCGGACAGCGCCGTCCTCAATGGCCCATACCCCCCCACGACGGTGCCGCCGGGCCACCTCGACCAGACGGCGCACCGGATCGGTACCTCCGTCTACGCCGCCCCCGGAACGCTCGTCGACCAGGCTGGCGGCGGCCACCTTCCAGCCGGCGCCCGGCGTGCCAATGACGTTGACGGCCGGCACGCGCACCTCATCGAAGAAGACCTCGTTGAAGTCACTCGTGCCGGTCATCTCGCGCAGCGGGCGGACCTCGACGCCGGGACTGTGCATGTGGAGGATGAAGGCAGTGATGCCGCCGGCTCCGTCCACGGGCTCGGTCCGCGCCAGCAGGTACCCGTAGTCCGCCCATTGGGCCCAGGTGCTCCACACCTTCTGCCCGACGATGACGTAGTCGTTCCCGTCCCTCACACCCCGGGTTTTCAGGCCGGTGAGGTCACTGCCGGCGTCGGGTTCGCTGAACAGCTGCGTCCAGATGTCGTCCCCGCGGGCCATTCTCGGCAGGTAGAGGGTCCGTTGCTCGTCGGTTCCGGAGCGCTTGAGCGCTCCGGCCACCAGCGGGTTCCCGAGGACGTGTCGGATGCCGGCCGCGGAGAGCTCCTGCGCCATGATTTGCTGCTCGTTGGGGTCACCCGGTTCCATGCGGAAGCGGTCCGCGACGTACCCGGCGTCGTAGATGGCTCGGGCGTACGTGCGGAGCAGCTCCACGTCATCCGCGCGATCGGGTACGCGCATGCCGCTGCGCTGCTTCCAGTTGAGGCTCGGCTTGTGCCGGGCGATGAACGCACGCAGCGTGGACCGGTATTCGTCGTAGGAGTCGGGGATGGCCGGGACCACGACGTCCATGGCTCAGGCCACCTCGCCGGCGGTGGCGGTGGCGGTGGCGGTGGCGGTGGCGGTGGCGGTGGCGGTTTCCACCATGCGCAGGAGGCGCTCGCGGTGCCAGGCGCCGTCACCGTAGAGAACCTGGTTGACCTTGGCCCGCCGAACGTAGAGATGGACGTCCTGCTCCCATGTAAAACCGATGCCGCCGTGGAGCTGGAGCGCCTCGCCGCAGACATGGGCGAAGGTGTCGTCGACGTAGGCACCGGCGGTCGCCACGGCCTCGGGCGCGTCCTCCAGCCCGTCGCCCAACGCGAGGGCGGCATACTCCGCTGCCACCCGCATGGCCTCGACCATGACCTGCAAGTCGGCGAGGCGGTGCTTGATGGCCTGGAAGCTCCCGATGGTCCGACCGAACTGGACGCGCTTCTTCGCATAGTCCACCGTCGCCGCGAAGAGCGCGTCGACGGCGCCGACGGACTCGCCCGCCTGCAGCACGGCGGCCACGGCCAGGGCGCGCTCGAGGACGGCCCGGCCGCCGGTCACCTCGGCGCCGGCGGGGACACACACACCGTGGAAGGAGACCTCGGCGAATCGCCGCGTCAGGTCGAGCCCCGCCACCACGCGCACCGACAGGCCGGGCGTGGGTTGTGGCACCAGGAGGTGCAGCAGCTCGCCGTCTGATGCCCGGGCGACCACAAGGAGGAGACCCGCGTTGGCCCCGGCATGCACGTAGCGGGCGATGCCATCGAGGCGGTAGCCCTCGCCGTCGGGTCGGGCCTGTACCTCAATCGCTCCGGGCCCGGGGGACCCATCGCCGCTCACGCACCAGGCTGCGGTGGCCTCGCCGCTGGCAAGGCGGGGCAAGTGCTCCTTGGCCTGCGGCCCGGTGCCGAAGCGCGCGATGGCGTCGGCCACCACGTTGGTCGGGACGAGCGGGCCTGGATTGAGCTCCCGGCCGAGTTCCTCGGCCAGCACCATGAGGTCCACCAGGGGTTGATCGGTGACGCTGCCGCCCTCGTGGTCCGCCGGGATCAGCATGGCGGTCCAGCCCAGCCCGGCCCCCCGGCGCCAGACCGACTCGTCGAAGACGTCGAGCTCCTCGAGGCGCTGGCGGACGGCGCCGAGCGGCTGGTGCTCGGCCAGGAACCGCCGCGTCGTCGCGCGCAACAGGTCCTGATCCTCGTTGAAGCCGAAGTCCACCTCTAGCGCTCTCTTCGTGGGGCCATGACGAGTGCCGTCAGACGTTGCGCTCGGCGGTCGCCCAGTACTCGTCGCGCAGGAGGCGCTTGTAGATCTTCCCGGTGTCGGTGCGGGGCAGCCGGTCCCGGAAGTCGACCGAGCGCGGGCACTTGTAGTGGCTCATGTGCGCCCGGCAGTGGTCCATGAGCTCGTCGGCCAGCAGGTCACTCGGCTCTACGTCCGTGACCAGCTCCACGATCGCCTTGACCTGCTCGCCCCATTCGGGGTCCGGTATACCGATGACGGCAACATCACCGACCGCGGGATGGGCGGTGAGCACTCCTTCGACCTCTGCGGGATAGATGTTGACGCCGCCACTGATGATCATGTCCTTGGCTCGATCCCGGATGAAGAGGTAGCCGTCCTCGTCGAGGTAGCCCACGTCACCCAGCGTGAACGCCGCGCCGCGCCGAACGGACGCGGTCAACTCCGGGTCGTCCTTGTAGACGAATGTCCCGCCGCTCTCGGGTTCCAGGTATACGCCACCAAGTTCGTTGGGTCCCAGCTCGACCCCGTCGTCGTTGAGGATCTTCACGTTCATCCCCTTGACCGCGCGCCCGACCGTGCCGGGTTTCTCGAGCCAACGGTGGGGCTTGGCGATGGTTGCGGCGCCTTCCATGCCGCCGTAAGTCTCCCAGATGACGGGGCCCCACCAGTCCAACATCTGCCTCTTGGTCTCGAGCGGGCAGGGGGCGGCAGAGTGCACGATGACCTCCAGGCTGGACACGTCGTAGCGGGCCTTCACGTCCGACGGAAGCCGCAGAAGGCGAACGAACTGGGTGGGGACCATGTAGCCCGTCGTGACCCTGTGCTCGTCGATGATGGCCAAGGTCTGCTCCGGGTCGAACTTGCCCTCGATGGCGAGCGCCTGACCGACGTTGAGTGCGCCGAGGTAGAAGCCCTGACAGCCGCCGTGGTGCATACCGGCCGACGCCAGGTGGACGCCGCGGAGCGGCTGGAATTGGAAGGCCCGCCCGAAGAGTGTGGACGCGTCGGCCGCGAGCGTGGGGTCGATCTTTCGCCGGGCTCCGGGGCGGACGACCGCCTTGGGCTGACCCGTGGTACCGGAGGAGTACGCGATGGGCACACCGAGTTGCCGATCCGGTGGCTCCGTCGTCGGTTGACCGTGCACAAGCGCCTCGACGTTCACAAAACCGGGGATGTCGCCGCCAACGGCGACACGCAGCTTGATGGTCTCGGCCCGAGACATCTGGTCCACCCGGTCGACGAAATCGTGGTGAAGAACGACGGCGGCTGCTCCGGAGTGGTCGACGACGCGCTGGATCTCAGCTCCGGAGAGGGCCGGGGTGAGGGAGATGGACTGGTAGCCCCCCTCCTGGGCGGCCAGCTGCCAGACGACGATGTCGACGTCGTTGGGCAGGGCGTAGGCGAAGATGTCGCCCGCCACGAGGTTGCGCGCCCGCAGTCCGTGCACCACCTGGTGGGCCCGGCGGGCCAGTTCTGCGAAGGTCAGGGTCAGACCCGAGGGGGAGGCCACGACGGCCGGCTGGCCTGGAAATTCGGCGGCGATGTTCCAGAATGCCGAGGGGCCGGTCCCAGGGGTGCTTCATGGAATAGAGTATACCAATAATGACTTTTGCCCGTCTTACCTGGGACGGCCCGATCGGGCCGGGGACGACCGAGACGGAATGCTGGGTCTTCGACGTCGACGGATGCCTGGTCGACTCGCTGACCGGATCGTCCCTGCGGCCCGGGGCACGGGACCTCCTGGCCCACCTGGCCGGCCGCGGCACCCGGGTGATCCTGTGGAGTGCCGGCGGCGGCGAGTACGCCCGGGCCCGGGCGGTGCAGTTCGAGGTGGACGATTTCGTCGACGAGTTCCACGCGAAGGACGAGCGTGACCGGGACGGCCACTACCTCACGGCTCATCTCGGGATCGAGCTCGGACGCGTCGTCTTCGTCGACGACCGGCCGGAGGACCTGGCAGAGGAACTCGACGTGCGGGCCGTGTCGCCGTATCTGTCGGATGATCGTCACGACCGCGGCCTCGAAGAGGTGGCGCGGAACGCCGGGCTGGCGTGACGAGGCCGGCCGCCAGGCCGACGTTGGCGCGACCGGGGCGGCGTTGACCGAGGAAGAGCTCGACCACGAGCTCGGGGAGACAGATCACAGATCGGGGGAGCCATGGCCGGCCCGTTGGATGGAGTGCGTGTCGTCGAGGTGGCCAATTGGACGTTCGTGCCGGCGGCCGGGGCGGTGTTGGCCGACCTGGGTGCGGACGTGATCAAGATCGAGCCGCCCACCGGCGATCCGCAGCGCGCGCTGCATCAACATGCTGAACTTCGGCGGGGGGGCCAACCCGTTCATCGAGATCCCGAACCGGGGGAAGCGCAGCGTGACGTGCGACCTGAGCACCGAGGCCGGGCAGGGGGCCCTGGCCGCCATTCTGGCCACGGCGGACGTGTTCGTGACGTCCAACCTGGCGCCGATCCGCCAGAAGCTGCGCATCGACGTCGAGGACGTGCGGGCGGTCAACCCCGACATCATCTACGTGCGCGGCACCGGGTGGGGCAACGAGGGGCCGATGGCCGACGTGGGCGGCTACGACCTGGCGTGCGGGTGGGCGAGCAGCGGCATGGCCTTCAAGATGACGCCGGGCGGTATTGAGCCGTTGTCGCAGCCGCCGGCGTTCTTCGACCTGCAGGGCGCCAACACCATCGCCGGCGCGATCGGGATCGCGCTGTTCAAGCGGGCCAAGACGGGTGAGACGTCGGTGGTCGACGTGTCGTTGCTGCACGTCGGCATGTGGGCGCTGTCACCCGACATCGTGGGCGCACCGTTGATGGGCGACATCGCCTCCTACGGCGACCGCCGCCAGGCGCCCAATCCGTTGGTGAACGGCTACGCCACCAAGGACGGCCGCTGGGTCTACCTCGTGTGCCTCCAGTCGGACCGCTTCTGGGAGGAGCTCTGCACGCTGCTCGGGCGACCCGACCTCACTGCCGACGAGCGCTACGTGGACTCGAAGGCGCGCAACGAGCACCGCGAGGCGTTGGTCGGCGAGCTCGACTCGATCTTCAACGACCTGACCCTGGACGACATCCGCTCGAAGCTCGACGGGTTCAGCGGCGTGTGGGCGCCCGTGCTGCGACCGTCCGAACTGCACAGCCACCCCCAGGTGGAGGCCAACGGCTTCCTGCCGCCCGTGACGGCGCACGACGGCTCGTCGTACCGCATCGTGGCGGCCCCGGCGCATTTCTCGGGGCACGTGACGGCGCCGCCGGGGCCCGCTCCGGAGCTGGGCCAGCACACCGAGGAGGTCCTGCTGGAGGCGGGGTTGGACTGGGAGGCCATTGCGGCGCTGCGGGACGCGGGCGGGTTGGGCTGAGCTTCCCTTGTCGCGCTCGGGTGGCGGCTGAGGGCGCCCGTCGCCTACGGCATGACGTCGTCGATGAGGCCCCACGCGAGCGCGGTGGCGACGTCGATGGTGCTGCCGGAGAAGGCCAGCCACGCGGTGCGCAAGCGACCGATGCGTCGAGGCAGGCTGACCGTGCCGCCAGCGCCGGGGACGAGCCCCAGGCCGATCTCCGGCAGAGCGATCTGCGTGTCCTCGGCGGCGACGACATGGTCGGTGAAGGCCGCCAGCTCGATGCCGGAACCCACCGTGGCACCGTGGATGTACGCGGTCGTGGGCTTGCCCAGGCGCGCCAGCGTGCGGCCGACGTGGCGCTCGAGCCGGACGACGTGGGCCGTGGCCGGGTCCGGCCTCGTGCCGAACTCGTTGAGGTCGCCGCCGGCGCAGAAGGCCCGGCCTTCGCCGTGCAGCTCGACGCGGCGGATGCCGGGGTCGTCGGCAGCCACGCGCGAGGGCCTCGGCCAGCTCGTCGCGCATGCGGGCGTCGAGGGCGTTGAGGCGGTCGGCCCGGGTCAGGGTCACGACCAGGGTGGCGCCGTCGCGCTCGGCCCGCACCCGGGGCGCGTCGTCGGTGTCGGGCCGCGACGGGCGGCGGACGGCGCGCCAGGCCTCGAACTCCGGCCCCGCCTGCAGCACCGAGTAGGCCGCCGACTCGGCCACGAGGCCGTCGTCGGGAGTGCGCCGCGACTGGCCGCGCAGCAAGAGGGCCAGCGTGGTGGCGGCGATCGGGTGCGCCTCGAGGTTGGCCACAATGGCGTCGAGCACCGGGTCGCCCTCGGGCGCGGTGACGTCGCACAGGTCGAGCCAACGCTCATCGACCTCGCCCCGGGTGACGCCGAGCACGACGAAGGGCAGGCTCGTCAAGCGGTCGTGCAGCCCCGGGGCCGGTGGCCGTGTCAGGCCGGGCAGCGGGACCAGCACGGCGCCACTGCGCTCGGGAGCGATCGGACCGCCCAGCTCGTCGAGGAGCGCGTCGGCGCTGAGAAGGTCGAGGATGCGCGAGACGTTACCCTGCGCATCATGGTGGACCGGCAGGTGCAGCGCTGGGCCGCGAGCGGTGCCATGGCGCTGACCGGGACGCCCGCGCAGCCGCTCGGGCCTCCGGCCGGCCTGGTCGACGGCGTCGACCGGTTGGCGCGCTCGTTCCCCGGACTGGATGCGCTCGCACTGCTCGGCGAGCGCGCCGCGCTCATGGGTTTGTGGCGCCGTGGCACGACGAGTTGCGGCGGCAGCTGCCGCCTGTTCCCGGCGGCGGACGGGTGGCTGGCCGTGTCGCTGCCTCGCGCCGAGGATCGGGACCTGGTGCCGGCGTGGCTCTCCCTCGACGCCATGCCGGCGACCGAGCCTGCGGCGTGGGCGGCGGTGGGGCACGCAGTGCGCCACGCCGACGGCGACGGCGGCGACGGCGACGGCGGCGGCGACGGCGACGGCAAGGCCGGCGCCCACGCCGGCGCGGACGCCCTTGTCGAGCGCGCCGTCATGCTCGGACTCCCGGTGGCGCGCGTCGGCGAGGCGATGACCGAGCCGGCCGTCGTCACGACGCGGCTGGGCGAGGCGCCGTGTCGCGACGTGCGCCAGGTCGTGGTGGTGGACCTCTCGGGGCTCTGGGCCGGGCCCCTGTGCGGGGACCTGCTGGCACGGGAGGGGGCCGACGTGATCAAGGTCGAGTCGACGACCCGGCCCGACGGGGCGCGGCGCGGCCCGCAGGCATTCTTCGACCTGTTGAACGCCCGGAAGCGATCGGTCGCGCTCGACTTCGGGGACGCCGCCGACCGGAGGCGGCTGCACCGCCTGGTGGCGTCGGCCGACGTCGTCATCGAGGCGAGCCGACCGCGGGCGCTCGAGCAGCTGGGCATCGACGCCGCCGGGGTCGTCGCCGCGGGTGGTCCACAGGTATGGATCTCGATCACCGGTTACGGACGCCGGGGTGCCGCGGCCCGACCGCGTGGGTTTCGGGGACGACGCCGCGGCCGGCGGCGGGTTGGTCGTGTGGGCGGACTCGACCCCGGCGTTCTGCGCGGATGCCGTGGCCGACCCGCTCACCGGGCTGACCGCGGCCCACGCCTGCCTCGAGGTGCTCGCCGGCGGCGGGCGCTGGCTGCTCGATGTGTCGCTGTCCGGGGTGGCAGCGGGGCTGGCCGGCCCGACCCTGCCGGTGCCCCCCGACGTCGGCGTCGAGGTGGCCGAACCGCAGGCGCGCCGGCCCGAGGGCGCCGCGCCGGAGCTGGGCGCCGACACGGCGCAGGTGCTGGCCCAGCTGGCTCCCGGCCCGTAGGGCGCCCTGCCGCCCAGGGAGCATCGGGCGATCCGGGTGGGGGAACCGGGCGGGGGAATTGCCGCCTTCTGCTTGAATCGGCCAGGCTGCTCGGGCTCTCAGGGCGGCCCGAGACACTCGAAGGGGAGGACCCGCAGTGGCAGACATCATGGAAGGCGTTCGCATCCTGGAGGTGGCCGAGCACACCTTCGTCCCGGCGGCGTCGGCCATCCTGGCCGACTGGGGGGCGGAGGTGATCAAGGTCGAGCACCCCGAGCGCGGTGACGCCATGCGTGGCTTGGCCTCCAGCGGCGTCATGCCGTCCATGGGAGCGGTGCACGTCTTGTTGGAGCACTCCAACCGCGGCAAGAAGAGCATCGGCATCGACGTCAGCACCGAGCAGGGACTCGACCTCATCTACCGGCTCGCCGCCTCCAGCGACGTGTTCCTGACCAACAAATTGCCCGCCGTCCGCAAGAAGCTGCGCATCGAGCTCGACGACATCCGGGCGCAGAACCCGAACATCATCTACGTGTCGGGCACCGGTGCCGGCGAGCGCGGCCCCGATGCGAACAAGGGCGGCTACGACTTCTTGAGCTACTGGTGCCGAGCATCCAGTGCCATGGGGACCACACCAACCGACGTCGACTACCTGGCCGGTCAGCCCGGCCCGGGCTACGGGGACTCCATCGGCGGCATGACCATCGCCGGCGGCATCCTGGGCGCACTGTTCCACCGCGAACGAACGGGTGAGGCCCTCCCGGTCGACGTCTCCCTGCTGGGCGTCGGCATGTGGGCCATGAGCCCTGCCATCGCGCTGTCACTCCAGCTGAACTTCCCGTGGCGTCCCGGCCCGAGCAGCGGTGGAGGTGCCGGGCCGGCCAACCCGCTCGTCGGCACCTACCGCACCCAGGACGGCAAGTTCCTGGCCTTCTCGTGCCTGCAGGGCTTCAAGTACTGGCCCGGCGCCTGCCGCGCCATCGGGCGCGACGACCTCATCGCGGACGAGCGCTTCTCGTCCCACGAGTCGCTGGCGGCCAATGCCGGCGAGGCCCGCAAGATCCTGGCCGAGGTCTTCCGGGCAGCCCCCCTCAGCGAGTGGAGGGAGCGCCTCGACTCCTTCGACGGCCAGTGGGCGGTGGCGCAGGACACCCTGGAGGTGACGGCGGACCCCCAGGTGGAGGCCAACGGCTATCTCGGCGAGGCGGTGACGCCCGAGGGCGTGCCCTTCACGTTGGTGACGACGCCGGTGCAGTTCGCCGGCGAGCCGGCACCACCCAAGCGCGGACCCGAGTTCAACGAGCACTGCGAGGAGATCCTGGCCAGCATCGGCTGCGGGACGGACGAGATGCTCGAGCTCAAGGTCGCGGGCGTCGTGGCCTGACAAAACATCGCCACACCCTTCGCTTCGGCGACCGTTCACCGGCGATGGGCCCCACAAGCACCGACGCCACCGACTTCGTAGCCTCATCCGCCGCCGCTGCCGCCGCGGCCGCCGCGGTGGCCACGCTCTCCGACGAGGAGATCAAGACGGAGGCCGCCGCCTCGTTTCGCCGCATGACGGCGGAGGCGGGCCGCTTCGTCCAACTGAGCGCAGAGCTGGCCCGGCGCGAGGGGTTCCGTGCCGACGGCGCCACCTCCATCGAGACCTGGATGGTCGAGCGCACCGGCATGTCGATGCCCACGGCACGGGCCTACGCCCAGGTGGGCGAGAGGCTCCGTGCGCTGCCCCATCTGGCCGCCGCCCTCTGCGAGGGGACGCTCCCCTTCGACAAGGTGCGCGCCGTGGCCACCCTGGCCAACGCCGGCAACGACGCTGAGCTGGCCGAGCGGGCCAAAGAGCTCAGCGTGCGCCAGCTGGTCGAGCTGGCCCGCTCGGCGCATCCTCCGAAGGCAGCCGACGACGCCGAGAGCCACGAGCGGCGCTCGCTGCGCCTCAACGAGACCCTGCGCACCATGACGGCCCAGTTGCCCGAAGCCCTCTTCGCCGAGGTGCGCAGCGCCCTCGAGGCCCGAGCGGCCGAGGTGCCGAGCGACGGGGAGACCCCCTATGACCAGCGCCTGGCCGACGCCTTGGTGTCCCTGGTGCGCTCGGGGGCCACGCCTGGGCGTCCGGCCTCATCGACCCTCTCGCCCTACACCGTCGTCGCCCACGTGCCCCTCGAGGCCTTGGGCGACGAGGACGCCGAGAGCGCCCTCTTCGGCGAGCTCGAGCGCGGCGGGCTGATCAGCGCCGCGGTGGCCCAAGAACTCCTCTGTGGGTCCCGCGTCATCGTCGCCCTCGACGACGAAGAGGGCCACACCATGTACGAGGGGCGGGCCAAACGCCTGGCCACGGCCACCCAGCGCCGCGAGATCTGGCGCCGGGACCGATGTTGTCGCTTCCCCGGCTGCACCCACGTGCGCTTCGCCATCCCCCATCACATCAAGTTGTGGAAGGCCGAGGACGGGCCCACCGACCTCGACCACTTGGCCCTCCTGTGCGCCTATCACCACGGCCTCGTGCACCGAAAGGTCTGGACCATGCACGGCGACGCCAACGAGGAGCTCAGCTTCGTCGGCCCGAGCGGCCGGGTCATGACCTCGCGCCCCTCGCCGCTGTGGGCCCGGGTGACGACCCAACGCGTCGGCTGACGACACCGCTCCTCAGCTAGGGACTCGCTCTGACGCGACAGAGCGAACGCATCAGTAGATCTATAGATCTATGCGGCGTTCCCCGTGCCTGCCTCCGCGCTCGTGACCTCGCTGGCGTCGCGCTCGTGCCCAAGATGGCCCCGGGCCTAGGTCGTGCCCAGGCCACCGTCGCTCGACGCATCCTGCGTGCCGGAAGGCCGTGGCTGCAGCGGGGGCCCATTCGAGGCGCCCTCGATGTGCCTCCATCAAGGACGTGCGCCGACCGTCCCGGTGCCGTGCTCGAGGTGATCTACCTGATCTACCTCTTGTTCAACGAGGGTGCTCGACGACCCGGGGCGATGGTTGGTTGCGACCCGAGCGCTGCAGGGCGAAGTGCTGATGCTGCGTCCCAACCAACGGGAACGTCAACGACGGTCAGTGACCTGACCGCAACGCCCCATACGTCGTCCACCACGGCCGCAACTGCAACTTCACGGGCGGCAAGGTGCCGTAGACCAGCACGGCCCGGCCCCGCGGCAGGCAGCGCAGCTCCTCGGGCGGCAGCAGCCGCCGCGGCCCTGTGGAGGAAGTGGTCGATCGGGCACCCCTCGGGTCACGGGTCACCGAAGGCAGCGTGACCTCCTCGTCCCCGATGAGGCGGCTGGCGTACTCGAGCGTGTCGGGGTCGGCGATGCCGGGCAGGAACAGCTTGGCTCGATGGTTGTTGAGCACCGTCGGCGCCCGGGCGCCGTACCGGCCCTTAACCTGGGCCAGGTCCTGCCACACCGTCACGATCTGGATCCCGTGCGACGCGCACGTGGCGGCCAGCCCGTCGAGCTCGGGCAACGGGGCGATGTGGGCCGCCTCGTCGAGCACCACCAGCAGCGGCGGGTCGAGCGGCCGGCCCGACCTCGTCGCCCGGTCGAACGCGTACGACAGAACGTGCTGGGTCAGCGCGGTGAAGTACCCGCGCAGCCGCCGCTGGTCGTGCGCTGGCGCGCAGAGGTAGAGCGTGTGCGACCCACCCAGCAGCTGCCGCGGCTCGAACGGGGCACCGACGGCCGGCCGGACCGGTGCGTGGGCGAAGGGCGCCAGCACGGTCTCCGCCGTGGTGTACACCGAGCTGCGCGTCCGCTCGTCGCGGCACCAGGTGGCCCGCGCCGCGTCCATGGCCTCCGCCGGCGCCCCCTCCTCCAGAATCGTCGCCACCTCGCCCACCTCCTGCGTGTCGACCCAGCGGACGACGTCGGCCATGGTCCGGTCGGTCGCGCGCCGCGGCGAGCAGCAGCGGGGCCAGCAGCTTGGCCGCCGTGGCGTACCAGAACTCGCCGTCCGCCGTGGTGCCGTCCGCCTTGGCCGTCTCGCAGAGGTCGGCGGCCACGCGGCAGGCGTGGCGCCAGTCGGCGCACCCGGGCAAGCGGCGACCAGGCGCTCGCGGGTACGCCGGTGCAGCCGGTGGGGTCGATGCACCAGACCTGGCCCCGTCGCTGGCACGCCGCCGAGCGGTGTCGCGCAGCAGGTCGCTCTTGACGCTGGCGGCCACCACCGGGCCGCGCCAACCGAGGATGGCCGGGACGGCCAGGCTCGTCGTCTTGCCGCTCTGGGTCGGGCCGACCACGACCAGCGACTGCGCCGGCTCGGCGGCGACACCGATCGCTGCGGGTCAGTCCCGGCAGGACACCCAGGAGAAGCCGGCCCGCCGGCGGGGTCGCGCCGCCCGACCAGCAACGTACGCAGGTCACGCCGCCGACCCCAGCGCGCGCCACGTCGGGCGCCCCCCGGACCGCTGCGCCGTGCCAGCAGCCGCGACCCGTCCCGGTACGAGATCCCGGCCACCAGCGCGCCGCCGAGCGCCACGGGCAGCACGACCGCGGCGACGTCGCTCACCGCGCCTCGCCGCCGGCCATGGCCGCGTCGGTGTCGACGATCCGGCGTTCGATCGCGCTGAGCCGATGCTGCACCAGGAAGGAACGCTGGCCCACCTTCCACAGCGCGACGCCGCGCCGGAGCTGCGGCAGCAGCTCGGTCTCGGTCGCCGACAGCGACAGGAGCTCCGACGCGGCCTCCAGTTCGCCGGGCGCCTGCGCGTAGACCACCCGCGTCTCCGAGTCGGCCAGCAGGCCCTGGGCCAGCGCCACCTGCTCGGAGTCCGACGCCCCGACCGAGCGCAGGTCCGAGACCCGGTGCAGGACGGCGACGTTGGAGACGCCGAAGGCGCGCGAGAGCTTCCACGACGACTGCAGCCAGCGGGCCACGCCCAGGTTGGAGAGGATGGCCCAGGCCTCGTCGACCACCAGGAAGAACCGGCCCCGACCGCCTCCGGCCCGCGACCCCGCCGGCGACGGCGGTCCGGGCCAGCGCCGCCTGCAGCCAGGCGGTGGCGCACGCCATCAGCACCCCGAGCGCGGCGGACGAGTACAGCGCGGACAGGTCGAGCACCACCAGGGGCGCCGAGAGGTCGAGCCCCGGCGTGGTCGGGCCGTCGAACATGCCGCACAGGTCGCCGTGCACCAGCCGTCGCAGCTCGAGCGCGACGTCGCGTCCGTCCTCCAGCAGGTCGCGCAGCTCGGTGCGCAACGAGCGGGCCGCGTCCGCGCTCGGGGAGAGCAGGGCCTCGACCACCATGGGGACGGTCGGCACGGCTCTGGTCGCGGCAGGCGTCGATCGAGCGCCACCCCGAGCGCGGCGCGCTCGCGCGGCACCAGGTCTCCGACCGAGGCAGGCGCTGGCCAGCGACGACAGCAGCTCCATTCGTCGCCGGGCCGTGGCGTCCTGGCCGCCGCCGTCGGTGCCCTCACCCTCGCCGCCGTCGCCGCCGCCACCGCGGACCCGGGTCGAGCGGGTTCAGCCGGATCGCACCGCCCGGTCGCAGCGCCACCGGCCGCACGCCCCAGGCGTCGGCCAGGTCGCCGTACTCGCCCTTGGGGTCGACGACCCAGGCGCGGCGCCCGAAGACGGCCTGGCGCCACAGGAAGGTCTTGACGAACGCGCTCTTGCCCCGGCCGATCTGGCCGAACACGACCATGTTCGGGTTGGACACGGCGCCCGCCGCGTAGAGCTCGAAGGGATCGAAGACGAACGAGCCGCCCAGCAGGTCGTCGCCGATCACCACGCCGCGCTGGCCCAGGCCGGCCTCGGCGATGAAGGGGTAGGCCGCACCCAGGTTCCGCGTCGTGACCTGGTGGGCCGGCATCCGCGGCTGTCGCTCCCTCATGGACGGTGAACGGTCGCGGCCCGGCCCTCCGGTCACCGGCGCGCCGACACGCCTCCGTTACCTTGACGGTGACCGGGACCGCCCGCGGTCGCGGGGAAGGTGGAGCCCACATGAGCGAGACCGAACGTCCGCCCCAGTCCCTCGTTGTGACCCTGGCCGCCCTCACCGTGGCGAGCGGTTTCCTCGATGCCGTCAGCTTCCTCGGCCTCGGTCACGTCTTCATCAACAACATGACCGGCAACGTCATCCTGATCGGATTCGCCGCCGCCGGAGCGCCCGGCTTCTCCTTCACGGCGAGCCTCACTGCGCTGGGCGGCTTCCTGGTCGGTGCGGTGGTCGGTGGCCGCATGGCTCAGCAGATCCAGTCGCACCGGACGCTGTTGTTGGTGGCGATGGTCCTCGAGACCGTGCTCGTCGGCGTCGCCGCCGTAATGGCCGCCACCGTTTCCGACGTGGGCGTCGGATGGCCGCGCTTCACCGTCATTGCGCTCCTGGCGTTCTCCCTCGGGGTGCGCTTCGACGCGCGGTGCGGCCGCGTGGGCGTCCCCGATATGACGACGATCCGTCCTCACCACCACGCTGACCGGCCTGGCCTCCGACTCGTCGTTCGCCGGCGGCGCCAACGACAACGCCGTGGAACGGCAGCACGTCCGTCCTGTGCATGTTCGGCGGGGCCCTGGTCGGCGCCGTTCTCGTGCTGCACGTCGGCGCCGTGTGGTCGCTCGGCACCGCCGCGGCCATCGTCGCGGTCACGGCCGCGTTCTACGCCCGCCAGGCGCCCCAGCAGCAGCTCGGCTTGGCCCACTGACTCGTGTGACTCAGACCTAGGCGATCCCGAGCCGCTCCAGCTGCTCCGCCGGCGCCTGCACCGCAGCCAGCGCCACCCGCAGCAGCTCCACCATGTCGGACTCGGTCCCCGTCCCCACCAGGTTCTCGTCCTCCCCCGGGTCCGAATCCAAGTCGAACAGGAAGTGGCGGTCGACCACGTTGCCCCCCACCCAGTAGGGCAGGCGGTCGCCCGGCTCGAAGGGTTGGCGGATCACCGGCACCTCTGTCCCCGGCATGAAGTCCAGCCGGGCCCGCCGGTCGGGCGGCGGCAACCGCCCCGCGTCCTCCAGGCCATGCAGCGGCATGGTCGACCACCGGTTGGACCACATCGAGAGCGGAAAGTTCGACCCGGCCGCCCCACGGGCGTACTTGCGGCGCCCGTCGGTGACCTGCACCCAGTTCCCGTAGACGCCGCCGACGGCCCACTCCCGGACCGACGGCGCGTCACCCGCGCACCAGCGGCAGCAGCGACACGCCGTGACCCGCGCCCGCAGCGCCAGCGACGCCGTCCCCGGCGCCGCCACCACGCCGGCACCCCGAACACGTCGGCGATGGTGGCGTGCAGGTCCACGTTCGTCGTCAGCGCCCCGCACTCGGTGCCGCCGCCCGCTCCTGGCCACGACACCAGCAGCGGGATGTGGCCCAGCGTCTCGTACTGCATCACGCCGGGCTTGCCCCAGATGTCCTTCTCCCCGAGATAATGCCCGTGGTCCGTGCAGACGATCACCGCCGTCGACTCCCACAGCCCCCGCTCCGTCAACGCCGAGAACACCTCACCGACCCAGTGGTCGATCATCGAGAGCTTGGCGCCGTAGTTGGCCCGCAGCTGCCGCCCCTCGCGCTCGCACAGGCGCCCCGCGCCCACCGCGCCGACGTCGTAGGGCGGCCAGATCAGCAGCTCGCCCTCCCAGTCGGGGTCGTAGCGCCCCGCCCACGGCGCCGGCGTGTCGAAGGGCTCGTGTGGGTCGAACTCGTCCACGAAGAGCAGGAACGGCGGCGCCCCCGCGTCCGGGGCGGGCGCCCCCCGGCGCAGCCAGTCGGCGGCCGTGCGCATCACTCGCGGCCCCGGGAAGTCCTGCTCCTCCCGGAAGAACGTGCGCGAGCGGTCGTAGGGGCGGTCGAGCGCGCCGGCCCAACCGAGCCGGTCCCGCCAGAACCACCCGCCGCCGCGCGCCGGCAGCGCGGGCGCGCCGATGTGGCTCGGGTCGCTGTAGGTGCGCCACGGGTCGCCCTCGTGCCCGCGCACGTAGTCCCACGCCGAGAAGTCGGTGTGGTAGTTCTCACCCCCGGTCTCGAAGAGGTGCGGGTGGTCCGACACCAGCATGGTGGTCACGCCGGCCCGCCGCAGCTGCGCCGTGATCGGCTCCTCCCACACCTCGATGGAGCCCCACGGCCGCCACAGGAAGTCGAGCGAACCGCACAAGATGTCGTGGCGCGCCGGCATGCACGGCAGCGAGCCCGTCACGTGCGACGTGAAGCGGACGGCCCGTTCGGCGGCGAAGCGGTCGAGGTTGGGTGTATCGAACTCCGTCCCCCCGTAGCACCCGAGCATGTGGCGGTTCAGGCTGTCGAGCAGCAGCACGACCAGGTTGGTGGGGCCGCCGCGCCCGCCGGCCGGACCGGACGCGGCGGAAGTCTCGTCGGCGGCGCCGGGCCCGGGAGGCATGGCCCGCCATGGTAGGGGCACCGCGTCAGTGCAAGCCGCGGCCCAGCGGCAGTGTGCAGGTGTACGCCGAGCCTGGTCCCCGTAGAGGCGGCGCAGCGCCAGCCGGCTCTGACCAGCCCCGTGGGCGCAGCGCGTCGCACGCCGGCCCCAGTTCCTCCTCGCTCGGCGCGGACACCGTGACGAAGCCCGAGTAGCGGAACGACGCGTGGCCCTCGGCCAGTTCGGCCTCGCGCCGGGCCAGCACCTCCGACTCGCGGGCGTGGCGCGCCGTCGAGACGAAGCCGCCGCGCCGGCGCAGCTCGGTGTCGGCCAGGTCGGCCGTGCGCGACGCCTCCACCTTGCGGAGTGCCGCGTCCGCCCCGAGCGGCTCCATCACGACGGAGAAGGTGGCGCGGGCCGAGCTCAGGAGCAGCGGCGCCAGGAAGTCGCTGCGCACCTCCACCCGCGGCCACTCCGCCACCCAGAACGTGGCGTGCACCATTCCGTCCACCCGCACCGACGACCAGGACTCCTCCATCGCCATCGGCCACGGGTCTCGAGCGGCGGCGTGCCCCGGGTCGAAGCTCGGCGCGTGCGGCTCGTAGGTGCGCAGGAGCTGGTGGGCCAGCTCGTCGGCCGTGAGCACGGCGTCCACCTGCACCTCGGCGTCGGCCAGCAGGCGCACCAGCGACTGCACCTCGCGGGCGAGCACGGCGCACCCGGCCTCGACCGACTTGGTCAGCCGCACCTGGATGGCCAGCACGACGTCGTGACCGCAGGCGTGCGAGTCCATGTCTGTCGAGCAGGGACTGGTAGGAGGCGGTGCAGGCCGAGGCCGCGCCGGGCGCCGCCTCCGCAGCCAGGTACGACCGCACGCCCTGGCCGTCGTCGGGGAAGGACGCCGCCACCCACTGCACGCGGTGGACGGGCGAGCCCTCGCGGGCCAACGAAGCCAGCACGGCCGCCCAGGCCCCCACCCGCCGGTCCTGCTCGTCCGCGCCGAGCAGGGCGAAGCTGCGCCCGCGCAGAGAGAGGGCCGCGGTCAGCGTGCGCGCCGGCCGGTCGTGCACCACGCCCATGTCGTGCCACTCGGTCCGGAGCAGGCGCAGGCCGCGGCAGCGCGCCCATGCCGCCGCCCGCCTCGCCGGCCCCGGCCCACCCGCGCGTGCCGCCCAGCACACCGCGACCGGCAGCCACTCGTCGCCCGTGCGGCCCGCCACCGGCACCGTGGCCAGCGCGCCGTAGAGGACCAGGATGCCGACGGCGGCGGCCACCCCGGCGGCGTTGGGCTCCCAGCGCAGCACCAGCACGCCGAAGACCAGCCCGACGGCGACGGTGACGATCTGCCCGGCCCGCCACCCGGCCAGCGCGCCGCCGCGCTCACGGGGCCCGAAGCGGTAGCGCGCCCCGCCGTCGGGGCTCATCCGCCGCCGCCGTCGGCCGTCGGCGGCTGGCCCGCTGGCCAGGCCGGGTCCAGGTACTTGAGGTGCGGGAGACCCGTCTCGTCTTCGCCGAAGCAGTGACGGATCTGCCCGGGCTCGACCGGGCCGACGAGGCCGTAGCCGGCCGGCACGTCCTGCCACTTCCAGGCGTCCTCGGGACCCTGGGCACCGCGCCACTCGCGCCCGCCCCAGCGATTGGTGACCCACGACCCCGGCAGGCCGCCCATGTCCGGATCGCCCCCGCCCTCCTCGCCCTCAGACCGGCGCGGGCCCGGCGCGCCGGCGGCGCCGGGCGGCGCGCCCAGGGTCGGCTTGGGCCCCTTGGAGGCCAGTGTGGCCGTGCGCTGGCCCGACTGGTACTCGGCCAGGATGCGGTCCGGCTCGGGATCGCCCTTGTCGGACAAGGGCACCGCTGGGCGCGGCACCGCGCTCAGCCGCGCTCGTCCGCTGCCGCCAACGAGCTTCGCCCCGCCCAGCCCTGCAGCCCCTCGCTCAGGGCGTGCTGCGCCGCCGTGCGCGCCGGCCGCGTCATGGCCCGGTCGCTCGCCCGCGCAGCCCGTCGAGATGCCCGACCGCCCCGGCCTCCATGGCAGGGATCAGTCGCAAGATGGCGAAGGGCACGAAGGTGGCCATGACCAGCAGCGCGCCGCCGGCCAGCACCGACGAGAAGCCGGACCCGTGCGGACCCGCCGCCCGCCGTGCCCGACGCCACCGCGCCGGCGGCGAGGCTGAGCACGGCCACGATCACGAACTTGGACAGGATCAGCGCCGCCAACGTCTCCACCAGGCGCCGGCACCAGTGCGACACCGCCGGCCACACCAGCGTGGCCAGGGCCAGGGGCAGGAAGAGCACGGCCACGTAGACGGCGGCCGCTCGGATCAGCAGCTCGAGCCACAGCACGAAGGCGGCCACGGCCACCAGCAGCGCCACCAGCAGCAGCACGAAGCTGGCCAGGCTGGGGTCGGCCGCCGCTGCCACCAGTCCCGAGGTCACCCCGGTCAGGAGCGACGTCACGTCTGGCCCCCGTCCCCCCGGCGATGGCGTCGCTCATGGCGTCGGTGGCCGACAGGCTCAGGATCACCACCTCAATGGCCACCCCGCCGAGCACCAGGGCCAGGGGCAGCTGCACCAGCACACCCGAACCAGCTGGCCCGGGTTCTGCCGCAGCACGGCCTGCAGCGTCGACACCAGCAACAGCGGCAGAATCACCACGCCCGCCAGCGCGGTCATGTCCGCGTAGTGGGTGCGGAACCAGGTGGCGCCGATGTCGACCGTGGTCGTGCTCACCAGGACGTCGCCGATCTGGGCCAGCAGCCACTCGGCGCCGCTGGCCACCCACTGGCTGATGTCGTCGAGGACGGCCTGGAAGCCCGACGACGCCAGCGACCCGCCCAGGCTGCCCACCTGGCAGACGGGGTTGAGCGCGTCGAGTCCGGTGCAGCCGGCGGCCAGCATCGTCAGCGGTCGGTCGAAGCTCGGTCCGACCGGCTCAGTGCAGGTTGACCCCGGTGTTGAAGAAGAAGTTGATGAGGGGCGGGGCGGCGCCGATCAGCAACGCCGCCAGTCCCGACACCAGCACGGCCCGCCGCCCCACCATCGTCTGCTGGAAGTTCTGCGCGTGCACGCCGAGTGCCCAGGCGGCGGCGCCGATGAGCAGCCCGGCCAGCGCGGCGACGAGCGCCCAGGCGCCCAGGCCGTTGACGAGGTCCTGCAGCGTCCCGCCACCGGGGAGCGCGTTCATGTCGGGGTTCAGCGAGACGTCGGCCAGGTGCCACACGACCATGGGGGTGCCCTCCGTGGTTGTCCGCGGGGCGCCGGGACCTCCGGTACCCCTTCGCCGGGTGAACCGGTCGCCGCTCGGGCGCCGCGTGTCACTCCGATTCCGTCCGGGCCGGTCGGGGGCCCGCCTTACCGGTCAGCCCAACGCCGGTGCGGCGGCACTACTCTGAGCAGGCGAACCGGCAAACGAGCGCTGGGCCACTGCTCGTCCTCACGTTGAGCGAGTGGTTCGCCCGTACCTACTGGCCCTGTCATATTGGGGGACGTGCCGTTGCGTGGACTGAGCGGGGAAATCAGTCTCAATCAGACGCATGAGGTCGTGGCCATCCTCATAGTGGTTGCCGCAGCCGCCATCATCGCCGTGGTCGCCGCTCTGCTCGGGCGGCGCTCGGGCCGGCGCGCCATCTCGCAGCGCGTCTCCGCGCTCGGCACCCGCCTCGGGCTCGACCCGCCCAAGGACGAGTACAACATCGAGACCTCACTGGCCTACCTGGAGCAGGTCACCGGCGGTGCGGCCCAGGCCGTCACCGAGTCGAGCTCGGACGCCATCCGGCTGCGCCGCTCGCTCGACACGCTGACCCAGGGCGTCGTCCTGTGCGACGAGAACGGCACGGTCATCTACCGCAACGGCCGGGCCAACGCGCTCGATGGTCAGCCGCCACGGCGACGCCCTGGCCGCCCAGGCGGTGACCGAGCTGCTCGAGGAGGCGTGGCACGAGGGCTCGGCCGAGCGCACCCTCGACCTCTACGGCCCGCCGCGTCGGACCCTGCAGGTCCGGGCCCGCCAGATCGACGACGGCCGGCGGCCGCTGGGCGTCATCGCGCTGATCGAGGACGTCTCGGAACGCCGCCGGCTCGAGGAGATCCGCCGCGACTTCGTGGCCAACGTCAGCCACGAGCTCAAGACGCCCATGGGCGCGCTCGGCCTGCTGGCCGAGACGCTGGTGTCCGAGCCCGATCCCCGAGGTGGCCCAGCGCCTGGCCGGGCGCATCCACAACGAGGCCTTCCGGGTCAGCCGCATCATCGACGACCTGCTCGACCTCTCGCGCATCGAGTCCGAGGAGGCCCCGCCGCGCGAGCCGGTGCTGGTCAACCTGGTGATGGCCGACGCCATCGAGCGGGTGCGCGCCACGGCCGACCAGCGCGGCATCGAGATCGTCCTGCACGAGCCCTCGCCCCCCGTCGCCGTCATGGGCGACCGGCGCCAGCTCGTCTCGGCCATGCACGCCCTGCTGGAGAACGCCATCACCTACTCCTACGACAACTCGAAGGTAGTGGTGACCGGCGCCGTGCAGCGGACCAACCCGCATCTCGACGCACCCGTCGCTGGTCGGCGTCGCCATGGGGGACGACCCGACGTCCAACGAGTTCTTCACCGGCGAGGTGCCCGTGGTGAAGCCGGACATCAGCGAGCACGCCCCGGCCGACGCGGTGACGGAGGCGAGGACGGCGAAGACAGCGAAAGCCGGGAAGACGCCGAAGAAGGCCCGCCCAGCGGAACCGGTGGAGCCGGTCTTCACCCCCGAGATCCTCGACCAGTACACGCCGCCGTCGGAGGCGGAGGCCCAGGCCACGGCAGCGACCGGCACCACCGGCGCCGCCCTTCGGCCCGAGGGCGACGCCGCCGTCGGCCCGCGCCGAGACACCGCGATCGTCTCACGCCGAGCTGGCGCATCGAAGAGCGCGACAACGTCCGGCTGTCCGTGCAGGACCACGGCGTCGGCATCCCCGCCCGCGACCTCGACCGCATCTTCGAGCGCTTCTACCGGGTCGACCACGGGCGCAGCCGCGACACCGGCGGCACCGGCCTCGGCCTGTCCATCGTGCGCCACGTCGCCAACAACCACCAGGGCTGGGTCGACGTCGAGTCCCGCGAGGGCGAGGGCTCGACCTTCACCCTCGTCCTGCCCATCCAGGCGGAGCGGGTGGCGTGACGAAGTCCGGTTCGGGCAAGGAGTCGCAAGAAGCGGTCCGCCCGGACGCGCCCGGCGAGGGCCCGGTCAAGGTGCTGCTGGCCGAGGACGAGGAGTCGTTCATCGAGGCGCTGGTCATCGGCCTGACCAACGAGGGCTTCCGGGTGACCGTGGCCCGCGACGGCAACGAGGCGCTGCAGCTCTTCGACGAGACCGAGCCCGACATCCTGCTGCTCGACCTGATGCTGCCCAAGCTGTCGGGCATCGACGTCTGCCGCACCATCCGCGGCCGCTCCCAGGTCCCCATCATCATGGTGACGGCCAAGGGCACCGAGATCGACACGGTCGTGGCGCTCGAGGTCGGCGCGGACGACTACGTCACCAAGCCCTACCGCCTGCGCGAGCTGGTGGCCCGCATGCGGGCCGTGCTGCGGCGCGCGCCCGGGGGCCCCGAGGCCAGCGACCAGGCCGGCTCCATCGAGTTCGGCAGCGACGGCATCTGGGAGTCCAACGGGATCAAGGTCGACTTCGACCAGCGCCGGGTGTTCGTGCGCGGCGAGGAGGTGCACCTGCGGCGCAAGGAGTTCGAGCTGCTGCGCCTCCTGGTGGAGAACTCGGGCCGGGTGCTGACCCGCGACGTGCTCATCGACCGCGTGTGGGGCACCGACTACATCGGCGACACCAAGACGCTCGACGTGCACATCAAGCGGCTGCGTTCGCGGATCGAGGCCGACCCGTCGACGCCGGTGCTGATCACCACCGTGCGCGGCGTCGGCTACCGCTTCGCCGCCGACGGCGACTGAAGCGACCGAGCGACTCGAAGCGACTCGAGCTCAGACCGTCAGCCGCTCGAAGTCGTCGGGGACGGTCACGCCCGAGCAGTCGAGGCCAGGTCGACCTGCTCGCCCAGGTGGGTCAGGACCAGGTGGACGTCGGGGTGGGCCGGCCTGCAGCGCGCGGATCGACTCCTCGTCCATGTGCGCCGGCGGCACGCCGGGCGGCGCGTGCCGGCCGTTGCACTCCACCACCAGCACGTCGGCCTCCCGGGCCAGCTCGCTCAGCCCGGCGCACGGCGTGGTGTCGCCCGAGTAGGCGACGACCTGCCGGCGCCGCGGTCGAACAGGTAGCCGAAGCAGCGCAGGTAGGGGACGTGCATCCACCTCGACGGCCCGGAAGCGCAGCGGCCCGGCCTCCTGCCAGGTCCCGTCGACCTCGACGAAGCGCAGGTCGAGGCTCTCGTACGCCATCTGGCCGTGACCGAGCGCACCGCGCCGGCCTCGTTCATGCTCGCCAGGTGCGCCTCGATCCCCGGCGGCCCGACCACGTGCAGCGGTGCGGCCCGCCGCCCGCCTCGGCCGCCGCCTGCAGCAGGAAGGGCCAGCCGAAGCAGTGGTCGGCGTGGAAGTGCGAGACCACCACCACGTCGATGGCGTCGACGGTGAAGCCGCAGCGGCGCAGGTGCGGCAGCGCGGTGGGTGAGGGCTCCACCAGCACCGAGCGCGTCCATGACGAAGCTGTTCCAGTAGCGGCCCGGGCGGCGCCAGGAAGTTGCCCGTCCCGAGGAAGGTGAGCTCGGTCACGGCGTGTCGGCCAGGGAGAGCAGCGCCGCCACCAGGATCGGGTCGCCCGACCACGTCGGCGTCGGGCACCGGCAGGCGCCGGTAGAGCATCAGCACCAGGTCCGACGCCGTGGCCCGCAGCTCGGCGACCGCGGCCCGGCCGCGGCGCCGCCGGCCCGTCGCCCGGCCGACCCGCCAGCTCGCCCCGGTGTCGGTCGCCGTCAGCGTGACGGCACCGGGCAGGGCGCCGTGGTCGGTGCCCGACCATGATCTCGACGAACTCGGGCACCCCGTCCTCGGCCAGCGCCGGCGGCAGCGGGGCCGCCGCGCCGGCGGCGAGCCTCGGCGTCCCAGCGGTGCACGGCCACCTCCTGGGCCTGGTGCCGCGCCACGGCGCCGCGACGTGTGCGGCTCGGGCCACCACGCCCAGCACGGCGCGTCGGGCCCGGCCTCGCGCAGCGCGCCGAGCAGCGTGTAGGTGCACCAGCCCAGCCAGGCCAGCAGGTCGGTGTCCTCGGGCAGCGCCGTGAGCTCGCCGCCGGAGCGCTCGTCGGCGTTCTTGGCCGCGACGTTCTGGCCCCAGTACCACTGCACCTCGCCGATGTGGTGGGCCAGGTCGCGCACCGACCACTTCGGGCACGACGGGCACACGGGCCTCGAGGTCCGGTCGCCGCCACCACGTCGGCCAGGCGGCGGCTCTCGGCCGCGATGGCCTCGAGCATGCGCTCGAAGCCGAAGCCCCCGCCGACCCGCCGACCCGACCGCCGTCCGCCGCTCACGGCGCCTTGATCAGCAGCTCGCCGCCGAGGTACGGCGCCAGCGCCTCGGGCAGCAGCACCGTCCCGTCCTCCTGGCGCCCGTTCTCCACCAGCGCGGCCCAGATCCGCGGCCAGGCCAGCGCCGAGCCGTTGACCGTGTGCACCAGCTGCAGCGGGCCGCCGCCCGCAGGCCGGTAGCGCACGTTGGCCCGCCGGGCCTGGTAGTCGCGGAACCAGCTGACCGAGGAGACCTCGAGCCAGCGGTCGACGCCCGGCGAGTACGCCTCCAGGTCGAAGGTGCGGGCCGACGAGCCGCCCGAGGTCGCCCGCGCACAGGTCGAGCACCCGGTAGGGCAGCTCGAGCTCCTGGAGCATCGACTCGGCCCGCCGCAGGATGTCGGCCTGCGCGTCGAGCGCGCCCTCGGGCGTGGCGTAGGCGAACAGCTCCACCTTGTCGAACTCGTGCACCCGCAGCAGGCCGCGGGTGTCGCGCCCGGCCGAGCCCGCCTCGCGCCGGTAGCACGGCGTCGCGGCGGTGAAGCGCAGCGGCAGCTGCGACTCCTCCAGGATCTCGCCGCGGTGCATCGAGGTCAGCGGCACCTCGGCCGTCGGGATCAGCCACAGGTCGTCGCGCTCGACGTGGTAGGCGTCGTCGGCGAACTTCGGCAGGTGGCCCGGTCGACGTCATGGTCTCGGTCAGCACGACGGTGGGCGGGCGGATCTCCTCGTAGGCCGGCGAGTGGCGGTCGATGGCGAAGGCGGTCAGCGCGCGCAGCAACCGCGCCCCCGGGCCCCGGTAGAGCGGGAACATCGAGCCCGCCAGCCGCGCCCCGCGCTCCATGTCGAGGATCTGCAGGGCCTCGCCGATCTCCCAGTGCGGCACCTGCTGGTGCTCGAGCCGTTCGGGCTCGGGCCGCCCGAGGTCCTGCCCGGGCCACCAGCGGCGGACCTCCACGTTGTCCTCCTCGCCCAGCCCGTCCGGCGCGTCGTCGGCCGGGATGTTGGGGAGGTAGAGCAGCCCGGTGCGCACCTCGTCCCACGAGCCCGTCGGCCTCGGCCGCCGCCGACCCGCTCCTCCTCGCCCGAGCGCGCGGCTCCGCGCGCTGAGCTCCTCGGCCCGGGCGTCGTCGCCGGCCTTCTTGGCCTGCCCGACCTGGCGCGAGAGCTCCTTGACCTCGGCCCGCAGGTCCTCGGCGGCGCTCACCTTCGCGCGCCAGTGCCGCGTCGGCCTCGAATCACGGCGTCCACCTCGGCCGCCTCGACCCCGCGCCGGGCCAGCGCGGCCTTGACCGCGTCGGGGTCGTCGCGCAGCGCCCGGATATCGATCATTCCTGCTCAAAGTAGCCTGCGACGCCGTGCCAGCCGTCCAGGTCACCGGCCTCACCGTGCGCTACGGCCCGGCCGGCACGCCGCCCGCCGTCGACGGCATCGACCTGCGCGCCGAGGCCGGGCGAGGTGCTCGTCGTGCTCGGGCCCGAACGGCGCCGGCAAGACGTCGACGGTCGAGACGCTCGAGGGCTACCGCCGCCCGGCCGCCGGGCGAGGTGCGGGTGCTCGGGCTCGACCCGTCGGCCGACCACGCCGCGCTCACCGGCCGCATCGGCGTCATGCTCCAGCGCGGCGGCGTCTACCCGATGCTCGGGCCGCGCCGGGTGCTCGACCTCTTCGCCGGCTACTACCCCGACCCGGTGCCCGACCGAGCGAGCTGCTCGACCTGGTCGGCCTGCGCGCCGTGGCCACCACGCCCTGGCGCCACCTCTCGGGCGGCGAGCAGCAGCGGCTCTCGCTGGCCCTGGCCCTGATCGGCCGGCCCGAGGTGGCCTTCCTCGACGAGCCGACGGCCGGCGTCGACCCCGAGGGCCGCGTCGCCATCCGCGCCGTCGTGGCCGGGCTGAAGGAGCAAGGGCGTCTGCGTCGCTGCTCACCACCCACGAGCTCGGCGAGGCCGAGAGGATGGCCGACCGCATCGTGATCCTCTCCGCCGGCCGCGTCGTGCTGGAGGGCACGCCGCACGAGCTGACCGCGGACCGGCCGGCGGCGGCGCCGCCCGCGTCGTCACCTTCGGCGCGCCGCCCGGCCTCGACGTCGATCGCGCTCGCGGCCGCCGTCGGCCCGGGCACCACGGTCACCGAGACCGCGCCCGGCCGCTACCGGGTCGAGGCGACGGGCCGGCCGGCCCCGGCCGTCACCGCCGCCGTCGCCACCTTCCTGGCCGAGCGCGGCGCCGCCCTCACCGACCTCGTCGTCGGGCGAGACGCTCGAGGACGTCTACTTCGACGCGGTCGGCGCGGCCGCGGCCGAGCGAGCAGCGGCGAGCAGGCGCGAGCCGGGCGAGCAGCGCCGCTGAGCCGGCGCCGGGCCGCCGTGGCCGCCGGCAGCCCGGCGAGCACGACCGCGGGCGCCCTGCGCCCGCTCACCGCCCAGACCGGCGCCGAGATCTACATGACGCTGCGCCGCGGCGAGACGCTGCTGCTCACGCTCGGCATCCCCGTCGTGTTCCTGCTCTTCTTCTCGAAGGTGTCGGTGGTGTCGACGCCGACGGCCACGCCGGCCAACTTCTTCGTGCCCGGGCATCCTGGCGCTGGCCGTCATGTCGACCGCCATGGTCTCCCTCGGCATCGCCACCGGCTTCGAGCGCGGCTACGGCGTGCTCAAGCGCCTCGGCGCCACCCCGCTCGGCCGCCCGCGCCTCCTCGGCGCCAAGATCGTCACCGATCGTCGCCGTCGAGCTGCTGCAGGCTGCCGTGCTCCTCCCGGTCGGGCTCGCGCCTGGGCTGGAACCCGGGCGGCGACGCGGCCGTCGCGGTGCGCCGGCGCCGTCGGCGCCATCCTCCTCGGCTCGGCCGCCTTCGCCGGCATCGGCCTCCTCATGGCCGGCACGCTGCGGGCCGAGGTCAACCTGGCCGCGGCCAACGGCCTCTACCTGGTCCTCCTGCTCCTCGGCGGCATGATCGTCCCGATCGCGCAAGCTCCCGAGCGGCCTGGCCGCCTTCGCCAAGCTGCTGCCGGCCGAGGCGCTCTCGGCCGCGCTGCACGCCACCCTCGGCAGCGGCGCCGCCGGTGCCCGCCGAGTCCTGGGTCGTGCTGGCGGTGTGGGCGGTGGCGGCGCCGGTCGCCGCCGCGCTCACGTTCCGCTGGGAATGAGCGCCCGCTCGTCGGCGGTGAACGACGCCGGCGTCGAGCACGGCGCCCGCGCACGATCTTGGCGATCGTGCCGTCGCCCTTGACGAAGACCGCGTAGGGATCGCCGTCGAAGTAGAAGTGCGCCGCTCGGTGATGGTCGACGTCGGGGTCGTAGGCCACCGGGAAGGTCACGCCCGCGCCCTTGATGAAGGACCTTGGCGGTCGACGGCCGTGTCCTCGCTGTCGACGCCGATGACCCGGATGTGCGACAGCGCGCCGCCCGCCTTGTCCTGCTGCCGCACGGCGGCGGCCAGCGGCGGCAGCTCCTGGTGGCAGCTCGGGCACCAGGCACCGAAGAAGAGCAGGACGGCCGGCGTGCCGTTCGCCGCCGCCGTCGGCCGGCACCGACACCTGGCCGCCGCCGGTCGGGCCCGACGTTGGTGGCGCTGAACGACGGCACAGGGTCACCGGGCCTGCGGCTGGCCGCCGCGCCGCCGCCGCTCCGTCGAGTTCTGGCTGGTGCCGATGCTGGTGAACAGCCCGATGCCGAGCACGACGAGCACGAGGCCGATGCCCAGCCGATGAGGATGAAGCGCTTGCGCGGCTTGCGGACCGGCGCGACGGCCGCGGGCGCGGCACCCGGCGCCGGGTCCGGCGCCGCCGGGTCGGGGGGTGCTGCGTCGGTCATCGCGCCGGGACGTTAGTGAATGTGGTTGGTGATGAGGACGTCGCCCGCCATGGCCACGAACAGCACGGTGAGGTAGGTGATGGAGTAGCCGAAGACCCGCATGGCGTCGCGGCCGGTCGACCGTGCCGTTCTGGGCCAGGCCCCACAGGCGGGTCACCAGGTAGAGGAAGCCGGCGCCGAGCACCGCGGCGGTGATCATGTAGATCCAGCCCAGGTGGGCCACCGGTCCGAACAGGAACGACACCGCCACCAGCGCCACCGTGTAGTAGACGATCTCGGTCGTCGTGCGCTTCATGGAGGCGACCACCGGCAGCATCGGCACGTCGGCCGCCTCGTAGTCCTCCTTGTAGCGCACGGCCAGCGACCAGAAGTGCGGCGGCGTCCAGATGAAGATGATGGCGAAGAGCACCACCGGCGCCCAGGCCAGGCTGTCGGTCACGGCCGCCCACCCGACCAGCACCGGCACGGCGCCCGCCGCGCCGCCGATGACGATGTTCTGCGACGAGCGGCGCTTGAGCCACAGCGTGTACACGAAGACGTAGAAGAGCGTGGCCGAGATGGCCAGCACGGCCGAGAGCAGGTTGACGGCCAGCCACAGCTCGACGAAGGCGGCCACCTCGAGCGACGAGCGCGAAGACCAGCGCCGCCGCGGGCGTCATGGCGCCGGTCACCAGCGGGCGGTTCTTGGTCCGGTTCATCAGGCGGTCGATGTCGCGGTCGACCACCATGTTGATGGCGTTGGCCCCGCCGGCCGCCAGCGCGCCGCCGGCCAGGGTGGCCGCCATCAGCCAGACCGGCGGCAGGCCGCGCTGCGCCACCACCATGGTGGGCAGCGTCGTGACCAGCAGGAGCTCGATGATCCGCGGCTTGGTCAGGGCGACGTAGGCCCCGACCGTCGACCACGACCACGTCGCTCGCCGGCCCGGGAGGGCGGGTGCCTCGATGGACATGCGCGCGCAGCCTACGACCAGGGGCTCGCCCGGGACCAGGCGGCAGGCCCCGGTACGCTTGGCCCGCGTGTCGCGGCGCCGCACCCCCACCGTCTCGCCCTCGCTGAGCCACCGGCTCGACGTCCTGGCCCTGGTCCTGACCGCCCTCATCGTGGTCACCGGCGCCGCGGTCCGCCTGACCGGCTCGGGCCTCGGCTGCAGCGACTGGCCCGAGTGCTCGGTCGGGCACCTGACCCCGGCGCTGCAGTTCCACGGCCTGGTCGAGTTCGGCAACCGCCTGGTCACGGTCGTCCTGACCGTGGCCGTGGCCGCCGCCTTCCTCGGCTCGGTCTTCCGCTCGCCCCGCCGGCGCGACCTGATCTGGCTGAGCGGCGGGCTGGTGGCCGGCGTGCTGGCCCAGGCCGTCCTCGGCGGCATCGTCGTCTACACCAAGCTCAACCCCTACGTCGTCATGGTGCACTTCTTCGCCACCATGCTCCTGCTGGTCGACGCCGTCGTGCTCGTGCACCGCTCGACCCGCGACTACTCGCCCGGGTCGGCCCACCTCCTGGTGCCGCGGCCGCTCATCCGCCTCTTCTACGGGCTGCTCGCGCTGCTGGCCGCTCGTGATCGCGGCCGGCACCGCGACGACCGGCGCCGGCCCGCACGCCGGCGACGCCTCGGGCCAGCAGGTGGCCAAGCGCATCCCGGTCGCGCTGCGCGACATGGCCGAGCTCCACTCGAGCCTGGCCCTGCTGCTGATCGGCGTCACCATCGGGCTGGTCGTGGCGCTTGCACATGGGCGACGTGCCCGAGCGGGTGCGCCGCGCCGGCACGCATCCTGCATGGCGGTCATGGTGGCCCAGGCCGCCGTCGGCTACACCCAGTACTTCACCCACCTGCCCGGCGCTGCTCGTCGAGGTCCACATCGTCGGCGCCACCGCGCTGGTGATCGGGTCGGTGCAGACCTTCCTCGCCTGCACGTATCACGCGCCCGAGGTGCTGCCCGCCCCGCTGGTCCGCGACACGCCGGCGCCGGGCGTCCCCATCGGCGCCCATTAGGCTCGGTCGTGTCCCGTGCGACCGGCACGGCCCGGCCCCCATCGTCTAGCGGCCTAGGACACCGCCCTTTCACGGCGGCAGCACGGGTTCGAATCCCGTTGGGGGTGCTCGTGCTCGTTGCGTTTGGGGGTTGCTCAGTCGGCGGGCCTGGACCCTGTCAGTCCGTCCTCGGAATCGGCCGAGTTCCGGGTGCGATGGGAGAGCGTGAGGCTGTGATCCGACGGCGGCGTCGTGGGGTCGCTGGCGGAGACCTGGTCGACCGAGTTGACCACGGTGCCCTCCGCCGGCGGCACGGGGCCGTTGAGAAGCGGGTCCTCGGTCCGCACCATCCAATCGTGCAATCGTCCCCGCAGGTCCTCTGCGACCTCGACGAGTCGGGGGTCGTCGATGCGGTTGTTGCCTTCGGAGGGGTCGAGCCACAGGTCGAAGAGCGCCTCGCGGGGTGGGTCGACCGCACCCCACCCGGCCGCGAGAAGGACGTCCTTGGTCAGGCTGTCGTCCAGGTTGGCCAGCACCCGGCCCGGGTGCTCGTCGTCGTAGCGGCGCATGTACTTGTAGCGGGTGGTGCGAACGGCACGCTGCGGCTCGTAGGCAGCGTGATAGGTCACCTCGGCGAAGATCTCGTCGTGGATTTCGGTGGCGGCACTGCTGACGAGAGGGAGCAGCGACGTGCCCTCCAGCCAGGACGGATGCTCCAGACCAACGACGTCACAGATCGTCGGGTAGAGGTCGAGCTGACTCACCAACGCGTCGTAGACGCGGCCGCGCTCGAAACCCCCGGGTCCCCTCATGAGCAGGAGGACGCCGATACCCCGGTCGTACATGGTGCACTTGGCGTCAGGGAAGGCCAGGCCGTGGTCGGTCGTCATGAACACCAGGGTGTTGTCCGAGAGCCCGTTCTCCTCCAGGGCGTTGAGCACGGTGCCGACCCCCTGGTCGAGGGACCGAGCGCTTGCCCTGAACGAGGCCATGTCCCGGCGGGTCTGAGGGTTGTCCGGGACGTTCTCGGGTGGTCTGGAGTACAGAACGTCGCGTATGGACGACGGCTCGAAGAACTCCCGATGGGTCTCGAAGAAGCCGACCGACAAGAAGAACGGTGTCGGCTCCCGAGCCCGCTCGGCGATGAGCTTGGTGGCGGCTGGAGCGACCTCGTTGACCCGCGTCGTAGGGAGGTCCGCCACGTGGTCGTAACCCAGGTCTCCAGGATCCCCGGACACGTGCTGCTCGCCGACCAGACCGGACCAGCAACCGGCCTCGCGCAACACGTTGACCATGTGGCGCTCGGGGTGGCGCAGCCGATAGCCGCGGTGGGCCAGGCCGAGCATCCCCGTCGCGTGCGTGCACTGGCCGGTCAGCAGCACGGCTCGTGAGCCCGAGCAGACCGGCGCGGCACAGAAGGCCTGGCGGAAGAGCACGCCCTGGTCAGCGAGGTGCTGAATGTTGGGCGTCGGGACCGGATACCCGTACGGCTGCACGTAGCGGCCCGTGTCGTGCGAGTGCAGGTAGACGACGTTCGGTTTCATTCCGCGCCATCGTACCAATCAATCCCTATTGTTTCGCTAGAAATGAAGGTGTATAGCGGTGGAATCGCGAGTGCGCGTAGAGGGAATCTCCTACCTGGTCTGCGCCACGCAACGCAGCGGGAGCACCCTGCTCTGCGAACTCCTGAGGGCGACAGAGGTCGCGGGCGTACCCGACGAGTACTTCGAGAACCTGCGCGAGACCGGTCTGGCTCGGCAGCCACGGCAGTACTTCGAGGAACCATCCGTGCAGGACATCGCGGAACGACTGGCGCCGACCAGACCGGGACGGCCCGAACGGCCAGGGGAGTTCGAAGCGTGGTTTCGCTATGTGCTGCAGCGGGCCACCACGGGCAACGGGGTCTTCGGCGCCAAAATGAGGTGGAACCACTTCGATGAGTTCAGGGTGAGGATGGGGGAGCTTCCGGGTTTCGGCGACCTGCCGTCCTTCAACGAAAAGCTCGACGTCGTCTTTCCTCGATTGAAGATCATCTTCATCGGGCGTCGTGACAAGGTGGCACAGGCCGTCTCCCTCTGGAAAGCCATTCAGACCCAGCAATGGCGCACCGAATCAGGGTCGGATTCCGACGACCGCGACGACGCGGAGACGCCCCATGCGGAGTACGACTACCGGGCCATAGAGCACCTGCTCAACGCGCTGCACCGGTGGGATGCCCGCTGGGAGGACTGGTTCCATGCGACGGGTCGGGAGCCCATTCGCGTCATCTACGAAGAATTCGCGGATACCCGGGCCGCCACCATAGGTCGCGTCCCGGACGCTCTCGGCGTCGACCCCCCCCCCGAACCCGAGGGCCAGAAGTCGATGCAGCGGCAGGCGGACGGCCTCTCCAAGGACTGGGTCGCTCGGTTCCGAGCCGACAGCGAACGCCTGGAGAGCGCCTGAAGGAAGCCGTTCTGGGTTCGTCGGCCGCTCCGGCGACAACTGGCTCTCCTTCGACCGCAGCGCCGTTGGGAGCGTTCGGTGCCCGCCGGTGGCACGGGAGCTCAGATCCGCCTACGGTCCAGGCAGCCCTGCGACCGGGAGTTGTCGGGCGCCTCGGCCACCATGGGGAGTCGAAGCACACAGGAGGGACGCGGCGATGCGATTCAACCATATGGAGATGACCTTTCCGATCGGAAGCCTCACGGCGTCGTTTCGTGAGGAAATCGACGCCTTCTACGGTTCGATCTTCGGGTGGACCGCCCTCGACACCGAAGTGGTGGGCCAGTCGTGTCATCTCCTGATGCCCGACCAGGACCAGTTCATCCTCCTCGCCGAGAGCAACAAGCCCATGAGCTCGCCGGGCTACGACCACCTCGGGTTGTTACAAGACTCGCGCGAAGAGGTCGATGACTTGCTGGTCGCCTGTGAGCGCTACGCGGAGAAGGACGATCGGGTGAAGATCAAGCGGTACGAAGACCTGGTCTATCCGGGACTGACCGTTCATGCGTTTTACGTGAAGTACCTGTTGCCGATCTATTTCGACGTCCAGAACATGGAGCACTCGAGCACCGACGCCTGAGTCCGGGCCGGCGGCGCGGCCTGCTCGGGCTTCGAGTGGACTGGTGAAGGTCACGGCGCCTCCGGGCGGCCCGGCACACGGATGCTCTCTCCGGTCGACCCTCTCACCACGATCGGCGGCCGGTCAACGACGGTGGCTGCGTGAACTCTCACTCCGCGTCCGGTTGCTGCCGAAGCTCCGCGCGGCCACGCTGTCCGGCTCCGTTTCGCCCAAGTCGTCGAACTCGATTCCGACGCGCACGGCTCCCCCAGGAGTCACTCTTGCGTTGGTCACCTTGCCCTCGAGCCGAATGCTCACCCGGTCACCGACGGCGGAAACGTCGACGGACATGCGACGGCCGATCAGCACGGAGGGGGATGGGTGCTGGAACGTGAGTCCGAGTCCCATCATGGAGATGTCGATGACGCGGCACTGGCGCCGCTTCGTGGCGCGATCGCCCTGTAGCAGGCAGGTCCCGGCCCACCCGGCCAGTTGGCGTGGTACCCGACGGCGGAGCGGCACAATGGTCGCCCCCTCCTCTCCGTCGCGCTCGGGAAGTCCCTGCGTTGCAGGCCGCGACAATTCGTCGATGGCCTTGGCGTGCTGGTCGATCACACGGCGGAGGTGGCCGAGCCGGGTCACCATCAGGTCGCCGTCCTCTTCGGTGATGGTGCAGCGCACCGTGTCGGCTACGGCGCGGTACCCCATCAGCTGGGCCCTGAGCCGTTTTGCGATCGTCTTGTCCGGGCAGGGGTTGTGCTCGAGCCACTGAATGGCGAGGTCGGCGACGTCATAGAGATCGTCGAAGTCCGTCAAGGCGGGAACCTCGACACTCTCGCGGACCAGGGCGTTGAAGTGCCGCCCGGCCACCATGATCGGGCTCCAGGGCCGCTGGGCCCGAGCGAACCATTCCACCAGCGCCACGGGTTGCACGACGCGCGGGTGCTTCTCGTCTGTGGTCACCATCAGCTGGTCACCATGTGCTGCACCTCCCGCCGTAGCGATGCAGGAATCGACACCACGAGTGCCCCGGGCGGACACCGTTCTTGCGTCGATCATCGACCAAAACGCGGGTTTTCTTGAGTCCATGCGCCTCGCAGTGCACCAACCGAGCGCCCGCTGGCGCGAACCACCCCTGCAACGCAGGTTTCGCACCGTCTGCCGAAGACGGCGGTCCGGTCAGCGAGCCACGGGCTCGTCGGACGGCGACGCCCGACTCGGCACCGATCGGTTCAGGGGCACGCTCCCGCGGTCACCGACACGTAGACCTCGAGAGGGTGCCCGACGGTCTTGATGGTCAGATGCGCAGAACCCGGTTGCGAGGTGATCCGCCCGCCCTTGACGGCAGCGCACCAGCCGCTGGGGTAGTGCTGGGACGCCGCGACGAAGATGACCGTACGGCCGCGGGCCGAAATGCTCGGCGTGTACGCCATGCTGAACGACGAGGTGAACGGGTTGAAGAGGACGGCGTTGGCGACGCCCGAAACCTCCTGGGGATAGGTCCTGGAAAGGACCGTCACAATGGGCGAATAGGTGCCATTGGGCAGGACCAGACCCTCGGCCGAGGACCCGGTGGGGTCGTCGTAGTACTTCCAGGCCCAGTAGATCCAGCCGACGGTGTTCAACCCGGCCCACTCGGTGTCGAAGCCGACCAGGGCGACGCTCTGGCTGGCACCGAACTCGCTCATGAAGATGGCTGGACCGGCCGGCTGGTCGGCGGAGGCCATGGACAGGCGCGTGACGTCCTGCTCGGCCGCCGCCGTCTCCTCGGACTGGAGGCAGTTGAGCAGGTTGATCGGGTTGCCCGTGACCGGGCTGCGATCGCCGCAGTAGTCGTGGAAATTGAAGACGATGCGCGGAAACGGCATCGGACCCAGCTGGGATGGGACGTTTCCCCCGGTGACCCAGTAGATATCCGGCTCCACGAAGATGAGGTGGTGTGAGTCGACCGATTCGATGGTCGGCACGACGCCTTCGGCCGGGTCCGAGGGTGGGCACACCAGGGGGGTCTGGCCGTTGGCCAGGTAACCGGTGCGGGCGGCACCGGTGTAGAAGCACTCGAGGTCCTGGGTGAAGGTCGACTCGGACGCCTTGGTCGTCTCAGTCGAGAAGGGCTCGTTGTAGGGGTCGTAGCCGATCACCCAGGGATCGTTCTTGAAGTACTCGGCCACGGTCTTCCAGACCAGGTCGAACTGGCCCTGGAGGTCACCGACGACGTCGTTCTCCCAAAAGTGCTGGACGGCGGTGTCGAGCTGCGGGTTCGAGTAGTTGTTCGACCAGCGCCCGCCCTTGGGCACGATCGTCACGTTGTTCGTGCAGACGGCCCAGTCGGGAGCGCCCTCGCCGCGGAACAGCGTGTTGTAGACGTCCTGATGCATGTCGAGCAGCGTGTAGATGCCGTAGCGGGCCAGGAGATCGACCGTGGCCTTGACGTGCGCCAGGTAGGCGTCGGCGACGGCGAGGTTGAACTCGTGGGGGTCCCCCGGTGGGCCGGGGGTGCAGATCTTGGGTTGGTTGGCCCCGCCGGAGCCGGGCTCGAGCGCCTGCCACTCAATGCCGAGCCGCACCACGTTGAATCCAAGCGTCTGCATCTTTTGGGCGTCGGTCGCGTCGAAGTTCCACGGCTCACCCGGATCGGGGTAGGCGATGTACGGCGCGTGTTTGTAGACCACGTTGACGCCGTGCAAAATCACCATCCGCCCACTGGAGTCGTAGATGTACGGCCCACCCGGCGAGGTCAGATAGCTGGGGACACCGGAAGTCGAACCGCTCGTCGACTGCGCCGGGCTGAACTGGTACTGGGTGCCGGGTCCGGTCAGGGCCACGACATGAGGCGAGAGGGCGTTGAGGTTGGGCTGGTTGGCGACGTGCGGGGGAGCGGGCGGGCCAGGCCCGTGGACTTTGGACGTGGTGGACGTCGTCGACGACCCGACCGTGGTGCTCGACGTGCTGGACGTGCTCGAGCTCGGTGTCGAGGTAGTCGTCGGGGACGACGTCGAGATGCTTGCCGGTTGGGTGGCGGTGGTTGTCGGTTGGGAGGTCGTCGTGACGGGGTGCGTGGTGGTCGTCGAGCGGTGCAGGCCCCTTGTCGCCGCGCCGGATTGGCCCGCCGCCGTCACGAGCGTGAGGAGCCCGGCGAGGGCGGTGAGCGCGGTGAGCGCGGTGAGCGCGGTGACGGCTACAACGGACGGCCTTCGACGGTGGAGCGGGTGCGGCACGGCGACCAGCTATTTCAGGGACGGGGAGAGCCCGGTCGCGCCGACCTGCGCGTTCGAGGTTGGACCGGGCCTGAGGGGAGCTCGTGTTCAAGGCCCCCGAGAGCGCCGGCCCCGCCAGCGCGGCGGCTCTGCGTACATCCCGCCGGCTGACGTCGGCCGCCATGTCGGCAACGTACCACGGGCCTTGGAGAGAACAACGGTTGGTCGTGCAGACTGCAAGCCGAGCGCACCGCGTCGGACTTCTCAGCGGACTCTCCGCCGACTCACCGCGCCGTGCAACGTCGGCACCGGATCCTGTGGCATGCCACGCACAGAGATCGCCCCGGCGGAGCCGTTGGACGTCGCGGAGCTCGGAACGCTTGCTCCGTTCGAGCCTCCGGACGCGGTGTCGGGAAACGACGGCACCGGAAACGGGCGGCCGCGCTGGGCCCGGCCGGCGCTGGCATGCCTGCTGGTCGCGACCACAGCGTCGTACCTCTACAACCTGGCCGCCTCGGGGTTCGGCAACAGCTTCTACGCCGCCGCCGTCGAGGCCGGGTCGAAAAGCTGGAAGGCCATGCTGTTCGGGTCGCTCGACACGTCCAACTTCATCACGGTGGACAAACCGCCGGCGTCGCTGTGGGTGATGGACCTGTCAGCCCGGCTCTTCGGATTCAGCACGTGGAGCGTCATGGTGCCCAACGTGCTCGAGGGTGTCCTGGCGGTGGCTCTCCTCTACGCCACCGTGCGCCGCGTCAGCAACGAGGTGGTGGGCCTGGCCGCGGGGACGATGCTCGCTGTCACACCGGTGGCCGCGCTCATGTTCCGCTTCGACAACCCCGACGCGTTGCTCACCCTGCTCCTGGTGGCCGCTGCCTACTGCCTGACCCGTGCCATCGAGCGCGCCGGTACCAGGTGGCTGGTGGCCGTCGGAGCGCTGTTGGGTGTCGCGTTCCTCACCAAAATGATGCAGGGCCTAGTCGTCGTTCCGGCCTTCGGCCTCGCCTACCTGGTGGCGGCGCCGACGACGTTGCGCCGCCGGATCGTCCAACTCCTCTGGTCGGGCGTGGCCCTGGCCGCCGCGTCGGGCTGGTGGTTGGCCATCGTGTCGCTGGTGCCGGCGTCGGACCGACCCTTCATCGACGGGTCCCCGGACAACAGCATTTGGAACCTGATCTTCGACTACAACGGATTCGGCCGGATCGTCAGCTCGGGCGCCGGGGGCATGAACTTCAGCGGCCAGCCCGGCGCCTTCCGCCTCTTCGACGACCTTATGGGCAGCCAAGCTTCCTGGCTTCTGCCGGCCGCGTTGCTGGGGCTGGCGGGGATCTTTGCTGCCCGCCGGCACGCACCCCGGACGGACGCGGTGCGTGCCGCCGCCATCGTCTGGGGTGGGTGGTTGCTGGTGACCGGTGTCGTGTTCAGTTACGGCCAGGGCGTCATCCACACCTATTACACGGTCGCCCTCGCCCCGGCCATCGCCGCGTTGGTGGCCATTGGCGGCCATCAGCTGTGGCTGGCCCGCCAGCACCTGTGGGCGCGCCTGGTGGTGGGGGCGACCCTGGTGGTCACATCGCTTTGGGCTTTCGCGCTGCTGGACCGGGCGCCCGCGTGGTGCCCCGAACTGCGCTGGCTGGTCCTCGTAGCGGGCCTGGCCGCGGCGGCCGGCGTGCTGTTAGCCGGGCGCTCGTCGCGGCGCTCATCAATCGCCCTCCTTGCGGTGCTGGCCGGCGTTGGCGCACTGGCCGGACCGGTGGCCTACTCGGCCGACACCATCGGGTCGGCCCACACGGGAAGCATCCCCACCGCCGGACCGAGTTCAGACGCCACAGCCTTCGGGCCCGGTGGTGGTGGCGGTTTCGGTCAGGTTGGGGAGGCCGGAGCGCACGGGCTGGGCGGCCTCCCAGGCGGCACCGGCACGGCCAGCAATTTCGGTCGCGGTGAGTCCGCCGGCGGACCGGCTCGCTCGTCGGCCGCCGCCGGGGCGCCGTCATTCGGTGGCCGGGGCACCGCGGGCGGACCGGCATCCGGGTACACGGGCACCACGAGTCGATCCGGTTCGGCGTCAGTCGGAGTTCTGGCAGGAGGACGCGCGGAAGGAAACGGGGGCTCGGTCAACACCGAGCTGGCGCGTTTGCTCGAGTCCGATGCCACCTCGTACCGCTGGATCGCCGCCGTCGACGGCTCGCAGACGGCCGCCTCCATAGAGCTGGCGACCTCGGGCGATCCCGTCATGGCCATCGGCGGGTTCAACGGCAACGGCGGGAACATCTCGTTGCGTGCCTTCGAGGCCTACGTCAAGGACGGCGACATCCACTACTACATCGCCGGCGATAGCGGCGGTGGAGCTGGTGCTCCCGGCGGTGGATCAGAGTCGTCGAGCGCAGCCATCACCGAGTGGGTCGAAAGCCACTTCCGCTCCGACACGGTGGACGGGGAGACCGTCTACGTGCTCTCGTCGACCGTGTCCTGAACGCCGATGTCAGATCAGCGATGCCCAGCGCCCCTGACGCAGGAAGAGGTCGGCCGACGATCGCAGGTCGGTCTGCACCTGGGACTGGTTCTCCAGGAGCTGGTCCGCCCACAGCATCCGCAGCGTCAGTGACAGGGCGTTCAGGTCGCGCTTGGCCCACGCGCCCTCGAACGCGTTCCGCAACACGTCGTGCAGGACGTGATCATGCGCTGGGGGCTCGTCGAGCACGGCCCGGCGGCCGGCCAGCAATTCGGCGAACTCCTCGTACCAGCGGTGGCTCGACGCGTAGGAGTCGCGCAGCACAGCCCCGGCGATGCCGACCGACTCCACCTCCTCCTGACCGTCGACGGCGGACGCTGCGGGCAGCTGCGCCAGGGTGTAGCCGGCGAGCCGGATGCGGTTCGCCCCCGTGAAGAGTCGGGACACCGTCTCGACGCTGACCACCTTGGCCCCGCGCTCGGCGAAGTACTGGCGGAACGCGTCGTCAAGAAGCAGATACGCGCTGTGCGACATCATGAGCCCCGGCTGGGTGTCCACCCGGCGCGTGGTCATGGTCAGGTGGTCGACGGCGTCGGCCAGGTAGCCGGAGTTGGCAACGAAGGCGGCGGAGAGCGCGCGTCCGAACGCCGCCGTGGCGCCCCGCGGCCAGAAGAGCAAGCCAACCACGACGCTCACCGCGCAGCCGATGGCTACGTCCTCAAATCGGGTCAGGCCGACCTTCCAGCCCGCGGGCTCAATGATGTTGAAGAGGATGATGACCACGAGGGTGAACCCGGCCTGCCCGGCGGCGAACGAGATCATGGAGGGGGCGACACCGGAGATCAGCACCGCGACCGGCAACAGCACCCACAACAGAATGGTGTGGTCGGAGACGCCGATCATGATGGCCGAGCCGATGACGACGCCGACGGCCGTTCCGCCGACGGCCCGCAGCGCCGTGGCGCCGGTCCCGAGCGCGTTGGTCCGCAGTACAGACAGCGTGCCGAGGACGACCCAGAACCCGTGCGCGACGTCGGTGACTTCAACCACCGCGACCGCCAGCGCCAGGCCGGCGGCGCCCCGGACCGAGTTGCGGAACCATACCGAGCGGAAGGAGAGGTGCGACACCACCCGGTGGCCGAACGTGCGCGGGGTGGTATCGGTCGCGCCAAGCGTGCGGTCCACGACGGTCTGGGCACCGGCGGCGGCGAGCGCGGCGTCGGCCACCATCTCGGTGGCATTGCCGAGCGCCCGCACGTGGAAGCTGGGGTCGAGGACGGAGGCGAAGTCCCCGGGATCGTCGTCTCCCGGCGCCGTCCGCGCCACATCGGCGTCCAGGATTTTCGTCATGTCGGTCTCGAGCTCGACCCCGATCAACGCATCCAGCCGCTGGACCGAGGCGCGGAGCGAGTCGAGGAGGCCGGCGTCGTCCACCGGATGCCCACGGCTGTCACAGATCACGGCGGCGGCGCTCCTGAGCGTCGTCGCCGCGACGTCGAGCAGCTCTCGCACCTGCGGCTCGAGGCCGCCTGCGCCGCGGCGCGTCAGCACGGTGACGTTGCTGGCCACCCACTCGATGCGACCCACCAGCTTGGAGAGCGCGACCGCCCCGGCCGCCGCTCCCGTAGGCGGGTAGGGCGTGCTCGAGAACTGCGTCTGCAGCCGGGCCAGCTGCGCGGTCATATCGTCGTGGGCGGCTTGGTCGTCCACCCCCCGCCCTTGAGCGTCGGCCACCCGCGCCACCGCCAAGACGGCCGCGGACAACCGGCGGCGCAGGTTGTCGTGCCACGGCGGGGGCCAGGCGAGCAGACAGGCCGGGATGGCGATGACGCCGGCCAGCAGCCAGCCGACCAGGCGCGGGCCGATGGCGGACGGGGGCTGGGCCACGGCGACCGGCAGGACGAAGATCAATAGGGCGGCCGTGGAGGCCGTCGCGGCCTGGGGAGAGAGGATGCCGGAGAAGAGCACGAAGAACCCCACAACCGCCATGGCCACCACCGCAGGCACCTTGTGGGTCGACGCCGCGGTGCCCAGCGCAATGAAGCCACAACCGACCGCGAAGAGGACGAGATAGCTGGCCAGGCGGGTACTCGGTCGGCCCTGGAAGTCGACCAGGAGCAACAGGGCGAAGCAACCGAAGGCGGCAAAGAGGCTGACCTGCCCGTTGGTGAAGAAGAGCTGCGCGATGCCGAAGGTCAACGGCATGACGACGGCCGCCCGCACCGAGCGCTTGATGGCCAACAGCTCCGGGTCCTTGGACCGGACCCACGCGATGATCGACCGCCGCGGTGCCCGCACCGTCTGGCTCACCACGTCGGTCATGGTGCCCCCGTCCGCGCTACCGCTTGACGGGCAGCGTGCGTGCGGAGGCGGCGCCGAGCTTGACCCACCGGCCCAACTGACGCCGCGTCCGCACGTCTTCGGGCTCCAGGTAGATCCAACCCTTCATTTTGCGCCCGCGCATCTCGACCAGGGTGGCCGGGCCGGTCGCTACGAGGCGCTCCGACTCGTCGGGGTCGATGCGGAGCATGACACCGCCGTGGTGACTGGCCACCACCGCCATGTTGCCGCCGAGGAGGAAGGCGAGCCCACCGAACATCTTCTTCTCGGTCAATCCGGGCTCTGGGCCCAGCACCGCCCGGATCCGGTTGGCCAGGTCCTCGTCGTAGGCCACGACGAGAGCGTATGCCGACGGCGGATCCGAGCCCGGCGGGACCGACAGGCCCGCACGTACTCGCCCGCGATCAGGAAGCGGACCGCTTCGGCCCCGCCCGCAGCACTCCCGGGCCGGCCGCCCTACTCGAGCTCGGCCAGGAGCTCGCGGCAGCGCTGCGCGTCGTGGCTCAACTTGGCCCGGAACGCGTCCATGCGGGCCAGCTTCGTGGTGATCTGCTCGGCGAGCGACTCGTTGAGGACCATCGCCTCCTCCAACGTGGCCCTCTGCTGGGCGCGTGCCTTCTTGGTCGTCACGCCTTTGGTGGCTCGATAGCTCGCCCGCAGCTCGTCGAGCCGCGTCTCGAGGGAGAGGAACTCGCTGATTTCGTCAAGGTTCATCCCGAGCACCTCTCGCAGCTCCAGGATGCGTTGCAGATGGGCCAGGTCCCCGAGGGTGTAGCGGCGCTCGCCACCCGGGGTGTACAGCGACGGGCTGAGCAGCCCCAGCTCCTCGTAGTAGCGCAAGGTCCGCGCCGACACGCCGGCTCGGGTGGCGGCGTCGCTGATGCGGATGCCGGCCTCGCAACCCTCGGCCGCCGTTCCGGGGTCGCGGTTCGCAGGACGACCGGTCGATACCGCCATCTCAGTCCACCAGGAGGGGCTCGGTCTCGGCGATGGCCTCCTGCGCCCCTACCCGCTCGACCGGTTGGAGGTCGATGGTCACCGGTTCGGCATCGTCCGCGTAGTGGTACTTGCCGCCCCGGAGCAGCGAGGCCACCGCACCGAGCACGCACACGGCGGCGGCGAAGGAGAAGGCCTCGGTCAACCCCTTCGAGAAGGGCGGTGCGATGAGGTGCGGGAAGAACTGCCGACTGGTCAAGTAGGCGGCGGTGTGGGGCGGCAGGTGGGACAGCTCGGCGTTGCCGAGGAGGACCTGTATGGGGTTGTAGCCCAGGAACGCGGCGAAGAGGCTCCCGACCGGCGGCAGGTGTGACGCTCGCGTGGCGATGGCCGGGCTCACCCCTGCCAACACAGGGTCATTGCTGGGTTCCAGTTTGAACCGGAATGTTTTGAATATATTGAAGAATTGAAGCGAAAATGGAGTGGAAGGCTCTTTTGAGTTCGGGCTCCGCGCTATTGCTCGGGCAGGAGATCTTTTTTGATCCAAACCGTATCGGAATGGTCTTTGTCAATAATCTGATAAGCATTCCCCTCCATCCAGGCGCTTATTTCCGAAAGGAATGGATTTCTGTATTTTCCTGCAGGAGCATGGGTTTCAAGGCATATCAATTTTGGGCGGCTGCGAATGTATTTGAGGATATACCACTCCGCTCCTTCCATGTCAGCCGCGAGAACGTCAATATTCCCATCATCAATCTTGTCGAACGTAATTCCGCTCGTTATAATTCGGCGAGATTTCAGTGTGGGAAAGAATCCAGAAGCGATAGCAGGGCTTGTGGCTAATTGTGCCAAGAAAGTGGCGCCGCCCTTCTCATATAGCTCGACTCGCTCATTCACATCACAAACGGCGGCGCAAACAACACGAATTCGCGGGTCTCTTCTGAAGGTGCGTTGCAGCCACTCCGCGCGGCAGGGAACCGCCTCGACAAGTGTAGCCGACTTAAAGCTCTGCTCTCTTAGCAACGGCAGAACATGCGAAAACCCTGGCCGACCGACGCCAACCTCAACGATTTGATCGTGGCAGATCCCCGTTCTCTGACAAAGAAAACGCAAGTCGATCACGAATTGGAGCCTGAGGTTTGGTTTGGCATTTGTCACCATCCATTCAATCAATTAGTATATTTCGAGTCGGTTAACTAACCGAAAATTAACCAAATCTCTCCTAATTAGTTAGCTTGAATGCTGCTGTCCTTACGCTATTTTCATCATACTCCAGTAAAATATCAAAAGCGCCATGACCGTTTGTATCAACGTATGAGTATTTCCTTCCTCCATAATCATTTCGGAAACCTGTATTCACGGTCCGATTCAGGATCTTCCCCTTTAAATCGTACTCTGTTAGTAAATCCATCGTTTTTTCAAGATAAACGCAATCTATTTTATTGCTTAACGCTGGCTCTCTACCGTAAAGCATCTTTCCATCTTCTCTTATCTGAAATGCTGCGAACCGATCGGTTGACACAGTATCAGCGTATATCTCAAGGTGAAGCGGCTCATATTTTGCGACAAGTTTGAGGCGTCCATGCATGGATTGCTGCTTCTCAGTTTCATCGGGATTCGCTTTAGATCGATTCAATAATACCACTGTTCCAACCAAAACAACCGCTGTGATTACGATCAAGAATGTTCGGCCGATTTTCATTTGCACATTTTTTTCTGCAGATTTAGGAGATTAGTGACTACTCCTGCCCACTTGGCATCGCATGCTGCCTGTGCATTAAGGTTACCGGCATTATCCATAAAACACTGGTTCTCCTGATTTTCCGCCCAAGCTAAGGCTATATTTACGTCGAAGCTGGCATTGCAAGTAGTTCCCCACGTCTCTACAATCGTTCCAATGTCACCAGGAGCGGCTGCCAAGAGCATTTGCTCAAACATCATAAGACCTGTTTCAGAGCCTTCGGATGGCGGGCAGGTTTGAGGCGGCTTCTTATTTGGCGGCGTCTTGCCACAGGCCGCATACGCAGCGGCCACAGCTGCTTGAGCCGCTGCTACGTTTGCATTCGTTGGGTCGTTAGCCGCCCTTTTTAACGCAATATTTGCGTCATCACGAGCCATCATGCATGCAATTGAATTTATGGGATCATAGGGATCGCTCGCCTGCAACCCGAGGAGATCAACATAACTAGGCGCGTTGTTGCTAGCGTAAGCGTATAGTTTCCGGCTCCAGACCCCGCCAAAGCTGTATACCGACTGAAATAACGGATCCCTTGTCAACCATCTTCCGAGGGTTGGATGGAGGTAACGGTAACGAACCTGGTAAAAACC
>CAWECP010000003.1:0-526599 GCA_963807675.1 uncultured Acidimicrobiaceae bacterium | reverse complement strand
CAAAAAGCCCAGGTCAGAGGGCCAAGGTGGGTTCCCCGCGAAACCGTCCTTCGTTGGCGTGTCTTTACGTGTCTTTACGTGTCTTTACGTGTCATTGTGAAATTCCGGTCATGCTTGACAGCGTGGCTCCGGTACCTGCCTGACACTTCGGACGTGGCTCCGGTACCTGGGCGACACTGGCTCCGGTACCTGCTTGACACTTCGTGCCTGGAGGGTCCACCACGTGGCCGTCGCCACCTTCTTCGCTGTTGACGCAGTCGTCGACAGATGCGAAGGAGGCCGTCCGTGTTGGTGGAGCTCAGGCTGGTGGAACAGCGTTATCGGGCGGTGATGGACGTCCTCGACGGGACGTCCGTGACCGACGTGGCCCGTCGCAATGGCGTGAGCCGCCAGAGCGTGCATACATGGCTGCGCCGCTATGCCAACGGCGGCATGGCCGCCCTGGCCGACAAGAGCACCAAGCCCGAGAGCTGTCCACACCAGATGGCCCCCGTCGTCGAGGCTCGGGTGGTCGAGTTGCGCCGGTCCCACCCGAGATGGGGGCCGCGCTCGATCCGCACCCACCTGGCCAACGAGGGCTTCTCACCGGTCCCGGGACGCTCGTCGATCTATCGCACCCTGGTGCGCCACCACCTGGTCGAACCCACTCCGCGTAAACGCTCCCGGGCCGACTACAAGCGCTGGGAGCGCTCGCGTTCGATGGAACTGTGGCAGATGGACGTCGTCGGGCGCTTCCATCTGGCGGATGGCACCGAGGTCAAGGTGGTCACCGGCATCGACGACCACTCCCGATTCTGTGTCTGCGCCCGGGTGGTGGCCCGGGCGACAGCCAGACCGGTGTGCGAAGCGCTCCAGTGGGCCCTGGCACGCACGGAGTGCCCGACCAGATTTTGTCTGACAACGGCAAAGTCTTCACCGCTCGATTCGGCCAGGGGCCTGGTCCCGTCCTCTTCGACCGGATCCAAACAACGGCATCCGCCACCTCCTCACCGCTCCCTATTCGCCGACCACGACGGGCAAGGTGGAGCGATTCCACAAGACCATCGCGCGGAGTTCTTCGTCGACCACGACCGGGTGCACGCCACCATCGAGGAGCTCCAGGCGCCCTCGACGCCTGGGTCAACGAGTACAACACCAAGCGACCGCACCAGTCCCTGGGCGATCGCCCACCTGCTCGAGCGCTTCGCCCTGGCCAAAGCCCGACCCGCCGACCTCGAGATGCCAGAGGTCCGCGACCAGGTTCCACTCTCAGCGCGTCCGCCGGGCGTGAACCGTTGGGTCGACCAGCGCGGCTGATCGGCCTCGGAGGCTTCCGCTATCGGGTGGGGGCGACCTTCGCCGAGGAGTCCGTCGAGGTCGTGGTGCGCGCAGGGCTCGTCGAGATCCTCCACGCCGGCGTCCTCGTCGCCACCCATGCCGAGCGTCGCCGGGCGGACAAGGGACCCGAGCCCCAACGCGCGCAGCGTGCGGGTCGCTCCCGGCCACCCACCTCAGGCATGACCGTCACCCGCCGGGTGGACCAGGGCGGTTCGGTCTCCTTCGCCGGAGCCGGCTATCGGGTCGGACGCAGCTGGGCCCGCCAGGTCGTCGAAGTGGCCATCGTGGCCGGCTCAGTCCAGATCTCGGCCAAGGGCAAGGTCATCAGGGTCCACGCCATCCGCCACGACCGCTCCAAGGAGCACGGCGCCTTCGCCACCCCCCAGGGTCGGCCCCGTAAGGCCAAGGTGGCCTGATGGCTTCGAGTGTCAAGGAGGTGCCGGAGCCATACGTGTCAGTCAGAGCCGTCGAGAACGACTGTGTGATGCGGTGACGAGCCGCTTCAACGGGCGCGCCAGAACGACGCCCGCAGGCCGAGCTAGAGAGCGGCGCTCGGGAGTACCTCCAAGCCGAAGGTCGCCGCCGCCTCGTCAATGAGCGCTTGGGGGATCGGCTCGTCTGAATAACGCAGGAGGGAGTCGGGCTGATACCCGGGCTTGCCGAATAGCGCCAGGCTGTGCAGCCGGCCATGGACGTCGTGTGCGGCGGAGTACCAGATGCCGGCGAACCCGGCTTGGTGGAGTCGATGGGCCCAGCATTGCGAACCCTCGTAATCGTCGCCTGCCCACAGCTCCGCCGACAGATGCCACCGCCCGAGGATGGTCCGGTCAGTGGCGTCGGCGACGCGGACGGGCGACGCCAATCGAAGGCTTGTCAAGGAATGCTGGTCGACCAGTGATCGAGGTATTACGCGGAGGCGGCCGAACTTCTCAACGAAGGCACCGAGCGGATGGCCAGAGAGGTAGCACGTGCCGAACCCAGTCGCCGGAGGCGGATCGAACCGGCAGTCCCCCTTGTCGCAGAACCACTCGGCCTCGTATCGGTCGTGGTGGATGCGGGAGTACGGATAGTCCGCTGGGACCGTACGGGCTGGAAAGTCGACCAGCTCTGCAGGATCGTCGGGGGGCGACGCCAGACTCAACGGGCAAGCTCGCTCGCGGTCCGTCGGGCGATCCGCGTGACTCCCGTCGGATCCTTGCCTGCGGTGAGCCATTCTTCGGGCGACATGGCCAACTCAGGCTGAGCCGTTGTTGCCCACGACGCGAGCACGAGTGGGTCGACCGCGCCGAGCTCGTCGCGGAACGCGGCGATTATCTCGGCCACCACCGAACGGACCTCGTGGGCGTCGAGGTCGAACTGCCACACGGGGAACCACGTGGTCCCCCGGCCGGGGACACCGAGAACAGTGCCCTTCACCACCCGCTTGTGCAGCGCCTGGCGGGTGACATGTAAGAACTCGGCCACGGTGGTCGTGGACCAGCGCTCGCCGACCGCGGCGGCCCAGATAAGTGGGGCCACGGCGGCTTCCGCTCCCTGCGCGCCGAGCTGGCGCGCCTCGTCGAAGGTCAACGCTGCGATGGCATCCTCGTGGCGACCGAGGAGCGCGCCCAGACGCTCACCGAAGCCCTCGTGCAATCCTGCAACGGCATCACCCATGGCATCATCGTAAACCCGTCAACCCTACACGTCAACCCGTCAACCTCTAAGTGACTGTCGCGATTGTTCCCCCAGCGCGATCACGCAGTGGGGGGCTGGGTCAGTCGGCGTAGGAGATGGCGGCTATGAGCGGCCCAGATGAAGCCCTCCGTGACGACCGGATCTCGCTCGTAGTCGACCTGGAGCCGTCGGCTGTTCATGAGCCAGGCCCAGGTTCGCTCGACGATCCAGCGTTTGGGCAGCGCCTTGAATCCGCCGGGGTGGATGCGCTTGACCACCTCGACACCGACGTGGTGGTGCTGACAGTGCTCGATGAAGGTGCGCTTGAAGCCCGAGTCGCACCAGAGCTTGGCGAAGCGGGCGGAGCGCTCGCGGGCCCGGTCGGCCGTCGTGATGCCGCCGGCGTTGTCCGAGGTCGAGGCGGCCACGACGACCACGGCCATGAGGAGCCCGAGGGTGTCGACGATGCCGAAGGTCTTGCGGCCGTTGACCTTCTTGCCGGCGTCATATCCCTTGGTTTTCTTGGGAACCATGGGCGCGGCGCGCACGGAGCGGGCATCGACGATGCCCGCCGAAGGGAACGCCTCGCGACCCTCCTTGGTGCGCACGGCGGCGGCCAGTCGTTCGGCGATGCGCTCCCAGGTGCCGTCGTGGGACCACTTGAGGTGGTAGCGGTGCACCGTGTTCCAGTTCGGGTAGCACCCGGGCAGCGCGCGCCACTGACAGCCGGTGGCGGCCACGTAGAAGATGGCGTCGACGATGCGACGTCGCTCCACCGTGACGGGGCGACCCATCGCACCAGGCGTCCAATACGGGGCGACCAGATCCGCAATGAGCTCCCACTCTTCGTCGCTCATGTCGCCGTGGGTCGTACGCCAGGTCTGGGCCACCGCAGCCGGTTCGCTTTGCATGGCAAAGGCTACGCGAGGAGACACCCCAGATGAGGGCTATTTGGTCATCTTCCAGCGCGGATATTTGGAACAGTCACTAAGGCCGGCCCGGGGAGAAGGCCACGTCACCCCGCGGGCATGAGGGGAGTACGCGTAGGCCGTAGCGTTCGAAACAGGCGAAGCCACGCCGGCGCGCTTGATCCTCGCGGTCGTCAATGCTCCTCTCCGTGAATCGTCCCCGCTGTTCCAGGCCCTCGTTATCCTGCTCGGCGCAACAGGGTGAGTTCATTGTGAGAGGATTACCCAAACTCTCCCATCGAAAAGGGACTCCAAGCGGACCCTCTCGACGACTACTCAAGCATCCCTTTACGGTTCTAGCAATTTCGGCTTTGGCGATCCCCTGTCTGTCAGGCTGACGTGAGACACCTGCAGTAGCCCACCATCCCACCAGGGCGAGTCAGGAACACGTAGACCAAATGACCATGACATCAGCACCTGTGACGACACGCGCCCAGAATGGGACCGTGCCCGAGGACAATCCGGCGGCCAGACCCAAGCGGCGCCAGTTCAGCGCCGACTACAAGCTGGCCATCTTGGAGGAGTACGAACGAATCACCGAGGACGGGGGTAAGGGCGCACTGTTGCGCCGAGAGGGCCTGTACTCGAGCCACATCGTCGAGTGGCAGCGGGCCCGCGACGTCGGTGCCCTGACGGGACTGGCTCCCAAGCACCGCAAGAAGCGCTCGGCGGCCGAGCGCGAGCTCGAAGTGCTGCGTCGGCGCAACGCCAAGCTCGAAGACCAGCTGGCCCGGCACCGCGGCCCTCGAGGCCCAGGGAAAAGCATCGGAGCTCTTGGCGCAGCTGCTGGCCGCAGAGCACTCCGGAGACCGACCAGCAGCCCGAAGAGGGGCCGAGGCGGTGATCGACGAGTGCTTCGCGCTGGTCGAGCCGCTGCTCGGCACCAAGACGGCCTGTGCGGCTGTCGGGCGTCCCCGGGCCAGCCATTACCGCAAGCTGAAACCATGCCGCACGACCGAGCGCAAGCCCCGGCCCGGCTCCGCCGAACAAGCTGACCGACGAAGAGGTCGACGCCGTGCTCGCGCGTGCTGCGCTCGGAGCGCTTCGCCGACTGCTCGCCCGCCCAGGTCTACTTCAGCCTTCTCGACGAGGGCGTCTACCTGGCCTCCGAATCGAGCTACTACCGGATCCTGCGGTCCCAGGGCGAGGTGCGCGAACGCCGCCGCCAGGCGACACACCCGGCCAAGGTCAAACCCGAGCTCGTCGCCGATCGGCCGCTGGTCGTGTGGTCATGGGACATCACGAAGCTGAAGGGACCCAAACGCGGCGAGTACTACGACCTTCTATGTCGTGCTCGACATCTTCAGTCGCTACGTCGTGGCGTAGTGTGTGGCGCCCACTGAGTCAGGCGAGCTGGCCAAAGAGCTCATCGCCGACGCCGTAGCGCGCCACCAGCGTGCCGCCGGACCAGCTCACAATCCACGCCGATCGCGGGAGGTCCATGACGTCGAACCCGGTGGCAGAGCTGCTCAGCTTCTTGGGCATCAAGCGCTCGCATAGCCGACCGCACGTGAGCAATGACATCCCGTTCAGTGAGGCGCAGTTCAAGACCCTCAAGTACTGCCCGGCCTTCCCCGAGCGCTTCGGCTGCATCCAAGACGCCCGGGCCTTCTGCGAGGCGTTCTTCGCCTACTACAACCACGAGCACCGCCATTCGGGCATCGGATACCACACGCCGGCCTCGGTGCACTACGGCACGGCAGCCGAGGTTCGCTCCCAGCGGACCGAGACCCTCGACGCCGCCTACGCCGCCAACCCCGTCCGGTTCCGCCACCGCAAACCTGAGCCACCCAAGCTCCCGACCATCGCCTGGATCAACGAGCCCGTCACCGAAGAGGAGGTACTTCAGAAGGCGTCGTAAGAAGGTGTCTCAAATCGCTTGACAGGTTCCGATCCCTCTCAGCCTTGTGCCCATTTCCTCTGCGGTGCCGGGTGGATCTCCTCGTCCGGCGGGTGCGTGGGAAAGCGACGTGAACGCCTACGGATTTGATACGTGTCAGGCACCTTCTGAGTCCGTCATGGACACGTGGTGGGATTACTCGCCCTATTACTTCTTAGGCACGTATATTGGCGGGAACAACATGGCCTGTAGTCAGCCCAACGAGTCGGATGCTTGGCAGATCTACGTTACACAGATCAACGGCGCAGGTGACGGGTGGGACCTTGAGTTGTTCTGGGTGGGAGATCAGTCACAATGTGATGACGGATCCGCGAGCTACTTTATTCCCAGCAACACGACAGCAGCGTTCCTTACCGGGGCGAGTGAAGCCTCAAGCGCGGCCGGAACAGCTGAGAACCTGGGCTTTGAGGGTGGCGTTCTTTACGAGGACCTTGAAGCCTACAACTACGACAATTTGGGGTGTTTGGCGTCAGCTGAGTACTTCATTGATGGCTGGGATTAGGAACTTGATTATGAGACCCCCTTCTCTGGTGGCGTCTACGGTTCCTCTCAAGGCTCTGACCTAGCCGCGCTAGCTGGAATTGAGTACGTACCGACCGACATCGCACCCGCATATACGGATGGAAATCCGTACGTCTACGACACCCCTGGGATTCCAACGGGCTATTGGATCTACAACCAGAGGATCAAGCAGTACAACACCATTACGAACACTCAGTTCGACACCTACGACGGTGTCACCATTAATCCCATTGATCAGGACTGTGCCGATGGACCACTGAACGGCGGATCCGATTGGGACTTTGCGTGTTCATGATGCGTTCGGTGCCAAGTGCCCATAGGTACTGGAGGTTTCAATCGACAGCATGACGGGGGTACCTGGAAAAGAGAAGCAAATGAATACCGGGATAGTGATGTTCAATGGGCGCGGGAGGCCAGTAGCTCTTGCTGCAGTTCTGTTCGCAGCGGGAATCCTGGCTGCATGCGGGAATTCTGGGACATCAGGTCGAGGGGAGGGCCTCGCCTCCTACAGCTCCGTGAACACCACGGTAGGTTTTGGCGGGAGCGGAGCTGATCTTTGGGCCACAACCAGCAATGGGAACCTATATCTGACGACAAACGGCGGGTCTTCATGGACGCAAAGCACGCCACCCGTCTCGCTCTTGGGCCTGACTTCACCTACCTTCAATATCAGCCAGTACGGGGCTTCAGACGTCTGGGTAGTCGCCCCGGATAACGGGACGGAGTCGCTTTCCGAGAGCACTAATGATGGTCAAACCTGGTCAAAGCCCGATCCGGTATCTTCAATTCCGATTCCAAGTACCGCCCGAGGTGCCGTTGGGGAGCAACAGGTCTATGTTCAGATTTTGAATCCCACAGTTGGCTATGTGGTGCTGGACCAGTATCTAACCGCGACAGGTGGATTCTGGACGCTGGACACCTCTTCGAATGCCGGCGATTCTTTTACGCCGACCGAGCTTCCTGCATCAGGTCCCGTGGAGTTCGACTCCACCGATCAGGGATTCCTAGTCGGTGGTCCGGGCGATCAGTCCGTCTTTCAGAGCTCTGATGGCGGATCCACATGGACGCAACTCGATGTCGAGCCACCTGTTGCAGCAAACTTCACAGTTGGCTTTCCGCTAACTGGAACCTCGGCGTCGGTTGTTGTGCCAGTTACGGTCAGTCCGTCTGACGGAACAACGGAGGTCTACTTTATGACTGCGACCGCAGCTTCTTCCGCTGCTGCGGCTCAGACCCCGGCGCAGCCCGCTTCAGGCCCATGGACGGTCAGTGGAACCTCCGAGAGCGTGGCGATGGACAATAGCCCTAATGGCGCCTGGTTCGGAGTTGCCCCAGATGGATCTCATGTGTATTCAAGCAATGCCTCTGGCACCAGCTGGACAGCGACCGCATCTCAAGGATTGCCCGCGGGAGTGACAACGGTTGTCTCGACCGGTACGAATAATGCTGTCGCTGAGGTCAATGACAGCACCTGCACCAATAAGGCAAGTTGTGTGTCAAAGGCATCCTTGTACTCAACAAGTGATACCGGAGCGTCTTGGGATTCCGTGTCATTTTAGTGGGCGCTTCCGGGAATTCAGTGGTGACTGCTCCTTCCCTTGAGAGCCGCGACGCGGCGCCAATACGTCGACCCCCTCGAAGTGCCCCAGTCGCCGGTTCGCTGGGCTGAAGTCACTCTTCGCTGACTCGGATCCGTCGGCGGAGCCAGTCGGCAAACCATGTCTCGTCAACGTCGTGTGCGGCCACAGCCAGGATCGCCGCCTCAGCTTCGTCGACGTCAGGTGGGTCAGGATCCCAGACGACATCGTTGAGATCGAGGAAGAGTACGAGGCACGCCCAACTCGCCCTCTTGTTGCCGTCGGGCAAGGGGTGATTCCACGCCAGATGACAGGTCAGCACCGCCGCCTTGTCGATGAGATCCGGGTAGAAGTCCTGATCGCCGAACCCGGCCTGAGGGGCGTGGAGGGCTGAATCGGCCAGGTTGATGCTGCCCGTGTTGGCAAGGATCTGCGCTTCGATCCCTGTGACCTGTTCGGCGAGCCAAAAGAACTCGGGCAGGGAGATGAATCGGGTCAACGAGCGAGCCGGTCGAGCAATTCCTTGTCTCGCTTGAGGAGCCGGCTGGCTCGAGTAGTGAAGTCCTCGTCGGCGCGCACACGGGCGATCTCCGCAGAGAGCGACTCGATGATGAGCGCGTTCACACTGGTGCCCTTCACACGCGCGACTGCCTCGGCCTGTTCGGCCAACTCCTCGGGCAACCGCACGGTGGTCTGCTTTGCCATGACATCATGGTATCACGATGCGGCCGATCCGACGTCGATCGGCGTCAGCGACTTCCATGCGCTCGAAAACGCTTGGTCTATAAGTGGGCCTATATTTTCGGGGCTGCTGCTCTCCGAAGCCCACGAATCGTACCTGCTGAGCGATTTAATTTCAGATGTCTGGACATCGTGCCCACGAAAGGGCACCATAATTCATAGTGCAGATTGCCACCCCTCCGGAGGCGGCATTCGGTAAGATGAAGGCGTGGGAATTGGCCACGATGCGCCCGGCACCACACCGCTGTTCGAGTGCCCGGTGCTGCCGGGCACGCCGATCGGCAGGCGCCTGACCTTGCTCGACTCAGACGGGAAACGGGCCGTGTTCTTCGGGTCCGTGGCTATCCAGATCTACGACGCCGGCGACAAGGGTGCCGAAGCAGCGTGTATCGCCATGCTGTCGCGCGCCGATCTGGCCTCGGACATCGACATCGCCGCTGCGTTCGGTTGCCACCGCAACACCGTGGCCCGCCTGGCCGGACGCCTCGCCCACGAGGGCCTCTCCGCGGTGGTGCCGGCCAAGCGTGGACCCAAGGGCCCGCACAAGGTGACGCCGGAGGTGCAACGTGTCATCGAAGGAGAAGGAGTCGGCCTCGGTGCGACCGCCCTCGTGCGACTGGTCAGCGAACGCACCGGTGTGGTGCTGTCGACGTCGCACGCCCGACGCCTGGCCGCGCCCGGTGGCGTGCAGCCCGAGCTCGCCCTCGATGCGGATGAAGAAGAGGCCGGCGAAGAAGTGACGGCGGTCGTCCCGTCGACGATGACGGCACCGGATCCCGAAACCGGGCAGGACCACCAGGGCTTCGATCCCCCCGCCATCGTGCCGCGACGCGTACGAGGCCAGTACATGGGTCTGGCGCTGTACTACCCGGCTCTGGCCGCGCTCGGCCTCGTCGACGTGTCGCGCAAGCTCTTCGGTTTGCCGCACTCGGAACGCTTCGGGGTGCGGGCCACCTTCACCACCTTGTTCTTCATGACGCTTCTCGCCCGCACCACGGTGGAGTCGGCCAAACACCTGCGCCGGGCCGAATTCGGTGCGCTGGTGGGGACCGGTCGGGCCCCGGCGGTCAAGACCCTTCGTCGCAAGCTCTCCGAGCTGGTGGCGCAGAGCAAAGCCTCCGAGCTCGGCACCGCTCTGGCCCGGCGCTGGGTGGAGGGCGGGATCATTGAGAGCGCCTATCTCTACGTCGACGGTCACATGAAGGCCTATTCGGGCAAGCGCCACCTCCAAGAGGTCTGGAACTCGCAGCGACGCATGCCTCTGCCCGCCGTTCATAGCTATTTCGTGGGCGACCAGCAGGGCCGGCCGCTTCTATTTCTCACCGAGGAGCTCTCGGCCAACCTGGCCAAGGCCATGCCCCGGATCATCGAGGCCATAGCAGAGGTGCTCGGCGACCGGCGCTTCTGTGTGATCTTCGACCGCGGCGGTTACGACGGGAAGCTGTTCAGCTGGCTCACCCAAGAGAAGGTCGACTTCATCACCTACCAGCGCCGTGACGTCTCGCTCCCCGCGGACTCGTTCTCTCGCCGAGAGACGCGCTTCGAGGGGCGCCGGGTGCGCTTCATGGCCGCCGAGGACGAGATCCACATCGGGGGATCGGGACCGTGGCGCCGCATCGTGGTGCGCACCAAGGACGGGCACCAGACCCCCATCGTGACCAACATCACCTCGTCGCTGTCCACGGCGCGCATCTGCTGTCTGATGTTCGCCCGCTGGCGCCAGGAGAACTTCTTCAAGTACATGGGCGAGTACCACGGCCTCGACACCCTCGTGAGCTACGGGGCCGACGAAGCCGATCCCGCCACCCTTGTCCCCAATCCCGAGCGCAAGCGCCTCGACCGCCAGATCGCCGACCTGCGGCGCCAGGCGGCCAAGCTGAAGGAGGAACTCGGAGACGCCCTGCTCGACGAACCCCGCGAGCAGAGCCGAAGTGCCCACGGGCTGAAGGTGTCCCAAGGTGGTGCCGTGCGCAAGTTCCGCGCCCTCGAGAAGCAGATCGCCAGTGCCATGCAACGTCGGCGCCCGCTGCCCGCCAAGGTGCCCTTGGCTCAGTCCGGCAAACGTCGCGACGTGCTCCGTCTCGAACACAAAGCCATCGTCGACCGCGTCAAGATCACTGCCTACAACGCCGAAGAGTGGTTGCTCGATCGACTCGTCGAGCATTACCGCAACCCTCACGACGTGCGCGATCTGTTGCGATCCTTCGCCCAGCTGTCCGGCGAGATCCGGACGACCGCTGGCATGGTCGAGGTCACGCTCGATCCGCCCGACACCCCCATCCACCGTCGCGCCCTGGCCGGGCTGGTTGATGATCTGAACGGCATCGGCGCCACCTTCCCGGGCACCGACGTTCCTGTCCGATACCGGGTAGCGGTGCACCAGTCAGGGGTGGCTGCTTGACTTCCGATGTCCAGACATCTGAATTTAGGGTGTCGGGAGATTCGTGCCTGAGTTCCCCGAACCTCGGATTAGCAGGGTGGTTTGCCCTGACAGTGGTCGTTACCTTTGTTCGGTTGAATCTTGCGGGCTCAGCTTGCGCTCAGAGGACACACAAATCAAGCCTCTTGTTGAGAAATTGGTTACCCCGTTTGAATCCTCTCTTTCCGTGAGGAACTCGACATGCAAGTCCGGAGTCACAGTCGCCGGATGGCCGGCGAGTGAGTCTTCGACGCGCGTCGCTCGAGCTGCACTCGACACGAACCATTCGAGGGGTCCGGCCTTCCTGAGCGCTCGTCACGCAACGAGGTTCACCACGCATCTGGGACCTTCCTGACGCACCGGAGCAGACCCGCTGGTCTATGACGAGGTGTCGTCGTGAGCACAGCATCGACTAGATGTGCAATGCCCAATACGGAGAATAAGTGCGCCCCTCATCGCATCGGGTGGCGTGGAGGGGTAATCGCCCAATGGCTCAACGCGGCAGAAACGTTGAACCCTACTTCGACCAGATCCACGATCGCTGGCACGTCAGTAGTGGGGACCGATCCGGTATCGGCGCCCAGAGATAGAACCGCCGCGGGCTCACCTAGCCGAGCTGACACTCGAGTTCACAGTGTGAAAGGCGAAAGGCTCCGTCCGGGCAACGTATGGGGCATCCTCCTATCCTCACGCGTGGATGGCTCGAATGTGCAAGAACAACGGGATTCGATGCCACTTGTCAGCTGGATCCGGTCCTCTGACCTCCCGTATCCGGTCGATGAGAAATCTGGCGTCCGCCAGAGCATTCGTGTAGTCCTCCAAGGGACGGTGCTCGGTGTGAGACGTCTTGGTGAACCCATTGCGCTCGCACGTATCCGTCAGGGGGTCCGCGCTGTCTGCCTCATCGCGCGTTCATGGCGCGTACGGGTCCGTCCGTGGGCGTTCGCCAGCATCCGTCAAGTCGCTGACCTACCGTTCTTGTTCGCCGTCGTCCGCTAATTCGCTCTCGGTGAGATTCCCAAGTTGAGGCTCTCGGCGCAAGACTCAGGCCAGTTCAATCCGCGTTGTTGGAGCTTGATGTGTTACCCGAGCCTGATGATCGGGGCGGTGGCAGTTGGACTTCGGTTCGTATTGTGTCCCCCAAGGTCCACAAATTCGAGTTGCGTGAACCATCCCTGCGGCCCCGCAGGAGTTCATGGGCTGAGTGAGCGGGCCCACTCGGTTGGCAAGCTCTGTCGGAGTCGGAGCCGTCATCGGGCAAGCTTCATCTGCTTTGGTGAGTGTGTCGAACGCCGACCAGGCCAGTCGCTCTCGACCGATCCTGTCTCAAAGCGTGAAGGGCGGTCCTAGCCCCGGGAACATCGGGAAATGCCGGACATTCAACGTCGCCAGCTCGCAGCCTTCGATCTGGGCGGCCGCCGCGACCAGATAGTCGCCAAGACCAATTCCCATATGGGATCGCCGGTGGGTGCGCATGAGCTCGGCTGCAAGCCACGCGATCCGATCGTTGACTGGGAAGATTCGCAGAGAGGCGAAGAGCCGCCCGACCTCTCGGCGCTCCTGTGAACGCATGCCCCCGGCCACCTCGACAACGCTTATGGCGCTGGTGGCGAGCGGGCCTGTTGCGCGGCGAGCTTGCAACATCCAGTCCCTCGCTTCGGGCTCGCCTCGAAGATGCGCAATCAGCACGTCCGAATCAACGAGGATCACCGTCTGCGACGCACGTTGTCGAGGTGCCGAGAACGCTCGTCGGCACCCCGCTCGAGAGAGTTCTCGTCACGTGAGAGCACGTCGAAGGAACCTTCGATGGCGGCGAGATCCGATTCGAGGTCGCCATTGCTCTGATCGAGGCCTCGATCGATCAACCGACGGATCAGCGCGGCACGCGAAATCCCCTGTGCTCGGGCGGCCTCGTCGAGGGAACGAGCCTGCTCTTCGTCGAGGTAGATGTTCGTCCTATTCATACACCAGATTATACACCGCTATTGCCGGACAACGCGCCTGTTCAGCGAACTTGATGTCAGCGAGACCGGGCGTCTGCGAAATGCGAAAAGTGGGGTGGCGTCAGGGTGAACCCCACCAGACCCACCCGTCATTCGCCCATGGAGCAGTCCGCGTCTCCCTGAATTCGACTCGACCCGAGAGTGATGACCTCGCCGGCTGCCACCGTGAAGCGGTTCGTATTGTGTGACCCAAGGCCCACCAAAGGCCTAGGTCAGAGGCCCAAAGTGGGAGCCCCCAAAGCTCAGATTCTGCGACGTGTCTTTACGTGTCTTTATCGAGACAGTCTGGTTCACCAGCAACCGATGAATTTGGGACGAGCCGAGGTCGCGTTCGCGATTGCCGAACCGGCCTTGCCTGCCTCGATCGACGCCACTCTCATGGGACCGAGATCCTCCAGCTGTGGCTCGGTCAGTGACTACTCGTGGCCGAAGTCGCCCAGGATCGGGCGATGTGGGCTGGAGTGCGCTGCGGGCATCGACGTCGCTGATTTCGTTCAACAGCGTTGGTGAACTGAACTTTTCGGGAGCCCTCCAAGGGGCGGCCGGCGGCATTTTCTCGATCGGCCCCGTGAAGTGAGCCCGCAATCGTTGGAATCCTTTGAGGTCGGCACGATGGGACACGACGTCCCAGAGATCGTCAGAGAGCGCCGCAAGGTAGTGGCCCGCCCTTGTCGAGCGTTTCGGAAGATCCGACGTGATGAGAATGATCGGAAGAGCTTGGCGTCGAGCAAGCTGCATCGCCATGAAGCCAGCCTTCTCGACCGTGTCCGTGCGACGAAGTGCACTCCGATCCTGTTCGTCGGGCGTTCCCCGAGCCAGGACGAGAAACGGCCGACCGTTGCTTCCAGATACTTGGGCATCGACAGGAAACCCCTCGATCCGGAAATTGATCTTTTCGATCATGGCCCCGGCCTCTTTCAGCCGGGCTATCGCCATGGCTTTGAAGTCGGCTCCTGACCGAGGCGCGCGCGACTGGAAATTTCGCGCGCCCGCAGAGATCGGGCTCCTCAAACGGCTCCCGCCCGGCCCCAACGGGGACCTCAAACAGCCCGTCGAACCTGGAATTCTTCATTGGGATCACTCGGGAATGGGGGTAAACCGAGCAGCTTGCGACGTTCGGGGAGTTGGTCGATCACGAGGTGACTACCCGGTGCTTCGAGGAGCCGATAGAGATTAGACCGAGTAGGGACCGTCGAGACGTTCTCTGCATCGGTGACCACGAGGTACCGAGCCGATAGATCACAACTTCGCACCTCGGTAGCCATCGCCTCGATGTCCGTTGTCATCGTGTGAATCGCATGAAGCCAACGGGCTCGAACAATCTCATCCGCGCCGTATGAGCGCTCGTGTCCGCGACGTCCAGCGGGAACGATCCACCCGCGCTGGACCCAGTCATCGAACTGGTCATAAGTGACCTGTGCTGCTTCGGCGGCTTCAGGCTGAGAGCGCAGAGGCGCAGAGCGTGAGGCCTCAAGTGCTTCTTGCCACTGCCCCTCCTCCAGCTCCTCGAGGCTGCTCTCGATCAGTAGCGCTGCCACCTGTGCCGGACCTACGCGACGGCCGGACACGCCGATCTCGCTGGCAAGGTCCTGGAGTCGCGTCCAGTTGTCCTCCTTGAATGGCACGAGTCTGGTGACCGTCCAAGCGGGATCCGTAGGCCGCCCGCCGCTCGAACGGAGACGCTGGTTGAACTCCTCACGCAGTGCGAGCAGATCGAGGGGACCCCCAATCGTCTTGGGGCCAACCTCGACGACTCGCGATGCGCCAAGGGCTTCAGCGATCCTCGATTTGTCTTCCTTCTTCATGCCTCACCTTCGTCGTCGTAGTCGATGATCCCGAAGTAGGTGCCGCCGATGACGATGCCGACCTCACCTTGGTCTGCCTCTCGTCCCATTCGACATAGGAATGTTCGCAAGCGTTTCAGAACCTCGTGGTCGCCGAGAATCTCTCCAGTCACGTACGACGTCACCATCTGGGTGTCGTCGTACACCAACACGCCGCCTCGCTGATCATCACGCCAGACCCCCCTCCCGGGCGGGAAGGCCGTCGCTCCCCGGAACAGGTTTCCGAAGGTCGTGAGCGCCTGTTCAGTCCAGTAAGCCTGATCGATCGGTTCTCCGTAACGATCGACGCTCGGAACGAACAGAGTTACCTGCTCCACGCCTGCCGGCGGCCCAGCTCCGAGGGCCTCATGCAGTGTTTCGCTCACCGTAACTTTCTATATTGAAAGAAGCCACTTGTCAACAGGCCCGGAGCGAGCCGACAGAGTGCTCGCGGGAGTTAGCACCCAGGCGAAGTCCGGCCCCAGGAGGGTGTCATTTACCCGGCCGATCAGGGCACTGCACTCCAGGAGAGCAAGTGGGATACCCGGCGTTTCTCAACGACGGTGAACCGCCAGGTGCGACTGACTTCAGCTGGCGTCGATGACGGCTGCTGCTGAGCGGATCCGAGCGAGAACCCGCCGCTCATGACCGAGCGGCTTGCCTCTGTTGGTGGCCCGTCCGAGGGCGAGGCCCAACATCGCCTCGCGTGAGGCGAGGAAGAAATCCCGCTTCTCGGCGGAGGTGAGAATCCCAGTGACGTTTTCGGGGTTGACCAGGCCCGCGAATTCGGCGACGACTGGGCCGATCTCGGTCCGGAGACTCGGGTCATTGGCCATGGCGAGCCAGGCTTCGATGACAGCTTTGAAGCGCGGGTTCCCGACCGCCTTCCAGGTGACGTCGACGAGTCCGGTTACGTCGGTGACTTCGCGGTGCTTGATCTGGATCGTCTCGGCGTAGAGCCTCCGGAGGGCATCGGCCAGGAGCTCGGGGAGGGTTTCGTAGTGGTGGTGGAATGCCCCGCGGGTCACGCCAACGCGGGTGCAGACCTCGATGACCGTTGTCGCGGCCCAGCCCTTCTCGATCAGCATCTTGATTGCGGCGTCCGCGAGCGCCGCCTTGGTCGCTGCACTCCGGTCGGCTTGCGTGCGCCGCGTCGTCGGGATCGCCACGTCTCAGTCCGGCGCGACGATCAGGGCGTGGTTGCCTACCTGGGTCCGGAGGACGAGTTCTGGACCCTGCACCTCGACTTCGACCGGCACGCCGTCGGGTGATATGGCTCGGAATGTCGCCGGATCCTCGAGCCCACTCACGCGCATCGAGGTCGGCTGACCAACGACCGCGTCGTTCATCGGGTCGAGAGTCAGATGGAGTTGCCGTGTCTCGCCGTCCCACTCGGCGCGGGTCAATGCCAAAGTGGGGAAGTCGACACCGCGCACCGTTGGCTCGTCGAATCGCTGGGCCGACGACACATTCCCCAGGCGCCACCATCCGCCTTCGGTCATGGCGTCGGCGGCGGCCATCGTCGCGTTGTACTGGCCCCTGGGGTAGGCACTCACCGAGCCCGAAGTCCCATGTCATCTCACCTCGCTCGTGGTCCCACGACGGCGGGTAGTGCTCGTCGCAGGCTGCTTGGAGGGCATCGGCCAGGTCGCTGACCGCCCAGTTGCGCGCCAGCAGCAATGCGAGCGCGGTGAAACGTGGACCGATGACCGGGACAGGCCCCGTGACCTCGAGCAGGCCGATCTGGGCCCGAGCGATGTCCCAGAGCTTGCGTGCTTCTTCAGGCACTTGGGGTGCGAGGTAGATGGTCGGGATCGAGCCCCCGACCGCCGCTGGCACCTCGAGGTGCTCGCCGATGATCGGGTCGTAGTAGAAGGTGACCATCGTCGGTGGTTCGTCTGCATCGAGATGGAGGTACTCCCGACGCGCATACTCCCACCAGATGTCGAACGCCTCGTGGTGGTTGGTGCCGAAGGCCAGATCGGCCAGCTGGAGCCCGAAGCCGGCGCCGGCCAGGCAGTAGGGCCAGATCTTGGTGTTCTCGCAATGACAGCCCTCGGGGTGGGCCCGCCACTGGGTCGCCAGATGTTCGGCGATCTTGGTGTGCCACCACGTGTAGGTGTGCTCGCCGTCGCGCACAATGTCGAACGGGGCGTCCCAGCGCGCATTGCCGGTGACGCGGCGATGCAGACCGAGCATGACCAGGAAGAAGCCCTTGAAGAAGAGGTTCCCGTCGGCGGCGATCGGGTCCCATTGCAGGCCCCAGGGCTCGATCCCGTTCGCGGTCCAGCCGGGCACGTTGTAGCTGCCCCAATGCGCGGCCGGGATGAGCGGACGGTATTCCTCGGGGTAGTTGGCCCGGTTTGGGTCGTCTCCGATCTGGGTCAGCCAGTCCTCGGCTGCCCACCACCCGGTGTGGCGGAAGATGAGTTCGTCGAGGATCTGCTCGTAGACCTCGCGCCAGGCCGGAGTGCGGTCCGCCATGAGCGCCACCGCATAGGTCGAGTCGATGAGGTCGAAGCGGTGGTAGCAGAGCATGGGGGCCTCGCTGAGATTGTCCCAGTGCTCGTGGGGGTGCCCCTCGCGTTCCCAGCTGTCAGTCGTTGTCGCCTTGCGATGGAGGTAGCGAAGCCAGCCGACGTTGCTTGGCGACAGCGGCTCGAGATCGCTCATGCCGACACCACGAAGCGCGAGGCATCGGTTGCGGCGTAGCGGGCCACCGTTGTGTCGACCGATGCCGCCGATTCGATCGCGTCGATAATCTCGCCGAGGCGGGAGCCCGGCAGCGCACAGGTCATCTCGTGGGCCCCCATCCCCGTCCGGGCTCGGCTGAGTGCGCACCCGACGCTCGCCGCGGGACGCTGCTGCTCCTTGGCGATGGCGACGATGTGGCATTGCGGCTTGCCTTCGATGGCCAACTCCGGCAGAGCATCGCCAATCGTCATCGCACCCCGAGCGTTGGTGCGCACCAGGACGACGTCGGGCTGCGCCTTCGAGTCGGTCAGCGGTCCGTACGTGATGGCTTCGGGGCGGGCCGACACGGTCGGAATCGCCGGGAAGACCTCGGGCGTGACCCAGCCCGCCTCGACGAGTGCGCCGACATCGGCACGGGTGGCGGCCGTGGCCAGGTCGATGAGGCCGTGGGTCAGGCTGCCGACGCTGCAGTTGCCGTGATCCTCAGGCTGAGTGGTGAAGGTGCGTTCGAGAGCATGGACCCAGAAGACGCAGCCGGCGGGTACCCGACCGGTCCGGCCATCGGGAGTCGGCTCGGGCATCGGCTCCGAAGGATCGGCGAAAGGGGGAACGTCGGCGGCGTCGAAAGTGATGGCGATCGGCGCCACATTGAGGTGAAGCGCCTTGGTGAGGCGGTGCGCGAAGTCCCGCCACGCTGATTGATCGTCGGGCATCGTTCAGACCGGCGCCGGCGCGAGCTCTCGCAGCTGGATCGGGACGTGGGGTGAACTTCCCGTCCCTTGGATGATCGCCCCATTGGCCACGAGTACCGGCCGCAGCTCTCGGAACGCGGCCCGGTAGCGATACCAGGGGATCTGCGGGTAGAGGTGGTGGATCAGGTGGCGGTCCTGTTGGAGCAGAATCCATGTCGAGCCCGGAAACCGGTTGATCCGGGTAGCCCCGAAGCGGTCCGTACGGTCGAAGGGGAAGTGCGGGAGCCACTGGAAAAACACCATGAGATAGAAGACACCGACCCTGGTCGGCAGCCACCACAACAAGAACGCCGGCAAGAACCATCCGAAGGGGATCGTCGCCACCAGGATGACCAGGCCGACCTGGGTCAGGCGGCGCATGCGGGCGAAGTCAGCCCTGTCCCGCTCAGAATCTGGCATCGGAACGCCGAGCTTGGCGATCACCCGCTGAACCACCCGCTGACCCCCGGGCAAAGCTCCGAATCGTCATGAACACTGTCGCCACCGCCCACTTGATCGGCATCTGCCAGAGAGGACCCTTGACGGCGAGGTCAGGGTCGGCCGGCGTATTGGTGTGCGCATGGTGTCGCAGGTGGTTCCGGGCATAGCTCGAGAACTCGAGCTGCATGGCGAAGCCGGCCAAGGTTCCGCAGCTCAACTCGATCCAAGCGCCAGCGGGGATTGCGACCGCTGATGGCCTTGTGGGTGGCGTCGTGGTGCACCGTGTACCAGGCATACGCGACGAACGAGTTGACGACGAAGCCAATCGGCCATCGGCACGATGCCGACGGCCCAAAGTGCAATCATCCCCGCCTCGAGGCTCGTGAACGCGACAGTCAGCAAGACAGTCGGCCAGCCGAACCCACCCGAGAGCCGACGAACGACCGCCTGCTCTTCGGCGGACAGGGCCGCCGGCCGGACCCGGTCGTTCCCCGCAGAGAGGTTCCGTTGGTCGGTGCTCATGCCGCGACCTGTGTGACCTTGACGACCTTCCAGGCGCCGTCGATCTGCTCCCAACGGGTCTCGAGTTCGAGCATGGAGCTGTCGTTGGAGTAGCGCACGTGGAACTGCACTGCGTCGCCGTCCGCGTCCTCGGAGAGAATCTCCCACTTGGTAGTCGGCTGCGGCGGGCCGCCCAGCGCCATCACCTCGTTGAGTGCATCGCCAGCGAAATCCTGCATCAGCCGACCGAAGTTCGCGTCGGCCACATCTTGTGCGTGCCGCTCTGCCGTCTCTCGTGCCGTCACTCCTGCCTCCCCTTTGCGGTTTGCGGGCGCCGTCTTCGACGGCCCCCAGACACCTTATGGATCTTTACATACATTCGCAAATGTTTGTTGTAGACCTCCACGCTATGAGACCATGACCTCCATGAAGATCGGGCTTCCAGGGGCTCGGGTCAACTCCCGAGAAGATCATCCGCCAGGCCGAGCGCGCTGAGGAGGAGGGCTTTTCGAGCCTCAGCCCCTGTCCGGCACGCGCTCTTACCGTCGCTCGCCGTCCGGCGCTGGCCACCCCCCAGGTTGCCTGGCGGCGCCCCGGCCTGGCCTCCCGGCGAGTGCGCGCCATGTAGCCGTATCCTTGCACAGTGCACCACGCTGTGGCACGGTGTGGTACGGCGTGGTACGGCGTGGTACACTATGTCACATGGCTGATCACTACACCTTGCGGCTCGCACCCGGCACGAAACAGCGACTCTCCGAGCGGGCCCACCGCGCCCGTCTGCCGGAACGGACCCTGGCGCAGCGCTACGTCGAGGAGGGGCTGCGGCACGACGTGCATCCGCTGATTCATTTTCTCGATGGTCCCAGTGGGCGACGCGCCAGCCTGGTCGGCCGTGGGTTGGACGTTTGGGAGGTCATTGCCACCGTCCGAGACAACGAAGGGTCGATCCCACTAGCGGCACAGTATTTACAGGTCCCAGCCGGACTGGTGGAAGCCGCGGCGGCCTACTACGGCGAGTACAGCGACGAGATCGACACTGAGATCGAAACCAATGAGGCCGAGTACGAGCGGGGTCGCGCCGCGGCCGCCGCAGGTGAGCAAGCGCTCCGTGTGTGAAGGCTCTACTGGACGAGCAGCTCTCACCGCAGATCGCAGTGCTCTTGCGCGGGGCGGGCTATGACGCCGTCGCTGTCGCCGAGCGCGTCGATCTCGTCGGAAGTATCGACTCGACCGTCCTCGAGGTGGCGACGGGCGAAGGGCGCGCCGTAGTCACCAACAACATCAAGGACTTTCGGCCCCTCGCCGCCGAGCGGCTTGCGCAGGGACGGACGCATGGGGGCCTGATCTTGGTGCCCTCGACGCGGACCCGCAGTCGCGCTGCCGTCACCGCGCTCGCGGGTGCAATCGAGAAGGTGCTGCACGACCATCCCGACGGGCTGGCAGGCAGCGAGCGCTGGATCGGGCCGCTCCTGAGTGGGTGAGGCGCGCTGTTTCGGGCTGACCGTTGCGACCGCGAGGTCATTTGAGCGAACGCAGCCGCTGTCCGAGCGTGTCTTTACGTGTCTTTACGGTGCGGGAAGGGGAGGGATCGTGAGGGAACCTGAGGGGATCGCAACGCCGCTGCCAGGAAAGTCCTCGGAAGGGGCCTGGTCAATGCAGTGAGAACCGTACGTTCGCAATGTAGAGGCCGAGGGTTCGAGTCCCTTCACCTCCACCAAAAGGCCCAGGTCAGAGGGCCAAGGTGGGAGCCCCCCAAAAGAGCAGATTCTCCGACGTGTCTTTACGTGTCTTTACGTGTCTTTATCAGTAGAGGTCGTTCAGGCTATTTGTCTGCTTCGCTCTCGCCCAGCTCACAAGCGCTGGACCGACCTGGAGCGTCGTTTGGCGGGCGACAAGCGTTCTGGATATCTGGGCGGGAGAAACACCAGGACGCCAGCTCACGAGCGCGTGTGCGTCTGATGAACCTCACGGCGTCGGGGTCATGTTTCGGATGATCGTCTTGAGCGATCGGTTCAGGACACGGACTTCGTCCTGCGTGAGACCCCGGAGCAGACGCTCTTCCAATTCCTGAACGCCGTCGTCGACCGATCGCCATTTTCTCTTGCCCGCGTGGGTCAAGTGAGCGTTGAGGATCCGTGCATTTGACTGACTCTGCTGACGCTCCACTAACCCCAATACCGTTCAGTTAAGCCACAACCGTGTAGTTTGGGGGTGTGCCCCGCCACGGTTGGAGGAAGCCGGTCTCGGACCGGCGGTTCTCGGACCTGGTGTCGGTCGGGGTGTTGACCCGGACGTTCCCGCCGACGTTGGTCGACGAGGTCGTCGCCGATTGCGGGCGGACCGAGCAACGAAGCCGGTCCCTGCCTGCTCGGTCAATGACCTACTTCTCCATCGGGATGGCCCTTCACGCGGAGGGCTCCTATGAAGATGTGCTGGGGCTGCTGAGCGACGGCTTGTCGTGGACGTTGGGCGAAGAACCGATCGTCTTGCCGTCCAAGTCGGCCATCTTCCAGGCTCGCTCACGCCTGGGTTCGGAGCCCCTCGAGGTGCTGTTCTCCAGAGTGGCGGTCCCGTTGGCGACAAAGCAGACACCTGGTGCGTTCTTGGGCGGCCGACGGGTGGTGGCCATCGATGGGACATGTCTCGACATCGCCGATACCCCTGACAACGACGCCCACTTCGGACGTCCAGGTGTCAACAAGGGCGAGCAGGCGGCGTTCCCCCAAGCTCGGGTGGTGGCGCTGGCCGAGTGCGCGACCCACGCCATCTTCGACGGCTGCGTGGGGAAGTACACGACACCGGAGAACACACTCGCTCGTGAGCTGATCGAGCGCTTGGAGCCCGGGATGCTGGTGCTGGCCGATCGGGGGTTCTGCGGGTTTCCCCTGTGGTCACGGGCCGTGGCCAGCGGTGCTGACCTGCTGTGGCGGGCCAACAGCACCATGAAGCCTCGTTTCGTCGAGGCCCTCGACGACGGCTCTTGGTTGGCCGAGCTACGCCCCTCGGGCAATGCCGGCCGACGGGCCGAGCCGCTGTCCATCCGGGTCATCGACTACCGGATCGACGACGGGCGGGTCAACGACGAGCACTACCGGCTCTTCACGACCATCCTCGATCCGAACGACGTCTCGGCCCTCGATCTCGCTGCTGCGTACGCGCAGCGCTGGGAGATCGAGAGTGCCTTCGACGAGCTCAAGACCCACCAACGCGGTCCGCGGACCGTGTTGCGATCCAAATCGCCCGATCTCGTGCTCCAAGAGATCTGGGGACACCTCTGTTGTCACTACGCCATCCGCACGTTGATGTGGGAAGCGGCGGACAACGTCGGCGTGGATCCCGACCGGGTCAGCTTCGTTACAGCTCTTCGCATCGCTCGCCGCTCGATTGCACTGGCGCGCGATTTTTCCCCCTCGGGGCGCTGAGCGAAGCTGGCGACACGCCGTCGCCCTTTTGGTTCGACGGCTCAATCCGGCCCGGCGCCTGCGCACGAACCCGAGGGTCGTCAAACGCAAGTACGTCAAGTGGCATGTGAAACGGGCCAGACACCGATCATGGCCCCAGCCGACCGGACCACCCCGAGCCAGCGTTCCTGGCGCGCCCAGTCCCTAACTGAACGGCATTGGGACTAGCCCACTAACCCCCACTAACCCCAATACCGTTCAGTTAAGCCACAACCGTGTAGTTTGGGGGTGTGCCCCGCCACGGTTGGAGGAAGCCGGTCTCGGACCGGCGGTTCTCGGACCTGGTGTCGGTCGGGGTGTTGACCCGGACGTTCCCGCCGACGTTGGTCGACGAGGTCGTCGCCGATTGCGGGCGGACCGAGCAACGAAGCCGGTCCCTGCCTGCTCGGTCAATGACCTACTTCTCCATCGGGATGGCCCTTCACGCGGAGGGCTCCTATGAAGATGTGCTGGGGCTGCTGAGCGACGGCTTGTCGTGGACGTTGGGCGAAGAACCGATCGTCTTGCCGTCCAAGTCGGCCATCTTCCAGGCTCGCTCACGCCTGGGTTCGGAGCCCCTCGAGGTGCTGTTCTCCAGAGTGGCGGTCCCGTTGGCGACAAAGCAGACACCTGGTGCGTTCTTGGGCGGCCGACGGGTGGTGGCCATCGATGGGACATGTCTCGACATCGCCGATACCCCTGACAACGACGCCCACTTCGGACGTCCAGGTGTCAACAAGGGCGAGCAGGCGGCGTTCCCCCAAGCTCGGGTGGTGGCGCTGGCCGAGTGCGCGACCCACGCCATCTTCGACGGCTGCGTGGGGAAGTACACGACACCGGAGAACACACTCGCTCGTGAGCTGATCGAGCGCTTGGAGCCCGGGATGCTGGTGCTGGCCGATCGGGGGTTCTGCGGGTTTCCCCTGTGGTCACGGGCCGTGGCCAGCGGTGCTGACCTGCTGTGGCGGGCCAACAGCACCATGAAGCCTCGTTTCGTCGAGGCCCTCGACGACGGCTCTTGGTTGGCCGAGCTACGCCCCTCGGGCAATGCCGGCCGACGGGCCGAGCCGCTGTCCATCCGGGTCATCGACTACCGGATCGACGACGGGCGGGTCAACGACGAGCACTACCGGCTCTTCACGACCATCCTCGATCCGAACGACGTCTCGGCCCTCGATCTCGCTGCTGCGTACGCGCAGCGCTGGGAGATCGAGAGTGCCTTCGACGAGCTCAAGACCCACCAACGCGGTCCGCGGACCGTGTTGCGATCCAAATCGCCCGATCTCGTGCTCCAAGAGATCTGGGGACACCTCTGTTGTCACTACGCCATCCGCACGTTGATGTGGGAAGCGGCGGACAACGTCGGCGTGGATCCCGACCGGGTCAGCTTCGTTACAGCTCTTCGCATCGCTCGCCGCTCGATTGCACTGGCGCGCGATTTTTCCCCCTCGGGGCGCTGAGCGAAGCTGGCGACACGCCGTCGCCCTTTTGGTTCGACGGCTCAATCCGGCCCGGCGCCTGCGCACGAACCCGAGGGTCGTCAAACGCAAGTACGTCAAGTGGCATGTGAAACGGGCCAGACACCGATCATGGCCCCAGCCGACCGGACCACCCCGAGCCAGCGTTCCTGGCGCGCCCAGTCCCTAACTGAACGGCATTGCCACTAACCCCCACTAACCCGGATGCTTCGAGCTGCTTGAGGACCTCGTTCATCGATTGGGGCGTTACAAAGGCCTTCCGGGCAAGCTCGGCGTTTGGCAACCCCGGTGACTCGGCCAGCAACGTGAGCACGACGTAATGGGGGATCCCGAGTCCTTGCCTAGAGACGATCTCTTCCAGGGCGAGATGGATGACCGATTGAGCGCGCTTGACCAGGTAGCCCGACATCTCCTCGGCTCTTGGCACTCGCTTCTCTGCCTTGCCCATCGGTCCCCTTGCATTTATCAGGCGCCGGGCCTGATAACTATAGAGGAGCACACGTGAGAATCATCGGACCCGACTTCATCGCACTGCAGGTCAGCGACCTCGAAGTGGCTGCCGCGTTCTATACGGAGCAGGTTGGCCTCGAGCGGACAGCCCAGAGCCCACCAGGAGCGGTCGTCTTTGCCACCACTCCTATTCCTTTTGCCGTGCGTGAGCCAGCCATTGACTTGAACGCGGTCGAGCGTCTTGGCTGGGGCGTCGCATTGTGGCTCAAGGCCGATGACCCCCAAGCCCTACACGATCGGCTTGTTAATGCCGGGGTGCGAATCGTCACCGAGCGCTTCGATGGTCCATTTGGCCGGACCTTCGTGTTCGCTGACCCCGATGGATACGCAATTACTATCCATTCCTGAGCAACAAGGAGGAAGGATGCCAGGCTTCATCTCTGACAGCCGTCCTGTGTCAGGTCGGTGAGCGTGTTGATGATGTCGGTTACTTCGGTGCGGGCGGTGTAGTCGGGCTGGACGTCGACGAAGCGCACCATGCGATCCTGATCGACGACGAGCACGGTGGGTCGGGGCAGGCGGACTGCGCCCTCGGCGTTGACCTTCGTCAGGTCGAGACCGAGTTTGCGTTGGGCGGCGAGGACGTCGTCAGCTTGGTCGAACGCGATGCCGATCCGATCGGCCAGACGACCGCCTGGGTCGGAGAGGACGGTGAACTCCAGGGCAGCCTTTTCCACGGTGGAGAGCGACTCATCGGGTGACTGCGGGCTGATGGCGACCAGCTGCAGTTCGCTGGTGGTGTCGAGGATCCGGTCGACGCAAATTCGACTCTGACGTTGGCGAATATCGGTGCTCATGCGGCACTCCTTCTGATAGAGAGCGACGTCAGTGCGGAGGAACCTTCGCTCGCTGCTCGAAAGGGACTCGTGCGCTCCGGAGGCCGGCCTGCTCTCCACTGGCCAAGGACCCGCCTGCGAGCCAGCCGACGGGGCCGACCCAGTCACCAGCGAGGAAGATCCCGGGCAGTTCTGGGATCTCGACCGGCGTCCGCCCGACCAGGCCCCTTCCAGGCGGCGGCAGGCAGCTGGCGACGACCATTCGATGCAGGAAGCGTTCTGTGACCACATCGGCTTTTAGGATCCCCGCCGCGGCGGCGACCTCCCAGAGCTGTTCCCGATCCTCTTCAGAACCGCGAGCTCCGTAGCGCATGACGTGGACGAGGGCGCTGCCAGGCGGTGCCAGGTCGCCAGGTGGACTGTGGCGCGACATGTAGAGCGGTTCGTCGATCCCGAGGTGAAAATGGACACGGCGGCCCTGGACTCCCAAGTCCAAGCATGCGGCAGTCACCTCGGGCCCAAGTTCACCCCACGAGGGATCCACGGGAAGCAGGCGACGCGCGGCCTCAGGCCCCCCGGCCGCCACCACCAAAGCCGCCGCCGAGATGACCTCGCCAGAGGAAGTATGGACCTGCCATGCCCCGGGTTCGCCTCCCACCTCGGTGATTCGGGTGTGCGGACGGATTTCTGCGCCGGCCGCGGATGCCCGAGACAGCAACGCCGAGGTGAGTTGCTCCCAGCCGCCGTCGAGATACTTGACGCCCATGCCCCTGAGGGAGTCTCGTAACTGGATGATTGCGAGGTCAGCCGAGAGCCGATCGAGATCGGCCACGTAGGTGTTCACACGTAGGGCAGCGCCCATGAACATGGCGGCGTCAGGGCTCAGCTCCAAGGCGTCGATCCATTCTCGGGCACTCTTGTCGATCCATTTCGATGGGTCCGTAAACATGAGCCTCGTCATGGCACGTCCGACTTGAGCCTTGGAGCGGGGGCGCAGTGTGCGCCGCGAGAAGACGCCGTGGGGCTGGCCCTCGATGAGCGCGCGGCTGCCTTTGAGGGGTGGCGCATGTCCTTTGGGACGGATCGAGAGGCGAGAGAGAACGGCTCGCCCCGGTCCTCCGTTGAAGAGGGCGTGGGGGCCCTGGTTGAGGCGAAACCCATCGCGAAGGTCGGTTCGTGCCCGGCCCCCAGGCGACCGGCTGTCGAAGATGACCACGCCAGCCCCCGCCCTGGCAGCGGTGGCGCCCGCCACAAGGCCAGCGAGGCCTGCCCCGATGACAGCAACGAGAGAGCTGTCGACAGCGGCGCGTTCCATGCTCAATTGACCAGACAGCTGCGCGATTCGTGACAGCTCAGCGTCAGCCGTTTCCTACGGGTCGCCGGTTACGCCTGGCCAGCCAAGGCCCTCTAGGCGTGGGAGACCGGCCACCTGGCCAGCGACGAAGCTCAGCTTCGCGGGATTCATCATGACCCAGAGGCCCACGATGTGGTGCTCGGCCACATCCGCCATAAGCACCGCCGCCAGCACGTCGTTGCTCCAGGCGAGGATCCCTGGCTCGCCGTTGACCTCGCTCACCATGAGTCCGACCCCGTTCCTGTAACTGGGGTCGGCCAGGTACCTAGGGAACACCTGGGCGAAGAAGTGGGCGACCCGATGGCGACCCAGCACGGGACGGCGGGCCACCGGAGCCTTGCCACCACCGTCGCCGAAGTAGGCGACGTCCTCGGCGAGCAATCGTTCCAGGCGCTCGACGTCGCCCGCTGTGGCCGCCGCGAAGAACGATTCGACGAGGTCTTGCCACTCTTTGGGGATAGGGCGAGCCGGGGGGCGGTGCGCAGCGACTCGCTGGCGAGCGCGCCGAAGGAGCTGCCTTGAGTGTGCTTCTGTGAGACCCAAGACGTGCGCTATCTCCCGGTGGCGATAACCGAATGACTCGTGCAGCACGAAGACGGCGCGCTCTGGTGGTGTCAGCTGCTCGAGGAGCACGAGGAGCGCCAGGGAAACCGAGTTCCGTTGTTCGGCTGTCTCCAGCGGGCCCAGGGATCCGTTGGAGGTGAGCACCGGCTCGGGCAACCAGGTGCCCACGTAGTGCTCTCGCTTTTGACGGGCAGAGGTGAGTCGGTTGAGGCTCAGGTTCGTCACGACAGTCGTCAGCCAGGCGGCCGGTTCTTTGATGTTTGTGCGATCCGTGCCGGCCCAACGTAAGAATGCGTCTTGGAGCACGTCATCAGCATCGGATGCCGACCCAAGGAGGCGGTAGGCCAGCCCAAACAACCGGTGCCGTTCATTCTCGAAGACCTCTGCTACTACCTCGACGGCGGCCACAACCTCAAGCCTGCAAGGATCGCCGATGCGAGCGCAAGCGGCGAGGATAAGGACGTGTGCGTGAAGCGGATCCAGGAGAAGGCCGGCATCTCGTAGTCGACTGCATCGCAGTTCATGGCAGTGCTGCGGCGGGCCGAGCTGGTTGAGGACACCCGAATCGGTCAGTGGACCTACTACCGCCGGAAACCAGGCCCTGGATCGCCGCGCTGCCAGACCTTGTCGGAACATGCTTATGAGCGGCGCGCCAGACCGCCCCCGGGACCCGATCGACTCCGAACACCGTAACGACGTCGACCGGTCAGCGATACGAACGACGTGTCATGGATTGCCGTTGTCGGGCGCAGATGCGAAATCAGCGTGCTCGACGTGGCGATTCGGTGGTTGGTCATGCAGTGCAGATGTCGGAGCCGAACGAGCCTCCAACTCTTCCGATCGCTTGGCCCGACGGAGGAAACGATCGACGACGACCATGGTGCCGGGAGCGATTCGGGCACCAGGGCCAGCGCGCATTATGACGTCTTGGTAGCCAATCGGCTCACCGCATTCGGAGCAGCAGACCCTCGGCTCGATGTCGTGTCCGCAGCGGGGGTGGTAGAGGCGGGCCGGAGGTCCGTCATCGTCGGCCGTCCAACGATCGCCCCACGCCAAAAGGATCATGAGGGCCGGGACGAGGTCAGCACCCTTCTCGGTGAGCACGTAGTGGTGGCGGACCGGATGGTCTTGGTACGGGCGCCGCTCGAGCACACCGTGCTCGACCAGCGTCTCAAGACGCTCGGCCAGCACCTTGCGTGAGACGCCGAGGTCGCGCTGGATGTCGTCGAATCGCCGCAAGCCCACCGCGATTCGCGCAATGACTAGGGGCGTCCACCACTCGCCGACAATGTCGAGGGTACGTGCGAGCGAACAGTGGAAGTCGGCGAAGCTCGTGCGCTGCATGACCCGATCCTAGCAGTGAGTTGACTAAGGGAACTTACTTCTCTATGGTCAGTACCTTAAAGATACCAACTCAAAGGAGCACCCGATGCCGATGTTCGACCTCACCTTGCCCGCCGGAGCGCTGGAACCCTCGGCCCTCGCCACCCTCGTCGAGGGGATCACCACAGCTCTCTTGCACTGGGAGGGGGCACCGGACAACCCGGTCAGCCGATCGGCGGCGTGGGGTTTCGTGCACGAGCTGCCCGAAGGGGCGATCAACGTCGGGGGCGAGCCCGCCGAGCTCCCTGTCTATCGGGTCTTTCTGACGGTGCCGCAGGGTACGCCGGGCATTCACGGTCCGCTCAACGAACCGCGCCGAAACAAGCTCGTCCGCGAGGTGACCGAGCTCGTGCTCGCGGCCGAGGGTGTCACCGACATCGAGGCGCACCTCTCGCGCGTCTGGTGCATGATCAGAGAGCATTCTGACGGCTTCTGGGGTGCGAGCGGACGCATCTTCCGAATGCCCGACATCGCGGCGGTCGTCATGGAGGGCGAAGCGCTGACATCCGCCGCCAGCCCGGCATGAGCGCGCCCCGCGCGTCCGAGCAGTCAGGGGCGGGCGGCGCCTCCTACAAGCCGATGGTCCTTCAACGCCGCGACATCCCCGAGGCGATCCGCTCTCTCAGCACCCTTGCCAGCCCCGACTACGTAGACCTCTTCACCGCCTGGACGAGTGAGGCAACGGACAGATCACCTGAGCAGTGGGCTCGGGCTGTGCTCGAGGAGGTTCCCTTGTCAGGCCAAAACGCTCGCGTCCTCTGGCGGCTCATGGGCCTGCGTCTCGGACCGCGGCATTCGCCCGACCACGTGCAGGGCTGGAGGATCGCCGCGTACGGCGACAGCTGGATCCGGGTCGAGACGGCTTCGTGGTACATGACCGCCCAGGCGGTCTGCCTGGTCGAGGAAGGGCAGGTGTCAATCTCCTTGTCCCTCCACTACGACCACGCTGTCGCAGTACTCGTCTGGGCCCTTGTATCTGGTCCCCACCAGCGAGGCGTGCCGGTCATGTTGAGCCAGGCGGTGCGGCTCGTCGAGCGAGAATCTACGACGACTCCATGAGCTTCACGGGTGTCCGCAGCGCCGAGCACAGCCGGAATTCGCACTGTTAGGAGCAGCTCCGCCAAAGCCCACGTCCGGATATAGGGACCTTTGCATTTACAGCCGACACAGGTGCAGAAGAACGTGACATGAGTCGAAGAATGACCGCATGAGGATCCCAGTGCCAAAATTTCCCATCGTTGACACCTGGGGCTCCACTCTGCAAGAACGGAGAGGTGTCTATCCCTGCGACCACCTGATCGAGGACCCTGATCTCGTCCTATTCCGAGCCGTTGATATCGCCGCCTCCACTGAGACTGTCTTCGCGTGGCTCTGCCAGCTCCGCGTCGCTCCGTACAGCTATGACTGGATCGATAATTTTTGGCCGGCGAAGTCCACGCACGCTGGATCCCGCTTTGCAGGATCTCAGCGTCGGCCAACGATTCATGTTCATCTTCGAGCTCCACGCATTTGAGGAGAGCTCATCCATCACGCTCGACTCGTCGACTCTTCTTGGCCAAGTCGCATGTACTTACCAGATCACGCCCCAAGCCACGAGCGAAAGTCGCCTCGTAGTCAAGATCGTCGCGTCGACTCCCGGGCTACTTGGAGCGCCAGCCCGAGTTCTTCTTCCAATAGGGGACCTCGTCATGATGCGTCGGCAGCTTCTCACGCTGAAGGAGCTCGCCGAGGGCTCCTCGAGTGCGGACAGTGGTTGATCTCCCAACCGCTTCGTGGCCGAGGGAGGCCGTTAGAACGGCGGGCTGGCCATGTGCCGCAACCTACGTCGAGCACCCTTCCCACCAGTTCTCCGGCCTCGCCGAGGTCCTCGAAGTCTGTGCGGCTACCCGATGTCCCAGGGGCGGCCTGGCGATGGCGTAGATGGCGTCGAAGTCGTGGGTGAGCGAGGTCTGAGAGGGTCTGGAGGCGGTGCGACAGGACCGGTCACGACGACCACGAAGCTGGCGCTCACAATCTTCGGGTGTTTAACCCGAAAGTGGAGGTCATAGTTATTATCGACACCGATTCGAACCGACGATGGTGATGGAGCCGGTCAGCTGCGCCCACGCTGCTTCCCGCAGCAAGTGCATGGCCCGCGTCAACCTTAGAATCGTTTCCTGCACCCGGCCGATCTGGGCACTCCGAGGTGGGTAAGAAGTCTCGCCCCGGGCGGGCATGAGTTTGGGAGCAGGGTCCTCAGCGATGTTGCATGCGCGTACGGGGCACATAGACGACAGTGCTCTTGTTGGGCCTCCCGGCATGAATGTGGGTCGATTCAGGGATCGGCGACCCGGTGACGCTCGTGCGGCAGGACGTGCTCGATCGGCCCGAGCGTCAGCATGATGAGGCCGAGTGCCGCGTTGGCAGAGTGGAAGCCGTAGGCGCGGTTGACGATGAGACGGACGCGCCGGTTCAAGCCTTCGTGGCGGGCATTGTTCACGCCAAGTCGAACGGCGGCCAAGATGCCCGCACGCCGCTTGCGGATGGTCTTGGCCACGGTGACGAACGGTTTGAGGCCACTGCGCTGTGCCTTCGAGCAGAACCGGTCGAGGAGGATGCCGACCTCCTCCTCGGACAGGTCGCCGGCGAAGACGGCCCGAAGGGCCTCCTTCAGCGCGTAGGCCCTCCACAGGTCCCCGCCTCGGCGCTTCAGCTTGCGCAGCGTCGCGGCCTGGTCATCGGTCAGGTCGGTGGGGTTCTTGAGCAGTGCCCACCGGGCACCTTTGAAGCGGCGGGCGGCATCCTGGTCGGGCAGCTTTCGCAGGTCCTGCCAGACCTCCCGGCGGACCTTCTCGAGGGCGGTCGTGACCGACTGCACGACATGGAAGGGGTCGTAGCAGATGACCGCGTTGACGGCGTGGCCCTCCTTCTTGGCCGAGCTCTCGTAGGCGGGACCCATGTCCATCGACATGGCGGTGATGGCGGCCGAGCGCTCGGGGCCGAGCTCATCGAAGAAGCAGTCCAGCGTGTCGGTGTCCTTGCCCTCCTTGCCCCAGACGAACTTGCCGGTGGCGTGGTTCGAGACCAACGTGACGTAGGAGTGACCCTTGCGCCAGCTGACCTCGTCGACGCCAGCGACGAAGAGGTTGTCGAGACGCCGTTTGTCGAGGCCGGTCGCCATCACCCGTTCGATGATGCGCCCGACGGTGTCCCAGTCGATGCGCACCAGGCGGCACAGGGCGGTCTTGTCCATGGTGGTGGCCAACCACCCGATCAGGTCCTCGAAGTCTCTGGTGAACCGGGACCCTGCCCGCGCGAAGGGGACACCCTGGGTGCGCACCCCGTGGATCGGGCAGACCAACCGCCGCAAGCTGGCCCGGACCTCGAGGCGCCAGGGCCCGAGGTCGAGGTGCCGCCAGGTGGAGACGACCGGGCGGGCGTCGTAACGAGACCGGGTGGTGAACCCACATTCGGGGCAGCGCAACTTTGCGCTGCGCATCTTCACGGTGACGACCACCCTGGCCGCCTCGAACACCACCTCGGTGACAGTCACCCCGGACAGGTCCATGAGGCGCTTGAATGCGGTGGTGACGCGCACGGGATCGGTCTCCTCGGCTCGGTTGGTGTAAGCGACCCCGAACCTAAAGACCACCCGTGCGCGTCACGCGGATGGCGGATGCGAGAGAGCATCCGGGGCACTCCGAAAGGGGGTCGCTAAACGGGTACGGATCAGCCGCCCTACCCGCCGACCCCGAAGCCGTTGCTCTACAAGGAGAGATTCCCGGTCATACCGGCGCGATCACCCACATTCGTGCCGGAAGACCCCTCTTTATGTCCCTTGTCTGAACTTGACCACATACTCCAGAAACAGGTCGATAGATCGGCCCACGCCGTCTTCGCCTTGGATTTTGCTCCCGATCTCACGAGCACCCTGCCCAATCGCGGGGTCGGTCACTGCCTGCATGATGGCAGCCGCCAGGCGATCCGCGGTCAGCTCCGCAAAAGGTATTGGGGCTGGTCCAGCCTCCAGGTCGTGAACGACACGGCCCCAACTCGGCTGATCGGCAATGAGGGGTGTGACGATGGACGGGACACCGCTCCGCAGTCCCGCCCCCGTTGTGCCTGCGCCGCCATGGTGAACTACCGCGGCCGTCTGGGGGAACAACCAGCTGTGCGGGAGGCTGGGAGCCACGAATACGGAGTCGGGCAGATCCTGATTCTCGCCGAGTCCCTCCCACCCGCCGAGCAGTACGCCCCGCTGACCGGATAGGTCGAGGGCGCGCAGCACGATCTGCAGCGTGGCTTGCTGATCACGGCTGGCCATGCTCCCGAACCCGATCGAGACTGGAGGTGGACCAGTCTTCAAGAAGCGCACGAGCTCTGCGGGAGGTCGCCACGAGGACGGTGGATCCAAGAACCAGTAGCCCGTCAGATGAATTCGATTGGGCCAGTCTGGAGGCGCAGGAAGCACCGACGGGCTCCACGCGCCAAACACGGGCATTTCGGGACGCTGTTGGAGGGGGGCCGAGCTGCGTGGAAGGGACCCCACTCCCAACGTGCGGCGCAGTTTCCTGTCGTCAAGTCGTAATCCTTGCCAAACGACCCACCACGGCACCTCCCACATCAGGCGATTCACCAAGGGGCCGCGATCGACGCCTCGCCCCACCCAGAAGTTCGGAAATGCTTGCGTCGGAGCAAATGGAAGGAGCATCGCTGGCGCGCAGGGGATACCGAGCTTCTCGGCGATGGTGTACGCCGTCAGGAAGGGGTACTTGTAGATAATCGCCTCCGCGCCTTGAGCGGCCCGCCAGGCATCTTCTTGAAGGTTCTCCGTGACGTACTTCCTCTGCTCGATCCCAAATCGGAGTCTCTTGAGAGGGTGACCGGGCTCCATTGCTGATGCTTCAGCCGCGCGAGAGATGAAGGGTTGGTACGGGTTTCCTAGTGGGGAGAATTCGACCCCGTGCTCAGCGGCGAGTGCAGCGAAGTCAGGCCGTGACGCCAGCGTGACGCTGTGACCCATCTGCATTAGACCGAACAGCCAATGCCAAGAATGGCTCGGTGTCCCCTCTGCCCGGATGCGTGAGGAGGGCGATTCTCATTGATCACTCGTCCCTGATGTGAAATGCACACGCATGAAGGGATCCTTGTGGAACCAACCGTCAATGGCAACCAGCGACCTGTGACGGCAATCGCCTCCGCTGTGCTGGAGCGCCGACCCTCCCGGCCGATCTGGGCAGTCCGGACCCACGATTAGTCGACCCCAGGCCGATGCTAAAACGGGCCCCAGGCCGTTTAGGGCGCGTTTCCCCGACCCGGCAACTGGGCTGCGCTAAGGGATGGTTTTGGCATCTAGGGGCCAGCGTTGACCGATCGCAAGTGGCACATTCGCGCTACCGAGCTGTCACCCCTCGGTCAGGCGGATCTCACCACACCCCAGGGACGAGACGCTTGGTCCGGGCCGAGTAGGAGCGGTAGGGCTCACCGAGCACCCGTGCCAGCTCGGGTTCTTCGACCTTGATCCGCCTGACTATCGCCAGTGACGGGAGCACGGCGCACAGCACCAGGAAAAGCCAACTGGCGAAGGCAACGCCGAATCCCACGGTGATGAGAAGCAACCCCGTGTAGGAGGGGTGGCGCACCCAGCGATAGGGACCCTGCGTGACAACCTGCTGGCCGTGGTCGACCTCAACGGTGGTGCGGAAGGCCGCCCCGAGAGTCCTTATGGCCCACACCCGCAGGGCGAGGCCGAGCCAGACGATGACGAGTCCCACGGAGCGAAACCAGATTGCACCTGGCGCGACGAATACGTGGAGAGTCGCAGCCAAGATGCCAGACACCACTACCGTTTCAACGACGAGGAGGGCGTTCAGGATCCGAGTGCCGCGATCAGCATCGGTGCTCCCCGTGCCGTGTCGGCGGTCGCGCACGATGAGCGAGATCTCAAAGAGGATCCATCCGCCCATCGTCACGAAGATCAGCGCCTCGAGCACTGCCACCGCAGTGGCACCGTAGTCTCGACCACAACGAGCGCGCCATTGCGGGCCGAGGGTGCCCAGGAATGTCCCGTTCTATCGCTCAGCCCACTGCCCCCCAATGTGATTCGGATGATTCGGAGGGGGGCAGGAGGAGATCCACTGCGGGGGTGTCCAGATCGGGCCGTTCCAGGACGGACAACAGTTGAAAGTGCGACGTCCCGACGGGAGGCACCCGCCGCTTCAGGGCCGAAGATGTCCTGTCGCTCGCCGAGGAACGTGATCGTCGCCAAGCGGGAACGAGCGCCATTCGCTGCGCATTACGAGAGCCTGCCGATCGGACGTGAGTACCGGTCCGTGGCCACCCTCCGACTCCGTTCGGGCGTGTCTTTACGTGTCTTTACCGAGAGGGAAGGAGAGGGATCGTGAGGGAACCTGAGGGGATCGAAACGCCGCTACCAGGAAAGTCCTCGGAAAGGCCCTGGTCAAAACACCGAGAACCGTACATTCGCAATGTAGAGGCCGAGGGTTCGAGTCCCTTCACCTCCACCAAAGGCCCAGGTCAGAGGGCCAAGGTGGGATCCCCCAGAAAATCAGATTCTCCGGCGTGTCTTTACGTGTCTTTACGTGTCGCGCCGCACGCGAATTCGGGGCCCCGTGCAGTGGGCTCATTCGCAGGAATGGTGCGGTCGATTCTCGGGGCAGATACTCAGAATTCGACTCGGAACTTGGGCTGGAACGTCGCCGTCGTTGGACGATGCCTGCGATGCGGTCGACTCGGTAGCTCCGAAGCGCTCCATGGTCGTTGACGACGAAGAGGATCAGGTTGCCGTCTTGGGTGTAGCGCAGTGAGTACGGCTCGACTCGCCGTGATCCCCATCGCCCGTTCTGGGCTCGGTAGTCGATGTCGACCTTCAGGCGGTTGACTCCGGCATAGCGGAGTAACTCGAGTGGGACGCCGCGCCACCACGAGGTGATGGCCTTGGGTGCCTCCCAGTCGGGGTCCAATGTGCCGAGCGAGGCTCGGGGGAGCTCGACGATGCGCAGCGTACCTGCGAGCCAGCCGAAGACATCGTCGAGAGTCGACCAGAAGTCGGCGAAGGGCGGCAGCGGTTGGGGGAGTTGGTGGCCGAGCATGTTCTCCCACTCGCCTTCGATCTCTTCTTGGAACGGAGACGTGCGGATGGTGTCGATGGTCGGAACGTCGATCTCAGCGTGGCTGCACTTGCGGGCAAGCACACTGCTGACCGCTTGGCTCTTCCCGATGAGATCGGGGTGGCGGTGCATGTGGACCACGTCGTAGAGATCACGCGGCCGGCAGCGTTCCGCCAGTGCTCGCAGCTTCTCTCCGAACAATTCGGTGAGCGAATAGCACAGCACGGCATCCACTGGCAGAGGCGCGTCGCTGTAGGGGTGTCCGATGGGTCGCAGTTCGGGACGTTCGACAACGAGTTCATCGGTGGTGATGTCGAGCTTCACCTTGGGTGACGTCGGCTGAGGGTTGGGGCCTTGATAGGCGATTCTTCCCTGGGTGGTGAGTCTGCCGCGTCGGTTTCGTCTCCGCTGGAACGACTGGTCGTCGAGCGTCAGCACGATTCCTGACTCCTCGAGGAGCCAGTCGGCAATCTCCCCAAAGATTCGCTGCAGATACTCAGGTTCGTCGGGACCGCCATCTGTGACGGTGAAGTCAAGGTCCTCGGAGAACCGGAACGTTTCGTAGTAGCACTTGCGAAGGCACGTTCCGCCCTTGAAGATCCAGCTCTCGGCAAGGGCGGGATGTAGTGCGATGCCGGCCAGCAGCCAGCCGAGGACGTAGTCCTTTTCGATCACTCCGATATCGAGGGTCCATTCGGCCCGGAGCTGTTGGAGGTCGCGCTTGGGAATCACGCGGGTTCCACCGGAGCGATCGTCACGTTGACTCGCAGACCCCAGCGCATCACCCGTCGACCGCCCTTGGGTCCTTGCGGATCGAGGGCAGAGATGCCGGCAGAGACGCGTGCTTGGCTGGCGGTGATCAGGTCGGATCGGTCGCGACCGAGGGCTTCGACGATGTAGCCGAGGCGCTTGAAGACAGCTCGGTTCCCGAGGCGGTCGCCGTAGTCGATAAGCGTGAGGGGATCATGCTCATCGAGGTAGCTATTGGTGATCTCAGCGGCGTGGCGGATGCCGCCAGCGAGTCTTGGATCATCGAGAACATCGATCACGGTCCGAGCCGGGTCGGCAAGACGAACTCGGGTGCCATCGTGCCACTCGGTCTTGGTTCCCCAGCTGAGCGAGGCTTCTGACGCGTGAGCGACCAGGTAGGTGTGGTCAAGGAGACTCACGTTCGAAGAACGGACACGGGCGGTCGTTTTCAGGACCGTCGTACGGAAGACCTGGTCGGTGAGCGCCCAATGGTTGGCCGAGGTCCAACCGGTGAAGTAGCACGGAGCCCACACCGCAGCGGCCACGATCAAGGCGTCTTCGGACCATGCGGCGGGATTGGCGGCGTCGACGGGTACTCCGATGTACATACCTCGGCGAACTCGGCGGACCCAGCCATCTGTGGCCCATCGGGAGAGGCGCTTGGCGGCAGAGTCAGCATCGACGCCTAGAGCGTCGCTGACGTGGGCGGGAGTGATGAACCTGCTGCCAGAACTGAGCACGGCTGCGAGCTCGGTTCGGCCCTTTCCTGAAATACCTGCAACTTCTGACATCCTCAGACCGACACCTCCCTTCGCAAGAGAATATCTGGATCGAGAATATCACTGACATCGCATGTCCGATACATCACTACAAAAGGAAAGTGCCGGCTTCCCCATGTCACTCGTGAGCGTGGGGTTGAAGTTTGTCGCGGGACAGCCCGGCAACCGCCAGCCCGCCATCGTCCGGACCAGTCAATCTGCAGATTCCGCCCTTGCTTTGATTGGCAGGGTGAAAGCGGCTCACCTATTGACTCGGACTATAGATCCAGTGTATTGTCATGGAATGAGCGTTCCCCTTGCCCTGCTGGGTCTCCTCGAGCGTGAGCCGAGCTATGGCTACGACCTCAAGCGCGACTACGACGCCTACTTCGGCCGAGGCAAGCCGTTGCAGTTCGGCCAGGTCTATGCCACTTTGGCCCGCCTCACCCGTGATGGGAAGGTCGTGCCAGGAGAGGTAGAGGCAGGAGGAGGGCCCGATCGCAAGCTCTACGCAATCACCGATGGTGGGAAGCATGAGTTCGAGGCCTGGCTGAGCCAGCCGATCGAGCCCGCGCCGCACCTCCAAACCGATCTCTTCGTCAAGGTGGTCTTCGCACTCATGCTGGGCCGCTCTGCCGAGCGCTACCTCGACACCCAACGGGCAGCACATCTGCGCCGGATGCGTGAGCTGACAGCGCTCAAACGTGAGGGCGACCTCGTCGACACGCTCTTGGCCGATCATGGCCTTTTCCACCTTGAGGCCGATCTGCGCTGGATCGACATGACTGCGGCTCGCCTACCGGCATTGGCCGAGGTGGTGGTGTCGTGAGGACAGCGACCGGCTCTGAAGTGACGCTCGTGCGCGGCACGGTCCTCGAGGCCAGGAACCTCGTCCTCTCTTTCGGGGAGACGCCAGCCCTCCGTGGGGCGAATCTTGTCGTGAAAAAGGGTGAGATCCTGGCGATGATGGGCCCGAGCGGCTCGGGCAAGTCGACCCTGCTCCACTGCTTGGCCGGCATCCTCGTCCCCGACTCGGGCGAAATTTACGTCGACGGCGAACGCCTCAACACGATGAGTGAGAAGCAACGGAGTTCGATGCGACGAGACCGTTTCGGTTTTGTCTTCCAGTTCGGCCAGCTGGTACCCGAACTCACGGCGGAAGAGAACGTGGCGCTTCCACTCCTGCTGGGGGGCGCTCGCCGCCATGAGGCTCTGCGCGTCGCTCAGACATGGTTCGAACGACTGCAACTCGATGGCCTGGAACGTCACCGTGCCGGAGAGATGTCCGGTGGACAGGCGCAACGTGTCGCGTTCGGCGCGTGGGATGGTCGCCCAGCCTGAGGTGCTTTTCGCCGACGAACCGACGGGATCTCTCGATTCGTTGACCGGAGAGATCGTCATGGACCTGATGACCTCGGTGGCCCGAGAGGACGGCACGACGGTCGTCCTCGTCACCCACGAGGCACGCGTCGCCGCCTACGCAGATCGCGAAGTGATAATGCGTGACGGCGTCGTGACCTTGACCGAGGAGTTGCTCGGATGATCCGACTCGGGCTCCGTCTCAGCCTGAACGGAGGCAAAGAGGCCCTGGTCCGCATCTTTGTCACCGCGGCTGCCGTCGCGCTCGGCGTCGGGCTGCTGCTGGCCGCCTTGGCCGGTGGCAACGGTTTGAACGCTCAGACCGACCGTGGTGCGTGGCTCGACTCAGCGGCGCAGGCGTCAACACCGACATCGACATCGGACGGACTGTGGTGGCTGTCGAGCGTCGATCAGTTCGGCAGCCAAGCGATCGATCGCGTCGACGTTGCCGCGGCCGGACTCGACGCTCCGGTCCCGCCGGGGATCGCCCACCTCCCGGGGCAGGGTGAGTACTACGCCTCGCCAGCGCTTTCGCGGCTTCTGAAGTCGGTGCCTGCCGACGAGCTTCGTGACCGGTTTCCGGGGCGCCAAGTTGGGACCATCGGAGCTGCGGCACTTCCCTCACCCAACTCGCTCATCGTCGTCATCGGCCACACCGCTCACCAGCTCTCGATGGCACCTGGTGCGGTCGAGGTCGGAGCCATCCAGCGCACGCCGGCCAACTGCTACGCCTGCCAGAATCTCGCCGGAAGCGGACCCGATCTGCAGTGGATCCTGGCTGGCGGGGCCGTGTTCCTCTTGCTACCGGTGCTCATCCTGATCGCCACGGCGAGCCGGCTGTCGGCGGCGCGGCGCGAGGAACGCTTCGCCGCCATGCGGCTTGTCGGCGCGACGCCGCGTCAGGTCTCTGTGGTCTCCGCGGTCGAGGCAGTGGTCGCGGCGCTCATAGGCGTCGCCGTCGGCTTCGGGCTCTTCCTCGCCTTCCGGCCGCTGCTCTATCACGTGCCGTTCACCGGGGCGCCCTTCGCCCCAGGAGACCTCTCGCTGAACGGGATCGACATCGCACTGGTCGTGATCGGCGTCCCCGTCGCTGCTGTCGTGTCCGCGTTGGTCGCGCTCCGTCGGGTCCAGATATCGCCGCTCAGCGTGAACCGGCGGGCGTCGTCACGCCCACCGCGGATCGTACGGATCATTCCGCTCCTCGCCGGCATGGCGGTGCTCGCCTACTTCGACGCACACGGCAAGCCGGGCAGCAATGGTGGCCAGCTTCTCGAACTGCTCGTGGGATTCGTGCTCCTTGTCGTGGGGCTGGTTCTCGCTGGACCATGGTTCACGACCGCCGGCTCGCGCCTCATGGCGAAGCGAGCCAGCCGCCCCGCCACGCTCATCGCTGGCCGCCGGCTCCTCGACAATCCCAAGGCAGCGTTCCGGTTCATCAGTGGGCTGGTGATCGCCCTTTTCGTGGCCAGCGCCCTCGTCGGGGCGCTCAGCTCCATTGCCACCGTCAGCAGCTCTCGAGGAGGAACGGCCGGGAAGGACACGCTCGCCGAACCGTTCTGCAGCTTCTCGACGTCGAACTGCCCCGCTTCCGCGCAAATTCCTTCGGTCCCAGGCCAGGTGCTTGCCGAGCTCAACGCCACGCCGGGCGTGCGTGGGGTGGCGGTGGTCTACCAAGTCCCGCCTGCTCAACAGGGGAACTGGGGCGGGCCGGCGGGGGTGGTCGCCTGTACCCAGCTGGCCAAGACCCCGGCGATCGGCACGTGCGCTCGAGGAGTGACGGTGGCGAGTATCGGCTACTTCCTTTCGAACATTCTTGGGCACAACTCGCACGCCTCGTCGACGGCCTGGCCCTCCGCGCATCTGTCGGCAGCGATGGCGGAGCGTCTTCCCGTCAACGCGGTGGTGGTCGCCACCGACGGGTCCTCGAAATCGCTTGAACGGGTGCGCACCACGCTCGAGCGGGCGTTTCCCTTCCAGGGCCAGCCGCTCGGAGTCGAGTCGCTCGATCCGTCGAATGCGCGCCTTCTTACGATGATCGAGGACATGACCGACATCATCATCGTGGCGAGCCTCATCATCGCCGCCTGCAGTCTCGCGGTGAACATCGTCGCCGGGTTGGGCGAGCGTAGGCGCCCGTTCAGCTTGCTCAGGCTCACGGGTGCCCCCACCAAGCTCCTGCATCGCGTCGTCGCGTTGGAGAGTGCGCTGCCACTCCTCCTTGTCGCCGCGGTGTCGATCGTGGTCGGCCTGGTGTCGGCCGCCCTCTACCTCCACTCGCAGGTCGACATCGCGTTCAGGATGCCCGGGATCGCGTACTGGGCGACCGTGGTAGTTGGACTTGCCGCGTCGCTCGCGATCATCGCCTCGACCTTCCCGCTCATCGACCGAATGACGGGACCCGAAGTCGCGCGAAACGACTGACCGCGTTGAGCTCTATCTGGCGACACAGGACCACCAGCGACCTGGTCAAAATCCCGAAGGTGTAGTGCACTGCCATCGACCCTGGATTTAGGCGCCGGTTGCTGGAGGGACCGACATTGCGTTGACATTCCGCCATCTGCCCGGCAACACCGCCGCTCCAGGGGTCGGTGATGTCGTGTTCCTTGCCGAGGAAGGTGATCGTCGCCAAAAGAGGGACCAAGCGCCATTTCGCTCGGCATTGCGAGAGCCAGCCGATCGGACGTGAGTACCTGCGCGTGGCCACCCTCCGACTCCATTCGGGCGTGTCTTTACGTGTCTTTACCGAGAGGGAAGGAGAGGGATCGATCGTGAGGGAACCTGAGGGGATCGAAACGCCGCTACAGGAAAGTCCTCGGAAAGGACCTGGTCAAAAGACCGAGAACCGTACATTCGCAATGTAGAGGCCGAGGGTTCGAGTCCCTTCACCTCCACCAAAAGCCCAGGTCAGAGGGCTAAAGTGGGGATCCCCAGAAGGTCAGAAAGCACCGTTGAGCGCTACGTGCTTTGTCGTAGAGCTCGAAGATGCGAGTTGACTGAACTCACCAAAGAACCAGGTCACAAGCCGACGGCCGGATCTCCGTAACTGTGGGATGTGCGACTTGGCGGCACGTGTCTTTAGGTGTCTTTACGGGCAGATTGGCCGTCCGGTAACTCAAGAGTTCGCGATGGGTCAAGGGCGCTCATTGCGAACACCAAGTTGGTCGGCGAGTCAGAGGGCGCCGGTCTCCCACTCGCACTCCGCACGAGTGCCAGGACCGATCAGCGAGCGTCAAGAAGGGCCTTCATAAAATCCACGGCGAATCTCTCTTCGCTCATGCCCAGGTATCCTGGCCATATGGCCGCAGTGCGTCCGATCATGACCGGTGACGAATGGGCGGCCGCCGTTATCGACAGCCCGCCGACGCCCGATGACGTGACCATTACCCTCGACGGCCGGCGAATCGACTCAAAAGAAAAGGCGATCGCCTGGCTGGCCGAGATCGAGGCCGACCGTGCAGCTGGCAAGACGGCTGCCGACACCTTTGCCTGATCAGTCCCTTCCGGACGTCCGCCGCATTACGGAAGTTCTCGATCGCAATGGCGTCGACTACCTGGTGATCGGGGGAGTGGCCACCCAGGCGTACGGAGCCGAGCGACCCACCGGGGATTTCGACTGCCTGGTCCGGCGCACAGGCGAGAACTTCGACCGACTGGCTGCCGCCATGCGCGAGTTGAATGCGCGCCTGCGGGTCGAGGGACTCAGTGACGAAGAGTCCGCCGCCCTACCCGTCCAGTTGGACGGCCTGATGCTCAGTCGATCGCAGATCTCGACGTGGGCGACCGATGCCGGACACCTCGACGTGCTGGTTGACATGGTCGACCGCCAGGGACACCGACAGCGGTACGAGGATCTTGAAGGTGCCGCCGAAGAGCTCACTGTCGCCGGAATCGAGGTTCGGGTGGCCGGCCTCGACGACATCATCGCCTCGAAGGAATACGCCGGGCGCCCCAAAGACAATGAAGCGCTCGCCGAGCTCTACCGCCTCCGTGACCGCTCGACAGATGACAGGACCCCGTCCGAGTAGCCGATCGTCGTTGCGCAGAAGTGAGCTTGACGGTCTCCGTCGTCTGTCCGGCAAACTGGCACCTCGCTTCAGGGTCGGTGATGGCCTGTCGCTTGCCGAGGAACGTGATCGTCGTCAACAGGGAACCGGAGCCGCTCGCCCAGCGTTGCGAGAGCCAGCAGTATGGACGTGAATCTCGATCCGTGAACCGGTCCGGCGAGCTCTGTCTGAGCGGGTCTTTACGTGTCTTTAGCGTGCGGGGAGGAGAGGGATCGTGAGGGAGCCTGAGGGAATCGCAACGCCGCGCTACCAGGAAGGTCCTCGGAAAGGGCCTGGTCAAAACGCTGAGAACCGTACGTTCGCATCGTAGAAGTCGGCGGTTCGAGTCCGAGGTGCACCGACACCTCGCAGCGGCGCGGTAGTTTTTGAGACGCGCCGTCGTGGCGGTCATTGGCCGGTCGGCCCGTTCAGTAGAGGCGGCGCCTTCGTTCACAAAGCGGACTCAAGCATCGCGAGATCCACAGTGGCGGCCATCTTTTGGTAGCCGAGCAGATTCGGGTGCAAGTGATCCGCACTCGAATAAATGGGATTGAGCACCGTCGGGTCATTGGGATCGCGCAACGCGGCATCGAAATCGATGACCCCGTCAGCGAGATGCTGAGTTCTAATCCAAGCGTTCACCTGTTCTCGGTAGATCTCGCTCAGAGGTGAGGTTGCGGGGCCGTCGATGATGGCGTTCGAGGCGGGGAGCAGCGTCCCGAGCCAGATCTTCACCCCTTGCGCGTGGGCCATGGCGATGACCTCCTCATAGCCGGCGATGAGTTCGCTCGGGGTGGTAATGGGTGGAGGAATGCCGAGATCGTTGATCCCCTCTTGAAGGATCACCCCCTTGACGCCCGGCACATCGAGGGCGTCTTGTTGGAACCTCTGCACACCGCTCGGACCCATGAGTAGGCCAAAGCCGCCGGTGACCAGGCGGTTGGCGCTAATTCCCGCATTCACAACCGAGATTGGGATACCTGCGGCGTCGATCCGGCGTTGTAGGTCGTCGGGATACCGGCCGTTCTTGTCCGCGACTGCCAGGCTCACGGGCAGGCTGACCGGCGTAGATGCCACGAACCCGTCAGTGATGGAGTCGCCGAACGCCACGATGGCTGCGGTGGAGGCTGGGGCCTCGACGTCGACCCCGTCGATGTAGAGCCAGGCTTCGGTCCGCAACGAGAAGCGAGCATTGCTCGAATCCGTCGTCAGGTCACCCGTGCCGGGAGGCGCATAGTAGGACGTGGCATTGGCGTTCCAGTGCTTGGTCGGAAAGCTCTGGACGCCCGGCATGAAGATGCTGACCGCCAGGGGTGTGAACGCCGTGAACGCGAAGGCGACGGGATCGCTCACGACGTCTTGGCCCACTGGGACGCTGACCTGAGAACTTCCCCCGAACGTCACGGGGGCGATGTCGGAGACCGTCCCCGATCCCTCCACTCCGATGGTCACGTTCCCGAACTGCGCGGGCGCGTGACCAAAGCGATTCGAGAGGTGGAGACGCAACTGCGTGCCGCCGAGGTGCGGCGTGACGATCATGCGTAGTGTCTGGTTGGCGAGGATTTCGGGAACGGGAAAGCCAGCGGCGTCGAACGGGGTCAACGAGTCGGTGGGACTTGCTGTCCAGCTCGCCACCCAGTGTTCCGGGAGCGAGGCCGAGGCCGTGGCCACACCCGACGGCGCAACGAGCAGCAAGCCAAGGACTAGGACGACGGCGCTCGTTGCTGCGGCTGTCCGTCGCTTCGATGGGGAGGTACGCACGCCGCTGCAGAGTCCTTGAACAGCGCCGGTCACGACAGCAACCTGCCGACGAAAGTCGATCATGAGGACCCGCCTCCCCTGTGCGGGATTTCGATTCAGCCCCGCCGCACCAAAGGCTCGCTCATCCAACTACACATGTCAAACCAAATATTCGGTCTGCGTTCCTCGTTTGGCATCGCCCGATAGGAGGGCGGCGGATCCCTTCCCTGAAGTGCTGCTTGCGGACTGCTCCACCTTCCGGCGTTCGGGACGATCGTCCCGGTTCGGAATCGGCGTCACGGCGCACCACGCAGACCCCTGAGGAGGTTGTCTAATGCCGTCACGGACTGCTCTCGTGCGGCAAGCGGGTCATCGGCGTTGACGATGTAGAGCGCTGCTTCGTCTGCAGCCGCGAGCAGAATGTGTGCGAGTGCAGCACTTGGCTGAGGGGGAAGTGACCCATCTGCCATTGCGAGTTCGAGCATGCCCTGGATGCCGCCCAGGCCATAACGCGCTTCGATGGCACGCCACTCCTGCCAGCCCAACACCGCCGGCCCGTCGATGAGCAGAACCCGTTGGACCTCGGGCGTGAGTGACGCGTCGAGGAAGCCGATCAGGCCCGCACGCAGCAGTTCGAGTGGCGACAGGTCGTCTGCCAGACTCGCGCCGGCCGCTGCGACGAGGTCCTGTTCGACTGCCTCGAACACGGCGACGAAGAGTGCCCGCTTGTCGGCGAAGTGGTGGTACAGCGCGCCCCGGGTTCCGACACCGGCCCGGGCGACGATCTCCTCAGTGCTGGTGTCGTGATACCCGCGCTCGACAAAGAGCACGCGGGCCGCTGAAACGATTGCGGCCCGAGTGGCTTCGGCCCGCTCCGCAACCGCCGCTGATGCCGGGCGGTGTGCCGGGTCGTCCGATTGTGATTGACCCGCTGTCATGCACCCAGTATGGTCCACATACAGGCGAGTATGTCGTAGCGTCCAGCAGAGTGGCGAGGAGATTCCGATGGCGGATGCGATCGAGGTGGTCACCAGCTTTTGCGACGCGATGAGCAAACGAGACCCCGAAGCGCTCCGTCCCTATCTCGCCCCAGGCGTCGTGTATCAGAACACGGGGATGCCTGCGAAGAAGGGAGTCGACGACGTCCTTGCCGACCTTGCTGGCCAGTTCTCGATGTTCCCCGACACCTACGAGTACAAGACCGAGAACATCGCCGCCAACGGCAATGTGGTCCTCACCGAGCGCGTTGACATGATCAACGGCTTCGACGGCAGTCTCCACGGTGTGCCGGTCATGGGAACCTTCGTCGTCGAAGATGGCCTGATCACCCGGTGGACCGACTACTTCGACACCGGACTCATCGGCAAGATGCTGAGCGGCGAGGACTACACCGGCCTCGTGCCTGAATCCGCTTGATGCCTCAGCCAGACCAGGTCGGCAGTGTGGCTGCGCCAACTGCTGCGGACCCGCGGCGCTGGAAAGCGCTGGGAGTGCTCGCCCTCATTCAATTCATGCTCAGCCTCGACATCACTGTCGTGAACATCGCGCTCCCACAGATGCAACGTGATCTCGGGTTCTCTTCCACCGGGCTCGCGTGGGTGGTCAACGCCTACGTGCTGATGGCAGGAGGACTGCTGCTGCTGGGCGGTCGAACCGCTGACTTCGTCGGCCGACGAAGGATGTTTTTGATCGGCGTTGGGCTCTTCGCTGTCGCTTCGGCGGCCTGCGGGAGCCGCGACCGATCAGCAGTTTCTCGTCGCCGCCCGCTTCGTGCAAGGCGGCGGTGAAGCGCTTGCCGCGCCAGCGGCGCTCGGCCTCATCGCCGTCATGTTCACCGACCCGACCGAACGAATGAGAGCACTCGGGCTGGCCGGCGGCATCACCGCCCTTGGGGGCGTCTTCGGTACCGTCATCGGCGGCATCATCGTTGATCTCGCATCCTGGCGCTGGGCCTTCTTCATCAACCTCCCGATCGCGGCGCTGGCGCTCATCCTCGTCCCGAGGCTGGTGTCGGAAAGCCGCATGCGGGGACGGCAGCGACCCAATCCGACCGGAGCCATCATCGGCACGGTTGGCCTCATAGCGGTTGTCGATGGCCTGCTTGCCGCAGCGACCCACCCGTGGGGCTCGTGGCAAGTCCTCCTCCCGCTCCTCGGTGGCATGGCATTGCTCGGGCTCATGGTCGCGGTCGAAGCGCGTTCGCGATCACCGCTGATCCCGCTTGACTTCTTCGCGAACCGCACCCGCGTCGTGGCGAACTTTGTCACGCTGTTCCTTGCCGCCGCGTTCATCAGCTACTTCTTCTTGCTCACCCTCTACGAGCAACAAGTGCTGGGCTACTCCCCGCTCCAGGGCGGACTGTCCTATCTCACCTTCGGCGTGGGGATGATCGCGGGCATCGGCATCGGAGCGCTCGTGATGCCGAGAGTCGGCGTCAAACCTGTACTGGCAACGGGCTTCTTCGGATGTGCGGTCGGTCTCTGGCTCATCAGCGACCTGACCACGCATTCCACGTACTGGCACGACATCGCTCCAGGCATGTTCATCCTCGCGTTCTTCGCCGGCATCGCCTTCCCAGCCCTCAATAACGCTGCCCTACACAAGGTCACCGGCGAGGACTCTTCACTCGCCTCCGGGGTGCAAATCTCGATGCAGCAAATCGGCGGCGCGATCGGACTGTCTTGCCTGGTCACGCTCGCGCTTCGCCACGCCGCCAGCCAGGCCATCCACGGCGTCCCCGCACCAATCGCCTCTACACATGGCTACGACCTGGCCTGGCGCATGGGCGCGATCCTGTGCATCGTCGGCGGTGTCATGGTCATGCTCATGCTCGAACGGGTGAGCGGCGAACTGCGGATCGCGGACCCCCTCGCCGACATTGAGCCTGCAGTGCAATAGCTCGCGTCCCGAAACGTACTGGCGAGGCGCCTTGTGCCGGCTGCACGCGGGTTCGATGAATGGTCTTTCGGGGACCAAGTGCCGCAAAACGCACGGGCGACTTCGGGACCACCGGTAGCTCCGATGTGCGTGCCGTACGTGGGCAGGGGTGGCGCCGCCTCCATGGTGCCCAGATCGGGCTGTTCCCCCGCAGGGCACAGTTGCAGGCAACAGGTCCGATCCAGCGCTCCTCGGCGGATTGAACATTGGCGTTCCGTCGTCTGGCCCGGCAACAAGCATCTCCGCCTCAGGGCCGATGATGTCGGCTGGCTCGCCGAGGAACGTGATCGTCGCCAAAAGGGATGCCGCGCGATGGGCCTCGCGTTGCGAGAACCTGCTGATCGGAGATGTGTACCGATCCGTGGACAGGCCCCGCGAGCTCTGCCCGAGCGTGTCTTTACGTGTCTTTATCGAGAGGGAAAGAGAGGGATCGTGAGGGAACCTGAGGGGATCGAAACGCCGCCACCAGGAAAGGCCCTGGAAAGGCGCCCTGGTCAAAAGACCGAGAATCGTACATTCGCAACGCAGAGGCCGAGGGTTCGAGTCCCTTCACCTCCACAAAAGGCCAGGTCACAGGCCTAAAGTGGAATCCCGCAGAATCACCAAGTGCCGTGGAGCGCTACGTGGCTCTGCGTAGAGGTCGTCGCCGTGGCGATCACTCCAACCAAAGGCGCTCGTCAAGGGAGCGAGGCTGAGAACCCCACAAGGTCATAGGCCTCAAGATGTGACGCGTGACCTTGCAACACCTTGTCGATTCTCAAGCGAGTTCACCGGGCCACACACAGCGTGGTCGCGTGAAGCGTAACCGTTAGCGATGTCACCTCGAGTCATCGGAGGCGAGATCCATCGTTAGTACGGCTGCGATCGTCGTGCCATGTAGCCGGCAGGAGAAACGCCGGAACAGACCATTCTGTGCTCCCGGCGCTCACTTCGAAAGCGGTGAGAAGCCCTTGTCGCTACGATGGATTGCTCGCTGCGCCCACGCAGGTCGACGTTCAACTTCTGCTGGGCGCACCCGCGACGCGGTATCCGACGCTCAGGACGTTCTCGATCACCGGAGGATCGCCCAGCTTCCGTCGTAGCCTGCTGATGGTGACGAGGACGGTATTCGTGAACGGGTCCGCGTGCTCGTCCCACACTTGTGCGAGCAGGTCCTCGGCACTCAGGATCGATCCTTGTGTCTGCATGAGGGCCTCTAGGACACCGAATTCCTTCGCGGATAGGTCGAGAGTTCGTCCGTCGCGGATCGCCGTGTGGTTCCTCGGGTCGAGCTCGATCCCGCCTGCGCGCAGGATCCGAGCCCGGGCCTCCGGCTGGCGCCGGGCGAGTGCACGTATCCTCAGCACGAGCTCGGGAAAGTGGAACGGCTTGGCGAGGTAGTCGTCGGCACCGAGACCGAGACCGCTGACGCGATCTCCCGGCGCGCCCGACGCGGTGAGCATGAGTACCATGGCCGGCTTCTCACCTTCGGTGACCATCCGGCAGAGGGTGTCACCATGGATCCCGGGCAGGTCTCGGTCCAAGACGACCACGTGGTACGAGTTGACTTCGAGTTTCGACGCAGCTTCGTGCCCGTCGTGGGCGACGTCTACGGCCATGCCCTGATCCCGGAGTCCCTCGGCGACCACGTCGGCAAGGTCTTTGGAGTCCTCGACAACGAGAACCCTCACGCAGGGGTCCCCGTCAGCACCGCCACCGCGATCGGCAACTCGATCACCGCGTGGAACCCCCCGTCACTCCGGGCGCGAAGCTCAAGGCGACCGCCGTGGGTCTCTGCGATGGAGGCGACGATCGAAAGCCCGAGGCCGGTGCCCTCGTCCGACCCGGTACGTTCGGCTCCGAGACGCCTAAAGGGTCGAGCCAGCTCCTTCACCGCATTCTCATCGAGTAGCTCACCTCCGTTCTCGACGATGAGACGTGCGCTGTCGCCTTCGACCTCAGTCCTAACCCGGACCCAGCCGTGTCGCTCGTTGTGCCGAACGGCGTTGTCTATGAGGTTCGCCACCATGCGTGCGAGCAGCGTCTCGTTGCCAATGACGCGCGCCTCCGGGCAGTCCTCCTCGCGCACTTCAAGGTTCATCTCCGAGATGGCGGGTGCATGATCCTCGAGCGCCGAGGCGGCGAGAAGGTCCAGCGACAGCTCGACGTCGTCGCCCGCGGGCCCGGCTTGTGCGCGCGAGCAACAGGAAGTTCTCCAGCAGTCGCTCGACGTGGTCCAAATCTTGGTGGAGGCGATCGGCGAGGATCTTGGTCTCCTCGGGCACAGGACTGGGTTTGGCCGTCGCCACGTCGAGTCTCGCTCGCATCGTCGTGAGTGGCGTGCGCAGCTCGTGGGCGGCATTGGCCACGAACTGGCGTTGTGATTGAAACGATCCCTCGAGGCGCCCGAGCAACTGGTCGATCGTGTCTCCGAGTTCCTTGAGCTCGTCGTCAGGACCCTTCAGGTCGAGGCGCTCGTGCAGGTTGGTGGCCGAAATATCGCGGGCTGTGGCCGTGATGGTGCGCAGGGGCCGAAGCACTCGACCGGCCGTCCACCACCCGAGGACGACCGAGAGCATCGCCATGATGGCGATGGCGATCGCGCAGAAGAGGAGTAGTTGGTGCAGGTCCGTGGAGTGTTGCTGGGTTGCCACGGAATTGAGTTGGCCCGCGACCACATTTCTCTGCGTGACGCTGGACGCCGCCCGCCAGCCTGCTGCGGGGGCCCCCGAAATCTTGGCATTCGCGGGAGCGTTGGTGACGCCGGCGCCGCCAGGGCGGGTGACCTGGAGGATTCTGGCGAACGCGCGCGGCGGCACGCCGATCTGCCGGCCCGTCGCGCTTCCCCACAACCAGGCGGTGATGATCAGCAACACGACGCCCGAGGCGAGGAAGAGGCCGCCGTAGAGAAGTGTCAGTCGGAGCCTCACCGTGCGTCGGGGCAAGCGGTCCCGGAGGACTTTCAAGGTCAGTCGTTGAAGACGGCGCATGGTTCCCTCAGATTCCGTGGTCGGGTTTGCGAGCCGGTCCCGACCACTGCGGTCTCACAAAGCTTGCCCCTCCGCCACCCTGAGGTGATTGGCGCCGGCCACCATAAGCGCGTGCTGCGACCGGTGCCTGGGCATATCCCCAACTAGGTGGCCGCTCTCTTGCCGGGTTCATACCCGAAAGAGGATGCCTGAAGCCACCTAACAGCGAGCTAACAGCGGCTGTTAGTCGGCTGTTAGGTGCCTTGTCGTACAACCGCGCTTGACGGGTCGACGCCACCGGGCTTGGAGGGACTGCGGCATGACCGAGGGAAGGCGAGACCGAGATGAAGGCCCCGACCGTGGACGCAGGCACCGACCACGGCGAGGAGCGAGGGTTGGTGGCGCGCTCGTCGGTCTACTTCTCATAGCGGCGGCATGTTCGAGCGGCCCGACGTCACCAGGTGTGGCCAGCCTCGGTTCCACCACCACCACGGCCGCCGCCTCGGCCGCCAACTCGGGGGGCCTGCTCAACCCCCAGCAGGGCTACCAACAACTCCTTTCCTACTCGCAGTGCATGCGCACCCACGGGTTGCCGACATTCCCCGACCCCACAGAAAGCCGCGGCAACGTCTCCATGCCGAACGCGCCCGACCAGAACTCGCCTCAGTACAAGTCGGCCAACGACGCCTGCAAGCACCTGCTCCCCTTCGACGGCGGCGCACCCTCGGCGGCTCAGACCGCCCAGATCACGGCCCAGCTCTTGAAGTACGCCAACTGCATGCGCACGCACGGCGAGGCGAACTTCCCCGATCCAACGGTGAGGCCAGGTCAGATTGGATTCTCCCTCAAGGGGGTTGACCCCAATTCGCCGCAGTTCGCGGCGGCGCAGAAGGCGTGTCGGTCGCTCTCTCCGGGTGGCTCGTGAAAACGGCCCCTCTTCGGGTCAGACGTGCGGCGTCCATGACAATCGCCCTCGTCGGCCCGATCGTCCTGGCAGCCGCGTGTTCCAGTCGCTCAGCAGCTCCGGGCGTCGCCAGCCTGGGGTCAACGACGACGACTGCCGCTTCGGCTTCGGCGGGTTCGAGCAACTCGGCCAACTACACGGACGCGGTGGCCTACACCCAGTGCATGCGCACCCATGGCGTGCCGAACATGCCCGACCCCAACAGCGAGGGGAACTTCCTCTTCAAAGGTGGTGGGCCCAATGGAGGGACACTCAACGGGGTGAGCCGGATTGATCCCAGGTCTGCCCGCTACGTCTCGGCGAACAAGGCCTGCCAGCACCTGCTGCCGAACGGGGGCCAGCTCACCCCGGCCGAACTCCAGCAGGCGCTGGCGCAGGCCTTGAAGTACTCGCAGTGCATGCGCACCCACGGTCTGCCGGGCTTCCCCGACCCCAAGGTCTCAGGCGGGGAGCTATCGCTCAGCTTGGGTGGTACGGGCGTCCCCGGTCCCAACTCACCTCAGATGCAGGCTGCCATGAAGGCCTGCCGATCTCTCCAACCCGGAGGTGGATGAACACGATGACCAGCACCGGCACTGAAGCGACCGCCAAGGCCGTCCCCGCCGAGGTCACCGGTAATGCGCCGCGGCTTCATCGCCGTCGTTGGGTCGTCGTCGCACTCATCGCCGTCGTCGCCATCGCTGCCGTCGTGGTCGCCGTCAGCGACCCCTTCCGCCCCAGCACCTCGACGAACGAGACAGCCGACAACACCTATCCCACCTCGACCGCCACCGTGGACCAACAGTCGCTGACGTCGCAGAGCCAAGTGAGCGGCACCTTGGGATACTCCGGCTCCTATAGCGCGGTCAATCAAGCCCAGGGCACGATCACCTCCCTACCGGCTCTCGGTCAGGTCATCAGCCAGGGACAGGTCCTCTACGAGGTGGATGGCCAACCCGTCGTCCTCCTCTACGGCGCCACTCCCGCCTATCGGACCTTGGCCGAGGGCGCCTCGGCGACCGAAGGCCCCGACGTCGAGGAGCTGAACGCCGATCTTGTGGCCCTCGGCTATGTGAGCAGCGCCGATCTGAGCCCCACCTCCGACGAGTTCGGCTACTGGACCAAGGTGGGGGTGGAGGATCTCCAGGCCCACCTCGCGGTGACCCCGAACGGCACGCTCGCCCTCGGCCAGGTGGTGTTCTTACCGACCTCGGCGCGAATCACCGCTTTTGGGACCGGAACGACGCTGGGCGCCCCCGCACAGCCCGGATCGACCATCCTCTCGGCCACCTCAAGTGCTCGGGTGGTCACCGTCGACCTGGACACTTCGCAACAGACCGAAGTGGCGGTCGGAGACCAGGTGACCATCACGCTCCCCAACAACCAGACCACGCCGGGCACCGTGTCTTCTGTTGGGACGGTCGCCTCGACCGCCAGTGGATCGAGCACCCCGACGGTGACCGTGCTCGTCACGCCGAACGATCCGGCCGACACGGGAAGTTGGGACCAGGCCCCGGTCGAGGTGACCATCACGACGGGCAGCGTGAACCACGCCCTGGTCGTCCCCGTCGATGCCCTTGTGGCACTGGCGTCGGGCGGCTACGCGCTCGAGGTGGTCTCGGCCAAGGATGTGCACAGCCTGGAGGCGGTCACACTCGGCCTCTTCGACGACGCCGACGGGCTGGTCCAGGTGACCGGAACCGACGTCTCAGCCGGTCAGCGCATCGTCGTGCCGAACACGTGAGCCCGCCCACCGACGTGGCGTCGTCCCCTGTCGTACCCCCCGCGGACCGTCGCTCGGGCGACGGAGCCGACATCGTCGTGGAGCTCGACGAGGTGTCAAAGACCTATGCCAGTGAGCCACCGGTGAAGGCGCTCCGAGGAGTGAACTTTTCCGTGCGAGCCGGTGAGCTGCTCGGGATCGTCGGCCCGTCGGGCTCGGGCAAGTCCACCTTGTTGCACCTCATGGGCACGCTCGATCGCCCGAGCACCGGGATCGTCCGCCTCACCGGCCTCGATGTGGCTGAAATGGCCGACCGGGAGCTCTCCGCCCTCCGAGCCACCCGGATCGGCTTTGTGTTCCAACAATTTTCTTGGCCGAGCACCAGGCCGCCTTGGACAATGTCGCCGACGGGCTTTTGTACGCCGGGATCGCCCTTGCCGATCGCCGCAGGATGGCAGCCGAAGCACTGGAACGGGTAGGGCTTGCCCATCGAAGCCATGCCCGGCCGACGCAGCTCTCCGGTGGTGAGCGCCAACGCGTCGCCATCGCCCGCGCCATCGTGGGTTGGCCGGCCATCGTGCTCGCCGACGAGCCCACCGGCAATCTCGACCAAGCAACCGGCCAAGCGATCCTGGACCTGTTGGAGGACCTCCACACGTCCGGCGTCACGATTGCGGTGATAACCCACGACCGCAACATCGCCGAACGGCTGCCCCGGCGCATCGAAATGCTGGACGGCCGCATCGTCACCGACACCGAGCGCACCGCCAGCCGTGCTCAGCGCACCGACGATGGCGGACCTCGCGTGGGGAGCCCGCCATGAGCGTCAACACGACCATCGAATCGAAGAAACTGCGCTTCTCCGACCTGGCCCGGCTGTCGGCCGTCGGCCTGCGTACCCGAAAGCTCCGCGCAGCGCTCTCTGCACTTGGCATTGCCATCGGGGTGGCCGCCATCGTGGCGGTGCTCGGGCTGTCTCAGTCCTCCAAGGCCGGGCTCTTGGCCGAGATCTCCAAGCTTGGTACCAATCTGCTCGAAGTCCAGAACGGCCAGACTCTGTTTGGAGGTACCGCCGAACTGTCCAAGGTCTCACCGGCCATGATCGCCCGCATCGGACCGGTCACCTCGGTGCAAGAGACGGGATCGACCAGTGTGGACGTGTTTCGCGGCCCCCTCGTACCCACCATCGACACCAACGCCTTGTCTGTCGATGCCGCCAGTCTCGGTCTGCCGGGCACCGTCGGTACCACCATGGCTGAAGGGACCTATCTCAATGCTGCCACGGCCACCGAGCCCGTCTGCGTGCTCGGGGCCGCGGCGGCCCAGCGACTTGGGATCGACCGCATCTTCTCCGGCGAGCGCATCTGGTTGGACAACATGTGGTTCTACGTCTCGGGCATCTTGAACCCTTCCGTACTCACTCCCGAGATCGACTCCGAGGTCCTGGTCGGGTTCCCCGCAGCCGAGCACCTCCTCGCCTTCAACGGGCATCCAACGACGATTTACCTACGCGGCAGACGAGCCAGGTAGCGGCGGTCGATTCGGTGCTCGCCGCCACGGCCAACCCCGAGAACCCGAGCGAGGTTGATGTCTCCCAGCCATCGTCCGCCCTCGTCGCCCAGGCCGACGCCCAGGGTGCCTTCGACGATCTGTTCCTGGGTCTCGGTGCGGTAGCCCTTCTGGTCGGAGCAGTCGGGGTGGCCAACATCATGGTGATCTCCGTGCTTGAGCGGCGAAGTGAGATAGGGCTGCGCCGGGCCCTGGGAGCGACGAAGGGCCACATCCGCATCCAGTTCCTCTCCGAGGCGATCCTCTTCGCCCTCATCGGTGGTGCGATCGGAGTTGGGCTCGGAGTGCTTTGTACTGCAATCTACGCCGACGCCAAGGGGTGGAGTGTCGTGGTACCACCACTGGCCTGGGCCGGCGGTTTCGGGGCGGCGCTCGTCATCGGAGCTGTTGCAGGTCTACTTCCCGCCCTGCGCGCTGCCCGCATGTCACCCACCCAGGCGCTGTGGAGCATGTAAATCGATGGCGCTTCGGGCACCGAACCCGCAGGTCGACGTCGTACCTGCGGCGGTGGCACGTTTGCGGGATATCGCGGATCGCCGAACCGAATAGTGCAGCGCCTGGGTTGCAGCGTATGATGAACGGCCTTACTACCAGCCCTCCGCGCTCGTCGAGGCCAGGCGAGGCGGACACCTGGAGGTCCCCTTCGACCGCCCGCCCCCGAGCCCCTCCGGCCGTCTCGGCGTCGACCACGCTTCCGAGATCCCGTACGTGTTCGAATTCCTCGACGACGAGTCGAGTCGCCGGACCAGGCTCAACCGCCCGACGTGCTCGGTGGCGTCGCCGTGCATCCGACGCACGGGCCCAACCCGTTGAAGTAGGCCGGGATGCGCGGCGAGTCCGTCGGCGGGTTGGTCGGGAGCAGCACCGGTGCGCGTGGCGCCTGGTTGAAGTCGAAGTCGTTGACCATGTTGCCCAGGATCTTCTCGTCCTCGCGGACGTCGGGCCGGGGATCGGGTCGGCCGTCGGTCTTGGGGTTGAGCCTGGACCCGCCCAGGAAGTCGTCCTCGATGAACTTGAGGTAGGCGTCGCTCGAGAGCGTCTGGTGGTCGATGTAGCCGGACTTGGCGTAGGGCGAGATCACCATGGCCGGGACCCGCAGGCCGTAGCCGTTCTGGTCGACCGGCGGGCGGCACGACGTTGTCGTAGAAGCCGCCCCAGTCGTCCCACTGCAAGAAGATGGCGGTCGAGTCCCAGTCGGGGCTCTTCATGGCCGCGTTGATCACTGCGGTGACGTAGGCCTGGCCCTGGTGGACGCTGGCCGGCGGGTGCTCGCTGTCGGCCTGGGACGGGGTGACCCACATGACCGAGGGCAGGGTCCCCTTCTTGGCCTCGGCGAAGTAGTTGTTCAGCGGCTGGATGTTGCGGATCTGGTGGTCCTTCTGCACGTCCTCGAAGACGGGCAGCGGGTTCCAGATGCCCGGGGTGAGATAGCTCTGCGCCACCGGCGGGCAGACCACGGCCGAGTCGTTGTCGCAGTCGGGCTGGTCGCCGGTCTGCACGTAGTAGGCCCACGAGACGTGCTTGTTGTAGAGGAGCCAGGTGATGTCGGTCCAGGCGTTGGTGATGTCGGCGGTGCCGGTGTCGATGGCCTGGTCGACGTACTTCTGCATCTGGACCGGCGTGTAAGGGCCCTGTGATGTCGTTGACGCAGCTCGACGGGGCCGGGCTCGAGCACTTGGCCGACCAGCCCGAGACCAGGTAGAGGTGATCGGGCAACGACCACGACGCCACCGGCTCGAACATGTGGTCGTCGAGGACGAAGTCCTTGGCGTAGGTCCAGTAGTTCGGGATCTCCGCCGCCGTGTGGTAGCCCATGACGTCGGGGGTGGCCGAGTTGGAGCATTCCGGGTTGTCGACCGTGTGATGTCGACGCCGCACCCCTTCTTGGCGTTCGCCGCCTGCGTGATGAACCCGTCCATCTTCCCGCCGTCGACGTCGGCCGTGGCGTTGGCCTCGCCGTGCGGCCCGCCGCCGTTGACGTCGGCCGTGTCGTGGTAGGGCTTCTGGCACCCGCCGGTCGGGCATCGGCACGCACACCGTCGGCACGCCGTTCTTCATGGGGATGCCGTCGGCGCCCGGGATAGGTGCCGAAGTAGCTGTCGAAGGAGCGGTTCTCCTGCTCGATGACGATGATGTGCTTGATCTTGTGGATGCCGGCCGCCACCACGTAGTGCCCGGTCGGGCCGCCGGTCACCCTTTCGGGAGGGGCGGCCGACGGCGAGGGCGCGCCGCTACAGGCGCTGAGCGCCAACGCCAGGACGGCGACGCCGCCCGAGACGATCGCCGCGGTTCTCAGCCTACGGGCTCGCGAAGGGGACCGAACTCCTCGTGTCATGTACCTCTTCCTTTCGACGAAGCGGTCAGGTGGAGAGCTTCGGGCGTCGACGATGCGACCCATGCCGTGCCGTCGGCGGGGTAGAAGTTGCAGTCGTAGCCGCCGTAGTAGAGGCGGCCGTCCCCGAAGGGAGAGGGCGTGATGGTGCGAATGGAGACGAAGGCCTGGCCGGACCGGATCGGCTTGCTCACCGTGCCCGAAAGTGCGAAGTCCGGCCCGCTCAGACAGCGCAGGGAATACGCCGGAATCCTCGCATCGGTGCGGATGGCGAAGCAGGCGGCGGCGTCGAATGTGGCCGCCCCATAGGCCGTAGGTCCGCACACTCGAGTGGTAGGGCAACCCCCAAGGTACGCGTGCTCCACGCCGAAGAGCTGGCGGTCGATGCCGGCGATCTTGACGGTCGTGAAGTTGTTGTACGCCGCGATGACGTAGTCGATGGACCCTTTGCCCTCAGCGGGGACCCTCGTTCCCTCCGCGGCCAACATGTGCCTGAGGGCGGGAATGGGAGCGAACTCCAAGATGGGAGTCAGACCGCGCAGACCATGCCCGGGGCTCGCCGTCGCGGAATCGTCGAGCTGGCCCCGTGGCAGGTGGTCGAGCCGGTAGACGTCACCGTTGCCTTCGGTGGACAGCAGAAGCGACGGCGAGCCCAGGTGGGTGATGCAGGTCACGCCCCGGAGCCCACTGTTGGACATTCCCACCGGTGGCTCCTCGTAAAGGAGCACCCAACGGGCGACCCCGGGTAAAAGGTCACCGTCGTTGCGGCGATAGAGCTTGGTGTTGATCGTCACGTAGAGGGAGCCGCCGCAGTCGGCGAAGCCGGTGACTTTCTGCGTCGGCACCCCGGGCGCCCCCGGCTGCTCGGTTAGCTCGGGCGTGGGGTCGAAGACCAGAGTGTGCCTGGTCTTGGACCACGTGCCCCGAAGGATCCCCGTCGGTTCGACCCCGGCGTAGACCGCCCACACCCCGCCGGACTCATGAGCGCCAAAGGAGCGGACGTCGAAAACGTTGGACGGAACAGTGAACGAATCCTGGGGGCTGAAGGCCTTCGCCCCGTCGAGGAGCCACTGGATCTCTGAGCGCCCGTCGATCACCGCGTGGGTGATCAACAAGGAATGCCCTGGACCCATGCCCTGGTCGCTCGGTATCGGAAAGGAGTCCAACGCCTCGGACACGCGAAGGCCCTGGGTCTGCTCGAACACCCTCCACGGGCTGCGCGCGGAGTCCTTGACCAGAATCTGGCCTGCCGGCGACGGGCTCGAATACTCCCACTGGTCGGTCGTCGCGAACAGACGACCGTCGTGCGCGACGAGGGCGTCGGTCTCGGTGTCGTGGATCACCGGGGACCCGGCGTTGGTGCTCAGCGGCTCGCGCACGGCGGGGACGGCGTAGGGGGTAGTGGTCCCGCTCGCGTTGGTCCCTTCAGCGAATGTTGCGGCCGAGGCCGCAGTGGTGGAAAGAGGTTGAGAACCTCCGCCGTCGGAACTGCACGAGGTGAGCACCAGGGCCGACACGAACAACAGAGCTGCCCCACGCCGGCGCCACCGGTGTTTGGTGGTGGTGGCGCGCCGCATCTTCGAAGTATCGAGCCCCAGCTCCAGACTGTCAACCTAGTTTACAATTTGCTAACATCTCCTGTATGGTTTCTGAGATATCCGGTTCGGATGCCGAAGCCAGAGCCGACGATTCGACTCGCCCGACTCCGGACGGCCGCCTGGGACCGGCTCTCCGGCGGGCCTGGGTTGGGTATCAGCTTCGACTCGACGCCGCGATGGCGGATGCAGGATTCGGAGAGCGACGATTTCCCGACGGCCAGGTGCTTCGGTTGTGCTTGGGTGAAGTCGGATCAACGATCTCGGCCATCGGACGCGAACTCGGGATCACCCGCCAGGGAGCCAGCAAGGTAGTCGGGCACCTGCGTGATCGTGGCTTTGTTTCGGTCGCCGATTCGCCGACCAGCAAAAGGGAGAAGTCGGTCATCCTTACGTCTCGCGGGTCTGACTACTTGAAGGCACAGCGAACGGCCGCCCGGGGGATCGAGGACGAGTTGAAAGCCGAGCTCGGAGATGTGGCCCTTTCCCAGCTATTTGCCTTGCTCGACGCGCTAAATCAAGGCGAGGAGACGCGGCTGCGCACGTACCTTCAGCGCTCGGCAAAGATCTAAATAGTCAGGTTGCCCGGTCTCCGTTCCTGGGTGTGCGAACCTGGGAATCTTCGGGGCTCGAACCCGAAGGTTGATTCAGCTGTCAGGAGGGTCGTGGAACGATGGGGTGTAGCAGACGGCGACGAGCAAGCCTTCCGGGCTCAACAGCCGGGCCGTGATCTATCTGCTCCACGGTTCGGTGCGGGCATCGTGGATGAGTCGATAACCCTTGGCCGTGAGTTCGCTGGCGGCTGCGGCGACGTCGGCGACCTCGAACTCGATACTCGCCTGAGGAACCGGGATGTCGGCGGGCCACTCGGCGGTACCGAAACAGGCATGTGCTGCTTCCGAGAGAGGCCACAACCCGAAGTGCTTCGTTCCTTCGAGCTTGTGGGTGAACACGTAGTCGCCCTCTTCACCTTCGAAGACCAGGCCCAAGGCGTCCCGGTAGAACGTCCGAGATGCATCAGCGTCTGGCACGATTGCGGCGACACTCGTCATGAACTCGACGTCCATCAGCTTCCACCTCCGTCAACAGTCGCTCCAGCGCCTCATCTCGTTATACCCGCGGAGACCGGCCACTTCCACACTCGGTCGCGACTCAGCTCAGGAGGCACTTTCATCATCGAGTCACAGCAGGGCGCTTATCGGCACCGTCGCGGATTCGGTTGGAGCTAACGCGAGTATCGGGCCATCGATATGCCGCAGCTACAACCGGTTTCTGAGCTGGGATTACCTGGACAGCTCCCGGGTCGAGCCCAGGGGAGCGAGCTGAAATGCACTCCGATTTGAATCTACGAAAGCGCCCATAATCGTCGCGGCCTGGAGCTGGGGCGGTAGCTGGCTGTCAGTTCCTCATGGCGCCTGGCGGAAGTGGACGATGCTCAATTGCAAACCTCACCTCTCGTCCCTGACCTTGTTCCGCCTGAGGTAGACGTGTGCGATGCCTTGAGAGCACGTGAGCTCGGAGCACGAGTAGTCACCAATGCCCGATGGGAGGTGTTCAAAGAGCCGTTCACCACCGCCCAAGAGAACCGGGGCGATAACGAGGTGTGCCTCGTCCAGGAGATCGGCTCCGATGAATTGTCGGATGGTGGCAGGCCCTCCGGCGAGTGCAACGTCCTGCCCGTCAGCGGCCTCGGCGGCCATCGAAAACACCTCGGCTGGTGTCGCGTCGACGAAGCGGAAGGTCGTGCCGTTGTGCATGGGCAGATCCGCTCGGCGGTGATGGGTCAGGACGAAGACGTCGTGGCCGAACGGTGGGTCCTCTCCCCACCACCCTTGCCACGATTCGTCGGGCCAGGGACCTCGAATCGGACCAAACATGTTGCGTCCCATGATCGTGGCACCGATGCCGCTGGTCCGAGCCCCGAAGACTTCGTCGTTGAGACCGGTGTCGCCGCCTTCTTGTCCAAGCAGGTCGTGAAATGACCGAGTCTGGAAAATCCACTCGTGCAGCCGTCGCCCTCCTTCGCCTAGGGGCTCGTCGAGCCGCTGGCGTGGACCCGCCGCGTACCCATCGAGCGAGATCGTGAAGTTGTGAACTCGTAGACGGGCCACGTCTCCTCCTCTCAGCCGGCGTTGACGCGGAGCTCAAGGCGCGATAAGTTTAACCTATTCGTTAAATATAAAGGGTCAAGCGATTGGCAGACGACCGGCTCAGCGTGATCTTCGGGGCATTAGCGGACCCGACCCGGCGGACGATCCTGGCCATGCTGGCCGACGGGGACGCGACGGTGACCGAGCTGACCACCCCGTTCGCCATCAGCATGCCCGCCATATCCCGGCACCTGAAGGTGCTGGAGCGGGCGGGCCTGATCACCAGGAGCCGCTCGGGCCACCACCTGTCCAGCACGTTGCAGCCTGCCGCGCTCGAAGAAGCGACCGAGTGGATGGAGCTGTACCGGCGGTTCTGGACCGCCAGCTTTGACCGACTCGACGCCCACCTGCGCCGGGCAAAAAAGTATCCTCACCTCAGAGCACAGCATTCTTGTTGATGCAGACTCAATTTGGCACGAAACGACGGACCGACCGTGAAATGAACCAGGCTCCCAAGACCACCGCTGCATTCGATGAGCTGATCGCCCTCCTCCAGCTCATTCGGGATGACTACGTCCTCAACGGCGAGCGATTCACTGACCCCCTGGACGTCGTTGAGGGCTACCGGTATGTGGGACAGCTGCTCTCGGCGGCGTCCGAACTCTTCTTTGAGGCCGACCCCGAATACCCCAGGTTGGCGTCGATCGTTTCGCCCGCTCGCAAACTCCAAGGTGATAATCCCGACGCCATCTACCACTACGCCCGAATCTCGGGTTCGCGCTCGTACAGGATCTTCGGTCGCGTCGACACTGAGTGCTACACGTCGTTCACCATCCACGGGAGAGCTCAAGACGGGGCGTTGGCCGGGCCGCTTCTCGGTGACGTCAATGATCGGCAGTTTCAAGTCGACCAGGATGGTTCGTACTCTTTGAAACTCAGCGCTATTGAACAACCGGGTAACTGGTTGCGCCTTGACCCTGATGCCTACTGCGTCGTCGTGCGCAGCTATTTCCAGTTGGGCACGTCCGCTCAGAACGACATGGATGTATCGGTGCGGATCGAAATCGAGACGATTGAAGACCTCGATCCGCCACCGCCGCTGAGCGACGAGGTGTTCTCGGAACGAATGCGGGAGGGTATTGACTTCCTACGCCAAACAACGCTCGGACAGTCGCTGCCCAATACCCCGTCACCAGCCCCCTTCGTCTCCCAGGAACCGAACGTACTCCCAGTGCCGTTCAGCTTTCGGGATTCCGGTCTACCGGTGCCGGGTGCCGCCGACATCTTCTACGCCATGGGGCGATGGCGGCTCGACCCCGACGAGGCACTCGTGATGACCGGGACCCTCCCGTCATGTCCCTTCGCCAATGTCATGCTGTGGAATCGACACATGCAGACGCTTGAATATCGCTCTCGGCGATCGTCCCTCAATCAGTCCCAGATTCAGCTGGAGCCGGACGGGTGCTACCGAATTGTGATCGCTCATAAGGACCCCGGTGCACCGAATTGGCTGGATTGTGAAGGTCACCACTCGGGAACTATCTTTTGGCGCTTCCTGCTCCCAGCGAGCGACCCGACGCGCACGGAGTGCGAGGTGCTGCCAATCGGCGAAGTGGCCGATAGCTGATTCCTCGCCACAATCCGACGACCTGAGTTCGAACAGACGTCGTGCGCCGCTCTGTCGACACCCAATCGGTCGCTGTCAGCCGCTGACGACGCGACCGGGTCGCTCCTCGAACGCCCACGGTGTAACCCTCCTCCGCTATCTCACTCGGGCAATGCGAACCCACCGCGGGCCTTCCGCCATTCAGGAAGGGGGACAACGTGCCCATGCAGATACTTTTGAGGGGTCGCGAGCCCACCGACACTCGACCGTCCGGGGCACTCGATCACGCGACCTCGCATTGCGATGACCTCGGTCATCCGAGTCGCGGTCGCCGCTTATGCCATCTCTCTCCGTCAGACGGCATTCCTGGAGCCTCACGGGATCGGCAACCGGACCAGCCAAGGTTCGTGACGGACTCAGCACCGGCCCGCCAGAGGAAACCGACTGTCTGAGCTCGAAGGTAGCAGTCTGTCGCCGATTGGGATTCCTGTCCGGCGCGGAGCAAGTCGATCGGCTGGCTGCTAACGCTCTTGTGGTTCGCCAGTTGCCGGAATACGGAGCACGCCGCACGCGTCCAGGCCCCGAAAGTCGGAGGGTCAATAGGGAACCGAGTCGCTCTTAGCGATGCGCCCCGCCACGCGTTTTGCGGGGGTCGGGACGTTCGATCGGCACCCGCCTGTCAACTTCTAACGTGGGCCACATGTCTCGTCGACCCGTCATAGAGTACCGGCGTGAGTACGAGTTCGGCGCCTCTCCCCAGGAGTTGTGGGATGCCATAGAGGAGGTGGACCAGTTCGAAGCAAGATGGCCTTGGCTGGAGGAGTTTCGTCTCGAGGGGGCTACCTTGAAGACGGGATCCGTGCTCCATGGCGTGGTTGCACCTCCTTTGCCCTATCGGATGCGACTTCGGATCGAACTCACCCGCTGCGAGCCGCCAAGCGAGATTGAGGCAATCATCCACGGCGATCTCGAAGGGTTGGCGCGGATCGCGATGCGTCCTCACGGTACCGGCACAACAGCCGTGGTCGCCTGGACGGTCGAAATGATGCAGCCACCGATGCGATTGGCCTACCGTTTCGGTCGCCCCCTCTTGCAGTGGGGTCATGACCGAGTCGTCGAGATCACCGTCGCGGGTTTCCGCCGGCGACTCGAGTCTGCCAACTAGCCGAGCCGGGCCACTGCCAGCGACGCCGCCAGAAGCACGACAGCCCACGACATCGCATGAAGTGCTCGTTCTAGTGGAGCCAACAGCGCCCTGTGATCGATTGGGACCACGTCGCCGGTCGCCAGAGTGATGTGACCTTCCACCGCCCTAGTACGTCGTCGGATGAGTCGTGCCGGCGTACTCAGTTGGCGCTGCGCCGCAGACAGGGCAAAAGCTGCCGCCGCGGCGAACACTGGGCTGATTGCCAATCGGCCTGTTTGGGCCACGTAGGCCACCAGGACTGGGAAGGAACCCCATGCAAGTGCAAAGCCGGCGTCGCTATGGATCAGACCGCCGAAAAGTTCCAGGTTGTAGGCGATGACGAGCAGTGGGCCCAGCACCAAGAACGGGACCAGTGGCCAGCCCACCCGGGCTACTCCGGCGATGCCGAGAGTAACTGCGGCGGCTAGCCCGACCACGGTGACGACGATGAGTGCACCACTCGGGATGTGGGTCCCCAATGGACGACCGTTCAGCTCGTCGAGGGAGTGGGCGGCGAGCCCGACGGCACAAAAGAATGCCAACAGGGTCGCCAACAGTCGCGTCAAGTTGACGGTTGGTGCAAGACATGCACCTATCACTGCGTAGGCCAAGTGCCACGCCGTATAAGGAGGGTGCAGCAGGGTCCACCAATCTCGCCAACCCCCGGCTCGGGCGGCATAGAAGGCCGGCCGGTTCTGCTCACCGTTCTCGGTGTCCTTTTTTGCTGCGGACGGAACTGCAGCCTCTGCGTCCTTGGCGTCGGGTGTGGGCTCGTCAGTCATGCCCGCGTGTCCCCCACATCACGAGACCGCCGCCGAGGCTCATCACGCGCACACCGACATTCTCGAACCCTGCCGTGCGCCATGCGTCCTCCGTCCACGACAGGGGATACGTCCGGTAGTGCTGCGAGATGTTGGGGCCGAGGAACCGGCCCACTCGGAACCACTCTCGTCCGCCCGTGAGCCACCCGCCCACGGGCAGGATCAGGCGGGTGTAGATCCACCACCAGAATCGCCAGAACCGACTCGGCGGCAGGAGGAACTCGAGGCTGGCCACCGCACCACCGGGCTTCACAACCCTCGCCAGCTCGGCGAGTGTGGCCTGGGGATCATCGACGTAGCGCAACAGGTAAGTGAACGTCAGGGCGTCGAAGGTCCCATGGGGAAACGGCAATTGTTCCGCTCGACCGACAACCAGACTGATTCGTTCGCCCATTCGGGCTTCCGCCACATTCTCCTGACCACGAGCGAGCATGTTCCTGGTCAGATCGACGCCGACGATACCGGACGAAGTGCGCGCGGCGAGCTGCAGCGCAACACCAGCGGTGCCCGACGCGACGTCCAGCGTCAGGGCGGGCGAGGTGGGCACGATGTGATCGACCATGGCTCGCCGCCATCGGGCGTTCTGGCCCATGGACAGGACCTCAGCCAATTGGTCGTATCGCTTCGGGAGGGACGCAAACAGGTGCTGCGCGAAGCGATTCCGGTCTTCGACAGCTTCCCTTGGCACGCATTCCTCCGGCGGGTGAGAAGATCTCACTGTAGATCCGAGGTGGCGAAAGGAGCAGCGTGGGCCTGCCGCGCTTTGACGTGCTCGTCGTCGGAGGCGGCCCGGCAGGCAGCGTTGCCGCCCTGGTGCTTGCTCGGGCCGGGGTGGATGTCGCCTTGGTCGACAAATCGGCATTCCCACGTGACAAGGCGTGCGGTGACCTGGTCGGGCCCCGCGGTCTGCAGTTGCTGGTCGATCTCGAGTTGACTGCGCCACCTGGCCGAGACGTCGGTGACATGCTCGTCGTCGGTCCGACCGGTCGCCGGGTTCAGCTCCCCAGTGCCGATGGGCTTACGTACCCAGGACATGGCACTGCGATCACGAGGACGGTATTTGACGCCATGCTCCACGCCGCGGCTGTCGAGGCGGGCGCCACACCCTTCGTCGGGCGGGCAGAAACGCCCGTTGAAAGAGAGGCGCAGGTTGGTGGTTACCGGTTGAGTACCGGTGAGTCACTCCATGCCGACTTCGTGATCGGTGCCGACGGTGCCACGAGCGAAGTCGCCGCGGCGGCAGGCCTCGTCGATCCGAAGATGGTTCTGTGGGGATTCGCCGTCCGCACATACCTCGCACAGGTGGTCGATCTCCCGGCCATCGTCTTGTGGGAGCAGAAACCATGGCACGCGTTTCCCGGATACGGATGGGTCTTCCCCGGAGAGCAGGGCGGTGCCAACGTGGGGCTCGGCGTGGGAACACAGTCAGACCGCAAGGCCGGTGCGAATGCGGTTCGAGCCCTGCCCGAGTTCCTTGAGCATCTGCAGGCGCTCGGTTTCATCGACGGAGCGCCCATAGCAGGATCGCAACGCCGCCTTGGTGGCTGGCTCAAGATGGGGATCATCGGGACAAGGCCAGCGATGGGGCGGGTGCTCCTGGTCGGCGATGCTGCAGGGCTCGTGAACCCAATCCAGGGGGAGGGGATCTCCCAAGCGATGAGCAGTGGTCGTGCCGCCGCCGAGGCGATCCTTGGCGGGCCCGGCCACGCAGCAGAAAGCTATCGATCCAGGCTTGCCCTCGAACACCTCCCGTATCATCGGATCGCCGCTGCGGTACACGGGGGACTGGTGGGACGACCCCGGGTGACGGCAGCGGTCGCTCGGCTTCTGACCACGGCGGGTCGTGGCGATGCGCTGTCGGGCGGTTGGGCTGTCTTCTGGAACGAGCTCCTCGATGGCGCACCGCCCAACCGGCATCGTTCAGTCGCGAACGCGGTCACCCAAATCGGCCGAGTGATGACCGCCCGGGGTACAACGTCGAGGTGGTTCAACGCAACATTGTGATGGAACGGAAGGGTCCCGACCGACCGTTCCGTCGTATGCCCGGACCAAACACCGCCGCTGAAGAACGAGAGGATCACATGGCGGGCGCGATCTCTGGCTGGTCGGCCTCGGATTCTGACTCAGGGTACGAAGCGGCCAAGCCCGTCAGTACGTCCCGCAGCGTGTCGAGAGTCTCCCGCAGGTTCCCAGCGGGCCGTTCGCGCAGCAGAGTCGATGGACGGGGCACTGGTCATGGTCAAGGGTCACCACCTCCATTGGGCGAAGGTTGCAAGACCGTCGTCCTCGTAGAGACGGCCATACGTTTCGGTTACCTGGAAGCAGCCAGGACGTAGAGCCCATCGGACAGCGAATCGAGCGGAGCGACGGCGAGCTGTGACGCAGCCAATCCCTCATGGTCGCTCGAGGTGTAGTCGTACGTCCCGAGGAGCCCTTCGAAGTTGGCATTCTCAATGAACGTGCGAACGCTGCCCGAGTCATCGGCGTCGACACCATTGGCGGAGCTGGCGAAGAGCTGGACGGCGTCGTACCCCTGCGCATAGGGCGTGAGGGGGCCGGCGAGCCGCGCCTGGTGGAGGGTGCGGAGCACCCGGGCTCGGAAAGACTCCAGGCTCGCAGGGACGTGGCGTGAAACCACCAACGACTTCGGCACGATGACCTGGACTCCGTTGACGGCCGCGGCCGGAAGCACCGGAGCGCCTCGCGCGGAGGCGAGGACGGGCAGGGTCGAGCCCGCGCTTCGGCGGGCCGCGAGCAGCGGGGCCAGGGTCGATCCGCTGTCGAAGACCACCACTGCGCTCGGGTGCTCCGCCCCGAGGTCCGTCCATGCCGACGGCGCGGCGGCCCGAGAATCGACGACGAAGGTCGTTGCGTTGACGGTGAGACCGGCTGAGCGGGCGTCGCTCCGGAACGCGGTGGCCCCCTCGGCAGCCACCTTCGAGTTGGAGCGAACGAGGGCAACGCGGTCGAGGTGCTGCCGTTTGGCCGCCGCCGCAAGCACACTGGCCTGGTCCGCCATCGATGATGCGATGGGGAAGGTGTTGGGGAACTCACTGGGCTTGAAGGTCACGGCGAGAGCGGGGTAACTGGCAGCGGTGGTCCCGAGCGCACCTATGTGGTCGACGTTGGCCGGATTCTCCAGGGCGAGAAAGGGCCCCACGAGAAACGAGACCTTTTCCTGGTTCACCAGGTCCAACAGGGCCTGATTGTCGACAGCAGGATCGGAGCGATCGTCCTTGTAGAGCAATTCCAGACAACGGTGCGCCGTGAGGAGGCCTCCGGTGGCGTTGATCTCATTGACGCCTAACTCGAGGCCGAGCAATTGGGCATGCCCGGCCGCGCTGTCGGATCCGCTCAAGGGAAGGGAGGCGCCCACCTCCACGACGGCCGAGGTGTCGCAGTGCCCTTCGACCGGATAGACGGTCGTGGGCACACCCAGGCGGGGCGCCGTGTGGCAGCCCGTCAGGACCAGGGCGGCCAGGGCCACACCAACGAGGCCGACCACCGCAGTGCGAGGGCGACGGCTCACTGGGCGGCGACTCCGAGATATGACTCGATCACACGCGGATCATTCAGGACGTCCTCTGGATTCCCCGTCGTGACCACGGCGCCGACGTCGAGGGCGATGGCCCGATCGGCCAACTGGCGCAACAGGCTCATGTCGTGCTCAATGAGGATCATCGAACAGTCGAGGCGTCGCTTGGTCTCGAGCAGGACCGGTGCCATGGCTTCGGTCTCGGCCTGGGCCAGGCCGGCGGACGGCTCGTCGAGCAGGACGATGCTCGGGTCCATGGCGATGATCACCGCCAACTCGAGAAGGCGTCGCACACCCGTCGAGAGATCGGAGGTCAGTTGATCCGAGTATTCCGACAGCCCGAGCGGCTCGAGGATCTCATCGGCAGCCTGGCGCAGTCGGCGCTCGGATCGGCGCACGGTCGGCAGGTTCAAGATGGCCGCAGCCGCCCCGGGCGAAGAGGTGTGGTGCGAGATCGCCATGATGACGGACTCGTGCACCGTGAGCCCCGGCCACAAACGGGCGGCTTGGAAGGAGCGACCGAGCCCGTGTTGCGCCCGTCGATAGGCGGGCCAGGACGTGATGTCGACCTTTCCCATGGTGATCCGCCCCCGCTCGGAGCGCCGCTCGCCCGAGAGCAATTCGAAGATGGTGGTCTTGCCGGCACCGTTGGGCCCGAGCAGCCCCAGGATCTCGCCACGGTAGAGGTCGAGGTCGACATCATCGACCGCCACCACCCCGCCAAAGCGTTGGTAGAGGCCGCGGGCCGACAACACGGCGTCCTGAGAATCCAGAGCTGCGTCGACCGCCAGCGCGAGGTCCGCTCTGTTGAGACTGACCGCCGGCGTCGTGTCGATGGGCGCATCGTCGGCTCCGCCCAGGAGCACGGCCCGGACGATGTCCTGGCGGTCGAGCAGGTCGGCCGTCGGCCCGGAGAAGACCACTTGACCCTTCTCCATGAAGATGGCCCGATCGCAGAGCCGGAGAGCGAGGTTGATGGACTGCTCGACCAGGATGACGGCGGTGCCACCATCGTGGATGCCCTTGACGATGCCGAGCAGGCTCTCGATCACGGTGGGGGCGAGCCCCAGGGAGAGCTCGTCGATGATCAGCAGTTTCGGTTTGGCGATGAAGGCCATGGAGAGACTGAGCATCTGCTGCTCGCCTCCCGAGAGTGAGCCTGCCGGGGTGTGCCAGCGGCGCGACAGCACGGGGAAGTAGTCGAGCACCGTCTGGGTGGCCCGGACCAGGTCCGGCTCATCGGTGTCGTAAAGCCAACCGGCCACCCGCAGGCACTCGGCCACGGTGAGCCCGGGGAAGATGCCGCGACCTCCGGGCACCTGCAGGATGCCGGCCTCGGTGATCCGGTGGGCCTCGTAGGTGGTGATGGCCTTGCCGTCGAACATGACCTCCCCCGCGGTCGGCACCACCAGGCCGGAGATGGCCCGCATCAGCGTGGACTTGCCGGCGCCGTTGGTGCCGAGCACCGCCACCATCTCGCCGTCGCCCACGTCGAGGTCGACGCCGAAGACAACCTGGACGCCGTCGTAGCCGGCATCGAGTGAGCGGATCATGAGGAGATCGCCCGTCCCGTCGGTCCGTTCCCGGCGCAGGATGGCATCAGCCACCTCGGTGATCCTGCGCTTCGCGATGTCCTCGGCCACGAATCGGGAGGCCGAGCGGAGCAGCGACGCGCCGATGACGAACAGCGGCACGAAGATCCAGAAGGAGGCGCGGTAGCCGAAGGCATTGGTGATGAGGGAATTGATGGTGGGGACGCCGCCGGGGGGACCGATGAGGAGGGCACCGAAGGTCAGCCAGACCGTGGAGAGCCCGAAGCCCAGGGTGAGCATTCGTGTCGGCAACGCCACCGAGAGCATGGCGTACACACCGGCGATCACCACGGCAGAGGCGCCGGCGAAGACCAGCTGCGCGACATAGGCCACGGCCACATCGGGCGCCAGGGCCAGGCAGGCCGCTGCGGCGGCAGCGGTCACGGCCAGCCAGGCGATTGCACGCGTCGCCTTCCCCGGGTCGGCGGCGATGCGCCGGGGCAGGACCACCATGCCGACGACCAGGCCGATGACCGCCCCCGGCTCGGCCAGGCCGAAGAGCAGGGTGCGGTGCGCCGCGTCCTGGTGGAAGACGTTCTCGTAGTACGCGGTGGCGTAGAAGGTGAGGCCCAGCACGGTCCCGAGCAGGAATGGCAGCGAGTAGTAGATCAGGCGGAGGGATCGGGTGGTGGCGATGACCCGGGCGGCCTCGGGCACCGTGGCCGGCTCGGCCGGAGGTTCGGGCCGGCCGGAGTCGCCTCCCGGGAGGCCGCCGGCAGGGACCCGGTCCGGGAGCCGGGCGGCCAGCACCACGAAGAAGAGGGCACCGGCAGCCAGGACGAAGAACGACGCCTGCCAGCCTGAGACGAAGGCCAGGATCCCCACCATGAGCGGGCACAGAGTGAGGCCGAACACGAGGGCCGCCCGCTGGGCCAGGATCACCCGTGGTCGCAGGCTGACCGGGTAGTAGTCGCAGAGGAGGGAGTTCTGCGTCGAGGTCAGCGCGCCGCCGCCGAGCACCACCCCGATGGCGCCGGCGTAGAGCAGGATCTGGTTGGGGAACACACCGGCCAGCCACAGGACGGCGGCGGCCGCGGTGAAGAATCCGCCGGCGCCCACCAGAACCCTGGTCCGCGAGGTCTGGTTGGCCACCAGGGCCAAGATGAAGTCGGGGCCGAGGCCGGTCTGTACCTGTTGGACGGCCACCAGGGCCAGGATGGAGAGCCCCTGCTGGTAGGCGTCCTGCATCTGAGGCAGCAGCAGCACGAATGTCACCGCACTCATGGGCAGGATGGCGCCCAGGCCCATGACGGCGATCAGTGGGCGCGGCGAATACGTCCCGGTGAGGCGCGAGGGCCGCCGCTGGGGCAGGCGAGGGTGGGCGCGGTCAACCATGGGCGCCCGTGTCGAGGCCGAGCGTGAGCACGTCGGCGGTCTGGCGGTCCACCGAGCCGGGCCGCGGCGCTCCCTGGTCGTGTGATGCCCCGGCGGCGCCGGTGTCCTCATCGGGCCGGCGCCAGATCCCGGCTGCCGTGATCCCGCGGCGGCGGGCCACGACGCGCAAGAGCTGGTCCCGGCCGCGGTTGAGGAGGCCGCCGATGCCTTCGGGCAGGAAGAGCAGCAGCAGCAGGATGCCCAACCCGTTGACCAGCTGGGCATAGCCGGACGGGAGGTAGTACTGGGCCCCCCATACGACCGCGGCGCCGAGGATCACGCCCGGCATGGAGCCCAGGCCGCCGATGACCACCATGGAGAACATGGTGATGTTGATGTCCGCGGTGAACGACCCGCTGTTGATGCCCTGCTGCTGGACGGCGAAGAGCGAGCCGGCGAACCCGGCGATGCCCCCGGAGAGGGCGAAGGCCAGCAACTTGTGACGGGTGGTGTTGACGGCGGCCGCCCGCGCCGCCGGCTCGTTGTCGCGGGTGGCGATGAGATCCCGGCCCGTCCGGCTCTGGCGAAGCGAGCGCACCGCCAGGAGGACCAGGAAGAAGCCGGCCAGGCAGAAGTAATAGATCTGGGAGTCGGAGTTCAACACGCTCGCCCCGAACAGCGTGGGTCGGTTGGCCTCGGTGGTGACGAACCAGGGCAGGTAGTTGGGTTGCAGGAAGTACGACGAGGCGGTGACCCCGAAGGCGAGGGTGGTCACGGCCAGGAACGGCCCGGACATGCGCAGGGCCGGGAGCCCGATGAACAGCGATACCAGGGCGCCGACGAGGACGCCGACCGCCAGCGCGGCGAAGAAGTCCCACCCGTGGCGGGAATAGAGGACCACCGTGGCGGCCCCGCCCATGCCGGCCAGCCCGAATTGCCCGAGGGAGATCTGCCCCGACCATCCCGTCAACACCAGCAGCGAGAGCCCGACGATGGCGTAGACCACGATGAGCGAGGCCAGATAGGTCTGACTGTCGCTGAGCAGCAGCGGGAGCAGAGCCACCACGGCCACGAAGGCGACCTTCAGGACCCGGAGGGTCCAGCGCACCTCGGGCAGGCTGGCCAGCTGGCGGGGGATGGGCCGGACCGCGGCCACATAACGCCAGCTCGACTGCTCACCCTCGGTGACCCGCGACCGGGAGCGCCGCTGCAGCAGGAGGGCCACGACGATGACGACCACGAGCGAGGCGTCCACGTAGCTCGTGTTGGAGTACGTCCACGTGGCCCCGGCGTCGAACACGCCGATGGCCAGTGCCGCTACCACGGTCCGGGGCATGCTCTCCATCCGTCCGATCACGGCGGCGGCCAGAATGCGCAGAAGGATCTCGTCGCCTCCCGCGGTCACGGTCTGGAACCCCCCGAACCCGAGGACGGGCACCTGCAGCAAAATGGCGAGGGTGGACAAAACGGCGGCCAGCACCCAGATGATGGTGTCGAGGCGGGCCACGGAGATCCCGAGCAGGGTGGCTCGGTCACTGTTCTCGGCGGCCGCCCGTATGCCCAGCCCGTACTTGGAGTAGCGCATGAACAGCGCCAGGGCGGACGCCACGATCATGGCCCCTACGACGGCCACGATGTCGTTGCCGCTGAAGAGCACCGGGCCGACGGTGAACGACACGTGGAGGGGCGTGTTGACCGACTGGCTGTTCGAGGCGTTGACGCACGACTGGTTGGTGGCCGGGTTACAGAAGAGGACGGGAGCCACGGTGGCCACCCCGGTCAGGAGCTGGGCCAGCCCGATGGTGGCCACGGTCAGGATCAGCCGGGAGCTGTTGCGGAAGTGGCGGGGCAACAGGCTCGCCACCGCGCCGAGGATGATGGCGGCGGCGATGCCGGCCGCGGCGGCCAGCACGAAGGGAACCCCGTAGGTGACCACCAGCTCAATGGCCAGAACCGCCGGCAGCACGCCGATCGAAGCCTGCGCGAAGTTGATGATGCGGTCCCCGCGGTAGATGAGGACGATGCCCACGGCCAGGATGGCGTAAATGGCGCCGTAGACGATGCCGAGGAGCACGATGCCGAGGGGGAGGCCCTTGGGCAGGGTGGCGGCCAGGAGGATCCACACCCCGATTGCCGCGAAGAACCAGCCCAGGGCGGCGCGGGTCGACCGCCACAGCGAGGCCCCGCGCTGACGCAGGCCGCGGTCCATCTGACCCCCCAGCAGGGGCGCGCTGCCCTCAGGAATCGTCACGTGGCCCAGTCGCCCCCCGCTGCACCGGAGCCCTCACGCGGTGCGGCCGATCACTGCACGACGTCCATGCCACCCCCAAGTGGTCGCGCCCTGACAGCGCAAACGTAGTGTGCCCTCACTAACGTTTCCGGCCAAAGCAGAGATGGAAGGGGGGAGTACCGCCTCCCACCCATCAGAGTCAAAAGGGGGGCCATGACATCGTCGGGCCAAAGGTCGATCAGCGTCTCGTCGCGACACTTCGCAGGGCATCGGATGGTGCGGGGGGCAAGCTCGGCCCTCGTGTTGGGGGTGGCGCTGCTCACCGCCCTGGTGATGGTCCCGGTGGCGGGGGCATCGAGTACGTCCCCGGTGTTGAAGACTTCGGGACCGGCCGGTGAGGGGCCCTACCCGTGGGCCTACCCGGCGACGGGTGGGACAAAGGCGGGCACCGGCACCACCAGCTCGGGCACCAAATGCACGCCGTCGACTCCGCAGTTCGACTCGCCCTACGCCCCGCCATGCCTCCCGAAGTTCACCGGCAACAACGGCGGGGCCACGTACGACGGCGTGACGGCCAGCACCATCACCCTGGTCGAGCGCGAATTCCCCAGCGCCGCCGACACCGAGGAGATCGAGGCGGAGGCCAAGGCGGCCGGAGGTGCCATCCCCCAGGTCATCAGCCAGGTGCAGCAAGTCTTCCTCAACTACTTCAACAGCGTCTACGACCTCTACGGACGCAAGGTCGTCATAGAGCCGTACAACACCCAGGCGAGCTTCACCACCGAGGAGCTGGGGCAGGGCCAGCCGCAGGCCTGTGCCGACGCCGACACGATCGCCAATCAGATGCACGCGTTCGGGGAAACGGGCATGACGAACGGGGACTCTTACGGAGGCACCGGCCCCTTCTCCACCTGTGCCGCCCAGGACCACCTGGTGGAGTTCGACGGTGACCCGTACTTCGACGAGGCCGCGTTCGAGGCGCTCAATCCCTACGTGTGGTCGATCACCCAGAATTGCGACACGATCACGGACTCCGAGGCCGAGGTCGTCGCCACCATGCTGGGCGGGAAAAAGGCCATTTACGCAGGTGACCCGAGCCTGAAGGACCAGGTACGCAAGTTCGCCGCCTTCGTCCCCAACGTGCCCCAGTACCTGGACTGCACCAAGGAATTCGTCAATCTGGTCGAGAACAAGTACCACATCAAGAAGAGCGAGATTTCGCCCAGCTTCGACTACAACCTGGACATCGCCACCTTCCAGCAGTCGGCGCAGCAGGCCATCATCCAGTTCAAGGCGGCCGGGGTAACCACGATCATCTGCTCGGCCGACCCCTTCTCGCTCGGCCTGCTGACCAAGGCGGCGGCGGCGCAGAACTACCACCCCGAGTGGTTCATGACCGGCTCGGCCGAGACCGACCTGGACCAGGTGGCCCAGGGACTCTACGACCTGCCGGAGATCCAGGGCCACATGTTCGGCCTGTCCGAGAGCTCGCCCTCCACCGACACGACCGGCCCGCAGTCGCTGGCCGGCCAGCTCTACCAGAAGCTGACCGGGCACACCATCCCCAAAGGCACCGACGGCAACTACGGTGCCCTGGTGGAGATCTTCAACGATCTGCAGGCGGCCGGGCCCGACCTGACGCCGAGCAATATGGCCCGGGGGATCCATGCGATCCCGACACTCGGCGCGCCGGACTATCAATATGGTCAGTGGACCTACAACGTGGGGCCGACGGGGACGCCCGGGGGAGGAGTCCACACGGCGGCTGACGATGCCCGCTTCGTCTACTGGGACGGGACCAAGACGTCGCCGCTCAACGGCGACATGGGGACTTTCGTGCCCGTCTTCGGTGGCAAGCGCTTCTCGCTGGGCCAGTGGCCGACCACGCTGCCCCCGCTCTTCGGGGCGAGTTGACCGTGGCAAGTGGACGAGCGTTCGCACCCCCACGTGAGAGGGGATGATGACCGACTCGAAGACCGACGACCGTGGCGCCCTTTTCGTGACCGCAGATTCCGAAGACCCGCGTTTCAACCAGCCGTACATCGACGTCCGGGCGTGGCGCGACGAGCCGGCCGACGCCCCGGTGTTCCCCGGCGGCATCACGACGCAGCACGGTGGCGCCGCGCCCTTCGAGGCGCGCCACCTCTATGTCCACGGAGGCTTCACGGGCACGGACGCCAAGTTCTCGTTCTGTTTCCCGCCGGAAGAGGAGTACCAGGGACGCTTCTTCCAGGCGACCCATCAACTGCTCGCCGGCGAGGAGGCCACGGCGCGCAATGTTGCGTTCGCCCTGGCCAGTGGCGGCTACTCGGTGCAGACGAACATGGGCGGCCGCGACAACCCTCGAGCGGCGGAGGGGTCGGCCAGGGGCCAGGCCGACACGACGATTCGGGGCTACCGAGTCAACGCTGAGGCCGCGAAGTTCTCCCGCCAGGTGGCGGCCGAGATCTACGGCCCGCACCAAACCTACGGCTATCTCTACGGCGGGAGCGGTGGCGCCTACCAGACGGTCACCAGTGCGGAGATGACGACCGGCGTGTGGGACGGGTTCGTGCCCTACGTCATGGGCTCGCCACAGTCCATCCCCAATTGTTTCACCGTGCGCGTGAACGCCCTCCGCGTGCTGAAGGGCAAGTGGCCGTCGATCATCGACGCGATCGAGCCCGGCGGAAGCGGTGATCCCTACGCCGGGCTGAACGACGAGGAGCGTGGCGCGCTGGAAGAGGCCACCCGTACCGGGTTCCCGCCCGGGGCCTGGTTCAACTACGTCCCCCAGGGCGGAGGGCCGCTCGTGCTGGTCGCCAGCTATGTGCCGGTGTTGGACCCGACCTATCTCGACGACTTCTGGAGCAAGCCGGGCTACCTGGGCACCGACCCGACGTCGTCGGTCGGCGCGGCGCGCATCCAACACGAGGCGACCGTGGTCGAGGTGATTGCCGGCCGCCGGAAGCAATTCAAGCTGTCGAGTGTCCCCACGGGTGATCTCACGGGTGCTGAGGTGATCATCACCAGCGGGGCGGCCGCGGGCAAGACCGCCTCGCTCGGGCGCGTCGACTCGGACGGCAAGGGTCACATCGGCCTCGTGTTCGAATCGGTGGGCGACACGATTGACATCACGGCCGACCCCTCCGTCGTCGACAGCATCGAGGCCGGCGACGAGGTCCGGATCGACAACTCGAGGTTCCTCGCGTTGCAGACCTACCACCGTCATCAATTCCCGCCGGCCAATCCGGACTTCGACTACCCCGACGTCTACGACTTCTTCCGGAACCCCGACGGCACACCGAAGTACCCTCAGCGAGGCGTGGACATCGGCGCAGCCGGCACCCTCGGCGCCACCGGTCAGATCCCCACCGGTCGCTTCAACGGAAAGATGATCGTGGTGGAGTGCCTGCTCGATGGGGATGCTCTGCCGTGGCAGGCCGACTGGTACGCAAAGTTGGTCGAGGCGGCCGAAGGCCCGGACGTCGACGAGAAGTACCGGCTCTGGTACGTCGACAACGCGAACCACACCGATCCGACGACCGAGTCGCTAGAGACCCACGCCGTCGCCTACTCGGGCACGGTGCAGTACGCGCTACGAGAACTGAGCGCATGGGTCGAGCAGGGCATCGCCCCGCCGCCCACCAGCGCATACCGGGTGCACGACGGCCAAGTCCACGTGCCGGCGTCGGCGGCGGAGCGCCAGGGCATCCAACCCGTGGTCAATCTCCGAGTGAACGGCGGCGAGCGCGCCGACGTCGGGGTGGGCGAAGCCGTCACCCTCACCGCACAGATCGACGTGCCGCCCGCCCCGGGCAAGGTGGTGTCCGCGACGTGGGACTTCGAGGGCGTGGGCACGTATCCCGATGCCGCCGAGCTCGGCGATCCGACCTCGGAGACCGTGCACGTGACCGCCACGCACGCCTTCTCCAAACCGGGCACCTACTTCCCGGCGCTACGCGTCGCCTCCCAGCGCGAGGGCGATCCCGGCACCCCGTTCGCGCGGTCGCTGAACCTCAGCCGGGTCCGGGTGGTGGTAAACGAATGACGAGTCGCTGTCCGCAGCGGGACCGAATCTGCGCCTTCGGGCGGCTCCGCCGCTGAAGGGAACGTACCCGGCCAGGGCTACGCGCCGGGACCGAGATGCCGGACGAAGAACGACTCGGCGGAGTCGTTCTCGAAGACGGGCACCTGGACGTGACCCCCTGGGTTGACGTGGAGTGTCTTGTCGGTCGAGCCGACGGCATCGAAGAGAGCGAGACCCGCCTCACGGGCGATCAACTCGTCGTCCCACTGGAAGAGGAACAGGATCGGCACGCGTAGAGAGCGGGCCGCCGCCTCGAACTCGGCCCCGCCCATACCGACACCCAAGCCCGCCAGACCGAGCACGGCGGCCTTGACCCGGGGTTCGGAGGCCACGAATCGGAGACCAATGCCGGTGCCCATGGACAACCCCCAGTAGCCCAAGCGGTCGTCGCTGAACCCGGTCGAGATGAGCTCGTCGACCAGGGCGGTCAGCTCTCCGACGTGGGTGGCCATCCGGCTGGCGAATCCCGCCGCCCCTTTGGCGTCCGTCACCAGGGGCAGGCCGGCGCCGGGCCCCTCGTCGATGCGAGCCTGGACGGAGCGGCGCCTCGCCCGAGCCGCCTCCTTATCGGTGATGCGCTCGCCGTGCTCGGGGGCGTCAAGGGCGACGGCGGCGTAGCCCCGGTGCCGCACGAGGCGGCGGGCCAGCCCGAGCACCTCGGGGGCGCGCTTGTGGACCACACCTCCGTGACCGAGGATCACCGTCGGTCGGGGCCCCGTGGCGGCCTCAGGCAGCCAGACGATGCCCGGCACGACCTCCCCGCCCTCCACCTCGAGCCCGACCCGTCGCTCGACTACACCGCGCTCGCAGACTTCCTTGAGTATCTCCATCGTCCCAACCCCTCGGGCCGAAGTAGCCCGAATCGTACCGCCGGCCCTACACCAGGCTGGTCCCGTTCCCCGGAATCCGGACTTGTCGCGGCCCGAGACGCTCAGGTGGCGGCGGACCCCGAGAGCTTCGCCGACTCCACCGAATAGGCGCCCACGACCATGGCCAGGTACGTCTCCTCGAGGATCATTCCGCTCCTCTCTCTCGGATCGAGACGCCATTGCGCCAGGACGGCATCGAGCGCGCCGAGCAGCACGGCCGTGACCGACCTGGCGCGTTTCCGATCCAAGCCGTACTGACGGGCCGCCACGGCGGCGAAGGCCCGGACCGTGTCGCGGTCTCTCGATCGTTGCTCCATGCGGATATCCCTATTCCATCCCCCGGCGGCCCGGAGGGCGGTGAAGATCTGGCCTCGCTCCACCGTGGCCCGAATCGAGCCGCGCAGGAGGGCTCGGTACATCTCCTCGACGTTGCCCGCCGCTGCCACCTCCGATGCGAGCTCCCCGTGCAACTTCGACGCTTCCCGCCTGTAGGCGGCCGCCAGGAGCCCGTCGCGGTTGGCGAAGTGCTTGTACACGAGGGGTCGGCTGACCCCGGCATGCTCGGCCACCGCCTCCATCGACACCTCGCGCACACCGTTCGTGCGCACGAGCGCCACGGCGGCGTCGAGCAGGGCGTCACGGCGTGCGGAGCTCTGCAGGCGTCCTCCCGCCATTGCTGCTCGGTCGGACGAGGAGCGAGCCCTTGCGCTGGTGGGGCTCATGGTGTCATTCTGTCACAGGTTGGTGACATTTTGTCACCGAACGGGAAAGGGCTGGTGCGCGCGGTGGAGACGACAACCTATGTGGGGGAGCGAAGCGTCCTCGACGCGGACAGTCACGTGATGGAGCTGGGCGACTTCCTCGACGACTTCGTCGACCCCTCGTTCAAGGACCGGCTGCGCGACGTGACGAGTGATCGCCTCGCGGCGGTACTCGACGAGGCGGTAGCAAAGGTCGCAGCGCGACGCACGGACACAGAAGCGGCGAAGCTGGCCGAGGACCGTCTCATGCAGGACAAGGGGTGGCACGCCATGGGTGCCTTCGACCCGACGGAGCGGAGCCGGGTTCTGGACCTGCTCGGCGTCGAGGGACAGCTCGTGTTCGCCACCTTCGCCACGGCGCGGTTCGTCGGCAAGGACGAGGATCGCCTTTACGCCGGCAGTTCGGCTCAGAACAGGGCGATGGCCCATTTCTGCTCGCAGGACAAGCGGCTGCTCCCCGTGGCGTTCGTTCCGCTGGTCGACCCGGGTCGCGCCATCGCTCTAGCCGTCGAAGCGATCGAGGCCGGATGCGCGGCGGTGATGGTTCCCTCGACGGCGGCAGGCACGCGCGCTCCGACCCATCCGGACCTCCACGGCTTCTGGGACGTGCTCAGCGAAGCGAACGTGCCCTTCGTTCTACACGTGGGCGGCGGTGGGCGGCTCCTCGACCCGGCCTTTCACGACAACGGGATGCCAGTTCCGGACCACCTGGGGGGTGGTGAGAATGTCCGATCGAAGGACTTCCTCGCCATCCCACACTCTCCAGAGGTGTTCCTCGGAACGCTGATCTACGACGGTCTCTTCGACCGCTTCCCGAAGCTGCGTGGAGGTTGCATCGAGCAGGGGGCGGGTTGGGTCGTGTCCTGGATGCGCCACCTCGACTACGGGATCCGGGCCTTCCGCCGGACGGAGGAGCCGCTGCGGCGACTCGAGCTCCCACCTTCGGACTATGTCCGGCAGCACCTCAAATTCACGCCGTTCCCCGGGGAACCGGTGGACTGGATGATGGAGCAGTCGGGTGCCGAGCTCTTCATGTTCTCGACCGACTTCCCGCATCCGGAGGGTGGCAGGGATCCGTTGCAGAAGTTCGACGATGCGCTCGCTGGCTCCGACGAAGAGGATCGTTCGAAGTTCTTCTACGACAACATGCACGAACTTCTCCACGGGGCACGCACCGCCTGACGTTCGACGGGTCCCCCTCCCGAGCCCTTTTGCCCCTATTCGGCGCGGAGGCCTTCGGGCCGGGTGACCCCTTCGAGAACGGGCAGGGTGCGGTGGACCGCGACGATCGGCGACGGGTGCTGGGGAGGCGCGACGCCAACGATGTCGTTCCACTGGTGCGACCTGCCTGGTCAGCGCGCGAAGAGGTGATAGCCGGCGAGCGTCCATGCCACCATCAGGGCCACGTTGGCTGCCGGAGCGGTCGAAACGAAACGAACGAACTCGTCCGCGCGCGCCATCCGGCCCTCTGACCGGCGGGCGACCACGTCGATCAGGACCGCCACCACCGGGACGGCGACCCAGAACACGACGCCCGCTGGGCGGCTCGAGGGCAGCAAGAGGAGCGGTCCCGCCGCGTGCACCGTCGCCGGCACCATGCCGGCGCCCAGCAGCGCCGCGCCGCCGGGCCCTTTCGTCTGGGCCGGGTCAGTCGGTCCGAGAGGTGCCCGGGCGCGCGCCGCGCCGTAGCCGACGCCGGCGAGGATCCACGCCAACAACAGGGCGGCGTTCATCGGCCGATAGGTCTGGGCCAGTGCGCTGATCGTCAGGTGGGCCTCGTCGCGGCCGGTGTCGATGCCGAGCCCATCCCAGGTCGCCGCCACCACGATCAACGCGAGCCAGGGCCAGACGCCCTCAAGGGCCGGGCGGCCCCCGCCGCGCCGGGGTCTGGGCCACGGGTCCTTCGCCGGCACGAGATGCCAGCTCATCGGCGCGCCGGTTCGGCCGCCCCAAAAGGAGAGGTCGATCGCCACCACCGCGCCGAGCGACACGACCCAGGTGACGACGGCGGCCCACGTGTCCGTGTGGAACCCGCTCAGCCAGCCGCACCACGCGCAGAGGAGCACGCCTGCGGCGACGAGGAGGGCGTTGTGCCGGCGACCCACGGCCCCGGTCTATCTCACCTTGACGCGCTGGCCGTGGCCCGACAGGTGCGACCGACCCCGCCCTAGGCTGGCCGATCGTGCGCGCCGTCGGCATCACGGAGTTCGGCGGTCCCGAGGTCCTGCACCTGGTCGATCTGCCCGACCCCGAGCCGGGCCCCGGCGAGGTGCGCATCCGGGTGCGGGCCGCGGCGGTGAACCCCACCGACACGGTGCTGCGCAGCGGCGGCCGGGCCGAGCGGCTCAAGGACATCGCGCCCCCGCACGTACCCGGCATGGATGCTGCCGGCGAGCTCGAGCAGATCGGCGAGGGCGTGCACTCCGACCTGCGGGTGGGCGATCGCGTCATGGCCATCGTGGTGCCCTTGGGGCAGCGGGGCGCCTACGCCGAGCGCGTCGTGGTGCCGGCGGAGTCCGTCGTGCGGAGCCCGGCCGGGACGACCGAGGCCGAGGCGGCCACGCTGCCCATGAACGGCCTCACGGCGCGGCTCGCCCTCGACGTGCTGGCGTTGTCGCCGGGCCGCACCCTGGCCGTGACGGGCGCCGCCGGCGCCCTGGGTGGGTACGTCGTGCAACTGGCCAAGGCCGAGGGCCTGCGTGTCATCGCCGACGCCGCACCGCGCGACGAGGCGCTGGTCCTCGCGTTGGGGGCGGACCACGTGGCGCCTCGCGGCGACGGTTATGCCGACTCGGTGCTGGACCTCGTGCCGGACGGTGCCGACGGCCTGGTCGACGGCGCACTGCTGAACGAGCTGGCCGTTCCCGCCGTGGCCGACGGCGGAGGGATGGTCACGCTCCGTGGTTACGAGGGTGCCGGGGTGGCGCCACGCGGCGTCACGTTCTTCCCGGTGTTCGTCCGCACGTACGCCCGGGAACAGGCCAAGCTGGACCGGCTGCGGGAGCAGGCCGAAGCGGGCACGATCACGCTCCGGGTGGCCCGCACCCTGCCGGCGGCCGAGGCGGCGGAGGCGCACCGGCTGCTCGAGGCCGGAGGTGGGCGCGGCCGCTTCGTGCTCGAATTCTGAGGCGGGCCCTATCCGGCGAGATGCTGGGCGTTGACCGGCGGCAGGTCCTCGACCTCGCGCTTGGTCAGCTTGAGGCTGATCCCGTCGTCCATCTTCGTGACGGCTCCGATCGGGATGGCCACCTCCTTGCGCCCCCACAGGTGCCCCTCCTGCAGGAGGACATGGGTGACGTGATGGTGCGCCGGCTCCATGACGAGACCCTCGACCCGACCGATCTCGCCGTCGGCGGCATGGACGGGTTCGCCGCGTCGAACCCCGACCTCGCCCACCGGCAGGCTGTCGTGGGTGACGATGGCCGACGCGTCCGCGGCCCAGGTGCCCAAGCCCGGTCCTCCGAGCCCGTAGTACGGCCAGTAGTAGGCCTCGTGTGCGGCGTAGTCGGCGTAGCCACTGCCGCCGGGCAGGAAGTCGGTCTCTTCCGCCAAGGGCAGGTTGTCGAACTCCGACGTCGTGCAGCGCAGCCGCACCTCCGGTGAGGCGTCCTCAACCAGGTCGAGCGGAACCAACCGGCCCAGCCCCTGCCGGTGAGCGGGCTCGATCACCAGATGCGTGAGTTCGCGCCTGGCCGGATCGACGACCACCCGCTTCACTTCTCCGCACGGGCCATCCGTGCAGGTGGCCTCCGACCCGATCGTGAAGGGCACTGCGTCTGCCATGTCAGCCTCCTGTCCTGGCCGCCACCCTACGGGCATCGGGCCCGGGACGTCGGCGACGTCTCGCTCACCACCACCGCAGGTCGACCGGCCAGCGCTCGACCACCTCGTCACCGTCGACGATGTGCAGGTACTCGTGATAGGCGACGGTCGGGTCGACGTGCGCCGGAAGGACCCGGATGCGGTCGCCCACCCGCAACGGGTTCGTCGGTGCGAACGTGAGGTGCTCGTCCGAGCAGTACCACACCTGGGCCGAGTCGACGGAAGGATTGCCGTGGTCCATCCCGAGCGCCTTGAGCCCGCAGTCGGCCACCGTCCACCCGCCGGAGACGGAGATCACCGTCGACAGCACGCTGAGGGCCTGGACGAAGGGCAGGCCGAGCTTCCCGTAGGCGGTGTCCATGAGCGCGTACGAACCTGCCTGGATCTCGGTGGCCCAGGTGTTGAGGTCGTAGGTGCCGGTGCCCCCGGCCGAGATCACCTCGCCGCCGACCTGCTGGTGGGCGTGCACCAGCTGCGCCATGGACTCGTCGATCATCTCGGAGCGCGCGGCCCGGTCTTCCAGCCCGACGATGTGCCCCTCGTAGCCCATGACCCCGCGCACGGAGAGCCCGGCCCGGCGCGCCGCGTCGGCCAGCGAGCCGGCGTCGTCCGGCCGGCATCCGCACCGGGGAAGGCCCACGTTCACGTCGATCAACACCTCGGGCACGCCCGCCCTCGCCGCCGCCTCGATCGTCGCCTCCGAGTCCACGGCCAGCGTCACCCGTGCCCCCGCCCGGACGAGCGGACCGAGCCGACTGGCGTCGGCCACCTCGTTGGCCAGCAACAGGTCCTGCCCGAGGTCGGCCCTGGCCATGCCCTCCGTCTCCCGGATGGTGGCGCACGTGAACCCGGTATGACCGTGAGCGGCCTGCCGGGCCGCCAGGGCGGTGCACTTGTGCGCCTTCACGTGGGGTCGCAAACGGTCGCCGGGCAGGGCCTTCGCCATGGTGCGCAGGTTCGCCTCGAGCCCTGCCGCGTCGACCACGAGGGCCGGCGTCGTCAGCTCGGCCGTCTTCACAGCGGGCACGCTAGTCAGCGGACGGCGACGGCCGCGAAGAAGTACTGTCCGCGCCATGAGCAGTCCCTGGATGAACGACGCCTGCGGCCTGGTCGACGCTTTCCGGGCCAAGGAGCTCTCGCCGCTCGAGGCGCTCGATGCCTGCATCGCCGCCATTGAGCGTTCCCCGCTCAACGCGTTCAGCTACACCGACTTCGACCGGGCCCGCGACGCGGCGACCTATGCCGACGTCACGTTGCCGTTCGGCGGTGTGCCCTTCGGCATCAAGGAGCTGGAGAAAGTCAGGGGTTGGCCGTACACCGAGGCCTCCGTGGTGTTCAAAGATCGAGTGGCCGACGAGGACGACACCTCGCTGTCCCGCTTGCGGACGACCGGGGCCGTGTTGGCCGCACAGACCACGGCGCCGGAGTTCGGTGGCATCAACTGCACGTCGACCGTGCTCCACGGGACGACGCGCAACCCGTGGAACCTGGAGCGGACGCCGGGCGGCTCTTCCGGCGGCACGGCGGCCGCGGTGGCGGGTGGGTTGCTGCCCATCGCCACCGGGAGCGACGGTGGCGGCTCCATCCGGGGTCCGGCCGGCTTCAGCGGGTTGTTCGGGCTGAAGGCGACCTACGGGCGGATCCCGAAGGGTCCGCACGCCACCATCGAGCCCATGACCACGGTGCTCGGGTGCCTTACTCGCTCGGTGCGGGACACCGCGCGGTACTTCGACTGCTGCAACGGGTTTGACCGGCGGGACCCCCTGAGCCTGCCCGTCGTGGGCGGGTGGGAGGCGGGCCTGGGCGGATACGACCTCTCCGGCATGACCGCGGCGATCCTCGTCGACCTGGGCATCGCCGAGGTCCGTCCGGAGGTGGCCGAGCTCGTCCAGGCGGCCGCCGAGGGCCTGGCCAGGGCAGCCGGTCTGCGGATCGTGGAGGTCCGGCCCACCCTGCCCCCGTTACGGGGCGCCTGGGCCCTGGCCAACCAGCCACCGCTCGTGACCGACCTGGGCGACGCCTACCCGGACTGCGTCCCCGACCTGTCGCCGGAGATCGCCGCCGGCCTGCAGAACGCGCAGGAGCGCTACAACCTCGAGCGGGCGGCGTCGATCGAGCGCTACCGGCGCCAGCTCAACGGCGCCATGGCCGACCTGTTCGACGAGGCGGACTTCGTGTTCTGCTCCACGCATCCCGACGTGGCGTTCGGGGCGGAAGGGCCGCCGCCCTCGACGCTGCCCGGCCGTGATCTCATCCATGAGATCGGGTTTGTCCGCGCCATCATGAACAACGCCGCGCTCACCGCGCCGTCCAACATGAACGGCAGCCCGGCCGTCACCATCCCGGCCGGCCTGGTGGACGGCCTGCCGGTGGGCTTGCAGGTGCTGGCCGGCCACCACCGTGAGGAGCTCCTGCTCGACCTGTCATTGGTGGCCGAGCGCGAGACGGCCTGGCCGTTGGTGGCCCCGGGCTCGCCGCACACGACCGCATAGGCGGTCAGCGCAGGGCGTCGCGCCAAGGTGACATGTCGAGCCCTGGGTAGCGGGACTGGACGCCGGCCAGGGTGGCTTCGTTCCAGTACGGGTGGCCGGGCTCGGGCACGCCCATGAGGGCCAGCTGGCGCGGCGTCGCCTGCTGCACGTACTTCCTCTGCTCCATGGAGAAGCCGCGGAACGGCCAGGCTTGGTACCCGCCCCACCCGGCGTCACGGTGGCGGAACGAGACATGCAGCATGATCCGGTAGCGGGCCGGGTCGGTGTGGTCGACCGAGCGGTGGTAGACGTCGGGCCGGTACGCGACGAGGGAGCCGGCATGTGCTGACGCGTCCGACGGGTCGTCGTAGAGATCGCCGTAGTCCATGTAGTTCAAGGTGTGCCGCTCGACCGGGATGTCCTTCGTCTTCTGCCATGAGACGAACCGGGTGGCGCCGTCCTCGGCGGTGACGTCGGTCAGGTACACGAAGAACTCGACCTGCTGGTAGCCCAGCTCGTGCCGGGGCACCAGCAGCATGTGGTTGGGGTAGTCGGCGTGCAGGAGCTGGTTGTAGCCCGAGGCCTGCTGTGCGTACTTGGCCGACACGATGCCCATGTAGAGGGCGAGCTCCGTGGTGCCCAAGAGGCCCTCGGCGATGTCGATCACGTTGTCGTGCAGGACGAGCGCGTTGAGCCGGGTGCTGTGGAAGGGGAACTCGGGCCAGGGCGCGTCCCAGGTGTGCCACTGTCCCGCTTCGGTCCCCCCGAGCTCCACCATTTCGGCCGGGGTGGGGAAGTGGCGGTGGACCGCGTCCTGGGCACCCGCCAGCTGCTCGGCAGGGATCACGCCCGGAATGACGCACCAGCCGTCGGTGTCCCAGCGCTCCTTGCGTTCGGGCGTCAGGAGCTGGGAGGACACGCGTGGGACGTTACCGCCCGCCCGCGCCCGACTTGCCCGGTGCAGTGGGATGAGGGTATGCTTTGATCAAGCGCTCAAATCATTCGCTTAAGGAGATAGATGGCCAAGTCGGGCACGAAGCCAGCGGTCGGACAGCCCGCCTCGGCCGGCAGCGAGGAGACGCGCCGGGCTCTCGTCCGGGGAGCCGTCGAAGCCCTAAGGGACGTGGGATACGCCGGGGCGAGCGCCCGGGAGATCGCCCGTCGGGCCGGATGCAACCAGGGCCTGGTCTTCTACCACTTCGGCTCGGTGCCCAACCTGCTCCTGGCGGCACTGGACGAGGTGAGCGAGACCCGGCGCCTTCGCTACCAGGAAGCGGTGGATCGAGCCTCCGGCCTGGTGGGACTGGTCGACACGGCACAGGCCGTCTTCGAGGAGGATCTCGACGCCGGCCACATCGCGGTCCTGGCCGAGATGATCGCCGGTGCTACCTCGACGTCGGGCCTGGCGCCCGAGGTCGCGGCCCGGATCGCCCCGTGGCGCACCTTCGCGGCCGATGCGGTCGGCGGTGTCCTCGACGGCACGCCGTTGTCCGCCCTCGTGGAGCCCGACCTGCTGGCGCACGGTGTCGTGGCGCTGTATCTCGGGCTCGAGATGCTGGCGCACCTCGACGGGGACCGGGCGCCGGCGCTCGCGCTGTTCGACCGCGCCCGCCAGCTGACAGGCCTGCTGCAGATGTTCGGGGCCGTTCCGGCCCAGGAGGACACGGCATGACTCAGGCAAGCGCGTCGCGACAAGGGGTCGTGCTGAGCCCCTCGGACGGATTCGACGTCGTGACCGGCGCGTTCAGCTATTCGGGCGGCGCCATCGCCCGCCGGCTCCTGGACGCAGGAAGGCCCATCAGGACGTTGACGGGGCATCCCGACCGCGCCAGAGCCGGGCAGCCGATCGACGCGCGGCCACTCGACTTCGACGACGTACTCGGGTTGACCCGGTCGCTCGAGGGAGCGTCCACCCTCTACAACACGTACTGGGTGCGGTTCCCGCACGGAAACGATGACCACGATCGGGCCGTGGCCAACTCGCGCACCCTCTTCCACGCCGCTCGCCGGGCCGGGGTGGAGCGGATCGTCCACGTGTCGATCACCCACCCGAGCATTTCGTCCCCCTATGCCTACTTCCGGGGCAAGGCCGAGGTCGAACGAGCGCTGGCCGAGGTCGATGTGCCCTACGCCGTGCTCCGCCCGGCCATTCTCTTCGGCGGCGACGGGGTGCTGATCAACAACATTGCCTGGCTCCTGCGCCACCTACCCGTGTTCGGCGTGGGTGGTCGGGGCGACTACCGGATCCGGGGCATCCACGTCGACGACCTGGCCTCGCTGGCGGTGGCCGCCGGAAACGAGCGGGCCACCACGGTGATCGACGCCGTGGGGCCCGAGCGACCGACGTTCTTCGAACTGGTCCAGCTCGTTCGGGAAGCGGTCGGCAGCCGGAGCCTGATCGTGCGGGTCCCGGGCGCGCTCGTCCCCGTGCTGGCGGCCCTCCTGGGCCTCGTCCTGCGCGACGTCCTGCTCACGACCGACGAGTTCCGGGCCATGTCCGACGGCTTGGCCGATACCGACGGCCCGGCGACGGGTGCCGTTGCCTTGAGCGAATGGATCCGTGCCAATGCGGACTCTCTGGGCCGGACCTACGCCAACGAAATCGACCGGCATTTCCGGCGCCGGGGCTGAAGCCGACCGCTGCCAGCGCGCACTAGCTCCAGGCGGCGAGGACGAGCGCGGTACCGATGGCCAGGAAGAGCCCGAAGGGCACGGCGGATCGCCGGCCGGTGCTTCGCAACGCCATCAGCGACAGCCCGACGATCGCCGCCAGCAGGTTGGCCACGAAGAAGCCTTCGAGTAGGGCCACCGGGCTCACCCAGGCCAGCCCGAAACCGACCACGAGCGACAGCCGTACGTCGCCGAAAGCCAGCCAACGCGGGTTCATCAAATTGATGATCAGGAACAGCGCGAAGAAGACGGCCCCGCCGATGGAGGCCACCCTGAGCCGACCCCACTCGTTCATGACGCCCGCAATGACGATGCCGCTCACGAGCACGGCCGCCGTCAGCGCGTAGACGAGCGTCTTGGGCAGAAGCCGCCGCGTCAGGTCGCAGTAAGCCAACTGAATCAGGCCTACCAGCAGCAGCAGAGGCGGCACAGCGATGATCGACCAGCCAACCTTGTGCAAGACGTAGGCCGGAAGCAATCCCGACGCCGCGGCGAGAGCGACCCAGTGCCATGCGGTCAGGCGCGGGTTTCCGACCTCAACGGCATCGCTCTCTTGCCTCGACGAAGAGCGCGCTAGGGCGGCGGCCAGTTCCCTACGGGTGACAGGGACCAGCAGGGAACCAGCCGCCACGCCTAGGAGCGCACCACCGAGGAGGGTTATCGGGGCGCTCACGAACCGATCTCAATTGCGTCGCAATCGGTCCCGAGGTCGGCGACGTCCGCACCGCCCACGGTCACACCGGCGGCCTGCAGCAGTGGGCCGATGGCGTCGGCCACGACGCCTGTCATGGTGCCACTGATCAACGACCACAGCCCCACCTCGTTGCTGAAAGACATGCCTGAGGACAAGGACGGATCATCGGTCCCGATCTGAATCGGGTTGGTGTCGGCATCCGGCCCGGCTGCGCCCGGCAACGTCGACGCCGACGGCGGCACGACGGCGGAACTGTACGACTCGGCCGCGGGAGGCGGCCCCACGCCGGAGATGGTCAGTGTCGCCACAGCGGCACCGCCCAGGGTGACCGCGGCAGTGGCCGTGGTCGTCTCGGCGGAGATCTTCGTGCTCGTGATGGCGCCCGTGACAGTGTTGGCACAGGTCATCGTCGTCAGCGTCGCGATCCCGTCCGCCGCCGACAGCGGGATGCTGACCGTTCCGATGCCGCTGATGTTGAGCGAGAGATCCGCCGACACCTGGGCCGTCTCGGCACAAGTGGCCGTACCCGACGTCGGAGGGCATCCGTTCGCCGGCGACGTCACGCTCCCGACCGGCCCGGTGGCGACTTGCGCCGTTTGGACCACGTCGGTCGTCAGGGTCCCCGTGATCCCGGACATCTGCAGGCCCGAGGTCACGTTGACGGCATTGGTCCCGTTGGCCAATTCCGCCTCCGTGGTGAGCATCTGCAGGACGTTCAGACTGGCGTCCAGGCCGGAGTACGTGATGGTGGGGTCCTGTTCCGTGCAATTCGGACCCGAACTCGAACCGTTGATCGAGACGAGATCACAGAGCGCGACGGACGACGACGAGCTGAAGTCCATCTCACCCAGCGCCGTCGCAGCGCTGCACTGCAGCGGTGTCGGGCTGGCGCCGCAGCTCAGGTCTGCTTCCTGGTTGTCCACGGCATCGGTCCAGATGGCCAGCCACTGGCTCGCGGACAGATCCGCCGTCATCAGGTTATTCGCGGTCAGCAGGCCGCCCGAGGCGGTGATGAGCTGATTGAGTGTCACATCGGTATTCGCCAGGCCCTCGTAACCAACTGCCGTGACGTCGACCGTGCCGAGCGTGTCTCCCAGGATTTCACCCAGGAACGGCACCTGTTGCGAGTTAAAACTGGCCAGGTACGAGCCGATGGAAAATGTCGACTGGGGCAGCCACGCATAACACGACGTGGTCGGGCACGTGGCGCACCCGCCCACCGGGCAGTCGAAGCACGGAGCAGTCATGCCGTTGCAACCGATGCCGCACCCGGTCACGGTGGTCAGCCCACATCCGCTATTACCGCTGCCCGTGGGCGGCAACCCACTTCCGCTCTTGCCGACCAGGGTGTTGAACCCACCCCAGAAGGGCTGGGGCACGCCCTGCGTCGCCTGGACGGCCACTGCGTTGCACGGAGTGAAGGTCGGTGGCGTGGGCACGACGAGCTTGCAGCCACCGGTTGGGATGGTGTAGACGCCGCCGCTGTAGAGCATGGGGGTCACCGTGAGGTTGGCGTTGGATCCGTTGTCCTGCAGGACGCCGTTGAGCTCGGTCTCCAGGTATTGCTGCACGCCGGCGTTGGTCCTGGATTGATCCGCGTTGTTGATGTACTGAACCAGGTCGGCCGCGGCCGTGTCGGCCATCGCCTGTGCCTCCCGGCTGCCGTACACGCTGAAGCCGACGTCCACGCCCATGGCGCCGGCCCCCAAGACCGCGACCATGGCGATGGCGGTGAAGATCAGGACGGCACCCTGCTCTTCGTCCCGATGGCGCCGGATCCAGCTCCAGACGCGCCTGATCACGACACGGCGCCCATTTGGACGACATTGGTCGACGACAGCGACGACGGCGTAATGATGCTGAGTCCCGGAAGCTCGGGGAAGAGTGGTTCCTGGCTGTAGTTGTAGGTGACAGTCACCACGAGACATTCGATGCTGGCGTTCGACGGGCACTGCTCCTCAGAGGCTTTGCAGGTGATCGGGGAGCCGGTGGCCGATCCCGTGATGTCCGGGGTGTTGCACCCCTTGTCCATCCAGCTGACGTCGGTAAGCGCTTGCCCCTCGGCGGTGGTTACCGCGGAGGACGACTGAACCAGCCCAGCTCTGGCTGCATCGGCCGCGGCCTGAGTCAGCGTCGACTGGGCAGCCAAAATCAGGCCGTAGCTGATGATCCCGTAGAGGATCGCGATGAGCAGCACGATGACGATCGCGAACTCAACCATCTCTGCGCCCCGCTCGGCCCCGTTACGTCGCCTCAGTTTCCTGGCAATGTCCCACGTGCGCGGTCCCAACGCGGACCCCCCTCTTCCGTACCTCCGGGCGCCGCAACCGTTTGGCAATCGGTTGACGCCGCGATACATCCCGTGTTGATTGTGCGCGGTCAACCAGTCTCGGTACATAGGACATATGGACCATTTGGTGCCCCGACCTGGGGCGCTTCATCCGTGAATGGTCAAAAGGTCCTATATACCTTGAGCACTTCCCCGTCGTACCCTCCAACTGAACCAACGGCGACGAACCCGTGACGGTCTCCGCACATTGTCTGTCGGTTGTGAGAGGGGGAATGTTTTGTGAAGAAGCAGACACTCATACTTGTTCTGATTGGAGCAATTCTGTTCGTTGCGGGCAGCGCCATCGCATATGCCAGCGTGCAGGGTGCGAGCAAGCACGCCGGCGGATCCGCGGTCCAGGCGCCGGTGACCACGTCGGCCGTTATAGCCACGAAGAACATACCGGCCGGCACGACCGGTTCGGCGATGGTCTCACAGGGCATGGTCTCCCTCGAGTTGGTTCCGACCAGGTCGTACTCGCCTGCCGATCTGAGCTCGCTGCAGGGACTGAGCGACGAGGTGCTGACCTCGGCCATTGCCAAGGGTCACGCCATCACGTCGACCGAGCTCATGGCCAGCACGTCTTCCATCTCGGTGCCACAGGGCCTCGACGCGATGACCGTCACCATCGACGGGGCACAGGCCTTGGCCGGCTATTTGCAGCCGGGCTCCCACGTCGACGTCTACGCCAACATCACGAAGGTCTCGACCAACAGCACTTCGTCCAACGGGCTGCCGCTTCCCTGCACCGAGCTGGCCATGACCGACATCCAGGTGCTTGATGTCTCGAGCACCAGCCCGTCTCTGGCCGGGACCAAGGGGGCGTCGGGGACCGGACGCACCATCCCGAGCTCCGAGACGCTGTTGTTGGCCTTGCAGCCGAGCCAGGCCAGGTCGCTCGAGTTTCTCTCGCAGAACGAGTCGCTTTCGGTGGTCCAGACCCAGCAGGACACCCTGCCCCCGACCGTGGGGCAGTGCATCGGGACCGACCAGACCACGAGCGCCCCGTGATCTCGCGCCGGATTCTCGTCATCAGCCGCTCGCCGGCCCTGAGCCGGGCCATCCAGGCCTCGCTCGGCCCCGGCTACCAGGTGGTCACCAGCGCCAACGTCATCGACGTGGTGGAGGAGGTGCAGGAGCAGGGCCCATTCGACGTCCTCGTGGCCGGGCCTGTGTTCGACAGTCACGCCGGCATGGCCCGCCTGGCCAGCCTGCGGGCCACTGCCGCCGTCCCGGCCGTCATGCTGGCCCTCGGGCCCAAGCCCAAGGCCAACCTGAGTGACATCGTGCGGACCGGGGCGGTCGAGCTGGTGGAGTACCCAACCAGCAAGCGCCAGCTGTCGGCGGCGCTCAAGCGGGCCTTCGACATCGCCGACGTGTCGCAGTCCGACGGCGCGCCGACGCTGCCGGTGGTGTCGCACGGGGTCGTGGTCGAGCGCCCGCAGTTCGCCGAGGTGTTCACCGTCGCCTCCTCGAGCGGCGGGTGCGGCAAGACGTTCTACGCCACCAACCTGGCCTGCTACCTGGCCGCCCAGACGGGCCAGCGGGTTTGCCTGGTCGACCTGGACCTGCAGTTCGGCGAGGTCTCCACGGCGCTGCACCTGCGGCCGCGGTTCACCATCTCGGACCTGCTGTCCCGGGAGCCGGTGGACGAAGACGACCTGGACGAACACGTCGAGGAATACCTCGAGGAGTGCGAGCTCGGGTTCTCGGTCCTGGCCGCGCCGTTCAGCCCGGCCGACGCAGACATGATCGCACCCAAGGACGTCTACAAGGTGCTGGGCGCGCTGCGTCGGCACTTCGACTACATCGTGGTCGACACCCCGGCTCAGCTGTCCGAGATGGTCCTGGCCGCATTCGACCATTCGACCCGGGTGCTCTGTATGGTCACCCTCGACCTGCCCAGCATCAGGAACATGCGGGTCTTCATGACCACGCTCGAGAAGCTACGCATCAACAGCGACAGCATCGGCGTCGTGCTCAACAAGGTGGAGGACGATATCGGCATCGACATCGGCGACGTCCAGGAGGTGCTCGACCACAAGATCGTCTCCACGCTCCCGTACTCGCGAGAGGTCATGAGGTCGATCAACAAGGGGCAGCCGGCGCTCGTGTCGGCCGCCCATTCCGACATCGGCAAGAAGTTGGCCGGTGGCATGCACCAGTTCGTGTCCGGCGACGTACAGCCCGTCCTGGGGACGAGCGCCAACCACAACGCCGAGCTCGGCGAGTCGCGCGGCTTCTGGCGGCTTCGGAGGAAGGGCCGCACCAACAAGGTGCCTGAGCTCGAGAGGGCCTGATTGGCATGAACCTGTCCGAGAAGCTCGCAGCGGCCGACGGGGTCGCCCCGGCGGAGGACGCGGGGGCGGAACAGCCGAAGAGACGGATCACCGATAGGACGCCGGGCGGAGAGACGCCCCGCCGCCGCAGCACCGACCGCTCCACTTCGAGCGAGGTATGGTCGCAGTCCAAGGCGAAGGTTCAGGCCAAGGTTCTGGCCGAGATCGCGCCGAAGGCCGCCGACCTCTCGCCCGACGAGCTGCGTTCCCAGGTCCGCTCCACGGTGAACGAAATCCTGGAGCGCGAGGACATCGGCATCTCGCCCATCGAGCGCCAACGCTTCGTGGACGAGATGCTCGAGGACTCACTCGGTTACGGGCCGCTCGAGGTCCTGCTGGCCGACGGGACCATCACCGAAATCATGTGCAACGCGTACGACGAGGTCTGGATCGAGCGCAAGGGCAAGATCGAGCACAGCGACGTCGTCTTCGCGTCGCAGGCCCAGTACCGGCGCATCATCGACCGCATGGTGGCCGGCGTCGGCCGCCGGGTCGACGAGTCCTCGCCCATGGTGGATGCCCGCCTCGCCGACGGGTCCCGTATCAACGCCATCGTCCCGCCGCTGGCCCTGCGGGGCGCCGTGCTCACGATCCGGAAGTTCCCCGAGCGGGCCATGGTCATGCAGGACCTGATTGGGCTTGGCTCGGTCTCCATGGATGCGGCCGTCTTCCTCGAGGCCTGCGTCCGCGGGAAGATCTCCATGATCGTGGTCGGCGGTACAGGCACCGGCAAGACGACCATGCTCAACGTCCTGTCGAATTTCATTCCGGACGGCGAGCGCCTCATCACGATCGAGGAGTCGGCCGAGCTCCAGCTCCAGGGGAAGCACACCGTCACGCTCGAGACCCGGCCCGCCAACGCCGAGGGCAGCGGCGAGATCCGCATCCGGGACCTCGTCCGCAACTCACTGCGTATGCGGCCCGACCGCATCATCGTCGGTGAGTGCCGTGGCTCCGAGACCCTCGACATGCTCCAGGCCATGAACACCGGTCACGCCGGCTCCATGACCACCGTCCACGCCAACAGCCCGCGTGAGCTGCTCGGCCGTCTGGAGACGATGGTCATGATGGGTGGCGTGGAGCTGCCGCAGCGGGCCATCCGCGAGCAGATCGTCCTGGCCGTGGGCCTGCTGGTGCAGCTGCAACGCATGCCCGGCGGCGGCCGTGTCGTGTCGTCCATCACCGAGATCCAGGGCATGGAGGGCGAGACCGTCCTGCTCCAGGACATCTTCCATCGGGTCGACATGGGCGAAGGAATCGGGCGGCTCGTGCCCACCGGCCTGCGGCCCAAGATCCTCGACGAGCTGTCGCTCAACGGCGTCGAGGTGGCGCCGAACCTCTTCCGGACCGACCAGAACGTCGACCCGTCCCTGCTGGGATCGTCCCGCCAGAGCGGCCGGCACCACCGGCCCGCCCGACCGGGCCGGGTGGAGCCTCCGTCCGAGGAACTGTACGAGTTGCTGGCGCGGCGTCGCGACGGGAGGTGAGGGGATCATGCTCGCAGCAATGAGCACGCAAGCGGAGGCGTTCGCCGCCGCCGTCCTGGTGGGCGCCGGACTGGCCCTCGCCGTTGTGGCGGTCATCATGCGGGTCCGCACCAACCAACGGACGCTGGCCGAGATCCTCGACGACACCATGGGCACGGCCTCGGTGCCGGTCGAGGTGGTGACCGAGTCGCCCGAGCGGGGTGAGTTGTCGGCTCTGACCGTCCGTATCGCCGGCATCTTCGGGCGCATCGACACGCACGGCGCCCTGGAGCAGCGCCTCGAGCGGGCGGACATGCCGCTGCGATCGGGGGAGTACTTGGTCATCAGCGCGGCCGCCGCGTTCATGCTGGCCATCGTCGCCGGCATCATCTCGGGTTCGGTCTTCGGCGCCCTCGTCGCCATCGGGTTGGTGGCCCTGATCGCCTGGCACCTGCCCTCTCGGCGGGCCAACAAGCGGATCAAGCAGATGCAGGAGCAGCTGCCCGACGCCCTGTCCCTCATGGCCGCCTCCGTCGAGGGCGGCCAGACCTTCCAGCGGGCTATCGACATGTACCGCCGTGACGCCCGGCCGCCGCTGTCGGCCGAGCTCGACCGTGTGATGGCCGAGGTCGCGGTCGGAAACGACCTGGTGGAGGCGCTCGAGAACATGGCGGAGCGCTCGGGTGTGGAGGATCTGAAGTGGGCGGTCGAGGCAGTGCGCATCCAGCAGTCGACCGGTGGTCGCCTGGCGCAGATCCTGCACACGCTGGCCGAGTTCATGCGGACCCGCCAGGAAGTGCGCCGCGAGGTGCAGACCCTTTCGGCCGAAGGCCGCATGTCGGGTTATGTGCTCTTCGCCATCCCGCTGTTCCTGGTCTGCGCGCTCGAGATGCAGGACCCGGGCTACCTGCAGCCGATGCTGCACGGGGCCGGGCTCATCGTCCTGATCGGCACGGCGGGGTTGATGGCGCTCGGGTTCGTCATCATCCGCAAGATGGTCAACATCAAGGTCTGAGGCAGAAGGGGGAATCGTCGCATGAACGCGGCATACATCGTCCCAATGGTCGGCGTCACCTTCATGGCCATCGGCATCATCGCCGTCGGCGCGGCGGCGTGGAAGTCACACAAGTCGTCCCACCGGCTCGACTTCATCCGTTCGCTCGGCTCGGAGGCCGAGGCTTACGCGGAGCCGGTCCAGGTACCCGACCGGGTCCAGTCGCCGCTGTTCAGCCGGATGATCAAGCCCGTCACCACGGGGCTGCGCCAGAGCCTGTCGAAGCTCTACCCGTCCGGCGAGATCGACAACGTGCACGCCGACCTGCTCAAGGCGGGCCTGACCGGCTCTATCCGGGCCGAGGAGTTCGTCGCCGTGCAGGTTGGAACCGTCCTACTGGGCATCGGCGGCGGTCTGGTGGCGCTGGTGAGCGGTGTCGTCGGTATCAAGACGGGTCTCGCCCTCGTGTTCATCCTGCCCATGCTGGGCGGCCTTGCTCCGAGCTGGTGGCTGCGGCACCGGATCAAGGCCCGCCGCGCGCAGGTCACCAACGACCTACCCGACGTACTCGATCTGATGACGATCTCCGTCGCGGCCGGCCTCGGCCTCGAGCAGGCCATGCAGGTGTCGTGCGCTCGCTTCGAATCTCCGGTCAGCGACGAGCTGCGCCTGACGCTGCGCGAGATGGAGCTCGGGCTCTCACGGCACGACGCGCTCGAGAACATGAAGCTGCGCACGGACATCGACGATCTGGTCACGTTCGCCGTCGTGCTCTCGCAGGCCGATGCACTCGGCCTGCCGATCGGCCGGGTGCTCGAGGCGCAGGCCAACGAAATGCGTGACAAGCGGCGCCAACGGGCCCGGGAGAAGGCGGCCAAGGTGCCGATCAAGATCCTCTTCCCGCTCGCCCTGTGCTTCCTGCCGGCCATCCTCATCATCGTGCTGGGACCCATCGTGGGGCCGATCCGGCACGCCTTCCACCAAGCCTGACCCGGCCTCGAGCGGGGACGACCGCGGTCCGGGGGCATGAGAAATGCGGCCCACCCGCACCCTTGCTGCAATCCGGTTGCACCTGCAGTTTGATCATGGGGGCGTACAATGACCAGGGAGTTTCCGCCGGTCGGTGGAGGAGCCGCAACCGGGGCTAGTTCTCGAGCGGGTATGGGGGGAGAGGGAATGGCCAACGAAGCTTCGGCGATCCTGTGGCCACAGACGCCGATCGCGACGTCCGGCCCAATCGGGGCGGAGCCGGAGTGGACCTTCTACTCGCAGGTGTCCGTGTCGGGTCCGTCGGTCTGCACGACGGTCCACCGCGGTGAGAGCGTCCATGGTGCGAAGGCGTCGCTCACCCTCTACGGGGAGCCGGACCTGTCCAGCGAGGCGGACGACGATTACCGCGACCCCGATGTGGCGACTCCCTCGCGTGAGGACGATCGGCAATGGGGTCCGTGGTCGCTGACCCAACGGGAGCTCGAGGTGCTCCAGCTGCTGGCTGAGGGTGCCACCAACGGTGAGATCTCCCAGCGGCTGTACATCAGCCCGAAGACCACCAAGAACCACCTGGCCGCCATCTTCCAGAAGCTCGACGTGACCAACCGCACCCACGCCCTGGTCCGCGCCGTCGTCATGGGTCTCGTCACCATCGAATAGTCCCCTCGCAATTGGTCCATAAAGCCTATGGAACTGCTGATTTAGCTTGCCGACAATGTGGTGGGAACTCCAAATGGCTTCGGGTAACCGCCCGGGACCGATGGAGACTTAGGAGGGGAATTACAAATGACTGAGCTGTTTCTCAACGTGTTCTTCGCAGTGCGCGGATTTCACGCCAACCTGCTTGAGCGTGCGCGGACCGAGCGTGGCGCGTCGATGGTGGAGTATGCGCTCCTCGTCGGTCTGATCGCGGTCGTGGCCGTTGTCGCGGTGGCTGCGCTCGGTGGGGGCATCAAGGGTCTGTTCGGTCAGGCCAACACCTGCGTGGGTGGCCTGAACAGCGCCTCCTGCTAGCCGGAGCGGTTCCGCCGCTAGCGAGCTGCGCAACGATTCCCTACGGGAAAATTCCCCCTTCCCAAATGGGATGACGGTTGGGCTGGGTCGGCCTCGGTCGGCCCAGCCCACTGTCGGTTCGGGGTTTCTTCCGCGGAGTCGTCTGCGTACAGCATCAACATCGGACACAGCCGACACGCAGGAACAATGGGCAAAAAGCCCCATGGATTCTCGTCCCGCAATGACCGATGCTTCAGATGAGGAGCAAGTTCCGGCGAGCGGCGTCTCGTGCGGGGCAAGAGGGGAGCAATCAAATGGCAGAGATTTTCATCAACGCATTCGTGGCAGTCCGCGGGCTGCACACGACGTTGTTTGAACGGGCACGCACCGAGCGGGGCGCCTCCATGGTGGAGTACGCGCTGCTGGTCGGACTGATCGCGGTGGTGGCCGTTGTTGCGGTTGCTGCACTCGGTGGAGGCATCTCGGGCCTTTTCGGTCAGGCCAACACCTGCGTTGGCGGCCTGAACAGCGCCTCCTGCTAGCGCAGGAACACAGAACGCGGCCACTTCTTCGGAGGTGGCCAGGTTGCCTGGGTGGCAACGGGGAGGGCTGGATCAGCGAGATCTGATCCAGCCCTCTTTCGCGTCCCGGGTCAGATGGTGCGCTCGGGCGTTCGGGCCTTCGATACGGTGGCCAAACGGGCCGGATCACCAGGGCGTAGAGGCCTCCGAGCCACCCGCGCAGCGGAGTTCATCGTCGGTTCACATAACCGATACGGCGGCGAAATAAGGTCCGGCGACCATGGACGCGGGTGTGGTCGCCCCACCCGCGTGAACACCAAAGGGGAACACAGGAGAGTCGATGAGCTATCAGGCCGAGTACATCTGGATCGACGGGACCGAACCGAGTCCGCTGCTTCGTAGCAAGACGAAGATCGTGGAGGACGGCAAGGAGCCCCCGATCTGGGGATTCGACGGCTCGAGCACCAACCAGGCCGAGGGGAGCGACTCAGACTGCGTGTTGCAGCCCGTGTTCGTCTGCCCCGACCCGCTGCGGGGCCAGAACGACAAGCTCGTCATGTGCGAGGTGCTGCTCACCGACATGACGCCGCATCCCACCAACACCCGCCGCGCCTGCGTGGAGATGGCCGAGAAGTACGCCGCCTACGAGCCGTGGTTCGGCATTGAGCAGGAGTACACCTTCTTCCAGTTCGGCCGTCCCTTGGGCTGGCCCGAGGCCGGTTTCCCCGCGCCACAGGGGCCGTACTACTGCGGCGTCGGCGGAGACAAGATGCCCGGCCGCGCCATTGTCGAGCGCCACACGGCGGCGTGCCTGAAGGCCGGCCTCGGCATTGAGGGCACCAACGCCGAAGTGATGATGGGGCAGTGGGAGTTCCAGATCGGGATCCTCCCGCCGCCGCTCATCGGCGACCAGCTCTGGACGGCGCGCTGGCTGCTCTTCCGCATCGCCGAGGAGTTCGACGTGTACGCCACTCTCGAGCCCAAGCCGGTGCTCGGCGACTGGAACGGTGCCGGCGCGCACACGAACTTCTCAACCAAGGCCATGCGCGAGGACGGGGGTTGGGATGCCATCGTGGCCGGCTGCGAGGCGCTCGGGAAGCGCGTCGATGAGCACGTGGCCAACTACGGCATCGGCATCGAGAACCGCCTCACCGGCGCCCACGAGACGGCCCACTACTCGACGTTCAGCTACGGCACGTCGGACCGTGGTGCGTCCATCCGGATCCCGTGGCAGACGGCCAAGAACAAAAAGGGGTGGATCGAGGACCGTCGGCCGAACGCCAACATGGACCCCTACGTGGTGAGCCGACTGCTGGTCGAGACCGTGTGCGGAGCCGCCGCCGGCGACTGAGCCCTGCCGTTCGAGGACGCCGCTGGTTCCGGGCCGCACCACCCGGGCCGGCGGCGTTTCTCGTCTAGGCAGGCGGGACGGACTGGTCCGACGGCGCGCGGGCGGTCAGTGCGGACTCGCCGGGTCGGGCCAGCGGCCCGAACTCCAGCGCGGCGGTGTCGCCCTCGATGAACTTGCTGGTGTCTTGGCCCGAGTCGGCCATTTCGTCCATGCCGATGGGCCCTTCGGGCTCGCCGGCCAGGAATTGCTTGATGATCGGGTTGTCCGACGCCAGCATCTCGGGCTTGCTGGCGAACTTCACCAGGTTCGAGCGGAACAGGACGCCCATGTACTCCGCCGTGCGCATCACCGACGAGATGTTGTGCGTGATGATGAAGAACGTGGCTCCGGTCTCCCTCTGTGCGGTGACCACCAGCTCGTCCAGGTAGGCCACACGCACGGGGTCCAATCCCGAGTCGGGCTCGTCGAAGAGGACGATCTCGGGCTCGGTCACCATGGCCCGCGCCAGCCCGGCTCGCTTCTTCATGCCGCCCGAGACCTCGCCGGGGAGCTTCTTGAGGTGGTCCATGAGGCCGACCAGCTCTGCGTTGCGGTACACGAGCTCACGGATCTCCGCCTCGTTCTTGCGCGTGTGCTCGCGCAAAGGGAAGGCGATGTTGTCGTAGAGGTTCATCGACCCGAACAGAGCCCCGTCCTGGAACAGCACACCGAACTTCTTGCGGACCTCGTAGAGCCGCTTCTCGCGCAAGCCGACGATCTGGTCGCCATCGACCCAGATCTCACCGCGCTCGGGCCTGAGTAGCCCGAGGATGTTCTTCAGCAGCACCGACTTCCCCGTTCCCGATGGGCCGAGGATGGCGGTGATCCGGCCCTTGGGGACGTCGAAGGTGATGTCCTCGAGGACCGTGTGGGAACCAAACGACTTGGTCACCCCTCGCAGCGAGATGATGGGCTCTCCGGGCGCCACCCAGGGTTGCAACGCATCCTGCTGTTGGGTGTCCATATACGGAGAACCCGGGCCCCGGGCCGGGCTTGCGCCCCGCCTTCGTCGCTCCCGGGCTGCTACAGCCCCTTCAGCGTGCTGCCCAGGCCGCCCAGCACCGAAGGCGCCGTTGTGGTCGTCGTAGCCGAAGTGGTCGGCGTCGTCGGAGTCTTCGGAATCGTCGGAGTCGTCGGAATCGTCGGCGTGGTCGGAATCGTCGGCGTGGTCGGAGTCGTCGAGCCGCTGGTGCTCCCGCCGAGGAGGCCCCCTACGGTCTGGGTCACGCCGCTGAGCGAACCGCCCACGGCGCCGGTCACGCCGCTGACCGTGCTACCCAGCCCACTGTTGCCGGTCACGCCGCCGACCGTGCTACCCAGCCCGCTGTTGCCCGTCACGCCGCCGACCGTCTTGTTCACACCGCTGGTGACCCCTCCGGTCACGCCGCCGACCGTCTTGTTCACACCGCTGGTCACCCCTCCGGTGACGCCGCTGGTCACGCCGCCGGTCACGCCGCCCACCGTCTTGTTCACACCGCTGGTGACCCCTCCGGTCACGCCGCCGACCGTCCCGTTCGGACCGCCGGTCACGCCGCCAGTGACGCCGCCGACCGTCTTGCCGACCGTGTTGCCGAGGTCAGTCGTCGCCTGGGTGAGCCCGTTCGTCAGGCCGCTCACGCCGCCGCTCGCGCCGCCGCTCGAGCCGCCCGTCAGACCACCGCTCAGGCCGCCGATCACCGAGCTCGCGCCGCCGCCGGCATTCTTGGCGGTACCGATGACCGAGCCGCCGACCCCTGAGCTCGACGACGATCCGTTGCTGGTGCCACCGGACAGCGCGGAGTCGCCCGTGCTGCTGGTCGCGCCGCCTCCAGAACCACCGGGGCTGTTGGCGCCGACGAGTGCCAGCGGGGGCGCGGCGAGAGCAGAACTGGCGGGTGCGACCAAAGTCGGCTTGCTGCTGTTCGACGACAACGCGTGGGGAGCGATCAGTGCTGCCGCAACTGCTGCGCCAGCAACCGCAATACCGGCGAACGCATTGCGCAACCCGAACCCTCCGGAAGCGCCGCCGGCCTGTTGCTGCACGGTCGCGCTGCGGTGCGCAACGCGGAACGCGATGCGGCGGAACAGTGCAACGGTCGCAATCAGGAAGCCGGCGAGGGCGCCGTTCGACTCGGAGACGACGGCGAACTCGCGCTTGAGAGCCTGGCGGGCCCGCCACAGCAGCGTCTCGATGGTGCCGATCTCCACGCCCTCGTGGTCCGCGATCTGCTGATAGGTCCACCCCGATCCCTCGCGCATGGCGAGGACATGGCGGTGGCGCACGGAGAGTCGATCGAGCGCGCGGTTGACCAGCTCGCCGTCGACTGCGGCCAGCACCAGTTCCTCGGAGGTGTCGTCGACGACGGCGCCCACGGGTTGCTGCGCCGTGAGCTCCATGTCGTCGGTAGGGGTGCTGCGGGAGCGACGCCGCAACATGTCGGTGCAGATGTTGCCTGCGATGACGGTGAGCCACGGGTAGAAGCGACGCTCACCGGCAAAGCGGGGGAGCGCCTTCCAGGCACGAGCGAATGCCTCTTGGGCCGCGTCCTCTGCCTCGTGACGGTCGTTGAGACGTCGCATGCAGAAGCGAAGGAGGCGCTCGTAGTAGCGCGGCATAGAGGTTGCCGAACGCAGCAGAGTCACCGGCCTGGCAACGTTCGACGAGCGCGCGATCGCGATCCAGGTCGACGTCGTCGCAAAGGCTTGTCAGCTCTTCCTGGCGTAGCGCCAATGTCCCGTCCCTCCAACCGCCACTGTACTCCCCCGGCGGAGATCCTGCATTATGCCTGGGTCTCACCTCTTTTCGAAACCCCGGAATTCCTAATTTTCTCACAACGGCGGGTTGCAAGAGTAAATGGGGGTTGATACTCGGCGAAAATAGGCATTGCAAAAGAGTAGTACGAATGTTCGGCCTCGAATCGGCGCTCACGGCTGTTTCCGCTGCATACGACCCGCGACCAGGCCGGGTTACCGCAAGGTCACGTAGGGCCTCCCGTTTTTCATTTCAAGGATGTGAACGGGGGAACGGCCGCCCTGGTTGGACCGCGTTCATACGGAGGCCTCGGAAAGGGGGGACACGTCTTGGCTGAAATGGGTGACTCGAATGGCGTCACTCCTCCCCGTACGGCCAGCCAGGACTCCGACGCACTGACCCGCGCCGAAATGGCCCGTCGGCTCGGCACCCCGAGCGGGCGTCCCGAGAGGGCCGTGGCCGTGCTGCCCAGGCCGAGCCGTCCGCTGACCGAGGACGGGAAGATCGCCTCGACCGTCCGCGAGACGGGGAACATGTTCGCCACCGCCTTCGAGGCGCTGCGCCAGGCCCCGCTCAAGGGCGTACCCATGAGCGAGTTCTTCGACCAGTGCTGGTTCCTGGCCCGGGTCACCACGCTGCCTCTCATCCTGCTGTCCATCCCGTTCGGCATGGTCATCGCGCTCGAGGTGGGCTCGCTGCTCCAGCAGATCGGCGCCCAGTCGCAGCTGGGCGCAGCCATGGTGCTGGCCGTCGTGCGCGAGCAGGCGCCCGTAGCCACCGCGCTGCTCATCGCCGGTGCCGGCGGGTCGGCCATGTGTGCCGACCTCGGCTCGCGTCGCATCCGAGACGAAATCAGCGCCATGGAGGTCATGGGCGTCAATCCGTTGCACCGCCTGGTGCTGCCCCGACTGCTAGCTGCCACGCTCGTCGCCGTCCTGCTCGACGCGGTGGTCAGCGTCGCCGGCATCGCCGGCGGCCTTTGGTTCGGCACGCACGCCATCCACATCACCTCGTCCAGCTTCTTCGCCACCTTCAGCGAGTTGAGCCAGCTGGCCGACCTGGCCATTGCGCTGGTGAAGGCAGCCCTCTTCGGCTTCATCGCCGCCATGGTCGCCTGTTACAAGGGCCTCTACTGCAAGAGCGGACCGAAGGGGGTGGGCGACGCCGTGAACCAGGCCGTCGTCATCACGTTCATCCTCTCCTTCTTCGTGAACTTCCTCCTGACCGTCTTCTACTTCAACTTCATTCCGCAGAAGGGCATCTGATGGCGATCGACGCCCCGGTACGGCCGTCGGAGCCATCTGCGCTCGCTTCGGCCGGCAAGGCCGTCGTCGGTACGGGCGACGCCGTGCTCGGCGCGTTCGACGGCTTCTACGCGCAGCTGAAGTTCTACGTGCGCACCTTGAAGGCGCTGCCTCGCGCCCTGCGCTATCCCAAAGAGATCTTGGTCCTGATGTCGGACATCACCTTGGGGTCAGGCGCGCTCATCGTGGGCGGCGGCATGTTCTTCGTCGTCACGTCGATCGCCTTCTTCACGGGGACCGAGGTCGGCCTCGAGGGGTTCAACGGCCTGCAGCAGATCGGGGCGCAGGCGTTCACCGGTGTCATCACGTCGCTGGCCAACACCCGCGAGATCACCCCGCTGGTGGCCGGCGTGGCGCTCGCCGCCCAGGTGGGCGCCGGCTTCACCGCGCAGCTCGGGGCCATGCGCATCTCCGACGAGATCGATGCGCTCGAGGTCATGGGAGTCAACAGCGTCGTTTACCTCGTCGCGACGCGGGTATGGGCCGCGCTGATCACCATGATCCCGCTGTACCTGGCTGCCCTCTTCGCCAGCTACCTCGCCTCCGAGCTGGTCGTGACCAAGTTCTTCGGCCTCTCCACCGGCACGTACACGCACTACTTCCGGCTGTACCTGCCGCCGCTCGACATCTTTTACTCGTTCCTCAAGGCGATGGTTTTCGCCGTCATCGTCACCTTCGTGCACTGCTACTACGGCTACAACGCCACCGGCGGCCCGGCCGGCGTGGGCGTGGCGGCCGGGCGGGCCATCCGGCTCTCCATCATCCTCGTCGTGGTCGTCAACCTCTTCATGTCGTTGATCCTTTTCGGCGGCGTCAACGCGACGGCGAGGTTGGTCGGATGATCAGGTTGGTCCGCGTCCTCGTCGTCCTGGTCGTGGTCGTGGGCCTCGTCTTCGGCACCGTCACGCTCGTGCGCCTGGCCAATGGCGACTTCGCCGGCGACTACAAGCTCGCCGGCACCTTCCCCAGCGCCGGCGAGGGCCTCAACCCGGGCTCTGCCGTCGTCTTCCGCGGCGTGCAGATCGGCCGGGTCTCGACCATCTCACTCCACCAGAACCAGGCCGAGGTGGCCGTGCTCATAGAGCCGTCGTTCCACGTGCCGGCCAGCGCCACCGCCACCATCGAGCCGGTGAACCTGTTCGGCGCCGAGCAGGTCGCCATCTCGACACCCCATGAGAACTCGGACGCCGGTCCCTACCTGGCGCCGGGGGGGTCCTTCGCCCACACCATGAGCAGCGACGAGCTGGGCGACCTCTTCGCGGCCGCCACGCCGCTCCTCAACGAGATCGACACCAACCACCTCTCCACGGTCCTGGGCGAGCTGTCCGAGGCGTCCGAGGGCGAGGGGCCAAAGATCGCCGCCTCCATCGACGCCGGCACGCAGCTGGCGGGGCTTCTCGACAACACGGTCAACGCGCAGATCCTCGCCCTGGACTCCTTTGCCAAGTTCGCCCAGGCCACCGCACCTGCGGCCGCCGACCTCAACGACCTCAACGCGGAGATCAACCAGGGGCTGCCGTCGTTCAACGCGGAGGAGACCGATTACGAGAACCTCCTCAACACCCTGATCCCGTTCTCCAACCGGTTGGCCGACCTGCTCGCGACCTACCACCCCGACATCGTCACCATCCTGCAGTCCGGCGACAACGTGTCGCGGGTGCTGCTGGCACAGCAGGGCGAGATCGGCCAGGTCGTCCAGGGGGCGTACCACTACTTCCAGAAGATCGCCCAGGGCGCCTCCGGGCTGAACACGCTGCCTGACGGCAGCACGTACGCCTACTTCAACACCTTCATCCTCTTCAGCGACGTGAACAGCCTCGTGTGCAACCTCATCGCACCGCCGACGGGAGGCATGTCGTTCCTGCAGCCCATTCAGCAGGCCCTGGCCGGCAGCGGCTCCGCTTTCGACTGCTCCTCCGAGCTGGCCACGTTCAACGCGCTGCAGAGCCCGTCTTCGACCACGCCCTCGGCCGCCGCCACCTCGAGCCCGCCCACCGCGGCCGCCGCCAGCGCCGGCCAGGCCGCGGCCAACCAGGCCTACGGCATGATCGGCCAGCCGGACACGTCCAAGCCCACCACCATCGGCGGCATCATCGACCAGTTGCTGGGGGGGACGTCGTGAGGCTGCGCCACCGCTTCCCCAAGTCGGCCTTCAAGTTCGCCGTCTTCGCGCTGGTGTGCCTGGTGCTGCTGGTCGGGCTGGCCGTCAAAGTCGGGAACATCTCGCTGTTCAGCAGCCGCCACACCCTCGACGCCCAGCTGAGCGACGTCACCGGCCTGGCCACCGGCGACGAGGTCAACATCGCCGGAGTGCCGATCGGGCAGGTCTCGAGCATCGGCGTCCAGCACGGGCACGCGCTCATCGCCATGAGCGTCAACGACTCCGTCACGTTGCGCCGCTCCACCGACGTGGGCATGCGCTGGCACAACGTCATCGGTCAGAAGGAGATAGAGCTGTTCCCCGGGCCGACGGGCCCTGTCCTCCAGCCCGGTGCCACCATCCCGCTCAGCCACGACGTCACCGACGGCAGCATCGACGCGTTCCTGAATTCGCTCGGGCCGGTGCTCTCCGCCATCAACCCCACCGAGGCCAACGAGTTCGTCGAGAACGTGTCCGGCGCGCTCGAGGGCGACACGGCCCAGATCGACCAGCTCATCAACAGCGGTGCCGCGGTGTCGAACACGGTGGAGGCGCTCGACACCCAGGTGGGCCAAATCATCGGCAACCTCGACCAGGTCCTCACCGCACTGGCCTCGCGCTCGGGCGACATCGACTCGTTGGTGACCAACCTGCAGACGGTGTCCTCGGCGCTGGCGTCGAAGAACACGCTGCTCGACGGCGTGGTGGGCAACCTCTCACAGGTGGCCACGGACCTGGCCAGCCTGATCGGGAACAACCACACCACCATCACCAGCACCATCGACAACCTGCAAGCGGTGGCGGCCGACGTGCAGAACAACCAGCAGAACCTCGCCGCCAGCCTGTCCTCCCTGGGCGAAGGGCTCGCCCCCTACATCCAGATCTCCCAGTGGGGGCAGTGGTTCGCCGTGCAGACCATCTACACGTGTCTGGCCAACCAGACGGCGTGCTCGTACTACGAGCCGGGAAACCCGCCGCCCGGCTCGGGCCCGCTCGGCAGCCCACCGTCCTCCTCCCCGCTCTCCGCGCCCTCGGCAGGCACGTCCACCCCGTCGAGCACGTCCCCTTCGAGTCCGGGCGGCCTGGCCGCCTCGAGCCTCGGCCTCGACCTGCAGGCGGTCAGCGGGGCCGCCGCGTCGGCGACGGGAGGCTCCAAGTGAAGGCCGTCACCGAGCGCAACCCCAAGGTGGTCGGCCTCGTCGCCATCGTCGTGATGCTCGTCTGCATCCTCGGCATCCTGTTCCTCAACCGCAGCCTGTTCAGCTCCGGCTACACGATCACGGCCCGCTTCGCCAACGCCGCCGGCGTTTCGAAGGGCACCCAGGTCATGGTCGCCGGCGTCAACGTCGGCTCGGTCACCTCGGTCGACGTGCACGGCAACGCGGTGGACGCCCAGCTGTCGGTGGGCAAGTCGGTCCAGCTGCCGCACGTGACGACGGCGGCGATCGAGGTGGAGACACTGCTCGGGGTGGTCGACGTCACGCTGACGCCGGTGAGCGGATGGGACGAGCCGCTCAAGCCGGGCGCGCTCATCACCAACACGTCGGTGCCCACCGAGTTCTACCAATTGCAGAACACGGCGCACACCCTGCTGGCCAAGTCCAACGCGCAGGCGCTCAACAGCCTGGTGACGTCGCTGGCCGCCATCACCAAGGACAAGCAGACCCAGGTGGCGCAGATCATCGCCGGGCTCGGTGCGCTCACCACCACGGTGGACCAGCGCAGCACGCAGGTGTCCCAGCTCATCGACTCGGCCAACACGCTGTCGTCCACCCTGGCCAGTCGTGATCAGCAGCTGCTGTCGGTGGTCAACAACCTCGACACGGTCTCGACCGGCCTGGCCGACAACAACCAGGACCTGGCCAACCTCATCACGAATGTCGACGCCATGGCCAGCCAGACCAACGGCCTGGTCAGCCAGGACTCGCCCGCGCTCAACTCGCTGCTCTCCAGCCTGCACGCCGACCTGACCGTGGTGGGCCAGCACCAGGACGACCTGGCCGAGGGCGTGAGTTATCTGGGCGGCGCGCTCAAGGGCTTCCAGTCCATCGCCTACAGCGGGTCGACCCCGGTGCCGTGGGGCAACATCTACACCAACCCGGCCTCACTCACGAACACCTACGGCGTCATTGGGCCGTGCGGCGCACTGGACCAGGCGCTGAACGAGGCGCTCGGCCCCGACCCCCTGGCCTGTAGCGACCAGACCGGGCCCCTGCCCGGCGAGGGCTCCGAGGCCGAGCCGGGGGGCGGCACCTCGCACGCCTCGGGTTCGGGCTCCACCGGCTCGGCCTCGAACGGTGCGGCCGAGGGTTCCGGATCCCAGTCGTCCACCGAGCCGACCGGGCCCAATTCAGGCCTCGGTGGCCTGTCCCAGCTGATCAGCCCGCTGCTTCAGGGGATCAAGTGATGGAAACGCTGCGCAGGATCCTCGCCTCCAAGGGCATCCGCACCGCCGTGGTGGCGGTGGTGCTCGTTGCGGGCATATTGGTCGCCGTCGATGTGACGAAGGGGACGCCGACGTACCCGATCAACGTCGTCTACTCCAGCGCGCCCGGGCTCTTCACCGGGGCCGCCGTCGACGTGCTCGGGGTGAAGGTCGGCACCGTCACCGATGTGCAGAACGTCGGCGACACGGTGCACGTCACGCTGGCGGTGAACCAGGGCACCCACATCCCCAGCACGGCCTTCGCCTCGCTGGTGGCGGCCCAGCTGCTGGGCTCGCCCGACGTCGACCTCAACCCGGGCTACACGGGCGGGCCCTACCTGGCCTCGGGCGCCACCATCCCCGAGCAACGCACGGCCGTCCCCGTGTCCACCGACGAGGTGCTGAAGGAGTTGCAGCACACCCTCAACGCGCTCAACCCGAACGCGGTGGGCGATCTCGTGACCAACCTGGCCACCGACCTCGACGGTCAGGGGGGCAACCTGAACAAGCTGATCGCATCGGCGGCCGGCACGGTGCAGCTGCTGGCCGAGAAGGGCGACGACCTGGGCCAGCTCAACGGCACCCTGGGCCAGCTGACCGGCACCCTCGACACCGACACGTCCAACATCGAGCAGCTGGTCGAGCAATACGACACCGTGTCGACGACCATCGCGCAACACTCCGGGCAGCTGAACGACGCCATTACGCAGCTGGCCGGCGCCAGCACCGGCCTGGTCAACCTCCTCGTGCCCAACCTGCAACCGCTCGAGGCCGACGTGGGCACCGTGACCACGGCGAGCCGCACGCTGGACCGGAACCTGGCTGCGGTCGACGAGATCCTCCAGAACGGCAACAGCCTCTTCCAGGGGGCCGAGCGCGCCTACGACCCGACGTACAACTGGCTGGACCTCAACATCCAGGCGGCGCCCGGCGTGAGCGGCGCCTACATCGCCGGCCTCATCCGTGACCGGTTGGCCGGCGTGTGCCGTCGCGTCGTGGCCAACCACTCGACGGGACTCAGCGCCGCCGAGATAGCCGCCCTCAACGAGTGCGGCAACCCCGACTCGGGCTTCTTCGACCCGCTGCTGAACGACATCCCGAACATCCTCGACGCACTGACCGGCCAGAGCAGCGGCACCACCACGCCGTCATCGCTCATGCAGCAGGGGCTCCAGCAGATCGCCAACGCCGCGCAGGGCGGCGGCTCGTCGTCAGCGCCGGCACCTCAGTCCAAGGCGCCGGCTGCCGCCTCGACGACGACGACCACGACGACGGTGCCGCCAACCACCACGACCACGACCAACCCCTGCGGCTTGCTCAACCTCATTTTGGGCTGCACCGCCGGGTCATCGGGCCACTCCAGTTCGAGCGGCGGCAGCACGGGCACCTCGGCGTCGCAGGGCGGACTGCTGTCGAACAGCGTGACGGCCGGCGGGTTGACCGCCTCCCTGGCCAACGCGGGCGCGGGCTCGGGCACCACGTCACCGGCAGTCGGCGCCGACCTGACGCTGACCGCGCCGGCCGCCGACGAGCTGCCGCCCATGCCGGCGTCCATGACCGCACACCGGGCCGCCCACGCCCACCGCGGCCGCGCTGGACCAGTGGTGGCACGACCTCACGGGGTGGCTGTGATGGGCCGCCGCCGGCTGTTCTTGACCGTGCCCGCCCTGGTCGCGCTGGCCGCCGGGCTCACCGGCTGCTCCATGTCGGGCGGCCAGCGCACGGCCAGCGCCGTCTTCAGCGACGTCGGCGACCTCTCCAACGGGGCCCAGGTGCAGCTGGCCGACGTCCCCGTCGGCAGCGTGAGCTCGATTGCGCTCGACGGCGACAAGGCCAAGGTCGTGCTCGCCTTCGACCAGGGCGTGCGCATCCCGGCCAATGTGAGAGCGGCCATCGACCGCACCACCATCCTGGGCGACCAGTTCGTGGAGCTGACCGTGCCCAAGGACGAGACGGGCGGAGCCGCCGCCACGGCGCCCCAGCTGCCCGACGGCGCCGTCATCCGGCACACCTCCGTCGTCCCCGATGTCGAGCAGTTCGTGGAAGCGGGCTCGGAGGTCTTCGGCGCCATCTCGAGCACGGAGCTGGCCCAGATCATTGAGGCCGGCGGCGAGGGCTTCACCGGGCAGGAGGCGTCGCTCAAGGCCTTCCTGACCGACCTCGACACGGTGGCCACGGCGTATGCCCAGCACACCGACGACATCAGCGCAGCCGTCAACGGGCTCAACAGCCTCGGCCGCGCAGCTCGCCCCCGACACCAGCCAGGGCGAGACGGCGCTGGACAACCTGTCGCAGACCGTGGCCATCCTGGCCCAGAACTCCCAGCAGTTCGAGACGCTGCTGCAGTCGCTCGACAACCTCTCGACGCAGGGCCGCAGCCTGCTCGAGCAGTACTACCCCCAGATCACCGACCAGCTGCAGACGTTGGCGGCGGTGAGCAGTCAGCTGGCCCAGCACCAGTCGGACCTGGCCGGCCTGCTCCAGGAGATCCCGGTCGCCGACAACGCGCTGCCCAAGGCGGTGCGCAGCGGCTACGTACAGCTCTACGAGAACATCATTGTGTGCGGCCTGCCCGGCGGCGGGGAGGACGACAGCCAGCCGGCCTTCAGCTGCGCGCCGAACTCGGCCGGCGCCGACGCGGGGACGGACAAGTGATCACACCCCGCCTCATCATCAATTTGATCGTCTTCTTCCTCGTGAGCTTCGCCCTGGTCGGCTACGGCGTGGTCAACCTGCTCGGCAACCCGCTCGACACCCCGACCACGCTCACGACCGAGTTCGCCAACGCCTCGGGCCTGTACTCGGGCTTCGAGGTCGAGCTGAACGGCGTGCCGGTCGGCACGGTGAGCTCGACCGGGCTGACCAAGACGGGCACCAAGGTCACCATGCGCATCGACCCCGGCACCGCCGTACCCGACGACGTGCAGTCGTCGGTGCAGATCGCCAACGACCTGGGCGAGCAGGTGGTGAACCTGGTGCCCACGCGCGGCGGCAACGCGCCGGACCTGAAGAGCGGGGCCAACGTGCCCGCCGCCCCGAACCAGATCCCCGCCGATGTGGGCCAGGTGGTTGCCTCGGCCACCCGGCTGCTGCAGGCCATCCCGGCCGGCAACCTGAACAAGCTGATCGGCGAGCTGGCCGCGGCCTTGCAGGGCAACGCGGGCAACCTGCGCACCATCGTCAGTGCCGGCACGACCTTCTCCAAGGAGTTCGTGGCCTACCAGCAGCAGTTCACCGAACTGCTGGCCAACGCGCCCCCCACCCTCGACGCGGTGACCGCTGTCGCCCCGGAGTTGCGCCAGGACCTGGCCAACACGGCCGCCCTCGTACAGGTGCTGGCCGAGCAGAAGACGGGCCTGCACACGCTGCTGACCGAGGGCTCGGCCGCCTTCGGCGAGGTCAATGACCTCGTCACGTCGCAGTCGGCCAACCTCGGCTGCCTGCTCCACGACACCGCCGACATCCTCTCCAACATCGCCGAGCCCACGAACCTCACCAACCTGTCGCAGGGCCTGACGTTCAACCAGTACTTCTTCGGCGCCGTTGAGAACATCGCCGTGGCCGGACCGGCCCAGCCGACCGTCAGCAACGAGGGCGTGCAGAACCAGGTCTTCCTGCGCACCCGCCTGCTGCTGCCGCCCATCATCAGCGAGCCGGGCCAGTCCTACGCCTCGGCCAACCAGATCCCCGACATCTACCCGGGTGCCGGCTGCGTGACGGTGTTCGGCAACGGCGTCGGCCCGGCCACCCAGACCGGCTTCACCCCCGCCGACGGCGGGCAGGTCGTGGCACCGACGGCGCAGGACTCCGACGTCGAGCTCGGCTCGGCCACGCCGATCCCGGTCTCGAGCGCCTCGTACCGGGTGCCCGGACCGAGCGTGGCCCTGCTGCTGGCCCTGGGCGGACTGGTCGTCCCGGTGCTGTTCCTGGCCTGGGGCGCCCGCCCCTCGCGCCGCCGCGCCCGGCGGCGCGCCTGATCCACCGCTCCCCGATGGCGTCGAGACGCCGACGGGGTGCGCAACACTTGGAGGGAGAACGGAGACCATGACGATGACCGACGAGTCAGCCGACAGCGGAGTGAAGGTGGTCGGCGCCACCACGACCGAAGATGAGGACAAGGACGCGCCGACCCGGGAGACGGCGCGCCGCGGCCGGAAACGGTCCACCTCTGCGGCGCCGACGCGGCGGGCGTTCCGCGTCGTCAGCGTGCTGGCCATCGTCGGGCTGCTCGGCACCCTGGTCTTCGGGATCCTCTACGCCACCAAGAGCAGCGGCTCAGGCCAGAACCCCGCCGTCACGGCGGCCGCCCAGAGCTTCCTCGACGACTTCTTCAACTTCAACGCCAAGTCGGTCGACACCGACTTCAGCGCCATCACCGACATGGCCACCGGGCAGTTCTCGACCCAGGCCAAGCAGTTCTTCAACTCGTCCATCCGCACCGAGCTGGAGCAGGCCCTGGCCGAGTCGCGCGGCCAAATCCGCGCGCTCTACGTCCAGAGCGAGACCCCGACCGCCGCCACCGTCTACGCCGTGATCGACCAGACCTACGTGAACAACAAGATCACCACGCCCCAGGCCGACGTGGTCCGGCTCGTCGTCAACCTCGAGAACGTCGGGGGGACCTGGAAGATCTCGGACGTCACCGTGCTGGAAGGGGCGTCGCCGGCGAGCGAGGGCACGGCGTCCGGCTCCTCCGGCTCCAACGTCCCGGGCCAGTAGCGCGGCCGGGCGGCGGCACGGGGCCCGGCCCCCGGACCAGGTCCGGAGGGACGACGGGGCGGCCAGCCCCTAGTATCGCCGTGGGCTGCGTGCGGGTCTGTGGTTGAAAGTCGAGGCCAGTCGCAGGCAAAACGACCCACGTAAGGCGACTTGTGGTCGCTGAGCATGGTGCGGCTTAGAGGTAAGCCCTGCCCGTGGTGTCCCCGGCTGTCGGGGGCGGGCGGAGACGAGGCGACGCGTGCCGTGAAGGCGCCGTTGGGCCGGTGGCGTGCCGCCGTGCCGCCGGTGCCGGTGCGCCACCCTCGCAGCAGGCGAGTGTGGGGTCAAAGACCAGGTCAGCCGCACGCAGCCCGACTCTCCGTACGGAGCGCGGCTGTCGGCTGTCGCCCCCCTGCGGCCGGTAGGATCGACGCACCATGAGCGTGTTCACCAAGGTCCTGCGCGCCGGCGAGGGCAAGAAGGTCCGGCGCCTGGCCGAGCTGGTGCCCCTGATCGGCGACCTCGAGCCCGAGATGCAGGCGCTGAGCGACGACGCGCTGCGCGCACAAGACGGTCGAGTTCCAGGAGCGCCTGGACGAGGGCGAGACCCTCGACGACCTGCTGGTCGAGGCCTACGCCGTGGTGCGCGAGGCGGCCTGGCGGGTGCTCGGTCAGCGCCACTTCGACGTCCAGCTGATGGGCGGCATGGCGCTGCACTTCGGCTGGATCGCCGAGATGAAGACCGGCGAGGGCAAGACGCTCGTCTCCACGCTGCCCGCCTACCTCAACGCGCTCGACGGGCGGGGCGTGCACATGGTGACGGTGAACGAGTATCTGGCCACCCGCGACGCCGAGTGGATGGGCCGCGTCCACCGCTGGCTCGGCCTGACCGTGGGCCGCATCGGCGCCGACATCGACGACCCGGCGGTGAAGCGGGCCGCCTACGCGGCCGACGTCACCTACGGCACCAACAACGAGTTCGGCTTCGACTACCTGCGCGACAACATGACCCGGTCGCGTGACCTGATGGCGCAGCGCGGCCACGTCTTCGCCATCGTCGACGAGGTCGACTCCATCCTGATCGACGAGGCCCGGACGCCGCTCATCATCTCGGGGCCGGCCGACGAGGCGGCCCAGCTCTACTACCAGTTCGCCTCCATCGCCCGCACCCTGACGCGGGACGTCGACTACGAGGTCGACGAGGAGAAGAAGACGGTCGTCCCGCTGGAAGTCGGGCATCGAGAAGGTGGAGAAGGCCGTCGGGGTCGAGAACATCTACGACGCCGTCTCGGTCAACTACGTGCACCAGCTGACCAAGGCGCTCACGGCCAAGGACCTCTACCACCGGGACAAGGACTACCTCGTCGCCGACGGCGAGGTGAAGATCATCGACGAGTTCACCGGCCGCACCCTCGAGGGCCGGCGCTGGTCCGACGGCCTGCACCAGGCGGTCGAGGCCAAGGAGCGGGTGTCGATCAAAGAGGAGAACCACACCTGGGCCACGGTCACCCTGCAGAACTACTTCCGCATGTACGAGAAGCTGTCGGGCATGACCGGCACGGCCGAGACCGAGGCCGGCGAGTTCGCCTCCACCTACGGGCTGCCCGTGGTGCCCATCCCGACCAACATGGAGATGGTCCGCGCCGACAAGCCCGACCTCGTCTTCAAGACCGAGGAGGCCAAGTTCAACGCGGTGGTCGACGACATCGTCGAGCGCCACGAGCTCGGGCCAGCCCATGCTGGTCGGCACGGCGTCGGTGGCCAAGTCCGAGCTGCTGTCCCGGCTGCTGGAGAAGCGGGGCATCCCGCACAACGTGCTCAACGCCAAGCAGCACTTCCGCGAGGCCGAGGTCGTGGCCCAGGCCGGACGGCGGGGCGGGGTGACGGTGGCCACCAACATGGCCGGCCGGGGCGTCGACATCATCCTGGGCGGCAACCCCGAGCTGCTGGCCCAGCACGAGCTGGCGGCCGAGGGCGTCGACCTGGCCACCGAGGAGGGCACGGCGGAGCTGGCCGAGCGGCAGGCCGCGGTCGAGGCGCGCTGCCGGGCCGAGGGCGAGGAGGTGCGCAAGCTCGGCGGCCTCTACGTCCTCGGCAGCGAGCGCCACGAGAGCCGGCGCATCGACAACCAGCTGCGGGGCCGTTCGGGCCGCCAGGGCGACCCCGGCGAGAGCCGCTTCTACCTGAGCCTCGACGACGAGCTGCTGCGGCTCTTCGCCACCGGCGCCATGAGCTGGGTGATGGGGCGCACGCTGCCCGAGGACGTGCCGATCGAGTCCAAGACGGTGGCCAAGGCGATCGAGCGGGCGCAGAACACGGTCGAGGCCCGCAACGCCGAGATCCGCAAGGACAACCTCAAGTACGACGAGGTGATGGACCAGCAGCGCAAGGTGATCTACGAGCGGCGCCTGCAGATCATCGACGGCGACGACCTCGAGGAGCACACCGAGGACCTGCTGGCCGGGGCGGCCGAGAAGCTGGTGGCGCGAGTACTGCCCGACCGAGTTCGAGGAGGACTGGGACCTCAAGGGCCTGGTCGACGGGCTGACGCAGTACTACCCGACCAAGTTCACCGTGGCCGACCTCGAGCAGGCGGCGACGACCGAGGACCTGGTCGAGTCGCATCGTCGAGGAGGCGCTCGACTACTACGAGAAGCACGCCGAGTCCATGCCCGGCGGCGCCGAGACGATGCGCCAGATCGAGCGCGACGTCTATCCTGCAGATCATGGACGCCCGCTGGCGGGACCACCTGGCCGAGATGGACAACCTCAAGGACGGCATCCACCTGCGCTGGACCGTGCAGGCCGACCCGCTCAACGCCTGGCAGCAGGAGGGCTACTCCATGTTCGGCCAGCTGATGGAGGTCATCGACAACGACTACCTGCGCTACATCCTCCACGTCGAGGCGGTGCAGCCGCCGGCGGCCGAGCCCGACCTGGACCGGGCCGTCTACGCGGCGGCCGAGGACCCGGTGGCCGAGACCGGCGCCCTGGCCGCCGTCGCTGCTGGCCGAGCAGGGCGTGAACGTTCCCGGGCTGACCGCGCCGGCGGCCGGCGCGGGCGAACGGGCCGGGGAACGGTCCGGCGGAGCCGGCGGTAGCGGGGGCGGAGTGGCGGCCGGTGACGGCGTGGCGGCTCGGCAACGAGGGCAAAGGCCCAGATCAAGCAGCCCAACGCCCCGGACCCAGACGCCCTGGTGCCCATCGTGAAGCAGCAGCACGAGAAGGTGGGCCGCAACGACCCTGCTGGTGCGGGAGCGGCAAGAAGTTCAAGTTCTGCCATGGCGCCGCCTGACGGGCCGCCCGTCGGCCGAGGCACCCCGCGACTTCACCTCCGAGCTCGAGGCGCTGGGGGAGCGGCTGGCCGAGGCCGAGCGCTACCTGGGGCTGGACAAGCTGCGAGGCCCGCCGGGCCGAGCTGGAGGCCGAGGTGGCGCGGCCCGACCTGTGGGACGACGCCGACCACGCCCGCGCGGTCACCAAGGAGCTGGGCCGGGTGACGGCCGACCTCGACCAGCTCGACGGGCTGCGCAGCCGCGCTCGACGACGCCCGGGCGCTGCTCGAGCTGACCGAGGAGTCGGCGGCCGACGGGCGCGCCCGACGCCGTCGCTCGAGGCCGAGCTGGTCGAGACGGTCGACGCGCTGGGCGCGCGCCTGGCCGCGCTCGAGCTGCAGTCGCTGTTCTCGGGCGAGTACGACGAGCTCGACGCCGTGTGCGAGGTGCACGCGGGCGCCGGCGGCACCGACGCGCAGGACTGGACCGAGATGCTGCTGCGCATGTACCAGCGCTGGGCCGAGCGGCGCGGCTTCAGCGTCGAGGTGGACGAGGCCACCGAGGGCCAGGAGGCCGGGCTGCTGTCGGCCACGTTCATCGTGCACGGGCGCTTCGCCTACGGGCTGCTGGCCACCGAGCGCGGCGTGCACCGGCTGGTGCGCATGTCGCCCTTCGACTCCCAGCACCGCCGCCAGACCAGCTTCGCCTCCATGGACGTGACGCCGTTCCTCGAGGACGTGTCGAGCGAGGTGGAGATCGACGAGAAGGACCTGCGCATCGACACCTACCGCTCGTCGGGCGCCGGCGGCCAGCACGTCAACAAGACGGACTCGGCCGTGCGCCTCACCCACCTGCCGACGGGGATCGTGGTGTCGTGCCAGAACGAGCGCAGCCAGCACCAGAACAAGGCCAAGGCGCTGCAGATCCTCGGGGCCAAGCTGGCCGAGCGGGCCCGCGCCGAGCGCCGGGCCGAGCTCGACGCGCTGAGCGGCGAGCGGGTCGACAACGCCTGGGGCAACCAGATCCGCTCCTACGTGCTGGCGCCCTACCAGCTGGTCAAGGACCTGCGCACGAGCTACGAGACGGGCAACGTCGACGCCGTGCTCGACGGCGACCTCGACGCGTTCATGGAGGCGGAGCTGCGCCGCCAGCGCGAGACCGGGGCGGCGTAGCGACCGCGTCGGTGACGGGCGATGGCTCGGTACGGCGGCACCGTCGGACGGCCCGCGAGCCGTGACCTGCGCCGGAGCCGATGACCCGCAATCGTAACGTGGGGACACTAGGATCGTGCGGGTTCGCCGCCGGGCGGACGGCGACCAACTCCCTTCTGCATGATCCGATTCGAGAACGTCACCAAGACCTACAAGGGCTCGACCGTCGCCCTGCGCGACATCACCGTCGAGATCGAGAAGGGCGAGTTCGTCTTCCTCGTCGGCGCGTCGGGCTCGGGCAAGACGACGTTCATCCGCCTGCTCCTGCGCGAGGAGCTGCCCGACACGGGCCAGATCCTCGAGGCCGGCCGCAACATCGTCGAGCTGCCCAAATGGCGGGTGCCCTACCTGCGCCGCAACATCGGCTGCGTCTTCCAGGACTTCCGGCTGCTGCCCAACAAGACGGTGTTCGAGAACGTGGCCTTCGCCCTCGAGGTGATCGGCCGGCCCCGCCACGTCGTGGCCAACCAGGTGCCCCAGGTGCTCGACCTGGTCGGGCTGGCCAACAAGCGCGACAACCTGCCGGACGAGCTCTCCGGCGGCGAGCAGCAGCGCGTGGCGGTGGCCCGGGCCTTCGTCAACCGCCCGCTGATCCTGCTGGCCGACGAGCCGACGGGGAACCTCGACCCGCAGACGAGCCAGGGCATCATGCAGCTGCTCGACCGCATCAACCGCACCGGCACCACGGTGGTGGTGGCCACCCACGACGAGGTGCTGGTCGACAAGATGCGCCGGCGCGTCATCGAGCTGAGCAACGGCGCCATGGTGCGCGACCAGGCGCGCGGCGTGTACGGCTTCGACGGCTCGGGGCAGCAGGCGGCTCGACGTGGCCGCGGGCGGCATGGGCTGACATGGCGGTCTCCGTCGACTACGTCGTCCGCGAGACGGCGTCGAACCTGTGGCGCAACCGGCTGATGACCATCGCCGCCATCCTGACCGTCGCCGTCTCGCTCTCGCTGGTCGGCGCCGCCCTGCTGCTCCGGCAGGGGTCGGCCAACGCCACCGGGACCCTCGAGCGGGGCACCCAGGTCACCGTCTGGATGGAGCCCAACGCCAACGCGCAGGAGATCAAGGCCGTCGGCACCGAGCTGGCGCAGCTCAACTACGTGCCGCAGCCCTGCGCAGTACTGGAACAAGGCCCGCAACTTCGCCGAGGCCCGCCAGCTGCTGCCCTCCGACGTCTTCCAGGCCACGACCGAGTCCGAGATGCCGACCTCCTACTGGTGCACCCCCGTTGCACTGACCGACGCGGCCCAGGTGGTCCGCACCTTCAACGGGCACGGCCGGCGTGCTGACGGTGACCGAGCCGCAGCAGACGATCCACAACGAGGAGACGGTCATCAACATCTCGAAGTGGGTCTGCCTGGCCGTCGCCATCGTCCTGATCGTCTCGGCGGCCGTGCTCATCCTCAACACCATCCGCATGGCCATCTTCGCCCGGCGCCGCGAGGTGTCGGTGATGAAGCTGGTGGGCGCGACCAACTGGTTCATCCGCGTGCCGTTCATGTCCGAGGGCTGCTGCAGGGCCTCTTCGGCTCGGTGCTGGCGGCGGTCGTCGTCTAGGTCGTCGCCCTCTTCATCAACCACGCCGGGGGCGGGCAGACAACGAGCAACATCCTCACCGCCATGCACATGACGCGCGTCCGAGATCCTGCTCACCAACGTCGTCGTCGTGATCGTCGGCATGGCGCATCGGCTCCCTCGGCTCGGCCATCGCCATCCGGCGCTTCCTCGACGTCTAGCCACAACTCGGAGACGTCGAGCTGGCGACGGCGGCGACGAGTCCGTCACGGCGGCCGACCACCGAGACGCCGTAACGTCCGTCAGGTGGGCCGCCGGTGTCGGGCGGTGTGCACACGTAGCGTCGGTAGAGGTTCCCGTTGACGCGGATCGTCCCGTCCCGCGGTGCGCCGCCGCGCAGTGGGCCATGCCCCAGACGCATGTCGGGGTTGCGGGTGCGCGGGCGCGACCGACGACGGCCACACGCGAGATGCGCCCGTCGCGCACGTCGGCCATGAAGGCGGCGAAGCGGCGTGCTCGGCACCTGCCCGCTGAACCCGCCGACGGGGAGGAACTCGCGGCCGGTGGCCAGGACGACGATGCTCGACCTGGGCCGAGCGTCTCCCCGGTGTCGACGCTCTGCGTCGGGCGGGACTGGTCCGGGCGAAGGCGGCCATGCGCGGGCCAGGCCGCCACGTCGCGCTGCCAGTCCGTCTGCTCCGCGGCCGTCAGCGCCGCCGGCTGGTAGGGCGAGTCGAACGGGCCCAGCTCGGCCGCCACCGACGGTGGCCGAGGCCCACGCGGCACCGAGCAGCAGCGCGCCGGCGCCGAGCGCCAGCCCGGAGCGGCGCTCCCAGGCCCGGCGGCCGTGGCGGAGCGAGCGCGCCAGGCACGACGACGGTGGCCGGCGGCGGCCAGCGCGCTGGTGGCGATGATCCACGGCCTGACCCCGGCGCCGTCCGGGACGAGGTAGACCGCGTAGGCCACGCCGGCCGACGACCGTCGCCATCACGACGACGGGGACGACCGCCGACTCGCTCGCGCCGGCGCCAGGCCAGCGCGAGGCCGAGGCCGCACAGCGCGGCCATCGGCGGGCGCCAGCGCGGCCAGGTAGTACGCGTTGAGGAATTGCGAGGACGGCGAAGAAGCACCAGGTGAGGAACAGCCAGACGCCCCACAGCAGGGCGGCGGCGCGCCAGGGGTCGGTGCGGGGCTCGTTGCGCCGGGCGAGCACGAGGATGCCGACCAGGGCGACCAGGGCCGGGACGAACAGCCAGGCGGCGTCGCGCCCCAACAGGCCGTTGAGGAAGCGGCCCGGGCCGCGTGCCGAGGGCGACCGTCTCGGCACCGCCGGTCGAGGTGGACGGTCACGGAGACGCGGCGGCTGGGTGCAGCCGGGCTGGTCGAGCATGTTGCCCGTGAGGCGGTCGGCGCCGTTGTAGAGGAAGACCTGGCTGAACACCGAGTTGTCGCAGCTGCCGTCGACGTAGGGCCGGTCGTGCGCCGGCACGAGGGTGACGACGCACATCCAGCTGAGCGACACGACGACGGCGACCAGGAGCGAGAGCGCGACGTGCCCGAAGCGCCGCACCAGGCCGGCGGCCGGGCGCCGCCAGCAGGTAGGCCAGGTAGAGGGCGGGCAGGACGATCCAGGCCTGGAGCATCTTGGCCTGGAAGGCCAGGCCGACCCAGACGCCGGCGAGGACGAGGGCGCCGCAGCCGGCCCGAGAGGTAGGCGCTGGTGGTGGCGTCGGCCGCCAGGACGAGCAGCAGGACGAGCAGCGAGTCCGAGATGTTGCCCCGGTTGAGCAGGATGGTGACCGGCGTGGCGGCCAGCGCGACGGCGGCGGTCAGGCCGGCGCCGGCCCCGGCCACCCGGCGCACGGCGCGGTAGAGGACGAGCACGGTCAGCGTGCCCTCGACCACCTGGGGCAGGACGATAGGCCCAGATGTGGAAGCCGAACACCCGCAGCGACAGCGCCTGCAGCCAGAAGGCGCCGGGGAGCTTGTCGACCGAGACGGTGCCCCAGGGGTCGAAGGCGCCGAAGAAGAAGTCGTGCCAGCTCTGCGACATGCTGCGCACGGCGCCGCCGTAGAAGGTCTCGAGCGAGGCGTGGGCCATGCCCCAGCAGTACGACAGCGCCGCCAGCGCGGCGACGAGGAGGAGCGCCGGCCGGGCCCAGGGTGGTTGGTCCGGCGGCGAGCGCCAGAACTGCCAACGGGCACGGGCACGGACGTGGGCGTGGGTTCGAGCGCTGGCGTCGATGTCGGTGTCGCCGTGCGTCGTGCCGCGTTGGCCGCTGCGCCGGGCGTCGGCCCCCCGACGGCTACCCCCATGGACGCAATTTAGGCGGCGGGGCCCGGCGGGCCGGGGTCAATACAGGTGGTGTTGGTGTTGGAGCAGGGTCTTGAGCGCAATCATGATGAGCCCGAGCAGGCCGGCGGTCACCGTCACCAGGACGAGCTTCGCCCCGGTGAGCCCAGCCTCCCTGCCGGCGGCATTCCCGTGGTAGATGAGCAGCAGCGACCGTCACGAAGATCGCCACCGCAGCGGCGTGGAACGCCGTCAGGCCACACAGCCGGCCCACGAGGAGCACCAGCAACGGGATCAACGACGACGTCACCATCGGGAAGGACGCCCGCATGGAGTGAAGGATCTCGGCCTTTGAAGGCAGCTGGCCCGAGTGTGTGTGCTCGCCCAGGAGCACGGCGTACTGCTCGGCCAGCCAGTACACCACCACCGTCACGAAGACGGTGGCCTCGAGGGCGACCGTGCTGAGTGCGTTGCCGCCGGCGGCCAGGACGGCCGCCGTGATGATCGTCCCGTAGATGGCGGCGGAGCGCTGGCGGCCGGGGAGGTGGTCGATGGAAGGGTCGGTACCATCCGCCGCCGCGTTCACACCGTCGTCGGCCGCGTTCTCGATGTCGTTCTCGTTGTCGGTCACGGTCCCGGGCGGCGCGGCCCGTCGCGGGTCGGAGATACGGGCCTGGCCGGCATGGCCGCACACTAGCGGTGGGGTCGCGTCAGCCCGGGGGAGGGCGGGCCGCCAGCACGAGGCCGGCACCGGAGCGGAAGTCCTGCAGACTGTGCTCGACGCAGCCCAGCCCGGCGCCTCGCAACAGCGCCGTCAGGGTGTCGATCCATCCTTCCAGCGGCGCGCGCTTCTCGATCGCCCACACATGGGTCACGGCGACCAGCGCGCCACCCGGCCGCAGCACCCGCGCCACCTCGCGCAGGGCGGTCTCCAACGGGTGCCAGAGCTGCGCGCTGTTCACGGCGAGGACGCCGGCGAACGCAGCGTCGGGGTAGGGGATGGACTCCGCCGCCGCGCGCACCAGCTCGACCCGGCCCGCCCCGACGGCGGCACGGTTGCGCCGGGTCGCCTGGTCCACCATGGCTGCCGCCGGGTCGATGCCACAGACACGCCCCGCCGGCAGACGCGCCAGGAGCTTGGCCACCCCGACGCCCGGACCGAAGCCCACGGTCAGCACCGCGTCGCCGGGCGACGGGTCGAGCACCTCGATCGCCGCGGCCTCCATGTCGCGGTTCAGCCGTGCCATCATCGCCCCGGCCACCCTCCCGCCCACGCCCTCGAAGCCCTTGGTTTGCGCCGTCATCCCGCCCACCCAATCACTTGAAGTACGCTTCAAGTCGATGGAGCCCCTGCTCGATATCGGCGAGGTAGCCGCCCGCTCGGGCATGGCTGCGTCGGCGCTCCGCTTCTACGAGCGAGAGGAGATCATCGTCAGCGCCGACCGCAAGGGGCTGCGCCGCCAGTTCCGGCCCGATGTCCTCACGACGCTCGCCGTGGTGTCCATGTGCCGGCAGGCCGGGTTCACGCTGGAGGAGATCAAGGCGTTGCTGGCCACGGGCGGCCGGCCGGCGTGGAAGGCCTTCGCCGCGGCGAAGCGCGACGAGCTGCGGGCCCAGTCGGCCCGCCTGAGCGACATGGCCGACCAGCTCGACCACGCCCTCGGCTGCCCGAGCCGCAACGTGTTCGACTGCGAGCACTTCCAGGCGGCGCTCGACGGGGCGCTACCCGGGCCGCGCCGCGGCGGGCGGCGCACGGCAGCGGCGCATGGCCGGTAGCAACGGCGCGCGGCCCGACCGCTCCCAGTCCCGCTTCCTCTGCAACGGGGCGCGCAAACTGTCGCTGCTCTGCTTCGTCGTGGCCTTCGCCGCGCTCGTCATCGGCGGAGGCTTCGCCGAGATCAGCGCCAACGGCTCCCCGACGTCCCTCGAGACGGCGATCGTGCGCTACGTCATCCTGGCCGGCGTCGTCGTGGGAGTGATCGCCTACGTCATCGGCGGCAGGATCGAGGCTGGCCGCCGCCTCTGATCCGACCCGGACCGGTGCGGCGGGCTCCCGTCGGCCAGACTGTCGCCGTGGGAAGCGCCGGGGACAAGCCGAGGAAGCGCCGGCGCCGCCTGGCCAAGGTGCCCAAGTACGAGGAGCCCAACACGTTGCCCGCCGCAGGCCTGACCGGGAGCGGCGACGCCGTCTTCGGCTCGCGTTACGGGCACTCGGCCGACCACCACGGGCACAAGGAGCCCGGGGGGTTCGGCTCCTTCGTCCTGCGCCTGTTGGGGCTCAAGCAGAAGCCCTGACGACGTCCGCCCCGTCGTTCTGACGGTCTGACCGCCCCCGCCCCCGCCCCCGCCCCGCGCCCGCGCCCGCGCCAGTCTCACCGCCCCACTCCCACCTCACCCGAGCGCGGCCCCTCTACGGGGCGGCGCCCCGACCCCCGGTCGCGCTCTGCCCTCGCCCGCCGCCGAGAAAAATCTCCACTGGGCAAGGTTCTGGGCAAGGTTTCCGGCAAGTCGCATCTCGCAGGCTGCGTCCGCGCCTTTCGGACGATGGGCGCGACGAAAGTGAGGAACCACATGAACACGACCACCATTACCGGCAACCTGACGCGGGAGCCGGAGATCCGCTACACCCGGGACGGGCAGGCGACCGCCCAGCTCGGCGTGGCCGTCAATCGGCGCTGGCAGGACCGCACCACCCAGGAGTGGCAAGAGTCGACGTCCTTCTTCGACGTCACCTGCTGGCGCGACCTGGCCGAGAACGTCGCTCTGAGCCTGACCAAGGGCATGCGCGTGGTGGTCACGGGCCGGCTGGAGCAGCGAACCTGGGAGACCGAAGAGGGCGAGCACCGCTCCAAGGTCGAGATCACTGCTGACGAGGTCGGGCCGAGCCTGCGTTTCGCCACGGCCGACGTGCAGCGCGTGGAGCGCCGGGGTTCGGGCATGCGCCGACGCCGACGCAATCGCCGATGCGGTCCCGGCGGAGGCGTGAGCCTTGCCCTGGGTCATCGTGACTGCGGGCTGGCCCGGACTGGTGGTCCGGGGGGCGTCGCTGGTGGCCCGGGCGGGTGCACACCCCGCCCGAGCGCTGGCCGTGACGGCGGCGGTAGCGGCACTCGCCTTGGCCTGCGGCGTGCCACTGCTGGCGCGACTACGCCGGCGGTAGTCGGCCCCGCGTCTGCTCCGGCTGTCGCACCCGGCGCAGCGCCGATCGGCTTCGCGAGAGACGAGGTGGCCGACATCTGCGGCGCCCTCGCTCTCAGCGGTACGTTGCTCCGCCGCGTGGGCCTCCGACCCGAAGCGGATCGTCTCGAGCTGCTGTTCGCCTCGGTCCGGTCCCGACTGGCCGGGCGGCCAGCGAGGCCGTCAGGCGCCGGGGGCGTCCGGCTCGTAGGTCAGCGAGAGCGAGTTGACGCAGTAGCGCTGCCCGGTGTCGGTGGGGCCGTCTGGGAAAACATGGCCCAGGTGCCCGCCGCACCGGGCGCAGAGGATCTCGGTGCGGGCCATCCCGAACGTGCGGTCGGTCCGCTCGATGATGGTGCCCTCGGAACGGGCCCGGTCGAAGCTGGGCCATCCCGTCCCGGACTCGAACTTGGCGTCGGTGTCGAACAGCTCGGCACCGCATCCGGCGCAGTGGAACACGCCCTCGCCGTCGACGTGGAGCAGCTCCCCCGACCAGGCCGGCTCGGTACCGGCGCGCCGCAGGACGGCGTAGCGGTCGGGCGTCAGCTCCTCCTTCCACTCGTCGTCGCTCTTGGTGACCTCGTACGTCGTGGTGATCGTGTCGTTGTGGTGCTTACGGCTGAACATGCAAAACCTTCCTTCCGCCAAGTACAACAACACCCAGGTCAGCAGTATTTCGCGTCCGCCTCGGCGCCTATGGAGGCGTAGACCGCCTCCAGCAGGTCGTGCGGGCGGGGGTCGATGAGCTCGGCGGCCATTTTGTTCATGGCGTACCCCACGGCGAGCCCGTGTTCCGGGTCGGCGAAGCCGTAGGAGCCGCCTGCGCCCGCATGGCCGAACGAGCCCGTGCCGCCGAAGCGGGTCACCGGGCTGCAGCGCCAGAACCCGAGGCCGATCTTCTGCTCCAGGGGCATCCCGACCGAGGCGAAGACTTGGTCCCGGCCCGACGTGAGGGGCGTGCGGGCCCGCTCGACCTGATCGGGGGTCAGGACGGGATCGGCCGGCCCGCCCTCGACGGTGCCGATGAGGCCGGCGTACAGCCGTGACAGGCCGGCGGCGTTGGTGATGCCGTTGCCGGCCGGCATCTCGGCGGCGTGCCACTCCCGCTTGTTCATCCACAGCGGGTCTCGGATGCCGCCCCCCAGGTTGAGGGCGCGCGCCTGCAGGGTTTTGCCGTAGTCCGACGGCGGTGCGCCGGCCGCTCGTCCGGCGCCGATGGGCTGGGCCACGATCGGCGAGACCCTCGGCTCGAGCTCGGCGGGCAGTCCGATGTAGAAGTCGATGCCAAGCGGCCGGGCGATTTCGTCTGCGAAGAACGTACCGAGCGAGCGCCCGCTGATACGCCGCACGACCTCGCCCACCAGGTAGCCGTAGGAGACGGCGTGGTAGCCGTGGGCGGTGCCCGGCTCCCAGAACGGCCGCTGGACGGCGAGCGCCTCGGCGATGGGGTCCCAGGCCCAGATCTCCTCCGCGGTCAGGCGGGCGTCGACGGCGGGCAGGCCGGCCTGATGCGAGAGCAGGTAGCGGACGGGCAGGTCTTCCTTGCCGGTCTGGGCGAACTCGGGCCAGTACATCGCCACCGGGGCGTCCACGTCGAGCTCACCGCGCTGGGCCAGCAGGTTGGCGCAGGCGGCCGTCGCCCCCTTGGTCGAGGAGAAGACGACCTGCAGCGTGTCGGGCCCGTACGCGACCGTCGGGTCGTTGGCGTCGACCGTCCCGCCGACGATGTCGACGACCTTGTGGCCGTCAACGTGGACGCAGAAGCCGGCGCCAACCTCCCGGCCCTCGTCGAAGTTGCGGGCGAACGCGTCGCGGACCGCCTCGAAGCCCGATTCGACCAGTCCGGAGATCGGCGTACCCGGCGTCGTGCTCATGGAACGCGGCCGTCGACGCCGCCCGCCGGCCCGTCCGAGGCCGTCGTCAGGCCGCCAGCGCCGTCGCGGCGCTGCCCATGAGGAACAAGAAGTTGTCCACGTAGAACTGCTGTCGCACCTCGTCCGACGCGTCGCCCAATGAGGCCTCGAAGCGCTCGAGCGGCTTGCGCCCGCCCTCGACATGCGGGTAGTCGGACGAGAACATGACCAGGTCGGCTCCCGATTCCCGCACGATCCACCCCACGTCCTCCGTCGGATACGGCGTGAATCGGACCTGCCGGTGGACGTAGTCCGTCGGACGCATGGACAGCGCCTGCAGGCGCTCCTCGTGCCGGTGGAAGGCCTCGAAGGCGGACTCCATCTGACGCAGCCACGACGGCACCCAGATCGCCCCCTGCTCGATGACGCCGATGCGCAACTCCGGGAACGCCTCGAGCACCCCGTCGAAGATCATCGTCGCCAACGTCTGCGCCGGCGGCCGCGGGATCCCCATGTAGTCCACCGAACGGAAGTTCTCCTCGCCGCCGTGGAAGTCGGGAGGCACCGGCCGGCCGTTGGCGAAGTAGTGCGGGTCGATCAGCGTCCCGGTCCCGCCGACGTGGAAGACGACGGGCAGCCCCGCCTCCTGGGCCTGCGCCCACACCGGGTAGAGGTCGGTGTGGCTGGGCGAGTACTCCGCCGGGCATCCCGACGCCACGAGCAGCGCCGCCGCCCCCGCCCCGATGGCGTCCGCCGCCGCCGACGCCGCCCGCTCGGGGTCCCGCAACGGCACGTAGCACGAGGGCAGCAACCGCCCGTCGACCGAGCAAAACTCCAGCATGCCCCGGTTGTGGGCCCGGGCCGCCGCGTACGCCAGCTCTACGTCGCCGCCGTGCTCGAGGTCGTGCAGCCGCCCGTTGTGGAACGTGTTGAAGACGAGCTGGCTCGAGAACCCCAACAAGTCCAACGCCCGCCCCCGGTCGGCGGCGATGAACGACCCCGTGGCAGCGAAGTTCTTGCGGGCCATGATCTCGGCTTCCTCGTCGGCCCGATACTCCGCCGACGCATGCCGGGCCGCCAACCGCTCGAAGGCCACCTCCAGGTCGCGCTGCTGCTCGCCCGGGTCGCCGGTCTGCCGCAGCTCGTTGCCGCCGGGATAGCGCAGCACGGGCAGGCGGTCCCGGAACGCCGACTCGGCGTGGTCCCGCAACCACGTCGGCGTCTCCATGATGTGGGCGTCGGCGTCGTGCACCACCCGCCCCTCCGAGTAGGGCATCTCACTCCCTTTCGCCGCTCACGCCCCCCTGCGACCCCCGAGTATTCCAGGCGACGCCGCGGCACGCCCCATCGCCCGTCCCGCCCTACGCTGGCCGCCGTGGAAGCCGACCTGGTCACGGGCCTGCTCGACGAGGTCGGGCTGCCGGCGCACCTGGCCGACCGGGTCGCCATCGTGGGCGACGAGCGTCCCTTCGCCACCCCGTTCCCCGTGGTGGAATGTGCCGCCTCGGTCCTGGCTTCCATCGGCGCGGCGGCCTCGCTCCTGTGGGAGGACCGGACGGGGGAGCCGCAGGAGGTCACCGTCGGGCGCGGCCACGCGGGCGCGTCGCTCGTCGGGTTCGCGTTTCAACGGCTCGACCCCGCCGCCGGTGTGACGCCCGTGGCGCCGTGGAGCCTGGACCGTCCCTTGGTCAAGCTCTACCCCTGCCGGGATGGGCGCTGGGTGCACCTGCACGGGCAATTCCCGCGCCTGGCCGCCCGGACGTGCGAGGTGCTCGGTTGCGACGTGGACAGTCCAGCCGACGTCGTCGCGGACCGGGTCGGTCGGTGGGACGGTCTCGCCCTCGAGGACGCGCTGGCCGACGCCGGCACGTGCGGGGCCATGGCTCGGACGAAGGATGAATGGTCGGCCCATCCGCAATCATTGGCCATCGCGCCGTTTGGGCGTGTGAGCATCGAGCGGATCGGAGACAGCCCGCCCGAGCCGCTCGGGCTCCAACCCCGCGGCACGCCCGCAGCAACCGGTCCCCCTACCCGTCCGCTCGACGGCGTGCGCGTGCTCGACCTGAGCCGGCTGCTGGCCGGCCCGACGAACGGGCGCACCCTGGCCGAGCACGGCGCCGACGTGCTGCTGGTCAACTCGCCCCGGCTCGACAACATCCCCGCCTTCGTCATGGACACCAGCCACGGCAAGCGCTCGTGCTGCATCGAGCTCGACGACCCCGGCGGGGTGGCCACGCTGCGCGCCCTCGCCGCCGAAGCGGACGTCTTCACGCAGGGCTACCGGGGCGGCTCGCTCGAGCGGCGCGGCTTCGGACCGAGCGACCTGGCCGAGCTCCGACCCGGCATCGTCGTCGTGACCATCAATTGCTACGGCGACGCCGGACCGTGGCGGTCGCGGCCGGGATGGGAGCAGATGGCCCAGACCGTCTCCGGTCTGGCGGTCGGCCAGGGCGGGTCCGACCATCCGGCCCTCGTGCCCGCGGCGGCCTGCGACTACACGACCGGCTACCTGGCCGCGCTCGGCACCATGGCCGCGCTCTGGCGACGCTCCGTCGAAGGCGGGAGCTACCACGTGCGGGCGTCCCTGTGTCAGACCGCCACCTGGTTCGCCCACGCGCCCACCGTCCCCGTCCCCGTCCCCGGCGAGCCCAACGGCTTCGGCGACCCCGACTCCTTCTTGACCTCCAGCGACACGCCCTATGGGCGCCTCCGCCACCTGGCCCCCGTGGCGCGCCTGGCCGCCACCCCGGCCCGTTGGGAGGTCCCGACGTCGCCCATCGGCACTCACCCGGCGGCCTGGCGGCCCGCCGAGGACGTGGCCGTCACGATCTGACGCGCCGTCAGATGCCCGGCGGGACCTTGGCTACGCTCCCGGGGCGATGGATCTGCGAGACCGCCCCGAGGACGTGGCGTTCCGCGGAGAGGTACGGCGTTTCCTGGACGGGAACCTCGTCGGCGAGTTCGCCGAGCTGGGCGGGCGGGGCGGTTCGGGCGACGAGACCTACGGCTTCGACGTGCGTCTGCGCTGGGAGAAAGTGCTGGCCGAAGGGGGCTGGACCTGCCTGGGCTGGCCGGTCGAGTACGGCGGCCGGGGCGCCACCATCACCGAGCAGGTCATCTTCAACGAGGAGTACGCCCGGGCGGCCGCCCCGGGCCGGGTGTCGGTCCTCGGTGAGGGGCTGCTCGGCCCCACGCTCATCCACTACGGGACGCCGGCGCAGAAGGCCCGCTTCCTGCCACCCATCCGGGAGGGCACCGAGATGTGGTGCCAGGGCTACTCCGAGCCGGACGCCGGTAGTGACCTGGCCAACGTGAAGACGCGGGCCGAGCTCGACGGGGACGAGTGGGTGGTGACGGGCCAGAAGGTCTGGACCTCCCTGGCCCATCAGGCCGACTGGTGTTTCGTCGTGTGCCGGACCGATCCGGGCTCCCGGCGCCACCAGGGCCTGTCCTACCTGTTGGTCCCCATGGACCAGGCCGGGGTCGAGGTGCGGCCGATCAAGCAGCTGACGCGGACGAGCGAGTTCAGCGAGGTCTTCTTCGACGGCGCCCGCACCGGGGTCGACAACGTCGTGGGCGAGGTTGGCGACGGCTGGCGCGTCGCCCTGGCCACCTTGGCCTTCGAGCGCGGCGTGGCCCTCCTCGGCCACCAGCTCTCTTTCCGGCGAGAGCTCGACCGGCTGCTGGCCGTGGCGAAGGAGAACGGTCGCGCCTGCGACGCCGTTTTGCGCGATCGGCTGGCGCAAGCCCACATAGAGCTCACGATCATGCGCTACAACACGCTGCGCAGCCTGGCCGGAATCGACGGCCCGGTCGCGCCCCCCGAGGCCTCCATCGCCAAGCTGTACTGGGGCAGCTGGCACCGGGCCCTGGGCGAGCTGTCGCTCGACGTCCTGGGCACGGCCGCCACGGTGCTCGACGGCGAGGCGCTGCCCGAGAACGAGGGCTACGCCCTCAACGACTTCCAGCGCTCCTTTCTGTTCGCGCGCTCGGAGACCATTTACGGTGGGTCGAACCAGATCCAGCGGAACATCATCGGCGAGCGGGTGCTCGGCCTCCCGCCGGAACCGAAAGGGGCGGCGTGAGCACCAGCCTGGACGCGAGCTTCGACCCGCCACCGCCCCCGCCGGCCCCGGGCGGCCACGGCTTGTTGGACGGGAAGATCGTCATCGTCACGGCGGCGGCCGGGACCGGCATCGGTTCGGCGACGGCGCGGCGGTGCCTCGAGGAGGGGGCGTCCGTCGTGGTGTCGGACGCCCACGAGCGGCGGCTGGCCGAGACGGCCGAGCTCCTGGCCTCGGAGGTGGCAGGCGGCGTGAAGGATCGGGTGCACGCCATCGCCTGCAACGTGACGGACCAGGCGCAGGTGGCCGCCCTCTACGCGGGAACCGTGCAGCGGTTCGGTCGCATCGACGTGGCCGTGCACAACGCCGGGCTGGGCGGCACCGTGCCACTCGTCGACATGACCGACGAGCAATGGTCGATCGTGCTCGACGTCACACTCACGGGCACCTTCCGCTGCACGCGGGCCGCGCTGACCCACATGCTGCCCCGTCGGAGCGGCGTGATCGTCAACAACGCGTCGGTGTTGGGGTGGCGGGCCCAGCCGGGCCAGGCCCACTACGCCGCCGCCAAGGCAGGCGTGATGGCGCTGACCCGCTGTGCCGCCGCCGAGGCCGCACCCGCCGGGGTGCGGGTGAACGCGGTATCGCCCAGCCTGGCCGAGCACCCGTTCCTCAACCGGGCCATCCCGGACGAGGACCTGGCCGTCCTGCGGCGACGCGAGCTCTTCGGCCGGGGCGCGGAGACGTGGGAGGTGGCCAACGTCATCGTGTTCCTGGCCAGCGACTACTCCTCGTATCTGACTGGCGAGGTCATCTCGGTGAGCAGCCAGCACCCATGAGCCGAGACGTGGACGGAGGAACGAGTACGAGGACGAGTACGGGTGCGGGTGCGGGTACGGGTACTCGTACGGGCATCGGCGGCGCGCCACCTGAGCAGGAGGACCCCCGGGCCGACGTCACCTGGGGCACCATCCCTCGCCTGGTCGACGACATCGCCACCCGTCACGGCGCCACCGAGGCCCTGGTCGACGGCCCGGTGCGCCTGACCTACGCGCAGTTGGCTCCCGAGGTCGACCGTTACGCGGGCGGCTTCGTGGCGACCGGTATCGGCGCGGGGGAGCGGGTCGCCATCTGGGCGCCCAACTGCGCCGAGTGGATGTTGGCCGCCCTCGGCGCCCTCCGTGCCGGCGCCGTCCTCGTGCCGCTCAACACGCGTTTCAAGGGGGGCGAGGCCGCCTACATCGTGCGCAACGCCGGGGCGACCGTGCTCGTGACCGTGCGCGGCTTTCTCGGGGTCGACTACCCCGCCCTGTTGGCCGCCGAGGACGTCGGTCCCCTCCGGGGCATCGTCCTCCTCCGCGACGAGGGGCCGGCAGCAGGTCGAGGCGAATCCCCCGTGCCGTTGACGGGACTCGACGACTTCCTGGACGCGGGCGAGTCGGTCGACCCCGCTGAGACGGCGGCGCGGGCGGCGGCGGTGCAGCCCCACGACGCGTCCGACCTCATCTTCACGTCGGGCACGACGGGGTACCCCAAGGGCGCCGTGACGACCCACGCGCAATCCTTGCGTACGTTCGGGACGTGGTCCTCCATCGTGGGGTTGGGTCAAGGCGACCGCTACCTGGTGGTCAACCCGTTCTTCCACACCTTCGGGTACAAGGCGGGCATCCTGGCTTGTCTCATGGCCGGCGCCACCGTGGTGCCCGAGCCGGTGTTCGACGCGGCCAAGGTCATGGAGCGCATCCCGGCCGAGCGCATCAGCGTCCTGCCCGGACCGCCCACGCTGTATCAGACGCTGCTGGCCGACCCCCGGCGACACGAGCACGACCTGTCGTCCCTGCGCCTCGGGGTGACCGGCGCGGCCGTCGTGCCGGTCGAGCTGGTGAAGGCGATGGCGGACGAGCTCGGCTTTTCCACCGTCCTCACCGCCTACGGGCTGACCGAGTCGTGCGGGACGGTCACCATGTGCCGCCGGAGTGACCCGCCCGACATCATTTCCGGCACATCCGGGCGGGCCATACCCGGACTCGAGGTGCGCGTCGTCGTGGACGGGCAGCCCGTGCCGCCGGGCGAGCCGGGCGAGATCGTCGTGCGCGGCTACACCGTCATGTCGGGCTACTGGGGCAACGAGGAGGCGACCGCCGAGGCGATCGACGCCGCGGGCTGGTTGCACACCGGCGACGTCGGCGTCATGGACGAGGCCGGCAACGTGACCATCACCGACCGGCTCAAGGACATGTACGTGGTCGGGGGTTTCAACGCCTATCCGGCGGAGATCGAGGCCATCCTGCGCGGCCACGAGGGGGTGGCCCAGGTGGCGGTCGTGGGCGTCCCCGACGAACGGATGGGGGAGGTCGGTTGCGCCTACGTGGTGCCCGCTGACGCCGGGGCCGATCCCGAGGAGCTGGGCCGGGCCATCCTCGGTTGGTCACGCGGGGCGATGGCCAACTACAAAGTGCCCCGCGGCGTCGTGCTGGTCGACGCCCTGCCGGTCAACGCCAGCGGGAAGGTGCTCAAGCGGGAACTGCGGGAGCGCCATGCCGCGGGCGCCGACCGTGTGGTCGACGAGGAGAGGAGATAGCGATATGCGAGGCATCGTCTATACGGGGGAGGGGGTCGAGGTCACCGACGACCTGGAGGTGCGCGGGCCCGGACCGAACGAGGTGCAGGTCCGTATGCAGGCGGCCGGGGTCTGCCACTCCGACCTGTCGGTGATCGACGGGACCATCCCGTTTCCGGCGCCGGCCGTGCTCGGCCACGAGGGCGCGGGCGTCGTGGAGGCGGTAGGGGACTCGGTGCGGTCGGTCAAACCCGGCGACCACGTCGTGATCGCCACCCTCGCCAGCTGCGGGGCGTGCCGGGCCTGCAGCACCGGGCACCCCACGTGGTGCAAGAGCTCGCTCGGGAACATCTCGACGCCCTTCACCTTCAAGGGGGAACCGGCCTCGAACTTCGCCGCCGCATCCGTCTTCTCGGAGCTCACCGTCGTGAGCGAGGTGCAGGCGGTCCGCATCCCGAAGGACGTTCCGCTGTCGTCGGCCTGCCTCATCGGCTGCGGCGTGCTGACCGGCGTCGGAGCAGTACTCAACCGGGCCAAGGTGCGGCCGGGCGAGACGGCGGCCGTCTTCGGCGTCGGCGGTGTCGGCCTCAACGTGATCCAGGGTCTGCGCATCGCCGGCGCCACCCGAATTGTGGCCGTCGACACCGTGGCGGCCAAGGAGGAGCTGGGGCGCCAGTTCGGTGCGACGCACTTCGTCGACGCGGGTGCCGGCGACGCCGCGGCGGCCGTGCGCGAGCTGGTTCCGGCCGACCGTGAATCCGCCGCCGGCGCCCTCTCCCCCCTGGGTGGGGTGACCTGGGCCTTCGACTGCGTGGGCTATCCAGCCGTGCTGCGGAGCGCCCTGGACTCACTCGATTGGGGCGGCACCGCGGTGGCGATCGGCATCCCGCCCCGGGGCACCGAGGTGGCCGTCGACGTGAACGCGCTGACCTACGTGGACCGGGGGCTGCTCGGCAACCGCTACGGCTCGGCCCGTCCCCACCACGACATCCCGCTCATGGTCGACCTCTACAAGTCGGGTCGGCTCATGCTCGACGAGCTGGTCTCGCTGCAGCGGCCGCTCGAGCGTTTCAGCGACGTCGTCGACGAGATGCACGCCGGCCGGGTGGCGCGCGGCGTCCTGACCTTCGACTAGACAGGCTCGTGGTGCGACGACGACGACGACGGCGGCGGCGGCAGGGGGCGACCCAGGCGATGCAGACGATGCAGACGTTGCGGTCGCGAACGTCGCGGACGACGGCGGGGGCGCGGTGAAGGGCGTCATCTTGGCCGGCGGCACCGGGTCGCGCCTGTTCCCGCTGACCCGCATCACCAACAAGCACCTGCTGCCCATCTTCGACCGGCCCATGATTGAGTGGGCGATCGAGGCCGTGGTGGCGAGCGGGATCGACGAGATCATGCTCGTCACCGGCGGCACCCACGCCGGAGAGTTCCTGCGGCTGCTCGGCAACGGTCGCGAGTACGGCATCCACCAGCTGTCGTACGCGTACCAGGAGAAGGCGGGTGGCATCGCCGAGGCGCTAGGCCTGGCCGACCACTTCGCCGGCGGCGAACCCGTGCTCGTCATGCTGGCCGACAACGTCCTCGAGCGGTCCATCCGTCCCATGGTCGACGCGTTCCGGGCCGACCCGGTCGGCGCGCGCATTCTCCTCTCGAGGGTGGACGAGCCCGAGCACCTGCGCCACCTCGGCGTGCCGGTGTTCGACGACGGCGACGGCGACGGCGACGGCGACGACGACAGGCGGCGGGTGGTCCACATAGAGGAGAAGCCCGAGAGTCCCGCATCCGACTTCTGTGTCACCGGCATCTACTGCTACGAGGCCGGCGTCTTCGACATCATCGGCGACCTGGTGCCATCCGGCCGGGGCGAGCTCGAGATCACCGACGTCAACAACCATTACGTGGCGAAGGGCCAGATGGCCCACGACGTGCAGGAGGGGTTCTGGGGCGACGCCGGGGAGTCGATCGAGGCGTACTACGCCGTCAACGACTTCGTCCGGCAGAACGGAGCCAACCGGTCCTGACCGTCGTCACCGTCTCAGGTCTCAGCGTGGCGGGAGCCCGGCCGAGACGGTGAGCCGGGCCTGTCGCACGCTCTCGGCGACACCCGGGCCGTCCAACCCCAGGCTGGCCAGGATGTCGTCGGCGCGACCCTGCGCCAGATACTGGCGGGGCAGGCCGAGCACCCTGAATGCCGGCGTAGCCAGCCCCGCCGATTCGGCGTAGGCCGCCACGGCGTCCATGATGAAGGCGCCCGCGCCACCGTGGCGCACGCCGTCTTCCGCCGTGACCACCAGTCCGTGGCGTGCCGCGTCGGCCAAGAGGTCGGCATCGGGCGGCGAAATGACCCGGGCGTCCCACACCGTCGCCTCGACACCTTCGGTCGCCAGTTCGTCCGCCGCGTCCAGGCAGGCCCCGACCAGCTTGCCCACGCCGACGAGGCAGACCGACCCGTCGCCTGAGCGCTGTCGCCGGGCCGCCAGCCCGACGCCCACGTCCGAGGGGTCCACGTGCCGTGCCGCCGTCTTGGGGAAGCGGATGGTCGACGGTCCGGGAAGCGCCAGCGCAGCACGCAGCATCGGCTCCACCTCCTCGGCGGCCGACGGTGCGAACACCGTCATACCGGGTATGGCCAGCGCCAGCGCCAGGTCCAGCGCGCCGTGATGGCTCGGCCCGTCGTCGCCCGTGATGCCGGCCCGGTCGAGCACGAAGACGACGGGGCAGGCGTGCAGGCCCACGTCGAGGTTGGCCTGGTCGAAGGCCCGGCTGAGGAACGTGGAATAGACGGCGACCACCGGCCGCAGCCCGGCCATGGCCATGCCGGCCGCCGACGTCACCTCGTGCTGCTCGGCGATCCCGACGTCGAAGAAGCGCTCGGGGAACCGGGCCTGGAACGGCAACAGTCCCGTCGGTCCCGGCATGGCCGCGGTCAACGCAACCACCTGAGGGTTCTCCTCCGCCACGGCCAGCAGGGCACGTGAGAAGGCTTCGCCGTACGTGGTCGCCCGCGTCGGCGATTCGTCGACCGCCGCGTCGGGCGCCGAGCCCGGCGAGGCCACGCCACCCCGGTCGGTCACCGTCGAGCCGCCGACCGCCGCTCCGGCCGAGCTGCCTACGGTGTTCTCGAGCGCCACCGCCTTGGGCGCCTTGACGTCGTGCAGGCGCTGCACGTCGTCCTCCTCGGCCGGTGCGTACCCGCGGCCCTTCTGCGTCAGCACGTGCACGACGATGGGCCCGTCCCACTCGGCGGCGTGGCGAATGGCCTGCTCCATGTGCTCGATGTCGTGGCCGTCGATCGGGCCCACATACCGCACGCCCAACGCCTCGAAGAACGTGTGCGGTGCCACCATCTCGCGCAGTGCGGAGGTCACCGAGTGCGCGCCCGAGTAGGCGAGCTCACCGAACACCGGCAGCTCGCGTAGGCGCAGGCGGAGGCGCTCCCGGGCCGCCAGATACGTCGGGTTCAGCCGCAGCGACGTCAAGGACTGCGACAGATGCGACACCGTCGGCGCGTACGAGCGCCCGTTGTCGTTCAAGACGATGACCACCCGCCGCCCCGAGTGGCCGAGGTTGTTCAGCGCTTCGTAGGCCATCCCGCCGGTCAACGCTCCGTCCCCGACCACGGCCACCACCCGGCGCTCCCCCTGTAGCCCCCGCAACTCGAAGCCGTTGGCGATGCCGTGCGCGTACGACAGCGCCGTCGAGGCGTGGCTGTTCTCGATCCAGTCGTGCTCGGACTCGCCCCGGTTGGGATAGCCGCTCAACCCGCCGGCCTGCCTCAAGGTCTTGAAGCCGTAGCGCCGTCCGGTCAGCAACTTGTGCACGTAGGCCTGGTGGCCGGTGTCCCACAGGATCACGTCCCGAGGCGAGTCGAACACCCGGTGCAACGCCAGGGTCAGCTCGACGGCGCCCAGGTTGGACCCCAAATGACCGCCCGTGGTCGTCACCGCGTCGACGATGAACGTCCTGATCTCCTCGCACAATTGGACGAGCTCTTCGTCGTTCAGGCCCTTGACGTCGGCGGGCGTCTCGATGCTCTGCAGGAGGATCATGGCGGTCACGCCAGGCTACTCGGCGCCCCCTGCGGCGGCACTTCGCGCCACCCCGCTCCGGGTCGCCGCAGCCGGCGTGAACAGCGTGATGGCGGCCACCCCGAAGGACGCCACCGCCAGGACCTGCAACCCGTGGGCAGGCCCCACCGTCTGCGAGACCCACCCCACAATCGGCGCCCCGGCCACCCAGCCGATGTAGCCCGCCGCCGTGAACGTCCCCACCGCGCTGACCACCTGGCTCGCCAGCCGGCTCACGGTGGACATGACGAGCGGCCAGAACAACGACGCGCCCCCGGCGCCGAGCGCCAGCCCCAGCGCGGCCACACCCGACAGCGACGAGAGCGACTCGAGCAGGATCCCGGCCCCGGCCACACACCCGCCCGTGATGAGCGCGTGCCGCGTCGACAGCCTTCCGAGCAACGGGCTGCCCGCCCCCGCGTCGTCACCGCCATCAGCTGCCCGACCACGTAGGCGCCCGCTCCCAACAGGACACCCGTGGCCAGGTGGTTGCGCAGGTACAGCACGCCCCACGTGTCCACCCCGCCCTCGGTCACCTCGGCCAGCGCGAACACCGCCAGCAGCACCAGGAGCCCGTCTCTGCGCAAACGCCGCAGCGGATGTCTCGTCCCGACGTCTTTCGCCCCTTCTCCTGCTGCGGACGTGGCCGCCGCCAAGGGCGCGCCGGAGTCGGTGGCGGCGGCCCACACCCCGACCGCCAGACCCACGACGGCGATGCCCGGCCAGATCCAGCGCCACGACACGCCGGCGTGGATGACGACACCGGCGATGGCCGCGCCGGTCAGCGCGCCGGTGTTGAACAACGCGTGCAGCCGCACCAGTGCGGACGGATTGCCAATGAGCCGGTGGGACGCCTCGGCGTTCATCGCCGTGTCGATACTGCCCCCGGCGATCATGGTGGGCACGAGCACGACCTCGAAGGCCCATCGCGTCTCCGTCAGCGCCAGCACGCACAACAGAGCGGACCAGGCAAAGAGTGCGATCCACAGCAGGCGGCGCGCCCCGACACGGTCGGCCAGGTGGGCCGTCACCGCGCTCGATGCGCCCGCCACCGCCACGGCCAGGGCGAGCACCAGACCCAACTGGCCGTCGCTCAGCCCGTACGAGTGCTGGATATAGAACAGCATGACGGCCCAGCTGCCCCAGAACAGCCCGAAGGTGAGGAAGGTCGCCACCACCGGTCCCGCGTTCGCCATCGGCCGCAGCTTCTCGGTTGCCCCGCTACCGCTCACACCGGCTCACACCCCGTTCACCGTCGTCGACGTCCCCGCCCTCGGCCCTCGCGTCCCACGGGTCGGAGGGCCGGGTTCGCGCTCAGGAGTTGTCCGATGCGCCCGCCTTGGCCAAGAACGCGGAGCGGTCCAGGACGACCCGGGTGACCCGTCCGGCACCCACGAGGCCGCCGCCGTCTCCCTCCAGGCGCGCAGCGGAGACGGTGAAGGTGAGGCGCCGCCCCTCCACCTTGACCAGCGTCGCCTCGGCCAGCACGACCCCACCCACGGCGACCGGAGCCAGGTGGTCGAACTGCACCCGTGTGGCGACGCTCGCCTGGGCCTCTGTCAGGTGGCCGTCAGTGGCGCGGCAGGTCGCTTCCTCGCACAGCGCGATCAGGCGGGGCGTCGCCAGAACCGGGACGTCGCCCGAGCGGAAGTACTCCGCCGTGTCGTTCTCGCCCACGGTCAGCTCGAGCTGGGCACTCAACCCGGCGTGTGGCCCGTGTCCCGCGGCCGGCTGAGCGTCGGATGAACGGTCGGGCACGACGATTACGATACCGCCGTGACCGACACCGCTCTTATAGACCCTGACGTGCTCGAACGCGTGCTCTCCGCCGCTCTGGTCGGGGGTGGTGACATGGCGGAGGTCTTCGCCGAGGACGCCGTGACCGCCGCGGCCATGCTCGACGACCGCCGGATCGAGGAGCTCTCCTCGGGGCGCTCGCGCGGTGCCGGGATCCGTGTCGTCGACGGCGAGACGACGGGATTCGCGCACACGGCGGACCTGAGCGAGCCGGGCCTGGTGGCCGCGGCCCGGGCCGCCGCCGCCGTAGCCCGCCAGGGCGGCCCCGGGGTGCGCACGGTTGCCCTTGGCGCCGGCTCCTTCCACGGGCCCGGCGACCGGACGCCGCCGGACTCGGTGGACAAGGCGCGCAAGCTCGAGTTCCTGACCAGGGCCGACGAAGCCGCCCGTTCGTCGGGCTCGGCCATCTCCCAGGTGAGCGTGGGCTGCGGCGACAGCCGGCGGCGGGTGCTGATCGCCAACTCCGACGGCTTGCTGGCCCAGGACGACCAAATCCGCACCCGGTTCAACGTGACGTGTGTCGCCAACGGCGACACGGGCATGCAGACCGGGTACGAGTCACTGGCGCGCACGGAGGGGTACGAGATCTTCGACCGCCACTCCGTCGAGGAGGTGGCCGAGCGCGCCGCCGCCCGTGCCCTGACCAAGCTGTCCGCCCGCCCCGCACCCTCGGGTGAGGTGCCCATCGTGCTGGCCGGGGGGAGCGGCGGCATCCTTTTCCACGAGGCTTGCGGCCACGGCCTCGAAGCCGACCACATCCTCAAGGACGCCTCGGTGTACACCGGACGCGTCGGCGAGCTCGTGGCCAGCCCGCTGGTCACCCTGGTCGACGACGGCACCGTGCTGGGGGAGTGGGGCAACTTCGCCGTGGACGATGAGGGGTTCCTCCCGGGCCGCAACGTCCTGATCGAAAAGGGCGTCCTGACCGACTACATGTGGGACTGGCTCCGGGCGCGCAAGGAAGGGAGGAAGTCGTCGGGCAACGGCCGCCGCCAGAGCTACCAGCACCTGCCGATGGTCCGCATGACCAACACCTTCCTGCTGGCCGGTACCGAGGACCCCGACGAGATCGTGGCCCAGACCCCCTCCGGCGTCTACGTGAAGAAGCTCGGCGGCGGGCAGGTCAACACCGCCACGGGTGACTTCGTCTTCGGCACCACGGAGGCCTACCTCATCGAGAACGGGCGCATCACCGAGCCGTTGCGCGACGCCAACCTGATCGGCAACGGCCCCGACGTGCTGCGCCGCATCGACGCCGTGGCGACCGACTTCGACATGACGCCCGGCACCTGCGGCAAGGACGGACAGTCCGTGCCCGTGGGCTGCGGGCAGGCGACGCTGCGCATCACCGGCGTCACGCTTGGAGGTACGGCGTGAGCGGCAACGACGACCTTCTGAAGCTGGCCGAGACGGTTGTCGCCCAGGCCCGTGACGGTGAGGGTCTGGAGGTCTACGTCACGCGGGGCACCGAGACCGAGGTGCGGGCGTACGAGGGCGAGGTGGAGTCCCTGACCTCGGCCGATTCGTCGGGCGTGGGTATCCGCGTCCTGGTCGACGGCGAGCGAGACGAGGGCAGCCGGATGGGCTTCGCCTGGGCCGGCTCGCTCGATCGTGACGTCATCGCCGCCACCCTGGCCGACGCCCGCGACAACGCACGGTTCGCCACCCCCGACCCGGACATGGTGCTGGCCGAGCCCGACGGGGTGGCCGCGACCGAACTCGACCTGTGGGACGACGGCGTGGCTTCGACGCCGATGGAGAAGAAGGTGGCCCTGGCGATCGAGCTGGAGCGAGCCACCCGGCAGGCCGACCCGCGGGTGCGGCAGGTGTCGTCGGCCGACTACTCGGACAGCCGCGTGGAGGTGGCGCTCGTCTCCACGACCGGCATCTCGTCGTACCGCCGCCGCACGAACGCCTTCGTGTCGGTCGACGCCATCGCCGGTGAGGGCGCGGAGACGCAGACCGGCGGCGGCTTCAGCGTCGGGCGCGGACCCGGGGAGCTTGTTCCCGACGAGGCCATGGACGACGCCGTGCTGCGGGCCACCCGGATGCTCGGCGCCACCAAGCCCCGGTCGGCCCGCTGCACGGTGGTCTTCGACCCGCGCGTCGTATCCACGCTCCTCACCGTCGTCGCCTCCGCCTTGTCGGGTGAGGCGGTCGTCAAGGGACGCTCCTTCTTCGACGGGCGCATCGGTGAGACGGTGGCGGCGAGCTCGGTCACCCTGGTCGACGACCCCACCGACACCCGGGCCTACGGCGCGGCGTCGCACGACGGCGAAGGGCTCGCCTGCCGGCGCAACGTGCTGATCTCCGACGGGGTCCTGCGCATGTTCGTGTTCGACACCGTCTCCGGCCGGCGGGCCGGCATGCCCTCGACCGGGTCGGCCATGCGGGGCGGCTTCGCGGGCACTCCGTCAGCCGGTTGCCGCGCCCTCATCCTGTCGCCCGGTGATCTCGGCGCCGAGCAGATCCTCGCCGCCGTCTCCGAAGGGCTCTACGTGCAGTCCGTCTCGGGCATCCACTCGGGGGTGAACCCGGTGAGCGGTGACTTCTCCGTCGGCGCTGAGGGCCTGATGATCCGCAACGGGGCGCTGGCCGAGCCCGTGCGCGAGGCCACCGTCGCCTCGACGTTGCAGCGCATGCTCCAGTCGGTCGTCGAGATCGGCAACGACCTGCGCTGGCTGCCCGGCGCGGCGGCGGGCCAGACTCTCGCCCTCGCCGACATGCAGCTCAGCGGCGAGTAGCCCCTCAGCTGGCGGCGCTGGCCGCCGGCTTGGCGTCCTTCTTCCCCGAGCCGTCGCCCTTCTTGCTCGAGCCGTCGCCGCCGCTCGAGCCGGAGTCAGATGACGAGGACGAGGACGCCGATGGAGAGGACTCCGTCTTGGTCGTCGAGGAGTCATCTGAGGTCGCCTCTGACTTCTTCCCGTTCGAACCGTTGCCGTTGCCGTTGCCGTTGCCGTTGCCGTTCCGTGCTTGGCGCTGGCAGCCGCCCGCGAGTCGGTCTTGTAGAAGCCACTGCCCTTGAGGACGATGCCTACGGCGCCGTAGACCTTGCGCAGTGCGCTGCCGCACTCGGGGCATTCGGTCAGGGGGTCGTCAGAGAAGCTCTGGACGGCCTCGAGCCGGTGCCCGCACGCCTTGCAGGCGTATTCGTAGGTCGGCAATGGACTCCTCCCGGGGTCTCGTTGGCACTCGCTGCCCTTGACTGCCAAGTCTACCCGTCCGGGCAGGGTAACGGCGCCAGACGGCGGCCATCGCAGGCCGTAGACTTCCTCCCTGTGTCCGACCGCATGCTGGCCAATCTCGACCCGCTGGGCGGCGCCCGCATGGTCGATGTCACACCCCGCGAGCCCACGCATCGCCGGGCCCTGGCCCGCTGCCGGGTCTCGATGTTGCCCGAGACGACGACCAAGGTGGCCAACAACGCCATCACCAAGGGTGACGTCCTGGCCGCGGCCCGGATTGCGGGCATCCAGGCGGCCAAGCGGACGGCCGAGCTGATCCCGATGTGCCACCCGGTGCTCGTCGGCTCCATCAACGTCAACTTCTCGATCGGCGACGACTACGTCGAGGTCGAAGCGCAGGTCGAGACGGTGGACCGCACGGGCGTCGAGATGGAGGCCATGACGGCCTGTGCCGTGGCCGCTCTCACGGTCTACGACATGTGCAAGTCATCCGACCGCACGATGACGATCGAGCACCTGGCGCTGTGGGAGAAGGCAGGTGGCCGGTCCGGCCCGTGGCGTCGGGCCGAGGCCAACCACAGTTAGGGGTCCTTCCGCTTCCCCGCCGCAGCACCCTTGGCCGCGGCTCGTCGGGCCGCAAGACCCGAGACCCGCGTCCACAGCGGGGACGGGCGCGAGGTCATGACTCGGCCGCTCGGGCCGGCGAAGTTGAGCTCGACGTTGGCGTTGCCGCGCATGGTCCAGGCCTTGGAGTGGATCAGGGTGTGATGGTGCTCGCAGAGCAGGGCCAGCTTGTCGATGTCGGTCAGGCCGAAGTCGGCCTCCCACTCGTCGACGTGGTGCGCGTTGGTGAAGACCACGTTGGGGCAGCCGGGGAAGCGGCAGTGGCGGTCACGGCGCCACAGCTCGCGCCGCTGAGTGGCCGTGGCCAGCCGGCGCTGGCGCCCCTCGTAGAGGGTGTGGCCCACGTCGTCGTCGACGGCGATGACGAGCCTGGCATCACAGGCCAACCGGCGGACGACGTCGGCGCTGACCAAGCCGCCTCGCTCGAGCTCGCCGCAGAGCTCCGACGAGTCGTCGAGGAGGGTCTCGAGCGGGACGTGGGCCACGACGGTGTAAGGCGATGGTGGGTCGTCGGGGCCGGAGTCGTCGTCGGGGCCGGAGTCGAGGTCGGAGTCGGGGCCGGAGTCGTCGTCGGAGCCGGAGCCGGAGGCGGGGCGGAAGCGGGAGCGGGGGCGCGCACCCGAGCGCACCAGCGAGACGAAGGCGTCGGCCATGCGCTGGTCCCAGCGCGTCTCTCCGTCGGAGCCGATCTTCTTCGCCCTGGCCTCGAGCGCGTTGCGGACCTCGACGTACGCGGCTCTGGGGCAGCTGGGCGTTCACGGTGCGCAGAGCGTCGTTGCAGCGCAGCGAACGGGCCTCTTGTTCCGAGCGGGCGTCGGACGCTCTGGGGGGTCGCGCCGAGCGGGCCAGCTCGGCCAGTTCGCGCACCGACAGCTCTGCGGCGGCCTCGGCCAGATCGGCGTCGGTCTCGGGAGTGGCCACTCCGGCCACGGCGCGCACCTTGTCGAAGGAGACCCGGCCCGCGCCGAGGGCATCGGATAGGTGGGGCAGGTCGAAGAGGCGCGCGCCCACCTGCGAGTAGGCCCGGGCCGTGGGAGCGGAAACGCCGGTGCGTGCCACGATCCAGGACTCGAGTGAGGTCGCCCCGTCGACCCTGAAGCCCTCCCGGCGCTCGAGCTCGCCGCCGAGCAGGCAGATGAGGCCCGCCAGGGAGGCCATGGCGGCGGCCGACTCGGCGAACAGCTCCATGATCCGCTCCGTCGACAGCTTGGCCACCTCGCCGGCGCTCATCGGCGTCGTCGTGGGCGTCGCAGCCGGAGCGGTGGCGGTGGCAGTGGGTCCCATCGGCGGGTGAACGGTCGTCGGGTCGCGGGTGGGTTGTACATTCGGCCGCAGTGACGACCACGACCACGACCGAGGCGGCAGACGTCGGCAAGGGGATCGTCGGCGCCGTCACTTCCGTCGTCGGACGCATCGGCGGGCGCAACGTCGTGATCGGCCGGTCGCTCGGCTCCATGCGGCGGGGCGCCATCACCCACGCCGACGGCGTGCGGCTCGCCCAGGCGGCGGACCAGGCCCGCGATCTCGGGATCCCGTTCGTGTTCTTCGTCGCATCGAGCGGAGCCGACGTGCACGACGGGGTGGCGTCACTCCACGGATGGGGGCAGGCGGCGGCCGCCATCTCGCGCTGCAGCGGTCAGGTGCCCGTGATCGCTGCAGCCACGGGTCCGGTGGTGTCGGGGCCGGCGCTCCTCTTGGGGCTGTCGGACCTGGTGGTGATGAGCTCGGAGGCCGTGGCGTTCGTGTCGGGGCCGCAGATGGTGGCGGAGTTCACCGGCATACGGGTGGGGTTGGCCGAGCTGGGCGGGACGGCCGTCCACGCCACCGCCAGCGGTCTGTGCGCGGTGGAGTCCGACGACGTCGACGGGGCCGTGGCCGAGCTGCTCGAGTACCTGCCGTCGAACACCGACGAGATGCCGCCGCTGGCGCCTATCAGCGACTCCGTCCTGCGCTCGACGCCCGAGCTGCGCACGGTCATCCCGGACCGCAAGGCGGCGACGTACGACGCGCGCGACGTCATCCGAGCCGTCTGCGACGACGGCGAGTTCCGCGAGCTGTGGCCACGGTGGGCCGGCCAGCTGGTGACCGCCTTCGCGCGGTTGGGAGGGATCCCGGTCGGCTTCGTGGCCAACCAGCCGCGGATCCTGGCGGGCACGCTGGACATCGCCGCCTCGCAGAAGGGCGCCCGCTTCGTGCGCCTGTGCGACGCCTTCAACCTGCCGATCGTGAGCCTGGTCGACACCCCGGGGTTCCTGCCCGGCAAGGACCTCGAATGGCGGGGCATGATCCGCCACGGGGCCGAGCTCGCCTTTTCCTACGCCCAGGCGAACGTGCCCCGGCTCTGCCTCATTCTGCGCAAGGCGTTCGGCGGGGCCTACATCGTCATGGACTCGCGGGGAATCGGCAACGACGTCTGCCTGGCCTGGCCCGGGGCCGAGGTGGCGGTGATGGGGGCGTCGGGAGCGGTGCAGATCCTGTACCGGGGGATCGAGCCGGGGGAGCGGGCCGACCGGGAGGCCGGCTACGAGGAGGCCTACCTGAACCCGTGGCCGGCCTCGGAGCGAGGCCTCGTCGATGAGGTCATCGACCCAGCTGACACCCGGATCGTGCTGTGCGCCGTGCTGCGCCAGCTCTGTACGAAACGGGAGTTGCTAATGGGTCGAAAACATGACGCAGGACCGCAATAGGGATGCCAGCTGGGAAAAGACAAATTGTAATCAATTCGTAACGAAGATGAGTCGGATTCTTGACCGAACGGCGCTTTCGATCGGGCATGATCAGCGTGTGGTCCCCCCCACAGAAGACTCGCTTTTCGTCCTCGAGTCCTGCCACAGCACGTGGATTTTCGACACGGAGCGCTTGCGCTTTCGACGCGTGCTGAAAGGACTGGCGCTGGACGCTCCCTCGGCCACGACGGCCTGGCGGGCCTACTACGGGCTGGAGATCGACCCGATCTCGGAGTCCTTCGTGGTCCTGCTGAACCCCGAGGGCACGCGGTTGCTGCGGTCGTGGCGCCACGTGGAGCAGTGCCCCCAGTGCGGCGGCAACCAGACGGCCGAGCTGTCCCTCGACGAGCTGCGGAGCGCCTCGCTGGCCTGAACCAGCCTGGGCTCGGACCGACCCGACTTGGACGGGGACCGATCTGGCCGCTCAGCTCAGAAGTGGACGACGTGGGCGGCCTGGAGGAGCAGTCCCGTCATCACCCCCGCCGCCACCACGATGATGACCACGTTGAGGCCGCGCGACACCGCCGGCCGTGGGCGTGTGGTCTCCAGACCGTGGGCGCGGGCCGTGCTGCGGATGGAGGCCTCGGTGGCGGGCGCGTCCGAGGTGACCAGGACGAAGCGGTGCCGGCGAGGGCGGCGGCCCCGCTCGACGACCAGCATGACGACGCCCTCGCGCCCGTCGGCCAGGACGGAACGCTCGACCGGCGACATCTCCTGGAGATTCGACCAGGCGCTGTTCCACACCGCCTCGCCGTCGGACTTGTCGAGCTGGAGCCCGTCGTGCCCGAAGGTCAGCTCGAGATCCGGGACGGCGACCGGCCCCCGGTCGCGCTGCGTCAGCAGGTAGACGTCGGGCACTGTCCAGGCCTCGTCCATACGGGGACGGAACGCTACTTCCATTGGCCGCGCACGAACGCGGCATAGCCGGCGGCCATGTGCTCGGGCAGGAGCGGCGGGGTGCGCCGCCGGACGCGCAACACGGCCGCGTCGACCGCGGGCACGGGCCGGAACGAGGCGGCGTCGAGCCGCGGCCCGAGCTCGAAGGTCCACCACGGCGCCCACGACGCCGACAGCAGGCTGGTGGGCGGGACGGCCGTGCGCTTGCGGGCCACCTCCCACTGGACGACCAGGTCGGCCCGCTGCAGGCCGCTCCCCGACGCGTCGTCGAGCAGGTGGTGCAGGAACGCCGTCGTGGCACCGAAGGGGAGCGAGCTGAGGACGCGGAAGGGCCGCTGCCGGCGGGGCAGGCGGTACCGGAGCGCGTCGGCGTGGACGACCGAGACGTCGGCCGCCAGCCGGCGGCGAACCAGCTCACGCCTCAAGGCGTCGGCCCAGTGCGGGTCCTTCTCGATGGCGACCACGCGCAAACCCCGTCGCGCCAGCGCGTAGGTGCAGGCGCCGCGCCCGGGGCCTATCTCGATGACGAGGTCGTCGGGGCGGAAGTCGGCCTGCTCGACGAGCGCCTCGGCGACGTCAGGCCGGAGGAAGTTCTGTCCGAGACGGCGCCGTCGCCCGTCCCGTGGCGTCCGCTTGGCCGCGGACACGGACCATCACCGCGCTACCCATACCCAAACATACCATACCCATACCCATAGACCACCATTGTGCTCCGGCGGAGGCGGCGACAGCCAACCGTCAACGTGGTCACCGGGTCGCCGGCGGCCCCGGCGACCCCTGGCGCCGTTCGCGCCGGTTTGCCCGCTCGATCTCCCGCTCCACGTCGGACCACACGAGCGGCTCGCCGTCCCCGCCGGCGTCGTCCGCCCCCTGGGACCGCATCATGATCACGAACGCCACCGTCCACAGCACGGCGATGGTGCTCAGCTTGGCCAGGAAGCCGGCCAGCTGCTGGTCCAGCAGCGGGGACAGCCCCACCACCGTGCCGTTGTGGGTGAAGGGCGGGTAGAGGGAGTGCCGGGCGAAGATCCACACGATCGACAGGAAGCTGGGCACGATCGACTGCACGATCAGGTAGCCGCCCCGCCCCATGGAGGAGAGCCGGGGCGCCCCGGGGAACTCGCTCAGGACGGGCGCCCACAGCACGAACCCCGAGGCCAGGACCACCAGCTCTATGACCACCCGGGCCGCGTCGGAACGAGCGGCCAGGCTCACCGCGCCCGTGGTCAGTGTGGCCACGGCCACCACGGTCACGATGGCCACCGCCGGCAGCGGCCGCACGGCCACCCGCAGCATCGCGTCCAGCGCCGCCGGGCGGGTCAGCCGCGCCAGCAACGGCCGGGGCGTGCCGAGGACGAGCAGCGGCGGCACGGCCAGGGTCAGCAGCAGCCGCTGGAGGACGAGCGCCATGAGCAGCCAGTGGGCGGCCAGGTCGCCGAGCGGCCAGGTCACCGCGGCCACCAGCACCACCATGCCGACGACGAAGAGGACCTTCTGGCGCCCGGTCGCCCGCCACTCGGGCCGACGCGTCGCCCACAGGTAGGCGCCGACGAGCACCGGGAAGACCAGCAGCCAGACCAGATGCAGGTGCCAGTCGAACGGATGGGCGGCGGCGATCATGGCGCAGCCGCCGCCGTAGGCTCTGACCGATGGAGGCTCCCCCCAAGCTCGACCGGCTCGAACGCGTCACCGACCTCGTGCTCGTGCTGCTGGAGGCGGCGCAGCCGTTGACGCTCGACGCCATCGCGCATCAGGTCCCGGGGTACCCGGTCGAGCACGCCGCCCGCCGCCAGGCCTTCGAGCGGGACAAGCGCCTGCTCCGTGACGAGGGCATCCCGGTGCTCACGCAGCGGCTGCCGGGCCACGAGCAATACGGATATCGCATCGATCGCGAGTCGTTCTACCTGCCCGACCTGGACCTCGACCCCGACGAGCAGGTCGCGCTCCACCTCGCCGTCGCCGGCGTCCACCTCGGCGATCCTAGTGGTCGAGATGCCTTGCTCAAGTTGGGAGCGGCCGGCCTGGGTGACGTCCGCCCCATTGCTGCCCTCGTCCCTCCGGCGGCCCTCATCGAGCTGTTCGAGGCGGTCCGCACGCGTGCCGCGGCGTCGTTCTCCTACCGCGGCGAGCGGCGTCACGTCGCGCCCGTCGGGCTCTGGTTCCGCTTCGGGCACTGGTACCTGGTCGCGTTCGACGTCGATCGCGACGCCGTGCGCACGTTCCGGGTGGACCGGATCGAAGGCGACGTGACCCGCTCCGAGCTCGGTGACGTGGTCGTCCCCGGGGACATCGACGTGGAGGCGGCGCTGCCGGACGAGCCGTGGCAGGCCGAGGGCGAGGATCGCGTCGAAATGCGCGTCCGTGTCGACGCCCCGCTCTCGCGTCGGGTGGCCGACGAGGTGGGGGAGGACAAGGTGGTGGCCCGGCACGACAACGGCTCCGTCGATCTGGTGCTCGGCGTGTCCTCGTTCGTCTCCATCCGCTCGTGGGTGCTCGGCCTCCTCGACCACGCCGTGATCATGGAACCGTCTGTGTTCCGAGACGACATGGTCGCCTGGCTCGAGGTCCTCGCCCAGCCCCTGCCGCCGCTTCCCGGTGACGCCAAGAAGCCGGACACGCCTGTCGCCACCGCGGATTCGCCGTCGCGTGCCGCGCCGGGAGCCGAGACGAGCCGCCGGCTGCGCCGCCTCCTGGCCGTGGTGGGTTGGCTGGCCCAGGTGGGCGAGGCTCCCACCGCCGAGATCGCCCAGCGCTTCGGCATGGACGAGCAGGAGCTGGTGGCCGAGCTGGAGCTGGCCGCCTGTTGCGGCACGCCGCCCTACACGCCCGACACGCTCATGGAGATAGAGGTGTCCGAGCACTCGGTGCGGGCCTTCCTGCCCAAGGAGTACGCCCGCCCCCGCCGCCTCACCCCGACCGAGGGCTTCGCGGTGGCCGCTTCGGCGCGGCTGCTCCTGGCCGTCCCGGGCTCCGACGACGACGCGCTCCGTCGCGCCTTGGCCAAACTGGACGCCGCGCTCGGGTCCCGTGAGGCGGTCGGGCTCGACGTCGACGCGCCGGCGAACCTCTCCGTGATCCGCAACGCGCTCGACGCCGGCCGCGCCCTCGAAATCGAGTACCTCTCCGCCTCACGCGACGAGCTGACGACGCGCACGGTCGAGCCGGTGCAGGTGGTCACCGTCGACGGTCACTGGTATCTCGACGCGTACTGCCGCCGGGCGGGCGACATGCGGCGGTTCCGGGTGGACCGGATCGGGCGGGCCGTCCAGCTCGACGAGGCGGTCTCGACGGACGCACCCCGTCCCCGGCCGCTCGAGGACATGTACCTGCCTGGCCCCAGCGCGCTCGAGGTCCACCTCCGGCTCGGTCCCGCTGCCCAGTGGGTGGCCGAGTCCGTGCCGGTGCGCGCCCTGCACCGGGACGACGACGGCACCGTCACCGACGTGGTGCTCGACGTGACCGGGATGGCCTGGTTCGAGCGCCTCTTGCTGCAGCTCGGCCCGGCGGCCCGCGTGGTCAGCCCGCCCGAGCTCACCGGGCTGGTGGGAGAGGCTGCCCGGAAGGTGCTCACCCGCTACCGGGTCTGAGCCCGCCACCGCACGACCGATCGAGCGTCGGGATCACACCTGTAGCGTCGGGCGCATGAGCCGGATGAACGATTTCAACCGAGGGATCATCGAAGAGTTCCGCACCAACAAGGGAGCCGTCGGCGGCCAATTCGCCGGCGCTCCCTTGGTCCTGTTGACCACGACGGGCGCCAAGTCCGGCCAGAAACGGGTGAACCCCCTGGCCACCCTGCCCAAGGGCGACGTCCTGTACGTCTTCGCCTCCAAAGGTGGGGCGCCGTCGAATCCCGACTGGTACCACAACGTGCTCGCCCATCCGGAGGTGGAGGTCGAGTTCGGGGAGGAACGCTTCGACGCCGTCGCCACACCCGTCGTGGGCCCCGAGCGGGAGCCCATCTGGGAGGAGCAGAAGATCAGAATGCCCGGTTTCGCCGACTACGAGAAGTCGACGGACCGGATCATCCCCGTCGTCGAGCTACGGCGGGTCGAGACCAGCAGTTAGGGCACTGCTCGTCCCGCACGATGGAGTAGCCGAAGACGTCCGCCCCGGGCTCGTCCAGCGACCGTTCTCTCGACATCACGCGCACGGCGCCATGTCGACAAGGGGAATCGGATGCTCGGGATCCACGGAGTGCGCCGGGGCGGCGCCGACTACTACCTGGCCGATCTGGCGCCCGAGCTGCCCGTGTCCCACCTCCAACGCTGGGCGGGCACGGCCGCCCACGCCATGGGGCTCGACGGCCCGCTCGATCCCGACTCGTTCCGGCAGCTCCTCGACGGCCGCCACCCCCGCACCGGGCAGCCGATCGGGTCGACGCGCGTCCAGGTCACTGCTTTCGATCTCACCTTTAGCGCGCCAAAATCGGTCAGCGTGCTCTTCGCCCTCGGCGGCCCGGACACGGCACGGCAGGTCGTCGCCCGCCACGCCGACGCCGTCGCGGGTGCGCTGTCCTATCTGGAGGTGCACGGGGTCACCGCCCGGCGCCGCTCGGGTGAGGACCGCGTCGTCCTGCCCACGTCGGGTGCGGCGGCCGGACTCTTCACGCACGGGGTGAACCGCAACGGCGACCCGCACGTGCATGCACACGTCGTGATGGCCAACCTCGTGCACGGAGTCGACGGGCGCTGGAGCGCCTGCGACTGGCGCGGCCTCGATGCCCACCGCCGAGCCGCGTCCGCCGTGTACGAGGCCCACCTGCGCACGGCACTGACGGACACGCTCGGGGTCCGTTGGACGAACTCCTCGGGGCGGCCCGAGATCGCTGGCCTCGCGCCGGCGCTTCCTCGGCGAGTTCTCGTCCCGGGCGGCCGACATCCGCCGCCGGCTGCACGAGGTCGGCGGCCACTCGGCCCGGGCCGGTCGCATCAGCTGGGCGTCGACGCGGCCGGCCAAGGCGACGGGCGTCCCCTATCCGGACCTGGCGAGGGCGTGGGGCCGACGGGCTTCGGCCATCGCGCCACCCGACCTGAGCTCGGTCCTCGGGAGGGCGACGGAGTCGCGGCCCCGTCTGGACGAGCACCGCTACGGCGCCGTGATCTCGGTGACGCCCCACGGCGGGGCCCACCGGCGCGACGTCGTGGAGGCGCTCGCCGCCGCAGCCCGCACCGGTGCCACGGCGGACGGGCTGGAACACCTGGCGGCGGCGTGGGTGCCCCCGGCGGGTCCGGACGCCGTCGGGGTGGCCGAACCGGTGCACCAGCGCCGCGCTCGTCGGGCCGGGCAATCACGTCCTGCGGGCGCTCGGCCCGCGCCCCGTCGACCCCGGCGACCACGAGGTCTGGTTGAGCGCCGCCCGGGCCATCGACGGCTACCGCGAGCGGTGGGACGTCGGGCGCGCCGCCGAGCCGCTCGGAATCGACGGCACGCGGGCCAACCTGGCCGCGCTCCCGCCGGCCCGCCTGGCCGACCACCTCCGCACCACGCGCGCCGTCGACGAGGCGCGGGCTCGGCTCGGGCGGCAGGAGCGGGAGCCGGTGCGCGTCGAGCTCGGCCTGTCGCGCTCGAGTCAGCGACCGCGCGGTTCGAGCGACAGCTGGCGCGCCGCGGAGGTCAGCTCGCGCCAGGGCGCATGCGTGTGCGCCGGGGTGAGCCGGACCGAGTCGACCGACTTGTCGGGCCCGAGCACGAGCGCGTGGCCGGGCGTGCCGCGCGCGACGGCGTCGACCGGCAGGCGCGGTTGCCGATGCGACCCGACAGAGGTCGAGGGCCGGATGCGGCCCCACGGGCCGACCGAGCGGCTGACCGAGGTCGTCGCCACGTCGTGGTCGCCCGCCAGCGCGCTCAGGTCCCTCAACGTGGCGGTGTCGGCGATACCGGGCAGCACCACCGTGGTGCCGAACAGCGAGAGGAACCCTCGCGACTCCGTGGGCCACCGGCTGTGGGCCTGCGAGAGGTCCTGCAGGCACGCCAACGTGAGCAGCCCCTGCCCGCCCCCCTCGCTCACCATGGCCGGGAGGTCCGGGATGGGGGCGATGTTGGCCACCTCGTCGAGCGCCAGGAGCGTGGGCGCCTCGGGCCGACCCTCACGAGAGCGGGTGTAGGCGGCGTCGCGCACGTCGCCGATGACCGCGACCACGAGAGGTGCGAACTGGAGCTGTCGACGGCCACTCGAGCAGATGTAGAGCGTGTTCACCCCGGAGCAGAACGTGGCGAGGTCGAGTGGTGGGGCATTCGTCGACTCCATTGCTCCGTGCGTGCGGTACGCGGACAGCACCCCCGATGCAGTCGACCAGATCCCGGACTGCTCTCTCGTGTCCGTGGCCACGATCCCCGCCAGCAGATCTGGCGCCGGACCCTCCGATTCCGTGCCTGCCGACAGAATTTCGAGGGCTGGGGCGCCATCATGGCGATCGATCCACTTCAGCACGCGCTCCATGGGCAGACCCTCTTTCGCCGCCGCGTGGAGGAGGGTGGAGAGAAGCGCACTCGCACGTTCGTTCCAGTGGCGTTCCGCGGCGTGGGGAGAGCCCGATCCGCTCGCTCGGACCATGGCGTCCGCCGTCACGACCGCCGCGTCCCAACTCGAGGCCGTGGTCAGTGGTGACCATCCCACGCGTTCGACGCCGCGCGGGCATTCCACTTCACCACTCGGGTCGTAGAGCAGCGCCCAACCGTCGCTGGCGCGCGACGGCGCCGTCGCGCGCATGACGTCGGGCTTGGTGGAGGTCGATACCACCGCTCCGTCGGCCAGCAAAATATTGGGGATGACCAGGGAAGATGTCTTCCCAGAGCGAGGTGGGCCCAGCACCAGCGTCGAGCGCTGGTCGCCAGCCCACATCCATCCGTTCGTGGCCCTTCCAACATAGATGCTGTGGCTCGCATTTCGGTGGATCTCGCGCAATGCAGCGATCGAATTCAGGCACGGATCGGCTGCATCGACATGTGCATGATCGCCACGTTGCATGCCAGAGATGTTTACGTTGGGGAACAGAAAAATCCATAGGACATATCGGCGAATACAGCGACGAACGAACGCGAGATGGCATGTTCGAGTGCAGTACGACCCTCAATCGCGTGTGTGGAACGCGCTGAAACGGAGGTCACATGCGAAGCCGAAATGACCGCGCGAATAAAGAATGCTTGACCTGAGCGTGTTGACAACAGAAGAATGGGTGTACCCGAAGTGCGAGGGAGGGTTGATATGTGCTGCGACACGACGGCGCGTGGCGCGCAAAGCGAAGAAGTCGGAATCGCTTTCGACGCGTTCGCGCATCGTCCAGTGGCGCATCAACACGACGTCGCACGGCGGGCGCAAGAGGCGGCATGTCGAGCCGCAGGAGCGTCGTTGGCGTCCCTGCAGTTGCGTCATCCGTCGTATCAGACAGTGAATCCGGTGCGGCAGTGCGCACGACGTTGGGTGGTCGACTCCGGCGTGGCGCAGGCTGCACCTCTATTCAGTGACCATGCTCCTAGGGAGGTGCACCTGTGGCAGTAGCCGCAAAAAGAAGGGCCCCGGCACGAAAGGCCGCTAAGAAGCGGGCGCCGGCGAAGAAGGCAGTCAAGCGGGCCCCGGCCCGCAAGGCAGCGAAGCGGACCCCGGCCAAGAAGGCCGCCAAGCGGGCTCCGGCTCGCAAGGCGACCAAGAAGCGGGCCCCGGCCAAGAAGGCCGCCAAGCGGGCTCCGGCTCGCAAGGCGACCAAGAAGCGGGCTCCGGCTCGCAAGGCGACCAAGAAGCGGGCGACCGCACGCAAGGCCGTCAAGAAGCGGGCGACCGCAGTCAAGAAGACGGCGACGAAGAAGCGGGCGACCGCGCGCAAGGCCGTCAAGAAGCGTGCGAGCGCAGCCAAGAAGGCCGTCAGGCGGGCCCCGGCCCGCAAGGCGGCTCGTCGCTAGGCGCTTCGTTCCATTCGGAACACGTGAGACCGGGGGCCTTCGGGCCCCCGGCTCCGTGTCCGGTTCCGGTCAGGCGGGCGTGCCGAGCTCGACCACGTCGGCCGGCCAATCCACGTCGTAGGCCAGGTCGGGCTTGCGTAACACGCGGATGGGCAACCCCAGCCGCGTCGCCTCGGCCCGGTGGGCCCGGAAGGAACCGGGCCCGTAGGCGAACCGGAAGTCGGTGGACGCCTGCAGGCGCAAGACGTTGGTGCCGTCGTCCCGCCGGTCCGGCACGAGGGTCACGCCCTCGAATGGCGGCAAGACGCCGAGGCCGCTGGCCCGGGGCAGGTCGCCGTGGGCCACGGTCACCCAGCTGGTTCCCGCCCGCGCCAGGCGGTCGACACCGGCGCGCACGGCGCCGTTGAGACCCTGTCCGGGCTCCCACATGACGAGCGCACCCAGGTCGGAGGCCCAACGGGCCACTTCCTCGTCGTCACAGACGACGGCGACGGGAAGGGGGACGCACGCGGACACCACGTGCGTCGCCATGGCCTGCACGAGCTGCACACGGTCGGCGTCGGCCAAGGCGGGCCCGAGCCGCCGCTTCGCCTGGTGGAAGGCCTTGACGGGGATGAGGACGACCTCGTGCCCGAGGTGGACGTCCTCCGCATCCGAGCCGAACGGGGCCGGCAGCGTCGCCCTCGGCACCGCGACAGTGTACGGGCGGGTGCGGAGGCCGCACCGGGGCTGGGCGGTCGTAGTCTCTTGGACCATGAGCGATCGGGTGGCAGTCGTCGGCGCCGGCTCGTGGGGCACTGCCGTGGCCACCATCGTGGGCTCGTCCCACCCCACGTCGCTGTGGGTGCGCTCCCCCGACCTGGCGGCCTCCATACGCCGCGAACGGCAGAACGAGAAGTACCTGCCTGACATCACCGTCCCCGACGACCTGGTCGTCACGTCCTCGCTGGCCGAGGCGCTCGACAGTGCGCGCATCGTTTTCATGGCCGTGCCGTCGCAAGGCTTCCGCGCCGTGCTCACCGACCTCCTGCCAGTGGCCGGCGGCGTCGATGCCGTGGTCAGTTTGGCCAAGGGGATCGAGATGGGGACCAACCTCCGCATGTCCCAGATCGTGGAGGAGGTGCTCCCGGGCCTGCCTGCCGGTGTGCTCACCGGCCCGAACCTGGCCCGTGAGGTGGCCCAGGGGCACCCGGCCGCCTGCGTGGTGGCGCTCACCGACGAGGCGCTGGCCACCCGCGTCCAGGAGCTCGTGCACACGCGGACGTTCCGGGCCTACATGGGCACCGACGTCGTCGGGTGCGAAATTGCCGGCGCCACCAAGAACGTCATGGCCATCGCCGCAGGCATCGGGGACGGCCTCGGTCTCGGCGACAACACGCGGGCCGTGCTCATCACCCGTGGCCTGGCCGAGCTGGGTCGCCTCGGCGTGGCACTCGGCGGCAAGGTGCTGACCTTCGGCGGCCTCGCCGGCGTGGGGGACCTGGTGGCCACGTGCGCCAGCCCGAAGAGCCGCAACCGATCGGTCGGGTTTGCGCTGGGCCAGGGGACGCCGCTCGACGACATCGTGGTCGGCATGCACATGGTGGCCGAAGGCGTCAAGAGCGCCGGGCCCTTGGTCGGCCTGGCGCGGGCGGCCGGCATCGAGATGCCGATCGCCGAGCAGGTGGAGGCCATCGTCGAGGGCCAGTGCTCGCCGAAGGAGGCGCTGATGAACCTGATGGCCCGCCCGTCCCGTCCGGAGTGGGACGAGGCGCTGCTCCGGGGGCTGTCCGCGTGAGCGGCGGCTTCGACGGCGCCCCTCTCGACGTTGACGCCGAGGTCGACGGCCACGCCCACACCGACGTTGATGCCGAGAGCCGCCGTCAGGCGGCGCTGGCCCACCTCAAGGAGCTCCTCCTCATGCACGGGGCCACCGAGGAGGAGATCGACCAGGCGGTCGAGGACGGCGTCATCGACCTCTTCGTCGCTGATCGCATGCTGATCCCCTCGCGGCGTCGCTACACCCGGTCCCAGGTGGCCGAGCTGACCGGCGTCTCGCTCGACATGCTCGAGCGGTTCTGGCGCGCCCTGGGGTTCCCCAGCGTCGACGACGACGAGCGCGCCTTCACCGATCTCGACCTCGAAGCGGTCCGTCTCTACCAGGGCCTCCAGTCGGTCGGCGCGGGGGACGTCGACACCGCTCTGCAGATGGCCCGAGTGATCGGCTCGTCGATGGCGCGCATCGCCGAGGCCGAGCTGGCGCCGGGTGTCCTCATCAGCGCCGAAGAGGTAGATCCGGTGATGTCCGCCGATTCCTTCGCCAGCGTCGCCGACGTGACCATCCCCGCCATGGCCAAGGTGCTCGAGTTCGTCTGGCGCCGCCAGGTCTCGGCGGGGATCCAGCGCAACATGGTGGCGCGCAGCCACGGCCTGACGCCCGGTCAGAACCCGAATCTGGCCATCGGGTTCGCCGACATGGTCGGCTTCACGCTGCTGAGCCAGCATCTGAGTGACGAGGAACTGGCGGCCGTGGTGCGTCGGTTCGAAGAGATCTCGCATGACATCGTGACCTCGGCCCGGGGCCGGGTGGTGAAGATGATCGGCGACGAGGTCATGTTCGTGACCGATCAGGTCGCCGACGCGGCGCGCATCGGGCTGGACCTGGCGGACGCCTACGCGGATGACGAGCTCCTCTCCGACGTCCGGGTGGGCCTGTCCGTCGGACCGGTGCTGGTGCGCGACGGCGACTATTTCGGCCCCACCGTCAACCTGGCCCACCGGATCGTCAACATCGGGAACCCGGGCACCGTGCTCATGTCGGACGAGTTCCACACGGCGCTGATGGCGCTGGCGCCGGGGGAGTTCACCGCCCAGCCCCTGCGGCCGCGGCTCCTCAAGGACCTCGGGCGGGTGCAGCTGTGGTGGTGCGGGCGGGCGGGCCAGGAGGCGGACGGGGCCGGCGCGGCCGCCGACCGCCGCCGCAACGTGCGCTGGGAGCGGTTGTCGGAGGTCCTGCGCGACCTCGAGGAGCTGCGGGGTGTGGGCGAGCGGCTGCTGTCGACCACCCGCTCTGACGGCGACGGCGACGGCCGCCGCGCCGTCCCCGACGCGTCAGCCGTCGCGCAGACGCGCCGTGGCGATGCGGAACGGTCCTAGCTCGAAGGAGCCCTCGAACGGCCGCAGCGGGTAGCCCCGCAGGTCGACCAGCCAGCCCGAGCGCCCGGCGAAGGACACCGTCGTCGCCGCCGCCGTCGGGTTGAACACGCGGGCCTCCAGCACGCCGGCCACCCGGTGCAGGGCGCTCACCTGGGCGCCGTCCACGGTGAGCGCACTCCCCGTCGCCGGCCGGGTACCGCCGCCGAGACTGGACACCGTCTCGAGGGGAAGGAGCACGTCGTCGGCCAGCGCGTACGGGTCGGCGCAGTCCAGCGCCAGGGCGTAGCGCAGCGTCACCGTCTTGCCGCGCATCTGCAGCCCCTGGACGGGCGTCAAAGGTCCCGCCGGGAAGGGCCGGTAGGCCATGCCGAGCCGTGACAGCATGCCGGTGGAGCGCAGCACCGTCAGCGCCATCGTCGCGGCGGCGGCGGCGGCGTCGCCGTCGCCTTCCACGTCGATCAGCTCGTACTCGCAGACACCCTCGTGGGCCACGGTCAGGCGCCCGGCCGTCACGAAGCGGTGGGCCGGCGCTGTCGGCAGCCCGACCTCGTCCGCCCTCCCTTCCGCCGTGAGGCCCCGCTCGACCACGGTGAAGGCGGACTCGGCCCGTGAGCGCGTCGCCGGGTCGGGCAGGGGCAGGTGCACCCGCAGCCGGTGGTCGCCGCTCGGGTTGACGAAGCCCGTGGCCACCCGGACCACCGAGTCGTCCGCCCGGAGCTCCACGTCGGTCCCGATGTCGACCCGGTGCTCGCCCACCCGGGCCTGCGACGAGCCGTCGACGTGGTCGGGCCACACGAAGGTCGCCGTGATGCGCGCCCGGGCCCGCACCGGGCCCGGTTCGTCCACCCGCACCTCGACGGACACCGGCTCGTCCACGACCGAGTCCCGGCGGGGAGGGGAGTAGTTGTAGGAATCGCCCAGGTCGCCGTCGTCGACCAGCCGCCCGTACCCGGGCACGCCGTCGAGCGAGAACGTGCCCGTGGCCCGGTCGATCTCCACCGTCACCAGCCCATTCGACAGGACCACCGCACCCGGACCCTCGTCCGTACCCGCACCCTCGTCCACCGTCACGGGGTGCGCCAGCGCCGCCGCCTCGAACGGCCGCCAGCCGTACCCCGGGACCTCGCCGATCCGGGCCACGATGCGCCGGGTCGACGGCTGGTCCATGGCCACCCGCACCACGGCGTCGGGTCGGGCCCCCAGCCGGGTGTAGACGTCCTGCTTGGCCTCGGCGATGGGCACCCCCGGCTTCTCCTCGGTCCCGATCGAGATCGTGATGTCGATCCCTTCGTCCGTGTCCTCGACCAAGACGTCGTGCACCCAGGCGTCGTCGCTGATCCGCGGCCCCTGCAGCATCCCCAGGATCGTCCGCACGGTGTCGGCGTCCAAAACCATCGACCCCGGCAGCCCGGTGCGCTCAGACAGCACCTGGACGTGCTCATCGGGCGGTCCCTCCGCCGGCACCACCAGCTCGACCACCCCGGAACGGGCGCGGGCCGACGCGTTCAGCACCGAGGGCCCCGCCGACGACAACGACCGGGCGAACGCCTTCACCGCACGCTCGGCCAACCCGGCACCGATCGCCCGCGCCTCGGCGTAGCGGTAGAGGACGGCGTCGACCACGTCGTCGACCGAGCAGGCACAGATGGAGTCGTGGGCCGAGTTGCGCACCATCTCCTTCCACGCCACCGCGAGCAAGGCCGCCGGATACGACCCGGCCTGCAGGAACAGCGCCGACAGCGGCTCGGCCCGCCGCTCCAGCTCCCGCTCGGCGACCGCGCCCGACCGCTTCACGTCCACCCGGTTGGACGTGACGCCCATGAGCATGTTGGCCCGGTACCCCGAACGCAGCTCGCCCTCGACCCGCTCGAGTCCCTCCCGGCGCCCGCGCCCGAGATACACCGGCAGCGACGTCACCTCGAAGGCGAACTCGTCCTGCAGGTCGTTCGCCTCGGCCACCACCCGGCCCAGCCAGGGCTGCGGCATCAGGTGGTCGGAGCCGTTCATGCACAGCAGGTCGTCGATGAGAAACGATTCCACCTCGGCCACGTTGTCCCGCGTCCGCCGCACGAGCGCCTTGGCGTCGTCGGGCAGCGACGCGCCGTTGCCGTACCCGACCGGCAGGTACTCGGCTCGCACCGAGGAGCCGTCGGGCGCCTCCCACACGAACGCGTTCTTGGTCACCGTCGACGGCACGCCGCGCCACACGACGGCGTCGCGGAAGCCGGCCTGCACCAGGATCTGCGGCATCTGGGCGATGTGCCCGAACATGTCGGGCAGGTACCCGACGTCCATCACGCCACCGAACGCCGCCCCCCGCTCGATACCCATCTGCAGGTTCCGCACGATGGTCTCGCCCGAGGACAGGAACTCGTCCATGAGGATGTACCACGGCCCGACGCTCAGCCGCCCCGCGGCCGCCAGCGCCCGCAGCCGCGCCTCCGCCTGCGGCCGCACCTCGAGGTAGTCGTCGAGCACCGCCATCTGCCCGTCCAGCATGAAGTGCGGGTAACTGGCGTCGCCCTCGAGGAGCGGGATGAGCGTGTCGATCAGCTCGACCAGGGCCAGGCGGAACTCCTGGTACGACTTGTACCATTCGCGGTCCCAGTGCGTGTGCGGAACGATGGCAATCCTGCGAGCGGTCATGACCGCCAGACTATGACCTGCGATCCGGGATGAGGGCCCCCGTACCGCCGGGCCGCTGGCCGGCCGCGCACCCGCTGCCGCCGGGCCCGACGCTCCCCGCGCTCTGGGCGGCCACCTGGGCCGCCTCCCCGGCGGCGCCGGTGCTCGTCGACGGCCGAGATCCGGACCTCGTCCTCCACGCCGGGGCCTTGGCCGGGCGCACGGCCCGCGTGGCCAGCGCACTGGGCTCTCGCGGCATCGGCCCGGGCGACCGCGTGCTGTGGTCCGCCCGCGCCTCCCTCCCGGCCATCGAGTCGCTCGTGGCCGTCCTGCGTCTGGGGGCCGTGCTCGTCACGGTCAATCCGTCCGCCACTCCGGCCGAGGTGGCCCACGTCGTCGGCGACTGCACCCCGTCCCTCGTGCTGGCCGACGCGCCCGATGCCGACCACTTCCCGCCCTCGGTCGCGGTCCTCGGTCTCGACGACCTGGTGGCAGCCGCCGGCCGTGCGTCCAGCCACCCCGACGACCCCGATCCCGCCCTGGATCCGGCCGCCGACGCGCTGATCGTCTACACCTCGGGCACGACGGGGACGCCGAAGGGGGCCGTGCACACGCACGCCTCCCTCCTCGCCGGCGTGACCGCGCTCGTCGGCGCCTGGGGCTGGGAGCCGGACGATCGCCTCATCCTCACCTTGCCCCTTTTCCACGTCCACGGGTTGTGCGCCGGGCTGTTCGGCACGTTGGCCACCGGCGCGTCGGCCACCGTGTTCGGCCACTTCGACGAGGACAACGTCCTGACCGCCGCCCAGGACGAAGCCAACACCATGTTCTTCGGCGTGCCGACGATGTACCACCGTCTCGCCGCCACGCGCCGGCCCGAGGGGCTGGCCCGGCTCCGCCTCTGCGTCTCCGGCTCGGCCCCGCTGGCGGCCGACCTGTGGACGCAGCTCGACGCGCTGGGCGTGCCCGTGCTCGAGCGCTACGGCATGACCGAGACATTGCTCACCCTCTCGAACCCCGTCGAAGGCGAGCGGCGCCCCGGATCGGTGGGCGTTCCCCTCCCCGGCGTGGAGGCCGTGCTCGATCACGCCGACGCCGACGCCGACGACGACGCCGCCGGCGAGCTGTACGTGCGCGCTCCCTCCCTGTGCCGCGGCTACTGGGGCCGAGCCGGCCACGGGCACCTCGACGCCGACGGCTGGTTCGCCACCGGCGATCTGGCGTCGCTGTCCGACGACGGCTACGTCTCCATCCGGGGCCGCCGCACCGAGCTGATCATCACGGGCGGGCACAATGTCTACCCGGCCGAGGTGGAGGCCGTCCTCGCTCGTCACCCCGGGGTGGCCGAGGTGGCGGTGGTCGGTCTGCCGGATGCCGAGTGGGGCGAGACCGTGGTGGCCTTCGTCGTCGGCGACCCCGACGTCGAGTCGCTCCAGCGCCTCGCCGCGGCCGAGCTGGCGTCCTTCAAACGGCCGCGCGACGTGCGCCTCGTCGACGCGCTGCCGCGCAACGCCTTGGGCAAGGTCCTGCGCTCCGAGTTGCACTGAGCGGGCGACCCGGCCGGCCACGGGCCACCGCCGCCCAGGAGCTAGCGTGACCGCATGGCGACCTTCCTCATGCTTTCGACGGTCGGGCCCGACGGGGCGGCCACCCTGACGGAGAATCCCGACCGGCTCAAAGCGGTGAACCGGGAGGTCGAGGCCATGGGGGTGAAGGTGGTCGCCCAGTGGGCCTTGCTGGGTCAGTACGACTTCTGCACCGTCCTGGACGCGCCCGACGAGACGACCATGGCGCGCGTGGCGCTCGTCCTCGGGTCGCGCGGAACGCTCAAGACGCTCACGCTCTCGGCCATCCCGATCGACGACTACATCGAGGGCGTGCTGAAGGCCCGCCCGGCCTGATCCGGAGGCTGACGCCTCAGTGCCACCAGAAGCCCTGCCGCGACCGCTCCCGCCGGAGGTCGTCGCGGGAGAAGAGCTCGCCCAGGACGCTCCCGTCGGACAGGCGGCGGATGCGGTAGCCCTCGTCGGTCCTGTCGGCCACCTCGAAGCCGCGCACCCAAGTCCCCTGGTAGCGGTTGCGGACGTCCACCTTCGTCCCCGGCTCGAGCGGCGTCCGTGTGCCGGCCTCCACGACGTCCCCCCCGCCTTCGCTCACGTCCCCCATCGTAGGATCCCGTGACCGTCTGCTCGCCCGACCTCAAAGAGGAGCGCCGCCTGCGCTCGGAGGGTCACGACGTGGTGGCCGGCCTGGACGAGGTCGGTCGCGGCGCCTGGGCCGGACCGCTCACCGTCGGCATTGCGATCGTGCGACCTCGTGTCCAGATGCGGTCCATGCCAGCGTGGCTGCGCGATTCCAAAATGCTCAGCGAGGCCCGGCGCGAGGACATCTTCGAGGCGGTCGGCCGCTGGTGCCAGGCCTGGGCGGTCGGCCACGCCATGCCGGTCGAGTGCGACGAATGGGGCATGACCGAGGCGCTGCGCGTGGCGGCGCGGCGTGCCCTCGCCGGCCTCGACGACGCGCCAGGCGCCCTGCTGGTGGACGGTCCGGTCGACCTGTTGCGCCATCCACAGGAGCCCTTCGAGGGGGTCGTGCGCCCCATCGTGGACGGCGACGCCAAGTGTGCCTCGGTGGCCGCCGCCTCCGTGCTGGCCAAGGTGACGCGCGACCGCATCATGCGCCAGGACGCCGACCACTACCCCGCGTACGGTTTCGAGCAGAACAAGGGCTACCCCTCGCCGCTCCACAAGACGGCGCTGCGTGGGTACGGGCCGTCGGCCATCCACCGCCGCAGCTGGGCCTTCATGGGAAAGCTGCCCTGGACCGGCGACCCCTGCCGGGTGCGTACGCAGATTTCGTGCGCGGACGAGGACCAGGGGCGCCTCTTCACGGCGTCATGACCCGGCTACCAGGCCGTTTCGGGTTAGCGTTCTGCGTCGTGCGGTCGGGTTCTCGGAGACGGTGCGGGCGGCGGGCGTCTCGCCGCACGTCCCGGTGAGCCGGGTCCTCGAGGTCGAGGGACTGCGCACCGAGTTCCGCCTGAAGAGTTCCAACGTCGTGGCGGTCGACGACGTCACCTTCCACGTCGACGGGGGCGAGTGCGTCGGCGTGGTGGGCGAGTCCGGCTGCGGCAAGACCACCATCGGCCTCTCCATCATGAAGCTCCTCCCGCCCGTGGGTCACGTGATCGGCGGCAGCATCAAGCTGCAGGGCCAGGACCTGGCGCCGCTGACGGAGAAGGAGATGACCAAGGTCCGGGGCAATCAGGTGGCCATGGTGTTCCAGGACCCGTTGACCTCGCTCAACCCGACCATGAACATCGGGGACCAAATTGCCGAGAGCGCGCGGCTCCACCAGGGCGCCTCGAAGAGCGTGGGCCGCAGTCGGGCGCTCGACGTCCTGCGCATGGTCGAGATGCCGAACGCCGAGCAGCGGCTCGACGCCTACGCCCACGAGCTCTCCGGCGGCCTGCGCCAGCGCGTCATGATCGCCATGGCGCTGGTCTGCTCGCCCAAGCTCCTCATCGCGGACGAGCCGACGACGGCGCTCGACGTCACCATTCAGGCCCAGATCCTCGACCTGCTCGATCGCCTCCGGGCCGATCTCGACATGTCGGTGATCCTGATCACCCACGACATGGGCGTCATCGCGGAGCGTGCCGAGCGGGTCATCGTCATGTACGCCGGCCGCATCGCCGAGAGCGCCACCACGACGGAGCTCTTCACGGAAATGCGCCACCCCTACGCCGAGGCGCTCCTCGCCTCGGTCTCCAAGCTCGACCAGGACCCGTCTGTGCGGCTGGTGAGCATCCCAGGGCTGCCGCCCGACTTGTCGCAGCCGATCGGACACTGCCGCTTCGCGGCCCGGTGCCGCTACGCCCAGCCGGACTGCCTGGAGACCGAGCCCGTCCTCCAGCCCGCCGCCCGGAGCAGCCCCGCCCACCTCGCCGCCTGCTTCCACCAGGTGGACGTCGACCCGAACACCATCGCCAAGCGGCCCGAGGCGGTGGCCATGGCGGCCGACCTGAACGTCAAGGTCGACGAGGTGGCACTGGCTCGCCACGTGGCCCGGGCCGAGTCCCTGGCCCAGGCGCCGGTGCTGGTCCGCGTCGACCACGCCGTCAAGGAGTTCGCCCTCACCCAGGGGGCCGTCGTGCGACACAAGATCGGAACGGTGAAGGCAGTCAGCGACGTCTCGCTCTCCATCCGGCGCGGCGAGACCTTCGGCCTGGTGGGCGAGTCGGGCTGCGGCAAGACCACCATGGGCCGCATGGTGGTGGCGCTCGAGCGGCCGACCTCGGGCGCGATCGAGTTCGAGGGCCGCGACATCGTGACTCTCAGCGGGCGCGAGCTCCGCCGCCGGCGTCGGGACATGCAGATGATGTTCCAGGACCCCTACGCCTCGCTCGATCCGCGCATGCGGGTCGGTACCATCCTGCGCGAGCCGCTCAACGTCCAGGGCATCGGAACCCACGACGAACGGCGCGCCCGCATCCTCACGATGCTCGACGAGGTCGGGCTCCCGAGGCGCTCCGCCGAGCTGTACCCGCACGAGTTCTCGGGAGGCCAGCGCCAGCGGATCGGCCTGGCCCGGGCGCTGGCCCTCGAGCCCAAGCTCATTGTGGCGGACGAGCCCGTCTCCGCCCTCGACGTCTCCATTCAGGCCCAGATCCTCAACCTGCTGAAGGAGCTGCAGGAACGTCACGGCCTGACCTACCTCTTCATTTCGCACGACCTCGCGGTCGTCAAGTACATGGCCGACCGGATCGGGGTCATGTACCTGGGGAAGCTGGTCGAGGTCGGCCCGGCCCGCGACATCTACGAGCGGGCCGCCCACCCCTATACCAAGGCGCTGATCGACACCATCCCCGTCCCCGACCCGACCGCCGGGTCGGCGCGGGACCACCACATCCGAGGCGAGCTGCCCTCATCGGTGGACCCGCCGTCGGGCTGTCGTTTTCGCACCCGCTGCCCCTTTGCCCAGGAGCTGTGTGCCCAGGAGGAGCCCCCCCTGCGGCCCTTCGGCGAGGGCCACTTCGCGGCCTGCCACTTCCCGCTGCAGACACCCACGGGGTCTCCCGATGGAAACCTCGTCGCCACCGGGACCGTCACATCCGGCGGCCCGTCCGCCTAACGCTGCTGGAGCCGGACCTCGAGCGCGTCGCGCAGGGCGTCGCCGATGAAGTTGAACGCCACCACGACGAGCACGATACACAGGCCGGCCGGGTAGATCTCCCACCAGTAGCCGTCGAGCGCGTAGTTGACGCCGTTCGAGAGCATGGAGCCCCAGTCGGTCTGCGGGGACGGGACGCCCAGCCCGATGAAGCCGAGGGCGGCCAGCAGCAAAATGGCGTCGGCGATGTTGAACGTGGCGTTCACAATGATGGTGCCGATGGAGTTCGGGATGATGTGGCGCAGGACGATCCGCCGCTTGCTCCCGCCCATGACGCGCACGGCCTGCACGTACTCGCGTATGCGCAGCGAGAGCGCCTGGCCGCGGATCAGGCGGGCGGGGATGAGCCACGAAACGAACGCAATGACGAAGATGAAGACGACCAGGGAGGGCCGGAAGATCGTGGCCAGCACGATGGCCAGGAAGAGGACGGGGATCGACAGGAAGGCGTCAACGACCCGCATCATGAACGAGTCCACCCAGCTCCCGAAGAAGCCCGAAATCGCCCCGTAGGTCGCCCCGAAGATGCTGGCCACGGCGGCGGCGGCGAATCCGACCAGCAACGAGACCTGGCCGCCGTACATCAGCCGGCCGAGGATGTCGAAGCCGCTGGCGTCGGTGCCGAGCGGGTGGCCGTTGCCCGGCGGGGCGTTGTCGGGGGAGAGCAGCGCCTCCGAGGCGTTGGTCTGGTTGGTGTGGTAGAAGAGCGGCCCCACGTAGCAGAAGAGCACGAAGAAGACGATGATGATCACGCCGGCCACGGCCAGCTTGTTCTCAATGAACACGCTGAATATCCGCCGCGCCAGGCCACCGTGCGAGACGACCTCGCCTCCGCCGGGTGCGGCGATGGCGTCGTCGGTCAGCTCTTCCGGCAGGACCTCGAGGCCGTCAGCCCCGACGGACGGCGGCGACACGGGTTCGCCGAGTTCAATCTGCGTGGCCCGCACCAGGTCCTCAGGATTTTGCATACCGGATCCTCGGGTCGACGACCGCGTACAGGATGTCAGCGATCAGGTTGCCCGCAATCGTCGCGATGGTCACGACGAAGGTGACGCCGAGCAGTGTGGGCAGGTCCTCCTTGAAGGCGGAGTTGACGGCCAGCAGGCCCATGCCCGGGTAGTTGAACACGCTCTCCGTGATCACTGCCCCGCTCACGATCGTCCCCAGCGAGAGACCGAGCAGCGTGATGATCGGGATGATGGCGTTGCGCAGGGCGTGCACGTAGAGGACCCGCCGCGGTCCGGCCCCCTTGGCCCGGGCCGTCCGCACGAAGTCCTCGGTCATCGTCTCCATCATGGAGGAGCGCATGTAGCGGCTGAAGGAGGCGATGCTGATGGCAGCCAGCGTCACCACCGGCAGCACCAGCGCCTTCGGGTCCGAGAGGATGCCCCAAATCGAGTCGCTCTGCGGTGCCTCGGTCGAGAAGATCGGGAGGTAGACGGCGAACCACAGAATGAGCAGCGTGCCCAGCAGGAACGCCGGCACGGCATAGAGGATGAACGCGACGCCGGTCAGCACGTAGTCGTCCCACTTGTTGCGCCGGACGACCTGGTAGATGCCCATGGGGATGGCGATCACCAGGGCCAACAGGGTGGACAGGCCGACCAGAATGAGCGTCTTGGGCAGCGCCTCGGCGATCAGGGACGTCACGCTCTGGTTCAGGGTGTAGGAGCGGCCCAGGTCGAAGCGGGCCAGGTTCCACACGTAGTGGGTGAACTGGTCCCAAAGCGGCAGGTTCAGCCCGTTTTCCCTGTTGAACTGGGCGACCGCCACCGGCTGGGCCTTGGGGCCAAGCACTGCCCGAGCCTCGCCACCCGGGATCAGGTGGATCAGGATGAACATGAACGCGATCACCCCGAGGACGACCAGGACGGCTTGGAAGAGCCGCCGGACGAGGAAGCCGGTCACGGACCGATGCTACGCACGATGCGTCGCACGCTCAGGTCAATCCGTGACCGGCCGCTGTCCTCGTCGAAATAACCTGCTTGGCTTAGCCCTTCACGTAGTACCAGTACTCGGGGAAGAGCCAGAGGAACGGGTTCTGCGGGGCGACGCCGCGCAGCGTGCTGCGCACCTCGCTGAGCTCGTAGTCCGCGTTGGGCTCCCAAATGTTCGGTAGCTGCTGGGCGACGTAGTTCTCGTACGAGTCCAGGCTGGTGCTCGTCGTGTCGGTCGCCGCGATCAGGGTGTCGGCCTTGGCGTTGCTGTAGTTGCCGGCGTTGCTGCCCGCACCGGTGGCGAACAGGGTCTCACCCGACGGGTAGTAATCCGGTTCGTACGACCAGCCTCCACCCCACCAGCCTTCCTCGACCGTGCAGGGCTGGCCGGTCATGCACGGAGGCGCGTAGCTGGAGATCACCGTCGGGAAGGTGTTGCTGACCAGCTGGGTCTTGATGCCGATGGCGTTCCAGGCGGACTGCTCGACGTCCATCACCTGCTGCTGCCACTGCGTGCCGCTGACGTAGACCATGGTGAAGTTGAGCTTCGCGCCCTGGGGAATGCCGGCGCCGCAGTCGCTCGGACCGGTGCCCGCCTTCTGGCAGGTGTCGACGCCATTCGGTACGACCTTCCACCCGTGCGATTTGAGCAGGCTTTCGGCGTGCGCCGGGTTGTACGGGTACGGGTTCGACTGCTCGTACGAGTCGACCAGGTCGTTCTTCGGCAGCACCGGCACCGGCCCGTAGGTCGGGACGCCGTACCCCGCGAGGAACTTTTGAATCATCGCCGGCTGGTCGACGACGCTCTGCATGGCCTGGCGGACGTAGAGCTGCTTGTAGATGGCGCCGGCGTTGCCACCGTCACCCGTCGACTCGAACTTCAGCACGGCATAGTTGAAGCCGAAGACGACCCAGGGCGTCAGGTAGAAGTTCGTCAGCCGCGGGTTGTTGGGCCCGGCGATCGACGGGTTCGTGGTCGGCTTGGTGATGTCCTGTTGGGGCGCGTACCCGATGTCGAGGTTGCCGCCCAGCAGCGCGTCGAACTCGGCGTTGTCGGTGGTGTAAGGCTCCTCGATGAACGTCACCGTGGCCTTCTGGGGGCCGCTGTAGGACGGATTGGGGACCATGGTGACCTGGCCCGTGGTCTGAAACGATCCGCCCTTTGAGGCCGCGATGGTGTAGGGCCCGTCCACGGTCCCCCAGATCGGGCTCGAGGAGTAGCTGGTCGGGTCGTTGGCCTGGCCCGACAGGAAGTTGTAGACCTTGGTGCACGCCGCGTCGGTCGACGCCGCGCCGTAGGCGCCACTCGAGCAGCCACCCGAGCCGGACGCTCCACCGGTGGCCGTGATGTCCCAGGCCGTCGGGAACGGCGTGATCTGGGAGAACTCGTTGTAGGTCATCCACGTCGGGTCGTACGCCTTGTTGAACGTGAACGTGATCGACGACGGGCTGTTCACGGTCACGCTCTTGACGTTGTCAGGGAAGAGGCCGGGCACGTAGTCGTACCAGGTGGCCGTCTCGGCGTGGAGCATGTTCATGAAGAAGAGCACGTCGGTGGCCGTGACCGTCTCCCCGTCGGACCACTTGTAGTTCTTCAGAGCAATCGTGGCCTCGGTGTCCCCGTTGCTGTACGCGGGCACGGAGGCCAAGGACAGCGTGGGATTGAGCGTGGTGTTCGTGTTCGTCGGGTGGCCGAACACGTACAGGGGTCGGTACATCAGGTACTGGAACTGTTGGACATCGTTGACGCCGCTGACCGAACCGCTCAAGAACGGGAAGATGTAGGTCGGGGGGGTACCCGGGGGCTCGGCCCAGCGGACGGTGCCGCCGCTCACCTTCGTCCCGCCCGTGGGGATGCCGCTTGCGCCGGCGGTGCCGGCGATCCCGGCGAAGGATATGCAGACCGCTGCTGCCGCCACGGCCGCACACGCCCCCTTCATCAACAACCCCTTCATTCCCATAGCACTCCCTTGTCTCTCGGCCGCCCCGGTGACGACCGAACCCACCCCTTCCCCCCACTCCCGGTGTCGGAAAGGTCGGTGGGTTGGTTCGCCTAAACGTAACCTAACTGCCACATTGGGTGGTGGTCATAGCATCAGAATTCCTGCAGGAACACGCCGGGCAGAGATTCGATCCGGTGCGGAGCGGCGCCTCACACATGATTCCTGCGTCGGGGTACAGCTGAAACGCACGTGGCACAACCTGAGTGCGAGCTGAGTGCCCCCTGTCCGGCGCGTAACAATGAACGTTAACATCGGTTTGAGGCGATGGTTTATGTCCTAGCGGTCCTTGCTGCGCTGTCCAACGCGCTGACCAGCGTGTTCCAGCGCATGGGCGTCGAGGACGCCCCCGAGGAGTCCACCATGCGCCTGAGCCTCATGGCCCACGCCCTCCGGCGGGGCATCTGGCTCCTGGGATTCGGTTTCATGATCTGTTCCTTCCTGTTGCAATCGTTCGCGCTGCACATCGGGCGGCTTTCGGTGGTCCAGCCCATCCTGACCATGGAACTGCTCTTCCTGGTGTTCATCTTGGGCACCTACTTCCGCTTCACCATCACCATCCGGGAGTGGGTCGGCGCCGGCGCCATCGCCTTCGGCCTCTCGGGCTTCCTCTACTTCGCCGCCCCCGGTGGTGGGACCGAGACGCCCACCAATCTCGGCTGGATCGTGGTGGGCGGCACCAGCTGTGCCCTGATCGCCGTCACCGTGGTGGCCACCCGCTGGGGTCCTCGGTGGTGGAAAGCCGCCATGTTCGGCAGCGCCGCCGCCATTACGTACGCGTTCACCGCCGCGCTCATCAAGACGGTGAGCAACTACGCCGCCAACGACTGGGTGACGCTCTTCTACCACTGGGAGACCTACGGCGTCATCGTCTTCGGCCTGCTGGGCCTCTTCCTGACCCAGAACGCGTTTCACGCCGGCCCGCTGGCCGCGTCCCAGTCGACCCTGGTTCTCGTGGACCCGCTCTTCAGCATCTGCCTCGGCATCGCGCTCTACGGCGACAGCTTGCGCACGTCCGGCGCCTACGGCCCGCTCGAGGCCCTGTCGCTCCTCCTCATGTTCATGGGCGCCGTGTTCCTCTCGAACTCGCCGCTCATCACCGGAATGAAGAGCGAGGGCAAGGGCGTCGAGTACGACGAGATGCTGTCCCGCCAGCTGAAGCACCCGCACCGCCACCAGCCCGAGGCACAGCACGAGACCGTCTCCGACCCTGGGCTGCCCCCCTTCTCGTCCGTCTGACGCCGGCCAGCTTGACCCCGCCGCCGGCTAGTCAGACGAGGGGTCCCCGGCCTTGTCCACCACCAGCCGGGCCAACGCGGCGAAGTGATCGGGATGTGACAGGTGCGCCCCGTGTTGCGCCGCCTCGATCTCGAAGACCGTCGCACCAGGCACATTGGCGCCGATCCACTCGACGCTACGCCGGTGGTGCTCCGCCGACGTGGCGCCGCCACGGCCGAAGACCGACGGGACGCCGAGTGCGGTCACGTTGAAGGGCGGGCCCTCGGTGCGAAAGCTGCGCAGGTCGGCCACCAGCGCCGGACCGTCGGCTCGCCTCGTCGCCCGGCCCTCCTCGGTCAGGCGGGCCCACGCCTCGGGGCTGACCATGCGTGAGAAGAAGCGCTCGGCCTCCTCGCCCGGGTCCTCCCACACGGGCTCCCATCCCCGCCCGGCGCCCGTGGGCGGCCGGCGGAACCCCAGCCAGGGCATCGGCGGCTCGTAGGCACCGATGGCCCCGAAAGCCCGCGGCTCGGCCAGGGCGGCGCCCACCACCACGTCGCCCCCCAGGCTGTGCCCCACCGCCACGACCGGGCCCCGCCCCTGCGACCGTGCCACCTCCGCAACTGAGAGGAGATCCTCAATGTGCCCGCCCAGGTCCACCACCCCGCCGGCCCGGGAGGCCTGGTAGCCCCGCCGGTCGTAAGCCAGGGTCGAGTAGTCGGGCAGCCGGCGCATGGCCCGCCGGAAGCTCTCGCCCCGGTCGAGGGACCCGTGGACGAAAATCACCGTCGGGGCCTCGGGCGCGGCCTGGCGCGTCAGGACGTGGAGGGCGGCCGGATAGCTCATGGGCAGGGCAGACGCTACCCGCAGCGCCCCCTTGGCCCAATCGCCGCCGGTAGGGTTGGCCTATGACCCAGTTCGGTGGCGCGGGCGGCTCTTTCGGCCCGAACGCATGGCTGGTCGACGACATGTACGACCGCTTCCTGGCCGATCCCGACTCGGTCAGCGAGAGCTGGCGGGAGTTCTTCGCCGACTACCGGCCCGCCCCCGTCCCGCTGCCCCAGTCACAGGTCACGACCCCTCCGGCGGTGCCCGCCGCCCCGACCCCGGCTCCCGTCGGCGAGGCGGGGAAGGAGGAGGCCGTGGTGCTGAGGGGCGCCGCCTCGCGCACCGCGGCCAACATGGAGGCCAGCCTGGGTGTCCCGACGGCCACCAGCGTGCGCATCGTGCCCGCCCGCCTGCTCGAGGTCAACCGGCTCATTCTCAACAATCAACTGGCCCGGACCACCGGCGCCAAGGTCAGCTTCACCCACATCATCGGCTACGCCGTCGTGCGGGCCCTCCACGACATGCCGTCGCTCAACTCCGCCTTCGTCGACAATGCCGACGGTACCGGCAAGCCCGGTGTCGTCCACCACAAGCACGTGGGGCTGGGGCTGGCCGTCGACCAGGAGAAGAGCGACGGTACGCGGATACTGCTGGTGCCGTGCATCAAGGACGCCGACACCCTCGACTTCCGTTCCTTCGTGCTGGCCTACGAGGAGCTCATCCGCAAGATCCTCACCAACAAGATCGCCCCCGACGACTTCGCCGGGACGACGGTGTCGCTGACCAACCCCGGCACGCTCGGCACCGTGCAGTCGGTGCCCCGCCTCATGCCGGGCCAGGGCGCCATCATCGGCGTGGGCGCGCTCGGCTACCCGGCGGGCTTCGAGGCGGCCGACCCGCGCGTGCTCGCCCAGCTCGGCCTGGGCAAGGTGGTCACGCTCACCTCCACCTACGACCACCGCATCATCCAGGGCGCAGAGTCGGGTCTCTTCCTGGCCCGGGTGGCCGCCCTCCTCACCGGGGCCGACGGCTTCTACGACGACTTGTTCGAGTCGATGGGCGTGCCCTACGAGCCGGTGCGCTGGCAGGTGGACTCCAACGCCGGCGACGGCACCGACGAGGGCGAGCACCAGCGCCTGGTCAAGCAGGTGCGGGTGCAGGCGCTCATCAACATGTACCGGGTGCGCGGCCACCTGATCGCCCACCTCGACCCGCTCGACGCCGAGCCGCCCCACATCCACCCCGAGCTCGACCCGTTGTCCTACGGGCTGACGATCTGGGACCTGCCACGCCACTTCGTGGCCGACGGGCTGGCCGGCCGCGACGTGGCCACGCTGGACGAGATCCTCCACGTCTTGCGCGACGCCTACTGCCGGACGCTCGGCATCGAGTACATGCACATTCAGGATCCCGAGCAGAAGCACTGGATCCAGCAGCACGTGGAGGGCCAACCCACGACCCTCAACATCGAAGAGCAGCGCCACATCCTCGACCGCCTGAACGCAGCGGAGGTCTTCGAGCGCTTCCTGCACACCCGCTACGTGGGGCAGAAGCGCTTCGGGCTCGAGGGCGCCGAGTCGACCATCGTCCTGCTCGACGCGCTGCTCGACGCCGCCGCCGGCTCGGGGGTGGCCGAGGTCGTGATGGGCATGGCCCACCGCGGCCGGCTCAACGTCCTGGCCAACATCGTGGGCAAGTCCTACAAGGAGATCTTCGAGGAGTTCGAGGGCAACCTCGACCCCGAGTCGGTCCAGGGATCCGGAGACGTCAAATACCACAAGGGCGCCCGGGGCGTCTTCATGGGCAGCGCGGGGGAGGAGCTCCCCATCACGCTGGCCTCCAACCCCTCGCACCTCGAGGCCGTCGACCCGGTGGTGGAGGGCATGACCCGGGCCAAGCAAGACCGGCTCTCGCCGCCGACCGACGGGACGCCCGCCGCCGCCGCCGAGGGCACCTTCGGTTTCCCGTGCATGTCCGTCCTCGTCCATGGCGACGCCGCGTTCGCCGGCCAGGGTGTGGTGGCGGAGACGCTCAACCTGTCCGGCCTGTCGGGCTACCGCACCGGCGGGACGGTGCACGTCGTCATCAACAACCAGCTCGGCTTCACCACCGCCCCGGCCTCCGCCCGCACCTCGGTCTATCCGACCGACGTGGCCAAAATGGTCCAGGCCCCCATCTTCCACGTCAACGGCGACGACCCCGAGGCGTGCGTGCGGGCGGCCCGCCTCGCCTTCTCGTTCCGGCAGACCTTCCACAAGGACGTGGTGATCGACCTGGTCGCCTACCGCAAGCACGGGCACAACGAGGGCGACGACCCCAGCTACACCCAGCCGCTGATGTACCAGCGCATCGATGCCAAGCGCCCGGTGCGCAAGCTCTACACCGAGACGCTGGTCCGAAGGGGCGACATCACGCTGGAGGAGGCCGAGTCGGCCCTCGACGACTTCAACGCCAAGCTCCAGGCGGTGCTGGACGAGGTCCGCCAGGAGCCCTCGCTGGCCCCGACCGTGCTGCCGGTGCACGAGCCGACCCCGGTCGAGATCGAGCCGCCCGAGACCGGCGTCTCCCCCGAGGTGCTGCACGCCCTCTCGTCGGTGGTGCGCAGCGTGCCCGACGGCTTCATCATCCACCCCAAGCTCGAGCGGCAGTTCGTCCAGCGCGACGAGCTGGTGGCGAGCGGATACGTCGACTGGGCACTCGCCGAGGCCCTCGCCATCGGGTCGCTCATGTACGAGGGGGTCAACGTCCGTCTCACCGGTCAGGACACCAGGCGCGGCACGTTCAGCCACCGCCACGCCGTGCTGGTCGACTATTCCAACGGCGAGGAGTACGTCCCGCTGGCCCACATCCGCGACGGCCTGCAGCGCGTCGGGGCCACCCTGCTGATTCCGGCCGGCGACATGGGCAATTTCACGGTGCGCGACTCGCTGCTGTCCGAGTACGCCGCGCTCGGGTTCGAGTACGGCTACTCGGTGGAGGCGCCCGAGGCGCTGGTGGCCTGGGAGGCGCAGTTCGGCGACTTCGCCAACGGGGCGCAGATCATCATCGACAACTTCCTGTCGGCCGCCGAAATCAAGTGGGGCCAGTACTCCAGCCTCGTGATGCTGTTGCCGCACGGCTACGAGGGCCAGGGGCCGGAGCATTCCTCGTCGCGCTTCGAGCGGTTCCTCTCGTTGAGTGCCCGTGGCAACATGCGGGTCACCGTCCCATCCACGTCGGCCCAGTACTTCCACCTGCTGCGCTCGCAGGCGCTCCTCTCACCGAAGCGGCCACTCATTGTGGTCACGCCCAAATCGATGCTGAGGGCACACGCATCACGCTCGACCCTGGGCGAGCTCGAGTCGGGCTCCTTCCAGCTCGTCATCGACGACGAGAGCGTCGAGGACCCGGCGGCGGTGCGCCGCATCGTGCTGTGCAGCGGGAAGATCGCCCACGAGGCCGCACAGCGCCGGTCCGAGCTCGATGCCACTGAGGCGGCGCAGCTCGCGGTGGTGCGGGTCGAGCAGATCGCCCCTTGGCCGCTACAGCACCTGATCCGTGTGTTCGAGCACTATCCCGAGGCGTCCGAGGTGGTCTGGCTCCAGGAGGAGCCGGAGAACATGGGGGCCTGGTTCTTCGTGCACGCCCGGCTGCACGCCTGCCTGCCGGAGCGCCTGCGGCTGCGGCACGTCAGCCGGGCCGAGTCGGCCAGCCCGGCCATCGGCAGCGCCGCCCTGCACCAGTTGGAGCAGGCCGATCTCGTGCGGCGTGCCATTGGCTGAACCACATCACGTCGTGGTGGACGGGTCGAACCTGGCCACCGAAGGGCGAACCCTCCCGAGCTTGCAGCAGCTGGACGAGGCGGTGCGCGCGTACGCCGCAGAGGACCCGTCGGCCGACATCATCGTGGTGGTCGACGCCACCTTCGAGCACCGCGTGTCGGAGGCCGAGCGGGAGCAGGTGCGCCAGGCCATGCTCAACGGCGAGGTGATCTCACCACCGGCCGGCGCTATCGGGCGGGGCGACGCATTCGTGCTGCGCATCGCGGAGCGGACCGGCGCGGTGGTCTTGTCCAACGACTCCTTCCAGGAATTCCACGGTGAGCACCCGTGGCTCTTCGACGAGGGCCGCCTGATCGGCGGCAAGCCGGTGCCAGGAGTCGGGTGGATCTTCACGCCACGGGTGCCCATCCGGGGCCCCAAGAGCCGGGCGGCCACGGCCGAGGCCAAGACCAAGAAGGACCCCGAGTCGGCTCCGGCCAAGGCGGCCGAACTGGCCCGCGCGGCCAAGAAGGCGGCCAAGAAGGGCGCCAAGGCCAAGAAGGCGGCCCCGAAGGTGGATACGGCCTGGCCCATCACCCCCACGACTCCGCCGCCGGGTCGGGGCAAGGTCGACCCGGTCGTCTCGAGCGCCATCGACGAGGCGGTCGAGGAGGCGCTCCACCCCTCCCGTCCTGCGAAATCGAGAGGATCGGCCAAGGCGGCGCCGCAAAGGAGCGCCAAGGCCAAGAAGGAGCTGAGCGGGAAGCACGCCGACGGCAAGGGGCCCCAGGCCAAGGCGGAAACTCATTCCCGGGCCGACCGCTCGAAGAAGAAGCGGCGCGTCGCGCCGCCGCCGGCCGTCAACGAGCCCCTGTCCTTCATCAACTTCGTGGCCGCCTATCCCGTGGGCAGCACGGTTGACGGCGAGGTCGTGTCCTTCACCTCGCACGGGGCCATGGTGGACGTGCCGCTACCGGACGGCGGCGGGGCGTTGCACTGCTACATCCCGCTGGCGGCCATGGGCACGCCGCCACCGACCAAGGCCCGGCAGATGCTCAAGAAGGGCGAGGTACGGCCGTTCGTGCTGGCCGGGCTCGACCCGCCCCGCCGGGTGGCCGAGCTGGCCTTGCCGCCTCCGTCATCGCCGACCAAGCGCGGGCCGCGGACCAAGGTGGCCGCGCCGGCCAAGAAGGCGCCGGCCAAGAGGGCGACGACGGCCACCAAGGCGCCGGCGAAGAAGGCGACGCCGCCCAAGAAGGCGGCCAAGAAAGCAGCGGAGCCGGTCAAGAAGGCCGCGGCGAAGAAGACCTCCGCCAAGAAGTCGGTCAAGGCCAAGAAGGCGCCGGCCAACAAGGCGGCCAAAGCACGGCGTTCGTGACGCTCGATATCGTCCCTACGTGATGCTCCCGAAGCCAGCCGACGTCCTGCCGCACCGACCCCCGTTCCTCTTCGTCTCCGAGCTGACCGCGGTCGAGCCGGGCGTCTCGGCGCGGGGCCACTGGCACCTGTCGGGTGACGAGCCCTTCTTCGCCGGGCACTTCCCGGGTCGTCCGACGCTGCCGGGCGTGCTCATGGTCGAGTCGCTGGCCCAGCTCGGTGGCATCGCCGTCCTCCTCGACCCGCGTTACGCCGGCAAGCTCCCGCTGTTCGGCGGGATCGAGCACGCCCGATTCCGGCGGCAGGTCGTTCCGGGGGACACCCTCGAGCTGGAGGTGACGATGGATCGCCTGTCTGCCCGCGCCGGCAAGGGGCATGGTGCGGCCTGGGTGGGGGAGCAGAAGGCCTGCGAGGCCGACCTCCTCTTCGTGATCGTCGACGGGGACGCGTGATGCGGCTGGCGACGTGGAACGTCAACTCGCTGACGGCGCGCCTACCGCGGGTGACGCAGTGGCTCGAGCAGCAGCAGCCCGACGTGTTGTGCATGCAGGAGACCAAGCTGGCGGACGACAAGTTCCCCGAGAAGGAGTTGGCGGAGCTCGGCTATGAGGCCGCCCACTATGGCGACGGTCGCTGGAACGGCGTGGCCATCCTGAGCCGGGTCGGCCTCGACGACGTCACACGCGGCTTCGGCACGGCGGACGACGAGCACGGCCGTCGGATCGTGTCCGCCGTCTGTGCCGGCACGCGCGTCTTCTCCGTCTACGTCCCCAATGGCCGGGCCCTCGACAACGAGATGTACCCGATAAAGCTGCAATGGTTGGCCCAACTCCGCGTGACGCTCGACGAGCGTTGCCCTCCAGGGTCGTCAGTCGCCATCTGCGGCGACTTCAACGTGGCGCCGGACGACGGTGACGTGTGGGACCCCGCCGCCTTCGTGGGCGCCACACACGTGAGCGAGCCCGAGCGCGCCGCACTGCGCAACATAGAGGCGTGGGGGCTCGACGACGTGTTCCGCCGTTTCAACGAGCCCGGCACCTTCACGTGGTGGGACTACCGGGCGGGCGATTTCCACCAGGGCCGAGGGCTCCGGATCGACCTCGTGCTGGTGAGTGACGACCTCGTGCAGCGCGCCACCGGCGCCTTCCGTGACCGTGACGCCAGGAAGGGGCAGAAGCCGTCCGATCACGCTCCGGTCGTGGTGGACTTCGCCGATCGCTGAACCTCAAGCAACGCTCGAGGGAAATAATTGAGTGAAAGTTGATCTTGGGGGTTAAGCGCGCCCGGAAAACGGCCGACGTCTTTGTTGTCTTGTTGTAGTCGAGTCGCGTCACTACAGGGCTGCGGTTTTGCAACACACCGGCTGAGACAGGGTTGTGGCCCAGTCGGGCATATCTAGTCAGGTATGCACCGAAACGTTCCGAAAAGCACGTAGTGCCGTTTTTCTACCGGGGGTTCTGACTAACTTCGCAACGATCGACCTGGCGAGCTCCGGGGAGATCGGGCGGAGGCGGTCTGCTCAAAACGAGTAAGGCGAATTTTGGCGATGCAGCGGTTTGGCGAAGCTGTGACATTGGGGGCTGACCACGCCGCCCTTCGTCGCGCTCGCAGGTTTGCCCGGAACCGGCTGCGGGGCGCCCTGGCCCGGCGCCGAGGGTCGGAGTCCGGCTTCACCCTGATCGAGTTGGTCATCGTCGTTGCGATCCTACCGCTCGTCATCGGGGCGATCGCGATCGGATTGATCTCGGTCCTCTCGCTGAACTCCGGAGTCTCCAGCAGTCTCACCGACTCGAGCGACGCGCAGGTGGTCTCGGCCAACTTCCAGAACGACGTCCAAAGCGCATCGATGTTCACCACCTACAGCCAGTCGACGAGCCCGTCGGCCTGCGGAACGGGTTACCAGGTGCTCGGCCTCCAGCTCGGCGACGGGACGGTGATCTCGTATGCGGTCACGCAGGAGGGCACCGCCTACACCCTGTTCCGGAACCAGTGCAGTGGCACGGGCACACTGACCGAATCGAACGCCGTTGCCCACGACATGCCGAGCTCGGTGTTGAACGCGGCGAGTCCTCCCGTCTCGGTCACGTGTGTCACCCCGACGGCACCGGCGACCAACGCGTGTTCCGGCACCTCGGCTGCCTACGAGTCGAACTGGGAACCCACGACCGGCGTCACCGGCATTACGTTCTCGGCGGAGGAGCCGGGGAGCAGCTACGCCTACACCCTCGACGCCGTGCCAACCTCGTCGGGCAACTCGACCGCGCTCCAGGCCCCCGCCAACACCTTGTCGGGTAGCGGCTTCGCCCTGCCCGGCACGGGCACCTACGCCTCCTCTCTCTCCTTCGTCGACTTCTCGGGCTGGAACACTCAGACGTCAGCGGCCAAAACCAACTGTGCAACGGGGTCCGTCGGCATCTCCAACGACATCACGAACACGCCGTACATCCTCAGCATGTGCATGAGCGTGACGGGCTATTCCAGCTGGAACAGCGGCTGGACGACCCCGAGTTCCCTGAACGGCAGCTGCGGCGGGAGTGGCACGGCTCTCACGGGAAACATGTCGGGGGGCGGCTCCGACAACCCCACGAACTTCCTCCAGCCGAGGTCCGGATACGACGACATCGCAGCGACCCCGCTGCCCACGTATGCCGACCCCCCCGGCAGCGAGGCCTTCCTGGGCGACAACGGCTTCTACACCGGCGTCTCCGGGAATCCGGCCCTTTACGAGATCAACGAGGGGTCGTGTGCGGTCATCAAGCTCACCAGCATTGAGTTGACGAACCAGAGTTACACGCCCGAGACGAACTGGCAGTTGGTGACCGGCGACGCAGAATCCACCGACTCAACCGAGAGCATCGTCTGGTCCTCCAACCAGGACCTATCGCTCCTCGACAACTCGGCCAATTCGCCGGTCGGAAACTCGTGTGACAGCACCGCTCCGGGAACCAACTCGACCTACCTGACAGGTCTCGGCACGACGACCGTTCAGTGCTCCTCTCCGTCGAGCTTCTCGGCTGACCACACAGGAGCCGTGATGCTCGAGGCCGACCAACCGACGAGCTTGACCATCCAGCTGTTCGGGGGCGGCCTCCAGGCCGCCTTCGTCGGGGTGTTGTTGGCGTCATGATGAGGCGCCATCGGACCACGCGGGACCCGCAGAACTGCGCACCCGAATCGAACGACGCGCGTCGCTCGGAGGCCGGGGATACCCTCATCGAGGTCCTGCTCGCGATAACGGTTATCAGCATCGGCGCCGTCGCCCTCTTGCTGGGCTTCGCCACGGCGATCTCGGGATCGGCCGAGCACCGGAGCCTGGCCACGTTCGACACGGTGCTGCGGACAGCATCGGCGCAAGCGACCTCGGGCATCCAGCAGTTCTCCGACAACCCCCAGTCGATCGGCAGCGGCCAGACGACGGCTTCCTATTTCACGAACTGCTCGAGTGCTTACGAGTTCGAGCAGGGCTCCCAGTCCTTCACCCTCCCGGCGAATTACACGGCATCCATCAGCCAGGTGGCCTACTGGACCACGTCGAACACGTGGTCGACTCCAGCCCCACCCTCCGGTACGACAGGGTGCCCGTCGAATAGCGGCTCCAACCCGGCCCAGCTGCTCACGATCCAGGTCTCCTACAAGGGGACTTCGTCCAGCATCACCACGGTGGTCGACGACCCAAATGCACCCTCGGGGACGCCCCCCTGCAGTGGGCAGACGGCCGCGCAGCTCGTGTGGTTGTCGGAGCCCGGCCCGAATCAAAATGCGGGCCAGGTCCTCTTCCCGGATCCGAGCGTGGAGATCCAGGCGGCTAACGGGTGCCAGGAAACCCTCGACGCCTCAGCCGTCACGCTGAGCATCGACTCGGGCCCCAACGGCTCCACCCTCAGCAATTGCGTGTCCAGCCCAGGGAACGGCGTGACGACGTGGAACGACTGCGTCATCAACACTCCCGGCACCTACACGCTTCAAGCGACAGACAGCACCGACAACCTCGAGTCTCAACCGAGCACCTCGTTCACCGTCACCGCCGGCACACCTGTAAAACTTGTGTTCCAGCAGTCGCCGTGCCAGGGCACGACGACCTGCACCGGCGGTACTCCGTGGTCCTCGCAATACCAGCCGATCGTTCACGTCGAGGACGCCCTGGGCGACACCGTCGCCTCGGACAACAGCACCGTGACGCTGAGCATCGCGTCCGGTACGGGGACCTCTGGTGCCACTCTGAGCAACTGCACCGCCACCGCGGTGGCAGGCGTCGCACAATTCCAGAACTGCTCCATCAACACGATCGGCACGGGGTACGAGCTGACTGCCGCCGATGCTCCGGACAACCTGAACGCACCGTCGGCAGCGAGTCTCCCGTTCAATATCTACGTCGGCCCGCCCGCCCAGCTCCAGTTCACGACACAGCCCTCCCTGAACAATGTGAGCGGGGACAAGTTCGCCACGCAGCCGGTTGTGACCATCGAAGACGCGGGTGGGAACGTGGCGACCGCCGACACCAGCACCGTGGCGCTGTCACTCAGCGGAGGCACGTCCGGCGCCACCCTCTCGGGATGCACCGAGACCACCACCGTGGGCGTCGCTACCTTCAGCGGGTGCTCGGTCAACGAGGCCGGGACCGGCTACACGCTCACCGCCACAGTCACCAACGACAAGATCAGCGGAACCTCGTTCTCCACTACGAGCAACCCGTTCAACGTCGCAGCCGCCCAGCTCACGTCTTTCTCGGACGTCCCCACCAACAACAGCTACAACGAGACTGCGGGCACCTCGTTCAACGTCACGATCACCGCTCTGGACCAGGCCGGTGATGTGTACCCGGGCCTGAGCGGAGCAGAGAACGTCACGTACGGCGGACCGGCCAACTCACCGCTGCCCAGCAACACCACGCCCACGTATCCCGCTTCCGTCACGTTCACGAACGGCGTCGCACAGGCGGCGGTGACCCTCTACGACGCCCAGACGACGCCACTCACCGCGTCTCTGGTGACCGCTCAAGGCACCATCACCGGCACCTCGGGCAACTTCACGGTGAACCCGAACACGGCAAAGACCCTCAGCGTCTCTGGGTTCCCCAACCCGTCCGTTGCTGGTGCGACCGGTAGCGTCACGGTCACCGCCGATGACCTCTATGACAACGTCGCCACCGGCTACAGGGGCACCGTCAACTTCACCAGCAGCGACGCGAGTGCCGCCCTGCCCTCCAACTACACCTTCAATGGGACGAGCGCCGGAACCCATACGTTCACCAACGGGGTGACGCTCAAGACGGCCGGAACCCAGTCGATCACGGCAACCGACACCGTGACCAGCTCCATTACGGGCACCGAGGGCGGCATCACGGTGACCAAGGCCGCCCCGACGGTGTCGGCGACTGGCCCGGGAACCGGCACCGCCGGGACCGCCATCACGGCAGCCAACATCTCCTCGGGCTTCGCCGCGTCGTCAGGTTCGAACGCCACCGGCACCATCACCTTCACTGTCTTCGGTCCCGGGGCCGAGCCGACCACCTGCACCAGCGGGGGCACGGCGGTGGGGACCGGGACCACGGTCAGCGGCAACAACACCTACCACCCGACCAGCGGCTACACGCCGGGCGCGGCCGGTGACTACTGGTGGTCTGCCTCCTATGGCGGCGACACCAACAACAACGCGGCGACTTCGGCCTGCGGTACCGGGATGTCCGAGACGGTGGTGGCCAAGGCCGCCCCGACGGTGACGGCGACCGGCCCGTCGAACGGCACGATCGGGACGGCCATCGCCGCGACCAACATCTCCTCGGTCCTGGCGGGCGGCACGGCCACGCCGGCGGTGAGCGGCACCCTCACCTTCAAAGTCTTCGGCCCCCAGACCACCGCGCCGACCACCTGCACCAGTGGGGGCGACCACGGTGGGCACGGCCACGGTCAGCGGCAACAACACCTACATCCCCTCGGCCGGCTACACACCCGGCGCGGCCGGTGACTACTGGTGGTATGTCTCCTACGGCGGCGACACCAACAACGGTGCGGCCACCTCGGCCTGTGGCTCGAGCATGTCCGAGACGGTGGTGCCCAAGTTCTCCACGACGGTGACGGCGACAGGCCCCGGGACCGGCACGATCGGGACCGCCATCTCGGCGGCCAACATCTCCTCGGCCCTGGCGGGCGGCACCACCACGCCGGCGGTGAGCGGCACCATCACCTTCAAAGTCTTCGGCCCCCAGACCACCGCGCCGACCACCTGCACCAGTGGGGGGACCACGGTGGGCACGGCCACGGTCAGCGGCAACAACACCTACAACCCGACGGCCGGCTACACGCCGGGCGCGGCCGGTGACTACTGGTGGTACGTCTCCTACGGCGGCGACACCAACAACGGTGCGGCGACCTCGACCTGTGGCTCAGGCATGTCCGAAATGGTGGTGGCCAAGTTCTCCCCGACGGTGACGGCCGCTGGCCCCGGGACCGGCACCGCCGGCAGCGCCCTCGCGGCGAGCAGCATCAACTCGGTGCTGGCGAGCGGCACCACCACGCCGGCGGTGAGCGGCACCATCACCTTCACCGTCTTTGGCCCCCAGGCCACCGCCCCGACCACCTGCACCAGCGGGGGCACGGCGGTGGGGACCGGGACCACGGTCAGCGGCAACAACACCTACAACCCGACCGCCAGCTTCACCCCGAGCACCGTGGGTGACTACTGGTGGTACGCCTCCTACGGCGGCGACTCCAACAACAACGCGGCGACCTCGACCTGTGGTTCGCAGATGTTCGACACGGTGGTGGCCAAGGCCTCACCCACGGTGACGTCGACCGGCCCCGGAACCGGCACCGCGGGGACTGCCATCGCGGCGTCCAACATCTCCTCGGTCTTCGCCGTGTCGTCGGGCTCCAACGCCAGCGGCACCATCACCCTCACCGTCTTCGGCCCCGGAACCGAGCCGACCACCTGCACCAGCGGGGGCACCACGGTGGGCACGGCCACGGTCAGCGGCAACGCCACCTACCACCCCTCGGCCAGCTTCACCCCGAGCAGCGTCGGTGACTACTGGTGGTACGCCTCCTACGGCGGCGACTCCAACAACACCACCGCCACCTCGGCCTGTGGCACGGCCATGTCCGAGACGGTGGTGGCCAAGGCCGCCCCGACGGTGACGGCCACCGGCCCCTCGACTGACTCTGCCGGGACCGCCATCGCGGCCAGCTCGATCAGCTCGGCCTTCGCCAACTCGTCGGGCTCCAACGCCAGCGGCACCGTCACCTTCACCGTCTTCGGTCCCGGGACCGAGCCGACCACCTGCACCAGTGGGGGCACCACGGTGGGCACGGCCACGGTCAGCGGCAACAACACCTACAACCCCTCGGCCGGTTACACGCCGGGCGCGGCCGGCAACTACTGGTGGTACGTCTCCTACGGCGGCGACACCAACAACGGTGCGGCCACCTCGGCCTGTGGCTCGGGCATGTCCGAGACGGTGGTGGCCAAGGCCTCCCCGACGGTGACGGCCGCTGGCCCAGCGAACGGGACGATCGGGACCGCCATCGCGGCCAGCTCGATCAGCTCGGGCTTCGCCAACTCGTCGGGCTCCAACGCCAGCGGCACCATCACCTTCAAAGTCTTCGGCCCCCAGACCACCGCCCCGACCACCTGCACCAGTGGGGGGACCACGGTGGGCACGGCCACGGTCAGCGGCAACAACACCTACAACCCGACGGCCGGCTACACGCCGGGCGCGGCCGGTGACTACTGGTGGTACGTCTCCTACGGCGGCGACACCAACAACGGTGCGGCGACCTCGACCTGTGGCTCGGGCATGTCCGAAATGGTGGTGGCCAAGTTCTCCCCGACGGTGACGGCCGCTGGCCCCGGGACCGGCACCGCCGGCAGCGCCCTCGCGGCGAGCAGCATCAACTCGGTGCTGGCGAGCGGCACCACCACGCCGGCAGTGAGCGGCACCCTCACCTTCAAAGTCTTCGGCCCTCAGACCACCGCCCCGACCACCTGCACCAGCGGGGGGACCACGGTGGGCACGGCCACGGTCAGCGGCAACAACACCTACAACCCATCGGCCAGCTTCACCCCGAGCACCGTGGGTGACTACTGGTGGTACGCCTCCTACGGCGGCGACTCCAACAACAACGCGGCGACCTCGACTTGTGGTTCGCAGATGTTCGAGACGGTGGTGGCCAAGGCCTCACCGACGGTGACGGCGACCGGCCCCTCGACTGACTCTGCCGGCACGGCCATCGCCACCAGCGGCGTCAGCTCGGTCTTCGCATCGTCGTCGGGCTCCAACGCCAGCGGCACCATCACCCTCACCGTCTTCGGCCCCGGAACCGAGCCGACCACCTGCACCAGCGGGGGCACCACGGTGGGCACGGCCACGGTCAGCGGCAACGCCACCTACCACCCCTCGGCCAGCTTCACCCCGAGCAGCGTCGGTGACTACTGGTGGTACGCCTCCTACGGCGGCGACTCCAACAACACCACCGCCACCTCGGCCTGTGGCACGGCCATGTCCGAGACGGTGGTGGCCAAGGCCGCCCCGACGGTGACGGCCACCGGCCCCTCGACTGACTCTGCCGGGACCGCCATCGCGGCCAGCTCGATCAGCTCGGCCTTCGCCAACTCGTCGGGCTCCAACGCCAGCGGCACCGTCACCTTCAAAGTCTTCGGTCCTGGAACCGAGCCGACCACCTGCACCAGTGGGGGCACCACGGTGGGCACGGCCACGGTCAGCGGCAACAACACCTACAACCCCTCGGCCGGCTACACGCCGGGCGCGGCCGGCAACTACTGGTGGTACGTCTCCTACGGCGGCGACTCCAACAACACCACCGCTACCTCGGCCTGTGGCTCGGGCATGTCCGAGACGGTGGTGGCCAAGGCCTCCCCGACTATCAGCACCACGCTGTCAGCTTCGACTATCACGGAGGACTCGTCGGCCAATGATACGGCCACGCTGAGCGGGGCGGGCACCTCGACGGGGTCCGGGACCGTTACCTACCGCTACTACACCAACAGCGGTTGCTCGACGGGCAACCACCTCGTGAACCAAGTGACGGTGCCCGCCAGCGGCGCGGTGCCGAACTCCAGCAGCGTGTCCTTCTTCTCCACCGGCACCTACTACTGGCAGGCGACCTATAGCGGCGACGCCAACAACAATGGGGCGACGAGCTCGTGCACGTCCGAGCAACTGACGGTGTACCCGTGACCGACTACGGCAACAACCCGCTGGACTTCCAGCAAGAACGCGACGTGCAATCGGCGCCGTCGAACGCGACCAACGTGGCACACACGCGCGACCGCCTGGCTGGCAGGGTGCGACGGCGGCTCATCGCTGACGCGAAGCCGTCCTCGGGGACCGTGGCGTCGGCCCGGAGGCCTCGTCGTGACGACGAGTCGGGATCATCGCTGGTACTGGCCCTGGTGTTCCTGGTCGCCATCAGCCTCATCATTGGTGGATTGACCGCGTGGACCTCGAACGACCTCTCTAACTCGCTCTCGTTCCAGAACTCTCGCAACGCTGACTTCGCCCTCAACAGCGCGACCCAGGTGGCGATCCAGAACATCCGGTACAACACGATGTTGGGCGAGGGTCAGACGCTCGACGCCAGCCCGCCGGCCAATTGCTGGACCACCAGCTCGGGCCCATCGCAAGTGCCCCAGGCCAATGGCTACACCGTCGACGTCTGGTGCAGCACCGAATGGAACCCGATCAGCTCGGCGACCCGCATCGTGACGATTTCCGCCTGCATCGACAATGGCAATGGCTCCATGACCGCCTCATTGTGTGAGACGAACCCGGGATTGCGGACCGTCGTCACGTTCGACGACTACTCATCGGCGGACCCGGTGGTCAACGACGGGGGTCCGTGTAACCCGTGTGGTGTCGGGATGACCATCGACGCCTCAGAACCCTCAACCACCACGCCCACGGTCACTGCGCTGTCGGTGTCGTCGGCCAGTGTGAATGCCACCACCACCGTGACCGTCACCGGGACCGGGTTCGTCAGTGGCTCGACCGGGGTGTCCTTGGTCTCTGATCTCATCCCCAACCTCACGGTCAACGTGGCGAGCTCTGCGGTCAGTGTGACCTCGACGACGTCGCTCACGTTCAGCGCTCCACCCGTGACCACGGCAGGTTCCTACTATGTCGTGGTCAGCACCGCCGACGGGGTCAGCCCTCACCCCTCGCCGTCCACCGCTGACCTCTTCACGTACAACGCGGCTCACGACGCCCACCATTTGCAGTATCAGCGGCGACGCCGCAGGCTCCTCGGCCGGGGGATCGGAACTCTCCATCATCGGCACGGGGTTCCTGAGCGAGGGCGACGGCGACTTGACGACCGTCTCCCTGACCGACACGGCCCAGACCTCGTACTCGGTGACCGTTCCGGAGGCCGACGTATCTGTCAGCGGTTATGCCGCTAACAGCAGCGACCCCTGCGGCGCCGGCACGCCGCTGGTGCAGACGATCACGGTTGTGACACCGCCCGTGGCCAACGTCGCCAGCGGCGGTACGCCGTACTACGTGACGGTGGCGACCGTCCCGGGCAGCGCGTCGGGGACCTCCGAATCGTCGTCCTTCGAGTTCACCTACGTGCCGCTCACCCCTGTCGTCTCGGGTGTGAGCACCACCTCGGGTACGTATCCCCCGGGGACGCAGATGACGATCACCGGCATCGGGTTCATCAGCGGGGCGACGTCGGTGGAATTGGTGCCGACTGGCAACGGGAACACGTTGACCGTCTCAGCCGCCAACGTCGATGTGGACAACTCGACGGAGCTCGCGGCCAACGTTCCGACCGGTGGTACGAACGGTTCAACGTACTGGGTCGAAGTCACGACCACCTCAGGCGGTGCCAGCGGTACCAATAACGGCGCACCCGAGATCACCTACGCGTAACGCGAAACGACAGGACTCTAGGGCGAACGATCTGTCCGGATCTTCAATCGCTCTCGGGACGACCTCAGGCGCTAGCCCTCGTCGAACAGCAGGTCTCGCAGCGACACCCCGTCACAGATCTCAATGATCTGCTCGAAGTCGCTTTGCGTGAGGGAGGCCCGAACCTCGGGCCAGTTCTCGGCGCCGTCCTTCATGTACGTCATGAAGATCTGCCAAACGGCCAACCGCTTCTTCAGCCGCTCCAGCTCGAATTCCAGGGCGGCGTAGTTGACCGGCTCGCGCTCCTCGTCGGGCTCCAGCGGGGCGACGCTGAGGAGATCACGGCGGAGCCGCTCAAGACCTTCGTCTGTCGGTCGGGAGTGTCCAACCTGGCTGTAAGTGGGCATGTACATCCCTCTTCACTGTGTGTGTTGCGCACCCGGGGAATGGGGTGCGCCGCATGAGTACCAGGCCATCGTGACAGCCTGGCGAAGAACCGCTATAGAGCCGTTCGGCTCTAAAGCGGACGCCCTGCCCAAATGTTGTCGATGCATTATCTGTGCAGCTTGCCGACCCCCTAAATCGGCACCTCAATTAGGGTCGGACCCGGCGCGGCGAACCCGGTCTCCAGCGCGGTGACGAGGTCCTCCGCGTTCTCCACCCGGCGGGCGGGCACGCCCATGCCCCGGGCCAGATCGCAGAAGTCGAGCTCGGGATCGGTCAGGTCGAGCAGGCGCCGAGCCCGCGGCCCACCACCTTCGGCGCCGACCCGGTGCAGTTCCATGTTGAGGATGGCGTAGCTCCGGTTCGAAAGCACGACCGTCGTCACGTTGAGGCCCTCGCGAGCGTGCGTCCACAGCGCTTGCATCGTGTACATGGCGCTCCCGTCGGCCTCCAGGCACAGCACCGGGCGCTCCGGGGCGGCCACCGCGGCGCCGGTCGCCATGGGCAGCCCGATGCCGATGGCGCCGCCGGTCAGCGTGAGCCAGTCGTGCCGCGGCGCGCCCGCGGTCGCCCCTGCCACGAACAGCCCCGAGGTGTTCCCCTCGTCCGCCACGATGGCCCCCTCGGGCAGCGTCGCCCCAATGGCCGCGGCCAGCGTCTCGGTCGTCAGCGCGCCTGACGGCCGATCGGGCCGGAACGCCGGCGCTGGCGCCCCGCCGTTCACGGGCGCGCCCACGGCGTCGGCCAGCGCCTCCAGCGCGCCCGTCACGTCCTCTCCGGGCCGGGCCAGCGTGTGCACCGTGGAGCTGCTGGGCACCAGGTCGCTGGCCTTGCCGGGGTAGGCGAAGAACGACACCGGCGACTTGGCGTCGACCAGCACCAGATGGCGCACGCCGTCCAGTTGCGCCTGGGCCATCTCGGCCAGATAGGCCAGCCGCTCCACTGCCGGGATGCCCGCCCCGCGCTCCAGGTTGGCCGGGAAGGTCTCACCCAGAAGCGCGGCGCCGGTGGCCACCGCCGCCCGGCTGGCCGCCCGCAGTCCGTCGGCCCGCAGCGCGCTTCCCCCGAGGAGGAGCGCCGCCCGCTCGCCCGAGCGCAGCGCCTTGGCCACCTCGTCGACGGTGTCCGCCGGCACCACCGCCGGCCGGCCCCGCGGCCGCGGGGCGCTCGGCCCGGTCGACGATTCCGACCACGATGCGTCCGCCGGCAGCACCAGCGTGGCCACGCACCCCGGCGGGCCGAGCGCGGCCGCCACGGCGTCGGCGGCGTCCCCTGCGACGTCGTCGGCCCGCGCCGTCGAGCGGTACCAGCCCGACACCGGACCCGCGATCGACGCGATGTCCGATTGCAGCGGTGCGTCATAGCGGGCGTGGTACGTGGCGTGGTCGCCCACGATGTTGACCACCGGCGTCCGCGCCCGCCGGGCGTTGTGCAGGTTGGCCAGCCCGTTGCCCAGCCCCGGCCCCAGGTGCAGCAGCGTCGCTGCCGGTCGTCCCGCCACCCGCCCGTAGCCGTCCGCCGCGCCGGTCACCGCCCCCTCGAAGAGGCAGAGCACGCCGCGCATGGCAGGCACGTCGTCGAGGGCGGCCACGAAGTGCATCTCCGAGGTTCCGGGGTTGGCGAAGCAGACGTCGACCTCCGCGTCGACCAGCGTCGAGAGGAGGGCGCGGGCACCGTTCATGACGTCTCTCCTGACTCTGCTGTGTGCGAGGGGGTTGTCTGCGGTGGGCCGAAGATCCGGTCGGGGCCGAGGATCCCCTTGGGGTCGAACACCTTCTTTATGGAGCGCATCAGCGCCAGTGCGGCCGGGTCCTCCAGCTCGAGGAAATAGGGCACCTTCTCGGTGCCCACCCCGTGCTCGCCCGACACCGCACCCCCGGCCGCCGCCGCCGACTTGAGGATCTCCCGGGTGATCGCCTTGCGCTGTTCCACGTCGGGTTGGAACACGGCCAGGTGCACGTTGCCGTCGCCCACGTGCCCGCAGCCCGAGACGAAGGAGCCGTGCTGGGCCGCCAGCTCGCCCACCCCGGCCAGGTAGTCGGCGATGGCGGCGCGGGGGATGACGGCGTCGATGATGTCGTCCGCCCCAGCGGCCTTGGTCACGAAGAAGAGGCGCTCTCGCGCCGTGATCAGGTCCGCGCCGGCATGCGGGGGCAGCACGTAGACCTCGACCGCCCCGAGGTCCGTCAACAGCGTCCCCAGGCGCTCGACGTCCTCGTCCAGCCGGTCGGCCGACGACTGCTCCAGCACGACGATCAGGTAGGCCTGGGTCGCCTGCTTCACCTCGTCGGGGATGCCGAGGTCGAGTCCCGCCGCCCCGGTGATGCTGCCCAGCACCAGGGCGTCGGCGTATTCCAGGATCGTCGGATCGATGCCGCTCGCCACAATGCGCGGCACCGCGTGCGTCACATCGGCCAGAGTCCCGAACGGGGCCAGCACGGTGGCCGTCTCGGTCAGCCGAGGGTGGACCTTGACCGTCACCTCGGTCGTCACGGCAAGCGTCCCCTCGGAGCCGATGAGCAGCTGCGTCAGGTCGTAGCCGGTCGAGCACTTGACGAACTTCCCGCCCGTGCGCATGACGGTCCCATCGGCCAGCACGACCTCGAGCCCCAGGACGTGGTGGCGCGTCACGCCATAGCGCACGGCGCGCATGCCGCCGGCGTTGGTGCCCACGTTCCCTCCGAGGGAGGCGCTCTGCTCTCCGGGCGACACCGGGTAGATCAGCCCGAGCGGCGCCAGCTCGCCGTTGAGTCGCTCGAGGGTCACCCCGGGCTGGACCACGGCGACCTGGTTCTCCACGTCGATCTCGATGATCCGGTTCATGCGGTCGAAGGCCAGCAGGATGCCGTCGGCCACCGGGACGGCCGCGCCCGACAGGCCGGTGCCACTGCCCCGGGCCACCACCGGCACCTCGCGCTCGCCGGCCACGCGCACGACCTCGGCCACTTCGCTCGTCGAGCCAGGGAGCACCAGGACGAGCGGCCTCACCGGGGTGACGGTGAGCGTCTCGTCGTGGGTGTAGTCGGCGTGCACCGCCTCGCCGTCGAGCACATTGGTCTCGCCGACGGCCTTGCGCAGCTGCTCCAGGAGTTCCGACATGTGCGGTGCCATCCCCACTTCGGGTCGATCGGGCGGACCGACCTTACCGGCCCCTACCGCCCGGCGTCGGTGCCCTCCACCCCGGCGGCCAGCCGGCGCCGCAGCTCGTCCACGCGGGCCGAGACCTCGGTGGCCGAGGTCGGCGCAGCCTCCTTCTCGAGTTGCACGATGGCCTGCTCGATCGGCTCGAGCCACGGGCTGGGTTCCTTCGCACCCGCAACGGAGGTCCCGTCGCCCGACCGCTCGAACCAGCTACACCACAACTCCTCCTCGGAGCGCGTCAGCGCCACGTACAGGAGCCGGCGCTCCTCCTCGACGGCGGCCGTCGTCTGGGCCGACGCGATCGGCATGAGGCCCTGGCCGAGACCGAGCACCAGGACCGTCGGCCATTGCAGGCCCTTGGCGCGGTGGAACGTCGTCAGCACCACCCGGTCCCGCTCCGATGGTGACGGTGCCCGGGGCCCGTCGTCGTCCTCGTCGGGCTCCCGGCGGTCGCTCTCGGGTCGTAGGTCGCTGGCCGGCCCGAGGTCGGACCCGGCCACCAGGCTGGGCACGCGGGCGGCGTCCATGGCGGCCTGCACCGTGGTCAGCTGGGCGTTGGTGCGCGCCAGCACCGCGATGCTCGACCAGAGCCGGCCCGGCGCACGCGACAGCTTGGCCCGGGAGGCCGCCCAGGCCGCCTCGTCCTGATCGGTGTCGTGCCGCACCACCTGGGGCACCGGCCCGTCCACCCGGGTCGTGCTGGGCGCCACCACGTCGCCCGTCCCACCGTCGCGCAGGACGGCCGTCGCCACCGCCACCACCTGCGGTGTGCAGCGGTGGTTCTCGTCCAGACGGATGACCTTGGTGCCGCGAAGGATCTCGGGCAACCGGTCGAGCAGGGTGGGGTCGGCGCCGTTGAAGCCGTAGACCGACTGGTTGGGGTCTCCGACCACGAAGAGGTCGGGCTCGTCGGACAGCAGCGCGGTCAGCAGACGGAACTGCGCCGGGTTCACGTCCTGCATTTCGTCGACGAAGAGGTGGCGGCTACGCCAGCGGATGCGGTCGGCGAAGTCACTGTCGCCCGCCAGCGCGTCCGCGCAGGCGCCGATGAGGTCGTCGAAGTCGAGCAGCCGGCGTTTCGTCCGCTCAGCCTCGTAACGGGCGTAGGCGTCGGCTACCTGCTCGTGGCTGACGCCGGTGCGCCGGCGCTGCCGGCGGGCCTCCGCCTCATAGCGGTCCGGCGGTACGAGGCGGGCCTTGGCCCAACCGATCTCCCCGTCGAGGGCGCGGGTCCGCCGCGGATCGCCGGTCGTCACGTCGGCGATCAGACGCCGGCGGTCCGGCAGCAGTTGGGGCGCCGGGCGCCCGCGCAGCTCGCGGTGTTGGCGCAGCAGGCCGAGCGCGGTGCGGTGGAACGTGCCCGCCCGCACCCCGGGGACGCCGAGTGACCACAGCCGCGTGCGCAACTCCTCGGCCGCCTTGCGGCTGAACGTGGTGACCAGGGTGCGGTCGGCGTCGATGGACCCGTCGCGCACCCTCCGGGCCACCCGCAGCGTCAGCACCCGGGTCTTGCCCGCCCCGGCGCCGGCCACGACGCACAGCAGGGGCTCGTCCGACTCGATCGCCTCCCGCTGGGCCACGGTCAGGCGGGCGGCACCGGGGAGGGCTTTCCAGGTTTCCTGTTCGAAGCCCTCGAAGGTCATCACCACAATTGCAGGGTACAGAAGGGGTGCGCGCAACGGCCCTGGTCGGGCGGCTGCGCCTATGGTTGCGCCGGGCGACGAGAGAGGTTGCCCCGGGCGACGAGGGACGCGACGAGGCCGCGACGACGGAGACGGCGAAGGAAGGCGAGGAAGAAAGGTCGATGTCCATGGCGGTCCAGGAGCGCGAGTGCGAGGTCGTGGTGGTCGGCGCCGGCTTCTCCGGCCTGGCGGCCGCCCGTCAGCTCCACCGCCACGGCGTCGACGTCCTCGTGCTCGAGGCGCGCCACCGGGTCGGCGGCCGCTCCTTCACCGACCGCACCCCGGCCGGCTTCACCATCGACCGCGGCGGCCAGTGGATCGGGCCCACGCAGGACCACCTGGCCGACCTGGCCGCCGAGCTGGGCGTCGCCACCTTCCCGACCTACACGTCGGGGCAGGGCGTCGAACTGCGCGACGGCGCCCGGCACACCTACGTCGGGCTCATCCCCACCTCGGACCCCCACGGCGCTGCCGACGGCATCGCGGCCATGCTCGACCTCGACCTGGCCGCCCTCGGAGTCCCGCTCGACGCACCCTGGGAGACCCCCGGCGCCGCTGCCCTCGATGCGCAGACGCTGGCCACCTGGCTCGACGCCCATCTCGAGTCCGCCTCGGCCCGGGACGTCCTGGAGGTCGCGGTCAAGGCCATCTTCGGTACCGGGTCGGGCGAGCTGTCACTGCTCTTCGCGCTCTTCTATCTCGGTGCGGGCGGCGGTTTGACCAATCTGGCCCGCACGACCGGCGGCGCCCAGGAGGGCCGCTTCGACGGCGGCTCCCAGCAGCTGGCCCAGGGCATGGCCACGGAGCTGGCCGAGCGCGTCGTGCTGGGCGCGCCCGTCCAAGCCGTTGCCTACGGCCCCGAACACGTCACCGCGACCGCCCGCCTGGTCACCGCCGGTGCCGACCCGGCCGACCCCGAGGCGCCGCACGAGCCGTTGCGGGTCAGGGCGCGGCGCGCCATCCTGGCGCTGTCGCCCGCGCTTTGTAGCCGCATCGCCTACACGCCGCCCCTCCCGGGCAACCGGGACCAGCTGAGCCAGCGCATGCCCATGGGTGCGGTCGTGAAGGTCCACGCCGTCTACGACACGCCGTTCTGGCGCGCCGACGGCCTCAACGGCCAGGTGGTGGCCCCCCGCTCCGTCATGGAGAGCACGTTCGACAACTCGCCCGAGGACGGCTCGCACGGCGCCATCGTCGGCTTCATCGCCGGCGACGACTGCCGGCGCATGGAGGCGGCCGGCCCGGGCGCCCGCCACGCCGCCATCCTCGACGAGCTCGAGGCCGCCTTCGGGCCGAGGGCCCGCACGCCGCTCGAGCTGGTCGAGCAGCAGTGGTGCGCCGAACCATTCACCCGCGGCGGCCCGGTGGCGGTGAGCGCGCCGGGTGCCCTCACCGCGCTCGGGCCCGCGCTGCGCCAGCCGGTCGGCCCGCTCCACTGGGCCGGAACCGAGACCGCCACCAAATGGTGCGGCTACCTCGACGGCGCCCTCAGCGCCGGGCTGCGCGCCGCCGACGAGGTGCACGCCGCGCTGAAGGGCGCCGACGTTGGCCACCCTTGAGGAGCTCCGGGAGGCCTACGCCGAGTGGCGTGGCCGCTCCAACGGCAACCCCCGCCTGACCAAGATGGTGCAGGGCTGGGACCGCGTCATCCACTTCCGCACGACCGACAACGGGCTCAGCTTCACCATGCGCGTCGAGAACCAGCAGCTGTCCGATCTCGACGCCGGGCCGATCGAGGAGTGCGACGTCGTCGTCACGGGCACGAGCGAGGACTTCTGCGACATGTTCTGGGGTGACCTCAACCCGTCGGAGAAGTACATGAGCGGCGAGATCACCCTGCAGGGCTCGCAGGAGGACGTCATGCGGATCGACGCCATCTCCATGGTGGCCTTCCTCGACACCTGATCGCCCACCGCCCGTGACCGACGCCGCGGCTCCCCTCGCGTCCCGGGCCACGCTGCGACGCGCCCTGGGCTTGCGCACCGTCGTCACCACCTCGACCGGCCTGGCCTTCGCCGCCCTGGAGTACCTGGCCGCCGCGGGTCTCGTCACCTATGTGGCCGGCGACTCCGCCTACATCCCCATCATCGTGGCGGGAGCCCTCGCCCTGCTCGCCTACGGCTTCTTCGGCGAGCTCAACGGGATGTTCCCCACCGCGGCCGCCGTGCGCCTCTACATGAAACGGTCGATGGACGACCGCGTCGCGTTGACCATCACCTTCACCTACATGTCGACCATTGTGCTCGTCATCGCCTCCGATGCGTTCATCGTCGGCAGCGCGCTGGCCCACGCCTTCGGCGAGCCGGCCTGGGTCGCCGCCATCTGGATCGTCGGCCTGCTCACGGTCGCCGTGGTCTGCAACCTGCGCGGCATCACAGTGGCGGGCCTGCTGCAGGACCTGGCCACGTCGGTGGTGGTGCTGGCCACCCTCGCCATCGGCCTCCTCGCCCTGGTGCGCAGCGGCCACGGCCTGCACACGCCGTTCACGCCGCTGCACGGGCACAGCGCCGGTGACCTGTTCGAGGCGATCGCGCTCGGTGTCTTCCTCTACAGCGCCTTCGAGTGGGTGACGACCAGTGCCGAGGAGGTGCGCAAGCCCGAGTCGATCCACCGCGGCATGCTGATCGCCATCGGCATCCTCTGCGTGGTGTGCTGCGTGGCCACCGTCGCCATGAGCCACACCCTGACGGATGGCGAGCTCACGTCGGCCTATCCTCAGCTCTATCTCGGCATCGCCGCCATCGGGCACTCCGGCCTCTATGTCATGGCCGCCGTTACCGCCGTCACCGCGCTGAACACGTTCAACGGTGGCTTCATCACTGCGTCGCGCTTCATCTACGGCACGGCGCGCGAGGGTTCGCTGCCGCGCCAGCTGGCCCTGCTCAACGACCGCGCCGTGCCCTGGGTGCCCGTCGTCATTCTGGGCACGGTCTCGGCCGCCGTCGCGCTCGTCGTCGCCGTGACCCACGCCTGGGAGGTACTGGTCGCCGTGGGTGCGGCCCTGGAGGGGATGATCTACGCCGTGGCCGGCCTGTGCGCGGTCCGCCTGCGCAGGCGACAGCCCGACACCGTGCGCCCGTTCCGCGTGCCCGCGCTGGCCGTGCTCGGTCCCGTCGGCATCGCGCTGTTCGGGCTCCTGGCGCTCACCGCCTCGGTGTCCGTCGACGACACGTTCAACCCCGCCCCCCTCGTGATCATTGTGGTGGCCGGCGTGCTCAGTGCGTTCTACGTGCTGAAGGTGCTCCCCGGCATGCGGGCCAAGGAGGCGGCGCGGCGGGCGGCCCGCCCGAGGCGCCGGCCCGGTCGCCCCACCTAACAACTCAGACGACGCGGTGGGTCCGTAGGGCGCGGCGGCGGGCGTGCCGGGCCTGCCCCAGCGCGACCAGCTCCTCGACGACGGCGCCGAAGGAGAGGCCCTCCGCCTCCCAGAGCATGGGGAACATGGAGATGGGCGTGAAGCCGGGCATGGTGTTGACCTCGTTGACGACGATCTCGTCGTCGTCCAGGAGGAAGATGTCGACGCGGGCCAGGCCCTCCACGCGCAGCGCGCGGTAGGCCGCTTCGGCCAGGTGCTGGGCCCTGGCCAGCTGCGCCGGGGCGAGATCGGTCGGGGCGACCGTCTCCGCCGCGCCCAGCACGTACTTGTCGTCGTAGTCGTAGAACTCGCGGCTGGCCAGGATTTCGCCGGCCTGCGACACGCGGACTTCCTCGTTGCCCATCACCGAGAGCTCGAGCTCCCGCCCGCGCACGTACTCTTCCAGAATCACAAGGTCGTCGAACTCGAACGCGTAGTGCACCGAGTCGCCCAGCGCCGCGGCGTCGGTCACCTTCGTCACGCCGATGGACGAGCCGAGGTTGGCCGGCTTGACGAACAGGGGCAGCCCGAGCGCGCCGACCGCCTCCTCCATGACGCCGGTGGTCCACGACGCACGGCCCGCGACGCGCCAGGCGGCCACCGGGAGGCCGTGATCGTGCAGGACGGACTTGGCGATGCCCTTGTCCATGCAGATGGAGGACGACAGGACCCCCGCTCCGACGTAGGGCACGCCGAGCGCCTCGAGGTGGCCCTGTATGACGCCGTCCTCGCCGAAGGGGCCGTGCAGCACCGGGAACACCACGGCGCCGGCGGGCAGGCCGGCGTCGAGGTGCGCCAGCTCGGCGTCGGGGTACTTGAGCAACAGTTCGTCGGGTGAGTCCAGCGCGTCACCGGCGGCGACGTCGACGAGAACCGCGTTGGCGTCGACCCATCGCTTGTCGTGCGTGAGGCCGATGACGGTGAGGGACCACCCGCCGTCGAGCGCCGTCTCGACGATGCGCCGGGCCGAGACGCACGACACCTCGTGCTCGGCCGACGGCCCCCCGTAGATCACGGCCAACTCCCCGGGTTCAGGCATCGACCGAGGCTATACAATCGACCGTCACAAACGAACGTCGAGGACGATGCGCTTCTCCACAGCTGAACTCGCAGCTCACCTCGGCGGAACACTCGTCGGGCCCGACGTCACCGTCGATGGGGCCGGCATCGATTCCCGCACCATCGCCCCGGGGCAGCTCTTCGTCCCGGTCGTGGCCGAGCGGGACGGCCATGCCTTCATCGACCAGGCGCTGGCGGCGGGCGCGCCGGCCTACCTGACGGCGCGAGAGCCGGTGGGGGCCACCGCGATTGTGGTGGGGGACACCGCGCGCGCACTCATGGACCTGGGAGTGGCGGCGCGGCAACGCATGAGCGGCCGCGTGATCGGGATCACGGGGTCGGTGGGGAAGACGACGACCAAGGACCTGCTGCACCACTGCCTCGCGCCGGCCTTCACGACGGCGGCGAGCGAGCGGTCGTTCAACAACGAGCTGGGGCTGCCGCTCACCCTCCTCAACGCGGCGGCGGACGTGCGATGGGTCGTGCTCGAAATGGGCGCGCGCGGCGTCGGCCACATAGAGCGGCTCGCTCGGGTCGCCCGACCCGACGTGGGCATCGTGACTAGCGTGGCCATGGCCCACGTCGAGTACTTCGGGGACCTCGATGGCGTGGCCCGGGCCAAGTCCGAGCTGGTCGCCGCGCTGCCCGCGTCCGGCGTGGCCGTGCTCAACCTCGATGACCCCCGGGTCGCCCGCATGGCGGCGGCCAGCCCGTGCCCGGTGCTGGGCTACGGCGCCGACGCCACGGCCGAGGTGCGGGCCGAGGACGTGGTGCTCGACCCCGAGCTGCGGCCCCGCTTCCACCTCGTCACGCCCTGGGGCAAGGGCGACGTGGAGCTCGCCGTGCACGGCGTCCAGCAGGTCCCCAACGCACTGGCCGCGGCCGCGGCCGCCCTGTGGTGCGGTGTCGCGCTGGAGTCCGTCGTGGCGTCGCTGGCCCGGGCCACCGGTTCGCCGTTCCGCATGGAGGTGCACCGCGGCGCCGACGGCCCGGTGGTGGTCGTCGACTGCTACAACGCCAATCCCGCCTCGACCGAGGCGGCTCTGCGCTCGCTGGCCGCACTGCGGGCACGGCGCAGGGTGGCGCTGCTCGGGCTCATGGCCGAGCTCGGTGGCGAGACCGCGGCCGAGCACGCCCGTATCCGCTCACTGGCCGAGGAGCTCGGGATCGAGGTGGTGGGCTACCGGACGGATCTCTACGGCCCGGACCAGGTGGGCGGGGTCGACGACGCCGTGGCGGTGCTGCGGCAGGCGGGGGCCGGGGACGCGGTGTTGATCAAGGGCAGCCGGGTGGCGCGCCTGGAGGACGTGGCCCGCGCCTACGGCGCCGCCACCGGTGTTCAGTCGCTCAGCGGCGCGTAACGCTCGTTGCCGCGGTGGGGCTGCGCCCCCGCCAGGACCCGTTGGTGCAGCTCGCCGTAGAGCGACTCGGTCCGGACCGAAGGCGAGCTGCCGGGATCGAGGGCGTCGACCCTTCGTTGGCACTCCCGCCATTCGAAGCGGAGCCGGTCGGCGTCGCCTTCGGCCGCCGCCACCTGCATGGCCGCCCTGGAGAGGGCCTCGCTGTACGGCTCGACCAGACGGGCCCGCTCCAGACCGTCGCGCGCCAGGTCGAAGAGCCCGGCTCCGCTCGCCAGCGTCGCCATGGCGCACGCGGCGTCCACGAGGACGGCGGCGATGCGGCCGCCGTGCCCCTCGGCCTCCCACCACGAGTAACCCGACAGCGCGTTGGCCAGTGGTTCCCCCTCGACGAGCTCGAGCGCAGCGCGGAAGTGGGCGATGGCCAGGTCGGGAACCGTCTGCTGCTGACCGGCGCGCACCAAGGCCACGGCGCGATGCACGTCGACCGTGACCTGGCGTGACACCTGGTACATGCCATTGCGCGTTCCGGTCGGGAAGAGCGGGTCGCCTCGGTCGTCCAGACCCATGGCGCGCCGCGCCGCGTGAGCGGTGTTGAACAGCGTCTTCGACGCGGCGTCGGTGTCCGACGACCCGAGGACGCGGGTGCGCAGCCGGTCACCGGTGATCTCGTCGGGGTGGTGCAGGGCGAGGTAGGCCACCAGCTCGACGGCCCGCCGCGAGCGGTTGGGTGCCAGCTCCTCGCGCAGGCCGTCGAGGCGCGGCGTCATCGTCAGCAGGCGAACGTCGACGAGGCCGGGGGCGCACGAGTCGGGAGCGGGCCGGCGGCGCTCCGCCCGCCTGAGGGCGGTGTCCTCGGTCCGGAGCGCCCGCTCGGCCCGGGAAGCGGTCAGCTCGGCGATGTGCTCGGCCGTGCGCTCCGACGGGAGCTGGGGGTGGACGACCCGGCCCATCGGGTGGAGGGTGGCGCCCCGGCGGTCCACCAGCACCGTGAGGTCGGTGGCCGCCACGGCCGCCGTGGTGACGACCGCGGCGCGGCGCGCCTGCGCCGACGTGAGGGTGTCGGGGCTCCCGAAGAAGACACAGGGGCCGGACGTCACCGGGTCGTGAGCAGCGCTCTCGGCCAGACGCGGATCGGCCGGGTCGTCCGCCACGGTCACCATGTCCGCCCACGTCCACGCTTCGAGGGCCGACCGGGCCGCTCGGCACAGCGCCGGAGCGGATTCGCCCAGGACGGGCAGGACGTCACCGGGCCCCACGGCGACGAGCCAGGTGCCGTCGTCGTCGTCACCCACCGGCAGCGCGACGGGGACGTAGGGGTAGAAGACGTCGACGTCCTCCAGCCGGGAGTGCTCCACCCGCCAGGCGGCGCCGCCGGCGCCGGAGGTGAAGCCACCCGGGGCGTCGAGGTCAGGCTGGGCCAGCCAGAAAGTGACCCCCGAAGGTCCCACGCAGATGGCGCGCACCACGGGCGAGGACGCACCCGCGCGGTCATCCAGCACGCTCCCGAGGAGGCAGTTGGCCTTCTCGAAGGCCGCCAGCGCCGGCACGCCGTGGAAGCGGTCGAGCAGCGCTGCGGTGTCGACCGCCGGCTCCGAGAGCGGCGGGAACGGGCCGAGGTCGCCCTCGAACCGGTCCAGCCGGCGCTGCCACCGGGAGCGACGGGCCAGTGCGGCGCAGGTCAACGAGCCCAGGCCGAGCGCCACCAGCTCGGGCAGATGTGCCGGCAGCTCGCGGTGCGGCTCGTGTTCGGCCGCCGGTCGACCGCGATCGCCGTCGCCGGGCAGTCTCAAGTGCCAGCCGGCCCGGATGTGGTCGGGGTCGACGAAGCGCGCGCCGCTGGCCACGTCGCGGTCGAGGTTGAGGGCGGCGATCGACGTCCAGTCCGCACCGTCACCCAGGCGATCGTCGGCGATCGACCACAGGGTGTCGCCCGGTCGCACGAGGTAGCGCGCCATGGGCACGGCCACGGGCACGGCCACGGGTGACGCGGCGCGATCGACCTGTGCGCCCGATGCGCCGACGGTGGAGGTGACGCTGGCGCGCGCCGGGGCCAGAGCGCCGGCCTCCGACGCAAGGGCCAGCGGGGCGCCCGCCGTCGTCAGCGCCAGCACGCCGATGGCGATGCGCGCGGCCAGGCGGTCGAGGATGGACACGCCGGCGACCGCAGCGACAGCACCGCGCCGCACGTGCGCGACGACGGCGCGCAGGAGCTGCGCACAGCACGCGGCCCAGGCCAGCCACGCCGCCGCCGTCAAGGCGACGAGCGCGTCACGGGTCAGCAGGGGCCAGGCGTGGCCGAGGCCGCCGCCGAGCGGATCGCCGACGACGACCACGAGGACGGCGGGCACCGCGGTGAAGGCGAGCAGCGCGGCCAGCGCGGCTCCGAGGACGTCACTCAGTCGCCCTAGCCCCCGCACCGGGCGGCCCTCAGCCACCGGTGGGTTCGATCGTGATGGTGTAGGTGAGCGAGGTGCTCTCGGACGCCGGCTCGCTGACGGTCGCCTGGCAGCTGCCCTGGGCGTCGGGGAGCGACGCTTCCATGGCTGATGTTCCGCCGACACTCTGGCTGCCGCTCGGGCAACTCACCGTCATGGTCAGGTAGGTGTCACCGGACCACACGACGGAGACCTGCATGGCGCCCGTGCCGGTGAACCCGTAGCCGTTCGAGGTCTGGACCGGGGGATCGAGGACGCCCTGGGTCTGCATCCGGTCGGCCGGGAGCGAGGCGGGCTGGGTAGTCGTCGTCGTGCTGGTCGTCGTGGTGGTCGTGGTCACGGCGGTCGGCCCGCTGGCCGGCGCGCCGGTGTCGCCGCCGAACCCGTGGGCCGAGACCAGCGCCGTGCCCCCGGCCGTGGCCGTGGCCGGCGGTGCCGGCGGGCTCGTCGTTGCGGTGGTGGTCGTCGTCGTGGACGAGGAGGTGTGCGGCGGCGAGGCCCTGCCGGGGCTGGTCCCGGCGTGGGGCGGAACCGGGTGGGCACCGCCGGTGGACGACTCGCCCAACGATCGTCGCGGCCCCGGGCGGTCGGGTGGCGCGCCGGCGGTCGCCACGAGGAGCGCCATCAGGGCCAGGGAGACGGCGAGGATGACCCACCAGTTGGGTCGGCCCCGAGCCACGCGAGGCCGCACCCGCTCCGTGGTCTCCACCCCACCGCCCACCCGTACACGATACGCACGCGTCAATCCCGGCCGCACCGGCGAGATCAGGCGTACAGGCGGCGGCGCCCGCGGTCGCGGCGCGCGTAGAGGGCCCGGCGGTCGCGCCCGGTCGCGGCGGAGAGCTCGGCGATGGAGTAGCCCAAGACGTGCTGGCAGTAGAGCACCTGCAACTCCTCGGTGCGCATGCCCTCCAGCCGCAGATCGATCAGCATGCGGGCGAGCTGCTCGAGGTCCGTCTCCGTGCGGGCCTCGCGGTCCACCGAATCGTGCAGCGAGACGGTGCGGCCCTGGAGGTCCTTGGCGCGGAACAGCTGGCGCCGAACCCGGCAGCGGATGGCGGACAGCAGGTCCAAGACGGCGTAGGGCCGGTCCTGCCCGGCCCACTCCTGGAGCACGAACCAGGTGGTCGACAGGAGCTCCCCAAAGAACTCTTCGCCGTCCAGCCAGGTCCCGCCCCGTCCCCACTGGAGCTTCCCCGCCACCGTGAGGAGCCCCGGGACCAGGGCCTGGACCAGCAGGCGCTGCAGGAAGGGGTCGGCGTCGGCCTCCCGGAGCAGGACCCTGACCAGGTGCGCGGCCTCCTCGCGTTCGGCTCGCCCCCGGGCGCGGTGCATGCGCGCCAGCAGGTCGCACGGCGTGGGGCAGCGGGCGGGCCCGTCGGCGGCGCCGAGCACCAGCTCCGAGAGGACCGGATCGCGTGTCGCCACCCGTTCCAGGGTCTTCACGGCCGGGGACGCCCGCCCGATCGACTGCCACTCGGCGATCATCTGGTCGATGAGGACGACGTGCTTCTTCGATGGGCTGGTCGGCATGCCGCCACGCTGGCGGCGGGCGCTCCCCCGATCGCTCCCCCCGGGGGAGGGACGCGGGACATGGAACCCGCAGAGGGGCGACGACCCAGCTCGGCGGTAGTGTGCGGCCGATGGACATCGACGAGTTCTACGAGGCCGACCCGCGCCGACGGGCGTCGGCCGAGCTCGAGCTGGGGTCGGAATGGCTCGACAAGGACGGCGTGCGCCACGAGCTCAGCTACGTGGAGGACACCGGTGAGCTCTACGCGCTGCGAGAGCCGGCGCCCCACGTGAGCGAGGACCCGTTCGGTGGGCTGCGTACCTCGGCGCCGCCGGGGTACGACCACAAGATGACCGTGCACGTCATCGCCCACATCGCCACCAAGGACGACCTGCACCGGATCCTCGACGGGTGGGAGGAGGCCATGGGCAGCGCGGACGGCGCGCAATGGCTGGGGGACCGCCTACGGGCGTCCGGTGTGGCCACGGGTCCGCCCGGGGACGCCATCCCTGACGACGGGCCCGACGCTACCCAGGCTTGAGCGGGGTCAGACCGACGGGTCCAGCTCCAGCATCACGGCCAGGAGCTGGGTGGCGATGTTGTTGGTCCCCATGTCGGCCTCCTGCGGCATGATTTCGCTGTCGATCAGCAGGTCGGCCAGCCGCAGCATGACGACGGCGAAGCGGAAGCCCGAGAAGATCTCGTAGAAGAAGAGGTCGTTCATCGGGCGGCCCAGCAGGTCGGCGTAGCGCTCGATGGTGTCCTGGTGGGAGGGGAACCCGGCCGGCCGGGGGACGCCCAGGGGATCGGTGAACTGGCGGTCGAAGTAGAGGTACCAACCCAGGTCCATCTCGGGCTGGCCGAGCGACGCCATCTCCCAGTCGAGCACGGCGGCGCAACGGAAGTCGTCCCAAATGATGTTGCCGATGCGGCTGTCGCCCCAGCTGAGCACCACCTCGCCGTCCTCGACGGGCTGGTGGTCGACCAGCCACTGCCACGTCGACTCGAGAACCGGCACTCGCAGTCCCTTGGCGGCCCAGTCGAGGAAGTCCCGGTAGTAGGACATCTGCTGCTGTATGCCCGGCTTGCCTCGCTCCGGCATGGAAAGCCAGTCGAGGCCGAGCGTGCGCCAGTCGGTCCGGTGCACGGCGGCCAGGGCGTCGATCCCGCTCCACCACAGGCGCTCCTGCTCGTCGGGCGTGGCCTCGATGACCCAGCCCTCCATGGTGTAGGGGATGTTGTCCGGGGGGACCTTCCCCTCTATGTGGTCCATGGTGAAGAAGGGCACCCCGAGGTATTGCGGGTCTTCCTCGTAGAAGCCGAGCCGGGGGAGCGGGACGCTGCTGCCGCCGTCGGCCAGCGCCTTCATGACGCGGTACTGGGTCGAGAAGTCGGCGTCCATGAAGAGGAGGTGCTTGGTCGGGGCGACCCGCACGACGAGGCGCTTCTCCTCGCCGCCGGCCGAGCGGGTGCGGCAGAGGATCGTCTCGTTGGAGAACCCGTTGGAGGCCGGGGCCTGGACGTCGAAGACCTCAGTGCCCGCGCCGTCGGGCGACTTGGTGGCCAGCCAGCGTCCGAGGATGTCGGCCACCTCGGCCGGGTCGCGTTGGTCGATGTCGGGCACGGGCCGGCACTCTAGCGAGGCGGAGGCTCCGAGGGGGGTTGGAGGTAGCGTCGGCGGCGGTGCTGATCCTCATCGACCTCGGCGAGTCCCGGGTCCACCTGCACGACCCCGACGACTTCACCCGCTTCTCGGTGGCGGTGGAGGGCGCCGGGGACAGGGCGGCGCTGGAACGGGTGCTCGACGAGTCCGGCCTCGGCCGCCTGCGGGACGACGGCGAGCACGTGGTGGTCGACCAGGCGGCCCTGCGGGCGTTGGCCGGGAGCGCCGCCACCGGCGCGTGGGACGAAGGCTTCTCCGGCATGTGCGCGTACGCCGCCGGGAAGGGCTGGATGGAGGACGACGGGGTGGTCGCCCACATCGAGCGACGCGACGAGGTGCCCTGAGCCCGCGGCGGGGTCTCGGGTGGGTGGCGGCGCACGTCGTGCGGGCCTGGCGGCCGGGCGCCCCGAATGGGTCGGTCGGGGGTGGCCCAGGTAGCGTTGAGGCGCCGCGTCGAGCGGCCGCGGGGGCGGCGGCGTCCCCCTGAGCCTGTGGGAGGGATGCATGGCGATTCGGGATTACGACCGCTTGTTCATCGGCGGCGACTGGGTGGCCCCGGAAGGGTCCGGCGTCATTGAGGTGATCTCGCCGGTGACCGAGGAGGTCGTGGGGCGAGTGCCCGACGGCACCGAGGCCGACATCGACAAGGCGGTCGCCGTGGCCCGGCGGGCCTTCGATCACGGGGACTGGCCGCGTCTGGCCCCGGCCGAGCGCGGGGAGATCCTGCGCAAGGTGGCCACGCAGATCACGGCCGAGATGGGCGACATGGCCGTCATCATCACCGAGGAGATGGGCGCGCCCATCACCTTCTCGAACATGGGGCAGGTCCTCGCCCCGACCATGATCTTCAACTACTACGCCGACCTGGCCGGCACCTTCGCCTTCGACGAGGTGCGCGCCGGCGTCCTCAACCTCGAGGTGCTGGTGACCAAGGAGCCGGTGGGCGTGGTGGGCGCGATCGCGCCGTGGAACGTGCCGCTGTTCATTGCGGCGGCCAAGCTGGCGCCGTCGCTGGCCGCCGGCTGCACCGTCGTCTTCAAGCCGGCACCCGAGACGCCGTTCGATGCGTTCCGGTTGGCCGAGATCTTCGAGGCGAACGGGCTGCCCAAGGGCGTGCTGTCCGTGGTGCCGGCCGGGCGCGAGGTGTCCGAGCACCTGGTCACGCACCCGGGCGTGGACAAAATTTCGTTCACCGGGTCCGGTGTCGGGGGCAGGCGCATCGGCGGGCTATGCGGCGAGCGCCTGAAGCGCTGCACGCTCGAGCTCGGCGGGAAGTCGGCCGCCATCATCCTCGACGACGCCGACCTGGCGACGGCCATCCCGACGCTGCTGCCCAACGCGATCATGAACAACGGGCAGGCCTGCATCGCGCAGACGCGCATTTTGGCGCCGCGGGCGCGTTACGGCGAGGTGCTCGACGCCGTGGTGTCGGGTGTGGCCGCCATGAAGGTCGGCGACCCCATGGACCCGGCGACCGAGGTCGGCCCGGTGGTGGCCGAGCGGCAGCGGGCGCGCATCGAGGGGTATCTCGAGAGCGGGCGCGAGGAGGGGGCGACGGTGGCGCTGGGCGGGGGCCGACCCTCGGGCGCCGAGTACGCCAAGGGCTGGTACGTCGAGCCCACCGTCTTCTCCGACGTCGACAACAAAATGAAGATCGCCCAGGAGGAGATCTTCGGCCCGGTGCTCGTGGTCATCCCCTACGACGGCGACGAGCAGGCGGTCGAAATCGCCAACGACTCCAACTACGGGCTCTGCGGCTCCGTGTGGACGTCCGACAACGACCGCGGCCTCGGCGTGGCCAGGCAGGTGCGGACCGGGACCTACATGCTCAACTCGTTCGCCCCGATGGACTTCGCAACGCCCTTCGGGGGCTTCAAGGAGTCCGGCGTGGGACGTGAGTTCGGGCCCGAGGGCCTCGAGACGTTCCTGGAGATGAAGTCGATCGGCCTGCCCGCCGGCTACACGCCGAAGGTGTAGGCCGGCCCGGCCGTTCTCATTCGAGCAGGCGGCAGGTCGACGGGCTCCGGGGCGGGACGGGACGGGGCGAGACGAGTGACAGGGGCGGGTCGGTCATGAGCACAGCAGAAGCCCGGCGCACGCCGGAGCGGTCACCGGCGGCGGGGGCCTCGGGGGAGGGCCCGGCGGCCGACGCCGTCGAGCAGGCGTCGGCCGGGCGACGGGCGGGCCGCACGATCGCGGTGACCGACTGGCCCATGTGGGTGATCGGGTTCACGCTCATGATCGACGGGATCGACCAGTACATCGTCCGGGGCGACAGCGACCAGCTGAAGGCGGCGTTCCACGTGGGCGATACCGCCATCGCCGTCCTCTTCTCCGCCTTCATTCTGGTCAACGGCATCGCCACCCTGCCCTCGGGCTACCTGGCCGACCGCTGGAACCGCACCAAGGCGATGGCCGTCACCATCGTGTGCTGGTCGGTCATCAGCGCCTTGGGCGGGCTCGTACCCACCTCGGCCTTCCTCCTGTTGGTGGTGATCCGGGGCTCACTCGGCTTCGGCCAGGCCGTCACCGACCCCTCGGGCAGCAGCGTCATCGCCGACTTCTACGGCACCGAGAAGCGCGGCAAGGCCTTCTCGATCCAGCAGTGCCTGAACTACGTGGGCCTCGGGGTCGGCCTGGTGATCGGCGGGGCGCTCGGGCCGTTGTTCGGTGGCCAGGGCTGGCGGGTGGCCTTCTTCGTCTCCATCGTCCCGGGCCTCCTGGTGGCCTGGATGTGCTGGCGGCTGCCCGAGCCGCGGCGGGGCACGGCGGACCGCGCCCACGTCACCCACAGCTCGGAGATGGAGGTCTCCGACGAGGAGCTCAGCCCGCTCTTCCCCCACGGCGTGCGCCAATTCCTGCGCGACATGGTGTCGGGGCTCTGGCGCGACATGGGCGTCATCATGAAGATCCCGACGCTGCGCTTCGCCCTGGTCGGCGTGTCCACCGTCGGCTTCGTCGTCACGGCCGTCGGCACCTGGATGCCGAGCTTCTACCAGAACCAGCTCGGGCTCTCGCAGGGCCAGGCCACCGGCATCTTCGGGCTGCTGCTCGTCGTGGGCGGCATCCCCGGGACGGTGTGGGGCGGGTGGATCGCGGATCGCTGGGTCCACCGCTTCCTGGGCGCCCGCGTGGTGATCCCGGCCGTCTGCATGATCGTCAGCGCCTCGTTCTTCGTGCTGTCCTTCGCCCGGATCCCGCACGGGCTCATCTTCCTGCTGCAGCTCTTCGGCCTCGTCGCGGCCACGGCGTCGGTGCCGGCGCTGCGGGCCGGGCTCTCGGACGCCGCGCCGGCGCACGTCCGGGGTGCCGGGTTCGCCGCCTTCAACCTGGCCTCGGTCGTGTTCGGCTCGGCGGCGGCCCCGCTGGTGACCGCGGCGGTGGCCGGGGCGTTCGGCGAGGACTACCGCACGGCCTTCCTCATCGTGATGCCCATCGCCTTCGTCGGGGCGGGGTGCCTGCTGCTGGCGCGCTCGCACATCGAGAAGGACTCGGCCAAGGTGTTCGAGGCGGTCGTCATGGCCATGGCGGCCAACCAGGCCGAGGAGGCCGCGCTGTCCGCCCACGAGGCGGCGGCGGACCAGGCCCCTCAGGACGACGAGGCGGGTGGAGCCGGCGGGGGCGACGTCGGTGCCACGTAGCCCGACAGCGGCGCGTTCTTCTGCTTGGCGTCGGCGAAGGCCTGATCGGTGCCCACCTCGACCGCGCTGTAGGCCGTGCGGTCGCCGTCCCCGTTGATCACGTCCGGCGCCCGGTCGTTGCCGGTGGCGGCGGTGACGACGGCCACGTGCACGGCCGTCCCGGCGCCGACGTCGAGGCCGTAGACGGCGACGTCGCCGGGCTGGGGCGTGTAGCCCGAGCCGAGCGGGTGCCAGGTGCCGTGCTCGGTGCCCCAGACATAGAAGCTGGCCGAGTTGCCGTTGAGGTACCCGGGGGCCAGTTGGTAGTCGACGACGGCGCCGGCCTGCTTCCAGACCCAGGCGGCGAAGTCGGCGCACCACTCCTCGTCGAGGTTGTCGTTGCCGCAGTCGTCGATGCCGGCGTCCCAGTAGGCGCTGAACTTGTTGCAGTAGGTGTCGGGCGGATCGGTCTGGTAGCCCACCTGGCTCTGGGCGATGGCCACGATGCGGGCGCGCAGCGGGCTGAGTCCCGGGCCCCGGGTGAGGGCGTAGGCGGCCGCGGCCGCCCCGGCCACCAGCAGGACGACCAGGAGGAAGGCGACCCCCCGGCGCTGCGGCGCGGCGGGGGCGCGCCGGGGCAGGGGTGCGGCCAGCGGGCGGGCCGAGCGACGGCCCGAAGAGCTGGCCACCAGGCGGGTCGGGGGACGGGTCGAGCTCAGGAGGCCAGAGGGTAGCCAGTGGTCGGGCGAGGTGGGGCGGCGCCCCCCGTCTGCGAGAATGTCGCTTCCCCCGGCGTGCAGAGGGCGCGCCGCCGGCTGGACCGAACCAGGAGGGATGGGCCCGATGCAGGACGACGAGAGCGCAATTTCGCACACTCGTCTGGCCTACCTCCCCGCTCTGGACGGGGTACGGGCCTTCGCCGTCGTGGCCGTCATGATGTTCCACGGCGGCATCCCCTTCCTGACGGGCGGGTTCACGGGGGTGGACGTCTTCTTCGTGCTGTCGGGCTTCCTGATCACGTCGCTCCTCCTCGGCGAATGGCGCCAGTCGCTCACGATCCGGCTGGGGGCGTTCTGGGCGCGCCGGGCCCGGCGGCTGTTGCCCGCCCTCTTCCTGATGCTGCTGTTCGTGGCCTTCTTCGCCTCCGTGATCGTGCCCAAGGGGACCTATGCCGCGCTGCGTCTCGACGCGTTGTCGACCTTGCTCTACGTGAGCAACTGGCACTTCATTCTGGTGGGGTCGAATTACTTCAACGAGACGCAGTCGGCGTCGCCCCTCATCCATACCTGGTCGCTGGCGGTGGAGGAGCAGTTCTACTTGATTTGGCCGCTGGTGGTCCTGGGCGTGCTGCGACTGACCCGCAGCCTGCGCGTGCTGCTCGGGGTCTGCGTCGTGGCCGCCGTGTCCTCGGCGACCGAGATGTACCTGCTCCACCGGCACGCCATCAACATCAACCGCGTCTATCTCGGGACCGACACCCGGTCACAGTGCCTCTTCATCGGGTGCGCGCTGGCAGTGGGGCTGGTGATCGTGACCCAACGGCACCACGACGAGGGCCGCCTCGGCGCCGGGGAGCTGTGGCGACCGAGGAGCGCCCAGGGGCAGCTGGCCTGCGCGTGGCTGGGTGTGCTGGGCGCGGCAGGTGCCATCGCCATGTGGACGCTGACCAACTCGTCGTCGTCCTTCCCCTACCAGGGCGGGTTCTTCCTCGTCGGCCTGGCAACGGCGGGCGTCATTCTCTCGGCGATCGGGGCGCCGCGCAGCCTGGTGCCGCGGTTCCTCTCGCTGGCGCCGGTGCGCTACGTGGGCCGGATCTCCTACGGCCTCTACATCTGGCACTGGCCGCTCTTCTTGTGGGTGGACCACGCCCGGACGGGGCTGAGCGGGTACCCGCTCTTCGCGGTGCGCGTGCTCGTCACCTTCGCCGTCTCGGTGGCCTCGTTCCACCTCGTCGAGCGCCCGATCCGCATGGGGACCTTCCTGCGCCAGGGGAGGGCGTGGGTGGCGGTGCCGACGGCGGTGGCGGTGGTCGTGGCCGCGGTGGTGGCAGCCACGACCGGGACGGTCGCGGTGGCCAGCACGACCTTCCCCAGTTCCACCGAAACGGGCGGACCGACGACGACCACGACGACGGTGCCGGGGGCGCCGGCCACGGCCCAGCCGGTGAACGTGCTCCTCTTCGGCGACTCGGTCGCGCTCACGCTCGGGATCGGCCTCCAGGTCCCGAAGGTGGAGGGCACGTACGGCTACGTGCTGTCGGACAAGGGGATCCTGGGCTGTGGCGTGACGGACGGGCCGGCGGTCGAGCTCCTGGGCCAGGTCGACACCACGCCCTCGGCCTGCAACGGCTCGCCACTCACGCCGGGTGAGTCCGACACCGACAAGCCGTGGCAGATCCAGTGGTTGGAGGCCATGGGCGCGGTGAAGCCCAACGTCGTCGTCGTCCTGGCCGGCCGCTGGGAGGTGGTGGACCGGCAGTACCAGGGCAAGTGGACCAACATCTTGAACCCGGTCTTCGCCGCCTACGTGAAATCGCAGCTGGAGATGACCTCGAAGCTGGTCACCACCACCGGGGCCTACCTCGTCTTCCTGACCGCGCCCTGTACCGACGAGGGCGAGCAGCCCGACGGGGCGCCCTGGCCCGAGGACAACCCGGCCCGCCTGGCCGTGTACAACAAGCTGGTGCGCCAGGTGGCGGCGGAGCACCCGACGACCGACTCGGTGGTCGACCTGAACGCGGCGGCGTGCCCCGGCGGCAAGTTCACGTCCACGCTGCACGGCGTGCCCCTCCGCAACACCGACGGCATCCACTTCACCGACGCGGCCGGCGTGGTGCTGGCGCCGTCCATCATGCCGCCGATTGTGGCGGCGGGCCGGGCGCAGATGCAGGCGGCGCTGCGCGCGCTGGCGGCGAAGGCCTCAGCCGGCGGGTGACGCCGGGTTCGGGTTCACGTTCTGGGGGTTCACGTTGGGGTTGGTGTTGGCGACCACGCACTGAGCTTTGAGCGCGGGCATCAGGTGGGCCTCGTCCACGTTCGCCCCCTCGGAGATCGTGGTCATGAGCGAGTTCCACGAGCCGTCGTCGGAGTTGGCCTGGGCGGCCAGCGGGAGGGCGTCGCGCAGCTCCTCGGCGGCCTGCGCCTGGAGCACGGCCACGGTGGCAGGCGGCGTGCCGACCACCACGGAGCGCTCGTAGTCCAGCACCGACCGGTGCACGTGGACGCAGGCCTGCTGGGCCAGCGCCTGCCCGTCGGCGCTGGAGCTGCAGGCGCTCAGCCCGAGGGCGCCGGCCACGACCGCCGCCAACCCGAGGACCCGACCTCCGCGGAGGCGGCGGGCCCGCGGCACGTCAGGCCAGCCAGCCTTCCGCGGACTCGAGCAGGAAGCGGCTGACGGCCAGGGCGCGGTCGAAGACGTCGCACAGGAGCTCCTCCCCGCTGAGCACCCGGGCCAGGGACACCGGGTGGCGCGCCACGATGCTGAGGCGGCGCTCCGAGCCGTCGGTGGCGTTGGCGAACGAGTCGATGGCCGACACCTCGAGGGGGAGCTCGATGCCGCCCACGCCGGCCAGGTCGATGGCCAGCCGGAGCAGGTCGGGCCCGCTCGGCAGCGGTGGCAGGGCCCAGGTGAAGGTCAGTGGGAAGTGGAACTCGTCGGGCGGCTCCTCCTCCTCCGAGAGCAGCACCACGGCGTCCTCGAAGGACAAGAGGACGCGGGGGTCGACGTCGAGGGCCAGGTGGAGGTCGAGCGGGCCGCCGCACCCCTCCTCGGGGTGCAGGTCAACCTCCCAGACCTGGCGCAGGGAGTAGGTCTCGACGAAGTGCCGCTCGTCGTGCACGTGGAACCCGTGGTCGACGGAGTGATCCTTGAGGTCGGCCACGTAGCCGGCGACGTCTATGGCTGCCACAACCTCGGGAGCCTATCGACCCGGGGGACCGAGGTGGCATGGCCCGGGCCGGTAGGGTTCGCGACCCGTGGACGACGATCGCCTGTTGGAGATGCTGGACGACGCCTGCGGGGAAGTGCGCGGGGCGCTGGACGGGCTGGACGACTGGGGGCCGGCCGGGACGCGGCCCGGGCAGTACCGCCTGGACCTGGCGGCCGACGAGGCCGCACTGGCGGTGCTGCACGGTGCCGGCCTGACGGTCCTGTCGGAGGAGTCGGGCCTGACGGGCGAGGGGCGGGCGGGCCTGCTGGCCGTCGTTGACCCGGTCGACGGCTCGACGAACGCCCACCGGGGTGTGCCGTTCTTCTCGACCAGCATCTGCGTGCTCGATGCGGAGGGCCCCCGGGTGGGCGTGGTGGTCAACCAGGCCACCGGGATCCGGTACGCGGCGGCGCGGGGCGCGGGCGCCGAACGGGACGGCCGGGCCGTCGGGCCGTCGCGGTGCGAGGACCTGGGGGCGGCCATCGTGGGGATCTCGGGGTTCCCGGGCCGGCACCCCGGCTGGGCGCAGTTCCGGGCGCTCGGCGCGGCGTCGCTCGAGTGCTGCGCCGTGGCCGAAGGGTCCCTCGACGCCTACCTCGTGGTGGGTGGCAGCACGCTGTACGGGTGGGACTACCTGGCCGGCCTCCTGATCTGCCGGGAGGCGGGCGCGGCGGAGGCGGAGCGGGAAGGGAAGGATCTCGTCGTGCGCGACGCCACGAGCCGCCGGCCCATCGTCGCGGCCACGGCCATGTTGGTGAAGCGACTGCAAGAGGAGGACGGGTTGTGACCGACGGCGAGGGCGCGCTGCGCGCGCGCGAAGACATGGAGGACGCTCGAGCCCATGCACGGCATGATCTACTTCGTGCCCGAAGCGGCCGAGGCGTACGAGCGCCTGGGCATCACGGGGCGATCGGGCTACTTCGCCTCGCGGGCGGCGCCCATGGGGGCTGTCCCGGCCGACGTGGTGATCTCGACGTTCTACAACTTCAACCCGGACCTCGTGCGGGCGGCCATCCCCGAGTCCTGGGAGAAGGCCTCGCCCGGGGAGCTGGTGGCGGCGCGGTTCGACGCGGTGGACGCGGCGTTCCGGCGCCTGTTGGGCGACGAGGTGGTGCGTTCGGTGGAGATGCGGCGCGCCGCCGACCTGGCCCGGGCGGCGGCCGAGGAGGCGGGCCGCCACGTGGAGGGGAGGCCGCTGGCGGCGGGGCACTGCGACGTGGATTGGCCGGACGAGCCGCACCTGGCCCTGTGGCACGCGCAATCCATCCTGCGCGAGTTCCGCGGCGACGGCCACATCGCGCTGCTGGTGGTGCACGGGCTGTCGGGGCTGGAGGCGCTGGTGACCCACGCGGCGTCGGGGGACGTGCCGGCGCACCTGCTGCGGGCCACCCGGGCCTGGTCCGAGGAGGCCTGGGACGGGGCGGTCGACGCGCTGCAGGGGCGGGGCTGGCTCGAGATGGGTGAGGGCCTGCGTCTCACCGAGAGCGGCGAGACCAAGCGGCGGGCCATTGAGGAGGGCACGGACGGGCTGGCGGTGGCACCCTACGACGCCCTGGGAGAGGAACGCTGCGCCGAGCTGCGCGGGCTGGCCCGGCCCTGGAGCAAAGTGTTCGCCGAGGTGCTCCTCCGCTGAGTGCGGTCCGGCAGGGGACTCCGATCTTTCGGAGCGAACGTCCAAGGCACTGAGTCCGACGAACAACCGCTCGTGGAGGTGAAGGTGCCATCGCAGAGGGTCGGCGGATCTCGATGGTTGGGACTTGTCTGTTGCGCGGCTCTCTGTCTTGCCGGTTGCAGCCAGTCGAATGCCGGGAGCGATCGATCTGCGGTGAGCAGCGATCGGGCCGGAGCGACGACGACGACGGGGGCTCGTGGTGCGACCAGCACGGCGCCCGCCACCACGAGCACGGCCGTTTCGTCCGGATTGTCCCTCCTGGTCGAACCACAGGCCGGCATGACCCCCATCTACGACTTCATGACCTCGGCCCGACACACCCTCGACATGACCATGTACGAACTGTCCGATCCGAGGGCGGAGCAGATCCTGATCGCCGACCACGACAGGGGGGTCCGGGTACGGGTCCTCCTCGACCACGACGACAGCGGAGCGTCCGTCAATCAAGCCGCGTACTCGACGCTGTCGGCTGGGGGCGTCCCCGTCGCCTGGGCGAACGACTCCGAGATCTTCCACCAGAAGACGATCACGGTCGACGATTCCGAGTCGGCCGTCATGACCGGGAACCTCACGCCGCAGTACTACGCCACGACACGAGACCTCGTGGTCATGGACAGCCAAGCCGCCGACGTGGCCGCCATCGAGTCCGTCTTCGATTCGGACTGGTCGGGCGCAGCGCCTTCTCCGGGACCAGCGGGGGCGGATCTGGTGTGGAGCCCGGGCTCCGCATCGCAGATCATCGCCCTGATCGACTCCGCGACGCACAGCGTCGTGGTGGAAAACGAGGAGATGGACTCGACCGCCATTGAGGACGCCCTGGAAGCAGACGCCGAGCGGGGAGTGAGCGTCACCGTCATCATGACGTCGGACTCCGAATGGGACTCGGCCTTTTCCCAGCTCGAATCCGCCGGGGCCCGCGTTGCGCTGTATCCCGACACGGCGTCGGCGCTCTACATCCATGCCAAGGTCGTCGATGTCGATGCCGCCCGGGCCTTCATCGGTTCGGAGAATTTCTCGACGGCCAGCCTCGATTACAACCGCGAGCTTGGCGTGCTCACGTCCTCAGCCAGCGTGATCGGGCCACTGAACAGCACGCTCCTCAGCGACGCCATCGGAGGTCAACTCCAGGGGGCCAACGCCGTCCCGACACCGACAACGGCAACGTCGTCGTCGGCGGCCCAGCCCCCGCCCACGACAACAGGCACGGCCGGCTGCTACCCGATTGACGACGAAGGGGGCTGCTACGAACCGGGCGAATACTGCCGTGACGACGATCACGGAATGGTTGGTCGAGCGGGCAACGGCTTGACGATTACCTGCGAGTACGACGACGGCTGGTACTGGGAACCTTGATGAGGTCGACCGAGAAATGTCGTGAATCCAGCGCTCGGGCATCAAAAAAGGAGCAGGTAGAGTTGTCCTTTCCGGGCGCTTAGCTCAGTTGGTTAGAGCAGCTGGCTTACAACCAGCAGGTCGGCGGTTCGAGTCCGTCAGCGCCCACGGGGAGGTCTTCACAACTGTCTTCACAACTGTCTTCACAACTGTCTTCACAACTGTCTTCACAACTGTCTTCACAACTGTCTTCACAACTGTGTGTTGGAGAGGGGTGCAGGAGAGGGGTGCATCTGTGAGAGGGGTGCATCTGTGAGAGGGGTGCATCTGTGAGAGGGGTGCATCTACGAGAGGCGGGGACAGGTGGCGCGAGACGGTCGGGGCTCAGGATTCAGCCGACCTGTCCACGCACGAAGAACGTAGGGGGCACGTTTCGAGCGGACTCCGAGGTGAGCCGTTGCCGGTTGCACTGGATCCGTGTGTTGTGCCGCTGCTGTCGGGCAGCACGTTGCGAATGGATCGCGCTGCGCAGATCTGGCCTTTCCCCGGGTCACAGGCGGGAGTGTGTCATATCAGTTCGTCGAGGAACGACCGTGCCGCGGACGTTGAGGCGAGCTCGATCACCTTCAGCCGGTCGCGGAACCGTTCGATTGCCTGATCGAGCTGTGGCCGACTGTCAGTCGGGTAGCGCCAGACCCACCGGAGGAACTCGAGATCAATACGCTCGGAGCAACCCTTGGCTTGAATCTCACGCCCACGATGCAGAACGCTCCTCCTCAAAGCACGCAGCGTGCATCGCCACCTCGGCAGTGTCAGCACGATCAGGGTGTCGGCTCTGGAAAGCCGGATATCGAGGGTGCCTCCGTAGTTGCCATCCGCGATCCAGCTGTCGCCCGACACCAGGCCGACTTGAAGGTCTGCCCATGCCGCCCTCGGTGTCGGAACCCAGGCCGGTTTCCAAAAGTGCTCGTCGAGGTGGATGACCGGGATTCGTGTTCGACGCCCAAGCTCTTCAGCAAACGTTGACTTCCCGACACCTCCGGATCCCACGATGGCCACCCGTTTCACTTTGCCAAGTTTGGCTGATTGGGTGCCGCGAAACGGATTGCGCCGGGCCTTCGGACCCATGCAGTCATCAGGAAACAGGTGGGCGCGAAATAGTTAAGTAACTGCTTGACTGATCGTCGAGCGTCCACTACGCTTAGGTAGATGCTTAACCGTTTGGAGCCGCTTGACCGAGTGTTCCAGGCTCTGGCGGACCCGAGCAGGCGGGCCATGGTCGAGCGCCTCGTGAACGGCCCGGCTTCGGTAAGCCAGCTCGCCGAGCCGCTACCGATGTCGCTCCCTGCGGTCGTGCAACACCTGGGTGTGCTGGAGTCCGCAGGGATCGTGTCCACCGAGAAGGTCGGCCGTGTGCGGACCTGCCGCCTGGAGTCCGAGGTCCTGCGCGGTGCTGAAGCTTGGCTCGGAACTCAGCGCTCGGCCTGGGAAGACCGCCTTGATCGGCTCGGCCTCGAGCTCGGTAAGTCAACCGGGCGACCACGGCATCGTCCGAGGGGACACGAACAAAAGGAGAAGTTGAAATGACCGATCGCAGTGTGACTCACGCAACGTTCACTCTTGAGCGCACATATCCGGTGACACCGGACCGCGTGTTCAATGCCTGGGCCGACCCCGAGGTCAAGGTCCGCTGGTTTGCCGGGAACTCTGATGGCTACGAGCTGGACTTCCATATCGGTGGCCTCGAGCGCCACACCGCGATGCACGAGGGCAAGCAGATCTCGTGGGAATCGCTGTACCGCGAAATCATCACTAACGAGCGCATCGTCTACACGTCCGTGCTCTCTGAACAGGACACAGTGGCAACCGTGTCGCTGACCACCGTCGAACTGGTGCCAGTGGGTGAGGGCACCCGTCTGGTCCTGGTCGAAGCCGGCGCCTACCTCGACGGTCGAGAGCTGCCAGAGTGGCGAGAACAAGGCACCGGCGACTGGCTCAACGCCCTCGGTGACGATCTGCCCCGTCCGGTTGGATCGTGATGTCGCCGATCGCCGGACCGAGTCGCCTGGTCTCTAGTTCAGGCTGCGTCGCATCAGTTTGGCCTGAGCAATGTCCCGGAGCCGTGACTGCGCACTAAGCCACTCGCTCGATTGGGTCACTCGACCTTCTTGCACGACATGGTGCGATCCCGTGGGTCCGTCTGTCCGTGCTCCACACCGTCGACACACGGGTATGCGGCCATTTGTTTCGGGGGCATGGTGCTCGTCGAGCTGGGCGGCAACATGCAAAGAGTCGGGTGAAGTCATGGTCCTCCTATCGCCGCATCCGTCGTACCGAACGGCGGAAGGATCACGCCGAGGCTCATGATGAGCGGGCAGGCCCTTCGCTCCACCCTATGCCATCGGAAGAACGGGAACAGGGTGCCCCGGTCCCCGGCGCCGTGAGCGGGTTCTGGGCCGATTATCCCTGCATCGCGATGTGGTCGGTGCGAACGATGACGCGAATTCGAATCTCACCCTCACGGCGGTTGGGGTACGTATCGACGCCCAGATACTTCTTTGCCATCGCGTCGATGTGCTCGTCGGGGCCTTCGGTTGTCACGTCGATGACGGTGCCCCGAAAGGTCACGACGTTGTACTGGTCACCGGGGTCGATCACCGACACGGCCACCCGGTGGTCACGCTCGAGATTGCGCGCCTTGACCCGACCTCGAGCTGTGTTGAAGACCACATCGTCGCCCTCGAGGTCGACCCAGAGCGGCGTGATCTGCGGTGATCCGTCCGGGTTGAGCGTGGTCAGCGAGGCCAGCACCGGCCGGGATATGAGCTCTCGAGCCCTTGCCGACAGGGTATCTGCCATGAGGATCCCTTCTGCGATTGGATTACCGACTGAGTACGTAAACGGTATCGGGGCACTGCTGCGGCCACACCGGTCGTAGTCTGGCCGCATGCGACTAGCCGTCCTCGGACTGGGAAACATGGGTCGGGCCTTTGCCGCGGTTGCGCTGGAGAAGGGCCACCAGGTCACGGTCTGGAACCGATCGGCCAATCGCGCCACGGACCTCATCTCGCTGGGTGCCGTCGAAGCCGAAACGCCTGAAACCGCTGTGGCAAACAGTGACGTGACCCTCGTCGTCGTGGCCGACGACGACGCCGTCCTTGACGTCTGCCAAGGCGCGGGCGGCAGTGTTCTCGAAGCGCTCCCACCCGGAGCGATACTGGCCATCGTCAGTACGGTTGCACCCGAGACGGTTCGCCGGCTCGCAGAGGCCGGCCCCAGGGACAGGGTGCTCGATTCTCCGGTGATGGGCTCCCCTTCGTTGGTTGCGGCCGGCATGGGGAGCTTCTTGATCGGCGGCCCGTCCCCAATCGTGAGCGGTCTCGACGCCCTGTGGAGTGACCTGGGATCCGGCTATACGTATTGTGGAGAGGTCGGATCCGGGGCGACCATGAAGATCGTGTCGAACCTGTTACTCATCACGGGAGTGGCCGCTCTCGCGGAAGCCATCGCCACAGCCCGACAGCAGGGAATACCCGACGACCTTCTCAAGGGCGTTTTTGCCGACAGCTTTGTTGTCAGCCCCGCGAGCAAGGTACGGCTGGAGAGCCTCTTCGATGATTCGCATCCGGGGTGGTTTACTCCGGCGCTGGCCCGCAAGGACGTACGGTTGGCCATAGGCCTTGCTGAACACGCTGAGGTAGGGGTGCGCATCGGTCCGGCGACCCAGACACTCTTGTCGGCCGTCATTGATGCCGACGATTCATGGCCCGATTTCTCCGCTGTGATCGAGGCGTTCAGCCAGCGATAGAGCGGTCCGGAGTCGTTCTGCTGGGTCCTCAGGCCCGGAGAGAGGCGTTGGAGATTCCAACGTCTCTGAGAAGTGCCCGAGTCAAGGTGTTCGTCTCGTCGTGGGGGAGTCTGCCGGGGTCCCACCACTCGACGGCCGAAGTTTCATCGCTGTCGGCGGTCGGTGTACCGCTGAGTACCACGGCATCGAAGACGGTGACGACAAACGCCGCCTGATCCCCATTGGGATAGGTCTGCCGATACTCAGGGCCACCCAACACGGCCAGAATCGACCCAAGCTCCAGCTTGACCTTCGCCTCCTCTTCAGCTTCCCGGAGGGCAGCCGCTTGCGGCGACTCATCCGGTTCGATCGCTCCGCCGATCGTTGCCCAAAGTCCAGAGTCAATGAGTCGAACGAGGAGCAACCTGCCACGGTCATCCCTCGGAAGCACGGCGACGGAGGGGAGCACGAGGAGTTCGTTCCCAATGAGGTCTCGGAGCCTTCTTATGAAGGGAGACATCGCCACCGAACAAACCCTACTGGGAAGAACGATTGGCGTCGGGGGGACGAGGCAGCGGTTATCGCCCCTGGCCCGCCAACGTTGTGCCGAACCGCCCCGATGTCGCGATGGCGGACCGACGCGAGATCTTCTCGGAGTGGATCCGCAGTCCCGCCGTACAGGCGGACCGCAAAGGGATCATCTGTCGCACCGAACGACAGGGGAGCGCCTACTGCTCGCCAACTTCAATGTACCGCGCAGCGGGCGCTTGCAGCAAGGCCCCGGAACGTGCGCACAATCTCCGGCTCGAACAAGAACAGACGCAAAGAGGAGGGGTGGCCTATGGCCAAGCATGCGGTGGTGATCGCCGGGGGCGGTCCGACGGGGATGATGCTGGCGGCCGAGTTGGCTTTGGCCAAGGTCGACGTCGCGGTCGTCGAGCGGCGTCCCGATCACGCGCTCGTCGGCTCACGGGCTGGCGGCATTCACTCGCGCACCATCGAAGTGCTCGATCAACGTGGGATCGCTGAGCGGTTCCTCACGGAGGGTCAGGTGGCTCAGGCCGCGATGATGGGCTCGACCGTGCTGGACATGAGCGATTTCCCGACGCGACATCCGTATGCGCTCGGGATCTGGCAGAACCAGATCGAGCGGATCTTGGCGGCCTGGGTCGCCGAGCTCCCGGTACGGATCTATTACGGATGTGAAGTGACGGATTTCGCGCAGGACGACACCGGCGTCGACGTCGAGCTGTCCGGCGGCCGGTCGCTGCGGGCGCAGTATCTGGTCGGGTGCGACGGAGGACGCAGCGTCATCCGTAGAGCCGCCGGCATCGAGTTCCCGGGGTGGGATGCGACCAGGAGCAACCTGATCGCCGAGGTCGAGGTGACCGAAGAACCTCCGCAGGGTATTCGCCACGACGCGACGGGCATCCATGGTCTCCACAGATTGGAGGACGGCAAGACGTTCCGCGTGATCGTGACCGAGCAGCAGCTCGGCCCGAGCAGCGAGCCTACCCTGCGCGATCTGAGCGAGGCGCTCGTCGCCGTCTACGGCACGGACTTCGGGATCCACGCTCCCACGTGGATCTCCAGGTTCACCGACATGACACGCCAGGCAGCGGCCTACCGCGCCGGACGAGTCCTCCTCGCCGGCGACTCGGCACACGTGCATTACCCGGCCGGTGGACAAGGCCTCAGCCTCGGTGTGCAAGATTCCGTGAATCTGGGATGGAAGCTGGCGCAGGTGGTCAACGGGACTTCTCCGGAGAGCCTCCTCGATACGTATCAGGACGAGCGCCACCCGGTCGCCGCCCGCGCGCTCCAGCACACGATGGCTCAGGGTGTCCTCCAGCGCCCGGACGACCGGATCAAAGCCCTGGTCGACATGGTGTCGGAGCTGGCGATCATGGACGAGCCTCGCAAACGGCTCGCCGGGATCATCTCCGGGCTGGACATTCACTACGACCTCGGCGAGGGTCACCCCCTGCTCGGGCGCCGCATGCCGGATCTGGACCTCGTGAGCCCCGACGGCCCGCTACGGGTCTTCACCCTGCTGCACGACGCCAAGCCGGTGCTGCTCAACCTCGGTGAGCCCAGTGGCTTGGACATCACTCCGTGGGCTGACCGGGTCCAGCTGCTCGACGCGGAATATGTCGGCCCCTGGGAGCTCCCGGTACTCGGTGCGGTCACCGCTCCCACTGCCGTGCTGATCCGGCCCGACGGGTATGTCGCCTGGGTGGGGGACGGCACAGATACGGGATTGCCTGACGCCCTGATCACCTGGTTCGGAGCACCATGACGAGACGCGATGTTCGGCAGCCTCCAGACCGGAGCAGCGATCGGACGCTGGTGCCCCCCCACGGTGCGTGCGGTGACAGGCCCTGCTGATTCTCGAGCCCACCCGGGCAAGCCCCGGCGGGTCCGGGTTCCGGCTACGGCACGAGGACGGTGCGCTCTCCCGGCGCGTCCCGGTCGGACCAGGCCCGCTCCACATCGGCCAGCGGAACCGTCTTCGCCGTGACGGTGATCGTTCCGGCGTCGATCTCCTGAATGAGCGAGGGCAACTCGTCGAGATAGACCTGGGCCGAGACGGCGCCTTGGCCGGTGCCCTGGAGGCGCAGGTTGGCCGAGCGCAGGGCGACCGACGGCAGTTCGATGGTCGGGCCGGCGATGGCACCGATCTGGACCCAGTCGAGGGCGCGGCTGCGGTCCGACCGCGCCGTGAGGAGCGCCACGATGGCATCCTGGGCCGGCTGGCCCCACACGTAGTCGAGAACGATGTCGACGTCGGCCGCTCCCCCCAGGGCCTCGCCGGTCACGCCGGCATCGTCGCTCAAGCGGACCAGGTGGTCCGCCCCGAACGAAGTGAGCAGCGTCGAGACGTTCGGGATCGCGTCCCGCGCCCACCACGTACGCGGCACCGAGCCGTTTGGCGACCTGCACGGCCATGGCACCGGCGTTCCCGGTGGCGCCGAGCACGAGGATGCTCTGGCCCGGCTGCATCGGGACGCGGCGGCGCAGGGCCACCCACGACGACATGGCCGGGTTCATGGCGGCGGCCACCTTGGGCACGTCGACGTCGTCGGGCAGCTCGACGGCTCGCCGCACGTCGATGACCGCTTTGTCCGCCATGGTGCCGATGACGTCGTCGTCGGTCACGAAATAGACCCGCCTCCCGTCCGTGCGCCGTCCGACTCCGTCGATGCCGGGGATCATGGGGAGCGTGCCGGTGCTGGTGTAGTGGCGGCCGGCGGCCCCGGTCCGGACGCGGGGATGCAGGCCGACCGCCAGCACATCCACGAGAAGCTCGTCGCCCGACGTCGGTCGCGGCACCTCGAACGACAGGTAGTGGGGTGGCTCGTCGAACGAGGTCACGACCGCTGCGTGCATCGTCTCCATGGCGCGTCTCTCCTGTGATGACTTCTCGAATGACCCACTAGTTAGTGACACGTACTAATATAGTTCGTGTCACCAACCAAATCAAGGTAGGGTGGACCAATGGCATCCCGATCTGCCGGCACCTCCGCAGCGACGGCGACGCAGGGGAGCGGCGCGCAGTTGAGCACCGTCGACGGACTGGCCCAGCTTTCGTTCCTCGTCCACGGCCTCCTCGAACGCCGGGCCGCCGAGCACGACCTGTCCATCATCCAGACGCGTCTGCTCGGAGTCCTGCGGGACCGCAAGCCCACAATGAACGAGCTGGCCAAGCTGCTGGAGCTCGACAAGTCGAGTGTGAGCGGGTTGGTGGACCGGGCTGAGCGCCGTGGTCTGGTCGTGCGCGTGCCATCGACGGCCGACCGACGCGTCGTCCTGGTCTCCCTCACCGACCGGGGCCGCTCGCTCGTGTCGCGCGCGTCGGCCGGCTTCGAGGCGGACGTGGCGGGGCTGCTCGGGTGCCTCTCGGGGTCGGAGCGGAGCACGCTGTCCCGTCTGGTGAGCCGACTTCTGGTCACCCGTGCCACCGGCCACGGAGTGGACCTGTTCGCGACGGTCGACGCCGGGTGACACCGGCTCGTCGAGGCGCGAGCCGTGACGCGGTGGCCGCGCTCCCGCTCACCCGGTGAGCGCCAACCCCACCAGGCCTCCGAGCTCGTCCAGCGCTCGCTCGGGGTCGGTCACCTTTATGGTGTGCATGCCGAGGGCGCGGGCCGGCTTGAGATTGACTCCCAGGTCGTCGAGGAACACACACTCCTCCGGGCTGACGCCGAGGCGGCCACAGGCCAGCTCGTAGAAGCGCGGGTCGGGTTTGCGCACGCCGAGGACGCGGGATTCCAGCACGGCGTCGAAGAGGGCGTAGATGGACGCCACCTCCTCGGAGACGACGGCCTCCGCCCGGGCGAAGTTGTTGGTCAGGCAGGCCGTCTTGTACGACGAGGAGCAGGTGCGGATCGCGGCCACCATTTGGGGGCGTATCTCGCCCGCCAGCATCTCGAGCACCTGCCGGCCGTCCACCTCGTGGCCCAGGGCGCGCGCCTCGGCGGACCACAAGGCGCCAAAGGTGTCGACGTCGACGTCACCCCGCTCGAGTTGGGCCCAGGCGTTGTCGTCGGGGTTGGTGCTGTTGACGGTCCGGATGAAGCCCGGCGGGAGGCCCTGTTCCATCTCGAGGCGCGCGAACGAGTCGAAGGGGCTCGACGAGATCACCCCGCCGAAGTCGAACATGATCGCCCTGATCACCGCGCATTCCTCCCGCTGACGCGCATTCTTGCGCCGCCGGCACAGGGTACCGGCGACCGCGGAGGTCCCCGTCGAGTCCAGCGCGTCAGCTGGCCGTGAGGCCGTTATCGAGCGTGTAGACGGCACCCGTGATGGAGCGGGCCTCGTCGGACGCCAAAAAGGCGAACAGGGCGGCGACCTCCTCCGGTTCGGCCAGGCCCCGCAGCCCGCCCATGCGGCGGGTCAGGTCGGCGTCGATGTCGCTCGGGAAGCTGGCGGTCGCTGCGATGTTGGTGTTCGTGCCGGCCGGTGCGATGGCGTTCACCCGGAGGGGGGTCTTGAGGAACTCGACGGCGAGAGACCGGGTGAGCTGCACGACACCGCCCTTGCTCATGCAGTACGCCGCCGAGTACGGCACGCCTTGGAGCCCCGCGTTGGAGGCGATGTTGACGATGTTGCCTCCGGCCTCGAGCAAATGCGGGATGGCCGCCTGGGCCAGGAAGAAATAGGCGTCGAGATTGACGGCCATGACGCGTCGGTACCGGTCCCGGGTCATGGCGGCCGTGTGGTCGGCCAGGTAGATGCCGGCCACGTTCCCCAGCACGTCGAGCCGTCCGAACCGCTCGCGGCACGCCGCCACGGACGCCGGGCAGGAGTCCGCGTCCGCCAGGTCTGCCACCAGGAGCTCGACCGTCCCGGCAGCCGCCTCCCGCGTCGCAGCGAGGCGTTCGCCGTCGAGGTCCACGCCGAGTACCGAGGCGCCCTCTCCGGCGAGCCGGAGGGTGACGGCCCGGCCGATGCCGGAGCCGGCACCGGTGACGAGGGCGACCCGCCCATCGAACCTGCCCGACATCGACACCATCCTTCTCTCGCGATCCGCCGAGAGTCTCCACACGCGGCGCGCCATGGCATCACCCACGCGCCCGGTGGGGCCGGCCGCTACATTCGCGCCGGTGGATCTGCAGGCGCTCTCGGACAAGATGGAGATACGAGAGCTGCTGTTCCGCTACGCCCATGCGGTGGACAGCAAGGACTGGGCGCTGCTGGCCTCGGTCTTCACCCCGGAGGCCCACCTCGACTACACCTCGGTGCAGGGCCCTGCCGGTCCTCGCGATGAGATCGTCGCCTGGCTGAGGGAAGGGTTGAGCCGGGTGCCGATGACCCAACACTTCATCACGAACATCGAAATCGACCTCCAGGGCGACCGGGCCAGCGTGCGGGCGATGTTCTACAACCCCATGCACCTACCCGGGATGGCCGACATGAGCTACTGCGGCGGGAACTACTTCCACGACGTGGTGCGCACACCCGGTGGCTGGAAGAGCGCGCGCCTGGTGGAGGACAACAAGTGGTTCGTCAACCCGCCGGTCCGCCACCGGTGAACTGACCTGCCCAGCCGGACGTCGCCGGCACCTGGAGTTGGAGGACCAGCAGGGTCAGCGCAATGGCGACGACGCCGTCGGTCAGCGCCAGCAGGCGATCGATACCGGGAATGTTGGCGTCCTCGGGGTCGTTCGGCACCGGGTCAGAGCTTGGCAGACGGCCGCTTTCGGGACGCGGAGCCGTGGCCATCGCCGCCGGTGAGGCGTCGCCTCACGCCGCACGCGTGTCCGCGAAGCGCGTCCAGCCCAGAGCTCTGCGCCGGCGACCGCCTCTGGCAGTTAGACGAAGTCGGAACCCCCGTCGGCGTTGACGCAGGCCCCGGTGACGTAGCCGTTGCGCTTGGAGGCGAGGTAGGCCACCAGCGAGGCCACTTCGTCGGGTAGGCCGGCCCGCCCTAGGTCGGCCGGCTGGTGGAAGGTGCGGTCGATCCACGTCATGACGTCGGTGGGGTCGGTCGGGTCGAGTCCCTCGGCCGCGAAGATGTCCTTGAGGTTCTCGGTGAAGCTGGCCGTCACGATGCTGCCCGGGCAGACTGCGTTGACGAGGATGCCGTCGGGCGCCAACGACTTGGCCAGGTTCTTGGCAATGCTGGTCACCGCCGCCTTGGAGGCCGTGTAGGCGACGAGGATCGGGCTCTGGCGCTGAATGGAGTGGGCTGAGAAGATCACGACGCGGCCCCAGGGCGCGGCGCGCAGGAGCGGCAGCGCCACCCGAACGCTGCGGACCGCCGACATGGTGCCGAGCGAGAAGGCGGCGTCCCAGCCGCTGTCGTCCAGCTGCTCGAACCGCCCGGCGGCAGGGCCGATGGTGTGCACCAGGATGTTGAGCGGCCCCCAGCGATCGCCCACCTCCGCGAAGCCGGCGGCGATGGAGTCGGGGTCGGTCATGTCGACGCTGATGCCGACCGCGTCGGGGCTGCCCGCCGTCAAGAGCGCCGCCGCGGTCTCGTCGAGGGCCTCGCGTCCCCGGGCCATGACGGCGACCCGGGCGCCGTCGGTCGCCAGGATTTCGGCCACAGCCCGGCCCATGCCCTTACTGCCGCCGGTCACGACCGCCGTTGCGTCAGCCAGTCCGAGGTCCATGCAGTTCAATCTCCTTCCGCCGTCACCGTGATCGGTTGCTCACGGTGCGGCCTCATGTGTCGTTGTGGGGTGTGACGCATGTGTCGTTCATCGTCGAGGTTCCCACGATGACGCACGAACGAGCCTGTCACGCGGTCTCCATCGCCGGAGGGCGACATGACGGAAGCCGGCACGCCTTCCTCCGTTCCCGGCGACTTGGCGGGGCCATGCTGTCGCGGTGCCGCGGGTGCGTCAACCGCCGGCGTACCGGCGGACCGCTGGCCAAGATCAACGATTTTCTCCGGGTTGGCGCGTAGCGTGGGCCCGGGATGAGGCGATCGTGACGATGTTGGACGACCGGTCGCGGGGCGCACGTGTCGATTGAGCAGGCCGTCCCCACCCTCGTGCTCATCGCCGTCGCGGCGGTGCTGGCGCCGCTCATCGCCGAAGCGCTGCGGAACTTCGTGCCCGTGCCCGAGGTCGTCATCCAGATCCTGCTCGGCATCGTCCTGGGCCCCTATGTGCTGGCGCTCGCCCACCCCAGCTCGGTGGTCAGCGCTCTCTCCGACTTCGGCCTGACCTACCTGATGTTCCTGGCCGGAGCCGAGCTCGACCTGGCCACCATGCGCCACGGGCACCTCGGCCGCGCCGCCCTGGCGTGGGTGTCCTCACTACTCCTCGCCCTCGTCGTGGGCACCCTCTTCAAGGCGACGGGGAGCTTCCTCGACAATGTGGTCGTCGGCATGTGTCTCACGACGACTGCCCTGGGCACCCTGTTGCCAATCATCCGGGACAACGGGGTGCTCAAGTCGTCTCTCGGCCCGATGATCCTGGCCGTCGGCGCGATCGGCGAGTTCGGGCCGATCGTCGGCGTGGCCGTGCTGCTGACCAACCGGGACGTCCGGCTGACCGTCCTCCTCCTCGTCCTCTTCGTCGCCGTCGCCGCGGCCGCGGCCGTGCTGGCACTGCGGGTCCACCCGCCCAAGTTCGTCGCCCTCCTGCGCCGCCATCTCGAATCCACGGCTCAGCTCCCCATCCGGATCTCGGTGCTGCTCGTCATCGTGCTGGTCTTCCTGGCCCTCAAGCTCAGCCTCGACGTCCTGCTGGGCGCCTTCGCCGCGGGAGTGGTGGTGCGCCTGTTCATCGAGGGCCCGGATCGCGAGAAGATATCGAGCAAGCTCGAGGCGATCGGCTTCGGGTTCCTGATCCCGATCTTCTTCATTGAGAGCGGCATCAACTTCGATCTCCACGCGCTGATCCACCAGCCGAAGGTCTTGCTCCTCGTACCGCTGTTCACCGTGATCTTCCTCGTCACACGTGGGGTGCCGACGTGGCTGTTCTTCCGGCGCGTCGTGGGTCGGGCTCGGGCCAACGGCTTAGCGGTCCTGTCGGCGACGGGGCTGCCCATCATCGTGGTCATCACCACGCTGGGAGTGGACGAGCACCGGATGAAGCCCCAGAACGCCGCCGCGCTCGTCGCAGCCGGCATGCTGTCGGTGCTGATCTACCCGCTCTGGGGCTCGCGCCTGCTGCGCCGGACCGGCGTCGGAACGGAATCCGCGGACACCCCTGAGCCGTCAACCGAGGACGACCCGTGACGACGGTCAGGGCTCGGGTGGCTCCGCCGGGACGTTCGCGGCCGGCCCACATCCGCGAGTGGCGCCGCGAGTCCCTGTGGCTCTGGCCCGCCGTCGCCGTCATCGCGGCGTGGATAGGCGGGTCGCTGGCGGCGAGGTATCTCGGCGGCTTCGAGCTGCATGAAGGGCTGTTCCCGACCGACCTGGACGACGCGCGGACACTGCTGTCGACCATCGCCACCGCGCTGTTGACGTTCACCGGCGTCGTGTTCTCCATCACACTGGTGGCGCTCCAGATGGCCAGCACCCAGTACTCGCCTCGGGTGCTGCGGACGTTCGTGCGCAAGCCGGTCACCAAGCTGGCGCTGTCCACGTTCCTGGCCACCTTCGTGTACTCCTTGACGCTGCTGGCCCGGGTCGGGACGGCGACCGGGCCCCATACCGTCCCCCAGGGCGCCGTGGCCATCGCCTACCTGCTCGTAATGGCTTCGGTGATCGTGTTCGTCGTCTTCGTCGACTCGACCGTGCGGTCCATGCGGGTCAGCTACGTGATTCAAGCCGTCTTCAGGGAGACGGTCGCCACTCTGGCCCAGGCGTTTCCTCCGGCCGACGTGTACCGCGACGCTCCCGAGCCCACTCTCGTTTCCGACCCGCTCCGCGTTCCCTTCGACCACGCCGACGCCGTGGTGGACGGCGTCGACGCCCGTGCCCTGGTGCAGCTGGCCGCCCGGCACGACTGCGCGCTGCGCCTGTGCGTGCCCGTCGGGACCTACATGCCACGGGGGTCCGACCTGCTCGAGGTGCATGGCGGCACCGTGCCGGGGACGGCCGACGTTCTGGCCACCCTCAATCTGTCGGCCGTCCGCACCTTGTACCAGGACCCCAGCTACGGCCTGCGCCAGCTGGTGGACATTGCGTGCCGGGCCCTGTCCGCCGCCGTGAACGACCCGACGACGGCGGTGCAGTCGCTGGACCGCATCCACGGGATCCTGCGCGTTGCCGCCGCCCGACCCGATCCGACAGGCCTCTACCTCGACGAGGCGGGAGTGGTGCGGCTCATCAGGCCGGTCCCCGGGTGGGACCGCCTGGTCGAGCTCGCCTTCACCGAGATCGAGGTCTACGGGTCGGGTGACCCGCAGATCCCCCGCAAGCTGATGGCCATCTTCGGTGACCTGGCCGGGTGCGTCTCGGCCGAGCGCCGGCAGGTGATCGAGCGCCACCGCGCCTGGCTGCGCACCGAGGTGGCCCACCCGCACTCCCTCAGCCTGGACGAGGAGCTCACGCCGGACGCCCTCGGGCTCGGGTAGCCGCCGCCGGCGCCGCAGCGTCCGTGCGGCGGCGTCAGCCTGCCGCCGTCGCCCCCGACTCGGGGGCCAGGGCGCTGACGGCAGCGTCGACGGTGGGAAAGAAGCGGTCCTCATCGATGCGGGCCGTCAGGCCGCTCCGGTGCATCGTCTCTCGGAGATGGTCGCCCGCCCGGGCCACCCCCATCGTGATGTGGTCGCGCTCGAACGTGCTCAGCAGGCGCCCGAGCACCCGTGACCCGGTGAAGTCGACGTCGGACATGCCGAGGGTGTCGAGGACGAGGACCGTCGTCCCGGGTGCGCGGGCCAGCGCCGCCTCCACCTCGTCGTGGAAGTGCACGGCGTTGGCGTACCAGAGCGGCGTGGCGAACAGGAGGACGAGAACCTCGGGGACCTGCGTGGTGAGGGTGCCCCCCTCGACCGGCAGCCAGCTCGTGCTGCCCGGTACGCGGCCCATCACGTGTAGCTGGGGACGGGCACTCAGGCGGATGCGGTCGAGGATGGCCAGGAGGACGGCCACGCCGACGCCCTGCTCCACGCCGACGAGCGCCACCGTCAGCAGGGTCACGGCAGCCAGGCCGAACTCGAAGAGGTCGAAGCGGAAGATGGACACCAGGTCGCCGACGTGGAAGAGGCGCAGCGCGACGTAGATGAGGATGGCGGCGAGCGTGGCCAGCGGGACATCCTTGAGCACGCCCGCCACCGGAATGAGGAGGAGCACCACGGCGGCCGCCCCGAGGGCTCCGGCCTGGGTGCGGCCGCCCGCCGTCGCCACGGCGCCCGTGCGCGGCGGGCTGGCGTCGACCGGGAAGGAGCCGACCAGGCCTGCCGCCACGCTGCCGGCCCCCACGGCCAGAAAGTCTCGGCCGGCGTTGACCTCGACGCCCTCTCGGTCGGCGAAGGCACGAGTGGTGGCCGCCGTCTGGGTCACCACGACCAGGGCCACCACGGCGGCCAGCGGGGCCAGGTTGCCGAGGGTCGACACCGAGACCCCGGTCAGCCCGAGGTGCGGCGCCCCGGCGTGGAGCGGTCCGAGCACGGCCACACCGTGGGACTGCAGGTCGAGGGCGACCACCAGCGCCATCGAACCCACCAGCCCGATCAGGGCGCCCGGGACCCGACGGCCCAGTCGCGCGCTCACGAACATCACCGCGAGCACGCCCGCCCCGATCCCGACGGTCCAGCCGTTGACCTGGCCCAGGTGGGTCAGCACGTAGCCCACCCGGTGCTGGTCGCTGCCCGATGTGGGGGGCAGGCCGAAGAAGTCGGGCAGTTGGTGGGCGATGATGATGATGGCCACGCCGGCGATGAAGCCCGTGATGATGGGGGCGGAGAGGAACTCGGCGACCCATCCGAGCCGCAAGATGCTGACCAGCATGACGATGAGGCCGACCATGACGGCCAGGATGGACACCAGGTCGACGTAGCGGGTGGAGCCGGTGGCTGTGAGGCTGGCCACCCCCGCCGCGAAGAGCGGGGCGATGGTGGAGTCGGCCCCGACCGACATCAAGGGGTTGGAGCCGAGCAGGGCGAAGACCACCGTCCCGGCGATGAAGGCGTAGAAGCCGGTGATGGGCGGCATACCGGCCAGCCGCGACGTGGCCAGCTGCTCGGGCACCGCGATCACCAGCAGCGTGAGGCCGGCGACCAGGTCCGCGCTCGCCCAGGACCGCTGGTAGCCGCGCAGCGACGTCAACAGGGGTGGTCGTCGCACGGCGCCATCATCGCCCACCGGTGGGACCCGCCAGATGGACCCAATTGAATTGTCTAGTGTCGCGGCGAAGGCCGGGATGCCGCCCGGGCGGACCCGCGGCACCCCCCAAAGGAGGCCCCCCACCATGAGCGACTATCCCTACGCCGACCGCTTCGCCGTCAACCGCGAGCTGCCCGACAAGGGCATGAGCCGAGAGGAGGTGTTGGAAGAACTGCACACCATGGCGACCGAGGAGGACGCCTTCTGGGAGACCGGCAAGTGCTCCGGGACGATGTACTGCGGCGACCACGACCACTACCGGTTCATGACCGAGGCCTTCGGCCTGTTCGCCCACGTCAACGTCCTGCAGCGCGACATGTGCCCGAGCGCCACCAAGTTCGAGGCCGAGATCATCTCCATGACGCTCGGCCTGCACCACGGCGACGCCGCCACCGAGGCCGGCGACGACCCCTGTGGCCTGGTCACCACCGGGGGCACCGGCAGCATCCTGCACGCCGTCCTGGCCTACCGCGAGCACGCCGCCCAGGCCCGGGGGGTGACCCGCCCCAACGTGATCAAGCCCGAGACGGCGCACCCGGCCTTCGACAAGGCGTGCCACCTCTTCGGCGTCGAGCTGCGGCGGGCACCCGTCGATCCCGTCACCACTCAGGTGGACGTCGACTGGGTGCGCGACCACACGGACGACCAGACGGTGGCGCTCATCGGCTCGGCCTGCAACTACGGCTATGGCACCGTCGACCCCATCGCCGGTCTGTCCGAGGTCGCCCTCGAGAAGGGCGTGGGGCTGCACGTCGACGGGTGCCTGGGCGGGTTCATCCTGCCCTTCGGCCAGGAGCTCGGCTACGACATCGAGGTCTTCGACTACCGGGTGCCCGGTGTGACCTCCATTTCGGCCGACACCCACAAGTACGGTTACGCCTTCAAGGGATCGTCCGTGCTCAGCTTCCGCACCAAAGCGCTGCGCAACGCCCAGTACTTCTACCTGACCGACTGGAGCGGCGGGAAGTACACCTCGCCCGGCATGGAGGGTTCGCGCTCGGGTGGGCTGATCGCCGCGACGTGGGCGGCCATGGTCCAGCTCGGTCACGCCGGGTACCTCGGCTACGCCAAGCAGATCTTCGACACCTCCTTCGCCATGCAGGAGGCGGTGAGGGCACATCCCGAGCTTCGCCTGGTGGGGAAGCCGACCTTCCTCTTCTCGTTCACCTCCGACGAGTTCGACATCTACCACGTCAACGACTTCATGCGGACGAGGGGCTGGCGCTTCAACGGACAGCAGTATCCCAACGCCTTGCACATGGCGGTGACCAGGCCGCAGACCCAGGCGACGGTCGTGCCGTCCTTCGCGGCCGACCTGGCCGACGCCGTCGCCTACGCCAAGGAGCACGCGGCCGAGGCACCCAGGTCGGGCGCCATCTACGGGGGCGTGGCCGGGGGCATGACGGACGAGGCGGACGAGTTCATCCGCACGGTCATGGCGGACATGCTCGACGGGCAGTCCTCTATCCCGCCCCAGTGAGCGCGGCGCCGGTCGGCGCGCCCACCGGCTGGGTGGCCGGCTGCATCGCGGCCCAGGACACCCTGGACGCGGCGCTGCACGGCCTGCGCGACGAGGCGGCGCGGGCGCCGAGCCTGCTGCCGGGCTGGAGCGTCGGCCATGTGCTCACCCACGTGGCCCGCAACGCCGACAGCGTGGTCCGGCGTCTGGAGGGCGCCGCCCGGGGCGACCTGCTCGACCAGTACCCCGGCGGCGTCGAGCAACGGCGAGCCGACATTGAGGCGGGAGCGGGTCGTCCGGCCGCCGAGTTGGTGGCCGACGTGGCCGCGACCTCGAGGGCCGTGGCACGTGAGATGGCCGAACTGCCCGAAGCGGCCTGGGACTCGCCGTCGCGCACGTCGCGCGGCGTGGTGGAGACCTCGCCGCGACTGCGTCTTTGCCCGCTGGCGTGAGGTGGTGGTCCACCACGGCGACCTCGGCCTGGGTCCGGTGCCGTTGCCGCCCGCGCTCGTCGAGGCCTGGCTGCCGCGGGAACTACCCGGGCTGGCCGGGCGCACCGACCCGGGGCAGTTGCTGGCCTGGATCATCGGGAGGGGAGGCCCGCCGGCCCTGGCCCCCTGGTAGCGCGCGGCCGGTTACCCGGAGATGAAGGCGTTGCCGGTCCGGTCCACGGCCACGCAGTACGTCGCGGTCGGGCACGAGACGCTGGTCAGCGCGTGGCCGTCGTCGATGAGGGTGCCCGAGCTCCACGACGTGCCGTTCCAGCTGAAGACACGACCGAGCGTGTCGACGGCGCGGCAGAAGGTCGCGGTGGGGCAAGAGACGCTGGTCAGGCCCGAGGCGTCGGTGCCCGAGACGGGCGGCTCGGTGGCCATGGGGGTGGGCGCCGAGAAGGCCTGCCCGTTCCACGTCATGACGGCGCCGCTGCTGTCGACCAGGACGCAGAAGGTGGTGGAGGCGCAGGACACCGAATTGAGCTGGCCCGAGTTGTCGGGGTTGGTGGGCTGGGTCCAGCTGGTGCCGTCCCAGACCGAGGGGCCGCCCTCGGCCGCCACGCAGAAGGTGGGCGAGACGCACGAGATCTGGTCGGCCGCGCCCCAGGCCCCCCGGTTGCCGGACCAGCCGGTGCCGTCGTAGTCGAAGGAGTTGCCCTCACCGTCGATGCTGATGCAGAAGGTGGGGCCGGTGCAGTCGATGGCCGTGAAGCCCTGGGCGGCGGCAATTGTCGCCGGGGCGCCCCAGCCCGACCCGTCGTAGAGGGCGACCTGGTTCAGGCTGGGCGCGGCCGCGCAGAAGCTGGCGCTGGCGCACGACAGGTAGGACACGCCGCTCGGCGCGGGTGACGGCACGGGCGGCCCGAGGACGGACACCTTCTCGAAGGAGAGGCGGTAGGTCTGCCCGGTGGTCGACCCGGCGAGGCAGACGCCGGGGGAGGGGCACGACACCACGGACAGGTCGGCGCCCGGCGCCACCGGGATGGCCTTGGACCACGCGCGGGCGGGCCCGGGCGCGGTGGACGTGGTCGTCTTGGCGATGGTGGACGTCGTGGGGCGGGGCGGGGCGGCACTGGTGCCGGTCGGTCCGGAGCTGCACCCGGCGGCGAGCATGGCGAGCGCCGCCGCGGCCAACGCCACGGCGACCGGTGCGGCCCGCCTCCGCACTACTGGCGGACGGCGAGCCCGTTCGCCTCGAGCGCCCGGTGGCGTGACCAGGTGTCGAGCACGATCAGCGTCTTCGTGCCGGTGACGCGACCGCGGCGTCGCAGCTGCTCAATCACCTGTCCCAGACGCTCGACGTCGGGCACCTGCAGCCAGACCAGCGCGTCGGGGTCGCCGGCCGTGGTGAACACGGCCTGCACCTCGGACAGCTGCATGGCCGTGTCCTGAATCTCCTGGAGGTCGGCCGTGCCGGCGAAGCGCACCTCGGTGAAGGCCTGGATGGGGCGGCCGGCCTTGCGGTGGTCGACGACAACGGTGTACCCGGCGATGACTCCGGTGCGCTCGAGGCGCTCGATGCGCCGGGTGACAGCCGAGGCCGACAGCGAAACCTTCTCGCCGATGTCGGCCATGGTCCGGCGCGCGTTCTGTGACAACAATTCGATGATCTGGTGATCGATCGGATCTAGTTCCTCTGTTCCCATGGTGTCAGCCTAACGAAGCGAGCCTCGCCCGCACATTCAGTGCATTGAGAGGGCGAAACCTTGTCGCTCCGTTGCGCGTCGACGGTTTCCGGGTTCTACCTGCAGCGCCGGTGCACAGAGACGGCATAGTCGGGGTGCTGGGCGAACGGTTGTCGGTCCCAGGTCGACCAGCGGTCCTCGAGCTCCAATCCAGCCCGGGCCGCCAGCGTGTCGTGCTCGGCCGGGCCGAACCCCCCGTGCTGCAGGGTGTAGCCGGTGACGAGCCGACCGCCCGGCTCGAGCCAGCGGGCGCCGTTGGCGATCACGTCGCCCTCGGTGCCGGGACGCACGAAGATGAGGACGTTGCCGGCCATCACCACGACGTCGAAGGTGCGCCCGAGGTCGAGCGCGGGGTCGGCCAGGTCGCCCTCGACCCAGCGCAGCCCGGGCGCCTTGCGCCGGGCAGCGCCGAGCATGGCCGGGTCGACGTCGAGGCCGACCACCTCGTGGCCCCGTCGGCTGAGCTCCACGGCGACGCGGCCGGTGCCGCACCCCGCATCGAGGACGGCACCCGACCCGTAGGAGTCGACCAGCGCCGCCTCCCCGTGCACGTCGACGCCCGCCTCGGCCAGCCGCTCGAACCGGCGGTCGTAGGCGGCGCCCCGGGGCACGTCGCTCTCCTGCCAGCGGTCGGTCACCGGGTGGCCCTTCGGGCGGAGCCGGAGGCTACGAGTTGGTCGGAATGGTCACCGTGGTCGACCCGGCCGGGAGCGTGAAGAGGCTCGACGGCGGGTGCGACGAGTACTTGGTGAGCTCGAAGTAGTCCTTCTTGGTGTCGCCCGAGTACGAGAGGATGCCCTGTTTGGTCACGCAGTACTTCGCGGACTGGCCCTTCCTGGTGACGGTCACACAAGTGGACGGTTGGCCGGCGAAGGACGCCGTGGACTGCGAGACCTTGATGCCCAGGGCGCGCGCGATGGTGCTCTCCTCGGCCTCCGAGAAGATGCCGAGCACGGCGGCCCCGGTGAAGAGGTCCTCGGTGCCCAGCAAGGGGTTGCTCTTCCCCTTCTCCGAATAGCACTGCAGGGCGTTCGGGTTCTTGGGTTTGGTCGTGGTCGTCGTCGTGCTCGTGGTCCCCGAGTTCCCCGAGTTCCCCGAGTTCCCCGAGTTCCCCGAGTTCCCCGAGTTCCCCGAGTTGCCCGAGTTGCCCGAGTTGCCGGTGCTGCCCGAGTTGCCGGCGTTGGGAGAGCAGTAGTACGTCAGCTTGCCGTTGTTGATCACGTCACTACCGCTACTGGCGAAGTAGGACTTCGGCGGTGACTGGGCGATGGTCACGGTGGACGACTGCCCGTCGCTGACCGACTTGTAGACCGTGTAATAGGTCAACTTCTTGGCTTTGTTGATCTGGTTCGTGAGGTTCTTGAGGTTGGGGGTCGAGCTGGCCGAGGCGGGCCAGGCCGGGCCGAGCACGGAGGCAGCCAGACCCAGAGCTGAGACGGCGGTCACGACCATGAAGGTGCGAGTGCGCATGCCGAACGGTAGCCCCGGGGAACCCGAATTGCAGTGGATTTCTCCTGGGTAGGGTGAGCGACGTGTGTCTCCTGGTCATGGCGTCGCGGCTGGTCCCGGGCGAGCCGCTGATCGTCGGTGCCAATCGCGACGAGCTGCTGGAGCGACCGGCGACGCCGATCACCGTGCTCGAAGGCGGCCCGACCCGGATCCTCGGTGGCCGCGACGAGCAGTCCGGCGGCACTTGGCTGGCCGTCAACGAGCACGGGGTGTGTGCCGGGCTGACGAACCAGCCCCTGGGGGAGGCCAAGGACCCGTCGAAGCGCTCGCGGGGCGACCTGCCACTGGCCCTGGCCCGGCACCGCAGCGCGGGCGACGCCGTGGCCGCGTTCGTGGGCACCTTCCACCCGGAGGACTACAACGGGTGCTGGCTCCTGGTGGGTGATCGCTCCTCGCTGTGGTTCGTCGACTTCACCGGGCCAGGGGAGGCCGAGGCCGTCGCCCTTCCGCCCGGGATCCATGTCCTGGAGAACCGGCGGTTGGGGGAGCCGTCAGCCAAGGTCGACCTGGTGCGGGAGCAGCTGGGTCACCACGACGACGGTGAGGCCGTGGTGACCGGTTTCCGGCGCGTGCTGGCCGACCACCGGATCCCGGAGGGTGACGAGCGGCCGAACGCCGGCAACTGTGTGCACCTGGACACGTTCGGCACCCGCTCGTCGTGCCTGATCCGGGTGGCGGCGGCGAACGCCCCGCCCCGGCTCTGGGTGGCCCCCGGGCCGCCCTGCACCACGCCCTACGAGGAAGCGGGGTCGCGGTGGACGGGCACGCCGGCCGCCGCGCCGGGCTGATTGGTTGGCTCAGTCGCGCACCAGCGGCTTGTACCTGATCCGGTGGGGCTGGTCGGCGTCCACCCCGAGGCGCTTGTGCCGGTCGGCCTCGTAATCGCTGAAGTTGCCCTCCCACCACCGCACCTCCGACTCGCCCTCGAAGGCCAGCACGTGGGTGGCGATGCGGTCGAGGAACCAGCGGTCGTGACTGATCACCACGGCGCAACCCGGGAAGGACAGGAGGGCGTCCTCGAGGGCGCGCAGGGTGTCGACATCGAGGTCGTTGGTCGGTTCGTCGAGCAGCAGCACGTTGCCCCCGCGGCTGAGCACCTTGGCCAGCAGGACCCGGTTGCGCTCGCCTCCCGAGAGCTGTCCCACCTTCTTCTGCTGGTCGCTCCCCTTGAAGCCGAACCCGGCGACGTAGGCCCGGCCGTGCAGCTCGCGCCCGCCCACCACCATGCGGTCGGAGCCGCCGGTGATCTCCTCGAAGACGGTCGACTCCGGCGCCAGCGTCTCGCGCGACTGGTCGACGTAGGCCATCGTCACGGACGCGCCGACGGCGAGGGTGCCGGCGTCCGCCGCGTCCTCACCCACCATCATGCGGAAGAGCGTGGTCTTGCCGGCGCCGTTCGGCCCGATCACGCCGACGATGCCGCCGGGGGGAGGATGAAGGAGAGGCCATCCATCAGGAGGCGCTCGCCGAACCCCTTCACGACGCCGTCGGCGTCGACCACCTGATCACCCAGGCGCGGGCCGGGTGGAATGGCCAGCTCCACCTTGTCGGCCCGCCGCTCGGCCGACTCCGCCTCGGCGACCAATTCGTTGTACGCCGTGATCCGCGCCTTGCCCTTGCTCTGGCGGGCCCGGGGCGACATGCGGATCCACTCCAACTCCCGCTCCAACGAGGCCTGCCGGGCGCGGTCGCTCTTCTCCTCCGCCGAGAGGCGCGCCTGCTTCTGCTCGAGCCACGAGGAGTAGTTCCCCTCCCACGGGATGCCCGCGCCCCGGTCGAGCTCGAGGATCCAGCCGGCCACGTTGTCGAGGAAGTACCGGTCGTGGGTCACGGCCACGACCGTGCCCGGGTACTCCTGCAGTGTTCGCTCCAGCCAGGCCACCGACTCCGCGTCGAGGTGGTTGGTCGGCTCGTCGAGGAGGAGGAGGTCCGGCCTGGACAGGAGGAGCCGGCAGAGCGCGACGCGACGGCGCTCCCCGCCCGACAGGGTGGTCACGTCCGCGTCGCCGGGCGGGAGCCGCAGGGCGTCCATGGCGATCTCGAACGTCCGATCGAGCTCCCACGCGCCGGCGGCGTCGATCTTGACCTGCAGGTCGGCCTGCTCGGCCAGGAGGGCATCGATGTCGGCGTCGGGCGAGCCGAAGCCGGCGCAGACCTCGTTGTAGCGGTCGACCAAGGCCTTGGCCTCGCCGACGCCGTCGGCCACGTTGCCCGCCACGTCCTTGGCCGGGTCGAGCTGCGGCTCCTGGGCGAGATACCCGACGGTGAATCCCGGGGTGAGCCGGGCCTCACCGGTGAAGCCGTCGTCCTCCCCGGCCATGATGCGCAGCAACGATGACTTGCCGGACCCGTTGGACCCGATGACGCCGATCTTCGCCCCGGGGTAGAAGGACAGGTTGATGCCCTTCAGCACCTCGCGGTCGGGTGGGTAGAAGCGCCGGAGGTCGCGCATGGTGTAGATGAACTGGGGGGCCACGGCGAACAGTGTGCCCCATGGGGAGCGCCTCTCCGGCCCGCACCCGTGACCTTCGAACCCTTCCCCTCAATCGGGTCGCGTCGCTAGCCCCCGGGCCCTCGCCGGCCCAGGTGAACCGGCGCAGGCGCCGTTCGTTTACCAGGCCGCTCGCCGCGAACCAGCGGGCCGATGCCTCGAGCGCCTGAGCCGCGGGCCGGGGAGCGTAGCCGAGCTCCGTGCGCGCCCGGGTGTCGTCGAAGGCCATCTGCGAGGTCGACATGCGCGCCGCCTCCAACGGCACCGAGGGGTGGCGGCGGAGCAGCCGGCCCTCGACGGTCTCGGAGGCGGCCGCCACGGCCAGCGCGAGCGAGCGCGGGACCTTCACCCGCGGTGCCGGGAGCCCGGTGATGAGCGCCAGCTGCTCCAGCAGCTGGCGCAACGTGAGGTTCTCGCCCCCCAGGATGTAGCTGCGCCCGTTGCGCCCGGCCTCGAGGGCCCGGACCTGTCCCTGCGCCACGTCGTCGACGTGGGCCACGTTGAGCACCGTGTCCACGTAGGCCGGCATGCGGCCGTTGAGGAAGTCCAGAACCAGCTTGCCGGTCGGCGTGGGGGCCCGGTCACCCGGCCCCAGCGGGAACGTCGGCAGGACGATGGAGGCCGCCAGCCCCTCGGCGATGGCACGCAGCACCTCGTGCTCGGCCACGTACTTGGAGCGCTTGTAGGAGCCGTAGAGGTGACGCACGTCGGGGAACGAGCGCTCGTCGGCTGCGGTCGTCGAGCCGGTGACGTGTTCGAGGCCGAGCGTGCCGACGGTGCTCGTGTACACCAGCCGCTCGATGCCGGCGTCGAGCGAGGCCCCGATGACGTTCTTCGTTCCCTCGACGTTGATGGCGTAGAAGGCGCCGGGGTCGCGGGCCCAGAACCGGTACAGCGCGGCCACGTGGAACACGGCCCGGCAGCCGCTCACCGCCTGCTGCACGTCGCCCGGCCGGCGCAGGTCCCCGACGACCTGCTTCACGTCCAGGCCGTCGAGGTTGGCCGCGTCGACCCCGGGTTCGACGAGCGTCACCACCTCGACCTGGCGGGTCACGAGCTGGCGGGTCACGGCGGAGCCGATGAAGCCGGTCGCGCCCGTCACCAGGACGCGGTCACCCGAGGCGAGGTTCACATCCGGCCTCGGTGCAGCGTGCCCTTGGCCATGGTCCGGCCGAACTCGAAGATGAGGCTCGAGCCCTGCTCGGCGCTGGCCAGCACGTCCTCCAGCGCGTCGGCGAAGTGCTCGACCTCCTCGTCGCCGGCGATCAGTGGCGGCAGCAGCTTCACCACGTTCATGTTGTCCGCCGCCACCTGGGTCAGGATGCGGTGCCGGTGGAACAGGGGGACGACCATCATTTGGGAGAAGAGAGCCGGACGGATCGCCTCGAGCATCTTGAACCGCCGGCGCAGGCCCGGCGTCGTGGGTTCCCCGAAGACCAGCCCGATCATCAGGCCCAGCCCGCGCACCTCGTGCAGGAACTCGTAGCGCTCGACCAAGGGCGCCAGGGCCTTGGTGAACGCCTTGCCCGTGCGCCGGACCCGGTCGAGGATGTCCTCGTCGTCGAAGGCCGCCAGCGTGGCCAGGCCGGCGACCATGGCCAGCTGGTTGGTGCTGAAGGTGGAGGAGTGCACGACGGCCCGGTCCATGGAGCTGTAGACGCTGTCGGACACCGCAGCCGTGCTGAGCATGGCCCCGACGGGGACGTAGCCACCCGACAGCGCCTTGGACACCGTGATGATGTCGGGCGTGATGCCGAACTGCTCGTGGCAGAAGAACGTGCCCGAGCGGCCCATGCCCGCCTGTACCTCGTCGAGGACCAGGAGGGCCCGGTGCCGGCGGCACAGCTCCTGCGCCTCCGCCCAGAATCCGTCGGGGGCCAGGTTGACCCCCTTGCCCTGGATGGGCTCCGCGATGAACGCGGCCACGTCACCGCGGCGCAACTCGCGGGCCAGGGCGGTGGCGTCGCCGAAGGGCACCATGTCGCAGCCGGGCAGGAGAGGCCCGAACCCGGTCCGGAACTCTTGGCCCCCGTTGAGGGCGAGGGCACCCGTGGTGAGCCCGTGGAAGGCGTGGTCGCAGTAGAGGATGCGCGACCGCCCCGTGTGGGCGCGGGCGAACTTGATGGCGCTCTCGACCGCCTCGGCGCCCGAGTTGGTGAAGAAGACCCGTTCGATCCCCGCATGGGCCCGGGCCACCAGCTGCTCGGCCAGGACGCCGGGAAGCAGCGAGCAGTCCATCTGGACGAGGTTGGGCAGGTCGGCGTCGAGGGCCTGGTGCAGCGCGCCGACCACGGCCGGGTGGCTCCGGCCCAGCGCGAAGACGCCGAACCCGGACAGGAAGTCGAGGTAGCGCTGGCCCTTGTCATCGATGAGGTAGCAGCCTTCGCCCTTGACGTAGAAGCGGTTGAACTCGAGCGTGCCCAGTACCCGCGGCAGCTGGGGGCTGATGTACTTCGCGTGGAGGCTGAAGTTCTCGCCCTGGCGTTCGTCCAGCACCTGCTTCAGGTCAAAGGGCATACGGTGCGCTCCGCTCCACGAGTCGTACGGTCGCGACAGGTTAGTGGCGGGCCCTGCCTCCACGGGCGCACGCCGGCCGGCCCCGGGTCGAGTGACCGTTGGGTCAGCACGACCGCGGTGCCCATCCGCGCGATGATCGCCCTCACGGGCCGCCGCCGGCGTGGCCAGGGCCAAAGGGGATCCGAGTGACCGCCAGCGCTCCCAACATCGTTCTCGTCATGTCAGATCAGCACCGGGCCGACATGCTGGGGTGCGCCGGCGACGAGAGCATGCTGACCCCCTCGCTCGACGCGCTGGCCGCCCAGGGCGTGCGGTTCTCGAGGGTGTCGTGCATGGGGCCGCTGTGCATGCCGTCGCGGGCGTCCTTCATGACGGAGCGCTACGTGCGCGACCACGGCGTCTACACCAACGCGGCGGAGGTCGCCGCGGACAGCCCCACGTACGCCTGGGCCCTGCGGGAGGCCGGCTACCACACCTCACTGCTGGGCAAGGCCCACCTCTACCTGGACGAGAAGCTCACCGTGCCGCACCTGGACGACATGGCCGGGCGGCTGGAGGCCCTCGGCTTCGCCGAGGTGTTCGAGACCGGCGACAAGTTCGTGGGAAAGGTCCCGACCCGCTATACCGACTACCTGTCGGGCCGCGGCCTCTTCGAGGCCTACCGGGCTCACATCGCGGACCGTAGCTATCAGGGCGAGAACGAGGACGGCCAGAACGCCACCAAGTGCGTGCCCATGTGGGACTCGACGCCCATGCCGCTGCCCCTCGACGCCTACGTGGACACCTGGCACGGCGTGGAAGCGGTGCGCTGGATTGAGTCGTACGACCGCGACCAGCCGTTCTTCTTGTTCGTGGGCTTCCCCGGCCCGCACGACCCCTGGGACGCGCCGGCCGAGGCCGTCGACCGCTACCGCGACGTCGACATCTCCATGCCCCGCTCGACCAGGCGCCCCGTCATTGAGGGGACGGAGAACTACCGCCACCTGCTCAACGCGTTCCTGTGGCTCTCGGACACCGAGACCATGACCGACGACGCCATCCGGGGCATGCGCCGGGCCTACGCGGCGGACATCTCGGTCATCGACCACGCCGTGGGCCTGATGGTGGACGCCCTCGCGCGCACCGGCCGCCTGGACGACACGTGGATCCTCTACACGAGCGACCACGGAGAGATGGCGGGCAGCCACGGGATGATGTCCAAGTGCGTCCTGTACGAGCCGGCCGTGCGCGTCCCGCTCATCGTGCGCCCACCGGGTGGCTGCGCTCCCCGGGTGGTCGACTCGCTGGTGGAGCAACTCGACGTGCCGGCCACGGTGCGGGCCATCGCCGGTGCGCCCGGGGTGCCCGGAGCCGAGGGCCGCTCGCTGCTGGACGGCGGGCCGGACGGGCCGCCGGCGGCGCGGCAGGTGGCGGTGAGCGAGAACTGGGGGTTCGCCTGCTTCGAGACGGATCGGTACAAGCTCGTCGTCGACGAGGACGCGGTGACCCCGTGCCAGCTCTTCGACCTGGAGGCCGACCCCGACGAGGACCAGAACCTGTTGCCCGACCCGCAGGCGGCGGCCGCGGTCGACGAGCTCATGGAGTCCTACGTGCGGCCGTTCCTCATCACCCGGCCGGTGCGGCCGCACGCCAGCCTCTTCACGGGCACGTTCGACTGATCGACACGTCCGGACGATCGCCCGGCGACTGGACCGGGCCTCCCGCCCTCGGCGGTCAGCCGGCCGGCGTCGGCGGGACGGCTGACCCGTAGGCGGCGTCGAAGGCGCTCAGGGCCGTGTCCGGGTTGCCCGGCGTCGAGACCTGGGCACCGTTCTGGATCATGACGCCCGAGTCGTTCTGGTAGTTCAGCCCCGCCGTGGTGTACGTCGGCGTGCCGCTGCTGACGATGCTGGTCAGGATGCCGGCGTTGTCGAAGTCACCCGTGCCGGCCGGTGGCGAAATGGTGTAGTGCGCCAGCGTGGCGATCCTGTTGCCGACCTCGGGTGCCTCCATGACCCATTCGGCCGACGAGCCGGCGCCGCTGTAGGCCTGGCTGGTCGAGAACGACCAGCCCTTGGTGGTGTCGGCGATCTGGATGTCCCAGACGTGCTCGGTCTGGGTCTGGCGGTGGAAGAAGCCACCGCCGCCGCCCGTGGTCTGCGTCTGCGACGTCTCGTAGATCGACGCGCTCATGCGGTCGCCCGGCGTGACCGGGTACGACCTGGTCGAGATCTCCGTCTCGGCCGCCGGCAAAATCTCCCACCAGGCGTCGTAGTGGGCGGCGCCGCTGTAGTAGTCCTCCTCGGTCCCGGTCTGAATGAGGTTGTCGTCGTTGAACCCGTCGACGCCGATCCAGGCCGACGAGTACGTCGAGGACGACGTGGCGGAGACGGTGGGGACGGTCCACGTCCCGCTCACCCCGGTGAAGGTGCCGGTCTCGGCGTAGCCGGACCAGTTCGAGGCCGACCAGGTGTTGTACTGGCCGTGCCAGGGGGTCCCGATGCGCGGGTAGTTGGTGATAGTCGGCGCTGCGCTGGCCGCCACGCCCGCCGTGCCCACGGCTGCGAAGGCGATCATGGAGCCGAGCACGCCGATGGAGGAGCAGAGGGCCAGCAGCCGGCGGCGGACGCTCCTGCCCGTCTCGGCTCTCGGTGTCCGGATCCGCCGCGTCCCCGTCAACATGCGTGTTCTCCCTCCCTTGGCGCGGACCCCCCTTCGCGCGAAACCTGTCGCAGCACTATAAGTTGCGGCGCCGAGTCCTGACAATGAATTTCCTGCTGAAACGGGGGATTTTCAGCACCTCAATTGTCGATCGGTTGCTTCAGCAGCATCCGCCGGGGACGCGCGACGAAGGCCGGTCGACGCCGGGCCGCACGGCTACGGCCCGGTGCAGGCGTCGACCGTGCTCACCGTGGTGGTGCTCAGCGTCTGGCCCTCGGTGGGGAAGTACCAGGTGACCTGCTGGTAGGCCGGGGCGCCGCCGCACGTACCGAGGCCGGACGCCACGACGTCGGCTGGCTCGGGGCTGCCCTGGGCCACCGTCTGCCCGGGACCGACGTAGGTGCCGGTGCCCGTCCCGGTGGCCTGGGCGCCGCCCCACGATTGCCAGGAGATGCCGTTGACGATCCCCGTCGGGTCGCCCCCGAGAGAAATCTCTGACGGCCGCACCTGGCCGAAGCCGGCGGCGGAGGGGCCGAACGCACTGGCCCGGCCGAGCGTCGGCGACGCTCCCGATGCCGTGGAGGGCTGCGTGGTGGCCGTGCGTGGCCGTGGTGGCCGATGGGGAGGACGTCGTGGTGGACGTCCCCGTCCCCGGACCCGGCACCGGCACCCGGGTGGCCTGGGTCGTGCCGCCGGACGTGGCCGTGGAGGAGGCCGGGTGGCCCGATCCGTTCGAGCAGGCCGCCCCCGCCAGCGCCAGCAGGCCGAGCACCGGCACGACCACGACCGCAGGCCCCCGCATGCGCCGAGTCTGGTGCCCGGGGCGCCGAGGGACAACCGCGGGCAGAGCCGTCACGCGCCACCGGCGCGCCCTCGACGGCACGGGACCTACAGCTCCAGCGTCGCCCGTACCGGGCGGTGGTCCGACCCCGCCGCCGGGCACACCGCCCCCGAAGCGGCCCGCAGCCTGCCGCGCACCAGGATGTGGTCGATCTGGCTGTGCGGGCGCCAGGCGGGCCAGGTCGCACCTTTGACCGCCCGGTGCCAGCCGGGCAGGTAGCGCCGAACGAACGGCCCCCAGGTGTTCATGTCGCCCGCCAGTACGGCGTCGGGGCGGGCGCCGTCCCGCAGCCCCGCGCGCAGGTCGGCCCAGTTGCGGTGCGAGCCGTAGTGCATGTGCGACATGTGCGTGCCCGCCACCGACACGGGCACCCCCTCGAGGGTGAGGTCGACGACCAGTGCGGCCCGGCGCACCCGGTCCGCTTTCAGCAAGCGCAGGGGCAGCACGCGCGTCGCCTCCAGGGTCCAGTCCGGCCGCACCAGCACCGCGATGCTCATGCGGCCGGGCTCGGCGCCCTGATAGCGCGCCATCGCACGCACCTCCGCCCGTGGCTCCTTCACCTCGTCCATGTAGAGCGCCAAGTTGCGCGTCATCCACGGCGGCCAGGCGATCCATCTCTCGTCGGCACCCGCTTGCGGCCGGATGCGCCGGCCGTGTCCGACCACCTGCGTGACGACCTGGTAGCCGAGATGCGCCGCCGCCCTCTCGGCCTGGCCCTCGTCCTCGCCGTCGGTGGTCCACGCCTCTTCGAGCACGACGACGTCCGCCTCGAGCGACTCGATCGCGGCGAGGTAGTCGTACGGCCTGCCCCATCCGTCCATCCCGCAGTGCATGTTGTAATTGGCGATGTTGAGCACGGTGCGGCACGACGATAGGCGTCCGAAAACCGCGTTGGTACGATCGTCGCGGTGCCAGCGGGTGACGAGTACCTGACGCGCCGGTTGCGCCCGTTCGCCACGGCGACGATCTTCGCCACCATGTCCGAGCTGGCGGCCACCACCGGCTCGGTCAACCTCGGCCAGGGCTTCCCCGACACCGACGGCCCCGACGAGCTGGAGCAGGTCGCCGTCGACGCCATCCGCGCCGGCCACAACCAGTACCCGCCCGGCCCCGGCGTCCCCGAGCTGCGCCGAGCCGTCGCGGCCCACCAGCGGGCCTGGTACGGGCTCGAGCTCGATCCCGACACCGAGGTGCTCGTCACCGTCGGCGCCACCGAGGCCGTGGCCGCCTCCCTTCTCGCGCTCTGCGACCAGGGCGACGAGGTGGTGATGTTCGAGCCGACCTACGACTCCTACGCGGCCTGCGCCGCCATGGCCGGCGCCGTGCCCCGCCTGGTGCGCCTGCACCCGCCCGACTGGTCCTTCGACCCCGACGAGCTGGCCCGCGCCTGCGCCCACGCCCGCGCCCGCCTCGTCCTCCTCAATTCCCCCCACAACCCGACCGGCAAGGTCTTCTCCGCGGACGAATTGGGGCAGGTGGCCGCCCTGTGCCGGGCCCACGACCTGTTGGCGGTGACCGACGAGGTCTACGAGCACCTGGTCTTCGACGGCACCCACGTCCCGCTGGCCACCCTCGCCGGCATGCGCGAGCGCACGCTCACGATTTCGTCGGGGGGCAAGACCTTCTCCTTCACCGGGTGGAAGGTCGGCTGGGCCGCGGGCCCGGCGCCGCTGGTCGCCGCCGTGCGCGCCGTCAAGCAGTTCCTGACCTACGTCAGCCCGGCGCCTCTGCAGCTGGCCATCGCCCACGGGCTCGGCTACTCGCCGGCCACCCTGGCCGCCTTCGCCACCGAGCTCGCAGCCAAGCGCGACCTGCTCTGCGCTGGCCTCGACGCGCTCGGCCATGTGGTCTACCGGCCGGCCGCGACCTACTTCGCCACCACCGACATCGCCGCGGTCGCCCCGGGTCTCAGCGGGCTCGAGTTCTGCCTGGCCCTGCCCGGCCGCTGTGGCGTGGTGGCCATCCCGAGCTCGGTCTTCTACGACCCCGCCGACGCGGCGGCCGGCGCCACGCTGGTGCGCTGGGCCTTCTGCAAGCGCGACGCCGTTCTGCGCGACGCCCTCTCACGCTTAGCATCATGGGGGACATGAGTATCCCCATCACCTGGGTGGACGCCTTCAGCGACGTGCTCGGCGGCGGCAACCCCGCCGCCGTCTGCCTCTTGCACGAGCCCCTCGACGAGGCGCGCCTGCAGGCCCTGGCCTTCGAGCTGGGCATCGCCGAGACGGCCTACCTGACGCCGACCGAGGACCCGGTCGTCTTCGGCCTGCGCTGGTTCTCGCCCTCCACCGAGATCGACCTGTGCGGTCACGCCACGTTGGCCTCGGCGCACGCCCTGCGCCAGGGCGGCACGGTCGACGGAACGTCGCCCCTCACCTTCCACACCCGCAGCGGCGCGCTCCACGCGTCGTTCGACGGCGACCGCGTCGTCCTCGACTTCCCGGCCGACCCCATCAGCCCCGCCCCTTTGCCCGACCCGCTGAAGGACGAATGGCCCGACGCCGTCGAGGCTTGCGGCGAGACGACCAACTTTCTCTTCGTCGTCGTCTCGTCGGCCGAAGCGGTGCGCGCCTACGTGCCGGACCTGGCCGCCATCGCGTCGGCCAGCCCAAAGACGCTGCTGCTCACCGCGGCGGCCGAGGAGGGGACGGGAGCCGACTACGTGCTGCGCGTCTTCGGTCCCAATGTCGGCATCCCCGAGGACCCGGCTACCGGGTCGGCCCAGTGCGCGGCGGGCCCCTACTGGGCCGACCGCCTGGGCCGGAAGGACCTGGTGGCCCGGCAGCTCTCGGCCCGCGGCGCCTTCCTCTACGTGCGTCCCGACGGCGCGCGGGTGGGCATCGCCGGGCGGGCAACCTCCGTGCTCACTGGCCACTTGTGCTAACGACTGCCACCATGGGCGCCACCACGGCGGACCTTCGGGCACTCGTCGAGGGGCACGAGCCGTCCTCACCGCGCGAGGTGGCGGCCAAGGAGCGCTTCCTGGCCGAGCTCGGCCGCCTCGCCTCGCCGTGCGACGAGGACGCCGACCCCACCCACGTCACCGCCTCGGGGATCGTGGTCGGCCGGCGCGGCACGGTCTTGCATCTCCACAAGCGGCTGGGCATCTGGATGCAGCCCGGCGGCCACATCGACGCGGGCGAGACCCCACCGACCGCGGCCCGACGCGAGGCGACCGAGGAGCTGGGCCTGGCCGTCGAGCATCCGGCCGGCGGCCCGCTGCTGATCCACATCGACATGCACGAGGCCGCCCTCGGCCACACCCATCTCGACCTGCGCTACCTCCTGCTCGGTTCCGACGGAGACCCGCACCCGCCGCCCGGGGAGAGCCCCGATGCGCGCTGGTGCGACTGGGACGAGGCCATGGCCATGGCCGACGCGGCCCTGGTCGACGCGCTGCCGCTGGCGCGAGCGGCCTACGAGGCGCTGGCGTGAGCAACGCGCTCGACCACCTGCTGGCCGTCCAGGACTACGACACCGCCATCACGCAGCTCCAGCACCGGCGCGACGCGCTGGTCGCGTCGTCGGGGCTCGCCGCGGTCGAGGCCCAGCTGGCTGCGCTGGAGTCCGAGCGGGCGGACGCGGCGGGCCGCCGAGCCGCGCTGACGACCACCCAGAAGGAGCTCGAGGAGCAGATCGCCGGGATCACGGAACGGCGCAGCTCCATAGAGCGACGCCTGTACGCGGCGACGAGCTCGTCGGGCCGCGACCTCCAGGCCATGAACGAAGAAGTGAAGCACCTGACCGACCGCCGAGCCGAGCTGGAGGAGCTCGAGCTGGTGGCCATGCTCGACCAGGACCCGATCGACGCCGAGCTGGCCGCACTGGGCGAGCGACGGGCGCCGCTCGAGGCTCAGGCCGAGGAGCTGCGGCGCCAGGTCGCCACCGCGGCGGGCGAAATCGACGCCGAGCTGGCCGCAGCCGGCCAGGCCCGCTCCGCCGAGTCCGCGCTCCTCCCGACGGCGTTGTCGGACCGCTACGAGACCCTGCGGGCGCGCCTCAAGGGCACCGGCGCGGCGCGGCTGGTCAAGAACCGGTGCGACGGTTGCCATCTCGAGCTGTCCTCGGTCGAGGTGGAGAAGATCCGGGGCCTGCCGGCCGGCGAGGTGGCTACCTGCGAGCAGTGCGGCCGCATCCTCGTCCCGGCGTGAGGGGCCGACCGTGCTGATTCTGGTGCGCCACGGCGAGTCGGTGGCCAACGCGCAGGGCCTCCTGCTCGGCCGCACGGACGCCGAGCTGACCGAGAAGGGTCGCGTACAGGCGTCCTCGGCCAGGTCGCTGCTGAGCGACCCGGTGGCCGAGGTGCGGACGAGCCCCCTGGCGCGGGCACGCGACACGGCCGGTCTACTCGACCTCGGCGCGCCCGTCACCGTCGACGATCGTTGGATAGAGGTCGACTACGGCGAGTTCGAGTGCCAGCCGCTGGGAGGGATCCCTGCCTCGGTCTGGCAGCAGTGGCGCACCAATCCCGACTTCCGGCCCGAAGGCGGCGAGTCGCTGGCCGACGTGGACGAACGCATCACCGCCGCCTGCCAGGAGCTGTTCGCCCAGGACGGCGCCGGGGCGCGCCGGCCCGACGGCGACGTGGTGGTAGTGAGCCACGTGACGCCGATCAAGGCGGCCGTGGCCTGGGCTCTCGGGACGGCCGACCTGTACTGGCGGCTCCATCTGCGCACGGCCTCGGTCACCCGCATCGGTTGGAACCGCGACGCCCCCATCCTCCACGCGTTCAACGAAGTGGGGGTTGGCGTCCCGCGTTGAGCGGGCGTCACAATCAGCCGGTGCCCGACGAAGCCCCCACCCTCGCTGCGCTCCGTCCGCCGGCCGGATCCGGCGAGGACCCCGTCCACCGCCGCGTCATCTCCATCGACGTCTTCCGGCGCGGCGACTACTTCGCGGTCATCGGGACGTTGCACGACCAACGCCCCTGGGCGGGCGGTGAGCTGGGGCCGCGTGACCTCCACTTCATGGAGCTGGGCATCGTCGTCCGCCGCGCCGACCTGACCATCGTCGACGCGGCGGCGGACATGCGGACCTACCCGCACGCGGAGTGCACCGACATCGAGTCCAGCTTCCGCGACCTCGTCGGGCTATCCGTGGCCCGCGGCTACACCAGCGCCGTCCAGGAGCGCTTCGGGCGCCAGCGCGGGTGCAGCCATGTCGAGTTCCTGGCCCGGGCCATCGGGCCGGTCGTGGTGCAGGGCGTGACGTCGTCGGGCGCCTGGGAGGTCGAGAAGGGGGGTGGGGAGCACCCCATGCGTGAGGGCGGCTTCGCCTTCCTGGCCAACACCTGCCACATCTGGACGGAGGACGGCCCGGGCCCGCAGAAGATCGCCATCGGTTGGCGGCCGGGCATGTTCGGGGGATACCCGGCGCCCCCGGCCGAGGAGATCCGCCGCCGCGTGGCGGACACCGGTGAGGTCGGCTGACTGCCCGAGACCTCGAGAGTGCAAAATATCGGCGTTGCAGTTGATGCCGTACGTTCCCATCAATACACTCGAATCGGGCGGGTCAAAGAGGTGCCCTCGGAGGTTGCCGATATTGGCAGCTTCTGCCCGGACGCATATCAAATTGTCTGGGAGGTCAATCGATGACCCTCGTCGTACGACGACAAGCGCGGCTCACCCCTGAGATCCACAGCGTGGCCGATCACGCTCTGGTCACGCTGGTGGGCGAGCTCGACGCTTCCACGGCCGGGTTGGTCTACGAGCAGTTCGCCGCTTTGACGAGAGAGGGTGTCGTACACGTTGCCCTCGACCTGGACGGCCTTGTCTTCATCGACTCGACCGGACTGTCGGTGATCATCGCGGAGCACAAGCGCACCACCTCGCTCGGGGGCGAGCTGACCATCTACTCGCCCCAAGAGCCCATTCGGAAGCTCTTCGAGATCACCGGCCTCTTGGAGCATCTCGACGTGCTGCCAAGGGACCGCCCCCGCTGACGTCTGCGCGGGGGAATCGGCTACGTCTCGTCTTTGCGCCGGGGCGTGGACTGGACGATCTCCTGAGCCAGATCGAACACCTTGCGGTCGGATCGCTGCGACGCGCGCCGCAGTGAATCGAACGCCTCGTCGGCTGTCGCGCCGGTACGTTCCATGAGAATGCCCTTGGCCTGATCGATCACGCCTCGGGTCGTGAGTGCGATCTCGAGGTTGCGCCGTGCTTCCTCCTTGCTCCAATACCCCTGTGCGTGGGTCAACGTGATGGCGGCGTGGGTCGCGAACGCCTGCCCGACCCGCTCGTCCGTCTCGTCGAACGCTGCTTCCTGCTCGGAGTACAGGTTGAGCGCACCCAACCCGTCGTGATGGACGACGAGGGGGTACGACAGAATTGAGCGGATTCCCTCGGATCTGGCCATGCGCATGAATTCGGGCCAGCGCTGGTCGGACTCGGTGGAGTCCACCCTGTTGACGACCTGGTTCCGGTACGAATGAAGGCAGGGCCCGCCTTCAGCCTCGTACTGGTACGTGTCGATGCGTCCGGACGGGCCTCTCGGTGGAGGGCCTGTGGACCGAGTGTGTCGCGCTGGGCGCCAACGCCTCAATCGACGAGCTCGAGGCGATCCTGAATGGAACTCGGAGCCCGAGCGGGAGTACGACCTCATCGCCCATTCGCTCAACGAGCGGTTTGCCGAACTCGGGCTCAACCGTCCGGTGCCCTACGCAGAAGACGTCGGCCTCTGAGCGCGGAGAGACGCCGGTGGTCTTAGAAGAGCACGCCGACCGGTGCCGAGGCACGGCCCGGGAAGGAGAGCGCCTCGGTGCACGTGGCAGCCAGCAGACGCGCCATGACGCGCCTGGCCGCCCGCACCTGCAGTCCCGACGTGCGCCGCATGCGGTCCCACGCCTCCCACGAGGTGGCGGTGTCCATCGCATCGAGGTACTCGTTGCGGACGTTGTCCGGCAACGGGCTCAGTTCGGGAGCGAAGGTGGACTTGAGGTTTTCGAGGAGAAGGGCGTCGGCCAGGTAGACGACATCGCTCACTCCGGGCGACGTGGACAAGCGGGGCACCATGGCGCGGCGCACGGGAGAAACCTCCTCGTACAGCGACGCACGGTGGGACACGGTCCGCTCCAGGCGCTTGTCCAGAGCCAACCTGGGACTGAGATGTGGCATGCCGGACCACTGGCTGCGGAGTTGCAGCGCCGCGACGTAGTGGTAGAGATCGTCGAGGTCGGAGAAATGGTGGAACACGAGCCGGAGCGAGACGCCCGCCCGCTCCGCGACGGCGCGCGCGGTGGGCTCAGTCTCGCCCTCGCGGAGGAGTGCGATGAGCGCATCGGCGACGCTGCGACGCGTGCGTTGGCCCCGGGCGACGCGGCCGTCGGCGGCCGTTTCATCGGTGAGCTTGAACACCGCTTCGAGGTCGGGCAGGGCGAGGCCCTGCTGTGCGAGATCGGCCTGCGCGAGGTCGAACCGGACGCCCCCTTCGCCCGCTCCGCCGGCCGGTGCCGTGGAGCTAGGAGTCATCACTGAAACACAACCTTTCCTGTATAAGGCGGAAATCGCGTGCACGCCGCCGTCTTGCGTGCGGTCGCCAATATGCACGGATTCCTCGTGAATGTACGCTTTTAAATGGCCTAAAATGCCCACTTTTGAAGTTGTTGTGTCAACACCTTGACAACCTTGGCGAAAGGGCTTGCAACGCGCCGGGGGACCACTTCTTCAGGGGGAGCCGAACGTCACGGAGCGGGGGGCCAAACGTCACGGAAGGCATGGCGGGGCACATGAGCGTGACTCGAATGGAGTCGGTCTCCGGAGCATCGGTGCTCGCCCCTGGCGGGCGTCGTGCACCTCTGCTTCGAGCGGACTCTCGGCGCACCTCGACCTCTTTCGGCATCGAGACGACGACCGCGGCTCAGCACGGCATTCTCTCGTCCAACGCACCGGGCGCAGGAAGCTGGAGCCAATCTGTGGGAGGAACATGGGCGACCGAGGCACGTATGTCGTCGCCGCGGCCGCCTACCCCGGGTACGCCACTTGAGTCGTCGGGCTCACCGTTGCACGGAGGCGACGTGCCCCGCCTCGAGCGCCACCACGGTGTCGCACCGCGCCGCCTCAGCCTCGCGATGCGTGATGACCAGCACGCTGCGGTCCCGCCCCGCCGCCAGCACGGCGGCGATGAGCCGGTCCGCCAGCTCGGGGTCGAGCCCGCTGGTGGGCTCGTCGAGCACGAGGAGCCGCCCAGGAGCCAGGAGGGCGCGAGCCACGGCCAGTCGGCGTCGCTCGCCGCCCGAGAGGGCCACGCCGTCCTCGCCGACCGGCGTGTCGAGGCCGGCTGGCAGCGTCGCCACCCAGGCGTCCAGCTGAGCGGTGCGCAGGGCGCCGGCGATCTCGTCCCCGGTGGCATCGGGTCGGCCCAGGGTCAGGTTGGACCGCACGGTGCCGGCGAACATCTGGGCCCGCTGGTCGGCTAGGGCGCAGGCGGCCCGGGCTGCGACCTGTGACAGGCGCTCGACGTCGACGCCTCCGAGCGACAGGCTGCCCGCCTCGAGGGGCCAGTAGCGCAGGAGCGCGTTGACCAGGCTCGACTTGCCGGCGCCGCTCGACCCGGTGACCGCCACCCGGCCCGCGGCGGGCAGGCGCAGGCTGACGCCATCGAGCGCTCTAGGGAGCCCGGGCGCGTAGCGCAACGCCGCGCCGTCGAACACCACCTCGGGCACGGCGTCGGCCATCGCCTCGGGCTCGTCGGGGTCACGCACGGGGATCGGCACGTCCTCGAGCGCGAAGAGCCGGTCGGCCGAGGCGCGCACGGCGAGCGAGCGGCCCAACGCCATCGGCACGGTCGGTACCGTCTCGAAGGTCGCCAGCGCGGCCAGCGGGAGCACGGCCACCATCACCTGCTCGAGGTGGCCGGCGTGGACGGCCGCCACCCCGAGCGCCAGCACGGCCATGACAGCGATGGCGACGCACACCTGGATGAGCGCGGCGGTGCGGCGCGCCAGACGCGCGTGGCGGTGCTCGAGCGCGTCGGCGCGCTCGCCCAGCTCTTGGATCGATCCCAGCATGCCGTGGTCGGCTCCGAAGGCCAGCAGCTCGGGAGCGCCCTCGAGGGCGTCGACCACCCGGGCCTGAAGCTCCCCGGACAGCGCGGCGACCTCGTCGTCGCCGCTGCGCCGCCAGATGAGCAGGGCCGGCACGATCAGGGCCACGGCCAACGGCGCGCCCAGGGCCAGCGCGGCCCAGGGCAGGATCAGCCCGACCGCCACCGTGCCGACGACGCCCGCGCCCACCGCGATCGCCACCGGCAGCAGGGTGCGCAGATAGAGGTCCTGGAGCGCGTCGACGTCGTCGATGGCCCGGGCCAGCAGGTCGCCGCTGCGCCAGCCGGCCAGGGCGGCCGGCACGCGGGGGGCGAGGCGGTCGTAGAGCCACAGGCGCCACCGCGTTCAGCGCGCGGAGCGCGGCGTCGTGGCCCACCAGACGCTCCCCGTAGCGCAGCGGCCCGCGCAAGAACGCGAGCACCTCCACGGCGGCCAGGATCCCCACCAGCGCGTCCAACCCGGGCCGCAACGCCGCCCGTCCGACCAGGTACCCCGAGCCCGCCAGCAGGCCGATGGTGGCGGCAGCCGAGGCCAGGCCGAGGAGCCCCGCCAGGAGGAGCCGCCCGGTCGGCGTGCCCGGTTCGGCCAGGACCCGGCGCAGCGAGTGCCGCGTCACGGTGACGTCACCAGGGGGACGGCGGCTTCGGGCAACGCGACGACCGTGTCGAAGTGGGGGAGGAGGACCGGCTCATGGGCCGCCACGACGATGGTTCGACCGCTCAACCAGGGCTCGATAGCCGGGGCCAGCCGAGCCACGCTGGGCGGGTCGAGTGACGCCGTCGGCTCGTCGAGCAGCAGGACGGGCGCCGGGCACAGGAGGGCGCGGGCGAGAGCCACGCGTTGGCGCTCGCCCGCGCTGAGGGTGAGGCCGTCGTGGCCAACGACGGTCTGCAATCCGGCCGGGAGGCAGGCCACCAACGCGGACAGGCCGACGGCGCTCAGCACCCGGAGCACCTCGTCCTCGGGCGCGTCCGGTGCACCCAGACGGAGGTTCTGGGCCAGGCTGGTGTGGAAGAGGTGCGGCCGCTGGGGCAGCCAGGAGAGGTGTGCCCGCCACTCGGCCGGGCTCTGCTCGGTGGCCGGCCGGCCGTCGAGCGCCATGGTGCCCGTGGTCGGCTCGACGAAGCGCAAGAGGGCGGCGAGGACGGTCGACTTGCCCGTTCCCGACGGACCTGTGACCGCCACGCGCGCCGCCGGCGCGGCGTGCAGCGAGAAGGCGCTGAGCGCGGGGCGCGCCCGTTCGGGGTACTCGACCGCCAGCGCGTCGATGGTCAGGGCCGGGACGGTCACGACCGGTGCCGTCCCCGGCTGCCCGGCCGTCGCCGTGGTGGGCCCTGGCGTGCCGAGGACCTCGAGGACGCGCGCCGCCGCCGCCTGGCCCTCGGTGCTGGCGTGGAACTCCGCCCCGGCGCGGCGTAACGGGATGAAGATCTCGGGCGCGACGAGCAGGACCGCCAGGGCGGTCTGCAGCCCCAGCTCCCCCCACAGCAGGCGGAGGCCGAGCACCATGGCCACGAAGCCGACTCCGAATCCGGCGATGAGGTCCATGGACAGGGCGGAGAGGAAGGCCACCCGCAGGGTGCGCATGGTGGCGACGCGGACCCCCTCGTTGGCCGCCTCCACCTCGCGTCGGCCGTGTGCCTCGCGGCCGAAGGCGCGCAGGGTGGGCAGGCCCTCGACGAGCTGGAGGAAGTGGCCCGCCAACGAGCCGAGGCGGCGCCACTGGCGGGCCGAGCGCTTGGTCGCCTCGCGCCCGAAGTAGATCATGGTGAGCGGGACCGCCGCGACCAGGGCCACGACCACGACGAACGACAGCCAGTCCTGGGTCGCCACCCACACCAACAGGAGGGGTGGGATGACGGCCGCCGTGGCGGCCTGCGGCACGTAGCGCGCGTAGTAGGCGTGGAGCGAGTGCAGCCCGCGGGTGGCCGTGGTCGACAGCTCGCCGGGCCGCTCGCCGGACAGCCAGCCGGGGCCCAGGGTCAGCGCGTGCTGCAGCAGCTCACCGCGCAGACGACCGACGACGAGCTCGGCCGACGCGTGGGCCGACCGGTCGACCCACGCGTGCAACACCGCTCGGACGACAATGGCCAGGCCGACCAGGGCGATGGCCGGAGCGACCTGGCGAACCGACGCGTGATGCAGGAGCGAGCGGTCCACCGCGTGAGCGAGCGCGACGGCCTGGACGACGATGGCCACGGCGGTCAGCGCGCCGAGCACGAGAGCGACGCCGGTCACGCGCCGCAGGCCGGGCAGCCGGGCGGCCAGCTCGGGGTCGACCAGGCGGGGCCGGCCCGGGGCGGAGGTCATGGTGCTCAGAGGCTGAATGTCGTGTCCTTCACGTCCACCGCCCGGCCGATGAGGCCCTGGGCGACAGCCAGGCGGGCGGTCGCTGCATCTTCGCAGGTGGCGGCGGTGCGAGCCCCATCGGGCAGGTCGGCCACAATGGCGGTGCGGACGGGCTCGGCGCCCTCCTTCCCGCCGTAGGTCACGGTGAACGAGGCCACCGTGGCCGTGGTCGCCACCTTCGGCGGGTGTTCGACGACCGGGACGGTGTCCGTGGCCGCAGCGGCCCGGACCGCCAGGTCGGCCAGGAGGGCGGATCGGCCCTCGGTCTCCGGTGGAGTGGCCGACCACACCGCCAGGCCCGGCTTGGAGAGCATGCCCGACACGGTCGTGACGAGGCCGAGCTCGGACGGACGGGTACGGAGGCGGCGACCGAGCGACACCAGCGACTGCAAGGCGTAGTGGTTGAACGGCCCGCCGGCGAAGGCCATGCCGCCGGTCAGGGTGGGCGTGCCGTCCAGGTCGAGACCGAGCGCGCGCTGCTGCACCCGTACCGCCGCCGGGAAGCACGAGTAGACCTCGGCCAGCTCGATGTCGCACAACGGGCGCCCGAGGTGGCGCGCCGCGGCGCGGCCGAGCACCTCCATGGCGGGCCACGCGTGCAGCCGGCGGCGGGCGGTGACGGTGACGGCACCGGAGCAGTGCAGCGCGACGTGCGGGAAGAGCCAGCGGTCCGCCGGCACCCCGGCCTCCTCGGCGTGCCGGGCCGAGCAGACGATGAGTGCCGTCGCCTGGTCGACCGTCCACTGGCTCGAGTGCCACAGGTTGTAGGGGAAGGCCAGGGGGCGGTTGCGCGGTCCCGGCCGGGCGATCTGCTCCGCCGAGAGTGGAGCCCGAAAGGCCGCGTCGGGGTTGCCCTGGGCCACGTCGTTGAACCGGGACCAGAGTGCGGCAATGTCGTCGCGCTGCTGGTCCGGGGCCACGCGCTCGGCGGCTCCCAGCGCGTTCTCTATCAGCGTGTACTGCTGCACGACGGGCCAGACCAGGCCGGCCGCCACCTCGACCGGTGCCATGAAGTCGGGCGGCCGCGTCACCAGCTCGTCGGGCGTGCCCAGCGCGTCCGCCTCGGCGGCGTCGGTGGCTCCGGTGCGGGCCCAGGCGCGGGCCTCACCCCCCACCACGACCACGGTGGCGCACTCGCCGGCCGCCACCGCGGCCAGGGCGTGGTTGACCAGTTCCTGTTGCGACACGCCGACCTGGTAGAGCGCCGTGCGCGCCGCCGGTGAGCCGATGCGCCGGGCCACGGCGCGGCCGGGGTCGGTGAGCGACCACGACCCTTGCGGCACCTCGACGCGGTCGACCGAAGCCAAGAGTCCCGATGCACCCGCGTCGGCGGCGGCCAACTCGACGGCCCGCGTCATCAGCTCGACGACGGGCGCGCTCTCGTTGACGGCGCCCAACCCCACGATGACGGGGAGGCGCGGCTCGAAGGAGCGAAGAGGTGCGGACACGGCGCTCGATGCTACGGTCCGGCCATGGCGACCGGCGATGCGGGCAGGTGGGAAGGCGCGCTCGGGGACTACACCAAGGAGAGCTTCGGGGCCGAAGGGAAGCGGCGGGACGTGTTCCGCCTGGGCAGCGGCCCCGCGGTCATCGTCATGAGCGAGGCGCCCGGCATCACGCCCGAGCTGGCGCTGTTCGGCCGCCGGGTGGCGGCCGCGGGCTGCACGGCCGTGCTGCCGCACCTCTTCGGTGACGTCGGACGCCCGATGACGGGTCTGTACTCGGTCCGCTCACTCGGTCCGGCCTGCATCTCGCGGCGAGTTCTCCTGCTTCGCGCTCAAGCGGACGAGCCCGATCACCACCTGGCTGCGCGCGTTGGCGGCGTCGGAGCACGAGCGATGTGGCGGGCCCGGGGTGGGTGCCGTCGGCATGTGCTTCACCGGTGGCTTCGCCCTCGCCATGATGGTGGACGACCGCATGCTGGCGCCGGTGCTGAGCCAGCCGTCTCAGCCGTTCCCCATCGGCAAGAAGTACAAGGCCGACATCGGCATCTCGGACGCCGATCTGGCCCGGGTCAAGGAGCGCGCGGAGGCGGGCCAGTGCCTTCTCGGCCTGCGCTTCACCAACGACCCTTTCTGCTTCTCGGAGCGCTTCGAGACGCTGCGCCGCGAGCTGGGGGACCAGTTCCTCGCCGTGGAGATCGACTCGGCGCCGGGGAACCCCTACAGGCACCCCAAGAACGCGGACTCGGTGCTGACACATCACCTGGTCGACGAAGAGGGCACCCCGACGCGGGCGGCCCTCGACCAGACGCTGGCCTTCTTCCGCGAGAACCTCGGGGTGGGCACGGGTCCCGGGGCGCGCCCCAAAGGGATGTGACCGGGGCGCGCCGTCGTCGATGGACACTGGGGCGGCCCGGCTAAAAAATGCCGATCGGTATTGCATACTGTTCGGTATGCAATAGGATGGCAGGGTGCCACGAGGGGCCACGAAGCGCCGACCCGCCACCGTCAACGCCCTACTGGACGCCGCCTTGGAGCTGTTCGCCGAGCAGGGCTTCGGCGCGACCTCCATCCCGGACATCTGCACGCGGGCGGGGCTGACGAAGGGAGCGTTCTACTCGAACTTCGCCAACAAGGACGCCCTGTTCCTGGCCCTGCTGGACCGCAGCTGGGCCAGGCGGGCGGAGTGGCTGCGTCGCGCCGTGTCGACCGTCGGCGCAGGGGCGGCGGGGCCGTCGGAGGGACCCCCCGCACCCCCGCCCGAAGTAGACCGGCAGTGGACGCTCGTCTCGGTGGAGTTCTCCCTGCACGCCATCCGCCGGCCCGGGGTCGCCGCGCTCCTGGTCGAGCACGAGGTCCGGGTCCGCTCCGAGCTGGCCGTCCTGGTAGCCGAGGCGCTGGAGCGAGAGGGACGCGTCCCGATCGTGCCCGTGTTGGACCTGGCCCGGATGATCGTCGCCGTGTCAGAAGGGGGCGACCTCCAGGTCCTGACGGACGGGGCCGCCGGAGCCCCGGTTCACGGCGATCTGGCCCGGCGGGCCGTGGCGGCCCTGCTGGCGCACTTCTCGGCGCCGACCGAGTTGGTCCTGCAGCACGCGGACGATGCGCGGCCGTGACCTCTTCTTCTTCCTTCTTCCCGATCTCGAACGCAACTGGGACGCCCTCGCGCCATGAAGCCACCGAGCACTGAGCTCGCCGTCGGGTCTCCGGCACCGGCCGCCGCGCCGGCGTTCGACCCCCTCGCCGCGTTGGACGACCTCTTGGCGGACGTCGGCCTCTCCGGGGCGGACGCCGGGGGCAGGGTGTCCATCGCCGGCCGCGACCCCATTTTGCCCGCCGTGCACCGCCTCGGCGCCTGCATCGGGATCCCGATCGTCGCCGGCGCAGTGGCGGCGGTCGCGTTTCACCGCGGGTGCGGTGGCCCGAGTCAGGACCTCGAGGTCGACCTGCGCCAGGCGGTGCACGGGATCAATCCAGGGGCCTTCTGGCATCCGACCCTGAACGGGGAGCTGGCTCCGCATCCGCTGGTGCTCGACAACCCGTTCCTCATCACGCCGTACCGCACGGGGGACGGCCGGTGGGTCATGGCCTCGGCGGTCTACCCGCATCTCGTCGCCAAGTGGTGTCGCTTTCTCGATGTGCCCCCGGACACGGCCCGGGTGGCGGCCGCCATCTCGAGCTGGGACGCCTTCAAACTGGAGGAAGCGGCGAACGCCGCAGGCCTGCCCGGGTGTGTGGTGCGCACCCGGGCGGAATGGCTCGCGCACGAGCAGGGCATGCTCCTGGCCGGCCAGCCCGTCATCGGCCTCGAGCGCATCGGCGACGCGCCCGCACGGGGCTTTGGGTCGGCCGAGCGGCCGTTCGACGGTGTCCGCGTGCTGTCGTTCACCCACGCCGTGGCCGGTCCCACCGTGGGCCGGACCCTGGCCGAACAAGGGGCGGACGTCCTCTGCGCCACCCGACCGAACGACTACGAGCACGAGTTCATTTACGCGGAGGCCAACGTGGGCTCCCGGAGCGCCTACGTCGATCTGCAGACTCCTACCGGACGCGACCGTGCGGCCGCCCTGTTGGCCGACACCGACGTGGTGGTCGACAACCATCGTGTCGGTGCGCTGGAGCGGCACGGCCTGAGTCCCGCCCTCTTGGCGGAGCGCCACCCCGGTCTCGTCTACGTCTCGGTCTCCTGCTACGGGTCGACGGGCCCGTGGGCGGGGCGCGGGGGCTTCGACATGAACGGCTCGGCTGCCTCCGGTCTCATGGCCATCGAAGGAACCGCGGACGAGCCGCGGCTTCCCGTCACGGGCCTGATCAACGACTACATCACCGGGTACATGGGGGCCGTCGGCGCGACTGCGGCACTGGTCCGGCGCGCCACCGAGGGCGGCTCGTGGCACGTCAACGTCAGCTTGACCAGGACTGCGATGTGGTGCGCGTCCCTCGGTCTGGTGGATCCTGGGCAGGCCGGATGTGACGACGAGCACCGCCGGCGCGAGCCGGCCGCCTACGACGCCCCCAGCCCCCTGGGTGACGTCCACACGCTGGCCCCGCCCGTTCGCTTCTCGCACACGCCGCCGGCCTGGCCGGACCCGATCCTGGTCCCTCGGGGGTCGGGTCGGGCCGAATGGCGCACCTGACCAGGCTCAGGCCGGACCCTGGAGGATTTCGTCGGCCACGCGCTCCCCGGAGCGCACCGCGCCGTCCATGGCCCCGAAGGACGTGGTCGCCGTCTCGGTGCCCGCCCAGTGCACGCGCCCGACGGGCTCGCGCAACCGGGAGCCGTAGTGCGTCAGCACGCCCGTCGAGAAGTGGGCCAGGGAGCAGCCGCGGGTCCAGCGCTCCTCGGCCCAATTGATCTCGAGGACGTCGAGCGGCTCGGCTGCCTTGGGGCCCAGCCGCGTGGACAGCATTTTGGTGAGCACGGATCGTCGGTTGGCCTCGCCCATGGCCCACAGGGCGCGCGCACGTGGCCCCGCCGAGTAGGTGCCGATCACACCCTGTGGATGCCCGGGTTGGGTCGTGTCGAGCGTCACCTCTATGAGGTCGTCGGTGGCCACCGTGTTGCCCGAAATGCCGTCGGCGCGCCAGAAAGGCTCCTCGTAAATCGCCACCGTCTTGAGTTCCGTGCCTGCGGGCATCTGATGGAGCAGGAGCGCGTGGTCCGCCGGGAGCGCGGGTTGGAAGCGGATGCCGGCGGCCAGGGCGCGTGGCAGCGCCAGCACGGCACGGCGTGCGGTCACGGTGGGTCCGTCGGACACGACGTCGACGCGGTCCGCCCGTTGGGTGACCGCGGTGACCGGCGCTTCCAGCACGACCGCGTCCCCGAGCTCGGCCGCCATGGCGTCGGGGATCTGCCCGACACCCCCGTCGAATTGGGAGTCCTGGTAGCCACCCGCGATGTTCATGAGCGACTCCACGCCGCCGGCCGAGCGTACGAGGAACAGCCAGCACAACAAGGAGACTTCGGAGAGGTCGCAGGCGAAACAGGCCCGTACCGTCGCCTCGACCAGGTCGCGGGCCAGTTGGGTCGGCACGTGCGCCGGCGAGAGCCAAGCCCGGACCGACAGCGCGTCCCACTTGGCGGCGCCGCGCGCGTCCCATGGCGCCTCGAGCGGGACCTTCTTGGCCATGGCGCCCATACGGGTGATGGCCTGTCCGGCGCTGAGCAGCGCCACGGGGTTGATGCGCGGGATGTCACCCCGGTACCGCCGCACCTTGCCACCGGTGGCCAGCACGTTGTCGCCGTCGACGAAGGTCGAGAAGGTGGTCACGCCCATCTCCTTGGCCAGTGCGTGGAGGCGGTCGTGGTGCGGGCCGATGAAGCAGCCGCCCATGTCCACCGGGATGCCGTCCTTCGAGGTCTGCGTCCAGACGCGGCCGCCCACCCGGTCCCGTGCCTCGAGGACGGCGACGGTCTGGCCCGCCTGCGCCAGACGGCGGGCCGCCGTCAACCCGGCCAGGCCGGCGCCCACGATGCAGACGTCGACCTCCCTCCGTGCCTCTGTCGCCGTCATGGCGCCCACCCTTCTGTCCCGTTTCGTCCCTCCGGGACCGTGCCCGTGTGACGGTAGTGCGCCCGCGCCGATTGAGGCCGTGTGGTGGAGGTGCGAGGATGGCCCAGACCGAAGTCCGGCCGGGGTGGGGGAGTGTCTCCCACGCGAGCACAGCTCAGGAGCGCCATGTCCGAATTCGTGATGACCATCGCGGGGGAAGCCGCACCAACGGAGGCGACGTTCGGTGTCGTCAACCCGGCCACGGGTGAGGTCTTCGCCCAGGCCCCCGAATGCACCCCGGCCCAGCTCGACGCCGCGTTCGATGCCGCGGCCAAGGCGGCCCGGGACTGGAAGGCCGACGAGGGCGCCCGGCGTGCCGCCCTGCTCAAGGCGGCCGACGTGCTGCTGGCGCAGGCCGCCACGGAACTGGCACCCATCCTCACGGCCGAGCAGGGCAAGCCGTTGGGCGACGCCGCCGTGGAGGGGTTCGCCGCGGCGATCTGGTGCCAGTACTTCGCCAACCTCGAGATGGCGCCCCAGGTCATTCAGGATGACGACACCGCCTACGTGGAGCTGGCCCGACGGCCGCTGGGCGTGGTGGCGGCCATTACGCCCTGGAACTTCCCGCTGACGCTCGCCTTCTGGAAGATCGCGCCGGCGTTGCTGGCCGGGAACACCCTCGTGCTGAAGCCGTCGCCCTTCACGCCGCTGACCACGCTGAAGGTGGGTGAGCTTCTGCGTGACGTGTTCCCGCCCGGTGTGCTCAACATCGTGAGCGGCGGGGACGAGCTCGGCGCCTCCATGACCTCGCACCCCGTGCCGCGCAAGGTCAGCTTCACCGGCTCGGTGGAGACGGGGAAGAAGGTGGCCCTTTCGGCCGCACCCGACCTGAAGCGCGTCACCCTGGAGCTCGGCGGCAACGACCCGGCCATCGTGCTCGAGGACGCCGATCCGGCCGCGGTGGCCTCGGCCATCTTCGCCGGGGCGTTCACCAACAACGGCCAGGTGTGCTCGGCTATCAAGCGGGTGTACGTGCCCGAGGCGCTCTACGACGACGTCGTCGAGGGGCTGGCGGCGCATGCACGCTCCATCAAGGTCGGTGAGGGCACCGAGGAGGGGGTGAAGCTCGGCCCGATCAACAACGCGCCGCAGTACGAGCGGGTCAAGGAGCTGGTGGCCGACGCGCTGTCGTCGGGGGCCACGGCCGTGACCGGCGGCAAGGCCATGGACCGCCCCGGCTACTTCTTCGAGCCGACCATCCTGACCGGGCTGTCCGACGGGACCCGCATCGTCGACGAGGAGCAGTTCGGACCGGCCCTCCCCGTGATCCCGTACCGCCACCTGGGTGACGCCGTCGACCGGGCCAACGCCACGCACTTCGGCCTGTCGGGCTCGGTCTGGGGCGCCGACGCCGACCGGGCCGCCGAGGTCGCGGCCCAGCTCGAGTGCGGGACGGCATGGGTCAATACGCACTTGGCGCTCGCCCCCCAGCAACCGTTCGGTGGCTTCAAGTGGAGCGGCATCGGCGTGGAGAACGGCCCGTGGGGCCTGGCCGAGTTCTCGGAGTTCCAGGTGGTCCACCGTTCCAAGGCCGAGAACGGGCTCAACGCCACCACCTCGTCGCTGCTCAGCTGATTCGCTCGCCGGGCCAGGTGACCAGGCGCGCCTCGGACGCGTCAGACGCCATCCCCCGGCACCGGGGAATGGGGTGTCCGATGCCGGGGGAGTGACGTCGCCTCAGGCAGCCAAGGGCTGCGGTGGGGGATCAGGTGGTCGGGGTGCCGCCGGCCCCGCTCGGGGAGTCGGGCGATCCCTGCACGTGGTTCTTCACGATGGCGCGGATCTCGACGACGTCCTGGCGGCCCTTGGCCACGGCCGCGTCGGCCTGGGCATCTGACTGCTTCGAGGGCGCCAGGAGGTTGTTGTTGGCGTTCCACTGCTGGGGTGTGTAGGCGAGCACGGTGGCGGCCAGGCCGTTGGTGGCATTGCTCGCCGCGCTGATCTGGCCGTTCAGGTCGTCGATGAGCGGCTCCAGCACGCCCTGGTTGCCCGGATTGACGTGCTGCTGGGCCTTTGTCGACGCGGCCTGGAGGTTCGGGACTCCGGTGGTGGTGACGCGGAAGGCGTCGCCGGCGATGTGCGTCGCCGGCAGGACCAGCCTGTAAACCCGGAAGTTGGTGAAGATGGTGCCGAATTCCTGCGCCGCCTGCTGCATCGAGGTCGCGCCCTGAATCGTGGCATCCAGCTGCTGCAGCGGGGTGATGTCGGTGCCCAGGTAGGTCTCCAGGGCGCCCTGACCCGAGCCGAGGCCCTTGGCCCCCTTCACCCCTTGGATGGCCGAGTTGAGCGAATTGACCCGGTCGGTGATGTCGGTGTTGGCCTTGGCCTTGATCCCGGCGAGCGTGCTCGGGACGTCGTTGTTCCCGCTGTTCCCGCTGCTCCCGGTGGTGCTGGAGCTCCCGGGGGTGGTGGCACCCGCGACGCCAGCCGTGCCCAGTGTGGCGGCGGACGCCAGGGCGAGGGCCCCGAGGCGGGTGAGGTGTGTGCGGCCGTTCGGCATGTGAACTCCTCTCGTCGTCGGGTCTTTCTTTGGGGGACCCTGAGAGGAGATGGTGAATGGGCTGAGTGAGGGGCCTGTTCGGCAATCGTGAGGGTTCTGTAAGGGATGGCCCGATTCGGGCAATTCGGGGTGCGCCAGGTGGAAGGCTAGGTACGTGAGCACGGAGAACGGGACGGTGGTGGTGGTCGAGGACGACCCGCACATTGCCGACTTGGTGGACCTCTACCTGCGGCGCGAGGGGTTCCGCGTGCTGCTGGCCGCCGACGGTGAGAAGGGACTCGAGCTCTTCAAGCGGGAGGATCCCTGGATCGTCGTCCTCGACGTCGGGCTCCCTGGCCACCGGGACGGCTTCGACGTCTGCCGCGAGATCCGCAGCCGCAGCACGGTGCCGGTCCTCTTCCTCACCGCACGCGACGACGAGGTGGATCGCATTCTGGGCCTCGAGCTGGGGGCGGACGACTACCTGGTCAAGCCGTTCTCACCCCGGGAGCTGGTGGCCCGGGTGCGGGCCATCCTGCGACGGACCCGCGAGGGGCCGGCGCCCCAGGAGGTCGTCACGGTCGGCGACGTCGAGGTCGACCTGCGCCGCCGCGAGGCGCGCCAGGGTGGTCAGGCGGTGGCGCTCACGACCCGCGAATTCGACCTCCTGGCCTTCCTGGCCAACAACCTCGGCCTGGCCTTGTCGCGCCAGCAGCTGCTCGACGGCGTGTGGGGCACCGACTGGTACGGCGACGAGCGCACGGTCGACGTCCACGTGGCCCAGTTGCGCAAGAAGCTCGGAGCCGAGCTCCCCCTCGCCACCGTGTGGGGCGTCGGCTACCGGTTCGGGTGAGCCATGCGCCGCCGTTTACTCCTGGTGATGGTCGGCCTGGTCGCCGTGACGCTGGTCATCGCGGGCGTCGGCAGCCTGATCCTGACGAGGAACGCGGCGCGCAACCAGGCCAAGGCCGAGATCGTCTCCGAGGTCGACAGCCTGACATCGTCCCAGAGCGGCGATCGGTCACTTCGTGTCCTCGACATCATCCGTCACACGCTCAAGCTCGAGGACGCGGACACCATCCCCATCACGGCCTCTGGTGAGGTGGCCTCGGCGCTGCCCGACGGGCTCAGCGCGGAGGACATCGACCCGGCGGCGCTCCAGAACGGCGAGACGGTATCGGGTCGCCAGGGGAATCTCGTGTACGCCGCCGCGCCCATCGATTTGTCGACGGCGGAGCGTAAGCGTCTGGCTGCCCGCGAGCACCGGGCCGAATTCGAGGGCACGCTGGCCATCCTCCTCACGCGCAACGTCGGGGACCTGGGGCCGAGCTGGGGGTATTTCATCCTGGCCGGAGGCGCGGCGTTGCTGGTTGCGGCCGCGGTGGCCTGGCAGATGAGCCGCCGCATGGCCCGGCCGTTGGTGGACGTCGAGGACGCCACGCGCCGCATCGCCTCGGGAGAGCTCGACGCCCGGGTCCCGGTTCGGCGCGGCGACTATCCCGAGTTCGCATCGCTGGCCGGCTCCATCAACGGCATGGCCCAGAGCCTCGGGGAAAGCCGCGCCCGGGAGCGCCACCTGCTGCTCGCGGTGTCGCACGACCTGCGTACCCCCCTCACGTCCATCCGCGGCTTCGCCGAGGCGATTCAGGACGGCGCGGTCGTCGACAGCGGACAGGCGGCTGACGTCATCATCGCGGAGTCGCGGCGGCTCGAGCGGCTGGTGGGCGACCTTCTCGACCTGACCAAGCTGGAGGCCCGGCAGATGTCGATCTCCATGCGGCCGACCGACGCCGTCGAGGTGGTGACCACCACGGCGGAGGGGTTCCGCCCGGCGGCGGCCAAGAGCGGGCTGCAGATCGTGGTGCTGGCGCCCGGCGGGGCGGCGGTCGACACCTGGGAGTCACCGCGAGCGGCGCCGGTGGCTGCGGATCCGGACCGGCTGGCCCAACTTCTGGCCAACCTCATTGAGAATGCCATCACGTTCGCCCTCACCACGGTGACGGTCACGGTGGGTGACGACCCGGCGTCGGGGACGTGCGTGATCACGGTCGACGACGACGGTCCCGGCATCGCCGAAGGCGACCTGCAACGGGTTTTCGAGCGGTTCTACCGGGCCGACCGCGGGCCGAACCGTCCCCTGGGGTCGGGCCTCGGTCTGGCCATCGTGGCCGAGCTGGCCGCGGCCATGGGCGGCACGGTGCGGGCGGAGTCGCCCATCAACTACGACGGCGGCTCGCGTTTCGTCGTGACCCTCGGGTACTGGCGGGGCGCCGTGCCGGTGCCCGCGTCAGTCTGAACCCGCCCGGCCGGCGCAGGGCCGTGTGGCCGTGGCCGTCGCCGTGTACCGTTCGGTCATGGCTGAGGTCGAGCAGGCAATCAGACAGGTCCCGCTGTTCTCGGATCTGTCCAAGCGCGATGTGAAGCAGCTGGCAGCCGCCATGAGCGAGCGTTCGTTCCCCGCCGGGGCGGCGATCACGGAGAAGGGGAAGCCGGGGATCGGCTTCTTCATCATCGTGAACGGCACCGCCACCGTCAGCGATGGCGGCGTGGCCATCAACACGCTGAAGGCGGGTGACCACTTCGGAGAGATCGCGCTCATCGACGAGGGACCCCGCATGGCCGACGTGGTGGCGGAGACCGATCTCGACTGTTACGCGCTGGCCGCCTGGCAGTTCCGGCCCTTCGTGCAGGCCCACCCCGATGTCGCCTGGGCCCTGCTGCAGTCGCTCGTCAAGCGTGTGGTGCGCGGCACGGGCCCTCCCCCCGGAGGGTAGACCGCCAGCGGCGGCCGACGACACCGACCCTCCGAGCGCGCACTACCTCGAGAGCGCGGCCCCGAGCGTCGCATCCGCAACCTGAGGACGCTGGGTCGGACTTCGCTCGTCGTTGCGTTCAGCGCGGGACCGGCGCGCAGGCGGGCGCGGCGGGCCCTGACTGATCGTGCGCATGGTGGACGCGGTGATGGTTGTTCGGGCAGGACGGGTCTGGCGCGGCATGCACCAGTGCGGCGGCCGCCGGGCTCACCCAGGCTGTGTCGGCCGGCCGGAAGGCGAAGATGAGAGCGTGATAGGTCACGACGTAGGCACCGATGCCGGCCAGAATGCTGATGGCGACCGACCAGAGGATTTCCCTCGGTCGTCCCACCCTCGTGCGCAGAGCCGTCATCCGTCGCCACCCCCGTCGTAGCGGGCCTCTGAGCGCGCTCCTCCGTTTCCCGGTATCGGCCCGGACGCCCCGGTGCTTGAGCGATGGACGTGCGCCTAGCCGCTGATGAACGTGGCGGCGAAGGCCTGCAGCCACTCGACTGGACCCGGGGAGTGGGACCAGGGTGGGCTGACGAACGTCCAATCGACGCCGAGTTGCTCCATGTCGCCCAGGCGTTGGCGGATGCGCTCGGCCTCGCGCTCGAAGTCGGCCAGGCTCGGCCCCGAGTAGCTCAAGATGAGCTCGAGCTGCTGGTAGCGCTCTCCGGCGAAGCGCTCGAGCACCGACAGACGCTCGCGCAGCTCCTCGGTCGTGGTGACCGGCGGGGTGCGTGCCGTCTTGGCCACCGAGGCCGATGCCGCCATCGGCATCCACCCGGCGGCGAAGCGGGCGGCCCGCCGGAGCGCGGCATCGGAGTTCCCGCCCATCCAAATGGGGATGGAACGGTTCCGCGGCGCCGGGAGCGCCTGGATGTTGTGGGCCGAAAAGTGGCGGCCCTCGAACGTGAACGGTTCTCCGCTCCAGTGCAGCTGCATCGCCTCGAGCGCCTCGTTGAAGAGCGCGTTGCGCTCGGTGAAATCCACGCCGAGCGCGAAATACTCCGATTTGAGGTACCCGGCGCCGGCGCCCAGGTAGAAGCGGCCGTCGGACATCCGGTCGAGCGTCGCCGCCGCCTTGGCCAGCACGAACGGGTTGCGGTAGGGGACGACGCTGAGGTTGGTCACCAGCGCCAGCTCGCTGGTGACCGCGGCTGCGGCCGCCAGCGCCACGAAGGGGTCGAGGCTCTGGTGCCCGCCCGCGGCCAACCAGGTGGCGCTCGGGGCGGGGTGCTCGGTCAGTGCGAACCCGTGCCATCCGGCCGCCTCCGCGGCGGCGGCGATCCCGGGAATGGTGCCGGCGTCGAGCAGGTCGAGGTCGCTTCCGTTGGCCTCGGGGTAGTGAAGGATGAAACGCACCCGTTCCTCGCTTTCGGTCGGGTCCCGTCGTACCCCGGAACCCAACCGGGGACCTTACCGAGATCGGTGCCGCGCAGTTGGGGGATGCACTGGTTCCACTGGCGGGCGGCTCGCGCGCCCGAGCCGCGAGGTGCGGGTCCGGGCGGGAAGGCCGCACGCCGCCGCGGCAGGGGACCGGGCGAGGCACCCGTGGACCCGACCGATACAGTACGAAGGTCATCACAAGAGGACGGATGGTCGGAGGGTCGCGTGCCGAGAATCGAGCCGATTCCACTGGACGAGTTGGCGCCGGAGCCGCGCCGGATCATTGAGGAGGGGGTGGCCGACGGGCTGTATGCCACGCCAATTCCCCTGCAGATCTTTGCCTACAAGACTTCGCAGATCCTCATGACCAACGCGGCGCGGACCTCGTGGGGTCAACAGTCGCTTCTCGGCGGCAGGATCCTCGAGCTACTGCGCATCCGCAGCGCGCAGCTGGGCGAGTGCCAGCCCTGCATGCAGTCACGCAAGCACGACTCGATCACGGAGGAGGACGTGGCGTGCCTCGTCGCACCTGGGGGGACGGAGCTGAACGAGCAGGAACGCCTGGCCGTGGAGTTCCTCGATCTTCTCTCGGCCGACCATCACGCCATGGACGACGAGTTCTACCGACGTCTGAGCGAGCACTTCACGGCCGCTCAGATCATTGAGCTCGGGTTCGCCTGTGCCAACTCCATGGGTCTGCACCGGTTCATCCACACACTCGACGTCTTCGGACACGGCGGGCCGGTCATTCCCTACAGCCCGGATCAGGTTGACTCTGCCATCGAGGAGCCCGCCCTGCACGCCTGACCCAGACCGTCCTGGCGACGGCGCGCCAGGGGTTTCGCCCGCGCCAAACCTCAAGGCAGAGTCTCTCACGAGGGGTGACGTGGCCTGTGGCGGACCGACCCTGCGTCAGGGCGCACGCGTGGGTTACGGCGTCACCACCCGGCGTCTGCTCTGGACAGCAATGACGGCGTCTGCGAGCGCACACGACACCCCGAACACGATTTCGTTGGACATGCCTTCCGGCGACTCGTTCTGTGCCCAAATATGGATCCGCCGCACTGCTCGAGGGAATGGATTCCTCCTCCAGAAGTACATCATGGGCTTGTCGGCGTCGAGCAGCGTGGCACCGGCGATCGCGGCCAGGGTCGCCAGGCGCGCCCTGCGATCCACCGCGGCGATGCGCGCCGAGAGCGGCTACCAGACCCAGAGTTCCATCCCGCCGGGCATAGCGGAGGAACTGCTGCGAATCGCTGACCGTGCGCAGCGTGCACCCCCAGTGCGGGACCATGTCGAGGGCAAGATGCGAGGCGACGCCGACCGCGAATGCGGTCACCGGGCGCTGCTCGAGAACCCGCCCGATGGCGACGCCCGACAACACGTGATTGGTCACGAACACCGGCGCCTTCCTAGTTCGGTTGCCTTGTCACGACAAGGCAGGCCAGGGGCCTGGGGACAAGATCCAACTGTCGTTGCAGCCCAAGGCACTCCTGGGTCGGAAACAGGTCGCCGGACCGGTACCGACCCGCAGGTCAGGCCGTCACAGAAACTTTTAGGAGTCTCATAAGTCTCTCTGACCTCGCCTACAGGTATCTCTGACGTGGCTTACAGGCCTGCGTTGTCCAATGAAACCCGAACGAGCCCTCGGGACTCCGGGCTCAGACGGAGGGTCTCGAATGACCCAGAAAGCGAAGGACGAGACGAACGGGCGAGGTCCGGGGCGCCTCGGAACCGGGCACGACGCTCGATGGCATGGTGCCCGGCGAACGGATCCACTTTCGGGCCGGAACACGACCAGGTGGGTGCCCAGATCTGGTATTCGGGCTCAAGTACCGTTGGAAAGGCACCGAGAACTCTTGTGCAGAGCAGGCGCACGTGTTGGTGCGCGGAAGTCGGTTGTGCGAAGTCAACGAGCTGGGGGGCGGATTGATGCGTGAACCGCGGACAGGGGTGTCGCAGAGGCAGTGGCACGGGGTGTGCCATCGCTGTGGTTGGTCCGGCTCGGTGTCGAGGGTCGGCCTGCGAGACCGCCGGAAGCTGGGAACCGGTACGGCATTCGGGCGGCTGTGCGACGATTGCGTCAACGCGCTCGCCGGCCGGCCTCCAGTCCAGGTCGGAGTGCCTTCACAGCCCAGACTCGATCCGCTTCGTCACCCGCGTGTCGCCTGAGTGACGTTGCTGCAACGGCCATGACCGTCCTGGGACGGTCCTCCGTGGCGATGATCCGCTCAGCCGAACCCTTCGCCGAGCTGGAACACCGGCGCCTCTGAGTCCTGCCAGACATACCGCACCTCTGACTCCTCCCAGACATGCGATTCAACAGGCTTCTGCTTCGGCCCCTTCAGCTCTGCCCGGATCGTCCTCAGCACCCGGATCCCGTCGCTGAACGCGTTGAGATTGCTCGCGCCGAACCGGCGCTCGTTCTCGAAACTCGGCACCTCGACGACCTTGAAACCGGCCTTGGCGATCCGAACGTTGATCAGGGTCTCGACTTCGAAGCCGTCACCCCAGAGCATCGAACCGGGCTCGGCCTCGATTTCGGGTGCCGGCAGGCGCATCACGTCGAGGCAGCTACGCCGGAAGGCGTTGAAGCCGTAGCACAGGTCTGTGTACCGGGCCCCGTAGAGTACGTTGACGATCTTGTTGAGCCAGAAGTTGCCGAACCTCCTGATCAGAGTGATGTCATCGCTCCCCCCACCAGCGATGAACCGCGACCCCTTGGCGAAGTCGGCGCCTCGCTTCAGTGCGTCGATGAAACGGGGAATCTCCTCGGGGTCGTTCGAACCGTCGGCATCGATCATGACGATGAAGTCGCCCGTCGCTGCGGCAAACCCGCAGGCCAGCGCATTTCCCTTGCCCGCACGGGTCTGATTGACGATCGTGATGTCAGGCCGGAGCCACTGCGCGACTCTTATCGTGTCGTCCGTCGAGTTGCCGTCGACCAGAATGAGCTCGCAGTCCTGGGGAAGCTTCTGAAGAACGTGCGGCAGATTGAGCGCCTCGTTCTTCGCCGGGACCACGATGGTGATCGTGGGTTCCGCCTTCTCGGGCCCGGGCATCGCCCGCGGCAGCGCAGATTCCTCCGCGCGCCCCTTGGGGTCCCTTTCCCGTACTGCTGTCGCATCCAGCCTGCTGCTCAACACCGCCTATATCCCCTATCTGGAGTCGTGCCCGAATTCGCCAAGCGGGCACTTGTCGTGGCCGCTGCCCGCCACCTAGATGATGACAAGCCGCGCCCGGTCCAAGTAGAGCATAACGTCCCTAATCGGGGCCGTCAATTTGACCAGATCACGTGACAATTTCCGGTCAACTGCTCAAGGTCAGCTGAGAATCACCGGAAGGGTCGGGAGGGAGCGTCCGCGATGCCGACCGCGCTGATCATCGGGTCGGGTCCCGCCGCGGCCGGTGTCGCCCTCGCGCTGACCGCAGATCCCGCCCACAAGGTCACCGTAATCGACGTCGGAGCGACCCTGGAGCCAGATCTGCAATCCACATTGCAGCGGCTCTCCACCACAGCGGAACGGTCGTGGTCAACCTCCGACGTCGAGCGCATCGGACTTCAGCCGGTATCGAGTCCACGAGGGGAGCTGCCGCAGAAGCGCTCCTACGGCTCTGATTTTCCCTTCCGTGACGTGGGGCAGTTGGGCGGGATCGACCCGCTCGGTCCGGCCAACGCGTCGGTGGTCTCGGGGGCCTACGGCGGGTTCTCGAATGTCTGGGGGGCCCAGATCATGCCCTTCTCGAGGGCAACCTTCGACCGCTGGCCCATTTCGATGGCCGACATGGAGCCGCACTACCGCGTCGCCTTGGGGGAAATGACCCTGGCCGGAGACGAGGACGATCTGGCCGAACTGTTCCCGCTCCTGGTCCCGGCCCGGGGCCTGCCACCCTTGGCCGAGCGGACCGATCGCGTGCTGGAGCGGTACGGGGCACGCCGGTCGTTGGTCCAGTCGCACGGCATCACGCTCGGCCGGGCCCGGCTGGCCTTCAAGGCCGACGAGTGCACCCGGTGTGGCATGTGCATGACGGGCTGCCCCTACGGGCTCATCTACTCGAGTGCGCACACCTTCGACCGCCTCCGGGCGGAGAACCGGATCACCTACCGGGCTGGCCTGCTCGCCGTGCGCCTGGAAGAGGTCGACGGGCAACCGCACGTCCTGGTCCGGGACACGGCAACGGGCCGGATCGAACGTCTGAGCGCCGATCGGATCTTCGTGGCCTGCGGGGGCATCGGAACGACCCGGCTGGTGCTCGGGTCCCTCGAGGTACTCGACCAGCCCGTCTACCTGCAAGAGTCCGTGCAGTTCGTCCTCCCCGCACTATCCGTCCGTCCCGTGAGCGACCCGCGCTGGGCCCGCAATTTCACCCTGAACCAGTTCAACCTGGTCTACGACGCCACGGGCGAGGGCGTCGATCTCTGCCAGGTCCACTTCTACGACTACAACCCCGCTTTTCTCGGCTCGCTTCCGGGTGCCATCCGCCAGCCACACGCCGACCCCGTTCTTGCCGCTCTTCTGCGGAGGATCTCAGTGGGGCTCGGCTACGTGCCCGGGTGGGCATCGCCGCGGGTAAGGGTCGTGGCCCGTCGGCGGCGGGAGCGACGGAACTCCCCACGGTGGAGCTCGAGCGCGACGGGGAGGACGGGTGGCCGCACATGTTGCATGCCCTGGTACGCGCCATGCTGAAGGTCGCCCCAGCCCTGGACCTGTGGCCGGTCGCTCCGATGATCTCGGTCTCGCCGGCGGCCAAGAGCTATCACTTCGGCGCCAGCTTCCCGCACGGCCCGACCCGTTCCGTCCGGACGACGGATAGGACGGGGCGCCTGGCCGCCTGGGACCGCATCCACCTGGTCGACGCCTCGGTGTTCACGGAGGTGCCCGCAACCACCTTCACCTTGACGATCATGGCGAACGCCCACCGCATCGCCAGCGAGGCGCTGGGGCGGCCAGGTGACCAAGAGTCCTCGGCACCGTCGTCGCCATCACCGGTGCCTCGGGCTACCTGGGTTCGGTCCTCGTCGCCGCCTTCGAGTCTGCGGGGCATCGCGTCCGTCGGCTCGTTCGGTCGCCGGCCCCGGGAACCGACGACCACTTCTTCGACCTTGCCACTGCGGAAACGACCGATGCCCTCAAGGGTGTCGACCTGCTCGTCCACTGCGCCTACGACATGGCCCTCACGAAGAGGGCGGACATCTGGGGGTCGAACGTCTTCGGGACCATCGCGCTGTTCGATCGGGCTCTCTCGGAGGGGGTTGACCGGACGATCACGCTGTCGTCGATGTCGGCGTACCCGGGGACTCGTCAGCACTACGGCCGCGCCAAGCTGGCCATTGAGGGGGCGGCACGGGCCCGTGGGATGTGCATTGTCCGCCCGGGCCTGGTCTACGGGCCCGCATGGGGAGGCATGGCCGGCACGCTGCGCCGGCTGGCTGCGCTGCCCCTCCTGCCCGACTTCGGACCGGCCGCGCGCCAATTCACCGTGGCAGAGCACGACTTCGCGGCCGCCATTGTCGCCTTGGCCGGGGCCGACGACGTGCCCGTGTCCCGGTGGGGATCGCCCATCCCGACCCGGTCCCGTTCCGGCGGCTCTTGACGAGCTTCGCGGCCACCATCGGGAAGCCTCGGCCTCATTTCGTCCGTACGCCACCGCGGGTTGCGTATGGGGCCCTGCGGGCGGCTGAGATCCTGCCGCTCCCACTGCCGGTGCGAGCTGACTCCCTCCTTGGGCTCGTCCGGCCGGCGCCGAACGTGCCCCACCTCGAGGTCCTCGATCGGCTTGGAGTGGTGCTGCAACCGTTCAGCCTGTCGGGCACCGGCCCAGGGTAGAGTCACCGGCCGATACGGCTTGCCGGGTAAGGTTTCTGCGCGGTTGCTCCGAGCGCAGCGACGCCATCCGAGGCGGTCATCGATATCGCGGAGCCACAGGGTCACGAGGTGTGTCATGAGTCGTAGCGGGTCAATGATTCTCTGCTATCACCGGGTCGCGAGTGAGGCTGAAGACCCGTTCAGACTCTGCGTGACCCCGGAGAATTTCGCTGCGCACCTCGACGAGATCGTCAGGCATGGCGAGCCGTCGACCTTGGATCAGATCGCCCTTCCCTCGCGTCGGCCCCGCGTCGTGGTGACCCTTGACGACGGATATGCCGACAATCTCACGAACGCGTTGCCGATCGCGGAATCCAGGGGGGTTCCCATCACCGTCTTCGTCACCAGTGGCCACGTGGACGGAGAACAGGGGTTGTGGTGGGATCGCCTGGGTGTGCTGCTGGGCTCGCGTCCCTCGGGGATCCATGAGATCAATCTGCCGCTGGCGGACGGCCCCGTCCGCATCGCGCTTGGTTCCCCTGACGATCTTGGGTCGGTTCGGAGCCAGCTCCTGCCGTTACCGGTGACGGAGATCCATCGCATCCTCGACGCGGTCTCCCAGGAATGGGGAACTCCCGCTTCTCCGACGCCCGGAGCGCGGACGCTCACGTCGTCCGAGTTGCGCCGGTTGGCGGCCTCCGAACTGGTGACGATCGGTGCCCATACGTTGGACCACGTGCGACTTAGCAACCTTCCGGCACGGGAACAAGAAGAGAACATCTCCTCCTCGAAGGAGGCCCTCGAAGGGCTGATTGGGCGATCGGTCACGCATTTTGCGTACCCCTTTGGTGGAAGTGACAGCTTCAACGAATCTTCCGTGGACGCTGTGCGCTCGAGTGGGTTCGAAACGGCCTGTACGACCATTCCGGCCAATGCCAGATCCACTTCGAACCCTTTTCTTCTTCCGCGCCGCATGATCATGAACTGGAGCGGCCGACGCTTCCGGGTGAGCTGGGAGCGATGGAAACTCCTCACTCGGCGCTGATCTCGGTCCGCAGCTTCAGCCGTCGATGGGCGTGGTTCGCCTAACCATGGTGAGCTCTTCATCTCCTTGGAGGGTGGCCAAGCCCAGCGCCTCTGCCTGGCGCACGGTGGTGCCGGTCAAGGCCGAGCCCGTGGGTCATGAGAATCTCGGAGGTCGACGTCTACCGTCGACGCGGCCCGATTCGACCGTCGGTCAGCGGCTGGTGGACTTCGCGGAGGACGAAAGCACTTGTCGGTACAGCTCGAGTAGCTCCTCGACGCACTCATCCCACGAAGGCAGGACCGGTGCCGCCGCTCGTGGTTTGGTGGCCGCCGATGCGAGAAGATCGGCCAGCTCGGCGGGACCGGCGGACGCCTCGACGGTATCCACGTTCTCGTAAGCGGCCAGCTCGTCCAGGCCGGGACTGGACGAGACGACCACTCTGCATCCGGCTGCAAGCGCCTCCAGCACAGCGATCGGATGCCCCTCGTACTCGCTCATAAGGGAGAACACGTCACACGCGCCGAGCAGCGCGCCGAGCTCGGCTCGTTGTGTCTCCTCGAACGAAGTGAAGGTCACGCAATCCTGCACGCCCAGCTTCCTGGCGAGGCGATGGAGCCGCTGGTCATAGGCGCCTCGCCCGGCGATGACGAGGTGAGGCGCCGCTGTCATCCGACACAAGGCGGGCATGGCCGCGATCAGGCGATGGTGACCTTTGAAGCGCTCCAGGCGAGCGACTGAGACGACCAGCGGTGAACCGGTGAGACCATCCGGCACCTGGCCGACGGGCAAAGCCTCCGCCCCGTTCCGAATCACACGGAGTGATGGCCCACCTGGCCCCAGTGCCTGACGGTAGATCTGCTCCTCACCCTTGCTGACCGCGACCAGCGCGTCGGTGCGGCGAAGCAGGGGCCCCACGGCTCTCCGCTGGCTTCCTCGAATCGCCATGCGCAAACGACTCGAGTGCCCCCCCGTGTGGAACGTCACGACAGTTGGTACTCCCCGACGTTCGGCGGCCCTGAGGACGAGCGGTGGAAGGAGCCTGGTGATCCCCTGCACGTGGACGAGGTCGTACGGACCAGTTTGGATCTCGCGCATCAGAGGGGGCGACACATAGATGTCTCCCCGTCGAGGGTAAATGGGGAATCGCCGCACGACGACGCCGTCCCGTTCCTCGCGGCGGGGAAGGCGGCCGGTGGAGTCGGTCGTGAGCACGGTGACGTCGGTTCCCTGGGCCACCAATCTCCGAGCCACCTCGTCCACATGCGTCTCGACCCCTCCGGCGAGGGGCAGGAACCGTGAGGTGAACATGGCGACCCTCACCGGGTCACCACACCCCCCCAACGCAGCTTTTGGGCTCGGAAGCGGGACCTCCCCCAATCGCTCACGATGGGACGTGGCAGCTCGAGGCCGTCGGTGTCGGGATGGACACGTCGCGGGGTCGACGAGCATGCAGTCTCAAAATAACCCGCCCTCTGCTCTGCGTTGATCGATGTCGGGTCGAAGTCGCCAGCACGGCCGTAAGGGTAGGCGAAGTGTTTGACCAGATGACCGGGGAGACGCTCGAGATCGGTCTCGGAGGCCGCGATCGCTTCGAGCTGGTCCGCGTGCGGGTGTCCGACCAGGCGCACGTGGAGGTTGGGGTGGGCGTCAATGGTGGCCAGGTCCGCCGACGCCAGTTTCCCGAGCTCGGCCGAGGTCAGGCCCCGAGCGTCCGCAGGGGCATCCGAAGGCACACCCCGCGCCGACGCTATGCGGTCCAAGGTGGAGTCGACGTCGGTCCCCGGAAAAGCTCGGATCTGTTCGTGCAGGGTCATGAACGCCTATTGCTCCCCGTGCTGGCCGAGGCGGACACGGAGTGTCTCACCGGCCCTGGACGCGCGGACTTCCGTGACCGAGGCTCGGGCGCCCATTCCAGGGAGCGGCTAGGCGGTCCCACCACATGCCACAGGAATTGTCGGATCGCAACGCCTTTCGCTTGAGCGATCGGCAGGGCGGTACATGGATTGTCTGCACATCCGTCTTCGAAAGTCACTACCCGTTGGGAGCAGGGGAACCCGCGAGCCCGCACGTCTCGGGGAATGCGCCTCCCGCAGCGTGTTTTCCCCGAATCACCGTCGAGCCAGACCCTCCTCGCGGTATCATCGTCCCGGCGTGCGCATCCTGTTGGTCAGCCAGTTCTATCCCCCCGTGACAGGCGGTCAGGAACGTCACGTGCGTGATCTCGCTTTTGGGCTCGTCGGCCGCGGACACGAGGTCGACGTCGCAACCATCTCCTCGGAAGGTCGGGTCGGCACGAGCGTCGACGGCAAGGTGAAGGTTCATCGCCTGCAATCCAGCGCCCAGCGGTTTCCGGGGATCTACAGCGAGAAGGAAAGACCGCATGCCACCCCCATCGCCGACCCTCGGCTCCGTGCCCAGATCAGGGGGCTGATCTCGAGCCGTGGCTACGACGTCCTCCACGCACACGACTGGATCGTGAACTCGGTATTGGGCGCTGCTGGGCGCAGCGGACCGCCCGTGGTCTACACGATGCACGACTACAGCCATGTTTGTGCAACGAAGCGAATGATGAGAGGAAATTCCGTCTGCCCAGGTCCTGAACCCCGCGCCTGCGTCCGCTGCGCTTCGGAGATGTACGGACGGGTCATGGGCCCCGGTGTCTACGTCGCCAACACCATCCAGCGACGGAAGAGGCGATCGCGGGTCAGTGCGTTCGTCCCCGTCAGCGCTGCCGTCGCCGACAAGACGCAACTCGATTCGACCGTCCACAGCGTCGTGATCCCGAATTTCGTGCCCGATTCCATTTTGGTGGATGCCGCCACATGGGCCGAAGCCAATCTCATCGCCAGCGAGGGCCCGATCCTGTTCGCCGGCGATCTTCGCTTCGACAAGGGAGTGACCGTCCTCCTTGCCGCCTATGAACAACTGAGCGATCCTCCGCCGCTTCTCATGGCCGGGAGGACGTTCCCGGACACCCCGCTGGCACCTGTCAAAGGGGTGAACGTGTTAGGCCCCGTTCCCGCGCAGGACATGATGGACTTGATGCGCTCCGCACGCTTGGTCGTCGTTCCTTCGATCGTCGGCGATGCATGCCCGACCGTGGTACTGGAAGCCATGGCCGCCGGCCGGCCAGTCGTGGGTTCAGAGAGCGGAGGCATTCCGGAGCTCATCGAGGATGGCTCGACGGGGTTGCTCGTCCCGCCCGGTGACGCGGCGTCGTTGGCCAAAGCGATCGCTTCCTTGCTCGCTTCCCCCGCCGAAACCAGCGAGATGGGCCGGAGGGGTCTTCAGCGGGTCCGCTCCTTCACGGCCTCGGCGGTGACAGAGCGGCTTGAGGGGCTCTACCTGGACCTGGTGCGAAACGACGAGGCCCGCGGTGAACGTCTGTGACGTTCCTGGTGGCAAGCCAACCTCTCTGATCATCGGGTCGGGGGCCCTCGGCCGTCGCCTGCACAGGGAGCGTCGGACGGAGCTGCAGGGGCTGGCAATGCAGCCCTCGCAGGAATGGGACCCGGAACAGATCGGGTAGCTCCTCTGTACGTCGCCTGGCGGGTGCACGAGCCCGCGCGGAACGTACCGTACGGATCCTCCCGGCCTCGACCGTCCTGCGCTTGCAGTCCCCAACCGAAGGCCGCCGAGACCCTCGGCATCCGATTCCGCAGCTTCAGCCCGCAGGCACGACGCCGCGCTGGCGGGACAACCGTGTGTCGGCCTGCCCGAGGAGGTGGCCCACACCGGCCATGGTCACTCCCAGCAGGATGTTCACCATTCGAAGGGCGGCGAAGCCATCTCCGTGGAGTAGAGCCCTGCCCTCCCGGAGCAGGCCTGCCGTCAAGGACCGAGTTACGAACTCGAGCTCGGCGGTGAGGTTGGCGGCATCACCCATTTCGTCGAAAGCGATCACCTTCGCCCGATTGACCGCCAGGGGACGCCGCCAGAAGTACCGCCAGGTCACCCTTTCGGCCGGCACATAGTGACGGACGATTGCTCCGGGCTCGTACACGAGGGCGTTCGGACCGAAAGCCGCCGCAACCCGCTGGCATAAATCGAGGTCGTCGAAGTCGACTGAATGGAACCCTCCCACCCGGTCGAAGGCCGTCCGCCGCACGGCAAGAATTGCACCGATGAGATGACGGTAAGGAGCCCGGGCCGTCGGCATCCCCGCGTAGGAGCAGCCGAACACCCAATCGAATTCGAAAGGAAACCAGCGCGGTCGGGAGGTTTCGTACGAAGGGAGTGGAGCCCCTCCCACGGCGACGACGTGCGGGTCTGATGCAAAGGCCTCGAGGATCTTCTCGACGCATGTCTCGTCGGCAATCGCATCGTCGTCCTGGAACACGAGGACGTCCCCCGTCGATGCCCAGGCCCCCACGTTCCTGGCTGACCCAGCTCCGAATCGGCGGCGAGTGCCGTAGATCTGATGATAGAAGTCCTCCGCCTGCTCGTCGCGTCCGCTGTCGTCGAGCAGCACACGGATTCGGGAGCGTGTGCTTCCCTGATCGGGCCAGTGCTCCAGGCAACGCTGATACAGGTCTTGATTGTGATCTATGCACACGAGGACTTCGTCCGGTGGTCTTGATTGCGCCTCGAGAGCATCGACCGCTGCACACAGAAGGGTCCAGCGCGCCATCGTGTATGCGGGAATGACGACCGATACGCGCAACGAGTCGACACACTCCGACTCCGACAGTCTCGCACCGTCCCCCACGCCCACGGACTTCGTCCCCTCACTCACACCTGGGGCCGGCGGTTCAGGTCCACGGAGCACTCAACCCCAGGTGCAACAAGTCGGTTCTTCACGACAGGCACCTCAATCGAACCTGACACGCACGGCGAGCCTTCGACACCCACCATGGTCTTGAGAGTAGTCGACGGGCCAAGACGAAGAGGGCGAGGCAAGCTCTCAGCCGGCGTCGATTTTGTGCGCCAAGCGCTCTTTCGCGGCGTAGCGAGCGAGCGGTGCCGGGCATTGCGCGGAGATGCTTGGGGAGTGGTCCGGGCCGCCGCCATCGTGGCAGGCATTGTCCTGGCTGGGAGCGGTCATGTCGTGGGTGCGTGGCGGTGGCATCGGATGCACGTCATCTGTGGGCATCAGGGATAGGAGTACGCCTGCACCTCGGCGACGTACATTGAGGCCGAGGGCGTCGTATTCGTTGCTACGGTTCGCCCGACGACCTGGTCGGTAGTCACCTGGAGCTCGATGATGATTTCGTAGGGCTCGGCGGTGATGGTGACGCCGCTCGAGGCCGATACCTGCCACACTTGCCGCCCGTTGAAGTAAGCCGTCACCGATTGGCCCGGAATGTACTGGTATCCGAAAACGTTGTACCCCGCGCTGAGATCGGTGTCCACGCTGTAGGCCATCTGCTTCTGCCCCTCGTTGGAGAAGTAGTCCGAGTGCATGACTTCGTTGGGGTTAGTCCCGCCAGCATTACCTAGCAGCCATCCGCCCTCATAGCCGTCCAACTCGTTGTACGGGTGTTCCGAGCACTCGGCGGGAGAAACCAGATCGCGGGCCACATGCCCTGTGTCACTGTCGGGCATCTTGGCCCGCACCTGGACGTACCAGCCGGTTGTCGGCAAGGTGAACTTGCCTTCAGTCGTGACCACGCCGCTGATCCACGGAAGAGGTGCCGGCGTACTGGTTGGTGTTGGGCGACCGCCGTCAGGGTCAACCCGTCGTCGACACTGACCTGGGATGGCCCGAACATGGCCGCCTCGCTGGTGATGGGGGCGTTAGGCCCCGAGTCGGGGACGGGCAAGTTGCCATGGTCGTTCCAGTCGATCCCCTTGAGCCCCCACGATACGTGTTCCACTTCGCCGGCGTCGAGGCTGGGTGCCGGTGAACTGATCGTCGAAGATCAGCTGTTGCTGTCGTGTAACCTGCCGGCGCCGCCATAGCGGAGGCCGAGCTCCCGCCGGGGGCCGAGCTCCCGCTGGGTGCCGGCGTCCCGCCGGTGGGCCGAGTTCCCACTGGAGGCCGAGTTACCGCCGGAGGCCGATCTGGCGCCTCCGGCGCGTTGCTCCCGCACGACGTCAAGGCCAGGCTCACGCAGGAGAAGACGACGACGATCGTCACCACGAAGCCCCTCGAGACCGCCGCATCCGTGCCCTGGGCTTCAATGCTCTCGCGTCGGTGAACACGCCGAGTTCGCACGAATCCACTCTAGGCACTGCCCCCGGCCATTCGGGCACCCCACGAAAGGTCGCATCGCGCGCCAGGCCACCGGCGGCAATGGGCCACCGGTGGCGTTGCCCGAGGGATTAGGAGTAGACCTGGACCTCGGCGATCTTCATGGAGCTGGGCGCGGGGGTCCGCGTGGTGTGCCAGCCCGACGTGTTCGAGCCGGCCACCTGGAGCTGGAGGAACAGGTAGTAGCTCTCCGGTGGCGAGGTCTAGCGACGAGCTGTAGACCTGGGTCCCGTTGAAGTAGAAGCGCATGACCGGTGCCCGGGATGTACTGGAACCCATAGGTGTTGTAGCCGCTCGAGACGTTGGCGCCGCCCGGGGTGGCCCATACCTGCTGGCATCACGCCGCTCGAGGCGAAGGTGTCGCTGTGACCCGCCGTGTCGGGCGTGGCGAGCCGCGGGCCAGCCGCCCTCGAAGCCGTCGAGCTCTTGGGCCGAGCTGTCGAGGCAGCGCCCAGATGGCGGGCCAGATAGCCCGGCACTGGTGTCGGGCATCTGCGCCCTGACCTGGACGTACCAGCCCCCGCTCGGCAGCGGGTTCTTCGAGGTCAGCACCCCGCTCACCCAGCTGTAGCCCTGCGAGGAGAACTGGCTGTTGGGGGTGGCGTTGAGCGAGACCCCGCCGCCGGGCATGAGCACGTCCTGGCTCGGGCCGTAGTACGCCATGTCGTTGGAGTTGGGCTGGTTGCTCGCCCGAGTAGGGCGAGGGGAGCAGTCCGTTACAACCACTACAGCTGTTGCCCAGCGGCGTGCCCGGACCGTAGATAGGTGTTCCAGTTGTCCAGGTTGGCGAACTGGTCGTCGATCACCAACTGGCTGGAGCGAGTAGCCGGCCGGCGCTGCCATCTCACCGGACGAGCTGGGCGGGTCCGTCGTGGTCGTCGTGGTGGCCGGCGTGGTCCGTTGTGGTGCGTCCGTGGGTCGTGGTCGTCGTGGGCGGCCGCGTCGTCGTGGTCGTCGTGGGCGGCCGCGTCGTAGTGGTCGTGGCTGGCGGGTCGGTCGTCGTGGTCGTGGTCGGCGGCCGCGTCGTGGGCGTGGTCGCCGAGCCGCTCGAGGTCACGACCGAGACAGCTGTGGCACCGACGACAGGCTTTGCGAGCGACATGCCCGCGGTGGAGCCGAGCGGGGCCGCGTCGCCATAGGGGAAGACCGCGCCGTTGGAGGTCACCAGCCAGTAGCCCAGTCCATCGGAGGTGGCGGCAATGGCCACGACCGACATGTTCGAGACCCACTCCGCCGCCGTAATACCCGGCGTCGCCGTAGGCGTAGACCGCGCCAGCGGAAGAGACGAGCCAATAGCCCTTCCCGTTCGGAGTGGCCGCCATCGCCGCGATCGGGCTGCTGAGCGCCAACCCGCCGGTCGAGCCGTAGAACCCGGCATCGCCGTAGTTGAAGATGCCGCCGTCGGCGGCCACCTCCCAGTAGCCCTTGCCGTCTGGGGTCGACGCTATGGCCGCGATCGGCTGATTGAGGTGCCAGCCACCGGTCGAGCCGTAGAAACCGGCGTCACCGAAGGAGAAGATGCCACCGTCGGAGGCCGCCAGCCAGTAGCCCTTTCCGTCCGGTGTGGCGGCGATGGCCACGATCGGCTTGTTGAGGCGGAGGCCACCCGTCGAGCCGTAGAACCCGGCATCGCCGTAGTTGAAGATGCCGCCGTCGGTGGCCACGAGCCAGTACCCATCGGCGTTCGGTGCCGCTGCCATGCCGGCGATCGGCCTGTTGAGCCACCTCCCGGCCGAAGAGCCGTCGTAGCCGGCGGCACCGTACGAGAAGACGCCTCCGTCGGACCCCACGAGCCACAACCCCGGCTGCCGGGAGTACGTGGCGGACGCGTGCGAACCCGACGTCAGGAGAGCCGGGACGAGGGTCGACAACCCGACAGCGATCGTGACAACAAAGGTCGCGAGTGTTCGCGAGCCTCGCAAACGGAAGTCCCGCAAGCGGGACAGGATCGCGGCCACCGATAGGCGCCCGACCGAAACGGATTGGCCTGTCCGCTCCGCACGATTGCTCGCGTTATTTGCCATCCTTCGGCGTATCGGAGGCGGCCTGAGGGCTCTTAATCTAAATGGTAAGAAGGACCTACACGGCCGCCGCAAAGTCGGAGGGACCGGCTTTACCCCTGGGTTCCGGTCCATTTACCGGCCCTTAATCTGCGGCTCCTCAGCGCATCCTCTCCTGGTGCGACGTCGGGCGCTGGCCGGCGCCACTGCAGGCCCCCCCGTCGGGATCGGGCAATGGCCGTACCGAGGGACGTGCCGCTGGCCAGGTTCGGTGAGCGACCACACTCAACCGCGCTGCGGCTGGGATCGCGCCATCACACGGACACGACTGCGGGACCCCTGGGGCTCGTTCGACGTGGACCTCGAGACCTGTCCTTGGCGTTCTGAGTTGGTCACCCACCGCTGCCCCCTGCTGCACTACGGTCGAGACAGGAAGGGGTGTCACTGGTGAGACGACGGATGAGAAGACCCATGGTGGTCGCGCTTGTGGCCATGCCAATGCTGTGTTTCGGCCTCACGATCGGTGGCGTGTCCGGTGTGGCGTCGGCAGGCACGCCGATACCGGGCGCGTCCAACTGCCCGATGTTTCCGGCCGACAACGTCTGGAACACACCCATCGCGAACTTGCCGGTCAACCCGGACAGTGCGCAGTGGCTGGCCGCCATGGACGCCTCTACCACCAATCTCAATTTCGTCAATGGGCCGACCTATGGCATGCCCATCACCGTGCCCCCGGCGTCGCAACCCTTCGTGAACATCACGTTCACGTCTCCGGGTTACAACGATCCGGGTCCCTACCCCTTCGGACCCAACACGGGGATCGAGGGCGGTCCAGACGCCACGGGCGATCGTCACGCCATTATGGTGGACCCGGCGAACTGCCTTGACTACGAGCTCTACGACGCGTACTACAGCTCCTCTGGGTCGACTGCCTCGAACGGAGTCGTCTGGAACCTCAACTCCAACGCGCTGCTCGATAATGCGCCCGGTGCAGAGGACACGGTCGATGCATCCGGCCTGCCGATCGTCGCAGGGTTGGCTCGTCTCGACGAAGTGGACGACGGCGTCATCACGCACGCCCTCAGGGTTCAGGCGGAGGACACCGACACCTCGTACATCTGGCCGGCGACCGCCGGAGAAGGCTCTGCCAACAACCCCGACCTCCCGCCGATGGGAGCCCGTTTCCGCCTCAAGGCGAGCTTCAACATCTCGGGCTACTCGCCCCAGGTCCAAGTGATCCTGCGCGCCCTGCAGACGTACGGGTTGATCCTGGCCGACAACGGTCCCAACTGGCACTTCTGGGGCGATGCCGATTCGAACTGGCCGACCTCCATGGAACTGGCACTCGACACGATACCGGCGAGCGACTTCGAGGCAGTCGACGAGTCGAGCCTGGAGATCAGTCCCGAGTCTGGGCAAGCCCGCCAGCTCGGCGCGTCGGTACAACTGTACGTCCCAACCGGGCTACCGCCTGGTCGGCGTCCGACGGCGGACTCTTCTCGTTCTGTGAGCCCTTCCTCGGCTCCATGGGCGGGCAGCACCTCAACGCGCCGATCGTCGGGATGGCGGCCACATCGGGGGGCAACGGGTACTGGGAAGTGGGATCGGACGGGGGGATCTTCAACTACGGCAACGCCGGCTTCCACGGCTCGACCGGAAGCATGCATCTGAACGCGCCCATCGTCGGCATGGCCGCCACTCCCGACGGAGGTGGTTATTGGCTCGTCGGCTCCGACGGGGGGATCTTCGCCTACGGCGACGCCGGGTTCTACGGCTCGGCCGGCTCCCTCCATCTCAACAAGCCGATCGTCGGGATGGCGGCTACCCACGACGGCAAGGGGTACTGGCTCGTCGCCTCCGACGGGGGGATCTTCGCCTACGGCGACGCAGGGTTCTACGGCTCCGTCGGCTCCCTCCATCTCAACAAGCCCATTGTCGGCATGGCCGCCACTCCCGACGGAGGTGGGTATTGGCTCGTCGCCTCCGACGGGGGGATCTTCACCTATGGGGACGCGGGTTTCGACGGCTCGGCCGGCTCTATCGCCCTCAACGCACCCATCGTCGGCATGGAGGCCAACCCCAGCGGAGGGGGCTATTGGCTGGTCGCCTCCGACGGGGGGATCTTCAACTATGGAGAAGCGGGTTTCTACGGCTCGACCGGAGGCACCGTGCTCAACGCGCCAATCGTGGGCATTGGCTGACTCCGTCGCGGCCGCGCCCCGGTGTTCGAGCGCTTCTAACGGGCCGACCCAGGCCGGAACCGTGCCAGGGATCGCCATCGTGGTCGAATCGGCGGCGCCCATTGGTGGATCCATCCGGGCTGAGTCACCGCTCACCGGCGATGGGGGGTCAGGCTTCGTGCTGACCCTGGGCTACTGGTAGAGGGCCGTTGCCGAGCCGGTGCGTGCGTGACCGTCTCCGAACCGGGGTTCGACAGATTGGTCTACTGAGATTCGCGTTGGCCGAGTGCACCGGTAGGTCGACGGCCTGACTGGTGCACGGTCGTGCGTCCTCGCTTTCCTCGAGGCGATGTCGCGATCAGAGTCGCTTCGGTGACGATGCCGTCGGGGGAGGGACGGAACGAGCCCAGCCGTCTACCCACCGCAAGGTATGCCCGTCAGAGACCAGTTCGACCCGGGAGCCCTGGTGTAGGAGGTGAGCGGGCAGATCGACGCTCTGTGAGGTGGTCGTCCGAGCCAGGTTGAATCCCCAGGCCTTCTTCCCGTTTTCGGTGATCTCGACTCTGGCTGATATCGGCCCGGCAGAGCCGAGTTGTACCTGAGCGACGGAATGGTCTGATAGCGAACTGGCGATCGAGAGCTCGGGAGGAGGGGTCCAGTCCTTCACCTCGGGCAAGGTGGCCAACACGGCGCCAAGGGCGAAGAGGGCCACCCCGGCGCACCCGAGGACGACCTGGGATCGGCGTGGTCGCCGTGGTCGCCTGCTCTTAGAGCTCGCCGGCGGCGACGTGTCGCGGTTCCCGTTCGATTCGGCGGATGCCGGCAACGGCGACAACTCATCGTGGATCCCGTTGGAGCGGTCGCGCAGGAGGGCCAGGTTGCGCGGGTGCCAGGTTTCGGGGCGAAGGCTGAACGCCAGAAGCAGGAGCAGGACACAAAGGCCGACGATGTCAGGCGGCACGTGGGTGATACGAATGAGAAAGGCTCCGAAGACACCGATGATCAGTGCTCCAACCAACCCGCACATAACAAAGTGAGGGAGATCACGCGGTCGCTTCCGACGACGACGCAACCGGAGAATCCAGAGCGTCGCGACGACTGCGGCCAACACGGAGATGCCGACGTTGAAGCCGGACCCGCCGACCGGGGCTCCCGCGGGTGCGGCCCGCTCGGTCTTGGGGAGCACGCCGGTGAGGTCGTACACCTGAATCGAGCCATTGTCGTAGATGCGTTTGATGAACGGATACGTGTCGAACTTGTCCAGGTCCTCCTTGGTGAGTCGCCTCGAAGGCTCGCCGGGTGCGATGTACGTGCCGTAGAGCGGAAGTCCCTCGGCGAGACGATCGTCGGTCACGAGGTAGCGGATGTCGTCCTTCCGGATCAGGAAGATGTCGTAGATGCTGAGACGGCTGTCGAAATAGAGAAGCTCCGGATTGATCTGGCCTCCCAACGACGACACCGCATTGACGCCCCCGAGAGCATTGAGCAGCACGGCATTGTCTCGGTCGGCGGCGACGTTCGAGCCGGCGGGGAGGTGGGTGTCGGCCCAGTGCGCGAGGGCCAAGGAGGGTGAACCGTAGGACAAGGAGTCGGCTCCGACTTGATAGGGCCCTGGTAGGAGGCTCGTGAGGGGTCCGTTGCCGAAGAGGAAGCTGCCGAGGAAGACGATGATGGCCACGGCGATCGTGACGGTCCTTTCCATGACTCGTCGGTCGCGGGAAATGCGTTGGGCTAGCCACGCCCCGACAACGACAGCCAGACCAAAGAAGATGAAGGTCGTTGCCCTCCCGGCCACCTCTTTGCTGGCCGACGAAACGTTCGCGAGCACGGACAACGGATAGAGCGCGGCGATCAGGACTGGGATGTAGCGGAGCAGTCCGCCGCGCACGGTTCGCTTGAAGACGACGCTGTAGAGGGAGGGAACGAGAACCAGACACCAGACCGCGGTGGCCGCCAGGATCAATGCGATGTCCCAGTGCGGTGCAGCTCCGCCTGAGGACGATTTGAAAAGTGTCCGGTTCCCCTGACCGCTTCCCAGTGCCTCTCTCAGCTCGGCCGCCGCACTCGAGAAGAGCGGGCCGAGATAGGGCCTGAGGAGGCGACCCACGTACCAGGTCCAGGCACCGCCGACGACGACACCAACGGCAGCCGCGATGCCGACGATGCGGGTCTGCGCCCATCTCCGAGTGCGCGCGAGCGGTGCGGTCCTTCTGCGCAAGTGGAAGCACGTGAGCAGCAGGCTCAAGAACCACACTACGAGGAATCCCACCGTCAGCCAGCCAGTCACGTGGTGACTCAAGACGACCGCCAGGATGGAACCGAGCGCCAGCACGAACGATCGCCCGATTTTGGGGCGTGGATCGTCGACCGAGACGAAGAGGAAATAGACCGCTCCCACGGCAAAGGCAAGCGCGATGGTCTCGTAGGCATACTGGGAGTCGAATCCGTAGAACTCGGGGCTGGCTACATACACCAAGACGCCGATTCCGCCGGCTCGCGACGACCGACAGACGCGCTCGACCACCAGGAACACGCCAAGTACGAGCACGATTCGGACCGCGGTGAGGACGACCAGTTGATCGACGACCAGGGGGAGGCCGGTGATCCATTTGGTGGCGGAGGTTGCCAGCTCGAGCCCGGGGTAGTACGGGCTCACCGGCAGGATCGTGTTGGTGGGGAACAGGGTACGGCTATCGAGCAGACGAACCAGGGTGCCCAGGTGGGTGAGTTCGTCGAAGCCGTTCAACAGGAGTGGCTGGAGCATCACGTAGGACGCGAAGAGCCCGACGCCCAGTGCGGCGGAAACCCAGATGCGTTCGGTACGAGCCGCAGGGGCCCCCAAGAGGCGCCAGGCACAGGCGGCGAACTGGAGCGAAAGGCCGACGAGGAACAGGAGTATGGCCGGCGACAGATGTCCGGAGCGAGCGACAGCGTCGGCCGCTCCCTGCAGGAGCAGGCCCGCCCCCACCAGCGCGAGCACAAGCCCAAGACGAGACGGCCCGACCCGGAGAGTCGGCAACGAGCTGGTGCTCTCTATCGGCGTCTCGGCGGGGGGGTCGTGTTCGAGCCATGCAGCGGCGTAGTCGCGGTCGGCCACTGGTGCCGAACCTGACGGCGGAGCGTTGGCGGTATGGCGGGGCGAAACCACTCGCAGGGTGGCCGTCCGCCAGACCGTCGGAACGAAGAAGAGTGCCTCGATGATCGTGGCCGTAACCCAGAATGCGCTCAGTCCAACCATCCCGAAGAGCGCGCCGCCGACCGCCGCGGCAGCGATCTCGAAACCAGTTGCCACCGCTATCGCCTTGGCTGCGTCTGTGAGGTGGTCTTGCGCCCGGCGGATCGCGACGTAGTGGTCTTTCACCACGTACCCGAGCCCCGAGAGTAGGAGAATGCGAAGGGTCGTTGTTCCGTTCTCCGCGTATTGCTGTCCGAAGATGCTCAGAGCGAGGTGTGCACCAGGCTCGAGGATCGCGAGGACCACTCCGCAGAAGGCCATCCCCAAGGGGAGGGTCCGACGGATATGGGATCGAAGCAGTGCATCGTCGCCGCGGGCTTCCGCGAAGAGAGAGAGGGCGATGAGAGCGGGCAGAAGCAGTACCGAACTCGAGACGAGCTGTGCCACGGAGAAATAGGCATAGTCCTGCGGAATGAGCAGCAACGCGGCCAGTACCGGGAGAAAATACGAAATTGACGTGATGGAGAGATTCAGGATGTGGTGACGGAGTGACAGGCTCCAGAATCGTGTGAACAGCTTCCGCGTGGCAGCGGCGGTCTTCCATCCTGGTGTCCCGGGTCCCAGGCGTAAGGTCCACCAGCAGACGACGAGTGAGACGGCAAGTGACACCGTCCAGGCGGTGAGCAGTGCGCTGGTCGTGCGGTGACCGAGCCACACGGCCACGAAGACCAGGCTCACCCGCAAGGCGGACGCCACGGTATTCCTCAGCAGCTGGGATGGGCCTTTCCGGAGCCCGATGGCCGCGACATCGAAGAGAATCGTGGCGCCGGTAAGTACGGTGCCGATGACGAACAGGAGTGCGTCTACAGGATTCGCCCCGATTTGGCTGAGGCTGGCGCCGAGGAATGGGAAGAGGGCCCAGGTCCCCAGGGCGAGGACAAGGGCGACAAGGCTCTCGACGACCATCCCGGTCACGAGCATCGGGCGTTGTTCTTCTTTCGGGACGTGACCGATCTCCGCCAAGAGCAAGGTGCCGATTCCCAGAGCCCCGATTGCGTTCACGAAGATGGCCGTCGACACGGCGGCGGCGGCGTACCCCACGTCGTGCGTCGAGAACATTCGAGTCGTGGCGGTCCAGTAGGCGATCCCCAGCAACAGGGTCACCCCAAGGGTCATAGCCATGTACACGAAGCGACCCAACAGTCCCGTGCCGGCGGCCATCTGTCGAAGTTGTGCGGCCCGCGAAAGAGTCGTGGGTTCGACCTCTGTCGCTGGGACGAAACTCTGGGCGCTCGGGGTTTGGCGCTCGGCAGCCGGAAGATCCTCGCCGACTGACGTCGCCCGGCGGGTATCGGATGCTTCCCTCGCCCGCGCGATGGTGTCGGCTTCGAGCGCCTCGACTCGGAGGGCGTTCATACCAAATGTGCCGGACACGAGGGCGCTCGCCTCGAGGGCACTCGTGTCGATTGGTTCGTGTTCGCCGGGAGGTTCGCTCACCAAATCGCCAGTCGGTCGGCTCGGACATCGACGAAGAGCTCCGAGAGGCATGGACAAACCCACTCGTCGGACAGCGAAACGGCATTGGACCTGCGAGAGGAAAGTTCGGATTGCGCAGTCCGGACGGGTCGGCGGCTGAACTCGATGTCGAGTCGCCGAGGGCTCGCGAACCTGGCCAGGTGGGCAGGCGTGATCGTCACGGCCCGTTCGCCGCTCATCATGGGGTTCCGAGAGAGCTCATCGATCTGGATCGCTCGCTGTCATCGATCCGACGACGTCTCCCGATCGGTCGAGCGTTTCGAGCGCGCGGCCGGGAGTGGCACTCAAGGCCGACATCAGGCTGACCTCCCACCGACCGGGGAGGTCGACTGACTCGGCGACCTGGCCTGGCTGCCCAGTGAAGGTGGGTCGGCCGCGCCGCCATCTGGCGGGAAGGTGGACAGGATGTATCTCATGATGGCCCGTACGGCCCGTTCCCGGGCGCTGGCGCCAAAGAGGGTGTGGTCGATGGAAGGCAGGATCTCGAAGCGCAGCTGCCCAGACCGTTCGAGTCGCCGCATCGACCATTTGGCTCGCCGCTGGAATGGGCGAGCCTCGGTCTCGCCACAGAGCAGGAGAGTTGGAGCGCCAGTGTCCATTAATCGTTCCAGGCCGCGGGCAGGGTTCTTCTGAATACCCAGCCGGTCGAGCACCCACCATACCGAGGGTGGAACCCGATATTCGCTCACTCCGGCCAGCCACTTGATGCGGCGCAGCTTCAAGATCATCGGATTGAATGGAATCGCGACCTCGGTGCCGGGCGTGTTTGTCGTGGCGGCAGGATCGAAGCTGAGGATGGGATTGATGGCGCAGACCCCCCGCGCGCCTAACTCGATGCCGGCTGCGATTGAGAGGTAGGCGCCGGAACAGAGGCCCGCGAGCACCGCATTTGGCGTGCCGTCGCTGGTGGATCCCGTCACCTCTGTCACTGCAATCCGGATGTCATCGATCGCGTGGGTGGGTCGCCACGGCACCAGGGGTATCGGTCCTGGCCGAGGGTAGCTATCTCCCAAGCCGTTGAGGTCGAAGCGCAGGACCCGTAGCCCCTCCTTTGCGAACCGGCGAGCCAGCGTCACCCACAAGCGCGACGGCCCGGCGTGGTGCAGGATGCCTGCATTGAGAAGCACGATCGTGGGCCTGCCCACCTGGGCGGGGGACTCCGGCTCGGTGACGATCCCGAAGAGCGGTTGCGGTCCGAACTGGACGGTGCGTTCGATGATCTGTCCCGGGAATTTCGCGAGGGACCTCACTGTGGGCGTCACTCGGACCGGGATGCCCCCCAGCACCCTGTCAGCCCACGACGAGATTGCATCCAGTGTCTCAACCGGAAGCTGGGAGTCGTCCGGCAGCACGTCGACGAACTCGGACTGGCCGGCCGCCGTGCCGACGTCGACGCCGGCGCGCTCACCCGAGACGATCGGCCGGAGCCCCCGCGGAATCGGACGGTTGTCGCGGAGAAGGACCAGCGTCGGCGCTGCTGGGAGTCGTTTGAGGGTTCCGAGGTCGAGCGATTCCAGGTCCGCCCGCGGACTGGCGTCGAAGACCGATCCCAGGACCTCCACTGAACCCGCGGGAAGCTTGACACCCTCGTCGGGCGGCTCACCGATGGCGGCAGCCTTGAGCGCCTGCAGCTCGCGCAGAAACGACTTACCCGAAACGCAAGGGTCCCACAGGACAAGCGCCGCCACGGCGTCGTCCTGGCTTGCGGCGAGTCCGGCGAGTGTGCCGCCCATGCGCAAACCCACCAGGCCAACACGTGGCGCGCCGCACGAGCGTACGTACGCAATGGCAACCTTCACGCTGTCGAGCCAGCCGAGAACCTCGCCCTGATCTCCGGATGTGCCGGCAGAGTTACCCGTGCAACGGTAGTCGAACCGCAACGCGAGAATGCCTCGAGCCGACAACTGTTCCGCCAGGATCCGCATGCCTGCGTAGGCAGACATCCCTTCTGTTCCGATTGCCGGGCAGAGAACCATGGCTGCTCTCGCCTGACCATTCTCAGGTACGTGGAGCCAACCGAAGAGTGGCTGTTCTTCTGGACCGAACCAGGTTGGCGTGGCGCTCATCGAGATCCTTCCATCCCGATCTCAGCGCGGCCCGACGCCCTGGCGTGCAAGGCTCGAATGCCTCCGTGTGGGCGTGATTCCCCGTTTTGCAGAACGAGCGTCACCTGTTCCGGCGGGAGCCAGCCGTGCTCTGGTGCAATCCCGCCAACGTCGAGTCCGACCTTGCTGCGACGAGGCGAATGGAGGGAGTGCGGTAGATAGCTCGCCGCCTCGAGGGGCAGAAGCTGTCGGTTCATAGCCCGAGTGCGCCCCGCACTCCAGACGGCCAATGGGTGGGGTCGAGTCCATGCGTGTGGAACAGGGCGAGCGTGATTCGCTCGAGCCCAAACCCCACACACGCGGTGTGCGCAACCTCACCCTCGTTCGTCCGGATGTCGAACGAATCCCCAAAGTGATCGAGATGGCAGTTGGCTGAGGTGATGGCCGTCGGCCGCTCGGTGGAGCAGATCGGAGAAACGATCTCGATCTTGAGTACCTCCTCGCGCTGGCTCGCCGCGAGGATCTTGCCGGTCCGGCCGAAGAACGGGTCGTTCGCGACCACCGCATCGACCTCGAGACCCAGCCGGCCGTGGATCTCGAGTGCTCGGGTAACCCAGTCATCCCTATGGGCGCGGGCGCCCGCGGGGTCGCCCAGGTAGACGAACTCGTGCTGACGGAAGACCTGCATGCGTGCTGGGTCGACGCTTGGCTCGCGTCGGAAACACTGGCCGAACACCTCGACTCGACGTCCCCCAGCGGGAAGCTTTCCTTTTTGACTCGGGTAGAGCGGGTGGCAGGCAGCGGAGCAGAGTGCCAGGTCGGTTGCCGCCAGGTGGCCGCGCCAAGGCTCGCCGTGCTCGATCGCCTGCAGGAGGGCAGCATGAGCGCGGTCGTCCCCGGCGAAGGACTGGACCGATCCGGCCAGATCTGGAAAGGACCTGATGTAGCCGGTGCGCTCGAGGAGGTCGCCGCGCATGACCAGCGGGAAGTGGTACGACGGAGCGTCCTGGTCGGCACCAGCCCGCGTGACGAGAGCATCAATGCCCTTGACAACCGCCTCGAATGAGCCCGAACGGAGGTAAAGCCCATCGATCCCGGTAGGGACGAGGACGCCGGCATCGAACAGCTGCTGGCGGAAGGTCTCGTAAGGGTCACCGCTTGCGTGCCCACTCGAGCTCGCGGCGCAAGAAGTCATGGTTTTCTCGCGTCCTTGGCGATCAGAACCCTCTGGGTGGTGTTCGCGAACATCCGGCTGTTATCGACCACGACCGCGCCATCATTCGCATGCTGCGGGAGCCGACGCAGCCGCGACTCTGGATCTTTGCGCGAGGCCGTCGTGCCGCAGGTCCGCCATGCCTCGTTCCCAGAGCGGACGACGAGTGCGGAGGCCGTCACCCTCGGTGCGTTGCAATCGACAGCGCGACGGGTGCCCATGTGTGGTCGGGGTGCTGGCGTCATCTGGTGATCACCCGGCCAGCGTCGGCGAAAGCGTGGCGACAGCCTCCCGAATGGCACTGATCGATTCAAACGTCTTCTTTCTCAGCATTTCCTCAGGAAATTCGATGTCGAATGCGTCCTCGAGAGCGAGCATCACATTGACACTGGCGTGAGAGGTCAGTCCGCTCTCATAGAGGTCTGCGTCTGGTTTGATCGACGACGCGTCGAGGGGTAGTTGCCCATACTCAGCGAGGACCTGGCGGATCGTCTCTTCCATCACATCCCCTTCGCTTGTGCGGCCCTGGGGAATTCCCCGGCGCAGATGGCGGCGACGACGGCGGCCGCCATATTCCCCTCATGGGAAACAGCGACCGACACCACTGAGATTCCTGCTGCGCTAGCCAGACACTCCGCCTCCCCATTGAACCGGAGCCAGCACCCGCCCTCAGGTCCGCGGCGTACCTCGATCGATTTCCAGTCGAGGCCATCCCGGCCTGGGCGGAGCACCTTGATCGCAGCTTCCTTTGCCGCAAAACGAGCGGCAAGACGTGATGCCACGACAGTTCGCGTCGTGCCCGTGCAGGACCCGATCTCGTGATCGGTAAACAGGCGGTTCAGATAACGATCGCCAAATCTTTCCAGCGACCAGGCGACATCGGGAACCGAGGCCAGGTCAATGCCCACACGCAACCCCGGGACCGGCATGGCCGCGTCCAGATACGGATAGTCCAGGGTGCCGTGGCGCATTGAAAATCGTCTGCCAATCCGCTCTTGCGTACCGCCGAGCGACGAACTGCTGATGCAAGTGGTGGGTGAATTGTTGGTGACCTCGTTTCGAGGTCTTAATGTCGTCCAAACAGCGCTTCGACTGTACCATTTATCTGGGGATAGCCGTTCCCTGCGCTGTCTGATGAGTTGTTGATGGGCGAATTCGACGGATCGCAGCGGATCTGGCCGCGATCCGCCAATCGACCGTCCAGCAGGAGCGAGTAATCCACCGTCGTGGTGTCGGCGACTGGCCCTGCGCCACCCGGGAGGAGGTCCGGGTGGCGGCACCCTGGGGTGGTGATGGCCGTGCAGCAGCGCCGGGACGGCGTGCCGTGACAAGGGGCACTCCGGCACTCCGGTCAGGTCGGACCGATGCCGGCCCCGGGGCTCTGTGGTCCGGGAAATCATGACCAGAGTGTGGCAAGCCACAGGAGTAGGTGCCGACGAGCAGCCTCGACGCCTCCGGTGAGCCAGACGCCGAGCAGCCAGGATCCCTGCACACTGACCAAAACGGCTGCCTTTTTCGAGGCGATGTCGCGATCAGAGTCGCTTCGGTGACGATGCCGTCGGGGGAGGGACGGAACGAGCCCAGCCGTCTACCCACCGCAAGGTATGCCCGTCAGAGACCAGTTCGACCCGGGAGCCCTGGTGTAGGAGGTGAGCGGGCAGATCGACGCTCTGTGAGGTGGTCGTCCGAGCCAGGTTGAATCCCCAGGCCTTCTTCCCGTTTTCGGTGATCTCGACTCTGGCTGATATCGGCCCGGCAGAGCCGAGTTGTACCTGAGCGACGGAATGGTCTGATAGCGAACTGGCGATCGAGAGCTCGGGAGGAGGGGTCCAGTCCTTCACCTCGGGCAAGGTGGCCAACACGGCGCCAAGGGCGAAGAGGGCCACCCCGGCGCACCCGAGGACGACCTGGGATCGGCGTGGTCGCCGTGGTCGCCTGCTCTTAGAGCTCGCCGGCGGCGACGTGTCGCGGTTCCCGTTCGATTCGGCGGATGCCGGCAACGGCGACAACTCATCGTGGATCCCGTTGGAGCGGTCGCGCAGGAGGGCCAGGTTGCGCGGGTGCCAGGTTTCGGGGCGAAGGCTGAACGCCAGAAGCAGGAGCAGGACACAAAGGCCGACGATGTCAGGCGGCACGTGGGTGATACGAATGAGAAAGGCTCCGAAGACACCGATGATCAGTGCTCCAACCAACCCGCACATAACAAAGTGAGGGAGATCACGCGGTCGCTTCCGACGACGACGCAACCGGAGAATCCAGAGCGTCGCGACGACTGCGGCCAACACGGAGATGCCGACGTTGAAGCCGGACCCGCCGACCGGGGCTCCCGCGGGTGCGGCCCGCTCGGTCTTGGGGAGCACGCCGGTGAGGTCGTACACCTGAATCGAGCCATTGTCGTAGATGCGTTTGATGAACGGATACGTGTCGAACTTGTCCAGGTCCTCCTTGGTGAGTCGCCTCGAAGGCTCGCCGGGTGCGATGTACGTGCCGTAGAGCGGAAGTCCCTCGGCGAGACGATCGTCGGTCACGAGGTAGCGGATGTCGTCCTTCCGGATCAGGAAGATGTCGTAGATGCTGAGACGGCTGTCGAAATAGAGAAGCTCCGGATTGATCTGGCCTCCCAACGACGACACCGCATTGACGCCCCCGAGAGCATTGAGCAGCACGGCATTGTCTCGGTCGGCGGCGACGTTCGAGCCGGCGGGGAGGTGGGTGTCGGCCCAGTGCGCGAGGGCCAAGGAGGGTGAACCGTAGGACAAGGAGTCGGCTCCGACTTGATAGGGCCCTGGTAGGAGGCTCGTGAGGGGTCCGTTGCCGAAGAGGAAGCTGCCGAGGAAGACGATGATGGCCACGGCGATCGTGACGGTCCTTTCCATGACTCGTCGGTCGCGGGAAATGCGTTGGGCTAGCCACGCCCCGACAACGACAGCCAGACCAAAGAAGATGAAGGTCGTTGCCCTCCCGGCCACCTCTTTGCTGGCCGACGAAACGTTCGCGAGCACGGACAACGGATAGAGCGCGGCGATCAGGACTGGGATGTAGCGGAGCAGTCCGCCGCGCACGGTTCGCTTGAAGACGACGCTGTAGAGGGAGGGAACGAGAACCAGACACCAGACCGCGGTGGCCGCCAGGATCAATGCGATGTCCCAGTGCGGTGCAGCTCCGCCTGAGGACGATTTGAAAAGTGTCCGGTTCCCCTGACCGCTTCCCAGTGCCTCTCTCAGCTCGGCCGCCGCACTCGAGAAGAGCGGGCCGAGATAGGGCCTGAGGAGGCGACCCACGTACCAGGTCCAGGCACCGCCGACGACGACACCAACGGCAGCCGCGATGCCGACGATGCGGGTCTGCGCCCATCTCCGAGTGCGCGAGCGGTGCGGTCCTTCTGCGCAAGTGGAAGCACGTGAGCAGCAGGCTCAAGAACCACACTACGAGGAATCCCACCGTCAGCCAGCCAGTCACGTGGTGACTCAAGACGACCGCCAGGATGGAACCGAGCGCCAGCACGAACGATCGCCCGATTTTGGGGCGTGGATCGTCGACCGAGACGAAGAGGAAATAGACCGCTCCCACGGCAAAGGCAAGCGCGATGGTCTCGTAGGCATACTGGGAGTCGAATCCGTAGAACTCGGGGCTGGCTACATACACCAAGACGCCGATTCCGCCGGCTCGCGACGACCGACAGACGCGCTCGACCACCAGGAACACGCCAAGTACGAGCACGATTCGGACCGCGGTGAGGACGACCAGTTGATCGACGACCAGGGGGAGGCCGGTGATCCATTTGGTGGCGGAGGTTGCCAGCTCGAGCCCGGGGTAGTACGGGCTCACCGGCAGGATCGTGTTGGTGGGGAACAGGGTACGGCTATCGAGCAGACGAACCAGGGTGCCCAGGTGGGTGAGTTCGTCGAAGCCGTTCAACAGGAGTGGCTGGAGCATCACGTAGGACGCGAAGAGCCCGACGCCCAGTGCGGCGGAAACCCAGATGCGTTCGGTACGAGCCGCAGGGGCCCCCAAGAGGCGCCAGGCACAGGCGGCGAACTGGAGCGAAAGGCCGACGAGGAACAGGAGTATGGCCGGCGACAGATGTCCGGAGCGAGCGACAGCGTCGGCCGCTCCCTGCAGGAGCAGGCCCGCCCCCACCAGCGCGAGCACAAGCCCAAGACGAGACGGCCCGACCCGGAGAGTCGGCAACGAGCTGGTGCTCTCTATCGGCGTCTCGGCGGGGGGGTCGTGTTCGAGCCATGCAGCGGCGCCAAACTCGTCGTGCTCCTGGAGACTAGAACGAACTGGTTGTGACATGGCTGTGCTCTGGCACCCTGCCTCTCATGAGTGTGAGCCCCTTCCGGCCCTCGCATCCCAGTTCAGGGCTTCTACGGACGCCTCAACACTCCAGTAGCAGCCCAGAGTATGGCACGGGTTGGTTTGTAACCCATGAGGCGGGGGCGCTGATCGGTCTCGTGTTCGGGCCAGTGTGGTTGGTTCGCGTTGGTTCAACGGCGATGTCTGCTGCACTCGTCCGTAGAGGTCGACCGGGGGAGAGCGAACGAAACCGTTCGCTCCAACGGTGCACGACGCGTGCGGGGACGGGGATGAAGTTCGGAATGACCTCAAAGGGAACTGCGGCCGGGCAGTTTCGTGTCTGTGGCGACAATTGAGCTCACCGGAATGAAGGCGTCAATGTGCTTGGACCTGGTGCGTCGAGCGAGTGCATTGGCCGCTACGACACCAGGCCGACCACCCGGTCCGTGCCAGGACGACGCACGAAGGAGGCATTCCACCGGTCCTGGTCCTGAACAAACCTGGTCGACGCGCATGAATCTCTTGGTGGCGCAGATGCGGCTGTAGTCATGCTGGTCAGAAGGATTGGGATGCCAGCACGAGTGGCTGGTCCGATCGCCGAGGCGACACTCCATCATGCGCATGCACGATGTCGAAGCGGCCCGTCCCAAGGAGCCGCTCGACGGCCCGACGAAAAGCCGCATCCACTATCGGCATCGCGTGGGGACGATCGCATGACGGCACTGACGGCGCCTCGCCGGATGGTTTCGTCCCGTCCACCGTGTCCGAACCTCCATCCAGCGACTGCCGCAGCTCTACCGCGACGCTCTGTCCCCAGGCGCTCGACGGCGAGCTCGGACAACCCGAGGTATCGGCGGCGGCGACGACCCTACGCCCCAGCAGTGCCCCCGGACATCCCCCCGATGAGTCGGCGTGCGTGCCGCTTGGACGTGGTGGTCCACCCCAGCCCGTACAGCTCCCAATTGCGACGATTCTGCGACTCGGTTTCTTGGCCTCCACGAAGTGGTCTCTCGCGCCGTTTTGGGAGCGATGATGGGCTGCGGCGGCGAGGTGTCTCTCGCGTCGAGGGGGAATTGGGTGGGTGCCGTTTGACCCGCCATTCTGCAGGAACGGTTGCGTGAGCCGGCCGCTCGACGCCCAGGCGCGGACGCGGCGACCGGGGAAGCCCCAATTCTTGGTTTGAACGACTGGCTATGCTCAATTTGCGATCGCCCGTGCCGATAAGGACGTCATGAGCCTCGATATCTTTGAAGAGTGGGAATCGGAGGTACGAAGCTACATCCGCGCGTTTCCTACCACCTTCGACACCGCCCGCGGCTCACTCTTGGTCGACGAAAGCGGCAGCGAATACATCGACTTCTTCGCCGGTGCCGGGACGCTCAACTACGGACACAACAATCCGCTCCTCAAACAGGCACTCCTCGATTACATCGAACGCGACGGAATTGTCCACGCCCTGGACATGGCGACCAGGGCGAAGCGTGAATTCATCGAGACGTTCCGCGATCTCATCCTCAGCCCCCGTGGGCTCCGTTACAAGCTGCAGTTCACCGGTCCCACAGGTGCAAATGCCACCGAGGCAGCGATCAAGCTCGCACGACAGGTAACCGGTCGTACGAATGTGATCGCGTTCACCCGGGGCTACCACGGGCTGAGCCTTGGTGCCCTCGCGACGACTGCTGCACGACAGTATCGGTCAGCTGCTGGCGTGTCACTGGGAAACGTGACGTTCGCGCCCTACGAGGGATATTTCGGCGCTGACGTCGACACGATCGCCTTGCTGGCGAAGCAACTCGAAGACCCCTCGAGCGGCGTCGACCGGCCGGCAGCTGTCATCGTCGAGAGCATTCAAGGCGAGGGCGGGGTCAACGTCGCCAGCCCCGAGTGGCTACACCGCCTGGCTGGGCTAGCCGCACAGCACGAGGTTCCGCTCATCATCGATGACATTCAAGCGGGCTGTGGCCGCTCTGGAGACTTCTTCAGCTTCGAACAGTCCGGCATCCGGCCCGATCTGGTCATTCTCTCCAAGTCACTCTCGGGATACGGCTTACCAATGTCGCTCGTGTTGATCAGCCCGGAACTCGACGTGTGGGAGCCCGGAGGGCATACCGGCACGTTCCGAGGAAATAACCTCGCTTTCGTCGGGGCGACCGCGGCGTTGCGCACCTATTGGACCGACTCGACGTTCAGCGCCGAAACCAAGCGTAAGGGTGAGTTGTTGCAGAGCCGGTTGGCGGCGATAGCTGCGCGCCATCCGGGACACCTCAAAGAGCGCGGACGCGGTCTGTTTCAGGGCATCGCTTCGTTGACCGACTCCAGCTTCGGGGCGCGGGTGTCGCGAGAGGCATTCGAGCATGGCGTTCTGATTGAGACCGCTGGTGCCTACTCCGAAGTCGTCAAGTTCCTGCCCCCGCTCACGACCGACGACGACACGCTACTGAGAGGCGTTGACGTGGTTGAGGCTGCAATCGAGGCTCAGTTCGCCGTAGTCCAATAACCGGTCGAACCGGCGGCTTTGGCAGGTCAGGGAAGCGCCCCGGACCCAGGCAGCATTGCTCTCGCAATTGGGTGATCGCTCGACTCGGGTTCGTCATGCCCCTCGATTCGGACCAAACGAACCGTCGCGTCGATGAGCCTGCGTAGCTCGTCGTGGTCTTCGGTGGTGCCGGTTAGGTGAAAAACGTGTGCTTCGGAACCCTCGCGCCAGTCGATCCGCTGACCGGGGCCTCTGACAAGCACAATCTCATCGACACCATCGACCTCACGCAACCTGGACAAGCCGTCGACGCTGTCAATCCACTCGACGTCGGTCTCCGGAAAGACGTAGATGAGGTAACCGATCCGAGAACAGGTGACCGGGCCGTGCATATTGACTGGCTCGCCGATGGCAAGGCGCAAGGCGGTGCGCAGGATGCTGAAGCCAGAGGCGCGCTCCAGCATTTCTGACATTCCACCGCCAGGGCGCCCGTTGACCTCAATGACGACCGGCCCGTCATCGGTGAGCTTGATCTCGGTGTGCAGGCAGCCCACGGTGACGCCGAGGGCATGTGCCGCCTCTCCGGCAACTCGGAGCACTTCGGCCTCGAGCTCGGAAGAAAGCGCACTCGGCGTGCAATAACCAGTCTCGCGGAACGGCCAACGGAATGGTGTTCGGGCACTTATCGTCGCGTGTCCGACATGGCCGTTCTCCACCACGCTCTCCACTGAGACAAAGTTTGCGAAACCGCTGCCAGCGAGATCGGTGCTGGCGTCCGGTACAAACCCCTCGAGTATGAAGTCCTCGGATTGTGAGCCTGGCGGCCCGCACAATTGCTCGAAAGTGGCTAGGAGTTCCGAGCGTGACGAGATCGGCAGCGTGTCACGACTCGCCTGGCCGTAACGTGGCTTGAGCACGGCCGGGTACGTGAACGCTGATCCGATCTCTGCGATGGTGGCGGCGTCGGCGTTCTCGTGGATGACCCGGAACAGAGGGACTGAGAGCCCCGCTGAGGCCAACGCGTCGCGCTGCGCACGTTTGTCGGTCAGCTTCTGCGCCGAATCGAGACTGTGAAACGGAAGCTGCAGCAGCCCGGCGAGACCGGCCGTCCACACCAGGTCAGAATCGTGCATTGAGAGAACACCGTTGGGCTCGTGCTCCCGCACAGAGGTGGCAACGCGCTCTAAATCGCGGTCCGACGAGTCGATCACCGGGCCGAACTTGCGCAGGAGCCGCGCCGTGGTCGCTGCATCGGGCTTCGAGTAGTCCACCACCCACACCAGGCGGCAGATCCCTTCAGCGGCCTGCGTAATCGATAATGGGGCGAACGAGAGCGGGTCGTAGACGTAGGCGAGCTTGGGAAGCGTGGCCACTGCTCGGTCAGATGGTCTTGCGCACGGGGAGCATCTCAGCGTTCTCGTGCAGGTATCGGTCATTGCTGACCATGATCAACGCACCGCAGGCGTCGCGGATGACGCGCTCCAGTCGATGTTCCGGGCCGCGCCGGAAACCGTTGATGCCGCAGATCTGCAACGCCGCGATCGCGGAGCGCATGGCGGCCGTCGACGTGACGAGCTTCACGTTGCGGAGGCTCATGATGAGGCGGATGTCTTCGAGGGAGTCGGATTCGATCGCAGCCTCAATCTGTCGCTGTCCTTCAGCCAGCGTGCTGCGAGCAACCTGCACGTCAGAGAAGATCTCCGCCAAACGGAGCGCCGATTGGGGGGTGGTGCCGATGCTGCGCCGTGCCGCGGCGCGAACGACCTTGTGCGCCTCGTCCATGGCTGCCTCGGCCAGGCCGGTCCACACGGCGGTGAGCAACACGTGACGCACTTGACCACCACCGCCGTTGGCGATCACTGAGAACGGCACCGGGAACAGGTCATCAGCCGTGACATGACCGGTGATATGCAAGCCGGAGCTGCAGGTGCCCCGCAGCCCGAGTGTGTCCCAGCCGCTTGTCGGTTCGAGGGTGAGGTCTGCGACACGGAGGAGCGCGTACACCTGATCGGTGTCTGCCGCATCTGGCGAGCGTCGCGCGGTTGAGAGGATCAAGTCGGCCTCGCGGCCGTAGGAGGCGGCGAGCGCCTGCTTGTCAAAGCGCCAGCCGTTGCCCTCGGCTTCCAGCGCAGTCGCGCTTCGCATCACGTCACCACCGATCCCGACCTCGCTGTTTGCGTTGGCGATCAGCAACTGGTCGTCCACCACCTCGTCGAGGACTCGCCGCAGGGACGGCGTCGTACCGTATTTGAGCAGCGAGAACATCTGCTCCGTATGCATCGCGAGAACGGACCCCGTGGCGGCGCAGGAGGCACTGAGCACGCGGATCATATTGCTCAGGTCCGTGAGCGTGGCCCCCATCCCGCCCTGCTCGACGGGAACCAGCGCAGAGAGCACCCGTTCTTCCTTCAGGGCCGCGAGCGCCTCCGCGGGAAAGCGGGCGTGTAGGTCGACCTCGTACGCGGCCGGGCCGACAACGGTTTCAGCGATTCGCTGCGCGATCTCATCCAGGCGTTCGCTGGCTGACAGGTCCTCGGAAGGGGAAGATCCTGGGAGGTAGGTCATGTGATTCCCTTGTGCAGAGTCGAGCGGGTTGGAGACGGGAGACTGCGTGAAGCGCTCAGTCTAATGGTTCGGGACATCTGCAAGAGTTCTTCGTTCTTCGTGGACGGTCCCTCCATTTCGTGACGCTGGCGGTCGATCGTTTTGGGATCGAGATCGCCGGACAAGCACTCCCGCAGTGATAGCGGCCGAGTGGAGCTCGCGGGCGTCACCCGGCCACATCTGTCGTACCGTGACCGTGTTCGCCGCCGAGTGTTCGCCGCCGAGTGTTCGCCTGCGTGGGCAAGTGGCCCAAAAAAGGCCACGCGACGTACCGTTCCTTCGATGTGTGGGCTCTTTGCCAAGGCATTCCCGCTTCGGGAGGAAGGGGACGCCTGCCGCCCCTCTATCTTTCGGTCATCGCGTTCTCGGCATCGCATGGCTTTGCCTTTACCGAAGAAGACTCAGCCTCAAGGGCCCGACTGGCTCTCGAGGCGTGTGAAGAGCGTGGTTCTGACCATGAGCCGGCCGGTAGACGGGAATCTGTGGGCTCCAAGCGCTGGACGGTGGGCCAGGCATTGGACGGAATTCTGTCCGGTCCCGCCTGCTCGGTTGAGAGGGAGAGGACCGTGGTGGTCACCCATCTCAACGACCTACCTGGGGAGCGTTCCCTTCTCCGTGGACCGGGCGAGCATCCCGTCTCCGACTCAGACTGGTTCGGGGTCAGAATCACCGAGCAGGGGTCACCCCTGGAGCTGGTGCGGTCTCACCTCGCTTCACCCTTCGCGTGCAGGCGTGCGCAGTTCGAGGCTGGTCCGACCATTATGGGATCATGTCAAGGAAAAGCTATCCGGCTACTGGGGTTAGCATCCTTTCGTGAAGGGGCGCGACTTCGATGGTTCGGTATGGCACCCATGCTGCAATTTTTTGGCGTCGTGCTCCTGCAAGTGATCTCGATATAGGCAAATGACTCCCCCGAAGACCGTTCAGGAGGTTCAACCGGTGCCGGTTCGGAAGGATCGGACAAAAGAGACTCGGTTCGCCCACCTCCCGCAAGGTGACCGTCGGCGGATTGCGCCCCCGCCCCTCGACCCTGGTTTGCCGGTGGTCGTGGTCCGGGTCGGCCGTTATGCGAATCAACACGGCACGGTCGGGGTCATCCGCACGTTGGGCCGCAGCGGTGTCCCCGTCTATGCCGTGACCGAGGAAGGCGTCACCCCGGCATCGAGCAGTCGGTACCTCACGGGCCAGCTGAAGCTCTCCTCCGGCGGTGAACTGGAGCAGTCGGCGATGCTCGAGCGGCTCGTCGAGGTGGTCGAGCGGCTGCCTCAGACGCCGCTGCTCGTGTGCACCGACGACGAGGCCGCGGTGCTCGTCGCCGAGGGGGCCAGTGAACTGGCCGGCCGAGCGATCTTCCCTCTCGTCCCTCCATGCCTGCCGCGACAGCTTGCGAGCAAGCATGGGCTCCACGAGATCTGCGAGCGCTTCGGAGTGCCGACGCTGGCGACGTGGGCCGTCAGGACGGGCCACGATCTCGAGGAAGTTCTGACGAACGTGTCTCTTCCGGTCGTGGTGAAGCAGACGGATCCTTGGAGCCGACTTGCTCGTCCGATTGTCAAGGGCACAACCGTGGCTCGCACTGCCGAGGACGTGCAAACGACTCCTGGCGGCGTTCGAGCTTTGGCCGGGGGGCTCCGACGTCGTCGTGCAGGAGTATCTACCGGATGAGGACGCGGAAGATTGGTTCGCTCACGGTTATTGCACGTCCTCGTCGGACGTCGCGCCGATCTTTACCGGCCGCAAGCTCTGGTCGTGGCCCGCACGTGCCGGCGCCACCGCTTATGCGCGAACGGAAAGGAACGTCGAGATCGAGCGCACCATTCGCGACCTGTGCAAGCGCATCGACTATTGCGGCATCTTCGATACGGACTGGCGATACGACCGAAGGACTGGAACGTATCGCCTGCTCGATTTCAACCCCCGCGTCGGCGCCCAGTTTCGTATGTTCGAAGACGATGCTGGCGTCGATCTCGTGAGGGCGATGCACCTCGACCTCTCCGGGCGTGCGCTGAACGACGGACGGCAGGTCGAGGGAGAGCGGTTTCTCGTGGAGAACCTGGGCCTGGCGGCCAGGCGCTACTACCGTAAGGACCCACATCCTCCCGAGATCCCGGGCGCGCCGGCCCGTGTCAGGCTTGCCTGGTTCAGCCGGGACGACCTCAGGCCCTTCTTCACGATGATTGTGCAGCAGGCGAGCGCGTCCATCAGGCTCCGGCTCAGGTCGTGGTGGTCCCGATCTTCAGTGGGCTCCTAAACGGGCGACCACGCCCTCGGCCACGCGTGGGACCAGCGAAGCCGGAGCCACAGACGAAACGCAGCATCGGACCGAAGGTGGATGCCGACGCCAATCCGCTGAAGAAGAGGCCCGGCACGGACGACTCAAAATCCGCTGTCAGCCGGGGCGATCCTCCCAGGGTGGCGATGGAGCCCGCCAGCTCGTCCGAGAGGAGGTTGAGGGAGTGAACGTCGACCCGGTAACCCGTTGCGGCGATGACGTGATCCACGTCGAGGTATGAGCGGGTGCCCTGTTGGTCGAGGTTCAGCCGGACGCCGTCAGCCTGCGGCGCGGCACCAACGACCTTGGTGAGGAGACGGAGGTCGATGCCGTCGAAGCGGTCTCTCAGCCACCACGCCCCGAATGGACCGAGAATCCTCTGCACGCCTGCCAATCGGAGCCGGTCGGGGAGCCGACGGTACGCCGCCGTGTAGCGCGTGATGAGCAGATGCGTCCAGCCGTTGCCGAGCTGGGAAGGAGGCGACCGCAGCTTTTGGAGAAGAGTCGGGTCAGCCGGGGGCGGAGGTCCGCCCCACAGCACTTCGGGCGATCGGACTAGGAGGTGCACGGCCGCGCCCGCCTCGTGCAGCAGCACGGCGGTCTCGAGAGCCGATTGACCCCGTCCGATCACCGCGACGCTCCTCCCGCTGAACCCAGACAGATCAGGGTGATCGCTCGAATGGCTGATGCGCTCGGAGGTCCGGTCCGCCCCAGGGCCCGGTGAGCGGAGCTCTGGCGGCACGTAGGCGAACGGCGCCGTACCGACGGCGACGATGACCGTGGCAGACGGGAACCGCTCACCGGACGCGAGCTCGATCTCGAACCCGGAGCTCGAGCGAACGATGCTGACCACTTCCTCATGCTCGAGCTCGGGCACTTCCCGCTCTTGAAACCATCTGCCGTACTCGATGAAGTCGGCAACCGGGATCGGGACTTCGCCGCCGTCCTTGTCGTAGGGCTCGACGCCGGCCGTTTCACACCAGTTACCGATCCCTGTCTTCTCGTTCGGCGATCCGACGCTCGAATCTCTGGCGGTCGACTTGAGAAACATCCCGATCGGCATGTGGTCACGCCACCCGCCCATCGGGTTGCCGAACGTGCGGTGTTCGATACCTCGATTCGTCAGATGCGCGGCGGCAGCCAGGCCATACGGGCCGGCACCGATTACCACCGCGCCAAGCTCCTGATTCGTTGACGTTGACACGGGCGACAGAGTACTCGCCGTGCCGGCCCGGTTGGAAAACGATCCGAGTCATCACCTGGCGCGCCGACGTCGCCAACTGGCGGGTCGCCCCGCAGAGTGCCGAAAGGCTGGCCGTCATGGACGCCACTCCCAACCCCCCAATTCGTCTGGGGGCCGGACTACGGCGTGCGCATCAAGGTGGTGTCCCATCGCAACCTCACGTGAACATCACGTTCGGTTCTTCCGGGAATGACCCCGGTTCGTACCCTTTCAGTTCCAGCACGGGATCGAAGGCGTCAGGACGCCACGGGCGACGGGCACGCCACATCATGATCAATCCGGCCACCGACTACGAGCTCTACGAGTGCAACTACAGCGCCTCGGGCTCGATCGGCGCCGACGGAGCCATCTGGAACTTCAACTCCAACGCCTGGCGCCCCGTTCGAGTTGTCGTCGCCCAGAAATGCCAGGCGGGACCGCTCCCGCCTGGTGGCGTCCGACGGCGTTCTGTTTTCGTCCGTGAACGGCTCCTCGGCTCCATGGGCGGCCCAACCTCTCAACGCACCCATCATGGGGATGGGCGAGACACCGCCCGCGGGTACTCAGAGGTGGGTGCGGACGGGGGGTCTTCACTTTCGACAACGCAGCCTTCTAGAGACGACCGGGAGCCTGGGTCTGAACGCACCTCGCGTCGGCACGGCCACCGGCCCGGACGGAAATCGCTCTTGGCTCGTCGCCTCGGACGGGGGATCGTCAACTACGGCGACGCCGGCTTCTCGCGGCTCGACTGGAGGCACCGTGCTCAACGCGCCAACCGCGGGGGCAGGAGCTGGCTGCCACACGGGCGTGGGACGGGCCACAGCGTGCGGTGAGCCTGCCGGCGGCGTACTTTGTGGCCCCAGGCCCGTCACCAGGGACGATAAAGAGAGCACCCATCCTGACCTGCACTTTCGTTGACCATTTTTCCAGGTCGGATGTCGGTAGTTATCGGCGTTTTGATGACCGCTTGATGACCGCTTGAGGCCCGCTGAGGGACGCTACACCTGTTGAAGTTTGAAGTTGCCTCAGATGGGGGAAGGCGGTCGCAAAGATGTTGGTGTCGCGGGACCCGCTTCTGACTTCTCGAAGGCTCGAAAAGCCGACTGCCATTAGTCGGATTTATTGGATTCTGAAGGGAGCCAAGTCCATGGGCTTGACGAGTGGTACAGCCAGGCGGCCGGAAAGCGGCCGCCCGACATGGGCTGGGTCCGTGGGACTTCGCGGGGGTGTCATGGGGCACCCTGAGACGGTATCGACCGGACCGGGACGCAACCGGCGCCTTCGGCGGCATCGTTTCGGCGTGTGCCATCGCTGTGGTTGGACCGCTTTGGTGTCGAGGGTAGGGCGGGAGGACCACCGGCGGGTCGGAACGGGACGAGCCTTCGGGCGTCTGTGCGACGATTGTTTCGACGCTCTGCTCGGCGCGCGATCGGCCGAAAGGGACGGCGCGGCAGCTCCAGACAGAGGCATGCCCCGCCAGCTGGCTGGAGCCGGCCCCGCCGGCCGCTCGCCTCGCTGATCACGGAGGGTCCCGTCTTCGCCTGAGCCCGCGCGGCGCCCTGGCGCTCCGCCGGCGTGCACCCGAGAAGTCCGCTGCGTGGCGGCAACAGCGGCGCGGGTCACCCTTGGCGGTTTTACGGTCATGACGCGGCGATCGCCGCGATCATTGGTTCGAGGACGGATCGGTCGTCGTTGCGTCCGAAGCGGTGCGACAACGCACACGACCGCCCCGAGCGCGACACTGCAAAAGAGAGGTGGGCACGGTCGGATGCGGCACGGCTGAGATGCCGTCGGCGAACAGCGTCCACAACCAGCGCCCGAGGGCGATTCCGATCGGGACACCGAGCGCCACCCCAATGACGCCGCCACCGACGACTGGCCCATCGAGGGTGACGCTCTCGAAGGAGGCCCCGGCCCAATGGGCCACATCGGGATCGTGGGAGACGAGTGCGGCCGTCTGGGCCGCCGGCAGGTTCTCGGCCGCGGAGAAGCCGGCCGGCAGCGCGTCGTTCCGGTTACCTCTGGCGAGGGGTGGTTGCGAGACGAGGGGCGTTCAGGCTCGACGCAACGTGAGCGAGGTCGCGACCACCGCGACCGCGACCACGGCGCCGAGCACCGCGGAGCGCACCGGTGCCGCGTCGAGTCCCGAGCGTGAGCCCCGCGGGGAGCGCATGCCCAACCCTGCGCTCGGGGGGGCCGACCGTGATGACAGCCCGGTGCCACGCAGGATCCCGGGCGGGCGCGCCGCCCTCCCCGCCAACCCGTGCGGTGCCGGCCCAGCGCCGGGGAAGGTGGCCCGGAACCGGCGCGAGGCCTCGCGCCGGACCGCTCGGATCACTTTGGGTCTTCCTGCTCCTCGTACGCCGCCCCGTGGGACCGGCTCCCAGCACGGCCTGCCACCGCCCTCGAGTGTCGCTGCAGCAGGCGGCGTCACCAAGGTTGCCGCGCGCCGGCGGACCTCGGGCGAACCCCCCGAGCGGGGGGTGGCGCGTCGCGTGGTTCCGAGGGTCCGCCAGCGGCCCATCCCGGTTCAACGCATCAATCGGGCGCGCCAAGCCGGCAATTGGCTGATGTCGATCGGGCCCACCCCGTTTGTGACTTTGTACCCTCGACTGACCAGGGGCCTGTCGCTTCTAATGCACAGGGGGATTGCAGTCGCTGTTGCGCCTGAAGGCGGGTGCAGAAGGGGCGAGCAGAGGCGATCCCAGACGGGAGTACGCGATGAGCGGCATGTCGGGCGCGACGGGGGGCAAGCTCTCAATTCCGCCCCCTTGGGTTGATCGGGACGACTCGACGTGCACTGCCCCTGGGCGCCCTCGTCTTGCTGGTGGGTTCGGTGCTGAGCGTGGTCGCATTCGCGGTGCCCGCAGCGCAAGGTGCCACGCCGGTGACGCTCTTCTCTTCCCCGGTGGCGGGCTATACGTCCTCGGGCGTCACCGTTCCCGCGGGCATTTGCTCGGTGAGCATCACGGCCTCGGGCGGCGGGGGCGGCGAAAGCTCTTTCGACGTGGCCGGTGGGGTTGGCGCCACGGTGGCCGCCAACGTAGCGGTGGATCCAGGTGACGCCCTCAGCGTCCTCGTCGGTGGCGTCGGCGCCTCCCAGTCCTTTTCCGGTGGAGGCAACGGCGGCTTCGGCGGCGGGGGCGGGGGCAACGTGACCAGTGGCGGGGGCGGCGGTGCCTCGGTGGTCTCCGCTTCGGGGACGCCGCTCGTCGTCGCCGGTGGCGGCGGCGGTGGCGGGGGCGGCGGCGCCGTGGGCCATGCCGGCACGCTCGGCACCAGCGGCGGAGCGGGCTATGACAGCGACGGTGGCTCGGCCGGCGGTGCGGGCGGCTCGGCCACCATGGGTGGCGCCGGCGGTGGCGTCACCACGGGCGGGAGCGGCCCCCTCGGCTCCAACGGCGTCGACGACAACGGCGGCGGCGGCGCCTCGGGCATCGGCGGCGGCGGCGGCGCGAGTGGCGGGCCCGGCGGCACCGGCGGCACGGCAACGGGCCAAGGCGGACCAGGCGGAACCAATGAAGGTGCCGCCGGCCTGACGGGCGGCACGGGCGGGCCCGGGACCGGGACCGGTGGCAACGGGGCCTACGCCAACACGGGGCCGCTCACGGTCACCTATCCGGGCACCACCAACGGCGGAGGCGGCGCGGGTGGCATCGGCTTCGGCGGCGGCGGCGGCGGCGCCGGCGACGCCGGTGCGGGGGGTGGCGGCGGTGGCGCCGGCTACGGCGGCGGCGGCCCCGATGCCGGGGGCTCCTCCTATGTGATCGACACCGCCACCCAGGTCACGTCGTCGCTCCAGACCGTGGTCGAGGGCGGCTCGGTGAGCATCACCTATGACCCGACGACCGACGCCTGCTCCACAGCTGGAACGCCCGCACCGGTCACCTCGCCGTCGACCACATCGCACGGGTACTGGCTGGTCGGCTCTGACGGGGGCGTCTTCAACTTCGGCTCGGCCGGCTTCTACGGTTCGGAGAGCGGCACCGTCCTGCAACGACCCGTCGTCGGCGTCGTGCCGACCAAAGACGACGGGGGCTACTGGCTCGATGCCTCCGACGGCGGTGTGTTCGGCTTCGGCGATGGCACGTACTGGGGGTCGATCCCCGGGCTCGGCCTCCACCCGGCTGGCTCCGGTCTGCCCAACAGCCTCGATGCACCCATCGTGGGCATGGTGCCGTCCAACGACGATGGCGGCTATTTCATGGTTGCCTCCGACGGTGGCGTCTTTGCATTCGGCGACGCCCACTTCGCTGGGTCGTGCCCGGGCATCGGAGGGTGTTCTGGTGCCGCGGTTGCCGTCGTGCCCGATGCGAGCGGCAAGGGCTACTGGGTCGTGACCCAGACCGGGAACGTCTACGCCTTCGGCGACGCCTCCTATCACGGCGCCCCTGGGAACGTTGGGTCGCCCGTGACCTCGGCCGTGAGGACGACCGACGGTGGTGGCTACAGGATCCTCACGGCCAACGGCAGCGTCTACAACTACGGCGACGCAGGGAACTACGGCTCCGCCACGGGCACCTTCGGTGGCTCGGACCCGGCCACGGCGATCTTCACCACGTCGGACGGTGACGGCTATTGGATCGCCTCGGCGAACGGGACCGTAGATCAGTACGGAGATGCACCCAACGACGGCGGCACGGCAGGTAAGCCGCTCAACGGGCCGATCGTCGCAGCCACGGGGTTTTAGGGACCAGGCTTCGGCCCGTCGGGACGCGCCGGGCCAGCCAGCCCGGGACCGGACGCTCCGGAGTGGGCGTTCGGTCGCCTGTCGAAGATCGCCAGGCGGTGGTGACGGTGAGCCGGCCTGTAGGCGGGATTCTGTCCGGCCCCCTGCCCCGATGTGAGGCAGAAGGCCGGGGTGGCCATCCATCTGAGCGGCCCACCTGGGGAGCGTCCCTTCTCAGGGACCGGACGAGCAGCCCGTCTCCCACGCTTGGCCTTGCTCCGGGTGGGGTTTACCGAGCCGGCGGGGTCGCCCCCGCCGCTGGTGCGCTCTTGCCGCACCCTTTCACCCTTACCTGTGCGGGCCCGGAGGCCCGCCATCGGCGGTTTCCTTTCTGTGGCACTGTCCTGCGGGTCACCCCGACTGGCCGTTAGCCAGCACCCTGCTCTGCGGAGTCCCGACCTTCCTCGACACGGTGCCGCGGTTGCGACCCGTGCCGCGGCCACCCGGCCGACTCACCGTCGCTGCCCATAGTGCCACGACCAGCCGTGTCGGGGAGGCGTCGCGGCACGTCGGTAGGGTGTCGGGACATGTCCGATGGCGCCCGCCAGCTCTTCGACCCCGAGGCTCTGCCGGTGGCCGCCCCGTCGGACGGCCCGGAACCGGCGGCGGGCGCCTTCGACCCTGAGCTCCACCGCGAGACGCATCCAGACGTCCTCTCCATCGGCGCGCTCTACAACGAGGTGGAGACCGCCCTCACCCGTGCCTTTCCCCGCACCCGCCAGCTCTGGGTCCGTGGTGAGATCAGCCACCTCTCCGACCACCGCTCGGGCCACCTCTACCTGGACCTGGTCGACCCCGACGAGGACCGCCCGACCGGCCCGCGGGGTCGTGGTGGCGTGCCCACGCTGAGCGTGAAGTGCTGGCGCACGTCGTGGGCGCCGCTCCGCCACGCGCTGGCCAAGGAGGGGATCGAGCTGGCCGAGGGGATGATCGTGGTCCTGCGCGGCAGCATCGACCTCTACCGCGCCAAGGGCGAGGTCAGCCTGATTCTGGCGGAAATCGACGTCACCGCCCTCCTGGGCCGGCTGGCGGCGCAGCGGGCGCGGCTGCTGCGCCAGCTCGAGGAGGAGGGCCTGCTGCGGCGCAACGCCGCCCTGCCGCTGCCCGATCTGCCCCTGCACGTCGGGCTGGTGGCCAGCCCGGGGACCGAGGGCTACCGCGACTTCCTCGGCCGCCTCACGGAGTCGGGGTTCGGCTTCCAGGTGTCGCTGGTGAAGGTGCCCGTGCAGGGCGCGGCGGCGCCCGCCTCCATTGCGCGTGCCGTGCGCTTCTTGAGCCGGAGCGACTGCGACGTCATCGCCATGGTGCGCGGGGGCGGCTCGCGCGCCGATCTGGCCGCCTTCGACACCGAGGTGGTCGCCCGCGCCGTGGCCGAGCGCGACCAAACCGGTGTTCACCGGCATCGGGCACACCGGCGACGAGACGGTGGCCGACCTGGTGGCCGCCCGCGTCTGCGTCACGCCCACCGAGTGCGGCCATCAGCTCGCGGTGGCCGCCCGGCAGTGGTGGGGGGCGCAGCGTGGCCGCGCCGGCCGGCCTGCTGGCCCGGCGCGTGCCCTCCTTGCTGGCCGACGCGCAGACCCGGGACGCGCAGGCGCGCGGCCGCCTCACTGCCGCCGCCCGCCATCAGCTGCGCGTCCACCGCGAGCGGCTCGGGACCAAGGCGTCCACGCTGACCCGCACCGCGCTCATCGGCCTGGAGTCGCGCCAAGCCGGTCTGCGGGCCAGGCCGGCCGGCTCGGCTCCCGCAGCCTGGGACAGGTCGACCGCGTGGCCGAACAGCACGCCGGCTGGCGGCGGCTGTTGGCCGCCTACGACGTGGACCGCCAGCTCGAGCGCGGCTACAGCCTGACGCTGCGGGCCGACGGGTCCCTGGTGCGCAGCGCAGCGGACGTGGCACCGGGGCAGGAGCTGGTGACGCGGCTGGCCGACGGCTCGGTGCGCAGTCGCGTCGAGGGGCTCGAGGCGACAGATGCGACAGAGGCGACAGGGAAGACCGGACGAGTGGGAGGACCGACTTGACCGAATGCCGACGAACCGGTGCCGGTGGACAGGCTGAGCTACACCGAGGCCAGCCGTGAGCTCGATGCGATCGTGAGCTTCTTCGACCAGCGCGAGGTCGACGTCGACGTCCTGGTGGCTCGGCTCGAGCGGGCGACCGCGCTGATCGACGAGCTCGACAAGCGGCTGCGGCAGACACGGGCGCAGGTCGAGGAGCTGGTGCCGCGGCTCGATGCACTGGCCGCCGACGCCGGCCGGGAAGAGGGAGACGAGTGATGGCTGACGCCGGGGACGACCGGGTGTACTTCAAGCAGCTGCTGTCGGGCCGCGACTTCGCCCGTGGCGACATGATGGCGCGGCAGATGGTGAATTTCGCCTACCTCATCGGCGACCGCGCCACCGGCGAGGCGGTGGTGGTGGACCCGGCCTACGCCGTGCAGGACCTGCTCGACATCGTGGAGGCAGACGGCATGCGCCTGACCGGCGTCCTCGGCACGCACTTCCACCCCGACCACCTCGGCGGGTCCATGGGCGGCTGGCAGCTCGAGGGCATCAGCGCCCTGCTCGACGTCGTCCAGGTGCCCGTCCACGTCCAGAGCGACGAGCTGCCCTGGGTCGAGCGCACGACCGGGGTCGGCGCCGGCCGACCTGGTCGGCCACCACAGCGGCGACGTGGTGCGGGTGGGGGAGGTGGAGATCGAGCTGATCCACACTCCGGGCCACACGCCCGGGCAGCCAGTGCTTCCTGGTCGACGGCCGGTTGGTGGCCGGCGACACGCTCTTCCTCGAGGGCTGCGGGCGGACCGACTTCCCCGGCTCGGACCCGCTGGCCATGTACGAGTCCGTTGCACACCCGGCTGGCCCGGGTGCCCGACGACGCCATCCTCTTCCCGGGCCACCTGTACTCGGCGGACCCCTCGCAGAGCATGGGCGACACCCGCCGTCTGAATTACGTGTTCCGGCCCCGCTCCGCCGAGGAGTGGATGGCCATGTTCGGGTGGTGAGCGCTCCGGGGGACGCCGTCGGCGCCGGGAGTGGGGTTGCCGGCGGGCGGCAGCGTGATCGTGGTGGGCGCCTCCCTCGCCGGGCTGCCGGGCCGTCGAGACCCTGCGGGGCGAGGGGTTCGACGGGACGATCTCGCTGGTGGGCGAGGAGCCGCACCTGCCCTACGACCGCCCGCCGCTGTCGAAGCAGGTGCTGGCCGGGACGTGGCCGCCCGAGAAGGCGGTGCTGGCCGACCGCGCATCGAGCCAGCGAGCTGCTCGTGCACGAGGTGCTCGGACGCCAGGCCGTCCGCCTCGACGTCGAGCGCGCGGGGCATCGAGTTCGAGGACGGCGAGGTGCTGAGAGCTGACGCCGTGGTGCTGGCCTGCGGCGCGCTCGCCACGGTCGTTGCCCGGCACCGAGGGGCTCAGCCGACACGACGGGCTCTTCACGCTGCGCACGCTCGACGACTCGCTGGCGCTTGCGGGCCGCGGTCACCGCCACGGACGGGGCGCGGGTCGTCGTGATCGGGGCCGGCTTCATCGGCGCCGAGGTGGCGTCGACCTGCGCCGCCCTGGGCTGCCGGGTGACCGTGCTCGAGGTCCTTGACATCCCGCTGCGCAACGTGCTGGGGCCCGATGCTGGGCACGTACTGCGCGTCGCTGCACGCCGCGCACGGGGTGGACCTGCGGACGGGCGTGTCGGTGCTGGGTGTGCGCACGGGACGAGCCGGAGCAGAGAGCGGGACGGGCGACGTCGCGGCGGGCCCGCTCCTGGTCGAGCTCTCCGGCGGCGAGACGGTGCCGGCCGACGTGGTCGTCGTCGGCATCGGCGTGACGCCGTGCACGGACTGGCTGGCGGACTCCGGGCTGTCGATACGGAACGGCGTGGTGTGCGACGACAAGCCTCTTCGCCGCGGACGGTGTGGTGGCCGCCGGGGACGTGGCCAGCTGGCTGTGGCGGCACGACGGAGAAGAGGAGCGGATCCGGATCGAGCACTGGGAGGTGGCGGCACAGGCGGGCATGGCCGCCGCGCGCGCCCTCCTGGCGGGACGCGCCGCGGCGCAGCCGTTCACGCCGGTTCCCTACTTCTGGTCGGACCAGTTCGACATCCGGTTCCAGGTGATCGGGACGCCCCGCGGTGACGACGACGTCGAGATCGTCGACGGCTCGCTCTCCGAGGGAAAGTTCGTCGCGCTGTTCGGCCGCGCCGGGCCGCTTCCGCGCCGTGATGGCCATCGGCCGGCCCCGCCAGCTCATGGGGTACCGCCCGCTGCTCGTGCGCGGAGCAGGTTGGGACGAGGCGCTGGCTCACGAAGTTTGAACGCGTGGCGCACCCGATTCGGGATGAGAGTGAAGCGCGTGACCTCCGAGCTCGAACCGTCAACTTGAGCGTCAGGTTCTGTTGATCCCACCACCGGGGGAGCCGGAGGTGACAGCCGGAGGTGAGAGGTAGCCGATGAGGGGACTCCGAGTGGCACAGGCCTGAGACGTCGTCAGGTTGCTCGACGGCCTGGGGCGGTCAGAGACCGGCACAGGGCGATCGTCGCCCACGGGCGACCCTGCAACGGCCGTCTCGAAGGGAGTTCGCACGGTCAGGGACTGAGCACCGCCCCTGACGTGGAGCCAGGAATTTGATTTCACAAGGAACGCACATAGAAGAGGAGCCATTCAGCCCTAACCAGGGACGGGGCCGCCGGGTTACCTTGCAGGCACACGATTCCGGAGGGGGCCGGGAGGGTGCCGTATATCGGCAAATCCCAAGCCTCCCTTGAGCGGAATTGTGGCGTCGTGGTATCGATGCGGTTTATGATGAAAAAGCAGCTCACACTTGTGAAAGCGCCCACTTTGGTGCACGTGGCGGGCGAATTGTGGCGAAAGTGGAAGGACGAGGCGGTATGCAATCGACATGGATCAATCGGGTTTCTTTTCTGCGAAGCGGTCGCGTGAAGCTGACACTCCGCCGCGGGGTCATGGGGGTGCTGGCATCGGTGTTGGCTCTCACCGGACTCGTCGTCTTCGCCACCGAGGCCTCGGCGCACAACAACTACTTCCAGTCTGTCGCCGGGGCCTGCAATGCCCCCGGCTATGGCGAGGGCGCCACGATCACCTGGACTCTCTACAACGACTGGAACCAGTCGGAGTCGGGCACCTTCTCGACCACACAGGGTGTCCTCAGCACGACGGCGCTCTCCATCGCGGCGTCCCCGGAGGAGAATGCCACCCCGGCGACCGGGGCCGAATCGCAGACCTTCACCCAGACGCTGACGGCCGCTGAGCTGGCGGGGCTGACGTCCAGCTCCCCCATCACCGTGAACTGGGCGGCGACGTGGACGGACTCCACGTACGTGACGGGCGTCCTCAGCACCACCTTCGGTGCCCTGAACCTGACCAGTGGCTGCGCGAGCACCACGCCGACCATCGCGACCAGTGTCGTTGCCCCGTCGAGCAACACGGTCGGCAACAGCTGGGGCGACACGGCAACGGTCACGGGCGGCACGGGTGGTCCGGCTCCCTCCGGCTCGGTGAGCTTCTACGTCTGCCAGGTGACCTCCGGATCGTCCTGCAGCAGCGGGGGCTCCCTCGTAGGGACGGTGGGCAGCCCGTCGTCCTCGACCGGGAACCAGTCGACGTACTCCTTGGGCACCACGTACACGCCAACGAGCGTCGGCGCGTATTGCTTCTACACCACGTACACGCCAACCGGTAGCGAGCCCTACCTCTCAGCGTCTGGTCCGGCCGAGTGCTTCTGGGTCCACCCGCCGCACCCGCACGGCCCGGCTGCTCCGACGATCACGACCCAGCAGTCGGCCTCGACCTCCGGCCAGGGCACGATCGTCCTCGGCGGGTCCGTCACCGACACGGCGACGGTCTCGGGCAACTCGGCCGATGGCGCGCCGACCGGGACGGTGACCTTCACCGAGTGCGCGACCGGCTCGGCTCCGGCCCTGTGCCCCAACGGCAGCCCCGTGGGCTCCGCTCCGGTGGCCCTCACTCCCGGCACGGGTCTCATCTCGACGGCCACGTCGGTCAGCTTCACGCCAACGGCCGTCGGCACCTACTGCTTCGCCGCGACCTACACGCCGGGCGCCGGCTCGAACTACGGGGTGTCGACCGACAACGTTGGCAACACTGCGAATACCCCCGACGACAACGAGTGCTTCTCGGTCACGGCACCTCCGACGTCGCCGAACTTCACCGTCGCCAAGTCGGACACGCCCGGAAACGGGATTGCGGTTGCACCCGGTTCGACCATCGACTACACGGTGGCCATCAAGAACGTGGGCGACGCGACCGGATCGGCCACGGTGACCGACGACGTGCCGTCCTCGGAGACCGTCCAGGGAACACCGGCGTGCGCCGTGACCACGCCGGCCACGGACACCTGCATGGTGGCCAACCCGGCCGGCAGCACGTGGACTTTCGCGGTCACGCTGGCACCCGGTGACACTGCCACGGTGACCTTCGCCGCCCTGGTGTCCTCGACCGCCACCGGCACCATCACCAACACGGCGACGATCACCAGCGGGAATTGCACAACGTCCTCCGGCTGCTCGTCGACGGTGACCAACACCGTCACGCCCGTGACCTCACCGGCAGCGACCGTGTCGACCACCCCGCCCACGCCGGCGCCGGTGACCGCCCCGGCGACCGCTCCGGTGACCGCCCCGGCGACCGCTCCAGTGACGATTGCCTTCACCGGTGCCCGTCTCGAGCAGGAGTGGCTCTTCGGCTTGGGGGCGGCTCTCATGGGCGCAGCCTTCATCGTGATCGCACGGCTCCGGCGCCGGCCGCGGGCCGCCGGGTCGAAGAGGTAGGGGAAGAGCTCTCGAAGGGAACATCACCTTCTGAGCGGGGCTGACCCGCTCAGAAGGTGATGCCCGACAGCTCGGGAATGGTGGCCTCGGCCTTGGCCCGTGCCGCCAGCCAGCGCTCGCGGCTCCCGGACCGGGCCGCCTCGTCGTTCCGGGGCTCAACCGTGCGGCGCGGGATGAATGTCTGCGCCAGGTCCTCGCTCGAGGCGTAGACACCGATGGCCAGCCCGGCCAGCAGCCCGGCACCGAGGGTGGTGGCCTCCAGCACGGGTGAGACCTCGACTGGCCGGCCGATGGCGTCGGCCAGGGCAGCGACGAACACGTCGTTGGCCGACATGCCGCCGTCGATCCGCAGGGCGGCGATGTCGTAGCCGCTGTCGCGCTCGGACGCCTCGACCAGATCGGCCCCTCGGTGCGCCACCCCCTCGAGCACGGCCCGCACCACCTCGGGCCGTCCGGAGCCCCTGGTGAGGCCGACCAGCGTGCCCCGGGCACCGAAGTCCCAGACCGGAGTCCCCAGGCCGAGCAGGGCAGGGACGAACCAGACGTCGCCGGTGGATTCGCACTCGGCCGCCACGGCGGCCGACTCGTCCGAGGTGGCGATGAGGCCCAGGTCGTCGCGCAGCCACTCGACGGCGGTGCCGGCCGAGAGCATGACGGCCTCGGTGCCCCACGTTGCCGTCCCGCCCAGCCGGAAGGCCACGATCGGGAACGTGCCGGCGCCGCCGCGCCCGACCTGGGCGGGGCCGAGCCCGGCGCCGGTGCACTGGTCGAGCATCCCGCCGGTACCGAAGGTCGCCTTGGCCATTCCAGGCAACGTACAGCCCTGGCCGACCAGCGACGCCTGCTGGTCCCCGGCGACGCCGCAGATGGGTGGGGACCCGGGCAGGGCCCACGCGGGGCCAAGCACACCTGAGGAATCCACGACCGCCGGCAGCATGGCCCGTGGGATGCGGAGTTTCTGGAGCAGGGCGTCGTCCCAGTCGATCGTGGCCGGGTCCACCAGGGCCGTCACGCCCGCGTTGGTGGCGTCGGTGACGTGGAGAGCCTCGGCGCCGGCCGAGGCGCCGCCGGACAGGGTCCAGGCGACCCAGCTGTCCACGGTCCCGAAGCACAGCTCCCCGCGTTCGGCCCGCGCCCGATCGGGGTCGACGTCGTCGAGGATCGCCATCACCTTGGTGGCCGAAGCGTTGGGAGCCAGGCGGATGCCCTCGCCCTGCAACGCGAGGCAGGCGCCCACCGTGCGCAGGTCCTGCCACCCGATGCCCGGGGCCAGCGGCCTGCCGGTGGCGCGTTCCCACACGATGCTCGACGCGCGCTGGTTGGCGATGCCGACGCCCGCCACCGGCCCGCCGTCCGCCAGCGCGGCCTGCGCCATGGTGAGGACCGCATCGGCCATCTGCCCGGCGTCGAACTCGACCAGGCCGGGCGCCGGGGTGTCGGGCAGCACCGGCACATGATGGGTGTGCTCGACGCTGGCATCGGGCCGCACGACGGCGGCACGCACGCTCGACGTACCGACGTCGACGACGAGGATGCTCCCGCCGGACCCGCTCACGTCCAGGGCGGTGGGCCGAAGGGCGACGGGAGGCCGAACTTGCCCGGGTTCAGGATGCCGGCCGGGTCGAATGACGCCTTGAGCCCGGCCAGCACGTCGAACCCGCTTCCGAGGGCTCGGGGGAGGAACCGAGAACGGTTCAACCCGATGCCGTGATGGTGGCTGATGGCGGCACCGTGGGCCATGGTGGCGTCGATCACCGTGTCCCAGGCCTTCCGGTAGTACGCCTCGCGCCAGGCGACGTCACCAGCCGGCCCGCGGCCGGCGAAGGTGAAGTAGAGGCAGGCGCCGTCGGTGTACGCGTGCGACTGGTGGGCGGAGGCCACCAGGGTGCCCTCGAGTGCGCCGAGACCGGACACGACGTCATCGAACAGCGCCGGCAGGGCGGCCCACGGTCCCGAGACCTCGGCCGTGTCGACGACGATGCCACCGCGCCACAGCGGCGCCAACGCCGAGACGTCGTTGCGGTGCCCGAGCCAACGCTCGACGAGGTCGGGTCCGAGCGGCGTGGCGCCGGCTCCGGCGCCGCACTCCTCGTCGACGACGGCCATGGTGCCGGCCAGCACGGCGGCGTCGGCCTCGTCGAGGACGACCAGGACGTTGGTCTCGGGCTGTTCGAAGTTGCGGGCCGACTCGGCCTGGTCATAGAGGCGGAGGACGGCTGGCGTGGCCCCCCGGCGCAGGATGCGCCGGCACGCATCGAGTCCGGCGGCAAAGGTGGTGAACCCGAACGCCCGACGCTCCTGCGCCGGTGGCAACGGGAGGATGCGCAGACGGGCCTCGGTGATGACGCCCAGGGTCCCCTCACTGCCCACGAAGAGCTGGGTCAGGTTGGGCCCCGTGGCGGCGCGTGGTCCGTGACCCTCGGTGTGGACGATGCGCCCGTCGGCCAGGACCACCTCGAGCCCGATGACCATGTCCTCGATCTTCCCGTAGCGGGTCGAGTACTGCCCGGCGCCCCGGCAGGCCAGCCAGCCACCCACCGTCGAGAGATCCATCGACTGCGGCCAGTGGCCCAGGGTGTAGCCGGAGCCGATCCGGCCCAGGGCGTCCTCGAGGTCGGGCCCGAACGTGCCGGCGCGCACGTCGGCGGTCAGTGACGTCTCGTCGAGCGCCGCCAGGCCCTCGAGTGCCGTCATGTCGAGGGACACACCGCCGTGGACGGGGATGGAGCCCCCGCACACGCCGCTGCGGCCGGCCATGGGCGTCACCGGGATCACGGCTTCGTGGCACACGGCCAGCACGGCAGACACCTGGTCGGCTGTGCGGGGACGGACGACGACGGCCGGCCGCTGCGGCACGCCGCCCTCGGCGGCCCAGCCGATGGCCAGGGGCCACCAGTCTCGCCCGGCCTCGGCCCGCGCCGTCGTCGTCGGTGCTGACTTCGGCGCCGCTGGCGGCCATGCGGTCGAGCACGGCGGGAGGGACCGAGACCGTTGCGGCGCCCAGCCGGTCGGCCACGTCGGCCGGGGCGGAGTCGATTGGGGTGACCGGGGTGGGCGAGGTGGGCCGGGTCACGTCAGGTCGAGCCCGGCGGTCAGGAGCTCCTTCTGGCAGGACTCCGTGAACCGCGCCACCTGGTCCGCGGCCTCCTTGTCGTCCCAGCCCATGTCGGGCGCGATCAGGGCGGCGATGGCGGGCGCAGCATTGATGGTGGCCCGAGCGCGTTGGATCGTGGCCCTGGTCCTCCGGGACAGGACGTCGTCGAGCGTCCGGGCCATCTCCTCACGGGCGGCGTAGAGGAACTCGACCTTCGTGTAGGGCAGGCCCTCGACGGCCGGCTCGAGCAGATCGGGGCGACCCTGCGCCAGCGCGAGGACGGCTGACGATTCGGTGCCGTAGCGACCGAGGAGGCGCGAGAGGGGATTGGCCATGGCCACCGGGTCACGGGTCTTGGTGGTGGCACCGATCAGCGGCAGCGACTTGGTGACGCAGCGCCGGCGCCGGGGCGACTCGCCGAGCTCGCGTACCACGGCGTCCACGGTGTCCTGAGCCATTTTGCGGTAGGTCGTGAGCTTGCCACCCGTGACGGTCACGACGCCGTGCTCCGAGGTGGTCACGGTGTGGCGGCGGGACAGGTCGGCCGTGCGCTCCGAGACATGGCCCCCGTGCGCCGGAGCCTCGAGCAGTGGGCGCAGGCCGGCCCACAGCCCGGTCACGTCGTCCCTGGTCAGGCGCGACGTCGTGATGGCGTTGGCCGCATCGAGCAGGTAGTCGACGTCCTCGGGTGTGCAGGCCGGGTCGTCGAGGGTGCCGGTGTAGTCGGTATCGGTCGTGCCGAGGTAGACGAGGTCGGTGCCCGGCCAGGACACGACGAAGATGGAACGCTTGTCCTTGGGCACCGGGATCACGGCGGCGATGTCACACGGCAGTCGCTCGGCCGGCACGGTGACGTGCACGCCCTTGGCGGGGCGGATCGAGTGCGGGTTTGTACCCTCGTCGAGCGAGCGGACGTCGTCCGCCCAGACGCCGGTGGCGTTGACGACCACCCGGGCCCGAACGGGGAACTCCGACGCCCCGTCGTCCTCGGTGGGGCGGACCACCGCGCCGTCAGCCGCGCCGTCTGGGCCGAAGGTCAGGCCGATGACCGGGGTGTAGTTGGCCGCGGCCGCGCCGAACTCGAGCGCAGCCGTCCGGACCAGTGTCAGCGTGAGCCGGGCGTCGTCGGCCCGGGCGTCGAAGTACAGAAAGCCGGCCACCAGGTGATCCGTATCGAGTGTGGGCAGGTGTGCCAGCGTCTCGTCCTTGGTCACTTCCCGGTGGCGCGCGCCGATGCGCCAGCCACCGGTGAGGTCGTAGAGCCACAACGCCGTGGAGTAGGAGCGCGCCACCGTCTTGGAGACGACGCCGTCGCGTCCGAACAGCGGGATGAGGAAGGGCAGGGGCGATACCAGGTGCGGGGCGTTGTCGAGCAGCCTCTGGCGCTCGGCCAGGTTCTCGTAGACCAGGCGGAACTCACGCTGCTGCAGGTAGCGGATGCCGCCGTGGACCATTTTCGACGACTTGGACGACGTGCCCGATGCGAAGTCGCCTTTCTCGACCAGGGCCGTCTTCAATCCTCGGCTGGCCGCATCGAGGGCGACCCCGGCGCCCGTGACCCCGCCTCCGACGACCAGCACGTCGAAGGTCTCGTCGGCGAGGCGGCGCAGGGCGTCGTCGCGGCGAAACGGGTGCATCGGGCAAGCCTGCCACATCCGCCTCGCGACGGATCGGGGCCGATGGGGCTCAGCCAGGGGCTCCGGCTCCGTCGGGGAGCCACCCCCCTGCTGCACCGCCGTTGGGTGGCGCGGAGAGTGGGGCAGCGAAGCGGGACGCCCCACTTCACCGTCGCGTCGTGCGTAACGTCCCCCACGGCAATGTCGACCTTCGAGCTGCCACCCGACGACCCGTGGTCCGGCTACGCCAGGCTGACGGTCGCTATCAGGCGGCCCGACCTGGACGACCTCGCCGTCCAGCCCGCGCCGCGCGGCGAGGCGGGCCGGTGGCCGTGGCCGACCGCGGATCCGGTGGCCGTCCTCACGGCATGGGACCCCGGCGATGAACGCCCTGGACTCGAGGTGAACCGGCGGCGCCAGGCGGAGTTGGAGGACGACTTGCGCGGCGCGGGGGGCCGACCTGTGGTCGGCGGAGGGGACGGACCCGGTCACGGGAGAACGGGACGAGGGGGTGGCGGTCCGGGGCGTCCCCGAGTCTGTTGTGCTCGAGTTGGGTGCTCACTACGGGCAGGATGCGGTCTTCGTGTGGACGCCGGCCGAGTGGGTCATCGTGGCCTGCGTGGGTGGGCGGAGAGTGGCTTCGGGTTGGCGATTGGTGCCGTGACGCGGCCCACTCGAGTCGCGCGTGTTCCCGGTCAGTGGGGCGGCGCTGCTGCCGCGTCGAACTCGATCACCCCGGTTGCGGCAGGCTGGCCGCGGCTCGAAACGGGCGTTTAATAGGACCAATTTACCTTCAGTCCGCCCGACGTCGCGTCGATAATGGCGGGAGCGGGACGGTGCAGGCACACCTGGACCGGAGGGGGTTGCCCGACAATTTGCGCGCGGCGCGGTCGTGGCACCGGGGAGGAACGGCGATGGGTCGCTACGACGACAGTTCGGATGACGGGCCAACGGACTACGAGACGGAGGCCTTCTACTTCAGTCTCGTTCCCGACGAGGCGCGTCGGCGCCACTGGACCGAGCGCGGTTGGACCGACCAGACCGACAACGACTTCCTGGCGCACTCCATGCTGTTCGCGGACCGAGACGCCGAGACCGAACTCCGCCGGGAGATCCGCCTGTCGGAGTTGTGGGCCCGCTGCCAGTCCGGGCTCTTCACGATTGAGGAGTTCCGGGAGCTGTCCACCCTCGTCACCCAGGTGGACGGCATCCGCGGCTCGCTTTGCATCGACTGCGCCATGCTGGAGCGGCCCAACGTGAGTGCGAACTGGTCCCTGGCCAACACGAACCTGTGCCGGGGGCACCTCCGGTTCCGCTTGGCCCACGCCCATATCGACGGCGACAGCAGCCAGCGGCCGGCCTAGAGACCGGCCCGTTCCCCGGGGACGGGGCAGAATGGCCCGGTGACGCTGGCCGAACGGGTCTTCGCCGCCTCCTATCTCACGGGCTCGTTCGTCCTGCGTTCCGGACGCACGGCGGACCACTATTTCGACAAGTACCGCTTCGAGTCGGATCCGGCCCTGCTGGCCGACATCGTCGAGGCGCTCGTTCCGCTGGTGCCTGCCGGCGTTGACGGCCTGGCGGGGTTGGAGCTGGGCGGCGTTCCGTTGGCCACCATGCTGTCGTCGGTGACCGGCCTGCCGGCCTACTTCGTCCGCAAGGAGCCCAAGAAGTACGGGACCGAGCGGCTCTGCGAGGGCGGCGACGTCTCGGGCCGGCGGCTGCTCGTCATTGAGGACGTCGTCACCACCGGTGGGCAGGTGGTGTTGTCGGCCCAGGACCTGCGCGTCGAGGGCGCGGTGGTCGAGGACGCGCTGTGCGTGATCGACCGCGAGGGGGGCGGGGGCGACGTCGTGGGCGCCGAGGGAATCCGGCTGCGCGCGCTCTTCAGCATGCGGGAGCTCGAGCAGTACCGGACCGGGTGACTGCCTGAGTGGGTGCCGTACCGCCTCCGTGGGTGAGGCGGTGGCGGAGATCCTCGCTGATCACTGAGGACGTCCGGGCGGCCGCGAGCGAGGTGCCACGCCTACGAGGCCAGCACCATCGTCCCGCCGGAGGTACGAAGAGAGCTCCTGGAGGCCTCTTCGGGACAACAAAGCACCTGCCCCTCTCCTGACCAGGGACAATTCTGTGCGCAACTCTTTACAGGCGCTCAGGCAATAGGCCATACTCTTCGTTCGCCGAATTCGGAGCAGGAGCCTTCGGCCTCGATGCCGAAAAGGGCCTCCGAACAGGGCGAATGCCAATATATCCACCATCAATCCGAGGAAGTGTCCCCCATGATCGCCACCACGTGGCGCAAGCAAGCCGCCTGCCGGGGTCTCGACGTCGAGGCGTTCTACCCGGTCACCGAGGACGAGGCCGACGCGGCCGAGGCCAAGGCTGTTTGCGCCGTCTGCCCGGTCCGTCAGACGTGCCTGGAGCACGCCCTGGCCCACCGCGAGCGTGAGGGCATCTGGGGTGGCACGACGGAACGGGAGCGTCGGCGGATCGTGCGGCAGCGCCGCAAGTCCGCCTAACTACAGCTCGGCCTACTTCTTCGCCTTGGGCGGCGCCGTCGTGGTCGTCGTCGAGGGTGGGCTCTTGACCGTGAGCGACGAGCCGGCGATGAGCAGCGACACGGTCTGGCCGCTCAGGTCGGGATCGCTGGCGTAGGTGACGGGGCCGTTCAGGGTCGAGTCCAGCGCCCGCGCAGCGCCGTAGCCGTCGGGGCCGTAGAGGATCTCGGAGCTCTCGCCGGGCGAGAGCTCGGTCGAAGCGTCGCCGATGTCGTTGATGAAGAACCCCTGCACGCTCAGCGCAACCGCGGTGGAGTGCGCGATTCCGTTCACCGTCGAGGCGTTGAGGACGTTCACGTAGACCCGACCGTGCGGCACGCCCGCGACCGTGGTGCTGGTCGCGGGCGGGTGCGCGCGCTTCGACCCCTTGGGGGCCGTGGTCGTCGTGGTGGCCGTGGCCTTGGCCTTGGCCTTGGCCTTGGCCTTGGCGGCGGCGGCCTTGGCGGCGGTGGCGGTCGTGGTCGTCGTCGCGGAGCTCATGGAGCAGGGGTAGGGGTTCCACGGTTCGGGCTGGGTGTTGGTGTAGACGTCGGACGGGATCGTCGTGGTGGTGGTCGTGGTCGGTCCGGACGCCGGGACGGTCGTGGTGGTCGGCGTCGACGATGAGCTCTTGACCGTGAGCGCGGAGCCGGCGATGAGCAGCGAGACGGTCTGGCCGCTCAGATCCGGGTCCGCCATGTAGGTCACCGGTCCGTTCAGGGCCGAGCCGACCGCCATCGCGGCGCCGTAGCCGTCCGGCCCGTAGAGGATCTCGGAGCGGGCGCCCGCCGAGAGCTGCGTGGAGGCGTCGCCGATGTCACCGATGTAGAAGCCCTGGACGCTCAACGCCACCGCGGTGTAGTGCGCGATGTCGTCCACCGTCGAGGCGTTGAGGACGTTTACCGTGATTTGCTTGTGCGGCACGCCGGTCGGCGTGGTGGTGGTCGTGGCCGGGTGCTTCCCGCGCTTCGTGGGGGCCGCGGTCGTCGTGGTCGTCTTGGGCGGTGTCGAACCGATGGCGTTGAAGGCGTTGATCATGTTCTGCGCGTACGGCTGTGCGAGTTGCAGGACGTCCGCCCCGCCGTCGGTGACGAAGGAGGTCGTCGGCAGCGTCTCAGTGATCAGGTGGGAGCTGGGCAGACCCTTGAAGACCTCGGCAATGTGGAGCAGGTCGCTCTCGGTCAGGGTGTCGTCGATCGTGATGTTGCCCACCGACTCCGAGATGAACGCATTGATGGTGAGCGGATTGGAGAGGGACCCATTGACCTGCTGCAACACGGCGCGGAAGAATTGGTCCTGGCGCTGGATGCGGCTGAAGTCCGATAGGCCGTCGTACTCCCAGTAGCCGTCAGAGTCCTTGTAGTAGAGGTGGCGGCTGCGGACCAGCTGTAGCGCCACCGTCCCGTTCACCACCTGGCAGCCGGTCTGCGTGACGTCCAAGCCCGTGTACTGGTCCTTGACCGCGGTCGGGAAGTCCATGGTGATCCCCCCCAGCGCGTTGACCATGCCCGTGAAGCCGGGGAAGCTGACCGAGGCGTAGTGGTTGATCGAAATGCCGAGGTCCCGCTCAATGGTCTGCACGAGCAGGTCGGGACCGGAGTTGTAGGCGGCGTTGATGCGGTTCATGCCCGAGATCCCACTGACGTTGCCCGGGATGTTCACCCACAGGTCACGGGGGATGGACAGGACCGTGATCGTCTTGGCCGCCGGATCGAAGCGGGCCACCATGGTCACGTCGCTGCGTTGACCGCCCGCGTCGGCCTCGTTGCCGACCTCGCTGGACAGGGTCGAGTTGTCGCCGACGAACGCCCTCGAGTCAGAGCCCACCAGCAGCATGTTGAAGGGCTGCCCTGGTGCGGACGGCTGGGCGACCAGGTGCTTGGCGTGGATCTTCTTGATCTGGCCGAAACGGTAGTTGGCGTATTCATAGAGACCGCCGGCGCCCAGCGCGGCCAGCAGCACAATCAGGCACAGGGCGTAGAGGGCGCGGCGACGCCAGCGGTGCTGGCGCTTGCGGTCCTTCTTGTGGGACTTGCGCAGCTCCTTCTGGAGGTCCGTCCGGGACCGAATTGCCTCGTCGGGCAGGACGGCCGGTTCGTCCGGGGCGTCGGGGACGTCGTCCACCGACCCCTCGTCCCGCCCGCCGTGTACCTCCTCCGGGGGCTCAAGCTCGCCGTCGTCCGGGGGCAAGAGCCAAAAAATACCTGCCCGGGACGTCAGATAGCCTGCGCCCCGTGAATTTCGACCTGCCTGACGAGCTCCTCGAACTGCGCGAGTCCGTCCGGCGCCTGGCCCAGGACAAGGTCAAGCCGCGCGCCCGGGCCATCGACAAGGAGGGTGCCTACCCGCAAGACCTCTTCGAGGCCTTCCGCGACGCCGGGCTGCTCGGGCTGTGCATCCCCGAGCAGTACGGGGGCTCGGGGGCGGGGATCTTGGGCCTGGCTGTGGCGATAGAGGAGGTGGCCAAGTACTCCAACACGGCCGCCCTCATGCTCCTGCTCACCCGCCTGCCCACCGGTCCCGTCATGATCGCCGGTACCGAGGAGCAGAAGCGGCGCTACCTGCCCGGGATCTGTGACGGCTCCTTGCGGGCCGCCTTCGGTCTCTCCGAGCCCCAGGCCGGCAGCGACGTCATGGGCATGCGGACGCGGGGCGTGCCCGACGAGGGCTCGGCCGGAGGCGGGGGCTGGGTCCTCAACGGCACGAAGTGCTGGATGTCGGGCGTGCGCGAGGCGGACTGGTACACCGTCTTCGCCAAGACCAGCGACCCGACCAGCCGCGCTCACGACTCTGTGACCGCCTTCATCGTCGAGCGCGCCTCGGACGGCGTCGAGGTCGGCCGCACCGACCACAAGATGGGCGTGCGCGGCGTCGACACCGGTGAGCTGCTCTTGAGCGACGTCCACGTGCCGGCCGAGAACGTCATCGGTGAGGTCGGGGGCTTCCGCCTGGCGATGCTCGGTCTCAACGCGATGCGCCCGATCGTGGCCGCCCGTGGCATCGGCCTGGCCGAGGGCGCCCTCATGTACGCCACCGAGTACGTGCAGCAGCGAGCGGCCTTCGGGAAGACAATTGCGGACTTCCAGGGCATTCAGTGGGAGATCGCCAAGTGCGCGGTCGACCTCGAGGCGGCCCGGCTGTTGACCTACCGGGCCGCCGTGCTGGCCGATGCGGGCAGGTTCACCAAGGAGTACGTCCCGTACCTCTCCATGGCCAAGTACCACGCCACCGAGCTGGCCGTGCGCGCCTCGTCGCTGGCCGTGCAGCTGCTCGGGGCCGCTGGCTACATGGAGGACCACCCGACCGAGCAGTGGTACCGCGACGCCAAGCAGCTGACGATCGTCGAGGGGACGTCCCAGGTGCAGCTCGGGCTCATCGCCCGCGGCGTCCTCGACCGCGATCTCTGGTGGGATTGAAGGTGCTCGAGGAGCGGCCGTGGCACTGAGTTGGCCCGAGGTCCTGGCGCGCCTTTCGCGCCGGGAACCGCTGACCGAGGCCGAGGCCGAGGAGACGATGGGCGTCGTCTTCGCCGGCGAGGCCACGCCGGCCCAGATCGGCGCGTTCCTGACCCTGCTGCACGCCAAGGGCGAGACGGCCGAGGAGGTGACCGGGTTGGCCCGGGCCATGATCGCCGCCGCCGTGCCGTGCCCGCTCCGAGCTGGGGACGGGCCGACGGGGGCGGGGCCGGGGCCGGTGGTGGTCGACCTGGTCGGGACCGGCGGCGACCGCCTGGCGAGTATCAACGTGACCACCTTGGCCGCCTTCATGGTGGCGGGTTGCGGCGTGCCCGTGTGCAAGCACGGCAACCGCGCCGCGTCGTCCTCGGTCGGGACGGCGGACGTGCTCGAAGCCCTGGGCGTCGCCATTGAGATCGGGCCCGAGGGCGTGGCGCGCTGCGTGGCCGAGGCGGGTATGGGCTTCTGCTTCGCCCAGCGATTCCACCCGGCCATGCGTTTCGTCGGGCCGGTGCGCAAGGAGCTCGGCGTGCCCACCGTGTTCAACTTCCTCGGACCGTTGACCAACCCGGCCCGCATCCGCCACCAGCTGGTCGGTGTGAGCGACGCCGACGTCGGGCCCGTCATGGCCGGTGTCTTCGGGGCGACGGGGAGCCGGCACACCATGATCGTCCATGCCGACGACGGGCTGGACGAGCTGAGCGTCACCTCGCCCTCGAGCGTGCTGGAGGTGCGCGGCGACGGAGCGGGCGAGTTCGAGCTGCGCGACTGGCGGCTCGACCCGGCCACGCTCGGGTTTGCGCCGGCCACCATGGCCGATCTGCGCGGCGGCGACGCCGCCTTCAACGCGGGGGTCATCCGCACCGTGCTCGAAGGCGAGCGGGGGCCGCGGCGCGACATCGGTGTGCTCAACGCGGCGGCGGCGCTGGTGGTGGCCGACCGGGTGGACGACCTCGAGGCCGGGGTGGCGCTGGCCACCGAGGCGGTCGAGAGCGGCCGGGCGCTCGGCGTGCTCGACGCGCTCGTCGCTACGTCGCAAGCAGCGCTGCGCCAGCAGACGGATTGACCCGCCAGGCCCGCCGCGGGGCGTGGGCCCCCGGGTCCAGGGCGGGCGAGTCAGGCTCGCACAGGGCGATGACGCAGCCGCCGAAGCCACCTCCCGACATGCGGGCCCCCAACACGCCGGGTTGGGCCAACAGCTGCTCGACCAGCTCATCGACGGCAGGCACCGAGACCCGGTAGTCGTTGGCCAAGCTGCGGTGCCCGTCGGTCATGACCTCACCCAGCACGACAAGATTGCCCCGCTGGAGCAGGCGCTCGGCCTCCCGCACCCGGGCGCATTCGGTGACGACGTGGCGAGCCCGACGCCGCAGCACGGGGTCGCTCAGCTGGCTCAGGTCGCCGAGCTCGCACAGCCCGAGCGGGTGGCCGAGCACGTGCGCGGCCTGATCGCACTCGGCCCGACGGGTGGCGTAGGGGGAGTCGACCAGCAGGCGCGGCGACTCGCTGTGCACGATGACGAAGGCGGCCTCGTCGGGCACGGCCACGGGCCGCGACTCGAGCGTGTGGAAGTCGATGCGCAGCGCATGGCCCGGCGTCGCGGCGGCGATGGTGAGCGGATCGAGCAGGCCGACGTGCGCGCCGGCCAGGCGCTCGGCCTCCTGACAGGTGCGTGCCAGGGCCAAGGCGTCCGGCGGGTGGCCGAGGGCGAGGAGGAGGGCCACCGAGAATGCCGCGCTGGAGGACAGGCCCGCGCCGACGGGCAGCGTGCTGGTGACCGTGACGGCGCCCCCGGTCGGTGGTGGCTGCCGTCGCAGGAGGCCGGCCGCCAGGAGCGCGTCCGGCGGCACCGGGGCGGCGGGGTCACCGAGAAGGATCTCGAAGGGCTGGTGCGGGAACTGGTCCGAGTCGACGCCGACCAGGAAGCTGTTGGGTTTGGGGGTGAAGGTGACGTCGGTGGCCAGCTCGATGGCCATGGGCAGCGAGAGGCCCGCGTTGTAGTCGGTGTGGTCGCCGATGATGGTGACGCGTCCGGGGGCGCGGGCCGTGGGCACGGGCACAGCTTGGTCCAGCTTGACCGTGCCGGGCGGCCCGGGTCACGATCCTGCGATGGCCGAGCGCAGTGGACCGCTGAGTGGGTTCAAGATCATTGAGCTGGCGGGGATCGGGCCGGGGCCCTTCACCTGCATGATGCTGGCCGACGCCGGGGCCCAGGTGCTGCGGCTGGAGCGGGCGGCGCCGGGCGCGGTCGAGCGGGCCGACGAGGCCGCGGCGTCGGGCGCCCCGGGGTACTGGGACTTCCTCAACCGGTCGCGTCCGTCGGTCGGCATCGACCTGAAGAACCCCGACGCGATTGAGCTCGTGCTCGGGTTGGTGGAGGAGTCCGACGGTCTGGTGGAGGGGTTCCGTCCCGGGGTGGCCGAGCGGCTCGGATTGGGGCCGAACGTGTGCCTGACCCGCAATCCGCGCTTCGTGTACGGGCGCATGACCGGGTGGGGCCAGGACGGGCCCATGGCGAGCATGGCCGGCCACGACGTCGACTACATCTCCATCGGGGGCGCGCTGTGGTCCATGGGGCGGGCCGACTCGGCGCCGGTGCCGCCGCTGAACATGGTGGGCGACTTCGGCGGCGGCGGCATGCTGCTCGCCTTCGGCATGGTGGCCGCGCTGTTGGAGGCTTCCCGCTCGGGTGAGGGCCAGGTGGTCGACGCCGCCATGGTGGACGGGGCGGCCACGCTGATGACCATGATCCACGCCTTCCACCGGGGCGGGCTGTGGAACGAGCAGCGGGGTGCCAACATGCTCGACACGGGCGCCCCCTTCTACGAGGTCTACGAGACGGCGGACGGGCAGTGGATGGGCGTGGGGGCGATAGAGGCGCAGTTCTACGCCGCGCTGCTCGAGGGTCTCGGGCTGGCGGCGGACGCGTCGCTGCCGCCGCAGATGTCGCGGGACGACTGGCCGGCGATGAAGGCGCGGTTTGCCGAGGTGTTCCGCGGGAAGACGCGCGACGAGTGGACGGCGGTCTTCGACGGGACCGACGCCTGCGTGGCGCCCGTGCTCTCGCCGTGGGAGGCGCACCTGCACCCGCACAACGTGGCTCGCTCGACGTTTATCGAGGTAGCGGGCGCGGTGCAACCGGCGCCGTCGCCGCGGTTCTCACGGACGCCTTCGGCCGTGTCCAAGCCGCCGTCCTTCCCCGGTGCCGACACGGTGTCGGGTCTGGTGGAGTGGGGCGTGCCCGAGGACGTGGTGGCCAAGCTGCGCGAGTCGGGGGTGCTGAGCTAGACATCCCATTGGGCAGGCGACGCCCCGCGTCAGGAATGTTGCGCGCAACGGGTCGCGGCGACGACCGTTCACCCGCCGATGGGGTCCACACTCACCGGAACGGTCAAGGAGGGCGCCGAGATCGCGATCCCGTGCCTGGACGCATCTCGGATCGCCGGCCTGTCGACCAATGAGATCAAGGAGCTGTTCGCCGAGTCGGCCCGGGCCAGCGCCTCCCTGGCGGCCCTCATCTGCCTGCTCGGCGGCGAGCTCGGGCGGCGCGAGGGCTGGCGCGACGAGGGCGCCACCTCGCTCGAGAACTGGATTGTCGCTCGCACCGGTGTCTCGGTGCCGACGGCCCGTGCGTACGCAGAAGTCGGCGGGCGCCTCTTCGAGCTCCCGCATATCGCGTCGGCACTCGGCCAGGGTGCGGTCTCGTTTGACAAGGTGCGCGCGGTGGCTCCCTTGGCGACGCCGGATTCCGACGCCGAGCTCGCCGATCAGGCGGCCGAGTTGTCCGTCCGCCAACTGGTCGATCTGGCCCGTTCCAAGCGTCGGCCCACTGCCGCCTCCGGCGCAGCCGACCATGCGAGACGGTCGTTGCGTTGCAACGACGCCCTCGGCACGATCAACGCCCAACTGCCGAACGAGCTCTACTGCGAGGTGCGCAACGCACTCGAAGAGGCGGCCACACAGGTGCCGTCGGACGGGGAGACCCCTTTCGACCAGCGCATGGCAGACGCGCTAATGCTGCTTGTTCGTTCGGCGATGACCGGAACACGCTCGGGCAAGGGCGAGGCGGCCTCAACGGTGGTCGCGCACCTTCCCCTGGCTGCGCTTGGAGAACCGGGATCGGCGAGCGAGCTCTTCGGAGAGCTCGAGAGAGGTGGGCTGATCAGCGCGGCGGTGGCCAACGAGCTGGTCTGCGGGTCCCGTATCATCGTCGCCCTCGACGACGAAGAGGGCCACACCATGTACGAGGGTCGGGCCAAACGCCTGGCGACAGCCGCTCAGCGCCGCGAGATCTGGCGAAGGGACCGTCACTGCCGCTTCCCTGGCTGCGAGCACGTGCGCTTCACGATTCCGCACCACATCCTGCTCTGGAAACCTGACCACGGTCCGACAGATTTGGACAACTTGGCGATGCTCTGCGCCTATCACCATGCTCTCGTCCATCAGAAGATCTGGACCATGGCGGGAAACGCCAACGAGGGAATTGACCTTCCGCGGCCCGACCGGCCGGGTCATGACCTCGCGCCCTTCTCGGCTCTGGACGAGGGTCACCGGCCCCGAAGGTCACGCCGCACGTCCGCCGGCGCATGGTGTGAGCTGAGCTGCCTCACATACTGACGACGGGGCAGGTGATGGTCCGGGTGATGCCCTCGATCTGCTGGAGGTCGCGCACGACCATGCGACCGAGCTCGTTCAGAGAGTCCGCCACCGAGGTGGCGATCACGTCGTAGGGCCCGGACACCACCTCGGCCGCTATGACGCCGTCGATGGTGCTGACCTGCTGGGCGACGTGGGACGCCTTCCCGACGTCAGTCTGGATCAGGACGTACGCATGGACGGTCACGGCACACCGTACATTGGCGTGGTGGCCATGGCGCCCAAGATCGAGCAATTCAAGGACATGGCCAGACAGGCCCGGAAGGACCTGTTCGACCAGACCCATCCCATCGGGCGGCTGTCGCTCGTGCAATCGGCGATGCTCGGCGGGGACACGCTCGTCACGATCTCCCTCGCCGGGTCGCTCTTCTTCTCGATTTCGCCCAAGGCGGCGGACCACGAGGTGCTGCTGTACCTGCTGTTCACCATCGCCCCGTTCGCCATCGTGTCGCCGCTGCTCGGACCGCTCATCGACCGCAACCGGGGCGCACGCCGGATCATGGTGGTGGCGTCGGGCGCCGGCCGGATCATCCTGTGCCCGCTGATGGCGACGCACCTCCACACTTTCCTGCTGTTCCCGCTGGCCTTCTGCGTCCTGGTCTGCTCCAAGCTCTACCTGGTCACCAAGGGTGCGCTGGTCCCCGAGATGTCGGCGCTCAACGGGCCGGACGAATCGGGCGAGCAGGCGGGGTACGCCACGCTGAACGCCCGGCTGACGCTGCTCGGTACGGTGAGCGGGTTCGTGGTGTCGGTACCCGGGGTGATCCTCTACAAGCTGGGCGGGTCGCCGGCGGTGCTGATCTTCGCCACCCTCGTCTTCGTGGCGGCCACGGTGGCCGGGGCCCGACTGCCGGTGCTGGTCAACCGCCAGGGCGACCGGGGCTGGACCGACCAGACGGAGCGGGTGCGCGAGTTCGGCCGGACAACGGCAGAGGACGAGCAGCTGGCTTTCGAGGCAGACCTGCTGCGACTGCAGCCGGTGGCCCACCCCGAGGTGGTGCTCGGCCTGACCGCCATGTGCATCGTGCGCGGCCTGCAGGGGTTCATGATCTTCATGCTGGCTTTCGGGCTGCGGCGGATGAACGGTGTGGGGCTCTACTGGTACGGGCTGGTGCTGGCGGGCAGCGGGGCGGGGGCCATCATCGGATTGGTGCTGGTGGGGCGGTTGCGCAAGCGCCTGACCGAGCAGCAGCTGCTGCTGTGCTCGTTGTGGCTCATCGCGATTTCGGCGGCGGGCTGCGCCGTGTGGGGGACGCTGTTCGCCCAGGTGGTGCTGGCGCTCATGGTGGGGCTGTGCGGCGCGGTGGCCCAGCCCTCGTTCGACGCCATGACGCAGCGCTACATCCCGCCGTCGGCGCAGGGCCGTGCCTTCGCCCGCTTCGGCATGCGCCAGCAGCTGGTCTGGGTGGTGGGCTCGCTGATCCCGCTGATCATCGCCTTCACCCTGCCGCAGGGTGACGCCACCATGGCCGTGCTGGCCGCCCTGGGTGGCCTGTCCTACGTCTCGGGCCGGCGGGCGGCGCGGGTGCCGCGCATGATCCTGCGCGACTACCGGAACATGGGAGAAGCCGGCGGCTGAGCTTCAGCCCAGGCGCTTTTCGAGCGCGTCGACCTGCTCCGCCAGCGCAGGCGGGAGGCGGTCGCCGAACTTGGCGTAGTACTCGCGGATGAGGGGCACCTCGTCTCGCCAGCCCTCGATGTCGACCCGCAGCAGCTCTGCCATGTCCTGCTTGGACACGTCGATGTTCTCGATGTCGATGGAGCCGGCCGCCGGGACGGCGCCGATCGGCGTGTCGACGGCGTCGCCCGTACCGATGACCCGGTTGAAGATCCACTCGAGCACGCGCGAGTTCTCGCCGTAGCCGGGCCACAGGAACTTGCCGTCCTCGCCCTTGCGGAACCAGTTGACGTAGAAGATCTTGGGCAGGGCGTCGCGGTTGGGCGCTTCGGCACCGATCTGGAGCCAGTGCGCGAAGTAGTCGGCCATGTTGTAGCCACAGAACGGCAGCATGGCGAAGGGGTCGCGGCGGAGATTGCCCACGGCACCGGCCTGGGCGGCCGTCGTCTCCGACGTCATGATGGAGCCGAGGAACACCCCGTGCTCCCAGTCGTTGGACTGGAACACGAGCGGGATGACCGAGGCACGGCGTCCGCCGAAGAGCACGGCGCTGATCGGGACGCCCCTGGGGTCCTCCCATTCGGGGGCGATGGCCGGGTCCTGGGCGGCCGGCGCCGTGAAGCGGGCGTTGGGATGGGCGGCCGGCGTGCCGGACTGGGGCGTCCAGTCGTTGCCCTTCCAGTCGGTCAGGTGCGCCGGTGGCTGGTCGGTCATGCCCTCCCACCAGATGTCGCCGTCGTCGGTGAGTGCAGTGTTGGTGAAGATGCAGTTGCCGTCGAGGGTGAGGATGGCGTTCGGGTTGGTGTGCTTGTTGGTCCCGGGCGCCACGCCGAAGAAGCCGGCCTCGGGGTTGATGGCGTAGAGGCGGCCGTCGGCGCCGAACTTCATCCAGCAGATGTCGTCACCCACCGTCTCGACCTTCCATCCCTCGATGGAGGGGATGAGCATGGCCAGGTTGGTCTTGCCGCAGGCGGAGGGGAAGGCGCCGGTGATGTAGCGGGTCTCGCCCTCGGGGGATGTGAGCTTGAGGATGAGCATGTGCTCGGCCATCCAGCCGGCGTCGCGGGCCATGACCGAAGCGATGCGGAGCGCGAAGCACTTCTTGCCGAGCAGCGCGTTGCCGCCGTAGCCCGAGCCGAACGAAACGATTTCGCGGGTCTCGGGGAAATGGACGATGTACTTGTTCTCGGCGTCGCAGGGCCAGGGCACGTCGGCCTGGCCGGGTTCGAGCGGCGCGCCGACCGAGTGCAGGCAGGGGACGAACTCGCCGTCGTCGCCCAGCACCTCCAGGGCGCCGGTCCCCATGCGGGTCATGATGCGCATGGACACGGCGACGTAGGCCGAGTCGGTCAGCTGCACGCCGATGTGGGCGATCTCGGAACCGAGTGGGCCCATGGAGAACGGCACCACGTACATGGTGCGGCCCTTCATGGCGCCGGCGAAGAGGCCATTGAGGAAGCTGCGCATCTCGTCGGGGTCGCGCCAATTGTTGGTCGGGCCGGCGTCGATCTCGTTCTCGGAGCAGATGAAGGTGCGGTCCTCGACCCGGGCCACGTCGCCGGGATCCGAGTGGGCCCAGTAGCTGTTGGGCCGCTTGGCGTCGGCGAGCTTGGTGAAGGTGCCCGCGTCGACCAGGTCCTGGCAGAGGCGGTCGTACTCGTCGGCGGAGCCGTCGCACCACTCGATGCGGTCGGGGGTGGTCAAGGCGGCCACCTTCTCGACCCAGGCCAAGAGTTTCGCGTTCTTCGTGGGCGCCATGTCGGGGGGATCAGCTCCTTCGTCGGGCCAGTTTCGGTGGGGTCCAATGCTAGGCATGTGCCGTGGGATCCCCCAATCCTCGGGACACACCGTCGTTCGCCGGTGAGGACGAGTTGGTCCAGTTTATTCGGGGCGCCCTCAAAAACGGAATCGAGGCCTTCGGCCTGCGCGACGACGCCGGTGTGCTGGAGGTTCCCGGCGGGGGGCCGTTGGTCGTCTCGGTGGACAGCGTGGTGGAGGGGGTCCACGTCGACCTGTCGCTGTGCGGGCCCTCCGACGTGGGTTGGAAGGCGTTGATGGGCGCGCTGAGCGACCTGGCGGCCATGGGGGCGGCTCCATTGGGTGCCCTCATTGCGCTCTGCGTTCCTGGCGGGACCGGGGACGGGTCGCTGGCATTGGGGGTCATGGAAGGGGTGGCCGAGGCCTCGGTGGCGAGCGGGTGCCCGGTGGTGGGGGGCGATGTCTCGGGAGCGGACCAGCTGGTCGTGGCGGTGACGGTGCTCGGGACGGTCGGTTCTGGTCCGGGACCCGTGTCGCGGGCCGGCGCTCGGGCGGGGGACGTGGTGCTGGTGACGGGTCCTTGCGGAGGGTCGGCCGCCGGGCTGCGGGCGTTGCGGGAACAGCGACAGGCGCGGGTGACCGGCGACGGCACGACCGAGACAGGTGCGGCGTACCGGCGGCCAATCGTCCGGCTCCGGGAGGGCGAGTTGGCCCGGCTGGGCGGGGCGCACGCCATGATCGACGTCTCCGACGGTCTTGCGCTCGACCTGCACCGCCTGGCCGATGCGTCCGGCGTGGGCTTCGCGCTCGACGACGTGCCCGTGGCTGCGGGGGCGACCCTCGACGAGGCGCTCGGTGGTGGGGAGGATTATGAGCTCGTGCTCACCGTCGACCCGGCCGAACTGGAGGGCCTGATGGCATCGTTCGTCGGAGCCGGCCTGCGAGCACCGGTGTGCATCGGGAAGGTGACGGCAGACGTCGGGGCGCGGACGCTGGGCGGGCGGTTGCTCGAGCGGATGGGTTGGCAGCACACGTTGGGCTGAATCTGGGCGCACCAAGGGCCTGAGCGGGCCTTGGTCTAATCCTTTTGGCCCTATCGACCGACATCCTTTGGGTATGTCCGCCTGGGAGCGGGGGTACTCGGAATTCGGGGAACTGGGCGAATGGGCGTTGTCGGACTGTTGATTTATGCCGCGGTGTGGGCCATCACCATGCTGGCGATCGGCCGCGTCCTTTGGAAGGCGGGGTTCTCCCTGTGGTGGGTCCTGGCTCCGTTGGTGCTCCCCGTGGTGACCTACGCCACCATTTCGGCCGCGCACAAGAAGACGGCCACGGCCATGGGCGCCCTCGACTTCAACACGCTGAAGGGCTCCGCGTCGGCGTTCCTGGTGGCCGACGGCGCCTGCCTGGCCGTGCTGTGGGTGCTCTTCCTGGCGTTCGCCTTCGCCAACTGGCCGGCCCGGCGCCCCGTCGGCGGCGCGGAGGCCCGGTCGTCGGTGCGCCCAACGTCGTGGTCCCGGGCCGCCTCCCCGGACAAGGCCGAATGGCTGGCGTACTCCCGGGCCCTTCCCAACGCCCAGGGCCAACCGCCCGGCTGGTTCTCCAGCGGCACGATGGGCTCGGGCGAGCAGAGCTACTGGGACGGCTCAGCCTGGACGGCGCGGCGCGTCTGGAGGTTCGAATCCTGGATCGACCTCCCGCTGCACGACGCCCCCGCGGGAGCGGTCGCCGGGCGCAGGTGAGCGTTTAGAGGCTGGGCTCGTGCGTCCGCCGCAGCGGCTTGGTCACCTTGCCCGCCCGGATGCACGAGGTGCACACGTGCAGCCGCTTGGGCGCGCCGTCGACCACGGCCCGCACCCGCTGCACGTTCGGGTTCCACCGGCGCTTGGTCCGGCGGTGTGAGTGGCTGACGTTCATGCCGAACGACGGCTTCTTGCCGCAGATGTCGCACACAGCTGCCATGGGAAAACCTTCCTGGTGGAGGCCGCGGTGCAGGCACCACGCAGGCCTTCGAGAACGACCTGAAGGTTAGCATCCCTTGCTATGACCCCCCTGGCGGCCCTCGGTGCGGACGACCTGCGCGCCGTGATGGAGGGGTACCGCGATGCGTTGCGGCTGCACCAGGCCGACATCAACCGGCTGAACGTCTACCCCGTCCCCGACGGGGACACCGGGACGAACATGGCGCTGACCTTGGAGGCGGTGATGTCCGAGCTGGAGGGGGTCGACGCCGGCGCCGGGGTGGCCGAGGTCTGCCGGGCCATCGGGCACGGGTCGCTCATGGGCGCCCGGGGCAACTCGGGCGTCATCCTGTCCCAGCTCCTGCGCGGGATGAGCGAGCGCATGGGTGGGGCCGGCGCCGAGGGTGTCGGGCCGGAGCTCCTGGTCGAGGCCATGGCCCACGCGGCCGAGCTGGCCCGCAAGGCGGTGGTGCGTCCCGTCGAGGGGACCATCCTCACCGTGGCCTCCGCCGCGGCGGACGGGGCCGGGCAGGGCTCGAGCTCGGGGTCGGGACTGGTCGGCGTGGTCGAGGGCGCCAGAGCCGAGGCGACCGACGCCTTGGCCCGCACGCCCGACATGCTGCCCGTGCTCAAGCAGGCCGGCGTCGTCGACGCCGGTGGCTCCGGGTTCGTCCTGCTCCTGGACGCTCTTTTGTTCGTGGTCGACGGGCGGCCCCTGCCCGAGCCGTCGGGGACGCCCGGTCCGGACCTGGCGGCCTTGAACGGGGACTGGGCGAACGGGGGGCCGGCGGGCGAGGCGCCCGACGCGGACCACCAGGTGGGCGACCTGCGGTACGAGGTCATGTACCTGCTGGCGGCCCCCGACGACGCCATCGAGGCCTTCAAGGACGTCTGGGCAGGCGTCGGCGACTCCATCGTCGTCGTCGGCGGCGACGGCTTCTGGAACTGCCACATCCACACCAACGACATCGGGGCCGCCATTGAGGCGGCGATCGAGTGCGGCCGGCCCCAGCGGATCCGGGTCACCGACCTCGACGAGCAGGTCGAGGAGGAGCGCTGGGTACGCGAGCACGTCGGCGCGCCGGGGGCCGGGCCGTCGTTCGAGGGCGCGGGCCCGCCGCCGACCACCAGCGTCGTGGCCGTGGTCACGGGCGACGGGATCGGGCGCATCTTCCGCTCGCTCGGCGTGCACCATCTCGTCGTCGGGGGCCAGACGATGAACCCGGCCACCGCCGACCTGGTCAAGGCGGTCGAGGCGGTGGGATCGGACGAGGTGGTGATTCTGCCCAACAACAAGAACATCCGGCCGGTGGCCGAGCAGGTCGACGCGCTCAGCGCCAAGACCGTGCGCGTGGTGGCCACCGGCTCCATCGTCGAGGGCTTCGCCGCGCTGCTGGCCTACGACCCTGCCGCCGGCGCGGCGGCGAACGTCAGGGCCATGACCGAGTCGGCCGAGCGCGTCGTGCCGGCGGAGGTCACCCGGGCCGTGCGCGACTCGGTTACCGACGCCGGCGAGGTGCGCGCCGGTGACTTCATCGGGATGTCGCGCGACGGGGTGGTGGCCATCGCCGACAACGTGGTGCTGTGCACGCGCCTGCTCCTCGGACGCCTGCTCGACGACTCGCACGAACTGGTCACGCTGATCGAAGGGGAGGGGTCGCGCGTGGGCGACACGCGACGGATCGAGGAATGGCTGTCGGAGGAATATCCGGGCGTGGCGCTCGAGGTGCACCACGGTGGGCAGCCGTTGTATCCGTACCTGTTGGGGATTGAGTAACGGCCGCACGATCCTGGACCTGAGCAGCCGGCCGGTGTCGGTGCTCGCGTCGGTCTCGGAGCGCCGGGCGGCGCGCCTGGCCGAGCTGGGCGTCGAGTCGGTGCTCGATCTGCTCACGACGTACCCGCGGCGCTACATCGACCGCACCCGTCAGGCCGACGTGTCCGACCTGCGGGTGGGTGACGAGGCGGCCGTGCTGGCGACGGTCCAGTCGGCGCCGGTCGCGTCGGGCGCGCAACGGACGGGCCGTGGTGGACGTCGTCGTGCGCGACGAGACCGGCCGGCTGGCCGTCGTGTTCTTCAACCAACCCTGGCGGGCCAAGCAGCTCGAAGCGGGCACCGAGGCCATCTTCTTCGGCAAGGTGGGCGACTACCGGGGCACGCGCCAGATGGTGAACCCCGTCGTCGACGTCGTCGCCGGGGTGACGCCGGGTCGCAAGACGCTGCGCATTTTACCCGTGTACCCCGCCTCGGAGAAGGTGGGGCTGACCAGCTGGGAGATCGGTGCCTCCGTCGCCGAGGCGCTGGAGCGGGCCGGCGAGTTCCTGGACCCGTTGCCCGACTCGTGGCGCTCGTCGCTGGACCTGTGGGACCGCACCCGGGCGTTCGGCGCCATCCACCTGCCCGAGTCGCTGGAGGTGGTGCCGCCGGCCCGTCGCCGGCTGGTGTTCGACGAGCTGTTCCGCCTCCAGCTGGCCCTCGTGCTGCGGCGGCGGGCCTTCGAGTCGAACGCCCGGGCCCGGCACCACGACGTGTCGCCCCTGGAGGTGACGGGCGCCGTCGGCGAGACCCTGGTGGCCCGGTTCCTGAGCGGCCTGCCCTACGAGCTGACCACGGCCCAGCGCCGCGCCCTGGCGGTGATCGTCGCGGACATGGCCGGACCCTTCCCCATGCACCGCCTGCTCCAGGGCGACGTGGGCTCGGGCAAGACGGTGGTGGCGCTGGCCGCGCTGCTGGCGGCGGTGCAGAGTGGGCACCAGGGGGCGCTCATGGTCCCGACCGAGGTCCTGGCCGAGCAGCACTTCTCCGCTGTGCGGGCGCTGCTGGGCGACTTGGAGGGGCCGGGCGGGCTGGCCGGCGGGGAGGTGTCGGTGGAGCTGTTGACGTCCAAGGTCAAGGGCAAGGCGCGCACCGCCCTCCTCGAGAGGCTGGCCTCGGGCGCCGTCGGCCTGGTCGTCGGTACGCACGCCCTGTTGACCGAGGAGGTGTCGTTCCACTCGCTCGGCTGCGTCGTCATCGACGAGCAGCACCGCTTCGGGGTGGAACAGCGGGCCACCCTGCGGGCCAAGGGCGCCGACGGCGACCCCGACCTCCTGGTCATGACGGCCACGCCCATCCCGCGCACGGCGGCCATGGTGATCTTCGGCGACCTCGACCTGACCACCCTGGACGAGATGCCGCCCGGGCGTCTTGCCGTCACGACCGAGTGGATCCCCGGCGAAGGCCACGCCGGCGCCGCGCCGGCCTGGGACCGGGTGCGGGCCGAGGTGGCGGCCGGTCACCGCGCCTTCGTGGTGTGCCCGCTGGTCGCCGACTCGCCGCGGGTGGAGGCGAAGTCGGCCACCGAGGAGTTCGAGCGGCTGGCCGCCGGCGAGCTGGCCGGCTTGCGGGTCGGCCTGCTGCACGGGCAGATGCCGGCGGCCACCCGGGAAGAGACCATGGCCCGCTTCCGCGCCGGCGAACTCGAGGTGCTGGTGGCGACCACGGTCATTGAGGTCGGCGTGGACGTGCCCGAGGCCACGGTCATGGTGGTGGAGAGCGCCGACCGCTTCGGCATCGCCCAGCTGCACCAGCTCCGGGGCCGCGTCGGCCGCGGCTCGTCGCCCAGCTGGTGCTACCTGCTCGGCGGCGACGAGGGGAACGAGCGCCTGGCGGCCGTGGCCGGATCGACCGACGGGTTCGCGCTGGCCGAGGCCGACCTCAGGCTGCGCGGCGAGGGGACGCTGCTGGGGGCGCGCCAGAAGGGCCAGAGCGACCTGCGGTTGGCCTCCCTGTCGGCAGAGGGCGACCTGGCCCTCCTGGAGGAGGCCCGGCGGGTGGCCGAGGCCATCGTCGAGGAGGACCCCCAGCTGGAGTCGCATCCCGACCTGGCCGGTGAGGTGCGGCTGCTCCTCAGCGAGGACGAGGGCGAGTACCTCTTCAAGAGCTAATGGGCCGGTGGTCCCGGCCGTAGGGTGGAGCCGATGCGCGTCATCGGAGGTCGGAGCCGCGGGCGCCGCCTCGTGGCCAAGCTGCCCCCATCGGTGCGGCCGACGTCGGACCGCGTGCGCGAGTCGATCTTCGACATCTTGGGGTCTCAGGGCGGGGTCGAGGGCCTGCGGGTGGTGGATCTCTTCTGCGGGAGCGGCGCGCTCGGCGTGGAGGCCCTGTCGCGGGGGGCGGCGTCGTCCACTTTCGTGGACATGGACCCCGAGGCGTTGGCCGCCGTCCGCCACAACCTGGAGGCGGTCGGCCTGGCCGGCGAGACGGCGACGCTGGTCCGGGCCTCGCTGCCGGGCTGGTTGCAGGCTCCCGGCGGGCAGCAGGCCTTCGACCTCGCACTGTGCGATCCCCCCTACGACTACACGGACTGGCCCGCGCTGCTCGGCGCGCTGCGGGCGGACACCACCGTCATGGAATCGTCCTCCGCCGTCCCCTTGCCGGAGGGTTGGGTGGTCACGAGAGAGCGCCGGTACGGCGGTACGCTCGTCACCGTGGCTCATCGCAGCGGCGCCGGCTCGTGAAGGTCGGCCTCTTCCCGGGCTCGTTCGACCCCTTCCACAACGGGCATCTCGAAATCGTCGAGCGGGCCAGCCGGCTCTTCGACGAGGTCGTCGTGGCCGCGGTGCGCAATCCCCAGAAGGGAGCGCAGCTCTTCGACCTCGAGGAGCGCCAGGCTCTCCTCGAAGAGGTCACCGCACACCTCCCCAGTGTCAGCATCGTTTCGATGTCGACCCTCACCGTCTACGTCGCACGCGACGTCGGGGCCGACGCCATCATCCGGGGCCTGCGGGCCGTGTCGGACTTCGAGGCCGAGATGCAGATGGCCCAAATGAACAACCACCTCTCCGGTGTCGAGACCATCTTCATCCCGACCAGCCCGGAGTGGTCCTTCGTCGCGTCCAAACTCGTGCGCGAGGTCTGGCGTTTCGGGGGCGACGTGTCGGCCTTCGTGCCCAAGCCCGTGGCCGAGGCCCTGCAGGCCAAGTACGAGGAGGAGCACGGGGGGACGGGCACGTGAGCGACCAGTTCCTGGACGTCGACGAGCCGCTGCCGGCCGAGGAGACCGGGATCGAGTCGGTCCTGCACCAACTGCTCGACGTGGTGGCGGCCGCCAAGTCGATGCCTCTGTCGTCCTCGGTGATGATCTCGCGTGACGAAGTCGTCTCGCTGGTGCAGGCCGCGCTCGACGCGCTGCCCGAGGAGCTGCGTCAGGCGCGCTGGCTGCTGCGCGAGCGTGAGGAGTTCATGGCCGAGCGGACCCGCGAAGCCGAGGCGCTGATGGATGACGTGCGCGCGCAGGCCGAGCACATGGTGCAGCGCACCGAAATCGTGCGGCAGGCCAACTCGGTGGCCCAGCGCATCCTCGACGACGCCAACGAGGAGGCGCGCACCCTGCGCCACCAGGCCGAGGATTTCGTCGACCAGAAGCTGGCCGGCATGGAGATCGTGCTCGACCGCCTGACCCGGACGGTGCAGGCCGGCCGGGCCAGGCTGGCTGCCCCGCTGGTGGAGGCCGCGACCGAAGGTGGGGGAGCCGGGAGCGAGGAGGACGGCTTCTTCGACCAGGACCAGACGTAGTGGGCGCCGATCCCTTCGTCGTCCACGTGGCGCGGCTGCGCCGCCCGCACGGCGACGCCGTGGCCCACGAGGTTCGCCGGGGCGAGGTGGCGCTGGCCGGCCCGCTCGACGAGGCCGGGATCGACCCGGGCCGCAGCGTCGTGCCCGTCGGTGGGGAGGCGGAGTGCGACCTGACCCTGCGGCCATTCGAGGGCGGCATCGACGTCGAAGGTACGGTCACCGCCCCCTGGGTGGGGATCTGCCGGCGCTGCGCCGAGCCGGTCGCGGGCGACCTGCGCATCGCCGTGCGCGAGCGCTTCGTCGACGAGCCGGGCGACGACCTGTACCCCATCGTCGACGACGAGATCGATCTGGGGCCGATGGTGCGCGATGCCGTGGTGCTCGAGCTGCCGATGGCGCCGCTGTGCCGGGAGGACTGCGCCGGCCTGTGCCCGCAGTGTGGGGCCAACCTCAACGACACCGACTGCGGCTGCGTTGCCCCACGTGATCCCCGGTGGGCTAACCTCGACGTGCTCCGGTAGCCAGGCTCAGGGCCCGAGAGCGCCCCGATCCGATCGTTTTGGAGTCCCGCCATGGCTGTCCCGAAGAAGAAGAAGTCCAAGGCCAAGGGTCGATCCCACTTGGCGGGGGCGTGGCGGCTGTCGCTGCCGGCCCGCAGCGTGTGCCCGCACTGCCAGACGGCCAAGACCCCGCATGTCGTCTGCCCGAACTGTGGCTGGTACAAGGGGCGCCAGGCCGTCGAGGTCGACTGACTTGAGCCGGCGCGGCGAGCGTCCCACACCCGAGACGCTGGCCACGCTGCCCGTCGCCGTCGACGCCATGGGCGGCGACAAGGCGCCAGGCGAGATCGTCGAGGGTGCCCGGCGGGCGGCCGACGACCATGGCATCGGGATCGTGCTGGTGGGCCCGCCCGAGCAGGTGGGCGAGACGCACGGGCTCGAGTTGGTGGCGTGCACCGAGGTCATCGGCATGGACGAGGATCCAGCCGGCGGGGTGCGGCGCAAGAAGGACTCGTCCCTGGTGCGCTGCGCCGAGCTCGTACGCGACGGGAAGGCGGCCGCCATGGTCTCGGCCGGCAACACGGGCGCCACCATGGCCGCGGCGCTCCTGCGCATGGGGAGGCTGCCCGGCGTGGTGCGGCCCTGCATCGCGACGCCCCTGCCCCGGCTGGGCCGGACGCCCGCCGTCCTGGTCGACGCCGGGGCCAACGCCGAGTGCACGCCGGCCATGCTGGTGCAGTTCGCCCAAATGGGAGCGGCCTACGTGGCAGCCCGCTTCGGCACGGCGTCGCCGACGGTGGGGCTGTTGTCGATCGGCGAGGAGGCGACCAAGGGCACGCCCCTGGTCAAGGAGACCCACCACCTCCTGGTGGCCGAGAGCCAGAAGCGCCGCGGCGACTTCGAGTTCCTGGGCAACCTGGAAGGCCGCGACCTGCTGCCCTCGCCCGCCGACGTGATCGTGACCGACGGCTTCACGGGCAACGTGACCCTCAAGGCCCTGGAGGGCTCGCTGCGCTTCCTGTTCGACATCATGCTGGGGGTGTTCGGCACCGACGACGCCACCCGGAGCGCCGCCGAGGTCCTGTTGCCGCACCTGCTCCCGCTGGCCGCCCAGTTCGAGCCGGAGAACACCGGCGGGGCCATGCTGCTGGGCACCGACGGGGTGTGCGTCATCAGCCACGGCTCCTCGACTGCAACCGCCATGATGAACGCCGTCCTGGTGGCCCACGAGTGCGCCGTCCGGGGCTTGGTCGACCAGGTGGCGGCGGCGGTGCGTCCGGTCGCAGGGGCCTGAAAACCCCAGGCCAGGCCGCATAAACCGACGGTTACAGGACCGTAACACGTAGACTGGCTCCGTGCCTGCCGAAACCCACACCAACCAGGGACCTCTCGACCGCAACGGGGTGTTCGAGCTCATCCGGGACCAGCTGGCCGACATTCTGGAGACGGACCCGTCGTCGATCACCGAAGGTGCCTCTTTCGTCGAGGACCTCGATGCGGACTCCCTGGCTCTGATCGAGCTGGTCGAGGCGCTCGAGGAGGAGCTGGGGGAGCGGACCGTGGGGTTCCGCATCGACGACGAGGACCTCGAGGACCTGCGCACGGTCCGGGACGCTGTTGACTACGTCTACGCCAAGCTCGAGACGGGTTGAAGCCGGGAGCGAGGGGGCGGCTGAGCTGGCCGAGCGACTCGGCCACACCTTCCGCGACCTGAGCCTGTTGCAGCACGCCCTGGCGCATCGCAGCTGGTGCGGGGAGCAGGGCGGGGGCGCGCCCTCCAACGAGAGGCTGGAGTTCCTGGGGGACGCCGTGCTGGGGCTGGTGGTCGCCCGCTACACCTACGACCGCTTCCCGGCCTTCCCCGAGGGCCAACTGGCCAAGGTCCGCTCGGCCGTGGTCAACGCCCGGGTGCTGGCGCAGGTGGCCGGCCGGCTCGGGGTGGGTGAGGTCCTCCTCCTCGGGCGGGGGGAGGAGGGGTCGGGCGGCCGCACCAAGGCGTCCATCCTGGCGGACGCCTTCGAGGCCATCCTCGGGGCCGTCTATCTCGACGCCGGCTGGGAGGCGGCGGAGGCGCTGGTGCTGCGCGAGCTGGGGGAGCCCATTGAGCGGGCGGGCGAGGAGCCGGACGACTTCGACCACAAGAGCCGCCTGCAGGAACGGGCCGTGCGCGACGGCGCCGGCACCCCGCGCTACGTGGTCGTCGGCTCGGGACCCGACCACGACCGGGCCTACGTGGCCGAGGTGTACCTGAACGGCAACCGCATGGGGATGGGCGAGGGCCGCTCCAAGAAGGACGCCGAGCAGGAGGCCGCCCGCAACGCCTGGGAGGAGCTCACCGATGCCTGAGCTGCCCGAGGTCGAGACGCTGCGCCAGGACCTGGCGCGCGAGGTGGTGGGCCGCAAGATCAAGTCCGTGTCGGTGGCCAACGGGCGCTCGGTGCGGCGCCACCCGTCGGCCAAGCACTTCCGGGCGCTGCTCGAGGGGCGGACGATCAAGTCGGTCGGGCGGCTGGGCAAGTACCTGCTGTTGACCATGGACAACGGGGACACCCTCGTCGTCCACCTGGGCATGAGCGGGCAGCTGCTGCGGGTGAAGTCGGTCAAGGACCCCAAGCCCAAGCACACCCACGTCGTGATCACCTTCACCCAGGGCGGTGAATTGCGTTACGTCGACCCCCGCACCTTCGGCGAATTGTTCGTCTCGACGCCGCCGCTGAAGGCCGACGGGACGCCGATGTCGCCGGTGTCGGGGACGGCCGGTGGGGACGGGGCGGCCATCCGCAAGGCGGTGCCCGAGCTGGCGCACCTGGGGTTCGACCCCATCGAGGACCTCATGAGCTGGGACCAGTTCGGCCTGCTCCTGCACCAGCACTCGGGGGGCATCAAGTCCCTGCTGATGGACCAGAGCTTCACGGCCGGGATCGGCAACCTCTACTCGGACGAGATGCTCTACCAGGCGGGCCTGCGCTACGACCGGGCGGCCAACTCGTTGACCGCGACGGAGGTGCGGCGGCTGTACCGGGCCATCGTCGAGACGCTGGCGGATGCGATCAAGCACCGGGGTTCCTCGTTGGCCGACGAGCAGTACCGGGACCTCTTCGGCGAGCTGGGCGACTTCCAGGGCTCCCACCAGGTCTACGACCGGGAGGGCAAGCCCTGCCGGCGCTGCCGCAACGTGATCGTGCGAGTCAAGGCGGGAGGCCGCTCCACCTTCTTCTGCGAGCACTGCCAGGTCTAGGCGGTCATTGTCCCCCGACCGGCGTAAGCACCCGGTAGGGTCGCCCCGATGTTCCTGAAGTCGCTCAGCATGAAGGGCTTCAAGTCCTTCGCGGATCCGACCGTGCTGGAGTTCGAGCCGGGGATCACGGTGGTGGTGGGGCCGAACGGCAGCGGCAAGTCCAACGTGGTCGACGCCGTGACCTGGGTCCTCGGGGCGCAAGGCCCGCGGTCGTTGCGCTCGGCGAAAATGGAGGACGTCATTTTCGCCGGCACGTCGTCACGACCCCCGCTGGGCCGCGCCGAGGTCTCGCTCACCATCGACAACGCGTCGGGCAAGCTGCCCCTCGAGCTGGCCGAGGTCACCATCACCCGGACGCTGTTCCGCTCGGGCGACAGCGAGTACGCCATCAACGGGGCGCCGTGCCGGCTCCTCGACATCCAGGAGCTGCTGAGCGACTCCGGCGTGGGTCGCCAGCAGCACATGATCATCGGGCAGGGGCAGCTCGACACCGTGCTCAACGCGCGGCCCGAGGACCGGCGGGCGATCATTGAGGAGGCGGCCGGGGTCCTGAAGCACCGGCGCCGGCGGGAGCGGGCCGACCGGCGTCTGGCGGCCACGGCCGAGAACCTCGAGCGCCTCGGTGACCTGGTGCGCGAGGTGCGGCGGCAGATCCGCCCTCTCGAGCGGCAGGCGGCCGCGGCGCGGTCGCACGACACGGTGGCGTCGGAGCTGCTGGCCGTGCGCCGCTACCTGGCCGGGACCGAGCTGGCGGAACTGGGGGCTCGCCGAGGCGCGGCGGCGCAGAACCTGGCCGTGTGCCGCGACGAGGAGCACGAGCTCCATGCCGCCCTCGAGCAGCTGGACGCCGAGGCGTCTTCCACGTCGGCCGAGCTGTCGTCGCGGCGTGAGGAGGACCTGGCCAACGCGCTGGGCCGGGTGCAGGGGCTGGTCGAGCGGGCACGCGGGCTCTCGGGCGTGCTCCGGGAGCGCGGGCGCGCCGTCGCCGTCGCGCTCGACGCCGCGGCCGACGTCGACGTGGTGTCGACCCTCGAGGCCGAGGCGGCGCGTCTGACGTCCGAGCTGGCGGCGGCAGAGGCCGAAGCCGCGGCGTCGCGGGACGGGGGCCGATGAGGCCGACCTCGTGGCTGCCCGGGCCGGGCTCGAGGCCGAGGAGGCGACGCTGCGCGAGAAGTGGGCGGGGCCGCTGGCCGGCGCCGACGAGCCGGACGAGGCCATGGCCTCCGGGCGCGCCCGCGCCGAGCTGGTGGCGCGAGCGGCCGCGCCGCGAGCAGCAGGACATCGACGCCCGGCGGGCGCGGGCCGAGGCGCTCGAGCAGCGCAACGCCGCCGCCGCGGTCCGGGCCGACCTGAAGGCCACCGCGCTGGCCGAGCTCGAGCGGGCCACGCCGGCGTTGGGCGACGAGGTGGCGTCGCGCACCGGCGAGTTGGAGGCCGCGGCGGGCGCGGCCGAGGCGGCGCAGGCGGTGGCGGACGAGGCCGAGGAGGCCCGCCACCGCACGGCGGCCCGGGCCGAGGCGCTCGGGCGTGCGCTGTCGGACCTGCAGGGTGCGGGTGGACGCGAGCTCTTCCGCGACGTCGACGGCGTGGTGGGCTCGCTGGTCGACCTGGTCGAAATCGACGAGAGCTGGGACGCCGCGTTCGAGGCGGCGGCGGGCGCCGGCGTGGCCGCCGTGGTGGTGGACGGCCGCCGCTCCGCCCAGGCCGCGCTGGCCACCCTCCGCGAGCGGGCGTCACCGGGGCGGTGCTGGCCCCACGGTCGTCGAACCCGACGGCGGGCGACCTTCCGGCGGGGAGCTCGGCCGAGCCGGTGCGGCGCCACGTCCGCGCCCGCCACCGCGGCGACGTGGCCGAGTCGGTCCTCGACGCGCTGGTCGGTCGCGCCGTGCGGGTCGACGGGTGGGAGGAGGCCATCGACCTCTCGCTGGCCCGCGACGATCTGGTGGTCGTCACGCCGGAGGGCGACCGCTTTGCCGCCACCGGCTGGCGGGTGCGCTCCGGCTCGGGCGTGGTCACCGCGGCCGCGGTCGAGGAGGCGCACCAGCGCGCCGAGGAGGCGGCCGCGTCGGCCGGGCTGGCCCGGGCCGCCCTGTCGGACGCGCGGATCGCTCTGGCTCGTTGCCGCGACGCCGCGGGCCGCGGCGGAGCGCGCCGCCGACCGCCACGCATCGGCGCTGGAGGCCGCGGCGGCCGACGGGGCCCGGGCAGCCGACGAGCAGCAGCGCCTGACCAGCGAGCTCGCAGACGCCCGCGCCGCGGTGGGAGAGGCCGAGCGGCGCCTGGCCGACGTGCACACCGAGCAGGCCACGCTGGAGCAGGCGCTGCCGCTCCTGGAAGAGGCCGCGGTCGCCTGGGGCGACCTGACCCAGCGCCGGCGCGCCGTGCTGGAGCGGCGCCAGGAGCTCGAGGTGCGGGTGGCCGGGTTGGCCGAGCGCCGCCGGGTGCTGACCGAGCGCCACGCCGAGGTGGAGCGCCGCCTGCAGGGCCACGCCGAGGAGCGGCGCCTCGGCCGCGGCCCGACGCCAGCGGCTGGAGGGCGAGGGCGCCGCGCTGGCCCGACTGGAGCAGGTGGTCGAGCGCGAGTACGAGCGCCTCGACGGCATCTTCGACTCGCTGCGGCACGACTACCAGGACCAGGTGGACGCCGTGCGCGCCGGCGGAGAGAAGCTCGAACGCCTGCGCCAGGACCGTCACACGACCGAGCAGCGTCTCGATGCGGTGCGCACACGCACCCGCGCGCTCGACCTGGAGGCCAACGAGGTCGACCTGCGCACCGAAGCCCTGCACGAGCACATCCACCGCGAACTGGGCGCGCGGCCCGAGGAGCTGGCCGATCTGCCCGAACCGGAAGCGCCCGAGGGCACGACGCTGCACGCAGCACGCCGATGAGCTCGAGCGCAAGCTGGTCGCTTTGGGTCCCGTGAACCCGCTGGCCCTCGAGGAGCTCTCCGCGCTGGAGGAGCGCCACAAGGAGCTGGAGTCACAGGTGGACGACGTGCGAGGCGCGCGACGAGAGCTGCACGAGGTGGTGCGCACCCTCGACCACGAGATCATGACGTCGTTCGCCGCCGCCGCGGCGGACGTGAACGAGCACTTCTCGACGCTCATCGCCATGCTCTTTCCCGGCGGCACGGGGCGCCTCTTTCTGGTCGACCCCGACGACATGCTCAACACGGGCGTGGAGGTCGAGGTGCGACCGGCGGGCCGCAACGTGCGCCGGGTCTCGCTGCTCTCGGGCGGCGAGCGCTCCATGGCGGCGCTGGCCTTCCTATTCGCGGTGTTCCGCAGCCGGCCGTCGCCCTTCTACATGATGGACGAGGTCGAGGCCGCGCTCGACGACGTCAACCTCACGCGCTTCCTCGCCCTGGTGCACGAGTTCCGCGACGAGGCGCAATTGCTCGTGGTGAGCCACCAGAAGCGCACGATGGAGACGGGCGACGCCCTCTACGGCGTGACCATGGCGCCGGGCGGCTCGTCGCAAGTGATCAGCCAGAAGGTGGCGAAGGAACCCGAGCCGGCCTGATGTTCCTCACCCTTGTCTTCGTCGGGCGTTGCACTCTTGGTGCTCGTTCTCGGCATGGTGCGCGTGGCCGCCGCCCGCCGCCGGACCCGCGAGTACGACGAGTTCGGTGACGACGGGTACCCCTCCGCATGATCGGCCTCCTGATCGTCGATCGTCGTGATCGTGGCCGTGCTGGCCGTCGCCGCCGGGACGTTCGCGGTGACGCGGACCCGCCGCCGCGGGCGCGGCGCCGCGCCACGGCCGACCGCGCCACGCGGCGACTGCGCCACGGGCGACTGCGCCGCGCGCCGCCAGCGCCGGCGCCTACGCCGGCGCCGCCAACGGTCGAGGCCGAGCCCCAGCCGGCGCCGGAGCCGGAGGCTGCGGTCGAGGAGGCCGTACCAGCCGCCACCTACCGCAGCCGTCTCGGCAACGTCCGGGGGCTCTTCAGCGGCGCGGTGGCGTCCCTGCGGGCCGGCCGCATCGACCAGGCCACTTGGGACTCGTTGGAGGAGGCGTTGATCCGGGCCGACGTCGGCGTCGCCACGACCGACGCACTGCTGGCCGACCTGCGGGCCCAGGTGGCGGCCAAGGAGGTCAGTGGAGGGGACGGGTTGCTCGACGCACTCGGGAACTCCATCCGGGCCCTCCTCGAGACCTCGGGCCCTCGCACCCTGCGCTTCGACGGCACGGCGGGCTCGCCGGACGTGTGGCTGATTGTCGGTGTGAACGGAGTCGGTAAGACCACCACCATCGGCAAGCTGGCCCGGCGCGAGGTGGCCTCCGGCCACTCGGTGCTGCTGGCCGCCGGCGACACCTTCCGCGCCGCCGCGGCCGACCAGCTCGGTCTGTGGGCCGAGCGCACGGGGACCGAGATCGTGCGTGGCGCAGAGGGGGGCGACCCGAGCGCCATCGTGTTCGACGCCGTGCAGCGCGCCGCGGCCCGGGGGAACGACTTGGTGCTGGCGGATACGGCCGGCCGCCTGCACACCAAGGTCAACCTGGTCGAAGAGCTGAAGAAGATCCGGCGTGTGGCCGATCGCGACCCGGGCAACGTGACAGAGGTCCTCCTCGTCCTCGACGCCACCACGGGCCAGAACGCGCTCGCGCAGGCCCGGCAGTTCACCGAGGCGGTCGAGGTGACGGGGATCGTGCTCACCAAGCTGGACGGCACGGCCAAGGGGGGCATCGTCATCGCGGTGCAGCGTGAGCTCGGCCTCCCGGTCAAGCTGGTCGGGCTGGGCGAGGGGCCGGACGACCTGGTGGACTTCGATCCCGACGAGTTCGTCGACGCGCTGCTGTCGACCGACTGAGGGAGGTGGAGTGAACGATCATCAGAAGCGGATCCTGATCGTGATCCTCGCCATCCACGTGATCCTGCTGAAGCTCACCTGGCTCGACTTGCGCGCGCGCCCCGACGACGCGGTGCGCGGCCAGAAGCGGCTGTGGCGCGCCTGGTCGACAGTCAACACCACCGGGTCCGTCGCGTACTGGCTCTTCGGGCGCCGGAGGGTGGTCGAGAGCGAGGTGGAGGTGGCGCTGGTCTGACCGGGCCGTCAGGCCCAGCGCACGTGCACGCGGTCGAGGAAGAGCGCCAAGACGTCAGCGTCGCCCTCCACCGCCAGCACCTGCGGGCCCAGGCGGTTCCACAACGCGAGATAGAGGTCGGCCGCGCGTCCGCGTACCGTGCAGGCCGCGTCGCCGTCCACCACCGGCGAGGTCGTGACCCCGTCGCCGTCGATCAGCAACGCCCAACCGGCCTCTTCGTCCGTGCAGCGCACGAGCAGTGACGTCGGCGGGTCGGCGCGCAACCCGGTGCGCCGCCGGGGCACGAAGCAGCTCAACAGCTCGTCGACGCCGTCGGCCGCAAGGGCGGGTGCGACCGGGCTGAGCTCGCTGGTCGTCCGGCCCGCCGCCCGTTCGGCGTCGACCCGGTGGACCGCCGTCTCGTGGGCCTGCCGGCGGGCCCACATGGCCAGCGGCGACGGCGCAGGAAGGAACGTCCAGCACGCGAGATCCGGCGAGGCCGCCCCGAGGGCCGCCACCAGCCCGGCCAACCCCTCCCGGAACCACGGCTCCAGCTCGCCGTCGTCGGGCCACCGCCCGACGATTTCGTCCAGCTCGGCGTTGCTCGGCCCAGGGCGCGGCGTGGCCACGATGTCCGTCGCCCACCGGTGCACGCCACCGATGTGTCGGGCCAGGTCGCGGACCACCCACCCGGGACAGGTCGGAACCGGCGCCTCCGGCGCCGCCGACCCGATGGCCTCGGCCATCCGGTCGCCCTCGGCCCGCAGTGCCTCGATGTGCGACGCCACCTCCATGCCGCAGCTCAGCCGGTCACGATCACGAGTGCTCGATCTTGAGCATGTCGATTACGAAGACGAGGGTGTCGTTGGCCGCGACGCCGGGCCCCGGGGACTGCGCGCCGTAGCCGTCCGCCGGCGGGATGATCAGCTCGCGTCGTCCGCCCTGTTTCATGCCCACGACGCCCTTGTCCCACCCGGGGATCACGTGTCCCTCGCCCAGCGTGAACATGAAGGGCTTGCTCGTCCACGACGACTGGACCACCTTGCCGGTCGAATAGGTGGCGAGCACGTACTGCACCGTCACGGAGTCGCCCGGCACGGCAGGCGCCCCGGTGCCCGTGATCAGGTCGGCGCTCTCGAGGTGTGTGGGCGGGGTGCCGCTCGGCACGGTGACCGTGGGAGCGGTGCCGAACGTGCCTGCCGGGGAGCGGTCCGTGGTCGGGATGGGCCCGATGGCGACCAGCGCGCCGCCGGCGGGCGTCGTGATGCGCGTGGTCGTCGTCGAGCTCGATGCGCTCGACGAGTTGGACGGGGAGGAGCTGCAGGCCGTCAGCGCCACCGCACCAGCCGCACCAAGAAGGCCCGCCAGCGCCCACCGGCGGCTCGAGTGCTGGGACATGCGCCGCGACGGTAGCCCGCTCGCCGAGCGTCACCGCGTCACCGCGTCACACGCGTCACCGCGAAGTCGCCGGCCCGGGCCACCTCCGTGAGCCGTGCCCCGCGCCGGCGACTCGTCTCCGGGCGCCCGCGTCCACAGGCCCACCAGGCCGCCCTCCCGGACGCGCAGGGCACGAACCGCAGCAACCCATGGCAGAAGCGGGTACGGGTGCCCCCGCTAACCTGAGTGCCCATGTTCGACGCCCTCTCCGACCGCCTGGAGCGGATCTCCACCCGCCTGCGCGGCAAGGGGCGTATCAGCGACGCCGACCTGGACGAGGCGCTGGGCGAAATCCGTACCGCCCTGCTCGATGCCGACGTCGAGCTCACCGTGGCCCGTCGCTTCTGCGACGGCATCCGCCTGCGCGTAAGCACCGAGGCGCTGTCCAAGAGCCTCACGCCGGGCCAGCAGGTGATCCGGGCGGTGCACGAGGAGCTCGTCAGCGTCCTCGGCGGCGAGACGCTCAAGCTCAGCTACGCCAGCCGCCCGCCGACCGTCGTGCTGATGGCCGGCCTCCAGGGCTCGGGCAAGACGACGAACTCGGCCAAGCTGGCCAAATGGTGGAAGCAGCAGGGCCGTAACCCGATGCTCGTCGGGGCCGACCTGCAGCGACCCGCCGCGGTCGAGCAGCTCCGCGTGCTGGGCGAGCAAGTCGGCGTGACCGTCTTTTCTGAGGCCACCGACCCCGTCAGCTGCGCGCGGGCCGGGGTGGAGGAGGCCCGACGGCTCGGCCGGGACATCTGCATCATCGACACGGCCGGGCGGCTCACCATCGACGCCGAGCTGATGCAGCAGATCAAGGACATCAGCGCCGCCACCCAGCCGCACTACACGTTCCTGGTCATCGACGCCATGATCGGTCAGGACGCCGTGGCCACCGCCAAGGCGTTCCACGACACCCTGGAGCTGAGCGGCGTCATCCTGACCAAGCTCGACGGCGATGCCCGGGGCGGCGCTGCGCTGTCCGTCAAGGGGGTGGTCGGGCGGCCCATCGCCTTCGCCTCCACCGGCGAGCGCCTCGAGGACTTCGACCTCTTCCACCCGGACCGCATGGCGGACCGGATCCTCGGCATGGGGGACGTGCTGAGTCTCATCGAGCAGGCCGAGCGCACCATGGACACCGACGAGGTGACCAAGAGCGCCAGCCGGCTCATGTCGGGCCAGTTCACGCTGGAGGACTTCCTGTCCCAGCTGCGCCAGGTCAAGAAGATGGGCTCGCTCGGAGGGCTCATGCGCCTCATGCCGGGCATGAACAAGGAGATGCGCGAGGCGGCCGGACAGATCGACGACGGCGAAGTAGCCCGGGTCGAGGCCATCGTCTGCTCCATGACGCCGGCCGAGCGCAACGACACCTCGCTCCTGGACGGCTCCCGTCGCAGCCGGGTGGCCCGGGGCTCGGGGACGAGCATCCAGGACGTCAACGCGCTGCTGAAGCAGTTCAAGGAGATGCAGAAGATGATGAAGGGGATGGCCTCGGGCAACCTCCCGAACCTCCCCGGCATGCCCTCCATGTCGGGGATGAGCGGCCGCGCCGCCCGCAAGATGCTGGCCCAGCAGGCGGCAGGCGCCGGCGGCGCCGGCGGTGCCGGACAGCCCGACTTCGACATGCTCTCCCAGCTCAGGGGGGACATCGGCGAGCTCCCGTCGAGCTTCCCCGGGTTGCCCCCGGCGGCGCCGGCCAAGCCCGTGGTCAACGTGAACAAGGGCACCAAGAAGAAGAAGAAGGGCGGGCGGATCACCCCGCCCAAGGGCCGCTAGGCCCCCGCTCGGCCCGCTGAGGCCCGCCATCTGCAACAATGGTCCGCCGGTACGAGCACCGGACGCACCAGAGAGGATTCAGTTCGTGGCAGTCAAGCTCCGCCTCGTGCGGATGGGAAAGAAGAAGCAGCCGACGTACCGCGTGGTGGCGGCCGACAGCCGGTCGCCCCGTGACGGGCGCTTCCTCGAGATCGTCGGCACCTACGCCCCCCGCGGCTTGTCGACGACCGAGCCCGACGCGGTGATCAACATCGACAACGCAAGGCCGTGAAGTGGCTGGTCAACGGGGCCAAGCCGACCGAGCGGGTCGAGCGGCTGCTCAAGACCTCTGGCGCCTGGGACGACTTCGCGGCGGCGAGCGCAGCGAGGGCCAAGTGACCGACCTCTACGAAGCGGGCGACATCAATCAGACCGGGTCCGGCGACGCCCAGGAGGATCTGGACGAGCAGGAAGACTTCGGGGAGGGCAACGAGCTCACCGCGGTCGACGGCGGCACGCCGCTGGCCGTGCTCACCTACCTGGCCAAGTCGCTCTCCAACGAGCCCGAGGCCGTGGTCATCGAAACCGAGGAGCGCCGGGGCGGGCTGCGGATGAGCTTGCACGTGGCGCCCGACGACATGGGCCGCGTGATCGGCCGGCGTGGCCGCACGGCCCAGGCCATTCGCACCCTGATCAACGTGGCCGGTGCCAAGGACGGCATCCAGGCCAACGTGGACATCGTCGACGACTGACCCGGCTCCTGCCCTGCTCAAGGTCGGCCGGGTCACCAAGGCTCACGGCCTGCGAGGTGAGGTGGTCGTCCAGCTCTGGACGGACCAGACGCAGCGACTTCATCCCGGCACGGTCCTTTCTTCGTCCCGCGGGCCACTCCGGGTGGCCTCCTCCACGCACATGCACGAGGACCGGTACCTGGTCCAGTTCGAGCAGTCGACCGACCGCATGGCAGCCGAGTCGTTGCGGGGCGTCGAGCTCGCGGCGGAGCCGCTCTCGGTGCCGGGCACGCTGTGGGTGCACGAGCTGGTCGGGTCGGCGGTTTTCGACGTGAGCGGGGCCCGGCTCGGCGTCGTCGGCGCGGTCGAGGCCAACCCGGCCAGCGACCTCCTCGTCCTCGAGACCGGCGGTCTGATCCCGATCCGCTTCGTCACCAGACACGATCCGGCGGCCCGAACGATCGAGGTCGACGTCCCCGACGGTCTGCTCGACGGCTGAGGGTCCGCCCCAGGAGAGACAGGTGCGCATCGACGTCTTCACTATCTTCCCGGACGTGGTGGCCGCCTATTGCGGGGCCTCGATTCTGGGGCGGGCCCGGGACGCCGGCGCACTCGACGTCCGCGTGCACGACCCGCGCGCCGGAGCCGACGACCCACATCGCTCGGTGGACGACAGCCCCTTCGGCGGCGGGGCTGGCATGGTGCTCATGGCTGACCCGCTTTTTCGCAGCGTCGAGTCCGTGCCGGACCTGCCCCGGCCGCTCTACCTGCTCTCGCCGAGCGGTCGGCGCTTCGACCAGGCGGTGGCAGCGGAGCTGGCCGGGCGGGCGGGCGGGTTCTCGCTGCTGTGCGGGCGCTACGAAGGCGTCGACCAACGGGTGGCCGACCACCTGGTCGACGGCGAGCTCTCGGTGGGCGACTTCGTGCTGGCCGGCGGCGAGCTGGCCGCCCTGGTGGTGGTGGAGGCGGTGGCCCGGCTGCTGCCGGGCGTACTGGGCAACGAGGACTCGGCCCGGGACGACAGCTTCTCGGCCGGCCTCCTCGAGTACCCGCAGTACACCCGCCCAGCCGACTTCCGCGGCTGGGCGGTGCCCGAGGTCCTGCGCTCGGGCGACCACGGCGCCGTGGACGCCTGGCGGCGCACCCAGGCCCTCCTGCGCACGGCCGAGCGCCGGCCCGATCTGCTCGAGCACCTGGTCAGGACGTCCGCGCTGAACGCCAGCGACGTGCAGGCCCTCCGCGAGCACGGCTACCATGTTCCGTCCGGCGCAGCGCCAGAGCAGCCGGAATCGGAATAGCCGAAGGACGCGTCCCATGCACCCCACCGAAACGATCGACCGCGACAGCCTGCGGGACGACATCCCCGAGTTCCGACCCGGCGACACCGTCAAGGTCCACGTGCGGGTGGTGGAGGGCAACCGCGAGCGGGTGCAGGTCTTCCAGGGCGCCGTCATACGGCGCCAAGGGGGTGGAGTCCAGGAGACCTTCACCGTGCGCAAGGTGAGCTTTGGCGTCGGCGTCGAGCGCACCTTCCCCGTGCACTCGCCCACTATCGCCAAGATCGAGGTCACCACGCTGGGTGACGTGCGCCGGGCCAAGCTCTACTACCTGCGTGAGCGGCACGGGAAGGCAGCCAAAATCAAGGAGAAGCGGGTGCCCCGGGGCAAGGCGGCCGCCGAGGAAGTGGTCGAAGAGCCCGAGGTCGAGGACGACGAGGTCGAAGAGTTCGACGACGTCGACGACGTCGAGGTCGAGGTGGTCGACGAGGTCGAGGGCGACGAGGCAATCGAGGCGGACGAGGCGGGAGAGGACGCGCAGGAGTCGACCGACGAGTAGGACCGGCGCCGCATGAGCGAGGAGGACCTCGAGCGTTACGAGTCCGAGATCGAGCTCGGCCTCGTCCAGGAGTACCGGGCCGTCCTCCCGGTCTTTGCCTACGTGATCGAGACGGAACGGCGGTTCTACTTGGCCAACGACGTCTCCCTCAAGGTGCGGGCGGACACGACGCCGGCGTGCATCGAGTTGGAGTTGCGCGACGCCTGGGTGTGGGACATGTACCGCCCGGCCCGCTTCGTGCCCGAGGTGCGTGTGGTCACCTTCCGGGACGTGAACATCGAGCGGTTGCCCGAACAGGAGCTCTAGGCCGACCGTTCTTCGGCATGAGCAACCGCCGACTGAAGCTTGGACACCTGGCCGAGGATGCGGCCGCGGAGTGGTACGCCGACCACGGCTACCGGGTCGTGGCCCGGAACTGGCGCTGCGCCGATGGGGAGATCGACCTGCTGTGCACCATCGTGAACCCGGCCGGCTGCACCACCCTGGTCGTCTGCGAGGTCAAGGCGCGCTCGTCCAACTCCCATGGCCACCCGCTCGAAGCCGTCACCCCGGGCAAGCAGCGCCGCCTCCGCCGGCTGGCCACCGCGTACCTGTCGAGCCAGCGCGTGTACTACGACCACGTGAGGTTCGACGTGGCGGCCGCCACCTGGCACGCCCTCCACATCTACGAAAGTGCGTTTTGAAAGCTCCGCGGCGTAGGGTCGCCTCATGGAGACCCTGATTGTCCAGCGCAAGGATGGTGTCGTCACCATCACCATGAACCGGCCCGAGCGCAAGAACGCCGCCAACGGCGTCATGCTGGACGAGCTGCGGGAGACGTTCCTCGAGGTCGAGGACCGCGGCGACGATCGGGCCCTGGTGCTCACCGGGGCGGGCGGCGCGTTCTGCTCCGGGGCCGACCTGTCCGACCCAAACGGCCCGGCCACCGACCCGACGCGCTCGGGCCTGGCCCGCATGCGCCGCCTGGGTAACGTCGCGCTCGCCCTGCACCGGGTCACCAAGCCGACCATCGCCAAGGTGGACGGCGTGGCGGTCGGGGCGGGCCTGTCGCTGGCGCTCGGCTGCGACCTCGTCGTCTGCAGCGACCAGGCCCGCTTGTCGATGATCTTCGCCAAGCGCAGCCTGTCCCTCGACTGCGGCGCCTCCTGGCTGCTGCCCCGCCTCGTCGGCCTGGCCCGGGCCAAGGAGATCGCGCTCTTCGGCGGCATGTGGAGCGCCCAGGAGGCGGCCGACATCGGGCTGGTGAACCGGGTGTTCCCCGTCGACGAGCTCGACGCGTTCGTCGACGCCTGGGCGACCGAGCTGGCGGCCGGGCCGCCGCTGGCCCTGTCCATGACGAAGACGCTGCTCAACGCCTCGTCGATGGCGTCCATGGAGCAGGCGTTGGAGGACGAGGCCCGCAGCCAGGCGCTCAACTTCTCGACCACGGACACGAACGAGGCCATGGCGGCGTTCAAGGAGAAGCGGGGGCCCGTTTTCATCGGGCGGTAATAGAGTGGTTTTGTGCTGAATGGCGTCCAAGGAATGATCGGGGACACCGCGTTGGTGACCAAGGCGATCGAGGGCGCGCACCACCCGGGACGGATCCGGGCCCGGGGCGAGGAGTGGCTGGCAATCCCTCTCGACCCCGACGCCAGTATTCCCGTCGGGTCCGATGTCGTCGTCGCCGACGTCGAGCGCGGCTTGCTCGTCGTCTACCCCGCCGACACTTAGAAGAGAGGTACCCATGTTCGCATCGGCCGGAGAAGTAGTGGGGATCGTGATCGTTGCCGCCCTGGCAGCGGTCGGGATCGTCACGGTGTTCGCGTCACGGTTCATCAAGATCGTCCAGCAGGGAAGTGTCGGCGTCGTCAAGCGCTTCGGCGAGTTCAAAGCTGTCGACCAGCCCGGCCTGCACATCCTCACCCCCTTCATCGACAAAATGGAGAAGGTCGACGTGCGCGAGTTCCCCATGACGGGGGACCAGCAGGCGGTGATCACCAAGGACAATGTCTCGCTGCAGGTCAGCGCCACCATCTTCTGTCAGGTCATCGACGTGAAGTCCGCGCTCTTCGAGATCAACGACTTCCAGCTGGCCGTCGACCAGCTCTCCCGCACGGCGCTGCGCGCGGTCTTCGGCGAGCTCTCGCTGGACCAGGCGCTGAGCGAGCGAGAGACCATCAACAGCCGCATGCAGGACCACATGGCCGATGCCACGGCCAAGTGGGGGGTGCGGCTCAACCGGATCGAGATCCTCGACATCACCCCGCCCATGAACGTGGTGCAGGCGATGTCCGAGCAGAAAGAGGCCGAGCAGCACAAGCGCGCCGCCATCTTGAAGTCAGAAGGCGAGCAACAGGCGGCCATCAACTCTGCCGGTGGACGCAAGCAGGCCGCGGTGCTCGAGGCCGAGGGGGCCAAGCAGTCCGCCATCCTGCGGGCCGAGGCGCAGATGAAGGTGCTCGAGCTGCAGGCCGAGGGCGAGAAGAAGGCGCTCGAGCTGCGAGGCCAGGGCGAGGCGTCGCGCCTCACCTCGATTGACACCGCCACCATCAACCCGCACACCCTCGCCGTGCTGCAGCTGAAGGCGCTCCAGGACATCGCGTCGTCCGAGAACGCCAAGATCGTCGTGCCCTACGAGGCGACGAGCCTCATGGGCGCAGCGGAGGTGCTGCTCTCCACGTTGCGGAACGAGAACTTGGGCGACGCCAGCGGCGGGAACGGCTCGACGCCGCCGGCGCCCGTGGCGGCCACGCCGGCCCGTCCGCCCAACAAGGAGCTGCCGCCTCAGCGCTGACTAACCCGGGAAACCCGCCGTCGCGGCCCGCGCGGGCCGACCGTTCACCCGCGTGCTGGCCGCCATCAACTCCGCCACGCTGAGCGGCGCCATCGGGACCGCCGTCTCGGTAGAAGTCCACGTCTCCAACGGCCTCCCCGGATTCACCGTCGTCGGCCTGCCGGACGCGGCGGTGCGCGAGGCGCGCGACCGGGTGCGCGCCGCCATCTTGTCGAGCGGTCTGGCCTGGCCCTTGCGGAGGGTCACGGTCAACCTGGCCCCCTCGGGCATCCGCAAAGGAGGGGCCGGGCTCGATCTCCCCATCGCCATCGGCCTCCTGGTGGCCACGGGCGAGTTGAGCCCCGGCTGCGCGGAGGGCCTCGCCTTCTGCGGCGAGCTGGGGCTCAACGGCTCACTGCGCCACGTGCCGGGCATGATCGCGCTGGCCGATGCGACGTCACCGCTCGGTCTCGTGGTGCCGCTGGGCGCCGTGCGCGAGGCGGCGCTGGTGCGGGGCGGCGCCGTGCGGGGAGCGGCGACACTGGCCGAGCTCGTCCGGGTGCTGCGCGGGCACGCCGCCTGGCCCGACGTGCCGCCCATCGCACGGGTCACACCCACGACGGCGGGGACCGACCTGGCCGACGTGCGGGGCCAGCCGGTCGGCCGCCGCGCCCTCGAGGTGGCGGCGGCCGGGCGGCATCACGTCCTTCTCATCGGCCCGCCCGGCTCGGGCAAGACGATGCTCGCCGAGCGACTGGTGGGCCTGCTGCCACCGCTCACCCATGAGGAGGCGCTGACGGTCTCCCGCGTCCACTCGGCGGCGGGCTGCGCGCTGCCCGACGGCGCGCTCTTCGAGCGCCCTCCCTTCCGCGCCCCGCACCACCAGGCCTCGATCGTGTCGCTCGTGGGCGGCGGCAGCTGGTCCCTGCGGCCGGGCGAGGTCAGCCTGGCTTCCGGCGGGGTGCTCTTCCTCGACGAGCTCGGCGAGTTCCCGGTGGCCGCGCTCGAGTCACTGCGCCAACCCCTCGAAGAGGGCGTGATCCGGGTGAGCCGCGCCGGCGGCACGGCCACCTTCCCGGCCGACTTCCTGCTGGTGGCTGCCATGAACCCCTGCCCCTGCGGCGAGGGCGTGTACATGGGTGCGTGTGCGTGCTCGGCCGTCACCCGCGCCCGGTACCGCCGGCGCATCTCCGCGCCGCTCCTGGACCGCTTCGACCTGGTCGTCCCGGTGGGCCGGCCCGACCCCGATCAACTCCTCTCCGGAGCGCCGGGGGAGTCGTCCGCGACGGTGGCGGCACGTGTCGCCGCGGCACGAGCGCGGGCCGAGTCCCGATCGGAGCGACAACCGGAGCTGACCGCCGAGGGGGCCGAGCTCCTCGGCTCGAAGCTCCGAGACGGCACATTGAGCGCACGCGGCCTCGGCAAGGTGACGCGGGTGGCGCAGACGGTGGCGAACCTCGCCGACGAGGACGTGGTGTCGTTCGTCCACGTGTCCGAGGCGCTGTCGCTGCGGGCAGGGCGCCAGGCGGTGGCGGGGTGAGCGCGAACGGACTACCGGAGGAGGCCTATGCGGTCGCCCTGGCGATGGAGCCGGACGTCGGCCCGGGCACCCTGCGCACGCTGTTGGACGGGAAACGACCTTCCGAGGCCTGGCTCGACCGGGACGCCCACGGCGACGGCGAGGTCGCAGACCGCTGGGAGCGCCACCTGAGGCTGGGCATCACCGTGCTCGGGCGCGAGCACCCGTCGTACCCGCGCCGCCTGTTCGAGGACCCCCAGGCACCCTCCGTCCTGTTCTGCTTGGGCAACGTGGCCGCGTTGAACGGCGGCGCCACCGCCGCGCTGGTGGGCACGCGAGCGCCGACCCGTTACGGGATCGGGGTGGCCGCGCAATTCGGTGCGGACCTGTCGGCGGCCGGCGTAAGCGTCGTGTCGGGTCTGGCCCTGGGGATCGACGGGGCGGCCCATGAAGGCGCGTGCGGCGCAGGCGCGCCGCCAATTGGTGTCGTCGCCGGGGGACTCGACCAGCCCTACCCGAGCCAGCACGCCCGGCTCTGGGAGCGTGTCATCGAGCACGGGGTGATCGTGTCCGAGTCGCCCGCCGGCGTGCGCACGCAGAAGTGGCGCTTCCCGGTGCGCAACCGGCTCATGGCCGCCCTGAGCGATGTCGTCGTGGTCGTGGAAAGCCGGCACCACGGTGGGTCCCGCCACACCGTCGACGCCGCCCTGGTCCGCGGCATCGAGGTCGGCGCTGTGCCCGGCTCCATCCGGAGCGCGACCTCCGAGGGCACGAACGCGCTGCTGGCCGACGGCGCCTTCCCGGTGTGCTCGTCGGCGGACATCTTGATGGCGTTGTCGCGGGCGGACGCCGACGTGACGCCGCACACGACCGCGACCCCGCCGAGCTCACCGGCGCCGCGCCAGCCCACGTCGGGCCCCGACCGCCAGGTCTACGACGCCTTGACCTCCGACCCGGCGTCGCTGGACACGCTGGTTCGGGTCACCGGGCTCGACCTCCCGGCCCTCTGCGGCGGCTTGGAGCGGTTGGCGCAGGCCGGACTCGCCCGTGGCGCCGGCGGGTGGTGGGAACGGGTCTGACCAGGGATGACCAGAGAGGACCATCCTCGGCGCCCTAACCTGCGACGCCGTGGAAGCACGGTTGCTCCAGGCGGACGATGCGGCCGAGATGCTGGACCAGGCGCTCGGTGCCGAGGCGGCCGGGGCCGGGGCCGTCCTGGTTCCCGAGGGCCCGTTGGGCGACCCCTTCGTGCTGGCCGCCGGCCTGAGCCAGGTCGTGCCTCGGGTCCTCATCGGGGTGCGGGTGACCGTGTCGCCGGCCGGTCGGCACCCGACCCTGCTCGCACGTGAGGCCACCTCCCTGGATCTGGTCTGCGGGGGGCGCTCTGTCCTGAGCTTCGGCCCCCCCTTCACCGACGACCGCTCGTTGGCCGAGGCCGCCGCGCTCTGCCGCGCCATGTGGCGCGACGGCGAGGCGGTGAGCGAGGGGCCGCGCTACCCGGTCCCCGGCGCGGTGAACCGGCCCCGCCCGGCGAGCGATGCCAGCCCGCTGCTGGCGCTGGACCTGACCGAGACGAGTGGCGACACCGGGACCTCGTTGGTGGGTCTCGTGGCACCGGACCTTGTGGTGCGCCCGACCGGCCGGGCCGGCGTCATCCGGCTGGAGCGCGTGTGAGCCTCGACGCCCTCCCGGCCACCCAAGCACCGCCCCGCGCCACGACGGCGGTGACCGGCCGGCACCTGCCGGCGCTCAACGGCCTCCGGGGCCTGGCCGTCATCGGCGTGGTGGCGTACCACCTGCAGCTCGGATGGGCCCTGGGCGGCTACCTCGGGGTCGACCTGTTCTTCGTGCTGTCGGGGTTCCTCATCACCACGTTGCTGTTGGAGGAGTGGGTCAACACCGGCCGCATCAGCCTGGCCAGCTTCTGGGGTCGACGGGCCCGTCGCCTCCTGCCGGCGCTCTTCATCGTGGTCGGCGCGCTGGGCCTGTATCTCGTCCTGGACGGCCGCTTCGGAGGCGCCGGTGCCAACGGCCTCATCGACCTGGCCGGGCTGCGGGGCGACGCCATCGCCACGCTGCTCTACGTCAACAACTGGCACCTGATTTACGCCCACCAGTCGTACTTCGCACAGTTCTCCACGCCGTCGCCGCTCCAGCACACGTGGTCGCTGGCGATCGAGGAGCAGTTCTATCTCGTCTGGCCCCTGGTGCTCCTGCTCCTCTTCCGCTTTGCCCGCCGAGGCTGGCGGGCCACGGGGATGGTCGTGACGGTGACCCTAGGGCTGCTGTCCTCCCTTTTGATGGCCGTCCTCTTCCACCCCGGTGTCGACCCGTCGAGGATCTACTACGGCACCGACACTCGGCTCTTCGACCTCATGGCGGGGGCGACCCTGGCGTTCGTGGCCGCGTCGCGTCCGCAGCCCGGCGTCCGTGCCCGGCGGACCCTGCATGTCGTCGGTCCGGTGGCGGCCGTCGCCCTGGCCGTGTTCTGGGTCACCGCGGGCACCTCGGGCGGCCTGCCGACCAACTTCATGTTCGAGGGCGGCTTCCTCATCTGCGCCGTATTGGCCGGTCTCGTCGTGGCCGACGCCCGACTCACGGAACCGGGCTGGTTCTCACGCGTGCTGGCCACGCCGCCACTCCATTTCGTCGGGACCATCTCCTACGGGATCTACCTGTGGCACTGGCCGGTCATCGTGTACCTCACGGCGCAGCGCACCGGCTTGTCGACGGTGCCACTCGACCTCCTGCGCGTCGTCGTCACCCTCGCCGTCTCGACCGCCAGTTACTACCTGGTGGAGCGGCCCATCAGGCGGGCGCACCTGCGCGGGTGGGTGCGTTGGTGGGGCGCTCCGCTGGCCGGCGTGGTCACGGCGGTGGTCATGGTCGTGGCCACCATCCCCGCCGTGGCGGATCCCAGTCCGGTCGTCGGCACCACGCACCTGGCCCAGAACGCCGACGGCACCGTTCCGGGCTCGGGCGGCTACGCGGATCAGCAGCCGATCCACCTGGATCCGGCGCCCACCACGACCAACCCGCTCCGCATCATGCTCCTGGGCGACTCCGTCATGCACGACGCGTCGTACGGGATCACGGCGGCGCTGCGGGCCACGGGCGAGGTCACGGTCCACACCAATACGATCGACGGCTTCGGGCTGATCACCTCCAGCAACTGGCCCACCTCCATTCCCAACCTCATCCGTGAAACGGGCGCGCAGCTGGTCATCGCGTCGTGGAGTTGGGACGAGTACGGGCCGACGAAGCCCAACGCACTGCACCAGCCCGTGCAGTACACCAAGTTGCTCCGCAGCTTCGTCTCCACGGTGCTGACGCCGGGCGACGGGGTGGAAGGTCTGATCTTCACCCAGTTTCCGGAGTCGGGCATCATCCCGGCGAGCAACCCGGCGGACCAGGTTGCCTACAACAAGGCGCGCTGGCAGGGCGTGATCGCCTGGAACAACATCGCCGAGAAGATGACGACCTACTTCCCTGGCCGCGTCATGTACTTCCCGATCGCCAGTTCCGTGCTGCTGGACGGGAAGTACTACTCGGCCTGGCTACCGCCCGAGAACGACGCTCATGCACCGAAGGACCAATGGATCCGGGTGCGCAAGCTCGACAACGTCCACCTGTGCCCCGAGGGCAGTGCACGCTATGCCGACGCCCTCCTGAGCGACATGACGGACGTCTTCAAGCTGGCGCCGGCCGCGGGGGACTGGTCTCAGGGGTCCTGGGTCTTCGACCCCGACTTCAACGACCCGCCCGGCGCCTGCCCGGACGACCGCCCGCCCGGCTAGTCACCTCCGACGAGCGTCCTAAGCTGACGTCCGTGACCGGCACACGGGTGGAAACCGACAGCATGGGGGAGATCGAGGTCCCGGCCGACCGCTACTGGGGGGCCCAGACACAGCGGTCGCTGCATCACTTCGACATCGGGACCGAGACCATGCCCAGGTCCCTGATCAGGGCGTTCGGCCTCCTCAAGGGGGCGGCTGCCGAGGTCAACCGCGAGCTGGGCAAGCTCGACGACGAGCGGGCCGGGCTCATTGAGCAGGCGGCGGCCGAGGTGGCCAAAGGCGCCCTCGACGACCAGTTCCCCCTGCGCATCTGGCAGACGGGCAGCGGGACCCAGACGAACATGAACGCCAACGAGGTGATCTCGAACCGGGCCATCGAGCTGGCGGGCGGCGTGATGGGCTCCAAGGTTCCGATCCACCCCAACGACCACGTCAACATGTCGCAGTCGTCCAACGACACGTTCCCGACCGCCATGCACGTCGCGGCGGTGGAGGAGATCGTGCACCGCCTGCTGCCGTCGGTGGCGGCCCTGCGCGACGCGCTCCACGAGCGGGAGGTCGAGTTCGCCGAGGTGACCAAAATCGGGCGCACCCACCTCATGGACGCCGTGCCGCTCACTCTGGGCCAGGAGTTCTCGGGCTACGTGGCCCAGCTGTCGAGCGACATCGAACGGATCGAGCTGACGCTGCCGGGGCTCTACGAGCTCGCCCTCGGCGGCAGTGCCGTCGGCACCGGTCTCAACACGCATCCCAAATTCGGCACGCGGGTGGCCAAGGCGATCGCCGACGCCACCGGGCTGCCCTTCGTGACGGCGCCCAACAAGTTCGCCGCCCTGGCCGCGCACGACGCCCTCGTCTTCGCCCACGGGGCGCTGCGCACGCTGGCCGTCTCGCTCATGAAGATCGCCGACGACGTGCGCTGGCTGGGCTCGGGGCCGCGAAGCGGCCTGGGCGAGCTGCAGCTGCCCGAGAACGAGCCGGGGTCCTCCATCATGCCGGGCAAGGTCAACCCGACCCAGTGCGAGGCCCTGATCATGGTGGGGATCCAGGTGATCGGGAACGACGTGGCGGTCACGACCGCGGGCAGCCGGGGCAACCTCGAGCTCAACGTGTGCAAGCCGGTCATTGCGTACAACGTCATGCAGTCGATCGGGCTGATGACCGACGCCTGCCGGACGTTCCGTGAGTTCTGCGTGGATGGGATCAAGCCCGACTACGAGCAGATCGACCGGCACCTCCGCGACTCGCTGATGCTCGTCACGGCGCTGAACCCGATCATCGGCTACGACAACGCGGCCAAGGTCGCCAAGAAGGCGCACAAGGAGCACACGACCCTGAGGGAGGCGGCGCTGGAGCTGGGCCTGCTCACGGGGGAGGAGTTCGACGCCGCCGTGCGCCCCGAGGACATGACCCACCCATGAAGGAGCCCGTGCTCTCGCCGGCGGACGTCGACGCCGCGCTCGAAGAGCAGCAGCTGGCGTGGTCCCGCGAGGGCGACGAGCTCAAGACCACGGTGAAGCTGCACGACTTCGCCGGCGCGCTCGCCTTCGTCAACGCCGTCGGCGCGGCCGCCGAGGCGGCCAATCACCACCCGGACATCGACATCCGGTGGAACACCGTGCACCTGACCTTGACGACGCACGACTCCGGTGGCATCACCGTGCTCGACCTGGCGCTGGCCGCTGCCATCGACCGGCTGCGGCCGCCGGCGCGCGCCGACGAGAGCTAGGGACCGGCCGGTTCGAGCAGCGACGCCCGCAGGGCCGCCACCACCTCGGGCCCGGCTCCGATCCCCGAGGCGTACTCCTCGACCGAGCCGTAGTGCTGGCGCAGATACGCCAGCAAGTTCTCCATTTTGGTCGGGTGGGCCGAGAAGACCTGGTCGAGGTTGTTCAGCAGCGTCTCGCTCTCGGGGTACTTGCGGATGATCTTCTCGCGCAGGCGCCCCATGGCCTCAGCGCTGAGCGCGTAGTCGGCCACCACCGTCTCCTCGTCCACACCGAGGAGCGACAGCACAATGGCCGAGAGCAGGCCCGTGCGGTCCTTGCCCGCCGTGCAGTGGAACACCGCCGGCGTCGTCCCCGGCGCGGCCAGCACCTCGAGCGCCGCCCTGATCTGCTGTCCGGAGTTGTCGAGCATCTCGAGGTACTGCGCCTCCAGCAGTTCGGGCCGGCGATCGAACTCCTCGGGGTCGGGGAGGGTCTCGATGAACGGGATGTGGTGGAAGTCCACCGGGTGCGCAGCGACGTCGAACTGCTCGCGCTCGAGCTCGTGGGGCGCCCGCAGGTCCACCACGGTGCGGATGTCGAGGGACCGCATGACCTCGAAGTCGCCCTCGGTCAGTTCGCCCAGGCCGTCGGCGCGGAACAGCACTCGCCAACGGGTCCTTGCTGCACCGCCGGCCACCAGGTACCCGCCGAGGTCACGGAAGTTGACCGCGCCCTCCAGCGCGATCAGGCGCTCGAACGTGTCCGTCACGAGACGGGCATGTCCCACAGAGGGAACCAGCGGGAGAGGTCGGTCTCCACTGGGAGGTCGGCCCCCACCATGGTCCGGATGCGGATCTCGAGCTCGGTGTCCCGCCGCTCCTTCTCCGCGTCGACGGGGGCGAACGGGTAGAAGGTGCCGCGCTTGAACAGGTACACGAGCCGGAACGGGCGGGCGTCGCCCGGGGCGTCGGGCCCGGGGACGAAGCCGAACACCGAGCACAGCAACTGCGGCCCCCACCCGTTGTCCTGCAAGGTGGAGTTGGCCATGTGAATTTTGGTCACCAGCTCCTCGAGGTCGGGGTCGTCGAGCAGGAGCCAGCCGTAGTCGAAAGAGTCCACGGCTTGCCGGAAGCCGTCGCCGACCAGTTCAGAGATCTCCTTCTGGGCGTCGGCCGTCGCCTGGCCGGGCGGCGGTTTCCAGCACACGCCGGCGTGGCCGGAGCTCACCAGGCCGCCGGCGCTCTGCAGGGTTAGCGCCGCCGTCGGCAGGGCAAAGAGGGCGTCGAGGTTGGCCCGGACCGGCTTGGTGCGGCCGAGGATGGTGTCGAGGAGTCCCACGGCTGCGAAGGAGGCGAGGCCGGCGAGCCGCGCCGCTCAGCTGGCCTGGCCGAGCTGGTGCTCGAGCGACTCCAGTTGGGCGAGGCGGCGCTCGAGCGTCGGGTGCGTCCGGAACAGCTGGCCGAAGCTGAAGCCCCCGCCGCCGCCCTGGGTGGCCCCGTTGGCCACGGCCGGGGCGAAGAAGAAGGCATTGAAGGGCTCGGCGGCGCGCAGGTCCCTGGTCGGGATCCGCCCCATCTCCCCCGTGATCTTGATCAGCGCCGAGGCAAGCAGCGCGGGGCGCCCGATCAGCAGCGCCCCGGAACGGTCGGCGGCCAGCTCGCGATACCGGGAGAGCGCCATGGTCAAGAGGAAGCTGATGAAGTAGACCACGACCGAAATCAGGAGCACGGCCATCTCTATGAGCGCGGCCTGGCTCTGCTGATTGTTGCCGCCGCGGCCTCCGCCGAAGATCTCCGAGTAGAACATCACCCGGGTGAGCAGTCCGGCGATCATGCCGAGCCCGCTGGCGATGGTCATGACGGCAACGTCGCGGTGCGCCACGTGCGAGATCTCGTGTGACAGCACCGCCTCGACCTCGGGTTCGTCGAGCCGCCGCAGCAGACCGGTCGTCACGCACACCACGGCCGCCTTCGGGCTGCGGCCGGTGGCGAAGGCATTGGGCACGTCCGTCTGCGCGATCGCCACACGGGGCTTGGGCATGTCCGCCAGGGCGCACAGCCGGTCGACCACGCCGTGCAGCTCGGGCGCTTGCTCGGGCGTCACCTCCTTGGCGTGCATGGCGTACATGGCGATTTTGGCGCTGAACCAGTACTGGCAGAACAGCACCCCGACCGCGATGACCAGGATCAGAACGAGGCTGTGGAGGAAGTAGAAGAGGAGGCCGATGAACACGGCGTAGAGGACCACGAAGAGCAACCCCGTGATCAGCATGCGATAGGTGAGGCCCCGGTCGGGCTTGATGTTGCGTGAGATTGCCATCAGGCGCTCTCTCCTCCTGTTCCCCCTGCTCCTGCTGCTTCAGCCTTGGGTGCCGGCGCAGGCGCCGGCGCGGGTGCAGCACCGGCTCGGCGTCCGTCACCTCGGCCTCCTCCGCGTCGTCGTCACCCGCCGGGAGCGCCGCCGCCCCGGCGCCGTCGCCGCCCGTCCCGAGCTCGGCCTTCAAGGCCGCCAGCTCGTTGTCGACCTGGCTGGTCTTCGAGACCTTGTCGAGCTCCTTCTGGATGTCGTCGACCGGCTGCGTCAGGTCGTCCAGCGCACCGGACGCCAGCAACTCGTCGATGGCGCCGGCCCGCGCCTGCATGCTCTGGATTTTGTCCTGGGCCCGCTGCATGGTGGCGCCGGCCGACCTGGTCGAGTCCGAAATCCCCGAGACCGCCTCGCCCACCTTGGTCTGCGCCTCGGCCGCCGTGTAGGAGGCCTTCAACGTCTCCTTCTGCGTGCGGAACCGCTCGACCCGGGCCTGCAGCTCCTGCGAGGTGGCGACGAGCTTCTGCTCCTGGTCGGTGATCTGGTCGTGCTGGGTCTTGAGCTCGGTCAGCTGCTCGCCCAGCGCGGCTCGCCGTGACAGCGCCTCCCGGGCCAGGTCCTCGTTGCCCTGCTCCAGCGCGGCCTTGGCCTGCTGCTGCAGCTTGTCGGCCTGCTTCTGCAGCCCCTGCGCCTGCAGCTCGATCCGCTTGCGCGCCGTCGCCACGTCGGCCACGCCCCGACGCACCTTGGTCAGCTGCTCGACCTGCTTCTCGTAGGAGAGGTCGAGCGTGTCGCGGGGGTCCTCCATCTTGTCGAGGGCCTTGTTGGCCTTGGACCGGAAGATGTCCGCGATCCGACTGAAAAAACCTGCCATGAGTACCGAGCATAAGGCCCAGCGGGGGAGGGGTGGCACCGGGTGTGCCTGGCCAGGGGCGTCATTCCTGCCGGTAAGGTCACCCCGTGCCCGAACGCCTCTGCCTGCTCAGCGTCCACGCGCACCCCGACGACGAGGCCTCCAAGGGCGCCCCCACCGTGGCCAAGTACCACGCCGAGGGCGTGCGGACGGTGCTGGTCTGCTGCACCGGGGGTGAGGAGGGCGACATCCTCAACCCGGCCATGGACACCCCCGAGGTGCGGGCCGACATCGGCCGCATCCGGCTGGCCGAGCTGAAGGCCTCGACCGACATCATCGGCTACGACGAGACCGTCCTCCTCGGCTACCGCGACTCGGGCATGCCCGGCTCGGAGACGAACAAGAACCCCGCGTCGTTCGCCCAGGCCCCGCTCGACGAGGCGGTGGGCCGCCTGGTTGCGGTCGTCCGCCGCGAGCGCCCGCAGGTCGTCATCACCTACGGCGACAACCAGACGGAGTACCCGCACCCGGACCACTTGCGAGTCCACGAGATCTCCGTCCTGGCGTTTGACCTCGCCGGCGATCCGGACCGCTTCCCGGAGGCCGGGCCCCCGTTCACGCCGGACAAGCTCTACTACTCGGTGTGGTCCGGGGAGCGCTTCCGCGAGATGCAGGCCAAGTTCGATGAGCTCGGCCTCAAGTCCCCCTTCGACGAGAAGTGGATGGCGCGCATGACGCGCACCGAGCCCTACACCACCTCCATCGACGTCGCCGGGTTCAACCAGATCCGCGGCGAGGCGCTGCGGGCGCACGCCACCCAGGTCGACCCCACCTCACCGTTCTGGTTCGGCCTGCCGCCCGAGGTGCTGCGCGGCATCCATCCCTACGACGAGTTCCGGCTGGCGCAGAGCCGCGTCGGAAGCGTCGACGTGACCGAGGTCGACCTCTTCGCCGGCATCCGGACCGTCGCCGGCTGATCCGCGGCCGGCGGGCCGCTCAGGAGGTGGGGCCGAGAAAGCTCCAGGCGATGATGCCGGCGCTCTGGAGCAGCACCAGGATCACGGCGGTGGCCAGCAGGCCGAGCAGGAGCACCGTGGCCACCCGCTTCCAGGGCGAGCGTCGCCGGCGCGTGTGCCGCGCCGCACGGGCCGCCAGGCCCGACGGCGCCGCGCCGGCGGCGTCGGGCCTGGCGGCCACCTCCAGGGCTTCCGCCTCTTCCGTCACCACGGGTACGACCGGCTCGTAGGTCTGGTGCAACGGCGCGTCGACTGGAGGGTCCGGGTTCAGTTCCGGCGAGAGCTGGGCCGTCCCGGCCACCTCCTCGTCGGCCACCTCGTCGAGGGCCGGCTCCTCGGGTACATAGGCGATCGAGCCCGCCGTGAGCTCTCGCATCAGGATCTCGAGGTCGTCGACCGACCACCCGGGGACGATGAGGGGCGTGGAGGCCCCGCCGCCGCGCAGGGTGAGCAGGACGTCGTGTTTGCGTTCCTCGATCTCCCATTCAGAGACCCGGTCCCACCCCATGTGCTGGGTGGGCCGGTCCGGCCGCTGGATGTCGATCCCGTTGGGCGACAGCGTGATGTCGAACCGATCGTCGTTGCGACGGCGCCTCGTGAGGACCGAGACGTTCTGGATCGTCGTCGTAGCCGTGGCCGTCACCTGCTCAGCCGCCGAACCGGGCCAGCTCACGCAGCGCGCGGTATCCGATCAGGATCGCCCCCGCCTCCTCGAGCAACCGGCGGACCCCGTCTTCGCCGCAGATCATGCGATGGTCGTCGACCCGGGACTCCCAGTCGTCACAGGCCAGGGAGCGCAGCTCGGCGCTGTCGACGGCCGGGTGCAGCAGCAGCTCGGTGACGCCGGGCCTCAGGGTCGGGATGTCCTTCTCGAACAGCGGCCGCGAGCCGACGCCCCCGGCGTAGCGGACGTGGTCCGTGAAGACGGCGCCCTCCTCCGCTGCCAGGGCACGGGCAGGAAAGCCGATGTAGCGCTCCAACCCCGGGCTCACCATGCGCAGCGGCAGGCCGAACTCGAGCGCCAGGTCGAGATAGACGTCGAAGAACTCCGGGCGCATTTGCAGCGTGCCCATGTGGGAGTCGAGGTGGCTGACGTCGAAGCCCCACAGAATGGCCCGCTCGATCTGAGCCCGGCACTCGCGCCGGACCTCGTCCAGGTCGGCGTGGTCCCAGACGTCCGCGACGGTCTGGGGGAACCCGCCGTCGCCGCCGAGCAGCGAGGGTGCATAGGTGATCGGCCCCCACCGGTAGAGCGGGTACTCGGCGTTGAGCGTGAGGTGCACGCCGACGTCCTCGCCCCGGTAGCGACCGCTGGCCTCCCGCGCCCAGGGGCACGGGACCATGAGGGTGGCGCTGGTGACGGTGCCCGTGGCCAGGCACTCGAACACGCCCACGTTGGCCGAGTGGCACGAGCCGAGATCGTCGGCGTTGATGATCACCAGCTTGGCGCCGCCGGTGTAACCGAGTCGTTGGGCCAGATTCGGCTCAGCCATCGCTTCTCGCTCCTCCGGCTATGTCGGCGTCCTGGGCGCGGGCGTCCGCCGCGATCTCGTCCTGGAAAGCCTCCATTCTGGCAGTGAGCTCCGGGTCGCCCAGCGCCAGGATGCGCACGGCCAGCAACCCAGCGTTGCGGGCGCCGTTGACGGCCACCGTCGCCACCGGCACGCCCTTGGGCATCTGGACGATGGAGAGGAGGCTGTCCAGGCCGTCGAGCTGGGACAGGGCGACGGGGACGCCGATCACCGGCAGGGGTGTGACCGAGGCCAGCATCCCGGGCAGGTGGGCGGCGCCGCCGGCGCCGGCGATAAGAACGCGCAGGCCCCGACCCGCCGCCTCGTGACCGAAGGCGATCATGTCGCGCGGGGTGCGGTGGGCCGACACGACCCGCACCTCGTGCGGGACCCCGAAGCGCTCGAGCATCTCGACCGCTCCTTGCATGACGGGAAGGTCCGAAGAGCTGCCCATGACTACGGCCACCGTGGGCGCCGTCACCGGCGCCGCCGTCACCGGCGCCGCCGTCACCGTGCCACTCCGGCCGGCAACTCGAGCCGCGGGGCACCGGGGTGCCGAGGGCGAGGGCGGCCGACCACGCCCGCGTCCGCACGTCCTCCGCCTTCTGCCCACACACCGTCACGTGTCCCAGTTTGCGTCCTGGTCTGGGCCCCTTGCCATACAGGTGCACGTGGGCGCCCGGCACGGCCAGTCCGCCGGCCAGCAGGGCGGCGGGGTCCTCGCCCCCGTCGCCACCGAAGACGTTGACGCTGGCCACGCACCGGTGCGCCAGCGCGGTCGCTCCCAAGGGCAGGTCAAGCACCCCGCGCAGATGGTTCTCGAACTGGGAGGTGACCGACCCCTCCATCGTCCAGTGCCCCGAGTTGTGCGGCCGGGTCGCCACCTCGTTGACCAGGAGCCGGCCACCGGTCCAGAAGAGCTCGACCGCCATCACCCCCGTGGCCCCGACCAGGCCGGCCACCCGGTGGCCCAGGTCAGCCGCCCCCTCGGCGACCGCCCGCGGCAAGCGGCCCGGCACCAGCACCTCGCGGCAGACCCCGCCGATCTGGGCCGTCTCGACCGCCGGCCAGGCCACCGACTCGCCGGAGGGTCGCCGGGCCACCAGGACGGCCAGCTCGGCCTCCAACGGCACCAGCTCCTCCACCACGATGCGCCCGGCGATGGTGGAGAGCACGGCGACAGCCTCGGCCTGGTCGGGCACCGGCCAGACGCCTTTGCCGTCGTAGCCGCCGCGGGCCGCCTTGAGCATGAGGGGCCAGCCATGGGCCGAGCCGAACTTGGCCACGGCCTCGGCGGCGTCCGGCCCGGGCTCGAGCACGGTGTAGGCGGGGACGGGGATGCCGGCTTCGTCGAGCACGGTGCGCATGTGCGCCTTGTCGACGGCGAACTCCAGGGTGGCCGGTCCGGGCCGCACCGCCGTCCCCGTGGCCACCAATTCGACCAGGAGGTCGAGGTCGACCTGCTCGTGGTCGAAGGTCACCACACCACAGCGCTCGGCCAGCGTGCGCAGCGCCACCCGATCGGACGGCGCGCCCACGACGACCTCGGCCGCCACGGCACAGGCGGCGTCGTCGGCGTGTTCGGCCAGCACGGCCATGGAGAGGCCGAGGGCGCTGGCGGCTTCACCGGCCATGCGCGCCAGCTGGCCGGCCCCGACGAACCCGACGTCGTGGGTGCTCAGCTCGCTCGCCTCCGCGCGCGGATTCGCCTAGACAGTGGGTCGGGCACAACCGGCAGACTACGTGGGAGGACGGCGGCTCATGGCAAAGGCCCTGCGCATCGGGAGCATGATTGAGACGGACCGGCCGATCACCGACATCGTGGGGCAGGTGCGGCGCCTGGCCGACGCCGGCTTCGCCCACGCCTTCGCCAGCCAGATCTTCGGTCTGGACGCTCTGACGCTGCTCGCGGCGGTGGGGGCGGAGGTGCCCGGGATCGAGCTGGGGACGGGAGTGGTGCCCGTCCAGGCGCGCCATCCGATGATGCTGGCCCAGCAGGCGCTCACGGTGCAGGCGCTGACGGGCGACCGGCTGCTGCTCGGCATCGGGCTGTCACATCAGGTCGTCGTCGAGAGCATGTGGGGCATGAGTTACGCCAAGCCGGGCTCGTACATGCGCGAGTACCTCGCTTCGCTCATGCCGCTGCTGCACGGGGAGACCGTGCACAGCGCCGGCGAGCAGGTGACCACACACGCCTTCGCTCCGCTCGACATCCGCGGTGTGAGCGCGCCGCCCGTGCTGGTGGCCGCGCTCGGTCCGGCGATGTTGAAGCTGACCGGCACCATGGCCGACGGCACCATCACCTGGATGACGGGGACGAGGACGATCGGGTCACACATCTCGCCGAGCATCCGCGCCGCGGCCAAGGCGGCGGGCCGGCCCGAGCCCCGAGTGGTGGTGGCCCTGCCCGTCGCGGTGACCAACGACATCGAGGCCGCCAAGGAGCGGGTCAACGAGCTCTTCTCCATCTACCCGAATCTGCCCTCGTATCGAGCGATGCTCGACATGGAAGGGGCCGACGCGGCGGCCGACATCGCCTTCATCGGTGACGAGGAGAGCGTGGCGGCGTCCGTGGGCCGGCTGGCCGAGGCGGGTGCGACCGACTTCGTGGCCGGTGTCGTGGGTGACGAGGCCGAGCGGGCCTGGGGTTTCAAGCTGATGAGCGAGTTGGCGAGCGCCTGACGCGGCCGCTCCGCTCCGCTCAGCTCAGCTCAGCTCAGCTCAGCTCAGCGGAACAGCTTGGTGTATTTGAACTCGTTCAGGTCGGGCTGGGCGTCGAACAGGTCGATCACGCTCTCAATGGTGCGGCGGGCCAGCGTGGCGTCACCCATGGGTCGGCTCATCAGGCGGACGAACACTGCCTGACCGTCGACCACGAAGGTGGGCACGCCGAAGGCCTCCCATTCGCCGACGGCCTGCTCGTGCGCAGCACGGATCTCGGCCACCGGCGCCCCCGTCCTGACCTCGGCCAGCACCTTGTCGCCGGGCACCCCCACCCGGTCCAGCACGCCGGCGATGACGTCGTCCTGGCGGAGGTCGAGTCCCTCGTCGTGCCGCGCCGCGAACAGCGCCACGTGCGCGGTGAGGAACTGCTCGGGGTACTGGTCGCGCACCACCACGCCGGCGGCGAGTGCCGTCAGGTCGGCCGCCTTGTCCGGGTCGTCCCACACCGGAGTCCCGCCCTCGGGCACGTGGACCTGGCTCAGCGAGAAGGGGAGGAAGGTGACGTTCCAGTCCGCCCCGTCGGCCAGGGCGGCCGCCAGGTGCTCATGGGCGTTGCGGGCGAAGGGACAGCGGTAGTCCCAGTTGACGGAAAAGGGCTTCACAATTTCTTCAACACGACCGTACGGCGACCCATTCCCTTCCCCAGCGCCCGCCGGCGCCGGCCTCGCCGGGTCCGAGTGCCCGGGGTGACCAGGTCCACCAGGGGCCGCAGGCCCAGGCCGAGCACGGAGCCGATGGCCGCGCCGCCGATGACATCGGTCGGGTGGTGGGCCCGCAGGTGCACGCGGCTGGCGGCCACGGCCGAAGCGAACCCGACGTTGGCCACGGTCCCGGCGTCGGTGTCGGCCAGCACGAAGGCGGTGCAGAAGGCGGCCAGGGTGTGGCCGCTCGGGAAGCTGCTGCTCGTCGGCGTGCGGACCGAGGCGTCGAGGTGGTCGCCGGGGCGCTGGCGCTCGACCGACGCCTTCACCGCCCGGCTCACGAGCAGCGACGAGAAGCCCGCCGCACCGAGGGCGACGACGGCCCGGCGCCGGTCCGGGCCCTTCCGCCGCATCTTGATCAGGCCCAGGAGGACCCAGACCAGCCCGTAGTCGGCCAGGTTCGAGACGGCGGCGGCGGCGGCGTCGACCCGGGCGTTGCCCCGCAACGGCTCGAAGGCGGCGTCGACCGCATCGTCGATGCTGCTCATGGTGGTCATCGTCACGCGGCGGCGAACGCGGGGCAGGCCGACTTGAACGCGCAGTAGTTGCACAGGGGCCCGACCTGGGGGCGGAAGTCCTCGGTGTCGCAGGCGCGCTCAATGGCCGACCACACGGCCACGGTGCGGCGGCGTTGCCCCCGGATGGTCTGCGCCGTCGCCGCCGTGGAAATGGCGACGGGCTCGCGCAGGTGCAGCAGCCGCACCTCGGCCGGCGGGCGGCCGAGTGCGCTCTCGCACAGCAGGGCGTAGGTCTGGACGCCGACCAGGCTGCTGCGCTCGTAGCGCTCGGACGGCGCCCGGCCGGTCTTGTAGTCGACCACCACCAGGCTGCCGTCGTCCATCACGTCGAGGCGGTCGATCTTGCCCCGCAGCCGCATGCCGTCCACCACCGTCTCCACGCCGAGCTCGACCGCGACCGTCCGCACGTCGTTGGGATCCTCGAGGGAGAAGTAGTTGTCGACGAGCGCCCTGGCGTCGGCCAGGAACCCCGCCGCCTCGTCGGACGGCAATTGCAGCTGCGCGAACTCCTCGTCGCCCTGCAACGCGTCCCAGGCCCGGTCCAGCTCGGCGTCGGCAGAGTGACGCGTGCGCGCGCCGGCCGGGTGGTGCCAGAAGAGGCCCTCCAGCGCGGCGTGCACGAGCGTGCCCTTGACGGCGGGCGGGGACGGTGGCTCGGGCCGGTGCTCGATCTGGGAGAACCGAAAGGCGAGCGCACAGTTGGTGAAGGCGGCCACCTTGGAGGGGGTCAGCGTGCGCGGCAGTTCGAGCGCCATGGCACGAGGATACGGCGGGGCACAGACAGGCACGCGGCATGCTCCCCAGGCGGTAGAAAGGGCGCATGTCCCCCGACGCCCACGGCCGTGGCTGAGCTCCGCCGCGCCACGCGCTGGGCCGGCCTCCGGCCCGGCGACCCGGTCCAGGTGGACGGCACCCGCCTGCGGGGCGCGTCGTGGCAGTTCGTGGCGCATGTCACCAACGACGAGACGGGCGACGAGTGGGTCGAGGTCGTCGGCGGCCGGCCCGGAGACCGCGCCGTGCGGTCGTTCCGTCCGGCCCAGCTCTACGCGCCGTCGGCCCGGCCCGGCCGTGATCCGTCGCTGGCCGACGCCCCGGGGCTCCCGCTCGCCTGACCGATGGACCGTCCCGGCGTCCCCACGCTCACCACCGCGCGGCTGGTGCTCCGCCCCTTCACCCGGGCCGACCTCAATGCGCTGGTACCCATTCACGCCGACCCCTCGTTCTGGTGGTACCCGCTGCGCAGCGCCATGTCGGAGGACCAGACCGCCGCCTTCCTGGCGCGCGTCATCGAGCGCTACGACACCGACGGCTTCGGCGTGGAGGCTCTGGTCCACCGGGAGAGCGGCGCACTCATGGGGTGGGCCGGCCTGGCCGTGCCGCACTTCCTGCCCGAGATCCTCCCCGCCGTGGAGGTGGGGTGGCGCCTGGCCGCGCCCTACCGTGGGCGCGGGCTGGCGACCGAGGCCGGCGCGGCGGCGGTGCGGTGGGGCTTTACCGAGGGTGGGCTCGAGCGCATCGTCAGCATCTACGAGCCCGAGAACGCGGCGTCCGGCCGGGTGATGAAGCGCCTCGGCTTCAGCCACTGCCTCACCACGACGGGCCGGCAGCACGGCGAGCAGATCGACGTCCAGGAGCTGACCCGGGACCGCTGGCGAGAGCTCGGCGCCCATGGGTGACGTCGACGTCGAGACCGCGCCGGCACCCGCGGGGGAGGGCGGGCACTACACGGCCATGGTGCACCAGGACTGGGAGATCTGGGGCCCCTGCGGCGGGTACGTGGCCGCGATCGCGCTGCGGGCGGCCGGGGCGGAGAGCCCCTTCACCCGCCCGGCCAGCTTCTTCTGCCACTACCTGTCCGTGGCGGCGTTCGAGCCGGTCGACCTCGTCGTCACGCCGCTCCGCTCGGGGCGCACCGTGCTGGCCCAGCGCGTCGAGATGACCCAGGGGGGCCGCGCCGTACTCGAGGCGATGGTGTGGTCGGTGGGGGAGGTGGCGGGCCTGGAGCACGAGGATGTGGTCCCACCCGAGGTGGACGACCCCGACGACGTGCCCGTCCGCACCCTGGGGCCACCGCCGGGCGACGAGGAGCGCCGCCCGGCCTTCCGCTTCTGGGACAACTTCGACCAGCGGCCCCTGGAGTGGATCGACGACTGGCCGCCACCGGGACCGCTCCCGCCGACGTGGCAGACCTGGGTGCGCTACCGCGACACCAGCGCCGTCGGCGACCCCTGGGCCGACGCGGCCCGCCTGGTGGTCGTGCTCGACGTCGGCAGCTGGCCGGCCGGCCATCGCCCGCACGTCCACCGCGAGCACGGCTTCATCGCGCCGAGCCTCGACCTTTACGCGTCGTTCCAGGACCCGCGGCGACACGTCCGGGTGGCTGCTGCTCGACGCCCACTCGCCGGTGGCGCAGGACGGCCTGCTGTCGTGGAACGGGCGCGTCTGGTCCGAGCGTCGCTCGCTGCTGGCAAGCGGGGGCGGGCAGGCGGTGTTCCGCCACACGTGAGCGTCGACCACTGAGCGCCGGAGACGGCGCCCGGTCCTTCCCCGGCCTTATTCGGCCGTGTACCCGTCCATGCGGGCCAGGATGCGCAGCATCACCTCGTCGGCCCCGGCGCCGATGGAATCCAACCGGGTGTCGCGGAAGTAGCGCGAGGTCCAGTGCTCGTCCATGTAGCCGATCCCGCCGTGGAATTGCACGGCCACGTCGGCCACCTCGCGCTGGAGCCGCGAACCGAGCAACTTGCCGATGGTGGCGTAGCGGGTGGCGTCCTCGCCGCGCACCACGGCGTCGGCGCACGTGCGCGCGTAATGCCGCAAGACGTCGTGGCGCGCCGAGAGCTCGGCCAGCACGAACTGCAGGTGCTGATTGGCCAGCAACGGGGCGCCGAAGGCCCGGCGCTCGCGCAGGTAGGCCTTGGTGCGCTCGAGCGCGAGCTCAATGGAGCCCACCTGCTTGTAGAAGGTGATGAGCCGCTCGGCCTGGAACTGCGCCATCTGCTGCTGGAAGCCGCGGCCGACCTCGCCGATGGTGTTGGCCACGGGGACCCGCACGTCGATGAAGGAGAGCTCGGCCGTGTCGCTGGACCACATGCCCAGCTTCTCGAGCTTGCGCGAGACACTGACACCCTCGAGCGCCGTGGGCACCACAATGAGCGACATGCCCTGGTAGCCCGGCTCGTCGGAGGTGCGCGCCAGCAGGCAGAGCCAGTCGGCCTGGGTCCCGTTGGTGATGTAGAGCTTGGCCCCGTTGATGACCCACTCGTCACCGTCGCGGACGGCGCGGGTCCGGATGCCGGCGACGTCGCTGCCTGCGTCCGGCTCGGTGACGGCGATCGACGTCACCACCTCGCCGCGGATGGCGGGGGCCAAATATTCCTCCTTGAGCTCGGGTGAGCCGTAGCGCGCCAGCGCAGGCGTGGACATGGACATCTGCACCGCCATGGCCATCGGCACCCCGCCGCAGCTGATGCGCCCCATCTCCTCGCCGGCGATCAGGGTGAAGGTGTGTTCGGCCCCCATGCCGCCGTAGGTCTCGTCGTACTCCAGGCCGAAAAGCCCCACGGCCGCCAGCTTGGGGAAGAGGTCATGGGCCGGGAAGATGCGGGCCGCCTCCCACTCGTCGACGTGGGGCTCGATCTCGCGTTCGAAGAGGTCCCGGAGCGTCTTGCGGAACAGCTGGTGCTCGTCGGTCTCGATCACCGCTCGAACGCTACCACCGCCCATTTTCCGTCCTCCGGGGTACCGCCCCCTACACTCCGCATCCGTGACGAATGCGTTGGTCGGCGTGCAGCACAGTAACGGCGTTCGCACCATCACGCTGGACTCGCCCGCCAACCGCAACGCGTTGTCGTTCCGGTTGCTCGACGAGCTGGCGCAGGCGTTGCGTGACGCAACCACCGACGCCGAGGTGCGCGCGGTGGTGCTGACCGGCGCGGGCACCGTCTTCTGCTCGGGGGCCGACCTCTCCGAGCGGGGCTCGGGCGCTCCCACCCGCATGCCCGAGATCCTGACCGGCATCGTCGAGAGCCCGATCCCCGTCATCGCCCGCGTCAACGGCCACGCCCGGGCGGGCGGCATCGGCCTCATTGCGGCGGCCGACTTGGCCGCGGCCCCGGCCAACGCCACCTTCGGCTTCAGTGAGGTCCGCATCGGCGTCGCCCCCGCCATGATCCTCGTCCCGGCCTTGCGGGTGGCCGACCGCCGGTTCCTCTCCCGCGCCGTGCTCACCGGGGAGCCCTTCACGGCGGCGGAGGCGACCGGGGCGGGGCTGCTGACGGCGGTGCTCGAAGACGCCGCCGCGCTGGACGGCTGGGTGGCCGCGCAACTCGAGGCCGTGCGCAAGTCCGCGCCCGGTGCGGTCGGCGCCACCAAGTCGTTACTGCGCTCGCTGCCCGGCCAGGACTGGGCCGACGGGCTCGGCTCGGCGGCGACCGTGTCGGCCACGCTCTTCGCCGGCGCCGAGGCGGCCGAGGGCATGGACGCCTTCCTCGAGAAGCGCAAGCCGTCCTGGGACACGACGCCGTGAGCACGCTCCTGCGCACCCGCATCGCCCAGACCGCCCCCGAATTCGCGGCCAACGCGGCGGCCATGCGCGTCCTCACCGACGAGGTGCGGGCCCTGCACGACCAGGTGCTGGCGGGGGGCGGGCCGCAGTACGTCGAGCGCCACCGCGCCCGCGGCAAGATGATGGTGCGCGAGCGGCTCGAGGCGCTGGTCGACCCGGGCACGCCCGTGCTCGAGCTCTGCCCGCTGGCCGGGCTGCACACGCCCGATCCCGTCGGCGGGGGCGTCGTCGTCGCCCTGGCCGAGATCGCGCACACGCAGTGCCTGGTGATCGGCAACGACCCGACCGTGCGCGGCGGCACGACGAGCCCCACCACGATCCGCAAGCTGCTGCGTGCCATGGACGTGGCGGAGGAGAACCGCCTCCCGGTGGTGATCCTGGTCGAGTCCGGAGGCGCGGACCTGCCGCGCCAGGCCGACGTGTTCGTGCCGGGGGGCGAGCAGTTCCGGCGCCTGACCCAACTCTCGGCGCAAGGCATCCCGACCATCTGCGTCGTGTTCGGCTCCTCCACCGCCGGCGGCGCCTACCTGCCGGGCATGAGCGACTACACGGTCATGGTGGAGGACCGCGCCCGTGTCTTCCTCGGTGGCCCGCCCCTGGTCAAGATGGCCATCGGCGAGGAGGCGGACGAGGAGGAGCTGGGCGGCGCCCGCATGCACGCCCGCATCTCCGGCCTCTGCGACTACCTGGCCCGCGACGAGGCCGACGCCCTTCGGATCGCCCGCGGCATCGTGGCCCACCTGCACTGGCGCCGCCTCGGTCCGGATCCGGCCGGGGCGGCCGAGGAGCCCGTCTACCCGGCCGAGGAGCTGCTGGGCATCGCGTCGGTCGACGTGCGGGTGCCCTTCGACGTACGCGAGATCCTGGCCCGCATCCTCGACGGCTCGCGCTTCGAGGAGTTCAAGGAGGACTACGGGCCCCAGCTCGTCTGCGGCTGGGCCTCGCTCGGCGGCTACCCCATCGGCGTGGTGGCCAACAACGGGATCCTCTTCTCCCCGGAGGCCCAGAAGGGTGCGCAGTTCATTGCGCTGTGCAACCGCATCGACGCCCCGATCCTGTTCGTGCAGAACATCACCGGGTTCATGGTGGGCACCCGCTACGAGCAGGGCGGGATCATTAAGGACGGAGCCAAGCTGATCAACGCGGTGTCGAACTCGAAGGTGCCGCACCTGACCCTCATGGTCGGCGCCAGCTACGGCGCCGGGAACTACGCCATGGCGGGTCGGGCGTACGACCCGCGCTTCGTCTTCACCTGGCCCAACCATCGCATCGCCGTGATGGGACCCAAGCAATTGGCCGGTGTCCTCTCCATTGTGCGCAAGAACGCGGCGGAGGCGGCCGGCCGGCCTTTCGACGAGGCGGCGGACGAGGAGTTGCGGCAGGCGACCGAGAACCAGATCGAGGAGGAGTCCACGGCCCAGTACGCCACCGGGCGGCTGTGGGACGACGGGATCATCGATCCCCGGGACACCCGCACGGTGCTGGCCATCGCGCTGGCGGCCGTGCACTCGGCGCCGGTGGCGGGGACGGCCGTCTTCGGCGTGGTCCGGCACTGATGGCGCCGCGAGACTTCGAGCGGGTGCTGGTGGCCAACCGCGGCGAAATCGCCCGCCGCGTCATCCGCGGCGCGCACGACGCCGGCATGCAGGCCGTGGCGGTGTACGCGGCCGACGACGCCGGCAGCCCCCACGTCGGCGAGGCCGACGCCGCCGTCCCGCTGCCCGGCTCCGCCCTCGCCGAGACCTACCTGAACCCGGCGGCGCTGGTGCAGGCGGCGCGCCAGGGCGGCGCCGACGCGCTCCACCCCGGCTACGGGTTCCTGTCGGAGAACCCGGCCCTGCCCGAGGCCTGCGCAGCGGCGGGGATCGTCTGGGTGGGCCCGCCGGTCGAGGCGATGCGGGTCATGGGCCACAAGGCGCGGGCGAAGGACGTCGTGGCGGCGGCCGGCGTGCCCGTGCTGCCCAGCGCGGTGGTGGCGCCCACGGCGGCCGTCGCCGACCTCGAGACGGCCGCCTCCGTCGTCGGCTACCCCCTCCTGGTCAAGGCGTCGGCCGGCGGAGGCGGCCGGGGGATGCGTCTGGTCGACGACGCCGACGAGCTGGCGGACGCGGTGGCCGCGGCGCGACGAGAGGCCGTGGCCGCCTTCGGCTCCGACGAGGTCTTCCTGGAGCGCTACCTGGCCACCCCGCGCCACGTCGAGGTGCAGGTGATCGGCGACACCCACGGCACGGTGCTGCACCTCTTCGACCGCGAGTGCTCGGTGCAGCGCCGCCACCAGAAGGTGGTTGAGGAGGCGCCGGCCGTCCTGGTGCCCGACGCCGTCCGGAGGGCCATGTGGGGGGCCGCCGTCGCCTCGGCGCAGGCCGTCGACTACGTCGGTGTGGGGACGGTCGAGTTCCTGGTCGACGGCGACGACTTCTCCTTCCTGGAGATGAACACCCGGCTGCAGGTCGAGCACGGCGTGACCGAGCTGATCACCGGCCTCGACCTGGTGGGGCTGCAGCTGGCGGTGGCGGCGGGCCGCCCGCTCCCATTCGGTCAGGACGAGGTCTCCTCGCACGGGCACGCGGTCGAGGTGCGCCTGTGCGCCGAGCGGCCACGTGAGGACTACCGCCCGACGCCGGGCACGGTCGAGCACGTGCGCTGGCCCGAGGGCGCCGGACTGCGGGTCGACTGCGGCGTCGAGGACGGGAGCGTGGTGAGCCCCGCCTACGACTCGTTGGTGGCCAAGTTGATGGCCCATGGCGAGGACCGGCCGGCCGCCATCGGCAAGCTGTCGCTGGCCCTGCGGCGGCTCGAGCTCGACGGCCTCGAGACCAACCGGGACCTCCTGCAGGCCGTGCTGGACGACGAGGTGTTCCGCCTCGGGCAGGCCGACATCCACTACCTCGACGGCCGCCCGGACCTGCGCGAGGCCGCGCTGCCCGACGAGGCGCGGTGGCGCCAGGCCGCTGCCGCGTCGGCCCGGCTGCTGGCCGAGCGCGCCGCGCGCAGCCTGGTCCCGGTGCCGGCCGCCGGATGGCGCAACGTCGGGACGGCGCTGCACGCCGACGTGCTCACGGATGCCGGCGGTGACCTCCAAGTGCGGGCTCCCACCGCGGCGGGCCCCGTCTCGGTCCTCGTCGGGGACGAGTGGCGCGCCGTGGGCACCGCGACGGAGCGTGAGGGTGCGGTCGACCTGGTGGCGGACGGGCAGCGGCGCCGGTACCAGGTACGCCACACGGCGCACCGGGCCGACGTGAACGGCCCCGAAGGCCAGTCGACCTTCGCGCTGCGAGCCGAGGACGACGCCGACGAGCGCCGGGGGCTGGCGGGGGAGTGCCGGGCGCCGCTGCCGGGCGCCGTGACCAAGGTCCTGGTCTCGGTCGGCGACACCGTGGCCGAGGGCGACGGCCTGGTCGTGCTCGAGGCCATGAAGATGGAGCACACCTTGCGCGCCGACGGCGCGGGGGTGGTCGGGGAGGTCCACGTGGCGCCGGCCCAGCAGGTCGATGTCGGCGACCTGCTCGTCACGGTCGTGCCGGCATGACGGTCCGCGACCCGTCGGTGTTGAAGATCGCCAACTGCAGCGGCTTCTTCGGGGACCGGACGGGCGCGGCCCGCGACATGGTCACCGGCGGCCCGATCGACGTCCTCACGGGGGACTGGCTGGCCGAGCTGACCATGTACATCCTCCACAAGACCCGGGAGCGCAGCGGTGGCTACGCGCGCACGTTCCTACGCGAGCTCGAGGAGGTGCTCCCCACCTGCGTCGAGCGCGGCATCACCGTCGTCTCCAACGCCGGCGGCCTCGACCCGTCCGGTCTGGCGTCCGCGGTCGGCGAGCTGGCGCGACGACAGGGCGTCGAGGTGCACGTGGCGGCGGTCTCCGGGGACGACATCACCGACCGCCTCCCCGAATTGCGGGGAGGCGGCGAGCACTTCGTGAACCTCGACACGGGTGAAGAGCTCCCGGCCGGGGCCCCGGTCGTCACCGCCAACGCGTACCTGCGGGCCCGTCCGATCGCCGACGCCCTGGCCGCGGGCGCCCAGGTCGTGGTGACCGGGCGCCTCACCGATGCCGCCCTCGTGGTGGGCCCGGCGCTCCATGCCTTCGGGTGGTCCGACGGCGACGTGGACGCCATCGCCGGTGCCGTGGTCGCCGGACACGTGATCGAATGCGGCGCCCAGTGCTGCGGCGGCAACTACGCCTTTTTCGAGGAGATCCCGGACCGGGAACGCATAGGGTTCCCGCTGGCCGAGATGCACGCCGACGGGTCGTCGGTCATCACGAAGCACCCCGGCAGCGGAGGCGCCGTCACGGTCGGCACGGTGACGGCCCAGCTGCTCTACGAGATCGGCGGCCCCCGCTACCTGAGCCCCGACGCGGTCGCTCGCTTCGACAGCATCGAGCTGGCCCAGGAGGGGCGCGACCGCGTGCGCATCTCGGGGGTCCGCGGCGAGCCGCCGCCGCCGACGCTGAAGGTGACGGCCAACCTCGACGCCGGGTGGCGCAACGCCATGACCCTGGCCATCACGGGGGCGCAGCCGGTCGCCAAGGCCCGGTTCGCCGCCGACGCCGTGTGGGCCGGCATCCCCGGCGGGCGCGCCGCCTATGCCGAGACGGCTGAGGACCTCTCCGGCGACCTGACCGGCGCCGGCCTGGCCTACCTGCGGCTCGCCGTGCGGGGCGACGACGAGCTCACAGTGGGCCGGGCCTTCTCGGGCGCCGTCGTCGAGACGAGCCTGTCGAGCTATCCGGGCACCTTTTTCACCTCGGCGCCGACCGGGGCGCAGGGCGTGGCCCGCTACTGGCCCACCACCGTCGCCGCCTCGGCCGTCACGCCACACGTCGAGTGCGACGGTCACGAGGTTCCGGTCACCCCTCCCGCCGCACACGCACCGACGGTCGAGCCCGCCACGGCCGGCCCGCCCGGCGCGCCCGGCCCGCCCCCCTCGCCCCGCCCGGCCCACGTACCCGAGACAGCGCCCGACGACCTCGAGGTGCCGCTGTGGGTGCTGGTGGGCGCCCGCTCCGGCGACAAAGGCGGCGACGCCAACGTCGGCGTGTGGGCCGAGGGCGAGGTGGTGGCGGCGTGGCTGCAGCGGTGCTTCTCTATCGAGGCGTTCCGGGCCGCCCTGCCCGAGGCGGGGCCCTATGAGGTGGACCGTTACCCGCTGCCCAACTTGCGGGCGGTGAACTTCGTCGTCCACGGCATCCTCGGCTGGGGCGTGGCCTCGAACCTGCGTCTCGACACGCAGGCCAAGGGCCTCGGCGAATTGCTCCGATCGCGGTCGGTGACCGTCCCGTCCTCGTTTGTCTCGAGCGGGCCCGCCGCGGCGCGCTACGCCGCCTGGCAGGGCGGCGCCTGAGCGAGACCGGCGGCCGCCCCCGTCCCCGAAGCGGCCGCAGCCGCGTCTGGCAGGATGACGCCGTGGAGTCGGTCGCCCGCGCGCTCGCCTTCGTCCTGGGCATCGCGCTCGTGCTGGTCACCGTGTGGAGCGTGTTCACCGCACTCGTGGTGCCCCGCGTCACCTCGTCCCGGGTGCAGCGCGGGTTGGCTCGCATGTTCGGGGGACTCGTCAAGAAGATTTCGCCCAGGCTCCCCAGTTACGAGGTGCGGGACCGCGCCATGTCCTTCGTCGGCCCGGCCGCCATGGTGACGCTGTTCGTGATTTGGCTCTGCCTACTCATCGTGGGGTTCGCGCTCATCGTCTGGTGGGACGCCGGGGACAGCTTCCTGTCCGCCCTGGGCGTCTCCGGCTCGTCCGTGTTCACCCTGGGCATCGCCACGGCCCGTGACTCGGGCCCCATGACGTTGGAGATCCTGGCGGCCGGCCTCGGGCTGCTCATCATCGCCCTGGAGATCGCCTACCTCCCGGCCCTCTACAACCAGTTCGCGACGCGCGAGACGCAGGTCACGCTCCTCTCCTCCCGGGCGGGCACGCCGGCCTGGGGCCCCGAGATCCTGGCCCGCCACTTCTGGCTCGACACCATGGACGAGCTCCCGCCGCTCTATGCCGACTGGGAGCGCTGGGCGGCGACGGTGTCGGAGAGCCACGCCAACTACCCCGCCCTCATGTGGTTCCGCTCGCCGGTCTCGACCCGGAGCTGGCTGCTGGGCCTCACCGCCATGATGGACTCGGCCGCGCTGTACCACTCGGTCAGCCCGCAGCTGGCACCGCGCGAGGCCAGGCTGTGCCTGTCCATGGGCATCAACTGCCTGCGCTCCATGGCGGGTGCGCTGCGCATCCCCTTCGACCCTGATCCGCTGCCCACGACCGGCATCCGCCTGACCCGCGCCGAGTTCGACGAGGGGTTCAAGCGGCTCGAGCAGGTGGCGTTCCCGCTCGAGCGCGACGGGGACGAGTCGTGGCGGAACTTCCAGGGGTGGCGGATCAACTACGAGCCGCTCGTCGACGCCCTGACTGCGCTCGTGGTGCCGCCCCCGGCCCCGTGGTTCCGCGCCCGCCCCAAGCTGGGCCAGGCCGCCTGGCCGCTCGTGATCAACCGCACGCCCGACGAGCCCGAAGGGTCTCAGACCTTCGGGTCCAAGAGGACCTTGAGGACGCCACCCGCACGCGAGTCGAACAATTCGTAGGCCTCGGGCACCTGGCTCAGGCCCATGTGGTGGGTGAAGGTCTCGGCCAGGGCGAAGCGGCCGGCCAGCACCAGGGGGACGAGCGTGGCCCAGGTGCCGGGAATGGGGGCGAAGACCGCCCGCAGCGTCAGGCTCTTCAGGAAGACCAGGCCCATGGGGAAGGGCAGGTCCATGGTCAGGTTCACCCCGACCACCGAGACCGTGCCGCCCACGGCGGCGCACGAGACGGCGTCCACGACGGTGGCGTCGGAGCCGACCGCTTCAATGACCGATTCCGCCCCACGCCCGCCCGTGGCCGCCATCACCTGCTCGTGGCCCGGCGCCTGCCGGGCGTCGATGGGCTCGGCCCCGAGCAGCTCGGCGCGGGCCAGCCGCTCGGGCACCATGTCGACGGCCAAAATGCGGGCCGGGCTGAACAGCGCGGCGCACTGCACGGCCATGACCCCGACGGGGCCGAGGCCGACGACGACGACGGTGGACCCCGGAGCGATCGACGCGCGCAGCGCCCCCAGGTAGCCCGTCGGCAAAATGTCGGTCAGCAGCACCGCGGCTTCGTCCGCCATCCCGTCGGGAATGGGCAGGGCGAAGAGGTCGGCGAAGGGCACGGCCATGGCCTCGGCCTGACCGCCGGGGAGGTGGGGGACGGTGCCGAACGCGGTGGCCTGGCCGGCCTCGCAGACGTTGGGCTGCCCGGCCAGGCAGGGCCGGCAGACCCCGCAGCCGACGACGCCGGAGACGAGCACGCGGTCGCCCGGCCGGTGCGTGCGCACGTGCGGTCCCACCTCGGTGACCGTGCCGATGGCCTCGTGGCCCAGGCGGATGCCGGTCCCGGTCGGGGCGTCGTGGTACAGATGCAGATCCGAGCCGCAGATGGCTGTCCGCTCCACGGCCACGACGAGACCCTCCGGTCCCGGCAGCACCGGGTCGGGCACATCGTGGAGGCTGACGTGGCGCGGGCCCTCGAGGACCGTCGCTCGCATACACGCACGCTATCTCGCCGGATTAAGCTGGTCAGGGCCAAAATTTCGGCTCCCTCCCGGCTCCATCAATCCTGAACCGTGACACCGTGACCGTCCAGCACCCCTCCACCATCGACCTCCCCGCCCTCGCCGACGGCGACATCGACGCCTTCTTCGAGTTCGAGGACCTCTGGGCCGTCATCGTCTGGAACGACGACGTCACGACCTTCCAGACCGTGATCCAGGCCTTCGTCGAGATCTTTGGTCACACGGTCGAGCGGGCCGACCAGCTGGCCTGGACGATCCACCGCACCGGCAAGGCCGTGGCCGCCGTCCGCCCCAAGGACGAGGCGGAGGCGGCGGTGCACGCCCTGCACCTGCGCAAGATCCAGGCGACGCTCGCCGCGCCTGACGCCGAGATCGACGGAGACTTCTTCCAGGTCCGGATCTCCTCTCCCTCGTTGGAAGAGTGGGTCGACGATCGCGTTTCTGAGGCGCTCGCATCGAGCCATCTCAACGTTGGGGACGGGAACGTCGGCCGTCTCAACTCCGCGACCCCCAACCGCCGGCTCCGTGAGTTCCGCCCCGCATTTGCTTGGCGCGAACTTTTGCAAGCACCTCCCGCCTCGGGTAGCTTGTGAATACACGCACAAGCGGGGATTTGACACCCCTGGGAAGGAAGAAGCAACGCGATGGGCAACAAGGCCTGGATGCTGGTGTGGGTCGGAGTCTCCGTCTCCGCTGTCCTCTGTCTTTACGCGGCGGTGTGGAACTGACGCTGACCGCTTCGGTGCGAGCCGTGCGACGGAGCCGAAGCCCTAAGCCATGGGAGGGGTGCCTCCTACCCCCGGTTCGGGGCGAGCGTCCGTGATCTCAATCTGGACGACCTAACACAACATCTTGTGGGTCGCGCCGCTAAAGGGACAGCCCTTCGAATTCCCGCCGACATTCCACCCGAACTCACCACGCGTATCCCGCTTCAGCCGGCCGCGGCCAGCCGCGCCGCGAGCCCCGCCTTCACGTCCGGCCACTCCGACGCCACGATGGAGAAGCGGGCCGACGTGCGCACGGTGTCGTCGGCGCCGGGACGGTCGGCCCGCAGGAGGCCGTCGAGCCGCCCGCCGATCCTCTCGATGGCCGCCCACGACCGCTTGTTGCGGACGTCCGTCTGCAGCGCCACCCGGTGGACCCGCCAGACTTCGAAGGCGTGCGCCATCATGAGCAGCTTGGCCTCCGTGTTCACCGGTGTCCGCTGCGCCGAGCCGGCCAGCCAGGTGTAGCCGATGTCGCAGACGTCGGGCACGCCGTGGCGCTGGTGGGTGGCGCCCGGCGGCCAGCTCCAGAAGGCGATCTCGCAGAACCGGGTGGCGCCCACAATGCGGTCGCTCCCGCCCGGTCCGCCACCGCGCCACACCGTGGCGAAGGCCACGTGCGCCCCCGCGGCCACCTGGGCCAGGGCGTCGTCGACGTAGGCCGTCATCTCCTCCACGCCGTCGGGGGTGTACGTCCATTCGTAGGCCGAGCGGTCCTCGCCCGCGGCCTCGACCAGGGCGCCGATGTGCGCCTCGCTGAGCGGCTCGAGCCGTACGTGGGTCCCTTCGAGCGCGAAGGGCTCAAGCATGCGCGGCGGGGATGGGGGCCTCGCCGGCCGGCTGGCCCGCGCCGCCCTGCTGGCCCGCGCCGCCCTGCTGGCCCGCGCCGCCCTGCTGGCCCGCGCCGCCCGGCCCGCCGCCCGCCCCGGGGATCACGAAGTCGCTCTGGCGCACCAAGGCGAAGGCGGCCACCACACCGACGAAGGCCACGATCGCCCCGATCACCATCAGGTGGTTGAGCGTCGTCGAGAAGCCCACGTGGTAGGCCTGCAGCAGGGCGTGGCGCGCCGCCGGGACCGGGATGGACGACGCTGCCTGCCGCACCCCTCCCTCGGCCATGGCGGCCTGTAGTTGCGCGCCGCCTTGGTGCAGCACCTCGGTCCCGTACACCGTCTTGCGCAACGCGGCGGACGTGTGGGCCACGATCTGGCTCTGGAAGACGGCGCCGAGGACGGCGATGCCGGTGGCGATCCCCACCTGGCGGAACGTGTTGTTCGCCCCCGAGGCCATCCCGCTGCGCTGCGGCTGCACGACCGACACGGCGCCGGAGGCGAGGACCGGGTTGACCGTGCCGACGCCCGCACCGCACAGCAGGAAGCCGGGCAACAGGACAGTCCAGGTGGAGTGCGGATTGGTCGTCGCCATGAACAGGAGCCCGACCGTGATCAGGATCATGCCGATTCCGAGCAGGTAGCGCGAGTGCACGCGCACGGTCAGCCGGCCGGCGAAGAACGCCACGCCGAAGGACATCAGCGTCAGGGGCAGGAAGCGTGCCCCGGCGGCCAGCGGCCCGTAACCCAGGTCGTCCTGGATGTACAACGTCAGGTACAGGAACATGGCGAAGATGGACGCCGCCAGCGTGAAGGCGACGACCGAGATCCCCGCAAACGCCGGAATGCGGAACAGCTCCAGGTCGAGCATGGGATCCTTTGTGCGCGACTCGTTGACGAAGAAGGCCAGCATCAGCACAACCGAGGCCACGAGCAGGCCGACGATGCTGGTGCTGCTCCAGCCCAGATCGTTGCCGCGCACGAGGGCGAAGACGAGCGCGAACAGGCTGGCCGAGAACGTGACGAAGCCGACCCAGTCGATACGGCGCTGCCGGGGGTCGCGCGACTCGGCCACCTTGGCGAAGGTGAGGAGCACGGCGACGACACCGATGGGGACGTTGACGAAGAAGATCCAACGCCAGCCGAATGCGCTGGTGATGGCGCCGCCGACGAGCGGGCCGACCGCCACGGCGCCGCCGATGACCGCGCCGTAGAGGCCGAACGCGGTGCCGCGGTCCCTGCCGGTGAACGCGCCGGCGATCAGCGCCAGCGAAGTGGCGAACATGATGGCGCCGCCGACGCCCTGCACGGCGCGGGCCAGGTTGAGCATCAACGGCGTGGTCGACAGGCCGCACGCGAACGAGGCGGCCGAGAAGACGATGAGGCCGATGGCGAAGATAATTCGTCGCCCGTAGATGTCGCCCGCCACGCCCGCGGTCAGCAGGAAGGCGGCCAGGGTCAGCGAGTAGGCGTCGACCACCCATTGGAGGTCCGAGAAGCTCGAGTGCAGCTCGCGCTGGATGTCGGGCAGGGCCACGTTGACGACGGTGATGTCGAGCAACAGCATGAACACGGCCGTGCACACCGCGATCAGCGTCCACCACTTGCGCTCCAGAACGGGCATTGGCGGAGTGTACCGACCAGGTGTTCTCGCTCGCTCGTACAATGTGTCGTGATCGTCGGATCAGCCCTGACCATAGAGATCGGCGACCGAACCCTCCTGGCCGACGCCTCTTTCGTCGTGGGCGCCGGCGAGAAGGTGGGCCTGGTCGGCCGCAACGGGACGGGTAAGTCGTCTTTCATCTCGGTGCTGGTCGGCGAGGCGGCTCCCCACCTGCGCCGCCACGGCAACGTCCGCATCCTCGGCTCCTACGGTTACCTGCCCCAGGCGCCGGTGCCGGGTGGCCTGGGCCTCGAGCCGACGGCCTTCTCGCACATCCTCTCGGCCCGCGGCCTCGACGTGCTCGACGACGCGCTGGGTGCGGCGCGGCGGGCCATGGCCGAGGACCCCTCCGAGGAGCACATCGCGCTCTTCACCGACCTGCAGGAGCAGTTCCAGGACAACGGCGGTTACGAGGCGGAGTCCGTCATGTCCCGCCTGGCCGACGGCCTCGGCCTGCGCCAGGAGCTCCTCCTGGAGGACATCGAGTCGCTGTCGGGCGGACAACGTCGCCGCGTCGATCTGATGCGCGTCCTGTTCCAAGAGCCCGAGCTGATGATCCTCGACGAGCCGACCAACCACCTCGACCGCTCGGCCAAGCGGTGGCTGCTCGACGAGCTGGCCCGCTTCGGCGGCGCCCTCCTGGTGGTCAGCCACGACCTGAAGCTGCTCGATCACGCCATCACCAAGGTCCTGCACATCTCGAACCAGCACCTCACCGAGTGGAAGGGCAACTACTCCAAGTTCGAGGCGCTGCGGGAGGCCGACCAAACCCAGCGCGAGCGCGCCGCCGAGCTCGAGCAGCGGGAGATCACCCGCCTCTCGTCGCTGGCCGATTCCATGCGGGCCAGCACCGAGAAACGGGCGCGCAAGGCCAAGGCGCTGGACAAGCGGGTGGAGCGCCTGCAGTCCGGGCGCACGAGTGTCGAGCGGCGCGAACGCGCCAGCAAGTTCCGCCTGCCCGCCCCGCCGCGCGCCGGGGCCACGGCGTTGGGGGTGGAGAAGCTCGGCGTGCGCTACGGCTCCAACGAGGTGCTGACCGACGTCACGTTCCACGCCGGCCGCGGCGACCACATCGTCGTCATCGGCCGCAACGGCGCGGGCAAGTCGTCGCTCTTACGCTGCCTGGCCGGCGTGCAGGAGCCCACGAACGGCCTGGTCGAGCTCGGCCACAACGTCACCGTGGGCTACTTCGCCCAGGAGCACGAGCAGATCGACCCGACCCTGAAGGCGCTCGAGAACGTCAGCGACGCCGTGCTCGTGGCCGAGCGGGACCGGCGGGCGCTCCTCGGCTCCTTCGGCCTGCCCTCCAAGGCGGCCGACCAAATGCCGGCCACCCTCTCGGGCGGCGAGCGGGCCAAGCTGGGCCTGGCCATGCTCTCGGCCGGCGAGGCCAACCTCCTGCTCCTCGACGAGCCCACCAACAACCTGGACCCGTCGTCGATCACGGCGGTCGGGGCCATGCTCGGGGCCTGGCCGGGCACCATCGTCGCCGTCAGTCACGAGCGGAGTTTCGTGGAGGCCCTCCGGCCGACCTACTGCCTACGCCTCCCCGAGGAGCGCTACACCCACTGGCGCGACGAGTACCTCGACGACGTCGAGATGCGCTAGGGAGCGACGATTCGAGTCGACATCAGCGCGGCCTTCAGCGTCCTCTACAGGAACCCAACCGACGCGAAGGGTCGTCAACTGTCGCGTATATGGGTCTCGTCTAACCGAATCGACCCGAATCGGTTAGCCATGCCTAACCGATTCGCGGCAAAACGGTTAGCGCCGTTCCATATGCAGCCGCTCAAGCCCTTGGCATGATCTCCCTACGACACCCAGATCTGTGTCGGCCAGAGCACACCCTCGTCGAACGCGATGGCCTTGGCCCCTGAGGGCGTGATTGGGTTGGCGAAGTTCTGCACGTTCGGGCTGGCCACGACGCACCACGTGTCCCGCGCCAGCCACAGGTAGGGGATGTCCTCCGCCAGATACTGGTTGACCTCCTGGTAGGCCTTGATCCGGGCCGCCTTGTTGCCCGTGGTCCTTCCCGCCAACAGCGCGGTCTGAATCCTGGGGTCGTTGTTGCGCGCCATGTTCAAGGGCAGCGGCGGCCCCACCGTCGTCGTGCTCCACCACACGTAGTTTTCGTCTGGGTCGGTCGCGCCGAACTGGCGCCACAGCGTGGCCTGGTAGGTGCCAGCCAGGGCGTCGTTGATGATGGTCGCCTGGGCCAGGATGTTGATGTTCACCTTCATGCCCGCCGCCTGGAAGGCCTGCTGCAGGAACTGGGCCGCCGCCAGCGTCTCGGGATCGCTGGTCGAGTTGAGGTTGAAGGTGGGCTGCTGGCCCGTGTCCTTGACGACCTGCTTGACCAGCTTGGCGGCGCCGGAGGGGTCGTAGCCGGGGTACGCCGTCTTTGTGTAATAGGGGCTCCCCTCGATGAAGAGCCCGTGCATGGGGGTGTCGATGCCCTTGTCGATCACCTTGGCGTACTGGGCCTGATTGACGCACATCGCCATCGCCGTCCGCAGCGTCTTGTTGTTGAACGGTGCGGCATTCGTGTTGAGCATGACGCACTGCACGGTGGGCTGGCCCAACACCTGGCCGCTGTTGTCGTAATACGAGTACTTCTTGTTGCCGCGGAACTCCAGCAGGTTGTCGGGCGAATTGGAGTGGATCATGTCGACCTCGCCCGTCTGGAGCGCGGCGGCGCGGGATTCGTCGTTGATGATCGGCTTGTAGGTGATGGAGTCCAGGTAGGGGTAGCCCTTGCGCCAGTAGTGGGGGTTCCGCGTGGCGGTCATGTGGCTGTTGGGGACCCAGTCCTGGAAGACGAACGGTCCAGTGCCGATCGGGTTCGACGTACCTCCGTTGGGTTTGTTGAGCATGGAGGGCGCGGCGATGTATCCGGTCTGGGCGTCAGCCAGGTAGTAGGGGAACGGCACCCAGGGGCTCTTCATGGTGATCGTGACGGCGAGTGGCCCGGTGACCGACGCGCTGCTGAAGTCGGCGAAGGCCGGCCCGGTCAGGACGCCTTTGGACGTGTTCTCGATGTTGAGGAGCAGCGCGGCGGCGTCCAGCGGCGTGCCGTCGTGGAAGAGGATGTTCGGGCGCAGCGTGACGGTGAAGGACGTGTAATCGTCGTTCGACGTGATGGACTCGGCCAGGTAGGGCTCGACCTCGCCGGTGGCCGTCACGATGGCCAGCGGGTCGAAGACGGTGCGCCCGTAGAGGAATCCGCCCTCGTCCCAGCGGGCGGTGGAGGGGTCGAAGCCGCTCTCCTCGGTGTCGATGCCGAAGGTGACCGAGCCGCCTATCTTCGGCTTGGCGGTGCTGATGCCGTTGCGGCCCGGACCGTTCGTCATGCTGGCTCCGGCCACGTCTGCGTCGCCGAGGGTGCCGGCGAGGACAGCTCCGGCTCCCAGTGCCAGGCCACCGGCCAGGAACGACCGACGGTCAAATTCGTGCGACATCGCAACCCCCCAAAAGGTCTCGATCCCCTCGATTACGGAAAACTACGACGCCGCTGACGGCGACGGCGGGCAGGTTACAACTCCGTGACCGATTGAGGGTGGCAGGCGGGCGTATGGCAACCTGGGCCCGCCTTCCCCGCGTGCCCCGGACCTGGTTCCGGGCGCACCGTGACCAGGACCACGGCGGCGAGGCCGAGGAGAGGAGAGAGCACATGGCGATTGCAGTCGGCGACAAGGTTCCCGACGTGAAGGTGTGGACGTTCGGTGACAAAGGCCCCGAGGCCACGACGTCGGCCGAGGTGCTGGGGCGGGGCAAGGTCGTGCTCTTCAGCGTGCCGGGTGCCTTCACGCCGACCTGCTCGGACCACCATCTGCCCGGGTTCGTCCTGCGGGCCGACGAGCTGCGCGCCAAGGGCGCGGACCGTGTCGTGTGCGTCTCGGTGAACGACCCGTTCGTCATGAAGGCGTGGGGCGAGGACCAGAAGGTCGGCGACAGCGTCGTCATGCTGTCGGACGGCAACGGCGAGCTGGCCCAGGCCATGGGCCTGACCATGGACGGCAGCGGGTTCGGCCTCGGGTCGCGGGGGCAGCGCTTCGCCGCGATCATCGACGACGGCATCGTCGCCTGGCTGGCCGTCGAGCCCGGGCCCGGCCTCAGCGTCAGCTCGGCCGAAGAGGTGCTCGAGGCCCTGTAGGGAGCGGCCGAGGCCGCGGCCCCTACCCACCGAGCCGCCTCCCGTCGGCGGCCGGACCCATCACCGCCGGCCCGTCCCGGGACCAGGTGAGGTGCCCCCTCTTGACATGCAACCGTATGGCTGCTTGAGTACATAGGGCAACCAGATGGTTGCATGAATGGACAGACACCCCAAGCGACCACAGCGGACCAGACGATGCAAGACATGGATGCGGTCTTCAAGGCCCTGAGCGACCCCGGACGCCGCCGCCTGCTCGATCGGCTCAACCAGCGCAACGGGCTCTCCCTGAGCGAGCTCAGCGCCGGCATGGGCATGACCAGGCAGGCGGTGACCAAGCACCTCGACGTGCTCGCGGCGTCCGGACTGGTCACGACGCTCCGGCGGGGGAGGGAGAAGCTCCACTATCTCGACGCCGCCCCCATCACCGACATCGCCGACCGTTGGATCCACCACTACGACCGGGCACGGGCCGAGGCCCTGTCCGATCTCAAGACGGCACTGGAGGCCACCCCCATGGGACACCCCGACGAGCACACCTTCGTGTACACCACCTACATCAACGCCACCCCCGAGCGGGTCTGGCAGGGCCTGACCGACCCGGCCTTCACCGCCCGCTACTGGCGCCACCCGCAGGCCGGCGGGGTGCGCTTCGCCACCGACTGGCAGAAGGGCTCCACCTACGACGTCACCTACGAGGAGTCCGGCCTCGTGATCAGCCACCCCGAGCAGGTCGTCCTCGAGTCGGAGCCCTACCGCCGGCTGGCCTACACCTGGCACACCTTCAGCCCGGAGTGGGCCACCCACCACGGCATCGACGAGGACCTGGCCGCCGCCCGGCGGGCCGAACCCCGCTCCAAGGTGGCGTTCGACCTCGAGGAGACGGGCCCGGGCGTGGTCAAGCTGACCGTCGTCCACGACGGCTTCGCCCCGGGCAGCCCCGTGCTCGATGGCGTCTCCAACGGCTGGCCCGCCGTCCTGGCCAGCCTCAAGACCCTGCTCGAAACCGGCTCGGCGCTCCCGTCATGAGTGCCGGGTTCACCTACACGACCTACATCGAGGCGACGCCCGAGCGGGTCTGGCGGGCGCTCACCGACCGCGCCGACACCCGCCGCTTCTGGCGGCACCGGACGGCGGGCGGCAAGACCTTCCCCTCCGACTGGAAGAAGGGCTCGACGTGGGCCCTGGTCCACGAGGACGTCGGCGTCGCCGTGCGCGACCCCGAGCAAGTCATCCTCGAGTCCGACCCGCCGCACCGGCTGTCGTACACGTGGCACTCGTTCACGCCCGAGTGGGCGGCGGCCGTCGGCCTCCCCGAGGCTCAAGCCGCCGCCTGGCGGGCCGAGCCGCGCTCCAAGGTGGCGTTCGACATCGAGGACGTGGGCCACGGCGTCGTGAAGGTCACCGTCGTCCACGACGGCTTCGCCCCGGGCAGCGTGGTGCTCGAGAACGTCTCCCTCGGCTGGCCGTCGGTGCTGTCGAGCCTCAAGACCCTGCTTGAGACCGGGTCGCCCTTGCCCTAGTCGTCACGGCGGCCGTCCCTCGGCACTACACCGGCAGACCCCCTTGACGGGAGCCGTTCCCGAGCTAGGATACTGAGTATGCTACTTCGAAAGGAACGGCCGTGAGCATTCGCCATGCCCTGTTGGCCCTGCTCAGCGAGGGGCCAAAGTACGGACTGCAGCTGCGCCAGGAGTTCGAGGCCAAGACGGGCGAGGTCTGGCCCCTCAACGTGGGGCAGGTGTACACGACCCTGCAGCGCCTCGAGCGCGACGGCCTGGTCGAATCCGACGACGCCTCGGAGGACGGTCCCCAGAAGGGGTTCCACATCACCGAGGAGGGCGCCGAGGAGCTGGCCACGTGGCTGCGCACCCCGCCCGACTTCTCCTCGCCGCCGCGCGACGAGCTGGTCATCAAGGTGCTGGTCGCGCTCGGCCTGCCCGGCGTCGACGTGCACGAGGTCATCCAGGTGCACCGGCGCTACATCGTCCAGCTGATGCAGCAGTGGACCCGTCTGAAGGAGGACGAGGCGGGTCTCGACATCCAGTTCGCGCTGGTGGTCGACGCCGAGCTGTTCCGGCTCGACTCGGTCGTCAGGTGGTTGGACACCGCCGACGGCCGTCTGAAGAGAGCGACGGTGGAGGGCGACGCGCCGGCCCCGCCGTCGTTGCCCCTCCCCAAGGCGAGGCGCAAGGCGGGAGTGAAGCCATGAGCTACCTCGAACTACGCGACATCTCGAAGGTCTACGGAGACGGGGCCGCAGAGGTGCACGCCCTCGAGCGCATCGACCTCTCGGTGGACGCCGGATCTCTGGTGGCCATCATGGGCGCCAGCGGGTCGGGCAAGAGCACGCTGTTGACCATCGCCGGCAGCCTCGAGGACCCCACCAGCGGTGAGGTCTACGTCGGCGGCCAGCCCCTGTCGTCGCTGTCACGCAACGGCAAGGCGCGCCTGCGCCGCCAGTCCATCGGCTATGTCTTCCAGGACTACAATTTGCTAGCCGGGCTCAGTGCGGTGGAGAACGTGTCCCTGCCGCTCGAGCTCGACGGCGTCGCCGCCCGCAAGGCCCAGACGGCGGCCCTGGAGTCCCTCGAGGACCTGGGCCTGGCCGAACGGGCCGACCACTACCCCGACCAGCTGTCAGGTGGCGAGCGCCAGCGGGTCGCCATCGCCCGGGCCGTGGTCGGGGGGCGGCAGCTGCTCCTGGCCGACGAGCCTTCCGGTGCACTCGACTCCACCAACGCAGAGGGCGTCATGCGCCTGATCCTCGCGGCCTGCCACCGCGGCCTGGCCGCCATCGTCGTGACCCACGACGCGCAGCTCGCCTCGTGGGCCGACCGCGTGGTCTTCCTGCGTGACGGCAGGATCGTCGACCAGACGCTCCCGCTCGAGAGCCCGGAAGCGATCCTGGCCGACACCCGGAACCAATGAGCGTCGGCGTCCTCGACCGTCCGGTCGCCCGGTCGGCCCCCGAACCGACCACCGGCGGGGTCCCGGCCCGCCGGGCCATGATCCGCTGGGCCTGGCGTCTCTTCAAGCGAGAGTGGCGCCAACAGCTGCTCATCCTGCTTCTCGTCATGGTCGCCGTAGCCGCCGTCGTGGTCGGCGCCGCCGTCGCCACCAACACCCCGCCACCGGCCAATGCCGGGTTCGGCACCGCCGACGACCTGGCGACCTACGCGAGCACCGGGAAGCAGGCTCTCGATCTGCCCTCGGTGGACGCCCAGGTCGCCGTACTGGAGCACCGCTTCGGCACGGTCCAGGTCATTGAGAACGAGACGCTCAGTGTCCCGGGCAGTAGCGAGACCTACCAACTCCGATCCCAGGACCCGAACGGCCTTTACGGCGGCCCGATGCTCCAGCTGCTCTCGGGGCACTATCCGACGGGGTCGACCCAGATCGCCGTGACCCCCGGGCTGGCGACTGAGCTCAACCTGGGTGTGGGCGACGAATGGCCCCAAGGGGGCAAGACGGTCGTCGGCGTCGTCCAGAACCCCCAGAGCCTGCTCGACGAGTTCGCGCTGGTTCCCCCGGGACAGGTGATGCACCCGACGCAGGTGAACGTCCTCTTCGACGCACCGGGCGTGGATCCGGGCCGCATCGGGTCCTACGTCTCGACGCCGGCCACCGCCGCCAACAGCAACCCGATCAACCCCGCGACGATCGTGTTGGCGCTGGCGACCGTCGGCATGCTGCTCATCGCGCTGGTGTCGATCGGCGGCTTCACGGTGCTGGCACAGCGCCGCATGCGGGCCCTCGGGATGCTCGAGTCCATGGGGGCGACGGACCGCAACGTCCGGCTCGTGCTGGAGGCCAACGGCGTCATCGTCGGCGCCGTGGGCGCCGTCGTGGGCTTCGCCCTCGGGGTGGTGGCCTGGCTGGCCTACCGACCGCACAACGAGCAGAGCGCGCACCACCTCATCCCGATGTTCGCCCTCCCGTGGACGGTGATCGTGATCGCGATGGTGCTCGCCGTCGTCGCGACCTTCTTCGCCGCGGGCTATCCCGCTCGCGCCATCAGCCGCGTCCCGGTCGTCGCCGCCCTGGCCGGGCGCCCGGCGCCGCCGCGCCAGATCCACCGCTCGTTCGTTCCCGGCGTGATCGCGCTGGTCCTCGGGTTCGTCTTCTTCTCCCTCTCGGGGGCGGGGCACCAAGGCAGCGGCGTGATCTGGTTGGTACCCGGGTTCGTGGCGCTCATCGCGGGGATCATCCTCGTGTCGCCCTTCTTCCTGGCGTTGCTGGCCCGAGTCGGACGGAGGTCGCCCATCGCCATCCGCCTGGCCCTGCGCGACCTCTCGCGCTATCGGGCCCGGTCCGGCTCGGCTCTCTCGGCCATCAGCGTCGGCGTGTTGATCGCGGTGGTCATCTGCGCCGTCGCCGTCGCCCGCTATGCCAACGTCTTCGACTACACCGGTCCCAACATGGCGTCGAACCAGCTCTTGGTGTTCAGCCCGAACGGCGACAACGGCCCCAGTCCCAATCCCACTGCACCGACGCAACAGGACATCGAGTCGCAAGAGGCGACCGTCCACTCCATTGCCCAGTCTGTCGCCGCCACGGACACCATCGAAGTCGAGAATCCAGCGGTCAACCTGCAGAACCTGAGTGTCTCGGGTCGCCAATGGAACGGACCCATCTACGTGGCGACGCCGGCGCTCCTGCGGGCGTACGACATCAACCCGTCGTCGATTCCCTCCAACGTCGACATTCTCAGCTCGCGCCCTGGGCTCTCGGGCTCGGGCGTGCAGCTGAACTACGGCGGTGGTGGTGGCGGGAAGGGCGGCGCCGTGCTGGTCGGCCCCGGCGCGGGCCCTCAGGGCGCAGGTGGGGGTGTTGGCCCGGGCAACACGAATGAGTGCTCTCCCGGGTCGTGCGTGGCCCACCCGGTCATCCAAGAAGAGAGCCAGCTGCCCACCGGCACCGATGTACCCAACACGGTGATCACCGAGAGTGCGTTGCGCCGGCTCCACGTCGCGAGTGGGAACAGCCTCGAGGGCTGGCTCCTCCAAGCGAACGCCCCGATCACTTCCGCCCAGATCATGAACGCCCAGGCACTGGCGGCCTCCAACAACCTGAGCATCGAGTCGAAGAACGACGATCCGACCTCGGCCGAGATCGTGAACTGGGCCACGGTGTTCGGCATCGCGCTCGCCCTCGGCATCCTGGCCATGAGCGTCGGCCTCATCCGGAGCGAGACGGCGAGTGAATTGCGCACGCTGTCGGCCACCGGTGCCAGCTCCCGCACCCGACGCACCCTGACGGCCGTCACCGCCGGCGGCCTGGCCTTCCTGGGAGCACTCCTCGGGACGGTGGCCGCCTATGTCGGGCTGGTCGGCTGGTTCCGCTCCAACTCGCTGGAAGGTGGCGTGTCGGACATCATCGATCACATCCCCTGGAGCAACCTGTTCCTCATCGTGATCGCCATGCCGGTGGTCGCCTTGCTCGTCGGCTGGGTGCTGGCGGGAAGGGACCCGACGGGGATCTCCACGCGGCCGATGGAGTAGGAGAAGGGAAGGGTCAAGACTCCAGCGCCACCTCGAAGCGGTCGGTGTAGAAGCGCAGTGCCTCCCGACGCTCGGCGGCATCGAGCCCGAAATCGGCCAGGTCGTAGCGGACGGCGCCGAACCTGCCCCGCGGGTGCTCGGCCATGAACCGGTCCATGGCCGCCCGAGCGGTTTGATCGAGGTCCTGACCGGCCAGGCCGTAGACCCGGGAAACCATGGCCACGTCGTCCGCCATGAACGCGTCGAAGTGCACGTCGATCGTCTGCTCGGGTGGCAGCAGGTCGTGGTCGAGGGCACACCGGTGCAGCATCCGCTCGAGGCGATCCGACCAGTACCTCCCGATGCCCTCGACGTCGACCCGGTCGCGAGTCAGGCGGGCGGTGTAGGCGATCATCGTGACCATGGAAGCCGTCACCGACACTGGATCGCGGTGGGTCACGACGAAGGTGGCGTCGGGGAAGGTGTCGACCAGGACCGGGAACTGCTCGAGGTGCTGCGGTGACTTGAGCACCCAGCGCGTCCCGCCGCGCAACCACTGCAGCACCTTCAGCACCCGCACCAGGTAGTCGTAACTGGGCCGCTGATCGCGGGCCAGGTAGCCGTCGCGCCACAGTGGCATGGGGGCCGTCGTGTCGAAGAGCATGGTCGAGAAGTCGATGGCCAGCAGCTGGATCTCTTCGTGCGCGTGCTCCACCGTCATCTCGTGCATGCGGTTGAAGTAGGGCAGGGCGATCTCGAGGAATCCCAATGCCACGGCAGTACGCCCCAGGCGGGGATCGGGCTGGCCCGGCGCGGGCCGCTCGCGCTCGGCCAGGACCGGCTCCAGGCTCTCCCAGTAGGGGAGGGAGCGAAGGGCGGGGTCGGCCGACATGAGATTGTGCAGGTGCGTCGTCCCCGTGCGCGGCAACCCGCAGATGATGATGGGCGCCGTGATCTGTTCGTCGAGGATCTCGGGGTGGCGCGTCACCAGATCCTCGACCAGCAGGCGGTTCTTGAGCAGCCCCACGATGAAGGTGTGCTGCTGCAACACGCCCGCGCCGTTGAAGCCGCCCTCCTCGCGCATGGCCCGGCACAGCAGCTCGAGCCGGGGACCGAAGTCGGCGGCGCCGAAGTCGTCCAGGCCGGTCTCCGCCATCGCCGCCTGTCTCAGGCTGGCCGGTTCGACCGCGAGCTGCGACCCGGCGTCCTCCATGAAGTCGAGGATGGCCCGGACGTCGTCGGTGTACTGCGGTTCCGCCAGGTCGTCGATGCGGACCGCCGGCGGGCGCCCGCTCATACGGACGCCACCGGGACCACCTCGACCTGAGGCTGCTCGGGCGTGTCATCGGGTAGGAACCAGCGGAACCAGATGCGGCCCGTGCGGTGCCCGGCCGTCGACACCCAGTTCCGGTGGGCCGGGCGCTGGGGCGCCACCACGATGACCCAGGTGCCGTCGGGCTCATAGGTCACCTCGGCGCCGTTGATGGTCACGCGCTCGTAGTCGTAGTTGTAGGTATGGAGCAACCTGTTCCACAGGCACATGTTCCAGAAGACGCACTCGGGCGACCGGCCCCGGATGACCAGCGCCTCGTCGTCGGCCAGGTCGAAGGACCCCATGGCGTAGGAGGCGTCTCCGGCCGCCCAGCCGAAGGTGGTGGTGGGCACGGGATACGGCGGGTCGACGGCATTGGGCGCCCCGAGCGGAATGGGCACGATGTTGGCCTGCTCGCGCAGCCACGTCGTCATCGCCCGGAGGCGACGGGCCAAGTCGGTATCGTCCTGGCGGTAGACGTCGGGCGGGTCGTCGGCCGTGATCGACCAGGTGGCGCGGCGGCCGGTGACGGGGTCCTCCAGGTAGTCACGCGTGATGGCGGCAACCGAATCGGGCTCCAGTCGGATCCAGGCGACGTCGGGCTCGCTCGGTTGCGTCGCCGAGAGCGCGATGTCGAACGAGCCGTCGGCCCGCCGGGCGGCGTCACGGCTATTGACGGCGCCCACGATGTGCGTGGAGTAGCGACCGTCGTCGGGCCCCCCGTAGACGGTCAACGACATGTAGACGGCGTCGCCGGGCTGGACGTGCACCCGGTAGGTGCGGGCCGGGTCGACGGGGGCGTAGCAGTAGAAGGCGTCGGCGTTGTCGCCGCCCCACTTCTTGTAGGGCCCGACGATCTCGACGAAGCGGGGCCGGGCCGTGTCGGCCCAGACGTTGACGTCGGCCGCTACCTGCAGCATCGACAGGACCCACTTGTGCGCCTCGAGCAGCGTGTCGGGATCGTCGGAGAGCGCCTCGACCATGCGCCGATGTGTCGCCGCCACTTCGTCCAGCAGTTCGGTGAAGGCCGTCTCGGTCTTGGTGCTCATGTCCCCCCTGCTCTGCGTCTGGCTGACGCAAGTCTCGCTGGAGCGGCCGACCAGGATCGAACTGGCATCATCAGCTTGGAAGGCTGAGGTTCTACCATTGAACTACGGCCGCGAATCGACGTGCAGTCTAAAGCCTCTACTCTCGGCTGCGTGGAGACGATGTACGAGCGAGTGGGGGGCGACGCCTTCTTCGTCGACCTGGTCGACCTCTTCTACCTCGGGGTCGCCGGCGACCCGCTGTTGCGCCCGCTCTACCCCGACGACCTCACCGAGCCGGCACAGCATCTTGCGCTGTTCCTCATCCAGTACTGGGGCGGTCCGGGCACCTACAGCGAGCAGCGCGGCCACCCGCGCCTGCGCATGCGCCACGTGCCGTTCGTGATCGGCCCGGGCGAGCGCGACGCCTGGCTGCGCCACATGCTCGAGGCGCTCCTCGAGCTGGAGCGGGCGTCGCGTATTTCGCCCGCCGACGCCATCGAGCTCCGTGACTATCTGACCATGGCGGCCAACTCGCTGGTCAACGCGCCCTAGCCCAGGCCGCTGAGACCGGTCAGTCCTTGAAGTCCGGCGTGCGCCCCTCCTTGCGCGCCGCTACCGACTCCTCGAAGTTGCGTGTCGTGATGCGCACGAACAGCTGCGACGCTCCCTCGGCGTCCATGTGGGACTGCAGGCTGCTGGCGTCGAGGCTGTTCCACAGCTGGCGCTTGGTCAGCTCGACACCGGCCCGGCTCCAGCCGTTGATCCGGTCGGCCAGCTCGAAGCAGGCCGGCAGCAGCTCGGGTCGGGGTACGACCTTGGAGACGAGGCCGATCCGCTCGGCCTCCGCCGCGTCGATGTCGCGTCCGGTCAGCATGATCTCGGCCGCCCGCGTCTGTCCGATGCTGCGTGGCAGCAGGAAGCTGAGCCCGAGCTCGGCCGCCGTGAGGCCGTTGTTGATGCCGGCCGCTCGGAAGTAGGCCTCCTCGGACGCGATGCGCAGGTCGGCCGCCAGCGCCAGACAGAAGCCGCCCCCGATGGCGGCCCCGTTGACCGCGGCGATGACCGGCTGGTGCAGGCGGCGGATGGTGGAGATGACGTCGTCGAGCATCTCCATGGAGCGCAGCGCGATCGTGGGCACCGTCAGCCCGTCGAGGTTCGGGATGGTGCCCGGGTTCTCGTGATCGGCGCCCGAGCAGAAGCCGCGCCCGGCGCCGGTGACGACGACGACCCGGACCTCGTTGTCGGCTCCGATGTCGCGCAGCGCGTCACGGAAGGGGATCATCACGTCGAAGGCCATGGCGTTCATGCGCTCCGGCCGGTTCAGCGTGACGACGGCGACCTGAGGGTGCGGCCGGGTGACTTCGGTGAAGGACATGGCGGGCATGGTAGGGGCCTGGCGCCGCCTCCACGGCGACACCCTCACGCGGCGACGCGGCTACGCGGCGGGCGGAGTGCCGCCGGACTTCCTCCCGTGCGCCTGCCCCTCGCGGGCCATCCAGCGCAGGCGGGCCGCCCGGGCGTCCCAGTCGTAGACGACCGCCGTCCCCGCCACGTAGTCGTCGAGCGCCCGTCGCTCGCGCTGGTACACGATGCCGAGGAAGCCGATGCCGAGTGTCGCGATGGTCAGTGCCAACCCCAGCGTGCGCAGGACGGCCTGGCGGATCGAGATGGGGGCGCCCTCCGATGTGACCACCTGCAGGCCGAAGACAGCCATGCCGAACGTCTTGCCGCTGACAGCCCACTGATAGCTGAAGTAGATGAATTCCCAAACCGTGAGTATCACCAGAGCGAGGATCCGATGGTTGGAAAGCGTGTAGCTATGTCCGCTGGCCAGCTTGACGGCGGCGTTCACCAGGGCGAGTCCGAGCGTGTAGGCGACCCATGAGACCCCGACGTCGGCACCGAAGGCCACCAGGCGGCTGACCGCGCCGGCGTAGTGACCCTGGCGGCCGACCGTCAGCTCGGGTGAGGGAACGGAAACGGTTGTCATGTCGTCGGCGCCACCTCTCGAGGTTCGACCAGCAGCGGCGGGCCGTCGGGCCAGTCCTTGATCTTGCGGCCCCGCCCGATCAGGCGGTTGCCCCAGCGCAAAATGAAGTCGTCCAGGCCGACGCCCTGACTGCGGATCACGTCGAGGATCTCCGTGATGACGCCGGTGGTCGAGCGGGCGATGATGGAGCCGAGCTCGGTCTGCTCCATCAGGGAGTCGATGTCGATCTTGTCGACGATGGCGTTGATGTCGACGCGCTCGACGACCTTCTGGATGTCGACCCGGTCGATCACCTTTTCGATGTCGACCCGGTCGATGATGGCGTCGATGTCGACCCGGCTCACGATGGCGTCGATGTCCACCCGGCTGACGATCCTGTCCACGTCGACTTGGTCGATGATGGAGTCGATGTCGATTGCGTCGACGATCATCGGCACGATCCGCTCGGCCAGGGACTGCGCCAGCTGCTCGACCCGGGCGCCGATCGGGTTCGGGCTCATCGGACGTCGAGCCGGTGTGACATTCCCGTGATCTTCTCACTCCGACCGGTGCAGGTGGGCGATCGGTCGGGTACCGTCGGAGGTGGTCGGGGAGAAAGAGAGCAAGGGAGGGCATGGTGGAATTCGAGCGTTATGAGAACGGAGTCCCCTCGTGGGTGGACCTGAGCAGCCCGGACCTGGAGAAGTCGAAGGCGTTCTACGGCGCCCTCTTCGGCTGGGAGTGCCCCGAGGGCGCGCCCGAGGCGGGTGGCTACTCGGTGTGCACGTTCGGGGGCAAGACAGTGGCGGGCCTGGGTCCGCAGATGAACCCCGACTTCCCGCCAGCCTGGATGACCTACGTCAACGTTGACGCCGCCGACGACGCCGCCGCCAAGGTGGGCGCCAACGGGGGGACGGTCCTCATGGGACCGATGGACGTCATGGACGTGGGTCGGATGGCCATCGTCTCCGACGCGTTGGGCGCGGTCATCGGACTGTGGCAGCCCAAGTCGCATCTCGGGGCACAGCTGGCCAACGAGCCCAACACGTTCTGCTGGAACGAGCTGATCACCACCGACCTCGACGCCTCCAAGGCGTTCTACGGGGCGGTGTTCGGCTGGGACGCCGAGGACATGGGGGGCGACCCTGGCGGCCCTCCCGCCTACACCGAGTGGAAGTTGGGCGGGAAGTCAGTCGGAGGCATGATGCCGAAGCAGCCCGAGATGCCAGCGGAGATCCCGCCGACCTGGGGCGTGTACTTCGCCGTGGACGACGCCGACGCCACCGCAGCCAAGGCGCAAGAGCTCGGCGGCGCGGTGTTCATGGGCCCGATGGACATCGAGCCGGGCCGCATGGCGGTGGTCGCCGACAACGTTGGCGCCGTCTTCAACATCCTGAAGCTGAAGAGCTGAGCGGGTCCGCCATGGAGTACCGGCGCTTGGGGCGCACGGGCCACGAGAGCAGCGTGGCCGTCTTGGGCGGTGCCGCCTGCTGGGCGGCCACACTCGAGGAGGCGGGCGAGTGGCTGCAGCTGGCCCTGGACCACGGCGTCAATCATCTGGACATCGCCCCGCAGTACGGGGCGGCCGAGTCGGTGGTCGGTCCCCACCTGGCCGTGCACCGCGACGACATCTTCATCGCCGGCAAGACGCTGCGGGCCAACCCCGAGGGCGTCACGGATCAGTTCGACACCACGCGGCGCCTGCTGCACGCCGAGGTGCTCGACCTGTACCAGGCGCACGCCGTGACGTCGCTGGCCGAGCTGGACCGGCGCTCGGCCGCGCTCGAGCGCATCGTGGCCCTGCGCGACGCTGGCCACACGCGCTTCGCCGGCATCACTGGGCACGACCTCGAGGTACCGCGGTCGCACCTCGAGGCGTTGCGCCGCTTCGACCTCGACACGGTGATGTTCCCCGTTTACCCCGCGCTGTGGGCGCGGCCCGAGTACCGCGAGCCGGCCGAAGAGCTCCTCGCGGTGTGTGCCGAGCGCGACGTCGGCGTCATGGTGATCAAGGCGGTGGCGCGGCGCCCCTGGGCCGACCGCCGGCCCATGGGTGATGCCGTGGCCGGCAGCCCGGCTACCGCGGCGCGCTGGGCCGACTCGTGGTACGAGCCGGTGGCCAACGACGAGGAGATCGACCGCGGCGTGCACTTCGCCCTGTCCACGCCCGGCGTCCACGCCTTCTGCACGCCCGGCGACATCCCACTGCTGCCGCGGGTCCTGGCGTCGGCCGAGCGCTACGCCGGCATGGACGGCGCCGAGCGCCGCGCCGCCGTGGAGGCCATGGCGGCCGAGGAGCTCATCTTCCCCATGGCGGGTTGACGACGCCGCGCTCCCGCCCCGGCAGCTTCAGCCGGCGCGGACGGCAGCTACCACGGCGGCGAAGGCGTCGTCCGTCGCGTCGTCCGTCGGCGGCGAAATGAGGATGCCTTGTCCGAGCGCCGAGAATCGCTGTAGCAGCAGGCCCGGCAGCTCCTCGAACGTCCCGCACGGCACCAGGGTGTCGAGCACCTCGTCGGAGAGCACGGCGCCCAGGTCGTCCCAGCGTTCGTGGCGGATGAGGTCGCGTAGCCGAGGCCCGAGCTCGTCCCAGCCGTAGAGCTCGAGGGTCGGCGCGTAGGCCGGCGTGGAGTACAGGAAGGCCAGGAGGCGACGCTGGCGCTCGCGTTCGATGAGGACGGCGTCCGCCGACGCCCCCGTAATGACCGACGTGCCGACCACTGTCTCGAACCCATCGACGGCCAGGTCGCGGCCGGAGGCGCGAGCACCCGTGGCCAGAGCGGAAAGACAGGTTTCGACCAGGTAGCGCGGGTTGGAATTGGTCGGGTGGCTGACGAATCCGTCCCCGATGGCGCCGGCCAGCTCGCATGCCCTGCGCTGTACGCCGCCCAGGTAGATCGGCGGCACCGCCGTCTCGGGGTCAGGGCCCGGGTTGAAGTAGGGCTGCATGCGGGTGACCGAGTAGTGCGCGCTCTCGTAGGACGGCGCCTGGCCGGTGGCGAACGACGTGAAGGCGGCCCGCACCGCGCCGACGTAGTCGCGCAGGCGGCCGATGGGGTCTTCGCCGAAGGGCACCGCGTAGCGGTCCTCGATGTTCTGCCTGATCTGCGTGCCCAGCCCGAGCTGGAACCGCCCCGCACTCAACTTGGAGAGGTCCCAGGCCGCGTAGGCCAGCAGGGTGGGGCTGCGGGTGAAGGCGAGGGCGACGCTCGTGCGGACGGTCAGGTGTTCCGTGTGCTCGGCCACCAGGAGCGCCACCGCCATGGCGTCGTGCACGGTCTCCGCCACGTGGATCCCGTCATAGCCCAGCCGCTCCACCCGCTCGGCGTGGGCGACCGCTTCGGGCAGGCTGCACCGCGGGTCCATGCCCGCGTAGACCCTCACGCCGGCTTGGCGTCCAGCCCCGTGCTCTGGGCGCGGCCCCGGGCCATGATGTGCTCCCGTTCGGTGGCCAGGCGTGACTGGTCGAAGCGTTCGGTGATCCACTTCCTCGACCAGTCCGACTCGGCCTGCCAGGCCTCGTCTCCCGCGAGCGCGCCGATCGCGTCGTACATGCGCCGGATTTCGCGGACGTTCTCCGGTGGGATGGAGCTCACGGCGGTGGCGATCTCGTGGGCCCGCGGCAGCAAGGCCTCGTGCGGCACGACCTCGACCACCAGCCCCCACAGCAAGGCCGTCGCCGCGTCGATGTAGTCGCCGGTGAAGCTCATGCGCCGGGCCCGGTCGACACCGATGAGCTTGGGCAGCCGGACCGTGAGCCCGCCGCCGGGCATGACTCCGACGCGGGCGTGGGTGTCGGCGAAGCGCGCCCGTTCGGAGGCGATGAGGAAGTCGCAGCCGAGGGCCACCTCGAAGCCGCCCGTGACGGCCGGGCCATTGACGGCCCCGATGATCGGCGTCTCATGGGGCGGCAGCATGCCCACGTGGGCGGCCGGCGCGCTCTGTCGTTCCTGTTGTGTCGAACGGTCCTCGGTCGAGAGCTCCTTGAGGTCGACCCCGGCACAGAAGGCGGGATCGGCCCCGGTCAGCACGAGGCAGCGCACGCCCTCGTCGGCGTCGAGCTGGGTGATGGCCCGGGCCAGCTCACGGTTGAGCTCTCGCGACAGGGCGTTGCGCGCCTCGGGGCGGTTCAAGGTGACGGTGGCCACCCTGTCGGCCACCTTGACCAGCACCAGCATGTGTCCCTCCCTGTCTCAGGCGCCACCGGCGAATCGGCTGGGCTCCAGGCCTTCGAAGACAACCACCCGTCGGATCAATCCCGACTCGTCGAGCGAGCCGAAGCCCCAGCCTTCCATGACCGTCGCGCTCTGCTCCAGCCGGGCCCAGGTGAAGCGGAAGGAGCCGTGGTGCAGGTCCACCGGACTGGTGCGCCGGAGCGCGGCGTGCCGCCACTCCTCGTGGCGGTAGCCGGCGAAGGCATCGCTGAGGCCGTCGGCGCCGTCGAAGACACCGTCGGGCCCCACGTAGACGAAATCCGGTGCGAGATCCTCGGCCAGCCGCGCCATGCGAGTGTCCTTGTCCGCCACGAATACCGCGGCCATGAGCCGGTCGACACGCTGAGAGACGTTCTCGACTTGATGCTGGCGCCGGAACACCCGGGCAGTCTGGCAGAGGTCGTTCGGCCGACGCCCGACGCCGTTAGGCGTTGCCGATCCACTCCGTGTGCAGGAGGGCGAAGGAGTCGGCGTCGTGCTGCTCACCGTCGATGCGCTCCCATCCTCGCAGCGTCGCCTCGCGTGTGAAGCCGGCTGCCTCGGCCGTGCGCGCCGATGCCACGTTCCAGGGTTCCACGTAGAGGTGGAGGCGGGGGATGGCCAGCTGCCCGAACGCGAACGACACCAGCGCCCGTAGCGCGTGCGCGGCCAGACCGCGCCCTCGGACGGGGGCGACCAGCCAGTAGCCGATCGAGGCGCGCCCGTTCTCGATCTCGTGCAGCCACAGCCCGATGGACCCCAGGCCGAGGGTCGGCTCGGCCTCCTCGGCGATGACGAAGGAGAATCCGGCTCCCTCGGTGGCCCGTCGGTGCTGGCGCTCGATGAACGCCCGCCCCGCGTCGTCGCTGTAGCGGCGAGGGACGGACGAGATCGACGGGATCAGGGGATCGGCCGAGGCCTGCCGGACCAAGCCCAGGTCCGAGACGCGGTAGGGCCGGAGCACGACCGGTGGGCAGCTCAGCTGCGGCACCTGCAGCGGTGGTGTGAAGGCGGTGAGGTCGAACGCGGTCATCGCAAGGGGTAATACCCGGGCACGAGGTGATGGGGTGTGTCCAGGTAGCCCTTGGCTTCGGGGGCCCCGCCGAACCGCCCGTGGCTCCAGCGGATCTCGATGTGCCCCGTGATCTCCTTCACCCCATGGGTCATCCGGTCCCGCACCAGCGCCGACCAGGTGACCCGGGGTTGTCCGCCCCGTTGCGGCTCCATCGTGATGGAGACCAGCTGGAACTGCTGGCGCCAGTCCCACGCGGTGGCGATGCGCAGGCGCAGCGAGCGGGTGGCCGACGAGCCCAGGACGAAGTACGGCGCGCCGCCCATGCGCAGGAGCCGCCACAGGATCGCCTCGCCGTTGCCGCCCCGCTCCTCCATGGCGCTCTCCCACCGCCGGACCGACGCAGTGGCCACCGCGGCGGACAGCCGCGCGTAGAGCGCCTTGGTGGACCCGGGCCACCCCGGTCGCAGCCACGCACCCAGGGCTTCCCGCTGCCCGGAGGACAGCTGCGATGCCCGCGTCGGCAGATTGCGCAGGACGGCGGGAGGCCCGGCGGTGTCGCGGCGGACGCCCCCGCCGCCCGTCTCGGCGCCCTCGGCGTCGAGGCCCGGCAGCGATGCCGCGCCGCCCCGTGCTCCCGACGGGGAGGAGGCTCGCGGACGGGTTTTCGTTGCGGTCGACGTGAGCGGGGTGCCCTCCCAGTCGTGCGCCGCTCGGAGGACCTCGGCGTACAGCGCCTCGTACTCCGCCGGCGCCACCTCGGCGTACCAGTCTCCGGCCAGCCGTTTGTCGCGGCCCGATCGGCTGCCGCGCGCGCCGACCAGGAGATCGTCGAACACGTGGGAGGGAGAGGCGTTGAACAAGATGTCCGAGAGGTACTTGCAGCTGACGAGGTACACGTGGTCGACCCGGAGGTCGATGGGCGCCACCTCGTCGCCGGGTGCCCGGCCGGTGCCCTTCCACTCGACGACGTTGGGCAGCCGCCGGCGCAGGCCGTCTTCGGCGGCCAGGAACGCGCGGCCGTTCTCCCACGCCGCGTGGAACTCGGTGTCGAAGGCGCCACCGGCGCGCAGCCGCGCCAGGCGGTCCCAGTTCTCGGGCGCCAGGCTGTGCATGACCGGCGTGCGTGAGCGCACGGCCACGTCGATGTCCGGCTCACCCAGCATGCCCAGCGCCGTGCCCAATTCGGTCACCGTGGTGCGGTCGCTCGGCACGGAGGCATCCTTCCATGGCGGGCCCGGCGCTCAGCGGGACGGCGGCTCAGTCCGTGAATAGCGGTGTGAGCTGGAGCTCGAGCGGCCCGACGACGGCGTCGGCGGCGAGATGCAGTTCCGTGCTCTCGTACACGTCGACCGCCGTGCCCGTGCGGGCGATGAAGGCGAACACGGCGTCGCCCCAGAGCTGGTCGCGCAGGGCCTGGCGCAGTGACGCGCGCTCACCCGGCGGCAGCTCGCGACCGGGTGTGGTGGCCACGAGCTGGCAGGCCAGGACCCAGTGCAGCGTCTCCATGTCCTCAGCCACGAAGACCCGGGGCGGGTCGTCGCGCACCACGGCGCAGGCGACGAGCGCGCCCACGGCTCAGACGCCGCCGGGAGCGAGATCGTTCCGGGACCAGAAGCCGGCGACCGGGCTGGTGCGGCCGGCGGCGTACAGGCGCAGTCGCCGGCGGGCGGCGGGGGACAGGAGGTCGACGGTGTCGAAGATGGAGCCCGGCCCCGACGCGCGCAGCGCCCGGTCGGACTCGGTGCCGCTCCGGGGCAACTGCGTGGTGAGCACGACCAGCGGACCGACCCCGGTGGCCGCCATGACGTGGGCCCGCCCCAGCGCGCGCCACACCGTCTCGGACTTGGCCATGCCGCCTCGGTAGGCCGAGTTCGACCCGGCCAGGTCGAAGTACCAGGTGCGTCCCTCGGTGTCGGTGGCGATGAAGCTCACGGCGAGACCCAGACCGCGCAGGCGCTGGTTGGGCCGGATGGACCTGAAGCCGGCCTCCTCGAGTGCGTCCTGGGCCAAGTTGGCGGCCGAGGCGCCGTCGCCGCCGGCCGCGGCGGAGGTGGTGGACGGGTCGGATGTGTCGGCGGGGAAAGACCGATCCGGCGCTTCCACGGCCTCCTCACCGGCCAGCCGGGCCAGGGTCAGGTCCACGTAGGCCGGGTCGAGGTCGTAACCGACGGCGTCGCGGCCGCAGCGGCTGGCGGCCAGCAGCGTCGAGCCGGACCCGCAGAAGGGGTCGAGCACCAGGTCGCCTCGGTACGTGTAGAGCTCCATCAACCGTTGCGGTAGCTCCACGGGGAAGGGGGCCGGGTGTTGCACGCGCAGCGCGCTCTCCGGCGGCACGTCCCACACGTCGAGGGTGAGGTTCATGAAGTCATCGGCCGCGATCGTGCTTTCGTGGGGCAGACCGTCGCGGCGGCGGTCCTTCGGACTGCGGGCCCGGCCGAAGCGGCCCTTGGACGCCACGACGACCCGCTCGGTCACGTCGCGCAGGACCGGGTTGGCGGCCGAGCGGAACGAGCCCCAGGCGCACGATCCGCTCGCCCCCTCGCCCTTCTGCCACACGATCTCCCCGCGGGGCAGGAGACGCAGGTCGTCCTGCAGGATGGCCATGACGTCGGCCGAGAGGCTGCGGTAGGGCTTGCGGCCCAGGTTGGCCACGTTGACGGCGATGCGCCCACCCGGCTCGAGCACCCGCTTGCACTCGGCGAACACGTCGCGCAGCAGTTCGAGGTACTCGATGTAGGAGCCTGGCACGCCCTGGCGGTCGAGCTCCTCCTCGTACTGCTTGCCGGCGAAGTACGGCGGTGAGGTGACGACGAGAGCGACCGAGTCGTCCTGCACCGCATCCATCCGGCGGGCGTCGCCGCACAGGCACGAGACGCCCGGCGGGTGCGGGTTCACGTGCTCGTCCGCGCTCAGCTCCGGCGCCTCGAAACGCGCGTAGAAGGCGTCGGCCACGTGTGACTCGCGGCGCCCGACACCGAAGTTGGAGGTGGAAGTCGCGGCGCGACGTCGTGGCGGCATGGGACTCGGCCGAACCCTACCGGCCGCTCCGGGCCGGGGCCGTGATGCGGCGCACGCAGCTCCGGCGGGTCATGGTCGCCATCCTACGGAACGGGTGTGACGGCACCATCGGGGGCCCGAACCCGCGGTCCGTCGTCCAGCCGGGGACCAGGTCACCCTCCTAGCCCCAGAGGATGGGGAACGCCGAGTGCTGGCCGTCGAGACCCTTGAGGACCAGGGACCGTGCCTCTCCGAGCGGAAGGGCTCCCGCCAGGTCCTCCTGGACGACGTGCGAGGCGAGGATCTCGCCACCGGACGCCGCGGCGGAGATGCGCGCGGCGATGACGACGGTGCGGCCGAAGAAGTCCCCGCCTTCGATCGTGGCGTTCCCGCTGTGCAGCCCGACCCGGACCGCCACCGGGACCCCGGTCCACCCGGCGCTCAGGGAGCGTTGAATCGCGGCCGCGCACGCCGCGGCGGAGCCGGCCGCGGGGAACGCGAGCATGAACCCGTCACCCTGTCCCTTGACGACCGTGCCACCGAAGAGCGCGGTCTGCTGGCGCACCGCGGCGTCGTGCCATGCCAGCAGCTCCAGCCAGCGGTCCTCGCCCAAGGACTCCATGAGAGCGGTCGACCCCTCGATGTCGGTGAACATGATCGTCACCATGCCGTTGGGAGCCATCGCCATGGTCGGCGGGGGCTGGTCCTGGACCATGACCAGGATCTCCTCCACCGCGGTCGTGAGTCCGACCCCGAGGGACTCCTCGTTGGCGACGGGCATGGACAGGTGCCAGTGCACGATGCGCCAGTGCGCACCCTCCTCGCGTAGGACCAGGGTGGACCGCGTCATGATCGAAGGCATTCCCTCGATCACCATGAGGGCGCGGCTGGCGACCCAGCCGACCGTGCCCTCCTTCCACGCGAGCGTCTCCTCCGGTTCGAAGTGGGCCGCGGGCATTTCGGAGAATTGCACCCGGATGGTGGCGGCGATGGCGTCGGGGCCCACCCACCACTCGTCGGGGGCGGTGCCGATGACCATCGCCCCGGGTTGGCGTGAGACCCCGTCGATGAACGTCTCGGAGTCGTAGGTGGCGAAGACCCGGTACATCCGCTCCATCAAGAGCGCGAGCTCGGGAGCGGGCTCCATGTCCTCACGTTAGGGCGTCGTGCGCAATCGGCCCGGGTGGCGTACCCGCCTCACGCGCCCCGGAGGCCGCTACATCTCGTAGACGACGAAGGAGGTGGGGTGCCCCACCACGTCGTAGAGCGAGCGGGCGCGCCCGTTGTACTGCTGGGTGTGCCAGTAGACGCGAGAGGTGCCGCGTGCGGCCGCGGCCGCCCTCACCGCCTCGAGCAAGGCCCGCCCGACGTCGCCGCCCGCGCGGCCGGGGCGACGAACAGGTCCTCGAGGTAGCACTTGGGCTGCCGGGACAAGGTCGAGGCATGCACGACGCAGTGGGCCAGCCCGATGCCGTGCCCGGCCTCGTCGACGGCCAGCAGGCCGAACAGGTCCGCCTCGTCGCCCGTCAGGCGCTCGAAGGTGGCCCGGGTGGTCGCCTCGGGGAGCTCGGCCCGGTAGAAGGCGAGGTAACCGTCCCAGAGGGCCAGCCAGTCGTCCCGGTCGGCCCGCTCGAGGCTGCGGATGGTTGCCATGACCCCAGCTTCCCACCAGTCGCAGCGGCCGGTGAGGCACGTTGTCAGGGGAGAGGAAGCCGGAGGTGCCGCGCCACGTCGACGGGCGACTCGGCGATGCCGGCCCCGAGCAGCTGGGCATCCACACTGACGAGGGCGACGCCGAGGGCTTCGGCGGCGGCCGCCCAGGCGGCGTCGTAGAACGTCAGTCCGTACTGCTGGGCGACGACCGCCGCCCGGCGATGCCAGTCGAGACCGAGGGCCAGGGGGGCACCGCAGATGGTGACGATGTCAGTGAGTTGGTCGGCGACAGCGGGGCCCGACCAGCCGAGTGAGCGCAGGAGGACGTTCCCCATTTCGTAGAGCGCGAGGTCGATGATCCGCGACTGCACGTCACCGCGGGCGGTGGCGTCGCGCAGGGCCCGCGCTTCGGACATCTGGGACTCCCCCTCCCGGTGAAACCACTTGATGAGGACCGAGGTGTCGACCAGGACGGTCGTCACCCGGGAGGGTCCTGGTCCCGGTCTCTCCTGACCAAGGCGGCGGCCTCGAAGGTACCGGCGGTGCGGAAGCGTTCCTCAGAGCGGGCGATGGCCTCGGCTACGGCGGCCGGGCGCGGCCGGGCGAGCTCGCTTCGAGCCGCCTCGGCCAGCAGCGCGCTGCGGCCGGTCGAACGCCGACGGGCTTCTTCGTCGATCTGACGGAGCAGGTCGTCGGGGATGGACACCATCACCTTGGACATACCTTGAGTACATCTAGTGGTATTGCCGATTTGGGTGGCCGACCGTTGGCTACGGGCCGGTCCGCTTGCCCCGGCCGCGCGGGGACCGGTCGTTCCCCTCGAACTTCTCGCGCACCTGGGCCCGGCGCTGCTGGATGTCGCGGTGGGTCAGGCTCTGGTGGGAGGCGTCGAGGCCGAACCCGGCCTTGAGGCTGGAGAGGTCGGGCGCCCAGTCGGCCTGCTGCTCGAGTCCGAGCTGGGTCATGATCCGCTCGCCGTGCTTGGTGGCGAACATCGAGCGCGATCGCCTCGACCTCGGCGAAGAGGTCGAGGTCGGGCGCGAGGGCGGCGATGGAGCCGTCGAGGAACATCAGGTTCTTGACGAAGAGCATGAGCTCCTTGGGCATGCGGGCGCCGAGGGCGAGCAGGGACTTGATGGAACGCTGCATCTCGGCCACCAGCTCGTCGGGCGTCATGGCGGTGGGGTCGACGGGCGGGCGGTCGAGCCCGAGCTGGTCGATGACGTACTGCACGTCGACGTCGTCGGGAAAGGCGCCCAGGTCGCGCATGGCGGCCACCTGGGCCGGGATGTCGGCGTTGGTGGCGCCGACCAAGAGGGCCAGGAGGGCCAGGCGCTTGGCCTCGGTCAGCCGCCCGGTGATGCCGAAGTCGAGCAGGGCGATTTTGCCCGAGGGAAGGACGAAGAGGTTCCCGGCGTGCAGGTCGCCGTGGAAGATGCCGTGCATCATGCAGCCCTCGAGGAAGCCGATCATGCCGGCGCGCACGACCGCCTCGGTGTCGATCCCGGCTGCGTGCATGCCCTCCACGTCGCCGTAGTTGAACCCGTCGAGGCGCTCCATGACGAGCATGCGGCGCGTCACCAGCGTCGGGTGCGGCCGCGGGATCACGAAGTCGCGCTGGCCCAGGTCGGCGTAGACCAGGGCCAGGTCGAGCATGTTGTCGGCCTCCAGGCGGAAGTCGAGCTCCTCCACGATCGTCTCGGCGAACAGCTCGACGAGCGCGGGCGGGTTGGCCAGCGCGGCGACGGGGATGCGCCCGACCAGGTGCGGCGCCAGCCAGGCCATGACGGCCAGGTCCTGGTGCACTCGCTTGGCCACGGACGGGCGCTGCACCTTGATCACCACCTCGGTGCCGTCGCGCAGCGTGGCCGCGTGCACCTGGGCGATGGAGGCGGCGGCGAGCGGCGCGTGCGCGACGTGGGCGAAGACGTCGCCGATGGGGCGGCGCAGCTCTTCGGTCAGGACCCGTTCGACGACCGGCCACGGCTCGGCGGGCACCTGGTCCCGGCACCACTTGAACTCGGCCACCAGCGCCGGCGGGAAGATGCCCTCGCCCGAGGCGATGATCTGACCCAGCTTGATGTAGGTCGGCCCCAAGTGCTCGGCCGCCACCCGCAGGCGGTGCGAGAGCCCCTCGACCGAGGCGTCACCGCCCCGCTTGCGCTCCTTGAGGTACCACAGGCCCAGGGCGGGGCCGAGGTGGCGCAGAGTGGTGACCAGGCGCGCCCCCGGCGGCAACGCGCCGGGCCGCACCAGGCGGGGGATGGAGGCGGTGAGGGCGGCCCGCACCGCGGGCAGGCCGTGCCGCCAGCTCAGCGAGGCCGGGTCGAGCGTCCACGGCCCGGTGTCGGTGAACACGCCGACGGCAGTGTCGGGGGACGCCACGTCCGGCGAGTGTAGGGCGCGGCGTGCGGGGCCCCGGTCAGGCGGGCTCAGGTGCGGGTCGCCGCCTCCCGGCAGCCCTCCAGGTCGTCGAAGGCCCGGGCCACGTCGTCGGGGGTGAAGGCGAAGAACAGCGCGGCGACCGCGTCGGCGCCGGCCTCGGCGTACCGGTCCACCCACTCGGGGGTCAGGGCGTGGAAGTACGGGCAGACGGTGATGTGCAGGTCGCGCCGCGTGCGCCCGGCCGCCTCGAGGTGGACATCGAGCTCGGCCAGACCGGCGGCCAGCTCGTCGGGGGAGCGGTTGAAGGTGTGCCAGCCCTGGGCGCGCGTGGCGGCGCGGCGCAGGGCGGCCGGCGTTTCGCCGCCGATGTGGAGGGGCGGGTGGGGCTGCTGGACGGGCTTGGGGAACATCTCGCAGGGCGGGAGGTCGTAGGTCTCGCCGTGGAACGAGGAGGAGTCGTCGACCCACAGCGTCCGCAGCACCTCGAGGTACTCGTCGGTGCGCCGGCCCCGGTGCGCCCAGGGCACGTTGAGCGCGTCGAACTCCTCCTCGAGCCAGCCCACGCCGATGCCGAGGTCGACCCGGCCGCCCGAGAGCCAGTCGAGCGTCGAGACCTCCTTGGCCACGTAGACGGGGTTGCGCTGCGGGAGCAGCAGCATGGCCGTGCCGAGGCGCACCGTCGAGGTCCGGGCGGCCAGGTACGTGAGGGTGACGAGCGGCTCGAGGAGCCCGCTGCCGGGCGGGGCCGGGATGCGCCCGTCGGCGGCGTAGGGGTAGTGGCTCTGGTACTCGGGGAACAACACGACGTGCTCGCCCACCCAGATGGTGCCGATGCCGCGCTGCTCGGCGCCGGCGGCGACGAGGTCGAGCAGTTCGGGGGTGGTCATGGGGCTGGCCGTGGGCAGCCAGAGGTCGAACTGCACGCTCACGCCCCGATGCCGCGCAGGACGAACTCGCACATCTCGTCGGCCGCTCGGGCCGCCGGGATGGGGTCGGGCTCGCCGGCGCGGACGGACAGCGCGCCGTAGACCTGCTGACCGATGAGGTTGATGGCGCGCGGCGGGTCGAGGTCGGCACGGAAGTCGCCCGACGCCATGCCGGAGCGCACCAGGTCCTCGAGCAGGCGGATCATGTCGAGGCCGATCATCATGAGCGCGCCGCCCACGGCGGCCGAGCCGGCGGCGCCGGCGGTGGCCTGGGTGGCCATGGCCAGGCGGAAGAAGGCCGGGCTCTCGTCGATGCGCTCCAGCAGGCCGAGCATGAGGCCGCGTAGGCGCTCGGGGGGCGGGGCGTCGACCTCGGTGACGGCCGCGATGGTGTCCTTCATGCGGTCGTACATCGACTGCAGGCAGGCGCGCAGCAGCTCGTCCCGGTTGGCGAAGTAGACGTACACCGTCGAGCGGGCCACGCCCGCCTCGGTGGCGATCTCGTCCATGGAGACCTCGGTGGTGCCGCGGTCGCCGAAGAGACGGCGCGCCGTGTCGAGGATCTGGTCGCGGCGGAAGTCGCGAATGACGTCCTTCAGCGCGTCGGGAGCGCGGCGGGCCACGATGCGGTGCTCGCCTCAGCCCACCGGCTCAGGAGCCGACGCGGGCGGAGGGGGTGAAGGCCACGGGCAGGTGCTTGACGCCATTGATGAACTGCGACTGTAGGCGCCGGGCGTCGCCGGCCGCCCTGATGTCGGGCACCCGGTCCAGCAGGTGCTCGAACATGACCCGGATCTCCATGCGGGCCAGGTTTGCCCCGAGACAGAAGTGGGGGCCGCCGCCACCGAAGGCGATGTGCGGGTTGGGGTCGCGGGCGATGTCGAAGGTGTCGGGGTCGGTGAAGACGTCCTCGTCCCGGTTGGCCGAGGTGTGGAAGAAGACGACCTTGTCGCCGGCGGCGATGGCCGTGTCGCTCAGCTCGAGGTCGCACATGGCGGTGCGGCGGAAGTTCATGACCGGGGTGACGAAGCGCAGCATCTCCTCCACGGCGCTGGGCAGCAGCTCGCGGTCGGCCACGAGGCGCTGCCACTGGTCGGGGTGCTGGAAGAAGGCGTGCATGGCGCCCGACATGAGGTTGCGGGTGGTCTCGTTGCCCGCCACGGTGAGGAGGAGGAAGAAGAGCTCGAGCTCGAGCTCGCTCAGCTGCTCGCCGTCGACCTCGACGGTGGTGAGCACGCTCATGAGGTCGCCGTGGGGCTCGGCGCGCTTCTTGGCGAACAGCTCGGCCGCGTAGGCGTACAGCTCCATGGCGGCGTCCATGGCCTCGGAGGCCTGGTCCTGGTACTCGGGATCCTCGTTGCCCACCATGCGGTTGGACCACTCGAACATTTTGTGGCGCTCGTCGTGGGGCACGCCGAGGAGCTCGGCGATGACCTGGAGCGGCAGCTCGGCCGAGAGGTCGGTGACGAAGTCGGCCTCGCCCTGCTCGATCACCTGGTCGATGATGGCGTCGGTCGAGCGGTGGATGCTCGCCTCGAGGTCGCGCACCATGCGCGGCGTGAATCCCTTGTTCACCAGGCGGCGGTAGCGGGTGTGGAGCGGGGGGTCCATGTTGAGCATCATCAGGCCCTGCTGGGCGATCTCCTCCTCCGCCAGCTCGAAGGGCATCGTCCCCCTGGCGGCGGAGCTGAAGCGCTCGTAGTCCCGGTTCACGGTGACGCAGTCGGCGTAGCGGGTGACGGCCCAGAAGCCGGGTCCGCCCGGCTCGCCCTGCCAGTGCACCGGGTCGTGGCGGCGCAGGTGGGCCAGCCAGGCGTGGGGGACGCCGGCCACGAAGGACCGGGAGTCCGAGAGGTCGACGGGGGTCACTTCGGCGACGGTGCGAGACATCGGACGACTCCTCTAAGGAATCGGACATACTGTCCGATTCCCTGCATGGTATGTCCAGCGCACCGCCGTGTCAACGATACGGTCGTGTGGCAGGGCGGAACGAGGGAGGGGCGGCACCCCTGCCTCCGGAGGTGATCGGAGAGGAAGGCAGGGGTGCGCCCGTCCCGGCGGTCGGTCGGGGAGGCTCGGGGAACGGTGCTTCCCCGACAGGAGGATGGTAAAGGGGGTGCCGGGCGCGGCGAATGGGCCAAAGGCCCCATTGACCAGTCAATTGTCGCAGCGTGGCCCGCTCATTAGCACCCGCTTAGCCTGCGCCCGGCGGGGAACCACCGGGCATCGTGCAGAATGCCCCTATGGCTGTCATGGTGACCGGCGGCGCCGGCTACATCGGTTCCATCACGGTGCGCCTGCTGCGCGAGCGCGGGCGCGAGGTGGTGGCCTTCGATTCCCTGGAGTTCGGGCACGCGGCGTCGGTCGGCGACGTGCCGCTGGTCGAGGGCGACGTCGGCGACGGCGCCGCGGTGGCGCGCGCCGTCGAGCAGTACGGCGTGGACAGCGTGGTCCACTTCGCGGCGTACAAGTCACCGGCCGAGTCGATGGTGGCGCCGCAGCGCTACTTCGGCAACAACGCCGCGCACAGCACCGCGCTGATGGAGACGCTGCACGACTGCGGGGTGGACCACGTCGTCTTCTCGTCGACCTGCGCCGTGTACGGGACACCCGACCAGGTGCCCGTGGGGGAGGAGGCACCGCTGCGGCCGGAGAGCCCGTACGGCGAGAGCAAGGCCATGACGGAGACGGTGCTGGCCTGGTACGGCCGCTGCCTGGACCTGCGCTCGGTGAGCCTGCGCTACTTCAACGCCGCCGGCGCCTGGCCCGACGGGTCGATCGGCGAGGACTGGACGATCACCATCAACCTGATCCCGGCGCTGATGAAGGCGGCCCTGGGGCGGCGCGAGCCGCTGGAGGTGTTCGGGACCGACTACCCGACGCCCGACGGGACGGCCATCCGCGACTACGTCCACGTGGTCGACCTGGCCGAGGCGCACCTGAGGGCGCTCGAGTATCTCGAGCGCGGCGGCGAGACGACGGTGGTGAACCTGGGGACCGGGACCGGCTCCTCCGTGTTCGAGGTCCTGGCCGCGGCGGAACGGGTCATCGGGCGGCCGGTGCCGCACGTGCTGGCGCCCCGCCGCCCGGGCGACCCGGTGGCGCTCTACTCGGACACCCGGCGGTCAGAGGACGTCCTCCGTTGGTCGTCGCGCCACGACCTGGACGAGATTTTGGCGTCGGCCTGGGCCTGGCACTCGACCCACCTGGACGGCTACGGGAGCTAGGCCGAGCCCGCTTCGACGGCGAGGCGGGACGGGCGCGGGGACGCGCTACGGGGGGTCGGGCGGTTCGGGCGGACCCTGCCCGGGCACGATGGCGATGGACTTGGTGGGGTCGTCGGGATCGAGGATGACGCGCACGCGTTGGTCCGCGTCGGGCGGGTCACCCGGCACGGACGCCACGATCGCGGGCGGGTCGGGAACGGGGGCGAAGACGTCGCGCAGACCCCGGGCCACACCGGTCACGACACCGCCGACCGCCGACTCCGTGCGCCAACGGTCGAAGCCGGCCGCGGCCGTCCTCGGCCTCCTCGTGCTCTTGTTCCGACTCCGACTCCGACTCCGACTCCGACTCCAGCTCCGCCTCCGCCTCCCCTTCGGCTTCGCCATCCTCGGAGCCCGCCAGGCCCTCGACCGGAACGGGCTCGTCCGTCACTCTGCTTCCCGCGGCGGGAGCGCACGCTGGACGTCCCACAGGTGGTGGCAGACCTCGTGCGCGTTGCGTTGGACCACGTCGAACGCGGACAGGGACCCGGCCTCAGGATGTGCGGTGGACACGTCGTGGGGTGCCTCGAGCGCCGCGGTGCGCCACGCGTCGGCGGCGGCGATGAGGGCGATGAGCCCGACGACCGGGGACAGCGCGTCGTAGCTGCGGACGGCCGCCACGACGTTCTCATCCCATTCGGGCACGCCGAAGTCCGGATCCGCGCTGATCGTCCAGATCCGCTCCGTGCCGAAGCGCAACACGTCGACGGTGTGCCACACGTAGCGGCTGGCCGACCACAACCCCGGCTCCACGGCGCGGGCCGGGTCGATGCGCGACAGCACGGCCCCGAAGACCGCGACGTTCTGCACGCACTCGCCCACGAGACGCTCGTAGCCCGCCTGTTCCCAGTCGAACCCGCACTCGGGGCAGAGCCCGCCGGGCCGCTCCCAGCTGCCGCGGGTGGCGACGGGCGTCCGGTCGCTCATCGGTCGCGCCACCTCAGCGTTCCCGCCCGGCCGGCGTTGCCGAGGTGCCACCCGGAGCACGTGTCGCAGCGGTACGCGTTGAGGTCGACCCCGCTGTCGTCGCGACGTTCGTCCGCCACCGACAGCGCGTCGCGCTCGGGTCGGATACGCGGTCTTGGGCCGGCCGTCGGCCCGCCAGTGCGTGCCGAGGCCGAGTGGGCGGTGGTCGTCGTCGTCCCCGGTCCGGCGGGCCCGGCGGCTGGGTCGTCGTGCTGCCATGGCGCCCCCCATTCTGCTGGCTGGCCGCCGGCGGAGGTTCCGCGATGACCCCGGGCGCGTCTCGACGCGCCTTGGATCCGACGGAGGGGGAATAAGGGTCGGGCCCGGCGCGTCGAGACCCACCCACCTTATGGGGAGCGCGGGGCCTTGCGGTGCATCTGACATTGCGGATCGGTGACGAATGTGCGGCGCCCGGGCCTCTGCCACCATGGGTGCATGGCCAAGACCGTGATTGTGAAGCTGACCGACGACCTGGACGGGGGGGACGCGGACGAGACGGTGCATTTCTCGCTGGACGGCAAGGCGTACGAGATCGATCTCAACGCCGCCAACGTCGCGAGGCTCCGGAGCGCGCTGCAGCCGTATGTCGAGCGCGGACGGACAACGGGTGGCGCCCCCGGGTCACGGGCGGCGCGAACCACCAACTCGAGCGGACCCAAGACGCTCTTCTCCCAGCTCAGTCCGGAGGAGAAGGCGCGTTTCCGTGCGTGGGCCGACATGGCCACGGCCAAGCGCATCAGCGATGCCCGCGTCAACGGCTGGGTCGCGGCAGGTAAACCCTAAATTCGGGTGCCCCGCAGCTAACCTCTCTTCCCGGGTCAACGAGGCCGTTGGCGGACGGAGGTGAGCCAGATGGCGGAAGACCGCGAAGGCCAGTCGGCGGAGGCACCTTCCGTCGTGTCACCCCAAGTGGTACCCGAGATCCGCGCCGAGGGCGGCGACGCCCCGCCGAAGGAGCCGGGTTGGTACCCGGTGCGGACCAACCCCAACGAGCAGACCTACTGGAACGGCAGCGAGTGGGCCGGACGGCGTCGCTGGAGCGCCGGGACCGGATGGACAGAGGTCGGCCCGGAGAACGCGGGTGCGGTCGCGGCCGTCGTGGAGGTCACCAACGGTCCCCGGCTGTCCGCCAACCCCTTCGCCCCGCATCCCGCCGCGCCCACGCAGGCGGCGGTGGCGCCCGGCGTCACCTTGGGGCTTTTCCTCCTGCTGGTCAGCGCGGTCGCCATGATGGTCGGCTCCGTGACGACGTGGATCAGCTCGAGCACCTCCGTTTCGGGCTCGCTCTTCAGCGGCGTGGCGTTCTCCACCTCGAGCGCGGCCTCCGGCGTCGATCAGGGCATTTCGAACCTGATCGGGTTCAACGGCTTCATCACCCTGATCGCGGGGACGGTTCTCCTGCTCTTCGCCGGCCTCATGATGGTCTCGGAGGAGCGGTCGCTGCGCATCGTCACCTGCTTCTTCTCCGTGGTCAGCCTCGGCCTGTCGATCTTCGTCATGGTGCGGCTGATCGAGAAGCTGCGTGCCGTGCATCCGATCCACGGCATCACGTTCAATGTGGGCTGGGGCGCCGTGTTGGTGCTGGGCGCCGCCGTGGTGGCCACGCTGGTCTCCCTTCTCGAGGTGTCGCGGAACCGCTGACCTGAACCGCACCGCACGCCGCACGCCGCACGCCGCACGCGCCGCCGCCCGCATCCGGATGAGAGGACGCGGGCGGCCGGCGGACCTGTAGCAGGCTCAGGCGGCGGCGGTCACTGCGGTGGGCCCGAGCTGAGCTGGACGGTGGCCGTGTGGGTCCCGCCCGAGCTGTCCGTCCAGGCCACCTGCACCTTGTCGCCCGGGTGGTAGATGGCCATGGCGTTGGTGAGGTCGTTGGCAGAGGTGATCGTCTTCCCGCCGAGCGACGTGATGACGTCGCCCTCGGCCAGACCGGCCTCCTGCGCCGGGCCGTTGGTCACGACGCCGGCGACGTCGGCTCCCGAGGTGGTCGATGACCCGGTGCCGCCCGTGTTGCCCGTGCTGCCCGAGTTGCCCCCGAAGAAGCCGCCGAAACCGCCGCCACCGCCGCCGGTGGAGCTGCTCCCGGTGCTGATTTCGACGCCCAGGAAGGCGGTCTCGCCGGTGTGCACGGTGGTCGAGGCGTCGCCCGCCTCGATCTCTCGGGCGATGGTGAGGGCGGTGCCGATCGGGATGGCGAAGCCCTGGGTGCCCGAGGACTGGCTGTTGGACTGGAACGAGAACCCGGCTGAGGCCGCCGTGTCGATCCCGAGCACCTGTCCGGACGTGTTGACCAGCGAACCACCGGAGTCGCCCGGTTGGATGTCGGCATTGGTCTCAATGAGGCCGCTCAGCTGCTCGGAGGTGCCGTCGCCCTCGTCGCTGGCGGTGATCGACTGGTTGAGCGCGGTCACCGTGCCGCCCGCCGCGCTCGGCGTCCCGCCGGTCCCGCCGGCGTTGCCAATGCCGACCACCTGCTCTCCCACCGAGACGTTGGCCGCGGTGTCGAGCGAGGTCGTCGCCAGGCCCGAGGCGTTGTTGAGCTGGAGCACGGCGATGTCCTTGGTCCGGTCGTAGCCGACGACGCTCGCGGTGTAGGTCTTGCCATTCCCGACGTCGGTGACGCTGAGGCTGGTGGCCCCGTCGATGACGTGGTTGTTGGTCAGAATGACGCCGTTGGACGTGAGCACGATGCCCGTACCGGCCGCCTCGTCGTCTTGATAGCCGAGCGTGGTGTTGATGTCGACCAGGCCGGGGTCCACCTTCGACGCGATGGCGTTGACGTCACTCGGACCCGAGGAGTTCGACGACCCCGAGCCGGAGTTGCCCGAGCTCCCGGAGTTCCCGGAGTTGCCGGAGAAGCCACGGCCGCCGAACGGGAAGCCGCCGGAGCCGTTGCCCGACGAGCCGGTCCCTGTGCGTGATGGCGGGAGGGCATTGCCCGAGGCGTTCGAGGCCGACAGGTTGCTGGTCCCGTTGTTCCAAGCCCCATGGCCGATGCCGATGCCGGCGGCCAACACGGCCAGCGCGGCACCGCCAACCAGCAAGCCGTTGCGGACCTTGTGGGATCCGCTGGCCCTGGCCGTCGGCGGGGCGGGCGGGGCCGGCCACCCGCCGGTGTCACCGGGGGCGGCCGTGAAGCCGGGAGCGCCATAGCCGGGGGCGGCGCCGTAGGGGGCGCCGGGTGCCTCGCCCGTCGCAGGGTTCCCCGCCAGCGCGCCCATGGCGTAGGTCCCGGTCGGAGGCACCTGCGCCGGGGGCTCTTGCGAGAGGCCCATGGGCGGCGTGCTCGCCTCGGCAGGCGGCGCCCCGGCCTGGGAGAGGGGCGTGCCTACCGGCGGCGGGGGACTTGCCGCCGGTAGATCCATGGCCTGCGCCGGGTCCTCGGGCACCACGGCGTCCGGCACCGGGTGCGGCTCCGAGGCGCTCATGGGCTGGCCGTTCGTCTCGTCGTTCGTTTCCTCGGTCATTGGAGATCCTCCGTCTGAGCCCCGGGGTTCTGAGGGCTCGCTCACGGGATCCATTTGACAGGGCGGGTCTGTACGCCAGGTCAGAGAAAGTTATGAGCCCCGTAAATGTTCACTGTGGCGCCCGGACCGGCCCGGTCTACGCTGGTCAGGCGACTTGTTGCCGACCTTGGAGGCCACGTGGAGACAGCCATCTTCGACGCCGATAGCCACCTTATGGAGACGCCCGAGTGGCTGGAACGGTTTGCCGACGAGGACGTGCGTGACCGGCTGTCGCCGCTCGGGTTGGCCGGAGCCGGGTCCGGGGCGGCCGAGCTGATGGCCAGCCTGCCCGCGCTGTGGCAGTCCCACCGGGAGCAGGAGATCGGTGCCGAGGTGCTCAAGGGCCCCAAGGGCTGGATGGCCCCCGGCGCCCTCGACACCGAGGTGCGCTCTCGCGTCCTCGATGCGCTGGGCATCGACGCCCAGCTGGTGTTCCCGACCTTCGCTCTCGGCCACTTCGCGTCGAGCAAGGATCCCGAGGTCCTCTACGGCGGGACCGCCGCGCTGAACCGGGCCATGGTCGCCTTCTGCGCCCCCGACCCCAGGCTCAAGGCGGTCGGGTACCTGCCGCTGAACGATCCCGAGCGGGCGCGGGCGGCGCTCGACGACGCGCTCGACGCCGGCGTGGCCGCCGTGTGGGTGCCCTCGGACGCTCCGGGGGACTTCTCGCCCACTCACGTCGACCTCGAGCCGGTGTGGGCTCGTCTGGCCGAGGCGGGCGTGCCCTTCGTGCTCCACGTCGGCGGCGGGAAGCTGCTGCCCCGGTCGTTCCACAACAACGGGCGGCCGCGTCCGAAGGATTGGCTGGGCGGCGGCGAGAACCTGCGGTCGAAGGACTTCCCGGTGCTCCACCACTCGCCCGAGCGGTTCCTCGCCTGCCTGGCTCTCGACGGCGTCTTCGAGCGCCATTCGGCCCTGCGCGGCGCCGCCATTGAGCTCGGCGCCAGCTGGGTGCCCGGGCTGCTGCGCAACGTCGACCATGCGCTGCGCTCGTTCTCCAAGTTCGAGCCGGCGCTCCAGGAGCTGACGCTGCTGCCGTCGGACTATCTGCGCCGGCAGGTGCGCTTCACGCCCTTCCCGTTCGAGGACACGGCCTGGCTGCTCGAACAGTGCGGCCCCGACCTGTTCATGTTCTCGACCGACTACCCGCACCCCGAGGGCGGCAGGCGGCCGTTCGAAGCGTTCGGCGACGCCGTGGCGCGCTTCGACGACGCCACGCGCGAGCGGTTCTTCTGGAGGAACGGGGCCGAGCTCCTCGGCCTGGCCTGACGTGACGACGACCGGCGTGGGCTCCCTGACCGTGGAACCGGTGGCGGGCGCGCTCGGGGCCATGGTCAGCGGCATCGACCTGACCGAGGTGTCGGATCCGGCCGACCTGGACGGCCTGCGGCAGGCGCTGGCCGACCACCTGGTGGTGTTCCTGCCCGAGCAGGACCTGAGCCTCGACGACCTCGAGCGGGTCACCGACCTGCTGGGCGGGCGCGACGTGACGCCCTTCGTCGACCCGTTGGAGGACCGGCCCTACGTGATCCGGGTGATAAAGGAGCCGACGGACGCCCTGAACTTCGCCAACGCCTGGCACAGCGACCTGAGCTACCTGCCGGCTCCGCCGGCCTACACCCTGCTGCACGCCTGGGAGGTGCCCGACCACGGTGGCGACACGGTCTGGTCGAACCAGTACCTGGCCTACGACACCTTGTCGCACGGTCTCAAGTCGACGCTCGAGGGATTGCGCGCCGTCCACTCGGCCGGCCTGGCCTACGGCACGGGTGGGCTGCTCGACCAGGTGAAGGACCTGACGTCCATGGCCATCGCGCCCTCGGCCGAGGCGTACGCCGAGCACGTCCACCCGGTCGTCACCGTCCATCCGGTCACGGCCAAGCGCGTGCTCTTCGTCAACCCCATCTACACCGTCCGCTTCCAGGGCTGGACGAAGGAGGAGTCACAGACGCTGCTGGCTCACCTGTACCGCCACAGCGTCAACGAGAACTTCACCTGCCGGCTCCGCTGGTCGGTCAAGACGCTCGCCATTTGGGACAACCGCTGCACCATGCACAACGCGCTGAACGACTACTCGGGCGTGCGCCGCGAGATGTACCGCACCAGCGTCAGGGGGAGTGCGCCGGCCGGGGTCGGCTGAGCGCGCGATCAGAACGAGCGCGGGCGGCCCGACACCATCGGGCAGCGACCGGTCCGGCAGTGGCGGCGCAACGTGTTGCCATCGAGCCGGCGGCTGTGCGTGCGGGGGTGTGCCGAGAGCTCGCGGTACAGCGCGGCTCCGAGGTCGCCGTGGTGCGACGCGACGCTGCGGATCTCCAAGCGCCACTCGTAGTCGGCGGACTCCAACGCGCCGTCGGCACTCAGGATGGAGGCGTCGGGGCAGGCCCGTCGCGCGCGGGCGAGGAGCTCGTAGCGCGCGTCGGACGCGTCACGGCCGGAGTGATCGAACCGCACGGCGCCCCTGATGCGGGGTGACTCGATCACCACGACCCAGGTCCCGGCCTGGCGGCACAGGAGGAGGGTGGCGGTGTCGATGATCTGCCCCTGCCGCGGGGTGTTCTTGGAGGTGTCGTTCGCTTCCATCGACAAATGAAACGAGGCCTCCGGGGGGAACTTGCTGGGCCGAATGGCCCATTTTCGGACGGGCTCCGGCGCGAGAAGGCTGCGGCAGGCGCGGGAGGGGACCCTGGTCAGGAGACGAATGGGCCGGCCCGCGGGTACGGCCGGCGGCCGTGGGCTTCCGGTTTCGGCTCAAGGGACGATCGGCCCGGCCACCGGGTGCGCAAACGTGCTCAGCACCGCCACGAGGAGGGTGCACTGCAGGCCGGCCATGACGCCGGCCACCACCCAGTGCCGGCGGGCCGGGATCTTCCAGGCGAACGCCACGAACAGCGGGAAGGCGGCCATGGCGTAGCGCGGGATGCTGTTGCTGAAGTAGGCGCTGTAGGCCACGAGGAGCGCGCCGACCGTGTAGACCCACCAGCTCAGCGGGATGGTGCGCACGGCGACCCCGGTGGTCCCGAGGGAGGGCCGGGCGCGGTCCTTGGTCATCTGGTCGAGCCACCAGAGCCCGAGGAATCCGACGACGAGGGCGCCGCCCGCCAGGGCGTCGGTCACGAAGGTGGGAGCGCCGGGGCCGAGGCGGACGGCCGAGACGAGCGCCTCGACCGGCGTGGTGAACCACACGAAGTGCTGGCCGTGCCAGAACTTCTCCGCGCTGAGGAAGGCCACCGGCGTCCCGACCATGGCCCAGCCGTAGGCCATGAACGCGGCGAGGCCCAGCGGCGCCACCGCGGCGGCCACAACGGGCCGCGCCGCCCGCTCCCGCCAGGCCACCGGTAGGGCCGTGACCACCACGGCCATGATCACCACGATCCCCGCGTTGCGGCTGAGGCCGGCGACACAGGCACACAGCGCGGCGCTGATCCACCAGCGGCGCGCCAGGGCGAACAGACAGCCCGCCGCCGCGGTCAGGAAGAGCCCTTCGGTGTAGCCGAGCGACAGGACGTAGGCCGTCGGGCAGAAGACGAAGAGCAGCACCGCGCCGTCGGCCAGCTTGGCGCCGAACACCTCGCGCACCGCCAGCCAGATGGCCAGGGCCGAGGTAAGCCCGAACACGAAGGCAGCCACCACGGCGGCGTCGGGCAGGCTGAGCCGCGTCGCCTCGGTCAGCCCGCGCACGGCGGCCGGGAAGGCCGGGAAGAAGGCCCAGCGACTGCCGTCGCCCTCGTTGAACAAGCGGTGCGGGTACCCGGAGCGGGCGATCATGAGGTACCAACGACCGTCGAAGACGCTGCCCATGGTCGGCACGGGGTTGAGCGTGCGGTTGAAGCCGGCGTACACGAAGGCTGCCGCGAAGACGACGGCGCGCGAGACGAGGTAGTAGGCCGTCGGGCGCAGCAGGGGCCGGGCGCCCGCCCGCCATCCGGACGGGGACGCCGTCGCAGGAACGGGCGCGCTCGACCAGCCCGCGTCCGGCCGCTCCCGCCCGCCCGGCTGGGGCCGCCGGCACCTCGATCAGGTCGGTCACCGGCCCGGGGCTTCGGCCAGGGGGGACGCCGCGGGGGGACGGAAGGCCCAGCCGCGCAGGAGCGAGAAGCGGGTCAGCGAGGCCGCACAGCTGGCGACGGTGGCGGCCACGGCGTCGGCCACCAGGGACGGGCCGACCAGCGCGCCGGCCACCGCGATGGCGGCGGTGGTGGCGGCCAGGCTGACGCCGTAGAGGACGGCGATGACCACGCCGAAGGAGGGTGGCGGCGGTCGCCCGGCCGGCGCCACCCGGGCCAGGGAGCGGTGGAGCGCCGTGTTCACCAGCGTGCAGAAGGCCAGGGCGGCGGCGTTGGCCCCCCACGGGCCGAGCGCCTTCCAGCCGAGGGCGAACAGCAGCAGGTAGCTGAGCGTGCTCAGCACGCCCACGCCGGCGAAGGAGAGCAGCTGGTCGGCCGTGGCCGGCGCGCCGGCTGCCCCCGCCGCTTCCCGCTGGGCCCGGACGCGCTCGAGGTGCCGGCCGTGGGCGATGCGCCAAATGCCCCGCAGGTCGTCGGCCGCCGTCGCCACGATGTCGACCGAGGAGTCAGGGTCGTCGGTCCACTCCACCGGCGTCTCGCTGATGCGCGTCCCGAGCCGCTCGGCCGTGACGAGCAGCTCGGTGTCGAAGAACCACTCGTCGTCCTCCACGAGGGGCAGCAGCTGGAGCGCGCACTCGCGGCGGAGGGCCTTGAAGCCGCACTGGAAGTCCGAGACGCTGCTGTGCAGGGACAGCCGGACGATGTGGTTGTAGGCGCGGGAGATCAGCTCGCGCTTGGGCCCGCGCACGACCCGCGACCCCCGGGCCAGGCGGGTGCCCACCGCGATGTCGCTGTGGCCCGAGAGCACCGAGCCCACCAGCGGCAGTAACGCGGTGAGCGAGGTCGACAGGTCGACGTCCATGTAGGCCACCACCTCGGCCCGGCTGGCCGACCAGGCCGAGCGCAGCGCGTAGCCGCGGCCCTTGCGGGTCAGGATCATGACCTTCACGCCGTTGAGCGTGGAGGCCAGGCGTTGGGCGATCAGGGCCGTCCCGTCCGTGCTGCCGTTGTCGGCGATGGTGACGAGGGTGCGGAAGGGGAAGGACTCGTCGAGATAGCGGCGCAGGGTGGTGATGCCCGCCTCGAGGGCGGCCGCCTCGTTGCACACCGGGACGACGACCTCGACCTGGAAGGTGGCGCCGCGGGGTTCGGCGCCGGGCCGGGCGCGGTCGGGGCGCCCGGCGCGATGGCGTGGCGCGTCGGCCCTCCCCGGATGGGTGGGCACAGCCGGAGCCGCTGTTTCCATCCGATCCCCCCCTCGTCACGAGCGCCACCACGGTTGAGCCCGACCGGGCGCCCCCGGTCCCCCTCTCCAGGCTACGGACCCCGGGTGGCGGGACGCATGAGGCAAAAGGACCAGATTCGTGGCCAGGGCCGGGGCCCGGAACGGCCTCCCGTCAGGCCTTCAACGTGACGGTGACGCGGCGCACGGCCGGCGCCAGGGTCACCGTCCCGGTCGCCTCGTCGACCGAGCCGGCCGAGGCCGACGCGATGTGCCCGACGAAAGACGGGAGCTGGAAGAGCACCGGACCGGCCGGGCGCGCCCCGCGCAGGGTGAGCGTCACCGACGGCCCGCTCGACGCAATGGTGAGGCCGGCCCGCCGGCCGCCGGTGGTCGGGAAGTTGGTCACCGAAATGGGCGAGCGGTCCAGCCACGAGGCCGGCACGCCGCGGCCCACCACCAGCTCCCCGTCGGCGCGCTGGGCCACCAGCGAGTCGAGGAGCACGCCGTTGGCGCCGGCCATGCCCCAGGCGTGCGGCGAGGAGCCCTGGCCGCTGCCCGGGTGCCGCCCGATCCACGGCGAGGCGGGGTCGGGCGCGCTCGAGCTCTCCCACCACGACAGCGGGCCGCTCTGGCCGTTGGCCAGCATGAACTCGTAGTCGACGATGCCCTGGTCCCGGTGGTGCGCAGTCATCAACCCGGCCGCGCCCTGGGCGGCGTCGTAGGCGCTCGAGTAGTAGTCGCCCGGGAACCCGCCCGTCGTGCCCGGCGGCAGCACGCCCCGCAGCCGCCCGAACCCGTAGTCGTACGTCGCGTCGATGAGCGACAGCCCCGGCCCGGTCACGGTGGCGCCGAGCAGATACCCCTCCCAGGCCCAGCTGCCGAAGGCGAAGGCCGAGGTCCAGTTGGCGTCCTTCGGGTCGGTGCAGCGGTTGGCCGTGTTCGGCTCTTGCAACGAGCAGGGCAGGTAGTCGAGATGGTCGTCGGCGATGGTCTGGCCCAGCACGGCGTCGGTGGCCGCCAGCAGGGAGTCGTACTCGCTGGTCGCCCACCCGGCCTCGCTTGCATTCCCGACCGCCTTGGCCACATAGGCATAGGCGGCCAGACCGAGCAGGGCCTCGTAGTCGTCGGTCGTCCAGTAGCCCTGGGTGTCGACGTCGTTGGTGGCCTCCATGGTGCCCACTGGACCGGTGCGATCGGCCGCGATGGTGCGCGCGGCGGCCTCGATGCTCGGCTGCGCGCCCGGACCTTCCGGCCCGCTCGTGGCGAAGTTCTGCTCCACGAAGGAGAGGTCGCCGGTCTTCATGAGGTAGACGGCCCACGGCACCGGGTAGGTCCACCGCCCGTCGACGTAAAAGCCGCCGGCGTACGGCCCCTGCCCGCCCACCACGTTGCGGGCCTCGGTCAGCAGCGCGTGGGCGTCGGTGAACGAGCCCTGGGTGAACAGGTTGGTCAGGATGCCGACGACGTCGTGGCTGAACTCGCTCTCGTAGCCGTTGACGCCGGTGTCGAGGGCGTCGCCACTCCGGGTCAGCTGGGTCGTGATGAAGCCGTTCTCGTAGGCGTCGACCAGCTGGGCGTCGGGCACGCTGATCTGTGCGATGCCGCCCAGCTCTGCGTCCCAGAACGCGCGCATGTGCGCGAAGTGCTGGTCGAAGCCGCCGGCGCCGGCGAGGGCCGTCGCACCCGGCCAGGGGTACGAGGCGCCGAAGCGGTCGGACACGATCACGTAGGCGTGGTCGACGGCGCCGTGGGCCGGCACGGCGTCCGGCGCCGCGTCGAGCGGCACCAGCGCCGGCGACGCCTCGGGGTCGACGGTCACGGCGTGGCCCGTCGGGTTCACCACCCGGACGCGGCTGTAGACGGCCACGAAGGCGTCGCCCCCGAGCGTCACCTCGTCGGCGAACTCGGTGATGGCGACGGTGGCGCCGCCGTCGTGGAACGTGGTCACCTGCGCCGGCAGGTACCCGTCGGCGTCCGCCCACGTGGTGCGCTGGCCGTCGTAGACGCCGAAGCCGTAGTCCTGGAAGTACCCGCCCGGCCCGTCCTGGATCACGAAGGTGCCCCCGAGGCACGTGATGACACTGTTGTGGTCGCCGGCCCAGCCGATGGCCGACGCCGTCGCGTCGGCACCCGTGAAGGCGCTCGTGGTGACGTTGAAGGTGCAGCGGTAGGCGGGCTGGGGGCCGCCGACGGACACCGAGGCCGCCGCTGCGGCCGCGGCCGTGACCGGTGGTGAGGCCGCCGCCCCGGTGGGCCCGGGCCCGGCTCCGGCGGCCGGGCCGAGGGCGACCAGGACGCCGAGCATCGTCAGGGACGCCGGCCGGCGCCACGTTGCCGGTCGACGGGCGGCCCCGACCGCGAATGGCACGGCCGCCTCTTTAGCAGACCGTCTCCCGACGGCCCGGTGCAGCCACCACGGCGCCGTCACCCGTCAACGCGGCCCTACGGCCGGAACACCACCTTGATGGCGTGCGACGCCGTCCGGTCGATGGCCGTCTCGATGGCCTGGCGGTACTGCTCCAGCCCGAACTCGTGCGTCACGACGACGTCGTCGGGCAACAGGCCGGCCGAGAGCACGTCGAGCGCCCGGTCGACCGAGTGGCGGTCCGGCCCACCGGCCAGGCCCGGTGCGGACCCGGCGTCGACCGTGTGGTCGATCGACCCCACCAGCGCGGCCTCCTTGTACCAGATGGGCGTGAGGTCGACCTCGGAGATTCCGGCCGCGCCGAGCAAGAGCACCGTGCCGCGGTGAGCGACGGCCCGCAGCGCCTCGGTCACCGACTGCGCCGCTCCCACCGCCTCCACCACGTAGGGGAAGCCGCCCATGAGCATCTGGTGCCGCCTGCGCCCGACCACCCGCGCTCCGGTCAGCGCCGCCAGCTCCTCCCAGTGGCCGTTGTCGGGGTCGGTCAGCACGACGTGGGCGGCCCCGCACGCCGCGGCGGCCGCCCCTTGATGCGCGTGGCGCGCCAGCACGGTCACCTCGCAGTCCGGATACAGCGCGCGCAGCGCGGCCAGCGAGGCCAGGCCGATGATGCCGCCGCCCACGATCAGCACCGGGACGCCGTCCGTCGGCGGCGCCCGCAGGAGGCCGTGGCAGGCGATGGACAGCGGTTCGTAGAGGCTGGCGGCCCGGTCGGGCACGGCGTCGGGGAGCGCGTGCACCATGGAGTCGTGCGCCACCACCTGCTCGGCCCAGCCGCCGCCCAGGCCCCACGTGTAGCCGAGCGAGCGCCCCGAGCTCACGACGCGGCTGTCGAGGTTGAGGCACGACGACGTCCAGCCTCGCGCGCAGTTGGCGCACGGCGGCTGAATGCCCCTGGGCAGGCACGGAAGGCACGGGTCCAGCACCACGCGCGTCCCCACCGCCACTGAGCTGTTGGGCCCCGCCTCCACCACGCGCCCGGCCGTCTCGTGCCCGAGCACGAATGGGAACGCGCCGATGCCCATCAGGGTGGGCGACTCCCCGGTGTTGTGCGCGAACAGGTGGAGGTCGCTGCCGCAGATGCCGCCGGTGATGACCTCGACCCGCGCCCAGGACGGGCTGGGCAGCTCGGGCTCGGGTAGCTCGGCCAGCGAGGCCCCGAACTCCGGATCGGCCATGTCGAACACGACGGCGCGCACCGCTCGAGCGTACGACCCGGCGCACCGGCTCGCTCGTGGCGCGGCGGCATAAGGTGCTCCCCGATGCGTGTGCCTGACGCCACCCTCGACGAGGTGCGGGACCGGGGCTACTCGCTGCTGGAGGGTTTCCTCGCCGCCGACGAGCTGTCGGCCGCCCAGGAGGCCCTGTGGCTGCACTTTCCGCGGCCCGACGAGTATTTCGCCGACCCCGCGGCCCATGCCCACTACGCCGCGAGCCAGTTCGCCGGCGTGCTCGAGTTCCCGTACCGATCGTGGGACCTCAACGGCCTGGCCGTGCACCCCGACCTGGTGGACGCCCTCGAGCGCTACCTCCAGACGACCGATCTTCACCTCTACAAGGTGGAGCTGTGGGGCAAGTACGCCGGCGCGGTCAACTACGACCAGCCGCTGCACCGCGACTACGGCAGCCACAGCCTCGTCGTCCCGCGGCCCGAGACCCGCTACCAGCAGGTCACGACCTTCGTCTACCTCTCCGACGTCACTGCGGCCGACGGGCCGACGGTCATCGTCCCCTACGAGGACGGCCGGGACGTTCCCTACACGCCGCTGTATCTCCCCTTCGGATCGCTGGCCGACCGCGAGGTCCCTTGCGTCGGCCCGGCGGGCTCCCTTCTGCTGTACCGGACCGACATCCTCCACCGGGGCTCGGACTTCGCCGCGCCGGGTCGGTCGCGCTTCTCGCTCCTGGCCGACTTCCAGGTCCGCGGCACGACGTGGGGCGGAAAGATGGCATGGCCCAAGCAGGCGCCCGATCGCTGGGCCAGGTTCATGCCGCAGTGCAGCGTCCGCCAGCGTGACCTGTTCGGTTGGCCCCGCCCCGGCGACCCCTACTGGGACGAGTCGACGCTCGAGGGCGTGGCGGCGCGCTACCCCGGCATCGACCTCGAGCCCTACCGCGGCGCGCCCACGACCGGTTGAAGCGATTGGTCGCTGCTGCGCACTGCGGGCAATCCGCGGTGGTCGGGACCTCCAGCACGACCTGCACGCGTCGCAACCTCGACGTGTGCGGTCTCAGTTCGTCAGGAAGCGGACGATGGCCTCGGCCAGCTCGGGATTCCCGACCGCGCTCTCGTGATCGCCGTCGACCACCAGTGCTTCCGCGTCCGGGAGTGCGGCCGCCAGCTCCCGGGGGAGGCGTCCCGATCGCCGCAGACGACCAGCGTCGGCGCGGCGACGGCGGCCGACGCCATTTCGCTGGAGAGATGCCGGCGATTGGCGCGCAGCAGGGCCGCCATGGCCGTGAGGTCGTTGCCGCGCGTCTCGAAGACCTTGCGGGCCCCCCGCGCCACGGGGTCTTCGATCGCGTCCGGGTCCGCGGCCTCGAGGCCGGCCAACCAGCGGCGGCCAATGGCGACACGGCCGTCCTCGGGCGTCCCCCACACGTGTGGGTCGCCGCCGATACCCCCGAGTACCAGGCGCCGGACGCGCCGGTCCCGGCCCGCGAACTTCAGGGCGGTCGAGGCGCCCATCGAGTAGCCGACCAGGTCGATCCGGTCCAACGACAGCGCGTCCAGCAGGGCTGCCACGTCCTTCACCATGGCGTCGTCCTCGTAGGCCGCCGGCTCGTGCGGCTTGCCGGATCGGCCGTGACCGCGGGCGTCGAAGCCGATGACGCGGTGGCCGGCCTCGACGAGCGCCCCCCAAATGCCGGGTGCCTTCCAGTTCACATCGGTGTCGACGCTCAGGCCATGGAGGAGGACGGCCGGCGGCCCGAGACCCTCCTCCTCGTAGAAGAGGTCGGTGCCATCGAAGCTGCTGATTTCCGGCATGTCGAGGGCCTCCCGTCGTCGTGACGTCAGCTGCATGATCCCACCATGCTCGCTGCGATGCGAGGGGGGCCGAGACGCCTCCGGTGCCGTGACAGAGAGGCGGACGACGTGACTGCGGACTGGCGCCGTCTCATGGGAGGACAACATGCGCCTGATCGGACCGGTGAACGGTGGCTCGCACGGCTACGGGACGCGTGAGCGCTCTGTCGATCTCTCCACGCAGGCGGCACTGTCCGCGCAGAAGTCCTCGGTCGTACACGCCCGCGACGTCGAGCCTCTGATCGACGAGGCCCGGGCCGCCCGCCCGCTCTGAGCGAGCCCGGCCACGAGGTCCCCGGGCGCCACCGGACCAGGTCCGCACTCGAGGCCCGACGCCCGTCCCCGGGACCTCGAAACGACGAGGCTCCGTTCTCCCGAGCATCGATGCGGGCGCCCGATTACCGTTCGTACGCAACCCCAAGAAAACCGATAATGGAAAGGAACGCCACCATGAGCCTCACCATTGGCGACACTGCCCCGGACTTCGAGGCCGAGACGACTGAGGGGAAGATCCAGTTCTACGACTGGCTCGGAGACTCGTGGGGGGTCCTGTTCTCACACCCCAAGGACTTCACGCCCATCTGCACCACGGAACTCGGCTACGTGGCCAAGATCAAGCCCGAGTTCGACCGCCGCGGCGTCAAGGTGATCGGCCTGTCGGTCGACGCCAAGGGCGACCACGAGGCCTGGGCCGACGACATCGAGGAGACGCAGGGATCGCGGCCCAACTACCCGATCATCGCCGACAACGACTACAACGTCTCGAAGCTCTACGGGATGCTGCCCGCGGCCACCTCGGGTGATGCCAAGACACGCACCCCCGCGGACAACCAGACGGTGCGCAACGTGTTCGTCATCGGCCCGGACAAGAAGATCAAGCTGGTCCTGGTCTACCCGATGACGACCGGCCGCAACTTCGACGAGGTGCTGAGGGTCCTCGACTCGCTGCAGCTGACCGCCAACTACCGCGTGGCGACGCCGGTCAACTGGAAGGAGGGCGAGGACGTGATCATCGCCGGCTCTGTCTCCAACGACGAGGCCAAGGAGATCTTCGGCGACTGGAAGTCACCCAAGCCCTACATCCGGATCGTGCCTCAACCCAAGTAGCACGGCACCCGTCTCCAAGCGGCGCTCGGGCAACCGTGCGCCAGCATGGAGCGACGGGCTTCGAGCTGTCCTCCTGAACTCGGGGATGCCACGATTGGTGTCGCTACGGCTCGGGGTCAGTCGGGAGCTGTCCCCGAGCCGGTGTGGTCGGAGGCACTCAAGGGCCGAGCGAAAGACGGTCCATGCACATCTGGCAGCGCCGGTCCTGCGGTGTCTCGCTCCAGCGCCGTCGCGGGTTGCCGTAGCCCACATCGATGCCGCACCACGTCAGCGCCCGTTCGACGTCGGCCACGTGCCACAGCGACGAGTCGGCAGCGGACTCGCCTTCGGCATGGGTGTCATTGCTCAGAAGGTGGAGGAGGATGCCCTCGGGCTCCATTTCCACGGCCATGGTCGGCCAGCGTAAACCTGTCCGTCCCCGACCCCGAACTCCGGCATTCCCATCAGCAATGACGGCGATCGGAAAGGCCCTTTTCCTGCCGCGTGCAGCTCGCCGGTGGCAGCCGTCCGTAGGGCTGCCGGCGGAAAGAAGTAGAGTGCTCCTAGAGAAGTAGTGGGGCCGAGCGCCGCACCCGAGGGAACACCGACAGCGAGAACCAGGGCAGGTCCTGTCGATCACCTGCGAGAGCGAACGTCTAAGACGGTGCCGAACGGGAAGAAGGTTCCGTGGAGAGTCTGGCGAAGTTGTCGTGGCGGGCTCGAGGTTCGGGCGGTACTTGCACCGCCGAAGTCGACCTTCCGATCCGCGGCTATCGGGTCAACCCAAGGAGCCGGTCAAATCCTTTCGCCGTATCCGGATCCGAAGGGTCAACCCCGACGGTGTCATGGATCTCCTTCGACGGAGACACGTACTGGGTCCGGCTTTCAGCTGCCCAGGGTTGGCCGCGTACGATTCGCGTGACCCAAAGCGACGTCGACGGAGCGAGGTTTTGAGGACTCGGGCCAAAGACACCGAGTAGGGCGTTCTCGAGGTCTTCCTGCGCTCGTCGTCGGTTGCGCTCTGGAGGTCGAGAACGGCGCCATCGCTGGCGAGTTGTGTCGACCGTACGATCAGAACCTGAGGGCTTTGCCGGTCCCAACGACCGTTGAGGCTCAGAGCGCGGCGTAAGAAGACCGCCGCGGAGATCAATTCTCTGTGCGCGCCTCTGAAGTGGCCAGACCCGTGATAAGATGTCCTCATTGCCGGCGGTTTTCCGGCGCGGCCCGTTCGAACTGACATCCCGAGTTGGCCCATTTCAACTCGAACGGAGCTCGACATTTCTACCTTCCTCGACTTAGGGGTTGGCGCAGTCCTTTCCAAGTGCCTCGACGGCCTCGGAATAGTGAGCCCGCTGCCAATTCAGGTGGCAACCATCCCCGACGCGCTCGCCGGGCGCGACATCTGCGGACAAGCGCCCACCGGATCAGGCAAGACGCTCGCCTTCGGCGTGCCGCTCGTGATCAAGGCCACCGGCGCCAAGCCTGGGCTGCCAAGAGCGCTCGTCCTGGTGCCGACGCGCGAGCTGGCGGAGCAGGTACGCGAGGTATTGGCCAGCCTCATGGGCTCGCGAGCCAAGCGGGTCGTCGCGCTCTATGGAGGCGTCGGCTATGGGCCTCAGCGCCAGGCATTGCGGCGTGGTGTCGACATCGTCGTGGCTTGCCCGGGGCGACTCGAGGACCTCGTCGAGAGACGCGACGTGAACCTGAGCGAGGTGCGCACCGTCGTGCTCGACGAGGCGGACCGCATGGTGGACATGGGGTTCATCCGTCCGGTGTGCCGGTTAGTCGACCAAACGTTCCAAGGGCGCCAGGTCCTACTGTTCTCGGCGACCATGGGCAAGGAGGTGGAGTCGATCAGCCGGCGTTACCAGCGTGAGCCGGCGCGCTACAAGATCGACGCCGAACAGTCACAGGTGGACGACGTCACGCACCACTTCTGGCGGACGACGCGTGCCGATCGAGTGAAGGTCACCGCGGAGCTGATCGCCCAACACGGCCAAGCTTTCGTGTTCTGCCGGACCAAGCGCGCCGCCGACCGGGTGGCGCGCCAGCTGGGAGCGGCCGGGGTCGTGTCGGCTCCGATCCACGGAGACCGGTCACAGCCCCAGCGAGCCAGAGCCCTCGCTGCGTTCGCCAGCGGGAAGACCGACGCCCTGGTGGCGACCGACGTCGTCGCACGGGGGATCCACGTCGACAACGTCCCTTGTGTCGTGCACTTCGACCCTCCGGGTGACGCGGACAGCTACGTGCACCGGTCGGGTCGAACCGGCCGCACCGGGAGCACCGGGACCGTCGTGTCCCTGGTGCCCGACGAGCAGCGGGGTGAGGTACGGGCGCTGCAGCGGGAGCTCGGATTCCCGGCCAAGTTCACGGCGCCTTTCGAGACTGCGCCCACGCAGGTTCCGCACCGACCGACGGTCACGTCGAAGGTCGAGCGACCCGTACGCCCTCCGAATCGCGAGCGATTCGCCCGTCACGAAGCGTCCGATTCGCAGGTGAACGGGACCGTCAAGTTCTTCGATGCAAAGCGCGGTTACGGCTTTCTCGCCGCTTCGGATGGCAGCGATGTCTTCGTCCATCACTCCAAGCTGCACGGGCGGGGGTCCGGACGACCGTTTCTCCGGAAGGGCGAACGGGTCGTCTTCGACCTCGCCGCCGGGCGGCGCGGACAGGAGGCCCGCAACGTCAAGGTGGCGCAACAGGTGGCGTCGTGACGGCCGGCACCCTCGTGGAGGCGCAACCGGAGTCCGAGAGGGAGGAGCGTCCCGAACCGACGTCGCCGGCGCGGTGGTGGGATCAGCTCATCACGGCTGTGGTCGTGGTTCTCCCACTGGCTGTGCTCGCCGTGGCCATCTGGCTCTTTTGGCATCACGGGATCGGGTGGTTCGACCTCGGCCTGGGTGCTGCCCTCTATGTGATCACGGGACTGGGCATCTCCCTTGGGTTCCACCGCCTTTTCACCCACCGGAGCTTCCAGGCCCGACGGGCCCTGCGGATCGCGCTCGGGGTGGCCGGTTCGATGGCAGCGGAGGGCTCGCTGATCAGCTGGGTCTCCCACCACCGCCGCCACCACGTCTACGCCGACCAGCCCGGTGACCCCCACTCACCGTGGACCGTCGATCACGGTGGCTTTCGTCGGCTCCGGGGACTCTTCCATGCCCACGTCGGATGGCTCTTCTCCGGGGCGGTGTCCAGCCCGAAACGCTGGAGCCGGGATCTCCTCGGAGATCGCGACGTGGTCGCGATCTCGAATCTCGCCCCTCTGTGGATGGTGCTTTCGCTCGCCCTGCCGTTTGCGTTGGGTTGGGCCATTACAGGCTCCATCGTGGGTGCGGTCCTCGCACTGGTGTGGGCTGGACTGGTGCGCATTGCGCTGTTGCACCACGTGACGTGGAGCGTCAACTCGCTCGGGCACATGTTCGGCAAGCACCCGTACCAGAGCGGCGACCACAGCGGGAACATCGGATGGCTCAGTGTGGTCAGTTTCGGCGACTCCTGGCACAACTCGCATCACGCCTTTCCCGCCCTGGCTCGTCATGGCTGTGACCGTGGCCAGCTCGACCCTTCGGCTGGGGTCCTGCGGGTCTTCGAGGGCCTGGGCTGGGCGTCTCACGTCAAGCGGCCGACGTCGGCGTTGCTGAGCCGGCGCTCCGCGCCGTCGGGCTCCAAACAATCGTGAGCAGAACGGAGGCAGGTGCTGAAGCCTGAGACGAGCAACTCCCACGACGGCGTGCGACCGACGCGGTCGCCGACCAGCAAGAGCAAGGAGATCAGCATCGACGAGCAGGCGCTCTCGCTTCGAGAGGCCGACATGTCCTATGCCGCCATCGCTCGGAAACTCAAGTTGACGCGTGCGGTCGATGCCCACAATGCCTTTATCAGAGCCGTCCTTTCGAGACGAGGGGACGAACGGCCGGGCCTGGTGGCCAACGAGCGTGCCCGCTTGGACAAGCTCGAGGTTCTTATTCGAAAACGCGACGCCGCCGATCCCGACCGGTTGCAGCGAAGGCTGCGGGCCGTCGCCAGACTACGCGCCGCCTTGCCGTGACCACCCCGCGGTGAAGGTGGCGGGAATTGAAACATTCGCAGCCGTTCGACGAACGGCGCACCAAGAGCGCACCAGCGCATAACGCAAGGAAATGAGAGCAGAGAAACAGTTATGGCAACCGGAACAGTGAAGTTCTTCAACAGTGAAAAGGGATTTGGCTTCATCAGCCCGTCCGATGGTGAGAAGGACGTCTTCGTCCATTACTCGAGCATCAGCGGCGATGGGTACAAGTCTCTCGATGAAGGGCAGCAGGTCGAGTTCGACGTCGCGCAGGGCCGGAAGGGCCCTGAGGCGCAGAACGTACGCGCCCTGTAGACCTCGGCTGAGAAACGCGGGAGTGTTGAAAGATCAACACTCCCGCGTTCTCGCGAGCGGACGCGGTTCGTTGCGAGTGGTGACCCCCTTGCTTCGAAATCCAGGTTTACCCAGAGGGCGAGCGGGTCAGCCGCGGACTGACGTCACCCAGGCCTGGGCGACGTCAGCGGGTTGCTCCTGCTGCGAGGAGACGTCCAGGTTCAACTTCGTGATGGCGGCGGTAGTCAACTTGGCATCGATGCTGTCGAGCACCTGGGCCACGCCCGGGGTGTCCACCGACTTGCGGATGACCGGGACGATGTAGTCCGCACCCTCGAGGTGCTTGGTGTCGGTCAGCTCCACGAAGTTGTTCTGGGCCACGGTGCCATTGCTCGAGAACAGCTCGACCACCTGCACCTCGCCGTTCTTGAGCGCCGCCACGCTCAGCGGGCCCCCCTCGTCGAGGGACTTGAACCCGGCGAAGTTGAGGCCGTACACCTTCTTCAGGCCTGGCTCGCAGAGGGCGTAGGTCGGGCACTCGGGCGGTCCGCCCAACGTGAGCTTCGAGGCATAGGGCTTCAGGCTCGAGAGGGTCGTCAGGTGGTCCTTGGTGGCCGTGGCCTTGGTCACGGCGAACACGTCGGTGTCGAGCGCCTTGGTGGCCGGCAGCACCGTCACGCCGTAGCTGGCGAGCGCCTTCTGGTCGGCGGGGACGGCGGTGGAGATGTAGACCGGCGGCCGGCAGGATCTTGCCGTCGTGCAGGTAGCCCAGCAGCGAGGCGGCGTAGTCGGGCTCCAGGTCGATCTGACCCTTCTCGATGGCGGGTACCACGATGTCCCGGGTGCCGAGGCTGGGCTCGACCGTCACCTTGTACCCGGCCTTGACCAAGACGTCGGCCCAGATGTTCGACACGATCGCCTGTTCCTCGAAGTTGGTCGACCCGATGATGATGCGTTGGCTTACTGGCGGAGCTACTGATGGAGGCCCCGGCAGGCAGGGCCGAGATGACCAGCGTGGCAACGATGGCAGCAAGGAAACCGGAGGCGAGGGAACGCTTGAATCGCATGGCCATCTCTTTCGGGTTGGGAGGCACCCAGTGCCTCGGAGCATCGCAGTGGAACCGCAATCGAAACGTCGAGTGATCGAAAAGCGTGACTTCTCCCATCGGGATTTGTCAAATAGCCACCGTAGTCCCGGCGCGGCGCAAGCTTGGGTCGCGAGTCAGGACGTCCGGCCGGCCGCGGCGCCGTAACGGGACAGGAGTCAAGACTCTCGTCAGGAGGCTGAGGCCCAGTGTCACCAGCGCCGCCAAAGCGGCCACCAGCAGGGCGCCACTGAAGGCCACGACCGAATCGTTCGTGTTGAGGCCGCTGATCACGAGTGTGCCGAGGTCGGTGAAGCTGACGTAGGCCGCGAGCGTCGAGGTGGCGACCACCTCGATTGAAGCGGTCCGCACGCCCGCCATGACGAAGGGGACGGCCAGGGGGGCCTCGACGGTCCGCAGCACCTGGCCTCCGGTGAGGCCCATGGCCTTCGCCGCATCGCGCACGTCAGCATCGACCTCTCTCATCCCGACGTAGGTGTTGGTGAGGATGGGTGGGATGGCCAGTGCGGTCAGGGCCAGCCAGGCGGCGAGGAACCCGTCCCATTTGAGCGAGATGGCCGGTTGGATGGCCAGGAGCGTGAGCAGGGCCAACGTCGGCACGGCCCGAAATGCGTTGGCGGCATTGACGGCGACCAGGCCACCGCGGCCGGTGTGGCCCAGGACGACTCCGAGTCCGCCACCGAGGACGATGGCGGTCAGGACCACCGCCACCGACAGCTGGAGTTGGTGCCACAAGAGGGTCGGGAATGCCCTGGGGGCCCGTCCAATTCGCTGAGGTGGTGAACCAACCGAAGACATGGGCGAGGAAGGACACGTCAACCGACCCCGTTCGTCCCGCCGCGGGCGCGCGCCCAGGGGACGACCAGTCGTTCCGTTCCGACCAGGAGGAGGTCGGCCACGGCCGCCAGGGCGACGGAGAGGACCAGGCCGACGATGATCGGCGTGTTGTAGGCGATGTTGAAGCCGTAGGTGATCTGCTGGCCCAGGCCTCCGAGGCCGATCAGAGCGGTGACGGTGACCAGTCCGATCACGGTCGCCGTGGCCACGCGCAGGCCGGCGAAGATATAGGGCAGGGCAAGAGGGAGGTCGACCCGCAGCAGTGCGGCCAAAGGCGAGTACCCGAGCGCGGTGGCCGCTTCACGGGCATCGGCGGGCACGGCATCGAGGCCGGCCATCGTGTTCCAAATGAGGATGAGCAACGTGTAGCCAACGAGAGCGATCTCCGCCGTCTCGTACGAGGCGACGAAACCGGTGATGGGCCCAAGGATGGCGAACAACGCCAGTGACGGGATGATGTAAAGGGCGCTGGCCACGCCGAAGACCGGGGTTCTGATGATCCGGTAGCGCCAAGCCAGCACGGCCAAGGGGATCGAGATGGCGGTCCCGATCGCGACGGCGATCAGGCTCAGCTCGATGTGCTGGACCAGATCGCCCTGGATTTGGTCCCACTGGCTGGTGACGTAGCTCCATCGGAAGAACGGGTTCGTCCCGAACAGCACCGAGACGACGTTAGCCCCGTGCCTCGTTCGTCGATCGCACGCAGGGGCAATCCCTAGTGGATCGGTGGGTAATCTTCACCCGGTGATCACGCTCGACCGGGTGACGAAGCGCTACGGCGCCGACACGGTGGCCGTGGCGGAACTGAGCTTGACGGTGCCCGACGGCGAGCTTTGCGTGCTGGTCGGCCCGTCGGGCTGCGGCAAGACGACCACGCTGCGCATGATCAACCGGCTCATCGAGCCATCGGGGGGCCGGATCCTGATCGACGGGACGGACGTCTTGAAGATCGACCCGGTCCACCTGCGCCGCAACATTGGCTACGTGATCCAGCAGGGCGGCCTCTTCCCTCATCGGCGCGTGGCCGACAACGTCGCCACGGTCCCGCGTCTGCTCGGCTGGGACCGAACCCGAGTGGACGTCGAGGGTGAGGGAGCTGCTCGACCTGGTCGGTCTCGACCCCGACCGCTACGGGCGGCGGTTCCCAAATGAGCTTTCAGGTGGCGAGCGTCAGCGCGTCGGCGTGGCCCGGGCACTGGCGGGGGACCCGCCGGTGCTCCTCATGGATGAGCCGTTCGGCGCCGTCGACCCCATCACCCGGCAGCGTCTCCAGCAGCAGTTCCTGGAACTGCAGGCGGAGCTCAAGAAGACCATCGTGTTCGTCACGCACGACATCGAGGAGGCCACCAAGCTGGGGGACCGGATCGCAGTGCTGTCCAAGGGCGGCGTGCTGGAGCAGTACGACACCCCGAGTGAGGTGCTCGGCCGCCCGGCCACCGCCTTCGTGGCGGACTTCGTCGGCGCCGACCGCGGGGTCCGACGTCTGGCCGTCATGCCGATCGACCCGGAGGACCTCTTTCACCCACCTCGCGTTGCGCCCGAGCTCTCGATGCTCGACGCCCGGGCAGCGGTCGGGGGAGCGGACAGTCGATGGGCGGTGGTGGTGGACGACGACGCGCACCTCCAAGGCTGGATCGACCTCGAGCCGGGTCTGACGGGTTCGGTCAAGGATCACCTCGTCCCCTTCGATGTCCAGGTTCCCGTCGGCACCTCGCTCCGTGCCGCTTTCGGCGAGATGCTCCAGCACGACGTGCGTTGGATACCGGTCGTCGACGGCGATCGCTACCTCGGTGTCCTCACCCCCAATCGGTTGCATGCCGCCATGCGTCGTTCAGTAGGTGGTCACGCCGTCGAGGTTTGAGGCAGTCGCCCTGGGCTGTTGCCGAGGTCGACCGGATACGAAACGGCCGATGAAGCGTCAGAGCTTCAGTTCCACCTTCTCGGTCGCCTGGTCCCGGTTGAGGAGGTCCCCCAACACCTGCATCAATTCTGGAATGTCCACTGGTTTCGTCAGAAAAGCGACGGCACCGGATGCCTTCAGGCGTTCGATGACGCGCGGTGTGGCGTCGGCGCTCAGGACGACGACGGGAATGGTGGCAGTGGCCGGGTCACCCTGCAGTTCACGCAGGACCTCTTCACCACTGACGTCAGGTAAGTGGAGGTCGAGGAGGATGATGGCCGGCTGTTGCTCCCGCGCCAGGGTGATCCCCAAGCGTCCCTGCATGGCAGGCAGAAGCTCAACGTCTTCGCTCCGAGCGAGCACACGTTCGATGAGGCGCAAATTCGAGAGATTGTCCTCGACGTAGAGGACGACGCGGCGGTCGATCGATGGACTGTCGATGGGAGGCAATGGTTCCTCAGTGGAACTGTAAATGCGGTTGTACCGTTCCAGCTGTCCTTCCGTTGTTGGTAGCTCGATCCAAAATTGGCTGCCATGCCCATACTCCGAATCCACTCCGAGGGTGCCTTCCATGGCGTCTGCGAGCCCCTGGGACAGGGCCAGTCCCACTCCTGTCCCTTCAACGCCGGTGACCTCGGCCCCGAGCCGTTCGAAGGGGATGAAGAGCTGCGCCAGCTTCTCGGCCGGGATACCCGGGCCAGTGTCGGATACGACGATGCGGCACCGGGAGGGTTGCCGCAGCTCCACGGTGAGGGCGACGTCACCTCCTTCTCGGTTGTACTTGATGGCATTGGAGACGAGATTGAGCAAGATCTGCTTCAGCCGCTGACGATCGGCCAGCACGTAGATTTCTTCGCTGCCTTCGTCGCCAACCCCGGACGTTCGCACGTTGATGTTGCGGTCCTCGGCGAGGGGTCGCATGAGGACGACGACATCATCGATGGCGTCGCGGATGGAGACCGCCTCGGGCGAGAGGCTGAGATTTCCTGTTTCGATCCGGGAGATGTCGAGGACTTCGTTGACGAGGTCCAGGAGGTGCCGACCACCTTTGAGGATCTGGTTGACCGATTCATCTTGCTCGGGTTCGAGCTCATCGAGCTCGAGCAGCTGACCGAATCCGATGATCGCGTTCAGCGGTGTACGGAATTCATGGCTCATGCGGGACAGGAATTCGCTCTTGGCCTGGTTGGCGGCCTCGGCGGCTTGGCGGGCTTGGCGTTCGGACGACTCGGCGTCGCGTAGTGCTGCGGTGCGCTCCTCGACGAGCGACAAGGCGTAGGTGCGGCGTCGGGACAGCGTCTCGACCAGAAGGGTGGCCAAGGTTGCGGCGATCAGACCTCCGACAAGCAGCGCCCATGGCGTCCTGCTTGCGAGCGTCCCGACCAGGGCGCCGCGGCTTCTGACGACAAGGAGCCAGTGTTGCTGCCCCACGACGATCGGTTGAGCCGATGTTTGCCCCGACAGTGGTAATTGGGATGTTGTTGTGAGAACCAACGCGTGTGGGTCCGGACGAGAGGATGCGTACACGGCGCCGTCGATGTCCCCGAAGGGTCCGGACGCCCCGAGGTTGATCGGCTTCGCAGGGTTGAAGACCAGTTCCTCGTAGAGCACGACGCCTGATTTTGCAGCGAGGGCCAGAGTCAACCGGCGACCCTTGGGAGTGGCGATCACGCCACTGACTTCGCCTTTCTGCCCGAGTGCTCGGGCAGCCAGGGAGGACAGACTGGCGTTCGGGGTGGCGTCCGGCGCCAGCCCGGCACCGACCGAGACCACGGAGCGGAACAAATGGTTCTCGGACTGGAGCTCGCCGATCGCCTGGGCAAGCTCGAGATCGCCGCGTGCCTGGGAGACGAACTGTGACTGTCCGCCCGGCTGGGTCCCTTCGATGGAGGCCAGACTGGGCAGCGTCGACGCGATCGGAGCGAAGAGACTCTCGACAACGAGACCGGCCTCTTCCCCTCGGTCGCGCAACAGGCGACCCTGCTCGTCGTTGACCAGGGAACGGGTAACGAAGAATCCGCCGACAGTGCAGCCGACCAGGACCAAGAGCGTGAGTATCGAGAGCAGTCGCAAGGGGCTGCGCATTCGGCTGCCTGTCACGGGGCCCCCTTCCGGACGGGGATGGCAATGGCTCTCCCTCTATCGGCTCTCGCGGCCGTCAAAGTGAGCGGAATCACACCGATCACCCGCTCAAGGTGGAGAGCGGACATGCCGAACAACGCCAGGTGAAGGGTCTCCCTTCGGGCGGAGTCGACAGTGGTCTGGGTTCGGCAGGGGTGCTGATCATTGACGATCAGCCGGCCAATGTCGCGCTCCTGGAGCGCTTACTACGACGGATGGGCGTGGACCGAACGATCGGCATCACCGACCCACGTCAGGCCTTGGAGCACTACCGAGCCATGGGTCCTGACCTTGTGCTGCTCGACCTTCACATGCCGCACATCGGTGGTCTGGACTTGATGGAGGCGTTGGACCGAGAGATCCCTTCGGACTCTTTCGTTCCGATCTTGGTGCTGACCGCCGATGCCACCGATAGGGCCAAGCAGGACGCCTTGGGCGCAGGCGCGACGGATTTCTTGACGAAGCCCTTCGATCATACGGAGGTGGTACTCAGAGTCCGAAACCTTCTCCGGACCCGCTTTCTGCACGTCGCTCTTCAAAGTCGCAACGCGAACCTCCAGTTAGAGCTTCAACGACGCAAGCAGTTCGAGATCCGGTTGGCGGAGGAAAGGGAGAAACGGCTCCGGCGCATCCAGGGCCTCCTCGAAAGTGGCTCGTTCACCATGGTGTTCCAGCCTGTGATCCGACTTTCGGATGGCGCGCAGGTCGGCGCCGAGGCTCTGGCACGCTTTCCCGCAAGCCCCCAGCGCCCGCCCGACGAGTGGTTCGCCGAAGCGGCCTTGGTTGGTCTTGGACCGGAGCTCGAGATAGCCGCTGTCAAAGCCGCGTTGGCACAGATGTCCGAGATCCCTCCTGACACCTACATGGCCGTCAACGTCTCGCCGTCAACCGTCGGCGACGCCCGTCTCAAAGCCGCCATTCTCCCCCATGCAGAAAGAGTGGTGCTTGAGCTCACTGAGCACGAGGCCGTTGAAGGCTACGACGCTCTGCTGATAGCGCTCAACGAACTGCGAGAGTGCGGCGTCCGACTGGCCGTCGATGATGCTGGTGCCGGCTACGCCGGTTTGCGCCATATTTTGCGGGTGGATCCCGACATCATCAAACTCGACATCGCCTTGGTTCACGACATCGACACAGACCCGGCCCGCCGGGCACTTGCCGCGTCCTTGGTCGCCTTTGGCAAGGAAACGGGAGCCTCGATCGTCGCAGAAGGCATTGAGCGGAGGGCCGAAGCAGAGACCGTCCGTAGTTTGCAGGTGGGATTCGGACAGGGCTTCCACTTCGGCCGGCCGAGCCAAATGGGCGGCACGTGCGGACTGACGAGAGGCGTCGCCTGATTGGACTGGTCGGACGGGCTGATCTGGCCTGCAGCGGACCGAACGGCAACGATCCGGTGCCGTTCGTGTGCTGCCGTCTCCTGCGAGGTGTCGGCGCAACCCCAACAGCGTTCCGACCGGCAGGCCGTGCAGTCGTGAATGTGGCGGGATTCGAACGGTGCCGGTCCGTTTCGCAGAAGTCCAAGTCAGAGGGATATTTTCAGCTCTGACACGGACAGTGATGGGACCGAGACGTCTCGCCCTCTCCGCCGGGACACGGCCGGAGCGGTCACGCAGTCGGTCGTCTCAGTCGATCACCCCGGTCTGTAACTTGAGGTGATGCCGAAGGCGGATCTGGTGCTCGAGGGTGGTGGCGTCAAAGGTGTGGGGTTGGTCGGTGCCGTCGACCAGGTGATCCGATCCGGCTACTCGGTCGAGCGTGTGGCCGGCACGTCAGCGGGTTCGATCGTCGCGGCTTTCCTGGCCGCGGGGCTCGACGCGGATCAGCTCACGGAGGTCATGGACAGCCTTCAATACGAGCGTGTGCCCGACCGAGGCCCGCCGGGGATTCCGGTCGTGAGCGAGGGCCTCTCGCTGCTGCGCGATGGCGGGGCCTACGAGGGTGACTACGTGCGGGATTTCGTCTTCGAAAAGCTGAGAGGTTTCGGCGTCTCTACGTTTGGCGACCTGCGGCGGACCGACGCCGGAGCGGACCCGAATCTCTCGGACAACCGGCAGTACAAGCTCGTGGTGATGGCGACCGATGTGACAAGGGGTCGACTTCTACGGCTGCCATGGGATTACCCGCTCTTGAATCTCAATCCCGATGAGCAAATCGTCGCGGACGCGGTGCGGGCGTCGATGTCCATTCCGCTCTACTTCGAACCCGTCACCATCCGTGACGGCAAGACCGGTGAGGCGACCACCGTGGTGGACGGCGGCGTTCTGTCGAACTTTCCCGTCGAGATCTTCGATCGCACGGATGGCACCACACCCCGCTGGCCGACGTTCGGCATACAGATCCTCCCCGATCTGCCGGTCGGTAGTGCCCAACTGTTGCCGCCCATCGCCCATCCGGCGTTGCGGGCTCTCCAGCTGTTGCCGGCCGGGCGGGTGCTCGACCAGGTCCTGGCCACGGCCGTCGTGGGCAACGACCAGACACACCTCGAGCAGCCGTGCGTCAGCTGCCGGACGATCCGCGTTGATACTGCGGGCATCGGCATCGTCGAGTTCGACGCGTCAGCCAAGAAGCGGCAAATGGTCGTGGCCAACGGCGCCAAGGCCGCTGAGCAGTTTCTTCAGACCTGGGACTGGGACCGCTACAAAAGGGAGTGTCGCGGCGCGGCGGCGATCGGCTCCGACTAGGAGTCGCTCCCCACGCCCAGGTCCGTTGAGTCGAGGTGGCAGGAATCTCGCGAGCTCGTTCCGCACGAGTCCGCGTCAACGACCCACTCCTGACCCTCTGTGACAGTGTTACCAACGGGCGTCAACAGCTCGGTTTCCGGCAGCCGTGAAGTGCGGTGGTGCGAGCGGGGTGAGTCCCTGCCACGACCGCCTCCAGCGGTACCACAGCACAGCGAGGGCGATGATCCCGGTAAACCAGACCAGGACACCAAATGGCAGCTCGCTCCAGGCGGTCATGGCACAGAGGATCAGGATCGCGGCGCGCTGGACGCCACTGTTGCCGAGGGTGCACGCCACTATCGGGAGTGCCCAGAGGAGGTACCAGGGCTGTGGATTGGCAGCACAGAGCGCCATCGCCGCCAAGCCCACGGCGAGCGCGCCGACCCAACCCTTTCCGCGTGGGACGGTGAGAACCAGCACGACGGCGGCGAGGATTCCCACCAGCTGAACTGCGCTCACCGCTGCCGCCGATGTCATCCCGAGGGGAAGCAGAACCGAGAAGGAACTGGCAACGGTACCGATGGACGCAGACTTGAGCCACGTGAACCCGCCTCCGCTGCCGACCCCTGCCACCACCAGCATGCCGACGGTCAGGGTCAACGCGGCCACCATCGCCATGGCGCGCGGCCGCCACGCCCCTTTCCAGGACCACCAGGCGATGGCCAAGACGGCGAGCGCCGCCGGCGCCTTGACGGTCACGGCGAGCGCTGCGACACCAAGGGCCCACCACGGTCGGTTCGTCATGGCGAGGGCGATTCCGGCGACGATGAGTCCGATCATGACGGCGTCGTTGTGGATACCGGCGACGAAGATGACGAGCACGCCGGGATTGGCGACGCCCGCGATCACCGCCTCGACCGGGTTGGCGGCGCGTACGGCGGCGACTCGAGCCACGCCCCACGAGCACAACACGAGGGCGGCGATGACGGCAAGCCGCCAGCATTCGACGGCGATCCACGGATGCCCACCCGAGACCGCCGCGAACAAGGCGGAGAGATCGTTGGCACCGGGCCCGTAGATCGACGGGCCGGTTAGATACTTCGGATCCACGCCGGAGAGCCAGACCGAATGGCCGAGGAGATGGAGTGGGCTGGCCGAGCCCAAGCCTGAGGCCACCACCTTGCCCTGGGCCGCGTAGACCCAGACGTCTTGGCTGGCAAATGGGGCCGCGAAGAACAGCGGCGCCGTCCAAGCGACAACGACGCACCACAGGTTGCGGAACCCCAGGCCCCGATCGGCGCGTACGGCGCGCCAGAGGCCGAGCCACGCAATCGCCAGGAGCACGACGCCGACCAGGGCAGCAGCCAGGACCAGCAGATGCGCTGGTGGCACCGCGGGACCGCTGTTCGCCGGCTCTGTCCACGATGGAGTCGCCGGCCCCTCCCACGACGGGGCAGCACCCGCGCCGGCGAAGGGCCAGAGGCCGCCCGAGTGTGGCCCGAACGGGGACGCAGGGAGGTCGCTGGCCAGGGCCAACAGTGCCGAGCCAGCGGACCCGAGCACGGCGGTGCCGAGTACTCCGCCGATCGGCCGGGCGAGCCGGTGCGGCGCGGAAGGTGTTGCGTACGCCCCGCGATCGGACACCAGCGCGCTGCTGCTCATCGAGGAATTGTCGGTCGTCTGGGTCCGATCCGACATGGTCCATTTGGCCCATCGCCGTTGATCGACCCCTCGGCCGAGGACATCCTCGCTGCGCTCAATCGCTCACGAATCGACTTACGACGTGGACGTGAGGCCCGGGCGGGCCCGACAACCTCGGCCGAGTCTCGGCTGTATCGACCGACCCTGACGCTCGGATCCGCGTGGACGACCTCGGCGAGGGTCTCGCGCTCGCGCATGACCAGCGGTCGCAGGCCGGCAGGGCCACGCTCACCTGACCTGTGCGTCCGGCGACTTCGACATCGGCGGCGCGCCGGCCGGAGCACCGTCTGGCTACGACGAGCTGGCTGGGCACCCGGTAGAGGTCCGGGAGGGAGCATCCCACCGTGACGGGAGGAGTAGGTGGCAACCCCGCCGCAGACAGTGAATGATAGCGGAAGCGTCCAGAGCTGCAGCAGACGCCCGATAGTCAGGAAGTCCTTGACCCGAACCAGTCAGAAGCAGCATGAAGTCGAAGGTCGTTCGGTGGTGCATCGGGGGCGCATCCAATGACCACACTGATGACGGTGGAGCACGGGGCGGACGGGGCCTCGGTTGATGTGGCCAACTACGACCGGCGGTGGTGGATTCTTGCCGTGCTGGGCATTGCGCAGTTGATGGTCATTCTCGACAGCACGATCGTCAACATCGCCCTCCCCACCGCTCAGCACGATCTGCACTTCTCCAACGCCGATCGCCAGTGGATCGTCACCGCGTACTCGCTTGCCTTCGGCAGCCTGCTTCTCCTCGGTGGCCGTATCGGGGACGTGGTGGGACGGAAACGGGCGCTCATCACAGGACTGGTCGGCTTCGCTGTGGCTTCCGCCATCGGTGGTGCTTCGGTCGACTTCACCATGCTCGTCATCGCTCGGACCGTCCAGGGCGCGTTCGGGGCCCTGCTCGCGCCTTCGGTGCTGGCCCTCTTGACGACCACCTTCACCGATCCGGGAGAGCGAGGACGGGCCTTCGGGATCTACGGAGCGATCGCCGGCGCCGGCGGCGCGTTGGGTCTCCTCCTCGGCGGCATCCTCACCTCCTACGCGACGTGGCGGTGGACGCTCTTCGTCAACCTCGTGTTTGCTGTCTGCGCCATCGTGGGAGCCCTGCTCTGGTTGAAAAACGACGAAGGTGCTGACCACGACCCGTTGGACCTGCCCGGCCTCTTCCTGGTCGGCGGCGGATTGTTCTCGATCGTGTTCGGTTTCTCGCACGCCGAGACCACCACGTGGGGCGATCCGTTCACGATCGGGTTCCTCGTAGCGGGTGTGGTCCTGCTTGCCGTGTTCGCCTACTTCGAGACCAGAGCGAAGTACCCGTTGCTGCCACCGCGGGTCGTGCTCAACCGAACGCGGGGTGGATCTCTGTTAGTGATGTTCTTCGCCAGTGTCGGGCTCTTCGGCGTGTTCTTGTTCTTGACCTACTACCTGCAGGGGACGTTGAGGTTCAGCCCGGTGAAAACTGGCGTCGCCTTCCTCCCTCTCGTTGCCGCCTTGGCCACGATGGCCCAGGTGTCAAATCGCATTCTGTTGCCGCGATTCGGCCCCAAGCCGATCGTACCGATTGGGTTGCTTTGTTCTGCTGCGGCGTTGTTCGGACTCCACCTGGTCGGATTGCATTCGTCGTACGTCAGCCACGTGCTTCCGTATCTCCTCCTGTTGGGCATTGGATTCGGACTGAGCACCGCCCCAGCTTTCAGCACCGGCACCCTCGGGTTGGCACCCCAGGACGCCGGAGTGGGATCGGCCACCCTCAACACGGCGCAACAAGTGGGGGGATCCATTGGCACGTCGCTGCTCAACACCTTGGCCGCAGGCGCTGCCACCTCGTACCTGGTCGGTCGGGTCCTGACCCCGGCCACCGTCCAGGCAGCCTTGCTCCATAGCTACACCACCGCGTTCTTGTGGTCCGCCTTGGTCTTCGTGGTAGGAGCGGTAATTGCCGGCTTGGTGCTCCGGCGCGGCGGCCTGACGGCACTGGCGGCCGAGACCCGGACCGCAACGGTCGACCCTGGTGTCGAGGAACCGCTCCCTCGAATCGACATCTGCCGCGTGCGGGTTGCCTGTCGGTGAAGCCCTCCACCTTGACTTCCATTCGTAGCCCTTGCGCGACGATCGGCAATTGGAGCTCTTGGCGCGCCGCCGACGATCACCGAGTGGACGAGCCCTGAACTTTCAGTTGGCAAGACCGTCAACAGTGGTAGAGCAAGATGCCGGCCTCTTCGCGGCGCTGCACGGCGCCCGTCACCCGCAGGCGCTCCAGGTGGGCGAACGTCTCGGCCTCGGCCATAGAGCCCCATGACCGCGGGGCGAACAGCTCGTGTGAGAGGTCGACGACGCTGCCCCAGCCAGCGGCGTCACAGATCTCGAGCAACCGGTCCAAGCGTTCGTCGTGGTGACGCTTGATCTCTTCGGCTCGACCGGGAAGGTCGAAAAAAGGTTGGCCGTGTGCCGGGAGGACGACCGACACATGGGGTAGGGCGGACAATCGGTCAAGTGACTCGATGTACATGAGGAGCGGGTCACCTGCGATCAGCCCTGAAATGTGTGGCGTGATGGTGGGCAACACTTGGTCGCCGCACAGCAACACCCCGCCCTCCTCGTCGTAGAGACAGAGATGGTCGTCGGTGTGCCCCGGGGTGAAGAGGCCGACCCAGTCCCGGCCGCCCAACGTGAGGTGGTCACAATCCGCGACGCGCCGCGATGGGCGGGGTGGCTTGAACCACTTGAAGAAATCGGCCTGGTGGGCGAGCATTTTCGCTCGCGCTTCGGGTGGTGGGCCGACGGTGGACCCGCCCCAAGGTGCGGGCCGTTCGATGCGGATACTGGGGATGGGGCTCTGGTCCGGATCGATGTCGTCGGCCGCCTCGAGCTCGCGATCGTCGATGTCAGCGGGATCGAAGAAGGTTCGGAAGCGGTCGGACGCCACAATGGCACCCCCGCTCTCCTGAGCCAACAACCCCGCGCCACCGAAGTGGTCGGGGTGCGAATGTGTGACGACGATGGTGTGGACCCGTTCCAAGGGGATGCCCGCCGCATCCATGCGGCCCCGCAGCGCCCTCCACGACTCTTCGCCCGGGAGGCCTGGATCGACCAGTGTGAAACCCGCGTCATCCTCGAGGGCGTACGTATTGACGTGGCCCAGGCCGGTGAAATCGATGGGCAGCTGCAGGCGCAGGATGCCAGGCGCCACCTGGACGATGTCTGGCGAGGCATCCACCTGCTCCTGTTTGGGGACTCGAGGGGACGGTTTCTCGATCGATTCGGATGTCGTCACGAGTCAACATCATCGCACTCGGTAGGAGATGGCACCAGCTTCCGGACGCCAAACTGACAGCCCCAGCTCAACTGCGAAATAGATGCACACGTCCTGTCAAGGATGTTCGAAGCAACACCAGGCGTTGACTATTGACTCTTGACCTCATCCGTCAGCGGCTGGACCCCCAGCTCGAGCGCCACCGGGTCATCGGGGGGCAACCACGGGGGACCTTCCGCGGCGCTGTCGAAGTCGCGCCAGGCACGTGCGGTCCCCGTGTTCTGGGCAATCTCCAGAAAATCAGCCGTAGCCTGAGGAATTCGGCCGTCGCGCCAGGCAATCGACCAGGGATAGTGCGGCGACATCTCCTGAGGTCGGAACACCGGCAGACCCTCGGCTGCGTAGCGCACGGCGTAGCTGTCGAATTCGAGGGAGAACGCCTGTACGGTTGCGCGTTCAATCACCGCAAGGCAATGGCTGAAGGCCCCTGGAGTTCCGAGCCACCGCATGGACAAGCCCAAAGTCTTTTCGAGCGCGGTCAAGAAGTCGGCGTAAGCCTCGTGTAGCCCGGAGTCCGGAGGATCCCCCAGCACCTCGATCGGTCGATCGAACAACGATGCGGTCGACCGGGGGGAGTCACCCCTGCGGCCCACCAGGCGCATTGGCTCGAGCCGGAGAAGTGTATGGGACCAACCCTTGGGGTGGTCTTGGAGCATCTGCGGTGTGACACGGAGGATGGCTACATCGAGGCGATTCTCGAGGAGCGCGTCGAGCTGGGCCACGCTATCCATGGCATGTTCGATGATCGTCACGTCCGGGCGGGCTTTCGAATACGCGTCGGCGACGTCGCGACTGGTCGCAAGTTCGAAGATGTGGGCGATCCGTACCCGGTTTCCCTCCGGTCGTTGCTGCATTCTGTCGGCGAGGGTAAGCAACTCCCGTGCGTCGCGGTAGAAGTCTTCGCCCCGGACCGTGAGGGCAACATGACGACTGTCGCGCACAAAGAGACGCGCGCCCAGCTGATCCTCGAGCTTGCGGATCTGCTTTGACAATGCCGGCTGGCTGACGTGGAGCTTGTTCGCCGCTCGGCCGAAGTGAAGCTCATCGGCCACCGCTACGAAGTAGCGCACGAGGCGCAGGTCGAGGTCCATGCTTAGCCCCCAGGGCACGCCCGGTTGCAGGACCGGGGATGTCCTCCGGATCGTAGTCGGTACTTTCCACTTCAATCATGCCCGAAGGGTTATCGATCCAGGTCGAATAGGTCTTGGACATCTGCTCGAAAAGGGCATTGTGTTGTGGGGACCCCGACGAAAGGACCTGCCATGGCCGGAGACAAACGAGCCGTCTTCATCCACGGACTCTGGTTGCACGCGACCAGTTGGTCACCTTGGCTCGACCTGTTCCGTGATGCCGGCTACGAACCTGTGGCACCGGGGTGGCCGAACGAGCCTGCGACGGTGGCGGAGGCCAGGGAGCATCCCGAACTGGTGGCGAACGTCGGCATTGACGACATCGCCACCCACATGGGCCAGATCATCGATGCCCTCGACGCCCCCCCGGTGATCGTCGGCCACTCCTTCGGTGGTCTGATCGCCGAAAAGCTTCTCGGGGAGGGCTACGGTGTCGCGGCTGTGGCGATCGATCCCGCGCAGATCAAGGGTGTCTTGCCTCTCCCGCTCGCCCAACTACGCGCCGGCTTGCCGGCTCTGGGCAATCCCGCCAACCGTCATAAGGCCCTTTCTCTGACGAGTAAGGAGTTTCGCTTCGGCTTCGGAAACGCGCTCAGCCAGGAGGAATCCGACGCGCTGTTCGGTCGCTGGACGATCCCGTCTCCAGCCAGGCCGTTGTTCGAGGCGGCGGTCGCCAACTTTTCGTTGCATTCTCCGGCAAAGGTCGACACGCAAAACGAAGGGCGAGGACCTCTGCTGCTCATCTCGGGCACCGAGGATCACACGGTGCCCGACAAGGTCACCCGTTCCACCCTGAAGCAGTACCGCGACTCCAGTGCCGTCACCGAGCTTGAGCAGTTCGAGGGACGGGGCCACTCCTTGACCATCGACGAGGGTTGGAAGGACGTGGCCAACGCCGTCCTCGACTGGCTCAGGACCAATGGCGTCTGAAGCAACAGGTCTCGTCTTCGTACGCTGCTGAGGAGGCATCATGGATCTTGGCCTTGAGGGAAAGCGTGCCCTTGTGACCGGTGCCAGCAAAGGAATCGGGCTCGCCGTGACGCGGCGACTGGTGACTGAGGGGGTGGCCGTAATCGCGGCATCGCGTCGGTCTTCTGCAGAGCTGGACGTCCTGCGCGAGGACAACCAGGTTCTCCACATCGAGGTGGATCTCTCGGAGAACGGGGGTCCAGCACAGCTGGTGGAGTCGGCCCTAAGCGGTGGACCCATCGACATCCTCATCAACAACGCAGGGGCGGTCACTCCTCGCCTGGACGGATTCCTCTCCGTGACAGATGAGCAGTGGGCGACCACCATGGCGCTGACCTTCATGGCTGCAGTGAGGACGACGCGGGCTGTCCTGCCGCACATGATCGCCCGGGGTAGTGGGAGCATCGTCAACAACGCCTCGATCAACGCCAGCCTCCCGGACCCCCTCGTCATCGACTACAGCGCGGCAAAGGCAGCCCTCGCCAACTTCTCGAAGGCGTTGTCCAAGGAGGTCGGACCACACGGCATCCGAGTGAACGCCGTGAGCGCAGGTCCTGTCTCGACCGAGCTGTGGCTCGGCGATCATGGAGTGGCCGCATCCGTCTCGGCCGCCCAAGGCGCCAATCCAAACGACGTCGCTCATGAGGCTGTCAAGGACACGGCTACGGGGCGCTTCACCACGCCGGAGGAGGTTGCTGACCTCATCGTGTTCTTGGCCAGTACCCGGATCTCCAATGTGACGGGAGCGAACTATCTAATCGACGGAGGTCTGACGCAGAGTCTCTGAAGGCTCGGGCGACCATCCTCAAGGCGAAAGGAGACACGATGGCCACAACGGACAAGGATTTCCAGGCGTTCGTGGGCACATGCCGGGAGGCAGTGGCCGAGCAGGTCAGTGGACGGACAGGTGCGTTTCAGTCGCTCTGGTCTCAGGACGACGATGTTGTCCTCATCGGCGCGGCGGGGTCACACCAAAAGGGGTGGCACGACGTGAGCGAACGGCTCTCCTGGGCCTCTCAGCACCTCAATTTTGGCGGATTCCACGTCGAGAACCTCTTGACGAGTGTCTCAGGAGACCTTGCGTTCACCGTCGACTTGGAGCACATGAGCCGCGAGGTGGGAGGCGAAAGAGAACACCGAACGCTCCGCTCTAGCCAGGGCTATCGCTTGGAGGATGGACGATGGCGCGTCGTATTCCGTCATGGGGACCCCATGGCCGAGGACATCCTCCCGCCGGGAAACTCGGACCACTAGTCGCTACACCTTGATCTGCCATTTCCGGGTGCAGCATCGATCCCTGCGCCGCCCTCGGAACCGGACCAGATAGCACTGCAAACTCCCCGTTGTGGTGTTCGATGACTGATTCGGCGTGTTCACCCGACGGCACCAAGACCGTCTATTGGCAGGCGTACGCCTCCGCAGGCACGTGCGTCCCACCGTACGACAGCTCATCTCGTCTTTCGAGAGCGTCCGACATGAAACGAATGCCGCGCATTCCATAGACACACGAGATCATCGAGCGCTACGAGAGCGACGGCGGACCTCCAACGACGCTCACGATGTGTCGTGAGAGCCCTTGGAGGTGGCCATCCGCGAAGCAATCGCAAGCCGACAGGAGACGCGGAAAATGCCTGGTAGTGGGCCCGTGCACACCCTCGCGCACAGTCGAGTTCACACTCTGTACCGATCTATCCGACATTTGCTCCGAAATTGGTCACGCTCAAAGGCATCCCTCTCCCGCGAGGCTACGTCTTGCCTGTCACGTGATGCGGTCCGGCGAGGCCGATGGATCGGAGTGGCGTCGAGCGGGCGGTCAAGCCATAAAGGCGCCCCCGCGAGCAAAGTCTCTTGCGGTCAGCCCAGAAGAGCACGTGCGCGACCCGGCCAATTGGAGGCTGTGCTTGCCACCGATGTCTATCCAGGAGCGACCTAATCCGGATGGTCCCCCCGTCCGCCCGTCACTGCGGCCGCGCGGCTCTTCGGGTACAGGGGCTCAACCGAAGTCGACGCCCTCAATGTCGGCGCTGGGAGCGATGTCCGGAAGCCGCCGCATCCGGAACGAGTTGGCCAGACCGAGAAGCGACGCGATTGCGGGAACCAGCATCGCCACCTGGAGGGAGCGATTCCGGGCCTTTGTGTTGATGGCAAGAACCGCTTTCTGCACGTCCTGCGGCTGGTCGGCGATCTGCACCTGCAGCTGGGTATTGCTCATCACCTCGGCGTCGTGCTCGAGCCACGTGGAGATCTGCTGTTGCTGGGTCGCCGGGATGACGGTGCTCGTGGTGGTCAAGTGGGTGAAGCTCAATGCCAAGGCCCAAAGCATGATGCCTCCGGCCAACGCAAGCCCGAAGGACAGCCCGAAGGAGCCTGCGGCGGAGTTCACACCGGCCGCCTCACTGACGCGTTCTTCGGCGATCGGTGCGAGGGTGAAGTTGTTGAGCTGAGAGACGAGGAGCCCCAGACCCGAACCGGTGATCAGCAATGGGATCACCAAGTACCACCCCGAATCCACTCTGGGCACCAGCGGGACGATTGCGGCCATCCCGACGGTGCTCAGCACGAAGCCAGCCAGGACGATGTTGGCTGGGCGTCGATTCCCGGCCTTGCGGCCGGCAAGCAAGGCCATGCCGAACATGGACAGTGAAAGGGGTGCGAGCGAAAGACCAGCTTGCATGGCGTTGTACTCGAGCGTCATCTGCAAGAAGAGAGGAAGAGCGATCATTGCTCCGCCGAGCGTGATCTGCTGGAACATCTGCTGCGAGATGCCGATGCGGAAGTTCAAGTGCTTGAACAGGTCGGGATCAATCAGTGGCGGCTTCCCGTTGCGCTTGCGACGGACCAACCAGAAGGCGAACGCGGCCAGCGTCACTGCACCGATGCCTATCAGCAGGCCGACGTACTGACCGCCCTCTTGCCAGACGAGGATGCCGAGGACGATGCCGCCCATCCCGACCACGGACAGCACTGCGCCGACGTAATCGACCTTGCGCGACCCCGTGTAGGGCACATCCTTGACGAGTCGGATCTGGGACAACACGACGAGGATGACGACCACCTCGAGGCCGAAGCCGACACGCCACGATAGATAGGTCGTGAGGAACCCGCCGAGGAGTGGTCCGACAGCGGCTGCGATCGCAGCGGATGCCCCGACCAGTGCGTATGCGCGCCTCTGAGCGGCGCCCGTGAAGTTGCCGTGAATCAGGGACTGCATCGCCGGAAGTAGGAGGGACGCGCCAAGCCCGCCGATGATCGCCCAGAAGATGATGATGGTGGTGAGGCCCTGCGCCACTGTCATGGCCAGTGCGCCGACGGCGTAGGCCAACAGACCGATCACATAGGCGCGCTTGCGGCCCATCAGGTCGCCCATCTTGGAGTTGATCAAGATGAAGGCTGCGGAGATGAGGGCTTCGAGGGCGATCGCTGATTGCACACCGCTCGCCGTCGTATGCAGATCTTTGATGACCGCCGAGATCGACACGTTCATCAACGAGGTGTCGATCACCAAGACGAACATGGCCGCCGCCAGCAGGAGGGCTAGTCGGGGACTGGGGCTGTTCTCCTCCTCAACGGCGTCGTCAGGTGCGGCGCTCATCGCGGTGGCCTCTCTCCAGACTGCGGTCCCGCACATTCGAAGGTGACGTGGACGCCATCGCCTTGATCATGCTTGATCAACCATTTGCCGGCTAGGGGCAGTGGTCCTTTGCACACGACGCGGGCCTCCCACATCGGAATCACCGCCAACGTATCTGGTCGGGAGGATGTCGACCACAGCCTGGTCGAGCGCGGCTCGGGCGAGGGGCGCGACGTGGACGCGCTTCCGTCTTGGGTCGAGAGCGACGCTCACGACCAAGACGACGACCAGGTAGAATCTTCTCCCGTGACCCGCGAGCGGATCTGGAAGCTGGTCTCCGCCGGCATCGGCATGCTGGGCGGGTTGCTCGCCCGGAAGCTCATGAGAGTCGGGTATCAGGCCATCCGCAAGGACGCAGCCGCTCCTTCTCCGTTCGACCCCACCAGTGCCCGGTTCTCGTGGCTCGATGCCGTGCTGTGGGCCGCCGCAGCGGGCATAGGCCTTGGCATCACCAAGGTGCTGAGCGCCCGTGTCGCTGCAATGGGCTGGGAGGCCGCCACCGGCACCCTCCCCCCGGGGTTCGTGGAGGAGCCCGTGGTCACCTGAGTTCGGCGGGGTGGTGAGGGCTTACACTCAGACTAGGAGTGGGATGACCGGAGGAGGTTGACCATGGATGGATCGGGTCGCGGGTGGATCGTCTTCTCGTCCGTGGTGCTCGGGATGGCCGGCATCATGCGGCTCTTCGACGCAATCTGGGCCTTCCGGTATCACGGTGTTTTGCCAGAGAACCTCGAGGGAGCGGTCTTCGGCCACAGCCTCAAGACCTACGGCTGGGTGTACCTGGCCGTGGCGATCATCTTGATGCTCTCGGCGATCGCCGTCATGAACGGCTCACAAGTCGCCCGCTGGGTGGGGATCGTGGCCGGTGCCATCGCTGCGATCTCCTCGGTGTTCTGGATGCCCTACTACCCGGTGTGGTCACTCGTCTACACGTTCCTCGGCATCGCGGTGATCTACGGGCTGACGCTCTATGGAGGCAAGGCGACCGAACCTGTGATGTGAGATGACGGAGCGGTGCGACCCCCCAAAATGCGACGCAAGGAGTACGAGGAGGAGCTCGAGCGTCTGCAGGTCGACCTCGTGCACCTGCAGAGCTGGGTCGTGCACGAGCAGGCCAAGGTGTGCATCGTGTTCGAGGGTCGGGACACGGCGGGGAAGGGCGGCGTCATCAAGCGGCTCACCGAGCGGGTCAGCCCCCGAGTCTTCCGGGTCGTGGCCCTCCCCGCTCCCACCGACCGCGAACGCTCGCAGATGTACATGCAACGCTACGTCCCCCACCTGCCCGCCGGAGGCGAGGTCGTGATATTCGACCGAAGCTGGTACAACCGCGCCGGGGTCGAGCCGGTCATGGGGTTTTGCACCCAAGAGGAGTCGGCCCGGTTCCTCCAGCTGGTTCCCTTCGTTGAGCAGGCCATCGTCGACTCAGGAGTGCTACTGCTCAAGTACTGGCTCGAGGTCAGCCAGGAGGAGCAGACGCGCCGCTTGACTGCTCGCATCGACGACGACCGCAAGACCTGGAAGCTCTCGGAGATGGACATCGAGTCGTACGGTCGCTGGTACGACTACTCCAGGGCGCGCGACGCCATGTTCGCCGCCACCGATACCGAGACGTCGCCCTGGTACGTGGCTAACTCCGATGACAAGCGCCGGGCCCGCCTCAACATCATCAGCCACATCCTCGACCTGGTCCCCTACGAACGCGAGGAGCAAGGGCCCGTCGTCCTGCCGTCCCGGCAAAAGAAAGGCGACTACCGAGAGCCGCGCGTGCACCGCCACGAGGTACCGACGCGGTTCTGATCCGCTCTCCGGAACGGCACCTAGCCGGGCGCCGTGCCCGTCGCCAAGTGGACGAGGTCGCGAACCTGCACCTGGCGGGACTGGCGCCGCAGCGCGACCTCGATGTTGCCTTCCGGGACGAGCATGCGCAGACCTTGGGGGTGGGTGCGGAAGGTCATCGGCGTCTCGAGTTCAAGAGCCTCGCCGTCGATGCCGGCGTACGCCGCTCCGGATCGGGATGTGATCTCGAAGGTCCCGCAGGTGAATTCGAAGGCATGGCGGCTGCGTCCTCCCTGGCCGGCCAGGGCGAGGGTGACGACCTCGGCGGCCTGCGCGCCCGTCGCCGCGGTCACGGCGAACACACCGAGCTGCCCCGTGTCGAGACGGAGGCGCTGGGAGGTGCTGGGCGACGCCGCGAGCACGTAGGGGTCATTGGACACCATGACGAGGAAGGACCCGTCGACTTCAGTGCCGTCGGGCGTCACGAACGACAGATCGAAGGGTTCCTCGGCGTCGCCCAGCATCTCAGGGAGCAGCCGCCGCGTCGTCTGCGCCTTGGCCTCTCGATAGCCCTCCTGCTGGACGATGGTGGCGTAGACGCCCAACGAGACGTTGTTGACGAAAAACCGGTCGTTCACCGTCGCATAGTCGACTCGGCGCTCTATCGCATCGCGGAAGGCGTACAGGCTCTGGCGCGGGTCGCGGCGATCCAACCCCAAGTCGAGGGCGAAGTGGTTCCGCGTCCCGCGGTGACGCAGACGAAGGGAAGATCGTGCTCGACTGCGATGGAGGCGACCAGTGCCTGTGAGCCGTCTCCGCCGGCCATGCCCAGGCAGTCGGCGCCCCGGGAGATAGCGTCTCGGGCGAGTTCTTCGAGGTCGAGGCCGTGATCGAGCATCACGGTCTCGACCCCCAGGGAAGAGGCCAACTCCACCAAACCGAACTTCTCAACCTTGCCGCCACCCGACCATGGATTGCACAACAGGACCGGGTGCGCGGGTCGTGTGGCGCGGTGCACTCGACCGGCGGCGGTGCTGCGGAGGCTGGCAGCCAACGACGCCCGCGCCGCCAGAACGGCAATGCCGAGGAGCGCGAGGCAGATAAGTGCTCGGACGAGGGACTCCCAGTCTTCGTGCCCGGCCAAGAGCAACGCGCTGAGCAGAATGGCGGCTCCAAGGATCGCCCCGATTACGCCAACCCAGTGGCGCGGGGATCGTTTCGTGATCGCCCACCATCCCCCGGCCACGCCGAGAGCCAAGCCGGCCGCCCCCATCGCCACGTAGACGCCGTTGCGAACGAGGAAGAGGATTAGCGCAACAACCAGTAGGACGACTGCGGCGAGCGAGAGGGTGGCGAGAGCTCGCGGGGGACCCAACGCGGTTCGACTCGAGTCACCCACTTGGTGTCGCCGCCCTCCAGTCCAGGTGCGCGTCATGGGAGCTTCTCGTCCTGGCGCCGCTAGGACGTCGGATCCTCCGATGTCGCCCGGGTCTGGACATCACCGCGCACCCTTCGCTGGTCTTCTACCTGATCGCATTGTAGGTTCGGGTCGAACAGCGTGGTGGCCGAAGGTCACAAGGGGAACGAGGGCACGTTGGACGAAGGCCCTTCGGGGATAGCGAGATGGATACCGGGTCTCCGGGTCGTCCGAACCTACGACCGGAGATGGGCACGGTCCGACGTCGTCGCGGGCGTCGTGCTGGCCGCCATCCTCGTGCCGCAAGGGTTGGCCTACGCCGAGCTGGCGGGGCTGCCTCCGGTAACCGGCTTGTACACGTCCATCGGATGTCTGGTCGGCTACGCGGTCTTTGGACCTTCCAAAATCCTCGTCCTCGGCCCGGATTCTTCGATCTCGCCCCTGATCTTCGCTGCCCTCATGCCGTTGCTGGCGGGCGGCGACATCCATCGTGCCATCGCGCTGGCCGGCATGCTCGCCGTCATCGTCGCGCTCATCGAGATCGGGTTGGGGATCGGGCGCCTCGGCTTCGTCGCCGACCTGCTCTCGAGCGAGGTGCAGGTCGGATACATGAACGGTCTCGCCCTCATCATCATCGTGGGCCAACTGCCCAAACTCTTCGGGTTCTCGACGGACGTCGAGGGTTTCGGTCCCGAGCTCAAGGCCTTCGTGCTCGGCCTCGACAACACGGTCGGGGCGGCGCTCCTGGTCGGCCTGGGGGTGCTGGCCATCTTGTTGGTGCTGTCCCGATTCACCAAGGTCGTTCCCGCCGTCCTCGTCGGCATCGTGGCGGCCACCGTCGTCTCCGCCGTCTTCGATCTGCACGCGCACGGGGTGTCGACCGTGGGGACACTCCCCAGGGGAGTCCCCAGGCCGTCGGTCCCTTGGACAAAGGTCTCCGACGTGGGCCCCTTACTGGTCGCCGCCGTGGGCATCACACTCGTGTCGCTGGCCGACACGATCGCCACGTCCTCGAGCTTCGGAGCCCGCCGCGGTGAGGAGGTGGATCCCAACCAGGAGATGATCGGCATCGGAGCGGCCAACCTCGCCGCGGGCCTCCTCCAGGGCTTCGCGGTGTCGACCAGTGGGTCGCGTACAGCGGTTGTGGAACAGGCGGGAGCCAAGTCACAACTCGCGTCGTTGGTCGGTGCCGGCATCGTCGTGTCACTGCTGCTGTTCTTCAACTCCCTGTTGGCCGACCTTCCTCAGTCCGCCCTGGCCGCAGTGCTGATCGCCGCCGCCCTCGCCCTACTCGACCTCGAGGCCCTGGTCCGCTACTACCGGGTCCGAAAGAGTGCGCTCGTCCTTTCGGTGGTCGCCAGCTTGGGCGTGATCGTGTTCGGGGTCCTGCCGGGAATCGTCATCGCCATCGCACTCGCCGTGCTGTTGTTCTTCCGCCGCAGCTGGCAACCCCATGGTGCGGTTCTCGGCCAGGTGGAGGACCTGGCAGGCTGGCACAGCGTCGGGCGCTACCCCGATGCGCGCCAGCTCCCGGGGATCGTCGTCTACCGCTGGGAGGCTCCCCTGTTCTTCGCGAACTGCTCAGCCTTCCGGACCCAGGTTCGCCACGCCGTCGCTGAACGTCACGCGTCGTGGGTGGTCGTCCAGTGCGAGGCGATGACCGACGTCGACGTATCGGCGGCAAGGATGCTCGAGCAGCTCGACCGCGAACTCAACGCCACGGGCATCCACATGGCTTTCGCAGAGATGCGCACCCGGCTCCAAGATCTGGTTCGTCGCTACGGCCTCTTCGAGACGCTGGATCGTGACCGCTTCTACCCCACCCTTGAGGCCGCCATCGCGGCCGTCGGAGAGCCGTGACACCTGCGGCCTACCTCGGCGGAAGTGCACAACAACGAGACGGCATCGTCCCGTGACGAGGCTGGCAGCAGGGCTCACGCATGGAGCAGCGCCATGGCCGGCGGTTCAGGACGCCAGGATCTTCGCCTTTTGGGCGTCGAACTCGGCGTCGGTGATGACGCCCTGCGACTTCAGGTCGGCCAGCTTGGAGAGCTGATCGGCCGAACTGGTCCCGGCAGTGCCGGCCGCCTCCTGCACGTAGGCGTCGAACGCCTTCTGCTGCTCTGCCGCCTCCTGCGCCGCCCGCTCATGCATCTTGCCGCCCCGGGCGATCAGGTAGACGAAGACGCCCAGGAACGGGAGGATGATCACGAAGATCACCCACAGCGCCTTGGCCCAACCGCCCATGTCGCGGCTGCGGAAGATGTCGACGAACACCGTGATCAACAGCCAGATCCAGATGACGAAGAGGAAGAAGTACAGCATCGTCAGGAAGAAATCGAGGATCGGGTATTGGTAGCTGGCGAGAAGCATTTATCCTCCTTGTGTCATTGTTGCGATTGCAATTGGCAAAGCCATGTCCGATTCGAAACCAATTCAGGACGCCAGGATCTTCGCCTTCTGGGCGTCGAACTCGGCCTCGGTGAGGATGCCCTGTGACTTAAGTTCGGCCAGTTCCTTCAGCTGCGCAATGGGATCTGGAGCTGGAGCTGGAGCTGGAGCTGGTGCCGGCTGCGGGGCGTACTGCTGCTGTAGCGGGTACTGCTGGTCCTCTTGTTGCGCCCACCGATTTTGCTGACGTCGTGACACACGATTCGACACGGCAGTGGCCGTTCCGGCGATGGCTGCGGTGCGTGCGATACCTCGGAGAAGCGGCATGGTTTCGTCCTTTCTTTGTTGGATCAGCTATCCGTGGGATCAACCTTCGGCGGCTTCGAGCGCCGCAACGAGGTCGCCCTGGGGGATGTAACCGGCGGCGACAAGCTCGGCGTCACCACGACGCAACGCCTGGATGAAAGGCGTCGCCCAGCGGTTCTCGAAGATCAAGATCCCGGCCGCCGAACCTGGTTCGATCACCGATGCCGCTTCAGCGAGATCGCTCTCGCCCAGCAGGCCCGACGACGCACCTGCGAAGACGGTCAGGTCGAACTTTCCATCGCCGTCGATGTCCTGGAGCTCGAGTGCTCGCATCGAGCCATCGGAGTTGCGGGCCACGAACATCAGATCGAGGATCCGAATCACTCCACTGTCGACGAGGTCGAGCAGGTTGGAGAACCCCTCTCCGGTCATCTTGTTGCCGGGGAACTCGACGACGAGATAGCTGATCGGCCCTAGGACGCTCGCTTCATCTGTCATCGGGTGGCCCCTTTCGAGTCAGCTGACGCTCACCGAATGGAACCTAACCCATCGCGTTCGCCCATGCCACGGTGTTCATGTTGTGCTCTGGACTCCCCCTTTGGAACATGGACTTGCCGGCTTCCTTCGCCGGGGAACGTCGTGGTGTCTTCGGGCTGTGGCAAGCGCCGGATGTCGGACGGGTTTACTCAGGGTTGAGCCTCGTCTCGTTTCGGGGCTTTCCAGGTACGGGAAGGCGACGCTCGCTTGTTATGGCGCTCGATTTCGACTTGCCGGAAAATTTCAAGAGCAATCCCCGAAAGCTTCAGGTAAAATAACCCACGAAGCCATGGTGCTCCTAACCGCGTGGTCTGGCCGGCGACGGTCAGACGACCTTCAAACGGGGGAGGGCAAATGGAACAACGGGGTGATGGTTGGATTCTCTTTGCAGCCATCGTGCTTGGGGTCGCCGGAATCATCCGCGTCTTCGACGCAATCTGGGCCTTCCGCTACCACGGTGTGCTGCCCGAGAACTTCGAGGCGGCTATCTTCGGCCACAGCCTCAAGACCTACGGCTGGGTCTATCTCGTGGTCGCCGTCGTCCTCATCCTGTCGGCGTTCGCTCTCATCGCAGGTCGCTCGCAGGTCGCTCGCTGGATAGGCGTCATCGCCGGTGCGATCCTCGCCATCAGCGCGATCTGGTGGATGCCCTACTACCCGATCTGGTCACTCACCTACATCGCCGTCGGGGTTCTCGTCGTTTATGCCCTCGCTGCCCATGGCGCGCGCGACGAGATCACGACCTGACGCACCCCGATCGGCGGCGTCTGCGCATCTCGAGCCGGGGCGCTCGCTAGTCCCAAACCGGTATCCGAGTGTCGGGTTGCGGGCTACTTGAATCGCCATACTCCTTCGTAGAGCCTCACTTCTTGGAATCGGCCTTGGCCTCGTCCTCGATCTGCTTCTGGTCGGCCTTCAACTCCTTGGCCTGAATCTTTTCTGCGCGCTTCATGGCTGATTCGATCTTGGCCTGCATGTCCGAGATGGCCACGACCACGAGTCCGGCCTGACCGCTGTCGAGGCTCTCGCCGAGCTCCTTGAGATCGCTGCGGCTCATCCCGGCGGCGGCGTGGCCGGCCACGGCCCCCAGGATCGCGCCCCCGCCGGTGGTGGCGAGCAGGAGCCCACCGCCGATGGCAGCCGCGGGGAACAACACGATGACCAGCCCGTGGCCAACCCGACACCGCCACCGAGGACACCGCCGACTCGGGTAGGTGTCTCGTGCTTCTTGACGATCTTGACCTTGCCGTCGACCTTTCGCTCTATTACGGCGGCGTCGTACGCGTCGATAAGTCCGACTTCGGTGTGGAGCGCGTGGACGGCCTCATAGTCCGCCAAGGCGGACTCGGTGTTGGCGTAGACACCGCAATAGGCGAAGAACGTGTCGACTGCCATGGTGGGAACCTCCTCTGTCGTCCGACCTGGAAAACGGCTGCCTCCACTATGCCCGATGGGCGGCGAGTCCGCTGGGTGTCAGGCCACGTGGCAAATGGAATCGGACCCCGCCCTACGGACGATCGTTATCTTCAAGGTCGCTATGACCACAATGAAAGAGCCTTCGAGGCGGGTGATGCCCAAACAGCGCCGCGAGCCGCCACCAGTGATCTTTGGTAGTCGCTGATCGCCCCAACCATGATCGTCACTTGGCCGTTGCGGGTGACATTGACCCGCTCGCCTGGGCGGCTTTCGTAGCATCCCAGAATCTGCTCTGAGCCCGTCCGCTTCGGCGCTCGGTTGCTCATACAATCGCACGAGCGAACCGTGCCGGGTGTTGCGGAGGTGGCAATTGGAGATGTAAGGACGCGATCATGGTGGAGTGCCGCTCGTCGTCCACTTGTCGGACCTTCACCTCGGCGCTCACATTGACGCACTTGCCGCGTCATTGCTTGCCGACGTTGGGGATCGTCGCCCGGACCTCGTAGTCGTCTCGGGCGATCTGACCCAGCGTGCTAGCCGGGGCCAGTTCTTCGATGCTCGAGAACTCTTGCAGAGGCTGCCGAGCCCTCTGGTTACCGTTGCGGGCAATCACGATCTGCCCTTGTTCAACCTGCCGGGGCGCCTGCTCCGGCCACGTCGACGATACGAGCAGTTCATCGCCAGAGACCTGGATCCGGTCGCTGCTTTGCCGGACCTCAACGTTGTGGGCCTTGACTCAATGCCGCCATGGCGCTGGAAGGCCGGACACGTGTCCCCTCGGCAGATTGGGCTGGTCCGAGAAGCACTCAGCAACGGCCCCCCCGGGGCGTGGCGGCTCTTGGTCACGCACCACCCTGTGCTGCCCGCGAGCCTGTCTGGCCTGGTCGGCCGGGGACCGCTCGTCGAGGCTTGCGCCCGGACCGGCGTGTCTGTCCTCCTCTCCGGCCACACCCACGTCCCCTCGGTGGACCTTGTGACGATGGAAGCAGCGGGTGTCCGCCATCAGGCCCTGGCTGTGGGCGCGGGGACGGCCATCAGCAGAAGGACCCGTGGGGTGCCGAACGCCTACGCAGTGCTGGACCTGGCGGGACCGCTGGTGACGGGCGCAACCCTGACGGTAGAGATCCTTCAACCGGACGGAACCGGTTGGCTGGTCACCCGTTCAGAACGGTTCGAGTATGGCCCACAGGGCATCGTCGCGTGCCCGCCCGAAGGGATTTGAAGTGGGTAAGCGTTCGTTACGATCGAGAGTCCATAGCCTGGGCTCACAAAGTTCCACCCCGACGGTGTGAACGTTCCTGACTGCAGCCGAGCCAGTCTCCTGGGAGGGGGTTCTCATGGGTGACCTCGATGTCGAGGTGGCACTCCACCTGCGGGCAGAGCACGCCGAGGGTCCGATCTGGGACGCCGTCAGCGCCCGCCTCTGGTGGGTGGACATCACCGGAGAGCGCGTGCACTGTCTCGATCCCACCTCTGGCGCCGCCAGCTCGTGGCCCACGCACGGACAGGCCGGCGGCGTGGTCATCGACACCGCCGGCGATCCGGTCGTGGCGACCCCTGTTGGGCTCGCGGTCCTCGACCAGACGACAGGATCCATGGCAGCGTGCGTCTCCATCGAAGCCGACAGACCTGAGAACCGCGCCAACGACGCCAAGGTCGACACGAGCGGCCGGGTGTGGGTGGGAACGATGGCCTTCGACAAGCGCCCGGGCAACGCCGCCCTGTACCGGGTGGAGGGTGACACCGCGACCCGTGTGGTCGACGGGCTCACCATCTCCAACGGGCCTGCCTTTGATGACGCCGGCGGCCGGCTGTACCTGGCGGACACGGCCCTCGGGATCGTTGACGTCTTTGACTTCGACCCGGTGACAGGGCGATTGGCGACTCGGCGGCGGTTCCTCGATTTCGGCGACGACGGCGTCTGGCCCGACGGCATGACGGTCGATGATGACGGCATGTTGTGGGTTGCAATCGGGCGGGCCGGTGCGGTCCACCGGTACGACAGCGCGGCCACCATCGACGCCGTCCTTGAGCTCCCCACGTCAAACCCCACGTCCGTCACCTTCGGAGGAGTTGACGGTGGAGATCTCTACATCACGACTTCGTGGTTCGACCTCGAGCCGCACGACCGTCTCGCCGAGCCGTTCGCCGGGGCGATCTATCGCTGCCGGCCAGGCGTGACCGGCCCGTCATCGCCCAGGTACCGCCGCTCCACCGCGTCTCCGGCGTTGGAGACGCAGGCTCCATCGGACGTGGCCACGGCAGTGCTCAGACAGCGACCCCAGTAGCCCAGACCGGCGGGGTGGGTTTGCGGTTGGCAGAATCCACACGGCTTGCTGACTGCTCCCTTGAGTTGGGACACGCGACGCCGGTCCGAGTGCGCTCAGGACCCGGATTGCCCCGACCGCCTGCTCCTGCACTTCACCTTTGAGTCGGCTCGTCACTTTCGCGACCGTTCCCGGGCCTGCTCCGGCGGGACCTGTGCCTCAAGCCGGCCGAGACCTGCGTCGAGCTGGGCCGGTCGCGCTCGGGTGCTCGTGGCCGGCTGCTTTACAGAACTGATTCGGCCACGATGCGCCCTGTGGACGCTGCGCGCCGGAGGGCCTCGTAGTCACGTTGGTTCTGGTCGGCGTAGGTCGCGGCGAACTCGGCAAGAGCTAGGTCGAACGTCGGTCCGTTCCCGAGATAGCTGGCGATTGCGACGCGGTCGCCCGAGCGGGCGTGGGCCCGGGCCAGGGCCTGGGCGCACACCCCGACGTACTTGGTGAGGCCCGGCGGGATCGACCCTTCGATCTCGAAGCTCCCCTTCCAGTCGCGGAGCTGTCGGAGGTAGAAGTCGCGGGTCACGCCGTCAGGGCCCTCGAACGATTGGTGGCCCAGAAAGATGTCGCTGGCCGCCTGCATCAGATGTTGGCCGGCCACCACCCGCGCCCCATGGTTGGCGTAACCGCTCTTGCCCACGAATTCCTCGAGCACGGACGCCTCCGCCTCTTTGGCCTGGAGGAAGAGCGGGTCCTCGTTCCCAAGGCCCACCATGAGCAGGATCCAGGCCCGGGTGCCCACGCTCCCGACACCCACCACCTTGCGGGCGATCTGGACGAACTCGAACTCCTCGAGGAGGTGGCGCCGGTCGGACTGGAGGCTGTGGCGGTAGCCGCGCACGAGCCGGTGGAACGACTCGCGCAGCTCGTCACTCACCTCCTGGGAGAACAGCTCCTCTGTCGGAACGATGAGAGGCGGATCACTCACGATGCGCAGCCGGCCGTCGACGACGGTGGCGAGCTTGCCTAGGGCCTGGAGGCTGTCCCTAGTGTGGGCTTTGACGATGATCTGCGCGGTGCGCGCCGCCATGTGCTTGGCGGCCCTCGACCCCGTCTTGCCAGCTGTAGCCTCAAGCTCGGCGAGCAGGCCGGCGACGTCAATGTGCGAGTACCAGACCTCCAGCGTGGACAGCCTTGCCAGGCGGGACATCTCCCGGCGGTAGCTCGCTCCCACTTCGAGGGCGGCGGTCCGCGCCTCCTTGGCGGTGAACTCGCGGTCCCGGGCTGCGATGACCACGCTGGCAGCGAGCCGCTTGAGGTCCCACTCCCACGGCCCCGGCAGGGTCTCGTCAAAGTCGTTGACGTCGAACATCAGCTTGCGCTCAGGCGAGGCGAACAGTCCGAAGTTGGATAGGTGGGCATCGCCGCAGACTTGGGCGCTCAGGCCCGACCGAGGCGTGGTCGCCAAATCGGAGGCCATGATCAGCGCGGCCCCACGGAAAAAGGTGAACGGCGAGACCAGCATTCGTCCATAGCGGATTGGAACCAGTTCGGGCACCCGGGTGGCGGCCTGCCGTTCGAGGAGGGTGACCGGGTCTGGGCGGTCCGACCCGGGGCTGAACTCCGCCTGGGACGATCGGGGCGCCCGAGAGCGGGCCTCCTTGCCGAGCTTGGCGCGCTCTTCGAAGGTGAGGTGCGGAACGGCGTGAGCCGCCGGGTGTGGGCGTTGCGTCAGATGCGTCATCGTTCCCTCGATCCTGGCTCAAACAGCGATGCCGGGCGTCCCCATCATGGTCCCTGTGGTCGCAGGGAGTACAGGACAGAGGACCGATCTTGCGGGCAAGCATGAGATACCTGACTGGAGGTACCCCGGTTCACCCCGTCGCGGGGCCCGGGTGACTATTGAGGAGGCAGCACTAGAAGGTGCCCAGATCAGGCGGTTACCGAGGACGGCCTGGGGTGTCCAGAAGGGCCGGGATGTAGGCACAAGAAGGGGCGCTCTCCCGTCATCGTCGGACGTCTTGGTTTCGCAAACTCGTTCTGGATGCGACGCCTTCCAGACATCAAACCCGCGACACCCTTCGATGGTGTCGATTTCGGGTAGCCACATCCGACAAGCGTGCCGTTTGTCAGCGCCTCTGGCTGGGGTATCTCACGCGCCGGTCATTCTCGAACTCCCGCGGTGCCGCAGTCGATGCTCGTGAGCGGGTCTGGTCTCCATTACGATGGGGCCGAGTTCTGAAGCGGCCTGGAACCACCTGACGTAGCGGTTCACCAGCGGCGCGGCCGAAACCCCATGGGCAAGGACTGACAGGCCAACGGTGACGTAGGTAATTGTGACTATCTCCGAGGCGTGCGGGAGATGCGCATCCTCCACGATCACCGCGAACACGATCGACGCGAGTCCGCGTGGACCGAACCATCCCATAAACGCAACCGTCGCAAGTTTGGCGTGGGTGCCAAACAACGACAAGGCCACGGGCAACATGCGAACGACGGTCAGGCTCAGCATGGCGTACAGTACGATCTGCCAGCTCAAGTGCTCGAGCGATGGACCGAGCAGCACCGCTCCGAAGACCAGGAATGTCACGCTGTCGAGTGCCAGCCCCGTTTCCTCGGTGAATCGCATCGTCTGTGCCACCTCGGGGCCGGCAAGCAGACCGAAGAGGGCGCCGGCCACGAACGCGGCGATGAATCCGGATCCTCCGCACGCTGTGGCCGCCCCGTAGGCGGCGAGCGTCGAGGCCAAAGGGACGATCTGACGCCAGGTCGCGTCGATCAAACTTCGCCGTCCCGCGAAGATGACGATTCCCGAGGCAAGAAGCGCCGCACCGGCGCCACAGAGGACTCCGTAGCCAATCTCCTCGGTGACCACGCGAAGCGGGTGAACCGCCGCACCTGAGATACTTGCGAGGAGAATCAACAGCAGGGGCACACAGATTCCGTCGTTGAGACCGCTTTCGACGTTGAGCGATTGACGCACTACCTGGGGAAGCCTGTCGTCGGTCACGACCGCAGAACCAAGCCCTGCATCGGTTGGAGCGAGGATGACGCCAAGGATCATGGCATCGTTCAATGCGAACGCGTGGAAGAGTAAGAGCGAAGCTAGCCCGCCGATAATGATCGTCAAGGGCAGCCCTATCCCGAGCAGACGCAGTGGCATCGATACGTCGCGCTCGAGCGCCCGCAAGTTCACGCGAGAGGAATCGGAGAACAGCACAACGGCGAGCGTTGCCTCCGCAAGCGTTCGGACAGTCGAGCTAGTTGGCTGAGCCGTGATCTCGTCGAGCAGCAGTGGCCCGACGACGACTCCGATTGTCACGACGACGATTGCTGGAGTGAGGGGCGTCCCCGACAGATACCGGGATACGGCTGCGACAACCAATAGCGACACCCCGATGATCGCTAGTCCGAGTCCCAACCCGATTGCTCCCTCTCTGTGAGTCCGGCCGGAGGCATTACTGGTCAGAAGGATGCCATGGGTGCAGGAAAGGTGTGACACGGGGAGGGAGAGATACCGGTCGCATCCCGGCGAGCTTGGCCAGTCAGCGCCTGACAGGTCCGCCGACACGACAGAGGAAGAATGGACGAAAAGGATCGTTGTGGGCGTGGACAGCTCCCAAGTCGTCCATGCCGCAGCGATCCCCTCGGCCCCTCGTCAGCTTCGAAAGGGGCCCAGCGCCGCGGGTCGATGGTTCAGCTCACCGGGACAGGGTGGGAATTTCGGTGATCGAGGGTGGGGAGATTCAAAAATCGCGGGGAGACGAGGACGAGCTTGCACCGTTGTCATCACCAAACGTGAGCGCACAAGGATCAGCCGGGCACCACGACCTTGCTTCCGTCTGAGAGCCCAGACAGGATCTGGGTGACGTCGGTTCCGACAGCTCCCACGCGCACGTCTTTGCTGAGGCTCGTACCGTTGACGAGCTCGTCCACGAAGGTGCGTGTCCCGCGGGTGTGCACTGCGGCGGACGGAACGGTCAGTACGTGCGTCTTCTGCATGAGCGTGATGTTCGCCTCGGCGGTGAGGCCGGGATAGATGCCCGGTGGTTCCCCGGTGATCATGACGGTGACGGGCGCCGACTCGACCCCGGACTGGTCCGTCGAGATGATCCCGATTGAACTCACCGTCCCGTTGACCGCAGGATGTTGCGGCAGTGTCAGATGGACCGGATCGCCGACGTGGATGCTCGCCGCGCTCGATCCGTCCACAGTCGTCTCGGCGACGAGGGAGCCACGACTGTCGATCACGATGGCTGCGCTCGGTGGCTTCGTCATGGGTGTGAGCGCCGAAGGGTCGGCGGTGACCTCCGCTCCTGGCTTGATCTGGACGCTCTCGACCGTCCCCGAGATCGGAGCGGTCAGGTGGTCGTCTCTCAGGCTGTCCTTCTGGGATTGGATCTGCGCTTCGACTTGGGTGACTCTTTGGGCGTCGACCTGGGTGACCACGTCCACGTCGCGTTGTGATTGCGAAACGGCCGCTTGTGCGTTAGCGAGGGAAGCGTCGCCAACGGAGAGCGCCTGCTTGGCGGTTGTGAACTTGGCCGTGGCCTGTGTCAACGACGACTGGTCGTTGAGCCCGGCGATCAAGAGAGTTGTCTGATCGTCTTGGACGGACAGCTGGTCGTTTTCCTCGGCCGATTGGTCGCCGCTGACAGTCCCCTCATCCGACGTGACTGCGGACTGCACCAGTTCCACGGCGTCGGCCAGAGTTGTGCAGTCAGCGGTTGACCCGGTGGGAGGTGTTGGGCAACCTGCATCAGCGAACTGCTCTCGTGCGGCTTCGAGCGCAACCTGTTCCTGGCCCATCGTTGCTTGGGCACTGGTCAATGCAGCGGTGTCCGCCGCTAATGTCTGCTCACCCTGGGACACCGCTGGTTCCTCCTGCTGGAGGGATGACTGGTCCTGCGCCTGCAGCATCGCCAGGCCGTCCTGTGCTTGGGTGGCCGCCGCTTGGTCGGTGGTCACCTCCTCCTGGACCGTCGCCAACTCGCTCTCGGCGGATTGGAGAGACTGGTCGGACTCGTCCGAGGCAAGTTGGGTCTCGTCGTCGTTGAGGGCAACAGATTCCTCGTACAACGAGGAATCGTCGCTGGAGAGATCCGTTGCGGCGAGCGTCTCGTCGGCGTAGACGTAATCGCCGTCCTGCACGTCGACGGAATCGATACTCCCGGAGACGTCGGAGTTCACGTCGGCCTGATCCACGTCGTCGACCGTGGCCGGCTCTGCAACCTTCTCTCGGACGGTCCCCGGTTTTGCGGTCGCAGTTGTCAAAGGAGGGGACCCGTTCTGCTGAGCGGCCCAGGACCCCACAGCGACGCCGATGCAGAGGACGGCGACGGCAAGCGCAACTCGGAGGCCCCGACCTCGGCGCACGTCGGATTCCATTGCCATCGTTCCAGTGTGCGCCAGGACGCCACTAGCCGATAGGGGTCCAGCGTCACGGCCACATTTCGCCAGGGAAACGGTCCCGCAATGGCGAGGTAGCGAACCGTCTACGGCCGAAGCTTCCCTCAGCTGCAGCGAGATGGCCAGATGCAACCGTTCAGCGTCTCTCGACGGGTCATCTCACATACACGCACGTCAACACGGCGGCCACAGGCGTAGATTGGCAACTCGGACCTTTCGACATGCCGGTCAGGGTGGAGCGCGGCCGAACGGATGCGTACCCGAACGGAGACTCCCTGCCCGTTTCCTGGTGGGTGCCGGCTGATCGTGGGTCCTGCGGATAGGGACGAAGGCAAGCTCCCCCAGGTTGCTCAACCTGGGGGAGGCACCCGAGTCCACCCGGCCGGCGTTGGTCGCCGGAAGCTGGACCGATTCGCCCCCCGTGACGCACACGCCCTGGCCGATGCCGCTGCATCAGGCTGTGCGCGAGCGGAAGTCCCTGTGTGGCGGAGTTTGGCATCGCATTTCGCAGCAGCAGCAGCAGCAGCAGCAGCAGCAGCGCGTCCGTCAATCGAGCCAACTCGATTGACGGACGAAACAATCACTGCACAGTGGACAGAGAAGCCGTTGTGGAAGAAGCTGCGCAGCAAATTCAAATTCACGAATTCTGGTGGAGGTGGCGGGATTCGAACGGTGCCGTCCCGTCCTGCGGAAGTGGAATTCAGAGTCACATTTCGGACTTTAGCCGGGGCATCGGGGAACGAAGGGCAACCGCTGGCACGCCCTGCTATGTGCGGTCGCCGTACCGACTGTGTCCGATCCGTGTCCTGAGGAGGTCTCGTTCGGTTGGTTTCGAGGGATGACGGCAATACCAAACGGTTCAGCGATTGCTCATCCGCAATCGACAGCGACCGCCAAGGCAGCGCAGACCTCACGCATCCTTATGTCAGCAAGGCGCCCGATTCGTTCACCCAGGAAAGTGACCGCGACACTTTCGATCGAATCCAGATTCACTGCCGAGCGTCGTGGAATGGGATCCTCACCCGGATCGAGCACCACCTCGCTTGGCAGTCCACGGATCGTCGTAGTGCAAGGAGCCACGAGCGTACGGCGCAGTCGAGGGATTGCTGCGTCTCGTGACAGCACGACGACGGGTCTGCGACTGATATCGGGCAGCTCGCACCACCACACGTCGCCTCGTGACGGCAGTGGGCTCATGAAGCGCCGGCGGCCTCACGGAAGGAATCGAGGTCGCCCCACTCGTCTTCCTCTGCGAGTGGGTGCTCGTCATAGGCCTCGTACGCGGCGTCCACTTCGGCGGCACGATCCTTTGCCAACAATGCGACAAGAGCATCATCGATCACTACCGAATCAGGCTTTCCGGCTCTCGCTCGCCGAGCGTCCACGAGGAGCTGCTCATCGACGGTGGTGCTGAGACGAACTCGAGTCATGCCACAATAATACTACGAATGTGCTACTCCCGTTCCACCCCATGTGAGTGTTGGCGCACCTCCAACGGCGTTCACGATCTCACGTGAGAGCCCTTGGAGGTGCCCATCCGCGAAGCAGTCGCACAGCCGACGGGATTCGCACAAAATGCCTGGTGGTGGAGCCATACACACCCTCGTCCGTAGTCGAGTGCACGCCCGTACGGATCCATCCGGCATTCCGCTCCGGGATTGGCCCTGTCCAAAGGCATCCCTCGAGGCTACGTCTCGTCTGTCACGTGACGCGGTTTCGGCGAGGCCGATGGATCGGAGTGGCGTCGAGCGTTGGCGGACGAGCCATAGAAGGCGCTCCCGCGAGCAAGCATTCTTGCGGTAACCGGTCGACCCGGAAGAGCACAGTTCGCGACCCGGCACTGGGAGGCTGTGCTTGCGACCGTTGCCTATCCGGGAGCGGCCCGTTCTGGGCACTTGAGCGGTGGCGCGCGCGTGCATTTTGGTGAGGCTTCGCTTAGCTTGTGCGCCGGCACCCTCGCTTCCGTTGGGGTCATAGTTGAACGATCCGATCACACGGGGAGGGTGTGAGGATGTTCTGCACGGGATTCATCAAGTTTCGAAAGTCGGCGCTGCCGATGGCTATGGCGACAATGATTCTCGTCGGGACATCCGTCGCGCTCTCGTCGACGACCGCTGCCGCCGCGAGTCGGACGTTGTCGTCAAGCGTTACCACCAATGGCGTCTGGCCCGGGGTCGGTAAGATATGCGAACCGGGATCCGGCGACGCCTCCTCGGTCCGCGGTGTGGGCTCCAAGACCATCAACATCGCCGTGTTTAACGACGCCGCCAACACCATTACTCCGGGACTTGAGGTGGAGTTCGTCCAGCAGGCCACTGCGTTCGCAGACTGGTGCAACGCCGCGGGGGGCATCAACGGGCGCAAGATCGTGATCGATAACCGAGACGCCGCGCTGTTTAACGCAGCGCAGGAGGCAACAGCAGCCTGCCAGAGCGACTTCATGGCGGTTGGCGGCGGCATGGCCCTCGACCAGCCGTCGGTCCCCATTCGTGAGGCGTGCGGGCTGGGACAGATCAGTGGCTACGTCGTGTCGAACGCGTCCGATCTTGCCACCGACCAGGTCGATCCGAGCGGCACAGATACGGATTCGATTTCCTCGGGGTGGTTCGGGGCGCTGGCCAAGGCCTACCCGAAGGCGGTCAAGGTGGCTGGCATGGGCGCGGGCGACACCCCCTCCGTCCTCCAACCCGAAACAAAGGATGAGTTCGGCGCCGAGGCGCAGGGTTGGAAAGTCGTCGATTTCCTCGAGCCCCCCGTTTCGGTGGAGAACTGGGCACCCTACGTCGAGGACTACCAGGCCAAAGGGGTCCAAGCGCTATGGCCCGCCGACGGTTCCAACTTCACTCCCTTCGCCCAGGCGATGATGACTGCCGCCTACCACCCCGCCTTTGTCATATTGGGGACACAGTTCGACAACTCCCAGACGCAGCAAGCCGTGGCCGACAACCCCGGTCTGCCCCCGGTCTACGTCGAGACGCAGTGGTGGCCGCTCTCCATGGCCTCGCAGAACCCCTCGACCGAAGAGCTCGTCACCACCATGCACAATTACGCCAAAGGCGACGAAATCGACTTCGACGACGAGGAGGGGGCCGAGGCGTGGCTCCTGTGGGCGAAGTCGGCCTCGGCCTGCGGCGCCAGCCTCACGGTGAGCTGCGTTCTGAACCACGCCGCAGCCACAAAGAACTGGGATGCCGGAGGCATTCAAGCGCCCATTGCCAAATTGACGCTCTCCAACGAGAACCCCCAGCCCTCCCCGTGTTTCGCCATGCTCAGGTTGACAGCCAAGGGGATCATCTACGACAAGGCGCTCACCGATCCCACGCAGTCCATCTGGAACTGCTACCCCAAGAACGTCGTCCAGCTAACCGCACAGCAGCAACAACAACTGAACTCCCTGTGAGCATGGGTCGAAAGTGCTGCTCAGCCACAGGCATTTTTGAGCAGTCGTTACGAGCCATAACCTCCGAGTCCTGAACGTGTCCGAGCACCCTCACCGTGATGTCGGTATAGAAGACTGTCGTTGGTGGAAGAGCAGCCTGTCTGAGTCAAAGCGCTGCTCTTCTACGTCGAACCGACGGGACAGGCACGAAATGTCCGCATCAGGCGCTACCCACGGGTGCAAACTCTCGGAATGTAGCCAGTTGGCCGTTGTTTGCGGCCTGCCAACTCGGCAATCTCCAGGGTGAGTGTTCGAAGTGTCGTGATTGTCACCCCGGTATGACATTTCCCCTTCTGGGAGAATAGGTCTATGACCTCAGCGTGTCCGCTGATTGGGCGAGAGCGAGTCCTCAGCACGCTCGAACGGACGTTCTCACCTGCCCGGATCCTTACGGTTATCGGACCGGGCGGCTGTGGCAAGACCCGCGTCGCCCTTGAGCTCGCCGGTCGAGTGTGTGCAGCAGAACCGCTTCTCGCGTGCACCATTGTCGAGCTCGCTGAGGTCCGCAGCGCCGACGGAGTGCTCGGAGCGCTCTTTCACGCCTTGGGTGCACGCGAGCCCGGCAGGCGGTCATCGATGGAGGCGGTCCTCGAGACTGTGCGGAGTCGCCCCACACTGATCGTTATGGACAACTGCGAGCATCTCAGATCAACAGTTGGAACACTGGTTACCTCGATGACTGACGCCATCTCCGAGCTGCGGGTATTGGTCACGAGTCGAGAACCGCTCGGGATCTCGGGTGAGACCGTATTCAAATTGGGTCCGTTGAGCCTGCCCGACCCGACAGGCGATGTCGCCGCGGTCGTCCGTTCTGACGCCGGCAGGATGTTCGTCGACCGGGCCGTTGCGACTGAGCCCACCTTCGCGCTCACGCCTTCGACTGCCCGTGCCGTGACACGCATTTGCCACGATCTCGACGGGCTCCCCCTCGCGCTCGGTCTTGCTGCAGCTCGGGTAAAGGGGACCTCTCTCGACGAGATCGCCGAGGGACTGTCACGACGCGTCCGTCTCTCGGCGTCACCCGGCGACAACCTGCTGTTCCAGCACCGGTCGATTCGAGCGTCCCTCGACTGGAGCTACCAATTGCTCGACGGCGCGGAGCGCAAGCTCCTCAGAGCACTCTCAACTTTCGCCGGAGGTTGGACTGTCGCTCAGGCGCACGCAGTAGCACTCCCAGAAGCCGACGAGACTGACGTGCACCAGCTCATTGGATCCCTCGAGGAAAAGGGGTTGATTTTCCGCGCGGGACCGACGGAGCACGAGCGCTGGATGATGCTGCAGACGGTCGGGGACTACGCCTCAGAACAGCTCGAGTCGGACGGCGAAAAGGCAGAGGTGGAGCAGCGCCACATTGTGTGGTTCCGTATCTACGCGGCCGAGGCAGATCGCAGGTTGATGGAGCGAGACGGACCTCGCCGCTTAGACGAAGAGGCGGCCAACCTCCGGGTCGCGATCGACCGGGCGGCTGAGTCTGACCCGGATAGTTCGATGAGCATCGTCGCTTCGCTTACTCGCCACTGGATCCTGGCGGAACGTTTCGAGGAAGCTCGAACGGCGACAGCTCGAGCTCTTTTGGCCGCCGGAGACGGAGGAGACCGCTCGGCGCGTGCCGTGGCTCACTTCGGAACCGCGGTGATCGGGATGCTCAGCGAGGACTATCCGGTGGCGACCGATCATGCTGGCAAATGCCTCGCCCTCTTGGCCGATATCCAGGACACCGATTCGCAGGCACTCTGCCTCCAGTTGTCGGGGATGGTGTTGATCCTCACGGGTCTGGACGTCGAGGAGGGCCTACGCGCCACGACCATGGCCGTTGAGTTGCTCCGCCCTTCTAGCGACCGACTCGGTCTTGCATGGGCGCTTGTGAACGTGGCGTTCGCTGCCGGCGTCACTGAGCACTTCGAGCAAGCACGCGCCGCGTATGACGAGTTCATGAGCATCCAAGGCGGCCCCGAGCATGTGCGTCTGCGCACCTGGGCGGAGCAGGCGATGGCCTGGACCGAAGTCATCGTTGGTTCACCGAGCAAGGCGCTATCCCACGCCGAACTTTCGCTCGAGCTGGAGGGCGAGCGTCCATCGATGACCTACTTCCAGGGGGTCTGCCACCGCCTCCACGCCCTGGCCCGAATGGGGCGAGCCGACGAAGCCGTGGCTGAAGGTGAGCGGATGCTGTCCTGGGCCGCGGAGTCCAAGGCGATGCATGCTGTTGCGGGGATCGAGCTCGGCCTCGCCGTGGGTGAGCTCATGGGCGGTGACCTCGAGGCGGCCCAGGCACATGCACAGGGCCTTTTGGAGGAGATGCCGCAGTTGCACACGGCCTCGTTGATGCGCGAGGTGCTGGCCACGATCGCTCTTGTTCGAGGTGATGCGTCAGGAGCGCGAGCCCAAGCAGCCGAGATAGAAGAAATCGCGACCGTTACGCAAAGCTCTCGTCTCCAAGCACTCGCAGATTTCCTCCAGGGTTGCGCCGCGCTGATCGATGACGACCTTGTTCAAGCACGAGACGATCTCCAGGCCGCACTCGTGGCGGACAGCGACCTGGGGATTGAACGGGGCACGATAGACGTACTCGAAGGGCTCGCTTTGCTCGCAGCCCGTGGCGGGGACCTCGTACGGACAGCGCGCATTTCGGCAGCGGTAGCGACTGCACGGGAGCAACTGTGTGCTGCCCCACTTCCGGCGACTGCCAGTCAGTTACACGCTGCCAGGCAAGAATTGATCGACCGAGATGGCGCCACCGCGTGGGGAGCAGCGTGGGAAGAAGGCGCAGGACTGTCTCTTGCCGACGCTATCGCCTACGTCCGGCGGGCCCGTGGGCGGCGTGTCCGCCTGGCTACTGGATGGAGGAGCCTCACCCCGACCGAGCTCGATGTCGCGCGTTTGGCGGCGAGTGGCATCTCGAACCCCGAGATCGCCTCTCGGCTGCTCATGTCGAGGAGCACCGTGAAGATGCACCTCTCGAGTATCTATTTCAAGCTCCATGTCGCCAACCGGACCGAGCTTGCCTGTGTCGTCGCGGAGCGCTCAGCGGAGACCGTCGCCGTGGTGCACGACCTGAAGGGAGCCAGCTGAACGAGGCAGGCTTCTATGCACATGGCCCTTCATGAAGCCATTCATGGGTCCTCCGAGGCGGCGCTCGTGCGCAGCAACTCCGCGGAACACGGGCCATCTCGAAAGACGACCTTCTTTCCCAGAGGAACTGGCCATCTGGCCGTAGTTAACGACGGGTCGACCTGCCAGGCTGATTACTGATCAGGCAGCGCAGCCATACGGCGTCCATCAAAAGTGTCCGAGTGTCGTAGCCGACCTTATCGGTTGCCGGCACCAGATTCGATCGGGAGCGGCCAGTCATGGGACGAGCTATTCCTAAAGAGGTGCGGGACTCGCTTAGATCGGTAGACCTGTTCTCCGCATGTACGAAGGCCGAACTGTGCGCCATTGCTAGCCTCGGCACCCCTCTGTCAATGAGCGATGGTGCGATTTTGACCCAACAAGGCGCCATAGGACGCGAGTTCTTCTTGCTCGTCGAGGGCCACGCTCGCTGCCTCGTCGACGGCGATCAGGTGAAGACATTCGGCCCCGGTGACTTTTTCGGCGAGATGGCCCTTATCGACCGAGAACCGCGATGTGCCACCGTGATCGCTGAGGGCGGTGCGGATCTGGTTGTATTCAACCCGGCCGAATTTCACCACCTATTGAAATCCTTCCCGTCCATCGGCCAGAAGGTTCGCACAGCGATGGACCTTCGCCGGCAAGCGACCCGTCCGAGACAATCTGACGAAGTCACCAGCAGAACTGAGCTGGTCACCAGCAAGACCGAGCGGGACGCCATGGACCTTGGTCAGGTCGTAGTCCTGGGGCTGGCCGCCAAGGGTTCCCGAAGGAGCATGCAGATCCGTTAACCGGGCGAATCAGAAACGAGGTGCAGAGATGACGGTGCTTGCCGTAACGGCATTGACCATAAAGCCAGACCGGTACGAGGACTTCTTAGCGACCACCAAGAAGTCAAAGTCGATCTTGGAGAAGTGCGGAGCGAAGAACGTTCGGCTCATTGTGAGCATGAGCGGTCAGTCATCGGGAAGCTTCGTGCTCACCCACGAAGCGGACGACCACGCTGCATCCGGGGCCATCTTGGACAAGTTCCTTGCCGATTCCGAAGGGCTGGCGCTGATGATGGAATCCGGCACCGAAGGCGGCCCGACGGCGAGCTGGGAGACATCGACTTGGGTGGAGATTCCGCTCTGAGATCAGAAGAAGGACTGGCCTCTCGAGCTGACCGCCTCAAGGTGCACGAGCGCTTTGAACGGTATCTCATAAGGTCTGGTCACGGACGCACCTTTCTGGATCGAAATGTCCGAGTGCATCGCTCAGCGCGAGCGAATGCCTGCGTGTGGTTGGGGCCGGCGCCACGCTTCCGGCAACAACGTGTGCGGAATCGAGCGAGTCCCGATTGACCGACGTAGCGCCCATCGCACGGTGGTTGGAGCAGCAGCTGCGCAGTCAGCCGCGTCAATGTCTTGTGGCGAATGCGGCGCCCCGTGTCATATTGGTGTCCTTTGCCGGGGCGGTTCCTGTCACAGCCGTCGATCAGACTCTGTCGCATGAGCGGAGGCGACGATCCAGTTCCACCGGATCTCATCCTGAGCCTCGATGACGCATTTCGGGGCCTCCCGGCATGAATGTGGGTCGATTCAGGGATCGGCGACCCGGTGACGCTCGTGCGGCAGGACGTGCTCGATCGGCCCGAGCGTCAGCATGATGAGGCCGAGTGCCGCGTTGGCAGAGTGGAAGCCGTAGGCGCGGTTGACGATGAGACGGACGCGCCGGTTCAAGCCTTCGTGGCGGGCATTGTTCACGCCAAGTCGAACGGCGGCCAAGATGCCCGCACGCCGCTTGCGGATGGTCTTGGCCGCGGTGACGAACGGTTTGAGGCCACTGCGCTGTGCCTTCGAGCAGAACCGGTCGAGGAGGATGCCGACCTCCTCCTCGGACAGGTCGCCGGCGAAGACGGCCCGAAGGGCCTCCTTCAGCGCGTAGGCCCGCCACAGGTCCCCGCCTCGGCGCTTCAGCTTGCGCAGCGTCGCGGCCTGGTCATCGGTCAGGTCGGTGGGGTTCTTGAGCAGTGCCCACCGGGCACCTTTGAAGCGGCGGGCGGCATCCTGGTCGGGCAGCTTTCGCAGGTCCTGCCAGACCTCCCGGCGGACCTTCTCGAGGGCGGTCGTGACCGACTGCACGACATGGAAGGGGTCGTAGCAGATGACCGCGTTGACGGCGTGGCCCTCCTTCTTGGCCGAGCTCTCGTAGGCGGGACCCATGTCCATCGACATGGCGGTGATGGCGGCCGAGCGCTCGGGGCCGAGCTCATCGAAGAAGCAGTCCAGCGTGTCGGTGTCCTTGCCCTCCTTGCCCCAGACGAACTTGCCGGTGGCGTGGTTCGAGACCAACGTGACGTAGGAGTGACCCTTGCGCCAGCTGACCTCGTCGACGCCAGCGACGAAGAGGTTGTCGAGACGCCGTTTGTCGAGGCCGGTCGCCATCACCCGTTCGATGATGCGCCCGACGGTGTCCCAGTCGATGCGCACCAGGCGGCACAGGGCGGTCTTGTCCATGGTGGTGGCCAACCACCCGATCAGGTCCTCGAAGTCTCTGGTGAACCGGGACCCTGCCCGCGCGAAGGGGACACCCTGGGTGCGCACCCCGTGGATCGGGCAGACCAACCGCCGCAAGCTGGCCCGGACCTCGAGGCGCCAGGGCCCGAGGTCGAGGTGCCGCCAGGTGGAGACGACCGGGCGGGCGTCGTAACGAGACCGGGTGGTGAACCCACATTCGGGGCAGCGCAACTTTGCGCTGCGCATCTTCACGGTGACGACCACCCTGGCCGCCTCGAACACCACCTCGGTGACAGTCACCCCGGACAGGTCCATGAGGCGCTTGAATGCGGTGGTGACGCGCACGGGATCGGTCTCCTCGGCTCGGTTGGTGTAAGCGACCCCGAACCTAAAGACCACCCGTGCGCGTCACGCGGATGGCGGATGCGAGAGAGCATCCGGGGCACTCCGAAAGGGGGTCGCTAAACGGGTACGGATCAGCCGCCCTACCCGCCGACCCCGAAGCCGTTGCTCTACAAGGAGAGATTCCCGGTCATACCGGCGCGATCACCCACATTCGTGCCGGAAGACCCGCATTTCGCGTGTTAGAAGCGCTGGAGGACGCTCTGCTTGCCATCGAAGAGGCAAATATCGCTCCAGGGCTCCGAGACGAGCTGGCAACCGTCATCAGAGTGCTCCACGGTAGGCTTGGCTTGGACGAGGGAGGCGCGCTGTGAATAATTCCGGGGTTCTGCGACCAGCAGAGGCAGCGCGCCGTTTGGGTGTCCCAACTCGAGTGATTGTTCAAGCGATGTACGAGAAGAAACTTCCGCGGGTACGTCTCGCCGATGGGACCCTAGGAGTTCCGACGGACGCTCTGGATGCCTTCCAAGTGTCAGCAAGCTGAATCCACGTCACGCGTGCGGACGTAGCGATTCGTCAGCGAGGCGTCGGCACACCTCCAACGACGCTCACGTTTGCGCGTGAGAGCCCTTGGAGGTGGCGGTCCGCGAAGCGTTGGCCCGGCTCCATTCGTACGGACAAAGTCGCTGCTCGAGGGCCTGTGCACACCCTCGTGCACAGTCGGCTGCACACCCCCTGTCTGTCAGGCTGACGTGAGACACCTGCAGTAGCCCACCATCCCACCAGGGCGAGTCAGAAACACGTAGACCAAATGACCATGACATCAGCACCTGTGACGACACACGCCCAGAATGGGACCGTGCCCGAGGACAATCCGGCGGCCAGACCCAAGCGGCGCCAGTTCAGCGCCGACTACAAGCTGGCCATCTTGGAGGAGTACGAACGAATCACCGAGGACGGGGGTTGTCCGTGGCCAGTCTTTAGTCCGAGCTTTTGGCCACCAAAAGTCCGCACCCCTCGGTGTGATTTCTAACTCTACGTGAGCTTGGGACCACCTCCTCGCTGACGAGCTTCCTTGAGCCGGAACGACTCACCGGAGGTGGCCACGACGACGCTGTGGTGAAGCAGGCGGTCGAGCAGACTGACGGCGGTGGTGTGCTCGGGGAGGAACTTCCCCCAGTCCTCGAACGGCCAGTGTGAACCGATGCCGAGAGACTTGTTTTCATACGCGGCGGCCACGATGCGGAAGAAGAGCTGGGCGCCGGTGTCGTCCATCGGGGCGAAGCCGATCTCGTCGACCAGAACGAGGTCAGCCTTCATGATCTGCTCGATCACCCGTCCCACCGAGTTGTCGGCCAGCCCGCGGTAGAGGGTCTCGACCAGATCGGTGGCGCTGAAGTAGCGCACCCGTTTTCCCTCCTCGACGGCGCGATGTCCGAGGGCGACCAGGAGGTGGGTCTTGCCCGTCCCCGCCGGTCCCACCAGACAAATATTCTCCTTGGCCCTGATCCACTCGAGGCCCGCCAGGTAGTCGAACGTCGCCGGCTTCACCGACGACGCACCGATGTCGAACTCCTCCAAGGTCTTGGTCACCGGGAAGGCGGCCGCTTGGAGACGACTCCGGGCGTTCGACGCGTCTCGCGAGGCGATCTCGGCTTCGATCAAAGTGCGCAAGAACTCATCGGGCTTCCAGCGCTGCGTCTTGGCCAAGACCAACAACTCGGGGCACAGGTGTCGCATGGCCCCGAGCCGCAGCCGGCGCAACCCTGCTTCGATGTCGGGGGCGAGCGAAGGAGGCGTCGTGCTCATTGGTCCTCCCCGATGGCGTAGTCGCCGAGGGAACGGGTGGCGACAACGGGCAGGTCGACGATGAGGGCGTCACCGGGCGCACGGGGTCGTGGCACACCGGTTCCGGCGGCCAAGATGGAGCGCACGTCGTAGGCCCGGAAGCGGCCGAAGGTGACCGCCCGCTCGAGGGCGGCGATGAGCTCGTCTTTGCCGTGGGCGGCTTCCATCGCGCACAGCTCGCCGAGGTCGGCGGCCAGGGTGGTCACGCCGCGGGCGGCGGCCCCTTTGATGAAGGCCTCGGCCACCGGACCGAGGGCGCAGAACGTCATCTCGGCTGGCGTCTTGGGCCGCACCGCCCGGTTGGGAACCGGTCGTGCCCCGCCGTAGTGCTCGTCGGAGACAGCGGTCTCACCAGGGGCGACGAGGCCATGCTCGGCGATGATCTCGCCCAAGAACACGATCATGACCGTGCCGTCGGCCACCCGCAGTTCGACCTGACGACCGATGTGGACTGTCGGCACCGAGTAACGGGCCGAGCCGAATCGGACACAGCTCAGACGGTCGACTTTGCGCATGACCACCTGGCCGATCCGGGCCCGCAGTGAGGGCAGCGCACCGAGGAGAGGGCGTTCGAGCGGCGAGCCGTTCGGCCGGGACGGCCACGATCTCCGAGTGCACCTCCGCGTTCACCTCGTTGCACCAGAGCACCCCCTTTGGCGTTGGCTCCTTTGAGGTCGGCAACACTGAGCTCTTCGGGGATCATGAGGTCGGACTTCACGTAGCCGACAAGGGCCTCGACGATCCCTTTCGACTCGGGATCTGCACCCTCACAAAAGTCGGGCCGCGTCCCGTAATGGGTGACGAAGCGGACGTAGTCCGGCGTCGGGATCACGAGCCCCGCCACCGTGGCACCCTTCAAGCACCCCATGCGATCGGTGAGCAGAGTTTTCGGCACCCCGCCGATGGTCTCCATGCACAACGCCAGCGCGCCCATGGTGGTCTCGGCACCGAGGTTGTCGGCGAAGAACACGAAGCGGAACCGGCTCCAGGCCAACACGGCGCAGAACACGAACAGCGGTCCGATCTCGCCCCAGTCGAACACCAACATGTCGCCCGGCGCCCAGACCCCGGGCCGGCGCCCCCGGTGGTGATCACGACGCCACTCGGCTTTGGCGTCGGCCACCGCCCGGCGGAAGTTGCGGGCCGAACCGGCATAGCCGGCCGCCACCGCCACCGGCAGGAGTCGTTTGGCCGTGATCCGACCTGAGGTGCGGGCGACCCGTTCGGCGATGATGGTGCTGACCGGGTCGTAGTTGTGGGCCACGGCCACTTCACCCCCATTCCCGAGCGCCTCGGTCCGCCTGACCGCTTCGACGACCCGCTTGACGGTCTTGTCGGTGGTGCCGCAGATCTCGGCTGCGGCCCGGTAGGAGCCCACCTCTTGGTAGGCAGCATGCATGTCCATTCGTTCCCTCACTGATTTCATGGAGGTGTCCCTTCGGTCGGAGCGGCGGTTGGGTTGCACCGCCACCGTGACCGGCCGAAGGGGCCCTCAGGTGGATGCTTCAGTGAGGGGTGCGGACTTTTGGTGGCCAAAACTGCGGACTTTTGGTGGCCATCAGTGCGGACCGCTCATGGCCATAAGTGGGGACTTTCTCGTGGCCATGGACAGGGGTAAGGGCGCACTGTTGCGCCGAGAGGGCCTGTACTCGAGCCACATCGTCGAGTGGCAGCGGGCCCGCGACGTCGGTGCCCTGACGGGACTGGCTCCCAAGCACCGCAAGAAGCGCTCGGCGGCCGAGCGCGAGCTCGAAGTGCTGCGCCGGCGCAACGCCAAGCTCGAAGACCAGCTGGCCCGGCACCGCGTCGCCCTCGAGGCCCAGGGAAAAGCATCGGAGCTCTTGGCGCAGCTGCTGGCGCAGAGCACTCCGGAGACCGACCAGCAGCCCGAAGAGGGGCCGAGGCGGTGATCGACGAGTGCTTCGCGCTGGTCGAGCCGCTGCTCGGCACCAAGACGGCCTGTGCGGCTGTCGGGCGTCCCCGGGCCAGCCATTACCGCAAGCTGAAACCATGCCGCACGACCGAGCGCAAGCCCCGGCCGGCTCCGCCGAACAAGCTGACCGACGAAGAGGTCGACGCCGTGCTCGCGGTGCTGCGCTCGGAGCGCTTCGCCGACTGCTCGCCCGCCCAGGTCTACTTCAGCCTTCTCGACGAGGGCGTCTACCTGGCCTCCGAATCGAGCTACTACCGGATCCTGCGGTCCCAGGGCGAGGTGCGCGAACGCCGCCGCCAGGCGACACACCCGGCCAAGGTCAAACCCGAGCTCGTCGCCGATCGGCCGCTGGTCGTGTGGTCATGGGACATCACGAAGCTGAAGGGACCCAAACGCGGCGAGTACTACGACCTCTATGTCGTGCTCGACATCTTCAGTCGCTACGTCGTGGCGTGGTGTGTGGCGCCCACTGAGTCAGGCGAGCTGGCCAAAGAGCTCATCGCCGACGCCGTAGCGCGCCACCAGGTGCCGCCGGACCAGCTCACAATCCACGCCGATCGCGGCAGCTCCATGACGTCGAACCCGGTGGCAGAGCTGCTCAGCTTCTTGGGCATCAAGCGCTCGCATAGCCGACCGCACGTGAGCAATGACAACCCGTTCAGTGAGGCGCAGTTCAAGACCCTCAAGTACTGCCCGGCCTTCCCCGAGCGCTTCGGCTGCATCCAAGACGCCGGCCTTCTGCGAGGCGTTCTTCGCCTACTACAACCACGAGCACCGCCATTCGGGCATCGGATACCACACGCCGGCCTCGGTGCACTACGGCACGGCAGCCGAGGTTCGCTCCCAGCGGACCGAGACCCTCGACGCCGCCTACGCCGCCAACCCCGTCCGGTTCCGCCACCGCAAACCTGAGCCACCCAAGCTCCCGACCATCGCCTGGATCAACGAGCCCGTCACCGAAGAGGAGGTACTTCAGAAGGCGTCGTAAGAAGGTGTCTCAAATCGCTTGACAGGTTCCGACCCGGCTCAGATCCATCCGACCTTCAACAGGGGGAGTTGTCAGGCTCAGAGCCACACCTGGAGGCGACGACTCGCCTGTCAAGTGACGTTCAGAGGACCTCACAATCTAGGCTCACGCATTGCACCCAAGTGCCTTTCGGGGGCCAAGTGCTTGCAACCGTTGCCAGCCTGGGAGCGGCCTGATCTGGGCACCCTCGCAGTGGCGCGACCCCTGCTCTCGTACGGCACCATGGGGGCAGTCGCGTTGGTGGCGAGAGGCACTCGATGTCCGGCAGTTTGCACGAGTTGCAGCGCACGTATCAGAAGCCGGTAATCGCCACACCACAGTCGCCGGTAACTACACAAGGAGAGCTAGCGACTCTGGTCGGTGAGGAGGGAGCCATACAAGCGTCAGAGGCGGGCGGCAAACTCGCCAAGTGCCGCGAGCTGCTCGGCCGTACCCACGCTGATCAGGACGTCGCCCGCCTCGATCACGTCCTCGGGCGATGGATTAGTGACGAAGATGCCATCGGGGCGGCGGATGGCCAGCACCAGAGCCCCGGTTCGGTCGCGCAGCTGCGCCGAGCGTAGGGTGCTGCCCGCCAGCGTCGATGCGGCCGAGACGGCCAACTCCTCCAACCGGAATTCAAGAGTGCCGTCGTGCATGACGACGTCCACGAAATCCACCACGAGGGGTTGGGTGACGAACGACGCCATGCGGTCGCCACCAAGTTGCTGAGGGTTCACAACCCGGTCCGCACCGGCGCGCAAGAGCTTCGGCTCGGAGGACTCATTGCGGGCCCGGGCGATGATCTGGAGATCGGGTCGCATCGACCTTCCAGCCACCGTCACATAGAGGTTGTCTGCGTCGGTGTCGATGGCAGCCACCAGCGTGGCGGCCCGTTCGATGCCAGCTTGGCGAAGGGTTTCGTCGTCGGTCACATCACCGTGAACGGTCGCATAGGGCACCACGGCGAGCCGCTCGAGGTCATGGTCGATAACCACGACCTGCCGACCGGCACTTACCAGGAATCGGGCGACCTCACGTCCGACCCGTCCCCAGCCGCAGACGATGACGTGTCCGGACATTCGGCCGATGTCACGCTCCATTTTGCGCCTCCTCACAAGGTCTCTCATGTGGCCCTCGATGAGCATCTCCAGGACGGCCGAGAACGTATAGAGCGCCGTACCGACGCCCACTAGGATCAGGACGATTGTGAAGGCCTTGCTTCCCAACCCCAACGGGCGCGCGGAGGTAAACCCCACCGTGGTGACCGTCGTGACGGTCTGGTAGAGGGAATCGAGAAAGTCGAACCCGAGCAGCAGATATCCCGCGGTGCCGGCGACAAGAACGAGCGCGAGGGCCATGAGGCCAATCCGCATCCTCCGAAATGGGTCACGCATCGGATTCATCATGCCTGAAAAGTCGTGCTTAGCAGACCCCAGCAACCAGAGGCATGGCATCGAATAAGGAGATCTCGGCAAGTGCCGGGCGCGGTTGACGTCCCTCCGGTCACGCACCACGGCACGCGTTCGGACGTGGCGACGTAGATGTTGAGACCTGGGGAGTTGGGTTTCCGTCCTCCTGCGGCGCCGCCATATTCGCGTCGCCGATGCGTCTGCTCTCCCGCGCTGCTTGTCGAGGGCCACTATCTCCGCCTATGCCGGAACGCTGAGCGGTACGCTATGAGCGGAGAGCCGGGAAGCCTGGTCGGCACATCGAAGATTCGCGCCGAGGAGCTGACGTGTGTCGCCTGGTCTGCCATCCAACCTGCCCATCTCGTCATACCGGGCTCAGGCGCGGCGCGTGAAGTCGCGACTTGACCAGCCATGAGCGTGGAACTCTCCCTCGCGGCCTTCGTCATCGGGGCGGGCGTGAGCCTGGGCACGAGTTGGGTCTTAGTCTCGCGACTCGAGCGAGTTGGTGAGCGACTCGGGCTCTCTGAAGCCCTGCTTGGCATGGTGGCCGCATTGGCGGCCGATGCGCCCGAGATCACGGCCGCCATCACCGCATTGGTGCACCACGATGCAACCGTCGGCGCCGGGGTTGTCCTTGGTTCGAACGTCTTCAATCTGTCGGCATTGCTGGGCCTGGGAGCCGTCGTCGCTGGTCGTATCAGACTGCACCGAAAGGTCGTGGCCTTCAGCGGGACCGTTGCCATCCTGGTCGCCGTAGCTTGTCTCTTGAGTGTGGGTGGCCAGCTTTCGGCGGGAGCGGGCCTAGCCGTCGTCCTCGCCGTCCTGGTCCCCTATGTCGTGCTCCTGGGCGCGCACCAAAGAATTCTTGGACGGCTCCGCTTGCCGACGAGTTGGACAGCGTGGATCACCACTGCCATCGTCGAAGAGGAGAGCGAGCTCGAAGAGGCCATCGCCCCTCGACGAGGCACCGGCACCGACGCGGTCGTGGCCCTTGGCGCGCTCGTGGTCGTCATCTTGGCCAGTGTGGGAATGGAACGCGGGGCATCTTCGCTCGGAGTGCATTTCGGCATTCCCGACATCGTTATCGGCGGCCTCGTTCTGGCCGCGGTGACGAGTCTTCCCAACGCGGTCTCCGCGGTCTACCTGGCCCGCCGGGGACGTGGAGCGGCCACGCTGAGTGTTGCGCTCAACTCGAACTCGCTCAACGTGACCGCCGGCCTCTTGATCCCGGCCACAGTGATCGGTCTGGCGAAGCCGTCGGGCTCAGGCCTGCTCGTTGCCGGTTGGTACGTAGGGCTCACTGCGATGACGTTGATGCTTGCCTACGTGGGGCACGGACTGCGCCGGACCTCGGGTGTGTTGATCATCGCGGCCTATGCCCTGTTTGTGATTGTGCTACTCACCACCAGCTGACTCCGATGAGGCGAAGCCCTATCACGTGGTACGGAGATGGGGAGCGAAAGTGAAGCACCGACCTGATCAGGGATGGCTCAATGCCTTGTCACCGATTCCATGATCCCGGCGGCCCAGGTGCAGGCAATGGCTACCATCAAGACGGCGCCGGTAAAGACGAACTGGGCGACGGTGCCCCAGATCCCGTCAGGGAGGGCCAATAGCAAGGCAAGCCCGACAGCTATGACCCCGGCCTGGGCGGTCGAGACCCGCCGGGCGCTCAGAAGCGCGCAGCACGGGCCGATCATGAGTAGGCCGATCAGGATTACGCGGGGTCCGAGAATCGCGTCCGCGGCTGTGATGAGCAACATGATGGCGACGCTCAATCTCCAGGCGTATGTCGAGACCCATCTCCTCACATTGAGACACCCTGTGCGGACTTCGGGCCGCCTAGCACGCCCGAAGCTCTCCCTCGCCCTCCCTCTGTCAGACCCGGCGACTGGGTGGTATTCCCTCGGGGCCGGGGCACGCTAGGCATTATTCAAAGGGTACTCCCGACCGTCATAGACGTAGCCTCATGAGGGCCGCCTAAGACGAGGTGAGCCTGGACGACGCTCAATTGAGGACGTCCGAACTATCCCAGTAGCGGTCCTGGGCGCAGACCCCCGATGTTGCTGTTGGCGTACATCGATAGACAAAAAAGGAAAGCGGCACTACTTGACGCCGGTGTGGCGTTCGCTTTCGCCATCGGCGGTCTGACAACGAGGACAGGGGACGTCGGCGGACCGGCGGAACCACAACCAGATTTCTTGTCATGTGTTTGGTCAGATGATGCAGCCAAAAGCTCCGCAAAATCGTCACGAAATGTGAACGTGAATCTCACGTCTGCCTTATGTTCCAGCACAAGAATTGAAGAATGGATCCCATGATTTTTGAGTCGTGCCACGCAACCTGGCTGTTCGACACAGAGGCCATGCGCTTTCGTCGGATACTCAAGGGTGTGGAGGTCGACGGCCACCCCGTTGCGACGCAATGGCGCGCCTTCTACGGACTTGAGTTCGACGAGAGCTCCGAGAGCTTCACGGTCCTGCTCAATCCAGAACATACGAAGCTGATCCGCTCTTGGCGTCACACGCATAACTGCACCCAATGCGGAGGCCACGTAACGGCTGAGCTGTCTCTCGAAGATCTCCAAGCTGCCCTTGGGTGACCGGACGCGGCTCAGGTCGCTACGTGGCAGGCATGAGCACCCGAGCAGCGGCACCGCCGTCCACAGGCCATCTCCGCTCGACTACTCGAGCACCCAGTCGATGGCGTTGAAGGCCTGTTCGACGGTCCAGCTTCCGCCACCCGGGTGCTTCAAGTCGTAGACGCCCTGGGCGTCGAGAAGGCGGCGGAGCGAGCTCGGCACGGCCGCACCGCGCACCATCCCTGCCGCGACGAACCGCTCATGGAGGGCGGAGTTGAGCAAAACAAACCCGTCGGAGTGATTGACGTCGTAGGTGTAGGGCTTTCCGGTCTGCCAGTCGATGCCGGGCGGTGAGCCCTCAGGAACGACTTGGTAGTAGATCCCGAAGAAGTGCCACAGCTCGGCGAGCGTCGTCGGTGATGCGGTGAGCAGAGGCCAGGTGACTCCGGTGAGCTTGGCGTAGGCCGCCATGCGTTCGGGGGTGTCGCGACCTGGATCAACCGTCACTTCGACGATGGCTGCCTTCGAGGTCAGGCGTTGCGCAGAGAGCTCGCGCTCGAGAGCGAGTAGCGCCCCGGTCGTCACCGGGCACTCCTCCTGGCACGAGGTGAGGAACGGGACCAAGAAGATCGCTTTGCCGGCAGCGAACTGGCGCAACGTGACGGGCCGGCCCTCCTGATCGGTGAAGGAAGCGTCGAGGAGCGAGGCCGGAACGGCTCGGTCCATCTGGTCGCCAATGAAGGCGGGTGGCGCGCCCACTGATCCGGCGTCGATCGACGAGAGCCCGATGCTCAGCGCAGCTCCAGAGGCAACAAAGACGCCAGCGACCAGGAGTGCAAGCTTGCGTCGCAATCCCATAGCGTGCACAATAGCTGCTATATGCAACAAAGTCCCATCGTCGCGCCGCCCGAGGAGCAGCTGGTCGATGCCGTCCTCAGCGCCAGCAGGGTGCTCGTGGCCATCGCCGCCCGTTCGCTCGCTGACGTGGGAGAAGAGGTCACCTTGACCCAGTACCGCTCACTGGTGGTCCTTGCCTCCCGCGGTCCCCAGGGCGTGGCCGCTCTCGCCGAGGCGGTGTCCGTCACGCCTCCGACCGCGTCGAGGATGTGCGACCGGCTCGTCAAGAAGGGTCTGGTGACCCGCCGGACCGACCGGCGCGACCGGCGCCAAGTCCGCATTGCCCTCTCTCCTGGGGGGCGCCTCCTGGTCGACACGGTGACGGCTCGGCGCCGTCAAGAGATCGAGCGGCTCGTGGGGTCTATTCCCGAGCAGTCACGTGCCGGCGTCGTCGCGGCGTTGGGTCATCTGAGCCAGACCGCCGGCGAGGTGCCCGAGCAGGACTGGAGCACAGGCTGGGACCTGTGAGCGCGCAGCCGAGTGAGAATGCCCTGGGTGGTCCGCCGCATCCCAGCAGTTCGGTCCGCGCCCGCGGCGCTGCTGCAGCGGTGGGTCGCTGGATCCGCTCGGCCTCCTACCTGCAGCGCTGGATTGTGCTCGGCATCGCAATCGGAGCCATCGCTGGTCTCGGCGCCGTCGTCTTCTACGAGGCTCTACGGCTCTGCACCCACTTCTTCTTGGAGATCCTCGCCGGCTACACCGTGCCGACCCCCGCAGCAGAGGGCCATGTGGCCGGTTCGGCGCACGCCGCCCGGCCCTGGGCCCTGCCGCTGGTTGCAGGTGGCGGCGCACTGCTCGGCGCACTTCTCGTCTACCGCTTTGCCCCTGAAGCCGAAGGACACGGCACCGACGCCGCCATCTCGGCGGTACACCACAACCCCAAGGGGGTGCGTTTCCGCGCCGTCATCGTCAAGATCGTGGCCTCCGCCCTGACGATCGGCTCTGGTGGCTCAGGCGGGCGAGAGGGCCCGACCGGCCAGATCAGCGCCGGCTTCGGATCGCTCCTCACCCGCGTGCTCGAGCTCGAGCCCGCCGACGGACGCATCGCGGTGGCAACTGGGATCGGATCGGGTATCGGCGCCATCTTCGGCGCACCGCTCGGTGGCGCCGTGCTGGCGTCGGAGATCCTCTACCGCGATGACTTCGACCCGGCTGCACTTTTGCCGTGCTTCATTGCCTCGTCGGTCAGCTATGCCATCTTCGGCTCCGTGGAGGGCTTCGGTCCCCTCTTCGGCTATGTCGGGTCCTACCGCTTCGACGACCCCGCCCAACTTGGGTGGTTCGCGCTCATCGGAATCCTCGGCGGCCTGATCGGCCTCCTCTACGCCAAAGGCTTCTATGGCATCGCCGATGTCTTCTCCGGGATCCCCCGGCTTCCCAAGTGGGTGAAGCCGGCGATCGGTGGCCTGATGGTGGGCGCAATCGGCATCGTCATTCCCGAGGTGCTCGGCACCGGCTACGGGTGGATCCAGAAATCACTTGGCCCAGAACTCCTAGGCATCCCGCTGTGGATCGTGCTTATCGTCCCGTTCGCCCGCATCGTGGCGACCGGGCTCTCCATCGGTTCTGGGGGATCGGGAGGCATCTTCGGTCCGGGCATGGTGATCGGTGCCTTCATGGGGGCAGCCGTCTGGCGGCTCTTCGAGCCGATCGCGCCGTCAATGGGGCACGACCCCGCCCCCTACGTCATCGTGGGGATGATGTGCTGCTTCGGCAGCATCTCGCGAGCGCCCCTGGCAGTCATGATCATGGTGGCCGAGATGACCGGAAGCCTCTCGATCCTCACACCGGCGCTGGTTGGCGTCGGTTTGGCTTGGCTGATCGTGCACCACTTCGACGACACGATCTACCGGAGCCAGATCCGCAGCCGATCGGACTCCGAGGCCCAGCGCATCATGGCGGGGCTCCCTCTGTTGGCCACGATTCCGACAACGCGCGCCATGACTCCACCTCGGCTCGTGCTGCCAACATTGACGACCGCCGCTGAAGCTCATGAACTCTGCGATGCCGCCGGGGTGCCAGGCGCGCCCGTCATCGACGGCGCCGGCCGCTTCGAGGGGACCATCTCGCTGGCTGCCCTCACCGAGTCCTCTGAGCCCAAGGCAACAGTCGGCAGCATCGCCGACGCGGGTGCCCCGGCCATCTCCATGAAAAGCCAGCTCGACACGGCCCTCGAATCCATCGCGTCCGCCCACCTGTCGTGGGTGCCCGTGCTCGACGACGACCGTCACGTCGTCGCCACCGTATCCGTTTCGGACTTGGTCCAGGCCTATCGCCGAGAGCTTTTGGCCTCGGCGGAGCGAGTCAGTGCGCTGGGTGCATCAGCCGGCGCTTACGAGGTCTCCGTGACCAAGGACTCCACCTTGGCCGGCCTGCCGTTGCGCTCGGCTGGCTTTCCCGAAGGCACCCTCGTGACCTCGATCGCACGCGACGGCCACGTCCTGGCTCCGACCGGCGACGTCGTCCTCGAGCCCGGAGACCAGCTGTGGGTGCTCGGGCAACATCCAACAGACATCGCGCCCGCTGTCGCATAGGGGATCGCGCTGTGCCATTGATCGACTTCTCCCACAAACCGACCGGGTGGCTGAAGCGGATGCTCAGGGCTCCCACCTACCTCTACCGCGCACACCTCGGCATCGTCTTCGGGTATCGCTTTGTGATGATCGAACACCGTGGACGCAGGAGCGGAGCGCGCCATTTCACCGTTGTGGAGGTGGCTGGGCATTTGCCTAGAGAATGGGTCTGCACCTCAGGCACCGGGCCCGACGCGGACTGGTATCGCAATCTCCAAGCCGGCGGCCTCGAAGCCTTGTGGGTCGGTTCGCGACGGCACCGGGCATCCGTCCGTTTCCTCGGAGCCGCCGAGGCTGCGAAGGTGATGGGTGCCTACGAACGATCCCATCCCAAGACGGCGTCCAAGCTCTACTCGGTGATGGGTGTTTCCTACGACGGAACGGACGAGGGCCGCGTCGAGATGATGGCCAAGATACCAATGGTCGCGTTCAGTCCGGCGACCTGAAGGAGGGGGTGGGCTTACGTCGGGTGGCCCTGGAGTGTGGAGGAAGTTGCCGCTCTCCGTCAATCGACGATCAGAGTGAACGATTGCGTCGCATTCGGCCGTGTGCCATTGCTGGCCGTGAATGTAAGTCCGTAGAGGCCTGACTTCGTCGGGGTACCGCTCAGCACCCCGCTGGTTCGATTGAAACTGACCCCAGAGGGAAGTGATCCCGAGACTTTCAGCGAGGGTTGAGGCGAGCCCGACGCGGTCACCGTGAAGGAACCGAAGGCGTCGCGGTGGAAGGTGGTTCCATCGTCGCTGGTGAAGGCAGGCGCCTGGTTGCGAGGCGCCGTGGTTGTGGTCGTCGTTGTTGGAGCGCTCGTCGTCGATGTCGTCGTCGTCGGCTCGCTGGTGGTTGTCGTCGTCGGAGGCTCGGTGGTAGTCGTTGTAGTCGGAGGAGTGGTACTCGTCGTTGTCGCCGGCGCCGCGGTCGTTGTCGTCGTGGCCGCGCCTCCAGCCGAAACGGCCGTGCAGTCCTTCGCGGTGTGTGTGGCGCCAGCAGGGACCTGGTCGGCCGCGTCGAGCACCTGGACCATGCCGCTTCCATCGTTGGCGACCCAGATCGTGTAGCTGCCGGGGTTCTCCGGCGCCTCTTCGAGCCAAGGGCCGTCGTTGCTGGTTCCGCCCAGGTTCGGCGACGTCGCACCGGAGACCAAGAGCTCGCCGCCGGCCCGGGCGGCGTTGACTCCGCTCGGTGCTGCTCCGGGTGTGAATCCGGGCGCGGTGCCCAGATCCGAGTCCGTGACCGTGGCCGATCCGGTGCCCCCGGGGTAGCCGCCCATCTGGGCCTGGTAGGCGGTGACCGCCTCGGTCGTCGTTGCGAAGTCTGACTGACAGGCTGCCACCGTCGCCGAGCTCCCAACCCCTTGAAGGCTGAAGACGACGATCCCCGCCAGAATGCCTAGGACCGCCATCACGATGAGCAGTTCGAGAAGGGTGAACCCGCCCTCGGCGCGAGCCATACGCAGCCCTAGGCGCAACTCGGTGCTGGTTGCGATTCGATCCCGCCACCACGCCATCGCGTCCCCAATCCCTTCATTCGCCCGAACACAGCGGCCGGGGCCCCTTCTAAGTGACAACACGTGTTGTCATGGTTGTCGGCCCGGTCCACGGCGAGGTTGAGCTCAGATTCCTCTCAGGGGACGCCGTAGGCTGCCGTCGCGATGAGCACCGAGCGCCGGGCGTTGCAGTCCGCATTGGCTGACCTCGAGAAGACGATGGAGCGCACGCAACGAGTGTTGGCCGAAGCCGGCTCGACCTACGGGACGCTGCGAACCCGAGTTGCCAAGAAGATTCCCGTCGCCGATGCATTCTCCGACATGGCGATGCCCTGGTCCAACGTCGCTGGCCAACTCGATGAGCTCGAACGGGCGCGCCACCGGGTCCGCCAAGCGGTCTTCGCCCTTGGGCTTTCCGAAGGTATGACGATCGGCGACCTTGGCCGCCTCTACGGCTTCTCTCGCCAGCTTGCGGCCCGGATTGCACGCGAGGTCCGCGAAGACCAGTCCTGATCGCAACAGTTGACCGCCGGCGCCCGATTCGGAGCGCCGATCAGGGCCGTAAAATTTTGGTAACTATTCAGGTGCCAGCGGCCTGAGCTGAATGGCTCGGGCCTTGACTTCTCCATTGGTGAAGCGACCCACCGGCTCGTCGAGTTGAACCACACAGCGCTCCAGCTCCTTGCCGGTGACGACCCCGACCAGGCCGACAAGGTAGCGGGGCTTGGCGGTTTCGTTGAACTGGACACGGTCACCGGGGTTCAACAGGCTCTGGGCGACGAGGTTGGTCACGCCGGCGATCATGTCTCGGCGGATCTTGACGATGGCCGCGATGTGGTCGAGATAGTCGTCGAGGACGCCGAACATGAGGGCCTCGAGGAGTGCCTCGACGTCCTCCTCGCTCGGCATGAGGGATTCGGGGATGTCGTCGAAGCCGACACCGGCCAGCGCGTCGATCATGTTCTTGGCCGGATCGGTCCTTGGACGGGGCGAACGTTTTGCCGGTCGTCGTGGCACAAGGTCCATTGTGCCCCGTTCGCTCAAGTCGTGGGGTTCCCGCCGGGGAGCCAGGCCTCGCCCTCGAAGAGGTGGCGCAGGCCCTCGAGGACACCGTGGTCGTGCTTCTTCATGGTCGAGATGTAGCCGCGGATGGCGCAGTAGTTGCGGGCGCCCGTCGAGTGTGCGCCAGGTTCCCGAGATCTTCTGCTGGAGCTTGACCATGCGGATGTCTCGTTCGGCCTGGTTGTTGTCGAAGGGTGCGTCGAAGTCGTTGGCGAAACGCAAGACGTCGGCCCGCTGGATGTCGAGGCGCCGAAGGAGGTTGACGGCGCGGTCTTGTTCACCCCGCTGCGTTTGCCGACCTCGGGCGCGGGGTTCACGACCCACCCCTTGGCGATGAGGAGACCGTAACGGACGCGGATCGAGTGCAGTGTGGCCGCGTCCAGTCGGTCCGACCCGGCGGCCCGAGCGGCTTCGACGGATCTTTGGCCTCGACCAAGAGGTCGATCATCTCGTTGGCCCAGCCCTGGGTCCAGCCCACGCCCACCCCGCTCAGCTCTCGAATGTGATGGGCGTTGCACAAGGCGTGGACCACGTCATAGGTGCGATAGGAACGCCAGCCGTCGTGCACGGCGATGCCGTGCATCTTCGCGATGACGCCGATGTCGTCCATGGCGAGCGTGCCGCGCCGGCGGTGACAGTCGATCAGGGTGTAGAGCGCGCTGGAGGCGACGTGGACCCAGTGCAGACGACCGCTCACCCGGGCGCCGGTCTCATCGAAGTGGACCGCGGGAGCCTCTTGGAGCAGATCGCGCGACGAGCGCGGAGAAGTAGCCGAGGGCACCGCCGGCCTCGGCCACCATCTGGGCCAGGGCGCCGACGGAGACCTCGATACCCATCACGTCAGCGAAGAGCTGGGCCATGCGGTCATAAGGCAGGTGCTGGTGCACCGCCAGGTAGACGGCCAGGGCGCGCACTCCGGGGCCATAACAGGCGGGCGCGGTGGCTTCTCGAGGTGGGGGTGCCTTGGTCTCGCACCCACAGACACAACGGCGACGCTCCATGCGGTGCTCGGTGACGAACGCCTTGACCTCGGGCAGCTCGAAGACCTGGCGACGCTCGACACCGATGACCTCGGCGTCGCTGAGATCGGCGCCACAGTCCGTGCACACCACAGGCGTGTGGGTCAGTACCGCGTCGGGATCGGCGACCTGGGCCAGGTGCTTCCCCTCTGTGCCCGGCTGCTTGCCAGGACGACGCTTGGCGGCCCGCCGCTCGGCGCGATTGGGGGCCGGTGGCTTGGAGAGTCCCTCAGCTGAGGGAGGCATCGACGAGTTGCGCGGGTTCTTGCCCAATCGCTGCTCGAGGTCAGCGAGGCGAGACCGCAGCTCAGCAATCTCGGTCGCCTGCTGCTCGATGACGAACTCCGACGCTGCGAGTTGCTCGCACAACTCCTCATAGGAGGGCGTGTCATCGAACGGAGAGCGGTCGTCGGGTGGAATTCCCAACGTTACGCGCGGCGTTCCTCCTGGTGGTGGACGGTGCTGTCAGGGGACCTGAATAGTTAGAGCGCCGGGATAAACCGGCATGGAGGAGGGGATGAAAGAGCCCTACACCGAAGGAATAGCGACCCACGGTGACCCTGAGTCATGCGTCGTCACCTGTAAAGGTGCCGGCGAAGCGTTGACAAGGGCACGTGCAGGCCGGGCTATTGAGCCGCGAAATCAAGGAAATCGGGGTGCCCAGGCGGTTATCTACGTCGAAGGCAACACCTACTGCGGCGCTACACGCGAGCCGCAGGAGGACCCCGCGCGGTCGAAGAACCATGGCATGTACGGAACCTCCATGCACGAGAACCGGGAGATCCCATGCTTGCCCGTCCGGTTGATCACCGGGCGGGCCGCTCAGGTAAGGCCAAGGCCGCAATCCTGAGATGCACGAGCATGGGAAGTCTGACAACTCCGTAGTACCTGTGAAGCCGCCGAACAAGGCGATAGCTGCGGCTATCGGTGCGGAGGTGGTGGAGGAAAGGGAGTTGGCCAAGGGGAACACGGACGGCATAACACGTCCCGGACACAGGGCCGGAGAAGACGTGTCAAACGGGCTGGACCGTGTGCGTGAAGTAGCACGGCAGGACAAGGATGCACGGTTCAGCGCACTGCTGCACCACGTCGACCTCAACCGCCTGCGGGCGGCCTACTGGGCGATCCGCCCCGAGGCTGCCCCAGGAGTGGACGGGGTCACCTGGGAGGACTACGGCCAGGACCTGGAGAACAATCTCCGGGGACTGCTCGCACGGGTCCACAGCGGCGCCTACCGGGCCAGTCCATCTCGCAGGGTGTACATCCCGAAGGCGGACGGGCGGCAACGGCCGCTCGGCATCGCCACGCTGGAGGACAAGGTTCTTCAGCGGGCAGTCGTCGAGGTGCTCAACGCCATCTACGAGGAGGACTTCCTCGGCTTCTCCTATGGGTTCCGGCCCGGTCGCAGCCCGCATCATGCGTTGGATGCGCTCAGCGTCGGAATCGAGCGGAAGAAGGTGAACTGGGTGCTCGATGCTGACATCAGCGACTTTTTCACCAGCTTGGATCACAGCTGGCTGGAAAAGTTCCTCGAACACCGCATAGCGGACAAGCGGGTTCTGCGGCTCATCCGCAAATGGGTGAACGCAGGTGTCATCGAGGACGGGGCGTGGACGGCGAGCGACGGGGGAGCACCCCAAGGGGCATCAGCGTCCCCGCTACTCGCTAACGTCTACCTCCACTACGTCCTCGACCGGTGGGTCCGGCAATGGAGACGGATGCACGCACACGGTGACATGATCATCGTGCGCTTTGCTGATGACTTTGTGGCCGGATTCGAGCATCAGGCCGATGCGCAGCAGTTCCTCAGCGACCTTCGTGAGCGGTTGGTGAAGTTCAGCCTGGAGCTGCACCCCGACAAGACGAGACTCATCGAGTTCGGGCGCAATGCGGCCCGAGCACGAGCGGCTCGTGGCGTCGGCAAACCAGAGACGTTCGACTTCCTCGGTCTCACGCACTTTTGCGGGAAGACCAAGAACGGACGCTTCTGGTTGAGGCGCAAGACCATCTCGAAGCGGATGCGGGCCAAGCTGGCTGAGGTCAAGGACCAACTCCGGCGACGCATGCATCAGCCCATCCCGGAACAAGGGCGCTGGCTGGCAAGCGTGGTGCGAGGGCATCTCGCCTACTACGCCGTGCCCGGCAACACCGACTCGGTGGCGGCGTTTCGCACCCAGGTGACACGGCTCTGGTTCAAGGCGTTACGACGCCGCAGCCAGCGAAACCGTCTCAACTGGGAACGGATGAATCGCATCGCAACTCGGTGGCTCCCGCCTGCCCGTGTGCAGCATCCCTTCCCAAACGTGCGCTTCGACGCTCGGACCCGAGGCAGGAGCCCAGTGCGGTAGTGCCGCACGCTGGGATCTGTGCGGGGGGCCGCCCGAGAGGGCGGTCCCTACCGCAATCAAAAATTCTTGAAAGAAATTTTCGGTGGAGGGGGCGTTCGGCGCCTCCGGCCTCCAGCGGCCGTCGGCGCCGGGCCCCACAGACCGAAGCTCCTTCGAACTCTGGCTCCGAGCTCTCGAAGTCGCCCGAGGGTCGATGGGGGAGCTGTGAGCAGTTCCTCTACCTGATCAAGGTCAGCCATGCGCCGGTTCCGTGGCGATAACCGATCGGCTATCATAGGGGCATGACGAACACGCCTCCTCCGACCACGGCGAGCGCCTTCCTGCAGATCGCACGGTTGGAAGCCGGCTTGTCCCAGCGCGAGTTGGCCGAACGGGCCGGTGTGGCGCAGTCCGAGATCGCCCGGATCGAGAGCGGGAAGCGGGAGCCGAGCATCCCCACACTGCAGAAGATCCTCGCTGGCGCTGGTCTCGAACTTCGTTTCCGGTTGGCGCCGCTCGACGATCACGACCAGGTCTTGACGGCCAGACACGCCCGGCGCAGCAAGGCCGAAAAGGCCGTGGTCGAGGAGCGTCATCGCCGCAACGTGGCCAAATTCGCGGCCAACTCCCGGAAGAGGTGAACCGGCCGGAGCTTTCCGCCGGGGACATCCTCGCCGTGTTCAATAGCCATCACGTGGACTACCTCGTGATCGGGGCGTTCGCCGCCATCGCCCAAGGTGCTCCACTCGAAGCGACTCACGATGTGGACGTGACGCCCCGGCGGGACGCCGACAACCTCGGCCGGCTCTCGGCGGCGCTGACGGACCTTGACGCTCGGATCCGTGTGGACGACCTCGACGAGGGCCTCGCCTTCGCCCATGACGAGAGCACGCTGGCGGGCATGGCCATGCTGAACCTGACCTGTGCCTCGGGTGACTTCGACATCGTCTTCGCGCCGGCCGGGGCGCCATCGGGCTACGACGAGCTGGTGGGGAACTCGGTGGTCATCCGGGTGGGTGAGCTCGACGTGGCGGCGGTCAGCATCGAGGACGTGCTCCGCTCGAAGGAAGAGGTCGGGCGGGACAAGGACGTCCGGGCCGCCCTTGTTCTGAGGGCGTTCCTGAAGGAACGGCCGACGTAGCGAACGGTCCGCCGGCGAACGAGGACACAGCGAGCCAGGACACGGATCCGTGTCCTTTCGTGTCCTGGCTGTGTCCTGCGAGGTGTCGGCGCACCTCCAAGGGCGTTCCGACCTGCACGTATGCAGCCGAACCGCTCTTGGAGGTGGCCATCCGCGAAGCGATCGCTCAGCCGTTCGGATTCGCACAAAATTTCCTGGTAGCGGGCGCATGCACACCCTCGTGCACAGCCGGGTGCACACCCCGTCCGGATCCATCCGGCATTCCGCTCCGGGATTGGGCACGCTCAAAGGCATTCCGCGAGGGTACGTCTGGCCTGTGACGTGGGCCACAGGCGACAAAGGCCAGACGCGCAACACCGGCCCGCTCGGCGGGCCGGTGTTGCTCCTCACTGGGGAGGGTTTCCTGGCGTTACACCGAGACGAGCTCCTTTTCCGGAGTGTGACTGGGCAGAAGCTCCTCGTTCTCGTCCGTCCGCCGGGCGTGGGCGAAGCCGAGTCCGACCAGCACCGCCATGACGCCTGCGAGGCAGAACGCTGCGATGGCGCACCAGAAGGCGATCATTGCGATGAGGCTGAAGCCGTAGGCCTCGAGAAGCAGACCACGGAGCGTGGTGCCCTGGAAGACCGTCTGGACCTTGGCCTCGGCAGCCGTGTAGGCCGGCGATCCCTTGGGCAGCGCCATGGCGGCCGCGCTCAACTGAGAGTAGGTCTTGCCGCCGCCGATCTCACCCAGATGCACGTCAATGAAGTCGTTGGCGTAGACCTCAGCCTGCTGCCCCGTGAGGAGCTGCTGTCCGGCGTACTGAGACACAGAAGGGATCATCGACGGGGTGATCTCGCTGCCGGCCTTGGGGTGGGCGAACGCCGCCGCCGAGGGGAACGTGATCTGCTGTTGGGCCAGTTGGGTGTGCACGTAGTTGTTGGCGAAGCTGTAGCCCACCAGTAGCAGTGAACCGGCCACGGCCAGCACGATGACCACGACCACTCCACCGACACTGGCCAGCATGTCGAAAACCTTGCGTCGCATTTGTGTATCTCCTTGTTCGTGATCCCTCCCAGTGAGGAGATCTGCATCCATCGTCTATGACTGAGGGTTCGCTGGGATGGGCGCAAACGTCCTGTGGGCTAGGGAGGAAGGTCCCGTGGTCGGGCGCATTGGCCAGAGGGGTCCCGAAAGGGAGGATCCTCCCTAGTCGCGGCTCTGCGCAATCGCACACACTGGAGGCGTGAGCATGTACGTGGAGGTCCTCTCAGGGGCCATGGACCGATGGGACACGGAGCTGTCCGGCGAAGCTCTCGTCGACTACGTGCTCAGCTGCCGAGCCGCACTACCCGCTCAGGATCTGGGGGCCGGAGTCTTGTCGGAAGCGACCTTGGTTGCCGAGGTCGTCTACGACCGAGCCCTCATAAGCCTGGCGGCCGAACACGGCATTGACGTGGCTCCGAGGAACTTCGTGCACCCGAGGATCGAGCGGGACCGCCTCGAGTTCGAGTTGGCTCGGCCGGGGCGTTGATCTAGAAGTTCCGGTTCGCCGACCCGAACGACTCAGGCGATCGTTAGCCCTGGCTCTTGAGCTTGGTGGCGTAGATGGCCGCTTCGGTGCGGCTGGTGACCTTGAGCTTGCGGAGCAGTCCGGTGATGTAGTTCTTCACCGTGTTCTCCGAGAGGAACATCGCTTCGGCGATCTGCTTGTTGGTCTTGCCTTCGGCGATGAGATCCAAGATGCGAGCCTCTTGGGGCGAGAGCGACGAGATCGACGGATCAACCTTGGGTGGGTTGGCGATGCGTTCGACCACCCGGGCCACGGCCCTCGGATCCATGAGCGATGCCCCTGTCGCCACCTTCTTCACGTCCTCGATCAGGTCTCGTGCCTTGATCTGCTTGAGGACATAGCCCGCCGCCCCGGCCATCACGCTGGCGTACATGGCTTCGTCGTCGGCGAAGCTGGTGAGCATCAGGCAGACGAGGTCCGGCATGACCGAACGCAGGTCACGACACACCTCGATTCCGTCCCCGTCTTCGAGGCGCACGTCGAGAATGGCGACGTCGGGCTTGGCCAAGGGCACCCGGGCGAGCGCTTCGGCGCCGGTGGAGGCCTCGCCCACGACTTCGATCTCGCCGTCGCTCTCAAGGAGGCTCCGAATGCCCTCACGGACCAGTTCGTGGTCATCGAGGAGGAACACACGGATGGCCACGCGGCCATTGTGCCAGCACTGCCTGCACTCCTGCGAAACGCCCGTGTATCGGCAGTACGCTCCGCCTCGTGCCGTACACGCGGGTAAACGACCCCGAGAAGCTCCGGCGCCTCATGGGCGCGGTGCTCATGATCACCGCCGACGTCGAGTTGGCCGACCTGCTCCGTCACCTGGTGGAAGAGGCCAGGTCCCTGGTCGGCGCCCGTTACGCCGCCCTCGGGGTGCTCAACCAGACCCGCACCGGGCTCGAGCAGTTCATCACCGTCGGACTCAGCGAGGCCGAGGAGGCCCTGATCGGCGATCGGCCTACGGGCCGGGGCGTCCTGGGCCTGCTCATCACCGAACCGGCTCCTCTGCGGCTCTCCCACCTCGAAGAACACCCGGGCCGCTACGGCTTCCCAGCGAATCATCCGCCGATGACGTCGTTCCTGGGGGTGCCGCTGCGGGTCCGCGATGACGTCTACGGCAACCTCTACCTGACCGACAAGGAGGAGGCGACCGAGTTCACCGACGAGGACGAGGCACTGGCCGAGGCCCTCGCACTGGCCGCCGGCATCGCCATCGAGAACACCCGGCTCCACGACCGGGTCCGTGTCATGAGCGTGCTCGACGACCGGGACCGTATCGCCCGTGACCTTCACGACCGGGTCATCCAGCGCATCTACGCCGTCGGCATGAGCCTGCAGGGCGCCACGAGGATTGCCCGAGCGCGACCAGGTCGTCGAGCGGGTCTCGAGGGCCATCGACGAGCTCGACGACACCATCACCCAGATCCGCTCGGCCATCTTCGAGCTGGGGGACGCCGCGCTTCCGGGCGGCCTGCGCCAAGCCGTCCTGCACCTCTCGGAGGAGTTGGCGGGAACCCTGGGGAGCCGCCCCGAGGTCCGGTTCGAAGGAGCCGTCGACAACGAGGTACCCCAACACGTGGGCGACCATGTCCTGGCTGTCGTGCGCGAGGGCCTCACCAACGCCGGCAAGCACTCGGGGGCCACCCGCTATGTGGTGACGCTCGTCGTGACCGACCGCCTGTCCTCGAAATCGAGGACGACGGGAACGGGCATCGAGTTGCCCGCTGCACAACCCGGACTCGGGTTGGTCAACATTCGTGATCGGGCCGAGAAGCTCGGCGGGTCATTCGAGATCCACCCGAGGGACGGAGGGGGCACCCGCATGGTGTGGGCCGTTCCGCTCGGGTGACGACACGGCGCCGACTTCTGGAGCGTCAGCCCAACGGTTCACACTTAGTCGTCGGCGCTCGTACCGTTTCCGCTCGGCACCGGCCGCGAGGCCAGCTCACGGAATGCCTCATCAATGCCCTCGCAGAAGGCGTCGACCTCGGGGCAGATGGTGGGATCGACGAGTACGCCCAGGTTGAGCTGGTCCAAGTACGAGAGGACCGCGACACCGAGGCCCTGGTTTCCCACGAGCGGCACGAGGGGAAAGGCCTCCAACATCTTTGCCCCGAGCGCGTAGAGGGGCGCTCGGACCGGGCACGTTCGTCACGATCAGGTTGAAGAATGGCTGGTGCTGGACCAGCCACCCCAAAGCGGCCAGGGCGGACCTCGGCATGGGTTGGAGCGCACGGAGGGCGGCATCTGCCACCAGCTCCTGGTGTTGCTCCTTTTGCCATTTAGTCTGTGACGAGATGGCCGCCAGGGTCTGCTCGGCGTCGCTGGTTCCGACTGGGAGTTTGACGAGCAAGCCCGAGATCCGGTTGGCCATACCCCGGGCGGGCCCGGGCGCCAGGCCAACGGGGACCAGGGCGTTGAACACCTCTTCGTCGGCCCCGGTGACTTGGCCCAGCATTTCGCGCAGGCCCTGGGTCACAAGCGTCAGAACGACGTCATTGACGGTGCCGCCTCGGGCGTGGGCGACGGCGCGCACATCGTCGAGCGGCAATCGAACGAAGCGAATCTGGCGGTCCGAACCAATCTGATGGTTCAGAGGCGACGGTGGAGCCAGAGGTTCGGCGCGAAGCATGCCTGCCGCCGCGTTCAGTTTGGTCGTCCACGTCCGGGCGCGACGTAGCGGATGCAGTGCTGTCCAGCCCGCCCAGGCTCCCAACCGGACGCCGATCTCGCCCAGGCGCCAAAGGTCTCGAGCGGCGTCGACCACGAAGGGCACCGGAGCCTGGGGTTGCCAGGGGGCAGCCGCCGGGCGGGTGGGGCACTCCGGGGAGAGATCGAGCAGCACCATGGCGAGCTCAGCGGCAGCAAGGCCGTCCGCCATCGAATGGTGCAGCTTCTCGATCAAGGCGATTTGACCACTTTCGAGGCCTTCAACGAAGGTCAGCTCCCACAAGGGCAGGCCCTGGGTGAGGGGCGTGGAGACCACTTCGGCGCACAGCTTGAGAAGCTCTGCCTCAGTGCCCGGTGCTGACAACGGCCGCTCAGTGACGTGGTGGGAGATGTCGAAGGCGGGATCATCGCGCCACACGGGGGGCGCCTCGATCAGAGCAGCCGGTCGGGCGATCTGCCGCAACTTGGGAACCAGCTCAAGTCGGGAGGAGATCAGTCGACGCAGATCCTCGATGCGAAGGTCACCACGCTCGTCGAGCAGGGGTTCTGCTTCGAAGAACACGATCGAGACCATGTGCATGGGGGTGCGATCGGACTCGACCTGAAGGAACATGGCATCGAGCGGCGACAGCCCAAAGGCGGGCCTCACGGCGAGATCTCCGTGCGACGAGAAAGTCGGGCGTCAGGCAGGGTTTGTCTTCCCAGGTCACGGACCATGAGCAGAGTGTGGCGGCATCCGCCTGCAGGCCGCTACCGACTTTGCTCCCTGTCCGGCGGGACGTTCCTCCCTAGCGGCGGCCGCGTCCCGAGGTGCACAGTCGCAAGATGGATAGCACCAGAATTGAATCTGGAGACCTCGCTCGACGGATCACCCAGCGTCGCCAGGAACTCGGACTGACAGTGGAGGACCTGGCGCGACAGGCAGAACTGGACCCAGCCTTTCTCGAGTACTTCGAGCAGCACACCGACGGCCAGCTGGGCAGCGGGACGCTCACCAGGCTCGCCCGCGCCCTTCAGACGTCTCCTGCCAGCCTTCTTGGCGGTGATAGGAGCCGCCCACTGGGCAAAGCAGGCGCGCTGCCCGGGGCCATTCTCGAACCACTGACGCCAGCACAGTGTCGGGGCCACCTCGAGGCCGGGGGCGTGGGAAGGGTCATCTTTTGCGTATCCCGCGGCCCCGTAGCACTTCCCGTGAATTTCCGGTTCTCGAATGGCGAAGTGTTCTTCAACACGACGGTGAAGAACGCAACGGAACTCGAGTCCCAGGGCACCGTGGGTTTCGAGGTCGATCGCATCGACGACGTGTTCAGCGAGGGCTGGAGCGTGATCGTGACCGGATCTGCCCGCATGGTGGACCACCCGGAACAACTCGTCGAGCACGCCTCGCACGGGATCGCCCCGTGGGCGGGCGGAGCCAGGGGAGCTGTCGTGGCGATCACGGCCGACGAAGTCACGGGACGAGTCATCGTCCATGACGGGACAGGTGACCCGTCACCCCAACGGATCCGGTAGGCCACGTCCCGTCCCTTCCTCGATCACGCCAAGGGTCTAGGAGCAAAGGTGTAGAAATCATGAGCCAGGGCCCGTCGAGCCGGACCAAAAGCCAAGTACTTCCCGTCGGATACCCCTCCGAGCTGGAGTTCGACGCGGTCTCCATCGAGCAGTTCCACTTCCGGGTCCGTCCCATACGTCCGGACGACGTCGACGCACTGGTCCAATTCCACGAGCATCTGTCCGACCGCTCGTGCTATCTCAGGTTCTTCTCGCTCCATCGGCATCTCTCATCGAAAGAGCTCGAGCGGTTCACGCACGTCGACTACCAGGACCGCCTCGCGCTGGTGGCCGAGCACGAGGGCCGACTTATTGCCGTCGGCCGCTACGATCGGTGCCCAGAAGGACCGAGGCCGAGGTTGCCTTCGTCGTGGCCGACGAATGTCAACATCATGGCATCGGGTCTCTTCTGCTGGACGAACTGGCTCGTGCGGCTCGTGACCACGGCGTCACCACCTTTGTGGCGGACACGCTTCAGGAGAACCTCACGATGCTCGAGGTCTTCACCCACTCGGGGTTTCCGATCACGCGGCACTACGAGTACGGCACGGTCTCGTTGCGCTTTCCCATCGCGTTCACTGAGCGCTACGAGGCATGTACCGCGCAACGTCGAAGTGGCTGGCAGATCGCTCCAACCAGTGCTGGGTTGTCGCCGGAGGGCGGCGTCATGACCTCGCGTCGGGGCCAGTAGGTGCGGCAGGGCGTCAGGCGGTGCCCCAAGTCGGGACTCTCCTCCCGGGCCCTCGGGACCTTTTGGCCTATCTGGACTCCGTAAAGAAGCGGAAGATGGCTGAGTCAATAGACGAGTAGGAGGCAGGAACATGAAGGCACTGGTGTACGAAGGACCTGGCCGCAAGAGCTGGAGCGAGATCGCGGACCCGAAGATCGAGCACGACAGCGATGTCATCGTGCAGGTGGACGCCACGACGATCTGTGGCACGGACCTGCACATCCTGAAAGGTGACGTTCCGGAGACGACGCCGGGCCGAGTCCTCGGACACGAAGCCGTGGGCACCATCGTCGAGGTGGGCTCCTGGGTGAAGACGCGCCAAGTCGGTCAGCGTGTGCTGGTCTCGTGCATCTCGGCCTGCGGGTTCTGCCGTTTCTGCCGGGAAGGGCCGCTACGGGCAGTGCCTGGGCGGCGGAGGATGGATCCTCGGCCACCTGATCGACGGGACCCAGGCCGAACTCGTGCGGGTGCCCTTCGCCGACACGTCGACCTATCTCGTGCCGGCCGGGGTCGCCGACGAGGACGTCTTGATGCTGGCTGACATCCTCCCCACGTCCTACGAGGTGGGGGTGCTCAACGGTCGGGTCCAGCCAGGTGACACTGTTGCCGTCGTCGGCGCGGGGCCGATCGGACTCTCCGCCATCATGGGTGCGCACCTCTTCTCGCCGAGCCACGTCGTGGCCATCGACCTGGCCGATGCCCGGTTGGACGCCGCCAAGCGCTTCGGGGCCGACGTGACCGTCAACAACGGGTGCGATAACCCCGTCGCGGTGGTGAAGGAGCTGACCGATGGCCTCGGCGCCGACGTGGCTATCGAGGCAGTGGGTGTACCGGAGAGCTTCGAGTTGTGCACAACTCTTGTCCGGCCCGGAGGCCGGGTCGCCAACATCGGCGTGCACGGAAAGCCGGCCACGTTGCACCTCGAATCGCTGTGGATCCGCGATGTCACCATGACCACGGGATTCGTCGACACCACTTCGACACCGACCTTGCTCCGGCTCATGACTTCAGGACAGCTCGACGGTAGCCAGTTCGTCACCCACCACTTCGAGCTGGGCCAGATGTTGGCTGCATATGACACCTTCGGGCGGGCCTCGGAGACGGGAGCGCTGAAGGTCGTGATCAGTAGCTAGGGCTGTGGAGAACGGCAAAGTGAGCCGACAAAGCGTGCAGCTCCTCACTCGAGGAGCGAGCGAACCTCCGATGCGATCTGGAGATCCTCCCGGGACCGGACCACGAAACTCCTGACCCGCGAACGCGCTCCCGTGATCTCCGCATCTGGTGGCGCCGAACCATTTGCGTCATCGTCGAGCGAGAGGCCGAGAAAACCCAGCCTCGACAGCGTCTCGGCTCGCAACCCCGGCGTTCTCCCCGACCCCGCCCGTGAACGTCACGGCGTCCATACCGCCCATAGCGCTGGCCATGGCCGCGATCGCCCCTCGCAGTCGGTGCACGTACACGTCGAGGGCAGGGGCCGCGCCGTGACCCTTGACGACGAGCGCCTCTACCTCTGCCATGTCTGACGAGCCGGCGAGCGCGTACAGCCCTGATTCGTCTTCGAGGGTCCGCGCAATGTCGGCGACGGGGATCCCTTGCTCTTGGGCTAGCCAGATGACCAAGCCGGGGTCTATGGTGCCCGATCGGGTGGCCATGACCAGCCCTTCTAGAGGGGTGAAGCCCATCGTCGTGTCGACCGAACGGCCCTCGAGGACGGCGGCCAGGGGCTCCTGCACCCAGGTGGCAGGTGACCACCCGGACACCCGTGCCGGAATGCCCCATGAGCTCGATCGTGCGTCGCCACGCGTAGGCGTGGCTCAGGCCGTGGAAGCCATAGCGACGCACGCCGCAGCGTTCCCGCCATTCGAGTGGGACGGCGTACGTTGCCGCTGCTTCGGGGAGGTTGGCGTGAAAGGCCGTATCGAAACACCCCACCGCCGGCGCTTCGCCCACGGCGTCGCGGACGATTTCGGCGGCCCGGAGGCAGGACAGCTGGTGGAGGGGTGCCAGGGGGATAAGCTGCGGAGGGCCTCCATGGTGGCCGGGTCGAGCAGCGTTGGGCCGACGAAGTACGTCCCTCCATGCACGACGCGGTGGCCGACCGCATCTATCGGGCCGGGACACTGACCGAGGAATCGCCGAGAGCGGACGGATCGAAGGTCACCCGGTCGGACGGGAGGTCCTCGGCTTGCACCATGGCGTCGTCGGGACTGAGGACCCCCAGCTTGAGACTGGAGGAGCCTGCGTTGACGACGAGTAGGTTCATGGTGCGTGATCGCTCCACACCCAGTCGGTGATCTCGGGGGGGTCTTCCCCGTGCTGCGGGTATAGGCGCGGGCTCTGAGTCGCGCGTCTTGCATTTCCTGGCGCAGGCCTGCCGCCCGTTCTCCGAGGCCGGGAACACGGTCAATGACGTCCATCACCAGGTGAAAGCGATCGAGGTCGTTGAGCATGGTCATGTCGAACGGGGTGGTGGTGGTCCCCTCTTCCCGGTAACCCCGCACGTGCAGATTGGCGTGGTTGGTGCGGCGGTACGTCAGCCGGTGGATCAGCCAGGGATACCCGTGGTAGGCGAAGATCACGGGCCGATCGCTCGTAAAGAGCTCGTCGAACTCACCGTCGGAAAGGCCGTGCGGGTGCGGCTCTGGTCGCACAGACGCATGAGGTCGACCACGTTGACGACCCTCACCCGCAGTGACGGGAGGTGCCGCCGGAGCAGCTGGGCAGCCGCCACGGTCTCGAGCGTGGGAACGTCTCCCGCGCACGCGAGGACGACGTCGGGAACCACCTCGGCGTCGTTGCCCGCCCACTCGAAGATACCGAGACCTCTCGTGCAGTGGGCCACCGCGTCCTCCATCGAGAGGTACGTCAGGGCCGGTTGCTTGCCGACGACGATGAGATTGACGTAGTCCCGGCTTCTCAGGCAATGGTTGGCGACCGAAAGCAGGGTGTTGGCGTCCGGAGGCAGGTAGATGCGCACCCATCGGAATTCTTGTTGACCAGATGGTCGATGAACCCGGTGTCCTGGTGCGAAAACCCGTTGTGGTCTTGACGCCAGACGTGGCTGGTGAGGAGGTAGTTCAGCGACGCGATGGGGCGCCGCCAGGGGATGCCCTGGCAGGTCTTCAGCCACTTGGCGTGCTGGTTCAGCATGGAGTCGACGATCGGGACGAACGCCTCGTAGCAGTTGAAGAGACCGTGGCGGCCGGTGAGGAGGTAGCCCTCCAACCAGCCCTGGCAGAGGTGCTCGCTCAGGACCTCCATGACCCGGCCTTGACGGCGAGGTGCTCGTCGCCCGGGTGAATCTCGGCCTCCCAGACCCGTTCGGTGGCCTCGAACACCGCCCGAGCCGGTTCGAGACCGTTTCGTCCGGCCCGACCAGGCGAAACGTGGTGGGGTTCGCCTCGATCACGTCACGGAGCAGCTCCCCGAGCACCCTGGTCGGTTCCACCCACGCCGTCCCGGTGGTCGACGGCTACCGCATAGTCGGTGAAGTCCGGCACGGTGAGGTCCTGGAGGAGCAGCCCGCCGTTGGCGTGGGGGTTGGCGCCCATGCGGCGCGAGCCCGTCGGGGCGAGCGCTGCGAGCTCGGGGCGGAGGCGCCCGGCCTCGTCGAACAGCTCCTCGGGCCGGTAGCTGCGCATCCAGGTTTCGAGCATCGCGAGGTGTTCGGGATTCGTGCGGACGTCGCCGACGGGTACCTGGTGGGCACGGAACGTTCCCTCTACCGGCAGGCCGTCCACCGTCTTCGGACAGGTCCAGCCCTTCGGCGTACGGAGCACGATCATGGGCCAGGCGGGACGGTCACTCGTGGTGCGGCGCCGGGCGGCGCTCTGGATCTCCGCGATCTCGTCGAGGGCTCGATCGAGCGCGGCGGCCAGTTGCTCGTGCACGTCGAAGGGTTCGTCTCCGACCACGAAGATCGGGCGATGGCCGTATCCCTCAGTAGCCACCGCAACTCGTCGTCGCCGATCCGAGCCAGGACCGTCGGGTTGGCGATCTTGTACCCGTTGAGATGGAGGATGGGGAGGACCGCACCGTCGCCGACGGGATCGAGGAACTTGTTGGAGTGCCAGGACGCTGCCAGCGGCCCCGTCTCGGCCTCTCCGTCCCCGATGACGCAGGCCACGATGAGGTCCGGATTGTCGAGAGCCGCTCCATAGGCGTGGACGAGCGAGTAGCCGAGTTCTCCACCCTCGTGGATCGAGCCCGGGGTCCCCGGCGAGACATGGCTGGGGATCCCGCCCGGAAATGAGAACTGCCGGAAGAGCCGTCGGAGGCCGTCTTCGTCCTCGGTGATGTGGGGGTAGACCTCGCTGTAAGTGCCCTCGAGGTATGTGTTGGCGACGATACCCGGTCCACCATGTCCGGGCCCGATGACGTAGATCATGTCGAGGTCCCGGGCCACGATCACGCGGTTGAGGTGGGCATAGACCAGGTTGAGCCCCGGCGTCGTGCCGAAGTGGCCCATCAGACGTGGCTTGATGTGCTCGGCCCGGAGCGGTTCTCGCAGCAACGGGTTGTCCAGGAGATAGATCTGACCGACCGAGCAGTAGTTGGCGGCCCGCCAGTACGCGTCGAGGACGTGAGGTCGTCGGACGGAAAGACAGTTCTGCTGTCATCTCCGCGTCGGGGTATCGATCGCCCTCTTACAAGCGCACCGCGAGGCATCATCGCGCTCCTGGGCGGACGTTACCCGCAGCTGGGGTGGCCCCGCTGCGAACTCCCCGACCAACCAGACCAGCAGGTCGTCGACGGTGATGATGCCGGCCACGTTGGAGTCTTCGAGCACCGGAAGCCGACGCACCCCTGCTCGACGCAGGACGGCGAACGCAGCAAGGAGGTCTTCGGAGCCCTGAATGGTGATTGGTGTTGCCGTCATGACACCCTCGACGGGCTCATCTGGTGCGAGCCCTTGAGCGGTGCCGTGCACCGAGGTCTCGTCGGTCACAATGCCGACCAGCTCGCCGCCCCCCACCACGAAGCGCGCGCACCCGATGGTCGCGCATGAGTCCTGCCGCCTCTTTGAGCGTGCACTGCGGCGGCACGGTGACCGGCGCCTTATGTAGGCACTCCCTTACCAACATAATCACCTCTCCTGGTCGAACACTGTCTGGCACACGTCTCGCCTTCTCACGTGTCGCCAGACTGCGTCAGCTGCGCGGCAATGCCTTCGAGCAGACGGTGACGCTCCTCCCAGATTTCTCCACGGGGGTCGCGTTGTCGGCATCGGCGATCTCCTCCAGCACCCAATGCAAGACCGATGCCAGCTCTTCGGCGGCGTCTGACCCTAGATGCAGGTCATTCGGTGGCTCATCGGCCTGTTCGGGCGACTCGGCCTGTTCGGGTGGCCCAGCAACTCGATCACTCTGCTCATCCCGAAGATCGGGTTCGATGGCGGACCGGTCACCTTGATCGGAGAGATCTCGAACACACGCACTCCCGGTTCGGTCACGATCGGGGTCGGTAGATTCTCACCGAGACGCGCGACCTTGTTGTACGTGAGAAGTCGCGGGACCCCTTCGACCACGACGCTCCAGCCCGAGTGCAGCGTCGCTGCGACCTCGTCGGCCTCGAAGGTCACCGCCACCCCGTCGAGGTGGTAGGCGGGGGATCCCGGTCCGAGCCGTATCACGATCCCGCCCTCGACCATCGTGAAGTTCACCGGTATGACGTATCGTGATTGAGCCCCGTTGATCGCGATTCGTCCGGTGCCGGTTGCTGCAGCTGCGTTCGTCAGACGGTGCAGGCAGGCGTCCTCGCTCAGCACTTCCGAGCCACGTCGGTCCAGTTTCATTTTGTCTCTCCTTCGGTTTCGCTGCCGAGGTTGACGGATCGACGGAGCACGCCAACCGCTCTTTGAATGAGGCTCTCGGTGGTGAGGCCTCCAAGGTGAAGGGTTCGGTGGGTCGGCTCGCTCCGAGCTTGTGCCACATGTTGCCCTCCCAGGCCGACGTGGCGCCCCCGCACGTCGATTTCGAGCTGGATGTAGGGGTTACGGTCAGCCCTGGGGGGCGCGACGACGGGTCCCTCGAGTGACATCCACAAGGTCACTCGCTGACCGTGACGACCTGCCGCTGGCCGCTCCTCGACGAGACCACCACCTCCATGGTCGTTGAGTCGCTCGGCGACGTCGGCGAACGTCGGCTTCACTATCCGTTCAACCGTGCAGGCTGCCGCGTGGGTGAAGCGATCACGCTCGAGGAGGACGGCCCTCGTGTGGGCTGCCTGCTCTTCCTGCTGACGGGCATCGATCGCCAGAGATCGTCGATAGCACTGAGACTTCCGCCGACGCCGGCCTCGGTGCCGGCGACCACGGTCAGATGCCGTGACGGCGTAGCGAGCTGGCGCGAGGACTTGGCGTCGCTGAGCGAAAACATGATCCGTCAACGCACCACGATCGTGGTGCCGGTCGCACAGTGCACGACATGCTCGGAGACGGAGCCGAAGAGGAGGCTGGTCAGCTCGTGGTGGCCACGTGTGCCGACCACGAGCGGTGGCTCCCTTGCTCAGACCAACGAGTGCCGGCCCTGGGAAGTCCAACACCGTCTCGCCCTTGACGACGACGGTCGGCTCAAGCTCTTCGGCCCGGCGAAGAGCATCCGAAACGACGGCCTCGGCAGATTCATGCAAGAGGCCCGTTCGCACGACGAGGGCCCTTACCGCGGGCATCTCCTCGTAGGCACTCACCACGTGGAGCAGGGCGTCCCATCGGGCCGCCTCCTTCACCGCGAACTCGAGGGCACGGCTACCACATTCCGAGCCATCGACGCCCACAACGATTCGGGCTTCGCTAGGGCTCGCTCGTTGGGTCATCAGGTCTCACGGCCGCCTCCTCAGGGGGTCGGGTCTCCTCCCAGTGTCCTCCTTCGCGGCCCGGCCCGTGTAGGGAGGAAGGTCCTAAGCGATAGGTAGACCAGTACCGGATTTAGCTGGGTCAAACGTCCCGGGCCTCGAACTCGGGTCAGAGGCGCCCCTGGAAGGCAAGACACCGACGACCTGTCGAGAGGATTGTGGGCCGGGCCAGGCCGCGCCGGTTATGGGACCTTTACCGTCGCGCAAGGACGTTCACACCTATCAGTCCTGACTGGGGATCTCTAGCCTACGAATCAGCACCGTGGGTACCCACGAAAGGAATGGATCATGACGAACACAGACACCGGAGGCACGAATCAAAAGATCGTCGTCGGCCTGGACGGCTCTCCCGCTTCGATCAGCGCCTTGCGGTGGGCGGCTGCGTACGCTTGGGTGACCGGGGGCACCGTTGAAGTCGTCGTTGTCTGGGACTGGTACAAAAGTCCAGGTTGGTCACCCCGGTCCTGGCCGGACTCGATCCGGAGGGTGACGCGAAGCACGTCCTCGAGAAGGCCGTTATCGACGTTCAGTCCGAGTGGCCCCACTTGTCGATCACGAGCAAGGTCGTCGAGGGAAACCCATCCCCGATCCTCGCCGAGGCGTCGAAGGACGCCGCCCTCCTGGTCGTCGGCAGCCGTGGGCACGGTGAGTTCACCGGGATGCTCCTGGGTTCCGTCAGCGAGTACTGCGCCGTCCACGCCCACTGCCCGGTCCTGGTCTATCGCGACCGCTAACGAGTGAGCTGCGACCGGCTCCCAAAGCTCAAACCGTGCCTGGCGGGAGCACGTGAGACCCCTCGGCTGGGGCCGGAATGGAAGCCCCAGTCACGCCTCACCCTTGGGCACGATCGTGAGCGGTGTTGACGCTGTTTCGGCCAGCTCGAGGCTGGTGCTGCCCAAGATCGTGCCCGAGTGCCTCCCGGCGCCTCTGGTGCCGACCACGAGCAGGTCCGCCGACATCGGTGGGTTGGCTACGCGCAACAACACCGAACAGGGGTCGCCATCGAGGACGAGCCACTGCACTCGCCCAGACTCCAGGCCGACGGAAGAAGCGATTTCCAGGGCGGCGGTGCCCTCTGGCCGGTGCTGCGACATCTCGGCTCCTTCGAGCAGCCCAATGGCGTGCACGACGACGAGTTGAGCGCCGACCGAGAGCGCGAGTTCTGCGGCCCAGCGGACCGCCACTGCGGAATCCGGTGATCCGTCGTAGCCGACGGCGATGGTCCTCAATGCAGCCATGTCAACCTCCGGTACGTCCTCATGGGAGAGGGTATTCGCCCGCCTCGCACTTCGAGGCTTCGGGACCGAGGTACCTACCCGACGGGACCTTCCTCCCTAGGTGACGCGGTACGCGGAGTTTCAAGCTGCGAAGAAGAAGGAGTGTCGCCATCCGGCGATACAGACTGAGGAAGGACATCATGGCACTCGTCACCGAAGCTCCAGCGTCGATGTCACCGGACGCTTCTCTCTCCAATCGCAACCGTCAGAAAGCGCACGCACTCGGCGTGACGTCTGCCACCGGTCTCGTCATCGGCAGCATCGTCGGTACCGGTGTGTTCACAATGCCGGCTGTCCTGGCGGGCGCCGGCACGATGGGCATCGCCGTCCTCGCCGTGATCGCGCTGGGCGCCATGCTGCTGGCCGTGCTCTTCGGGCAACTCACCAAGCGAGTGCCCAACAGCGATGGCGGACTCTACGCCTGCCACGAGCGGCCCGTATGTGTTTGAACACATTCTCATTGCAGAGGAGCTGCTGGATAGGCATCTGGTTGGTGGCGAAACCGTCCATCATCGAAGCGGTGTTCGGGACGACAATCGCCCTGAAAACCTTGAGCTATGGACGTCCCCGCAGCCATCCGGCATCCGTGTGAGTGACGCCATCGCATGGGCGCACGAGATCCTCGAACGCTATGGCGACGTTGGCGCACCTCCAACGACCCTCACGATCTCGCGTGACAGTCCTTGGAGGTGGCGATCCGCGAAGCAATCGATCAGCTGTGCAGATTCGTACAAAATGCCTGGTAGTGGGCCCGTGCACACCCTTGTGCACAGTCGAGTGCACACCCTGTATGGATCCATCCGACATTCCGCTCCGGGGTTGGGCAGGCTCAAAGGCATTCCAGCGAGACTACGTCTGGCCTGTCACGTGACGTGGTCGGGCGAGGCTGATGGATCGGAGCGTCGCCGAGCGTGGGCGAGCGCACGCCCTATGAGGGCCTTCTGACGAATAGCCGTGGGCCCATCGAGAGCCTGCTGGGGCACCGTGCAGGCCCCGCCCCCGAGGCAGGCAGGTCCAGGGGCGGCCCGTGTAGCGCAAGGGGGACGTCCAGCGCTCCTCTGTGGACTCTCTCTGGCCGCTACAGATGCCTCTGAGTCCCGGCTGCCGGGTGTCTAGGGAGCTGGGGCACTGAACCGGCCCAGGGTCCCCTGCCAACCTCGACCAGTGCTCTAGGAGTCGACTGGTGCCCATCGTGAGCTGCCGAAGTGAATCCGGCGGTAGTATCTGAGGTAGGCGATGGAGCTCGCCGTAACCGCCCTCGGTGGCTGATGGCTCCTGGTGTGCATTTGCGCAGATCAGGAGACCTATGGAACTTGGTGGGAAGCATCACAAAGGGCCGAAGCGATGAGCCCGGCCAGGGCAGAGTTGGAGCGTCGGCCAGCGCAGGGATCTGCTCCTAGCGACGATGCTCCGGATTCTTCGTACTACAGCGGCCTGCTATTCGCCGATCGCCGGCGGCCGGCAGCGCAAGAAGCTGCTGTCGAGCCGTTCGTCCACGATCTGAACCTGGATCAGGTTTTCGACTCGCTCGTTGCCAAGCGCGAGGAGCGAGACCATCTCCGGTACCTCTTCGGATCCGCGCTGCACGACGAGGACGCCATTACCTACCGCCATGAGGTCTTCGGCGATCTCGAAGCTCCAGAGTTGTTCGATTCGGCCAAGCGCTTCGCTTCGGCCATGCGTACCGTTCGCAGTCACCTCGGGCAGACCCGCCAGATGCGTCACCGGATTCAGCAGGAGGGATGGCTTCTGGATGCAGCAGCCACCTATTGCGAAGCTGTCATCCGCCTGGCGCACGACCTGAAGGAGTTCGAACCGCACTCCCGTGCGCTCAGAGGGTTCGCGCGCTACCTAGAGACCTACCAGTGCTCCGAGCCCTTTCAAGCTCTCGCCGATGATACGGCAGCCTGCAAATCAGCTCTCGCCGCGATCACCTACACCATGCAGATCACGCCTGGTCGTATCGACATCGCTCGCTACGCGGGTGAGGCTGATTACAGCGCCCAGGTCGAAGAGACGTTTGAGCGCTTCAGCCAGGGAGTGGCCAAGGACTACCGGGTCACCTTCCGCGGCTGGCCGGGCGTAGACCGAATCGGGGCCGAGGTGCTCAACATCGTTCGCGCCTCTATGTCGACGAGTTCGCCACCCTGGACGCCTACTGCCAGCGCCACCCGGACTTCGTCAACCGCACCATCCGGAAGTTCGAACGCGACCTGGATTTCTACCTGGCCTACCGCGACTACATCGACCCCCTCAAAATGGCCGGCCTGCCGTTTTGTCGCCCACGCGTCTCTGCATCGAAGAGCGTTCTAGCGGTCGAGACATTCGATCTCGCCCTTGCCTCCAAGATGGTGACGAACGAGCTTGGCCCCGTCGTCTTCAACACCCTTGAGCTCTCGGGGGTTGAGCGTGTCTTCGTAGTCTCGGGACCGAACCAGGGCGGCAAGACCACATTCGCCCGCACGTTCGGCCAGCTGCACCACCTGGCCAGTATCGGCTGTCCGGTGCCCGGGACCGACGTCCAGACCTACCTGTTCGACCGGATCTTCACCCACTTCGAGCGGGAGGAGGACGTAGAGCGCCTGAGCGGCAAGCTCGAAGACGATCTCGTGAGGATCCAGGACATCTTGGTGCAGGCGACGCCCAAGAGCATCCTCATCATGAACGAGATCTTCACGTCGACGGCACTCAACGACGCTCGCTACCTGGGGACGCAGATCATGGAACGTGTGATCGCCCTCGATCTGTTCTGCGTATTCGTCACGTTCGTCGACGAGATCGCGTCCATGGGCGACTCCGTGGTCAGCGTGATGAGCACGATCGTCCCGGATAACCCGGCCCAGCGGACATTTCGGGTGGTGCGTGCGCCCGCCAACGGATTGGCGTTCGCCATGGCGCTAGCGGAGAAGCACGGCCTGAGCTACAGCCGACTGAAGGAGCGAATGGGCCGATGAAGGTCCACCTCCTCGCCGCCGACCGGGACTTCGACTTCAGCGTCGAAGCCATCCCTGAGCAGGAAGCTCTGGTGAAGGATCTCGAACTCGATGTGACGTTTTCGGCCATGTCGCATGGGGATCCGGTTCTCGACCAGGTGGTGCGCCAGGTGATCCTCCAGGGTCTCACGACGCCTGAGGAGATTCGTTACCGCCAGTCGGTTCTCTCCGACTTCATCGAGAACCCGGACCTGGTAGGAGAGCTCTACACCATTTGCTTGGACTCGATTCAGGCCCGAAAAGGGAACTGGGGCATCTGGGGCCGGACCTCTACGATCCGTCGACCATCCTCGCCGGCTCGGTACACGAGCTAGAGATGTTCGTGGTGTTCCTGCAGCAGTTGCGGGCGGTGGCGGAGAAATACACCGACGTCGTGCGTTCCGATGGCCTGACGAACTTCTTCTGGTCACTTCAGTCGAACCTCACCGAGGAGTACTTCGCCACGATCGAGGAACACCTGCGACGGCTGCGGTTCCGGCACGGTGTCTTGATGAGCGCCGTCCTCGGCCCGGACAACTCGGGCCGGGACTTCGTCTTGGTGTGGCCCAACCAAACCAAGACGACGTGGCGCCAGCGCCTCGGTCTCGGACCAAAGAGGGGCTACTCGTTCACCGTGCCACCGCGAGACGAGGCAGCATCCCAGTCCCTCGAGAACCTTCGCAGTCGCGGAGTCAACCTGGTGGCCAACGCCGTGGCGCGGTCAGCGGACCACGTCGAGAGCTACTTCGCCGTGCTGCGCGCGGAGTTGGCGTTCTACATCGGCTGCCTCAAACTTCGTGAGGCGTTGTCTCAACAGGGTGTGCCGCTGTGCTTCCCGGATCCGGCCCCATCGACTCCTCTCCAGCTTCAGGCCACCGCCCTTCGTGATCCCAGTCTGATTCTGCGCTCAAAGACGGCGGTGTTCGGCAATGACCTGCACGCCGATGGCAAGCAGCTGGCCATCGTGACCGGCGCAAACTCAGGCGGGAAGTCGACCTTCTTACGCAGTATCGGGGTGGCGCAGCTCCTCATGCAGTGCGGCTGTGTCGTGGCGGCCGAAGCCTTCAGCAGCAGTGTTTCTCAGGGCATCTTCACGCACTTCATTCGAGAGGAGGACTCTTCGATGGAGCGAGGGCGGCTCGACGACGAGCTGGCAAGGATGAGTCGCATCGTCGACTCACTCGTACCCGGAGGTCTCCTCCTCTGCAACGAGTCCTTCGCCTCGACGAACGAACGGGAGGGCTCGGAGATCGGCCGCCAGGTGGTCCGTGCGCTCTTGGAGTCTGGCGTTCGAGTGGTCTATGTGACGCACCAGTATGACTTTGCTCTGAGCTTCACCCACTCCTCGGAGAGGGAGTCGAGTTCTCTTCCTCCGGGCCGAGCGTGACGCCGACGGTTCGAGGAGCTTCAAGATCGCCGAGCACGAGCCTCAACCGACGAGCTACGGCGCCGACGTCTACGCCAAGGTCTTCTCGCAATGATCGGGGCCAGCCAGAGGGCAACCGGCGGCCGGACCACCGATCAGATTTCTGAGAAGTTGGCCGAGCTGTCACGAAGGCTTCGAGCTGTCGAGGGGTCCTCGGAAGGTTCTCTGGTCAAACGGACGCAACGTTTGGCTGAACGTGTCGCGGCGGAGCGGTTCCACATTGCTGTGCTCGGGGACTTCAAACGCGGAAATCCACTCTGATCAACGCCCTGCTGGGTCAGGCCGTGTTGCCGTCCGGTGTGGTCCCCGTGACCTCGGTGGCAACAGAGGTGCACATCGGGGCGAGGGATACGACGGTGGTCTTCCGGGACGGTGCGGTCGAACGATTCAGATAGAAGAGATCGAAGATTACGTCACGGAGCGGGGCAACTCGTCGAACGCCAAAGGGGTAGAGCGAGTCGAGGTTGGAATCGAGGCCGGATTGGACTTGCAGGGACTGGTCATAGTCGATACCCCAGGACTGTCATCGGTCAACGACGGCAATACCGAGGAGGCGCATGCGGCGTTGCGCGATTCGGATGCCGCCATCGTCGTCCTGGCGGCAGACAACCCGCTGTCAGCCAGCGAACTCGACCTCTTCGCCCGGCTGTGTGAGCGTCGTGCCGAGGTGTTCGTAGTGATCAACAAGGCCGACCACCTGACTCTGGTTGAACTCGGAGAGGTAAA
>CAWECP010000002.1:0-847623 GCA_963807675.1 uncultured Acidimicrobiaceae bacterium | reverse complement strand
CACTATCGAGTCGTTCCGAGTGATCTGCCAGGACGTGCTTGAAGCGGGCGAGCAGCAAGAGCAGCTCATCGAGGCGCTCCTCACCCTCGCCCGCAGCCAGCGAGGTCTCGACCACCGTCAGGATCTGGATCTGGCAGTGATAGTCACCAAGGTGCATGATGCCTCCAAATCGGAGGCAGCGGCTCGAGATCTGCGCCTCGACGTCTCGGTCCGTCCCACCCCCTTGATGGGCGACCCGCAGCTCATCGAGCGACTGGCGTCGAACTTGGTGCAAAACGCACTTCACTACAACGTTCCGGGCGGCAGCGTGCAAGTTCGTGTCGACACACGGGCGGAAAATGCTTACCTCCAAGTCACCAACACCGGACCCTTCGTCGCCGTGGATCAGATCAGCCGGCTACTCCAGCCGTTCCAACGCGTCGCTGGGGATCGGATGGCAGACAAGCCTGAAAGGCTCGGTCTCGGTCTGTCCATCGTCCAAGCAATCGCCATCGCTCACGAAGCTGATCTCACCGTTCATCCCGGAGATGCCGGAGGGCTCAACGTCGAGGTGCAATTTCATTCTTCAGCTGATCGAAGTGCCCCCGCCCTCCGGAACGGAAAGGTGCCCACGCTGCAGCCACCGATAGTGTCATCCTGAGCCGACCTTCGCCGCGCCCGGTCGACCGTCGTTGATTTCGCCTGATGATGGTCGGTCAGACCTTCGGCTACGAACCCGAAGGTCTGCTCCGGGCCGTGCGGAGCGACGCCGACCCTCGGCCCGAACCGAGACCAAGTCGCCAGACCCGGTTCATGGCGAAGGAAGCGACCAAAGCTATTTCGGCGGCAACCTAATTTCAGGTTCATCCGGGATCTGAGTGGGTTTGAGGCTGGAGATCGAGGCCTCCGAGGTGGAAGTAGATGGCAGTCTTGAAGTGCTCCCGGTTGCGATAGCCGCGGGCGCGAGACACGGATGGCCTGGATGCGTGAGTTGAGGCCTCGGCTCCGGCACTCGTGATGCGGTGGTCGAAGTAGGAGAACAGTCCGGCCTGGTGACGCTTGAGGGTGTAGGCGGCGTCGATGACCGGCTGCAGACGCGAGTGGGTCGCCCAGAAGAACCAACTCTTCCAGTGCTTGTGGCCCAACCCTTGCGGTGGTACTCCCAGAAATGACGAAAGGTCTCCTTGATGGCCCAGGCCCGGGCGGTCTTGAGATCAGTGTCACGCAGGGCGGCGAAGCGTCCCCGGTGCTTGGCCGGCAGGTTCTCGGCCGAGTAGAGCCACAGATATTTCGATCCACTCAGTGAGCCGTCGCCTTCGCCGGCCAGCGCCCGGTGTTCGCCTTGCGCACGGTGTCGACCGCCGTGTTGAGGTACTTCATCAAGTGGAATCTGTCGTAGACGATCTTGGTGTCGGCCTCTTCGAGGTGGGCCCGTACCGAGTTGGCATAGGGCTCCCACATGTCCATGCCCACCGCCTCGATGCCGGCCAGCAGCTCGGGGCTGAACTGGTCGAAATAGGCGTCCAGGCTGGACTCTTCTCGCTTGTCGGCCACGTACTCGACCGTGCCGGCCTCGAGGTCGGAGACCACGGTGATGTAGTCGTGGCCCCGGCCGGCCGCCTTCTCGTCGACGCCCAGGTGGGCGGGAACTGCGACGGGCTTTCTCGCCTGGCCTCGGGCGACGGCCCGCTCCATCAGGTGCCAGGTCTCGTCCCAGGTCGTGTGCAACAGCCGGCTGGCGTTGGTGACGTCGCACGAAGAGAGCACATCGACGGCCAGGCGCTCGAAGAGGCTGGTGAATCGACTCATCGGCTCGGCCCAGGGCAGGCGGACCCGGAGCACCCCGTGCTCGGGACAGCTCACCCGTGGCGGTCGGGCGTGCAGGTACGTCTGGAACTGGCAGGTGTCGAGGTGGCGCCACTCGCGTTCGTCGGTGTGGTCATAGGTGGGGAGCTCGCGTTCGCACGACGGGCAGCGCCAGCGGGTCCGCTTCGCATGCTCGACCCACACGTCGATCCGCCCGCCTTCGTCAGACACCTCGACCCGGTTCACCTCCCAGGGCGTCTCGAGTCCCAGGACGTGACGGTAGAGCTCGGTGTCGCGCATCCCACCATTGTGGCGTCGGAGGTCAGATCAGGTGCCGATCTACCCACTGAGAACCCGGGAGCGCCCTAATTTAAGGACGCGCTGCGATGAGCGCTTCACATTGGCTGCACCGTTGTTCTGTGGGCACATTGCTCCAAAGTGTCCGGCGAGTGCCGTAGAGCACAGCCATACCGCACAGGGTTTCGTGACCTCCGGAGTTGATCAGGTGCCAGGCCCCCCTCTGCTCAGGGCCCCGCACCATCCAGCTGGGCTGGGGCTGCACAATCCAGCCGGCCTCACCTTCGACTTCCTCAGCATCGTTGCCTTCCGAAGAGGGTAAAGAGGCCATCGCGTTGGATTGTACGAAGGGCGGCCGGACGCCCGCACTAGGGAAATTGGTCCCGAAATAGGAGACGCCCGACAGCGCTCCAAGCCGATTCAGTAGGCCAGGGCGCGGGATTAGTGCTTGAATGACCTCCGAGGGAACGAAGGTCGCCATGCGCGAATGGAGCGTTCTCGTCGAGGCCAGAAGCAACTCAGCCACGATCGAGACTGACGATAAGCGCATCATCCATCTCACCGATGGTCTTCACCTGCACTTCGGAGTTGTCTCGGCTGGGGGGTCAGCCTGGTCGGCGAGAATCACGGTAGAAGCCAGCACGCCCGCCTCAGCGGTGGAGCTGGCTGTGAACGTTATTGAGTCCGCCGCTTATGCCGCCGACATGCCCGATTGGCCTTACATTCGGATCGAGGCGTTACGAGACGACGAACTCGATCGGGTGATCGCAGAATCGTGGCCGCAACTGGAGAGGCGTGGCATGGGAGGTCAGGCGCCGCGGCGAAGCGGACCCTGACGGCGTTCGCAATGGTTCTCCCACAGAAGTTGCGCCTTCTCGCGTGACACGACCGGGGTGTTGATACCGATTGGTGTCGCAGACTCGTCGTCGCGTTCACAGTCGTCACAGACGACTACCCACCGGCGGTCTGACCGTTGCACGATTTTCGGATGGTGGACTTTCCGCATCGGCACGGTTCCCTTGCTCGCCAACCCCCCGGCGAGCACGACGCTAGCCACGACCCGAGGCGTGCTTCCAAGGCAGAAGACCAACCCAGGTCGTACGCGACGATACCGCGATCTGATAAGACAGGCCCCGCCGTGATCCGTCGAATGGGCGTCCCCCCGGGTGGACACAACGCCCGCTCGCCTGAACGACCTCTACGCAGAGCCACGTAGCGCTCGGTGATTCCTCGGGGATCCCACTTTAGCCCTCTGACCTGGGCTTTTTGTGGAGGTGAAGGGACTCGAACCCTCGGCCTCTACATTGCGAATGTCTGGTTCTCGGTCGTTTGACCAGGGCCTTTCCGGGGACCTTCCTGGTGGCGGCGTTTCGATCCCCTCAGGCTCCCTCACGGTCCCTCCCATTCCCTCTCGATAGGGTCACGTAAGGTCACGCCCGATCTGAGTCGGAGGGTGGCCACGTACCGGTTGGCGAGGATCACGTTCCTTGGCGAGCGACAGGACATCTTCGACCCTCTTAAGCGGCGGTGCTTTTTGCCGGGCAGACCACGGAGCGCCCATGTTCTGTTGACCTGCAGCCGATCGACGATCTGTCAGGTCACGCCCACGAGGTCACCCACTGGGCCGTCCCCTGATCCTGGGTCGACGGGGGTGCCCTAGACCTTCGAGTTCGATGCCCGGAGCCCTGACTCCGAGTCGGTCACATGCTCCAAAGGGCCTGAGTGGGTGACATCCGGGCGGCGCGTAGGGCGGGCCAGAGTCCGGCGACGGCGCCGATGAGGATGGCGGCGACCATCCCGCCGCCCCAGGCGAGGACCGGGATGACGACGAGCTCGTGTTTGGTGGAGGCGTAGACGGCGGTGCAGAAGACACCTGCTCCCACGCCGACAACTCCACCAATGAGGGCGAGAAGGACCGCCTCGGAGAGGAACTGGGTGCGGATGTGGGCTCGGGTGGCACCGAGAGCGCGGCGTAGTCCGATTTCGGATCGTCGTTCGAGAACGGAGATGATCATGATGTTGGCCACCCCGACGGCGCCGACGAGGAGGGCGACGGCGCCGAGACCCAAGAAAAGGTCGTCGAAGGCGCCCTCGGCGTCCGCTTGGGCGACCAGCGCGGCTGACGGCTGGGAGACGTCCACTTCGCTCGGGTTCTGCGGGTTGGCGGTGGCGGCAAGGAGGTCGTCGACGTCGTTGACCTGGCTGGTATGGGCGCGCACGTAGACGGTGGAGGGGTGTCCGTCAAAGCCCAGGTAGTGCTCGGCGGCGGGGAAACCGACCAAGACCGAGGAGTTGACGTCGGGCGCGAGCACGACCGGATTCAAGATGCCGGCGACGTAGAACCACATGTTGTCGAGCCAGATCCGCTCGCCGGCATAGGCCCGGTCGATCCCGAGGCGCTGGGCGGCGGCGGCGCCGAGGACGGCGACGGGTTCTTGGGCGGTGGCCGCGTTGAGGTAGCTGCCTTGGGCGACGGTCGTGCCCACGGTGTGGAGCAGGTCGAGGCTGGCGGCGTCGATGGAGAGGGCGTTGGTGTCGATGACGGGGATAAGAGGGCTGCGGTAGACGTTGCCGCTGACCGCGCCGGTCTCCTCCACTTGGGTAACTGGGGTGATCCGAGCGATCATGGCCGGCGCTGCTTTGGGCAGCTCTGCCGTGCCGCCGGTGATGGTCTGACCGTTTTCGACGACGAGCAGATTGGTGCCAAGAGAGGAGATCTCGTTCAGTAGTCCCGCCGAGGCAGACGAGGAGAGCCCGAGGACAGCCACGATCGCGGCCACGCCGATGGCGATGCCCAACGCGGACAGCCCGGCTCGCAGTTTTCGAGTGCGCAGACCTACCGTCGAGAGGCGTCCCAGATCCGACGGGCGGAGCTTTTGCACTGCGAGGGTCGCAATAGTGGTCATGGCCGGCCGGCCTCGAGGGTGGATGCGACACCAGGAGTCAGCATCGGTGACCGGATCTGTTGTGCGCTGTCGAAGACGATCTGGCCGTCGAGCATCTCAATCCGTCGATTCATGCGGGCCGCGATGTCTCGGTCGTGAGTAATGACCACGATGGTCACCCCGAGGCCGTGCAGCTCCTCGAGGAGCCCCAAGATGGCCTGGCCGGTGGACTGGTCCAGGTTGCCGGTGGGCTCGTCGGCCAGCACAATCGCCGGGCTGCCCACCAGGGCTCGGGCAATGGCCACACGCTGGCGCTGTCCACCCGACAGCTGGTTAGGCCGCGCATGGGGTCGGCTGTCCAGGCCGACCATGGCCAGGGCGTCGAGGGCTTGGGCGCGCCGTTCGGCCTGGGGGACCCCGGCATAGAGAAGGCCGTCGGCCACGTTGTCGAGCACGCTTTGGTGTTCGGACAGAAAGAACTGTTGGAAGACAAAGCCGATTCGCGTCGCTCGCAGCGCGGCCAGCTCCCGATCGGAGAGTTGGGCTATGTCGAAACTGGTGACCCGCACGCTCCCCGAGCTGGGCCGGTCGAGGCTACCCATCAGGTGCAACAGAGTGGTCTTGCCCGACCCCGACGGTCCGACGATGCCCACCAGCTCGCCGGCGGTCACACTGAAGGAGACATTCCGTAGGGCGGTCACTGGCGGTTCGCTCGGGTAGATCTTGGTAACCTGGTCGACTTCGAGCACCGGCCGGCCTCCATCATTGAGAGCCCAGAGGCCGATGTCATCGAACTCGCGGGTAGTCACTGTGGTGGAGTCGATGGTCATAGGTTCGGTACCACGATCTGCTGCCCGGCCACCAAGCTGGTCCCGGTCAGCTGGACCAGGCCGTCGGCGTCGTCGAACAGACCCAGTGAGACGTCCACCAGCCGCCGGAGGCCATCGGCGCCAACCACCTCGACTGCGTAGCCGCCGCCCGACTGGGCCAGGAGGGCGTCAACAGGCACCACCAGGGCGTTGCTGACGCTGCCGGTGGTAATGGTCACGTCCACCGGGGCCTGATCCCACGTCCCGGTGGCGGCCGGGTCGCTCGGGTTCACCAGCACCGTGATGGTCGGCGTGCTGCTCGAACTCCCCGACGCTGGGATCGTCGCGACCGTGCCCACCGAAGAGATCACCCCCGGGGTGGTCTGACCATTGGGCAGGGTGATGGTGACCTTGTCGCCGACGGCTACTTCGGACTGCTCGTCGGCGTCGAGGGCGATGCTGACCTGGCGTGTGGTCGAGGTCGCAGAGAGCAGCGACTGGCCCGCCTGGGCCGCAGCCCCCAGCGTGGCCGACACCGAGGTGACCCGCACTGCGGTGGGTTCGAACACTGCCTGACCCAGGGCGAGCGTGCCGTTCTGTGTGACCCCGACCGCCTTTTGCAGCTTCTCGACCCCCGCCTGGGTCCAGTAGGTGAAGTCGTCGGAGGTGGGGCTCAGCTCTGTGGTGGCCACATAACCCAACGCCACCAGATCAGCGTTGAGCTCTTTCACGTCGGCCCCGGTTATACCCTCAGACAGCGCCCGGTAGCCCGGGATCGAACCGTACAGGAGCACGACCGGGACGCCGTTGACCTCGTAGAGGACCTGGCCTTGACTGATGACCTCGCCCACCGCCGGCAGCGAGGTGACAGTTCCCTGGGCCTGATTCACCACGCTGTAGGTGCCGGCGTAGCCGAGGGTGGCCGACAACTGAGTCTGCGACGTGAGGTCCTGACGGGTCACCGTCTGGAGTCCCGTCGGTTCGGCGTTGTCGACGACACCCAGATGGTTGGTCCCGCCAGAGGAGAATGGATTGATGACGGCCACCGACACCGCTGCCGCCACCAACACCACGACTGCAGCGATCACCCACGGCCTCCTGCCCCGTCGGTGCCGGGTAGGGACAGGGCCGGCGTAGGGCGGACTGGGCGAGAGGAGTTCCTCACTGACAGGGCTCCCTTGCGGAGGCACGCCGCTGGACGTGATCGCTGCGCTATCGGATTCCATCAGCAGGCCCCTCAGCTCTCAGACAACAGGCTCGAGCACGCCTGGTTGGCCGCCACGAACGTCGGCGAATTCGGGTTGATGCCGTACTGGGTCACTGACTGCTGGCCACCACTGGCATTGGCGCTAGGTTCGGGGAAGTTGGTGACCCCGTGCATGCGCATACACAGCGCGAACTTCAGCTGTTGGGTGTTGGTTTGCGAGGACGGTCCCTGCGTGCTGTTGCCCTGCGTGGGCTCGTACTTCTGGCACGCGCTGTTGGCCGCCTGGAAGGTCGGCGAGTTGGGGTTGATGCCGCTCTTGGTTATCGATTGCGCGCCACCGCTGGAGTTGCCGCTGGGGGGATCGGGGAAGTTGGTCAGTCCGTGCGAGCGCATGCATTGCGCGTACTCCAAGTCCTGCTTCTGCACGCTGCTCGATACACCCGATGAGCTCGATCCTCCCGATGACGCTGCGGTAGTGGTCGTGGTCGGGTCCGACGAAGGCGACCCGCCGCCGCACGCCGCGAGAGTCATAGCTAAACCGACCACAAGCACGCCCATGAGGGCGCTCCTGTACAACAACGATCGGCGCGACCGCTCTCGTTCTGAGGGACCTGGTGAGTGAGTCATTGTTGGAGTTCCTTTCGTCTCGGACCTTGCTGGTGTGCGGCTGTTCTACGAGGCCTCGCGGTTGCGCCGCGGTTACACCGCGACCGTCGCTCACCGCTTTACGAACACCTCTTCGGACACCCCGTCCCGGTCCTTCGACCGCGCTGGTTCGGAGGATCCAGGGGTGTAACCGCGGTGCAACCGCAGGCGAGGCATCCTGGAGGGATGCCCACGCCACTTCGATGGACCAGACGGCAGGACCTGGCATGAGGGTGCTCGTGATCGAAGACGATGACGAGGTCGCCGAAGGGATCGCCGTGGGCCTGCGACGTGCCGGTATGGCCGTCGATGTCGCCTTCGACGGGACGACCGGGCTCGAGTTGGCGCGGCCAGGCGTCCACGACGTCGTGGTCCTCGACCGGGACCTCCCGGGCCTACACGGTGACAAGGTCTGCGCCGCGTTGGTTCAGGGCGAGAATCCACCCCGGATCCTCATGCTCACTGCCGCCGGCGAAATCGAGGACCGAGTCGACGGTCTCGCCCTCGGCGCTGACGATTACCTGTCGAAGCCCTTCGCCTTAGCCGAACTGGTCGCTCGTATCCGAGCCCTGGTGCGACGCGCCCAGCCTCCCCTCCCCCCGGTCCTGGCCTACGCCGATTTGGAACTGGACACGGCGAGGCACCAGCTGCGCCGCAACGGAAACCCCGTCGAGGTGGGTCCCAAGGAGTTCGGGATCCTCGAAGCGCTCCTCTCGGCCCGAGGACGGGTTATCTCGGCCGAAGAGTTGCTCGACCGGGTCTGGGACGACACCTCCGATCCGGCCACCACCGCGGTCAAGGTGACCATCAGCAGACTCCGACACAAACTCGGCGACCCACCGATCGTCCAAACCGTCGGGACGCTCGGCTATCGGATCGCGCAATGACGAGCAGATTTGTGGCCTGGCTGCGACCCAAGGTGGGAATCCATCTGCCCGGCCGGACCCTGCGCGTCCGTCTCACCCTCGTCTACTGCGGACTATTCCTCCTCTGCGGGACAGTGCTCCTAGCCGTCACCTACGTGCTCTTCGACCGGGCGACCGCTGGCCCGCAAGATGGAAGACCCTCAAGCCAACTCCCTGTCCCGCGATTTGACCACCGGGCCTCCAAGCAAGGCGCGGAAGCCATCCGGACTGTCACCCGGACAGCCGACCTCCACCAGCTCCTCGTCAGCTCCGCGATCGCGCTCGCGATCCTGGCTGCCGTCGCCTTGTTGCTCGGCTGGGTCGTCGCGGGCCGGATGCTGCGGCCCCTCCGCACCATCACCGCCACCGCGCGCAGGATCTCTGCCAGCAACCTGCACGAGCGACTCAGTCTCAGCGGCCCCAACGATGAGCTCAAAGAACTCGGTGACACCTTCGACGACCTTCTCGGACGCCTCCAACGCTCCTGGGACTCGCAGCGTCAGTTCATCTCCAACGTCTCCCACGAGCTGCGATCTCCCGTGACCCGCCTCCGCCTGCAAGCAGAAATAGCTGCCACCGATGGCAAAGCCACCGTGGAGTCACTCCAAACCGGCTACACCGCAGTCATCGCCGCTGCACAACAACAAGAGGAGCTGATCGCCGCACTGCTCTCGCTGGCCAGAGGCCAGCGTGGCCTCGACCACTCTGAGACCTTCGACCTCGCACCAATCGCGCACCGGGTGCTGGACGCCCAACGTCAACAGGCCGAAGAGCGCGCTCTTCACATCAACACTAACATCAACACCGCAATCGTCGGAGGCGACTCCCGGCTCATCGAACAGCTGATCCGGAACCTTCTCGACAACGCAATCCTCCACAACACCGCCGGAGGAGAACTCCATATCGCAACCGCAACCGAGGCAGGGAACGGCGTACTCGTCGTATTCAACGACGGACCCATCATCCCCACGACAGAACTGGAACGACTCTTCCGCCCGTTCGAGCGCCTCGAACCAGGACGACGCCACAACAACAATGGTCATGGTCTCGGCCTCTCAATCGTCGACTCAATAGCCACCGCGCACGGAGCGACCATCGGAGCTCACAGCAGACCTGAAGGAGGGCTCTCCGTCGAAATCACCTTCCCACGGGCCACCAGCACGGCGCTCGATGCCGCTAAATCCGAGGCAGCGATCAGGCCGCCAGCAACCACCGACCTTGTGCTCGGGACCGGACGGCACGCATAGCTCGCAGGTAATCGTCGGTCTCATCGGACTCGGCCGACGTCAGCGACGAGCTCCGCAGTCGATTAGTGCACCTGGGTCGGCTCGTCACCCTTGCGTTCTCCCAGCTCACGACCAGTCGAAGCTACGAGTTATCCATGGCCCGATTCCAACCTGCGACGTTTCGCTGATCCTGCTCGAAGTGACGCTTCCAGTCCCGAAATAGCTGATGGTCTGCCCAGACTTTGCTTGACTCGCCTACGCGATGGGTTCCTCCACGGCCAAGGGAATCCCATATGTCTCGCAAGCCTGGGCCAAAGGGGGTGACGCGGTGGCCAGCCGAATGCTGCCGCCGCTCAAGAGCGCCACGGCAACAGCCTCGGCGGTAAGAAGGTTCGGGCGCGGGTCAAGACGAAGTGCGCCCATAACTGGAACGACTAACCGCGGACCTGGAATTGTGATTTGGGCGGGCGGATCGTTCAGCGCATGCATGAGTTCCGATCGGCGCTCTGAGGAAAGTTCAGCGGCCATTCGGGAAAATATGCCCGTCGACTTCGGATCATTGATCGCCCTGTGAAGCCGGTAGTACCAAGTTCCCGTGGTCCACACGTCTCCGGACTCGACGGCCGAGAGCAAGGCTGGGCCAACGTCATTGCTCAGTATGGCCAGCAAAGTCAGGTCGTCCACGACTTGGGGCATGTCGAACCGGCCGTCGCTCGCGACCTACATCGAAGCCAAGTCGGGATCTTCCTTGCCGATTCGAATGATCTCTTGCTCGTAAGTGCCGTCGGTGAGAATCTCGCGAATGAACTTCGAGACAGCGGCGGACATCGGCGTTCTCGCGGGACCCTCCGGAGCTGGCAGTAGCTCGCCGGTCACCGCCGCACGCTGGCGCGCCTGTCTCACGGCGTCCTGCAACTCGGTTGGAAGGGTCGCATGCAGCGTCACGAGACAAGGTTACCAACTCAGCTTTTAAACCCCCGCCCATCGAGAAATGGTGCCGGTTCGCGCTGGTATTTCGCGTGAGCATCAGGTCCACGCGGAACGAAATCAGTGTCGTAAAGAGACATGAAGCCACGCGCTGCCCGGTGACACCTCTTATGCCGACGGACATCGAGCACTCGGCCTGTGAGCAGGACCATTGGTGCCGCCGGCCAACTCGCATCTTCGAGTTCTACGGCCAATCACGTAGCGCGCATCGGCTCTTTCCTCGGCGATAAGGTCACGTAAGGTCACGTCGACAGGGACGTGATCTTGGGGAGATCCCACCTTGGCCCTCTGACCTGGGCCTTCTGGTGGAGGTGAAGGGACTCGAACCCTCGGCCTCTACATTGCGAACGTAGCGCTCTACCAGCTGAGCTACACCCCCGGCAGCACCGAGATTACTCGGCGACCCAGAGCCCCTCGGAGCGGATCAATCCGCCAAAGAGGCTGATCAGAGGGCGGCGGCCTGGGGCTCGAACCGCTCGTCGTCGTCCCAGGCGCCGGGGTAGCCGGCGGTGGTCGGCTCGACGGCGCGGGGCACGTAGGCGGACCGGGCGCGGCGGGCGCTCTGTTGGGCCTCGATCTCGCGCGCGTAGGCCATCAGGCCGACGAGACCGAGGGCCGCCAACCCGCTCAGACCCGTGAAGATCCAGGCCAGGTGCATCCCCGGGAAAATGCCGATGAGGCCCGTCGAGATGGCCAACCCACACAGGCAACGCAACAAGGCGGTGCAACGACGGCGCGCCTGCTCGCGGCGGTAGACGGGCAGATTGGAACCGACCTCGGGCAGACAGACCGGTTCGGGCCGGTCGAGCACCCCTACCCGCTCGTAGTGGACCCCTTCGCTGTCGTCGACGTCAGCCGCCGTCTCGTCCTCGGTGCGCCGTAGCAGGACTAGCTTCGGCCTCGAGGCGTCGGCAGCAGCCGGCACGGCCGGCGCAGGACCTCCGCCCGGGGACGCCGTGTGCAGGCGGTACGCCGGCGCCACCGTCTTGGGACCGGCGTGCTCGAGTAATTGGAGCTGATGATGGAAGTGGTCGATGGACCCGACACCTTGGCGCTCGCTGAACCGTCGCCACGCACTCGGTGCCAGTACCGCCATCCATAGCAGTGCTACGAGGACCAGCAGGATCAAAATCGTCACTCCCCCGACGACCTACCTTCGCTCTACCTGAAAAGCCTATTGAACAGGCTTTTCGAAGTGGTGGATGGTTGGGGAAATGCTCAGCGCCGACCCCATCGGCACTTCTCCTCTTCGTTGTTTGTAGCGCGCCCGGCCGCGCCGAATCAAGAGCCAACTTGGAGCCCAGCTCACGGGTTCTCGCCGCGCGCTAGGTGGCGCGACTCCACCACCGGCCGTCGGTGCAACCGACCGTCACCCGCACCCCGAAGCAGGTCGAAACGCTCTCCGACGTGATGACGTCGCCCAACGCACCGGCGGCCATGAGTCGGCCGGACCGCAACAGACCGCCGTGGGTGAAGCCTGGAGGGATCTCCTCGCAGTGATGCGTCACCAGCACCAGGGGTGGACTGGTCGGGTCAGCCGCCAGCGCGGCCAGCAGCACAATGAGCCGCTCGCGGGCGCCCAGGTCCAGCCCAGCAAAGGGCTCGTCGAGCAGGAGCAGCTCCGGGTCGCCCATCAACGCCCGCGCCAACAGCACCTGCTGGCGCTCACCCTCCGAGATGACGCCGAAGGAGCGGTCACCTAGCTCGCCCACCCCGTTGCGGCGCAGCAGCTGGTCGGCCTTGGCCCAGTCCTCGGTCGAGTAGCGGTTCCACCAGGTCTCGAGCGCGCCGTAGCGGCCGCTCGCCACCACGTCGCGTGCGGGCACATCGGTCCGCAGCTGCCGCGTCACGGCGCCGCTGACCAACGCCACCCGGGGCCGGAGCGCGCGCACGTCGACGTGGCCAAGACGGGCGCCGAGGATCTCGACCGCGCCCGAGGTTGGCCAGAGGCGAGCCGCGGCCACCTGGAGCAGTGTCGTCTTCCCGGATCCGTTCGGCCCGAGCACGACCCAGCGATCCCCCGCGTCGACCCGCCAGTCGACGCCCGCCAGCACCGGCACGCCGTCCCGCCGGACGGTGACGCCGCTGAGCGCCAGAGCGGGCACGGCACGCTCCGGCCTGCTCACTCCCCCGGCGACTCGATGCGCCGCGCGATGCGGCCGATCAGGCCCGAACAGCACTGGGCCCAGGTCCGCTCACCGGCCAGCCAGAGCCAGATCTCCCGCTGGTAGCCGGAGACGATGCGGCCGAATTCGTCCCGGCTGAAACCGGACGAAGTCAGGAAGCGCCAGCGCGACCACAGCCAGTCGGCCACGCCGTCGTCGTCGCTCAGGACGGCCTTCAACTCGGCACCCTCGAGAACCTGGGCCAGCCAGACTTCGGCCCGGACCACCGGCTCGTCCGGGACATGCAGGACGGGAGCGTCGGTCACGCTCAATGGCGGATGTAGACCGGCTGCCGGTCCGTGCCGTCGTAGGCCCGCACGTGCTCCTCGAAGTCGATGAAGAGCGGCGCGTCCGGATCGAGCTTCCGCTGCAGCGAACGGTCCGCGATCTTTTTGTCCAGGGCGTCGAGCCGCAGCAGTGCAGCCGGCTCGTCGAGCCCGCGCACGTCAAGCTTCGACCGGGCGGCCTGGAAGGCCAACCGCCCCCGCTCGGTCCGGATGATGACGCTCGTCCAGCCGTTCATGGAGCCGACGCTGCCCACGGAGATGTCCGCCGAGCGCCCCAGGAAGTCGGCGCACTCGTCACAGCCCTTCAGAGCGGCCCCGTGGAAGTCCTTGACGGGCTCGTCGACGGCCAGCTCGCCGTCGCGGTACTCCACGATCATCCGGCCCCGGATCACGTCCATCTTCGAGACGCGGTCGAGGTCGACCCCGCGCTTGTCGCGCAGCTCCCTCAGCGTCAACGCCTCGTAGTCGAAGTTCTTGGTGCACATCAGCGCAATGGTCAGGACCACCGCATCCACCCGATGCGCGCCGGTGGGCCAACGGCGCGCCTGCATGGCCCGCAATCCCTGCACCTCGCACGGCGTGCCGACCACGGCGATGCGCGGCTTTTGCGGCAGCGCGTAACGCGAGAGATCGAGCTCGGCCAGCGCCATGGTCTGGTTGTAGAAGCTGCCCGACGCGGCGCGGACCTCTTCCGGTGTGGTGGCGATCGTGGCCACGCCCTTCCACTGCTCGTCCGGGTCGGGACTGGGCTTGGACACGAGCGCGCCGTCGATCTCCCCGGCCGCCAGAAGGCCGATGAGGAGCGCGCTGACCGCACCGCCGTCCTGCACGTCGTCGTAGAGGGCGCTGGCCCGCACGGCGAACGTGTCGACCACCGCGCCGAGGCCGTCCGCCGGGGGGCCGCCGCTGATCTTCCAGTACGTGTCGGACGAGTCCGAGCGCACCTGCGCCGCGACCACGTCGGCGTCCTCCTCCGCCGAGACCGTCGACGGAGGCCACAGCGCCTCGTAGCGAAGCCCGCCCCGGGGGCAGAAGTCCCAGCACAGCGAGCAGCCCGTGCACATCTTGACCAGTTCGGGCAGGTCCGTGTCCTCATCGATGCCGATGGAGTTCGACGGGCACACGGCGACGCAGGTGCCGCACTGGATGCACCGGTTGGCGTCGATCACCCCAGCCTCGAGCTCCCAGAACCACACCTTCCCGGGGGGCTCGGGGATCCCGTTCATCTGCTCCCTGAGGCGATAGCGCTTCACAGCGTCACCGCCTCGGAGGCGCCGACCAGGGTCGAGCGCAGCTCGTCGGGCGCGGTGCGCCGCGCCCAGAGGTAGAAGGGCTCTCCCGGGCGGTGCTCGTCCCGGTAGCGGGTGACGATGCGCAAGAGGGCGCCGGGCACGCGGTCCACGGGCATGGCACCCTCGACCCAGTCGATGAACGCCGCATCGGGCCCGAGCGAGCCGCCCAGGCCGATGTCGACCGCCTCCTCGATGTGCTCGTCAACGTGTGCGATGTCACCCCGGAACCCGATGTCGGCGATCTGCGGCTGGGCGCACGACGCCGAGCAGCCCGAGAAGTGCATGCGGATGACGCCCGCATCGCGCTGATCACCGTCAGACAATTGGGCGTCGAGCGCCCGGGCCCACTTCACGGCGCGCTCCTTGGTCTCGACCACGGCGAAGCGGCAGAACTCGGAGCCGGTGCACGCCACGACGCCGCGCTCGAAGGGGCCGGGGAACGGCGAGTAGGTCTGCATGAGAGGCTCGGCCAGGAGCTCGTCGAGCCGATCCTCGGAGACCCCCGAGACGATGAAGTTCTGATCCGTGCCGATGCGCACCCCGCCGTCGCCGTAGGTCTCGGCCAGGCGGGCCAGCTCCACCAGTTCGATGCCGTGCATCCGTCCCACCGGGACGGAGCAGCCCACATAGACGAGGCCGGCCTGCTTCTGGGCATGGACGCCCACGTGGTCGCCCCGGAAACGGCTGGTCAGCTCGCGCCCCGCCGGCTCGAGCGTGAAGTTGGTCCGCTCGTCCAGCGCGGCGCGGAACCCCTCGGGACCTAGCTCCTGCACCAGGTAGCGCATGCGGGCCAGCCCGCGGTTCTCGCGGTTGCCGAGCTCGCCGAAGAGCTGGGCCACCCCCCGGCACAGCTCGACCGCCTGGTCCGGTCGGATGAAGAGGTCGATGTCGGACGCCATGCGCTCCCCGTCCGACAGCCCGCCACCGACGAGCACGTTGAAGCCCACCGCACCATCGGATTGCTCGGCCGGCCAGAGTCCGACGTCGTTGATCTCGACCCGCGCGCAGTCCTCGGTGCAACCCGTGACGGCGACCTTCCACTTGCGCGGCAGGTTCGCGTACTCGCGGTTCCCCGTGAAGAAGGCAGAGATGGCCTGCGCCACCGGGAACGCTTCGACTACCTCCCCGGCGTCGATGCCCGACACGGGACACGCGCACACATTGCGGGCGGAGTCCCCGCAGGCTTGCACCGTGGTGAGCCCGACCTCCCAGAAACGCTGCCAAATCCGCGGTACGTCGGCAATGCGGATCCAGTGCAGCTGAATGTCCTGGCGCGTCGTGAGGTCAACGTAGCGGTTGCCGAACACGGGGCTGTCGTCCGGTCCCTCGGCGAACGCGTCGGCGGCCACGCCGATTTCGCGCACCTGAGCCGCCGTCATGACGCCTCCCGGCACCTTGATCCGCATCATGAAGGCGTCGCCGCCTTGGCGTTGCGGATACATGCCAACCCACTTGAGCCGCTCCTGCTCGCCCGGAACCTGGTTGATCGACGCCGGTCCCTGCTTCGAATAGGTGTCGATGACCGCCTGCGCCACCTCGAAAGGGTGGCGCGCCAGCTTCAACTGCTCGACGTTGTTCAGCTCTCCGATGTTGCGATACGGGCGGATGAACTTGAGTCCACGGTCGCGGCGACCCCGGAACTGCATCCCATAGGGATTGTCGAGGTCACGCGGCACTAGACGTGCAGACCGCACTCGGACTTGTCGAGACCCGACCAGCGCCCGGCGCGCGGGTCATCCCCCTCGCCCACCGGCCGAGTGGTCGGCGCGCAGCCGATGGAGCGGTACCCCCGCGGGATGAGCGGGTGCACCGGTAGATCGTGGTCGACCAGGTAGGACGTGATGTCATTCTCGGTCCATGTGGCCAGTGGGTTCACCTTGACCAATCCGAACGTGGCGTCCCAGCTGACGATCGGCACCTCGGCACGCGTCGGGCCGTCGGAGCGCTTGAGCGAGGTGAGCCAGGCTCGCTTGCCGGCGAGAGCACGCCTCAAGGGCTCCACCTTGCGGAATTGGCAGCATTGCTCGGTGCCACAGGGGTGGGCAGCGGCCTCGGGCCCGGGCTTGGTCACCGTGAGGTTCAGCCCGTAACGGGCCTGCACCCGCTGGACGAAGTCGAGGGTCTCGGGGAAGTGCGCCTCCGTGTCGAGGAAAACGACTTCCATGCCGGGATCGACCCCGGTGACCAGGTCAATGAGCACAATGTCCTCGAAGGAGGCGGCCAGCGCTACCGACTCGCCGAACGTGTCGAGGGCCCACCGGATGACCGCGCTGGCCGGAGCCGTCTCGAATCCCTTGCTGACCAGGGCGAGTTCCTGGGTGCTCAGGTCGCTCAGATTGGTGTCGGTCACGATCCTCACCTTCTCCCTGGAGGCTGCCGGACCGTCCCGGGGCCTCGCCGCCGGCGCTTGACGCTTGTCCGAATACAGGCGTTAGTATACATGACCAAACTAGTCATGATTTGTAGAGGTCCCCGAATGGACACCGCTTCCGCCCTGATCTCCCCCCAGGCCAATACTGCCGTGTCGCCCGGCCCCGAGGGGGTCGGGGCGTCCGTAACCGCCCTGGTCAGGCCCGTCGAGCACCCGCTGGGCCACCTCGACCAGCTCGAATCGCTCGCCATCTTCATCATCCGCGAGGTGGCAGCCGAGTCGGAGCGCCCTGTCCTCCTGTTCAGCGGGGGCAAAGACTCGGCGGTCCTGCTCCACCTGGCATCGAAGGCCTTCCGGCCGGGACGCATGCCCTTCCCCGTGCTCCACGTGGACACCGGCCACAACTTCCCCGAGGTGCTGGCCTACCGCGACGCGCAGGTGGAAGCCGAGGGGGCTCGCCTCCTGGTGGCCAAGGTGCAGGACTCAATCGACCAGGGCCGGGTGGCCGACCCCGGGTCTGGAGCGTCGCGCAACCGGCTGCAGACGACCTCGCTCCTCGATGCCATCAACGCCAACCAGTTCGACGCCGCCTTCGGTGGGGCGCGCCGCGACGAGGACAAGGCCCGGGCCAAGGAGCGCGTGCTGTCGTTCCGCGACTCGTTCGGCCAATGGGACCCCAAGCGCCAGCGCCCCGAACTGTGGCAGCTGTACCAGGGCACCGTGCGGCCAGGTGAGCACCTGCGCGCCTTCCCGTTGTCGGACTGGACCGAACTCGACATCTGGCAATACATCAGGCGCGAGCAGATCGAGCTGCCCTCCATCTACTACGCGCACGAGCGCGAGGTGGTCGAGCGCGACGGCATGCTGCTCGCCTTGAGCGAGTGGGTCATACCGCAGCAGGGCGAGGAGGCGCGCAAGGAGACGGTGCGCTTCCGCACCGTCGGCGACGCCACGTGCACGGGCGCCGTGCGCTCGGACGCCGAGACGGTCGAGGACATCATCCGGGAGATCAGCTCGTCGCGCATCTCCGAGCGGGGCGCCACCCGGGCCGACGACCGCTTCTCGGAGACGGCCATGGAGGATCGCAAGCGCGAGGGGTACTTCTAGAGCGATGACCACCCTGCCCGGCTCGCCGCCGGCCGGCGGCACCGAGCTCGGCGTGGACACCATGGACCTGCTGCGCTTCGCCACCATCGGCTCGGTGGACGACGGCAAGAGCACCCTCATCGGCCGCCTGCTCTTCGATACCCGCCAGCTCTTCGACGACCAGCTGACCGCCATTGAGACCGCGTCCGAGCGTCGGGGTCTAGGCGAGGTCGACCTCTCGTTCGTCACTGACGGCCTGCGGGCCGAGCGCGAACAGGGCATCACGATCGACGTGGCCTACCGCTACGCCGCCACCCCGCACCGGAAGTTCGTCATCGCCGACTGTCCAGGCCACGTCCAGTACACACGCAACATGGCGACCGGCGCGTCGACCGCCGACCTGGCCCTCGTCTTGGTCGACGCCACGGCCGGCCTGCGGGAGCAGTCGCGGCGCCACATCTGCATCGCCGCGCTCCTCGGCGTCGACCAGCTCGTCGTCTGCGCCAACAAAATGGACCTGGTCGACTGGGACCGCTCGGCCTACCAGCACATCGTCGACGAAATGGAAGCGTTGGCCCACCGGCTCGGGATCTCGTCGTGCACGGTCATCCCCATTTCGGCGCTGCACGGCGACAACGTGGTGACCCGCTCAGACGCCGCGCCCTGGTACGACGGGCCGACCGTGCTCGACGCGCTGGAGTCCGCCCAGGCCGGCGGATGGGCCGCCCAGAACGGGACGAGCCGGGGTAGTGGGGCACGGCTGCCGGTGCAGTGGGTCCTGCGCCAGCCGGGCGGTGGGCGCAGCTACGCGGGCATGGTCAACGGTGGTTCCTTCCGGGTCGGGGATTCCGTCGTCGTCCTACCCCAGGGCGCCCGCACAACCGTGCGGTCCATTGAGACCGCGGACGGCCCGCTGCAGCGGGCCGAGGTCGGATTGTCCGTGTCGGTCCGTTTGTCGGACCACCTCGACGTATCCCGCGGTGACCTGATCGCGGCAGCGGAGGGGGCGCCCGAGGTGACCGACGCTTTCGAGGCGACAGTGTGCTGGTTCCAGGAACGGCCCCTGGTGGCCGGTGACCGCCTGCGAATAAAACACACGACGCGGGTGACGCCTGTCGTGGTGGAAGCGGTGTCAGGAACGTTCGACGTGAACGAGCTGCGCCTTGCGGGGGCGAGCGAGCTGCGCGAGAACGACATCGGCGTCGTGAAGCTGCGGACGGCCACGCCGTTGGCCGTCGATCCCTACGAGTCGGACCGCATCACGGGGAGCTTCGTCCTCATCGACGAGCGCAGCTTCGCCACCATCGCCGCCGGCATGGTCGGGCCGCCCCGACTCCATGACTGAACCGGCGTCACCTTCTCACTCCTTCTATCCCGTATCCCTGGATGTCGCGGGGCTCCCCTGCCTGGTCGTCGGCGGCGGACCGGTGGCCGCCCGCAAGGCCCGCGGACTGGTGGCGTGCGGGGCCGTTGTCACGGCCATTGCACCCTCCTTAGGCGAGGAGATGGAGGAGCTGGCGCCGTTGCTACAGGCCGTGCACCGCCGGGCGTACGAGCCCGGGGATGCGGCGTCGTTCCGGCTCGTCCTCACCGCCACAGGGCTCGAGGGCGTGGACGCTGACGTCTACGCGGACGCCGACGCCCACGGCGTGTGGGTGAACAGCGCGGACGACCGCGCCCACTCCTCCTTCATCCTTCCGGCCGTGCACCGTGACGGCACCATGACGGTGGCGGTGTCCACCGGCGGCCTCAGTCCGGCGCTGGCAGCGTGGCTGCGCGATCGACTGTCGGAGGAATGCGGAGATGGGATCGGCCTTCTCGCCGAGCTCCTGCACGAGGCGCGGGCGCGCCTGCTCCGCGACGGATTGCCCAGTGACACCGTGAAGTGGGCGGAGTTGCTCGACGGCCCACTGCCGTCACTCGTGGCTGCAGGTGAACTCGACCGCGCCCGAGCAATCCTGACCGCCGCCGTGTCTGGCGCGGGTGACGACGGCCGTTCGTCGCCCTGACCCGGCACAAGTTCCGGGCCATTGCGCCGACAACTGCCCAGCAATTTTCAGGGCCGGTGCAATGAAGTAGTCCTTTTGTCCCTTACCGGCCCCCCGGGTTCGGCCCATATTCGTCGCGAAGCAGTACCACTACCGCGCCGGAGCACGAAGAGGGCCGAGGACGATGACGTCCTCCGTGCCCCTTCAAGCAGTGGGGCGGGACGTAGGGAGATTGCGCGGCACCTGAGCCGCGCAGAGGGGGCGTAATGAGGCTGTCGATGGCACCGACGTCGGTGAGTGGCCACGGTCAGAACGCGGACGTTGCGGGACACCAGGTCCTGGGCGGCCTCGGGCGCCGCCTCACGTTGCTGGTGACCCTGGTCCTCGTGCTGGGCTGCATCGGCACGCTGATCTCACCGGCCAAGAAGGCCGGCGCCGACACCACGGTGTACCAGTCCGGCCAGGTCTTCGCGTCCGTCGGCTTCTCACAGGTCAACGTCTACGACCCGGGGTCGGGTGACCTGCTCAACACCCTGACCGACGACACCAACGAGACCTACACGGCCGGCAGTGCGTTCGACGCCAGCGGCAACTTCTACGTGACCGACGACCTCCAGGGCGACGTCAGCGAGTTCTCGCCCAGCGGACAGCCCATGGGGCAGTTCGCCACCGGCCTGCAGAACCCGCTGTCGGTCGTCTTCGACAACCAGGGCAACCTCTACGTCGGCCAGCAGACCACGCCCTACATCGCCGAATTCTCGCCGACCGGGCAGCGGCTGCCGGACATCGGCCCGGTGCAGACCGAGCTCTACGGCGACGACTGGATCGACCTGGCCTCCGACGAGTGCACCTTCTACTACACCACCGAGGGCACGGACATCCTGCGCTACAACAAGTGCACCAACACCCAGGAGCCCAACTTCAACCAGGTCTCCTTCAGCGGACCGGCCGCGTTCGAGGTGCGCATTCTGCAGAACGGCGAGGTCCTCGTGGCCGACTCGACCGCCGTCCTCCTGCTCGACCAGAACGGCAACGTGATCCAGACGTATTCATGCTCGTCGCTTCCGGGATGCCAGGGCCAGCTGTTCGCCGTGGCCGTGGACCCGAGCGGCACCTCCTTCTGGACGGCCGATTCGTACTCGGGTGACATCTGGCAGGTCAACATGGCGACCGGGGCGGTCATGCAGACGATCGACACCCACGCTGGCTTCCTCTACGGGCTCTCCGTCGACGACGAGCAGATGGCGGCCACCACCGCGCCCGTCGCGACCACCCCGACGACCCTGACCATCAACCCCGTCACCGGCAACTTCTCGTCGCCGACGCCGGTCTCGGGCACGCTGACCAACACCAGCACGGGCGAGCCGGTGGCGAACGAGCCGGTGACCTTCACCCTCAACGGCGCCGAGTCCTGCACAGGGACGACCAATTCCAGCGGCCTCGCCACCTGCACCATCACTCCGAGCGAGCCGTCGAACTCGTACACCTTGACGGCCTCCTTCTCCGGGGACACGACCACGTCGACGCCCATCGGGTCCGACAGCTCGTCGAGCACGTTCACCGTCAATCCCGACACCAGCGGCCTGACCTATACCGGGCCTACGTCGGCGGTGAACGGCCAGCCGATCACGCTCTCGGGCACCCTGACCACGAGCACGCCGACCACCGGCACGCCGCTACCGACCAAGGTCGTCACGCTGACCATCGGCACCGGCTCGAGTGCCCAGTCCTGCAGCGGCACCACCGACGAGAACGGGGACGTGAGCTGCACCATCGCCACCGTCGACCAGCCGAGCGGGAGCGAGCCCATCACCGCCAGCTTCGCCGGCGACGTCTACGACACGGCGGCGAACGCCGCCAGCACCCTGTCGGTGACCGAGCCCACGACGCTGACGGTGAACGCCGCTTCGGCGAGCTACGGGGGCACCACCACCTTGTCGGGCACGCTGACCGACGCGAATACCGGCTTGCCCGTCTCGAACGAACCCGTCGTCTTCACCGTCGGCACGCAGACCTGCACCGGCACCACCCTCTCTACCGGGGTGGCCACGTGCACCGTGCCGACGACGCAGGCCGAGGGCAGCTACACGGTATCGGGGTCGTTTACGGGTGACTCCACCCAACCCGTGCCGCTCACCGGAAGCAACAACTCGGCCACGCTCACGGTCACGCCGGCCACCACGACGCTGACCTACACCGGCGGCACCTCTGTCACCAACGGCCAGCCGATCACGCTCTCGGGGGTTCTGACGAGCGGCGGCTCCGACGTGTCGAGCCAGCCGGTGACCTTGACCTTGGGCAGTGGCAGCTCGGCCCAGAGCTGCTCGGTCACGACGACCTCGAGCGGGGTGGCCAGTTGCACCATCAGCGACGTCAACCAGCCCGTCGGCCCGACACCGGTCACCGCCACCTATGCCGGCAACACTTACTACCAGTCGGCCAGCGGCGGCGGCAGCGTGCAGGTCGGCCCGTCGCAGGTGTCCACCTCGCTGACCGTGTCGGCCACCACCGGCACGTACGGCAGCCCGGTGACCGTGTCCGCGACGCTGGAGAACGACTACTCCAACACGCCGGTTTCGGGACAGACAGTGACCCTGACGCTAAACGGGACCCAGACATGCTCGGCGACAACCACCGCTTCCGGGGTGGCCTCGTGTCCCATCACGCCGAACGAGCCTGGTGGCACGTACACCCTGAGCGCGTCCTTCAGCGGCAACACGACGACGGTGCCCACGCTGCTGTCCAGCACCGGCTCCAACACGTTCACCGAGAACAAGGCGCCGGACGCCCTGACCTACACCGGCAGCACCTCGGTCACGAGCGGGCAGACGCCGATCCTGTCGGCCACGCTGACCAGCAACGGGTCGGCGTTGCCGGGCCAGACCGTGACCTTCACCGTCGGCTCGGGCAGCTCGGCCCAGAAGTGCAGCGGTACCACCAACTCGGCCGGGAACGTGAGCTGCAGCATCTGCTCGTTCAACCAGAGCGCCAGCCCGCTGCCGGTCACCGTCAGCTACGCCGGCAACGCCTACGTCATGTCGGACAGCACCTCGGTGTCCGTCACGGTGAACACGCCGACGACGTTGTCGGTCAGCGCCGTCACCGGCACCTACGGTCAACCGACCACGGTCACCGGCACGCTGACCAACAGGGTCACGGGGCAGGGCATCAGCGGCCAGACCATCACGCTGACCCTGAACGGTACCCAGTCCTGTACGGCCACCACGGGTAGCAACGGCAAGGGCTCGTGCTCCGTCACGCCCACCGAGTCGTCTGGCACCTACAGCCTGTCCGGGTCCTTCGCCGGCAACACGAGCACGTCACCGGCGCTGCTGGCCAGCAACGGGTCCAACAACTTCGTGGTGAGCGCGGCGCCGACCAGCGTCTCGTACACCGGACCGACCAGCGTGACCGCCGGGTCGTCGGCCACGCTGTCGGCCACGCTGACGAACAGCGGTACCGGCCTCAACGGACAGACCGTGACCATCACGCTCGGCACCGGCAAGTCGGCCCAGTCCTGCACCGGGACGACCAACTCCTCGGGCGCCGCCTCGTGCACGATCGCCAACGTGGACCAGGTCACCGGCTCCGTCGCCGTCACCGTGTCCTACACGGGCAACGGGTACTACGCGTCGTCCAGCAACTCGAGCAGCGTCTCGGTCAAGGAATCAGGTGGCGGCAGCGGCGGTGGCAGCGGAGGTAGCGGCGGCAGCAGCGGCGGCCAGGGTGGTGGCAGCACCGGCCCGAAGGGCGGCTCGCCCGGCGGCGGTGGCGGCTGCCCAGGCATGTGATGTCGATGTGTCCGGCCGGAGCTCCGTGCCGGCCGGGCACACCGTCCCTCGCCACCCACAAGAGCTGGGCGATCATGACCACGACGCCCACAAGCAACAGCACGGTGGCCCCGATATGGGAACCGTCGCGCAACTTGCCCAGTGGCGCGGACGAAGCTGCAACAAGCGGGGGTGGGCAGTAACGCCGTCGACTTGAACGAACTCCTTCAAGGTCCGTTGGCGAAACTGGTGCAGACACACCGCAACTGGACAATGCCAAAGCAATTTGTGGCAGTAGCGACACGCTGTAGTCCTTTTGGCCCTGTCGGGTCTCCCAGGTCAAGCCCATATTTGCAGTTGCATTGAAGCAATCCTTTGCCATGTCGTTGCAATGGGACGCCTTCGGAGCCTCCAGGTTCGTGATCGCGCCTGAGCATTCACATGAGATTGGCGTGCGTGACGGGCTGGCGGCGTCAGCAAGCCGTCGGCCAGTTCCGAGGGGGACACATGGGATTGTCGGGAATCCGGGCAACGGGTAGACGGAGCGGAGAGCCGTCACCGACGTTGGTCGGTTCACGCGCACTCGATGGCTTTGCCGCCACGAAGCGCATCTTCGCGGCGGTGCTGGCCATACTCATCGTGTGCGCCACATTCGCTGTCCTGGCACCGGCCAAGAAGGCCGGCGCCGACACCACGGTGTACCAGTCCGGCCAGGTCTTCGCGTCCGTCGGCTTCTCACAGGTCAACGTCTACGACCCGGGGTCGGGTGACCTGCTCAACACCCTGACCGACGACACCAACGAGACCTACACGGCCGGCAGTGCGTTCGACGCCAGCGGCAACTTCTACGTGACCGACGACCTCCAGGGCGACGTCAGCGAGTTCTCGCCCAGCGGACAGCCCATGGGGCAGTTCGCCACCGGCCTGCAGAACCCGCTGTCGGTCGTCTTCGACAACCAGGGCAACCTCTACGTCGGCCAGCAGACCACGCCCTACATCGCCGAATTCTCGCCGACCGGGCAGCGGCTGCCGGACATCGGCCCGGTGCAGACCGAGCTCTACGGCGACGACTGGATCGACCTGGCCTCCGACGAGTGCACCTTCTACTACACCACCGAGGGCACGGACATCCTGCGCTACAACAAGTGCACCAACACCCAGGAGCCCAACTTCAACCAGGTCTCCTTCAGCGGACCGGCCGCGTTCGAGGTGCGCATTCTGCAGAACGGCGAGGTCCTCGTGGCCGACTCGACCGCCGTCCTCCTGCTCGACCAGAACGGCAACGTGATCCAGACGTATTCATGCTCGTCGCTTCCGGGATGCCAGGGCCAGCTGTTCGCCGTGGCCGTGGACCCGAGCGGCACCTCCTTCTGGACGGCCGATTCGTACTCGGGTGACATCTGGCAGGTCAACATGGCGACCGGGGCGGTCATGCAGACGATCGACACCCACGCTGGCTTCCTCTACGGGCTCTCCGTCGACGACGAGCAGATGGCGGCCACCACCGCGCCCGTCGCGACCACCCCGACGACCCTGACCATCAACCCCGTCACCGGCAACTTCTCGTCGCCGACGCCGGTCTCGGGCACGCTGACCAACACCAGCACGGGCGAGCCGGTGGCGAACGAGCCGGTGACCTTCACCCTCAACGGCGCCGAGTCCTGCACCGGGACGACCAATTCCAGCGGCCTCGCCACCTGCACCATCACTCCGAGCGAGCCGTCGAACTCGTACACCTTGACGGCCTCCTTCTCCGGGGACACGACCACGTCGACGCCCATCGGGTCCGACAGCTCGTCGAGCACGTTCACCGTCAATCCCGACACCAGCGGCCTGACCTATACCGGGCCTACGTCGGCGGTGAACGGCCAGCCGATCACGCTCTCGGGCACCCTGACCACGAGCACGCCGACCACCGGCACGCCGCTACCGACCAAGGTCGTCACGCTGACCATCGGCACCGGCTCGAGTGCCCAGTCCTGCAGCGGCACCACCGACGAGAACGGGGACGTGAGCTGCACCATCGCCACCGTCGACCAGCCGAGCGGGAGCGAGCCCATCACCGCCAGCTTCGCCGGCGACGTCTACGACACGGCGGCGAACGCCGCCAGCACCCTGTCGGTGACCGAGCCCACGACGCTGACGGTGAACGCCGGCAGCGGCAGTTACAACAGCCCGACGACGGTATCGGGCATCCTGACGGACTCCAACACCGGCCTGCCCATCGCCAATGAGCCGGTGACCCTCACCGTCAACGGGACGCAAACGTGCACCGCCACGACCAACACCAGCGGCGTGGCGTCCTGCGACGTCACGCCGGGAGAGGCCTCGGGGACCTACACGCTCACGGGGAGCTTCGGGGGTGACACGACCTTGCCCCTACAGCTCACGGGTTCGAAGGGCTCGGCCAACTTCGGGGTCACGCTCGCGCCGACCTCGCTGTCGTACACCGGGGCGACGACTGCACAGAACGGCCAGCCCCTCACGGTCTCCGGTGTGCTGACCACGCCAAACCCCTCGGCCGGCACGTCCGTCAGCGGCCGGACGATCACGTTCACCGTGGGCTCGGGCTCCACGGCTCAGAGTTGCACCGCCACCACGACGACGTCCGGTTCGGCCGCCTGCGCCATCGCCTCGGTGAGCCAATCGCCTGGGCCGATCCCGGTCACCGCCAGCTTCGCCGGCGACTCCTACTACCAGACGGCGAGCGCGGCGGGGACCGTCAATCTGCCCGAGGGGACCCAGCTGACGCTGAACCCGACGACTGGGACCTTCAACGGCTCGACCCCCGTCTCGGCGACCCTCGTCAACACCTACTCCAACCAGCCGGTGCCCAACGAGCCCATCGCCCTGACGGTCAACGCGTCGCAGTCATGCAACGCGACCACCAACGCCAGCGGTGTTGCCACCTGCAACGTGACGCCCACCGAGCCGGCCGGCTCCTACACCCTGACTGCTTCGTTCACGGGCGACACCATGCAGATGCCTCAGCTCCTCGGGAACTCCGCCTCGAGCACGTTCACGGTGAGGCCGGCGAGCACGGCGCTCTCCTACGCGGGCACCACGTCGGTCACCAACGGGCAGTCGGCCACGCTGTCGGGCGTGCTGACAACGAACGAGCCCACACCGGCACCGACGTCTCGGGCCGGACGGTGACGTTCTCCATCGGTTCGGGCACCTCGCTGCAGAGCTGTAACGCCACGACAAACGCCTCTGGGGCGGCGAGCTGCGCCATCGGCTCGGTCAACCAGTCGTCAGGGACCGTCGCAGTGTCGGCCAGCTTCCCCGGCGACACCTATTAACAGTCGTCCGGCGCCACCTCGAGCGCCACGGTCCGCACCCCGACCACGCTGACGGTCAGCGCCACCACCGGCGCATACTCGGCGTCGACGACCGTGTCGGGGACACTCACCAACTCGGTGACGGGGCAGGGCATCGCCGGCGAGCCGGTCACCCTGACGCTGAACGGGACCCAGTCCTGCAGCGGGACCTCCGGGAGTGGCGGCACGGTGACCTGCGCCCTCACGCCCAACGAGCAGGCCGGCTCCTACACGCTGAGCGGCAGCTTCGCCGGCGACAGCTCGAAGTCGCCCCAGCTCCTGTCGAGCGGTGGCACCAACACCTTCGTCGTGACCAAGGCAGCCACCACGGTCGTCGAGACGGCCCCGTCCATGGTTGTGAGCGACTCGGCAGCCACCCTGTCCGCCAGCTTCACCACCGCCGGCGGCAGCGGACCTTCCGGGCTGCCCGTCGTCCTGACCCTCGGTTCGGGCACCTCGGCCCAGACCTGCACCGGCACCGCCAGCTCGTCGGGCCTCGCCACCTGCACCATCGCCGATGTCAGCCAGACGGCGGGGTCCGTCGCCACCACGGCCAGCTTCGCCGGCGATGGCTACTACCTCCCAGCGGGCAACTCGGCCATCGTTACGGACGTCAACCCTGGCCAGATGTCGTGCCTCGGCGGTCCACAGAACCTCTGCATTGCGCCGCAGGGCGCGAACGAGGGTGTGACCGGCACCTCTGGACAGACCGTGGTGGCGGGCTACGACTTCACCATCCCGGGCTCGTCCCAGCCCACCGAGGTGGAGGTCGTGAACGCTTACGAGCAGCTGACCGTGTCCTGCGCCAACCACACGACGCCCACGCAGCCCTCCATCGTCATCACGATGCCAGATGCGACCTACACGGCGCCGTTCACCAGCTCGCAGGGCTGGATACCCAGCGGCAACCAGTCGGTCATGGCATCGTACGAAGGCAGCTACACGTTGCCCAATCTGTGCAATGGGGCGACGATCGACGTCGGTCAGCCCGGCCAGATGCTGTTCGGGGCGCAGGTGTACTCGAACGGCACCCAGACCATCAACTTCCGCAGCCACTACAACGACAGCAGCCTGGGTGTGTCAGGGAGCTTCAGCTCGACCGCCAGTGTCACTCCCACGCCGATACCCGCGTAGGTAGGCCACTATCGCCGGTCAGGGCTGGGCGATCATGACCACGACGCCCACCAGCAACAGCACGGTCGCCGCGGTGGCCGCGCGGCTCAGCACGACCACGTCGGGCTCGGCTCCGATCAGGTCGCTCCCGGCGACGCCCGGTCCGGCCGCCCCGAGGGCCGCCTGCAAACGCCGCTCGGCAGGCCACAGGACACCCTCCCCCAAGAAGGCCACGGCCACGAAGATGGCCAGGCCGGCCAGCACCCAGCCGTCGCGCAGCGCGTAGGCGCCCTGGCTCATCGCCAGGAGGGCGAAGCCGAACACCGGGATGCCGTAGATGGTCCGGCCGGCCCAGTTGACCCCGGGGCGGAAGTAGCGAGCCAGCGCCTCGGGCAGCATCGTGGGCGAGCGCAGCAGGCGGCGCAGCCGGGTGGCCGTGGTGGTGGCCGTGACCGTGGTGACGAGTCCAACCACGACGCACACCACGTGGAGCAGCAGCACGACGTCGAAGGCGGCGCCGTCCGGCTGGTGGTGCATGGCCGACATGTTCTCCCATGGCCAGGAACGCCGGGTGACGGGCCGGTGACGGTGCTGCCGCTACGGGCAGCGGAACCTGTACCGTAGAGGTGGAGGGAAGGTCATGAGGCTATTTGCGATGTTGGCGGGACCGGGAGCGCCCGGGAAGGTTCACCGATGAACCAGCTACGCCTCGATCCGTTGTCGGGCCGCTGGGTGGTGGTGAGCCCGGGCCGTTCCGAGCGTCCCTACTCGTTCGTGACCCGTACCCCCCAACCCGACGACCTCGGCCGCCCCTGCCCCTTCTGCCCCGGCAACGAGGAGGACACGCCGCCGGCGCTCGAGACCTACGGCCCGACCGGGGCCTGGCTGGTCCGGGTGGTGCCCAACCTCTACCCGGCCTTCGAGGGCGACGAGCCCTTCGTGGTCGCCAACCGGGGCCCGGTGTTCACCCAGGCCACGGCCGGGGGCATCCACGAGATCCTCATCTTCTCCCCCGAGCACGACTCCACCCTGGGCCAGCTCAGCCAGGAGCAGGTCGAGCTCGTCATGGCGGCGCTGCGCGACCGGCTCGAGGAGCACGCGTCCCAACCCAACCTGCGCTACACCCAGGCCATCGTCAACTCCGGGCGCGAGGCGGGGGCGTCGCTCGATCACCCGCACGGGCAGTTGCTGGGCATGTCGTTCATCCCGCGGGAGCTGGCCGAGGAGCAGGCCCGCTTCGCCCGGTTCGCCGGGTCGTGCCTGCTGTGCACCACCATCGAGGCCGAGGAAGACTCGACCGACCGGGTGATCTACGCCAACGACCGCGTCGTGGTCGTGTGCCCCTTCTGGAGTGCGGTCCCCTACGAAATGCTGGTCATGCCGCGCGAGCACAACCCGCACCTGCACCGCAGCCCCACGGAGGATCTCATCGCAGTGGGCGAGGCCATCCGCCGCACCCTGCAGCAGCTGGCCGACGCCATCGGGGACGTGGCCTACAACATCGTCTTCCACTCGGCGCCCTACCGGGTGGGCGAGCCGTACCACTGGCACGCCCACATTTGGCCCAAGGCGACCACGACGGCCGGGTTCGAGCTCGGCACGGGGGTGGCCATCAACGTGATCTCGCCCGAGGAGGCCGCCGAGACGCTGAAGGTCACTGCGCTGACGCACTGAGCGCCGGCGGCCCGCCCCGCCGCTTCCGCTTGCTCAGTCGTCCCGGGCCGAGCGAGCCAGTTCCAGGAACGAAACCAGCCGGCGCACCAGGTCGCGGTCGGGCCCAACCAGCCCACTGATGCCCGCCGTGCCCAGGTAGCCGGTCATGAAGGCCCGGCGGTTCCTGACCTCCCAGGCTTGCCCGAGCGAGGCCAGCCCCTGGCGCCCCGTCGGGTCGCGCTCCGCCGCCACCTCGGCGCTGGCCCGGTGCATGGAGTAGAGCAGGTCGGCCACGTCGCCCAGCGGGGTGCGCCGTCCCGGCGTGGTCGCCCCGGCCAGCACGCCGCCGGGCGCGCAGTCGCTGATGACCCAGCCCTGGTCGGTGCGGGCCGTGCGCCCCAAGGTGAAGTCGCCGTGGGTCCGGATGACCGGCAGGCGCACCTCGTATTCGCGCAGCCACTTGACCAGATCGGCCACGCCCGGCGCGTCCAGCAGCGACGAGTCGGCCGCCGCGATGGCGTCCTCCGCCACGTCCACCCAGTCGACCACCGCCTCGGGGTGGCGCAGGAAGGTGCGGTCGAGGGCCAGGTGCATGCGCGCCGTCATGGTGCCGAGCGCACGCGCCTCGGCGCCGAAGTCGCCACCCGCCGCCTCCGGCGTGCCGCCCGAGGCGTAGAAGTCGCGCAGCGAGGTCAGCGCCAGGGCCCAGCCTCCGGAACGGTCGGCGAGCGGTTCCTGCACCACGCCGAGGTCGCGCCCCTCCCACACCCAGCGCACCAGGGGCGCCGCCACGTGGTTGAAGCCCGCCTCGTCGAGCCCGATCAGCAGGTCGACGTCGGGGCGCGGCCCGTCCTGCACCCAGGGGAACACCATGAGGTCGCCGCGGTCGCCGCAGTCGATCAGCGCGGCGTCGTCGTCGTCTCGCAGCACGGTCACGGGTCCGGGCCGCGGCTCGACCATGCGCACGGTGGCGAGCAGCAATGGCGCCAGCTGCGCGTCGCGCAGCGCGTCGGTGCACACGGCGAGACCGTCGGCGTCGTCGAGGATGCCCAGCGCGCACTCCTCGCCCGGTCGCAGGAAGTGGGGCTCGTCGGTCACCCCGCGCAGGCCGACCACGAGGTGGGCCCGGCGGCCGCTCCCACCGACGCCGACCACGAGGTCGAGTAGCCCGGGACGGCCCGGTCGCAGCATCTCGGCCCGCTCGATCGCGAGGTCGTCCCCGGCGGCGATGCCGCGCAGTCCGAGCCAGGCCTGGGCCAGCGTGCGCAGAGCCTGCTCCTGCTCCTGGACCTCGTCTGGCGTCATTCGGTCACCAGCCTGTCATCCGGGGCCAGGTCGAACCAGAGGAACCCGTAGGGCGGCAGGGTGATGGTGTAGGGCTCCTCGGTGATGGCCGGGAAAGGAACCCTTCCGAGCACCTCGTAGGGGGTGGAGCCAGCCCACTTGACCAGGGCCAACTCCGCCGGTTGGGCGAAGCGGCTCAGGTTGTGCACGCAGAGCACGGCTTGGTGCCGGCGGACCACCTCGTCGCCCTCGGACTCGTTGCCGGCCGGGACGGTGCGGGCCAGCACGGCCGAGCTGCCCCAGTCCAGGGCGGCGTCGGCGAACGAAGTGACCGAGGGCCCGGTGGGGGCGGCGCTCGAGAGGATGTCGGCCACCTCGCCCGAGCGCACGTAGGCCAGGACGGACGGGTTGGCGCAGGGCAGCACCTCCATGGCACCCACCCCCATGACGGGCAGTGCCCGGCGCTCGGTCAGCATGCGCCGCAGCCAGAGCAGGAACGAGCCCTGGTTCCGCAGCTGGGCCTCCACGTTGAGCGCGGTGTAGCCGTAGACCGGGTCCATGAGCGGGGGCAGATAGAGCTGCGCGAAGTCGGCTTGCGAGAAGCCGCCGTTGCGGTCGGGCGACCACTGCATGGGCGTACGCACAGAGTCCCGGTCGCCCAGGTAGATGTTGTCCCCCATGAGCAGCTCGTCGCCGTAGTAGATGACGGGGCTGCCGGGCATGGACAGGATCAGAGCGTAGAGGAGCTCGGCCGTGCGGCGGTCGTTGTCGAGCAGTGGGGCCAGGCGCCGGCCGATGCCCATGTGGCGCTTCATGCGCGGGTCCTTGGCGTACTCGGCAATGAGGTAGTCGCGCTCCTCCTCGCTCACCTGTTCGAGCGTGAGTTCGTCGTGGTTGCGCAGGAAGATGGCCCACTGGCACCCGTCGTTGATCACCGGGGTCTGGGCCAGGATTTCGGTGATCGGGTAGCGCTGCTCCCGGCGCACGGCCATGAAGAGCCGCGGCATGAGGGGGAAGTGGAAGCACAGGTGGCACTCGTCGCCATCGCCGAAGTAGTCGGCGACGTCGCTCGGCCAGCCGTTGGCCTCGGCCAGCAGGATGCGCCCCGGATAATCGGCGTCGATGTGCTTGCGGATGCGCTTGATGAACGCGTGCGTCTCGGGCAGGTGCTCCCCCGACGTGCCGTCGCGCTGGTACAGGTAGGGCACGGCGTCCAGGCGGAAGCCGTCGAACCCGAGGTCGAGCCAGAACCGGACCAGGTCGATCATGGTGTCGGCCACTTCGGGATTCTCGTAGTTGAGGTCCGGCTGGTGGTGGAAGAAGCGGTGCCAGTAGTACTGCTGGCGGGTGTCGTCCCAGGTCCAGTTGGAGCGCTCGACGTCGGTGAAGACCACGCGGGCGTCCGGCCACTTCTGGTCGTCGTCGTTCCACACGTACCAGTCAGCCTTGGCGTTGTCCCGCGAGGAGCGAGACTCGACGAACCAGGGGTGTTCGTCGCTGGTGTGGTTCATGACGAGGTCGGCGATGACCCGGATGCCGCGCCGGTGGGCGTCCTCCAGGAAGGCGACCAGGTCCCCGATGCTGCCGTAGTCGGAGTGCACGTTGAAGAAGTCGCTGATGTCGTAGCCGCCGTCGCGGAAGGGCGAGGGGTAGAACGGCAGCATCCAGATGCAGTCGATGCCGAGCCACTCCATGTAGTCGAGCTTCTCGCGCAGACCACGCAGGTCCCCGGTGCCGTCGTTGTTGGCGTCGAAGTAGCCCCGGATGAGCACCTCGTAGAAGACGGCGTGCTGGAACCAGCGCACCGAAGGGTCGAAGGCGCCCTCTCCGGTGTTGTGGGGGATGGGGGGTGAGCTCACCGAGTCACCTCACCGCCCGGCGAACGTCGCCTGGCCCGGGCCGTTCTCGGTGAACGACCGGATGCCCGTGGCGGCGTCCTCGGTGCGAGCCACGGCGGCGAACGCCTCCTGCTCGATGTTCAGGCCGTCGGCCAGCGTGCCTTCCAGGCCGCGGTCCACCGCCCACTTGGCCAGCGCGTGGGCCACCAGCGGCCCGCGCGCCAACTCGCCCGCCCACTCGAGCGACGCGTTGAGCACGTAGTCGGGCGCCGCGACGCGGTTGACCAGGCCGATGGCCAGCGCCTCCTCGGCGTGCACCTGGCGTCCCGTCATGATCAGCTCCTTCGCCCGTGACGAGCCGATGAGGCGGGGCAGCCGCTGGGTGCCACCCCCGCCGGGGATGACGCCCAGGAGGACCTCGGGCAGGCCGAAGCGGGCGTTCTCGCCGCACACACGGAAGTCGCAGGCCAGGGCCAGCTCCAACCCCCCGCCGAGCGCGTAGCCGTTGACGGCGGCGATGGTGGCGCGCGGGATGGCGGCCAGGGCGCCCAGGGCGGCGGCAAAGTTGCGGCCGACCATCTCGGCTCCCTCGTCCTCGAGCTCGACGATGTCGGCCCCGGCGGCGAAGATGGAGCGTCCGCCCCAGAGCACGACGGCTCCCGGTGGGTCCTCCGTTAGATCGTGTGCCGCCTGCTGGAGCTGCCGGAGCACCTCACCCGAGAGCGCGTTGGCCTTGGGCCGGTCCAGTCGGATGAGGGCGACCTTGTCGGCCCGGCGCTCCAGCGTGACGAAGGTCCCGGTCTCGGTCTCGGGCTCAGGCACTTCCGCACCGTATCGGACCGGCCACCGGGCCGGGCCGCCCGAGGTCGCCCCGGGCGGCGGACGGGACCCTTCGGGACACGAGGGTGCCGCGTCGGCGTCCCGATGCGGCCCGCCGGCACACGGGGTGCCGTGTCCGTGCGCCGCTGCGTGCGTCCGCTCGGGGCGACGGCCCGCAAGGGGCGCAGTCGTCGGCACCCGGGGGGACGGGCCCGGCGCCCGTCCGGCGGCTCACCCCGCTCCCTCCAGCAGCCGATCGGCCGCCCCGTAGGGGTCGGTCTCCCCCGCCACGAGTGCCTTCACGGCCGTGGCGAACTCCTCGCCGCCCGCCAGCTCGTCCAACCGGGCTTCGGCCCGGGCCAGCAGCACCCGCCGCAGCTCCTGGGCCAGGCGGGCGGCGCGCCGCGTGACCAGTTGGCCCGACTCGAGGAGGTGGGCCCGGTGGCGGGCCACGGCCCCCCACAGGTCGGCCACCCCCTCTCCCGCCGTCGCCGTGGTGGCCACGATCTCGGGCCGCCACGACCCGGGCCGGGAGAGGTCGAGCATCTGCTCGAGGTCCCGCCGGGCCTCGCGCGCACCGGGGCGGTCGGCCTTGTTGATCACGAACACGTCGGCCACCTCCAGGAGGCCGGCCTTGTTGGCCTGCATGGAATCGCCCCAACCCGGCGTCACCACCACCACCGTGGTGTCGGCCGCCGAGGCGATCTCCACCTCCATTTGGCCGACGCCCACCGTCTCGACGATCACCACCGGCACGCCCGCCGCCCCCAGCACGCGCACGGCGTCGGGTACGGCCAGCGACAACCCACCCAGGTGGCCGCGCGTCGCCATGGAACGGATGAACACGGTCGGGTCGAGGGCGTGCTGGCTCATGCGCACGCGGTCGCCCAGGATGGCGCCGCCGCTGTAGGGCGACGTGGGGTCGACGGCCAGCACGCCCACCTGCGGCACGCCCTCGCCCGCCCCGTGACCCCGTTCCGCCATGGCGGGCCAGCCCCCGCGCACCTGGTTGATCAGCCCGTCCGTCAGCGTCGACTTGCCGGAACCCGGGGCGCCGGTCAGGCCGACCGTGTAGGGCACGTCGGAGCGGTAGGCCAACCGGGCCACCGCCGTCGCCGTGGCGCCGCCCCGCTCGACGTACGAGAGCAGGCGCGCCAGCGCCACCCGGTCGTCGGCCCGGGCCCGCTCGAGCAGGTCGGCCGGGTCGGCGCCGGCCTCGGCGCCGCCACCGTCCGGGCTCATCGCCGCGTCACCGGGGCGCCCAGCGAGCGCAACGCGCCGGCCAGGTCCTCGTAGCCGCGCCCGATGTGGTGGGCGCCGTTCACCACCGTCTCACCGTCGGCCACCAGCCCGGCCAGCACGAGCGCGACGCCGGCGCGGATGTCCGGGGCCCGCACCGGCGCGGCCGACAAGCGGGGCACGCCGCGCACGATGGCGTGATGCCCCTCGGTACGGATGTCGGCGCCCATGCGCCGCAGCTCCTCCACGTAGCGGAAGCGCCCCGAGAAGAGGTTCTCGGTCAGGATGCCGACCCCGTCGGACACGGTGAGCATGGCCACGAGCAACGGGCTGTAGTCGGTGGCCACCCCCGGGTAGGGCAGCGTGGCCACGTCGGCCGCCACCAGCCGCTCGGACGCGAAGCCCCGCAACCCCGCCGGTCCCATTTCGGTGCGGACACCCATCTGGTGCATTTTGTGCAGCAGGTTCTCCATGTGCTCGGGCCGGGCGTCGGCGATCGTCACCTCGCCCCCCGCCATGCCGACCGCCGCCAAGTAGGTGGCGGCCACCACCCGGTCGGGTACCACCGAATGCGTCGTTGGGTGTAGCTCGTCCACCCCCTCCACCTCGATGCGCGACGTCCCCGCCCCGCGCACCACCGCTCCCATGGAGCAGAGGAGCCCGGCCAGGTCGGCCACCTCGGGCTCCTTGGCGGCGTTCTCTATGACCGTCGTGCCCTTGGCCAGCACGGCCGCCATCAGCAGATTGTCGGTGGCCGTGTGGCTCGGGTACTCCAGCACCACCCGCGTCCCCACCAGGCGCCCCGAGGGCACCGTGCCGAGAACCACGCCGTGCGAGGACTCGAAGCGCGCGCCCATGGCGGTCAGCCCGTTGACGTGGAAGTCGATCGGCCGATCGCCGAAGTCGTCGCCACCGGGCAGCGGCACGTGCACCGAGCCGCAGCGCACCAGGAGCAGACCCAGCACGACGACGGACGCGCGCATGCGCTCGAACAATTCGGGTGGCGCCGACGGCTCGAGCTGCGCCACCGGCGGCGTCGTCACGGCCAGGCCGCCGTCGTCGCGCCACTCCACCCGCGCGCCCATGGCCCGCAGCACCTCGGCCATGGTCTCGACGTCGGAGATGCGCGGCACGTTGGACAGCACGGTGCAGCCCTCGGCCAGGAGGCAGGCGACCATGAGCTTCAGCGCCGAGTTCTTCGCCCCACCGGCGGTGACGGTCCCCGACAGCGGGCCGGAGGGCTCCACGACGATCTGATCCACGGCCTCAAGTATCGCCGCTGGCGGTGGCCCCGCCCGGCGACCCCCGACGCCCCACCCACTATGGTCACTGCCGTGGTTGCGTCGCGCCAGGCCCCCGACCGGAACCTCGCCATGGACCTCGTCCGGACGACGGAGGCCGCCGCCATGGCGGCCAGCCGTTGGATGGGCCGAGGCGACAAGCTCGGGGCGGACGGCGCCGCAGTCGAGGCGATGCGCACCGTGCTGTCGACCGTCCCCATGGACGGCATCGTCGTCATCGGCGAGGGCGAGAAGGACAACGCGCCCATGTTGTTCAACGGCGAGAAGATCGGCGACGGCACGCCGCCGATGACCGACATCGCGGTGGATCCGATCGACGGCACCACGCTCACCGCCATGGGCCGCGGCGGCGCGCTGGCCGTCATCGCCGTAGCCGAACGGGGCGCCATGTTCGACCCCGGGCCATGCGTCTACATGGAGAAGCTGGCCGTCGGGCCGCGGGCCAAGGGTGCCGTCGACATCCGCCAGACCCCGACCGAGAACCTCGACGCGCTGTCCAAGGCGCTGGGCCGCTCCGTGCGCGACCTGACCGCGGTCATTCTCGACCGACCACGCCACCAGGAGCTCATCGGCGAGGTGCGGGCGACCGGCGCCCGCATCCGCCTGATCACCGACGGCGACGTGGCCGGCGCCATCGCGACCGGCTGGCCCGGTGCGGGCACCGACATCCTCTTCGGCATCGGGGGCACGCCCGAAGGGGTGCTGGCCGCGGCCGCCCTCAAGTGCATGGGGGGCGAAATTCAGGGCCGGCTCTACCCCCGCGACGAGGCCGAGCGGGTGGCCGCCATCGAAGCCGGCTACAAGCTCGATGCCGTGCTCACCACCGATGACCTGGTGCAGGGCAACAACTGCTTCTTCGCCGCCACCGGCATCACCGACGGCGAGCTTCTCCAGGGCGTGCAGTATCACGAGTTCGGGGCCACCACGCAGTCGCTCGTCATGCGCTCCAAGTCGGGCACGCTGCGCAAGATCGACGCCAACCACGCACTGAAGAAGCTGGCCGAGTTCAGCTCGATTTCCTTCGGCTGACCTCCCGGCGGGACCGGCCCGCCGAAGGCACGTGTGTCCGCCTACGCCGTTCCGGCGGCCACCGACAGGCGCAACTCGGCCCGGGCGAGCGCGCCCTGGGCGTCGGCCACCGCGATGTCCTCGTCGAGATCCTCGCCGCCCTGGCTGCGCCCCGCCGCGAGGACAGACAGACGCTGGGCCGCCGCGTCCCGGGCCGCCTCGGCGCGCGGCACGTCGATCTCCGACGCCACCTCGGCGATCCCGGCCAGCACGGTCACCCGCGTCGAGAGACCCGGCAGCGGGCCGTCGCCCTCAGCGAGACCCTCGGCCGCTCCCGGGCTTGTGTCGACCTGCAGGAAGCCGCCGTGCACGGCCAGCCGCAGCAGCGTCCCGTCTTCCTCCTCCACCTTGACCTCGCACGGCACGACGTCGCCCACCAGCGGCGTGTGGCCGTCGAGCACGGTGAGGGCGCCTTCGGATGTGGCCAGCACCACGGAGCGGGCACCGCTGGCGAAGAGGGACTGCTCGGGCGTGACCACCTCCAAGCCGAAGACGTCGTCGGCCATCAGCCGGCCTCGGCCTCGAGCTTCTTCGCCTTCTCGAGGACGGACTCCACCCCGCCGACGTTGAGAAAAGCCTGCTCGGGAATGTTGTCCAGGTCGCCGTTGGCCAAGGCCTCGAAGGACTCCACCGTCTCGTCGATCGGGACGAAGATGCCCTCGACACCGGTGAAGACCTGAGCCACGAAGAACGGCTGGGACAGGAAGCGCTGGATCTTGCGGGCGCGGTTGACCGTGACCCGGTCCTCCTCGGAGAGCTCGTCCATGCCGAGGATGGCGATGATGTCCTGGAGCTCCTTGTAGCGCTGGAGGATTTCCTGCACCCGCCGGGCCACCGCGTAGTGCCGGTCGCCGACGATTTCGGGGGCCAGGATGTTCGAGGTCGACGCCAGCGGGTCCACCGCGGGGTAGATGCCGAGCGCGGCGATCTGGCGCGAGAGCTCGGTCGTGGCGTCGAGGTGGGTGAACGTCGTGAACGGCGCCGGGTCGGTGTAGTCGTCGGCGGGCACGTAGACCGCCTGCAGCGAGGTGATCGACTTGCCCTTCGTCGAGGTGATGCGCTCCTGCAACTCGCCCATCTCGTCGGCCAGGGTGGGCTGGTAGCCCACGGCCGACGGCATGCGGCCGAGCAGCGTCGAGACCTCCGAGCCGGCCTGCACGAACCGGAAGATGTTGTCGATGAACAACAGCACGTCCTGGTTCTGCACGTCGCGGAAGTACTCGGCCATGGTCAGCGCGGCCAGCCCGACCCGCAGGCGGACACCCGGGGGCTCGTCCATCTGGCCGTAGACGAGCGCCGCCTTGTCAATGACACCCGACTCCTGCATCTCGAGCCACATGTCGGTGCCCTCGCGGGTGCGCTCCCCCACACCGGCGAACACCGACACACCGCTGTACTGCTGGGCCACGCGGTTGATCATCTCCTGGATGATGACGGTCTTGCCCACGCCGGCCCCACCGAAGAGACCGATTTTGCCGCCCTGCACGTAGGGCTCGAGCAGGTCGATGACCTTGATCCCGGTCTCGAACATCTGGGACCGCGGCTCCAGCTGGTCGAAGGCCGGTGCGTTGCGGTGGATCTCCCAGTAGTCGTCCGGCTGCCCGATGGTGTCGGTGTCGAGCGGCTGTCCCAGGACGTTGAACACGTGGCCGAGTACCGCGTTACCGACGGGGACGGTGATGCCGCGGCCGAGGTTGCGCACCGCTGCGCCGCGCACGAGGCCGTCCGTCTGCTGCATGCAGATACAGCGCACGCGCCCTTCGCCGATTTGCTGAGCCACCTCGGCCGTGACGACGTGGGCCGACCCATCGAGCTCGATCGTGAATTCCACGGCGTGGTTGATCTCAGGCAGCGCGTGCGGCGGGAACTCCACGTCGATGACAGGCCCGGCGATGGCCACCACCCGGCCGTCCTCGAGCGAACCGGCCGGCACGGTGTCCTGCATGGTCGGGGTGGTCATTGCGTCATGCTCCCTTCGATGTGCGGAGCGCCTCGGCTCCGCCGACGATCTCCATGATTTCGGTGGTGATGGCGTCCTGACGGGCCCGGTTCATGACACGCGTCAGGGTACGGACGAGGTCGTCCGCGTTTTCGGTGGCGGCGGCCATGGCCCGCTGCTGAGCGGTGAAGAACGACGCGGTCCCCTCCAGGAGGGCGGCGAAGATCTCGGCCTCGAGTGCCCGCGGCGCCAGCTCCACCAGCAGCTTCTCCGGCTCGGGCTCGAACTCGGTGTACCCCTCCAGCGGGTGCTCCTCCGGCTCGGTCGCCTCCTCGGTCTCGGGCATGGGCAGGGGCAACATCTGCAGGCGCTCGACGCGCTGCGTGCCGGCCGAAATGAACCGGGTCGACACCATTTGGACCAGATCGATGTCGCCGGCCGCGAACGGTGCGGCCACGACTGCGGCGATGCGACGGGCATCGGTGAACCCGGGCCGGTCGGCGAACCCGATGAACGACTGGGCCACCTCTATGCCCCGGAAGCGGAAGTACGCCGGGGCCTTCTTGCCCACCGCCCACAACGTGACCTCGGCACCGTTCGCCCGGTGCTCGGCCACCAGCCGCTCCGTGGCGCGCAGCACACCCGAGTTGTAGGACCCGGCCAGGCCGCGGTCACCGACGATGGCGAGGAGGCCCACATGGCGTGGTGACTCCGGCGTCCCCAACAGCTTGGCGGCGGCCCGCGGGTCGGCGGCCGCCGTCACCCGCAGCACCCGCTCCATGCCCTGGCGGTAGGGCCGGTTGGCCGCGATGCGGCTCTGGGCGCGCACGATGCGCGAGCCGGCGATGAGCTCCATCGCCTTGGTGATCTTCCTCGTGGACTGCACGCTGCGGATGCGGCGACGCAGGATGCGCTCTTGGCCACCGGCCATGTGTCAGTCGGCCTTCCCCGTGTCGAACCCCTCGAGGAACGACCGCAGCCCGTCGTCGAGCTCGTCGCCCTCGGGTAGCTGGCCGGTCGAGCGGATCTGCTCGAGCACGGCCGGGTGGTTGCCCTTGAAGTACTCGATGAGCTCGTCGCCGAACCGCTGCACCTCGCTCACCGGCACCGAGTCGGCCCAGCCCTTCGTGCCGGCGTAGATCACGAGCACCTGCTCCTCGACGGGGACAGGCTGGTTCTGCGGTTGCTTGAGCAGTTCGGTCAGCCGGTAGCCCCGGTCGAGCTGGGCCTGGGACACCTTGTCGAGCTCCGAACCGAAGGTGGCGAAGGCCTCGAGCTCGCGGAACTGGGCCAGGTCGAGCTTGAGGGTTCCGGAGACCGACTTCATCGCCTTCACCTGGGCGGCGCTGCCCACCCGGCTCACCGAGTTGCCGACGTTGATGGCCGGGCGGATGCCGGAGTTGAACAGGTCGGTCTCCAGGAAGACCTGGCCGTCGGTGATGGAGATGACGTTGGTCGGGATGTAGGCGGAGATGTCGCCGGCCTTCGTCTCGACCACGGGCAACGCGGTGAGCGAGCCGCCGCCGAGCGCGTCGGACAATTTGGCCGCCCGCTCCAGGAGCCGCGAGTGGAGGTAGAAGACGTCGCCGGGGTAGGCCTCGCGACCTGGCGGCCGCCGCAGGAGCAGCGAGACGGCCCGGTAGGCCTCGGCCTGCTTGGACAGGTCGTCATAGATGATCAGAGCGTGCTCGCCGTTCTCCATCCAATGCTGGCCCATGGCGCACCCGGCGTAGGGGGCGAGGTACTTGAACGGTGCCGGGTCGCCGGCGGAGGCGACGACGACGACGGTGTACTCGAGCGCGTTGCGCTCCTCGAGGGTGGCCACGGTCTGGGCCACCGAGGAGTTCTTCTGGCCGACGGCCACGTAGATGCACTTCACGCCCTGGCCGGCCTGGTTGATGATGGTGTCGACGGCCACCGTCGTCTTGCCCGTCTTGCGGTCGCCGATGATGAGCTCGCGCTGGCCTCGGCCGATCGGGGTCATGGCGTCGATGGCCTTGGTGCCGGTCTGCAACGGCTCGCTCACCGGCTGGCGGCCCACGATGCCTGGCGCCTGAACCTCCATGCGGCGCGTCTCGGTCGCGTTGATCGGGCCCTTGCCGTCGATCGGCTCGCCGAGCGCGTCGACCACCCGGCCGAGCAGGGCGTCGCCGACGGGAACCGTCTGGATACGCCCCGTCGCCTTGACCGTCTGCTCCTCCTCGAGGTTGTCGACGTCACCGAGGACGACGGCGCCGATGGTGTCCTCGTCCAGGTTCAGCGCCAGGCCCAGCGTCCCGTCCTCGAACTCGAGCAGCTCGTTGACCGCGGCGCCGGGCAGCCCCGACACCCGGGCGATGCCGTCACCCACCTCGACGATGCGACCGATCTGCTCGGTCCCGACCGCCGGGGTGTACTCCTCCACGTGGCGCTCCAGCGCCCTGGTGATCTCACCGGCGTCGATCGTGAGCTCTGCCATCAATCTGCTCCCTCTGTCTCGTCACTCGAATGTCTGCGCCCGAAGCCCGACGGCTCCCAGCCGGCGGGGGCGAAGTGCTCGCGCAGGGCGTCGATGCGTCCCCGCGCCGTCGCATCCACCTGGAGGTCGCCGATGCGGATCAGTGCGCCGCTCAACAACGACTCGTCCACCTCCACTTGAAGCTCCACCGGGTTCCCGGCCAGATGGCCGAGCGAGTCGCCCAGCGCGCTCTGCTGCGCGTCGTCGATCGGCGCGGCGGCCCGCACGCGGGCGATGCGCCAGCCACGCGCCCGTGCCGTCTGCTCCACCAGGAAGTCCAAGGTGCCCACGAAATCGCGGGCACGCCCCCCGGTCACGGCGTAGCGGACGAGCGACAAGGTGGAGCCGGGCACCTTGCCACCAAGAAGCTCGGACACCAGCCCTTGGCGCGCCGCCACGTCGAGGTCGCGATCGGTCAGCGCCGTGCGCAGCGCCGGGGTGGCGGCGACGATGCGGGCGAACCGGAAGAGGTCGTCCTCGAGCGACTCGAGCGCAGCGCGGTCGAGGTCCTCGTAGAGGGCCGTGGCGAAGCCGCCCACCCGCTGGCGCGCCTGCAACAGGCTCAGCGCCGGCTCGTCGTCCTGGCCCTGGGCCAGGTGCCGCACCCGTGTCGCCAGCCAGTTCAGGGCCGACGCCACCTCGGGCGCCGACACGGCCTGGCAGGCGAAGGCGGAGAGCCGGCGCGCCTCGCCGGAGACCCGCCCCTCCATCAGGTCGAGCATGACGGCGCGGCGGGCGGCGGGCGGCACCGCCGTGTCGCTCAGTGCGGCGCGCAGCTGGTCGTTGGAGAGGACGAGCTGTTCAATGGCCTCGAGGTCGGCCGCGACGCCGCCGAGCGCGGCCCCACCGGCCGCCTCGGCCACCGCAGCCGAATACCCCTGCAGCGCCGGGTTCACTGCCGCGTCGCCGCCCCCGCGGCGGCACCGCCGGTGGTGTCGGCCCGCAGCGCAGCCACCGCCTCGTCGATCAGGTCGCGGTGCGCCTCGGCGTCGACCTCACGGCCGATGACGCGCTCCACCACCTCCATCACGATCTCACCCATGCGCGACGCCGCCTCCTCGACGGCACGCTGGCGGGCCAACGCGATCTCGACGTCCGCGTTGCCCACGATGCGCTCGTACTCGCTCTGGCCCCGCGCCTGGGCGTCGGTCCGCACCTGCTCCGCGGTGCGGTTGGCCTGGGCCACGATTTCGCGGGCCTGGTGCCTGGCCTCCTCCAGGACGGCGCGGCGCTCGTCGTCGGCCGCCTCCGCATCGGCGCGCGCCTGGTCGGCCGCCTCCAGCGAGGTGCGGATCTTCTCCTGCCGCTCCTCCATCGCCTTGTTGATGGGTGGCAGCACCCACTTGTAGATGGCGAGGATCAGGACGATCGAGACGGCCAGTTCAATGAAGAACGTCCCGTTGGGCAGAAGGAAGATTCCTGCTGTGGTCGTGGTCATGTTGATTCAGTTCTCCGGCTTCTCTCCGGCGTGTCGGGGATGGTCGGCGCGGCCAGGGCCTACGAGACGCTCTTGGCGGCGAAGACGTAGACGAACACCACCATGAACAGGAGGTTGATGAAGTACATGGCCTCCACCAGACCCACCGTCAGGAAGAAGTACTGACGAGCCTTGGCCTCGATTTCGGGTTGCCGGGCGATGGCGGCGATGGTCTGCGAACCGGCCAGGCCGTCGCCGATCGCGGCACCCACGGCGCCGCCGCCGAGTGCAAGTCCGCCACCGACGAGCGCGCCGGCGACACGTACCGCACTTTCGATTGTGTCTGCTGCCATTGTTTCCTCTCTCCTTTGTCGAGAACGTGTTCGAGAACTGCGTGCAGGCCGCTAGTGGGCGTCCCGGGCCATGCCCATGCCGAGATACATGATGGTGAGCAGGGCGAAGATGAAGGCCTGGATGGCGCCGATGAACAGCTCGTCGAACGGCTTCCAAATGAGCAGGCCGATCCAGGACAGATAGGGCGGGATGAGCGTGACGATGACCGCGACCATGAGCACGCCCGAGAAGATGTTGCCGAAGAGCCGGAACGTCAGCGTGATCGGCTTGGTGATCTCCTCAATGATGTTGATCGGCGTCAGGGCGGCATAGGGCTGGGCGTAGTGCTTGAAGTAGCCACCCAGGCCCCGAGCCTTGACGGAGTTGTAGTGCACCAGGAAGAAGACGGTCAGGGCCAGGGCCAGCGGCAGGTTGACGTCGCCCGTCGGCGGGGCGAGGAACCCCGGGTCGCCGCTGGGGATGAAGGCCAGCCAGTTGCAGATCAGGATGAAGAAGAAGACGGTCACGCCGAGGCCCACGAAGGGCCGGCCCTCCGGGCCGATGGCGGACTCGGCCAGATCGGACACCTGCTCGACCAACGTCTCCCAGAAGAGCTGGAGCTTGCCCGGCACGCCCGAGGTGACCTTGGCCCGCATGCGCAGCCCGAGGCCCAGCACGATGGCCGCCGCGATCAGCGTGGTCCACACGATGTCCAGATCGATGGTGAGCCCGGCCACGTGCACCACGCCGTGGTGCGTACCGATGGTGATGTTGCCGCTCGCCAGCACGAAGGTCTTGCCGTTCATTGGATCCCCTGCGACATCACGACGCGCCCCACGTTGACGACGAAGAGCAGCTGGAAGATGACGAGCCCGGCCACGGCACCGATGCCGAGCGCGCCGTTGACGAGCAGGAGACCGACCGCGATCACGGTGATGACGCCGAGCCGCGTCACGCTCTTGGTCCCGATGGCCCGTCGCAGCACCTTCTTGGTCTGGTCGCCGTCCGTGCGGAGCTTGGCGATGCCCGCGTCCAGGAACCGGAGGTTCACGATCGCCATCCCCAGGCCGACGACGAGGCCGAGCGCGCCCCAGGGCGAGCCCAGGAGGAGCGTCACCACCACCGCGACCGCGCCGACGACGATGGCCGAGAGCACGGTGCGGCGCAGCACCTTGGCCAGCGCATTGCCCTCGAGGTCGGACAGCCCGTCGAGCATGTTCAGCCGTCGTTCCCTACAGGTAGGTGCGAACCTGCCTGATCACGCTGAGCGCCGCCACCGCCACCCCCACAGCCAGCCCGACCAACAGGAAGGCGGGCGCCGTGTGCAACTCGCTGTCCACCCAGAGACCCAGGCCGACGCCCAGGCCGACGCACACGGCGGCCGATAGGCCCATGCCCAGGAAGGCCACAGCCCCCGGGAGCGGTTTGGGCTCCTCCTGCTGGGACGATGGGTCCCGACCGCTCACCCCGACGGGCGCGCGGGACGACGCTCACCTGACCACGCATGCGACTGCTCCCCCCCTATGCGGTGCGTGGCGCGCCGGAGTCCAGCGTCTGACACGCCGCGGAGGCAGTATCGGACGAGGCGAGGTGGACGGGGTACACAGGCGTCATCATCGCATCCCGGCCCAGATGGCGTCCAAACGATCACGAGGGGAACCTCACCACCTCGCTGACCCGCTCCACCCGCCCGTTCGAGGGGGGAACCACCTGGTCGGGGTCGTCGAGTTGCTCGTCCTCGTCCTCTCCGTTGCCCCGCCGGAGGCCGGGATGGAAGAAGGTGTAGAGGGCCGCACCCAGGGCCGCAGCGCCCAGCGGGATGATGGCGTTGACCCGGTGTACGAAGAGCGGGAAGAGGAGGAACCCCGACAGGATCGCCGTCCAGGCCCACAGGATGATCACGCTGCGCCGGGGCCCGTGGCCGAGGCGGAGCAGGCGGTGGTGGATGTGCTCCTTGTCGGGGGTGTCGAACTTGCGCCCCCGGGCGGTGCGGCGGATGAAGGCGAAGGCCATGTCGACCAGCGGGACGCCGAGGATGAAGAGCGGGATGAACAGCGGGGCGAAGAAGAAGTAGGTGACGCCGCTGATGGGCACGTCGGGCGGGACGCGGCCGCTGATGACCATGGTCGAGGCGGCCATGAGGAGGCCGAGGAAGTGCGCGCCGGCATCACCCATGAAGATGCGAGCCGGGTTGAAGTTGAAGGGCAGGAACCCGAGGCAGATGCCGCAGGCGATCACGGCGACCAGAGGGCCGACGTTGTCGGTCGGCAGGAGGCCGAGCCCGACCAGGCGGATCCCGTAGAGCGCGAGCGCCCCGCCCCCGATGGCCACCACGCCCGCGGCCAAGCCGTCCAGGCCGTCGATGAGGTTGACGGCGTTGGTCAGCGCAATGACCCAGGCGGCCGTGATGAGCGGGATGATGCCGGGCGTCAGCACGAAGAACCCGGCCAGCGGGATCTTGAGCTGGTACATGGTGACGCCGGTGAAGTACAGGATGCTGGCGGCCAGGATCTGGCCGGCCATCTTGGCCGGCGCCGACATGTCGCGGACGTCGTCGATCAGGCCGACCGCGAACATGGCGCCGCCGGCGAGGACCACGCCCAACATCTCGGGCGAGTCGGTGTAGATCCGGTCCGCCCTGAAGGCAGGGATGGCGGCCCCCGCGAGCACGGCGACGAGGAACCCCATGAACATGGCCGCGCCGCCGCCGTAGGGGATCGTCTTCTTGTGCACGGAACGCTCACCGGGCTCGGCGACATAGCCCACCCGGACGGCGATGCGCTTGGCCGGGACGGTCAGCGCCGCGGTGGCTCCGGCGGCGATCGCCAGGACCAGGCCGTACCAGCCGATGTCGGGCACGGCTAGCCCACGAGGTCGGGATACGGCCGGAACCCGGCGCAGAGCGCGGCGACCTCCGACCGCACCGCGGTGATCTCCCCCTCGTCGGAGCGCGACTTGAGCGTGCGCACGATCAGATCGGCGACCACCTGCATGTGGTCCGGGCCCATCCCGGCGGTGGTCTCGGCGGCCGTGCCCAGGCGCAGGCCCGAGGTCAGGAACGCCGAGCGGGGGTCGTCGGGGATGGTGTTGCGGTTCAGCGTGATGCCGGCCCGGTCCAGGACCTCCTGCGCCTCCTTGCCCGTCAGGTCGGCGTCGAACGGCCGCAGGTCGATGAGCAGCATGTGGTTGTCCGTGCCCCCGGAGACCAGGCGGAAGCCGTGCCCGGCCAGGGCGCCGGCCAGCGCCCGGGCGTTCTCGACCACGTTGGCCGCGTAGGTGCGGAACTCCGGCCGCGCCGCCTCGGCGAAGGCGACGGCCTTGGCGGCGATCACGTGCTCGAGTGGCCCGCCCTGCAGGCCCGGGAACACGGCGCTGTCGATCTTCTTGGCCAGGTCCTGGCCGCACAGGATGGCACCGCCGCGGGGCCCGCGCAGGGTCTTGTGCGTCGTCAAGGTGACCACGTCGGCCACCCCGACCGGGCTGGGGTGGGCCCCGCCGGCGATCAGCCCGGCCGGGTGGGCGGCGTCGAACATGAAGTACGCCCCGACCGAGTCGGCGATCTCCCGAAACGGGAGGGGGTCGATGACACGGGCGTAGGCGGTCGAGCCGGCGACGATGAGGGCGGGCTTCTCCGTCTTGGCCAGATGGGCCACCTGGTCGAAGTCGATGACCTCACCCGGGTGGGCGGGGTCGCTCGATTCCGGGGTGACACCGTAGGACACGAACCGCCAGAACTTCGAGACGATGGAGGCCGGGGACCCGTGGGAGAGGTGCCCGCCGTGGTCGAGCCGCATGGCGAGGATGGTCGCCCCCGGCTCGAGCAGGGCCTGGTAGGCGGCCAGGTTGGCGCTGGCGCCGGCGTGGGGCTGCACGTTGGCGTGCTCCGCGCCGAAGAGCACCGTGGCCCGGTCGCGGGCCAGGTTCTCCACCTCGTCGATGACGCGGTTGCCGCCGTAGTAGCGCCGGCCCGGGTAGCCCTCGGAGTACTTGTTGGTCAGCACCGAGCCCGTGGCGGCCAACACCGCCGGCGAGGTGAAGTTCTCCGATGCGGTCAGCTGCAGGGTGCTCTGCTGGCGCTCGAGCTCCTGGCCGACGAGGTCGGCCACCTCGGGATCGGCATTCAGCGCGCTCTCGTGGGTGCTCATGAAATCCCTTCGACTGGCGGTGGCGGTCGGCTCTCAGGACGGCGCCGGAGCCGCCCGAGCGAGATCGGAGCCGGCGACCCGAGGCATCAGCAGCGAGTCTACCGACGGGCCGGGCCTGCTCTGGGAGCCACCCGAAGGGCCGTTGCTACGCTCCACGGCCATGCCGCTGGACCCCCGCACTCCCGTCGTCGTCGGCGTGGGCCAGGTGATGACGCCGCCTGACCTGGACCTCGACCCGGCCGAGCGGCCCGAGCCGGTCGAGCTCATGGCCGGCGCCCTGCGGGCGGCCGCCGAGGACTGCGACGGCGCACCGGCCGGCGGGAGCGCGCGGGCGGGCCACGCGCTGATCGGCCGGGCCGACAGCATCCGCGTCGTGGTGCCCCTCGGCTGGCACGCCGTCAATCCCGCTCTGCAGGTGGCCTCCCGCCTCGGCTTCGCTGCGGGCGACGAGCCCGCCCAGCTCATGCTGTCCTCGGTCGGCGGCAACACCCCCCAGGCGCTGATGCACGACGCGTGCCGTGCCATCAGCCGGGGCGAGCTCGACGTCGTCCTGGTCACGGGGGCCGAGGCGATGTACACCCGGGCCCTGTCGCGCCGCGCCTCGAGCAAGGCCCCTCTGGCCTGGGCCGAGCAACCGGTCGAGGGCACGCCGGCGCCGACCATGTTCGGCGTGGACAAGCCGGGGGCGACCGACCTCGAGGTCAACCGCGGCGTGCTCCTGCCCATACACGCGTACCCGCTCTTCGAGAACGCGCTGCGGGCCGCCCACGGGTGGACACTCGAGGAGCACGCGGCACGCATCGGCGCCCTGTGGGCGCGCTTCAGCGAGGTGGCCGCCGCCAACCCCCACGCCTGGCTCCGCACGCCCCACCCGGCGTCCGAGATCGTCACCCCCGGCCCGGCCAACCGCATGGTCTCGTTCCCCTATCCGAAGCTGTGCACGGCCAACCTGCAGGTCGACCAGGGCGCGGGCTACATCGTGTGCTCGGCGGAGGCGGCCCGCACGGCGGGGGTGCCCCAGGAACGCTGGGTCTTCCCGCTCTCGGGCGCCGACGCCAACGACACCTGGTTCATATCGAACCGGCACGAGCTGCACCGCTCCCCCGCCATCCGCCTGGCCGGCGCGGCCGCGCTCGGCCTGGCCGGGGTCGGCATCGACGACGTGGCCGTGGTGGACCTCTACTCGTGCTTCCCCGTCGTGGTGCAGATGGCGGCGGCCGAGCTGGGGCTGCCACTCGACGACCCGGACCGCCCGCTCACCCGGACCGGCGGCCTTACCTTTGGCGGCGGTCCCGGTAACAACTACACCTCGCACGGCATCGCCCAGGTGGTCGGGGGCCTGCGGGCCGACCCCCGCTCGACCGGGCTCGTCACCGGCCTCGGGTGGTACGCCACCAAGCACTCGATCGGCGTCTACGCCTCGCGCCCGCCGGCGCACGACGGCCCCTTCGCCTGGCGCGACCTGCAGGCCGAGGTGGACGCGCTCCCCCGCCGCGAGGTGGATGCCGAGGCGGACGGCCCGGTGCGCGTCGAGACCTACACCGTCACCTTCGACCGCGACGGCAACCCCGAGCGCGGCATTGTGGCCTGCCGCACCAAGGACGACGCCCGCGCCTGGGGCAACGTCACCGATCCCGACACGCTGGCCGAGCTGTGCCGGACCGAGGGCGTCGGGCGGACCGGCACGCTGGCCGCCGACGGGGTGCTGGCGCTCGACGGCTAGCGGAGGGAGGGCGGGGCCGCCTCGACGCCCAGGGTGCGCGCCGTCGGCGACACCTCGACGGCGCCGCGGTCGGGGAACGTGCCGAGCGCGTGGTCGGCCACGTGCATGGTCACGCCGAACCAGTAGTGCTCGTTGCGAAAATGATGGTTGCGGTGGGCGCGCCAGACGTAACGGTAGAGGCGGTGCCGGGGCCGGTACGAGGTGTGGATGAGGTGGTGCGTCCACTCGTACACGAACAGCATGGCGTACGCCGCGGCGAGAGCCGACAGCGCCCGGGGCAGCGGCAGGGCGACGAGGAAGACCGCGCCGAGGCCGAGGACGAGGCCGAGCAGCGCCGGCATGGGCACGAACACGAGGCCGGCGTCCTTGGGGTCGGCGTGATGCTCGCGGTGCTTGCGCGCCACCAGCGGGTCGATCGTGCGACCTCCCACCCGTTTCGGCCTGAAGTGCAAGAGGAACACGTGGATCAACCACTCGGTGAACGGCTGGGCGGCCACAATGACCGCCGGCCCCAGGAGGTCCCACCAGCTCCACCGGCCGACGACGACCCGCCCCGCCACGCTGGCCGCGAGCGCCACCGCGATGACCCGGGGTGAGCGCCAGCGGGCGAACTCGCGCCCGGCCGTCGCCAGGGACAGCGCGCCGCTCTCGGTATCCGCCACCACACCATTCTGGCCGCTGGCGGGCGGTGCGACCCTATGGTGGGGCGGTGGGCACCGACCGGGACGACGCGGCGCACGGGGTGCGCCTGGTGGTGTCTCTCTACCGGGAGTTCGAGCAGGTCGCACGCCGGGGCGACCTGAGCATGGCCCAGTACCGCACCCTGCTCTACCTGCTCGGTGGGTCGCGGCGGGCGGGCGAGCTGGCGGCGGCCAACGCGGTGACCAAGCCGACCGTCTCCGCCATGATCAACGGGCTGCGCCAACAGGGGTGGGTGACCGACGCCGTCGACGAGACGGGCGACGGGCGGGTGACCCGGATTGAGCTGACCGGCGCCGGGCGGGCGCGGCTGGCCCGCTTCGAGGCCGAGCTGGCCGATCGCATGGAGGAGCTGCTGCCCGGCGTCGACCGGGCCGAGGTCCGGCGCTTCTTCGGCGACCTCCAACGCGCCCACGCCGAGACGCGCGAGGAACGGCTCGCCGACGTGTTCGGCCCGCCGGCGCGCAAGGGGGCCGGCGACCGGCTCCGATGATCGCGCTGCCGCCGCCGGTCGAGACCTACCTCGAGTGCATGACCGAGCGGGTCCACGAGGTCCTGCAGGCAGATGCCGTCGGCGTCTACCTCCACGGATCGGCGGTGCTCGGCGGCTTCCACCCCGAGCGGAGCGACCTCGACGTCCTCGTGGTGTGCGACCGGCCGCTGTCGGCGGACCAACGCGCCGGTTTGTGCCGACGACTCGACTCCGCCGCGCTGGCCGTCCCGGCGGCCATGCTCGAGCTGAGCGTCGTGACCGCGGAGGCCTGCCGGCACCCGGTCGCCGCGCCGCCCTACGAACTGCACGTCAACACCCGCGCTGACCGCTGCGTGGACGGCACGGGACGGAACGATCCCGATCTGCTGCTGCACTTCGCGGTGGCACGCCAGGTTGGCCGCCTTCTCGGCCTCGGCCCCAGCCCCCGGCGCTGCTTCGCGGCCGTGCCGCGCCAGCTCGTGCTCGACGGCATGGCCCTGGAGCTGCGCGATGCCGCCGGCGACGAACGGGCCGCGCCCGAGTACCTCGTCCTCAACGCCTGCCGCAACCTCGCCTACCATCGGACAGGCCGCATGCGATCGAAGGTCGCCGGCGGCAGATGGGTGCTCGCGCGCGACCCCTCGCTCGACCACGACGTCGTCGCCGCGGCGCTCGCCCGGCAGGACGGGACCGTCCCCGACGCGCCGCTCGACAGGGCGGCGGCGCTGACCCAGGCTCGGATCGTGGCGGCCCTGCTGTCGGCGGAAGGACAGGACGGGGCGGAGTGAGGGACTATTGACAGACCCGGCGGAGTTAGTTAGATTAATCTAACTAACTCCACGGCAGAGCAGCGCAGAGAGCAAGGGGTGGCATGGCACACGATCTGGTCATCCGGGGCGGGCTGGTGGCGGACGGCCTGGGCGGCGAGCCCGAGCCGGCCGACGTGGCCGTCGACGGCCGGACTATCACCGCGGTGGGGGCGGTGGCGGCCACGGGCCGCGAGGAGCTCGATGCCCGCGGGCTCCTGGTCACGCCGGGGTTCGTCGACATCCACACCCACTACGACGGGCAGGCCACGTGGGACCCGCACCTGGCGCCGTCGAGCTGGCACGGCGTCACGACGGCCGTCATGGGCAACTGCGGCGTGGGGTTCGCACCGGTGCGGCCCGACGCCCACGACCGCCTCATTTCGCTCATGGAGGGCGTCGAGGACATACCCGGGGCGGTGCTCGACGAGGGGATCGAATGGACGTGGGAGAGCTTCGGCGCCTACCTCGACGCCGTCGAGGCCCGGCCGCACGACATCGATCTGGCCGCGCAGCTGCCCCACGGCGCGCTCCGCCTCTACGTCATGGGGGAACGCGGTGCCCGCCTGGAAGAGGCGACGTCGGAGGACGCGGCGGCCATGCGCAGCCTGGCGGCCGAGGCCATGCGCGCCGGCGCCATCGGGTTCTCGAGCTCGCGCACGCTGAACCACCGCACGTCGACCGGCGACCCCACGCCGTCGCTGCGGGCCCGCGCCGACGAGCTGGAGGCGATCGCGCTGGGCGTGGCGGACGCCGGCCACGGGGTCATCGAGATCATCTCGGACTTCTGGCCCGACACGGACGGCGAGTTCGAGCTCATCCGCAACATGGTGGCGAAGTCCGGCCGGCCGCTGTCGCTGTCGCTGGCCCAGAGCCACCGCCAGCCGGACGCGTGGCGGGACCTGCTGAGGCGGATCGAGGAGGCGGTGGCCGAGGGGCTACCCATCCGGGCCCAAGTGGCGCCGCGCCCGGTCGGCCTGCTGGTCGGGCTGCAGTCGTCGTACCACCCGTTCCTCATGTTCCCGGCCTACCGCGACATCGCCGGGTTGCCGGTGACGGAGCAGGCGCGGGCGCTGCGCGATCCGTCGTTCCGGGCGCGCCTCCTGGCCGAGCTGCCCGAGGACGACCACGAGGGCGGGCGCCGCAGTGGCCGGCGGCGCCCCATCGACTACGCCCGGCTGTTCGCCCTGGGCGAGGTCCCCGACTACGAGCCGTCGGAGGAGTCGAGCGTGGAGCGCATGGCGCTGGCCCGTGGCGTCGACCCGGCCGAGCTGATGCTGGACTTGCTGAGCGAGAACGACGGACGCAACTTCCTCTACACGCCGTTCTCGAACTACGCCGAGGGGAACCTCGACGCCTGTGGCGAAATGCTGGCCCATCCCGACACGCTCTTCGGGCTGGGCGACGGGGGGGCCCACGTCGGCATCATCGCTGACGCCAGCTTCCCGACCTACTTCCTGTCCCATTGGGCCCGCGACCGCGCCCACGGGCAGATGCCGGTCGGCCGGGTGATAGAGCGGCTGACGAAGAACAACGCGTGGGCCGTGGGCCTGCAGGACCGCGGCGTGGTGGCCGAGGGCATGAAGGCCGATCTCAACGTCATCGACTTCGACCGCCTGCGGTGCGAGGCGCCGGTCATGGCCTACGACCTGCCCGCCGGCGGCAAGCGGCTGCTCCAGCGGGCCCGCGGCTACTGCGCCACCATCGTGGCGGGACAGGTCACGTATAGAGACGGCGAGCCCACCGGCGCGCTGCCCGGCCGCCTGGTGCGCGGGGGCCGGGACACGGTGCCGGTGGCGGGCTGAGCGGCTCATCTCGAGAGGAGAAGGCATGACCGTCAACGAATTGCACGAGCTCGAGCCGGCGGCGGAGTGGCGGGCGGCCGACGTGGCCGACCCCGACGCCTGGACGCTGCGCCTGACCGCCGACGACCTGGCCGAGCTCGACGCCGCCCTCACCACGGCGAAGGCCAAGAGCAGCGAACCGCTCGAGCTGGGGCGCGACGACTTCCCGTTGGACGGCCTGGGCACCAAGCTGGCGGGGGTGGTCGACGTCCTGCTCAACGGGCGCGGCTTCTGCCGCATCGCCACCCTCGACGCCGACCACTACAGCGATGACGACCTGACGCTCCTCTACTGGGGCATCGGGTTGCACCTCGGCGAGCCGTGGGCGCAGAACAAGCATGGCCACGTGTTGGGCGACGTCACCGACCAGGGCAAGACCATCGACGACCCGACCGTGCGCGGCAACGAGCTCGGCGGCATCGCGCTCGACTACCACACCGACGGCTCGGACCTGGTGGGCCTGCTCTGCCTGCGCACGGCCCGCAGCGGAGGCCTGTCCTGCGTGGCCAACGTGGTGGCCATCCACAACCACATGGTGCGCGAGTGCCCCGACCTGGCCGCGGCGTTGTACGAGCCGATGCCCTACGACGCGCGGGGTGAGCAGGCCGAGAGCACAAAGGCGTTCTACGAGATACCCGCGTTCACCGAGCACGGGGGCCGGCTCTTCGTGCGGTTCATCCCCCAGTACATCCTGGCCTCCCAGCGCCACCCCGACGCCCCCCGCCTGAGCGAGACCGCACGCGCCGCCATCGCCAAGGCGTCGCAGCTGGCCAACGACCCCGACTTCAACGTCTACATGGACCTGCAGCCGGGCGAGATGCAGTTCATCAACAACTACCACGTGCTGCACGGCCGCACGGCCTACGAAGACGACGTGGCCCACGGCCACAAGCGCCATCTGAAGCGCCTGTGGCTGGCCACCTACGCGCTGACGGACCGACCGGTGTACTTCGCCGCGCTCGGCCGGCGCAGCCACTGGGAGGCCAAGCGCTCGGTGAGCACGCTGCCGGCGGTGGAACGGGTGCCGGCGTCGTAGCGCTCGCCCGTTCCCGCGACGAGGCCGTCGGCGCGGCGCGCGTCGGGGACGACGGTCGTTCAGCCGGGACGACGTAGCGTCACGCCCATGGATCTCTCCTGCCGCTGGCGGGCCGATTTCGCCGACCCGGACGTCGACGCGCTGCACGCCGAGGGTTTCGGGCACCCGCCCCGCCACGACGACTGGCGGGCCCAGGTCGAGCGGTACAGCCTGGGCTGGGTGTGCGCCTACGACCAGCACACCCTCGTCGGCTTCGTCAACGTGGCGTGGGACGGCGGCGCCCATGCCTTCCTGCTCGACACGCTGGTCGCCGCCACGCACCGCCACCAGGGAATCGGGAGCGCACTGGTGGAGGTGGCGGCACGGGAGGCCCAGGCCGCCGGCTCGCGTGGCTCCACGTGGACTTCGAACCCGAGCTCGGTGACTTCTACCTCAGCTGGTGCGGCTTCTCGCCGACCGCGGCCGGCATCCTCTCCCTCACGTGACGCACGGCGCCGGGCCGGAACGGGACTGACGCCGTGCCCGGCCCCGGCCAGATCGTCATCCTGAACGGGGCCCCGCGCTCGGGGAAGACCGCCATCGCCGAGGCCCTGCAGCAGCGCGGCCCCGGCGTCTGGGTCAACCTCGGCGTCGACGCGTCCATCCGGTCCACCCCGGAGCACCTGCGGCCCGGCATCGGTCTGCGGCCGGGCGGCGAGCGCCCCGACCTCGAAGACCTCGTCGCCGTCCTGTACGCCGCGCTGTTCGAGTCGGTCGCCGCCCAGGCCCGGCTGGGTCTCGACGTCGTCGTCGACGTCGGGCTGCACGACTCGTACTCCGAGCCTCGCCACATCCGGCGCGACAGCGCCCGCCGGCTGGAGGGGCTGCCCGTCGTCTTCGTCGGCGTACGCTGCCCGCTCGACGTGATTTGGCAGCGTCGCCAGGCGTCGTGGGGGCAGCACCGGGAGGACGCCGATCCCGAGCTCGTAGGGGCGGTCCGGCGCTGGCAGGACGCGGTGCACCAGGTGGCCTACGACCTCGAGGTCGACACGTCCGCCTCCAGCCCCGCCGAGTGTGCGGACCTGATCGCGTGGCGGATCGGTCAGGGTCCGCCGGGCTCCGCCTTCGAACGACTGGTCGCCGAGGTTTAGCCCCCAGGCGCGCCAGAGCGCTCGCGCGGGCTGCTCTCCCGACGACCGGGGGGGCGGGGTGACTACGGGCGTGCATCCGACCAGTCGGTCTGCCGATCACCCCTCGTCGCGGCGTGATCGGGAGAACCACTTCTTCCGGTTTCCCATGGCCATGGTGGCCTGAACGAAGTCCGCCGGCAGGGCCCCCTCGCGCAGGACGCGCACCGGCGACACGGTGGCGTCGACCAGCGTCGCCGGCTGCCCCTCGCGCGAGCCGCCGTCGACGACCAGCGCCACGTCGGACGCCGCGAAGGCGTGGGCCACCTGGCCGGCGTCGGTGAAATTGAGCGGCACCGTGCGCCACGGCCCGTGCTCCCGGCACAGCTTGCGCACCGCCCGGCCCTCGGGCATGCCCACCGTGACCGCCCAACCCCCACTGTCGTCGGCCACCTGGTCGTAAGGCTGGCCGGGGCGCGGGTCCGCGCCGGCATCTCGGGCGCGAGGGAGGAACACCTCGACCGGCCCGGGCCAGCACCGCTGCAGGAGCTGCTGCACCTCGTCGCTCCAGCCCGACGTCAGCTGACGCACGTCGTCGACGTGCCCGACCACGTAATGCGGCCCCTCGGGGTCGGCGGCCAGCGCCGCCAGGCGCTCCTCCGCCCCGGGGGCACCGACGGGGACGGCCAGGCAGTAGCCGCCCACCGCCGGCACGGCGATGATGGCGCCGCCGGCCAGCGCCGTGCCCACCTCGGCCTCGCCCGGACCGACCAGCGGAGGCTCGGGCGCACGGTCCTCGGCCTCCTCGGCCGCCTCGTCGGTGGTCCGGTGTGCGACATCTCCCCTTTGTAGCCACTCAGCCCGCGCCAGCGGTGGCATTCGCCTGCAACGGGCGCTGCCGCCGGCCAGGTCCCGCCGCAGCGAGACCGGGCCGAAGCCGAGGCGTCGGGCCAGCTCAGCGGCCGCTTCCGCCTGCGTCGGCGCCAGCTCCACCACCACCGTGCCGGGCGGGCCCAGCCAGGCCAGGGCCTGCGCGAGCACGGCCTCCACCTCGGCCAGCCCCGGGGTGCCGTCGCGGCCGGGGCCGGCCACCAGGGCCGACCGTGGCTCGCGTCGCACCTCGGGGTCGAGCCCCGCCCACTCGTCCTCGCTCACGTAGGGCGGGTTGGCCACGACCAGGTCGACCCGGCCCCGCAGGAAGGCCGGCAAGGGCTCCAGCCAGTCGCCCTCGACCAGGGAGACCGGGGGCAGGGGCGCGCCGTGGGCGGCGCGCCACCGCGTCGAGGTTGGCCGCCGCCACCGCCAGCGCGTCGGCGCTGACGTCGGTCGCCCATACCTCGCCCACCACCGCAGTCCGAGCTCCGCGGCCAGCGACAGTGCCATGGCGCCCGAACCCGTGCCGGCGTCCACCACGACGAGGCCGCCGCCCCGGTGGCGGGCCAGGTCGCCGCGCCTCGGCCAGCGCCACCTCGACCACCTGCTCGGTCTCGGGCCGCGGGATCAGCACCCGCGGATCGACGAGCAGGTCGAGCGAGCGGAACGGCCAGTGCCCGAAGACGTACTGCAGCGGCTCCCCCGCCGCGCGGCGGGCCGCCATGGCGCGGGCGCCGAGACGGCGGCTCCGTCGAGCGGTCCGGGGCCGGTCGGCCGGCCGGCCGGCCCGGCCCGCGTCCGACGGCCTCGTCCACGATCGAAGCGGGCCTCGTGCGGCGCGCCGACCATCCGGCCAGCTCGGCCACCAGCTCGCCCCGGTCACGCCGGCGGCCGCGACGGCCCGCGACACGACGCGCCCGCCTGCTCCTCGCCCCCGAGCTGGCGGCCGCGCTTGTCGGCCATCAGCGCCTCGGTCAGCTCGCTCGAGGTCGCCCGCCAGCATCTGGTCCAGCTTGTAGAGCGTCAGGTTGATGCGGTGATCGGTGACCCGGTTCTCCTTGTAGTTGTAGGTGCGGATCTTGTCGGTGCGGCTCCCGGCCCCGACCTGGCCGCGGCGCTGGGCCGACATCTCGGCCTCCTGGCGGTCCTGCTCGGCCTTGAGCAGCCGGGCCCGCAGCACCACCATGGCCTTGGCCCGGTTCTGGATCTGGCTCTTCTCGTCCTGCATGGCCACGACGGTGCCGGTCGGGAGGTGGGTGATGCGCACGGCCGAGTCGGTCGTGTTGACCGACTGCCCTCCCGGACCGGTGGAGCGGTACACGTCGATCTTCAGGTCGTTGGGATCGATCTCGACGTCGACCTCCTCGGCCTCGGGCAGCACGGTCACCGTCGCCGTCGAGGTGTGGATCCGCCCCTTGGCCTCGGTCACCGGGACCCGCTGCACCCGGTGCGTGCCGCCCTCGTGCTTCAGGCGGAGGTAGGCGCCGGGCCCTTGACCATGAACACGGCCTCGTTGATCCCGTCCTTGTCCGATGCGTCCTCGAGAGCACCTCGACCTTCCACTTCATGTATGGCGGCGTAGCGCAGGTACATGTCGTAGAGCACCCGGGCGAAGAGGTTGGCCTCGTCGCCGCCGACGGCGCCCCGGATCTCCATGATCACGTTGCGGCCCTCGTTGGGGTCCTTGGGCAGCAGCAGCATCTGGAGCTGCTCCTCGAGCGCGCCACCCCGGCCTCGGCCCCCTCGATCTCGTGACGCATGAGCTCGCGGTCGTCACCGGACGCCTCGGTCAGCATTTCGCGGGCGGTCCGACGTCCTCCCGGGCGGCCGTCAGGTCGTGCCAGGTCTGGACGATCTCCCCCAGCTCCTTGTGCCGGCGCGACAGGTCGCGGAGCCGGTCCGGGTCGGCCAGGACGGCCGGGTCGGCCAGCTCGTCCTCGACGGCCTCGTACTCCGCCTCGAGCGCGGCCATACGGTCGTCGAGCATGGGAGAACGCTACGGCTCGCGGGGGCGCCGCCGCGGGACGGGCGCCGCGCCGCGGCTCAGTCCTGCGCCGAGTCGGCGGGCTTGGCCTTGGCCCGCCCTTGCGCTCGCCGTAGCGGCGCTGGAAGCGCTCCACCCGGCCACCGGAGTCGACCAGCTTCTGCTTGCCGGTGAAGAAGGGGTGGCACTCGTTGCACAGCTCGACGTGGAGATCGGCCTTGGTCGAGTGCGTCATGAAGGTGTTGCCGCACGAGCACTTGACTGTGGCGTCTACGTAGTCGGGGTGGATGTCGGTCTTCATGGTTCTCCAGTCGAAGTGGTCGGACCAGTGTACGGGTCGCGTGCGGCAGCCGTCGCGGTCAGGTCCCGGGGCCCTTGGCGATTTCCGCCAGGAACTCGTCGTTGCTCGACGTGGTCCGGATCTTGTCCATCAGCAGCTCGAGCCCGGCGGCGTCCTTGCCGTCGCTGGCCAGCGCGTTGAGCACCCGGCGCAGCTTCCACACCTGCTGGAGCTGGCCGCGCTCGAACAGGAGCTCCTCGTGGCGGGTCGAGCTGGCGTTGACGTCGATGGCCGGGTAGAGCCGGCGCTCCGAGAGCCGTCGGTCGAGCCGCAGCTCCATGTTGCCGGTGCCCTTGAACTCCTCGAAGATGACCTCGTCCATCTTCGAACCGGTCTCGACCAGGGCCGAGGCCAGAATGGTCAGCGAGCCCCCCTCCTCGACGTTGCGGGCGGCGCCGAAGAACTTCTTGGGCGGGTAGAGCGCGCCCGAGTCGACACCACCGGACATGATCCGGCCGGTGGCCGGCGCGGCCAGGTTGTAGGCCCGGGCGAGGCGGGTGATGCCGTCGAGGATGATGACGACGTCCCGGCCCACCTCGACCAGCCGCTTGGCCCGCTCGATGGCGAGCTCGGCCACCTGGGTGTGCTCGTCGGCGGGCCGGTCGAAGGTCGACGCGATCACCTCGCCCTTCACGGAACGCCGCATGTCGGTGACTTCCTCGGGCCGCTCGTCGACGAGCAGCACCATGAGGTGCACCTCGGGATTGTTGGCCTCGATGGAGTGGGCGATCTGCTTCATGACCGTCGTCTTGCCGGCCTTCGGGGGCGACACGATCATGCCGCGCTGCCCCTTGCCGATCGGCGAGAGCAGGTCGACGATGCGCGCCGTGAGGTTGTCCTTGTCGCCCGGCATCTCGAGATTCAACCGCGAGTCGGGGAACAGCGGGGTCAGGTCCTCGAACCGTGGCCGGTTGCGCGCCTCCTCGGGGTCCAGGCCCGACGACGGTGTCGATGCGCAGCAGCGCCGGGTACTTCTCGTTGTTCGACGCCGGCCGGCACGCGCCCTCGACGTAGTCACCGCGCCGCAGCGCGAACTTGCGGGCCTGGCTTATGGAGACGTAGACGTCCTTGGACGACGGCAGGTAGCCTCGCAACGCAGGAAGCCGTAGCCCTCGTCGCGCAGGTCGAGCATCCCCTTCACCTCGACCAGCTCGCCCGTGTACGGCTGGTCCTGCTGCCGCCGCCCTGCAGCTCGCCGCCGCCGCGGCTCCCACGGTCGCGCCCGCGGCGCCGGCGGCTGCGGCGGTTGCCCACCTCGCCGTCGGTGCTGACGGTTCTGGTTGTTCTGGTTGTTGTCTGGTTGCGGTTGCCGCTCCTGGTCTGTTCTGCCCTGCCCGTTCTGGTGCGGCGGCGCCGGCCGGCGCCGTCGGCCAGCTCGGGCGGCTCGACGAAGACGGCCGGCCCGGCGTCGCCGGCGGGTGCCGCCTCGGCGGTGCGATGGCCGCGGGGCGGCGGCTCGGCCGGAGGGCGTCCCCGGCGGGCACGCCGCGGAGCGCCCGGCCCCCGCCGTCGCGGCGACGCAGCGGCTGGCGTCTCCGCCCGGGCGTGTCGTGGCCGGCCGGTGCGGCAGTTGCGCGGGCGCCTGGCCCCGTTGCTGCCGCCCGCCGGTGGCCCGGCACCGTTCGAACCCGAGGTGACGCCGGTCGCATGGAGGATCTGATCAATGATGTCGGCCTTCTTCGTCCTGGACGTCGTCTTGAGCGACATGGCCTGGGCGATGGCACTGAGCTCGTCTCGCTCCTTGCCTTCGAGAACCGATCGTTCGAGCTGCTGTTCCGCAGTCATCGGACTCCTCTTGAGAGGGTCATCGCCCGCCCGGTTTGTCCGCGCGAGACGAAGAAATTTCAGGGAGGAGAAGGGATTCGCGTGTGAATTCCCTCCCCCGGGATCACCTCTGCGTCATGCTCTCCCGGGACCGCTTGTACCCGCGGAGAGCGCTTCTAAGCGCAGAGGGGATGTCACGACTGTAGCCGGACGGACGGGCGATGCCAACACACCCCCGGTTCCGAGAGTTTTCCGTCAGGTCCGGACTCGCCCGGACGGGGGGGGGCCGTCCACGGAGAACCCGGCCTTCAAAGATCTCGGCCAGGACCGTTTGCAGGTCGAGGTCGACCACCGAGGGCACCGAGATGGCCTTGATGGCCAGGTCCGGGTCCTTGAGCCCGTGGCCGGTCAACACACAGACAACGGGAGCCCTCGGGGACGCCCTGCTTGAGCAGGCCCGCGACCGAGGCCGACGACGCCGCCTCGCAGAACACCGACTCCTCTGGCGAAGAACGTATAGGCGTCGAGATCTCTCGTCGCTCACGGCCGTGATGGAGCCGCCGGACTCGGAGGCAGCCGCCGTGGCCGAGTACCAGCCGGCCGGGTTTCCGATGCGGATGGCGGTGGCGATCGTCTCGGGCTGTTCGACCGGGTGCCCCAACACGATGGGCGCCGCCCCCTCGGCCTGGAAGCCGAGCAAGCGCGGCAGCTTCGTGGCCCGTCCCACTTCCTTGTATTGGATGTAACCACGCCAGTAGGCCGAGATATTCCCGGCGTTGCCGACGGGGATGCAGTGCACGTCGGGGGCGTCGCCCAGGACGTCGACGATTTCGAAGGCGCCCGTCTTCTGGCCCTCGATGCGGTGCGGGTTGACCGAGTTCACCACGGTGACCGGCGCGTGGTTCGGCAGGTCGCGCACGATGGCCAGGAGCTGGTCGAAGTTGCCCCGGACCTGCAGTACCCGGGCGCCGTGCATGAGCGCCTGGGCCAGCTTGCCCAGCGCGATGTGGCCCTCGGGGATGAGCACGACGCACTGCAGGCCCGCCCGCGACGCGTAGGCGGCGGCCGAGGCCGACGTGTTGCCCGTGGACGCGCACACCACCGCCTTGGCGCCCTCCTCCACCGCCATGCGAAATGGCCATGGTCATGCCGCGGTCCTTGAAGCTGCCGGTCGGGTTGGCCCCCTCGACCTTCAGCCACACCTCCGCGCCGACGCGCTCGGAGAGGCGTGGCGCCGGGACGAGCGGTGTCCCGCCCTCGAGCAGGGTGACCACGGGCGTCTTCTCGGTGATCGGGAGGAGCTCGCGGTACTCCTGCATCACGCCGCGCCACCCGGCGCTCACGGCGCCGCCCCGCTTCTGGCGCCGTCCGGCGTCCGCCCGTCCTCGTGCTCACCGATGACGCGCAGCACGCCGCTCACCCGGTCCACGGCCTGGAGCTTGCGCAGCTCGTCGATGGTGGCCAGCAGGTCGCCCTCCCGGGCCACGTGGGTGAGGAAGATGAGGCGGGCCTCCTCGGCCAGGCCCACCTGCTCCATGGCCCGGATGGAGACCTGGTGGTCCCCGAAGATCTTGGCCACGGCGGCCAGCACGCCGGGGCGGTCGGCCACGTCCATGCTCAGGTAGAAAGCCGAGCGCATGTCGTTCTGGTCGCGCACCGTCGTGGAGGTGCGCTTGGGAGCCGGAGCGGGCGCGCCGGCCAGGAGATTCCGCGAGGCGTCGACCAGATCGCCCAGCATGGCGCTGGCCGTCGGGCCGCCCCCGGCGCCGCGCCCGTAGAGCATGAGCTCGCCGCTCACCGCGCCCTCGACGAAGACGGCGTTGAAGGCGCCGCGCACCGCGGCCAGCGGGTGCGTGCGCGGGACCATGGCCGGGTGCACGCGCACCGAGACCTCGGGGCCGCCGTCGACGAGCTCGGCCACGGCGAGGAGCTTGACCGAGTAACCGAGCTTGTTGGCGTAGGCGACGTCGGCCGCGCTGAGCCCGCTGATGCCCTCGCGGTGCACGTCGGCGTCGACCACGTCGGAGCCGAAGGCGAGGGAGGCCAGGATGGCGGCCTTGGCGGCGGCGTCGTGGCCGTCCACGTCGGCGCTCGGGTCGCGCTCGGCCAGGCCGAGCTGCTGCGCCTCCTTCAGGACGTCGTCGTAGCTCGCGCCCTCCTCCTCCATGCGGGTGAGGATGTAGTTGGTCGTGCCGTTGACGATCCCCATGACGCGCACGATCTGCTCGCCCGCCAACGACTCCCGGAGGGGCGGATGACGGGGATGGCGCCGGCCACGGCCGCCTCGTAGAGCAGGTCCACCCCGGCGGCGGCGGCCACCTCGGCCAGCTCGGCACCGGCCACGGCGAGCAACGCCTTGTTGGCGGTGACGACGGGCTTGCCGTTGCGCAGGGCGGCCTCCACCAACTCGTGGGCGGGATGCAGGCCCCCGATCACCTCGACCACCACGTCGACGTCGTCGCGCGCGACCAGGGCGGCGGCGTCGGTGCCGACCAGCTCGCGGTCGACGGACGACGGGCGGGGCTTGTCGGGATGGGCGACGGCGATGCCGACCAGCTCGAAGCGGATGACCGGTCCGGGCGGCCACGTCGTCGGCGCGGGTGAGGAGGATGTCGGCCAGGGCGCCGCCGACGTTGCCGCAGCCGAGCAACGCCACCCGCACCGTGGGCACCGGGTGCGGGTGCGGTTGCGGCTGGCCCTTCGTGCGATCAGCCGGCTCGCCGTCGGTGGCGGCCCTGGCCCTGGCGGCGGTCACCTCGCCACGGTACAGGCTGCCCGCGCGGTGACCTGCCCTTTTCACCTGACGATGGCCCACGTTGTGCCGGCGTGGCGCGGGTCACCGAGCCGGCCTGGTCGGTGGTGCTACCACGATCCGGCCCTGCGGGCTGGCTTCCTTGAGCGGTCACCCGTGCCGGGCCACACTGACGCCCAGGAGGTCCTGTGTCGTTTCTCCGAATGATGCTCAAGGCGGGCGCGCGGCATCGTTGGCGCTCCTGGCTGGCCCTGACGCTCCTCACCGCGGTGGTGGTCGGCCTCGTGTTGGCCGGGGCCGCAACGGCCCGCAGGACGGCGACCGCATTCCCTCGGTTCGAGGCAGCCCACGGATACGACGCCTTCTTCTACAGTGTCCAGGCGGTGCCGCGGGCGGCGTCCCTGCCGGAGGTGGCGTCAGTGACGCGGGTCGTCACACCGGTGAGCGGCCCTCCGACGTGTGCCTGCCGCCCTATCAATGTCAACGACTTCGCCCTCGACGAGGTCTCCCCGGCGCGACTGACGCAGATGGTCAAGCTCGTGAGCGGCAGCTGGCCGGACCAGTCGGACCCGGGTCAGGTTCTGGCCTCGGAGAACCTCCAAGCGTTGGGGGTCCATGTCGGCAGCGTGCTGCGCGTCCCGCTGGTGGCGTCGTCCCAGCGGGCGGCCGTGCTGAGCAACGCCAACCTCACTCCCGACGGACCGGACGTCACGTTGCACGTGGTCGGTTTGTCGATCTCCGAGATCGAGTTCCCAGCGACGTCAGGCTCGCCCACTTACGACGTGTACGTCACGGGGAGCTTCGCCCGCAGGTACAACCCCGAGACGTTCGCCCTCAACGAGTACTTCTTCCGGTTGCGCCACGGAGACGCCAGCCTGCCCCGCTTCGAGTCCGGGCGTGCGCCACGGAGGCCTCTCCCCCTCGGATCTCGACGCGCTGGCCAACTCCATCACGACCTCCATCGCTCCCCAGGCGGTCGGGTGGTGGATCCTCACCGCCCTGGCGGCGCTGGTCGGGATCATCGTCCTGGCGCAGGCGCTGGCCCGTCAGACGGCCCTGGAGGCGGACGAGTACCCCGTGCTCGGTTCACTGGGCGCCACGCGAGGGCAGCTGTTCACGCTCACCATGGCACGCACGCTCGCCATCGCCATCGCCGGTACGGCCGGGGGCGTGCTCCTCGCCACGTTGCTCTCCGTGTTCTTCCCCGTCGGCGAGGCGAGACTCGCCGACCCGGCGCCTGGATTCGACTTCGACGCCCTGCTCTTCGTCGCCGGCGCGGCCGTGGCGGTCGTCGTCGTGCTGGCCCTCGGCGTCTGGCCCGCCACCCGGGCGGCACGCCTGGTCTCGCGGCGCGACGACGAGCCGGTCGTACGTCCGTCACGGGTCGTCGCCTTCCTGACTGCGTCGGGCGCACCACCGAGCGCGCTCATCGGCATCCGCAACGCCTTGGAGCGCGGGCGCGGGGGCACGGCCGTACCGGTCAGCTCGGCCCTCGTCGGTGCGGTCCTGGCGGTGACGGTCCTCTGCGGCACCGCCGTCTTCGGGGCGAGCCTGACCCACCTGACGGATTCACCCTCGCAATACGGGCAGGACTTCGATGCGTCGATCGCGACCAACGGCACCGGGTCGCTGGCCCAGGGCGAGCAACTGCTCCAGGCCGTCGAACGACCCGGCATTACGGCCATCACGGCCGGCGTCGGTGGCGCGGTGACCATCGATGGCCACGTGGTCAACGCCGTGGCCGGGCAGACGGTCCGGGGCCCGCTCCTCGTCACGACCGTCGACGGCCGACCTCCGGCGAGCGCCGACGAGGTCGTGCTTGGGACGAAGACGATGCGCGAGGTGGGTGCCCGGGTCGGCTCGACGGTGCGCATTGCGCTGCCCGGATCGGGCGATCCGACGACGAGGGCCCGGACCTTCCGGGTGGTGGGCTCAGCGGTGCTCCCGCCCAACTTCAACACCCAGGGGCTGGGAACGGGCGCGGTCTTCACCCTGGAGGGGTTTCTTGGAGGAACCTGCCCGGGCGGCGCCCCGGGTCGCACCTGCCTCGTCAAGTCGCTCGTCGCCCACAACGGCGCATTCCTGGTTCGCAGCGCGCCCGGCACCGGGGGCGCGGCGGCCCTGGCCGGCCTGAACCGGGACTACTCGGGCCAGGTGACCTTCCCGCAGCCGCCCACCGATCTGGTCAACTTCGGTGAGGCGGTCAACTTCCCGCTGATCTTCGGCCTGGTCGTCGTCCTATTCGGTGTGGCCACCCTGCTCCACATGTTGCTGTCGAGCCTGAGCCAGCGGCGCCGGGAGATGGGGCTGTTGAAGTCACTTGGCTTCGTCCGGCGTCAGATCGCCCTGTCCATCACCTGGCAGACCACCACCATCGCCGTCATCGGCATCGTGCTCGGCGTGCCACTGGGCATCGCCGCCGGCCGGCTGGTCTGGGACGCCTTCGCGACGAACCTCGGCGTGGGGGCAGACCCCACCGTCAAGGCGTGGGTCGTGGCGTCCATCGCCGCCGGAACGCTGGTGGTCGCCAACGTGCTGGCCGTCGGGCCGGCGCTGGTGGCGTCACGCGCCAAAGCAGCGTCACTCCTCGCGGCCGAGTGACGCTCAGCGGTCGAGTCCCAACAGGTCGTCGACCGTCTCGCGCCGCACGGCCACCCGGGCGGAGCCCTCGGCCACGAACACCACGGCGGGGCGCGGCACCTTGTTGTAATTGGAGGCCATGGCGTAGCCGTAGGCACCGGTGACCGGCGTGGCCAGGACGTCGCCCACCTCGAGGTCGTCGGGCACGAACGCGTCGGGCACCACGAAGTCGCCGCTCTCGCAGTGCTTGCCAACCACCCGCACCGGGCGGGTCCGCGCCGCGCCGGTCGACCGGGGCAGGAAGGCCTCGTAGCCGCTGCCGTAGAGCACCGGCCGCGGGTTGTCGCTCATGCCGCCGTCGACGCTGACGTAGGTGCGGATGCCCGGCAGGTGCTTGACCGTGCCCACGGTGTAGAGGGTGATGCCGGCGGTGGCGACGATGGAGCGGCCGGGCTCCGCCGTGATGCGGGCGGCCGGGTCGACCCCCACCTTGGCGCAGGCGCTGCGAGTGGCCTCGGCCCACTCGGCCTGGGTCGGCGCCGACTCCCCGTTGAGGTAGGCCACGCCGAGCCCGCCGCCGACGACCAGCTCGGGGAGCCCGAGCGGGGCGAAGAACGCGCCGAGCACCTCGCCCGCCTGCTCGAACAGGGAGGCGTCGAAGACCTGGCTGCCGATGTGCGCATGGACGCCGACCAGCTCGACGCCGGGCAAGAGCTCGAGCGCGGCCACCGCCTCCGCCGCGGCGCCCGAGGAGACGGAGAATCCGAACTTGGAATCCTCCTGCCCGGTGCGGACGAACTCGTGGGAGTGGGCCTCGACGCCGGGCGTCACCCGCACCAGCACGCGCGGCCGCTCGGCCGCGGGTGGGGACGATTCGAGCAGGCCGCCGATCCGGGCGACCTCGTCGAAGGAGTCCACGACGATCCGCCCGACCCCGGCCCCGAGCGCGAGCGCCAACTCGTCGACCGACTTGTTGTTGCCGTGCAGCACGAGCCGCTCAGCCGGCACACCGGCCGACAAGGCGACGTGCATCTCGCCGCCCGAGGCCACATCGAGGTGCATGCCCTCCTCATGAGCCAGGCGGGCCATGGCACGGCACAGGAACGCCTTGGTGGCGTAAGCGACCCCGTCGCCCCAGGCCGCCACCGCCTGGCGGCAGGCGTGGCGCAGGTGCGCCTCGTCGTAGACGAACAGGGGCGTGCCGAATTCGGCCGCCAGCTCGAGCACGTCGACGCCACCCACGTGCAGGTGGCCTTTTTCGTCGACCTCCGCCGTGCGCGGCAGGAGGTGCCACTCCGGGGGTGCGGTGACGACATCGTGGTCGACCGGCATGGGGATGCAGGTTAGGGCAGGGTTCGCGCCGGTCGCGAAGGCTGGCGCCGCGAGCGGGACTCGGGCCGGTGCACGACGAGTACCATCGTCCCCTGCCCGCGCACCGGCGCGGGCGCCGTCTCGCCCCCGTAGCTCAGCGGATAGAGCACCGGCCTCCGGAGCCGGTGGCGCAGGTTCGAGTCCTGCCGGGGGCGCCAACCAGTCCTCCGCACGAACCTGTGCGGCGTTCTGGGCTGTCTCGCTGCCGCGATCGTAGAGGGTGACTGGGACATCGAGCGCGCTGTCGCCCGGCTGGTAGACGACGTCGAGCTGCAGCGCGTCGAACAGCGCCCGTAGTTCGCCCTGGGGCGCCGTGTCGAGCGAGGCGGCGAGGATCGGCAGGCGGTCGAGCAATGGGGCGACGTCGGCCAACGTGGGCGCCTCTGTCGCCGAGGCTCGGGCGAGCGCCACCAGTCGCTCGCGCCGTTCGGCGATGGCGTCTTCCAGCTCCGCCACACGTTCACCCACGCGCCGGCGCAGAGCCGGGGTCACGTCGTCGGCTTCGAGGTTGACGAGCTGACGGGTGAGACGCCGTTCAAGGTCCGCTATCTCGGCTTCGATCTCCTCGGCTCGCTCCTTTGCCGGTGCGGCGCGCTCGGGCTCGGCCGCAGATTCGAGGCAGGCGCGCCAGTACCCGGTGCGTTCGGGACCGAAGAGCGCGGTGGCGAGGAACGGGAACAGCGTGTCGTTGAGCCGTTGCTCGTTCAGATACACGTGCGGCGGATGGTCTGCCGGGATGTCCTTCGAGCGCTGGTGGGAAGGCTGACAGGAGTAGTAGGTGGAGTTGCGGCGGTGGTTGCCCCACATGCGCAGCCCGCAGATGCCGCAGCGAAGGAGCCCACGGTAGAGGTAGTCGCGCTTGGCCGTCGGTCGGGCGACGGTCGCTGGCACGCCCTGTCGGGAGCGCTCGTTCGCCCTGGCGCGCGCCTGGACGGCGCCGTGCTCCTGGCGAGAGACGATGGCCGGATGGGCGGGTTCTTCCGACCAGATCCAGGCCTCGGGCGGGTTGGTCCGGTTGTGGCCTTTCTTCCGAGCCCGGCGATTCCACACTTGGTAGCCGGTGTACTTCGGGTTGCGGAGCACCTCCCACACGCTGGAGCGGCTCCACGCACCGCGCGCCGTCGTCGGGTCGACCGGGACCGGCGGCGGGTAGCGGTCGGGATCTGCGTTCAGGCGGTCGCGGATCTGGAGGAGCCCGACACCGCCGCCCAGGTACCAGTCGTAGATGGCGCGCACGACCGGCGCACGCACCGGGTCGAGCTCCAGGGTGCGCTTGTTGATGCCGCGGCTCGCCTTGTGGGGGTTCGGGTGGTCGTGGGTGACGAAGCGGTAGCCGTAGAGGGCGACGCCACCGGTGTGCCAGCCTTGGCGGGTCGAGGTCTCCTGGCCCTGGCGGGACTTCACCATCAGCTCGTGGTGGTAGCCCCGGGCGATGCCGATGTTCACGTGGCGCAGCACGATGGTGCCGAAGGACTCCTCCAGTGGCTCGTCCGCCGCGCACAGTCGGACACCCGGCTGGCGCAGCTCGTCTTCGACCCGGAAGGCGACCGAGGAGTTGCGTGACAGGCGGGAGATGGATTCCACGATCACCCGGTCGAAGCGGGGCGGCCGCCGGGCGGCGTCGGCGAGGAGGTCTTGGAGGCCGCCGTCTCTTGGGATCGGGATGTCGAAGCCGGCCAGGCCGCCCGAGCCCCGCGCCGCGTACGTGCGGGTGCCTGACTCGATGTCGTAGTAGTGGCCGACGATGCGCCCGCCGGCCTCGGCCACCTGGTGCTCGGCGTTTTGGAGCTGGCGGGGGAAGCTCAAGGTCGGGTCCTCGACGGCCGCCCAGCCGCGACCGGTGGTGTGGTCACCCTCGTCGAAGCCCTCCCAAGAGAACTCCACGCCGGGGCATCCGTCACGAGGTGCGTCGCGCCAGTCGATCCCACCTTGGACCGCGATGAACCCGAGACTGCCCATGTGGTCCGGTCTCGAACTCGATGAACCCAGGAGCAACGAGGTCGACGTCCTCTTGGGCCCACAGGTCCATCTCTATAATCCGCCACCTTCCCACAAGGGCTGTCATCGTTCGTCGGGACTTTCCTGGCACGCTTCCGCCTCCTTTCCCACAGATCAGCGACCATCCGTGGCAATGACCACACGCCGCTCGCCGGATCCCACGCGAGGGCTGCTGCCGTGTCGGTGATAACGGGATCCGCGAACGTGACGACCGCCGAGACCACCTCGGCGAATTGGTCGGGGAGACGGTCCTCGAGCTGCTGTCTTCTCCTCCAGGCTGCCCATCGCGCCTGTCCGATCTCGCCGTAGCCGTCGAGAACCCGGGCGAGAGGAACCAGCTCGACCTGCCGGTGGCGGGCCACCTGGCGGACCGAGTCGGTGAGATCCGCTCCGATCAGTGGATGACGGCGGCTCAGAAGATAGACATCGGCGAAGTCCCTCCAGCGGGTGTTGACCGTTCCGCGGGCCACGGCAGTGACGATCTTCTCGGCGTGCACCATCACGAGCGGATACCCCCGTACGACGACCTCACCGCCGAGCAGGCGTGGAAAGTGCAGCTCCTGGGGTGCGGGCGTGATCGGGTCACCCACGTTGACGTCGACATGGAAGTGGGGACGGGCCGTTGCCAGCTCGGCGTTCATCGTGACCCGAACGCCGCTGTAGGCGTCCTCGTCGCGGATCACCGCTGCGGTCGCTCCGTCCACGTCGAACGCGACGCCGTCGTCGAGGCGAAGGTTCGCCACCTCGCAGATGACGGTCCGGACGTTGTCCGCGTCGTTGTCGAGGGCCTCGGCTTGGAGATCGACGTCTCGGGTCGGCCGGCGTTCCCCGAAGGCGGCCAGGAGCACTCCGCCTTTCAGGACGAGCTGGTCGGCGAAGCGCGACTCGGCCAAGCGGGCGAGGAACGACTCCAGTATGTAGAGCTGCAACAGCTCGTCGACCGGGCGGCGGTCGCCACGAGCCTTGGCCCGAAGGTCGAGGTAGGCCCGACCCGCCGAGGTGGCTCGGGAGGGAGCGGTCACAACAGGACTTCCAGTGCCCGGCGCAGTGCGGGCTCGGTGTGGGGAAATGCCCTGTGCCAGCTCGATCAGCTGGGCCGGGCTGCGGCCCGGGCGGCCCAGCCAGCGCCGCAGCGCTTCCCAGGCGACCTCGCTGCCCTCGAGGTGGCGAAGGCGGACGACATCAACCAGGGACCGCTCTACCGAGTACAGCCCGATGGCCGACGGGCGCCGACTTCCAGTTCTTCTCGGCCCAGGTCGAAGGTGCGGGGGTCGAACTGGTGGATGCGAGACGGCGCTTGAAGGACTGGACGGTGCTTCCTCGGGGGATGGCGATGTCGATGGCGGCCGGAATGGCGTCGATCAGGCCGTGGCGAGCGAGCGCAGTCTCCAGGCACAGCGTGGCGTGCGGGACCCGCTCGGCGATCTCGATCAGGTCGGAGTCGGCGGGCGGCGCGTCGGCCCAGCGGTAGACGCCACCGCCGAGCGAGATGATCTCTCCGCTGTCGCGCAAGGCGTACAGGCGCCTGTCACCGATACCTGCCTGCTTGGCCTCGCCGTAGGTGAACGTGTCACCCAACTGCTCTCGGAGATCCGGGACTCCTGCCGTCCTCATGGAGGAAATCATACTCAGATCTCGCGCATCTGGGTAGGATTTCCTGGGACCGGTTCTACTGCCGGCCTCGGCTACGGAGCCTTTCGGGAATGGCATGGCGAATTCCCCAGCTGGCAAGACGCTGGGCAACCGTCCAACGGCAGTCCGGCGATCACGGCGTCGCCTTGGAGGCTGCACGATGAAATCAGCTGGTTACGCCACCTCGTCGAAGAGCTCCGGCTGGACGCTGAGTGAGGCGAGGTCAGCCGCGAGCGTTCCCGCCACCCAGCCCTCCCGGTTGGTGGCATGAGAGCCCCGGTGGCCGAGATTCGGGAACATCTCGGTGATCGCCTCCTCGGCTGCCTGCACACGGGATGCCAGGATCGGCACGAGGGCTTTGCCATGCGTCTCCGAAGCCGCAGAGACAGTGGCCTCTCCCGCCTCCTCCAGACGATGGCCGATCCGGATAGCGAAGGCAACGAGAAACGACTGGCGGAAGGATCGCGTCCGCGAACGCCCGGTGCTGTCAGTCCGAGGCCCCGAAGCCGTCATCTGCGTCGTCGCCTGCACGAGGAGGGAAGTGAAGAGCGCCTCGACCGTATCGAGATCGTCCTCGTGCCCGGCGACGGTCGCCAGGCCCAGTGGCTCGGTCAGTACCGACCGGCAACGGTTCACCGTGGCCACCACGTGGAGGAGCTGCGCCTTGGCCGCCACATAGGGTTCGTCGATCCAGATCGCCGGACTGCAGCTTCCGACCGCCGGGCGTGATCGCATGCCCATCCACCTGGCACGGTCGATGCTGTAGCGGGCCAGCAGCTCCTGCGCCTTTGCCGTCAGTGCCTCCGCCTCGTCGGGGAAGCCGGTCGACTCGGCCTTCGACAACAAATGGCGGACCTTTTCCAGGACCCGCCCCTGCCGCGGTGGAGCGCGCCGAACCGTTTTGACTCCGCACCCGTACGACACTGCGGCAACGCCGGGAGATGGGAGAGCAGTCCGAGCACACCGACAGCCGCCTCCACCTGTCCGGCCAGGTGGGGCCCGCAGGGTCGATCCGCCAGCTCGCCGGCTCCAACGACGCTGCCTCGGCCGCCCACGCTGGATCGGTGAAACCGTCCCCGCCTCGGCGCCACGCCTGATGGACAACGGACACCACGACCTCCTCGCCGGTGCGGTCGCCCCTGCGACGCACCAGACGCACGATCTCGCTCGGCCGCCAGTGTGCAGAAGCCTTGGCCAGAACCTCGTCCATCAGCATCTCCTCCAGTTCATTGGCCACCATCCGCCGGCCCCCCGCCGCCGGCGGACCGGCTACCAGGAGCTCGACCAGCTCGGCCGCGTCATCTCTCCGGTGGTAGACCGCCTCAGCCGCCTGCCCCACCGCCAGGGCCACACCCAGCTCACAGGCGACCGGGCTCCCGGTCATGCTGGGCCCGCCCGGTGCTTGCCCCGGCCGTCGCTGACGCTCCCGCTTGGCCTTCTTCTTCTGCCGTCGCTCTCGATTGTGCACACCCATGTTGGCATCCTCGCAGCCGGAAGTGACGCACAGGTGGATGGTTGTGAAGTCCGGGTCAAGCAAGTTCCAGCCGCCGGCTCAGCCGCACCACCCGTCGGAGGACTGGCCCGGCTCCTGCCGGGGGCGCATGCATGAAGTTCGCCATCGTCGGAACCGGCGCCATGGGCTCGGTCTACGCCGGCGTGCTGGGCAAGGCCGGACACGAGGTCTGGGCCATCGACACGTGGCAGGAGCACATCGACACCATCGCCACCTCCGGTCTGACCGTCTCGGGCGCCAGCGGCAGCTTCGTCGTCGACAGCCTCCGGGTCGGAACCTCGCCCAAGGATGCCGGGCGCTGCGACGTGTGGGTGATCGCGACGAAGGCATCGGACGTCGACGAGGTGGCGGCGGAGATCGCTCCACTCCTGGAGCCCGACAGTTTGGTCATGGCGTTCCAGAACGGGCTCGGTGCGGGCGAGCGGGTGGCGCGCCGCATCCCGCAGGAGCACATCGTCATCGGGATCGCCGAGGGATTCGGGTCGTCGATCCCTGAGCCGGGCCGCGTCCACCACGAGGGCATGCGACTGATCCGGATCGGCGAGATGCACGGTGGACTGACGGACCGGGTCCGCCGGCTTGAGCAGGCCTGGGACGACGCCGGCTTCAACGTCCGTGCCTTCGCCGACGTGACGCTCATGATTTGGGAGAAGTTCCTCTGCAACGTGACGCTCAGCGCTCCGTGCGCCGTCTTCGACGTCACCGTGGGCGAGCTGATGTCAGATCCCGAAGCGTGGACGGTCGCCCTCGGATGCACCTCCGAGGCGTACCGGCTCGCCGTCGCCAAGGGGATCGAGTTCCCGTTCGACGACCCAGTGCGGTACGTGACCGACTTCGCGGCCACGATTCCGAACGCCAGCCCGTCGGTGCGCCTCGACCATCTGGCCCGACGGCCCTCGGAGATCGACGTCATCAACGGACAGGTCGTCGCACTGAGCCGCGAGCTCGGCCTCGAGACGCCGTACAACGAGACGCTCTGTGCCATTGTGCGCCGACGCGAGTCGCTGTTCGCTGACATCGGCGCCCAGACGGACCGCCGGCACTGAACCCCTCGAGGTCTGCAGATCGGGCTACCAACGAGGGACTGCTTGCTGTTGGTTGGCCGTGATCGAAAGGCTCTCTTCGAGGATCAGCAGGTTTCAATCTCCCATTCGAATTCTTGCTCGGAGAGCGACGAGGGCAAGCGCCAGGCCCGCGACCGCGAGCCCGGCCACTGCGGCCAATCCCTCCAGCAGAGGTCGGGCCTGCCACCCGGAGGTGATGAGGGCACGAAGCGCGCCGAGCAGGTAGGTCACCGGGTTGTAGGTGGCGATGGCGGAGAACCACCCGGTGAGTAGCTGCTTGGGCACCACGGCATCGGTGAGGAAGAACAGCGGGAAGAAGACGACGTAGCACGCATTGACGGCGGCGGGACTGCCCGTCTTCAGTGCGACGGCATATGGAAAGCCCGTGAAGGCCAGACCCCAGAACGCCGAAAACCCGACGAAGACCAGGAGACCCGGGAGGCCGGTGGCAAAGCGCACCCCGACGACGGCGCCGATGGCCAGAACAGGCAGGCAGAGCGCGACGATCACCGCCACGTCGGCCACCATCAACCCGAGCAGCAGGGCGGACCTCCGGATGGGGGTCATGCAGAGCCGGTCGAAGTACCCGCCTTGGATGTCGCTGACCAGCGCGGGGGCTCTCGACATTCCAGTCACGGCAAAGGCGATCGCCATGGGCAGGAGAAAGGCCTTGTAGTCGAGGGCGGTGCCGGCCAGCTTCTCAAGAGCGCCCAGGTTGACGCTGTAGAAGAACGCCGGGACGAAGACGGCCGGAATGACTGCCGCCGGCTCCCGCGGGATTTGGCGGAGGGCCCGGCCGGCGATGGCCCGCACGTCGTGAACGAACCCCGCCTCTCGCCCCATGACGCCGGCACCCTCGACCGCGGTCACGCGTGAACCTCTTCCCTGTCGATTCGAGACCCGGTCATCGCCATGAACACGTCGTCCAAGGTCGGCGTCCGCATCGTGAGGCTCTTGATGTGGAGCCCCGTCCGGCCCAGAGCCACTGCGACCGTACCGAGAGCCGCCGGCCCGTCCGAGGTGTTGACCGTGATGGTGCCATCGGCGCTCCAAGCCGAGTCGAGCCCCTCGATGCAGCGCAGGCTGTCGACTGCCCCGCCGCCCTTCCCCTCGACCTCGGCCACGATCACGTCGTGACCCACCGAGTGCTTGAGGTCGGTGGGAGAGCCCTGCGCCACCAGCCGGCCTGACGAGATGATGCCCACCCGGTCGGCCAGGGTGTCGGCTTCGTCCAGGTACTGCGTCGTGAGGAAGATGGTCATGTCGAGCTCGCGGTTGAGCCTCTGGACCTCGGACCAGACCGCGGCGCGGCTATGAGGGTCGAGACCCGTGGTCGGCTCATCGAGGAACAGCACCTCTGGGTTGTGGACCAAGGCGGCGGCGAGGTCGAGACGTCGCTTCATTCCCCCCGAATAGGTTCCGATGCGCCGATCGATGGCGCTGCCGATGTCAACCAGGTCGAGGACCTCGCCCAGTCTCATCCGGATTTCCGCCGCCCTCAGACCGTAGAGGCGACCCTGGAGCGTGAGCAGCTCACGTCCGGTCTGCCGGTCGTCAATCGCCGCGTCCTGGAGGGCGACGCCGATACGGATCCGGACCGACTTGGGATCCCGTGCAACGTCGTACCCGGCCACACACGCCGTCCCGGCAGTCGGCTTGAGCAGCGTGCACAGGATCCGGACGACCGTTGACTTGCCGGCTCCGTTCGGCCCAAGGAATCCGTAGATCTCGCCCCGCCGAACACAGAGGTCGAGACCGTCGACCGCGACGGTCGAAGCGAATCGACGGACCAGTCCAGCGGCGATCACGGCCGCGTCCGTCGCATCGTCATCGGGAACGGCCGGAGCCCGTGCCGCCGGTTCATACGTCTGGGAATCACTCATACTCGCCAGTATCTACTATACTGGAAGGTAGCGCAACCCTATGGCCCTCCAACCCCTCACACCCGAACGCCGGCGGCAGCAAACCCGGGAACATCTCTTGGCCGCCGCCGCCGAGGTCTTTGCGGAGCGGGGGTTCCACGGGGCCTCACTCGACGAGGTGGCGGCCGTGGCCGGCTTCACCAAGGGAGCGGTGTACTCCAACTTTAAGAACAAGGAGGACCTCTTCCTCGCCCTGTTCAAGGCGAACTACGACCGGGAGATGCAAGCGCTCCGAGCCACGCTCGAGGACTCCGACGTGCCACCCGAAGCCCGCATATCGGATTTCGTCTCCTTGATCCGAGACGAGACCCGTCGGGCCCGAAACATGGGATTGCTGTACCAGGAGTTCTGGCTCTACGCGGCGCGCAACCCGGCGGCTCGAGAAGAGCTCACGCGCATTGAGGACGAGGGGGTGCGGGCGCTCGCCGAGATCATCGAGGCGGAGAGGGGGCGCCAGGGCATTGAGCCCCTCGAGTCGGCCGTTCAGGCGGCGAGGCTGATCGAGATCCTCTTTCGCGGCATCGGGCAACTACGAGTCCTCCAACCTGATGTCGCCGATGACGATCTCGTCGAAGCGGCCATCTCCTTCGTGGCGCGTGGGCTCGGTGCTGCCATCGATTGACGGTGGCAAACCGGGCCAGAGCGGAGCATGGCCATCTGATTCGGCAACCGACTTGGCGCAAATGAGAGACGGGACAAATGGGCTGGACGCCAGGCGCTGCTCGGGGCGAGTGAGGCAGGCAGCCCAGACGGACCAGGCAAATCAGATCGTCCTCCGGAGCGGGTGGCCCAGGTTCGAGTCCCGCCGGGGGACGCCAACGCTGGAGCGCCACCGAGGTCCGTGCCTGCTGGTCGTGCACATCCCTGGTGAAGTCACGACCCCGTCACAGTCGGCCCCTGGGTACGTCACATGAGCGGGTTGCTCCGCCTTCTCATGAGACACTTACGAACTTCTGATCATCCTCAAAGGTTCGGCGGGTAGAAGCCCTGTGAAGCGAAGTGGATAGCGGACTCGAGAATCTGGTCGCGCTTCGCGAGAAAGAGGAAACATGGGCAGCGTACCGTTCGACATCATCTATTTTGCGTCGCTCGCTGTGGTCATCTGGGCGATCATTGACGCCGCCAAACGTCCTGCAATGGCGCTGGCGGGGAAATGGAAGGCACTGTGGATCGCCGGCATGGTGGGTGCGTGGTTCCTGTTCGGAGCGTTCGGAGCCATCGTCTCTGTCTTCTACCTAGCCGGATCGCGGCGGCGATTGAGGGCGGTCGAATATTCCGGCCGCTATTAGAGCGTCAGCTCGAAGCCTCGACGCAACCCGCATACATCGGCGGAGAATTCAGAGGGTTCTCCGAAGCCGTTGGCGGAGGTTCGAGTCACGTCGGGGCACATTTCAGCCGGCGCGGGACGAGCCGGTGGAAGTCATCGCGTCACCACGGTGCGCCCTATCGTTGCGCGCGACTCCATGTCGTCGAGGGCCTGCGCGAGCCCGTCGAAGGCGGCGGTCCGACCCACGATGGGACGGATAGCGCCTACGGTCAGGAGCTCGAGCAGGTGGGCCTGGACTCGCACGCCCACGTCGGTCGTCGGAGGGTTGAAGCGGGGCACCGGGACCGGGACAAAACTACTCACGTAGGGGACCACCGCTGCATCCACATAGGCCAGGATGACACCGACGATGTCGAAGTTGCCGAAGCAGAGGGCCCGTCCCGAAACCATCGGGATCTCCTCGGCCTCGATACCACTGGCGAACCCGACCACCAGGTGCCGCCCACCTCGGCCGAGGCACCGCAGTGACTGCATCGTCGTCTCACCGCCCACCCCGTCGAAGCACAACTCGACGCCAGCGCCCGCAGTCACCTCGAGGACGCGTGCGACGAAGTCATCGGTTCGGTAGTTGATGACGACATCGGCCCCCAAACCCTTTACGAACGAGGCCTTGGCGTCGTCGCCGACCGTCGCGATGACCCGAGCACCGGCGACGATTGCCAACTGAACGGCAGCGGAGCCAACACCGCCACCGGCGGCGTGGATCAGGACGGTATCGCCGGCGCTCAGGTGACCTCGCTCATGGAGCGCGAGGTGCGCAAGATGGAACGGGTAGAGGAACGCCGCGGCTTCGACGTCGCCCAACCGTTCCGGCGCCTCGAACACCATTGTGGTCGGGCAAGCCACCAAGTCGGCGTGGGCGCCGGTGGCCCCACGGGCGCTCGCGATGACTCTCCGCCCGATCCAGGACTCTGCCGCCGATCCGGCGTCCACGACCTCGCCCACACACTCCATCCCGAGCGTGTACGGAAGCGGCGGATCGACCGTGAGATAGCGCCCGTAGCAGGCATCGACCTCGTTGAAATTGAGGACGCTGGCGGTCGTCCGCACCAGGACCTCACCCGCACCCGGAACGGGATCAGCCGTCTCGCGCAGCTCGAGGGCGTCCGTCGGCCGCCCGTAGCTGGTCACTTGCCAGGCGCGCATCAGAGGAGCTCCGAGGCAGCGGTGCTCACGGTCTGCGTCTCCCAGTTCACGTGCGACCTCTCCCGTCTCGAATGGGCACCATCACGCAGCGGAGGAAGGTTGGCTCGGCTCTTCACCCTGGCTTCCGGGCCAGATAGCCGACGAGGTTGATCTGTGCCCGAAGGGGCAGCCCCTCGAGCAGCTGCTGGCGAGCCAGCTCGACCGCAGCACGGTAGAAGGCCTCCTCGCCGGCGTTCTGGATCGCTTCATACGCGGGCCCGGTCGACGCCAACGCGCGTGCGAAGACGTCCGGGTCGGGAAACTCCCACGCCATCGGAACATCGAGCCGGCGGACATCGACGAACCCGCTCGACTCGAGGAGCTCCTCGCCGGCACCGGGCCGACCGAGCGACACCATGGTCGCCTGGTTCTCGACTTTCTCCTCGGCCGCCAGAAGAAAAGGTGCCAACGCCCAGGCACCCGGCGACACTTTCACATGTCCCCAGACCGTCAATCCGAGCCGGCCGCCGGGTTGGAGGACTCTGTAGATCTCAATCACCGCGGTGGGGGTCGTGCCCCAGATCCCGCGGAAGCTAGTCGCGACCTGGAACGTTGCGTCTTCCCACGGGAGGTCGTTCATGTCTCCGACCCGGACGTCGCCGTCCGGATTGCGGAAGCGAGCGACCGCCACCAACCTGGCTGAGGCGTCGATACCGGCGCACTCGGCGCCGCGCAGCCGTGCCAGCTCGAGCGAGAGCCCCGAACCACACGCGACGTCGAGCAGCCGGTCACCGGCGTCGACCTCGAGTTGGTGGTGGACGTACAGGTACTCGCGGCAGTTCTGCGGTTCGCTCAGTGTCGCGAAGTCGACCGCCTTACGGCCCCATCCTTCGTCGACCAACTTCCACTGCGGAGTGCCCGCATCAGTTCCCGACATCGTCACCTCCGAGCAGACCAGGTTGGACGGACGGGCCGCTTGGAGCTGACGACCCCGGTATCGAAGCCGGCCAGGTGCAAGCCACCCGCGAAACGAGCGTGCTCGATTTTGATGCAACGGTTCATGACCACCGACAGCCCGGCTTCGTGGGCCAGTTCCGCAGCCTCGTCGCTCCACAGTCCGAGCTGGGCCCAGAACGTGGAGGCTCCGACCGCAATGGCATCGGCCGCCACTCCCCCGAGCTCCTGCACTCGACGGAAGGCGACCACGATGTCTGGGGCCTCAGGGAGTTGGTCGAGCCCCGGGTAGACCTGACGGCCAAGGATCGACGACTCCCTCGGGTTGACGAACCACACAGTGAAATCCGTGCTCGAACTGAGCAGGTACGTGGCGACGAAATGACTGGCCCGCGCCGGATTGCCTGACGCGCCGACCATCGCAATCGTTCGACTCCGATTGAGGATATTCAGCCGCTCCCTTGCCGTCGGGGGCTGCCAGGGCTTCGCCGCTGAGTCGTGCTGCTCGGTCCGAAGTGCAGCGGTCATGTGACCGCTTTCGATGCGATCGTCAGAGCCCGGTCGAAGTCCCAGAGAATGTCGTCGAGATCCTCGATTCCGACCGACACTCGAACCAGGTCCGCGGCAACTCCGGCCGCGGCCAGTGCTTCGTCGGAAAGCTGCCGGTGGGTCGTAGAGGCTGGGTGGATCACAAGGGTCCGGGTGTCGCCAATGTTGGCCAAGTGGCTGGCCAGCTCCGTCGCTTCCACAAATGCCTGGCCGGATTCCCTCCCGCCCTTGACGCCGAACGAAAACACAGCGCCGGGGCCGCGCGGCAGGTACCGCCGGGCGAGCGTGTGAAAGGGGGAGGTACTCAAGCCGGCGTAGGACACCCAAGCCACCGCAGGATGGCTGGAGAGGTACTCGGCGAGCCCTACGGCATTGGCAACGTGAGCGTCCATCCGCAGCGACAAGGTCTCCAGTCCTTGCAGGAGGAGGAATGCGTTGAAGGGCGCCAACGAAGGGCCGAAATCACGCAGCTGTTCAACCCGTAGCTGAGTGCAGAAGCCGTACTCGGCGAAGTTGTCCCAGTAGCGCAGGCCGCCGTAGCTGGCCACCGGTTCCGTCATTCGGGGAAAACGCCCGTTCGCCCAGTCGAATTGCCCGCTCTCGACGACCACTCCCCCCATTGACGTGCCATGCCCCCCGATGAACTTGGTGGCTGAGTGCACGACAACGTCGGCGCCATACTCGAAGGGGCGGCAGAGATGCGGGGTGGCGATGGTCGAATCCACGACCAGCGGCACGCCCACCGAGCGCGCACCGTCCGCCAGAGCCTCCACGTCTGCGACCACGCCCGAGGGATTCGCGACGATCTCGGTATAGAAAGCCTTGGTCTCGGCCCGGGAGGCGGCCACAAAGCCCGCGGGATCGTCCGGTGCGACAAAGGTGGTCTCGATGCCGAGGCGCCGCAGCGATACGTCGAGCAACGTGTGGGTGCCACCGTAGAGGGCTGCACTCGCCACGATGTGATCACCGGCGGAAGCCAAAGCAGTGAAGAGCAGGGTCTCGGCGGCTTGACCGCTCGCGGCGGCGATCGCCCCGATACCGCCTTCGAGGCTCGCCATGCGTTCTTCGAACGCTGCCACGGTCGGATTGGCGATCCGAGTGTAGATATTCCCGAACTTCTGCAAGGCGAACAGGTCGGCGGCGTCGGCGGCGTCCTCAAACACAAAGGCGGTGGTCTGGTAGATCGGAACGGCGCGAGCTCCCGTGGCGATGTCAGGCCGGTTACCGGCGTGGACAGCCCTTGTACGGAAGCCCCACTTGCGATCCTCCACCATCGGAATGTTACCGGTGCCTCATGACAGCCTTCGTCGGCTGCGACGGGTCGTCATGTGATCCTCGCCGGCTGACTCAAATACTCGCAGAGGTGGGTACTGAGGTCACGCGCGTCGTCGACGGCGCCGACGATCAGGGTCGACTTCCGCCGACGCAAAAAGGTGGTGCCCATCACGTACAAACCGGGCACCGGAGTGACGCCACCGACGTGGCGAACCGCACCTTTGGCGTCGAGGACCGGGATATGCAGCCAGGGATAGGCCGGCCGATAACCGGTTGCCCAGATGATCGTCCTTACGTCGCCCGTACGAAGCGGGAGCAGAAGGGGCGAAGCGAGCGGAACACTGGTCGGTGGGAACCTGTCGGGCGGATCGGTCTCTTTGTCGACGCCGTGTTCGATCGCCCAATCGTCGAGGGTGTCGAGCAACCGGCCGAGTTTGAGGTCCGCCAGCGCGCACTGGTTGGGCAGTGATCCTGAGAACTGGGCAGTCCCCTCGTCAGTGACGCCAGCCAGACGGCCGACCAACCGCACTCCGATTTGTTGGAGAGAGTTGAGGTCGACGGTCGACCTGGCCGGCGAACCCACCAACTGGAACGAGGACACATGGCGGGCGCGGACGATGTCATCCACCTCGTCGTAGCGTTCGTCGAGGATGCCGGCGGCGTCGAGCCACCACATGATGTCCATGCCTCGGTACACCCGGGGCATGCGGACGTGCCCACCGACGGCCAGGATGACCGGGCGCCCGGATCGGTGTATCTCCTCGGCCACCTGAACACCCGTAGACGCGGCTCCCACGACCATGACGCCACCTGCCTCGAGTTGGTCGGGATTGCGATAGTCGGCTGCGGCCAAGCAGTGAACGGTCGACGGGATGGCATCGGCGCAGGCCGGCACGTCGGGGCGGTGGTACGGGCCACTGGCAATGACGACCGCTCGAGCAGACCATTCGGTGCCGGTCGTGAGGATCCGGAAGCCATCGTCAGCCGCTTGGACGGAGGTGACCTCGGTATGCGACGCCACCGGCGCGTCGATCGTGTCGGCGAAGGTAGCGATGTATTCGACGATCTCGGGCATCGTCATGTACCCGTCAGGATCGTCGCCTGAGTAGCGATAGCCGGGTAGCCGATTCAACCAGTTCGGGGTGAGCAACCGGAGCGAGTCCCACCGTTCCTTGCGCCAGGAGTTGGCGACCTCACCCCGCTCAAGCAGGACGTGCTCGATCGACCGTTCGCTCAGATGCCGACTCATGGCGAGGCCGGTCTGCCCCGCGCCGATGACGACGGCAGCGACCCGCTGCATCGCGATTCGTCTGTGCCGTCAGGCGATGACGGTCACTCGACCTCGACGGTGACGCTCGTCGGGTTGGTGACGATGTCGTAGACGGCAGACCGCTTCTGCGACTGAGCCACCAATGCCTTGATGTCCTCGGGAGAGGCATCGGCGTCGATCTTGTAGCTCACCCTGATCTGGCTGAACCCGTTACGCACCTCCGGGTCCGCGCCCAGAATGCCCCGGATGTCCATGTCCCCCTCGAGCGTGGCGGTGACAGACCGAAGCTGGATCTCACGGTTCTGGGCCACCGCCGCGACTCCTGCGGTGAGGCAACTGGCCAAGCTGACCAGGAGCAGCTCGACGGGTGTCGGCCCCGCGTCCTCGGAGGAGAACAACTCGGGGTGATCGCCCTCGAACACGAACTCGGTGCGATGCTTCTGTTCGTCACCGAGCCCGAAGAAACCGGAAACGGAGCTCTGGCTGTGGGTCCCCTTCACCCACTTGTTGCTCGCGCGCCACTTGAAATTGGCACCTTCAGGTTGCTCCGCAACCATGTTGCGAGCGGTTAGGAGAAACTCGACGTTGACCCCGTTGTCAACGGGAGTAGCTGTGCTGGTCATCTGTCACCTCCGGGTCAGGTCGTACCGACAATTCGAGCCCAGCTGGGCCGGCTAGCCGAAGCTACCATGTATTCCCGACCGCGAAGGTCGGCTTTCTGATCTAATGACTATGTGGTCACATGCTGCTGAAGGCGTCGGGAATCCCCGCTTGGCGGCGTGGATCGAAGGTGAGCCGACCGGTACTCCGGCGATGAGCGCCCCGGGCGTCCGACCCGCCGCGACGCACGGCATCTGGTGGCCAGGGGACGACCCAGGGCAGCGCCAGTTCGTGACCTTTTTTGCCGAGGAGTCACTGAAGCTCGAGGCAGGCGACGCAATCGGTCCCGTCACTGTCGCCTACGAGACGTGGGGCCGCCCCACGCCGGCCGGCGACAACGCGGTCCTGATCGAGCATGCATTGACCGGCGACAGCCACGCTGCAGGCTCCTCCGGAGCTGGTCATCCCACGTCTGGGTGGTGGGGTCCTCTGATCGGCCCTGGAGCAGCCATCGATACCGATCGATGGTTGGCGATCTGCCCCAACACCCTGGGCGGGTGCCAGGGGACGACCGGACCCGTCTCTCCGTCTCCAGACGGGTCACCGTGGGGGTCCCGGTTCCCGGCAATCACCATCAGGGACCAGGTCTCCGTCGAGGCCGCACTGGCCGACGCGCTCGGAATTGAGCGATGGGCCGCAGTGATCGGCGGATCGATGGGCGGAATGCGGGCCCTGGAATGGGCGGTCACCTACCCGGAGCGGGTGGAGAGGCTGATCTTCCTCGCCTGCGGAACCGCGGCCAGCGCCGAGCAGATCGCGCTGTTCGCGGTCCAGGCTCACGCCATCCGCCTGGATCCCCAGTTCAACGGTGGGGACTACTACGACGGACAATGGGGCGAGGGACCCAGAGCGGGCTTGGGTCTGGCCCGGCGGATTGGCCAAATCAGCTATCGATCCGAGCTTGAGCTCGCCATTCGCTTCGGGCGGGAGCCACAGACGGGTGAAGAGCCTCTTGCTGGTGGTCGCTATGCCGTCGAGGGCTACCTTGACCATCACGCGGACAAATTGAGTCGTCGGTTCGATGCGAACAGCTATTTGGTGCTCAGCCGGGCTATGGACCACTACGACGTCGGGCGGGGCCGAGGAGGGGTCGAACGAGCAATGTCATCTGTTCGGGCCAGGTCGACCGTCGCCACTATCGACTCGGACCGGCTGTATCCGTCCCGGCTGCAATACGAGGTGGCCCAACTGCTGCCCGATCGGCCCCAAGTCCTACCGATACATTCACAACACGGCCACGACGGGTTCCTCATCGAGTCGGAACAGGTGGGCAACGTCATCATCGCCGGTCTCGCGAAATGAGCACGCTGGGTGGGACGTTCGCCGCAGTCTCGCCGATTTAAGGCTTTGGGGCCACCTCCTCGAAGGTGTCCGCGTGTCTCGCGACCGGCGTCACTCAGTCCTGGAATCAGACACCTCCGAGCGCGCGGCCGGTTCGGCTAGAGCCCGTTTGCCCTGAGAAGTGCTTCAGTGGCTGCCTCCGAGGAGGGTCTCCTGGCGACCCGGTGGCGGGCCAACGCACGTGCAGGCGTGGCATCACCCGGGCGGGCGGCTGCCGCGATGAGGGTCAAATCGACAATGTCTCGCTGAGCGTGGCTGCCACCGACTGCACTGGCGAAAGGGCGTGCTTCGGTCAGGAGATCAAAAGCGCGCTCGTAGCGCTGTGCGGAGAACGAACTGAATCCTTCGAGCAGTGTGAGACCCACCTGCTCGGCAACCATTCGGTTGGTGCCCGAAGTGCGTCTGCGATTGCTCGTCAACACCCGCTCGTTGAGGTCATGCGCTCCGGCCAGGCCGAAGACCATGACGGCGTGCCAATCATTGAAGATATAGATCGGCTCATTGAGCACCGATTCCATGTCGGCAGCCAATGGCTGAATGCGATCGTCCAGATCGTGTGCGAAGAGCGAGAGTCGCCACAACAAGGCGGCGGCGTCAACCAGGTCGAGCCATTCGGTTGAGCGGGCGCTTCGAATCGGCCCGTCGTAAATCGAGACTGCTTCATCGATCTTCCCCAACTCGAGGTGGTACAACGCGTAGTGCCACCAATTGTGAACGGCGAAGAAGCTCGACGACCAGTGCCGCGCCGAGGCGTCCAAAAAGGCGACCCCCTCCGGTTGTCTTCCCTGCATTTCGAAGACATGGGCCAGTGCATGGCTCGCCCACGTGTCGCGGGGTTCCTTCTGGAGTGCCGCCCGTGCCCGGACCTCGGCCTGCTGGTAGTCACCGGTCTCTTCCAAGCCAAAGGCGTACATGCCCTGGAGGTACCCCCAACCCGACTTTTCCGGCGGCCATGCGCCCAGCACTCCTGCGACGACACCCAAGATGTCTTTGCTCTGTCCGAGGAAGAAGTACAGGTCTTGAGCAACCTTGAGAGCCAGGAGGTCGCGAGAGTCGTGAAGGAGCGCTCGCTCGAGGTAATGCGTCGCATCGTCCCACTGGCCTGAGGCCCAAGAATGCGCGGCACGCAAGTGGAGCACCTCACGCTCCCCGATATCGGAAACGCCGTCGACGCCGTCGACGTCTTCGAGGACCTTGCGGGCATTGGAGACACCGTCCGCGGACGTCGCGTAGAGGTACAGATAGGCACGCAGGACGTGCCCGAGCACCAAGTCATCGTCGGCGGCCACGGCCGCGTTTGCTGCGCTGATGGGGTCGCCACTGAGCGAGACCAGGGCTTCGACAGCAGCGTTGAACAGCGGAACGCCGTGCTCGTTGCTGCTCTTGAGTGCTGCGCCCCAGCGGTCCGTTCTCACTTCACCCATTTGGACGTCCTCTCAGCGCCAGGAGCCCATCAGTATACCGAAAGTCGACTAACTCAGTCGGGTTTATAGGATGAACACCGGAGGCCGCCCGGCCGTCCACGTTTATCCTGATCGAATCTGCTTCCGGACATGACGCACTCTGGGTCAGGAGCATCCGAAAGGGTGAGGGAGCGATGCCTTTCCCAGGTCCCGATGAGGCGGGCAAGCACACCAGCGACGAGGCCGACCGCGTCCTCGTGCGCGACCGCGTCGACACGCAGTTCGTCGGGTCCCCCGTGACGGTGGCCCGCGAATTGGCTCGCCTTCAGGAGGCGACGGATGCAGACGAGCTCATCGTGACAACCAGTACGCACAGCTATGAGGACCGAAAGCGATCCCATTGCTTGTTGGCGCAGGAATGGTTCGGTGACCAGGCTCACTCCGGAGCACGGACGGTTGAGCGTCTGCACCAGTAGCGTCCTTCGTCTCGACCACCATTCCTTGGGTGGCTCAGATCCGAAATCGCTTCGCCCACGATCGACGGACGCATCTCGGGAAGCGGGGCGGAGCCCCGGCGAAGGTCGCCGCCGGAACCGACGTCAGACCAAGGAGCGCAGGCCGGCGACGGTGGCCCCGGCCAGTGCCGGGCCCTCGGTGTGCAGGTGGCAGCGGACGACCGTGCCGGCAGCGGTCGTGAAAGGCTCGGGGTCCACCCGGGCACACACGTCCATGGCAAAGGGGCATCGTTGCCGGAACCGGCAGCCGGTGGTTGCGTCGAGGAGTGTCCCGACCTCGCCCGTCAGCACGATGCGCTCGCGGGACTGTTGCCGTTGAGGATCCGGGACGGGGATGGCCGACAGGAGGGCCGCGGTGTAAGGGTGGGTGGGTCGCAGGTACACGTCGTCGGCCGTACCCTCCTCCACGATCTTGCCCAGGTACATGACGGCGATGCGGTCGCTCAGGTGCCGCACCACCGACAGGTCGTGGGCGATGAACAGGTAGGCCAGCTGCAGCCGGGACTGCAATTCGCTCAGGAGATTGATGACCTGAGACTGGGTGGACACGTCGAGGGCGCTGACCGGCTCGTCGCAGACGAGGAGCTTCGGCTCGAGGGCCAGCGCCCGGGCGATGGCGATGCGTTGGCGTTGCCCGCCCGAGAACTCGTGGGGCTGGCGCCCGAGCACGTGCTGCCCGATGCCCACTTGACCCAGCAGCTCGATCACGCGCCGTTCGCGCTCCTTGGCCGAGAGCTTGGTGTGGATCTGGAGGGGCTCACCCACGATCTCGGCGATGTTCTGGTGGGGGTCGAGCGAGGAGTAGGGGTCCTGGAAGATCATCTGCATGGCCAGGCGGCTGCGCCGGAGGGGCGGGCCGGTGAGGGTGGTGATGTCCTGGCCGTCGAGCACGATCGAGCCGCCGGTCGGGTCGATGAGGCGTAGGACGAGACGGGCCAGGGTGGACTTACCCGAACCGCTTTCCCCGACGAGGCCCAATGTGGTGCCCGCCCGCAAGCTGAGGTCGACGCCGTCGACCGCGGTGACCCGGCCGGTCACCCTCCGCAAGAAGCCGGTACGGACCGGGAACTGCTTGGAGAGCTCGACGAGTTCGAGGAGTGGCTGCCCAGTGACCGCGGCCGCGGCTTCGCCGGCGAAGGACTGGTCCAGCGCATCCAGCCGGGTACCGGCCAGGGTGAGCTCGTCCTGGCGCACGCAGCGGGCGAGCGCAGTCTTTGCCTGGCCGCGCATCGGCTCGGCCGGGACCACGACGTGCCCGTCGGCACCCTGGCCCTGGCCGCCGGGCCCGTCGCCACCAGGCACGTCGGGCGCGGGAGCGTCAGCCTCCCGTCCTTCGACACGGGGACCATCGCCGGTCGGGGCGTCGACGGTGAGACGGTCGAGCTCGGCCCGCAGGGGGGGACGAAGGACCACCGGTGGGGTCGCGCAACGCACGATGGCGTAGGGGCATCGGGGGGAGAAGCGACAGCCTGCGGCGAACTGGTCCGGCCGGGGCACCATGCCCGGGATGGCGTGGAGGTGCTCGCCGGGTGGGGTGAGCTGGGGTATGGACGACAAGAGGGCCTCGGTGTAGGGGTGCCGGGGCCGGGCGAACAGGTCGTACACCTCGGCGTGCTCGACGATCTGGCCGGCGTACATCACCACGACGTCGTCGGCCACGTCGGCAATCACGCCGAGGTCGTGGGTGACGAAGATCATGGCCATCTCCTCCTCACGCTGCAGGTTGTGGAGGAGCTCGACGATCTGGGCCTGGGTGGTGACGTCGAGGGCGGTCGTCGGCTCGTCGGCGATCAACAGCTTGGGCGAGCAGGACAGGGCCATGGCGATCATGACCCGCTGGCGCATGCCGCCCGAGAATGCGTGGGGATAGTCCTTGGCCCGGCTCTTGGCGTCGGGGATCTCCACGCGGTCGAGCATCTCGACGGCGATCTTCCAGGACTCGTCCCGACTGAGGTGTCGATGCGTCCGCACCTGCTCGGCCACCTGGTTCCCCACGGTGAACGCCGGGTTCAGGCTGGTCATCGGCTCCTGGAAGATCATGGAGATGTCGTTGCCGCGGATCTGACGCAGCTCGCCCGGGCTGAGGCGCATGAGGTCGCGACCCTCGAAACGAGCCGATCCCGAGACCCTCGAGACCTTCGGGGGCAGGAGGCCCATCACGGCCAGCGCCGAGACCGTCTTGCCCGACCCGCTCTCCCCCACCAGACCGAGGGTCTGGCCCCGCGAAACGGAGAACGTGGCCTCTTCCATCACCGGCAGCCACTCTCCGTTGGTCAGGAACTCGATCCGCAGGTCCACGACTGACAGCAGCGGCGTCTCCTGGACCGGAGCGGGGATGGGAGGTGCGCTCGGGTCCGGGCCCCGGCCGAACAAGCGGCCCAGCCGCGAAGTCGGTTCCTCCCCCGTCGAGGTCGCGCTCGCCTTGGGCCGCTCACGACCGAGCGAGTCGCGCAGCCCGTCGGCCACCCAGTTGAACGAGAGCACGGTGAACATGATGAGGAGGCCTGGGAAAATGAGGGCCCAGGGGGCCGAGTCGATGAAATTGAATCCTTCCTGGAGCATGCCGCCCCAGCTGGGCGTGGGTGGCTGTTCGCCGATGCCGAGGTAGCTGAGGCCAGCCTCGACCAAGAGGGCGAAGCCGAGGGCCAGGGCCACCTGAATGATCACGGGCGAGGCGACGTTCGGCACAATGTGCTTGCGGATCAGGCGCGGAGACGTGGCGCCGAGCGAGCGGGCCGACTCAATGAAGTTCTCCTCGCGCACCGCGATGACCTGTCCCCGGATCAGGCGGACAAAGCCCGGCACGAACACGATGCCGATGGCCAGCGCCGTGTCGTTGACACTGGCACCCAGGAGCGCGGCGACCGTCAGGGCGAGGATAAGAGGAGGGAAGGAGAACATGGCATCCATGAGGCGCATGATCACGCTGTCCACCGCCCCCCGGAAGAACCCGGCAATGAGCCCGAGGGGTATGGCGATCACCGCAGCGACGGCCACGATCTCAAACGTCGCCCGCAGCGACGTCCGACCACCCCAGATGAGGCGGCTCAAGATGTCCCGGCCGAGGTCGTCGGTGCCGAACCAATGGGCGAGCGAAGGGCCGGCGTTGATCAGGTTGAGGTTCTGGGCGTTGGGGCCGTAGGGGGCGATGAGCGGGGCGAAGATCGCCGCAACGATCACGACGAGGAGGAAGATGAGACCCCCCATCGCGAACGGCTCCCTTAGGAAGCGGTGCCAGAAGCTGGCTCGCTTGCGGCCCACCTCGGCGATCTCCGCCGCCTCGTCGATCGGCGGTGGAGGCTCGGCCAGACCGACGAAGGGATCCTCGCGTTCGGGGGGCAGGGCCAGGCTCATCCCAGGCGGACCTTCGGGTTCAAGAAGCCGTAGATGATGTCGACCACCAGATTGATCAGGACGAAGGCCACCGCAGTGACGAGGACCACCCCTTGAATGGGCGGCAGGTCCTTCACGGAGATGGCCTCGAGCACGTAGGTCCCGATGCCCGGCAGCGAGAAGATCTGCTCGATGATGACCGTGCCCCCGAGCAGGTACCCGAACGAGATCCCGATGACCGTGACCGCCGGGCTGAGCGCGTTCTTGAGGGCGTGTTTACCGATGACGGCACGCGGACCGAGACCCTTGGCCAGGGCCGTCCGCATGTAGTCCTGATCGAGGGTGTCGATCATCGCACCGCGCACCTGGCGGGCGATCACGGCCGCTCCGCCGAGGCCGAGCGCCAGCCACGGTAAGAAGAGGTCCTCGGCCCACTCGGCCGGGGACTGGGTGAAGGGCGTATAGCCCAGTGCCGGGAGGAGGTGGAAGTCGACGGCGAAAATCGTCACGAGCATGATGGCCAACCAGAAGTCGGGGATGGCCACGCCGAGACTGCTGCCGACGGTCACCGTGCGGTCCCGCAGGGTCCCCTGACGGACCCCCGACAGGATGCCCGCGGGGATCCCGAAGATGACGGAGAAGACCATGGCGCCCACGGCGATGCTCAGGGTGACGGGGAGGCGCAACGCGAGCTCCGAGGTCACGGAGGTGTTGGGCTTGAAGATCGAATTGCCGAGATTGCCGTGGAGCACCTGGTTGAGCCACTCGAGGTATTGCTTCCAGAACGGCTGGTTGAGGTGGAGCTGTTGGCGGATCCTGGCGATCTCGCCGAGGTTGGCCTTGCTCCCCCCGGCCATGGCGACCGCTGGGTCGCCGGGCAGCAGGAAGACCAGGCTGAAGACGGCGAAGGAGATCAGCAGGAGCAGCGGGATGGTGATGATCAGGCGCCTGGTGATGAACGACAGAAGGGAGCCACCCCCACCGGACGCCATCGCGGCCCGTCAGCTCACTTCTTGATGTAGATGCCCGCGAGGTCCGAGCGGCAGTTCCCGATAGGGGCCACGACGTGGCCGCCGACGACATTCTTGTTGTAGGCGACGATCGAGGGGATGAACTCGATCGGCACCTCGAGGCCCTGGGTCATGACGAGCTTGTCTGCTTGCTTCATGGGTGGTCCTTGCACGCTGGGGCTGAGCGACGCATTGGCCGCAATGGTGAGGTTCGACATCGTCTGATTGACCGAGCCCAGCTCCTGGGCGCCGAAGCCCGAGGGCTCGTACTCGGACTCGAAGTTGTTCGAGATGTCCGGCCCGTTGGTCAGGTCGTCGCTCAGAAGCATGTTGCCCGTCTTGTTGATGTAGACGTCCTGGAGGATGTCGGCCGGGGGGACCTCCTGGATGTTGGCGTTGAAGCCCGCCGCCGCCATGTTGGCCTCCAGGATGGTCGCGGCCCGGTCGAAGGTGGCGTCGCCGCCGGGGACCATGAACTTGAAGCTCACGCCGTGGGGGTAGCCGGCGGCGACCAGCATGGCCTTGGCTTTCGACGGCTGGTAGCTGTACGAATTCCCGATCTGCTTGTTGTAGCCGGGTGACGACGTGGGGAAGGGTTGGAAGGCGGGCTCACCCAGGCCGTCGAACACCACCTTGTTGATCGCCGGTCGGTCCACCGCATATTCCGAGCGCGGCGCGGACCTTCGGGTTGTCGAACGGGGCCGTGTTCTCCCGCATCTGCAGCACCATGTAGTCCAGGGACTGCGTCGTGGCGATGCCGATGTTGGGATCGTTCTTCACGGCGGGGTAGTCCTCGGGCTCGAGCTGGATGTAGTCCACCGCGCCAGAGGTGAGGGCGCTCACCGACGGGGGACCCGACTGCACCTCGATGAAGTCCACGCCGCCGAGGGGGTAGGCCGCCGAGTCGAAGAACTTTGGGTTCTTCACGAGGTCGAGAGAAGATCCTTGCGAGTAGCTCTTCAACATGAAGGGCCCGGCCCCGATCGGGTGCAGCGTGGACCCGATGGATGAGGGGTCCATCACGGAGCCGTCGATGTAGGTCATGGCCCACATGAAGTCACCGGCGGTCGGACGGTTGAGGTTGACGACGAGGGTGGTGGGGCTCACCACCGTCATCGTCTGGATGGCGCTGAGCGAGGAGCGCAGCGGGCTCTTCTTGGTGTGCTCGAGGCTCAATTCCACGTCGGTGGCGGTGACCGGGTCACCGTTCGAGAACACCATGTTCGGCCGGATGTGCAGCGTCACCATCGAGGGGTTGTCGATCGTCCAGCTCTCGGCCACGCCTGGGGCGATGCTGGTGTTGTTGTCCGGCGCGGTGACCGATTCGAAGATGTTCTGGTACACCGTGTAGGAGCAGTCGTTCTGCTCGGTGCCCGGGTCGAAGTCGTTGGCGAACTCGTTGTTGAGGTCGAAGCCGTACTTCAGGACGCCATTCGGGTTGATGCCGGACGATGCCCCTCCGGCGGACGAACCGCCGGCGGTCACGGCCAGAGGGATCAGCATGCCCGTCGCGATGGTGCCGGCCACCGCAACCCTGAGCCGAGGCCCGCGTCCCCTGAGAGTTCGACGGCCCCTTCGGGCCGGCGGCGGAGCCATCCCAATGGCACCCAGCGGTGACTTCTCGTTCTTGTTCACCTGTGTCTCCCCCCTACGCCAACGCGACCACTGCTGGTCCGAACGACGCGGCCGGCCATGACGGTGGGGGGACTGCGCCAACCACCGACATACCGAATGGACGTTGCGACTATATCGACGCGGGGCAGACGATGCCGGACAGCGCGCAGGTCGTTTGCGGTAGGCTGAGGCCCTCGTCCCCTTGGGAGAGTCGCTTCGCTTGGGCAGGACGGCCATGTCGGCCGGCGTCGCCCCGTGCAGGTTCGACGCCTCGACCGAGCCTCATTGAGGAGCATGCGTGCGCGTCCCGAATTTGCCCATTGAAGGCCTCGATGGTCGCGCTCGCTCGTTCGGCATTCTCAGCTCCTTCCCTCCGACAGCGTGCGGTCTGGCCACGTTCAGCGCGGCACTGGCGACCGGATTGGCAGCACACGACACGCAGGTCGGCGTGGTCCGGGTCGTTGACACCGACGGACAGGCGTCACCGAGTGATTGGGTCGCTGGGAAGCTGGTCAACGGATCGCGGCGCTCCCTGGTCGCCAGTTCTTGCTTGCTGAACCAGTTCGACGTGGCGGTGGTGCAGCACGAGTACGGCCTCTACGGAGGCGCCGATGGCGACGAGGTGCTCGAGATCCTCGGTGGTCTCCACGTCCCCTCGATTGTGATCGCTCACACAATCCTCGCTGATCCGACACCACATCAGCGCTCCGTCCTGAACGATGTCGCCGCGCTGGCCGACCAGGTGGTGGTCATGACGGAGGCCGCCCGAGTCCGGCTGTGCGATGGCTTTGACGTCGACGCGACGAAGGTGGCCACCATCGCCCACGGCGCTGCCATTCCTGACGCACGTATGGTCCCCGATCGTGGAGGCCGGCCCGTCATACTGACCTGGGGGCTCATCGGACCGGGCAAGGGGATCGAACGCGCCATTGAGGCCATGCGAACGTTGCAGGACCTCCCAATGCGGCCGCGCTATCTGGTGGCCGGCCAGACCCACCCCAAGGTTCTGGCGACGCACGGAGAGTCCTACCGTCGAGCCCGGATTGAGCAAGTGAAGCGGCACGGCATCTCCTCGTCCGTGGTCTTCGACGCCGACTATCGCGATGTGGCATCGCTCACGGCGTTGATCCAGTCCAGCAAGGTGGTCGTCCTGCCCTATGACTCCAAGGACCAGGTGACGTCCGGCGTCCTCGTTGACGCCATTGCGGCCGGACGACCGGTGGTGGCGACGGCATTTCCGCACGCCGTTGAGCTGCTCTCGAGCGGCGCCGGGCTCGTGGTCGACCACGATGACCCTGAGGCCATGGGGCGCGCCCTGAGGAGTGTCCTCACCAAGCCCGAGCTGGCCGCCAACATGGCCGCGGAAGCCTCCCGCCTCGCGCCGGGCCTCGGATGGTCCGTGGTAGCCAGCCAATATCTGCACCTGGCGGATCGTCTCTTGGCGGAACGGATGGCACTGGTGTGAACGCTCCACTGCCGTATCTCGAGCCGAACTTCGCGCACCTCATCGCCATGACCGACGAGCGCGGCACCTTCGAGCATGCCCTTTTCAGCGAGCCCAGACCCGAACACGGCTACTGCAGTGACGACATGGCACGCGTACTTGTCGTCGCCACTCGTGAACCACACCATGCATTGGCGATGCGCAACCTCGCGATGCTCAGCTTGCGATTTCTTCAGGACGCCCTGGACTCCCAGGGCAAGTGCCGAAATCGAATGGACCCGGGCGGGGCTTGGCAAGACCTGCCGGCACTCGACGACTGCTGGGGCAGGACCATCTGGGGACTGGGCACCGCCGCCTCTCGCAGCAACGACCGCTTGGTCCGCTACCTGTCCACTATGGGGCTCCAACGAGCCCTGAGACAGCGCTCACCCTGGCCGAGGGCGATGGCCTTCGCGGCGCTCGGCGCATCCGAGATGCTCAGCGTCGATCCCGACAACGCGGCGGCCCGCACCCTTTTGTCCGACGCCGCTGATTCGATGAACGGACCCAGCCAACATGCCCGATGGCCCTGGCCCGAGCAGCGCCTCACCTACGCCAACGCAACCATCCCCGAAGCCATGATTGCGGCCGGCTGTGTGCTCGAGCGTCCCGCCCTCCTGCGGAGCGGGCTGGACCTCTTGAAGTGGCTGCTGGCTCGCGAGACCCGGCACGGCCATCTCTCCGTCACCCCCGTCGGAGGCAGTGGCCCCGATGATCGTGGTCCGGGATTCGACCAACAGCCCATTGAGGTAGCGGCACTCGCCGATGCATGTGCACGCGCGCAGAGTGTTGACGGCGACGGACCGTGGATGGACGGGATCACTGCAGCCGCAGATTGGTTCCTCGGTGACAATGACGAGGGGATCGTCATGTGGGATCCCGACACCGGCGGAGCCTTCGACGGCCTGGAAAGAGGCGGAGCCAATCGCAACCAGGGCACCGAGTCGACGCTCGCCCTCATCTCGACCATGCAGCACGCACGGTCTTCTCGAAGCGTCTTGCAATGATTGTGCAAGGATCGAGCCTCGCCCGTCGCAGCTCGGTCCACATTCCCGCTGACAGGTCGCGAGTGGTGACCCGCCTCTTCGTGCCGGGACACGAAGGCTTCGACCAACAAGAGTCGCGATCCAATACGGTCTTGCAGCGCGTCTTGGCACTGTCGGACGATGAGGTTCAGCGGAGCTACGACGATGTGGTCGCCCGGTTCGAGGGTCGACATCACGGCCTGATCGACACCTTCTTGCGGCACGCCGATGAGCTCTCGGATCGCCTCGATCCGGAACCCCAACTGTCGCCGAGCCGCCGTTTGCTGCTCGGTGCGACCTTCACGAGCGAGTATGCCATTGAGGGTGCCGCACTTTGCAATCCGAGCATGGTCATGCACCCTGATCAGACTGGAGCCGTCCCCGGCGGTCTGCGGTTCGTCATGAGCGTACGGGCAATCGGCGAGGGCCATTGCTCCTCAATCGGCTTCCGGACGGGGACGATCGCTGGTTCGGGCGACGTGAACTTCGATCCCGCTCCGACCTTTGCCTCCACTGGACGTCGCGATATGTCGACGCTCGAGGCTGAGGTATTCAAAGGCGAGCTCCGTCGGCTCCGTGGAGGCGGAGATGACGCTGACTCTGTGCTGGGTCACCTCGGACCTACGTTCACCGAAGCTGAGTTGGAGGGACGGCTCCGCATTCTCGAAGATCACGTTGCCACCCGAAAACAGGCAAAGAGGACCGTCAGTCTCATGCGCAGGATCGCCGAACGGAGCTACAGCGTCCGATTCGAGGACGGCGCACCGCTAAGCGAGCATGTGCTTTTGCCGGCCATGAGTGCCGAGTCCAAGGGCATGGAAGACGCCCGGTTCGTGCGATTCATCGAAGACGATGGCGACGCCACTTACTTCGCCTCCTACACGGCCTACGACGGGAGCGACATCGGTCAGCAACTACTCGAAACAGAGGATTTCTTGAGCTTCACCTCCTCTCCGATCGTGGGAGCTTCGGCTGCCAACAAGGGCCTCGCTCTTTTCCCCCGCAGGATCGACGGCCGTTTCGCAGCCCTCTCTCGAAGTGATCGGGAGTCCAATACCATCGCCTACTCGGAGAACGCGCGTCGCTGGGAACAAGGGCTCCCATGCCAGGCGCCAACGAGGGCATGGGAAGTCGTTCAACTCGGCAACTGCGGGTCGCCCATCGAAACCGAAGCAGGCTGGTTGGTGCTGACTCATGGGGTCGGACCCATGCGCACTTACAGCATCGGCGCCATTTTGCTCGACCTCGAGAACCCCACTCACGTCATTGGCCAACTTCGTGAGCCGCTTCTGAGCCCCGCTCCCGATGAGCAGGATGGCTATGTGCCAAATGTCGTCTACTCCTGCGGCGCCCTCCTCCATGCGGGCAGCCTGGCCGTTCCCTACGGAATCGGCGACTCCGCCATCGGTGTCGCGATCGTATCTCTCGACGAACTTCTTGACGCCCTGAGGCCCATTCCCGATTGACTCAAAGTAACGACGAATGATTGGAGAACATCGTGCCTGACAGATCTCCTCAGAAGCCTTCGGGCAAGAAACCCGGCAAGTCCCTCAAGGAGAAGAGGGAAGTGAAAAAGGAGAAGAGGGAAGAACGAAAGAAGAAGGATGATCGCTCGGGACTGGGACGCTGATCGTACACTGCGCATCGCGGTACTCGCACCGATTTCTTGGCGTGTGCCACCACGCCACTACGGACCGTGGGAACTCTTCGCGTCACTATTGACCGAAGGCCTCGTATCCAAGGGCCACGCCGTGACGCTCTTCGCTACAAGTGATTCGGAAACGTCTGCTGTGTTGAGCAGCGTGATCCCACGCGGTTGGTCTGAAGATCCGAGCACCGATCCGAAGGTTGCTGAGTGTCTGCATATATCGGAGGTATTCGAGCGGGCATCGGAGTTCGACATCATCCATAACAGCTTCGATTTCCTGCCGCTTACTTACTCCGAGTTGACCTCGACTCCGGTGGTCACGACGATACACGGCTTCTCTTCGCCGGAGATTGTGCCGGTGTACGTCAAGTACAATCGCAGCTCCTTCTACGTCGCGATAAGTGACGCCGATCGGCATCCCGGTCTGGACTATGTGGCCACCATCCATCACGGGATCGACACACGGAATATCACCTTTAGTCCGGCGTCAGGCTCCTACTTGGCGTTCTTCGGACGCATTCACCCGGACAAGGGCGTCGTCACGGCGATCGACGCCGCCAAAGAGACAGGAATCCCACTTCGGATCGGCGGAATCATTCAGGATGAGGTGTACTTCGAGCACGAGGTCAGGCCCCTCCTGGACGGTGAGCGTGTGCAGTACGTTGGCCCCGTCCTCGCCGAAGATCGCTCATCCTTCCTCGGCGGCGCCGTCGCTCTCCTTCATTTGATTGACTTCGACGAGCCATTCGGGCTCTCGGTCGTGGAGGCCATGGCTTGTGGCACACCGGTGATTGCCTTCGACCGAGGTTCGATGTCAGAGATCATCGTCGAAGGGACGACAGGTTCCGTGGTGTCCGACGTCGCCTCGGCCGCTAGCGGCCATCAGGCGAGTGAGCCGGTTCGACCGCAGAAGAGTACGAGAAGTGGCCGTTCAACGGTTCGGCAGCGACCGCATGGTCGATGAGTACGTCGCCGTATATCGACGTGCGATTGCCGAATACGACCGGCGATCATCGTGTCAGTCCCTCACTGTTGCCACCGAATGCCGAGGGTTCCAGTAGCTGGTTCCGAATCAGCAAATGACCGCAGCGACGCTCGACGACGCGCCGGTCTCCGCTCCAGCGCTAGGTCGACGTGCCCTTGAGCCCACCGATCCCGAGCGACCCGTCGCCAGTCTCGGTGGCCGCGCCGTTGGGGACCGGCTCTTCCCGTTCAGCCGCCTCCGTTCCCCGTGTGGCCGCACCAGCGGCCTCGTCCGGCAAAGGTGGAGCGTCGTCGAGGAAGTCCCCAGTGGGCACGAAGAACAGCGAGCCCGTGACGGCGGTGGAGAAATCGAGGATCCGGTCGTAGTTGCCGGGCGGGTCCCCGAGGAACATGCGCTGGAGCATCAGCTCGGTGACGGAGGGAGTCGCCGCATACCCGATGAAATAGGTGCCGAACTCCCCGGCGCCCAACGACCCGAAGGGCATGTTCTCCCGCAGGATCTGACGCTGCGTGCCATCGGGCTCAATGATGGTGTTGAGCGCCACATGCGAGTTGGAAGGCTTGACGTCGTCGTCCATCTCGACGTTGGAGAGCTTGGCCCGACCGATCACCTTCTCCTGCTCCTCGATGGTGAGGGCATCCCAGGCGGCCATGTCGTGGAGATATTTCTGGACGATGACATAGCTCCCTCCGGCGAAGGGCGGATCCTCATCTCGGATGGTCACTGCAGCTTCGGCGGCCGGACCGGTCGGGTTCTCGGTCCCGTCGACAAAGCCGAGGAGATCCCGCTCGTCGAAGTACCTGAACCCGTGGACCTCGTCGACCACCGTGGCAGCTCCGGCCAGCCGGCCGACGACCAGGGAGGCCAGCTCCCAACAGAGATCCATCGTTGCGGCCCGGACGTGGAACAAAAGATCACCCGGGGTAGCCACGGCCCGGTGCGGAGCGCCGTCAAGAGGCCCGAACGCGTGGAGCTCAGCCGGCCGAGGCCCGGTGAAAAGGCGATCCCATGCGCCCGATCCCACCCCTCCTACCACGGCCAGGCCACCGTCGGCTGAACGGAAGCCGACCGTCCGGGCCAGTCCGGACAGGTCGGTGAGCAGATCGTGGACCACCGACTCACCACCCCCGTCGATGGTCAGGACCAGGATGACGGCGCTGGCTGTCAGCGGAGTGAGCACGGGCTGCGCCACCGGTGGCCCGACGACGGCTACCGGGCTTTGTGAGGCGTGTCGCCATAGACGCTCTCCCATGTCTCATACCCAGTGTTCGTGGAGCCGACGGGCAGTGGCAGCCCAGGGTCGGCTCACGAGGAGCGTAGTGGCGGGATAGGGCGCGAGGTTGAACGATTCAGTCGGGTCGGAACAGCGGAACTGGGCTCACCGGCTGGGCCGAGAGATGCTGCCATCGGGACCCAGATGGGCGGATTCACGACGGGGTTGACCCCGTGCCGCGAGATGCAAGAACGGGTCCCGTGGGCCACAGTGGAGGCTCCGGGTTTCATTCCAGTCTGAGGAGGTCGAGGATGGGTCGACTGCAGGATCGAGTGGCGATCGTCACCGGAGCCGGCGACGGGATCGGTCGGGGCATCGCCCGGGCCTTCTCGCGCGAAGGAGCCCGGGTCCTGGTGGCCGAGCTCAACGGGGACGCCGGCGTCATGGTGGCCGACGAGCTCATGGCTGAGTTCGGGACGGAGGCCCACGCGGTCACCACCGATGTCGCCGACGAGTCGAACGTCCGCGCCATGGTCGCCGCGGCCATCGATCGCTGGGGGACGGTGGACATCCTCGTGAACAATGCATGGGGCGGCGGCAGTTTGTGCCGCGTGGAGTACAAGACGAACGAGCAGATGGACCTTGGCCTGCGGGTCGGCCTCTATGGCCCGCTCTGGGCGATGAAGGCCTCGCTGCCGGCGATGCGTGCGCAAGGTCGCGGCAACATCATCAACCTCTGCTCGCTCAATGGGGTCAACGCCCACATCGGCACGGCCGAGTACAACTGCGCCAAGGAGGCCCTGCGCACCCTCACGCGCACCGCCGCCCGGGAGTGGGCGCCCTACGGGGTGGTGGCCAATGCCATCTGCCCGGGCGCCAAGACGGCAGCATCCCGGGCCGTGTTCGCGGCGAACCCGGAGCTCGAGACGATGGCCGACGCCGCCAACCCCATGGGCCGGTTGGGAGACCCCGAGACGGACATCGCGCCCGTCGCGGTGTTTCTCGCCAGCGACGATGCGCGCTACGTCACGGGAAACACCCTGTTCGTTGACGGAGGGAGTCACATCAACGGGGCCCCGTGGGCCCCCGCCCTCGCCGATCATCCGTGAGCGGTACGACCACCCCGGCTACGCCCACCGCGTTGGTGACCGGCGCCAGCCGGGGTATCGGACGGGCCATCGCCCTTGGACTCGCCACAGCCGGGTTCGACCTGGCCATCACCGCCCGCACGGTGCACGAGGGCGATCCCACGGCGTCCGATCCCGTCACCGGCGCGGCGCTGCCGGGCAGCTTGGACTCGACGGCCTCGACCATTGAGGCGGTCGGCCGGCGCGTCCTACCCATCCGCCTCGACCTGCTCGACCTCCATGCGCTGGCCCCGGCGGTCGACACTGCCGTCGCGGGACTGGGTCACATCGACGTCCTGGTCAACAACGCCATCTATGTCGGCCCCGGGGGCCACAAGCGCTATCTCGACACCGAACCCGATGAGCTGGCGCGTCGGGTGCTCGGCAACGTCACCGCTCCGCTCTTGCTCACCCAGCGCGCGGTCGCTCACATGGTCGCCCGCGGCAGCGGTCTCGTGCTCGATATCAGCAGTGCGGCCGGCCAACGCACCCCACGGCGTCCGGTGGGTGAAGGTGGTTGGGCCCTGTCCTACGCCGTGACGAAGGCGGGCTTCCACCGGATCGCTGACATGCTCGCCGTCGAATGCGGTGACACCGGCATCCGTGCCTTCAACCTGAACCCGGGTTTCGTCAGCACCGAGAGGGTGTTGGCCTCCGACGAGCTGGCCTACGTGGCCGAGAAGGGTGTCCCACCTGAGATCATCGGCCGGGTGGTGGCGTGGTTCGCCACCAGCGGCCAGCACCGCTACGACAACGGCTCGTACCTGCAGCTTGGCGATCTCGCCTCTGAACTGGGATATGTGGCGTGACGGGGCGAGGCTCCGACCCGATCGGCTGGCTCGTGGCCCATGAGGAGATTCGGCAACTGGCAAGCCGCTATGCGATCGCACTCGACGCCCGAGATCTTGACACCCTCGTCAGTCTGTTCGTGCCCGATGTACGGGTCGGAGGTGACCGTATCGGCCACGAGGCATTGAGGGACAGCTTTGCCGGACAGTTGCGCGATCTCGGTGTGACGATCCTGCTCGTTGGCAACCACGTCATCAACGTCGTCGACGAAGACCATGCCACCGGGATCGTGTCGTGCCGAGGAGAGATCGAGATGGGTGAGCAGTGGGTCGTGCAGGCCATCCAATACCACGACACCTACGAGCGACGCGACGGCATCTGGCTCTTCGTCCGTCGGCGCCACCTGTTGTTCTACGGAGCCGACATGCTCGAGCGGCCGATCGGGCTCCCACTGGCGCACTGGCCGACGAGTGCCACCGGGAAGGGCGAACTACCCGAGGTCCTGCCCACCTGGCAGGCCTTTCACGACATCACGTGATCCAGGCCGGGGTGACCGGGCTTCCACCACACATCTGATGTCCACAGAGCGCCCGGACGCTTGTCGGCGCCGACCACATGGGGGATCATGGATCGACATGCCATTCCGTTAGGTCTGACTCGACCCCGCACGCCGTAGCCCGGCCAGCACCTCTGCTCGCTGGTGCGCGCCCTGGCACGACCCTCTCGCCCCACGGATACGAGGTCCACCTCGTCCGCTCGGTCCCCATCCGGTCCGAGCGAGAGGAGCAGCCTCCGTGGCATCCAAGAAGCGCGCGTCCTTCGTCGCGCTCCCCGCCCTGTTGCAGCGCCGATTCCCCAACCTGGCCGATCCGTGCGAGGCCGTCACGGATGGACGGGTCCTGGTCGACGGCGCCCCCATCACCAACCCGGCATCACGCGTCCGTGCCGACGCGTCGTTGCGCGTGCTCAGCCCCGAACCTCTACGCGGCACCCGCAAGCTGGAGGGCGCGCTGGAGTCGTTCGACCTCACCGTGTGCGGCGCAGTGGCGCTCGACCTCGGCGCGGCGGCCGGCGGCTTCACCCAGGCGCTGCTCAATGCGGGAGCAGCGCGGGTCTACGCGGTCGATGCCGGGTCGGGCCAGCTACGGGGCCGCCTGCGCGCCGACGCCCGGGTGGTCAACCTCGAGCGGACGAACCTCAGCGTGCTGACCCGGCGCGAGGTCGTCGAACTGGTCGACGTGGTGGTGATGGACCTGTCGTACCTGGCCGTGGCCGACGCCCTGCCGCAGCTCGACCCCGGATTGCTGTCGGCAAGTGCCCAGCTGGTCGCCCTGGTGAAGCCCACGTACGAGCTGCATGCGCCCACGCTGGCGGCGGACCCGGCCTCCGTCACCCGAGCCCTGGCGCGGGCGCAACGAGCGATGGTGCAGCAGGGGTGGTTGCTGGTGTCGCACGTGCCCTCCCCGATCACCGGCTCGAGAGGAGCGGTCGAGGTATTCGTCCACGCCGCTCGTGCAACCCCACGCTTCGGCCAGGCTCGAGGCACCACCTATACCCGTGCAACTCCGAGTCCGACACCGAATGATCGTGGCGCTGCGGGGTAGGGATGCGCAGATGGCCGCGACCGCACACCTCGTCTCCCGCTTGACGCGATGAGACTTCGCCCGCAGAAGCGCATTCCGGTGGCGCAACCCACGCGCACGCTGGTCCACCGCCCGCGGTTCCGCCGCGCTCTGTACACGGGGTGCGGTGCCCTGGTGGCGTTGGTGGCCGGGTCGTCACTGGTTCCCCGCCACGCCCACACGGTTACCGGCCGCATCCTGCTCGACCTGCCCGCCCTTTGCTTCTTGGTCCTGGTCGTCGCCTGTGCACGCTCGACGGCATCGGAGCTCGACGCATTGGCGCGCTGGCGTGGTGGTCAAACCGCAGGCTCGGCCTTGCAGATGTTGGTCACGGGCTTCGGATACGCCATTGCGCTCATCGGCATGTTGTCCATGGCGTCGATCTCGGTCGGACACCTGGTCCTGGGGGGCGCCATTGTCGGAGTCGTTCTGGGTATCGCCGCCCAGCAAAGCCTGGGCAACGTCTTCGCGGGCCTGGTGCTCCTCGTCGCCCGACCCTTCGCGGTCGGCGACTACATCCGAGTGCGATCCGGGGCGCTCGGCGGAGAGTTCTTCGGCACCGTGACCTCCATGAGCCTCACGTACGTCACGATCATGACCGATCAGGGCATGTTGAAGGTGCCGTAATTCGTCGTTGCTCTCGGCGGCGGTGGGCCCAACGCGGCGACCGGACGCCACGACCGGGAGCGGCCCCGCCGACGAGGCACGGTCTGCGCCCGCGTCCGCCAGCGCGACAACGCCGGGCAGGACGCGGCCAAGCAGGGAGGCGGCTCAGAGATCGTAGGTCTCGCCCCCGTGGCGGTGGATCGTGAAGAACGCCACGACCGCACCGGCCAGGATCAAACAGCCCGAGAGGACCAGGGCATCATGCAATCCCGACCCGAACGCGTCGTAGGCCGCGTTGACGACCTTGGTGGCGATCTTGGCCACCGTCGAGTTGGTCGAGTGCTCGGCGGCGCTGGCCGCGCCGCCGCTCGACGCGCCACCAGTCTGGATAGCGTGCTCGACCAGGCTTTGAAAGCTCGGCGGGATGCCGATGGCCTTGAGCCGGGCCGCCAGGTCTCCGGTCAGCTTGGCGTCGACGATGGCGCCGAGAATGGCCACGCCGAATACGGCGCCCATCTCCCGGCTCGTGTTGGTGGCGGAGGCGGCCATGCCGGAACGTTCGGGTCGTACCACGCTGAGCGGCACCGACGTCACGGGTACGAGCAGCATCCCGATGCCAATCCCCGCGATCGGGAGCACCCAACCCAAGGTTCCGAAGGTAACCGTCGGGTTGAGGACCACGCTCGCGATGAGGATGCCGCCGCCAGCCAACACGCATCCGATGGTCATGGGCCAGCGCGGTCCGATCCGCGCCACCAGCGGACCGGTGAGCGCGGAAGCGAGGATGAGGCTCGCCGCCATCGGGAGGAAGTCGATCGCGGTCTGGTAGGGCGAAGACCCGACGACGACCTGGAGGTAGAGCGCCGTAAAGAAGAAAATGGAAAAGGTCCCGAAGTAGGCGGCGAAGGCCACGAAGACGGAGCCCGAGAACGGCGGCCGACGTAAGAGATCAAGGTCCAGCATCGGGCTCCTCACCCGGCGCTCGGTCACGACGAACGCAAGGCCGGAGAGCCCGCAGACGACGAACAGCGCCACGATCCACGGCGCTGTGTAGCCGGACTGCTCCCCCTGAATGACGGCAAACGAGACCGAGCCCAAGAACAGGGCGCCGAAGAGGAATCCGACAAAATCGATCCGGCGGCCCTGCCGATCCGACGTCTCGGGGACCGCCACGGCGGCCAGGACGAAGGCCACGGCGCCGAAGCCAAGGTTGAACCAGAAAATGGCCCGCCAGCTCGAGAACCCCACCAGCGCGCCCCCAATCACCGGACCGAGGGCCAGCGCCAGTCCCGACACCGCGGCCCACACACCGAGCGCGTCGGCCCGCGTCTCCTTGTCCGGATAGACGTGTCGGATGATGGACAGCGTCCCCGGCTCACTGGCGGCGGCGCCGACGCCCATGATCACTCGGCCGGCGATCAACCAGTCGACGTTGGTGGCGCAGGCGGCCACGACCGACCCGGCGCAGAAGACGGCCACGCCGGCCAGCATGATCCGCTTGCGGCCGAGGATGTCGCCCAGCATGCCGGCGGCCAGCATGAAGCTGGCGAAGGTCAGGGCGTAGCCGTTCACCACCCACTGCAGCGACGTCACCCCCGCATGCAGGTCGCTCTGCACGTTGGCCAGCCCCACGCTCACGATGGTGTTGTCGAGGAAGGTGAGGAACAGGACACCGCACAGTGTGGCCAGCGCCAACGCCTGAGCCGCCGAACCAAGACCGCCCGTCTTGACCGTCAACCCCGGTGCCGCGCCGTCGCCCGACGAGACGCCCGTCACCACGGTTCCGTCTGCTGTGCGCTCATGCATCATTGCCATGAGTTTTGCCTACCCGAACCGGGGGTAGTGAACACGTGGAGAGGTGCTGCGGGGTGCCGTGCGGAATGAGGCCGGATCGGGCCTCTCCGAGGCGGTGCCGGTAGTCGGAGATTCGTACCTATGAGGCGTCCACCTGCGGCCACGCTCGACTCGTTCTTCGACCGGATCGACTATCCCTACTTCGTCGTGACGGTCCGCACACCGGACGGCGAGATGAGCGGTTGCCTGGCCGGATTCGTCACCCAGTGCAGCATCGAACCTCCGAACTTCTTGGTGTGCATCTCGAAGGTGAACCACACGTTCACGGTGGCCGAACACGCTCTCGGTATGGGCATGCACCTGCTCGGTCGCGACCAGGAGGACATGGCCAGGCTCTTCGGCGAGGAGACGGGCGACCGGGTCGACAAGTTCGCCCAGTGTGACTGGCGGCTGGGCACCACAGGTGCGCCACTGCTGGCGGACTCGGCAGTCAGCATGGAGGGCAAAATTCTCGGCCACTCCTCGGTGGGCGACCATGAAGCGTTCCTCGTGCGCGCCGAGCGATCGGTGGAAGGTGGCCACAGCGGCCTCCTCACCTACCGCGCGGCACCACACTTCGTGCCCGGTCACCCCCAATAGGCACAGAACACTCCTGAGGAGTCAGGCGAAGCGCCACCGCATGGCGCCCATCGCTCCGACACCGACGGCGGACTGGAGGGACAACACCCACAGCTCCCACGGTGGCGGCCCGGCGGACGGCGCGCTGTAGTCGGCTTCGATGACGCCGACACCCGCCCGCGCCGGCCAGCCGGTAGAGGCCCAGTGCGCAGCCAGCCGCTCGATCGTCGGCTGGTCGGTCACCCACTCGGCTCGACCCTTCAGCGTGAGGTCGAGATCCGGGAGCTCCGCCGAGATGGCGCACGCCGGACACCGGGCAAGGTTGCGGCTCTTGGCGGTCCGGGCGCCACTGACGAAGTACAGGCGTCCGTCGAGCCAGCGCGCGCCCAGACCGGTCAGGTGCGGGCGCCCGCCGGGCCCGGTCGTCGCCAACCAGAAGCGCTGCGCCTCGCCGGCTTCGAGCTGCCAAAGGGCCACGCTCCACGCGATGTCGGCGTGGCCGTAGATGTCGAGGTTCTCTTGTGTCAGGTTCACTGTCAAAGTGGGGCGTCCTCCTTGTCACCGGTCGTCGTGCGATGTGCCCCGGTCACGTCAGTCCCCGATCTCGGCCAACAGCTCGTCCATGCGCAGGTAGGAGTCGAGAATCCCCTCCTCCATGCCGCTGGCGACGTGCATGTCGCGGGCAGCCACCGAGCCGTGCACCGTGGTCGTCGTGAGCAGGGTCCCGCCATCGACCGCTTCCAGCAGGAAGGTCTCGGTCGCCTCATCGTCGGGCGCGCCCTCGTAGACGAAGGTGCTGACCCGGCGGCGAGGCGGGTCGAGCTCCAGGAACACGCCGTGGAATCCGAATTCCGTGCCGTCGGGTGCGTGATGGACGATGCGCCAGGTACCGCCCACGCGCAGGTCGACGTCGCACTCGGCCACCTCGAGACGCCGCGGCCCCCACCAGCGCCGGAGCATGTCGCTCTCGGTGCAGGCGCGATAGACGAGCTCGGGCGGCGCCTGGAGGAACCGCCGGATGTGGATGACCGGCTCCCCCGGCGGTGTCGTGATTTCGGTTTCGGCGTTCGTCATGGTCACGTTCCTTCTCCTTCTTCTCTTCCGTCTGCTGTTTGGTGCGGACCCTGCAACTGGTCGAGCAGCTCGTCCAGACGCTCGAAGCTCTCCTCCCAGAACTCGCGGTACGAGCCCACCCAGTCCGACAACTGCTGGAGCCGCCGTGGTTCGAGGTGGCACAGGCGTTGGCGCGCCATCCGATGCCGCGAGATCAGCCCCGCTTCCTCGAGCACCCGCAGGTGCTTGGTGACAGCGGGTTGGCTCATGGGAAAGGGCGCGGCCACGTCGAGGACACCCGCGTCGCCCCGCGCCAAGCGGGCCAGGATCGCCCGTCGAGTGGGGTCGGCCAGCGCCCCGAAAGCCCGGTCCAGCTCGTGCTCCGAGAGCTCGACGGAGGCGAGCCAGGTTTCCATAACCATATGGTTATATGAAATAATCCGCGGTGTCAACCCCCGAACGGAGTGCGTTGTGTCAGCGGGGGCCCCGCAGGGCGGACCTTCAGCCGGCCGGGCCGTCGCCGCCGAAGGCAAAGGGTTGAGTCAGGCTGATGAGGTTGCCCGAGTCGTCCCGCAACGTCGCCTCAATCCCGTAGGGCCGCTCAGCGGGCTCGGAGAGGAAGGTCACGCCCTTCTCCGACAGCTCCTCGTACGTGCGGTGGCAGTCGTCGGTCGCCATCACACCCACGCCCATGGCGCCGCCGGCCACGAGCTCGCGCAACTGCGCCGCCGCCTCGGGTGAGCGGCCCATGTCGCACGAGGACAGGACGAGCTGCAGGTCTGGTTGGTCCTTGGCCCCCACGGTCAACCATCGGAACCCGGCCCCGGCTCCTTCGAACTCCTCCCCCATGGTGACGTCGAAGCGCAGCTCGAACCCGAGCTTCTCGGTGTAGAACGCCTTGGCCGAGTCCTGGTCGAGGACGAAGACGCTGGTGTGCGACAGGTGGCTGATCATGGCCGGTCGGTCCTTTCTTCCCTGTGGTCGGGCCGTCGTCCTCAGCGTACGGTGAACGGCCTCGGTCAGGCTTCTCCCGGATTGCGGTCTTGCGGCCCGGCTTCGGGTGGCCGCGGCCGCCCCCAGTCCATGAGGAAGCACCCGGGGATCGGTGGCGGCCCGCCACGCGCGGCCGACGCCCGCTGGAAGGCGCTGGGCGACATGCCGACCAACTCGGAGAAGCGCGTGCTGAACGAGCCCAGGCTCGAGAAGCCGACCAGCATGCACACCTCGGTGACGGTGAGATTGGCTGAGCGCAGCAGGTCCTTGGCGCGTTCGACGCGGCGCCGGGTCAGGTAGTTGGCCGGTGTCTCGCCGAAGGCTTCCTTGAAGGCACGGGCGAAATGGAACTTGGAGAACCCCGCCTCCGCCGCCATCCGATCGAGGTCGAGCGGCTCGGCAAAGCGCAAGTCCATCAGGTCCCGTGCGCTGCGCAGGCAGGCGATCCGCTCGCTCGTACTCACCGCGTGCAACGTACCGTCCCATCGTCGCCACCCGGCCGGATCGGCGCTGCGGACGATCAGGCGTGGGCCTCCCAGAAGTCGCGCAGCAGGGGGACGAGGTCGGCCGCCCGCTCGTCGGGCCAGAACAGCATGGCGTCGGGCACCAGGGTCACCCGCTCGACGCTGGGGATCAGGTCACGCAGGCGCTCAGCCCACTCCGGCCCGAAGAAGGCGTCCGCCGTGCCCCAGGCCACCTGGGCCGGTGCGGGCAGCTGGGCCAGCAACGGCTCGACTCCCATCAACTCGTCGGCCGAGGCCGAGGTGAGGATGCGCTCGAGCCCCTGGCCCTGGTCGGCCACGAAGGGCTCGAGGTAGCTCGTGACCACCTCGTCGGACAGCTGGGCGGCACCCGCGTAGCCCATGCCGAGTCCCATGTCGGAACGGGCCAGAGAGAGGTCACCGGCCATCGCCGCCACCATGGGACCGAACTCGCCGGTGTGCGCCAGCTCGACGAACGGCTTGAAGAGCTCGGGCGGGAAATTGTCGTGCACATCGCAGTTGGTCAGCGTGAGCGTGCGGACACGCGCCGGGTAGCGAGCCGCGAACACCTGGGCGACGGCTCCGCCGGTGTCGTTGCCGACGACGTCGACCTGCTCGAGGCCGAGCGCCGAGCACAGCCCGTCGAGCATGGCCGCCAGACCCGTCAGCGACAGGTCGGCCGCGTCGCTGCCGGCCGGGCTGGCACCGTGCGCCGGCAGGTCGACCGCGACACACCGGCGCAGGTCGGCCACGTCGAAGATGACGTTGCGCCACAGGTCGGCGTTGACGAGGACGCCGTGCACGAAGAGCGCAGCCGGGGCACCGGCATCGCCCACGTCGACGAACGCGATCTCCTCGCCGTTCACGACGGCCGTGCACCGATGGAGCACGGTCGGCGCGCCTCGCCTGCTCGAAGGATTGGTCTGCGTGGTTCGGGATGGGATTGTCATACGAGGCACTTTACATACCAACGGTCGGTTTGTAAACCCCTGGTACAGTGCCGCCGTGCCGACCCAGGCCGAACGCACCGAGGCCACCCGCGGCCGGCTCATTGCGACGGGGCGTCGCCTCTTTGCCCAAAAGGGCTTCGCGGGCACCTCGATCGAGGAGATCCTCGGTGAGTCGTCCGTCAGCCGGGGAGCGCTGTACCACCACTTCGTCTCCAAGACCGACCTGTTCCAGGCCGTGTTCGAAGCGGTCGAGGACGACCTCACGGCCCAGGTCCTCACGTCCGCCACGGCCACCGGAGAGACCGATCCCATGCGCATCCTCGAGATCGGCTTCGACGCCTTCCTCGACCAGTGCGTCAACCCCGAGGTCCAGCGCATCGTGATGCTCGACGGCCCCACCGTGCTCGGCTGGGACACCTGGCACGAGCTCGACGAGCGCTATGCCTTCGGCACCATCAAGGCCGTCCTGGCCGTAGCGGCGTCGACCGGACGCATTGAGGAGGGTGCGGTCGACCCGTTGTCGCACCTCTTGTTGGGCGCGATCATGCAGGCCGGCATGGTGGTGGCGCGAGCGGACGACCCGGCAGTGGCGAAGCGATCCATGGCGGCATCGTTCGCGCAGCTCGTGTCGTCGCTGTAGGCCCCTCGGGATCCTCGCCCAGAGCGTGCCGAGGTGAGCGACGCGACCGCGCCCGCCGCGCCGGACACGGCCTCCACTCCGCGACCCGCGCTCACGCCCAGCTCGACATTGGCGCCGGTCGACCGCCGGATTTTCGTCGCCGCTGCCGCCATGGGCCTGCTGCTCCTGGCCTTCTCCGGGCGCTACGGCTTCCACCGCGACGAGCTCTACTTCCTCGACTGTGCGAGGCACCTCTCCGCCGCCTATGTCGACCAACCGGTCTTCACCCCGCTGTTGGCGCGTCTCTCGCTCAGCCTCTTCGGCGTCTCGGTCGTCGGCCTGCGGCTGTGGTCCGACCTGGCGGCCTTTGCCAGCGTGGTCCTGGGCGGGCTTCTGGCACGCGAGTTCGGCGGCGGCCGGACGGCGCAGCTCCTGGGCGCGCTCGGTGTCGCGACGGCGCCGGCCTATCTCGGTGCCGACCACCTGCTCGAGACGACGAGTTTCGACCTCCTGGCCTGGCCCGCGCTCGCCCTCGTCCTTGTCCGCATCGGACGCACGGGCAACACCCGCCTCTTCGTGCCGGCCGGGGTCATCCTCGGCCTCGGCCTGGCCAACAAGCACTCCATCGCCTTCTTCGGTCTGGCCGTCGTCCTCGGGACCCTGCTGAGCGGCGGCAGCCGCGTCATCGTCAACCGGTGGTTCCTGGCCGGCGCCGCGGTCGCCGTGCTGTTCGCGGTCCCTGACCTGTGGTGGCAGGCGACGCACGGGTGGGCCACCCTCGACATGACGCGCGCACTGGCTCGAGAGAACGGCGGGCTCGGCAACGCCATCTCGTTCCTCTTCTCGCAGCTCTTCATGGCGTCGCCGGTTCTCATCCCGGTCTGGCTCATTGGGCTGCGCTCCCTGTGGCGCTCGGGCGTCCCGCTGTGGCGGGCCATGGCCTGGGCCTACGGGCTGCTCATCGTGTTCTTCGCCGCCACCGCCGGGGCCAAGCCCTACTACGTGGCCGCGCTCTACCCCATCCTCATCGCCGCCGGCGCGGTGGTGCTCGAGCACCGCTGGATCGAGGGAGCCGTGATGGCCGACCAGCTGCGCTCCTTGGGCATCGCCCTGACGGTCGCCTTCCTCGTGACGCTGCCCTTCACCCTCCCCGTGCTGCCGGCCAAGGACGGTGCCAGTGCATTCTTCACCAAGGTCAACCCCGTGCCGGCCGAGACCATCGGCTGGCCCGAGCTGGTGCAGTCGGTCGCCTCGGTCTGGCACGCGCTCCCGGCCGGCCAGCGGGCGGACGGTGTCATCTTCACGAGCAACTACGGGGAGGCAGGGGCCATCAACGAGCTCGGCCGCACAGACGGTCTGCCCACGGCGGTCAGCGGCCACAACTCCGAGTGGTTCTGGGGCCCGGGCAACCCGGACGCCACCACCGTGGTGGCGGTCTTCTCCGGACAGGCGGTCTCTTCGGACACCGGTCCGTTCATGGACCTGTTCGCTCGGTGCCGCCTCGCCGCCACCATCCACAACGCCCAGGGCGTCAGCAACCAGGAGGAGGGCGGCCACGTCTACGTGTGCACCGGACCGGTACAGACGTGGGGCGCACTCTGGCCGTCGCTGCGCCACTACGACTGACGCCCGGCCTAGGACGTCAGGTACTCGTCCCGAACTCGTCGCGTACCCAGGCGGGCAGGCGCGCCGGGCGGCCGGTGCGGTCGGTGCACCCGTGCACCGTCACGGCGGTGGCCCGGGGCTCGCCACCCACCGTCAACAGGTAGCCGACCTGGAAGGTGGTGCCCGTGACGGCGCCGATGACGAGCGAGACCTCCACTTCGTCGTCGAAGTGCAGCGGCCGGCGGTACTGCACCGACGCCTCCAGGACCGGGAAGTCACGACCCCTCTCGTCGCGCTCACCGTCCGCCGCGTCGCCGACGCGCACCTCGTCGTAGGGATGGCCGATCGCCTTCAGGTACTCGACCCGCGCCTCTTCGAGGTAGGGCAGGTAGGCCGCGTGATGGATGACCCCCATGGCGTCCGTCTCGGCGAAGCGGGTGCGCAACTGGTGGGTGAAGGGATACTCCGACGGGTTGCGGGAGGGCTGCAGCGACGAGCGCGCCGCCACGGGTCAGCTGCCCTCGCCGCGGGTCGTCTCCGCGTCAAAGGCCAGGCGCCGCGAATTGGCCATGCGGTGCACGTTCTCGTGATTGAAGACGGCGAACTCGCCCTCGGCCTCCACGGTGACGATGCCGCCCTGCACAATGCGCCCTTGGCTGTGCACGCGCCGATCGGTCACCTCGGTGACCCAGCCCTCGAACACCGCCTCCTCGTTGGTCAGCGTCGGACGCTTGTAGCGCAGGGCGAGACGCACCGTCGGACCCGTCGCCCCGACGATGGCGTTGGCCGCCGTCAAAATGATGTCGAAGGTGGCCGCCAGGATGGCGCCGTGCACGCATCCGGGTGCGCCCTCGTAGGCCACGTCGAACACGGCGCGTCCGAGGGCCTTCGGGGGGTCGAAGTCCAGGACGACGGGGAGGGCCAGCGGGTTGAACTTCCCGACCACGACGTCATAGGGCATGGCCCCGCCGAGCGGCACGTCCTTGGTCGGACCGTCGGGATCCGGCGCAATGAACCGAGGCACGGGCACCTCCGGCAGGTTCTGCTCGAGCTCGTCGGCCACCGCGGCCAGCCGGGCCGTGAGCCGCGACGTCACGTCGGGTGGCGCCGTGGTGGTCACCGACAGACGGATGAGGCGTCGCAGGACATTGGCCAGCCCGAGTGCTTCGGCCTCGCGACCGCGCAGGCCGGGGTGGTACTCGAACGAGGTGGGCGTCGCGGGGTCGGGCAGCAGCACTGCTCGGAACAGTACCGCCGGCCCCTTGGGCGCCGACATTCCGGCGACGACGGGGCGGCCCACGACGTCGTTGCTCTGTCACGAGCCCAGCGCTCGTAACATGGGCCGGTGACACCCGAGCACTCCGTTCAGTTCACGTCCGGCAGCCCCGAGACCATCCTCGATCCGCTGTCGCCCGGGGAGGCGGCCGCGCTCGCGCGCGCGGAGTCGCTCCCGCTCGAGGAGCGCCGGGACGCGGTGGCGAGTGTGGCGGCCCGCGACCCGCGCTGCCTGCAGGCCTGGGCCGACCTGGCCGAGCTGGCCACGGATCCGATTGAGCAATACGCCTACGCGCGGGTGGGCTACCACCGGGGTCTCGACGCACTACGGGCCGCCGGATGGCGCGGCTCGGGTTATGTGCGCTGGCGCCACGAGACCAACCGCGGCTTCCTCCGTTCACTCGACGCGTTGCGGGAGGCGGCCAAGGCCATCGGGGAGATTGACGAGGAGCAGCGCTGCGAGCTCTTCCTGCGTCAGCTGGACCCGGAGTGGGGATCGCGAGGGGCCTAACCGGGCCTAACCGACGGTCGGACGTGCCTGTGGCGGCACGGCCCAGGTCGCGGCCGAAGGGGGCGCCGAGTCGGCCGAGCTGGCCGCCCTGGTCCGGCCCCCCGCAATCTCGGACCGGTCGCTGTCCGAGTCCCGGAGCCGGCGGATTGCACTAGTTAGAGGATCTAACTGTATGATGGTCTAAATGTCCGTGACCTCGCCCCCCAAGACCGTCGCGCCGGCAAGCCTGCCGGCGGACGGCGCCAGCCCCGTCCTCGGGACGTACGGCCGCGTGGCGGCCTGGCTCTCCAAGCGGGTCGAGGTGGCCCTGGCCACCGTCGACCTGACCCTGCCCCAGTACCGGGTGATGGGAATTTTGGCCGAGGGCTCTTCGGCCGCATCGGGCCTGGCCGACCGGCTGGCCGTCCGCCGCCCCTCCATCACGGCCCTGGTGGACGGGCTGGTGGCCAAAGGCCTGGTCGACCGCCGGCAAGAGGACAGCGACCGGCGCAAGGTGGCCCTGCGGCTGACCGACGAGGGAGTGCGGGTCCTGGCCCAGGCCGACCAGGACGTCGACGCCTACCTGGTGTCGATCGCCGGGCACCTCCCGCCCAAGGAGGAAGCGACCGCCCTGCGCTCGCTCACGCTGTGGGGCCGGGCCATGACCGCTTCCCGCCAAGGGCCGGACGGCTCCGGAGGGGGCGGGGATCGATGAGCAAGACCGAAGACCGCCTCGACCAGGTCGGAGGTGAGGAGGGCGAAACCACCGGCAACGGCCACGTGGCCACGGTCACCCGGGAAGCAGCGCGTGGGCTTCCGCTGGCGGCCTACGTGCCCATGGGCGCCGTCAGCGGCTACACCGCACCCAAGGCCACCATCGACCCGGACCGCTCGAAGTCGTGGATCAAGCGGGCGACACCCATCGTCATGGCGCACAAGCTGCAGTGGTTCAGCGCGCTGATCTTCTCGTTCCTCGGACTGATCATCCAGGTGTGGATACCGAAAATCCTCCAGAACGGCATCACCAACGCCCTGATCCTCAAGACTCAGCCGCTGCACAACTACGTGGAGCTGATCGCCGTGCTGGCCGTCTTCACGGGGGCCTTCGGCTACATCTCGCGCACCAACCTCTTCAAGGTCGCGTACGCGATCGAATTCGACCTGCGCAACATCCTCTACGAGCACTTCACGCGGATGTCCTTCCCCTTTTACGACCGGGTGCAGTCCGGCCAGCTGATTTCGCGCGCCAACTCGGACATCCGCTCGGTGCAGATGTACCTGACGTTCGCGCCGATGATCCTGGTGCAGTGCTCCATCGCGGTCGTCGCCTTCGGCTTCATGCTCTCCATCAGCGTGCCGCTGGCCTTCGTCGCCATGGCGTCCATGCCGTTCATCTACCTCGTCGGCATGAGAATGCGGAAGTCGCTCTTCCCGGTGTCGTGGCTCATCCAGTCCCGGTTGGCCGAAGTGGCGACCGTCGTGGACGAGAACGTCAACGGCGTGCGCGTGGTGCGCAGCTTCGCCGCCGAGCAGCAGCAGCTGGGCCAGCTGGCCAAGGCGGCCGACCGCGTCCAGTGGGGCTACATCAAGGACGCTGACCTCCGCGCTCGCTACGCCCCGCTGGTGCAGAACCTCTCCCAGGTCGGTCTCGTCCTCGTGCTGCTGGTCGGCGGGTGGCTGGTCATCCACGAGCACCTGCCCGTCGCGTCCATCGTCTCGTTCAACCTCTACCTCGTGATGATGCAGGCGCCCTTCATGATGCTCGGGATGCTGATCATGATGGGCCAGCGCGCCTCGGCCTCGGCCGACCGGATTTACGAGATCATCGACGAGAAGCCCACGATCGTCGACCGGCCCGGCGCCATCGACCTCGTCGACTGCCAGGGTGACGTCGAGTTCGACGACGTCAGCTTCGCCTACGCCGACGACAGCCTGCTCACGAAGCCGGGCGGGCACGACGGACCGCGGGAGATCCTGCGCAACCTGAACCTGCACCTGCGCCCGGGCGAGACCATCGCCCTGGTCGGGCGCACCGGCAGTGGCAAGTCGACCGTGGCCCGTGTGCTGGCCCGCTTCTACGACGCCACCGGCGGCACCGTGCGGGTCGACGGGCACGACGTGCGCGACCTCACCCTCACCAGCCTGCGGGCCAACATCGGCGTCGTCCTCGACGAGCCCTTCCTCTTCTCCGTGTCGATCCGGGACAACATCGCCTACGGGCGCCCGGACGCCTCCATGGAGGAGGTCAAGGCGGCAGCCGAGGCGGCAGGTGCCACCGGCTTCATCAATCGGTTGGCCGACGGCTACGACACCGTTGTGGGCGAGCGGGGCTACACCCTCTCGGGCGGCCAGCGCCAACGCATCGCCATCGCCCGCGCCCTGCTGGTCAACCCGCCCATCCTGATCCTCGACGACGCCACCAGCGCCATCGATGTCAAGGTGGAGCAGCGCATCCACGCCTCACTGCGCGTCCTGATGGAGGGGCGCACCACGCTCATCATCGCCCACCGCCTCTCGACCATCAGCCTGGCCGACCGGGTGGTGCTGCTCGACAACGGACGCATCGTGGCCGACGGGACCCACGCCGAGCTCCTGGCCTCGACCCCGCTGTACTCCGAGGTGCTGGCGCAGGCGGCCAAGGAGGAGGACCTCGTCGAGGAGGCCGCCGCCGGCATGGAGGACCTGGGGCTGGACGACGACGTCCTCGAGCCGGACGGCGTGGCCCTCGCCCCGGAGGACGGGCTCCTCGAGACGGACGACGAGGTCCTCGAGCCCGAGAAGGGTGCGATCTGATGTTCGGCGGAGGAGGAGTCGGGCCGCCGATGGGCGGCGGAGGGGCCCCAGGCTCGGCCCAGGCGGGACTCCCGTTCGGAGGGATCCCGCATGAGCTGCAGGCGGGCGTCGACCTCCTCCTCGAGGAGGAGCCCGAGCGCGGTGAGCCGGACGTCGTCTTCACCCAGCTGCCGACGGAGCACGAGTCGAAGAAGCTGACGCTCACCAGCCTGCTCATGGAGTACCCGGGTATGTGCGCACTGGCCGCGTTCCTGGTGGGCATGATCGCCTTGTTCACCCAGCTCGGTCCGAGCCTGGTCTCCTACGCCATCAACCACGGCCTGACGCCGCCCCATTACGACTACGGCGTCGTCGTGTTGATGGCGGTCCTGTACCTGGTGGCGATCGTCGTCTCGGGCAGCGCGCAGTACGGGCAGGCCCGGGTGACGGGTCGCCTCGCCTCGTGGGTGATGAACGACCTGCGCATCAAGGTGTTCCGCCACCTGCAGCGGCTCTCGCTGGACTTCTTCACCGAGGAGAAGGCGGGCGTCGTCATGAGCCGCATGACGAGCGACATCGAGAACCTGCAGCAGCTGCTGCAGGACGGGCTGGCCCAGTTCGCCATTCAGGGCCTGACCATGATCGTCATCACGATCTTCCTCTTCTTGACCAATGCGAAGCTGGCCGCCATCACCGTCTTCGTAGTGCTGCCTCCCCTCGTCATCATGTCGATCTGGTTCAAGCGGGCCTCCGAGCGCGGCTACGACAAGGTGCGCGACGGCATCGCGCTGGTGCTGGCCGACCTCTCCGAGAGCCTGCAGGGCGTGCGCATCGTCACGGCGCACAACCGGCAGCGCTACAACGTCGAGACCCATCGCGACATCGTTGGCTCCTACCGAGACGCCAACAACTACACGGGCCGCATCAACGGCGTCTACGGACCGGGGTCACAGGTCATCAGCGTCATCGGCCAGCTGCTCATCCTGGGCATCGGCGGCACCATGTACCTGCACCACCCACAGGAGATCAACCTGGGCCAGCTGACCGCCTTCTTCCTCTACGTGAACCGGTTCTTCTCGCCCATTCAGCTGCTGGTGCAGCAGTACAACACGTTCCAGCAGGGGCGGGCGTCCGTGTTCAAGTTGCAGGGCCTGCTCGAGACCGAGCCGTCGGTGCTGGAGGCACCCGACGCAGTGGAACTGCCACCGATCAGGGGCGAGATCCGCTTCGACCACGTGTCCTTCGGCTACGACCCGGCGGTGCCGGTGCTGCACAATGTGGACCTGACCATTGAGCCCGGCGAGACAGTGGCCTTTGTGGGTGCCACCGGTGCCGGGAAGTCGACGATGGCCAAGCTGGTCACGCGTTTCTACGACCCCTCGGCGGGCCGGGTGCTGATCGACGGGTACGACCTCAAGCGCGTGACACTCGCCTCGCTGCGCAGCCAGCTCGGGGTCGTGCCCCAGGAGCCGTTCCTCTTCGCCGGGACGATCCGGGACAACATCTCGTTCGCGCGGCCGGGAGCGCCCGACGACGAAGTGTGGAACGCCGTGAATCAGGTCGGCCTGGGCGAGCTCGTGCACCGCTTGCCGTACGGGTTGGACACGCCGGTCCACGAGCGGGGCCAGTCGCTGTCCTCGGGCGAGCGCCAGCTGATCGCCCTGGGGCGGGCCTTCATGGCCGAGCCTCGGGTGCTCGTGCTCGACGAGGCGACCTCGAACCTCGACCTCAAGTCCGAGACCATGGTGGAGGCGGCTTTGGACGTGCTCCTCGAGGGTCGCACCGCCGTCCTGATCGCCCACCGGCTGTCCACCGCCATGCGGGCCGACCGCATCGTGGTGGTGGGTGATGGCCAGCTGCTCGAAGTCGGGTCGCACGCCGAGTTGGTCGCCTTGGGCGGCCACTACGCCGAGATGTACGAGACCTGGATGACGCAGTCGCACGCTGCCTAGCGTGCGGAAGGGTGGCGTCCTCGGTGCCCGTCGACCCGCTCCTTCCCGTCGGGGTGGCGACACCAGCCACGCTCGTCTTCGCTGACCGGTTGGAGCACAATCTGGCGGCCATGGCGACCTTCGCCGAAGCGACGGGGGTAGCGCTGCGCCCGCACGCCAAGACCCACAAGTGCCTGGAGATCGCCCGCCGTCAGATGCTGCTCGGCGCTCGGGGCCTCAGCGTGGCCACGGTGGGTGAGGCCGAGATTCTCACCAGCGACCGATCGGCACCACCCGGGTCGGACGTGGACGACGTGTTCGTCGCGTATCCCCTGTGGCCGGCCGACGATCTCATCGCCCGCCTGTTGCAGCTCACCGAGCAGGTCCGGGTGACCGTCGGTGCCGACAGCTCCGAAGCGGTCGAGCGCCTTGCCCCGCTCGCCGGTCGGGTCCGGGTCATGGTCGAAGTGGATTGCGGTCTGGGCCGAAGTGGCGTCACACCGGCGGACGCCGCGCGGGTGGCCCGAGCAGGCGAGCGGATCGGGTTGGAGGTCTCCGGAGTGTTCACCTTCCCGGGTCAGAGCTACGGACCGGGCGCACCGGCCCGGGCGGCAGCCGAAGAGTCCGCCGCCCTCGCCGAGGCCGCCGCGGTCCTCACTGCCGGGGGGTTTGAGTCTGTTGAGCGAAGTGGCGGCTCCTCCCCCAGTGCCCGGCTCGTCCAGCCTGGCGCGTTGACCGAACTGCGCCCCGGGGTCTATGTGTTCAACGACGCCCAACAGGTTGAGCTGGGCGTGGTACCCATGGAGAACGTGGCGTTGATGGTGGCAGCCACCGTGGTGAGCCGCCCGGTCTCCGGCCGGATCGTGCTCGACGCCGGGTCCAAAGTGCTCGGATCGGACCGGCCGCCGTGGGCGAGCGGCTACGGACGCCTCGCCGACTGGCCGGACGCTCGGATCGTCGGGCTCTGGGAACACCACGCGGTCGTCGAACTCGAGGGCCCCGGCCCTGCGCTCGGCGAGGTGGTCGCCGTGGTGCCCAACCACGTGTGCAGCGCGGTCAACCTGGTACCGGAACTGCTCGTCGTCGATGGGAGCGGCGTCGTCGAACGATGGAGGGTCGATGCGCGGGGCGCCAACCGCTGACCCGCCGGGTCGGCACGTCCGCCTGACGCGGCGGAGAGGCCGGCTTCCCGGCGACCCCTACCCGGAGGCCGCGCCGTGCTGGCACGATGGTGTGGTGCCGGAGAACTACTTCGACGAGCGCGTCGCGGCGCGGTACGAGACCTTGTGGCCCGAGATCCACGAACCCGCCGTCGTCGGCGCGGCGGTCGACTTCCTGGTCGAACACGCCGCCTCGGGGGCGGCCCTCGAGCTCGGCGTGGGGACGGGGCGCATCGCCCTGCCGCTCAGCCGGCGTGGCGTGCGGGTGCACGGCATTGAGCTGTCGCCCCCGGTGGTCGAGCAGCTGCGCGCGCAGCCCGGTGCCGACGCCGTCGGCGTGACGCTCGGCGACTTCGCTTCGGCGCGGGTCGGGGGGACGTTCTCGTTGGCCTACCTGGTGCGCAACACCATCATGAACCTGACCACACAGGACGAGCAGGTGGCGTGCTTCGCCAACGTGGCCGCCCACCTCGAGCCGGGTGGCTGCTTCGTCGTGGAGGTGATCGTGCCGGCCCTGCGGGACCTGCCGCCGGGCGTCACGGTGCGCGCCTTCACGGTGACGCCCACGCACCTCGGCTTCGAAGAGTACGACGACCTGGCGGCGCAGCACTCGTGGTCGCACCACTACTGGCTGCTCGACGGCGCGCTCGAGACGTTCAGCGCGCCCTTCCGTTACGTGTGGCCCTCCGAACTCGACCTCATGGCCCGCCTGGCCGGGCTGACCCGGCGCGAGCGCTGGGCCGACTGGGACCGCTCGCCCTTCACGGACGAGAGCCGCAGCCACGTCTCGGTGTGGGAGAAGGAGAGCGAGCGTTAGGGGTCAGCGCGACCCGACCGGGTTCCGGATCGGTCCGGCGCAACAGGTGCAGCTCAGATGCGGTCCTTCCACGGCTGTGACGGACGGCCGAAGAGCCACCCCTGACCGAACTGACAGCCCATGTCGGCCAGGGCATCGGCCTGGGACTGGCGCTCGATACCCTCGATCGTGAGCAGCGAGAGGGTGCGGCCGAGGACGATGATCGTCTCCGCTATCCGTGACGCCTGGGGATCAGTGTCCACGTCTCGCACCAGCTCCCGGTCGAGCTTGAGGAAGTCGAGAGGCAGTCTGCGCAGGTAGCCCAACGACGAGTAGCCGCTCCCGAAGTCGTCGAGCCCGGTGGGACAACCCAGTTGGCGCAAGCTGCTGAGGGACCGCACCGCGAGCTCGAAGTTCTCGACGACGACGTTCTCGGTCACCTCGAACGCCAGCGAGGCGGGGGGGACCCCGGTGAGCGCCAGCAGGCGCTCCACATGAGACGGCAGGCCCGGCTCGAGCAGCTGGCGGGGCGACAGGTTGATGGTGAGCCTCGGCGTGAGGCCGGCGAGCAAAATCCCGAGGGCACGCCCGAGCACCCAGTCACCGATCGCGTTGATGATCCCGGTCTCCTCGGCCAGCGGAATGAAGACGTCGGGGCCCACGCAGGCACCCGCCGGCCGCTTCCAACGGAGCAGCGACTCGCTTTCCACCACCTCGCCACCGGGTAGCCCGACGACCGGCTGGAGGTAGAGGTTGAGCTCGTTGCGCTCGACCGCGTGGCGGAGGTCGACCTCCAGCGCCCAAGGGAGAGATCTGGCTGGCCAACGAGGCGGCTGCGGACGCGATCAATCTCCCCCTGAGCCAGCTGATCGGGCGCTCGGTCTTCGACTTCGTGTCTCCACGTCGGGCCGTGGAGCGTTCCGGCGCGTTGCTCACGTCCGGGACGGCTGACGGCCTCCGCAGCACACGTGAACTCCACCGCCACGGGTTGGACTCCATACCGATCTGCATCTGGAGCCGGGCCATTGAGCTGAACGGGCAGCGGGAGGTGATCGCCCTCCTCGTACCCCCCGACCAAATCGGCAGACTGGGACGCGATCCTTCGAGCCCGTGGCGAGATCTCGTGCCCATCGCGGTCGGGCTCATCGACGACCGGTGGCGCATCGTCCAGATCAGCGCGGACATCTCCGACCTGCTCGGCCGCCCTCCGGCTGCGATCATCGGCTCGTCGCTGCTCGACCTCTTCGAACCAGAGCTTCCGACAGAAATCCGCGAAGCGCCGCGTCGGCCGCTCGGGATCTACTCGCTCCACCAGCTGCGCGCCGCCGGCCCCGACGGGACCCCGGTCGAGGTCTCGCTGTTGACCGCACCGCTGCGTGCTCACTCGAAGACGGCGGCCTTCGCCATTGTGGGGGACTGCACCTGCGCCGACTCGGCTGTGGATCGGGTGACCGAGCTCGAAATGCGCCTACGGCGGATCGGCGCCGAGGTACGAGCCGCCGGAGTGCTCGACACCGTCGAGGGCTCGGCGGCGGCCATGGACCACCCGCAGCTCAAGGAGCTGACCACCCGCCAGTGGGAGATCGTGGGGATGCTCGTGCGCGGTCAACGAGTCCCGACCATCGCCAAGACGCTCTTCGTGAGCCAGAGCACCGTGCGCAACCACCTGTCTGCCATCTTCCGCAAGTTCGGGGTCCACTCCCAGGCCGAGCTCCTCGAGGTCCTGGGCGCGGAAACGGCCGGATCCCCGGCGGCACCCCGTTCCTGACCACCTGCATCGGCGGCCCCGAGTGCCGTCGGGATCACGCAGAAGGCGACGTCGACCCCCATGGCGGCGCCGGGAGGCGACCTTGAACGGCGGCGTGGCCGTACCGGTCACACGTGTTCGCAGGTGTCGGGCACGGCACGAACCGAGCGACGGCCGACCGGCCCGCTCAGCCGCTCCGGCTCCAGGTGCGCAGGGTGGCGCGGTAACGGGCGTCCCAGTCGTCGTAGACGGTCCGCAGGGTGGCTCCCGGCCAGCCCGGCGGCAACAGCTCGGGCGGCAGGAGCGGGTCGGCCTGGAGGTGGCGCAGCACGGCGGCCGAGAGCTCGAAGCCCGGCGCCAGGGCTTCGGGCCCGTCGGGCGGAAGGTCGTCGAGCTCGCGCCGGAGGGCGTCGGCGCGGCCGGACCACGCCGCCAGGTCCCACAGCCGGGCGGCCAGCTCCCGCGCTGCGGCGGGCCGCGCCGTCATGAGCTCGACGTCGCCGTCCAGGGCGTCGGGCAGCCGCACGGCGACGTTGGCCGGCCGCATCCACACCCCCTCGCGCAGCTCGGCCAGCCGGGCGTAGGCCAGGGCGCGTCGGCGGGCGGCGCGGACGTCGGCGGTGCTCCCGGCCGTGGTCACCACGCCCAACCACCAGTCGCCGCCGTAGGCGGAGGTGGCGCCGGCCCGGCTGGCCGACTGGCGCGACTGGCGGGCGGCCAGGTGGCCGGCCAGCCGGTAGTGGCCGGCGCCGTCAGTCGTGGCCTCGCCCGCGGCCACCATGCGGCTGAGGGCCACCCGGGCCCGGTTCTCGCTGATCCCGAACAGGCCGGTCAGCCGGACCAGCTGGGCCACCGGGAGCTCGGGCGGGTCCATGCCCAGAAGCGCGCTGGCCAGGACGGACCGCGCCGTGAGCGGGGCAGCCCCGAGCGGGGAACGGGCATTACCTGGTTGCGTCACCTGTCTGAATATCGTAATATAGACGCATGGCCGCCACCATGGTGCCCGATGCCGCAGACCGGCCGGACGTCCTGCCGAGCGAACGGCTGCAGGCCAACGGCATGGCCCTCCCACCGCTGCGGGCCGACCTGCGCCGCATCGACGACGCGCGCAACGCCCTCTCCGTGGTCACCGTGTGGATGTGGGTCGTCGTCATCGTCGGCGGCGCCGTCTTCATCGGCCAGTGGTGGTCCTACCTGATCGCCTTCGTGCTGATGGGGCCGATGTACGCCCGCTTTGCCATCCTCATGCACGAGGCCGCGCACAAGCTGCTCTTCACCAACAAGCGGTGGAACGACCTTGTCGGCAAGTGGGTCGTGGCCTATCCGGTCTTCACCCCGGTGCAGCTCTACCGCCGTGTGCACTTCGCCCATCACAAGGACGAGTTCGGCCCCGACGAGCCCGACATTGCGTACTACGCGCCCTACCCGTGCACCCGGCGGTCGCTGGGGCGGCGGCTGTTCCGCGACGCGGTAGGGATCAGTGGCTACAAGAACTTCGTCCCGTTGGTGAAGAACACGGTGCGCAAGGGGCCGTTCCGCCGCATCGGCTTGTCGATCTTCGCGGTACAGGCCGTGCTCTGGGCGGCCATGTGGGCGGCCACCGGACGCTGGTGGGTCTACCCGCTGCTGTGGTGGCTGCCCTTCATGACCGAGTGGCGCGTCATCAACCGCCTGCGCTCCATCGCCGAACACGGCGGCATGGAACGCAGCCCCGACCGCCGCGCCACCACGCACAACGTGCGGCAGTCGCTCTGGGCCCGCTTCTGGATCGTGCCGTACAACACCGGCTGGCACCTGGCCCACCACGTCGACATGGGCGTCCCGTGGCGCAACCTGCCCGCTTACCACGCCGAGCTCGAGCGGGCCGGCTACGTGACCGACGCCATCACCTACAAGAGCTACTGGGCGCTGTGGAAGGCGCTGTCCAGCGCGGACCCGGCCACAGAGGTACGGCGGCCGGCGGCGGCCTGAACCGAGGAACGCCGCTCGCGCGACGAGCGGGGCGGGCCGACGTGCGTCCCGAGCCAGGCCACCATGGGCTCGGCGGCGCGGAACACCTCCACGACGCGCTTCTTGGCGGCCGCCGTGTGCAGCCATGACGCCGGTGGCCACGAGCGCGACGCCACCAGGCCCTTGAGGCGCAACAGCTCAACGCGCGGGTGCTCCTTCGGAAAGCCCCTGGGGGCCGTCTTGAGCGACTCCATGGCGTGGACGTTCAGCCCGGCCCGGCCCAGCGCGTCGACGACGGCTTCGAGCTCGGAGCCGGGACCCTCGGCCCCCACGGCGGCACGGAAGCGCTCGAGCTGGTCGTTCGACATGGTGTACGTGCCGGCACCGCAGAGCAGGCCGTCGGCCGACAGCTGCACGTACCCCTCCCCGATCCTGGCGGCGATGGCCGTCTTGTAGTGGGACTTGTCGTGGCTGAACCGGGTGTCGCGGTAGGGGCGGAAGAGGCGGGAATCGCCGAACTCGTCCTTCAGCTCGGCCAGCAGTGCCTCCATCGGTGCCTTGACCTCGCGCTCGTAGAGCTCCTTGTGGTCGACCCAGTACGCCTTGGTGTTGTCGGCCTCCAAGCCTTCGTAGAAGAGCAAGGCGCGCTCGGGCCAGCCCTTGAACGCCATGGCGCTCACCATATCGGGGGTCTCTCAGCGGCGAAGCACGGGCAGGTCGGCCGTCATGCGCCGCGTGCACTCCCCCGGCGGCAGGGCGTGCAGCGCCTCCTCAATCAGCCGGCGTCGGCGTCACCCCGCTCGGTGCCGAGCGCCCGGCGCAGGACCTCTGTCGCCTCGCGATGGGCCCGCTGGGACACGGCCGCCGAGACCACCATGGCCGACCCGTGGAAGGTGCCGGGGAACTGGTGCAGCTCGACCGACACGCCGGCCTCCAACAGGCGCATCCCGTAAAGCAGACCCTCGTCGCGCAGCGGGTCGTTCTCCGCCGTCGACACGTAGGACGGTGGCAGCCCGCTCAGGTCGTTGGCCCGGGCCGGCGCCGCGTAGACGGGGACGTCGTCACGTCCCGACAGCTCGCCCAGGTAAGCCTGCCAGCTCTGCACGGCGAGGGGTCGGTTCCACACCGGCGAGTCGACGAACGCCCGCATGCTCGGCGTGTCGAGTCGGTCGTCCAGTTCGGGGATGTGGAGCATCTGGAAGCAGAGGGGTGGGCCGCCCTGGTCCCGGGCCAGCAACGCCGTGGCGGCCGCCAGGCCCCCGCCGGCACTTGCCCCCACCACGGCGATGCGCTCGACATCGACACCCAGCGCGCCCGCCTCACCATGGAACCAGCGCAGCGCGGCATAGCAGTCGTGCACGGCCGCCGGGTACGGATTCTCGGGCGCCAGCCGGTACTCGACCGACACCACGACGGCCCGCACCTCGGCGGCCATCATGGCGGCGCCGAGGTTCTCCGTATCGATGCTCCCGACGACGAAGCCGCCGCCGTGGATCTGCAGGACCCCGGGCACCAGCGCGCCGGCCACCGCCTCCTCGGGCCAGTAGATGCGGACGGGAACCTCGGGCTCGCCCTCCCAGCCGGGCACGACGCGGTCTTCCATCCGCACCCCGAGCGACTCGGGGACGTCGAGGTCGAGGCCCTCGAGCAGCGACTCGAAGCCCTGCCGCGCCGCCACGGGGTCCGTGAGGTCGAACACCGGCATGGCGTCGGCGTACGCCGCCAACTCGGGATCGATCATGTCGCCTCCCCCTGCCCGCGCCTTCTATTTGGGCTGCATCCGGATGCCGGCATCGAGGCGGATCGACTCGGCGTTCATGTAGGAGTTCGAGAGCAGCTCCACCGCCAGCGTGGCGAACTCGGTCGGGAACCCCAGGCGATGCGGGAACAGCACGTCCTGGGCCAGCTTGCCCTTGAACGCATCGGACCCCTCGCCGGCGCCGTAGATCGGCGTGTCGATCAGCCCGGGCAAAATGGTGTTGACCCGGATGCCGACAACGGCCAGGTCGCGGGCCACCGGCAGTGTCAGGCCGACCACACCGCCCTTGGAGGACGAGTAGGCCGCCTGGCCGATCTGGCCGTCCTCCGCCGCCACCGACGACGTGTTGACGATGGCGCCACGGGCCCCGTCGGCGTCGGGCTCGTTGAGGCTCATCTTGGTGGCGGCGAGACGGACGCAGTTGAACGTGCCGATCAGGTTGATCTCAATGACCCGCCGGTACAGATCGAGGTCGTGGGCCGATGCGTAGTCGCCGTCCTTGCCGATGGTCCGGGTGGCCCAGCCGATGCCGGCGCAGTTGACCAACGACTTGAGCGGCGCCATCTCCACCGCCGCGTCCACGGCGGCCATCACCGGCTCGGGCTTGGTGACGTCGGTCTCGGCGAACAGGCCGCCGATCTCCTTGGCCAGGATCTCGCCCTTGTCCGCCTGGAGGTCGGCCACCACCACGCGGACGCCGCGTTCGGCCAGCAGGCGTGCGGTGGCCTCCCCGAGCCCCGATGCCCCTCCGGTGACGACGGCCGACGTGCCCTTCAGTTCCATGATCCCTGCGACTCCTTGCTGGGGGGCGCCTCCCGTCCGGCACCCACGTGCCGGCAGAGGATAGGGGCTGTCCCCGGCCGGGTCACATCTGCTCGGGCGCCTCCATGCCGAGCAACGCCAGTCCCTGCTCGAGCACGCGGGCCGTCAGGTCGCACAACCCGAGCCGCGACGTCCGCACCGCCTCGTCGTCGACCAGGACGCGGCAGGCCTCGTAGAACGCGGTGAAGGTCGTGGCCAGGTCGAAGAGATAGGAGCACAGCTTCGAGGGGCTGTAGGTCTCGACCGTGGCCTCCACCGCCCCGGCGAAGCGCAGGAGCTCGAGCGCCAGCGCGCGCTCTTGGGGCTCGTCCAGCCGTGGCGGCACCCCCGGCGCGGGTGGGTCGACCTCGGCCCTCCGGAAGATGGAGCGGATGCGGGCGTGCGCGTACTGCAGGTAGGGCCCGGTGTTGCCCTCGGCGGCCAGCATGCGGTCGTAGTCGAAGACGTAGTCGCGTATGCGCTCGGTGGACAGGTCGGCGTACTTGACGGCGCCGATGCCCAGCGCGTGCGCAATGGCGGCCTGGCGTTCGGGGGGTAGGTCGCTGCCGCGTTCGCTGAGCGCCGCGGACGCCCGCTCGACCGCCTCCGTCAGCAGATCGATCAGCCGGTGCGGCTCGCCGCTGCGGCTGGCCAGCTTCTTGCCGTCGGTCCCCACCACCATGCCGAAGGAGACGTGCACGGCGGCGGAGGTGTCCGGCAGGTAGTCGGCCAGCGCGGCCACGGCGAAGACGAGCCGCAGGTGCAGCGACTGCTCGGCGCCCACCACGTAGACCAGGCGGTCGGCGCCGAGCCGGGCGGTGCGGTCGCGGACGCAGGCCAGATCGGTGGCCGGGTAGCCGTAGCCGCCGTCGGACTTGCGCACAATGAGCGGCAGCGGCTCCCCCTGGCGGTTGGTGAAGCCCTCCGGGAACACGCACTGGGCGCCGTCGTTTTCCACCAGCAGCCCCTTGGCGCCGAGCTCGTCGATCACGACGGACAACCATGGGTTGTAGAAGCTCTCCCCCACCGTGTCCTCCGGGGTGAGCAGGACACCGAGCAGCTCGTACACCTCGGCTGCGTGGCGCATGCTCTCGGCCACGAAGATGCGCCACAGCCGCATGGTTTCGGGATCGCCGCTCTGCAGGAGCACCACCCGACGGCGGCTGCGCTCGACGAACGAGGGGTCGCTGTCGAATTGCCGGCGCGCCGCGGCGTAGAACTCGTTGAGGTCGCGCACGCTGAAGGACTCCGCGTTCTCGGCGCCGTCCACGTCGAGCAGGTGCTCGATCAGCATGCCGAAGGGCGTCCCCCAGTCGCCAATGTGGTTCTCGCGCAGCACCATATGGCCCACGAAGCCGAGCACCCGGGCCAGCGCGTCGCCGATCAGCGTGCTGCGCAGGTGGCCGACGTGCATCTCCTTGGCCACGTTGGGCGCCGAATAGTCGATGACGATGGTGGCCGGCTGGGCCACTGCCTCGACGCCGAGACGTGGGTCGGGCGAGAGGGCGGCCACCTGGGCCGCCACGAAGGCATCGGAGAGGGTCAGGTTGATGAAGCCCGGCCCGCTGATCTCGACCACCGAGCAGACGTCGTCGAGGTCGGCCGCCGCCAGGACCTCCTTGGCCACCTTCACGCGGTGGACGGCCCAGCTGCTTGCCCAGGGCCAAGGCGCCGTTGGCCTGGAAGTCGGCTCTGTCCGACACCCGCAACACCGGGTCGGCGCCGGGCGCCACCGTGTCGAACGCAGTCTGCAGGCGTTGCAGGAGCACGCTGGAGGCGTCGGGCATCCCTCATTCTCGCATGCCCGCGACGGAGGTCTCAGCCCTGCGGCGCCCCCATGGCCCCGTCGAGCAGTCCGTAACGCCGGTACGGGCCGAAGAAGCCGTGCTCCAACAACCCGTAGCCGATCCTCCCGTCGTAGGAGAACTCGGCGACGTGGTCGACGATCCCGTACTGCGCCAGGCCCGCGATCTCCTCCACGGGCAGCACCAGGCCCTGGGTCACCGTCTCGGGTCCGTGATACATGCCGTGGCGCCAGTCGGCGTCGATGCCGTAGCCCGTCCCGATGGAGATGAAGTTGGGCAGTATGGAGCGGCAGGTGACCTCCAGGCCGGCCTCGGGGAAGCGGACCACCGAGTGGTCGATGATCCGGGTGCCCGGCATCAGGTGGTGCTCGTGCTCGGCGCGGCCGAGATCGTCGATCCCGCGGGAGGGGTCGGACCACACACGCTCGGACTGGACGAGCGGGCGCTCTCCGTCGTCGCGCTCGTGGCAGATGTACATGATGGCGTGGTCCTCGAATTGCATGGGGAAGTAGTTCCACATGCCGGCCAAGACGAGCTCGCCCTGGCGGATGCCGTCGCTCTCGGGTTCGCCGACCGGGCGCACGCCCCAGGAGCGGTCGCGGGTGCCCCAACACCGGTCGGGCGTGACGGCCAGGTCGGCTCCGCCGACCGACAACGTCCCCGTCCAGCGACCGGTCTGGGCCAGCCGCTGCGTGTCGAAGACCACCTTGCCCTTCGAACGCAGGTACTGGCGGGGCTCCTCGACGGCCGGGATGTGGCCCTCCCAGACCACGTCCATGGCCACGTGGTCCTCGGTGGGCTCGACCACGACGCGCAGCTTGCGCAGCGGCTCGAGCACCTCTATCCGGAAGGGCCCGACCGCGATGTCGGCCCGGTCCACCAGCGGCGCCGACGAACGGACGACGTGCTGGGAGTCGCCCCGCCGCACGTCGACGAAGGCGTCGACCACGCCGAGGTTGGGGTACTGCCCGAGCCCGAAGATGGCGAACCAGTCGTCGTCGCACGGGTGCATGTTGAAGTAGTAGCGGTCGTAGAAGTTGCGGTCACTGGTGGCCGGGTGCGCAATGAACTCGGCGGCCTGGTGGACCGGGTAGTCATCCCACGAGGAGAGCGACACGGCGCGCTAGCAGCAGGCGCAGCCGCTGCCGCACCCTCCGGCCACCGGCGCGCCGCACGCGGGGCGGCGGCGCGGCCGCCAGCCCGACCGTGGCGAAGACCGGCAGCAGCCGGCGGGCGCCGACATGGCCCTCGGGGCAGGTGGCGGGCGCGTCGGCCCGGGCCATGGCCCGGCGCTCGTCGAAGAGGGCGTCGCAGGTCGTGCAGCGGAACTCGTAGACGGGCACGGAGGCGGCAGCCTAGGATGCCAAGCCCCCCTCAAGGCTGCGCGAAGGCGTAGATCCCGACGCCGTTGTAGACGCCGGAGTCCCACGGCAGGTACGGCCCGTCGATGGCCACCGAGAGCGCGCCGTCCGGCCCGGCCCGGCGTCCCCGCCACCGTCATGATGGCGCCGTCGGGCCAGACCTGGGTGACCAGCCCGACGTGCACCGAGGTGGCCACGCTCCAGGGCCCGGTGCCGTAGAGGACGGCGTCGCCCACGGCCGGGGTGGCGGTCGGCGGCAGCACGGCCCCCCACGAACCGGCCCAGTCCCAGATGTCCCCTGTGAAGGCGTAATTGGGAATGGGGATGCCCGCCCGCTCCCAGACCCAGGTGGCGAACAGCGCGCACCACTCCTCGCACGGCCCGTAGGGGTTGCACCACAGCGCCCGCCGAGCCGTCTGGGTCGGGCTCGATCTGGGACGCCGCGATCTCGCGCGATGGCGTTCGACTCCGCGAATTCCGGTTCCGGGGTGGCCGTGCTGAAGCTGTACTGCCACGCCTGCGGGTCGAGCAGCCAGTACCCGGTCCCTTGGTTGTTGCCGATGATGGCCGAAATCTGGGTCGCCGTCGGGTCGAGCGAGAGCCCCCCGTAGGCCTTGGCGTCGCCGTAGGGCAGCACCACCCCGTTGGCGGTGGCGATGAGGTAGCCCCCGCCGTCGGGCGCCGCCACCATGCCGACCACCCAATCGGGCAGGTTCTGGCTGCCCGCCGAGCCGTAGAAGCCGGCGTCGCCGAAGCTGAAGATGCCGCCGTCCGCCGCCACGAGCCAGTAGCCCTTGCCGTCGGGGGTGGACGCCATGCCGACGATGGGCTCGTTGAGCACCAGGCTGCCGGTGCTCCCGTAGAAACCGGCGTCGCCGTAGGCGAAAATGCCGCCGTCCGCCGCCACGAGCCAGTAGCCCTTGCCGTCGGGGGTGGCCGCCATGCCGACGATCGGCTGGTTCAAGTGCGACGAGCCCATGGAGCCGTAGAACGGCGCGTCGCCGTAGGCGAAGACGCCGCCGTCGATGGCGCCGAGCCAGTAACCCTTGGCGTCGGGCGTCAGCGCCATGGCCACGATGGGGCCGTTCAGCGGCAGGCTGCCGGCCGAGCCTTCGAAGTTGGCATCGCCGAACGCGAACATCCCGCCGTCGGCGCTGGCCAGCACGTAGCCGTTGCCGTCCTCGTGGCCGCGGCGCCGGAGAAGATCGGGGAGTTGAGGGGCTCGGTAGGTCGGGTGCCGTCTCCGACACGTTGCCGAAGCCGATCATGCCGGTGTCGTCGTAGACGTGCGCCTGCTCCGGCGCGGCGGCCGCCGGCGCCGCCGAGGACGTCGCCGCGGCGAGCACCAGGCCGGGCGCCAGCAGCGCGGCCACCGCCACGGCGGCGAGCCGCACGCGCCGCGTCGGGCGATCCCCTCCGCTTGGGCCGGCACCCGTGGCGCCACCGTGTCCGACCACGACCACGATTGTGCACGCTGGGGTTCGTGCCCGGGCGAGGAAGCGATTACGAAGTCGTTACGAATCGGTCCTTCAACGTGGGTGTCGGCCGGAAACACCCCGCGGCCGCCGCCTCGGGCGCCGTGTGGGCGCCTTGCTCACCGCCACGGCAGAATGGGCCCATGACCCCGGATCTCCCCCGCACCCCGACACCTTCGGCACCCGGACCGACCTGGTCGTCGGCGACCGCACCTACGAGATCTTCTCCATCACGGCCCCCGCGCTGGCCGAGCGGCACGACATCGAACGGCTGCCCTACTCCATCAAGGTGCTGCTCGAGAACCTGCTGCGCCACGAGGACGGGCCGCACGTAACGGCCGACGACATCGTGGCCGTGGCCGCCTGGGGGGTCAACCCCGAGGGGCATGGGCAAGGGGCGGGCGACGCCGCCCACGAAATCGCGTTCACGCCCGAGCGCGTGCTCATGCAGGACTTCACGGGTGTGCCCGGGGTGGTCGACCTGGCCGCCATGCGCGACGCGCTGGCCCGCCTCGGCGGTGACGCGTCACAGGTCAACCCGCTCGTCCCGGTCGAGCTCGTCATCGACCACTCGGTCATCATCGAACGCTCGGGCGACGCCGAGTCCTACGACGAGAACGTCTCCGTCGAGTACTCGCGCAACCTCGAGCGCTACCAGTTGCTGCGGTGGGCCCAGGGCGCGTTCCGACGACTTCCGGCTCGTGCCGCCGGGCACGGGCATCTGCCATCAGGTCAACCTCGAGTACCTGTCCCGGCTGGTCTTCGCCACCGACGACGGCCGCGCCTTCTGCGACACGCTCGTCGGCACCGACTCGCACACGGTGATGGTGAACGGGCTCGGCGTGCTCGGATGGGGTGTGGGCGGGATCGAGGCCGAGGCCGCCATGCTCGGCCAGCCGTTGTCCATGTTGCTGCCGCCGGTCGTCGGGCTGCGCATCTCGGGCGAGACCAAGCCGGGCATCACCGCCACCGACGTGGTGCTGACGGTGACCGAGCTGCTGCGCGACCACGGCGTGGTCGGCGCCTTCGTCGAGTGCTACGGCCCCGGGCGTCGCCGCGCTGCCGCTCGAGACGCGGGCGACCATCGGCAACATGAGCCCCGAGTACGGCGCCACCTGCACCATGTTCCCCATCGACCAGGTGACGCTCGACTACCTGCGCTTCACCGGGCGCGACGAGGAGCACCTGGCCCTGGTCGAGGCCTACGCCAAGGCGCAGGGCCTGTGGCACGACCCCGGCGCGCCCGAGCCCGTGTACTCCGAGCACCTCAGCCTCGATCTGGCCGACGTCGAGCCGTCCCTGGCCGGCCCGGCCCGGCCCCAGGACCGGGTGGCCCTGGCCGCCGCCCGCGACTCGTTCCGGCTGGCCATCGACCGGACGCCGGCCACGGCCCCGACCGAGCCGGCGGCGGCGCCCCACCACCAGATGCAGGACGGCGACGTCGTCATCGCCGCCATCACCAGCTGCACCAACACCTCGAACCCGCAGGTCATGGTCGGCGCCGGGCTGCTGGCCAAGAAGGCGGTCGAGCGCGGGCTGCGCGTCCAAGCCGTGGGTCAAGACGTCGCTCGCGCCCGGCTCGCGCGTCGTCATCGACTACCTCCAGCGCGCCGGCCTCATGGAGCCGCTCGAGCAGCTCGGCTTCTACCTCGTCGGCTACGGCTGCACGACCTGCATCGGCAACTCGGGACCGTTGCTCACCGGGGTGAGCGAGGCGGTCAAGGAGGGTGACCTGGCCGTGGCCGCCGTCCTGTCGGGCAACCGCAACTTCGAGGGGCGCATCCACCCCGACGTGCGCCTGAACTACCTCGCCTCGCCGCCGCTCGTGGTCGCCTACGCGCTGGCGGGCACCATGGACACCGACCTGACCACCGAGCCGCATCGGGCACGACGCCGACGGCAACGCCGTCCTGCTCTCGGACATCTGGCCCTCCATGGAGGAGGTGAGTGCGACCATCCGCGAGTCGCTCACCTCCGAGATGTTCCGCACCCGCTACGCCGCCGTGTTCGACGGCGACGAGTACTGGCAGCAGGTCACGGTGGCGCCGGGCGAGACCTACGCCTGGCAGGACGACTCGACCTACGTCAAGAACCCGCCGTTCTTCGAGACGATGACCATGACGCCCGATCCGGTGACCGACATCGTCGACGCCCGGGTGCTGGTCCGGGTGGGTGACAGCGTCACCACCGACCACATCTCCCCGGCTGGCTCCATCGGCCCCGCCACGCCGGCCGGGCGCTACCTGACCGAGCACGGCGTGGTCAGCGCGGACTTCAACTCCTACGGCGCCCGGCGCGGCAACCACGAGGTGATGATGCGCGGCACGTTCGCCAACGTGCGGCTGCGCAACCTGCTGGCGCCCGGGCACCGAGGGCGGCGTCACGCTGCACCTGCCCGAAGGGTCGCAGACCTCGGTCTACGAGGCCGCCATGCAGTACGCCGAGGAGGGCGTCCCGCTGGTCGTGCTGGCCGGCCGCGAGTACGGCACCGGCTCCAGCCGCGACTGGGCGGCCAAGGGCACGGCGCTGCTCGGCGTCCGGGCCGCCATTGCGCAGAGCTTCGAGCGCATCCACCGCTCCAACCTCATCGGCATGGGCGTGGCGCCGCTGCAGTTCTACAAGGGCGACTCGGCCGACGGCCTCGGCCTGACCGGACACGAGCGCTTCACCATCACCGGCTTGGACGTGCTCAACAAGGGCGAACTGCCCAAGGAGCTCACGGTGACCGCGACGGCCGACGACGACTCGGTCACCGAGTTCCGGGTGATCCTGCGCATCGACACGCCCATGGAGGCCGAGTACTACCGTCACGGCGGCATCCTCCAGTACGTGCTGCGCCAAATGGCCGGCTGAGGGCGGCGCTCAACCCCCGAGCTGGGCCAGCAGCTTCTTGGGCGCCCGGCGCCGCCACGACTCGGTGAGCAGCTCGCGCACCAGGACCGATGTGGCGTGGCGCAGCACCACGCGGCAGCCCGCCACCCTCTTGCCCCACCACAGTTCCTCGACGACGCCGGGGAACTCGGCGCAGTAGGACGCCACCTCGTCGGCGCCGAGGAAGACGTGCACACGACCGCCCTCGGGCGGCACGGTGGCGAAGATCTTGCCGACCACCCGGAACGAGGTCATGTCGTGGTGCGGTGCCTCGGCCGCCCCGGGCAGCGACAGGGAGATGCGGCGGACGGTGGCCAGGCTGACGCCCATCAGGGTGCGGGTGCCACCCCGGCCAGGGCGACGAAGCGGCGCACGATTCCGTCGCCGGCCCGGCTCACGTGCGCCACGTCCACCGGGCGCACGAAGACCCCGGGCGGGAGGTGCGGGCCCCAGTGCGCCACCAGGCTCGCCGTCACCTCCACGTGGAACTGGAGGCCGTAGGCGCGTGGGCCGACCCGGAACGCCTGGTTCTCGTAGAGGTCGCTGCGGGCCAGATGCACCGCGCCGTCGGGGAGCGAGAAGGTGTCCCCGTGCCAGTGTACGCACGGCAGCGGCGTCGGGGCGGGGCCGAGCACCGGATCGCTGATGGCGTCGGCGGTCAGGTGCACCTCGCCGACGCCCACCTCGGGGGTGGAACCCGTCACCACTTCGCCGCCGAGCGCGGCCGCCAGCTGCTGAGCGCCCAGGCAGATGCCGAGCACGGGCAGCCCGGCGCCCACGGCCCGGCGCAGCAGCGCACGCTCGTCGGACAGCCAGGGCAGGTCGTCGTACACGCTCATCGGTCCCCCCATGACCACGAGGCCGGCCATCTCCCCCACCGACCCTGGTGACGGGACGGCCTCCCCGCGGTCGACGCGCACCACGGACAAGTCCGCGCCCGAGTCTGTGACGGCGGGCGCCACCGTGCCCGGGCCCTCGTGGGCCACGTGCTGCAGCAGCACCCAGGGACGGCTCATGAGGGGTCAGGGAATGCGGGTGACCCGGAAGAGCTCGGCCGACGATCCCGCCGGCAGGCCGGCTTGCTGAGCCATGGCCCGGGCACCGGCGAGCACACGCTCGGACATGCCGTCGGGGTCGGCGATCTGGCTCTTGTGGCACATCAGCGCAGCCACCTTGCGCGCCACGGTGGCCGTCGTGTCGACGGCGACGGCGGCGTTCGGACCGCCCGGGCCCATGAGCCACAGCTCGGTGACGGTCCAGGGCTCGAGCCCCTCCCCGTCGAGCAGCTCGGGGTGGGCGAAGGGGTTGCGGGCGTCGGGGTAGACGGCGCACACCGCCGCCTCGCCCGCCGCCAGGTGGTCGGGATGGCTGGCGAAGATGAAGTCCCAGTTGCGCTCAGGCGACTGGGTGAGCACGCGCTCGGGCCTGACCTCGCGGATGACCCGACTGATGTCGCGGCGCAGCCCGATGGTCGGCTGCAGCATCCCGTCGGTGTGCCCGAGGAAACGCACGTCCGTGACGCCGACCACGGCGGCGGCGGCGCGTTGCTCGTCCTGGCGCAGGAGGGCCATGTCGGCCCGCGACAGCTCCCGGTCCGAGCCGCCGGCCTCGCCGTTGGTCGCGACGCAGTAGGTGACCTCGAGGCCGGCAGACGTGAAGGCGGCCACCGTGCCGCCGGACCCGAAGTCGACGTCGTCGGGATGGGCCGTCACCACCAGGACGCGGCGGACGCCGTCGTCGGGCGACCAGAGCGGCATCGGCGTGGCCTCGCTCAGAGGACGCTCTCTTCGGCTTGCGGCGTCCACGCGGCGCAGGTCGGCCAACCGGGGATCGTTGGAGAACATCTCGACGATGGGGATGCGCAGGGCCAGGCGCCGCTGGATGACCTCCATCTCGACCAGTTGGTTCCACAGCGCCAGGCTCACCACGACGCCGGCCTTGCCGGCCCGGGCCGTGCGGCCCGAGCGGTGCAGGTAGGCCTTGTGGTCCTCGGGCGGGTCGAAGTGGATCACGGCGTCGACGCCCTCGATGTGCAGGCCCCGCGCCGCCACGTCGGTGGCGACGAGGACGCTGAGCTTTCCGTTGGAGAAGTCGGCCAGGGCGCGCTCGCGGTTGGCCTGGCGCAGGTCGCCGTGAATCGCGGCGGCGCGCACGCCCTCCTTGCCCAGGTTGTCGACGAGGCGGTCAGCGCCGCGCTTGGTGCGCACGAAGATGAGCGACTTCTCCTGAGCCCGGCAGATCGCGGCGACCACCTTCACCTTGTCCATTTGGTGCACCTGGAGGAACCGGTGCTCCATCAACGTCACCGTCTGCGTGGAGGATGCCACCTCGTGGAAGACCGGGTCGGTCAGATAGCGCTTGACCAGCATGTCCACCGCGCCGTCGAGGGTGGCAGAGAAGAGGAGCGTCTGGTGCGCCTGGTCGAGGCGGCGCAGCACCCATTCGACCTGGGGCATGAAGCCCATGTCGGCCATGCGGTCGGCCTCGTCGAGCACCAGCGTCTCGAGCTGGTCGACGGCGACCTCGCCGCGGTCACCCAGGTCGATCAGCCGGCCCGGGGTGGCGATGACGACGTCGACACCCTTGCGCAGCTTCGACACCTGCCGGTCGATGTCGGCGCCGCCGTAGACGGCCACGGCCCGCAGCCCGAGCGTCCGCGCCAGGGGGCTGATCACGTCGTGCACCTGGACCGCCAGCTCGCGGGTGGGCAAGAGGACCAGCGCCAGCGGGCGGGCGGGACGGGTCGGCTCCCGGGGCCCTTGCGCCAGGCGGGTCGCTTTGGCCCGCTGCAGGAGCGGCACACCGAAAGCCAGCGTCTTCCCGGAGCCGGTCTTGGCCTTCCCACAGACGTCACGGCCGGCCAACGCGTCGGCGACGGTCAGGGCCTGGATCGGGAAGGCGCTGACGATGCCCTCGTCGGCCAGCGCCTTCGTCAGTTCGGGGGAGACGCCGAGGGACTCGAACGTCCTGGCGGTCTCGTAGGTGTCGCTGCCGGAGACGGAATCGTCCCCACTCGCGACAGAGCCGGCGTACGCGCCGGTCACGGCATCAACGGTCATCAACCCGCTCTCTCTGTTGTGACGGCGGGACCGTGCGCCAGCCAGAGAAAAGGAGGATCGGCCCCGACTCACCGGCCCCTGCCGGCGGTCGCAAACTTCATTGTACCAGCCCAGGGCTGGTCTCATGGCGATTGTGCCAAAGTGAGGCTGCTCGACCGACGAACCCCAAGGAGTGCACGATGGCCAAACTCGAGAAGGGCGCCACCGCCCCCGCGTTCACCCTGCCCGACCAGGACGGCAAGCCGGTCAAGCTCTCGGACTACAAGGGCCAGCGGGTCATCGTGTACTTCTATCCGGCCGACGACACGCCCGGCTGCACCAAGGAGGCGTGCCAGTTCAACGACAACCTCAAGACCTTCGAGAAGGCCGGCGTAGCCGTGCTGGGGATCTCGCCTGACAAGGCGGAGAAGCACGTCAACTTCCGCTCCAAGTACAAGCTGAAGTTCCCGCTGCTGACCGACGCCGACAAGAAGGTCATGGAGAAGTACGGCGCGTGGGGCGAGAAGACCATGTACGGCAAGAAGACGGTCGGGACCATCCGCTCCACCTTTCTCGTCGGCCCCAACGGGAAGATCCAGCGGGCCTGGTACCACGTGAAGGCCGACGGCCACGCCGCCAAGGTCCTCGAAGAAGTGGACGAGGGCTAGGGCTCCCGTGAAGACCTGGGGGGAGTTCTCACGGCTCCGCCCGGACCTGGCTGATCCGGGTCGCGCGCTGCTCTACCAGGTCGGCGTCGGCCTCGGGTTCCTCGCGACGACTCGACCCGATGGCGGCCCACGGGTGCACCCGATGTGCCCGTTGCTGACGGGCGACGGTGCCTACGCGTTCATCGTGCCGTCGCCCAAGCAGGGCGACCTCCGCCGTGACGGACGCTTCGCACTCCATTCGTTCCCCTGCGAGGACAACGAGGACGCGTTCTACTGCGCCGGCAGAGCGCGGCAGGTGACCGAGGCAGACCTGCGCAGTGAGCTCGAGCGCGGTGTTCGTGGCGGAGCGGGTCAAGTTCCACGTGCCCGCACCGGCCGACGACGACGAGCTGTTCGAATTTCTCCTCGAGTCCGCCCTGTTGACCCGCACGACCGGTCACGGCGACCCTGCTCCCGCGCATCAGGTCTGGCGCGACGGGGATAGCGACGACTGAACGCCGAGGACCACACGGGGGGCAAAGAGTGGGACAAGGCATCAGCGACGTTCTGACCTTCGCCATCGGCGTGGACCTCGTCGCCAAGGGCCTGCCACCGCTCACGCACTGACGCGGCCGACGAGGCCCTCCTGTCGAGCCCGCCCTTGACATGCGGTCTTCCTGGGTAGATATTTAACTAGGTTCCTAGGTAAATAGAGGTCTTGGCGTGATCGAGTTCCATCTGGACAGCCGCTCGGGTGTGTCCCCCTACATGCAGATCGTCCAGCAGGTCCGCCAGGCGCTGCGCCTGGGCCTCTTGAACGGGGGGGAGCAACTCCCGACGGTCAAGGAGGTGGTGGCCCAGCTGGCCATCAACCCCAACACCGTGCTCAAGGCGTATCGGGAGCTCGAGCACGAGGGCCTGGTGAGCGCCCGCCCCGGCGTCGGCACCTTCGTGACCGGCACGTTGGCGCCTACCTCTATCGCCTCGCACGGTCCGCTCCGCCAGGACCTGCAGCGCTGGATCACCAAGGCGCGGCGTGCCGGGCTCGACGACGAGAGCATCGAGGCGCTCTTCGAGACCTCCTTTCGGTCCTCCACTCAGGCGGAGATAGCGTGAGCGCGGTCCTCAGCGCCCGGCGCCTGGGCAAGCGCTACGGCAGAAAGTGGGCGCTCAACGAGTGCGACCTCGACGTCCCGGCCGGTCACGTCGTCGGCCTCGTCGGCCCCAACGGCGCCGGCAAGACCACCCTGCTCCACCTCGCCGTCGGCCTGCTGAGCCCGAGTGCCGGCAGCATCGAGGTGCTCGGGCGACCCCCATCGGACGAGCCGGCGCAGTTGGCCCGGGTCGGCTTCGTGGCACAGGACACTCCCACCTATGCCCGCCTCACCGTCGAGGACCACCTCCGCCTCGGCGCGCACATGAACCCGGGGTGGGACGCCGATCTGGCCCGCCGCCGGATCGACGACCTCGACCTCGACCCCACGCAGCGGGCCGGCACGCTGTCGGGCGGCCAACAGGCCCAGCTGGCGCTGACCCTGGCCGTGGCCAAGCGTCCCGAGTTCCTCCTCCTCGACGAGCCGGTGGCCAGCCTCGATCCGCTCGCCCGGCGCGAGTTCCTGCAGAGCCTGATGGAGGTCGTGGCCGACCACGGAGTGAGCGTCGTCCTGTCGTCGCACCTGGTCGCCGACCTCGAGCGGGTGTGTGACTACCTGGTCGTACTCGTGTCGTCTCGGGTGCAGGTGGCGGGCGAGGTCGACGAGCTCCTGGCCTCGCACCACCGGCTCACCGGCCCGCGCCACGACGTCGACGCACTTCCCGGCGACCAGTACGTGATCGAAGAGAGCCACACCGACCGCCAGAGCACGCTGCTGGTGCGCCACGAGGGCCCGATCCTCGATCCCTCGTGGACGGTCGAGGACCTCGACCTGGAGGATCTGGTACTGGCCTACATGGGCCAGGCGGCTGCGAGCATGCGCCGGCAGCGCGGCAAGACCAGCAACGACCGAGTGACGAAGTTGGACATCGCCCGGTGATCGCGTTCTCGTGGCGCCAGTTCCGCCCCCAGGCGATGGTCGGCCTTACCGGGCTCGTGGCGATCGCCGTCGTGCTCGCCATCACGGGCCCGAACCTGGTGCACGTCTACGACGTCAACCTGGCCGCGTGCAAGGCATCCGGTGGTCAGGGTCCCGCCTGCAACAACCCGGTCGTCGGCACCCTTCACGCCTTGCAAGTCGCGACTGATCGCGCTCGTGCTCGTTGTTCCTGCGCTGATCGGGATGTTCTGGGGCGCGCCTCTCATCGCCCACGAGCTCGAGACGGGCACGTTCCGGCTGGCCTGGACCCAGAGCGTGAGCCGGCGACGCTGGCTGTGGGTCAAGATGGGCGTGGTCGGGTTGGCCAGCGCGCTGATGGCCGGCCTCCTGAGCCTGATGTCCACGTGGTGGTTCAGCCCGATCGACAAGGTCACCCAGAACCGCTTCGACCCGGCGAGCTTCAGCCTGCACGGCTTCGTTCCCGCCGGGTATGCCGCCTTCGCCTTCGCCCTCGGAGTCACCGCAGGGCTCGTCTTCCGGCGCACACTGCCGGCCATGGCGGTCACGCTCGTCGGCTTCATTGTCGCCCGGCTCGCGGTCACCTACTGGGTGCGGCCGCACTTCATGAGCCCCGCGACCCTCAACGTGCCGTTGTCGGTCAACGACGTCGGGTTCCAGGTCGCCGGGCCCGGCGCGACGTCGCCCGTGTCGATGGTGGCCAACCCGCCCGACCTGCCCAACGCGTGGGTCACCTCGGCGGCCGTGGTCAACCACGCCGGGCGAGCGCCGAGCAAACCGGCTGTCACAAACGCCTGCCCCAACCTGGGAGCGGGCGTCGGACCCCCAGTGTCAAAGGGCGATGGCCCCCTCGGCGGGCACGCGTTCGGGGTCAGGGTCTCGCAGGAGGCACATCAGACGTTCAACCAGTGCGTCTCCACCCTGGCCGCCAAGTACCACGTCGCCGTGACCTACCAGCCGGCCAACCGGTTCTGGACATTCCAGGCCATCGAGACGGCGCTCTTCCTGGCACTCGCACTGGCGCTGGCCGGCGGATGTGTGTGGTGGGTCCGTCACCGCTTGAGCTGATGACGTCATGATCTGGCTCGCCATCCGGCAATTCCGTCTCCAGGCTCTCATCGCCGTGGCGGCCCTGGCCGCCCTCGCCGTGCTGGTGGCCGTACTCGGCGCGCAGCTCCTCAGCGACTACCACGCCACCGTCACCGATTGCGCCGCGCACGCAGACTGCTTGCCTGCCACCACCGCCCTCGTCAACCGGTTCGACAGGTGGAATACCTGGTTCGGGGTCGTCGCCCTCGTCGTCCCGGGCCTGCTCGGCATCTTCTGGGGCGCACCGCTGCTGGCGCGCGAGCTCGAGACGGGGACGTTCCGACTGGCCTGGACGCAGAGCATCTCGCGGTCTCGCTGGACGCTGACCAAGCTGGGGCTCCTCGGCCTGGCCAGCATGGCGGCGGCCGGCCTCTGCAGCCTGTTCGTGACGTGGTGGGCCAGCCCCCTGGACCAGATCGGTGCCGGGCCGTTCACCACCTTCGACCAGCGCGGCATCGTGCCGGTCGGCTACGCCCTCTTCGCATTCGCGCTTGGGCGTGGCGGCGGGCGCCGTCATCCGCCGCACGTTGCCTGCGATGGGAGCGACGTTGGTCGGCTTCGTCACCGTCCGGCTGGCTGTCTACGAGTGGGTGCGACCCCACTACATGGCACCGCTGCTGGCGCGCAGCCCGTTCCGGTTCTCCGGGCCCGGGCAGCTCATGCTCGGTCAGGGGATCCCGCAGGGTGGGTGGGTCATCTCCGAGTCGCTCGAGAACCCGGCGGGGCACGTGGTCGGCCGTTCGGTGCACGGGGCTGCTGCCCATGTCGATCAACGTCGGACCCCAGGGCGTGACCATCTCGGGCCTGGGCTCGTGCCCCAACCTCAAGCAGTCGGGTAGGCCGAGCTTTGCGACGGCCAACCACCTGATTGAGCGCTGCGTGAGCCCAGCTGCACATCACGAACGTGGTGACTTACCAGCCGTCGAACCGCTACTGGCCCTTCCAGATGTACGAGACGCTGCTCTTCGTCGTCGCCGCCCTGGCCGTCGGCGCGTTCGCCCTGTGGTGGGTCCGCCGCCGGCTCAACTGACTGCGGACGTCGCGACGCCCGCCCCGGCGTCAGTGCTGGTGCACCGGACACCAGTAGGTGCTGCGGCCGCCCACCATGGCGTGCGCCAGCTCGGCGCCGTCGCGCGGGCAGTGCCCGCCGGGCTGGCGCTCCTCCATGAGGTCGCCCATGTGCGAGCCGCGGCGCCGTGCCAGCTGGCGCAGCGTGGCCCGCAGCGTCGTGTGCAGGTTCCGCAGCTCGTCGTCGCTGAGCGGCGTCCGCCGCCGCGGATCGAGGCCAGCCCTCCACAGAATCTCGTCGGCCAAGAGGTTGCCGATGCCGGCGAGACGCTCCTGGTCCATCAGGCGGGCCTTCAGAGGTGCGGCACCCGCACTGCCGGCCCGGCGGCACCGACAGGGCGGTCACCAATTCCCTGCGGGTCACGGTGAGCGCGTCGGGACCGAGGCGGCTCTCGTCGGGCCCCAGCTCGAGGGAACCGAAGCGACGCGGGTCGTGGAGGAGCAACGTGCCGCCGTCGTCGAAGGTGAAGCGGGCCCGCACCCACTGCTCCCCGAAGAGGCCCGGTCCGTATCGCAGGCGGTCGAGCGCCTCTCGGCCGTCGACCACGAGCCCGCCCGTCATGCCGAAACGAACGCCCAGAGTGGGCCCGTCCGTGTCGAGGAGCATGAGCTTGCCCCGGCGCCGGGCGGCCGTGAAGGAGCGGCCGACCAGGGCCGAGCGCAGCCGCCCCGGCGTGGTGCCGCCGCGGCCGTAGCGGGCGTCGACCATCCAGACCTTTTCGATCGGGCGGTGGAGCGCCTGCTCGGCCAAGACCCGGTAGAGCTCGACCTCGAGGATCTCGGGCACGGGCGAAAGGTACCGGACGGCGGGGCCAGGCCGAATATGGTGGCGGCGTGCCACCCGAGAAGCCCCAATGGGCCGAGCTGTTCACCGAGGTCGTGACCTCGGGCCTCTGCACCGGATGCTCGGCCTGCGTCATCGCCTGCCCCTACGACGTCCTCGGCTACGACGACGCGGAGGGTGTCTACCGGCCCTTCCACGTCGACGCGGACGGCGGGCCGGACAACTGCACCCACGGGCTGAAGGGCTGCACCCTGTGCACCCGGGCCTGCCCGCGCTTCCGGACCTGGGAGCCCGAAATCGAGAACCACCTCTTCGGCCGGGAGCGCACCGACGAGGAGGTCTCGGGCATCTCCCGCCGTACCGTGCTGGCTCGGGCCGCCGACCCCGAGGTGGCCGGGGTGGGCCAGGACGGCGGGTTCGTGTCGGCCCTCTTGATCTGGGCGTTCGAGCACGACGTGATCGACGCCGCGCTCGTCTCGGCGCTCGAAGGCGACGGCTCGACGTGGAAAGCGGTGCCCGCGGTGGCCCGCTCCAGGGAGGACGTGCTGGCCACGGCCGGATCCCGCTACACGTACTCGGCCAATCCGATGGCCTACCCCGAGGCGATCGAAAGCGGGGCCGAGCGCATCGCGCTCGTCGGCATGGGCTGCCAGGCCTCGGCACCGGGGGCCATGCAGGCACGCAAGGCGGGCAAGATCGCCCGGCGCTTCGCCCTGTCCATCGGCCTGCTCTGCTCGAAGACCTTCGACGACGCCATCTTCCCCGAGCTCTTCGAGGAGAAGTACGGGCTGGTTCGGGCCGAGATCGTCAAGATGAACATCAAGGGCGTGTTCCAGGTGTGGATGCGTGACGGCGGCTACCACGAGATCCCCTTGAAGGAGGCGCACGCCTGGACCCGGGAGGGCTGCAAGGCCTGCCCGGACTTCGCCGCCGAGCACGCGGACATCTCGACCGGTGGCATCGGGGCCTTCGGCGACTGGACGCTGACGCTGCTGCGCACCGAGAAGGGCGAGGCGCTGTTCAACGACATGGAGGCCGCCGGCGTGATCGAGGTGCGGCCCATCGAGGACGACCCCGGTGCGGTGGAGCTGCTGCAACCGGCTGAGCCGGGTCAGCCGCAAGCGCTGGCCGGCCACGGCGGTGCCCATGCCGGGGCGGTTGCCGGCGCCGGCGAGCTGAGCGCGGCACGTTCATTGTGGGGTGACGTGATGGCGGGCGACGGTGCGGGCGCCGGTGCAAGCGGGAGTGGCGGCGGGCCGCAGAAGGACGAATTCGCCGCGCTCCTGGGGATCGAGGTGGACCGCCGGGATCCGGGCCACACGGTGGCGCTGTTGCAGACCGCGGCGCAGCACGCCAACCCGCACGGGACGGTGCACGGCGCCGTCTTCTACGCCGTGGCGGGCGCAGCGGTCGCGGCGGCGGCCAACGACGCGGAGCACTCGGGCATCATCACGTCGGTGCTGGTCGAGTACCTCCAACCCGCCGCCATCGGCGACGAGCTCTATGCCGAGGTGGCGCGCGAGGTGTCGACGACACGCGAGGACATCTTCACCGGGACGGTGCGTCGCGGCGCGCAGGGCGACCTGCTGGCCTGGGTGCGCGCCCGCGGGACCCGGCGGGCCCGCTCCTGAGCCTCAGCCGCTGACGTCGAGGCCGACGTCCCCGCCCGCCCACTGGGCCGCCGTGATGGCCGAATCTGTGGGAACCATGTCATTGACGCCAGCCTCCCATGACCGCAGAGTGGAGGCATGAGGGAGCGCCACGTCCTGATCGTCGCCTTCGAGGGCCTCCAGCCGCTCGACGCCGTCGGGCCCCACGAGGTCTTCGCCGGTGCGGGCCGCGCCGCGGCGGCCGCGGGCCGGGCCGACCGATACCGGATCAGCGTGGTGTCGACGGCGCGGCGGGCCGGTGCGGTCCGAGAGCGGCCTCGAGCTGAGCACCGTCGCGCTCCCCGACCCGGGCCAGCGCATCGACACCCTCATATTGGCCGGCGGGAACGGCGCCAACGCGGCGGCGGCCGACGACCGGCTGGTGGACTGGATCCGCGCCGTCGCCCCGCACTGCCGGCGGGTGGCCACCGTATGCTCTGGCACCTTCATTGCCGCCGCCGCCGGCCTGCTGGACGGCCGCCGGGTCACCACGCACTGGGCCCGGGCCGCCGAGCTGTCCGCCGCCTACCCCTCCCTCACGGTGGAGGCCGACCCCATCTACATCCGCGACGGGAAGTACTGGTCGAGCGCCGGCGTCACGGCCGGCATCGACCTGTCGCTGGCCCTCGTCGCCGACGACCTCGGCGTCGACGTGGCGCAGACGGTGGCGCGCTGGCTCGTCATGTTCCTGCACCGGCCCGGGGGCCAGACCCAGTTCGCCTCGCCCGTCTGGGTGCCGCGGGCCGAGCGCTCGACCGTGCGCGCCGTGCAGCACCTGGTGGAGGCCGCGCCCGGCGGCGACCATCGCGCTGCCCAACCTGGCCGCCGCGGCGGCCATGAGCGTCCGGCACTTCTCCCGGGTCTTCACGGCCGAGGTGGGCGAGACACCGAGCCGGTTCGTGGAGCGCACCCGACTGGAGGCGGCCCGCCGCGAGCTCGAGATCAGCGGCGACACGCTCGACGTCGTGGCGGCGCGCTGCGGGCTCGGCACGGCCGAGACGCTGCGCCGCGTCTTCCAGCGCCACCTCGGCGTGTCCCCCGACGCCTACCGGCGGCGCTTCCGCACCGCCCCGACCGATGCCATGGAACGGACCCCCGCATGACGCCGACCGACGCGCACACCGAGACCGAACGCCTGCAGATCGCCATCCCGCTGTTCCCCAAGTTCACCGCCCTCGACGCCGTCGGGCCCTACGAGGTCCTCCAGCGCATCCCGTGGTTCGACATCACGTTCGTCGGGCACGAGCGGGGCGAGGTGCGCAGCGAGAACGGTATGCTCGGATTGACGGTCGACGCCACGTTCGAGCAGGTGCCGGCGCCCGACGTCGTCGTGTTCCCCGGTGGCGTCGGCACCCGCCCGCTCGAGACGGACCCGCGCGTCGTGAGCTGGCTGCAGGGCGCGCACCGGACCACCCGGTTCACGACGTCGGTCTGCACGGGTTCGCTCGTGCTGGGCGCCGCCGGCCTGCTGACGGGACTGACAGCCACCACCCACTGGTCCTGCTACGCGGCGCTGGCCGCGCACGCCGCCGAACCCACGCCCGAACGCGTCGTCGAGCACCTCGACCGGCGCATCATCACGGCCGCCGGTGTCTCGAGTGGGATCGACATGGCACTGCGGCTGACCGAGCTGCTGGTCGACCGCACGGCGGCACAAGCGGCGCAGCTGATGATTGAGTACGACCCGCAGCCGCACGTGCGACTGCGGGTCCGTGGCCAAGTCGGACGACACCGTCATGACCCGGGTCGTCGAGTACGCCGCCCTGCGGCAGTGAGTCAGCCGGACGCCGGCGCTGCCGTGGCGGCGCGCGTCCCGGCGAAGCGGCCGAACATGGTGCTGTCGCCGATGGAGAGGCCGCTGGCGTAGCCGAAGGCACAGACGCCCGAGGTCGTGCGGCCGGCGGCGAAGAGGCCCGGGATCGGGTCGCCGTCCAGATCGAGCACCTCGCCGTCGACCGTCGTCTCGAGGCCGCCAAGGGTGAAGGGGGCGTAGGGCGCCAGCCCGATGCGCAGGTCGAAGGCGCCGATCGGGGGCACCAGGGGCCGCACCCAGGCCGCACCCTTGTGGAAGAGGGGATCCTCTCCGGCCGCGGCGTGACGGTTGTAGAGCTCGAGCGTGGCCTGGAGCGACCCGGGCGGCAGGCCGATCTCCGTCTCGAGCTGCCCGGCCGTCTCGCAGACCCAGGAGGCCGCCAGGCCCATCCAGTTCACCTCGTAGGAGCCCTCGTCGACGATCAGAAAGACCTCGCCGTGCTGCTCGTAGAGGGCGGACTGCCCGACCCGGCCCATGTAGGTGTCCTCGTTGATGAAGCGCTGGCCGCGGCCGTTCACCAGGATCCCGTGGATCAGCGTGCGCGGCGGCGTGATGGGCAGCGAGACCTCGCCGGCGTACATGCTGCGCACCGAGGCGCCGAGGGCCTGCGCCATGCGGATGCCACGTCCGTCGTCGCCCTCCGTGCCGACCTTGAACGAGCCACGGACGAGTGGGGGGCAGTGCTGGCGCAGCATGTCGTCGTTGAAGATGAAGCCCCCTGCGGTGAGGACGACGCCACGCCGAGCCCGCAGCGACATCGTCTCGCCGAAAGACTGCGCCTGCACGCCGACGACCCGGCCGTCGCGATCGACCACGAGCCGGTCGACCCGGGTGTCGGTCGACACCGCCGCACCGGCGTCCACGGCGGCGGCCGAGAGGATCTGCATCAGCAGCCACCCCGTCGAGCGCTTCGTCTTGGCCAAATGGCCGCGGGGCGCCGGCCGGGCGATTTGGTTGAAAGGGTAGGCGTCCTCGCCGCCCGAGTACACCAGTCCCTCGGTGCCGGTGGGCGCCATGGAGGTGTCGGCGCAGAACGTCGGGTCGAACGGGACACCGCGGGCCACCAGCCAGTCGAAGTGGCCGAGGCTCTCGGCGCTGTAGCGGGCGATCTTCGCCTCGTCGGGGTCGGGACCGCAGGCCGCCATCATGTAGCGGTACATGTCGTCCACGCTGTCGGGGAACCCGCACGCCTCCTGCACGGGCGTCCCCCCGCCCAGGTAGACGATGCCCTCGGCCAGCGCCGCCGCGCCGCCCGGGCCGCCCGCCCGCTCGGTCACCAGGACCCGCGCCCCGGCCTCGGCGGCGGTGAAGGCGGCGGCGGATCCGGCCGCACCGAAGCCGACCACGACAACATCGGCCGTGTCGTCCCAGCTCTCGATCTCCGACGCCTCGACGGGCGTCACGTCACTGCGCTCGCGCACCACGTCTCCGTCCTCTGCGATGCCGCGGAGACGGTAGCCGGTGGCGCCGGGCGCCCCGTACCCTGCTGCAGTGCCCACCCCTGCCCCGCCGCCCGAGCTGGCCGAGGTCGCGCCGGGCTGGGCGGCCGAGCTCGCCTACCGGTCCGGGTCGGCCACCACATGGCGCCTCGCCCACCCCGGTGGCGCCGTGCGCTTCGCCAAGGTCGACACCGCCGGCGCCTACCCGACGCTGCGCGCCGAGTCCGAGCGGATGATCTGGGCCGTCGCCTACCTGCCGGTGCCCAGGGTGGTGGCGCTGGAGAATCTGGGTGCGACGACGGTGCTGATGACCGAGGCGCTGCCCGGGCACGACGCCACCCAGCCCCTGTGGCACGACGACCTGCCCGGGCTGGTCCGGGCCCTCGGCCGGGGCCTCCGGCGCTTCCACAATGCCGTCGGCGACGAGTGGTGCCCGTTCCGCTTCGACGTCGAGCGTGCCCTGGACCATGTGCGGGACCGGGTTGCGGCCGGCCAGGTCGACCCGCAACAGTTCCACGAGAGCCACGCCCACCTCAGGACGGCGGCGAAGGCCCTGGCCGAGCTGGAAGCCACGGCGCCCGACGACGAGGACCTCGTCGTGTGCCACGGTGACTACTGCGCGCCGAACATGTTGCTGCAGCGGTGGCGTGTCACCGGCTACGTCGACCTGGGTGAACTGGGCGCGGCCGACCGGTGGTGGGACGTGGCCGTCGGTGCCTGGAGCGTCGGCTGGAACTTCGGCGAGCAGCACGAGCCGATGTTCTACGAAGGCTACGGAATCGAGCCGGACCCCCACCGCATCCGCTTCTACCGGCTGCTCTACGACCTGGCGTCCTGAGCGTCGGCGATCAGCCGCCGGGCCCGGGTGAACACGGCGTCGAACATGGGGACGGTCAGCTTGCCGGTGAAGGTGTTCTGCTGGCTCGGGTGGTACGAGCCCAAGAGCACCATCCCGCCTCCGAGCGGCGCTTCGGCCAGGTGACCGAAGGCGGGCCGCGGCTTCAGGCCGTAGTGCGCGGCCAGGGCCTGCCACGCCACCTGCCCGAGCGCGAGCACGACGGCCATCCGCGTCAACAGCGCCAGCTCGCGGGCGAGATACGGCGCGCACGCCGCCGCGCTCGACCGGGCGCCGGCTTGTTGTCCGGTGGTGCGCAGTGCACCGTCGCCGTGATGTACGCGCCGGCCAGGGTCAGACCGTCGTCCGCCGACGTGCTGGTCGGCTGCGAGGCGAAGCCGGCCCGGTACAGCGCGGCGAACAGCCAGTCGCCCGAGCGGTCGCCGGTGAACATGCGGCCGGTCCGGTTGGCCCCGTGCGCGGCCGGTGCCAAACCGACGATGACGAGCGCGGCCTCGGGGTCGCCGAAGCCCGGGACGCCGCGGCCCCAGTAGACCTGGCCGGCGTAGGAGGCGCGGCCCGTGCGCGCCACCTCCTCACGCCAACGGACCAGGCGCGGGCAGCGGCGGCAAGCCGCCACCTCGCGTTGCACAGCGGCCAACGAGTCGCTCTGCCCCCGGCCGGACGCCACGGCGCAGAGCCTACGATGGCTTCCCGTGTCGCCCTCAGCCACATCAGCTGCCGCCCGCCCCACCCCGCGCCGCGGCGGCGGGCGCAGGCCGCCGCCGGCCACCCTCGTGTTGCTGGTGCGCCACGGCTCCACGCCGACCACAGGCAAGGTTCTCCCGGGCCAGGCGGCCGGACTCCACCTGGCCGACAAGGGACGGGCCCAGGCCGAGGTGGCGGCCCAGCGCATCGCCGCCTTGACCAAGGCTCCCACGGCCGTCTACGCGTCGCCCCTCGAGCGCACCCGCGAGACGGCGGCGCCCATCGCCCGGGCGCTCGGCCTCCGGGTGCGCACCTGTCCCGGCCTCGTCGAGGCGGACGTCGGCGACTGGACCGAGCAGCGCCTGTCCCGGCTCTACAAGACCAAGGAGTGGCCGCGGGTGCACCGCTGGCCGAGCGGGTTCCGGTTCCCCGGCGGCGAGTCCTTCGCAGAAATGTCGGTACGCGCCATGGACGCCGTCCTCGGCCTGGTGGCCGACCATCCCGGCCAGAGCATCGTCGCCGTGTCGCACGCCGACCCCATCAAGGCCGTCGTCGCCGCCGCGGCGGGCGTGCCGCTCGATCTCATGCAGCGGCTGGTGATCTCGCCGTGCTCCGTCTCGGCGCTCCTGTTCACGCCCGGCGGGCCCGTGGTGCTCGGCGTGAATTCGACGGGCACGCTCGACGAGCTGGTGCCATCGTGAGCGAGGACTTCGATTTCGACGCGCCCGACCACTGCACCGTCGGGGTCATCGGCGAGCCCGGCCAGCGGCTGTTCCTCTTCTATTGCCGCCAGGGGCTGACCGAGACGACGGTCAAGGTCGAGAAGCAGCAGGTGGCCGTGCTCGCGGGCTACCTCGGACGCATCGTCAAAGAACTGGGCCGGCCCGGCCATCTGCCCGAGGACCTCGATTTCTACGGGACCGAGGAGTTCGAGTGGGCGGTGGGCACCATCGGCGTCTCCTACGACGAGGAGGAGGACCGGATCGTCGTGGTGCTCGAGGAGATCGGGGTCGACGACGAAGAGGAGGACGAAGAGGAGGACGAGACCGAGGGCGGGCACGTGCTCCGCGTGGCGCTGTCGCCGCGAACAGGCGGCCGCCTTCGCCATCCACGCCACGCTGCTCGTCGAGGCCGGGCGCCCGCCCTGCCCCCTGTGCGCGTTGCCGCTGGACCCGGCCGGGCACGACTGCCCGCGCACCAACGGGCACCGGCCGCCGGTCACCTGACGGCGGTGTCCGAGGCCGCCGTCGAGCAGGTCCTTGTCCAAGGCGACATGGAGGTGCACGGGCGCATCGCCGGCAGCTCGAACGCCACGATGCTGGTCACCTGCCGCCTGGGCGCCGACGAGCTCCTCGCCGTCTACAAGCCCGCCCGCGGCGAGCGCCCCCTGTGGGACTTCCCCGGAGGCCTGTTCCGGCGCGAGGTGGCCGCCTACGTCCTGTCCGAGACGCTGGGCTGGGGGCTGGTGCCCGAGACCGTCGAGCGCCCGGAGGGGCCCTTCGGTCCCGGTTCGGTGCAGCGTTTCGTGCATGAGGACGGCACCTCCCACTACTTCACCCTGCGCGACGAGCCACGGTGGCACCCTGTGCTCATGGAGCTGTGCGCCTTCGACGTCGTGGCCAACAACGCCGACCGCAAGAGTGGGCACGTGCTGCTGGCCGAGGACCGCCTGTGGGCCATCGACAACGGGCTGTGCTTCAACGAGCACGACAAGCTGCGCACGGTGATCTGGGACTTCGGCGGCCAGCCGCTCGAGCCCGCGGTGCAGGCGGACCTGTCCCGCCTGGCCCACGACGGGCCCCCGCCCGCCCTGTGCCAGTTGCTCGGTCCGGAGGAGGTGGCGGCCACCTGGGACCGCGTGGCCTGGCTGCTCAGCCTGCGCGTCCTGCCCGAGCTGGTCGACGACGGGGGCTGGCCGCCCTACCCCTGGCCGCTGGTGTAGGCGGGCGCGACCCCGCCGCACCATCTCGGGAGGACCCTGCTCAGACCTTGTAGCCCAGGGTCACCAGCTCGTTGATCACCTGCTGGGCGACGACCTGACCCCCGCCCGGAGTCAGGTGGGTCCCGTCGGGCGTGCGGACGTTGACCACCTGGCCCGCCGCGTTGGTGATGAAGGCCGTGTAGCCGCCTTGGGCCGTCCCCAGCGACTTGTCCGTGCTGATGTAGACGACCGGCGGCGTCTGCGCAGCCGCCTCGGTCTGGTCGATGGTGTCGAGGTCCGCCATCTGCGCGCTGAGGCCCGGGTTCTGCATGGGCGGCATGCCCACCCAGATCACCAGGGCCCCACCGCTCTCGGCTTCCTGCATGAACGAGGACACCCGCTGGGCGTACATCGGGTTCCACTGGGGCGACGTATAGGGGACGTCGGGCGGCCCGAGAAAGTCCTGGGCATCGTTGGCGCCGATCATGATCACCACCACCTCAGGCGCGGCCGTCTTGAGGTCGGCGGCCAGTTCGGCCGGCCAATCGAAGTAGTCGCGGCCGCGTCAGGCCGGTGCTCTCGCGTGCGTCCAGCGCCGCGTTCACCACGCCGGTGCCGGCCAGGTCGTACTGCAGCTGACCCCCCATGTCGATGCCGAGCGAATCGCCCACGATCAGCACGCGGAGCGGGTCGGCCGACGTCGGGTGCTTGCCGTTCGGCGGCACCGTCGTCGTCGTCGTCGGGACGCCCGGGCCGTGCCCTTGGAGTCGCCCGGTTTCGTGCTCGGCGTCTTCACCGGCTTCACCGGCTTCGCCGGCACGGGCCCCGACTCGATGAGCCCGACCGTGCCTCCGGGCTTCTGGTCCTCGCGGCCCGTGACCGAGACGATGCGCGAGAGCTGCAGCGTCCGGCTGATCGCCGCCACGGGCCCCGTGAGGTCGAGGCTCACGGTGCGCCGCTTCCCCACCGGCGACACCTGCGCGTTGTGCTGCAGGATGGGCGCGAAGAGGAGGAACCAGAGCGCGAACGAGCACACCGCGAGGAACAGCACGCGCGTCCAGCGCGCCGCGCACCCGCCCGTCGGGCGGCACCTCGCCGCGCGCCACCGCCTCTGCCGCCGGATCTGGTGTGGGTGTCGAGGAGGTCGTCATCAGAAGCGGTAGTAGATGAAAGGCGCCACGCCGACCGGACCGAAGGTGGTGATGCCGAGGAGGGCGAAGCCGAGGATGCCGATCTGCACCGTCGTCTTCTGGCGCGAGAACGCCGCCTGCAAGCGGGACACGGTCAGCTCCGGGACGAACTGCGACACGATGGTACCGGCCACGACGAGGACGAGCAGGGGCGTCACCAGCGGTGAGGGCTGGCCCCAGCCGTGGATGAGCCGCCCCAGCACGGCGAAGGCCTGGGCGGTGCCCGACGCGTTGAAGAACACCCAGCCCAGGCAGACGAACTGGAAGGTGAGGAACCGCTGGACCCAGACCCGGACCGGGCCGTCGGCCACGCCGGGCAGGCCCCGGCGCTCCCGGCTCAGCCGCCGGATGTGCCCGAAGGACTGCCCGACGCCGTGCAGCCCGCCCCAGATCACGAACGTCCAGGCCGCGCCGTGCCACAGGCCGCCCAGCACCATGGTGATCATGATGTTGCGGACGGTCTGTGTCTCCGTGCCGGAGTTGCCGCCGAGCGGGATGTAGAGGTAGTCCCGCAACCAGCGGGAGAGGGTCATGTGCCAGCGGCGCCAGAAGTCCTGCAGGTTGCGCGCCGTGTAGGGCCCGTTGAAGTTCTGCGGGAAGCGGATGCCGAGCAGCAGCGCCAGGCCGATGGCGATGTCGGTGTAGCCGCTGAAGTCGCAGTAGATCTGCACCGCGTAGCCCCAGGCGGCGAAGATCGCCTCGGGCGCCGAGTGCTGGGTCGGCGACGTGAAGACCGGCGTGACGATGTCGCTCGAGACATAGCTCGAGATCACGACCTTCTTGAACAGGCCCGCCACGATCAGCCAGAAGGCGCGGGCGTAGTCGATGTTCTCGGCGTCGCGGCGCCGGCGGATCTGGGGCAGCAGCTCGTTGCCCCGCACGATCGGTCCGGCCAGCAGGTGAGGGAAGAACGAGACGTAGAGCGCGAAGTCGAGCGGCCGCGCCGGCTCGAGCACGCGCCGGTAGATGTCGATCACGTAGCTGATCGCCATGAAGGTGAAGAAGGAGATGGCGATGGGCAGCGCCACCTGCAGCAAGGGCACCGCCCGCCCGAAGCCCAGGGCATGGGTCAGGTTGTCCAGGTTGACCGAGACGAAGCCGTAGTACTTGAACCAGCCCAGTATCCCGAGCAGTGCGGCAACCGACACGCCCATGGCGACGCGACGGCCGCGCTCGCTGCGCATGGCCGACACCCAGGCGCCGCCGCCGTAGGCCACCACGCGTGGTCAAGAGCAAGAGGAGGCAGTAGCTCCATCCCACCCAGCCGTAGAACACGTAGCTGAGGCCGATCATGCCGAGCTTCCACCACCCCGCGTAGGGGTTCAGCAACCAGCACACCGTGAAGGCCACGGCGAAAAAGATGGCGAAGTCGATGGTGGGAAAGAGCATTGCGGAGGGGGAGAGAGCTGAGCCGAATGTACTGCCGCCTCTGTCGGCCCAGGGCGCAACCCCCCATCACGGCGCCCGGCAGCATGGCGCCCGCCCGGGGCGCCCCACCCGGCCCTCGACGGCCCGCGTCAGGGCGTCAGATGCTCAGGCGGTGGCGCCGAGGGTGGCGCCGGGATCAGCCCTTGGCCTTGAGGTCCTCGATCAGCGCCGGCAGCACCTTGTGCACGTCGCCCACGATCCCCAGATCGGCCACCGAGAAGATCGGCGCCTCCTGGTCCTTGTTGATGGCGATGATGTTCTTCGACCCCTTCATCCCCACCAGGTGCTGGGTGGCGCCGGAGATCCCGCACGCGATGTAGACGGTCGGCTTGACCGTCTTGCCCGTCTGGCCCACCTGGTGCGAGTAGGGCACCCAGCCGGCGTCGACGATGGCCCGCGACGCCCCCGCGGCACCGTGGAGCAGCTTGGCCAGCTCCTCGATCATGGCGTAGTTGGCCGCGTCGCCCAGGCCACGGCCGCCGGAGACCACGACGGCCGCCTCGTCGAGCTTGGGCCCGCTGCGCTCCTCGACGTGGCGCTCCACCACCTTGGCCGTGTTCGTCGCCACCTCGGGCACCGGGGCCGCGGTCACCGCGGCCGCACCGCCGCCCGAGGGCTCGGCCGCGAACGACTTGGCCCGGATGACGAAGAGATCGGGCCCGGCGCCGGTGAAGCGCGCCGTCACAATGAGGTTGCCGCCGAACACCGGATGCTGGCTCGACAGAACGCCGTCCACGTCCACCAGCCCGGTGACGTTGGTCAGCACCGGCTTGTCGAGCTTGGCCGACAGGCGCCCGGCGACGTCCCGGCCGTCGTAGGTGGCCGGGAAGAGGATCACGTCGGGCGCGTTCCCGCCCCCGATCAGCGCGGCCAGCGCCGCCGCCACCGGTACGCCGGGCAGCGCGCCGTCCAGGTCGCCCACGTCGTAGAGGGTGGTCGCGCCGAACTCGCCGAGCGGGCCGGCCAGCGACGCGGCGTCGGCACCCCAGGCGACGGCCTCGACGGTGGAGGCGAGCGAGCGCGCCTCGGTCAACAGCTCGAGCGTGACCGGCGTGGGCGCCCCGCCGCCCTCTGCCACTTCCGCCAGCACCCAGACCTTTTCGATCGCCATCTCAGACCACCTTCAGCTGCTCGAGGAAGGCCACCACGCGCTGTGCGCCGTCACCCTCGTCCACCACGATTTCGCCGGCGGCACGCTCCTCGGCCTCTGGCGACGTCGGTGATCTCCTGGCCGGCGCCGGCCGCGCCCACCTGGGCGGGGTCGATGCCCGAGGTCGGCCACGGTCAGGTTGTCGACCGGCTTCGACTTGGCCGCCATGATCCCCTTGAACGACGGGTAGCGCGGCTCGACCACGCCGGCGGTGACGGTGACCACGGCCGGCATGGGGCAGACGACCTCGTCGTAACCCGCCTCGGTCTGGCGTTCCACCTTGACGGTGCCGCCGTCCACGGAGATGGCCTTGGCGAAGGTCACCGAGGGCAGACCCATCAGCTCGGCCACCTGGACGGGCAGCGTGCCCGTGTAGCCGTCGGTGGACTCGGTGGCCATGACCACCAAATCCGGGTTGGCCCGCGCGATGGCGGCGGCCAGCACCTTGGCCGTCCCGAGGGCGTCGCTGCCGGCCAGCGCGTCGTCGCTGATGAGGATCGCCTTGGCCGCGCCCATGGCCAGGCCCGTCCGCAATCCCGAGGTCTCACCGCCGGGCGCCATGGAGACGAGGGTGACCTCGTCGCCCTCGCCGGAGGCCAGCTGGAGCGCCATCTCGACCCCGTAGTTGTCGGAGTCGTCCATGATGAGCTTGCCCGAGCGATCGAGGGTGTTGGTGCCCGGATTCAGGCTGGATGGGGCGGCGGGATCCGGGATCTGCTTGACGCAAACGACGACGTTCATGGCCGACCATCTTGGTGGACCGGGGCGGCGTCCCGCCATTCCACCCGCCGCGACGGCCGTTTCGCCCGCTCAGGGCCCCCAAGGTGTCCGACCTGGCCGCAGAGAGCCGCTCCGTGGCGGGCACGACCCCGCGTGCGGGTCTACAGGCGCCCTGGCCCGACCTCGGCCACCACGCCGAGCGCATCGCCGACCCGGTCGGTGATCACGGCGTCCACCCCCAGCGCCACCATGGCCCGCAGGTCCTCGACGGCATTGACCGTCCAGACGTTGACCGCCAGGCCCGATGCGTGGGCCCGTTCGACCAGCTCGCCGTCCACCGAGGTCACGAAGGGGTGCACCGCCCGGAACCCCGCCGCGGCGGCCTCCTCCAACGCCGGGCCCACCTCCGCACCCCACCCCCACAGGGCGCCCAGCGCAAGCCGCCCGTCGGCCACCTGCACGGCTCCGCAGCGTGGCCGGCTGGAACGACGACACGATCACCCGCTCCGTCCAGCCCGCCCCCTCGATGCACGACGCCACCAGGGGCGCCACCGCCTCCGTGGGGTCCCACCCCGGGTCCTGCGGGGCGTTCTTGATCTCGACGTTGACCACCATGCCGTCGCACACCGCCAGCACGTCGGCCAGCAGCGGCACCTGCGCCGGCAGGTCGCCGGCCGCCAGCTCAGCGATCACGCCCACCCCGGGGATGTCGGCGTCGTGGTGGACGGCCAGCGCCCCGTCGGCCGTGAGCCGCACGTCGAGTTCCACGCCGTCTGCTCCCAGCCGACGCGCCTCCGCGAAGGCGTCCACGGTGTTCTCGACGAAGCCCTCCGAACAACCCCGGTGTGCGAAAACCGACGTCATGAGGCCATCCAGCCGCACCAGGTCACGATTGTGGCGCCCCGGGGCCCGAATTTTCAACAAAAACTGCTTGCCGCAAGTGAAGCGAGTCACTAACGTTTTCAGGCGTAAAACCACTCTTCACTGACCGACACCCCAGGGGTCGGATCATGTGAACGAGATCACAATGCAGGTGGAGGCACATTCCCATGGCTCTGATGTGGAACCGGACCGTCGATTGGGACGCAGACGACTGGCGGAGGTCGGCAGCCTGCCGGAACACCGAACCGGACCTCTTCTTTCCCGTCGGCACGACCGGTCCCGCCATCGACCAGATCGAAGCGGCCAAGCGGGTCTGCCACTCCTGCGACGCCATCGAGCCGTGCCTCGACTTCGCGCTGGCCACCAACCAGGAGTCCGGCGTGTGGGGCGGCACCTCCGAGGAGGAGCGCCGCAAGCTGCGCAAGGCGTGGCTGGCCGCCCGCCGCTCACAGCGCGCCGCCAGCTGATCCGACCGCTCTGCTGACGGAGGGCCGCACCGTCTGACGGCCGGCTTCCCCTCCGGGGCCGGCCCCTCGACCCGCTCTTCCCTCACCGGGGGGCGCGCACCGGCACCGAGATGGCGACGCAGGTCCCGCCGCCGCCGGACACCGGCAGGTTCTCCATGGAGATCGTCCCCTCCAGCTGGCTGACCACCAAGTCGCGCACGATGGAGAGGCCGAGGCTCGTCGTCTTCTCGATGTCGAAGCCGGCCGGCAGGCCCAACCCGTCGTCACGCACCTCGACGGACAGTGCACCGTTGTCGCACGCCAGCGTCAGGTCGACGTGGCCCACCGGCGCGTAGCCCGCCGCCCCCCCGGCCCCCTCCAGCCCGGCCGCCCCGTCCTGGCCGCCCGCCGCCTCGGGGTCGAAGGCGTGCTCGACGGCGTTTTGCAGGAGCTCCGCCACCGTCACGGCCAGCGGCGTCGCCACGTCGGCCGACACCTCGCCCAGGTCCCCGTGCACCGCGATCACGATCGGCTGCGACGACACCACCGAGTCTTCGGCCATCTGGACCAGCGACGCCACGATCTCGGCGAAGGGCACCTGGTCGCTCGGGTCCCTCGACAGGATCTCGTGCACCAGCGCGATGGAGCGCACCCGGCGCTCGGCCTCGTGCAGCGCCACCCGGGCCGCCCGGTCCCCCACCCGGCGCGCCTGGAGGCTGAGCAGCGACGAGATCGTCTGCAGGTTGTTCTTGACCCGGTGGTGCACCTCTCGGATGGCGGCGTCCTTGGACAGGAGCAGGCGGTCCAGCCGCCGCACGTCGGTGACGTCACGCAGCAGGATCATGGCCCCGGTCACCACGCCGTGCGAGAGCAGCGGGATGCAGTGCACGAGCACAATGACGTCGGGCCGGCGCTCGACCTCCTCGACCACCGGCCGCCCGGTGGCCAGCGCCCATTCCACCGCCGACTCCTCAATGTCGAGGTCCCCGAAGCGGCGCCCTTCGGGCTGGGCGTAGATCCCCATGCGATGGAACGCGTTCATGGCGTTGGGCGAGGCGAACTCGACCCGCCCGTCGGCGTCGACGACAACCACGCCGTCGCCCACCCGGGGCGCCTCCTCGGTGCCGACGTCCTCGTCGGGGAACGGGAAGGCGGACTGCGCCACCATGTCGGCCAGCCGTTCGAACACGTCGAGGTAGGTGCGCTCGTACATGCTCGTGGGCCCCTTCAGAGGGGCCAGCGAGACCCGCAGCAGGGCGGCGATGATGCGACCCTCGAAGCGCACCGGGATGTTCTCCACCGGCACCTGCTCGCCCAAGACGGGGTGGTGGATGCTGCCGCGCACGATCTCGCCCGAGTGCAGGCACCGCGCGACCAAGGTCCACTGGGACTCGTTGACGGTCTGGCCGACCAGGTCCTGGTCCACCAGCGTCGGCCGGTTGTTCGGCCGCATCTGGCCCAGCACGACCAGCTCGGGGTCCTCGTCGTCCTGATCTGCCGGTTCCGCGCCGTCCACCCCGCCGGCGCGCACCGGCACCAACAGCAGCAGGTCCGAGAAGGAGAGGTCGGCCAGCACGCTCCAGCTGCCGAGCAACCGCTGCAGGTGCCCGAGCTCGTCCGGCTTGAGGTCGGTGTGGCTCAGCGCCAGCTCGGCCGGGGTCGGCACTACGCCCCCACCTCCGCCGGCCCCGACACCGGCACGGCCCGCGGCACTCGGGCCGAGTAGCCCTGGAGGACCCCCGCCCCCACCGTCGCCAGCACGGCACGCAGGTCGTCGGCCCGGTCGGCCACCTGGTCGAGGTGGTGGGCGTCCGACGCCGTCGTCAACGGCACGCCGCGGGCCACGAAACGCTCCAATAGGCCCACCGCCGGGTACTGCTCGCCCACCGGCTTGCGCCAGCCGGCCGAGGACACCTCGGCCGCCATGCCCGACCCCGAGGCGGCCTCGGCGATGCGGTCCCACCACTCGGCCGGTGCGCCGGGGACATGGCCCGCCACCTTTATGAGGTCCGGGTGGGCCAGCACGTCGCACGACCGCGAGGCCGCCAGCTCCTCCATGGCCCAGGTGTAGGCCTCCCAGCAGTCGTCGACCCGGCGGGCCGACCACTCGGCCATCGACACCGGGTCGGACAGGTCGTCGAAGCGCCACGCCCCCACCCAGTGCACCGAGCCCAGCAGCACGTCGAACGGGTACCCCGACAGCAGCGCCGCCACGTCGTCCATGCGATCCTCGTAGTAGTCGACCTCGAGGCCGATCACCACGGGCAGGCCGGCGTCCTTCGCCTCCTGGGCGCAGCGTACGTAGTCGTCGAGGTCGGCCGTAGCGTGGAACTCCCAGTACTCGGCCATCGACTCGGCCAGCGCCGGCGGCACCCGCTCGTCGTTCCAGAACCCGCCGAGCAGCGCGTCGGCCTGGCGGAAGCGGAACAGGTGCTCGGTCACCGCCAGCTCGGTCACCCCGGCCTCCTGCGCCCGGGCGCAGTAGTCGGCCAACTGCTCGATCCGCAGTGGCGTCGCACGCTCGGTGTGCGGCCAGAGGTGGAGGTGGTAGTCGAGCACGCCGCTCGCCCGCCGGTTAGCCGGCCCGGCGGATCAGCGTCACGCCGTCGCGAATGGTCGTCATGACACAGACCACCCGGGGGTCGTTCACGATTTTGTCGTTGAAGGCGCGCAGCGCCAGCGCGCCCTCGTGGGGGTGCTTCTCCGACGCCAGCACGCCGCCCGACTGCAGCGTGTTGTCCACCACGATCAGGCCGTGTGACGTCAGCTTGGGCAGCACCGCCTCGAAGTAGGCGTCGTAGGTGACCTTGTCGGCGTCAATGAAGACGAGGTCGAAGGGGCCCTGCAGGTCCTCGACCGAGCGCAGCGCCGGGCCCTCAATGACGCTGATGTGACTCTCCAGCCCGGCGGCGGCGATGTTGCCCCGGGCGGTCTGGGCGTGGTGCGCGTCCACCTCGAGCGAAATGATGGCGCCGTCCTTGGGCAGCCCGGCCGCCATGGCGATGGCCGAGTACCCGGTGAAGGTGCCGATCTCGAGCACCGAGGTGGCCTGGGTCGCCCACACGAGCAGCTCGAGGAACCGGCCCTCCTGGCGTCCCACCATCATCCCCCAGGCGGCGAAGTCCTCCTTGGTCGAGGCGTCGACCGACTCGAGGTGCCCCGGGGGCGGCGTCGTGTGGGCATCGGCGTACTCCAGGACTTCGGGGTTGATGAGCTGGACCATGCAACGCATGGTACGCGCGCCTGGGCTGCTCCGGACCCTGCCTAGTCCCAGACCTGGGCGCCGAGCCGCAACAGCCCGGCCATGTCGTAGATGTCGGCGTCGAAGAACGGGACCGTCACCAACACGTCGGGCGCGCCCCGCAGCTCGGCCTGTTGCTCGGCCTCGCGCCGGGCCACCACGCCGAAGTTCAAGAAGCTCTCGGCCACCTCGTCCAGCACCCGGGCCGCCACCACGGGGTCGTCGGTCAGGCCCTCCGCCAGCTCCCCCGCCCGGCCCCTCATGGACATGGCCAGCTTGTCCGCCTTGGGGTCGGACAGGTACGCCGGCAGCACCTTGTTGAGCACGACGGCGCCCAGGTGCAGTTGGCGCGCCGTCAGCTCGGCCGAGAAGAACTCGGCCTCGCGCACCGGCGTGGCCTCCAGCGTGGAGACGACCATGAACGTCGTGCGCCGGTCCGACAGCAGTCGCGTCACCGCCTCGGCCCGCTCCACGAACCCGGTGTACATCGACTGGAAGAGGATGAAGAACTCCGAGATGTCGGCCAGGAACTGCGTCCCGAGGATCCGGTCGGCCACTTGGTAGAAGGGGCGCGACGCGATGTTCACCAGGCGCGACCGGTAGGGCACGATCAGCCAGCGCAGCAGCCGCGACGAGAAGAAGTCCGCCATCCGCTGCGGCGCGTCGAGGAAGTCGAGGGCGTTGCGCGTCGGCGGCGTGTCGACCACGATGAGGTCGTACTTGCCCTCCGAGTGGATCTCGTAGAGCCGCTCCATGGCGATGTAGTCGTGCGACTGGACGAAGCGCCCCGAGATGTTCTGGTAGAGCGGGTTGGCCAAAATCTTCTCCCGCGTCGCCTCGTCGGGTGCGTGCGTGCGGATGAGGTCGTCCCAGCTCTGCTTGGTGTCGAGCATGGCCGCCCAGAGCTCGCCCCTGGGCGTGGCCGCCGCGTCGGCGAAGACATCGTCGGTGATGCGGACCTCGTCGTTCCCGATCCCCTTGAGCCCCAGCGCGTCGGCCAGGCGCCGGGCCGGGTCGACGGTGAGCACCAGGACCCGCCCGCCCTCCTCCACCACGACGGTCGCCGCCAGCGCGGCGGCCGTGGTCGTCTTGCCCACCCCGCCGGGGCCGCAGGCGATGACGATGTCCTTGGCCGCCAGCAGCTGGGCCACCGTCTTGGCGTCGCCCGACCGGGCCGCCGTCACAGCCCCAGCTCCTCGCCCAGCGCGTGGGCCACCTGGCGGGTGGTGCGGGCACCGAAGCTCCGCGCGAACAGGTACGGCACCAGCAACACCGGCAACCCGGGCGGCAGTCCCGCCTGCAGATGCTGCATGTGGGCGGCCCGGGTGCGCCGCATGGTGACGGCCAGTCGCGCCGCCTCGAGCACCGGCGCCACGGAGCCGCCCGCCCGCTCCGACAACAACTCCTCGGTCCCCGGCTCGCGGAGCTGCTCGAAGATCTCCTCCTCGCGCTGGCCGAAGAGCTCGGGCAGGACGCGGTTGACCACGACGGCCGACACGCGCACCGTCGTCTCCTCGCGCACCCGCGTGACCAGCTCGAGCGTCTCGTTCACCGGCATCTCCTCGGGCGTGCACACCGCCACGAGTCCCGTCTCGTGCTCGTCGGAGAGGATGTCGAGCATCCAGTCGGTCTGGCCGCGGATGAGCCCGACCTTCACCAGGTCGTTGATGGCCTGCGGCGCGGCCAGTTGCCCGACGATGTGCCCGCTGGCCGGCGCGTCGACGACCACCAGGTCGTAGTGGCGCTCACGGACCTCGTAGCAGAGCTTGCCCACGGTGAGGATCTCGCGCACGCCGGGCGCCGCGGTGGCTACGAAGTCGAAGGCCTTGGCCAGCGGCCCGATCCGGCCCACCACGGGGATGCGCATGTGCAGCTTGAGGTACTCGCGCAGACTGGCCTCGGTGTCCATCGACATGGACCAAATGCCGGGCGCCACCTCGCGCGGCGTGAAGTCCGTCGGGGGCGACTCGAAGAGCGAGGTGACGTCGCCCTTGGCGTCGACCTCGCAGACGAGCACGCGCTTGCCATGCTCGGCCGCCAGCTGGGCCAGACCCGCCGCCACCGTCGTCTTGCCCACGCCGCCCTTGCCGGTGACGAACACCAGCTTCAGGTCGAGGAGGTCGGGTACCGCCGTCACCGCCTCCGTGCCTGTCCCACCGTCACGGACGTCCTCAGGTCAGGGCGCGCCGAACCCGACGCGCCGCTCCGTCGTGGGAGCCCCGACCTCGACGTAGGCCACCTTCACCACCGGGACGCCGATCCGCCGTCCCTTGCGGTCCGTCAGCCAGAGGACCCCGTCACCGGTCTTGAGCAGCTTCTCGATCTCGGCGACCACCTTGTCGCGCTCGGCGTCTTCGGGCATCTCCACCTCGAGCTCCTTGGGGGACTGGGTGATGCCGATACGGACGTCCACGTGGTCTCACTCCTCTCGGGGCCCTGAGCAGGCCTCCGGCCACCAGGACGTTACAGCGACGGGGCAGACTGCATGACATGAGCGGGGTGCCCCGACCGGGCGAAACCGAGCGCAGCATGCGCTGGGCAGCGACGATGGAGGGCTACTCGGGGCCTGTCCGCCTGGCCCACGCCGACTCCCGCGCCCGCATCGTGCCGCCGGGGGACGTCCCGGCCGCGGACCCGGCCCCGCCCTGCGGCCGAGCCGAGCGCGAGGAGCTGGAGGCCACGCTGCTCGCCCGGGGCGCCACCCGATCGTTGGGCGCCGGCGACCGGCCGCAGTCCGAAGAGCCCGATCCGTGGCGCACCTGCTTCGAGCGCGACCGCGACCGCATCCTGCACGCCACCGCCTTCCGCCGCCTGGCCGGCAAGACGCAGGTCTTCGTGTTCCCCGAGGACCACCAGCGCACGCGTCTGACCCACGCCCTCGAGGTGGCACAGGTTGCCGCGGCCATCGCCCGGGCCTGCCGCCTCAACGTGGACCTGACCGAGGCCATCGCACTCGGCCACGACTGCGGCCACGGTCCGGGCGGCCACGCCAGCGAGGACGCGCTGGGCCCGTACGTTCCCGAGGGCTTCGACCACGCACCCTGGGGCGCCCACGTCTCGCTGGCGCCGCTCAACCTGTGCGCGGAGACGCTTGACGGCATCGCCAACCACAGCTGGTCGCGGCCCGCCCCCTCCACGCCCGAGGGTGAGGTGGTCAGCTGGGCCGACCGCATCGCCTACGTGTGCCACGACTGGGAGGACGCCGTGCTGGCCGGCATCGTGGCGCCGCACCAGCTGCCCCCGTCCGTCCGCTCGCTGTGCGGCGAGCGCCGCAGCGGGCAGCTGGGCGCCTTCATCGCCGGCGTCGTGTCGGCCACCCTGCGCACCGGCCAGGTCGGCATGGAGGACGAGGGGGCCGAGGCGCTGGCGGCGTTCCGCGCCTGCAACTACGAGCGCATCTATTTGCGCCAGGCGTCACTGCGGCAGGCCGAGGCCGTGGTCAGCGTGCTCCGGGCGCTCGTCGAGCACTTCTCGGACCGGCCCCACCTCGTCGCCGACCAGGGCGCCGCCGCGCTGCGCTCCGACACCGTCGCCGGCAGCCAGGAGGCCATTCGGGCGGCGGTCACCTATGTCGCCGGCATGACCGACCGCTTCGCCTTCCGCCAGGCCGTGGCGCTCCTCGGGTGGGACCCGGCCAAGCTGCCCGCCGGTGTCGACGGCTAAGGCTCAGCGCGAGAGCCGCTCCGCCTGCACGCGCACCTTCCGCCGCACGCCGATCAGGTAGTAGGCGCCGAACAGCAGGCCCAGGCCGAGGAAGAGGGCGACGACCAGCACCACCACCCAGGCTGTCTTGTTCGATCCGGCGCCGTAGAACGCCACCGCCGGCCGGCTCAGCACGTCGAGGATGGCCCAGATCGGCACCACCAGGCCGAGCAGCATCAGGACGGCGAAGTCCGGGCCGAACACATCACCCAGCACGACGACCTCAGGCCTCCGGGTCGGCGAAGGCCGCCCGCCGCTTCTCGGTCAACGCCGCCACGCCCTCGGCGAAGTCGGCTCCACGCATCATCGCGACCATACGCCCCCCGGCGTCTTCGACCGCCGACGCCACGTCACCGTGCAGGTCGCGGTAGAGCTGCAGCTTGGTGGCGGCCAGCGACGATGGCGCGATCTCGGTGGCCAGGCGCCGGGCGTAGTCATAGGTGACCCCCATCAGCTCGTCGGGGGCCACGGTGCGATTGACCAGGCCGAGCTGCTCGGCCTCCTCGGCCAGGACGACCCGGCTCGAGAGGAGGAGGTCGGCGGCCCGGGTGACGCCGACAAGACGCGGGAGGAGCCACGACAGGCCGTATTCGGCCGGCAGGCCCAGGCGGCCGTGCGACGTCGTCAGCTTGGCGCCCCGGGCGGCGAAGCGCAGGTCGCAATAGCAGGCCAGGACGAAGCCGACCCCGGCCGCCGGCCCGTTCACCGCGGCAATGATCGGCTTGGGGATGCCGAAGTGGTAGGCGAAGTCGGCGTCGAACTCGGGCCGGACGCCGTAGCCGGGCCGGGCCACGTCGTCGCCGAGCCCGGCGTCGTACGCGCCCCGCGCCACGTGGCCCTCCAGGGCCAGCGCGTCGGCCCCGGCGCAGAAGCCGCGCCCGGACCCGGTCACCACAATGACCCGGACCGAGGGATCGTCGCTGGCTCGAGCCAGCAACGCCCGGTACTCGGCGTGCATGCGCCCCGTCCACGCGTTCAGCCGCTCCGGACGGTGCAGCGTCACCGTGGCCACGCGGTCGCGCACCTCGTAACGGGTGACCTTGAGGTCGGCCAGTTCCACGTCAGTCCAACGTGTCGTAACGAGTCGACTGGAGGCTGTCCGGCTCGACCAGATCGCGGAACGTGCCCCACAGCTCGTCGCCGGCCGTGGCCGACTCGAAGGCGGCAGCGTGCGCCTCGCTCCCCCACAACGTCACCACCACCCAGGCGCCGCCGCGGCGTGCCGTGGTGCGCCGCAGGAAGCCCGGTTGGTTGGGCACCAGCTCGGTCTGCAGCCGCTTGTCGTGCGCCAGGAACGCGTCGTCCGACACGCCGGCGCGCAGCCTGAACGTGGTGACGTCGACGATGGACACCGGCTACGCCTGCACCAGCATCACCGGATTGCCCTCGGGATCGGTGATGCCCGCCAGGGTCGGGCCCTCCGGGACGTCGAATGGCTCCGCCACGATGGTGGCGCCGAGGGTCACCGACTTGTCGAGTGACGCCCGCAGGTTGGCCACCTGCACGTAGAGGGTCACGCCCGAGCGCTCGCCTGGGCGGATGTGCCCGGCCGGCCCCGGCTCGGGGCCACCGATACCGGCCGGGATGTCCATGATGAAGCCCTCACCGATCTTCCAATTGAAGAGGTCGGCGTAGAAGGCGCGCTGGCGCTCGGGATCGACCGCCTCGATCTCCCAGTGCACGACCGGCCTCGCCCAGTCCTGTCCCATGGCTCCTCCTGGCCTCGAACGGCCCACAGTACCGACGCCCCGCGACCGGGGCCCGACGGCGCACCCACGTGCGACCCGGTAACCTCGCCAACGTCCGTTTGGGAAGAGGTTTCGATGCCGAAGCACCAAGGCACCGAGGCGACGGGCGTGAGGACTGCCCGCGTGGTCATCGGCGATAACCACGAGATGGTCTTTACAGCCTCGGCATCGCGATCGGAAGCGAGCCCGGCCTCGAGGTGGCCGGGATGGCGACGTCGGTCGGCGACTGCCTCCGTTTGGCAGAGGAGCTGAAGCCCGACGTGGTCGTGATGGACCTGCGGCTGGGCGACGGCGACGGCCTCGAGGGCACCCGCCGCCTGCGGATTGCCTCGCCCGGCGTCAACGTCATCCTGCTCACCACCAACCCGGACGACCGGGCTCTGACCAGGGAGCATGACGCCGGGTGCAGCGGGTTCGTCACCGAGCGGGCCGGACTCGAGGACCTGATCATGGCCATCCGCGCCGCCTCCAATGGCACCACCACCTTCCCCCTGGGCATGGCGAACCGACCGGTGCGCCGGGACGAGCCGCGCCTGCCTGAACGGGCCGAGCTCAGCGCACGCGAGCTCGAGGTGCTGCGCCTGCTGGCGGCCGGGCACTCCACCACCGCCGTGGCGAGCGAGCTCGGATTGAGCGTGCACACCACGCGCAATCACGTCCGCAACCTCATGACGAAGCTCGGGGCACATTCCCGGCTCGACGCGGTGGTGAGCGCGGCGCGGTCTGGCCTCATCGACCTGCCGCGCCGGAGCTGAAACAGGCTCCGCCGACGGGTTTCCCGTGATGACCTATTTGTGTCATCACGGTCGCCGCGGTGAGGGTCAGGTTCTGCGGGGCACACCTGTGTCACGGAATTGAGACATCGAGAGGTCGTCGCGGAGTGCCGCGGCGGGAGCGGAGTGCCGCGGCGGGAACAGAGTCCACACGGACCGTTGTCCACCACAGACGGTGCGCCCGCATCGGCCTCGCGCCGCGGCGGCCGAGGTGGGCGACCGCCGCGGCACGTAAAGGCGGCAGAAAACTTTCGTCCGGCTGAGAGATGGCCACTCCGGAGTAGTCGCACGAAGTAGAGTGGCGTGGGAGTCCTAGGTCGTTGAAGCCTAGGTGGAGGGTACCGCTGCAGCTCTTGGCGACGCAGCGGAAGAGGGGACCACACAGTGACACACTGGACTCAAATCCTGGCCGACGTCTCCGTGGTGGAGTTCGTCGCGCTGGCCGTGCTCACTGCGTTGCAGTGGGTCCGTCACCGGATCCGCGGGGCCGGCTGGGTGGCGCTGTCCTTCGCCATCTTGGGCGGGCTGTCCCTGACGCTCAAAGTCGACCCCGGCATCGTGCTCAACCAGACCGTGGCCAAGTCGTTGATCGCCTTGCTACTGGTGATGCCCTACTGCCTGTTCCGCTTCGCCGCGGCGTTCCGCCGGCCCAGCGCACCCGTGCGCTCCCTGGCCATTGTGGTCACGGTGGCCATCATCGCCTTCACCTTCTCCCTGCAGTACGTGCCGTTGCCGGGCCTGGCACCACCGCCGCACTTCGTGGCCTACCGGATCGCCTTCGCATTGGCCTTCGGGTTCCTCTTCACCTACGTGGTGGTGCGTCTGTCGGTGGCGGGGACCGGCGAACCGCCCTTGGCGGCCACCCGCATGCACCTCCTGGCCTTGGCCGTGGCCGGCCTCGAGGTGCAGGTCGCCGTGGCCGCGCTCGGGCTGCAGGGCGCGGGCGTCACCCTGGTCACCCAGGCCATCAGCGTGGCCATGGGCATCCTGTTCCTCGTGGCGCTGGTGCTGCCCTCCTTCGTGCGGGTCTTTCTCAGCCGGCGTGAGGACATCGCCTTCCGGCGGGCCATCGGCGAGCTGGTCTCGGCCGGCGACTCGCGCGACGTAGCCGAACGCCTCCTGCCGCACGTCTGCGCGCTGGTAGGGGCGACCAAGGCGGCCCTGCTGGCCGGCGACGGCACCGTGGTGGCCCGGTTCCCGGCGTGGACCCGCGGCGACGGTGCTGAAGACTGGGGCGGGGTCTCGGGTACCGAGGACGACCGGCACCGCATCACCGTGCGCTCGGACCTGGGAAGCGCCCACGTGCTGGCCGTCAAGATCAGCCCCTATTTGCCGTACTTCGGCAGCGACGAGCTGCACCGGCTCGACGAGCTGGCGGGCATGCTCGGCCTGGCCATCGAACGCTGCGAAATGGCTGAGGCGGTGGCCTTCCAGGCGTCGCACGACGCGCTCACCGGCCTGGCGAACCGCAGCCTGTTCTTGGAGCGCCTCGAGGAGGCCATGGTGCACGTCGGGCGCAGGCGCTCGGCCCTCTCAGTGATGTTCATCGACCTCGACCGCTTCAAGCTGGTCAACGATCGGGCCGACCACACGGCCGGCGACATCGTGTTGCGCGAGATGGCCGACCGGCTGCGTACCATGACCCGGGGCGTCGACGTGGTGGCCCGCTTCGGCGGCGACGAGTTCGTCGCCTTCGCCGAGGTCGACCACAACGAGGACGCCATCGACATGGCCGAACGCATCCGCCGGGGCCTGAGCGAACCGGTGGAGGTGGGCGATGCCCGTCTGGTCGTCAGCGCCAGCATCGGCGTGGTGGTGACCGCCGATCGCGACACGTCAGCAGCGTCAATGCTCCGTGACGCCGACAACGCGATGTACGAGGCGAAGAGGTCCGGTCGCGACCAGGTGATGCTCTTCAGGTCAAACGCGCGCGACGTGGCAAATCTCAAGTGGGGCCTCAGCCCCATTCGGGACACGCAAGCTACCGCAGGGTGAGCTCCCGGCGGTAGACGCGAGCGGGGCCCAGCGCGGCCAGCTTCTCGGCGATCGCGGTGAAGGACCGGGCCGTCTCGCTCTGTGGATCGACAGCCGTGACCGGGCGGCCCTCGTCACCGCCCAGACGCACGGCGTTGACCAACGGCACCTGTCCGAGCAACGGTACGCCGAGGTCGGCTGCCAGCGTCTGCCCACCCCCGGACCCGAAGAGCTCGTAGCGACTGCCGTCGTCGCCGGTGAACCAACTCATGTTCTCGATGACGCCGCGCACGGAGAGCTTGAGCCGGCGCGCCGCGAAGGCCGAGCGCTGTGCCACCCGCTGCGCCGCCGCCTGCGGCGTCGTGACCACGACGATCTCCGCCCGCGGCATGACCTCGGCCAGCGTCAGGGCAACGTCGCCCGTGCCGGGGGGCATGTCGACGAGAACGAAGTCGGGTTCGCCCCAGTAGGCGTCGGTGAGGAACTGCTGGATCGCCTTGTGCAGCATCGGGCCGCGCCAAATGACGGGCTGGTCGTCTGGGACGAAGTAGCCCATGGACAGGCAGCGCACGCCGTGGGCGGAGGTGGGGATGACGATGTCGCCCAGCACGACCGGATCGTGGTCGGTCCCGAGCATCTTGGGGACCGAGAAGCCGTAGACGTCGGCGTCGAGCAGCCCCACGGCATAGCCGGCCTGCGCCAGCGCGATGGCGAGGTTGACGGTGACCGTCGACTTGCCCACGCCACCCTTGCCCGACGAGATGCCGATGACACGCGTCTTGGCGTCGGGGCCGAGGAAGGCGGGCAGCGGCGCCGCCGGTGCGTGCCCGTGTCCGGCATGGTCGTCCGCCGCCCCGGCGTCGTCGTCGCCGACCCCGACGCCGAGCATGCCGGCCCGCAGGCGCTGGCGGAGCGCTGAGCGCTCGTCGTCGCTCATGACCACGAACTCCAGGTCGACCGCCTCGACGCCGGGCACACCCAGCGCAGCCCGGTGGATGTCGTCGGCCAGCTGCTCGATGCCGGGCCAGGCGGCGACCGGCAGCGCCACTTCTATTGCGGTTCGGCGCCGGCGCGGCCGCACTGCGCTTAGGAGGCCGAGCTCCCCGAGCGTCAGGTTCAGCTCGGGCTCCACGACGGCGTGCAACGCCGCCTCGAGCTGCGATTGGTCTGCTGCCATGCCTTGCCTCGTCTCAGGTGGGCTCCCGTCGGCGACGCACCGACGGGAGACGCGCCGTCCCGCGTCACCCCAGCTGGTGGCAGGGATCCCTCGGTAGACTACCCAGCATGAGCACGGCCCCAGTCACGGTCGAGCCTGAGCGGCCCGGCGGCGCCGACGACGGGCAGTTCACTGCCGCGGTGGCGGCCGTGGCGGCGGCCTTCGGGGACCCCACCCGGCGTGACATCTTCCTCCACGTCAGGGCCGCGCCCGGCGTCACCGTCAACGAGGTGGCCACCCGCTTCTCGCTGCACCCCAACGTGGCCCGGCACCACCTGCAGCGGCTGGTCGGCGGCGGCTACCTGCGCGTCGAGACGGGCCGCAACCCCTCGGGCGCCGGCCGGCCTTCCAAGCGCTACTTCTGCGTCGAGGAGGAGCTCACCATCGGCCTCACGCAACGACGCGACGATCTCCTCATGCGGCTGCTCGGTGAGGCGATGCGCCGGCTGGGCCCCGAGGAGGCGGAGCGGATGGCGTCGCACGTCGGCGAGGAGTACGGGCGCTCGCTCGCCTCGCGCATGACCCCGAGCGAGGGCCAGCGCACCGTGCGAGCGGCGATGCACGTGGTGGCCGAGACCTTGACCGCGCACGGGTTCGCGGCGCATGCCGAGGACCGGGGCGAGACGACCGCCGTGGTGGCCGAGCAGTGCCCCTTCGGTGATGCCAGCAGCACCAACCCGGTGCTGTGCGCCGTCGACCGCGGCATGGTCAAGGGCCTGCTGGCGGGGTTGTGCGGGACGGAGTCCCAGCGGGCACTCCCGGTGATCCTCTCTTCGCGGGCCCGGGGCGACGACACCTGCGCCGCCTCTGCCTGAGCGGGCCCTCGTGGCTCGCGCCTACCTCGACCACGCCAGCACGACCCCGCCGCGGCCCGAGGCCGTTGCCGCCCTGACGCGGTGGGCCTCCCTGCCGGCGGCCGATCCCGGCCGACTGCACGAGGAGGGACGGACGGTGCGCGACGCGCTCGAGGTGGCACGCCGACAGGTGGCCGAGCTGGTCGGCGCTGCCCCCCGCCAGGTCGTGTTCACGTCGGGAGGCACCGAGGCCATCAACGCCGCCGTCTGGGGCGCCACCCGGGCCCACCCAGGTGCGCCCGTCCTCTACGCGGGGGTCGAGCACTCGGCCGTCCGTGACGCATCGGAACGCGCCGCGCCCACCGAGACGATCCCGGTCGACCGCACCGGAGCCCTCGACGTGGCGGCGCTGGCCGACCGGTTGTCGTCGGGTGGCCGATCGCGCCCGGCTCTCGTGCACTGCCAGTGGGGCAACCACGAGGTGGGCACGCTCCAACCGGTGCACGACGTCGTCGGACTCTGTCGCGACGCCGGCGTGGCCGTGCACGTCGACGCCGCGGCCGCCTGCGGTCATGTCGAGACGGACCTGGGGGCGCTCGATGCGGACCTGGTCAGCCTGAGTGCGCACAAGCTGGGTGGCGTGCCCGGTGCAGGTGCGCTCGTCGTTCGGCGCGGCAGCCGGTTCGAACCGCTGCTGGTGGGCGGTGAGCAGGAGCGCGGCCGCCGGGCCGGGCTCGAGGCCCTGCCGGCGCTGCTGGCCTTCGGCGCCGCCGCGGCCGCCGTGCACGCGGGCGCCCTGGAGGCCGAGCTGCCGGCGGCGCGGCGCCAGATCGACCTGCTCGTGGGTGACGCGCTGGCGGTCGACGGTGTCGAGGTGGTGGGGCCGGACTCGCCCGAAGATCGGCTGCCTCACCTGGTCTGCCTCGGAGTCCACGGCGTCGAGGCCGAGCCCGTCCTCATCGGGTTGGACCGGGCCGGCGTTGCCGCGCACTCGGGCTCTGCCTGCTCCTCCGAGAGCATCGAACCCTCACCGGTCCTCGAGGCCATGGGCGCCGACGCCAGCCACTCGCTCCGGGTCAGCGTGGGTTGGAACACGACCGACGAGGAGTGCGCCGCGTTCGGCCGGGCCTTCCCGGCCGTGGTGGCCGACCTGCGGGCGCTACGGGGCTGACGTCGACGTCGAGGTCGTGCTGAATTTGGCCGGGAGCGGCTGGCCCACCCCCTGATAGGCGGGGGCGACATCGGCGGCGACCTGCGGCAGCTCGTCCGGCGGCGGGTCGTCGGCCAGGAAGTCGTCGAACTGAACCACGGCGGCCGCGTCGTTGTGGTCCTGGTTCTCGAGCACGAGGCCGTAGAAGAGGTGCCCCTCGTAGTAGCTCGGAGAGACCGCGATCGACTTCTCTATTTCGGCGCGCCCGATCTTGACCAGGCTCGGCACCGAGGCCGCCGACCCGACGTCCCACTGCAGGTAGCCGGCGTAGGCCAGGGCGGCCGGGTTGGACGGGTCCTCGGACAGCACCTTGTCGTAGAGCACCAGCGCCGCCTTGGTCTGGCTCTCGTTGTTGAGAGCGAGCGCCTGCTGGAGCTGCTGCTCAATCAGCTGCGCCTGCGACAGGGTGACGCTGCCCGAGGAGGCCTGACCGGGCTGACGGGCCTGCACGTAGTGCGTCACCAGAATGACCCCGCCCGTCACGATGAGGAGGCAGGCGACCACCAGGCCGACCTTGCGCCACAGCGGCAGCGGCAGCCGTTCGGGCGCGCCGGGCGGCTCGGCCTCGACCCGTTCGGACTCGCGCTCCGGCTCGAGGGTGGCCAGGTCCGCCTCGACCTCGGCCAGCCGGGCCGTGTCGCGCGCCACCAGGAGCGCATGGTCCTCGTCGGAAAGGTCCCCAGCGTCGTGCTCGCGTTCCGCGTCTTCGAGCGACCGTCGCAGGAACTCGCGCTCGTCGGCCAGGAACCAGCGCTCGTCGCGCGCTGGAACGTCGCGGCCGTCGACCGCGGGTGACCCGTCCACCGTCACGACGGCGCCCGCAGCGACTCGAACGCACGCGAGCGGCGCCAGAAGAGCACGCTGACACCGGCCACCGCCCCGACCCCGAGGACGAGCGGCACGAGGTAGAGGACCGGGATGCCACCGCTGTCGGGCGGCACCAGGAGGATGGACTGCCCGTACTCGGACACGAGGGTCTGCTCGATGTCCGCGGTCGACGCGCCGGCGGCCACCATGCTCAGGATCTGGTGGCGCACCGCGATGGCGGTGGTCGCGTCGGAGTCGGCCACGGACACGTCGGTGCACGAGGGGCAGCGCACACCGGCCTCGATCGCGGCCGCACGCTGCGACGTCGTCTGCGGCGCGCTGTCGAGGGCGCCGCTGCCGATGACGAGAGCCACCCCGAGGACGACCAGGGGCAGGGCGACCTTCACCCACAACGGAAGACCGCCGGCGCGCTCAGCCATGCGAGGACCTCGCCGCGCTGAGACGTGCCGAATGCAGCGACGTGTCGAGGTTCTCCTCGGTGGCCGGTCCGATGAGCACCGTCGCCACACGGCCCGATGGGTCGATGACAAAGGTCGTCGGCGGCGCGGTGACCCCGTAGTGGTCGGCGATGACGCCGCCCGGGTCACCCACCGCCGGCCACAGGTCTCCGTTCTGTTGGAGGAACGCGCTGGCGGTCGAGTTCGTGTCGTGGAAGACGACACTGATCATGTCGGCGCCGCCGGCCGAGTGGGACTGCTGGTAGTAGAAGCGCGACAGGTCGGGCGCCTCCTGCCGGCACGGGGTGCACCAGCTGGCGAAGAAGTTCACGACGACGTAGTGGCCGCGCAGCGACGACAGGGAGACCGGGGCGCCCGTGCTGAATTCGGTCCCCGTGATCGGCGGCGCCACGCGCCCGAGCAGCGGGCTCGAGACCTGCGTGGCCTGCTGGGGCGTGCGGGTGGCCAGGACGATGCCGAGGACGACGAGGGCAAGGAGCACGGCCCCGGCCACCCAGCGTGTGAGGTGGCCGCGACGACGGCCCGTCATGACGGCTCCGCGCTCCCGACGGCCAGGGCGCCCACGGGCTCGGGCTGGGGATCCGGCTGGGCCTCGGGGGCGGAGGTGCCGTCCTCCTCGGCCCGCTCGTGCGGCTCGGCATCGGTCACCATGGCGGCGGAGGCCGAGGTCGGGTCGGTGGCGCGCCGGCGCGAGCCCGGCACCAGGGCCAGGAGGCCGCCGACACCGATCAGGAGGCCTCCGGCCCACAACCAGACCACCAGCGGCTCGATCACCACGCCGATGGCCACCGAACCCGACGGCAGGTTGTTGATGGCCTGGTTGCCCGACGTGGCCCCCAGGCCGCCGACCGCGTCGAAGGTGAGGTAGACGTCGCCGAAGAGACCGGAGTCGATGGCCGGTGTGCCGACGACTGAGAGCGCGCTCCCGAAGCTGGTCGTCGCCGGAGCGAACACGGCCCCGTCCACCTTGACCAGCGCCTCTTGCGCCGTGCGCGACGGCGACGTCACCGTGCGCAACCCGACGAACTCGAAGCGGTGCCCGTCGTAGGTGACGACGGCGCCCTTGTGCAGTGCCAGCTCGGCCTGGTGGCGGTACGAAGTCGCGGCAATGACCCCGACCGCCAGCAGCACGACGCCCAGGTGCACGATCATGCCGCCGTTGGCCCGCCCGACCAACCCGCGCCACCACCCCACGTGGCGCAGGTGGGCGGCGTGCACCGACAGAACGAGCGCCCGCGCCGCCGTGGCGGCCGCCATGGCCCCGAGGCCGAAGCCGATCAGCGTGGCGGTGCCGCGCAGGCCGTAGGCCACGCAGACCACGACCGTGCCCACGCCGATCCACACCGGAATGGCCAGGCGATGCCAGAGCACGGTGCCGCTCATCTTGCGCCAGCTGAGGACGGGTGCCACCGCCATGAGGAACAGCAACGTCAGGCCGGCCGGTACGGCGACCGTGTTGAAGAAAGGCGCGCCGACGGTCACCTGCTGCTGGGTGACCGCTTCGTAGAGCAGGGGGTAGAGGGTGCCGAGCAACACCACGAACGCGAAGCCGACGAAGAGCACGTTGTTGAGCAGGAACGCGCCCTCGCGCCCGAGTGGCGCGTCGATGCCCCCCGGCGAGCGCAGCCGGTCGCCGCGCCAGGCGATCAGACCGAAGCCGACGATGACCACGACGAAGAAGAAGCCGATGAGCAGCGGCCCCAACGAGGACTCCGAGAAGGCGTGCACCGACGTGATGACGCCCGAGCGGGTCAGGAACGTGCCGAGGATGGTCAGCGCGAAGGTGGCGATGGACAGCGACAGGTTCCAGACGCGCATGAGGCCGCGCCGTTCCTGGACGAGCACCGAGTGCAGGTAGGCCGTGCCGCAGAGCCATGGGAGCAGCGCAGCGTTCTCCACCGGGTCCCAGCCCCAGAAGCCCCCCCAGCCGAGCACCTGGTACGACCACCAGGCGCCCAGCACGATGCCGACGGAGAGGAAGGTGAAGGCCACCAGCGTCCAGCGCCGGCACTCGATCTGCCAGCGGTCGCCGACCCGCCCCGTGGCGAGCATGCCGACGGCGAAGGCGAAGGGCACCGTGAAGGTGACGAACCCGATGTAGAGCAGGGGCGGGTGGATGGCCACCAGCGGGTTGTTCTGCAGGAGGGAGTTCGGACCGAGGCCCTGGGTGACGCCCGGGGCGGTGGCGAAGGGGTTGGCCGGCCCCGCCATGAGCGCGAAGAAATAGGCCGAAACCACGTAGAGGACGAGCGTGGCCCAGCGGATGACCGGATCGCCGCCCAGCCGGCGGTAGCGCCAGACGAAGAGGCTGGACACCACGGCCAGCACGAGTCCCCACAGCAGGATCGACCCGGCCAGCGCGGACCACATGCCGGTGATGGAGTAGAGCATCGGCGTGACCTTGCTGTTGTTCTCGGCCACGAAGACGAGGGTGAAGTCGTGCGTGATCAGCGCGTGCTCCATGGCCACCGTGGCCAGGACCGCACCGGCCAACAACACGGGCGCCAGCAGCCTGCCGTCACTGGGAACGCGACCACTCGCCGGTTCGGCCGCGGCGAGAGCGCCCGCATGGCGCCCGGCGAACAGCCCGTAGGCGATCACCACCGCGCCGGCGATGCTCGCCACCAGGGCGAGCCAAATGCCGATCGTCCCCAGATGCGCGTCGAGCATCAGCAGACGGTGCCGGTGGCCTTGACCTTGACCCGATTGGGGTACTCCGCCGTGTAGGTCGAGGAGTGCTTGACCATGATGGTGTCGGACTCGAAGGCGGTCGAGGTGTCCGACGCGAAGTGCCCGACCACGACCACGGGGATGCGGGCCGCGAAGAGCTGGGGCGGGCTGCCCGTGTTGGCCACCTTCACGTACTTCGGCCCCTGGCAGATGATGAAGTCGGTCCCGGTGGCGGTGGCGTGGATGGTGCCGGGCTCGACCGTCCCCTCGAGCCGGAACGTCTGGGTGCCCAGGCTGTGCCGGTGAGCCAGGGCCTGGTCCACCGTGTCGAAGTAATTGAGGGAGCTCCCCAGCCCCTCGACGAGGAGGAAGACGAAGGCGACGGCGAGCAGCCCGAAGACGACCAGGACGCGCCGGCTCGTCTTGCGCCTCTTCGGGGCGGGCCTGGCCGGCCCCTGGTCAACCTCGGACGTCGGCGGGGTGGGGGGTGGGCTGGGCTCGGTGGTGACGTCCGTCACGACCGCTCGCCGTGCGCCGCGGCACCGTCAGCCTCGACGATCGGCACCTCCGACATCTCTAGCGCGCGCTCCCACCGGCGGCGGCGCACCACCAGGGTGACGGCATAGAGGAAGAGGCCCCCGAGCGCGGCGGCGTACCCGGCGTCGACGTAGCTCATGGCGTGGTCCCTCCCGGGTCCGACCCGCCGGTGCCGCTGCCGGCCCCGACCAGCTCGGTGTCCTCGCTCCAGCGCTCGGCCAGCGACACCTCGAGCTCCTGGTCCCCTACCGCGTCCTCGAGCGCCTCCACCCGGTAGCGCACGGCCAGCAGCCACACGAAGATCAGCGAGAAGGCGACGAAGCTGAGGAGCATGGTCCAGAGCATGGAGCCGTGCACGTGCAGCTCGAAGCCCGGGTCCAGAATCGTCCCGCCCTGGTGCAGCGTGTTCCACCAGTCGACGGAGAAGTGCACGATCGGCACGTCGATCGCGACGAGCAGCGCGGCCACGGCACAACGCCGGGCGCGGATGTGCGGGTCGGCCGGCACCCGCCGCAGCGCCAGGTAGCCGATCTCGAGCAACAGCAGCAGCGCGGTCGACGTGAGCCGGGCGTCCCACGTCCACCACACGCCCCAGACCGGGCGGCCCCAGAGCGACCCCGTGACCAAGGTGAGGGCGGAGAAGACGGCGCCCACCTCGACGGCCGACGCGGCGAGGCGGTCCCAGAAGAACGAGCGCGTGCGCGGCCACAAGTACAGGAGGCTGCCGGCGCAGGCCACGCCGCCGGCCCAGTAGAGCGCCACCGTGGCCACGGCCGGGTGCACGTAGAGCAGCCGGGCCAGATTGCCCTGCACGACGTCCGGCGGGGTCACCCACAGCCCGAGCCAGACGGTGAGCGCGGTGGTGACGACGGCCAGCACGCCGACGACGGTGAGCCAGCGCGGGCGCCAGGTGCCGGTGGGGACGGCGCTCACGCCGCCTCCTGCAGCGGGCCATAGAGCACGATGCCCACCACGAGGTAGATCACGGCGAAGGGCACCAGGATCTTGAGCCACTGCGTGCCGGACGAGACGCTGCCGCTCAGCGCGGCCTGCCAGACCTTGGAGCCGGCCAGGAGGACCGGCGCCAGCACGGGCAGCACCAGCAGCGGCAGCAGGGTGTCGCGCACGCGCAGGCCGGCGGAGAGGGCGCCGTAGAGCACCCCGGCGCAGGCCAACCCGACCGTGGCCAGGAGGCAGGCCGTCACGGCGAGCCAGACGACCTGCACGCGCACGTCGAAGAGGAACGTCACACCGGCCCACAGGACGAGCTGGAGGGCCAGCAGCTGCAGCCCCACCGCAGCCGCCTTGCCCAGGAACACCCCGGCCGGGTCGATACCCGAGAGCCGGAGGCCGTCGCGCGTCCCCTCGCCGGACTCGACGGCCACGCTGCGCTGAATGGCCAAGACGGTCGAGAAGAGCAGCGCCACCCAGAAGATGCCGGGCGCGGCGTGCTTGAGCGCGGTCTGGTCGGGCCCGATGGCAAAGGCCAGGAGCACCAGGACCAGCACGGCGAAGGGGACGACCTGCCACAGCGCCACGCGCGAGCGCGCCTCGATGCGCAGGTCCTTGCCGGCCACGAGCACGGCGTCATGCCACATGCGTCGCCCCCATGGCGCCGCGCCGCTCCGCGTCGCCCGTCGGCACCGCGGTGAGCGTGGCGCGGCGCCCGCCCTTCTCCTCACCGGTGACGCGGCCGCCGCCCATGGTGAGCACGCGGTCGGCCAGCGGAACGGAGAGCTGAGGCTCGTGAGACGACAGCAGCACCGACGCCCCATCGGTCACCGCCTCGCCGATGAGCCGGCCGAGGAGGACGCGTGACGCGGCATCGAGGCCGGCATGCGGCTCGTCGAGCAGCCAGAGCGCGGGCCGCCGGGCGAGCAGCGCGGCCAGCGCGGCCCGGCGGCGTTGCCCGGCCGAGAGCCGGCCCACCGGGGTGGTGCGCAGCCGGCCGGTCAGGCCGACGCGCTGGAGCGCGTCCTCGCCCCGCTCGGCCGGCAGGCCGAGGGCACGCACGGCGAACCGGACGTTTTCCGCCGCACTGAGCTCGTCGTAGAGAGGGGCGGCATGGCCCAGTAGGCCGACGTAACGCCGGACGGCCGTGTGGTCCGTGGTGAGGTCGACCCCGAGGACGATCGCCTGGCCCGAGGTGACGGGCAGGAGGCCCGCGCAAGCCCGCAGCAAGCTGGTCTTGCCGGCCCCGTTGGCGCCCACGACGACCACCACCTCACCCTGCTCGAGGGTGAGATCGACGCCGGCGAGGGCGGGGAAGCGGCCGGCGAGAGCGACCGCGGTACGGAATTGGACGACAGGGGCCATGACCTTCCCCACCATGGTAGGGGGGGTGGGTCCCGGGGTTCCAAGCGGGGCCGGCCCGCGACGAGTCCGTTGATCAGGTGGGCGACCAGACCCAGGCGTAGCTGAACGGCCAGAACCGGTAGGCCTCCCAGCTGGGCTTCAGCGCAATGAGGCGGTCGCCGACATGGCCCTCGTGCAGCTCGGCCGCGGTCGAGGCCGGCGGCGCGGGCGGCGGCCACGTGCTCGCCGGGGAGGTGGATGTGGGTCTCGATGGCGACCGGCCGGCCGGCGGGGCCGTCGAAGTGGGTCGGCATGCCCACGGCCATGAGGAAGAACGGGTGGACGCCGACGAGCACGAACGCGGCGGCACGGTCGGGGGCGAGCAGGCGGCGGGCTTCGGCGTAGAGCGGGCCGAGCTCGGGCAGGTGCTCGTCGACCAGGACGCAGACGACGAGGTCGTAGGCGTCGGACGGCAGCCCGGTGTCGCGCACATCGGCCTCGACGAGGCCGTCGTGCAGGCCGCGGCGGCGGGCCAGGTCGAGCATGGCGGCGGTGACGTCGACGCCGTCGATCGGGAAGTGGCCCTGGCGGCGCAGCCAGGCGGCGGTGCGGCCCGAGCCGCAGCCGAGGTCGGCGGCGCGGGTGACGTTGCGCCAGTCGACCGAGTCGAGGCGGTCGAGCAGCGCCAGGTCCATGGCGTCGTCGACGGTGTCGTCGTAGGTGGGTGCCCACGCCTCGTAGCCGGCGCGCACGCCGATGACGTCGTAGTGGCGGCGATCGAACGCGGCGAAGTCCGGCACGACCGCTCCGGCTCAGCGCATGTGCGCCAGGGCGTCGATGGCATGGAGCGACGTCGTGGTGTCGCCGGCCAGCTCCTTGTCGGCGAAGTCGCGCAACGCGACCTCGTGGGCGACGAGGAGCTCGGAGGCGGCGTGCTCGGACGGATCGAGCTCGCCGATGCGCTCGTACAGCGGGATGTACTGCTTGGTGATCTCCACGGTCGCGCTCATGAACGCGCCCCACGTGACGTCGACGGCCAGCGCGTCGGCCAGCTCGAGCATGGCCGGGTCGGGGTCGGTGGAGATGCCGGCGCGCCTGAGGGCGGGCGCGACGGCCTCCTTGGTCTTGCGCTCGAGGGTGGCCAGGACGCGCATCTTGCGGGCGTGCTCGGCGTCGTCGAGCCGGTCGGCGATGGCGCCGAACAGAGCCTCGCCCAGCACCTCGCCCTGGTAGGCCCTGACCCAGAGCTCCTCGAGGCTGTCCTCGAGGGAGAAGATCGGCGAGGTGCCGGCGTCGGTGCCGGTGCCGGAGTCGATGTCGGTCATGGCGGTACCTCCTCTGTCGAGCACGTGCTTCCGGCGAAACCCTAACGCCACGGTGTCGCCGCCGCCCCGGGGCGGCCGGGCGCCGTCGCTAGTGTCGACCGCTGCGATGGCGACCGTGCTGATGCCGATCCCGGCCTGCGACTTCGACCCCACCGAGGTGGCGGTGACCTGGCAGGTGCTGACGGGGGCCGGGCACCGGGTGGCGTTCGCCACCCCCAACGGCCAGCCCGGCCGGGCCGACGACCTCATGGTGACCGGCCGGGGGCTCGACCCGTGGGGCTTCCTCCCCGGCCTGCGCCGGCTGGTGCTGGTAGGCCGCGTGCTGCGGGCCGACGCCGCGGCGCGCCGGGCCTACGCCGCGCTGCTGACGGACGCCGCGTTCGTGTCGCCGCTGCACTGGGCGGCGGCTCGGCGGAGCGCCTACGACGCACTGGTGCTGGCGGGCGGGCACCGGGCGAGGGGGATGCGGGTCTATCTCGAGAGCCCCGAGGTGCACCGCATGGCGGTCGAGTCCTTCGCGGCGGGCAAGCCCGTCGGCGCCATCTGCCACGGGGTGCTGGTGGCGGCCCGGGCCCTCGACCCCGCCACGGGGCGCTCGGTCCTGTACGGGCGGCGGACGACCGCGCTCACGTGGGCCCTCGAGTCCAAGGCGTGGAACCTGGCCCACTGGACCCGCTTCTGGGACCCGAACTATTACCGCACCTACGTGGAGGAGCCTGGTCAGGGCTGGGGGTACATGGGCGTCCAACGCGAGGTGACCCGGGCACTGGCGGACCCGGGCGACTTCGCCGACGTCGAAAAGGGCACGCCGGACTGGCGGCGCAAGGCGAGCGGACGCGCCCGCGACTCCATGACCGATTCCCGTCCAGCCTTCGTGGTGCGCGACGGGTCCTACGTGTCGGGGCGGTGGCCGGGCGACGTGCACACGTTCGCCAAAACGCTCGCCGAGGTGCTCTCCGAGCGGGCGGAGACGACTGGGGGCCGTTGACGTCCCCGCCCGCTCAGGTCCCCGCCACCATCGCTCCGCTGACCGCATCGAGGGCGACCGTCCGCGACACCATGATGCGGTTGCGGCCGGCCGACTTGGCCCGGTAGAGGGCCTCGTCCGCCTGTCCGACCACGTCCGCTGCGGTCACGTTCGATCCGGCCGACCACGTCGACACGCCCCCGCTCAAGGAGACCAACGGAGGCTCCGAGGGCCGGGCGTCGTGCGGGATACCCAGGTCCACCACGGCCTGGCGAATTCGTTCGCTGGCGGTGAAGATCACGTTGGCCCTCTCGCAGTCCGGCACCAGGAGCAGGAACTCCTCCCCGCCGTAGCGGTAGACGCACTCCCCCGCCCGGGTCACCAGGTTCATGCCTGCGGCCACGTCCCGCAGCGCAGCGTCGCCCGCGACGTGGCCGTAGTGGTCGTTGAAGAGCTTGAAGTGGTCGATGTCCAACAGCGCGATCCCGTAGCTGCGCTCGGTTCGAAGGGCCCGGGCGTGCGTCCGCTCCAGGTCCTCCTCCATGCGCCGGCGGTTGCCCAGGCCCGTGAGCTCGTCGGTCAGCGAGCGTTCCAGGAGCTCGACGTTGACCTTGGCCAGCTCGGCTTGGGTGGCGGCCAGCCGGCCGTGGAGACGGGTGACGCGCTCGGCGGCCACCAGGCGCGTCCGGACCGAGAAGGAGTCGACCGGTTTGGTCAGGTAGTCGTCGGCCCCCGCGCCCATCCCCTCGAGTACGCGCTCGGGGTTTTCGAGCCCGGTGGTCAGGACGATGTAGATGTAGTCGTCGATGAGCTCTTCCCGGACGCGGCGGCACAGGGCGGGCCCGTCCACGCCCGGCATCATCCAGTCGGTCAGGAGGACGTCGATCCCGCCACCGGACAGCAGCTCCCAGGCCTGCAACCCGTCCTCGGCGACCAGGCACTCGTGGCCGAGCTTGGAGACCATCGCCGTGAGGAGCAGGCGGCTGGTCGGCTCGTCGTCCGCGATGAGCACCCTCACGTCAGGTTCCCGCCGACGCCGTCAGGACCTCCAGGGCGTCCTGCACCCGGGCGAACTCGGCGTCGCACTGGTCCATGAGGCCGCTCGCCTCGTCCAGCTGCTCCATCCGGGCGTGACTCTCGAGGGCGCCGCACAGCTGGGCCAGCGTGCTGGCGCCGACGTTGGCGCTGGCGCCCTTCAGGGTGTGGGCGCTGCGCTCCAACGCCGCCACGTCGCCGGCGCTCAGAGTGCGCCGGAGCTCGACCCACACCTGCTTGCAGTGCGCGATGTACTCCTCGGCGATCTCGCTCAGCGCCCTGCCCTCGCCGTCGTCGAGGTCGAGCAGGAGGTCGATCTGGGAGCGATCCAGCGGGTCGTTCCCAGGCGCGCCGGCGCCCGTGGCGGCGTCCGTGGTCGCCTCGGCGCCCGGGTCCTGGTCGGATCCGCAGGTGGTGATCCAGCGGGCCAGCACCTCGGCCACCGCCTCGAGCCGCACCGGCTTGGAGATGAAGTCGTCCATCCCCGCCGCCATGCAGGCCTCCCGGTCGCCTTCCATGGCGGCGGCCGTCATGGCGATGATGGGCGTGTGCCGCGCCGTCCCCTCGAGCTCACGGATGGCCACCGTGGCCTGGTAGCCGTCCATCTCCGGCATCTGGCAGTCCATGAGGACGGCGTCGTAGGTGCCGGGGCCGGTACGGAACGCGTCGACCGCCTCGACGCCGTTGTTGGCGATGGCGAACGAGTACCCCAGCTTCTGGAGCACCTTCGAGCCCACCATTTGGTTCACGTGGTTGTCCTCGACCAGCAGGATCATCCCTACGACCTCCGTGTCACTCTGTGTGGCCGGCGTTGAGACGGCCTCCCGATGGCGCGCGTCTCCGGAGTGGAGGCTGGTGATCAGGCAATCGAAGAGTTCCGAGGCGCGCACCGGCTTGGTCATGCTGGCGGCGAAGCCGAGCAGGTGGGACTCGGCCGCTTCGAGCCGTTGCCCGGACGAACTGAGCAGGAAGAGGACCGTGGCCTGCGTCAGCGGGTCGGCCTTGAGGGCCTGCGCCAGTTCCATCCCGTCCATGCCGGGCATGTTGAGGTCGATGATGGCGAGGTCGAACACGGTCGCGCCGCGGCCGGCGGCGACGGCGAGCTCAAGTGCCTCGTGGCCGTTGGTCGCCTCCACCGCCTCGACACCCCACGAGGTCAGCTGCTGGCGCAGAATGCGCCGGTTCGTGGCGTTGTCGTCCACCACGAGCGCCCGCTGACCGGAGAGCGTGCGGGGGGCGTCCGGCTTCTCGCCGGCTGGCGCGTCGTCGGAGCGGCGCAGCGACAACTCGAACCAGAAGGTCGAGCCGGCTCCGGGGGTGCTGGCCAACCCGATCTGCCCCCCCATGAGCTCTACCAGCTGGCGGCAGATCGTGAGGCCCAGCCCGGTCCCGCCGAACCTGCGGGTGGTCGACGTGTCGGCCTGCGCGAAGGCGGTGAACAATCGCTCCTCGTCCCCCTCGGCGATGCCGATGCCGGTGTCGGTCACCTCGAAATGCAATGCCACGCGTGCCGTGTTCTCGTGCAGCACGCCGAGCCGAATGACGACCTCGCCCTCGGCGGTGAACTTCACGGCATTCGACCCGAAGTTCAGGAGCACCTGCTGAATCCGGGTCTCGTCGCCGAGCAGGGCCGACGGGACGCCCGGGTCGACGTCGACCAGCAGCTCGATCCCCTTGGCGTGGGCGGCTCCTGCCAGAATCCGGCCGACGTCGTCGACCACACGCCGGACGTCGAACGAGACCTCTTCGATTTCGAGCTTGCCGGCCTCGATTTTGGAGAAGTCCAAGATGTCGTTGATGATGACCAGGAGCCTGTCGGCCGAGACCTTCACGCCCGAAGCCAGTTCCTGCTGGTCGTCGTCGAGATCGGTCTCCATTAGGAGCTCGGTGAGCCCGATGACCCCGTTCATGGGAGTGCGGATCTCGTGGCTCATCATGGACACGAACTCCGACTTCGTCTTCGACGCGACGAGCGCGGCATCGCGCGCCGCCAAGAGGTCTTCGGACGCCTGGCGGGCCTCTGTCACGTCGAACCCGTTGAGCACGTAGCCGTTGACCGAGGGATCGTCCAAGAGGTTGGACGCCGTCCAGGCGATGGTCCGCCACTCGCCACTGGCATGCTGCATGCGGACCTCGAACGTCGCCGCCTCTTCGGCGTCGCCCTTGAGGTCGAGCACATGGTCCAGGACGACGTGGGAGTCGTCGGGATGGACGATATGCGTGAAGGGCTCGTTCTCGAGCTCGGTGGGCCGGCGCCCGAACACGCGCTGCGCCGACGGTGTCATGTAGGCGATCCGGAGGTCCGCCTCGGTCACGACGATCAGGTCCCAGGTCTTGTCGATCAGGGAGCGAAAACGAGCCGTCCTCAGCGCGTGGGCCTCCCCCACGGCTCGGGCCAACCGGAGGCCGGCCACCACAATGGTGAAGGTGGCGAGCACCAGGGCGGGCTTGGACACGTGGCCGAAGCTGGCCGTCAGGAAGATGCCGACGCTGATCACCGCGCCGAACGTGGGCAGCCCGAAGCCGGCGAACCACTCGGCACCGGTGGTCTTGACGTTTGCCGGCAGGAGCCAGGCCGCCAGCGCGAACAGCGCGATGGAGATGGGCCACGCCAGCGCATCGGCGAAGGCGCCGACCGTGCTGCCCGGCTGCAGCAGGTTGAAGGTATCCCCGACGTCGGCGACCACGAAGGCGACACAGACGACGGCGAAGAAGGGCCTGAACCCGCGCGGCAACATGGTCAGCCCGCCGATGGCCAAGACGAACAGCAGGACGTCCCCCAAGGGATAGGCCAGGCTGGTCCCCGCCCCCAGCGCGGTGGTGTGGGTGAAGTGCCCGGCCCGTTCCGCCAGGGCGGCCGAGAGAGCGGCGACCGCCAACCCGGCGATCACCCCGTCCAGGGAGGTGGCCAAGAAGGCGCCACCGTTGCCGCGCCGGATGAGCATGGCGAAGCACACGAAGGCGACGGGATAGAACGCGAAGTAGAAGACGTCGGAGGCCGAGGGGACCGGGGGTGTGGCGCCGCCGAAGGACTGGATGGTGGTCAGGACGTCGCCCACCGTCCACGAGAGGCAGGCCACGCCGAGAACGACGGGGACGGCCCGGGTCACCGCGGTGCTGGCCCGCCAGTTCGGTTCGAAGACCCGGGCGATGCACAGGGCGCACAGCGCCAGCTCGAGCACATCGATGCCCCAGCCGTCGACCAGGAGGGAGTACGAGCCCGTCGGGCGAGCGAGCACCCAGATCGAGTAGGCGACAATGCAGCCGGCGGCGACGGCGACGGCCCATCGGACCGGCGTGGAGATGCGCCACTTCGTCGCTTCACCCCCGGTCGGGAGGACGGCCCCAGCCACGGGGGCGGGCGCAGCTTCGACGGCGCAACCCTGGAGTGCCATGTACTTCTAAACGGCGCGGTCGGCTCCCGCATTGAGCCCCCAACTGAGAGGGCCGATGGCACATTTGCGGCAAAAACCGTCGTCAGCAGGGAAGACGGTCGGCCGAGAGTGAGCCTGGCCCGAATTCAGGCCGAACGTCCCAATGTTCTCAAGTGCTCCCGAAGCCGACTTTTCAACAAACGGTGAAGCTGGAGCGGACGTCCGGGCTCCCGATGTTTTTTTTTCGCCCGGGGAGGGGTTCGGGGGGTCCGAACCTAACTGGTCGAGAGCCGTCCCAGCCCCACGTCGTCGAGCAGGTTCGAGATGTGGTTCGAAACCCAGCCCACGTTGTCGGTGAGGAGGAGGATGCCGAAGCCGATGAGGAGCAGCCCGGCGACGAACTCCACGGCCCACAGCCAGTGCCGGGCCTGCGCCAGCCAGCCGGTCAGCCGGCCGAAGACCAGGCCGACCAGCACGAAGGGTACGGCCAGCCCCAGCGAATAGGCGAACAGCAACACCACGCCGCCGACCAAGGTCCCGGTGCGGCTGGCCAATCCGAGGACGACGCCGAGCACCGGCCCGATGCACGGGGTCCAGGCAAAGGCGAACGCCATCCCCATGAGCGGCGCCGCCCAGGCGCCGAGCTTCGACGGGCGCACGTCGAAGCGATGCTCGCCGGTCAGACGGGACACCACGCCCAGCGTGCCGGTGCCGGCGTGCGCCCACACGCGCGACGGCAGCGCGCTGAGGATCATGACCACGCCGAGGAAGACGATGACGGCCCCACTGACGTACAGCAGTTCGATCCGGTTGTTCTTCAGGACCTGGCCGATCGTCGAGGCGGTAGCGCCGAGCGCGACGAACACCACCGTGAAGCCGGCCACGAACAGGCCGATGCCCTTGAGCACCGGCCCGCGGACGGCCGAGGGCGTCGCCCCCTGGCCGCCCGCCGACAGCTCGGCGGCCGAGAGCCCCGAGACCATGGAGACGTAGCCCGGCACCAGCGGCAGGACGCACGGCGAGACGAACGAGAGGATCCCGGCGCCGAAGGCGACGAGCACGCCGGCCGGATCGGCCGAGATCGCGGCGGGTACGGCAGGTGTGAGGACCGCGGCCCCCGATTACCTGAGGCTCTTGCGGATCAGGTCCATGTCGGCCTCCACCATCATGGTGACCAGGTCCGCGAAGTCCACGTCGGGCTTCCAGCCCAGCACGGAGTGCGCCTTGGCCGGGTCGCCGACCAGCAGGTCGACCTCGGCCGGGCGCAGGAAGCGCTCGTCGATGACGACGTGCTCCTGCCAATCCAGGCCCACCGCTTCGAAGGCCAGGCGGCACAGCTCGCGCACCTCGTGGGTCTCGCCCGTCGACACCACGTAGTCGCCGGGCCCATCCTGCTGCAGCATGAGCCACATGGCGCGCACGTAGTCGGCCGCGTAGCCCCAGTCGCGCTGCGCGTCGAGGTTGCCCAGCAAGAGCTTGTCGTCGAGCTTGTGGGCGATGCGGGCGACGCCGTGCGTCACCTTGCGCGTCACGAACTCGAGGCCACGCCGGGGCGACTCGTGGTTGAACAGGATCCCCGAGGTGGCGTGGAGGTCGTAGCTCTCCCGGTAGTTCACCGTGATCCAATGCCCGTAGACCTTGGCCACGCCGTAGGGGCTGCGCGGGTAGAAAGGCGTCGACTCCCTCTGGGGGACCTCCAGCACCTTGCCGAACATCTCGGAGGAACTGGCCTGGTAGAAGCGGATGTCGGGGTCGACGAGGCGGATCGCGTCGAGGAGGCGGGTGACGCCCATGGCTGTCGTCTCGCCGGTGAGGACCGGCTGGTTCCAGCTGGTCTGGACGAAGGACTGGGCGGCCAGGTTGTAGACCTCGTTCGGCCGGTGGTCGCGCAGCATGTTGATCAGCGACACCTCGTCGAGCAGGTCGCCGGCCACGAGCTCCAGCTGGTCCTGAATGTGGGCGATGCGCTCGAAGTTCACCGTGCTCGAGCGCCGCACCATGCCGATGACGGTGTAGCCCTGCGACAAGAGGAACTCGGCCAGGTACGACCCGTCCTGACCGGTCACCCCGGTGATCAATGCCCGCTTTGCCATGGCTGGCAACGCTACCCGACAGGGGGCTGCACGACGGCCGCAGGCACGCACGTACAGTGCGCCCGTGCCGACGGCCTGCATGATCTCGTTCCGCCTGGGGGGAGGGGACGGGGTCAGTGTCGAGGGGGCCAAGTGGGCCGCTGCGCTGGGCCGCCTGGGGTGGGACGTGCGCACGATCGCCGGCGCCGGGCCGGTGGACACCGTGCTGCCCGGCCTGGCCATCGAGGCGCGCGACCCCCCGACCCGGCCCGAGGTCGAGGCGGCCCTGGCGCCGGGCGACCTGGTGGTCGTCGAGAACCTGTGCTCGCTGCCCCTCAACCCCGGCGCGGCCGGGGTCGTCGCGGCAGTGTGCGCCGGTCGGCCCGCGCTCATGCACCATCACGACCTGCCGTGGCAGCGACCGCACCTGGCTCACCATCAACCGCCGCCCGACGACCGGTCGTGGGCCCATGTGACCATCAACGAGCTCAGCCGTCGCGACCTGGCCGCGCGCGGCATCGCGGCCACGACCGTCTACAACACCTTCGACCCCGACCCGCCTCTCGGCGACCGCAGCGGCACGCGGGACGGGCTCGGCGTCGGGGGCGCGACGGCGCTGCTCCTCCAGCCCACGCGGGCGCTACCGCGCAAGAACGTCGAAGGAGCACTGGCACTCGCCGAGGCGATTGGCGGCACCTACTGGCTGCTCGGGCCGGCCGAAGATGGGTACGGGCCCGAGCTGGAGCGGCTGCTGGCCCGCGCCCGCTGCCCGGTCGTGCTCGGGGAGACCGGGGCCGGCGGCAGCATCGCCGACGCCTACGCGGCATGCGACGCCGTGCTGCTGCCCTCCACCTGGGAGGGCTTCGGCAACCCGTCGGTCGAGTCGGCCACGTACCGGCGGCCACTCGCCGTCGGCCCCTATCCCGTGGCCGCCGAGCTGGCCGCGTTCGGCTTCCGCTGGTTCGACGCGGCGGACCCGGCGCCCCTGGGCGCCTTCCTCTCGTCGCCCGACCGCGCCCTCCTCGAGCACAACCACGCCGTGGCGGCCGAGCACTTCAACCGGGCCGATCTGCCGGGGCGCCTGGCCCGGGTGCTCGAGCGCATCCCCGGCCTCTGATCCGGGGAACGCTGGTCACCGACCCCCCGATGACCGTTCGGTAACGTGAACGCCATGGCAGGAGCGATACAGGCCACGGCCCGGCGGCTCACGGCCGAGCAGCGCCGTCAGCAACTGTTCGCCGTGGCCATGGAGCTGTTCGCCCAAAGGGGATACCGGGCCACGACCATGGATGACATCGCCGAGGCGGCGGGCGTGACCAAGCCCCTGCTCTACCAGCACTTCTCGTCCAAGCGTGCCCTCTACCTGGAGCTGGTGGACTCCATCGCCCACAACCTGCTCGAGGCCATCGGGCGTGCCGTCCTGCGGGCCGACGGGCCGCGCCAACAGGTCGAGATGGGCTTCGCCGCCTACTTCCGCCTGGTGGTCAGCCACGAGCTCGAGTTCCGCCTCCTCTACGGCCGGGACCACGCCGACGACCAGGAGCTCGGCCGGGCGCTGCGCGCCGTCGAGGACGCCATCGCCGAGGCCATCGACCCGCTCATCGACGCCGGACTCGACCCCGACCACCGGCGCCTTCTGGCCTACGGCATCGTCGGCATGGCCGAGGGTGCCAGCCGGCGCTTCATGACCCAGCGCCTCGACTCCGACGCCGCGGCGGACGAAGAGGCGCAGCGCCTGGCCCGCCGCATGGCCGACCTGGCCTGGGCCGGCCTGCGCTCGGTGCACGCCGACTGACCGGCGGCACCCGCGTCGTCGCTCAGAGGCGCGTGATCAGCTCCCGGCACAGCCCCCACAGCTCGTCCACGCAGGCGGCGTAGACGTCGGCGTCCGCCCCCGCCGGGTCGAGGACGTCCTCTTCGTCGGACACCTCGAGGCCGGCCAGGCCCAGTGCGGCCACCCGTTCGGGGAGCGTGGGCGGAGCCGGGGGCAAGACCCCGCACAGGCGCCTGATGGTGGCCGTCTTGGCGGCGAAGGCGGGGAACTGGCGGCGCACGAAGCGCACGTGGTCGGCCTCCATCACGACCACCAGCTCGGCGCGTGCCAGATCGGCCTCGTGCACCTGGTGGCTGCGATGGCGGCGGAACTCGTCGTGGGCCAGTTCGGGAATGCGGGAGAGCGCGGTGCGGGTCCGCATGCCCATGGGCTGGCCGTCGATGGTGTGCGTACCCGCGGTGACGATGTGCAACGGCTCGCCCGGGCGGCCCTCGCGCAGGTGCTCGAGCATGAAGCCGGCCATGACCGAGCGCGCCGCGTTGCCGGTGCACAGCACCAGGAGCTCGGTCATCAGCCGGCGAGCAGGAGAGCCGGCGCGTCCGTGTCCAGTGCGTGCTGGGCGTGGCGCGAGCAGGTCGTGAGGAACATCAGGTCGCCCCGCTCGGTGCGCTGCACGATCATGGAGGCGACGATGGCCATCAGCACGCCTGCGAAGGTCTCGCGGCGCACGTCGGCGCGCAGCTGGTCGAAGGAGAGGTCGAGCACGCCCCGGCGGCACAGGGCCTCGTGGTACCGGGCCAGCAGGCTCTCCTCGTGCGCCCGCCGGTCCTCGACGGTGAGGCTCCCGCCGACGAAGTAGGCCACGTCGACCGCGGCGGCCCCCCAGACCGCTGTCTGCCAGTCGACGACCACCGGCCGCGGGTCACCGGGCTGGAAGAGCAGGTTGTCGAGGCGGAAGTCCCCGTGAATGGCGGTGCGTGGGCCGGTGCGTAGTCCAACGTACGCCGGCACGTGTTCGGCGAAGACGCGGCACACTTCCCGGTGCTCGGGCGCCATGGAGTCCGCATACCGCTCGAGGAAGCCCGGCGCGAGCGACGACACCATCATGGCCAGGAACCCGTCGGCGTCGTCGCTGTTGCGGTTGAGCCATTCCAGGCCGGCCAGCTCGGGCGACTCCCAGCACGGCGCGTGGAGTCCGGCCATCTCCTCCAGGACGGCCGCCGCCGCGTCGGGGCTGCACCCGCCGATCTGGTCCCCCTGTACCCCGCCCACCACGTCCTCGAGGAGCAGGGTGAACCACCCGGTTTCCGCTTCCACCTCGGCCACGTAGGCGGCCGGCACCCGGGCCTCGATGCGGGCGGCCACCTCTCGATAGAAGCGGATCTCGATTTCGTAGGCTCGCAGCGCCAGACCGGTGGCCCGGCTCTGGTCGTCGGCCGAGGCGAACTTGCCGACCACTGTGGGCGGGCCGGCACCCGGACGGTCGTAGGTGAGGGTGAAACGCGTGGTGTCGCCCATCTGGCCCGTTCCGATGGAGGTGCGCTCGAGTGACACCACCCGCGCCCCTTGGGCCAGCGCGCCGGACCCGGAGAGAGCGTCGGTGACCCACTCCGGCGTCACGTCGGTGGCCTGGTGGAGAAGGGTGGGCGGGCTCACGGCAGGGCGAGACTACGTGGCGTCGCGGCCGCGGGCCTCATGCGGGGACGGCATTCGAACAACTGCGTCCTCGAGTGACGCTACCCCTCCAGGGGCGGCATCCCCAGGCTGGCCCGGAACTCCTTCGTGGTGTTGACGCACGGGAAGGGCTGGTCGGGCACGGCGCGGCCCAGCCGCTCGCAGATGGGTCTCCAGCCGTCGGCCGCGGTCCACTCGAGGAGGCGGTCGTCCGGCACGCCGGCGCGCACGGCGTCGTTGTGCCGCTCGTACGCGGCGATCATGGCGTCGCGGTCGTCGACGCGATCGGAGAAGCGCTCGCCCATGAGGCGGTGCATGGCGGTCATCCAAGGATCGCCCAGCTCGACCATGGCTCTCATGCCCCCGAAGATGGTGTTGGAGCAACTGGTGAACCAGGGGTCAGGGTCGCGCACCGACAGGATCACCAAGGCGTCCGGGTTGGCCTTGGTCAACTCGGGCCAGAAGCTGGCGCCGGGCCAGTCCACCTGGGCCACGTAGTCCGCCATGAGCGCGTCCCAGTCGACCGGCCGGCCATCCACCGCGTCGATCCAGACCGGCACCTCGTCGGGGTGGGAGAACACTTCGACCATGTGATGGCACTTCCCGCCCAGCAGCCGCTCCAGCGCCACCTTGAGCGAGTGCGTGCCGGTGCGGCCCACCCCGGCGCCGACGACTTCGAGCATCGCGCCCCCTTTGCAACAGGGGGACGATCCCAGGCACCGGCCAGGCTGTCAATGCCCTCTGCCCTCTGGCTCCGGAGGAGCCCGAACGAGCGCGTCCGGCCGCGAGACCGGATTACCCCCCGAGGTAGCTGGCGGAGAGGGCCTCCTCCATCTCCGCCGGGGAGCCTCGGTGGGCGATCACGCCCTGCAGCACCACCGCCGCGGCGTCGGCGATGGGCAACGCGGTGCGGGCGAATTGCTCCACCAGGAGGATCGACAGGCCTCCCGATGCCAGCTCACGGACCTTCTCGTAGAGCTCGGCGACGACCATCGGGGCCAGGCCCAGCGACAGCTCGTCGAGCAGGAGGATCCTCGGATCCGTGGCGAACGCCCGGGCCAGGGCCAGCATCTGCTGCTCCCCACCCGACAGCGTGCCGGCCAGCTGCTTGCGCTTGGGGCCGAGCTTGGGGAACTGGGCGATCGCCACTTCCTCGATCCGGTCCATGGGCACGCCGACCTGGGTGGCCATCAGCAGGTTCTCCCGGACGCTGAGGTTGGGAAAGATCCCGCGTCCTTCGGGGACCGTGCAGATGCCCCGCCGGGCCCGCCCGTCGGCCGAGACAAGGGTCACCCGATCGCCGTCGAAGCACACCTCGCCACTGTTCGCGGCCAGAGTCCCCGCACAGACATTCAGGATGGTGGTCTTGCCGCCGCCGTTCGGCCCGAGGAGGGCGACCACCGAACCGGCCGGGACCTCGAGGCTCACCCCGTGCACGACCTCGATGGGCCCGTAACCGGCCCGGATGTCGCGCAGCTCGAAGATCGGCGTCGGCCCAGGTTGGCTCACGGCGCACCCAGGTAGGCGTTCACCACGAGGGGGTCGTTCTTGACCTGTTCGGGCGGTCCACTGGCGATGATCTCGCCGTAGTCGAGGACGTGGATCACCTCACAGGTGTCCATGACGAGGCCGACGTCGTGCTCGACCAGGCAGATGGCGAGGCCCCGTTCCTCGACCAGCTGGCGGAGGATCCGTCCGAAGGCCAGCGTCTCCTGCTCGGTCTGACCGGAGGCGGGCTCGTCGAGCAGGAGCACCCTGGGTTGGGTCATGAGCGCGCGGGCCACCTCGACCACCCGGGCCCGGGCCGTGGGCAGCTCGCTCACCTCGCGGTCCGCCACGTCGCCCAGTCCCACCAGCTCCAGCGTCCGCTCCGTTTCGGCGTCGACGTCGATCCGGCCGCGGCGTCCCCACGTGTTGCGAATCTCACCGGCGACCCGGATGTTGTCCCGCACGGTGAGTGACGTGAAGAGCTCGAGTCGCTGGTAGGTGCGGGACAGGCCCCGGCGGGCCCGGACGGACGGGCCTGCCTTGGTCACGTCGCGCCCCTCGATCATGACCCGTCCCGACTTCGGCTCCAGGAGCCCGCTGACGACGTTGAAGAGCGTGGTCTTGCCGGCCCCGTTGGGACCGATGAGCCCGGTCACGCCCCCAAGGGGCACCGAGAGGGAGACGTCGTTCAGCACCTGGGCCCCGCCGAAGGCCATGCACACCCCCGAGACCTCAAGAGCGGGCATTGGCCACTCCTTCGACCGCGGGCACACCGCCGACCGTTCTCGGCGTCACCGTCGCGGGCCGCTCGGGTGTCTGGTCGGGGACGGTGGTGACCCGGAACGCGTCGGGTCGCACGAGCCGGCCGATTCCCGGCACCGCGAGGGCGATGGCCGCCGTGCCCAACACGAACCACCAGTTGCCCATGACCTTGGTCAACACGAGCAGGTACACCACCGCCTCGGCCGCTATCCCGAAGGCCAGCACCCCCTTCGCCCGCCACAGCGGCCGGTAGCTGGCCACGATCTGCGGCACGGCCCCGCTGGGGTTGCGGCCCAGGCTGATGCCGACGAGGGCCGGCGCGACCAGGGACAGGTTGGCCAGAAAATTCCAGGCGCCTCCACCGCCGTGGTCCGTGGCGAGGTTCGTGAACGTACTGGTGAGGGCGTTGAACGCCGTCCCGGCCAGGACCCCACCCATGAGGGCGCCGGCGACGCTGCCGACGCCGCCCACCACGGTCAACATCACGAGGGCCAGGCTGATGAAGATGATGTAGGTGTTGGCGGTGACGCTCATGGAGGCCGCGGAGAGCAACACGCCACCGATGGCGGCGATGGCCGCCGACAGCATGAACACCGACAACTTCAGCTTGACCAGGTTCTGGCCGAGGGTCGCAGCGGCCGCAGGACTGTCCTTCATGGCGGTGAGCCGCCGCCCGTAACTGCTGCGGCGCAGGGCGATGAGCCCGATCCCGATGAGGACGAAGATGAGCACCGAGGTGGTGAGGAATGTCTTGGCCGAGGACAGGTCGATGGGTCCGAGCTTGGGTGCCGGAATCTGGAGGGTGCCGTTGGGGAAGATCGAATAGTTCAGATGGAAGATCGGGAGCACGTGCGGCGCAATGTCGTTGAGGATCATGTCGGAGACGAAGACGCCGAAGGCGAGCGTGGCCAGGGCCAGGTAGAGGCCGCGTAGGCGGAGAGCGGGCAGGGCGATGAGCCCACCGACCAACGCGGTCACCACCACCCCGAGCACGAGCCCCCAGAGCGTGATCCGTTGGTCCAGACCCGTCCCGGAGAGACCGAGGTGGAACACGATGATGGTGGCGATGGCGCCGAAGGAGACCGGTGCCAGGTTGATCTCACCGGCGTAGCCGGTGAGCAGGGTGAGCGACAGGGCGATGATGGCGTAGGTGATGCCGAGGGTGAGGGTCGAAATGTCGGCGCTGCCCATGATCTGCTCCAGGGCCAGGACGGCGAGCACGAGAATCACGCCCCACGTGACGGCCGACCGGAGCGTGGGCACGGTGAAGCGCTCTCTCGTGCGCAGCAGGGTGGCGCCCCGCAGGCGGTCCTGCGGAAGCACCAACAGGACGACGAAGAGCATGATCATGGGCAGCGCGATGCGGAAGTTCGACGCCCAGGACCATGAGTCGGGGAAGTAGCCCAGGACGTAGGTCGTGCTCAAGCCGAGGATGAGCGCCCCGCCGAACGTGGCCCAGATGCTGCGCAACCGCCCGAACACGGCCGCCGCGATGGAATCCAGCACGAGCAGGGTCAGCACATGCACGTCGAGCGTGCCGCCGCTGATGGGCGTGATCAAAATGCCGGCCAGCGCGGCCAGCGCGGCCCCGAGGGCCCAGGAGATCGCCGCCAGCCGGAGGGGCCGTCCGCCGTTGAGCTGGAGGAGGGCCGGGTTGTCCACCACGGCCCTCATCGCCACGCCCGTGCGGGTGCTCTTGAACAGCAGGCGGATGCCCACCGCGATCAGCACGCCGCATCCGAGGGCGATCGCCTCGTGATCGGTGACGTAGACCCCGAGGAACTTGAACTTCGCCGCGTTGCCGAAGAACAGGTTGTCGGTCCGGGGAACTCCTGGATTCCAGATCCACTGGGCCAGCGCGATCAGTCCGAGCATGATGCCGATGGTGACCACGATCTTGGTCACGTCGGACGTATCGCGCAGCCCGCGCATGATGCCGACGTAGAGCACCAGGCCCAGCAGCGGCGCCAGCACGGCGAGGACCGTGAACAGCGCCAACGGCGCCGGCCAATTCCAGCCGTAGCGGACCTGCCAGTAGGTGAACGCGGCCAGCATGGCCATGGCGCCCTGGGCGAAGTTGAAGATGCCCGAGGTCGTGTACGTCAGGACCAGCCCCGAGGCGGCGATACCGTAGACCGCTCCGGTGACCAGACCGAGGATGGTGTACTCGAGGAACAGGTGCATGGCCCGGACTCCCGTCGCCTCGCTCAGATCATAGGTACGAGCGAAACGACGGGCGAACTGCTCATCCCTGCGGCTTCAGCACCGAGGACGTCGCGTATTCGGTCGCGTAGCCCTGGGCGTTGAGCGGGGTGGTGATGACGGATCCCGAGTTCGGGACGACGTACTTCGGTGAGCAGTCGAAGGCTCCCAGCTTCTTCGGGTACACCTGCACCCACTTGGTGTTGTCGAGCTTCATGAGGATCCCGCAGGCCGGCGGGAGGTTCTTGGACGGATTCGTGGGCGCATTGAGGCCGCCACCGGTCCAGTTCGTCACCTTGGCCAGGTGGTTGATCATGCACTGGCGGGTGAGGTCCGACCCGCAGGCCTTGGCCGCGGTGGCCCAGAGGAGGAAGGAGGACGTGGACTGCTCGCCCAGCGCCGAGGTGAGGCCGCCGTACTTCTTCACGATGGCGAGGTACTGGGCGACGGCCGGGACGACCTTGGCCGCCTCGAGCGGCTCGTAGGCCACATGGACATAGACGTTGTTGCCCAGCCCGCTGGTGTTCCACTGCGCGAACGATTCCGTGTACATGGCGGCGTCCATCAACCAGATCGGGTCGTAGCCGATCTGGTTGTCCGACTCGAGGACGCCGTAGATGACGGGCCCCGGGGTGGCGTCGTCGAAGACGACCTGGGCCCCACAACTCTGCAGCTTCTGGGCGAACGGCGTGTAGTTGGCCTCGCCGTTGTAATTGACCAGGAACGGGCAGTTGATGAACTTCCAGCCCGCCGTGGTGTAGGCCTGCACCGCCTTGGCGGTCGACTGTTGCTGGGTGGAGAGGGTCGAGTCGTACACGGCCGCGTGCTGGGTCTTCTTGCCGAAGAGCTTTTCGCCCTGGTAGGCGAGCGCCGCCGGGCTGTAGTTAGTCGGGTTCGGCGACGCCTGGTACATCTCGTAGGCATTGGCGAACACGGGGGAGACGCTGAAGCCGGGCACGGCGACCAGGTTGCAGCTGAGGCGGGTCTGTTCCGCCAGGCCGTCGAGGGCGAAGCCCTCGCCCACCAGCATGAAGTCGGTCTTGCAGGCCTGGGTCATCACGCTGCCGACGTTGGTGACGGCGGCGTCGTAGTAGTCACCGACGATCTTGCGGCCGTTGATGCCGCCCTGCGCGTCGCACCAGGCGATCATGGCCTTGACGGCGTCGCCCATCTCCTGGTCGAGGCCAGGTTCACCCGAGAAGCCGCGGTCGTCGCCGTAGGCGATGTTGATCGTGGAATTCGTGACGCCCTGGTCGGTGGCCCCGGTGGCGTGTCCCTTGCCGCAGGGTGAAGGGAGCGTGCCGAACGTGGTGGTGGAGATGCCGGACGAGGCACCGCTCACCGAGGGCGAGATCACCAGCCCGGTCGCCGTCAGTGAGGTGAGCAACAACGCCAACCCCACCATTCTCATGGCCGTGAGCTTCTTCATAACCCCAAACCCCCTGTCTGCAGCGCAAAAGCAGATTGGTTCTGCGCTGGGACACTCCTGTGAAACCTAGAACAGGTTCCTGTTTGCCTGGGGCACACTACCAATCCGGCGAGCCAAAGTCTCTAGGAAGCTCTGGCCGGCGAAGCCGGCACACTCGAGTCAAGTTTCACGCGGCCAGATCGTGTTCGTCGACGAAGGCGGAGATGGCTTTGTCGAGAGTGTCGAACTGCCTGCGTAGAGGAGTCGGCACGGCCAAGGGATCGAAGGTGAGGGCGAGTCCTTGGCGAAGCAGCCTGGCGTAGGTGCGGGTGAAGAAGAGGGCGATGCGCAGGCCGAAGGGAGTCACGCAGTAGCGGTACGTGTGCGGCACACGCTCGATGATCCCGTGCAGGCGGAGTCGGCGCAGGTCGTAGGTCATCCTGCCCGCGGTCATGTGTGCCGGGTCCAGGCCCAGCAAGGGCGCGAGGTGCTCGCGTAGGTCTCGGTTGGAGAACCCGACGGGCAGGAGACGGAAGACGACCAGGACGCTCAAGAGGGCCTGGACACGGGGATCGCCGAAACGCAGGGCCGGACCGCGTTGGCCCTCGACCGAGACGGGAGCACAGACCTGGGCAAAGGCGTCCTCACCGATGGCACAGTCGCAGCTCGTTCGTTGCACCTCCAAGAGGCGCCGGTTGGCAGAGAAGCCGATCTCGCGCAGGGCGCCGAGATTGTGGAGCCGCTTGCCCACGGAGAAGTCGTGGGCGTCGTTGATGGTCATTTCGGTCCGAAGGGCCTGGCCCAGCTTGTGGTACTGCTTGATCTTGGAGCGCTTGTAGTCGACGTGGAGCGAGGGGACGACCCCCTCGGTGAGGACCCGGGTGCGGAAACGCCCCGGGGTCCGTCGGCTGACGCGGCGCTCGAAGATCAAGGCGACCTGATCGGGACGTCCGAGGTCGAGGTTGTCACGGATCACCTCCTCGAAGAAGACCCGCCCGCTGAGGGGCCGGTCGAGGGTCTGGGTCAATGAGAACTCGGCCTGGAGGATCGAGACGTCGTAGCGATAGCCGGCCCGGCGGTCCGCCCCGCTGAATGGGTGGGGCAAGATCCGCAGCCACTTGCGCACGAGACGGTCGATCTGGGCCGAACCGAGCCGGGCGCAGATGCGGTTGAGACGATCGGGGTCCTCACAGGACAAGAAGCCGTTGTCGAGGGGCTCGAAGGCGAGGCCGGCCATGGTGGCCTGGCGCTTGGCCCACTCGTTGCCATTGAGGCATTAGCACTTCGCGTTGTACGGGAAGTACGAGCAGAACTTGATGAAGAAGGGCCCGAATCGGAGTCGACGCAGTAGAAGTAGTAGTGGTTGACGAAGACGGTGGTGCGCACGATCCACGGGTAGGACTTGCCGGTCACGGGGTTCCGTCGCTTCTCGGTGCGATAGGCCGTCGCTTTCTCCTGGGCCTTGCCGACGAAGAGCACCCCCTCGTCGCCCTCGAAGTGGGCCAGGTAGGCCAGGGCGACGTCGTCCTTGCGCTGGCCCTTCTCGAAGGTGACCAGGTCGACGCCGAGCTCGTCGACGAAACGTTCGATGTCGGCCACGAAGGCGCGGGTCATCGGGTCCATGAGGGCCGAAGAGGCGAACGTCGCTCCCCGGTGACCCTTGAAGAAGCCCACCACGCCGGTGTCGTACTGGAGCTTGGGGACATAGAGGTTCAGGTACATGCGGTCGATGCACTCGACCTCCAAGGTGACGTGGCCGTCGAGTAAGTCGGCCACCGAACGGGGTACGGTCATCTTCGGGCTCCGGTCGACACAGCCCTCACGGGCACCCAACCGCTTCGGGCGGTTCAAGGCGAGGCCTTACGGCCCCGCATCTAGGCTCGGCCGGAGCCCCCACTCGCGTCAACTGGCCGACGTCGAGGTTCCCCGGGGACTTTGCCCCAGCCCTTCGCCTGCTTTCACCGACGTGGGAGTGTCGCGAACACCGACTCGTCGGGCTGGGGCGAAGCCCCGTTAGGTATGGGCTCGACTTTCGACGAGACGGCGGGGAGAGCCGCCACCGAGGCCGGGCACGGTGCGGTGGCCTTACGGGGCGTCCGCGGTCTCGATGTCGTACCGCTCGACGTAGTCCTTGAACTCCGTGGCCAGGCCGGCGTAGGTCCAACCGAAGTCGGTCGGATCGTAACGGTGGCGGCCGAAGAGGTCCGACGGTCGATGTTCGAGGAACGCGCGCATGCGCCGGGCGTGCAGGGACCCGACCTCCACTCCGAAGCCCCGATACAGCTCTCGGACGGACTCCACCGGATCCGCCATCAGGGCGTCGTAGTGAAGGTGCTGGCACCAGCCGTCACCGGACCGCTGGTCGAAGGACATCGCCGAGTTGAGAGCGAACGCACACTTGCGCTTCCACTCCTCGGCGGTGGGGCGCGGGTCGCTCCGACTGGTCAGGATGCGTTGGCCGGCGTTGGCCAGGCTGGCCAGCGACGTGACGACCGGACCCGGGTCCCGGTGGGTCCAGATGACCCGGGCGTCCGGATAGGCGCCGAGCATGGCGTCGAGATGCCACAGATGATTCGGTGTCTTGAGGATCCAGCGCTCCGTCGGTTGGCGCGATTGGAGGGTCTGCAGGGCAAGGCGGTGCTGCGCGTAGGCGGGCGTCATGTCCGTCTGCTCGAGCCAGCGCGCGTACGACGGCACGTGGGCCTGAGTCTCCAGAGCGAGGCTGCGCACGTCGTACATGAAGAGCGAGACGCACTCCTCGGCCAGGGTGGCCCCGAAGGGATGCATGGCCTTGAGCGGCGGGTTGAGCTGCAACAACCCGTCCAGGTCCTTGGCGGTGCGGGCGATGCGCGGATCCTGCGCCGCCTCCTCCAGGGTGGCCGGTGGGATGGGGTGGGCCGCCTCCCACTGGAGCAGCGGCCGCGCCACCGGGTCGAGCCCGAGCAGCAGGGACAACACGCTCGTACCCGTCCGTGGCAGCCCGACGATGATCCAAGGACTCTCGATGCGCTCCTGACGCACTTCGGGATGCTCGACGGACCACCGGTGCAGCGCAATGCGGTTCGAGAGGGAGGAAGCCAGCATCTTCGAGATGAGGATCCGTCCGAAGGTGGTCAGCTCGGCCTCGTCCTCACACGAGCGCAGGAATACCTCGAGCGGCTCCCGAAACGAGTCGCCCCCGAAGTCGTCCGACCCCGCCATTTTGGTCGCCGACTTCACGATGGAAGAAGGACGCAGTGACGGCAGGTCGAGTCCGAAGCGGTCCAGCTCTCTTCCCACCCGGTTGAGGGCCAGGAGCGGCCGGCTGCGCAGCTCGGAGTCGCGCCACGTGTACTCCACGTCGCTCACTCCGACGCGACCGCCCCGCTGCCGCTGGGGTCGACCTCGACCACCGTGCGCCCAACCGAGCGACGTGCTTCGTGGTCGTCGAGGGCGTGGCCCGCCTCCTCCATGGTCACCCGCCGGCCCACGACGGGTCGGATCTTCCCCGCGGCGGCCGAGCGCAGGAGGTCGGCGTGGATCTCGTCGGCGACGTCCCGCCCGAACGGGTTGAAGCCGAAGCGCCGCATGCCGGGGTCGACCGAATCCACCCAGGCCAGCATGACGGCCACGATGTCGATGTTCCCGATGCAGGCCATCCGCAGGGGCCGCCCGGTCATGCCGTTGGCGTCGTCGTCGGCGAACCCGACCGCCAGGTAGCGACCGCCGTGGGCCGTGCAGCGCCACGACCGCTCGGCGAAGTCGCCGCCGGTCAGGTCGTAGACGACGTCCGCGCCGGCGTCGCCGGTGGCGGTCAGGACCGCCTCGACGAAGTCCTCGGCGGTGTGGTCGACCACCAGGTCGGCGCCCAACGAGGTGCACAGGGCCACCTTCTCGGGGCCGCCGGCCACTGCGATGACCCGGGCACCGGCGGCCTTACCCAACTGGATGCCGGCCGTGCCGAGCCCGCTGGCGGCCGAGTGCACCACCAACGTCTCCCCCGCCTGGAGCCGTCCCCGCCGGAACAGCGCGAGGTGAGAGGTCTGGAACGTCAACAGGAAGGCGGTCGCCTCCGCGTCGTCGAAGTCGGTGGGCGCATCGAAGACCGAAATGGCATCGGCAATCGCGTACTCGGCGATGCCGCCCAGCGCGTTCTTGGTGATGGCGACCACACGCTTGCCCAACCACGCCTCCGCGCCCTCTCCGACCGCGTCGACCACGCCGCACACGTCCATGCCGAGTGTGAACGGCGGGGGGGTCGGCACCGAGACGAGGTTCCCCCGGCAGCGGTCGATGTCGTTGAAGTTGAGCGACGCCGCCCGCACCTTCACCCGCACCTCGTTCGGCCCCGGCTCTGGTCGCTCGAGCGTGCGCACGGCCAGGACGTCCCCGGGCGGGCCGTGGCGGGTCACCTGCAAACCCTTCATGTCGGCCACGCGCCCTCCCTTTGCCTCGTTCCCCTAGCCCGCCGGCGCCGTCGACGACGGAGCTCCGGTGGTGGCGGTGCGAGGCTAGCCCCCTCGTTCCGACCGAGTTCGAGTACGGCCGCCACGGCCCCCCGTGGTTTGGACGGGCCACGGAGAGCGTCGAGACGTGGACCGGCTGATGAACCAACCGGAGGTCATCGTGCGAATTCCGCCAATGCACGGCGGAGCACGTCGCCGACCGGTCGGAGGCAGCCCGCTGGGGCATTGCGAGCCGATGACGCGGCCGAGATGCGAGGGAAGCGGCTCCGCCGTTCCCTGGCCCGGTGCCGGACGACGCTGGGGCTGTTAGGTCAGGCTCTTCTGCTCGGACGGGTGACCTCGCGTCGAATTCATTTGCGGAGACGACTGCCCCGACATCTCAGTTGGCGGTCTGAGCTGCTGCAGCGAGCTTCTCCGCCTCCGCTACGCCTACTTCGTCGGTGAGCTTCGGAATCTCTCTGAAGTACCAATGGATGACGTCAAGGGCGGGAGCGGCGAGCGGCCCCGCCCAGTCGCGGAAGAGCTCCGTGACGACCGCGAGCGCCGTGGTCGGAACCGCCCCGGCGTGCGCCAGTCGATCGATGGCCGTGCGATGTGCGGTCTCGGAACGACCGCCGACGGCGTCGGCGACATACAGCACGTCGTAGCCGTCCTTGAGCGCTTGAACGGTTGCGAATGTGAGACAGATCTCTGTGTGGAGTCCGCCGATGATCAGTCGCTTGCGTCCTGTTGCTTCCACCGCCTGGCGGAATGCCGGGTCCTCGAACGCGTTCATCGACGAACGATCGATCGGATCGATCCCCTCGAGCTCAGACAGGATCGACGGGAGCGTCGGCCCGTTGAAACCGTATCCCACGCCGACCGTCGACAAGACGATTGGCATGCCAAAGGCCTTTGCGGTCTTGGCCAGCAGGCGGACATGCAACTCAACCAAGTCGGCGTTCGTCTCCGATCGTATGACCTCGAACATTTCCTCCTGGTAGTCGATCAACAGCAAGGCGCAGTCCTCAGCAGTCCAGACACCCAAGTCTCTTGTCGTCATTTCTCTCCTCTTCTCTGCTGCCGTTCGCATTGGCTCGGTCGGGCCTATGGCGGGACTTGTCGTGATGGCGCCGACCCAGGCGCTCATGACGATCGCTCGCCGCTGCAGCAGTCGATGGCTGCCAGACGCTTCACTGGTCTGCTCGAAGTTCAGGTCTAAGCGTATAGCAGAGTAATTGCGTTGGCAAGCAATTTTCTGGGACGGGTTCCCGTAGGACTTGGTGCCGCGACGCCCCAGCGCTCAGACCGCACATTCGTTTGTCCCAGCTCAGACAGCCCAGCGTGGATCGCCGCTGCTCCCTTTTCCTTGCTGACGCAATAACATATGGAGGGTGCCGGGGACATCGGAGAGGAGCTGACTTGAACCACATCGCGTCGGTGAGAGACTCGTCTGGAACGTTCGAACCTCGCACCGCGCGCAGGACCGTCAACGCCGAATGAAGGTTGGTGAACGCAAATGCCAACGAGCAGGGCCCCTCGATCGGACCCCGACGTCGGGAGAGCGCGCTTTCGGCGCGCCCAGAACCATCTGCGCAAAGTGGATCCCGTGATCGGGCAGTTCATCGAACGACGCCCTGACTTCGATCCGCATGCGTGGATGAATGAACTCCCGCCGATGACCTTGTTCGGGTCGCTTCTCTTTCAGGTGGCCGGCCAACAACTGTCTGTCGCTGCGACCAGGCGGACCGTTGAGCGCATCACGTCGCTCTTTGGCGGACACCTGCCATCACCCGACGAGCTATTGGCGGTAGAACCCGGGGACCTGCGATCTGCGGGTCTTTCGTGGCGCAAGGTGGGCACACTCCGAGATCTCGCCGAACGTTTCTCCGATGGCCGACTCGACGAGGAACGTCTCAAGGAGCTGCCAGATGAGGAGTTCATCGCGGAACTGACGGTCGTTCCGGGTATCGGGCCGTGGACCGCCCAAGGCGCGTTGCTGGTTGCCCTCCGACGGGAGGACGTCGTGCTGCCGGGCGATCTCGCTTTGCGCAAGGCGGTGCGGAGTGCCTATCACCTGGATCATCTGCCCAGTCAGGAGGAAGTTCTCGAGACGGCCGAAAAATGGCGCCCGTTCCGCAGCCTGGCCACGTCCTATCTCTTCTCCGCCGTCGAGCCCGGCGACCTCGAGGCAACGTCATGATGGGCCGGCCCTGGAAGCACGTCCGGAACCCGTTCTCCTGAATCCATCTGATGACAACTGATGCTGCTCTTTGGCGGGGCGGTCATGAATCCCGATCTCTCACCTGCCGCATCGCTCCGAAACCAATGGGTGACACCGCATAGGGCCCCAAAGATCGCCTCGTGTCCACTGGTGTCGCCTGCAGAGGATCCCCACTCCCACCACGCCCTCTAGCCATAGGCCGGCAAGATGGCACCGCTGATCGGCGACGCGGCATCGCTCACGAGAAAGGCGATGATGTCGGCGACGGCCTCGGGAGCAACCGCCTTGGCGAGCATCTCTTCGGGAAGCTCGGCCCTGTTCTTCGCCGTGTCAATCAGCTGGGGCGCGACGGCGTTCACCCGAATGCCCAGCGGCCGGAGCTCGACATCGAGAATGCGAGTCAGGTGGGCGAGGGCGGCTTTGCTGGCCCCGTAGGCGGCCATGCCGTAGGTCGGCTCCAACCCGGGGCGGGCTGTGACATGCACGATCACTCCGGATCGGCGCCGCTTCATGTGCGGAGCCCTGCATTGCTCAGCCACAAGGCGGCCCCCAGATTGATGTCGAGCATCGTTTGGAGCAGTTCCGGAGAGGTGTCCGACGCGCTGGCTGGACGGAACGCGCCAATGGTGTTCACCAGGGCGTCCGGGACGCCCACGTCCGTCGCAATTCGATCGATCAGAGGTGCCGCGACGGCGGGATCAGTCACGTCAGCTACCTCACGCCAGATGTCGTCCGGGAGTTTTTCAAGGTTGCCCTCGCTCCGATCGACGGCAGCAACGACCCACCCTTCAGCAGCGAGGGCCAGCGCCGTGGCGTGACCAAGCTCACCCCCAGCTCCGACCACGACCGCGACTGGAGTGCTCACATCGAGAAACCGAAGGGAAACTCGGCGGCTCCGGTCACGCTCGCTGTCACCGACCGCCATGGTACCGATCAGAATTTGCGTTAGCAAGTAAAATCGTGATTAGTTCTTCACCGTGCACCGAGCCGGAAGAGAGAGCACAGGGTACTCGAGCGTTGCCCGGCGGGGCGCGGCAACGTGACGACAGCTCCCAAGGGGAGAGTTTCTCTTGCCGTCGGTAGATCGTTCGCGGGCAATGTTGGTGCTGCCGTGTCCAAACCCTCCCACGGTTGCTTCACGAAGCAAGTTATTCTGGGCACATGACGAAGGTCGAATCGCTCTCTCCGTCGGAGGAAACCCTCTGGCGGGCCATCATGTGCATCGTAAAGGTACTGCCGCGGGATCTCGACTCCGACCTGATTCATGGTGCTGGTCTGAGCGCGAGCGATTACACCACGCTCATGCATCTTTCCGAGGCGCCCAATCGTGAACTCCGGATGAGCGACCTGGCCGGTGCGACCGGACTGTCACCAAGCAGGATGACACGCCTGGTCGACGACCTCCAATCGCGTTCTCTGGTGACGAAGGTTGCGAGCTCGACCGATGCGCGCGGCAATGTGGCCCGATTGACGCCCCGCGGTATGGCGAAGTTGCGGACGGCTTGGCCGGTGCACCTGGCCAGCGTTCGCTCGCGGTTCTTCGATCATCTCGATCCGACTGCCATCAAGGTCGTCGCTTCCTCCATGTCTGGCGTGGCCGAACAGCTTCAAGACCGCTAGCCGGCCCGGACAGGACTCCTTGTGATGGGTCGGTTGTCCAACGCAGCGCACACTAGATTCATTTGCTTGCCAACGCAACTAGATTGGGAGTACACTCCGATCAAGTGAACGCACGGGCCTGTGGTCGAGAAGTACAGCGGCGTGCAGGCGGCAGCCGACATCGAGGAGTTCACCCCGAGCTCGACCTTCATGATCCTTCGTTCCATGCCCCTCGACCCGGGTGTGGGGTCACCGCTTCACCGCGGACGCCCCAGCGCCAGCGGTGATCACGAGGTCCCACGGCGGTCCGAGCCGTTATCCTGAGGGTGGAGCTCCGTGAATAGGAAGAACACCCACCTCGACCACGTCCGGCGTGACGTCGACGAGCTCGTGTACGAGCTCGAAGGAGCACCGCTCGCCCCTTCGCATCCCTAAGCAACCTGCGACCGTGTCCCTGTTCGATTACGACACCCGACCAGCGACCCCGGGCGTTGTGTTGGTGGATACGGGGACATCGGCGGCGGCGTACCGGATCCGCGACTTCCTCAGCCGGAACAGCTGCCAGTACGACTGGGTCGACGTCACAGACTCCGACAGAGTGCGCGCCGTTCTCGGCAGCGCCGAGGTCGATGCACGATCGCTCCCGATCTGCGTGCTGCCCGATGGCACCAAGCTCTCCCCCGCCACGGTTGAGCAGGTGGCCGCCGGCCTCGGCATGGTGTCGGCACCCTTACTCTCGGAATACGACCTGACCGTTGTGGGTGCGGGCCCGGCCGGTCTCGCCGCCGCCGTCTACGCCGCCTCTGAGGGCCTGCGGACGTTGGTCGTCGAAGCCATAGCTCCCGGTGGCCAGGCAGGTACGACGTCGATGATCGAGAACTACCTGGGCTTCCCGAACGGCATCAGCGGAAGCGAATTGGCCACCCGCGCCGTCGCCCAGGCCCGTCGATTCGGAGCAGAGATACTCCTGGCCCGGCCGCTGGTCGGCATTTCGGCCGAGGGTCCGAGATACCAGGCGCATCTGTCCGATGGGACGAGCGTTCTCGGCCGGACCCTCCTGCTGGCCAGCGGGGTGGAGTGGCGACGTCTGGACGTCCCTGGCATCGACGGGCTGCTCGGTGCCGGGGTCTACTACGGAGCGGGACCGAGCGAGGCCCTGGGCTGTGCCGGAGCGCACGTTGTCGTCGTTGGTGGAGGGAACTCCGCCGGGCAGGCCGTCGTGCGGTTCTCACGCTATGCGGTGCGGGTGACGCTCCTCGTCCGCGGGCCAAACCTTGCCGCGTCGATGTCGAAGTACCTCATCGACGCCATCGCAGGAATTCCCAACGTCGACGTGCGAACGGGCAGCCAGGTCGTCGACGTGAAGGCGGCCGACGGTCACCTGCGCGAGGTTCTCGTCACGTCGCCGGACAGTCACACGCCGCAACCCCTGCGCGCCAACGCGCTGTTCATCTGCATCGGGGGCGAACCGCGAACGGACGCGGTGAGTGGGACGGGACTTGTGGTCGACGATGCCGGCTACGTCCCAACTGGAGGTGAACTGGCCTCGTTCGCGCAAATGACGGAGAGCTGGGACCTACCTCGACCACCTCACCTTCTCGAAACGAATCTCCCCGGCGTCTTCGCAGCCGGCGACGTCCGGCGAGGATCGATCAAGCGCTGTGCGGCTGCCGTCGGGGAGGGTTCCATGTCAGTTGCTCTTGTGCACCAGAGGCTGGCGGAGGTCGGCGGTGAGTAACACCGCGATGCCCCCGGACCTGACGGAGCACGCGGTGGCCGAGTTTGCTCAGGTCAGATCCATGGATCGCATCGCCGCGGTGGCGGAAGCCCTCGAAAACAACGGCGTTCGGGCGTTCGTCGTCCAGTCCGGCGAAGAAGCCCGTCAGACGGTCGCTTCGTTGCTCCCTCCGGGTGCCGAGGTCTTCAACAACACTTCGCGCACGCTCGAAACGATTGGCGTGGCGGATGACATCGAGCGATCCGGGCGCTACGAGCCGCTCCGGCTACGGCTCTTCCAGATGGACCGGGAGATGCAGGCTCGGGAGATGCGGATTCTGGCCGCTTCACCCGACTATGTCGTCGGAAGCGTGCACGCCGTGACCGAGGAAGGATCGTTACTGGTTGCGTCCGCCAGCGGGAGCCAGTTGGGTCCCATTGTGTCGGGGGCCGCACACGTCATCTTCGTGATCGGGGGCCAAAAGATCGTCGCTGACCTCGAGACCGGGATCCGGCGGATCCTCGAATACTCGCTTCCGCTCGAGGACCGGCGGGCACGGGAGGCCTATGGCGTTCGCGAGCGGAGCGAACAACATCCTCATCGTCAACCGAACGGTCGCGGCTGATCGAATTACCGCCATCCTGGTCCACGAAGCGCTCGGGTTCTAAGCCCCTCGCTCCGACGGTGGCCGCTCCCCGAGATGGCCCTGGAGATCACCAGCCGCTGATCTCCGATTTTCGGGGTCCCCTCGAAGATGATGTCGGTATGGGTGATGGCCACCTGAGCGGCATGCCCGTAATTCGCTTGAGCATTCTTGGCGAATCGCCCCCTCTCTTTTACGCCACCGCCATTCCAGCGAAATACACCCCGAGCAGAGCGACAGCCATGAGCAAGACCCAGAAATCGGTGAGACGGCGAAGCACCGGGGTGCGGTCCGTACCTCCATGAACTCGCGCATGATGATCCGCACCTTGATCAACGCGAAGCAGATGGCGAACACGGTCACGACCGTGCTGGCGGTGGGAATTCCCTGATGCGTGGCCACATGATCGATCCACAGGTAGCCCAGCGAAATGGCTACCAGGATCAACCACACCCCGAAGAGCCGCTTGTTGAACCCGTTCTCCACCATCACCGCACCACGTAGAGCAGGGCGAAGATCAAGACCCAGAAGAAGTCGACCGAGTGCCAATAGGTGGCGCAGGTCTCCACCGTCACTTGAGAACGCCGCTTCTCGCTTGACAGCTGATACACGAGCACCCCGAGCACGACGAAGCCGACCAACAGGTGCACGCAGTGGATCGCGGTCAGGAAGAAGTAGTACTGGAAGAACTGGCTGCTGGTGAACGTGTCCCCCATATGGATCAGCCGGACCCACTCGACGATCTTGAGGATGAGGAACACCACCCCGAAACCGGCAGTCAAGAATGCCTCTCGCCGGGCACGCTCGAATCGCCCGGCCCGGGCGTGCTGGACACATCGGGCCATGGCCCAGGAGCTCGAGAGCAGGACGATGGTGTCGAGCACGCCCAACCACAGCAGCAGGTGGGACTGTCCGAGCAGGAATGCCTGCTCGTGCTGTGTCCGGTTGAAGAGGTAGACGCAGAAATACGCGGTAAAGACGAGCGATTCGAACAGGACGAAGAACCAGATGTCGCGCCCGCCGGGAACGTGCTCCGACGATCCCTCCTCCGACACCGGCGACGCATCGCGTTCGGTCGTCGTCATGGCGCCATGAACTCCGCCAACATACGACCTCGACCCTCTTTCGGCGGCAGGTCGGGCATCGGTCCCGTCCCGAAGTCCTCACGAAGGATCATGTTGCGCAGCAACATGATGAAGGCCCCGGTATAGAGACCGAAGACGGCCACGTTGATCCACCAGGCGATCACGCCGTTCCAGGCGAAGACGCCGGCATGGAAGATCCACGACGGTGCGACCACGACCTCGGTCAGCCCGTTGCAGAGGTTGAGGTAGCCGAACCACACCGGGAAGACGCGGTTCTCGTCGAGCAGGATCGCTAACATCCAGATCAACGAGCCGACCAGGAAGACACCCATGGTGCCGGAGAAGGACAGGAACCCGAGGTCGTAGAGCCACCGGAGGATCTCGGGGTTGCGATCGGGCCGGAAAGCGCCCACCGTCATTGCCACGCAGATGAACAAGAACCCCGGGACAGCACTGACGGCGTAGAGGATCAGGTACGAGTAGGCGAAGGCACGGCTCACCGACATTCGTCGGATGGAGTAGGTGATCAGTGCGATCGATGTGGCGGAGAGCCCGCCCAAAATGAAGATCAGCGCAAAGCCGATGAGCAGGCCCTCGTGGCGGCTGGCGAACCACCCCACCACCTGACTGGGGGTGTACCACGGCTTCCCAGGCGGCTGGGTGCGCGTGATGATGAAGAAGACGACGGTGTACAGGGAATAGAAGCCGATGGTCGCGTACCAAGCCAGCCACAGCTCCCGCTTCGGATCGTCGAGAAGCGCAGGTCGCTTCACGCCGAGGCTTGCTCCACCAAGCGATCGCGCCCGATCGTCCGTCCCAACACGACTGCCATGACGACGAGCCAGACGGCGATGGCGACGTTCTTGACCCAGAACGCCAGGAAGCCGTTCCAGGCGAAGGGTCCAGTGAGCGTCAGGCCGGCAAAACCTGCCGGCACCAGAGCGACGGCAATGAGCAGGTTGAAGTGGCCGACCCACCGCGCAAACACGGGTCGCGCCTGCTCATCGAGGTAGACGGCCACGGCCAGGAAGAGGCACAGGGCGACGAGGAAGGGCACAGCACAGGTGAACGTGATCCACGCCAGGTCGTTGTAGAGCTGGGTGAGCGCGGGGGGCCGATCGGGCCGGAACGCCGCCAGCAGCCAGAAGATCGTCGCGGTCAGAAAGGCGATCGGGGCAGCACCGGCGACCCCGATCACGCAGTACCGCAGAATCGGCGTGCGGTGTGCCATGCGCCGCATACGCTCCACGATCAGCATCAGAATCGGGATCAGCGCCACACAGAACCAGTTGAACAGGATCATGCTGTAGCGGACGCGCGAGGTGTGGTCCGCATAGAACGCGGCCACCTTCTGCGCCGACCATTGCGGAGACATGGGCGGCAGGAAACCCGGGAAGAGGAAGAACGCCGCGATCCAAATGATCGCCACCGCGGGCAGCGCCCAGAAGATGATCAGTTCCCCGGTCGTTCGTCTCACCGGCACGTACCATCTGGCAGACCTGCGTCACTCACGGCCGCTCTCACCACTCGCCTCCTTGGTCTGGCGGGCCGCACCGCGCACCCCTTATCAGCCCGCCGGGCAGAACATAGCCGATCGACTATCCCAGGCAAGCGGGCTTAGATTTGGGGACATGACTCAGTCGAGAACGCCCAGTCGGCAGCGGAAACCTGCATCGGCTGCACAGACCCGCATCATCGAGGCGGCGCTTCGGGAGTTCGCGAAAAATGGGGTCGGCGGGACATCCCTGCAGATGATCGCCGATGACATCGGTGTCACGAAGGCGGCCGTGTACCACCAGTACAAGACGAAGGATGAAATTGTCCGAGCCGTGGCCGGCGCCGAGTTCGACCGCCTGGAGACAGTCCTCGACGTGGCCGAATCCGAGGTGGACGAAGATCGCGCCCGAAAAGCGGCGCTGACGATGATCATCGATCTGGCCGTGGAGCGCCGGCGTGAGAACAGCACCATTCTCACCGACCCGCTCGTGGGCCGACTCTTTGCGCGGGATCAGCGACTGGTGAAGGTCGTGAAGCGCCTCAACCGGCTGCTCATGGGGCCAGATGCAGGACCGGACTCCGAAATCGCAACGGTCATGTTGACCGCGGCCATCAGCGGCGCCGTCATGCACCCCATGGTGATTCGTCGCGACGACGAAACCCTGCGGACTCAGCTCCGGACTCTCGCGGAACGCTTCCTCGGGTTCTCCTGATCCGAATCTCTATTCCCAGCGAGATCAGTTGATGTGGATGCCCGAGATCGCCCGGGAGATCACCAGCCGCTGGATCTCCGAGGTCCCCTCGAAGATGGTGTAGATCTTCGAGTCCCGGTGCCACTGCTCGACGGGGTTCTCCCGCACGTAGCCGTAGCCGCCGAGGATCTGGATCGCCTGATCGGTCACCCACACGGCGTTCTCGCCGGCGTAAAGCTTGGACATGGAGCCCTCGCCGTTCTCGAACTTCTTCCCGGTGCTGGCCATGTTGGCCGCCCGGTGCACCAGGAGGCGGGCGGCGTCGGTGTGCATCTTCATGTCGGCCAGCTTGAACGCGATGGCCTGGTTCTCGATGATGGCCCGGCCGAACTGGTGGCGTTCCTTGGCGTAGGCCAGCGCGTACTCGTAGGCCGCCCGCGCAATGCCCACCGCCTGCGCGCCGACGATGGGGCGGGAGGCCTCGAAGGTCGCCATGGCGGCCTGCGTCGACGTCTTCTTGCCCTCCCGGGCCCGGGCCAGGCGGGCGTCGAGCTTCTCCTTGCCGCCGAGCAGGCAGCGCCCGGGCACCCGGCAGTCGTCCAGCACGACCTCGGCCGTGTGCGAGGCGCGGATTCCCATCTTCTTGAACTTCTGACCCTGTGAAATACCCGGCGTGCCCTCGGGCACGACGAACGACGCCTGGCCGCGGCTGCCCAGATCGTGGTCGACCGACAGCACGAGCACGTGCGTGTTGGCGATGCCGCCGTTCGTGATCCACGTCTTGGTGCCGTTGAGCACCCACTCGTCTTTGGCCTCGTCGTAGACGGCGCGCGACTTGAGCGACGAGACATCGGAGCCGGCGTCGGGCTCGGACACGCCGAACGCCGCCAGCTTGATGTCGTCGGGCGTGCCGAAGCACTGCGGGATCCACTCGCCGATCTGCTCGTGCGTCCCGTTGGCGAAGATGCCGGCCACGGCCAACGTGGAGCCGAAGATGGCCAGCGCGATGCCGGCGTCGCCCCAGCTCATCTCCTCGTTGACGAGGCACATCAAGAGCCCGGTCGGATCCGAGAAGGCCTGGGCCACGAAGTCGAAGGAGTACAGGCCGATTTTGGCCGCCTCCTCGATGATGGGCCAAGGCGTCTCCTCGCGCTCGTCCCACTCGGGGCCGGCGGGCCGGATGACGTTCTCCGCGAACTCGTGGACCCACTTCTGGATCTGGAGCTGGTCCTCGTTCAGCTCGAGCGAGAAATCGGACATTTCGGTGCACCCTCCTGCGGGCGGCCCGGCGTGCGCCGGGACCGGTCGTGATCCCAAACCGAGGAACGAGCCCGCCACGCAATGGCGCGCCATTCCCAACCGCTCCTCGGTTACCGAATGGTAACCTGCCGCCCCGTACCAGTCCAGCCGCGGTGACGAATAGCCCGTCGACCAGGTCTTACGAGCGGTGGATGGCGGTGCCGGACGGCGAGTCCTCGACCGTCCAGCCCAGCGCCACCAGCTGGTCGCGCAGGGCGTCGGCCCGGGCGAAGTCCTTGGACCGCCTGGCCTCGTCGCGTGCGGCGACCAACCGGGCGGACGCCTCGTCCACCTCGCCGGACTCCCCGTGGAGGGGCACCCCGAGCGCGCCCACCAGCACGGCCGCCGTGCGGGCCAGCCACGCCCCTGCGGCCTCGTCGCCGGCGTCGGCCGCCGTATGGGCGGAGCTCACGAGCTCGAAGATGCCGGCCAGCGCGCCGGGCGTGTCGAGGTCGTCGTCCATGCGGGCCCGGAAGACCGCGGACGCGCCGGCATCGATGCCGTCGCCCTTCCGCTCCTCGACCAGGTAGCCGCGGCCGCTCTCGGTGATGAGGTCGCCGATGCCGAAACGCCGCGCCAGTGCGTCCAGACGCTCCAGTCCCTTCTCGGCATCGGCCACCGTGTCGGCCGTCACCTCAATGGGCGAGCGGTAGTGCGAACGCAGCACCAGCAACCGGTAGGCCCGGCCGTCGCTGCGCGCCAGCATGTCGGTGAGCGAGGTGAAGTTGCTGAGCGACTTCGACATCTTCGTGCCCTCGACCTCGACCCACCCGTTGTGCACCCAGTGGCGGGCGAACACCTTGCCGTCGGCCACCGCCTGGGCCCGTTCGTTCTCGTGATGCGGGAAGGCCAGGTCCTGTCCCCCGCCGTGCAGATCGAAGCCCTCGCCGAGCAGGTCGAGCGACATGACGACGCACTCGGTGTGCCAGCCGGGCCGGCCGGCGCCCCACGGTGCCTCCCAGCTCGGCTCGCCCGGCTTGGCCTTCTTCCACAGCGCGAAGTCGAGCGGTGAGCGCTTCTCCTCGTTGGCCTCGACCCGCGCCCCCGACCGCAACGAGTCCAGGCTCTGGCGCGCCAGCAGGCCGTAGCTGTCGACCTGGCTCACGTCGAGGTAGACGCCGTCGCTCGTTTCGTAGGCCACGCCCTTGGCCAGCAGCTCGGCCACCAGCTCGACCATGTCGGCCACGTAGTCCGTGGCGTGCGGCGTGTCGTCGGGTCGCAGGACGCCGAGGCCGTCCATGGCCTCCCACCACCGGTCCTCGAACTCGAGCGCCACCTCTGACTCCGTCCGCCCCTGCTCGGCGGCCCGCCTGATGATGTTGTCGTCGACGTCGGTGATGTTCGACACGTAGTGGACGTCGAGCCCGATGAAGAGCAGATAGCGCCGCAGCACGTCGAAGACGAGGTTGTAGCGGCCGTGCCCGAGGTGCGGCAGGTCGTAGACGGTGGGGCCGCAGACGTACAACGACGCCTTCCCCTCGGTGCGCAGCTCGAACGGCCGCACGGTTCCGGTCGCGGTGTCGTGCAGGCGCAGCATCCAGGTACGGTAACCCGATCATGTCCACCCCCACGACCGGCGCGACCGGTGCGCCGCAGGTGCCCGACAAGCCGGCCCTCGACGGTCTCGAGGAGCGCTGGGCCGCCGTCTGGGACGAGGCGGGCACCTACCGCTTCGATCCCTCGGCCACCCGGGACGAGGTCTTCTCCATCGACACGCCCCCGCCCACCGTGTCGGGCTCGCTCCACATGGGGTCGGTCTTCGGGTACGTGCAGACCGACGCCATCGCCCGCTACCGCCGCATGCGGGGTTGGAAGCTCTTCTACCCCATGGGGTGGGACGACAACGGGCTGCCCACCGAACGTCGGGTGCAGACCTACTACGGCGTGACGTGCGACCCCTCGCTCCCCTACGACCCCGGCTTCCGCCCCCCGAGGAGCCGGGCGCGACGACATCGGCGTGAGCCGGCCCAACTTCATCGCCCTGTGCCACGAGCTGACCGCGCAGGACGAACGGGCCTTCGAGGACCTGTGGCGCCGCATCGGGCTGTCGGTCGACTGGACCCGCACGTACGCCACCATCGGCGACACCGCCCGCCGGGTCAGCCAGCGCATGTTCCTGCACAACCTGGCCCGGGGCGAGGCCTACACGTCGGAGGCCCCGACCATGTGGGACGTCGACTACCAGACGGCGGTGGCCCAGGCCGAAATGGAGGACAAGGAGCAGCCGGGCGCCTACCACCGCCTGCGCTTCGACGACATCGAAATCGAGACGACGCGCCCCGAGCTGGTGGCCGCCTGCGTGGCCCTGGTGGCCCACCCCGACGACGAACGCTACGCCGCCCGCTTCGGCACCACCGTGCACACGCCGCTCTTCGGGGTCGAGGTGCCGGTGCTGCCCCACCGCCTGGCCGAGCCCGACAAGGGCACGGGCATCGCCATGGTCTGCACCTTCGGCGACATCACCGACGTCGTGTGGTGGCGCGAGCTCGACCTGCCCACCCGTTCCATCATCGCCCGGAACGGCCGCATCACCGAAAGCCCGCCACCCGGCGTGCCCGACGGCGAGCCCTGGCGGGCCATCGCCGGCAAGACGATCAAGCAGGCTCAGCGGGCCATGGTCGAGCTGCTGGCCGCCTCCGGCGAAATGGTGGGCGAGCCCCGCCCCATTACGCACCCGGTCAAGTTCTACGAGCGCGGCGACCGCCCGCTCGAAATCGTCACCAGCCGCCAGTGGTTCATCCGCAACGGCGGGCGCGACGACGCGCTGCGCTCCCGGCTGCTCGAACGCGGCTCCGAGCTCGACTGGCACCCGCCCTACATGAAGGTGCGCTTCGACGACTGGGTCAACGGGCTCAACGGCGACTGGCTCATCAGCCGGCAGCGCTTCTTCGGCGTGCCCATCCCGATTTGGTACCCGCTCGGGCCCGACGGCGAACCCGACCACGACGCGCCGCTCGTGCCCGAGCGAGGCGCGCCTGCCGGTCGACCCCACCACCGACGTGCCCGACGGCTACACGGCCGACCAGCGCGGCGTGCCCGGCGGGTTCGCGGGCGACCCCGACGTCATGGACACCTGGGCCACCTCGTCGGTCACGCCGCAGATCGCCTGCGGCTGGGCGGACGACCCGGCGCTGTTCGCCGCCACCTTCCCCATGGACCTGCGGCCGCAGGGGCCCGAGATCATCCGCACCTGGCTCTTCTCCACCCTGCTGCGCTCCGACCTCGAGCACGACACCGTGCCCTGGAACCACACGACCATCAACGGCTGGATCCTCGACCCGGACCGCAAGAAGATGTCCAAGTCGAAGGGCAACGTCGTCACGCCGGTGGCCCTGCTCGAGGAGTTCGGCTCCGACGCCGTGCGCTACTGGGCCTGCAACGGCCGGCCCGGCACCGACACGGCGCTCGACATGGGCGTCATGAAGATCGGGCGCCGCCTGGCCATCAAGGTGCTCAACGCGTCGAAGTTCGCGCTGGGCCGCCTCGGCGAGGGGCCGGTGCCGGGCATCGAGGCGGTGCAGGACGCCCTCGACACCGCGCTGCTGGCCCAGCTGGCCGAGCTGGTCGACGCGGCCACGGCGGCCCAGGAGGGCTTCGACTACGCCCGCGCGCTCGAGCTGACCGAGGGGTTCTTCTGGTCGTTCTGCGACGACTACGTCGAGCTGGTCAAGACGCGCGCCTACGGCGAGGGCTCGGCGACCGGGGCCGACTCGGCCCGCGCCACCCTGGCCATCGCACTCTCCGCGCTGCTCCGCCTCTTCGCTCCGTTCCTGCCCTTCGTCACCGAGGAGGTGTGGAGCTGGTGGCAGGACGGCTCGGTGCACACGGCGCCCTGGCCCGCCGGCGCCGAGGTCCGCCCGCACGCCGGCGCCCGTCCGGACGTGCTCGACGTCGCCGCCGAGGTGCTCCGCGCGGTCCGCCGCGAGAAGACGGCGCACAAGCGCTCCATGCGGGCGCGCGTGGCGACCCTCACCGTGACCGGCCCGCCGGCGGTGCTCGAGGACGTCGAGGCCGCCCGCGGCGACCTGGTCGACGCGGGTGGGGTCGACCACCTGGTGACCGAAGAGGGCGACGCGCTCTCGGTGGAGGTGGTGCTGGCCGACGAGGCCTGACCCGCAGGGTCAGGAGCCAGAAGTCGCAACGAGTGGGCGGCCGCCTCGGCCGGCGTCGGCCCCGCCCGACGCAGGTCAGGTCCCGGGCGGCGACCCCACGTCGGAGCGATCCCGCGTCGGGGTCGTGTCCAGGTCCATCGCCGTGGGGCCGGGGCGGGCGGAGGCGGCGGCCCGGGCCCCCTCCAGGAAGTCGGCCACGCCCGAGGTCGTGGCCAGGCAGCGCAGCGAGGCCAGGATGTCGAAGGCGTGTTGGGCCCGGGGCAGCTCGGCGTACGCCACCGGCTGGGCCGACACGGCGCGCAGGCGCTCGACGAAGATGCGGGCCACGTCCACCGGCACCAACGTGTCGTGGGTGCCCTGGAGCACGTAGAAGGGCGGAGCGCCGGCGTTGACCCGGAACACCGGGGACGCCGCCCGGTAGACCTCGGGATGCTCGGCGATCGACGTCTTCATGACGGTCTTCTCGAGCATCTCGACCATGCCGGGCCCGTAGCGGCCGGACATGTCGGGTGCGCCGGTCATGTCCAGCACCCCGTAGAAGGGGATGCAGGCCTGGACGGCCGTGTCGGCGTCCTCGAAGCCGGGCTGGAAGGCGGGGTCGCCCGGCGTGAGGGCCAGGAGCGCGCAGAGATGGCCGCCGGCCGAGCCGCCGCTGACGGCGATGAAGTCGGGGTCGCCCCCGTACTCCGCGATGTGCTCCTTGACCCAGGCCAGGGCCCGCTTGCAGTCGACCATGTGCTCGGGCCAGACCGCCTTGGGGCTCAGCCGGTAGTTGATCGAGACGCACACCCAGCCCCGGGCCACCAGCTCGAACATCATCGGCTTGCCCTGCTCGCGCTTGTCGCCGATGACCCAGGCCCCGCCGTGGATGTACACCATGACCGGCGCCTTGGCGGGCGGGGCCAGGCGGGACCGGTAGATGTCGAGGCGGTGGCGCTTGCTGCCGTCGCCCCAGTAGTCGATGTTGCTGTCGTCCTCGACGGCGCGCGACCTGAGCGGGATGCCCCGGGTCACCCGCCACCACTTGCCCCAGGTCGGGGCGGAGGGACGGTCGGGCACGGGGAAGGCCGGGCTGCGCACCTCGTCGAGCGAAGCGGCGACCACCTGGCCCGCCCGCTGGCCGGTGAGGCCGAGCCCGACCAGGCCGATCCACTCGGCGATGGCCAGGGCCAGACCGAGCCAGCCGGCCCAGCCGTCCAGCGCCCCGCCCCAGACGAACAGGGCGGTGGCGATCATCTGCCACACGATGGTCTGGAAGGCCAGCTCGTTGGGGATCCAGGCCAGGGAGAAGCTGACGACGGTGAACGGTTCGCGGCGGATGGGGTGGTAGGCCAGCAGCACCGCGGCACCCCCCACCAGGGTGACGATCAGGAAGGCGTATGGCACCACTCCATCATCGCCCGAAGCGGCCCCCGGGCGCAGATCCGGCACTCCGGCGTGCGGGAAATAGGCCAGGAATTAGCGCCAGACGAGCGTTGGTGAGAGGTTACCGAGGGAAGCCAACTGGGCTTTAACCTAGGAGGGTCATGTCCCCCGAACGCCTGACCGGGCTCGACGCCAGCTTCCTCTACATGGAGACCCCCACGATGCACCTGCACGTGGCCATGGCAGCCGTGTTCGATCCCTCCACCGTCCCGGGTGGCTACTCCTTCCAGCGGGTCCGCACCATGATCAACGAGCGCATCCCCAACGCGCCGGTCTTCCAGCGCCGCCTGGTCGAGGTGCCCATGCGGCTCGGTCACCCGGTCTGGGTGGACGACCCCGACTTCGACATCGACAACCACCTCCGGCGCGCCGCCCTGCCCTCGCCGGGAGGGATGCGCGAGCTCGGGGACTTCGCAGCCGACGTCATCAGCCGCCAGCTCCACCGCGACCGCCCGCTGTGGGAGATGTGGATTGTCGAGGGGCTCGAGGACGGGAAGATCGCGCTGGTGACCAAGATGCATCACAGCACCATCGACGGCGTCTCGGGCGCCGAGCTGCTGGGCATCCTCTTCGACCTCGAACCCCAGCCGGCGGAGGCGCCGCACGAGACCGAGCGCCCGCTCGACACCCGCATCCCGTCGGGCCTCGAATTGGTCTCGCAGGCGATGATCTCCAGCCTGGTGGCCCCGTTCGACGTGGGCCGCATGATGCTGCGCACCGTCCGCAGCATCTTCGGCATTCGCCAGGTGCGCCGGGACGACTCGATCCGCAGCGGTGCCCTGCCCCTGACGGCGCCGCGCACGTCCATCAACGTCGCCGTGCACGCCCGGCGCCGGGTGGCCTTCGCCGCCGCCAGCCTGGAGGACGCCAAGGCGCTCAAGAACAAGATGGGCACGACCGTCAACGACGTCGTGCTGGCCATGTGCGCCGGCGCGCTGCGCACGTACCTGCTGGCGGGCGACGAGCTGCCCGAGATCCCGCTGGTGTCCGTCGTGCCGGTGTCGGTGACGCCCGACGTCGCCGAGCTGAAGGGCTCCAACAAGGTGTCGAGCATGTTCGTGCAGCTGCCCTGCCAGCTCGACGACCCGCTGGAGCGCCTGCAGGTCATCCACGAGAGCACGAAGGGGGCCAAGGAGGAGCACAAGGCCCTCGGGGCGACCACCCTTCAGAATTGGGCCGAGCACGCCTCGCCGAACCTCGCCGCGGCGGCGGCCCGTCTGTACACCGGAATGAAGCTGGCCGACCGCCACCGCCCGGTGGCCAACCTGGTGGTGTCCAACGTGCCCGGCCCCGACTTCCCGCTGTACCTGGGCGGCAGCGAGCTGCTCGGCATGTTCCCCCTCGGCCCCGTCATGGACGGCATGGGCCTGAACGTGACCATCATGAGCTACCGCGGCGTCCTGTACTGGGGCTTCGCGGCCGACTCGCGGGCGGTGCCCCGGCTGTGGGACATCGCGGCGGCGGTGCCGCACGCGCTCACCGAGCTGATGGAGGCGGCCGGGCTGGAGTCCCAGGCCTTCGACGTCCCCATCCACCTCGGGCCCGGCATGCCGCCCACGGCGAACTGGGTCCGCACCGCAGCGTCACTGCGAGCCGAGGAGGCCGGTACCGTAAGCGCATGACGGTACGCGAGCTCGGCCACCTCGTCCTCTACGTGCGGGACGTGGGCCGGTCGGCCGCCTTCTACCGTGACGTGCTGGGCTGGCAGCAGATCCTGCCCGAGCCGGGCCACGAGCCCGTGGGGGTGGCGGCGTTCTCGTCGGGCCGCACGCACCACGAGCTGCTGCTGATCGAGGTCGGTGCCGATGCCGCGCCGATCCCGGCCGGGCGCCGGGTCGGCCTCTACCACTTCGGGCTGAAGGTGGGTGACACCGACGACGACCTGCGCGCCGCGCTGGCCACCGTGCAGGTGGCCGGCGGCACCGTCGTCGGCGCCTCGGACCACACGGTGACGCACAGCCTCTACATCCTCGACCCCGACGGCAACGAGATCGAGCTCTACATCGACGTGCCCGGTGTCGACTGGCGCGCCGAGCCCTCGCTCGTCGCGGCTCCGATCCGCCCCCTGCGGCTCTGAGCCGGCGGCCGGGCCGCAGCCGGAGCCGGAGAGAGAAGATCCTGAGGATGAGGATGCTGCGCGCCGAGGAGGACGGGGCCCTGTCGGCGGCGGTGGCGGCGCTCCGGGCGGGTGCGCTCGTCGTCGTGCCCACCGACACGGTGTACGGGCTGGCGGCCCGGCCCGACGACCCCGAAGCGGTGCAGGCGGTCTACCGGGCGAAGGACCGGCCCGAGGGCATGCACCTGCCGGTCCTGGCGGCGTCGCCCGAGCAGGTGCGGAGCCTGGGCGTTCTGTTCACCGAGGCGGCGCAGACCCTGGCCCGACGGTGGTGGCCGGGGCCGCTCACGCTGGCGTTCGGGTTCGAGGGCGACGCCGGCGTCCCCCGGCCCGCATGGCTGGACGGGCGGACCGAGGTGGCGGTACGCATCCCCGACCACGCGTTCCTGCGCGCATTGCTGGCCGAGACCGGCCCTCTCGTGGTCACGAGCGCCAACCCGCATGGGGCGCCGACCCCGCGCCGGGCCGAGGACGTGGCGGCCGCGCTGGGCGGCTCGGTCTACCTGATCGTCGACGGCGGGCCGCTGACCGAGGTGCCGTCCACGCTGGTGAGCGTGTCGGTGTCGGTGTCGGGGGCGGCGCCGGTGCTCGAGCGCGAGGGGGCCATCGCCCGGGCCGACGTTGAGGCGGCGCTGGCGGGGGCGGCGCCGGCGGCGCAGGCGCACGCGCCGTGAGCCGGCTGCTCCTGGCCATAGAGACGTCGTGCGACGAGACGGCGGCCGCCGTGGTGGACGACGCGCTGGCGGTGCGCTCCTCGGTGGTGGCGAGCCAGATCGACCTGCACGCCGCCTTCGGCGGGGTCGTGCCCGAGCTGGCCAGCCGGGCCCACATGGAGACGATCTCGGCCGTCGTGGCGAGGGCGCTGGACGAGGCGGGTGTGGCCGGCCCCGACCTCGAGGCGGTGGCGGTCACGTCGGGCCCGGGCCTGGTGGGCGCGCTGCTGGTCGGCATCGCGACGGCCAAGGCGCTGGCACTGGGCTGGGGTGTGCCGGTCGTCGGCGTCAACCATCTCCAGGGGCATTTGGCCAGCGTGTATCTGGCCGACGCGGACGTGCCGTTCCCGCAGACCGCCCTGCTCGTCTCCGGCGGCCACTGCATGCTCACCCGCGCCACCGCCCCGGGCACCTACGAGCTCCTGGGCGAGACGGCGGACGACTCCGTCGGGGAAGCCTACGACAAGGTGGCCCGCTTCCTCGGCCTCGGCTACCCCGGGGGGCCGGTGCTCGACCGCATGGCGGCGGAAGGCGCGGACACGCTCGGCTTCCCCCGTCCCATGCTGGCCGAGGGCTTCGCGTTCTCCTTCTCGGGCTTGAAGACGGCGGTGGTCAACCACGTGCGGGCCAACCCCGGCTTCTCCGAGGTCGACGTGGCGGCGTCGTTCGTTGCCGCCTGCATGGACGTGCTGTGCGCCAAACTGCGCCGGGCGCTCGAGGCGTTCGGCGACCCGGCGGTCGCCATCGTCGGGGGCGTGGCGGCCAGCCCGGTCCTGCGGGCGAGGGCACAGGTGCTGGCCGACGAGTTCGGTACGAAGCTGCTGATTCCGCCCCAGTCGATGGCCACCGACAACGCCGCCATGATCGGAGTGGCCGGCTGGGAGAAGCTGGCCGTCTCGGGCCCGAGCGATCCGGGCTTTGGGCCCGAGCCGGACCTGCGGCTGCAGTTCAGCTGACGTGCTACGCGTCGGCCCGACTGTGCCGGCGGCGGCGCTCGACCCGCGAACCTGACAGGTGTGAGCCCAGGTCGAGCAACACGCCGAGGGCCACGATCACCCACCCGAACGCGTCGACCCCTTTGCCCGGGGCGTACACGAGCGCATAGAAGAGCGTGGCGTACGGCAGGAAGATGAACCCGAGCACACCCTCCCAGCCGGAGCGGAAGGCGATGGTGAGGCGATCGCTGAAGATCCAAAGGAGGAAGATCGCGAAGCGGGCCGAGAAAGCGGCGATGAGAGCGAAGATGCAGCCCATGGGTCAGAGAGGCAGCCCGCCGGTGGCGGCGTTCGTCGACCCGGTGTCGGTGTAGGCGGCGATGGTGCGTTCGGCGATGCGCATCTGGTGGATTTCGTCGGCGCCGTCGGCCAGGCGGGCCCAGCGGGCGTGCTGCAGCATGCCGGCCAGCGGGGTGTCGGTGGAGTAGCCGAGCGCCCCGTGGACCTGCATGGAGCGGTCGATGATGCGGTTGAGGCTGTTGGCCACGAAGTGCTTGGCCATGGACACCTCGGTGCGGAAGTCGTCGCCCCGGTCGATCTTGTACGCCGCGTGGAGGACCATGAGCTTGCACTGGTAGAGCTCCATGGCCGAGTCGGCGATGAGCCACTGGACCCCCTGCTTCTCGGCCAGCAGCGAGCCGTGCGAGTAGCGGTGCAAGGCGCGGTCCACCATCATGTCGAGTGCCGTCTCCGCCTGGGCGATCCAGCGCATGCAGTGGGCCAGGCGGGCCGGCCCCAGGCGGTACTGGCCCAGCTGGTGCCCGTTGCCCCGGCCGCCCAGGATCTGCGAGTCGTGCAGGCGCAGGTCCTCGATGACGATTTCGGAGTGCCCCGTCGAGCCGTGCATCGTCTCCACCTCGCGCACGTCGTTCCACCCCTCGGCGGGGAGGTCGACGATGAACGCCGTGTTGGCCCCCCGTGACCCGGGCGGCACGTCAGGTTCCGTGCGCGCGATGAGGATGGCGAACTGGGCGCGCCGGGCGTTGGAGATAAACCACTTGTGCCCGTTGACGACCCACTCCTCGCCGTCCTGCTCCGCCCGGGTCCGGATGAGGGTGGGGTCGGAGCCGGCCACCTCCGGCTCGGTCATGGCGAAGCACGACATGGCGGTGCCCTCGCACAGCCGCCGCAGGTAGTTGTCCTTCTGGGCGTCGGTGCCCCAGTGCAGGAGGGTGTGCATGTTGCCCTCGTCAGGCGCCATGCAGTTGAGGATCCAGGGGCCGAGCCGGGTCCTGCCGGCCTCGGCCTGCACCATGGCCAGCTCGACGTGGCCGAGACCCATGCCGCCCCACTCCCTGGGCATGTGCGGCAACCAGAGCCCGGCCTGCTTGGCCTCCTCGCGCAGCTCCAAGATGGTGACCAGGTATTCGTGGCGAGAGGTCACGCGGGTCTCGTCGTCGAAGCCCTTGATGCGCGGCTGCACCGTGTCCTGAATGAATGAACGCACCCGGGCCCGGATCTCCTCGTGCTCCGGGGCCAGGGTGAAGTCGATTGCCATAACGCCTCCCCGGGGGCCTAGTACAGGCCCACCACGTTGCCATCCTCGTCGATGTCGATCTGTTCCGCGGCCGGGTGGCGTGAGAGCCCGGGCATGGTGCGCATGTCGCCGCTGACCAGATAGACGAACCCGGCGCCCACATTGGCCCGCGCCTCGCGCACGGGCAAACGCCAGCCTTTGGGGGCGCCCAGGAGTTTGGGGTCCGACGAGATGGAGAGATGGGTCTTGGCGATGCAGACGGGGAGACGCCCGAAGCCGGCTCGTTCGTAGTTGTCCAGATGCCGCGTGGCTGCCGGCAGGTAGTCGACGCCGTCGGCGCCGTACACCTCGGACGCGATCGTCTCGATCTTCTGGCGCAGCGTCGCGCCGTCTTCGTACAGCATGCGGAAATCGCTCGGCTCCTCGCAGGCCTCGACCACCGCCTCGGCCAGCTCGACGGCGCCTTTCCCCCCTTGGCTGAAGTGCGTGCAGACGGCGGCGCGCACGCCGGCGGACGCCGCGATCTCCCGGATGGCGTCGTGCTCGGACGGATGGTCGTCGTCGAACGCGTTGACGGCGACGACGGGAGTGACGCCGTGGCGCCGCACGATGGCCAGGTGGGCGAGCAGGTTGGAGGCGCCGAGGTGCACCTCGTCCGGGTTCTCCTCGAGCATGGCGGGCGGCAGCGGGCGGCCGGCCACCACCTTGTGCCGACCGGAGTGAAGCTTGAGGGCGCGCACCGTCGTCACCACGACTGCGGCGTCTGGCACCAGGCCGGACGTGCGGCACTTGATGTTGAAGAACCGCTCGGCTCCCATGTCGGAGCCGAACCCGGCCTCGGTGACGAGGTACTCGCCCGCATGGATGCCGATGAGGTCGGCCACCACCGACGAGTTGCCGTGGGCGATGTTGCCGAACGGCCCGGCGTGGACGAGGACGGGGGTGTTCTCGAGCGTCTGCAACAGGTTGGGCTTGATGGCGTCGCGCATGACGACGGTCATGGCGCCGGCCGCTTTGAGCTGCTCGGCGGTCACCGGCTCGCCGTCGTCGGTGTAGCCGACGACGATGCGACCGAATCGCTGGCGCAGGTCGTGCAGGGAGGTGGCGAGGGCGAGGACCGCCATCACCTCGGACGCCGCCGTGATGTCGAAGCCGGTCTGGCGGGGGGTGCCGTCCTCGCGGCTGCCGAGGCCGCTGACGATGGTGCGCAGCGAGCGGTCGTTGACGTCGAGGACGCGCTTCCAGGTGATGCCGTGCGGGTCGAGACCCAGCGCGTTGCCGGAGTAGAGGTGGTTGTCGACCATGGCGGCCAGCAGGTTGTTGGCCGCGGTGACGGCGTGCAGGTCGCCGGTCAGGTGGAGGTTGAGGTTCTCGAAGGGGACCACCTGGCTGTACCCGCCGCCCGCCGCTCCCCCCTTGATCCCGAAGGTCGGGCCCATGGAGGCCTGGCGGATGGCGATGGTGGCCTGCCGGCCGGTGCAGGCCAGGGCCTGGCCGAGGCCGACGGTGGTCGTCGTCTTGCCCTCGCCCAGCGGGGTGGGGGTGACGGCGGTGACGACCACGTAGCGGGCCGGCGGCCGGTCGGCCAGGGCCCCGACGGCGTCGAGGTGCACCTTGGCCACGTGGTCGCCGTAGAGCTCGAGGAGCTGGGGGGCGATCCCCATCTGCGCCGCCACCTCGGCGATCGGGCGAAGCGTGGCGTGGCGCGCGATCTCAATGGCCGGGGGCAGGGACACCGCGCCGAATCATGCCAGACGACCCCTGGTGGTGGGCCCGGACGGCCTGGCGTGATACCCCTGGGGGGTATATTGCGGTGCATGCACGACGACCAGCTCGCCCCCGATTCTTCCTCCTCCTTCGCCGCCGGCCCGGCTGCCACCACCTCCTCGTCCCCCGCCCCCGCCCCCGGCTACGCCGACGACAAGGCGGCCGTCCTCACCCGCCTGCGCCGTGTCGAGGGACAGGTGCGCGGGCTCCAGCGGATGGTCGAGGACGACCGCTACTGCATCGAGGTGCTGGAGCAGATCTCCGCGGCCAGCCGCGCCCTGCAGGCCGTCGCGCTCGAGCTGCTGGAGGACCACATGGCGCACTGCGTGGCCGATGCGGTGCGGGCCGGGGGCGACGTGGCCGAGGAGAAGCTGGCCGAGGCGTCGGCCGCCGTCGGGCGGCTCGTGCGGTCGTGACCGTCCTGCTCGACCTGGCCCGGGCCGGCCGCGAGGCGCTCGGCATGCTCTGGCTGACGCTGTGGCCGCTGATCCTCGGCTTCACGCTGGCCGGTGCCGTGCAGGCCTTCAGCCGGCGCTCGTCGCTCGAGCGGCACCTCGGCTCGCACCGGCCGGGGCCGGTCGTGCGCGCCTCGGGCCTCGGCATGGCCTCGTCCTCGTGCTCCTACGCCGCGGCCGCGGTGGCTCGCTCCCTGGTCGCCCGGGGGGCCGACTTCGTGACGGCCATGGTGTTCATGTTCGCCTCGACCAACCTCGTGATCGAGCTCGGCATCGTGCTGGCCGTCCTCATCGGCTGGCAGTTCGCCGTCGGCGAGCTGGTCGGCGGCATCGTCATGATCGCTCTGCTGGCGACGGTCGGTGCGCTGTGGCTGCGGGGCCGGGTGGTCGTCGAGGGCCAACGGCGGGCCGGCGACGGAGGTGCCGGGTCGGCCGAGATGCCCGCCAGCCCGCGCACGCGGGCCGGCTGGTCGGAGGCGGCGCGCTACACCATGGGCGACCTTCGTATGGTGCGCCGGGAGCTGCTCGTCGGCTACGGCATCGCCGGGCTCCTGGCCGTGCTGGTGCCGGCGGACGTGTGGCGCGCGCTCTTCGTCAGCGGCCACGGGTTCTGGACCAGCCTGGAGAACGCCGTCGTCGGCCCCTTGGTCGCGCTGGTGGCGTCGGTGTGCTCCATCGGAAACGTCCCGCTGGCAGCGGCGCTGTGGGCGGGCGGCATTTCGTTCGGTGGGGTGATCGCGTTCGTGTTCGCCGACCTGATCGCGTTGCCCGTTCTCCTCATCTACCGGCGCTATTACGGCGCCGCCATGGCCGTCCGCATGCTGTTCGTGTTCTGGGCCGTGATGTCGGCCGCCGGCCTGGTCACCGAGTACCTCTTCCGGGCGGCCGGCCTCGTACCGTCGGCGCATCACGCCGTGCCGGCGGGTTCGCTTTCGCTCGGGCCGACCACCGTGCTCAACGTGCTCTTCCTCGGCGTCCTGGTCGGCCTGTACCTGCTGGCGCGGCGGCCCGCCCTCGGGTCGACGGCGGTGGACCCGGTGTGCGGGATGCAGGTCCGCACGGCCGACGCACCGGCGTCGTGGCGGCGCGACGAGGAGACGGTCTTCTTCTGCTCCGAGCGCTGCCGGGAACGCTTTACCGCGACGGCCGGGTGGTCGGCCGTGCCTAGTCAGTAGCCTCGGGACAGGAGGTCGCTCGCCCGACGGGTGAGCCGCCCGGAGAGAGGAGCGGTGCCATGTCCAAGACCGACGGAGTCTTCATCTACATCGGGACCTACGCCAGCGAGGTCGACGCTCGGGCCGACTACGACATCGTCAAGGACCTCCACTCCCAGGGCGCCGTCGGCACCTACGACGCCGCCGTCGTCACGAAGGACGACAACGGCAAGGTGCACGTGAACAAGGACGAGACGACGACGCGCCACGGGGCCTGGGGCGGGGCCGGGGTCGGGGCGCTGATCGGCATCTTGTTCCCACCCTCCATCATCGGCTCGGCCATCGTGGGCGCCGCCGTGGGCGGGGTCAGCGGCCACCTGTGGAAGGGCATGTCGCGGGCCGACGTGAAGGAGTTCGGCGACGTCATCGACTCCGGCGAGGCCGCGCTGGTCATCGTGGGCGAAACGACGATAGAGGCGTACCTCGAGAAGGTGGAGCTGAAGGCGCAGAAGCGGGTGGCCAAGGAGCTCGAGCTCGACAAGGGCCAGATCGACGCCGCGGTGCAAGAGGCGGCCAAGTCGATCTCCTCCTGAGCCATCCCGGCCCGGCCCGGCCCGGCCGGGGCGAGGCGGGGCCGGGTAGCGTCACGGCCACTCGGCGCCCCGTCGGCGCCGCCCGCCGAAAACCATGATCGTCCTCCACATCCTGTCCCTGCTCTTCGGTACGGTCGTGATGCTGGCGGTTCTGGGTTCGGCTCTGAAGACGGTGGTGCTACCGCAAGAGGGCTTCGCTCGCTTGTCCCAAGCGGTGTTCGCCCTGGTGTACCGGCTGCTGGTGCACCGTTGGAGTTCGGACGCGCGCAGTCGGGCCTTGCAGCGTCTGTACGCACCGGTATCCCTGGTGACCCTTCCCTTGGTGTGGATGATTCTCATGGCCATCGCGTTCACCTTCATCTTCTGGGGAACGGGCTCGGTCAGCTTGGAGAAGGCGTTCGAGTTCAGCGGGTCGTCCCTGACCACGCTGGGCTTCTCCGAGCCGGACACGACGACCCGAATCTGGATCGCCTTCATTGAGGCGGTCATCGGGCTCGGGCTCGTCGCCCTCCTCATCAGCTACCTGCCGACCATCTTCTCGGCCTACAACGCGCGGGAACGGGGCATCATCAACCTGCGGCCGGTGGCGGGTACGCCGCCGGTTGCGGCCGACCTGTTGCTGAGCCTGCAGCGCATCGGTCTGCTCGACAGCCTGGAATTCTGGCGCAACCAGGCCGACTGGATGCTCGACATCGAGCAGACGCACACGGCGTTCCCCACATTGACCTTCTTCCCAGAGACCAACGACGACCACGCGTGGGTAGCCACGATTGGCGCGCTCCTGGACGCGGCGGCGTTGGTCGCCTCGGCGTCGACAACGCAGGCGGGGGATCCGTTCGAAGACGTGGAGAAGGGGCCACTCATGGCCCTCGTCTACGGCGCGCCCGGCATCACCCGGGTGGCCCGGGCGGCCAACGTCCCACTCCCCGCGCCCATGAGGGTGCAAGACCTCGTGGCCCACTATGGAGATCCGCCGCCGGCGATCAGCATCCGGCGGGACGAGTACGAGGCCGCCATGGCGTCTTTGGCGCCCATCCTGGTCGTGGCGGAGGGGCAGGAGGAGGAGGCCTGGCGACAGTTCGCCTGGATCCGCTCGGCCTACGACCTGGCGCTGCGGGCGTTGGCTGGATTGACCAAGGCACCACCCGCCCCCTGGTCGACCGACCGGCCGGCCAGGGTGGGGAGGCCGCGCTTCCTGCGGCGGCGACCGCTCCAGGTCGACTGGACGGTCAACTTGGTGGGGCTGGCCACCGCGACCGGGGCGGCCTCGGCTACAGGTGGCTGAAACCGCCTGACTCCTCCTTCGTCATGGGCACGGTGACGGGGTGGCGGTCGAAGTGGGCGATGGCCTGTGTCATGTCGTCGAGCAGGAGGCCCGCCAGGTCCCGGCTGACGCCCTGACGCACGAGGATGCGCTGGACCGAGATGTCGGCGACGGACCCGGTCAACGGGTAGGCCGGCACCTGCCAGCCCCGCGTCCGCAGGCGGTCGGCGACGTCATAGAGCGTGTAACCCGGGTCCTCGCCTTCCCGAATGCGCCAGGCCACCGAGGGGATCCCCGTGAGCGGGTCGGAGTCGCACAGCAGCTCGAACGGCCCGAGCTTGAGGATCTCCGCCGCCAGGAACTGGCCGGTGTTGTAGCAGGCTGTGTGCACGTTGCGGTAGCCGTTCGTCCCCAGGCGGATGAAGTTGTAGTACTGGGCCACGATCTGGCCGGCGGGCCGGGAGAAGTTGATCTGAAAGACCGGCATGTCCCCGCCGAGGTACGTCACGTGGAAGATGAGATCGTCGGGTAGCTCCGCGGTGTCGCGCCACAGGACCCAGCCCACGCCCAGGGGCGCCAGCCCGAACTTGTGCCCCGAGGTGCTGATCGACTTGACCCGCGGGACCCGGAAGTCCCACAGGACGTCCGGTGCGGTGAAGGGGGCCAGGAACGCCCCGCTCGCTCCGTCCACGTGGATGTCGATATCGAGGCCCGTATCCTCCTGGAGCTTGTCAAGCGCCTCGGACAGCTGGAGCACCGGCTCGTAGGCGCCCGTGTAGGTCACGCCGAAGGTCGGCACCACCATGATGGTGTTCTCGTCGACGCGCTCGAGCATCTGCTGCACATCCATGCAGTAGCGACCGGGGGACATGGGGATCTCGCGCATCTCGATGTCCCAGTACTTGGCGAACTTGTGCCAGACCACCTGGACAGGCCCACACACCATGTTGGGCGATTCGGTCGACTTCCCCTCCGCCCTACGCTTGGCCCGCCAGCGCCATTTGGCCGCCATCCCGCCAAGCATGCAGGCCTCCGACGACCCGATGGCCGAGCAGCCGACGGGGTCCTCGGTCGTGGGCGCGTTCCACAGGTGGGCCAGGATCGAGACGCAGCGGCGCTCGAGCTCGGCGGTCTGGGGGTACTCGTCCTTGTCGATGAGGTTCTTGTCGATGCAGAGGTCCATCAGCTTGTGGACCTCCGGTTCCTCCCATGTTTGGCAGAAGGTCGCCAGGTTCTGGCGCGCGTTGCCGTCGAGGAGTAGCTCGTCGGAGATGGCCTGGTACGCCTCGGCCGGCGGCATCTCCCCGGAAGGACAGTGGTGCGCCGGGAGGCCGAGCCGCATGTCCCGGTCCGCATAGAGCGAATCGAGCATCCCCTCCCGGACCGTCTCCCTCTTGTGCAAGGGCATGGCAACGCCTCCTGTGGGCTCGGTGCAGCGGTTCGCCCACGGTACCGGCGCACGAGGCCGCAAGCGACCGCGAGCCACGGCACGGCACGGCACGGCCGAGGAATTGGTGGCGGCGCCGCGGCGCGCGCCCGGTGCTCAGCTGGCGAGCAGTTGGAGGCGCGTCGGCCCGGTGCGCTGGCGGATCTGGACCCGTCGCGCGTACGGCCGGGCCACCGGGGCGCGGCGAGGAGCCGTTTCCGAACGGTCCGCCAGCTTCGAGCGGAGCTGGCGCAGCGCCTTCGTGTGGATCTGGCATACCCGGCTCTCGGTGACCCCGAGGAACTCGCCGATCTCCGTGAGCGTGAGGCCGTCGTAGTAGTACATCATCAGCACCGTCCGCTCGCGCTCGGGCATGCCGTCGACGGCTGCGATGAGCGCCTCCTTCGACTCCTTGGCCTCGAACGTGTCCACGGGACCGATGGTCCGGTCGGGCAGCGTCTCACCGAGGGTGGAGCGCTCCGAACGGTCGCCGCCCCGGAGGACCTCGTCGAGGGCCATCATGCCGACCGAGGAGATCTTGCGCAGCGCCTTGTGGAAGTCACCGACGCTCATCTCGAGCTCGGCGGCAACCTCGTTGTCGCTCGGCGTACGGCCCAGCGTCGCTTCGAGGTGGGCGAAGGCTTGCTCGACGGCACGTGCCTTGGTGCGCACCGACCGTGGCACCCAGTCGATCGACCGCAGCTCGTCGATGATCGCTCCCTTGATGCGTGGGATGGCGTAGGTCTCGAAGCGCAGGTTGCGGTCCGGCTCGAACCGCTCGATGGCGTCGATCAGCCCGATGATGCCGTAGCTGACGAGATCCTCTTCGTCGAAGTGCCGGGGCAATCCGGCCAGCACCCGGCTCGCGACGTACTTGACGAACGGCGAGTAGTAAATGATCAGCTGATTGCGCAGCGCCGTCGAGCTGTTCTGCTTGAACTCGGCCCACAGGGTGTCAATGCCACCCTCAGCCGAGACGTGTGTCGTGGACAGACCAACAGTCGCCTCCACGTGAACCCCCCTCACTGGCACCATCCGACATGTGCCCTCGTTGGCATCTCCGACAGATGCCACTCCCCTCTGAGATCACTCATTTGAACATGTCAGTCAAGGGTTCACAGGAGTATAAATCACTCTAAATTCACGCGTTCTTGCAGGTAGGTGGCCCATTCGTTGCCGGTCGGTTGCAGGGTCGATGAAATGTTTCGGTGACGACTTCGCGGGGTATGCAACGCCGAATTCGTTGAATCGGACGGCGTAATTCCTGGCTAGCTGCGCATATCCGATCGATCACACGGGTGGCAACGTCGGCATCTGGACGTGTCGGCGCGCCGCACGCCGCAACGGGCCACGGCACACCGACCGACTCGACGTTGCACGTTCGCTCCCGGGTTTCGCGTCACGCGCGTCGTACCTGCTCGAAGCCTTTCCTACCACCGCTGCACCGCGCGGAAACCCTACTCAGGCAGTCAATTCACGCGCGACCGCGCAAATCGGACACGGCGTAAAACCGACATCGTTCGGCGCGCGAAAACGAGAGGACGAGACGACCTGCAACGGTCGGCGAGCTCATTCGGCCCAGGCCATCATCGACATTGGCACCCGAATTTCGACAACTTTTCCGCAATTCCTCTCGATCCCCCTCTACGTCGTCGTGTCACGGCCGTTTTCGGACCGCCGTCCGACGCGACAGACCGTTTCGAGACACGAGCGGAGGGCGTGCGGCAGACGATGGTGACGCTTCGATCGTGAGCGCGCGTCGTCATCTGGCGGCACGCGCAGCCGCGCCTTCCGCTGCGGCCCGCCGCGACCGAGGTCCAACACGACGGTGACACAAACGACGCCGCTCGGTCCGTTCCCCCAAGCACGTCGGCGGCGCGACTTCTCAAGATCACGGGCGATATGGCCGACAAATTTTGGCGTGGACTTAACACTGTTATTGCTTCGAGACTCTCAGCCCAGCGGCGGCGCGGGCGAGCGAGCGAGCGCGTAGCCCACCATGCTCGACGCCCCCGAAGGCAGTGTTCGTCACATGTCCGCGTCTCGGGCCACGCCCGGCGTCCCCGCGCTCCGGGCCGTGGAATCACCGAATCACTTTCGCCCACACGACTCCATCGGCGAGCGGACGATCCTCGTGGCCGAGGACGACTACAGCTGCCGCTCGGCGCTCCATCACTACTTCGAGCGGTCCGGCTACCGCGTGACCGAGGCCACGGACGGCCCGACCTCGCTGCGAGCGGTCTTCCAACACTCGGCGGACCTCGTGATCCTCGACCTCGGACTGCCCGGGGTTGACGGCGTCGACGTCCTGACCAAGATCCGCCGGCACAGCGCGGTGCCCGTCATCGTTTGCTCAGGCCGTGACTCGGAGGCCGAGCGGATCCGCATGCTGAACCTCGGAGCGGACGACTTCGTCGTCAAGCCGTTCTCGTTTGCCGAGCTCGAGGCCCGGGTCCGAGCCGTCCTGCGGCGCGGCAGCAGCGAGCCAACCTCGTCCCACCTCCAGTACGGCGCGCTGGTGGTCGACCGCGACACGCGCACCGTGAGCATCAGCGGCCAGGTGGTTGCCATGACCCGTAAGGAGTTCGACCTCCTCGCCTTCCTGGCCGCCTCGCCCGGCCAGGTCTTCTCCCGAGAGGACCTTCTGGAGCGGGTGTGGGGCTCGACCGAGCAGTGGCAGGGCCGCTCCACGGTGACCGAGCATGTCCGCCGGGTGCGCCTGAAGATCGAGACCGACCCAGCCGCACCCCCATGGATCGAGACTGTGCGGGGCGTCGGCTACCGGTTCTGCCAGCAGAGCGCCTGACGCGCCCGCCGCGACTCGCCCAGCCGGGTCGCCCGCAACTCGTTCCAGGGCAGTAACACACTCGTCGCGCCTCACGACCACTCGCGGCGACACGACCCGTTCAACCCCGTTGCAACTGCGTCGCACCACGTCAGAACAACAAATGATCCAAAAGTCCTATGGAGGGAACCGGACCTCACGACGACACTGAAATGAGTCGGGACGTCCGCCTGTCGGCCCCATGTCGGGACCACCTGGCGCCACCCGGCGGCCCTGGCCCCATGAGGGGATGGCGGGACGAAGAGGGGGGAGCAACATGATGCGCGACTCGCTGAGCGAGCACGGTCGTCATTTTCGTGAAGCAGGTGGAGCCGGATCGGGTGGAACCCCGGGTCCGGTCGCGCCGTCGACGCGATCGATGCGAGTGAACAGGCCGAGCGACGGAATCCGAGGGGGGCGGTGGGTATGACGGCTCCCGTCGACGTCTCGACGCGGCAGGCGCCGCCGATGACGCCCTACCGGGGCCTGCGCCCGCGCCCGGTGGAGCCATTGAACCGGGTCGTCCCCGCCTGCAACGAGGCGGCGAACCGCACGATCCTGGTCGCCGAGGGTGACCTCAATTGCCGGCTGGCCCTGCAGCACCACCTGAAGCGGTCAGGGTACGAGGTCGCCGAGGCGGGCGACGTCCTCACGTCGCTCCAGGCTCTCGTCACCAAGGAGGCCGACCTGGTCGTCCTCGACCTCGGCCCCAACGGCGACACTGCGGAGGCGCTCACGAAGATTCGCCGCCGCAGCATGGTGCCCGTCATCGTCTGCTCGAGCTCCGCGTCCGAACGGGACCGCGTGGGCATGCTGAACCTGGGCGCCGACGACTTCATCTCCAAGCCGTTTTCCTTCGCCGAACTCGAGGCCCGGGTTCGGGCCGTGCTCCGGCGGGGCAACACCGCGCCCACGACCACGCTGGATCACGGAGAACTCGTCGTCGACCAGGGCACCCGCACAGTCACCGTGGCCGACGTGCCGGTGACCATGACGCGCAAGGAGTTCGATCTGCTCGCGTTCCTAGCCTCGGCCCCCGGGCGTGTGTTCTCTCGCGAGGACCTGCTCGAGCGGGTGTGGGGTTCGAACGGGCGCTGGCAGGGACGTTCGACGGTCACCGAGCACATCCGTCGCATCCGCCTCAAGATCGAGGCCGACCCCGAGAAGCCGAAGTGGATCACGACGGTCCGCGGCATCGGCTACCGGTTCTACGGCCCCAACACGTAGAGCGAAACGCCCACACCTGTTGGCTCGGCGCCGGCGCCAGCGCCGAGCTCTAACAACGGGTGGACCAGGGCGGGACGCCCGTTCCGGCCGTCAGAGAGGTGCCGGTCGGTGGTCGGTCAACGCCATCGCGCCGCGGCGGCGAGGGCGATGCGCGCCCCGCTCGAGGGCGATGATGGCGATGCGACCCGTGCCGTACCCCTCCACGGTCACCTCCAAGTTGACCCGCGGCGAGGCGGCGAGCTGCTCGTGGTCGGGTGGCCGCTCGGAGTCGGCCAGCTGGAGGACCTCGACCAGCATGCAGCGCCCTCGTCCGGGGTTCACGACCGACGTCAGCACGTTGGCGACCTCGTAGAAGTTCTGGGCCATCGCCTCGGTCAGCACGCCGGCCTCGGCCCATTCGGCCGCCGACCGGGGGGACGCCATGGACAGTGCCGCGGTCGTCGCTGCCGCGAACGCGATCTCGGCAATGCACACGGCCACGTCGTGCCCGTCGGCGTCGACGTAGCGGGCGAACGTGCAGGCCATTTCGCGCCGGGGTGACTCGTCCACCTCGGCCACCCTGACCCGGCGGCGCACCAGCTCCTCGAGCACGGACGCCACCGTCGGGCGGCAACCCTGGGCGACCGGCGTCGGCGATCCCCCGTCCCGGCCGGCCTGGGCCGGCGGCCACCCCGAGGCGGCGTCGGCGGGGACCTGCTCGGTCAGAAAGAAGGAAGTCCCGGCGGCCAGCGCACGCTGACGGACCGAAGGTGCAGACTCCGCCGTGATGACGCCGAAAGGCTCTTTCCGACGCAGGTACTCGATCAGCTCGACAGCATCCATTTCAGGCATGTTCAAGCCCGAGAGGACCAGGTCCACGCCGCCAGATCGGGACGGCCTGCAGCGCATCGAGCCCGTTCGCAGCCTCGACGTCGTGAAGGTTCGCCCCGGCGCGGAGCTTGTAGCCGGATGATCTGGCGCGTCACCCTGCTGTCGTCCACCACGAGGAGCCGCATCGTTCTCACTCTCGTCGTCGTCATCCGTTACTGGCGCGGCGGGCACATCGGAGATCCGGTACGCCGCGGTCCCCGAGCGACGACGCCCCCGGTGTCGTGACGACGCGAATTCCTTATCGACTCCCGTTGGCTGCACCTTGAGAGTGGCCGGACGCCGAAACACAACGGAACGTCAACCCAGTTCCCGACCCACCGCTGCGCAAACACGCCGTGGGCCTCGAACCCGCCACGCGAAGGGTCCGTGACGGCAGGAAGACAGCGGAGAGCGCGAGAGCGGGGCGGGGCGATGGCCAACAGAGCCGGGACGACGCTCGACGTCGCGGTCCAGGCGGTCAGGCGCGGGCGTTCGAGAAGCCGGCGCGCGCCCACCGGGCCCGGCGGACGTGCCGGAGCGCCCTGGCCACCGACGCCCGGGGCTCGGCCAGCTCCTCCTCGAAGACCCGCGTGGCCTGCAGGAGCGCCTCGGCCCGCGGCCGGAGCGCATCGGGCAAGGGACCGAGGGCGTCGAGCGGCGAGGGTCGGCGGAGGGGAGGTCGGTCGACGTCCCGGTAGGAGAACGCCTCGCGGTGCGCGTCGAGATAGGCCTCCATGGCGTCGAGCTCGCGCTCCCATGCCGCGTGGGTCGCCCGCTCTTCTGGGTCGGTCACTCCCCCACCGCAGGCGCTCCGGCCCCCGCCTCCGGGCGCAGCGCCTGTTGTTCGCCGACGCGTCGCCAGGCCTCCGCCAGCTCCTCCACCACCGTCAGCACGCGAGCCGCCTGGCGCCGGTTCTTCTGCAGATTGGCATCGAGCAGCTCGCGGTACATGTGCGTGAGGTCGGCCGCCACGCCCCGCAGATCGGTGCGGAGCGCGAGGAGGATGTCCTGTGCCTGCCACAGCGCATCGTTGACCGCCAAAAAGTCGGCCCGCTCGAAGCCGGCGTCGGCCAGGCGCAACGAGAGGATCAGTTCGTCGATGAGAGGCGCCGCCTGGGAGGCCGCGATCACGGCTTCCCGCTCGTAGCGGCGTTTCATATCCTCGATCCGGACGAAAGGCGGCGGCATGGTTGGCTCTGGTCCGCTCGCCTACGACGGGCCCGAGAGGGCACTCGCGAGCGCCGCGCTCTGGTCCTTGATCGTTCCCAGCGCCACTTCCAGGCGGCCGAACTCCTGCTCGAGCGACTTTTGCTCGGCTTTCGCCAGCAACTGTTCGAACGTGATCTGAGAATCCATGCTCCTCAACCCTTGAGCCGCGCTCGTCACAGACCCGTGGTCCGGAGTCGACATGGCGTTGGTCAATTTCGACAGGCCAGGCGCAGGATGCTCGCCGTTCAGGCTGGTGAGTGGGATCATTGGGTCAATGCCTCTGTGGTCATGCGTCCGTGCCAACCATGGACGTGACAGGCGCCCGAGAGCGGCCGGGCCACGTCGATGCGGTGGTATCGGTGGCCGCCGGAGGGGACTTGAGGCAGGCCGGGGCGGTGGCTTGATCCTTGGCCGAAATTTGTGTCCCGGATGTGACCAAACGAGCAAAAAGAGTCGAACGGCCCTACGACGCATCCCCAGTGTTACCCTCGGAATTGGGGTGGTCAGGACGGGCATGGAACTACCTGCGGAATTGAGGGGGAACGAGTTGGATGGCCATTGACACGGGCGGCCCCCGCGTGAGGCAGCGTGCCGACGGGGACCGTTGGCCACTGGTCGGGCGCGGGCGGGAGATCGCCCGGCTGAGAGACGCCATCTCGGGGCGGCACGGCGCGGTGATCACGGGGCCGGCGGGCGTCGGCAAAACCACCCTGGCCACGGTCGGCGTCGAGTTCGCCCAGGACCAGGGAATGTCGGTCGCCATGGTGGCGGGCACCGAGGCCGCCCGGGGCTTTCCCTTCGGCGCCTTCGCCTCCCTCCTACCCCAGGCGCCCACCCCGGCGGGCGCAGGCCCCGAATCCCACGCCGAGCTCCTGCGCTACTACACCCGCGACCTGCTCGATGAGGCCTGCGGTCGACCGCTCCTCGTCCTGGTCGACGACGCCCACCTCCTCGACGACGGCTCCGCCATGCTCGTCCACCAGCTGGCCCAGACCGGATCGGCCACCGTGGTGGCCTGCGTGCTGGCCGTCGGGCGGGCGACCGGGGCGGGCCAGTCGGCGTCGGACGCCATGGTCGTGCTGTGGAAGGACTATGCGGCGGAGCGGATCGAGCTGGGGGCGCTCGACGAGCAGGCCATGGAGGACCTGCTGGTGGCCGTGCTGGGAGGGCCGATCGACACGTCGTCCATGCGGCAGGTGGCCGAGCGCTCGCTGGGCGACCCCCTGTTCCTGCACGAGCTGGTGGACGGCGCTCTCGAGAGCGGCGCCTTGTCGGAGGAGAACGGGGTGTGGCGCCTGCGCGGCCCCCTCCGGCCGACGGCCCGGCTGGTCGAGCTGGTCACCATGCGCCTGGGCGCGCTGACCGACGCCGAGCGGCACGTGATCGAGCTGACCGCGGTCGGCGAGCCCCTGGCGCAGCCCGCTCTCGACGAGCTGGCCGAGGCCACCGCCGTGGAGGCGCTCGAGGACCGGGGGCTGATCACGAGCCGCATGGACGGCCGCCGGCTCCAGGTCGGCATGGCCCACCCGGTCTTCGGCGACGTCGTGCGCCTGGGCATTTCCGCCCGGCGTGAGCGCACCCTGGCCCGGGCCCTGGCCGACGCGTCGGGCGGCCGGCGCCAGGAGGACACGCTCCTCATGGCCTCGCTGCGGCTCGTCGGCGGGGGCGGGAGCCCCGAGCTGCTGCTGGCCGGCGCGCAGGCGGCCCGGGAGCGGCGCGACTACGCGCTGACCGAGCGCATGGCCCGGGCGGCCATCGACAACGGGGAGGGCTTCGAGGCCCGGATCCTGGCGGCCGAGGCGGCCCACGTCCGCGGCCGGCCCGAGGAGGCGGCGAGCGAGCTGGCCGCCCTGGCGGCATCGGCCGCGACGGTGACCGAGCAGGTCCGGGTCGCCCTCATGCGCTTCGATCACGAATTCTGGGCGAAGGGGACGGCGGACGTCTCGGTGATCGAGCGGCTGCTGAGCCAGGAGGTCGACTCGCAGTGGCGCGACGAGCTGCTGGCGCGGCGCCTGATCCTGTCCGGCACGGTCTACGGGCCGCGGGCGGTGATGGAGGCGGTCCCGGTGCCCGCGGGTCCGGTCGCCGGCACGGACGGGCCGCCCACCAGCCTGGAGGCCGTCGTCGGCGAGGGCCTGACGCGCACGGGACGGCTCCACCAGGCCCTGATCCTGTTGACGCCGGGGTCGCTGGCGGCGGCGGGGTCGGACGGCGCAACGATGGGCTTGTGGGCCGAGCCGTGGAGCCCGTTCGGCAATCAAGCGCTGGCGCTGGTCGCGCTGGGGCGGTTGGACGAGGCCGATCTGCTGCTGGCGGCGGCGCACGACGACATGGCTTCCGACTTGGGCACGCTCGAGCGGGCGATTGTGGCCGCGTCGCTCGGCGCGCTGCGCCTGGAGCAGGGGCGTGTGCAGAGCTCGTTCCTGCAGGCGACGAGCGCGGCCGCCATGTTCCTGGACCTGGGCCTGCCGGTGTCGGCCCGCTGGTGCTACGCCCACTCGGCCCTGGCCCTGGCACTGGCCGGCGTGGCCAGCAAGGCGACGGAGACGCTGGGCGACCTCGATGCACTCGGGCTCCCCACGGACATGGAGTACGAGGTTGAGGTCCTCCAGGCGCGGGCGTGGGCCTGGGCGGCCGCCGGGGACATGGGCACGGCGCGTAAGAACCTCGAGGTCGCCGTGGACCTGGGCCAGCAGGTGGGCGACCTGCTGGGGGCGACCAAGGCGCTGCACGGCCTGGCCCGGCTTGGGCGGGCGCGCCAGGTGGTCGACCAGCTGGACGAGCTGGCGGAGCTGGTGGAAGGCGACCTGACGGCCGCCCGGCTGGCCTACGCCCGGGCCGCGGCGGCCAAGGACAGCGGCGCGCTGGTGGCGGCGGCCGAGCGCTTCGAAGAGGTCGGCGCCCTCCTGTACGCGGCAGAGGCGCTGGGTGAGTCGGCCGTGCAGTTCCGCCGCGACGGCCTGACCCGAGAAGCGGCGGCGGCCCAGCAGAAGGCGGCCCGGCTGCTGGCGCGCTGCGAGGGCGCGGTGACGCCGTTCGTGCGGGCCATCGGTGCCCGGGCGCAACTCACCCCGGCCGAGCTCGACACCGCGCTGCAGGCGGCTACCGGCAGCACGGACAAGCAGATCGCCGAAATGATGCACTTGTCCGTGCGCACCGTCGAGAACCGCCTGCACCGCGCCTACCAGAAGCTCGGTCTTTCTCACCGGCGGGAGCTGGCCGACGCGCTGAGGGATCTCCCTGGGACCTGACCGAGGCGGCGGCTCGCCGGTTGCGCCGGTCCCGGGCGGGGCAGACCTGGCGACCTGAGTGGCCAAAAGGGTGGCTGACGTGGGATCTTGTGCCCCACGGAAGCCTCAACTATGACTGAAACTGCGTCTTGAGGCAGGCGATGATCCGGACAGTGAGGTGCGGCATGCGGGACGTGGTCGGCGGATGAGCGCGACACAGCTACCGGAGCGCGGCGCCGACTGGCGCCACCGCTTCGTCGAGGAGATGGGTGGGCTGGTCCTCGTGCACGGGACTCCGCGCGCCCTGATGCGGGTGCTGGCCTGGATGGTGGTGTGCGAGCCGCCCGAACAGACGGCCGCCGACATTCAGCGGGAGCTCTCGCTGTCGGCCGGCAGCGTGAGCACGTCGCTGCGCATGCTGGGCGACATCGGCATGGTCGAGCGCGTGGCCCGGCCCGGAGACCGCCATATCTACTACCGGCTGTGCGGCGACGGTTGGGAGCTCGTGCTCGAGGCGCGCTTCCGCGCCTTCAACGAGATCCGCCGGGTGGCCGACCGGGCGGTGGCGGCGGCCGACGGCGCGGCGGGGCCGAGACTGATCGACATGCGCGACACCTGGGCCTTCCTCGAGAGCGGCGGCGAGGAGCTGCTCGTGGCCAGCCGCGCCCGGCGGGGCATGCCGTCGGTCGACGAGACCACGTCCGTTCGGCGCGACGAGCCGTCGACCGCCTCCTGAGGGCGGGGCGGGGCGCTAGCGGGCCGCCTCCCAGGCCGCCCAGCCGGCCAGGCCGAACAACACCACCGCCGTCACGATCCGCACCGTCGCGACGTTGACCACTCGCAGCAGGCTCTGACCGCTCACGACGGCAAGCGCCGACACCGTCCAGAGGGCGAGCACGGCACCGACGGCGACCGACAGCGCATCGTGGTAGTGGGCGGCCAGGTTGGCCGTCAAAATCTGCGTGAGGTCGCCCCACTCGGCCAGGAAGATGACGATGAAGGCCGTGACCATGACCCGGCGGTGCGAGGCCACCTCCCGCTCCACGATGTCGGTGTCCCGGCGCTCCTTGGCCGCCTCGTGCAGTGCGAGCAGGCCACCGGCGAAGAACATTCCGGCCACGATCGCCTGCAGCACCCGGTGCGGCAGGAGGTGGAACAGCGCCACCCCGATGGTGGTGGCGATGGCGACATGGACGGCGAAGGCGGCGGCGGCGCCAAGCCAGACCAGTGCCGGCCGGCCGCGTGTCGACATGACGAGAGAGGCGAACATCGTCTTGTCGGGCAGCTCGCCCAAGAAGATGATCGGGTAGACGGCAATGACGACGGCGAGCTGCAACGCGACCTTTCTGTCGGCCGCGAACGTATCTCGCTGCCGGCCGGGCGCCGGGGACAGCAGCGGCGTAGGTCGTACGTCGAGGTGGTGGCCGTGCTCGTCGAGCGCCGGGCGCAGTGTTGCAGCCCGTGTTCGAAACTCGCCGGGCCGGCAGAGCGACGACACCGGCGACATCGCCGACACCCGAGTAATCCCGACTCGTTCGAGTCGCCGCGAGGTGCTCGAGTCAGTCCGTTACCAGCTCGACAACCCGCCCAGCCCGGGTCATCGCCGGACGTGTGTTCGCCCGCCTGGCGTCAGACGGCGTCGGCTGTTGGCATGGCGAGGCCGACGACGTCCAGGACGTTCGTCATGACCTCACCGAAGGCGTCGGGATCGGCCAGCAGCCACGAGTGGGCGCCGGGCACCGTCACCACGTCGGGGTCGCCGAGCGCGCGGCAGAGGGTGTCGAACGACTGTCGGGTCAGCAACTGGTCCCGGGCACCCCACAGGACCACCACCGGCAGGTGCCGCCGGCGCAGGATCTCCAGCTCGGCCGTCATATCGGCCCGGCGCGCCAACGCGGCGGCCCGCCAGAACGAACGCGGGTCGCGCATCAGGTTGGGCAGCGCCTCGGACACGATCACGGGCACGACCCGACACGCCTGGCGCACCGGCAGCAGGTCGGCCTCGAAGTGGATGCCCCAATCCCACGGCGGCCTCCGGGCCAAGGAGTGGATCCACGACGTCTGGAACCACGCGGACCCGCCGATGGAGTTGACGAGCACTAGTGCGCGCACTTGACGACGGTGCCCGTAGGCCAACGCGATGGCCACGCCGCCGCCGAAGGAGTGCCCGATGACGAGCGCGGGCTCGGTGACGCGGACCGACTTGAGGAAGGCAGCCGCCCACGCGCCGTAGCCGGCCATGGTGGCGTCCTCGTCGGGGAGTGCGGCGGAGCCCCCGAAACCAGGGAGGGCAGGCGCGTAGACGTGTAGTCCGGCGCGCACCAGGCGTGAGAGGGAACGCTTGTAGGCCTTGTGGCCCAGACCCCACCCGTGGAGGAAGAGAACCGGGATGCCCTGGCCGGCCTCACCGTAGACGGCGGTGCGCCCGTCGACCGTCGTCTCCTTCCAGCGGAGCCAGTCCGAATGGTCGACGGCGACGTCCCCTTCCGCGTCACCGTCGACCACTCGTACCCGTACCCCGCCCATGGCACAACGATGCCGCGTTCGGCCGGCGCGTCCTAGGGCCGAACGGCCCTAAGAAATTGCAGGTGGACGGTACTTTCGGCTCTAGCGCAACGAGTTAGAACCCGCGTTGGTCCGCCTGGTCGAGCAGCGACCGTCCGGTGAGGGTGAAAACGGTCTCGTCGTCGCTGCCACGCCACAGTGCGAGCAGCTCGAGCCCCACCGGGTCGCATCCGTGCCGCATGGGCCCGTCGCCCCGGACGATGGCGTCGACGATTGCCTCGGCGGCGGCCCGTGGCTCGACCACGCGGGGGTCGGCATGTTCGCTCCTGAGCGCAGCCGTCACCTCGGCCATCTCCCGGTAGTCGGCGAACTGGCCCGCCGAGCTCTGCTCGCCGGCGCTGAGCCGGAACATGTCGGTGTCGACGGGCCCCGGCAGGATTTCGACGACTCGGATGCCGAAGGGCGCGACCTCGGTGCGCAGGCTGTCGTCGAAGGCGGAGACGGCTGCCTTGGAAGCCCGGTAGGCGGAGAAAAAGGGCACGGAGGCGAAGATCGACGAGGAGCTGATGGTGCACACGACGGCAGGCCGGTTGGCGCGCAGGATCGGGATGGCGGCCGACGTCAGGGCTACGACACCGAACACGTTCGTCTCGAACATGCGGCGCCAGTCGTCGAGGTCGGCGAACTCGACCGGGAGGTAGTCGGTGTCGATGCCGGCGTTATTGACCAGGACGCGCAGGTCCGCCGGGAGAGCGAACGTCGAGGGATCGGTGACGTCGAGACGCCCGATGGTCAGATGCCCGTCCGTCTCGTCTGCCATGCCTGCGGCCGCGGCCGGGTCGCGCATGGTGGCCACGGTGTCGAAGCCACGATCGGCCAGCTCCAGCGCCACCGCTCGCCCGATGCCCCGACTGGCCCCGGTGACGAGTGCGGTCCCGTGAATGCCCATGGCCGTGTCCGTGCCGGTGTCCGTGTCCGTGCCCTTGTCCATGGCTCGATTCTCGCCGAGTCCGTCGCGCTGCGCCGGCCTCGATAGCCTCCCGCCGTGGGGTTGTACCGGGAGCAGATGGTGCCGCGGCTGGTCGAGTGGACGTGCGGGTCCTCGGGGTTCGACCGCTGGCGGACCAAGGCCACCGACGGGCTGGTGGGTCGGGTCGTCGAGGTCGGCTTCGGTTCGGGCCTGAACGTGGGCCTCTACCCGGCCGAGGTGACCGATGTGCTCGCGGTCGAGCCGGCTCTGGTGGCCCGGGAGCGGGCGGAGCGACGGATCGTGGCGGGGTCGGTGCCGGTCGAGTTCGTCGGCCTCGACGGGCAGCAGCTTCCGCTCGAGGATGCCAGCTGCGACGGGGCCCTCTTCACCTTCACCTTGTGCACCGTGCCGGACCCGGCACGGGCGCTGGGCGAGGTGTTTCGGGTGCTCCGGCCCGGCGGCTCGGTGCACTTCCTGGAGCACGGGCTCTCGCCGGACGCCGACGTGGCGAAGTGGCAGCACCGGATGGAACCGTCGCAGCGACGGCTGGCCGATGGATGCCACCTGACCCGGAGCGCGCCGTCCCTGGTGGAGGACGCCGGCTTCGACCTGACCCGGCTGGAGCAGCACTACGTGCGGGGACCAAAGCCCTGGTGCTATCTCAGCGTGGGTGCGGCGGCCAGACCCGGGGCGTGACCCGGACCGGCGCCTGGCTCCCCGCTCAGAGGTCGAAGGCCGTCGGGTGCCGCGGCTCGTACAGCAGCACGGGGCCAGCCCCGGGAACGACGAGGCCGATCGTCCGCCCGAAGCCACGGCTCTCGATCTCGCCCTCGAATTGCGCTCCCTTGGCGGCCAGGTCCTGCACGGTCGCCTCGATGTCGTCGCACGTGAGGGAGATCTCGTGGCGGGGAGATCCGCCGTCCGTCGGGTGCACCCCGAGCTCCGAGGGACCGGTGCCGAAGATGAGCCAGCCGTCGTGGGCGTCGACGTGGCCCCAGCCGAGCACATCGCGGAAGAACGCCCGCGCCGCCCGGGCATCATCCGCGTAGACCAGGTTGTGCACGCCGGTGATCACCGGCCCGACTCTACGTGGCAGGCGCCAGGCCGCTGCCCACCACGCCGCTGCCGCGCCGACGTGGTCCCGGGGCTCGGCGAGCGCCATGCCAGGATGTCCTGCCGCCGGCGCCGCCGGCGCCGCCTCGGCGAAGGGACCCCGCCATGACCACACTGCTCGTCGACCAGCCCGAGGATGGCGTGACGCGGATCACGTTGAACCGGCCGGACCGGCTCAACGCCATGAACGCGGAGCTCATCGCCGAGCTCCACGACGCGCTAGGCGCCATCGCAACCGACTCCGCCTGCCGGGTCGTCGTGCTGACGGGTGCCGGGCGCGGGTTCTGCGCCGGCCTGGACCTGGGTGGCTACGGTCCCGCGCCGCGGTCCGAGGGCCTGGGTCGGGTCGAGACGGGGTTCGCGACGCAGACGCACATCGCCGCCCTCGTCCCGCGGCTGCGGTCTCTGCCCCAGCCGGTGATCGCCGCGGTCAACGGGCCGGCTGCCGGGGGCGGCCTGGCGTTGTCGCTGGCCTGTGACATCCGCATCGCGGCTGCCTCGGCGCGCTTCAACGTGGCGTTCGTCCGCCTGGGCATTTCGGGCTGCGACATCGGGGTGAGCTGGATGCTGCCCCGCTTGATCGGAGCGTCCCGGGCCTGGGAGCTGATGCTCACCGGAAGGATCATGGAGGCCGAGGAAGCGGACCGCACCGGCCTGGTCCTGCGCGTGGTGCCCGATGACCGGTTGTTGGAGGCCGCGCTCGAGACGGCGCGCCTCATCGTGGCCAACAGCCCCTGGGGCATCCGCATGACCAAGGAGGTCATGTGGTCGCAGCTCGAAGTCTCATCGCTCCAGGCGGGCATCGACCTCGAGAACCGGACGCAGGTCCTGTCGTCCATGACGGGAGACATGCAGGAGGCCGTGGCGGCCTTTTTGGAGAAGCGACCGGCACGCTACGGGGCGAGCTCCTGAGCCGGCGACTCATCAGCCCCGAGGCGCGACGCGTACCCGCGGATGCGCCTGGCTACCTTGGATGACCTGATGCGGCGGTGGTTCGGCCAGACTCCTACCCGGAGATGGGAGCTGGTCGCGGTGCTCTCCCTGGGCCTCGTCCTCACGGGTTGCGCGTCGCAGGTCGCATCGAGGCCGAGCAGCCTGGCCAACCCGAACGGCTCGGTGCCGCCGACCCCGGACTACCCCAACATCTGTGCGCCGGTGGGGGCCGACACGTCGAGCTTCTGTCTGCGGCTGACCCTGGCCGCCATCGATGCCGCCCGGGCCGACGAGCACGTCCGCCCGATGCGCCTGCCGTCGGACTTGGCCCAGCTGACGGTGCCCGAGCAGCTCTTCGTCGCCATCGATCGCGAACGGGTGGACCGCGGGCTGGCGCCGTTCCCGGGCCTCTCGGTCGCCCTCGACCGCGATGCGGCCAAGGGCGCCGCCTCGGCGCAACTGCCGCCGCGCCCCGGACGCGCCTACTCGTCCGTCGACACGGAGTGGATCGGCGACGTGGCCAATGGGCTCGACGCCGACTACCAGTGGATGTATGACGACGGTCCGGACAGCGGCGTGCCCGGGTGCTCGGGCGGCCAGACTTCGGGATGCTGGGGGGACCGCGACATCGTCCTCGGCCGCTTCGGCGCCGAGCACCTGGTGATCGGTGCCGCGTTCGACCCCTCCGGCGACACTTCGCCCGGCGATCGCGGAGGGTCCTCGTTGGCGGCCACCCTGGCGATCTCCTCGTTGGCGGCCGGACCGTACGCGTACACGTGGAAAGAGGCGCTGGCGGCCATGTCCGCCGGGACGCTCCGACCGCTCCGCTCCGTTCCGGCCTCGGAATCCGACACCGGTATCCCGGACCCGGCCGGCAATGTGGCGCCGGTGCCCGACTACACGCAGGTGTGCGCCGGCAACGGGATCGACGACTCCGCCAAGTGCATCGATGCCATCCTCGCTGCCATCAATCGCGCGCATGCGCTCGAGGGAGTACGGCCGATGGTACTGCCGGCGGATTTCGCCGAGCTGAGCGTGCCCGACCAGCTGTTCGTGGCCGTCAATCTCGAGCGCGTCGATCGCGGTCTCCCCGCGTTCGGCGGCCTGACGACCACCCTGAACCGGAACGCGCAACGGGGGGCCGACGAGGCGGACGACCCGCCCGATCCGGGCTCGTCGTACGCGCTCGACGACGCCGAGTGGGCCGGCGGGTCGTCGAACGGCCTCGACGCGGTCTACGGCTGGATGTACGACGACGGGTTCAACAGCGGCAACCTCGACTGTGAGCGCCGGGGTGCGCCGGGGTGTTGGGGGCACCGAAAGGGCATCCTCGACGACTTCGGCTCGGGCGCCAACCTGGTCATGGGAGCCGCGCTGGACCCCTCGGGTGACACCCACAGCGGTGACACCGGTGGCACCTCCATGGCGGTCACGCTCGCCGTGGCGGAGGCGCCGGCGCGTTCGTTCACCTTCACCTGGTCCCAGGTCGTCTCCACGCTGCCACCGGGCGCCGTCTAGTCCGGTCGCACCGCGGCCCCGTAGGGTGATCGGGGTGACGTCGCAGCTCTACTTCAACCCTGCCTGTTCGAAGTGCCGGACGGCTCAAGCCTTACTCGACGAGCGAGGCGTGCGGGCGGAGACCATCCGCTACCTCGACACCCCGCCGACGCGTGGCGACCTGGAGCGGCTCGTGCAGCTGCTCGGGATCGATGATCCTCGCGACATGATGAGGACGGGTGAACCGATGTACGCCGAGCTCGGTCTGTCCGACGCCTCACCCGACGATCTCCTCCATGCGATCACCACGCATCCCATCCTCCTCGAGCGGCCCATCTTCGTGGTCGGAGGCCGTGCCGTGGTCGCCCGACCGCCGGAGCGCGTGCTGGAACTGCTCTGACTCAGCGCCCACGGCACCGGTCGGTCTCGAGCCCCGACCGTAGGGTGGTCCCACCCGCATCGTGTTGAACGGAGGAGAAGCGTGACGACGTCCCTGGTGATCTTCGGCATCCTCGGCCTGGCGAGCACGGCGGTCGCCTTCGTCGTCAACCGGCATCTCTTCGCCGCCGGCGCCAGCCCCGGCCCCGGCCCCGGCCCCGTGGCCGGGCCCGTCTCGCCGCTCGAAGCCGTCTACTACGTCGTGGGTGTCTGCTCTCTCGGCCTCGGGTGGTACTTCAACGTCCGCTACACCCACCTGTACGGGCACCGGGCCAATTACTGGAACTACACCAAGCTGCTGTTCACCAACTGGGCGGCCGACTCGGCGGCGCAGGACTACATCATCGTGAACGTCGTCCTGTTGCCGCTCTGGACGATCGTCGAAGGGGGTCGGCGCGGCCTGAAGTGGCCGTGGATCTTCTTCGTCATGAGCCTGTTCACCAGCTTGGCCTTCTCCATCGCCCTGTTCCTGGCCTTCATGGAGCGCCAGCTCCGCTACAACCGCCCCGCGCCTGCCTCGTCGAGCACGGCGTAGCCACAGTTGTAGCCGGGGATGAACGTCACGCCCGGCCCGCCATGACAGCCCGCCCCGCAGAGGTAGAGACCCTCCACCGGAATCGGGTTGTCCGGCCACCCTCTGGGTCCCGGCCGGAAGGGCCCCATGAACTCCGGCTGGAGCAGCCCATGGCAAAAATCCCCCCCGGTGCAGCCGAACATCAACTCGTAGGTGTAGGCGGGATAGTTGAGCTGGCGGTCGATCAGCTCGGGGAAGTTGGGCGCCACGGAGGCGATCTTCGCCACCATCCGCTCCGCCATCTGGTCGCGTACCCTCCCCTGCGCCTCGCGGTCGGCCCCGATGGGCAGGTAGAACGCGAAGCTGCTCGCCGCATGCTTTCCCGCCGGGGCGAGGTTGGGGTCGTCGAGCGAGGGGATCTGCAGATTGAAGGACGGTGAGACGGGGACCTGGCCTCGGACGCAACCCTCGAAGTCGAGCTGCATCTGCTCGGCCGTGCCGAAGAAGGTGACGTTCCGTCCGAGCTGGCTGTCGTTCAGAGCCTCGTACGGCGCCCGGTACTCGGGAAGCCCGTCGAGCGCGAAATGGGCTTGGAAGTAGACGGCTCGATGATCGATCGCCTGCACGCGCCGGACGAACGCGTCCGGCAGCGACTCCCCGTCGACGAGCTGGGTGAACGTCGCCGTCGGATCGAGGTTCGACACCACGACGGGGGCCGTCGCCACCGTGCCGTCGCCGAACTCCACGCCCCGGACGATGCCGCCGTCGACGACGATACGCGACACCTTGGCGTGGCGGCGCAACTCACCACCGTGCCGCTCGAAGAGCTCGAGCAGATGCTCGGCCATGGTGCCCAGGCCGCCTCGCACCTTGGACATGGTGGCGGTGCCTGGTGAGGCCAGGGCGAAGGCGAGGCACAGCGCGCTGCCCGGTGACCACGGACCCCGGAACGTCGAGTTGACGGCGAGGAAGCTCAGCATGCTGCGGATCGGTGCGTGCTTCGACTTGTCCGGCAGGAAGTGGCCCACGACGTCCATCACACTGCCGAAGAGGGCGACGCGGATGGCCTCCCGCTCGGACTCGTTGGTGGCGCACGCCCACATCTCGTCGAGCGACTTCGGCGGCTTGCGCACGTCGAAGCGGCCGATGGCCCGGGCGGGCGCCTCGGCCCATGCCGCCACCTCCGCCATCCCGAGGACGGCCTCGATCCCGAGCGTCTCGCCCAGGTGCTCGAGCAGGCGCTCGGGGTCCGAGTACAGCAAGATCGGCGGCTGGTCATCTTCGCCGATGCTCGCCGACTGGACCTCGGGCTCGTAGATCGGGCAGGAACCGAGGTCGAGGTCCTCGAAGATCTCGTTGGGGATCGGGAACTGGATGGACCCCGCCAGCTCGAAGCGGTACCCCCGGATCAATTCGGTGGTCGAGGCCATCCCGCCGATGAAATGGTTCTTCTCGAGACACAGGACGCGCATGCCGCCCCGCGCCATCACCGCCGCCGCCGTCAATCCGTTGTGGCCCGCCCCCACCACGATGGCGTCAAAGTCAGGCATCGGTACGGGACTGTAGCGATTGTCCGGCCCATCACGCCTGCTCGCTGCTGTCTCGGGCCGATGCCCGGCCCCGTCCGTCGAAGGCACGGGCGCCGGGAACGACCGCCCAGGGCGGCAATCCCGGACTGCATTTGAACGCCGGCGGCGACCTGTTCGATTTGGCCATCGCTCCCGGGGGGCGCGGCGTGCTCTTCGTGGACGATGGCGACAACACGCTCAAGCTCTGGGGAGCCGGCGTCTGACCCACGGTGGGGCGGTGCGGCGGCGTGCGACCGTGTACGCCGCCCGCCGCCCGCCGCCCGCCGTCCGCCGTCCGTCGCAGCGGCCTCAGGTCGGGCCGCCGAAGGTGACGTCCTTGGTCTCAACCGTCCCGGCTGTCCGCCCCGGCGCCGTCTGGTTCTTCCAATAGAGGTTGGTGTGGGCGATGACCTGATCCGGGGGCGGCGCTCCCCAGGCCGTCAGGTCCTCGGTCGTGGGGCGTCGCACACCAGCGTGGCGTCGTAGCCCCGGACGAGCGCGCCGTGCAATGTCGAGCGGATGCACACGTCCGTCTGGGCGCCGCAGACCACGAGTCGTCCGACGCCGAGACCCGCGAGCACGTCCTCGAGGGTGGTGTCCTCGAAGGAGTCGCCGTAATTCTTCTCAATGAGGGGCTCGGCCTCGTCCGGAATCAGCTCCGGCACGATTTGCCACTCGTCGCTCCCCCGCTCGAGCCCTTCGTCGGAGTGCTGGACCCACACGACGGGGACCGCCTCCTGCCGGGCGCGCGCGACCAAGGTGCCCACGTTGCCCACCACCGCGTCGCGCTCGTGGGACTCGGCGACAACACCGTTCTGGGCGTCGACGACGAGGAGCGCGGTCTTGGGTCGATCCTTGAGCGTGCTCATGGTCTTCTTGTACCCCTGCGGGCAACTCTCACGCTCGCGCTGCTCCGCTCACGCTCGCGCTCACGATCCCCGCTCTCCCGGTGCGGCGGCCAGCCCGTGCTGGTGCGCGTAGACGGCGGCCTGGGCCCGGTCCCGGCTCTGGGTCTTGGCGAAAATGCGGTTGATGTGGGTCTTCACCGTGGTCTCGGCGACGTAGAGCCGTTCGGCGATCTCGCCGTTCGACAGCCCGGCGGCGATGAGCGCCAGCACCTCGGCCTCCCGCTCGGTCAACCCGTCGGGCAAGGTCGTCCCCGTGGGCCGGACGGCGCCGTGCTCGGCCGCACGTAGCAAGGCCGCCTGCACGCTGGAGTCGAGCACCGCCTGTCCGGCGACGGCCGCATCGAGCGCCCGCCGAATGTCGTCCCGGGCGGCGTCCTTGGTCAAGTAGCCGGCGGCGCCGGCCGAGAGCGCAGCCAGGATTGATTCGTCGTCGGCATAGGTGGTGAGCACGACGACGGGGACCGCGGGCTGCGCTTCCCTGATGGCCCGCGTGGCGGCTACCCCGTCGAGGCCAGGCATCCGCAGGTCCATCAGCACGACGTCGGGGGCCTCGCGGGCGGCCAACTCGATCGCTTCAGCACCGTCGCCGGCCAATCCGACCACCTCGGCGTCGGGGAAGCCCTCCACGATGGTGGCCAGTCCCTCGCGCACCACGCGCTGGTCGTCGGCGATGAGCACCCTCATGTGGCGACCGGGTCCGAGTCCGCAGGGCCGGGCGCGGGGTGCTGTCGGATGGGCGGGTCCGTTGGGGCCGGCGGGGCCGGCGGGGCCGGCGGGGCCGGCGGGGCGGACGAGGCCGCTGCCGATTCAGCATCGAAAACGAGCGGCACCGTGGCCACCACCCGCCACCCGTCGGGGGTCGGCCCAGCCTCGACGTGGCCGCCGAGCAGAGCCAGTCGCTCGGCGATGCCCCGCAAGCCGTAGCCGCCGCCACTGGCGGCCAGGAAGCCCACGGCCGCACCGTCGGACGAGAGGTCGTCATGACCGCCGCCGGCACCGGCATTGTCGACGGTGAGCGAGACGCAGTCAGCGCCGAAGCCGAGATGCACCGAGGTGCGGGCGCCCGGCGCGTGCTTCATCACGTTGGTCAAGGCCTCCTGGGCTACCCGGTAAAGGCCCATCACCACCGGGGGCGAGAGCGGCCGGACCGCTCCGCTGGTGGAGAAGTCGGCGTCGTGCCGAGCTGCGATCTTCTCCAGCTGCTCCCCCAGCGGCGCCGCGTCGTCGCGCAGCGCTTGCACGGCACCCCTGGCCTCGTCGAGACCCTCGTGCACCAGACGGCGGGTCTTCTCCAGCTGCTCGCGCACCGCGGCGCTCGTCCCGGGCTCGCTGTCGACCACGGTGCCGAACGCCTCGAGCTGCAGCGAGAGGGCAGCCAGGGTGTGGGCTAGGACGTCGTGGATCTCGCGGGCCAGGTGGTTGCGCTCCCCCAGCAACTCAGCCCGGGCCCGCTCGACTTCGGCCCGCGCCGTCTCGACTTCCATGCGGGCGGCCTGTTCGGTGCGCTCGATGGTCAGGCGCCGGCTGAATCCGATCATCCCGCCGGCCAGGATCGCCGCCAGCCCGCCCACAGTGATTTCGTACGTCGCGCCCGACGCGCTGACCGCCGCGAACATGGCCAGCCAGCCGCCGAACCCGACCAGCGCGGCCACCCGGATCGGCCACACCATCGCCGCCCCCAGCATCGCCACCCCGCAGAAGACGATGGCCGTCGGGGCGAAGGCGGCCAGAGCGCCGCCCGCCAGGGAGAGGATGACGAGAACCGGCCCGGTGGCCCACCCGACAGATCCCCGGACCAGGACCCAGGTGAACCAGGCCAGCGCCGAAACCCCCAAGAGCACCAAGGCCGCGGCGAGCGCGGCCCCGGTGTCGTGATGCCGGGCGTACGAGAGGACGCCCCAGGTAAGAAACCCCAACGCGACGATGGCGATGGAGCTCGCCAGGTTCGTCTGGGGGATCGGGAGGGGATCGGTCCGACGGCGCACCGGTCCCCATGATGGTCCCGCCGGGCCCGGGACAGGAATCCAGCCGGGCCCGGCGTCCATCGTGCTCGAGTCGCTCAGGAGCCGGCGGCCACGTGGCCGGCCAGGACCGGGGCGTCGTCCGACGTGGCGAACATGGCATCGAGCTGGTGGCGTTGCCGGGCCAGGTGCCCCCGCCAGGCCAAGAAGCCCGTCCGCATCACCGCTTCGCACAGCGCCATGAGGATCAGGGCGTCGGTCCAGGCGACCAACGAAGTGATGCTGTGGGTGCTGCTGAACCGCTCGATGGCCGCCCCGCCGCCGTGGGTGGCGTAGACCTGGAAGGCCAGGCGGCCGCCGGTGCCGAGTATCCAGAGGCCGGCGGCGAGGAGGCCCGCCTTGGCGACCGGGACGCCGTCACCATTCGGGCTGACCGACGTGAAGTGGCCGGCGAGGCCGCCGAGCGTGGCGCCCACGACGGCGGCGCCGACGACGAGGAACAGGTCGTTGCCCGCCGTCGGAATGGCGTGGAGGTACGTGAAGGCCACGTAGGTGACGATGCCGACGGGAAGCAACAGGGAATGGAGCGTCAGGCGCCGGCCCCTGATCTGGAACAGCACGATGGCGATGAGGCTGATGTCGATGAGGTAATCGCTGAAGGTCATGCCCCCAGTGTCGGGAATCGCGGGATCCCGATCGTCAACCCGGGGGTGGACTTCCGGGTTGAACCGCCTCCACCCGCCGGCCTCCAGGAGGCGGCCTCCATCTGGTCGCCCCGGGCCGAATGTGGAACCACCCATTCCGCTTCTGGTAGGAACGGGCGTGGCCCGGACCCGCTCGCACTACGGGGTGACCTTCGCCGTGCTGGCCACGGCCGCCCTGGCCTTCAGCCTGCTGCAGTCGCTGATCATCCCGGCCATCCCGCAGCTCGAGCACACGCTGCACACCACGGAGTCTGCGGCCAGTTGGCTGCTCACCGCCTACCTGCTGAGCGCCGCCATCGCGACGCCCATCCTGGGCCGGGTGGGCGACACCATCGGCAAGGAGAAGGTCATCGTCGGCGTGCTCGTCGCACTCTCGGTGGGCACGCTCATCAGCGCACTCGGCGACAGCTTGGGCGTGATCCTGATCGGGCGCGTGATTCAGGGGGTGGCGGGCGCCATCTTCCCGCTGGCCTTCGGCATCATCCGCGACGAGTTCCCGGCGGCTCGGGTGGCGGGCGCCATCGGGTTCATGTCGGCCATCCTCGGCGTCGGCTCCGGGGCGGGCATCGTCCTGGCCGGCCCCATCCTGGAGCACCTGAACTACCACTGGCTCTTCTGGTTCCCCCTCTTCCTGTCGGTCGGCGCCACCTTGGCCACCTTCCGCTTCGTGCCCGAGTCGCCCGTGCGGGCGCGGAGCGGCATCAACTGGCTCGGCGCGGTGCTGATGTCGGGCTGGCTGGTCACCGGTCTCGTTGCCGTCTCCTACGGGCCGACCTGGGGCTGGGGCAGCCCCACCGTCGTCGCGCTCTACGTGGCCACCGCCGTATTGCTCGGGTTGTGGGTCCTCTCCGAGCTGCGCTCTCGCTCGCCCCTGGTGGACATGCAGATGATGCGCATCCGCGCCGTGTGGGCAACCAACCTGGCCGCGCTCCTCTACGGCTTCGGCATGTTCGCCATGTTCATCACGGTGCCGCAATTCGCCCAGACGCCCACGTCCGCCGGATACGGCTTCGGCGCCTCGGTGACCCAGTCGGGCCTCTACCTGCTGCCCTTCGCCCTGGCCATGGTGGTGGTGGCCCCCTTCACGGGCTGGCTGTCGCTGCGCATCGGGTCCAAGGCCGTGCTCATCCTCGGCTCGCTCGTCTCGGCCGCCTCCTACGGCGTGCTGGTGGTCGACCACAGCCAACCCTGGACGATCTACCTGGCCTCGGGGCTGCTGGGGGTCGGGCTGGCGCCGGCCTTCGCGTCGCTGGCCAACCTCATCATCGAAGCGGTGCCGGCCGAGCAGACGGGGGTGGCCACCGGCATGAACACCAACATCCGCAGCATCGGGGGCGCCCTCGGCAGCGGCATCGCCACCAGCCTGGTGATCAGCGAGATCCTGCCCAACGGCTTCCCGAAGGAGTCGGGCTACGTGCTCGCTTTCGCCGTCAGCGGCATCGGCCTCCTGGTCGCCGCACTGGCCGCCTGCCTGATCCCCCGGCGCGTGGGATCCGAGGCGGTGGTGCGCGCCGAGTCGCACCGGGCGCTCACCGCCGAGGGCGAGGCCATCGTGGGCGCCATCGCCTTCGTGCCCGAGGAGCCGGCGTGAGCGGCGCCGGCTTGGCGCGCCCACTGCGGCGCGACGCCGAGGTCAACCTGGCCCGCATCCTGGTCGCCGCCCGCGACGTGTTCGCCGAGCAGGGCTACGAGGCGTCCATGGAGGCAATCGCCGAGCGGGCCGAGGTCGGAGTGGGCACGCTCTACCGGCGCTTCCCCACCAAGGCCGACCTCTTCGACGCCGTGGTCGACGCGGCCAAGGAGCGTAACCGGGCCATCGCCGAGGAGGTGTTGGCCGGGGTGGCGCCCGGGGAGGCGGTCTTCGAGTTCGTGCGCCGCTGCATCGAGGCGCCGAGCTGCTGGCGGGCCACCATCGCCGCCCCGCCCTGGCGTTCGCGCGGCACGGGCCTCGACGACCTCGTCCCCCTGCTCGAGGAGATGCTGTCCCGCGGCCGCCGCGCCGGCACTGTGCGCCACGATGCCGCCGTCACCGACATCGTGGTGGCGCTCATGTCGGTACGCGCCATCGCCGACGTATGCGACACCCGCGGTGCCACACCGTCACGGCGCTTCCTCGAGCTGGTCCTCGACGGGCTGCGCCCCGGCCACCAGGCGCCGAGCCAGCCCCCGCTCACGGTGGCGCGACTGGACCGGATTCTGCGACAGCGTTGATCGGGCTCGCGTCGGCGGCGGAGAAGACGGGCCGGCGACGCAACGACACGGCCGGCTCCGCTCAGTTGCCCCCGCCCAAGATCCCGAGTCCCTCCTCGCGGATGCCCTTGGCCCGGTTCTCGGCGAAGTGCTCGAGCCACTCCTTCATCTCTTCGCTGCCCGACTCGTCGGCCCAGCGGCGGGGCATGGCGGGAAAGGTGAAGTCCGCCGGCAGCGGTGGTGGCGGCTCCGACTCGGCGGCCACCTCCTTGCGGGCCATGGCCGCCTCGACGGCCGGCGCCAGGCGTTGCGCCTTGGCCTTGACCTGCGCCTCGTCTCGGTCCTTGAACGCCGGCAGCACCTCGCGCCCGAAGAGCTCGAGCGACTCACAAATGTGCTCGTGGCGGTTCTTGCCGGCCTGCAGAACGAAGATGACCTGGTCCACGCCGGCCTGCTCGAAGCGCTCGAGGAACTCGCGGACCTGGTCCGGCGTGCCCGTGGCGCCCCGCAGCCCGGTGCGGTCGCCGGCGGCCAGCTTGGCCCCGAGGCGCTCCTGGCGCAGGGCGGCCTCGACCTCGGGCGAGTAGCCCACCTCGCCGCGGCGCTCGAGGAACTCGTGCCAGACGTCGGTGACGCCCGGCCGGTGCTCGCCGAAGATGTAGTAGTGGCCGAGCGAGTAGCCGAAGAAGTTGCCGCCCTCAAGGCCGCGGTCGAGGGCGACGGCCTCGTCGGGGTGGCACATCATCTGGGTGACGCAGGCGATGTTGGGGTTCACGGCCAGGCCGACCGGGACGCACTCGGTGGCCAGCGTGCGCTCGTAGTCCCCTACCCACTTGACCGCCTCCTCGGGGTCGATGAAGGCGAAGGTGAGGGCGCCGATGCCCTTCTGGGCGGCGAGGAGGATGGTGTCGCGGCGGCTGCAGGCCACCCACAGCGGGGGGTGCGGCTTCTGCATGGGCTTGGGCACGACGTTGCGCGGCGGCATGCGCACGTAGCGGCCGTCGACGCCGGTGAAGGGCGTCTCGGTCATGCAGCGGAGGGCGACCTCCAGGCCCTCGAGCCACGCTTCCCGCTTGGTGACGGGGTCGACCTGGAAGCCGCCGAGCTCGGCCTCGGAGCCCGACTCGCCCGAGCCGAACTCGACCCGGCCGCCACTGATGAGGTCGAGGGTGGCGACGCGCTCGGCCGTGCGGGCGGGGTGGTTGTAGCCGGGCGCCGTCTGGATGATGCCGTGGCCGAGGCGGATGTTGGTCGTGCGCTGGCTGGCGGCGCCGAGGAAGACCTCGGGGGCGGAGGAGTGGCTGTACTCCTCCAGGAAGTGGTGCTCGACCTCCCAGACGACGTCGAAGCCGAGGCGGTCGGCCAGCTCGACCTGCTCGAGCGCGTCCTGCAGGATGCGGTACTCGCTGTCCTCCTCCCACGGGCGGGGCAGCTGGTGCTCGTAGAAGACGCCGAACTTCATGACGAGGTCGTCGGCGTAGTCGGGGCGGCGGCGTCCTCGGCGAGCGCGTCGAACTCCGCCAGGACGTCGTGACCGTTGTTCTGCCTGGCGCACCAGTATTCGACTTCGCCCCGCGTGGCGCGCCGGCCCTCGTCCCGGGCGGGCCCCAGGCTGTGCGCCAGCAGGGGGTCCCAGATGCGGCCGATCATGTCCGTGCCGGCGTGCTGGCGACCGGTGTCGCCGAGCCAGGTGCGATCCCTCATTTCCGAGAGGGCGGTGCGCAGGTAGCCGACGTGGGGCGTCTCGTCGGCCCGGATGTAGGAGACGAGCTTGGCCGCCTCGCCGTCCCCGGCCACGAGCTCGGTGTCGGACATCCACTCCTCGGCCCAGGCGAAGGTGTGGAAGGCGGAGATCTCAATGAAGAGGACGCGCACCATGAGCGTGACCATCATCTCGAGCTCGGGCGCGATGTCGTCGGGGAGCAGGCGGGCCGCTACGGCGCCCGCGCCTGGGCGGCCGGGGCCGAAGCCCATGCGGGCCAGCATGGCCTCGATGTCGAGCTCTCAGGGCTGGTCGTTCGAACGCGAGGTCGCGGGCGACGAACCACATGTCGCGGTGGCCCGCCTCCTCGTCCCAGCCGGCCTCGTCGCGTCCGTGTGCCTCGAACAGCCCGCCGCCCAGGTGGTCGATGGCCGTTCCCCTCACGTCCTCGATGAAGTGCCGCTGCAGGTCCTTCGGCTTGAGCAGCCTGATGTTGGCGCCGTAGCCCTCGACAGTGCCGATGCGGGTCAGCGTGGCCATGAGCGGCTCGGGCACTCCGGCGGCGATGAGGTAGCGCGCCTGGGCGACGTTGGGGAACGAGCGCTGCCAGCGCTCGAGCGGGACGTCGATCAGCTCTGTCTCGAAGCGCTCACAGTTCTGCTCGCCCCAGGCCGCGATGGCCGGGGCCCGGAACCGGGTGCGCGGCGAGACATAGGTGCCGTCCTCTTCGAAGCCGCCGTGGCAGCGGACGCCGCCGGCGATGAGCGGCTCCGCGACGGCGAGGTCGCTGAGCAGCTCCGCCTCGGTGAACTCCACCTGTGCCGTGCCCATGGTCCGGTGCCTCCCCTCGTCGGTGGTCGGTCGTCAGAGGTCACTAGCGGTGTGAACTTTGGTCACTATCGGTGTGAACTCTCGGGTGTACACTGCCACGTATACAGATCGAAGGCAAACTGCTTCCCCGCGCCGAGCGACGGGTCGCCATCCTCCACGCCGCGGCGCGGGCGTTCGCCGCGGCGGGGTTCGCACCGACGTCCATGGACGACGTGGCGGCCCAGTGCGGGGTGACCAAGCTCATCGTGTACCGGCACTTCGAGTCGAAAGAGGAGCTCTATCGCTGCATCCTCCAACAGGTCTTCGATCAGCTCGGCGAGGAGCTGCGCCGGGAGCTGGCCCTGCCCACCCACGAAGGGCTCGGGCCCCGGACGTTGCTGACCGTGGCCCGGGAGGACCCGGCCGCCTTCACCCTGCTGTGGCGCCACGCGGCCCGCGAGCCGCAGTTCGCCGCCTATGCGGCCGACATCCGCTCCGTGTCGGTCGACGTCGTGCGCCAGCTGAGCGAGCTCGACACCGGGGACGAGGTGCTCGACGCCTGGAGGGCCGAGGTGCTGTTCTCCTGGCTGGTCGAGGCGGTGCTGACCTGGCTCCAGCGGGGGGTGGTGGCGCGTGACGAGGAGTTCGTGCAGCGCACGTCGGCCGGCTACCGCGCCCTGCGCGAGACGCTGACCCTGGCCATCGCCTGACGCCCTCCGTAGTGTTCCGGTCTCGGGACCGTCGAGCCTGAGAGGAGTCGGAGTGGCCACGTTCGTCCTCGTCCACGGGGCCATGCACGGGGGCTGGTGCTGGCGTGACGTGCGCACCCGGTTGGCGGCCCACGGCCACGACGTGCACACTCCCACGCTCACCGGCCAGGGAGACCGCCGCGCCGACCTGAGGCCGGACGTCGGGGTGGCCACCCACGTCCACGACGTCGCCGAGCTGATGTGGTTCGAGGACCTGCGCGAAGTGTGCCTGGTGCTGCACAGCTACGCCGGCGTGCTGGCGGGCCCGCTGGCCGAGCGGGTCGGCGAACGGGTGGGGTCGGTGGTGTATCTGGCGGCGTTCGTGACGGCACCCGGCCAGAGCCTGCTCGAGGTGGAGCCCTCCGAGACCGCCGCGCGCTACCGCACGCTGGTGGCCGAGGAGGGCGAGGGCTGGTACCTGCCGGCCACCGACGCATTCCTGGAGCAGTGGGGCGTCCGGGACGAGGCGCGGCGCGCCTGGGTCGGGCCGCGCCTGACCGCCTTCCCCTTCCGGTGCCAGACGGAGCGGACCGAGTTCGACCCGGCGCCGCTGGCCGGGCTCCGCAAGGCCTACCTCGCGCATACGGACCCGCCGCTGCCCAGCCTGCGGCGCTTCTACGACGCCGCCGTGGCCGAAGGATGGGAGACGCACGAGCTGGCCTGCGGCCACGACGTGATGCTAGCGGCGCCGGCCGAACTGGCCGACCTGCTGGAGAGCATCGCAACGGCTGCTACAACGGGGGGGTCAGCAGCGCCGGCGACCTAGCCTGGTTGGCTGCAGAAGCACCCCACGGAGGTGGACCGGCATGGTCATGGGCAAGCGCCCCGAGGTGAAGACGGCACCGGCGCCCGTCGCCGCGCTCGATGTGATGCTGCTGGCCCAGCAGTCCGCCGTGGCCATGGCGAGGGTGCCGTTCCAGGGCCCACTGCGGGGGGCCTCCACGGCGCTGTCGAACCTGGGCACGACGGTCACCCGGGAATTCATCCGGGCGTTCATGGGCTACACGTCGTCGCTGCCGATCCCGGAGTTCCGCTCCGTCGAGATGTTCCTCGACGAGGTGTGCCAGGTCATCATGCCGCCCTTCGTTCGTTCGCTCGACGTGGCCAGCCACCAGACACATATCGGTGGGGTGCCGGGCATCCTCTACGTGCCACGGCACATGGACCCGGTGGGGGTCGTGCTCTACCTGCACGGCGGGGGGTACATCGGGACCTCCCCCAACATGTACGCCTTCTTCACCGCTCGTGTGTGTCGCGACACGGGGTGCGCCGTCTTCGTCGCCGACTACCGCCTGGCGCCCGAGTTCCCCTACCCGGCGGGGGCCGAGGACGCCTCGGCCGTGTATGCGTCGCTGCTCGATCGGGGCGTCCCGGCCGAGCGCATCCTCCTCGCCGGCGACTCGGGGGGCGGCGGCCTGGCCAACAGCCTGCTGCTGTCGCCGCCGGACCACATCGAGCCGGTGCGGCCGGCGGGCCTGATCCTCTTCTCCCCCGAGGTCGACCTGCGACTCGACGAGCCGTCGGTCACGGAGAACGCCCCCCTGGATATCTTGCCGTGGAACATCCCGACGGCGTCGTACCTGCACGGCGCCGACGCGTCGAGCGACTACATCTCACCTCTGGACGCCGACCTGAAGGGTTTCCCCCCGACCTTCGTCAGCTGGGGCGCCGACGAGATGTTCCGTGACCCCATCCGCCGCTACGCCGAGCGCCTCCAGAGGTCGGGCGTGCCCACCCATGCCCACGAGTTCGCCGGGATGTTCCACGTCTTCCAGATCCTGATGCCGTGGGCCGCCAAGAGCCGCGAATCGTTCCAGCACGTGCGCACGTTCGTGCACGATCTCGCGGCGGGTGCGCCGCCGCTCGACATTGCCGGCCTGGTCGAGACGCTCGACGAGCCCTAGCTCTTCTCGCGGCGTTTGTCGCGCTTCGGACCCGTCACCCTGGTCCACAGCGGCGACGGGCGCGAGGTCATGACCCGGCCGCTCGGGCCGACGAAGGTCAGCTCCTCGTTGGCGTCGCCGCTCAGCGTCCAGCCCTTGGTGTGGACCAGGGCGTGGTGGTGCGGGCAGAGACAACACAGCTCGTCGAGATCGGTCGGGCCCCCCCGAGCCCAGTGGGTGATGTGGTGGGGGATCCAAAAGGCCACGTGGCCACAGCCCGGGAAGCGACAGTGCCGGTCCCGGCGCAGGATCTCGCGGCGCTGCGTGGGGGTGGCGTCGCGGACCTGGCGCCCCTCGTACATGGTGTGGCCCTCGTCGTCGTCGACGCCGATGACCAAGGTGGCGTCGCAGGCGAGACGCGACAGGGTCTGCGCGCTGATCAGGCCGCCGCGTTCGAGCTCGGCCACCAACTCCTCGCCCGCTTCCCCGCCGTCGATGAGGTCGGAGAGCCGCACGTGGGCCACCACCAGGTGGGCGCTGGCGCCAGAGGACCCGCCGCCGCTGCGCAGCGCCTCGACCAAGGCGTCGGCCAGGCGCTCGTCGAGGGCCACGGGCTCCTCGGTGCCGTGGCCCAGCCGAGCGGCGCGGGCCTCGAGCCCGGCGCGCACCTCGGAGAAGTCCTCGGGGGCCAGCTGGGCCACCATGGTCCGACAGGCCTCGTTGAAGCGCACCGAGCGCCGGCTCTCGTCGGGACGTCGCGCCGGCGGGGCCTCGGCCTGGGCCGCCTCGGCCAGCTCGCGCACCGAGCGGGTGGGGACGAGCTCGGCCCAGCCGGCGTCGCTCTCAGGACGCGCCACCTGGGCCACGGTGCGCACCTGGTCAAAGGAGGCGTCCCCGGCGCACAGCGCCGCGGCGAGATGGGGCAGGTCGAAGAGGCGCTCGGAGAGCTGGGCCAGGGCGCGCGCCGTGGCCGGGGCGGCCCCGGTCGCCTCGAGGATCCACTGGGCGAGCGACGTCGCCCCTTCCTCGCGCCAGCCCTGGCGCCGGTCCAGCTCGCCCACCAGGGCCACCAAGGCGCCCTGGTGCGCCGCCACCTGGCGTGCCTCGGCACTGGCGCGCTGGCGCAGCTCGGCATTGGAGAGCGCGGCCAGGGCACCTGGCGTCAGGGCGCTGGCGCTGGCGCTGGCGCCGGCGCTGAGAGTGTCTGTGCGGCCCATCAGAGGGAGAATGGTCGGCGCCAAGAGCGCGACGTCAGGAAAGAAATTCGCAGGAACCCGTTGCTAAGTCCCGACGCAGGCACACGCCCCTTACGGCCAGGGTCGGGGTGTCCGCCCGGCGCACCACCACCGACTACTCCCCTCCCGCCCGTGGCCGCCCACGCCTGGGGATCGGCCCCGCCTGCTTGGGCATGCGCCCGGCATCGTCCAGCGCCCGCCGCAGCAGCATCTCGACCTGGGCGTTGACGCTGCGGAACTCGTCGTTGGCCCAGCGGGTCAGCGCGTCGTGTACGGCGGGGTCGACTCGGAGCAGGACCTGCCGTCGCTCGCTCACGTATAGAGCGAGCCCGTGTTCACGACGGGCGACGGTGGCTGGTCGCTGCACAGCACCACCATGAGGTTGCTCACCATGCTGGCCGTGCGCTCCTCGTCGAGTGACACCACCCCGCCCTGGCTCAACCGGTTGAGCGCCATCTCGACCATGCCGACCGCGCCCTCGACGATGCGGCCACGGGCGGCCACGACCGCGTTGGCCTGCTGGCGTCGCAGCATGGCCTGGGCGATCTCCTGGGCGTAGGCCAGGTGCGAAATACGAACCTCGATGATCTGAACGCCGGCGATGGCCACCTTGTCCGCCACTTCGCTGGCGAGTGCCGCTGCGACGATGTCGGTCGAGCCCCGCAACGAGGTCCCGCTGCCCGTGGTGTCGTCGTAGGGATGGCTGGTGGCGACGTGACGGAGTGCCGACTCGGACTGGACGGTGACGAAGTTCAGGTAGTTCTCGACGGCGTAGGTCGACTTGGCGGTGTCGACGACCTGCCAGACGACAATGGCGGCGATCTCCACCGGATTGCCGTCGGCGTCGTTGACCTTCAGGTGGTTGGTCTCGAAGTTGCGGACCCGGATGCTCACGCCGCGCCGGATGGTCAGGGGCAGCACCCACCAGAAGCCGGATCGGTTCAGCGTGCCGATGTAGCGGCCGAAGAACTGGATCACGGACGTCTGGCCCGGCGGCACGATCACCAGGGCGCTGATCACCAGGATGAATACGAGTATGGGCAGCCAGAGCATCCAGGCCACGTGCTGGTTGACGGCGAGGACCACTCCCCCGGCGCAGGCGAACAGGACGATCACTCCGAACCAGCCGTTCAACGCAAGCGCCGGGCGCTGCGAGATGTCGACGATGGCTCCTCCATGACCGACTGGTCGAGCGGCACTCGTTGTCTCGACGGTGCTCATAATGTGCTCCCTCCAAAATGTGATATTAAAGTGATATCACATTTGGAGGGCCGTGACCAGACCTTTTTCGAACAGGTCAGGCCAGAGCCGACAGCCAGGCCGCCACGATGCCGCCCACCTCGTCCTCCGCCCGGCGCAATGAGTGGTCGCCGTCGACGAAGGTGCGGGTGACGGGGCCGGGAATGGCCGCAGTCTCGCGTTCGAGTTCTTCGGGCGTGGCGAAGGCGTCGCGACGGCCGGACACGAACAGGCACGGCACCAGCAGATCGGGGAAGTGCTCGGTCCGGAGCCGGTCGGGCCGCCCCGGCGGGTGGAGCGGGTAGCTGACGAGCACGAGTGCGGCGGCCTCCAGCCCCTCGGCCACGGCCAGCGAGCACATGCGCCCGCCGAAGGAGCGACCGCCGACGGCGATGCGACTCAGGGTGACGCCGAGTCGGTCCGCCAACGCGGTACTGGCGGACCGCACCGTGCTGATGCAGACGGCGGGCGGGTCGGTGCGGCGCTTTCCCGCGGCCTGGCCGGGAAACTCCACCCGCTCGACGGCGATGCCGACGTCGGTCACGGCGCGGTCGATGGCCACCAGCCCGGACTGCTCGCGCCCGGCGCTGGCACCCGGGGTGAGCACCAGGCCGGCTGGTTTCGACGGCGTCATCGACCCATCTTGGTCGGCGGAGACGCCGGCACCGCAGGTGGCGCGACGTCGATCCGGCACGTGGGCGGCGCGCCGGGGCTGGGTAGGCGGAGGGCGGGTCCGTGGCGGCACGCGGATGCAAGAGTGAGGCGTGGCTGCGCCGACCAGCTGGCAGACGACGCTGGCCGGGGAGGTCGGCCCGATCGGGGAGGTACGGCGGCTCGGCGGCGGGGCCTGGTGGGTCGAGGCCGGTGGCCGCAGGCTGGTGGCCAAGATCGGCCCCGGCGTGGTGGACGAGGCCGGCGGGCTCCGGCAGCTGGCTGCGGTGCCGGGATCCCCACCCGTGCCCGACGTGGTGTACGCAAAGGCCGACCTGCTGGTGACGACCGCGGTCGAGCAGATGCCGCGGGGTCCCGGCCACGACGAAGCACTGGGGCGGGCGCTGGCCGTACTTCACCGCGCGCCCTCTCCACGGTGGGGTGGAGGCTCATCGTGGATCGGTGGGTGCCGGGTCGACCCCTCGCCCGGCGCTGAAGGGGCTGGTTTCTACGCAGCCCGGCTCGTCGAACTGGCTCGGCGCTGTGGGCTCGAAGAGCTGGTGACGAGCGTCGTCGACCGCCTCGACGAGCTGCTGCCTCTGGATGGTCCCGCGCTCGTGCACGGCGACCTGTGGTGGGGCAACGTGCTGGCCGGGGCCGACGGCCGGTCGTGGCTGATCGACCCGTCCGTTCACGGCGGCTATCCGGAGCAGGACCTGGCCATGCTCGCCCTCTTCGGGTCGGTCCCCGACCGGCTGCTGGCGGCCTACCGCGAGGTCCGGCCGCTGGGGCGGGGCTGGCGGGAGCGGATCCCGCTCTTCCAGCTCTACCCCCTGCTCGTCCACACCGTGCTCTTCGGAGGGGGCTACCGAGCCCAGGCGGAGGCGGCGGCCCGACGATTTGCCTGACGCAGCCAGGTCTCGGGTAGTACTGCGGGGCAAAAGTCGACAGGGGCGCGCATCCAGGGGGATGGGCTACGTGGGTGCGGATAACGACGTACGGGGAACGGGGACGGAGGCACGCATGGCGGCTGATGTGAAGTTCGGGCTGCATCTCGGCACGATCAACCCGAAGATCTGGGTCGACGTGGCCGAGGAGGCCGACCGGCTCGGCTTCGAGTCGGTGTGGATCCCCGAGCACGTCGTGGTGCCCCATGGCTCCGAGGGGAGCCCGCACCACGGATCGGAGCACCCGCCGATCCCGCCGAACGTGCCGATCTACGACGCGTTCGTCTACTTGAGCTTCTTCGCGGCCCGCACGGAACGGCTCCGCTTCGGCACGCACGTCTACAACATCGGGCTGCGCCACCCGTTCCTCACGGCGCGGGCGGCCACGACGGTGGACGTCCTGTCGGGCGGGCGACTCGAGCTCGGCATCGGGGCCAGCTGGTTGCGCGCTCGAGTGGGAAACCATGGGCCTCGACTTCGACACCCGAGGCGCCCGGGTGGACGAGGCCATCGAGGTCTGCGGCCGACTGTGGACCGAGGACGCGGTGGAGTACCACGGCACGTTCTTCGACTTCGGGCCGGTGACGTTCGAGCCCAAGCCGGTCCAGGCCTCGGGGCCGGCACTGCAGATCGGTGGCGACGGGCCCGCCGCGTTCCGCCGGGCGGCGACGGTCGGCGCGGGGTGGATGCCGATGAACCACACGCTCGAGCAGATCCCGTCCTCGCTGGCCCGGATCAACGCAATCGCCGAGCGCCACGGGCGCACGGAGCCGGTGCAGGTGACGCTGTTCGGCGACGTCAGCCGCCCGGAGGATGTGGAGCCGCTGGTGGCGGCCGGCGTGACCCGGATCATGGTGCGTCCGTGGACGCGGACGAGCGACGCCATGGAGAGCATCCAGCGCTTCGCCGACCAGGTCCTCCGCAAGCTGTAATCGCGTGGCGGCGGTGAGCCGATGGCGATGCAGACGCCCGACGAGCTGACGGCGACGACGATCGACGCGACCGGGCTCGAGGACTTCGGCGACGACTGCTTCGCGAGGGCTTCCCCGCCCTGCAGCAGGCGGGCGTGCGCTATCGCTGGGACGGGGAGGAGGCCTACGGGATGCTCGAGCGGTCGTACCCGCGGGAGAAGATCGAGCGGGTGAACGTGCGGGAGCGCCCTTCTCCTGGACCGTGAGGTACGTTTTCGGCGATGCCCGACCAGTGGCCCCACCTGGAGCTGCGCGACCTCCTGTCCATCGAGGTGCTGGTCCGGCCGGTGGTCGACTTGGGTGGTGGGCGGCGCTTCGTCGCCTTCGACGGCGGCACCTTCGAGGGCGCGCGTGACGAGGTCGCCGGAACGATCCTGGACGGTGGGATCGACTGGCAGAGCGTGCGGGCCGACGGGGTGCTCGAGATCGACGCCCACTACTCGTTGTTGAGCGACCGGGACGAGGCCATAGAGGTGCGCTCCCGCGGCCTGCGCCGGGCGGAGCCCGAGGTGGCCGAGCGCATCGCCCGGGGTGATCCGGTCGACCCCGACGAGTACTACTTCCGGACCCACGTCCGCTTCTCCACGGCGGCCGAGCGGCTGAGCCGGCTGAACGGCCTGCTGGCCGTCTCGACGGGTCGGCGGGACCGGTCGGTGGTCCGCCTCGGCGTGTACGAAGTCCTGTGACGCGTGCCGCTGGCGGCGGCGGCGGAGCTCCGCTGCGTCGTCGTCGGGGCCGGCATCGGGGGCTTGGCCAGCGCGCTGAGCCTGCACGAGGTGGGCGCCGAGGTCGAGGTGTTCGACTCGGTGACCCGGGTGAGCGCCCTGGGGGTGGGCATCAACCTCCTCCCCCACGCCGTGCGCGAGCTCGATGCCATGGGCCTGCTCGAGTGCCTGGACAGCCGGGGCGTAACACCGACACGCCTGCTCTACTGCACGCGCCGGGGACAGGAGATCTGGCAAGAGCCCCGCGGGCTGGCCGCCGGGTACCCGTGGCCGCAGTTGTCCATCCACCGGGGCGTGCTGCAGGAGGTGCTGCTCGAGGCGCTGGTGGACCGGCTCGGTGCCGGGGCGCTGGAGCTGGGGCGGCGGCTGGTGCGCATCGACGGCGGCAGCAGCAGCGGCCGGGCGGCCGCGGTCTTCGACGACGGGTCCGTGGCGGCGGCCGACCTCGTGGTGGCGGCCGACGGCATCCATAGCGCGGCGCGGCGACAGCGCTACCCAGACGAGGGGTCGCCGCGCTGGAACGGATCGTTGTTGTGGCGCGGCATCGCCGAGATCGACCCGGTGCTCGACGGCCGCACCATGATTTGGGCCGGCCACCCGGACCAGAAGTTCGTCGGGTATCCCATCGCCGACCTGGAGGGTGGGCGGCAGGCCTTCAACTTCGTAGCGGAGCTGCGGCGGCCCGATTCCGACCTCGGGCAAGGCGAGGATTGGAATCGGCGAGGTGGCCTCGACGACTTCCTGCCGGAATTCGAGGAGTGGGACTTCGGCTGGCTCGACGTGCCGGCCATCATCCGCGCCGCGCCCGAGACCTATCTCTTCCCGATGGTGGACCGCGACCCGGTGGCGCGCTGGACCTTCGGCCGCTCCACCCTGCTGGGCGACGCCGCCCACCCGATGTACCCCATCGGCTCCAACGGCGCGTCGCAGGCCATTTTGGACGCCCGGGTGCTGGCCGGCTGTGTCCGCCGCCACGCCGACGACCTGGACCAAGCCCTGGCGCACTATGAAGCGTCCCGCCGGCCGGCGACCGGTGCCATCGTCCGGGCGAATCGCGGCCTGGGGCCGGAGTTGCCCATGCTGCTCGTGGAACAGCGGGCCCCCGACGGCTTCGCCGACATCGCCGACGTCATTTCGCCGGAGGAGATCGCCGAGGTGACCGAGGGTTACCGCCGGACGGCGGGGTTCTCACTCGCCGCGCTGCAGCGGGGGACGTCGTTGTTCGACGAGCCGTATGGCGCCTGACCGGGAGGCAAACACATGAGCGACGACACGAAGCCCACGCCCACGCCCACGCCCACGCCCACGCCCACGCCGCGGAGCGTCGCGGCGCCGGCGCCAAGGCCATGGACGCGCTCGCCACGCGCCTGAGCGGCCTGTCCCCCGCCACGACGGACTTCACGGTGACGCGCAACGTCCGCATCCCCACGCGCGACGGCGTCGAGCTGGCGGCTGACCTGTACCAGCCGACGTCCGACGTCGTCGGGACGATCTTGGTGCGCGGGCCTTATGGCCGCTCGTTGGCCCTCGCCATGTCGCAAGTGAGGATCTTCGCGGCGCGGGGCTACAACGCCCTCTTCGTGAGCAGCCGCGGCACGTTCGGTTCGGGCGGCGCGTTCCGGCCCATGGAGACCGAAGTGGACGACGGGTTCGACGCGGTGGCCTGGATGCGCGACCAGCCCTGGTTCACCGGCACCTTCGCCACCGTCGGCGGCTCCTACCTGGGGCACACCCAATGGGCCCTGATGACCGACCCGCCCCCCGAGCTGGCGGCGGCCATCGTGTCCATCGGGCCGCACGACTTCCAGCAGCACGTCTGGGGCGCCGGCGCCTTCCGGCTCGACTTCTTGGGCTGGAGCTACGGCATCGTCCACCAGGAGGACGGCGGTGGCCTGGCGGGAGCGCTGCGCACCGCCACGACCGCCCGCCGGGTCGGCCCGCACATGGAGACGCTCCCGCTGACCGAGGCGGCGAGCACGATCCTGGGCGGGCGAGCGCCCTGGTACGCCGACTGGGTGACGCGGCCCGAGGCGACCGACCCGTTCTGGGCTCCCATGCAGCACGCCACCGCGCTCGAGCGGGTGGAGGTCCCCGTCCTGCTCATCGGCGGCTGGCAGGACCTCTTCCTGGAGCAGACCGTGCACCAGTACGAGCGGCTCCGGGCCCGGAGTGTGGAGGTGGCCATGACGATCGGCGACTGGTCGCATCTCGCCGTCGGCGCCGGCGGGCTGCGGGCGACGAGCCAGGAGACGCTGGCCTGGCTCGACGAGCACCTGGCCCACCGGGCCTCCGGCCAGGGTCGCACCAGCCCCGTGCGCATCTTCGTGTCCGGGACCGGCGGCGGATGGCGTGACCTGCCCGACTGGCCCCCCAAGACGTCGGGGCACACGCTCTTCCTGCACGCCGACGGCAGCCTGTCCGAGGACGCGCCCGCGGCCACACGGCCGGCGTCCACGTTCACGTTCGACCCGACCCACCCCACGCCGACGGTCGGCGGTCCGCTGCTGGCGTTCCGCTGCTCGGTCGACGACTCGAAGCTGGCCGAGCGGAGGGACGTCCTCACCTTCACCGGCCCGGTCCTGACCAGCGACCTGGACGTGATCGGCGCCCCGGCCATCCGGCTGGCTCACGCCTCCGACAACCCGCACGCCGACCTCTTCGTGCGCATCTCGGAGGTCGACCGCAAGGGTCGCTCGCACAACATCACCGAGGGCTACGTGAGCCTCGACCCGGACCGGCCGGCCGCCGGCGCCGACATCACCCTGACGTTGCGCCCCACCGCGCACCGCTTCAGGGCCGGCACCCGCGTCCGGGTCTTCGTGGCCGGCGGCTGCCACCCGCAGTTCGCCCGCAACCTGGGCACGGGCGAGAACCCGGGCAGCGGCCTGACCATGCGCCCGGCCCGGCACACCGTCAGCCACGAGTCCGACGCCTGCTCGAGCCTGCTCCTGCCGGTGGCCGTCGCCGTGGAGCCGTAGTCTCCCGATCATGGCCCCGTCTCTCGAGTTCTGGCTCTATCTGCCCCAAATGCGCCTGACCATGGACCAGATGGTCGAGCGCGCCCAGGCCGCCGAGGCCGTCGGCTTCCACGGCATGGCCGGCATGGACCACCTGGCCCCTCCCCTCGCCGAGACCCACGCCATGTACGAGGCGATGGTCGCCAACACCTGGGTGGCCAGCCGCACCACCACCCTCAACGTCGGCTCCTTGGTGCTGTGCGACTCCTTCCGCCACCCCGTGATGCTGGCCCGCGAGGCCGTCTCCCTCGACCACGCCTCGAACGGCCGCTTCGAGCTCGGCATCGGCTGGGGCTCCGTCGCCTCTGAACTGGCCACCTTCGGCATCGGCTCTCCCGAGCCCAAGCAGCGGGTGAGCCGGTTGAAGGAGTCGCTCGAGGTCATCACGGCGCTGTGGACCGGCGAGCCGGTCGACTACGAGGGCGAGCACTTCACCCTGCACGGGGCCCAGCAGCGACCGACTCCCCTCAACCGCATCCCGATCGTCATCGGCGGGGCGGGCCGCAAGACGATGGAGCTGGTGGCGTCCCACGCCGACTGGTGGAACGTTCACATCGGCATCCTCGACAAGTTCGACGAGATGCGACCGCTCGCCGGCACCGCCCGCTGCTCGCTGCAGGCCCAGGTCGCCCTCATTCGGCCCGGCCAGGACCGCGACGAGGTGACACAGATCGCCTACCGGCGCTTCGGCAAGCGCATCGTGGTGGGCACGGCACCGGAGCTGGTCGACTACTTCGGCCCGCTGGCCGGGCGCGACGTCGAGCGGCTCTACGTCTGGTTCACCGACTTCGCCCCGACCGACACCGTGGCGGCGTTCGGCGAAACGGTCATCAGCCAGTTCACCTGAGTACCGCCACAGCCGACACGGCCGCCGGCGACCTCGTGCCGGATCTTCCAGGCGGACACCCGGGACCGGCTCTCGACACCGCCCACTCGGGTTCACGACGGCGACAACTCTGGGGTTCTGCGTCATTTGCAATGGCCATCGCAACGGTGGACAAAGGAGACTGGCCACCGGTACCATCCCGGGCATCCTTGGCAGGTGCCACCGAAGTGATCTTCGGGGGGCGTAATGGCGGTAGTAGAGCAGGTCTCGAAGGGGCCATGTTCACACTCGTCCGACCTGGCTGCGGATCATCGTACGGATCCGATCTTCGTGTCGATCGCCTCCTACCGGGACCCCGAGCTAGGGCCGACCATCGAGGACTGCCTCGCCAAGGCCCGCTGGCCGCATCGGTTGCGTTTCGGCATTTGCTGGCAGCACGGACCCGAGGAGAAGCCGCTAGCACGATTCAGTGACGCAAGGTTCCGGGTCCTTGACGTCGACTGGCAAGACAGTCGTGGGGCGTGCTGGGCAAGAGCACAGATCATGGGGCTGTGGGAGCACGAACCCTGGTTCCTCCAGTTGGACTCACACCATCGCTTCGCACCCGAATGGGACGTCAAACTGTTCGCTCAGCTCGAAGCAACCGGAAGTCCCAAGCCGATCCTCACCACGTACGCGGCCCCCTTTGATCCGGGCGCTAGCGATTTGTTGAACGACGAGCCGATGCGGATGGAATTCGATCGGTTCACCGAAGACGGACTCGTCATTTTCAGGCCAGGGGTGATCCCCGACTGGCAGTCGACGACAGCGCCCGGGCGAGCGCGCTTCGCGTCGGCCCATTTCCTCTTCGCTCCGGGGGCGTTCGTTTCGGAGGTTCCCTACGACCCGGAGATGTACTTCATCGGGGAGGAGATCACCCTAACCGTGCGCGCCTTCACCCACGGGTACGACCTATTCCACCCGGGCGAAGCAATCGTGTGGCACGAATACACCAGGAACTACCGACCCAAGCACTGGGATGACCATATTGCCGATCACGGCTTCGACGTCGACTGGGCGCAACGCGACGTACGCAGTCGGAAGAGTGCTCGTCGACTCCTCACAGAATCAGATTCCAAAGAGTTCGGCTGTGGGACAGAGCGGTCGGTCGCCGACTATGAGGCGTTCGCCGGCATCAACTTCAAGCACCGGCGCGTCCAGGACCACACCCGGCGCCACCTGCCTCCGCCCAACCCGCTCGCGGACGAGGACTGGGTCGCGAAGACCAGAGACCACACTGTGCGCATCACCATCCCCTCATTACAGATCGCCCCTTCGGTTTGGACTGATTCGCAGTTCTGGTGCGTGAGCGTTCGTGACAGCGAGGACGAAGAGATCGTTCGGCTCGACGCCGACGGAGAAGAGCTCCAAAGCCTCCTGTCTGGTGTCCCGGAACAGATCACCCTGGTCCGCCACTTCGAGTCGATTGCCACCCCCGCCGGTTGGGAGGTCCGGCCCTACGTCGGCGCCGAGGGTTGGCTTGATCCACTTGAAGGCGACCTCGCAGAGGTCAGCCCCGGGCTCTGGTCAACCGTTTCGGATGGTTCCCCGACGCTCGCCGATCATGTGAAGGACAACGCCACGGCACCCGGAGAATCATCCGTTCCTCTGACCTCGTATCCCCAGGTGGCCTCGGGGCTCAGTTGGATCGAAACCGAGGGCGGCTTTGCGGTGATTGAGGCGGGGTCTCCGACTCAGTTCGTCATCAACAAGACCGGCGTGCTCGTGCTCGAACTCGCAAATGGTCACTACTCGGTCGCTGAGATCATCGATGTGGTCCAAGAGGCTTTCAGTCTCCCTCGACCTCCCCACGAGCAAGTGACGACGTTTCTGGACTTGGCATCTCGTTGTCGACTCGTACAGATAGACAGCCCCGCAGAAAGGGAACCACAATGACCGACGCTCAAGACGCAGACGACGGCTTCGACAAGATCCACCCCTCCCGTCGCCAGTTTGTGAAGTACCTCGTTGGTGGTGTGTTCGCGGCCCCGGTGTTGCTCTACGCCGAAGACGCTGACGCCGCCCCGGTTCCTACGCCGATCCCGACACCCCCAGGCACTCCGATCCAAACTCCTGGGGGTCCAACCCCGACCCCGACCCCGACCCCGACCCCGACACTGACGCCCGCGCCCACCCCAACGCCAACTCCGGTTCCGACGGGCACGCCGGTCCCTACTCCCACTCCGACCCCAACGCCAACTCCCGTGTCGACACCGACTCCCACTCCCACTCCGTTCCCTACGCCAACTCCTGTGTCGACCCCGACTCCCACTCCCACTCCGTTCCCTACGCCGACTCCTGTGTCGACCCCGACTCCCACTCCCACTCCGAAGCCGACGCCCACACCGAAGCCAACGCCGACTCCCACTTGCACTCCGAAGCCGACGCCCACACGGAAGCCGACGCCGACTCCCACTTGCACTCCGAAGCCGACGCCCACACCGAGGCCGAAAGACTGCGACGATCGCCAACAACAACAACGTGGTCCTGGGCGCCGGAGATGGAACTTCGGGCGGCGCGGCTGGTAGTCGATCGGTCGAACTCACGTCGAGGCCCAAATCCGACACGTTCGCGTCGAGTCGAACTCTCGCCCGCTCCGGCCCCGGTTCAGTTAATCCAGAGGAACCGAACCGACGCACCCCACAAGGGCTTCCACCAAATCGGTGGATGCCCAGAACCAACGCAAAATGACCCAGGTCGCCGGTTTGAGGACAGGGGCCTTGTAGCCGCTTACGCCGGCGTGAACTCCAGGTTCAACCGCGTCAGCCCGCGCAAAATGTACGTCGGCACGTACGAGAAGCGCCGGTCGCCCTCGGGTCCGTGCACGGACTCGGACAGGCGGATGCCCTTCATGCGCTCGAGCAGCCGCTCGATACTGATGCGCGTCTCCGCCCGGGCCAGCGGTCCCCCGGGGCAGGCGTGCGGCCCCCGCCCGAAGGCCAGGTGCTCCTTGGCGTTGGCCCGGTCCATGATGAACTCGTCCGGCGCCTCGAAACGCCGAGGGTCACGCCCGGCGGCGGCGTTGAGCACCATCACGCACGAGCCAGCCGGCACATCCACGTCACCCACCGACGTCGTCGTGCGGGCCAGCCGGAAGTCGCCCTTGACCGGGCTCTCGTAGCGCAGGCACTCCTCCACGAACCCGGGGATCAGCGAGTAGTCCGAGCGCAGCCGCTCCTGGACCTCGGGGGACTCGGCGATGATCTGCAGCGCTGCGCTCAGCAGCCGCACCGTCGTCTCCTGGCCGGCCGAGAACACGTTGGCCGCCACCCGGGCCACGTCGATGACCTCGGGCAGCGAGCCGTCGGGGAACGTCGCCGTGGCCAGGCCGGTGAGCACGTCGTCGCGCGGCTCACGCCGTCGCTGCTCCACGTAGGCCGAAATGCGGTCGTACAAGTACTCCAATGGCGAGTGCGACAGCGTGTCGCCACCGGTGCTGCCCAGCCCCTGCTCGCGATTGGGGTTGCCTCCCCCCTGGAGGTCCCGGCGGAACTCCTCGTGGTCCTCCTCGGGGATGCCCATGAGGTCGGCGATCACGTAGAGCGTGAAGGGCTGGGCGAACTCACGGATGAACTCGCACTCGCCGCGCTCGACGAACTCCTCGATCTGCCGATCGGCATACCGCCACATGAAGTCCTCGTTCTCACGCAGCCGCTTCGGTGTGATGAGCCGCATCAACAGTCCCCGGTGCGCCTTGTGCTTGGGCGGGTCCATGGTGAGGATCTGGTCGCTGAAGGGCAGCTCTTCACGGTACTGCTCGATCAGGTCGCTCACGTCGTCGCCCTCGAGCGCGACGGGGAACCCCGGAAACGGCCCCGTGACCGAGTTGGCCGACGAGAACGTCGTCGTGTTGGTGTACACCGACACGGCCTCGTCGTAGCCGGTCACCATGACCACATCGTGGTTCGGCTCGCGCTGCACCGGGCACTGTCCGCGCAGGAACTCGTAGTACGGGTAGGGATCGCCGATGAGCTCATTGCCCTTGAAGAAATCGATCCCGTCGAACTCCCCCATCGCCTCTCCTTCACGCGTGCGTCGGCGCGGCCCTCCGCCCGGGCCGAGAACCGCATTCTTGGCAGGCGAGAGTACCACTTCGGGGTCCGCCATCGTCCGGTCGAGGCCACCTCGATCGCCCCCCGACCCCGGTCGCGGAGGATTCGCCGCCCCCCGCCGGGCCTCTTATCTGGGGCGATTAGGCCCCGTAGTCGTAGAAGCCCCGCCCCGCCTTCTTGCCCAGCAACCCGGCTTCGACCATGCGGGCCAGCAGCGGTGGAGGCGCGTACAGCGGCTCCTTGAACTCCTCGTAGAGCGAGTTGGCCACGGCCATCGTCGTGTCCAGGCCGATCAGGTCGGTCAGCGCCAGCGGTCCCATGGGGTGGGCACAGCCCTTCATCATCCCCTCGTCGATGTCGTCGGCCGTAGCGAAGCCCGACTCGAGCATGCGGATGGCCGAGAGCAGGTACGGGATGAGGAGCGCGTTCACAATGAAGCCGGCCCGGTCCTGGGAACGGATCACGTGCTTGTGCAATACCTGTCGCGCGAAGTCCTCGGCCTGGTCGCTGGCCTCGGGACTCGTGAGCAACGACGACACCAGCTCCACCAGCGGCAGCACCGGCACCGGGTTGAAGAAGTGCAGACCGAGCACGCGCTGGGGGCGCTTCGTGGCCATGGCCAGCTTCATGATGGGGATGGAAGAGGTGTTCGACGCCAGCAGTGCGTCGGGCGACTGCACCACCTCGTCAAGCCCGCGGAAGACCTCCACCTTGGCCGCCTCGGCCTCGACGACGGCCTCGATCACCAGCTGGGACTCGGCCAGCGAGCCCAGGTCGGTGCTGAAGGACATGCCCTCGACGAGGCGCAGCGCCTGGTCCTCGGTGATCTTGCCCGCCTTGGCCGCCCGTTTCAGCGACTGCTCGATCCGCTGGCGCCCCCGGCTCAGCGCGCTCTCGTCGAGCTCGGCCACACTGACCGTGAGCCCGGCCCGGGCACACACCTCGGCGATGCCCGAGCCCATGAGCCCACAGCCGACCACGCCCACCTGGTGGATCTCCAGCGTCTCCATGACCCGGCCACTCCTTTCGACGTCGAAACAAATCTACGTCGATGTCGAAGGAGCTGCCACTGCGTGCCGGCGGCCGCGCGACTCAGTCGAAGTCGCCTGCCCGCTGGCGCAGCTTGCCCAGGAGAACGAACAGGGCATCGGCATCGGCCGCGGACAGGTCCAAGCTGGTGAACAGCGACTCGTTGAGCGCGGCCGTGGCCTCCTGCACCAGGTCCCGGCCCTTCTTGGTGATGGAGGCCAGCACGCCCCGGCCGTCGTTGGGGTTCATGCGCCGCCGCACCAGATGGTCACGCTCGAGCCGGTCGATGGCGTTGGTCACGCTGGCCGCACCCACCTGGAGCCGCTGGCCGATCTTGCCCAGGGGCAGCTCGCCCCGCTGTGAGAACAGCAGGAGCATGAGCACCTCGTAGCGGGCGAACGTGAGCCCGAAGGGCCGCACCGCGTCCTCGGCCCGACCGGCCAGGATCTGCTCGGCCCGGATGACCGAGGTGACCACCCCCATGCCGCGCGCCGCCTCCTTCCAGCCGTGGCCGCGCCACTGGCGCATGGCCTCGGTGATGGGGTCGAAGGGCAGGCGTCCTGGCATCGCGGTCATGGTACGTGGCGCCGCTCGCGCCACCGGGCTCCTCGCTTCGCCCGGGCTCAGGCGACCTGGCGCTCCATGTAGGTGCCGAAGATCGACTCGAGGGCACGCATGGTCTCGCCCACGGTGACCATGGCGTGCGCCGCCTCGATCAGCGCTGGCATCAGGTTGACCGACGGGTCGGCCGCCTCCGTACTCAGGCGCGCCAGGGCACGCCGCACGGCGTCGTCGTCGCGGGACTGCTTGACCGCAGCCAGCTGCTCGAGCTGCTCGACCTCGACGGCCGGGTCGATGGCCAGCGTGGACGGCGTGACGCCGTCCTCTTCCACGTAGCCGTTGACGCCGACCTGCACCCACTCGCCCCGGGCGAGCTTCGACTGGAAGGCGTAGGCGGCATCCGCGATCTCCGAGGTGAACCAGCCGTCGTCGATGCAGGCGAACACGCCTTCGAGCATGGAGCCCGCACCCGCCGCCTCGATGTGGGCGAAGAGCTCCTCGGCCTGGCGCTCCATTTCGTCGGTCAGCTCTTCGACGAACCACGACCCGCCCAACGGATCGGCCACGTGCACCACGCCCGATTCCTCGGCGATGACCTGCTGCGTGCGCAGGGCCAGCCGCGCCGCGTGCTCGGTGGGCAACGCAAGCGCCTCGTCGAAGGAGTCGGTGTGAAGGCTCTGGGTGCCCCCGAGCACCCCGGCCAGTGCCTCGATGGCCACCCGCACCAGGTTGACCTCGGGCTGCTGCGCCGTGAGGGAGACCCCCGCCGTCTGCGTGTGGAAGCGCAGCTGGGTGGAGCGGCCGTCGGTGGCGCCGTAGCGGTCGCGCATCCAGCGGGCCCAGATGCGGCGAGCGGCGCGGTACTTGGCGATCTCCTCGAAGAAGTCGCTGTGGGCGTTGAAGAAGAAGCTCAGCCGCGGCGCGAATTCGTCGACGGCCAGGCCGTCGGCCAGGGCCGCCTCGACGTAGGCGAAGCCGTTGGCCAGGGTGAAGGCCAGCTCCTGCGCCGCCGTCGAGCCGGCCTCGCGGATGTGGTAGCCCGACACCGACACGGGGTGCCAGCGCGGCAGCTCGGCCGCGCAGAAACGGATGACGTCGGTGACCAGGCGCACCGAGGGGCGGGGTGGGAAGACGTACTCCTTCTGGGCCTGGTACTCCTTCAAGATGTCGTTCTGGAGGGTGCCCGACAGGCGGTCCCGCGCCACGCCGGTGCGGTCCGCCACACCCACGTACATGGCGAGGACGGGCGCGGCGGGCGAGTTGATCGTCATGGACGTGGAGACCCGGCCCAGGTCGATGTCGGCGAAGAGCCGCTCCATGTCGGCCAGTGTGTCCACGGCCACGCCCGCCCGGCCCACCTCGCCCTTGGCCAGTGGGTCGTCCGAGTCCCGCCCGAGCAGGGTGGGCATGTCGAAGGCGGTGGACAGCCCGTCGCCGCCCGCCCGCAGCAGCTCCTTGAAGCGCTCGTTGGTGTCGGCCGCCGTGCCGAAACCGGCGAACTGGCGCATCGTCCACAGGCGGGAGCGGTACATGGAGGCGTAGGGGCCGCGGGTGTAGGGGAACTGCCCGGGGAGCTCGGCGCCCTCGGGGCCGTAGACCGGCTCGAGCGGCACGCCCGACATCGTCTCGAACCTCGTGGCGCGCCGCGGTGAGCGGTCGTACGCCTCCTGCCAGGTCTCGCGATCCGCCATGGCCCACCAGGATACTTCAATGTCGAACTATTTTCCAGGCCCGGCCTCACGCCGGCACCCGACCGGGGCGCCCCTCATTGCGTTGCCCGGCCGGCCCATCTCTGCAAAGCTTTGCAGGAACTGAGTGCACCGAGCGCGAAATGGACCGCCGACCGCCATGACCACCTTCCCGCACGGCTTCCTCTGGGGGGCGGCGACCGCCGGCCACCAGGTCGAAGGAGGCAACGTCAACGCCGACCTCTGGCCACTCGAGTGGGCCGAGGGTTCCCACTTCGTGGAGCCGTCGGGCGACGCCTGCGACCACTACCACCGCTACCCCGAGGACATCGGCACCCTGGCCGAGTTGGGGCTGAACGCCTACCGGTTCTCCCTCGAGTGGTCGCGTATCGAGCCCGAGCCCGGCTACTTTTCGCGGGCCGAGCTGGACCACTACAAGCGGGTCATCGAGACCTGCCTGAACCAGGGTGTCACGCCCGTGGTGACGTTCAACCACTTCACGCTCCCACGCTGGGTGGCCGGGCGGGGCGGGTGGACCGGCGAGGACGTCCCGGCGCGCTTCGCCAACTTCGCCGGCCGCGCCACGCAGCACTTCGGCGACCTGCTGTCGTGGGTCTGCACACTGAACGAGCCCAACGTGATGGCCATGTTGGTGAGCACCGGTGTCATCCCCATGGGCGTGGGCGAGCAGGGCCTGCGGGCCGGAGGTGCGCCGGCGGAGTCAGCCGGCGTCGGAGGCTACGACCCGGCGTGCTACCGCATGGGGCTCATCGGCGCTCCGGTGGAGACGATGGCGACGGCGCACCGGCTGGCCACCCAGGCGATCAAGGCGGCGACGGGACACGTCAAAGTCGGGTGGACGCTCGCCCTGGTCGACATGCAGGTGGTCCCGGGTGGTGAAGAGCGCGTGGCCGAGGTGCGCCGGGTGGCGCAGACGGACTGGCTGGCCGTGTCGGCCGACGACGACTTCGTCGGCGTGCAGACCTATTCGCGCAACCTGATCGGGCCCGACGGCACGATCCCCCCGGCGGAAGGGACGCCCACCACCCAGACCGGCTGGGAGGTCTACCCCGAGGCGCTCGAACACACCGTCCGCCTGGCCGCCGAGCAAGCCGGGGTCCCGGTGCTGGTGACCGAGAACGGGATGGCCACCGACGACGACGCGGCCCGGCTGGACTACACCCGAGCCGCGCTCGAGGGGCTGGCCAAGTGCATCGCCGACGGCATCGACGTGCGCGGCTACCTGCACTGGACGCTCCTCGACAATTTCGAGTGGACGGCCGGCTTCGCCAAGACCTTCGGCCTGGTGGCCGTCGACCGTCAGACGTTCGCCCGCACGGTCAAGCCGACGGCACGCTGGCTCGGCGAGGTCGCGGCGCGCAACGGTCTCGACTGACCGTCCCGCCACGCCCTCGGCGCAGTGATCAGCCGGGCCGGTTGACCACCTTGCCTTCGATGTCGAAGCCGACGCGCTCGATGTCGGGCTGCAGGCGCTCGAGGTCGAAGCCGTAGACGCGCGCCGCGTTCCCGTAGAGGATCTTGCAGGCGACCTCGCTCGTGATGGCCGGATGGGCCACCAAGGCATCGACCTGGGTGGCCGTGTCCGGGTAGACCGACTCGAAGTGCGGGTAGTCCACGCCGAACATGGCGTTGTCGCAGCCGATGCCGAACGTCTCGTACTCCGCGCTCGGCCGCGCCACCTCTTCGAGCGGGATCTGCGTGTCGGTGAAGGGCGAGATGCCCGAGTAGCAGTTGTCGGCCCAATAGTCGCGGGCGCGGCGCGTGAACGCCCGCGACTTCTGCAGGACCGCGGCAAACCCGGTCCAGTCGTCGCCCCACGACAGCCGCCGATCCAACTTGGAGATGACGGGACCGATCCAGTCCGCCTCCGTCTCGACGTAGGCCACCCGCAGGTCGGGGAAGCGCTCGAAGACGCCGCCCAGGATCATCTGCCACAACGAACGGCCCGAGTAGAAGGAGTGCTCCAGGGCCAGCGTCATGATGGCGGCGAAGCCCGGTGGGCTGTAGATCGGCGTCCCGGCGCCGCCGTGCTGGCTGACGGTCAAGTCGGTCTCGACGCAGGCCGCCCAAATCGGGTCGAGCGCCGGGTCGAAGAAGGCGGGTCCGCTCCCCAGGAGGGCCGGCATCATGACGCCGCCCAATCCGTGCTCCTTGGCCCAGTGGATGTCGGCCACCGCCAGGTCGACGTCGTCGAACGCCACCAAGGCCTGGCCGGCCCGGCGGCCCGGCGTCCGCGCGCAGAAGTCGACCAGCCAGCGGTTGTAGGCGAGCCGCGCCTGACGGTTGAGCTCGGGGTCCGAGAAGCCCTCGATGGCATCGGAGGGCCGGCTCTGGAAGGGCAGCCCGTTGGGGAACAGGACCTCGGCCACGACGGCCTGGCTCTCCATGTCCTTCAGGCGCAGATCGGAGTCCCACTGGGAGGTGGGCTCGAGACCCGGGCTGAGGTTGCCGCTCTCGGGCGTCCCGGCTGCTTCCTGGGCCTTGACCCATTCGTCGTAGGTATCGAGATACCGCTGCTCGATGTAGTTGCGGTAGTCGCTGCGCGACGCCCGCACGTGTCCGTCAACCGAGATGATCGCTGTGCGTGCCACCATCCCCCCTTTCGCGCCGTGCGTCTCGGCGCCGTTGTCATGCTAACGGTTGCATCACCCCGCAGCCTGGGCCGGGCGTCCGGCGAGATCTCAGGTCAGGCCAGCGTCGCCTCGTAGGTCTGCGTGCCTGGGCCCTGGTCACGCTGGGAGCCGTCGGGAAGTACGACCTCGGCCGTCGTCCCCGGCGGCACCGTCACGATCAGGAAGAAACGGGGGCCTTCGAGGCGCCAGGAGGACTCGATCCGCCCATAGGGAGAGTCGTGGACGGCCTCGGCCCAGGTCAGCCCGCCACCGGGACGTGGCTCGACCCGGAAGTGCCGGTAGGCCGGGTGCCCGTCGAGCAACGTGATGCCCGCCACGTAGGCGTGCAGGAAGGAGATGACCGCGCCCTTGCTGTAGTGGTTGAGCGACTCGTGCGGCCGGCCGTCGCTGTCGACCCCCTCCCAGAGCTCCCAGACCGTCGTGGCCCCGCGCGCCACCATGAACAGCCACGAGGGCGGCGTGTCCTGGAGGAGGAGCTCGTAGGCGATGTCGAGGTGTCCGGTGTCGGCCAGCGCGGGCAGCAGGTAGGGCGTGGCCAGGAAGCCGGTGCCGAGGTGCATGCCGGCTTGGCGGATCAGCTCGACCAGGCGGCCCGCCGTCTGGTGACGCAGCTCGCCGGGCACGAGGTCGAAGGCGAGTGCGCGCACGTGGTTGGCCTGAGTGTCGGGCGTCAGTGCGCCGTCGGGGCCGATGAACTCCGTCCGCCAGGCCTCGAGCACGTTGGCCGCCAGCTCCTCGAAACGGGCGGCCTCCTTGTCGTGGCCGAGCAGGCGGCCGACGCGCGCCAGCAGCCCCGCCGAGTGGTGCAGGAAGGCGGTGGCGACCGCACCGTGGTCGGCGCCCATCTGGGAGTTGGCCACGGCGCCCGGCTCGAGCCACTCGCCCCAGTGGTAGCCGCTGTCCCAGAGGAATGCCTCGTGCGGCAGGGGCTCGGGTCGCGCCTCGACCCGGCTCGGGTGGCGCTGCCTGCGTGCGATGGTCGCGGCGAAGTCGACCCAGGCCGTCATGTGCGGCCACAGCTCGGCCAGCACGTCGATGTCGTCGTAGGCGCGCCACATCTCCCACGGGACCATCACCATGGCGTCGCCCCAGCCCGACGACCCCTGGCGGCTCAGCCACATGCTGCCGATGGCCTCGACCCGCTGGCGCAGCGCATCCGGGACGTAGTTGGTGACGCAGCCGTTGTCGAGCTGCTCGGCAACCAGGTCGCGCAGCCACCGGAGGGAGAACCCCGCCACGTCGTAGAGGAAGGCCGCCGTCGGGATGAACAGCTGCCAGTCGCCGGCCCAGCCGGCGCGCTCGCGCTGGGGGCAGTCGGTCGGTATTTCGCAGGCGTTGTCGCGGAACGACCAGTCGGTGATGTCGTGCAGCGCGTTCAGCCGTTCGTCGCTGCAGCGGAACCACCCGGTGCGCCGCAGGTCGGTGTGCACGACGACACCGGTGACGTCGTCGGGCGTGAGCGGCCCGGGGTGGCCCTCGATGCGGGCGAACTGGAAGCCGTGTGTGGTCTGGCGCGGCTCGAAGACCTCGCCCGGTGTGCCGGCGGCCACGACGCGGTCGATCATGCCGACCCCGGTGGGGGCGCCCGAAAACTCGATGGTGGGCGCGAGGTGGTCCTGCGTCACGTCGCCCGCGGGGTCGAGGAACTCGCCGTGCACGAGCGTGAGCTCGGTGCCGGCCGGTCCGAGATCGCTCAGACGCAGCCAGCCGTTGATGTTCTGCCCGAGATCGACGAGGTGGCGCTCGGGCTGCAACCGGCTCACCGAGAGAGGCCGCAGCTCCTGGGTGCGCCGGGTCGGGGGCGCAGGCGAGAAGGACAGGTTGGACAGGTCGTAGTCGGCGACCGTGACGGCGTGCCACGTGCGCGGTTCGGTCCGGTGGTCCTCGCTCTGCCCCGCCATGAGGTCGGCGCTGCGGACCGACCCGGTGGCCGACTCCCAGTCGGCGCCGGTGGAGACGACGGTGTCCCCGGCGTGGAGTTGGCCGAGGAAGCCGAGGGTGGAGCCGTAGCCGTCGCGGGCCTGGAAGAAGCCCGTGCGGCCGCGCCACCAGCCGTCGGAGAGCACGACCTGCCAGTGGTTGTCGCCGGCGACGAGCAGGTCGGTGACGTCGTGGGCCTGCACGTGGAGCGTGGTCGGGTAGCTGGTGAAGCCGGGGGCCAGCTCGACGTCGCCGACGCGGCGGCCGTTGAGGAAGGTCTCGTAGATCCCGTGCGCGGTGGCGTAGAGGCGGGCGCCGACGGGCGTCGCCGGGAGGCGGAAGGCGTGACGCAGCACGTGGGCCGAGCGCTCGGTCTCGTGCGGCTCAATGAAGTGTGCGGTCCAGTCCGACGGCTGGAGTAGGCCGGTCTCGCACCAGGCGGGCGCCGACCAGTCGCTCTCGCCGGCGTCGGTCCAGACCTTGACGCGCCAGACGGCGTGCTGGCGCGACGTGAGAGGTGGTGCGGGCCAGGGCACCAGGACGCTGGCCCCCGACATGATGCGCCCGTAGGCGCGCCCGTCGACCTCGACGACGTAGGCGACCTGGCGAGCGGCGCCGGGCGGGAGCTGCCAGGACAGGCGGGGGCGGGTGACACCGAGGCCGAGGACGGCGTCACCGAGGTGCTCGGCCCGCAGGCGCGCCGGCGCGGTCACGGAGGGAGGGTCATGATCGATTGTGTGCAACGGTACATCTTCGAACATCTGGCGTCGACCGGTGCGGGTCGGTGACGGGGCGGGGCGTTGACGGGTCCGGGTGCCATGGGGTCAGCTGAGCAGATGCAGGCGGCCGATGTCGACGTGACCGACGTGACCATCGCCGGCCGGCACGGCGACCTGCCGGCGCGGGGCTACCGGGGCCCGCCGACCGGCACCGGGACCGTGGCGGCCCTGATCTGGGCCCACGGCGGCGGGTTCGTCGCCGGCGACCTCGACATGCCCGAGGCCCACTGGGTGGCGGTGGAGCTGGCGCAGCGCGGCATCCCGGTGCTGTCCATCGACTACTCCAAGTGCGTCGACGGGGTGCACTACCCCATCCCCTCCGACGACGTGCTCGACGCCTGGCTGTGGGTGGCGGGCCACGAGGACGAGTTCGGGGTGGCGCCGGGCCACCTGCATCTCGGTGGCGCCAGCGCCGGGGCGAACCTCTGCGCGGGCGTGGCCAAGCGCCTACGCGACGAGTCCGGGCCTCCGCCAGCCTCGCTCGTGCTGGTCTACCCGGTCCTGCACGCCGAGCTGCCGCGGGCGAGCGACGAGCTGCGCGCCGCGCTGGCGGCGCGCCCACCCGAGTTCCTCACGCCCCAGGTCATGTGCGACCTCAACCTCAACTGGGTGGGCAGCGAGGCCTTGTTCGACGACGTCTACGCCTTCCCCGGTAACGGCGGCGTGGCGGAACTGCCGCCGACCTACATCCTCAACTCGGAGGCGGACTCTTTGCGGGCATCCGGCGAGCGCTTCGGCGAGCAGCTGGCGGCGGCCGGCGTGCCGGTGCGGATCGAGTTCGAGCCGGGCACGCTGCACGGGCACCTGAACCAGCCCGACGACCCGGGGGCGCACCGGAGCATTGAGCGGATGGCGGCCTGGCTGGCCGGCGACGGCCCTGCCGGTTGACCCCAGGGCGAGCTCGTGTCGCTCCTGACGTGAATTCGGACGTCGCCTACGTCGACGAGGCTCGGAGCGCGGCCACCGGGAGGACCTCGAAGACGTCGCTCAGCCTGAGGCAACCCGAGTCGGCGTGCATCTCCCGTCCCGTGAGGACGTCCCGGTACGACGTCGGGGCCCGCGCGGGCAGAGCCAGGGTCTCGTCGCGCCACACGTCGGTGCCAACGGCGAAGCGGCCCGGTCCCGCCAGGCCGTAGGTAAGGCGGGAGACGACGGCCACGGCAACCTTGTCCTGGAGGCGCCGCCAAAAGGCGACGGCGTGGGCGGACGTGGCCGCCAACGGTTCATAGGAGCCCGATCCGAAGAGCCCTGGTTGGCGGCGGCGCTCGTGCAGGAGCGCACGTGTCACCTGGAGCTTGATGCGCCCGTCGGGCCAGCTCGACAAGAGTTGCGTCGCGGCAGCGGATGAGACCTCGGGCATCGACTCCAGGAGGGAGACGCGCGCCGCGAAGTCCACCGGCCGCCGGTTGTCCGGATCGGTCAAGGCCGGCTCAATCAGCTCAGTCCCCTGATAGAAGTCCGGCACGCCCGCGGCCCAGGTCTTGAGGACCACCTGACCGAGCACGTTGGAGAGCGCCGCCGCAGCAGTGGCCCGGGAGAAGTGCGTCATTTGCGCCCGGAAGTCGCGCCGAGCCACCAGGGCGTCGACGAACGAAGTCAGCTCGTGCTCGTAGCTTTCGTCCGGATCACTCCACGAGGTGCGCAGCTTCGCCTCCCGCGCCGCCTTCACCACGTAGCCCTTCACGCGTTCGATCGTGCCCTGGTCCGGCTCCCCCGAAATCGGCGGCCACAGCGCCAAGAGCGAATGGTACACGGCGAGTTCCTCGATCGGCCCGGGCAGGACCTCGCCGGGCGACGTGCACAGCCGGTGCCAGCCGCGCACGAGCGACGCCCACTCGCCGTCCGCCTCGGAGGTGACGGCCAAGCGGCACCGCGCGTCCTCGTTGCGCTTCGAGTCGTGGGTGGACGTGGCGTTGAGGCCACCGGCGCGTGCGGCAACGAGCCGATGGAACGCCGCGACCGGATCTCCCCCGTCGTCCGGATCGCCGCCGACCTCCGCCCGCACGGGCACGCCGGCGTAGCGGTAGGTGGCCGTGTCCTCGGCCCCCTTGGCCATGACGGCTCCGCTGAGCTGCTGCCATCGCCGTGCCACCTGCACCCACGGGCCACCCGAGACCGTCCGCTCGAGCAGCGCGTGCGTGACCGTGGCCAGGGCGCGCCGACGCTCGCGACCACCGCGGGCACCCGTCGCCGCCGCGCTCGCGAGGCGCTCCCGGTCACTGGCCGATGGCGGGCCGCCGCCGCCCAGATAGGTCCGGTAGACCGAGAGGTTGACCGTCAACTCGGTCCAGGTGTGCCGCAGGTCGCGGGGCGCGAGGTCGTGCCCCGGCATCGCGTCATCGAGGGCGCCGAGTGTCAGCCGGGTGAGACGATCGAGATCGCTGGAGAAGGATCGCTCGAGGACCTCCCTCTTCCCTGACGCGGCCAGCGTGGCAAAGCTCGGGTCGGCGGTGCCCGTGAGCTCCGCACCGAGCTCGAGCAGCCGGGCACAGCCCGACGGCTCGACGAAGAGGCTCGTGGCGCGGTCGCCGAACTCGTAGCCGGTGGTGCCCTCCACCGGCCAGCGCGGATTGAGAACCTCGTCCAAGGCGAGGATCTTCTCGACCAAGATGGCCTTGTCGGAGCCGCCCCCTTCCAGTTGATGGCGCAGCCGCACCAGATACGTCCTCGGGTCGGCCAGCCCGTCGACATGATCGACACGTAGCCCGGCCACGGCGGGGTGGCGAGACAGCTCCACGATGCAGGCGTGGGTGCGTGCGAACACGTCAGGGTCCTCCACGCACACGCCGACCAGCGTTGCGATGTCGAAGAAGCGTCGGTAGTTACCCTCCGTGTCGGCGGTCCGCCAGTACGCGGGCCGGAAGTGCTGGGCGGCCAGGACCGCGGCGGGAGAGCCGCCGGCGGGCGTCCCGGCCGACGTCGGGAAGGGCTGGCCATCGAGGGAGATCACCCCGCCGGCGAGCTCGTAGCCTCCTTCCGCCAGGACGTCGGCCAGTGGGAGGCGCAGCGCTGGTACCAGCACGCGCCCACCGTGGCGGCTCCAATCGATGTCGAAGACCACGGCGTGCGGCGACTCCACCCCGCGCCCCAGCACGTCCCACCACCACGCGTTGGCCGGGTCGGCCGCCATGTGGTTCGGCACGATGTCGAGGAGCACGTGCATGTCTCGGCCGGCCAGTTCGTCAAGCAGCGCGTGAAACTCCCGATCCGTCCCGATGGCGGGGTCGATGCGCCCGGGGTCGATCACGTCATACCCATGCGTGCTCCCAGGGGCCGCGGCGAGAACAGGTGAGAGGTAGAGGGTCTCGATGCCCAGCTCGCTCAGGTAGGGGACGAGCTCGGTCGCTCCGGCCAGACCAAGCCCGTGCAGCTGCAGCCGGTAGGTCGAGCCGAGCGTCGGCCCACTCACGATTGATGGCGTTCGTTGTGGCGCAGCAACAGGGTCGAATGTGCCGTGAGCGTCACCGCCTCGTTGCGGATCACGCGGCCCCACGGGCCGGCCTGCGTGGTGTTGAGCTCCTCCACCCAGAAGCCCGCGAGCTCCATGCGGGGCAGCGTGTACGAGCGCGAACGGGTGCCGGCATTGAGCAGGACCAAGAGGGAGTCGCCGGCGTAGGACCGGCCACGGAGGTCCACCTCGTCGGTGGCCCGCCCGAGTAGCAGCATGCCGATGCTGTGCAGGTTGGGGTCCGCCCAGTCCGACTCGGCCATCTCCTGCCCGTCGTGCCGCAACCAGGTGACGTCCTTGGTGCGCATGCCGGGATAGGGCTCTCCGTTGAAGAAGGCGCGCCGACGGAGGATGGGGTTGTTGTGCATCACCGCGATGACGTCCCGGGCGAAGAGGTACATCGCATTGCCGCCCTCGCCGACGTCCCAATTGAACCAACTGGTCGGGTTGTCCTGGCAGTACGCGTTGTTGTTGCCAAGCTGGGTCCGGCCGATTTCGTCGCCCCCCAGCAGCATCGGCACCCCCTGTGAGAGGAAGAGGGTGGCGAGGAAGTTCCGCTTCATCCGGTCACGGGCGCGTTGGATCCGGGCCGACTCCGTCTCACCTTCCACGCCCCAATTCCGGCTGAAGTTGGCGTCGCTGCCGTCCCGGTTGCCCTCCCCGTTCGCTTCGTTCCGCTTGTGCTCGTAGGTGACCAGATCGGTCATGGTGAAGCCGTCGTGGCACGTGACGAAGTTCACGCTGGCGTAGGTGCGGCGTCCGCTCGATGCGTAGATATCGCTCGAGCCGGTGAGGCGGGACGCCAGCTCGGGGACGACACCCGGATCACCACGCCAGAAGCGCCGGACGCAGTCCCGATACGCGCCGTTCCACTCCGACCAGCCCGGCGGGAACCGACCCAGGCGATAGCCCTCCGGGCCCTCGTCCCACGGCTCGGCGATGAGCTTGACCGTGGACAGCACGGGATCCTGCCCGACGATGTCGAAGAACGCGCTGTCGAAGCCCTCCGTCGTGTTGCCCCGGGCCAAGACGGGAGCGAGGTCGAAGCGGAATCCGTCCACGTGCATATCAGTGACCCAGTAGCGGAGGCTGTCCGTCACCAGGCCCAGCGCGCGCGGGTGCAGCACGTTCAGGGAGTTGCCGGTGCCCGTGTAGTCGACGTAGTACCGCGGGTCCTCGGGGGAGAGCCGGTAGTAGACGGAATTGTCCACGCCTCGGAACGACAGGGTCGGCCCAAGATGGCTCCCTTCGCCGGTGTGGTTGTAGACCACGTCGAGAATGACCTCGATCCCGGCCCGGTGCAGGGTCCGCACCATTGACTTGAACTCGTTCACCTGCTCGCCGAGACCGCCGGTCGCATACCCGACATACGGGGCGAAAAAGGCCACGGAGTTATAGCCCCAGTAGTTGGTGAGACCCCGAGCTTCGAGGGAACGGTCGGAGACGAAGTGGTGGACGGGCATGAGCTCGACCGCAGTGACACCGAGCCCGAGGAGGTGGTCGACGACGGGGTCCGAGGCCAGTCCCAGGTAGGTCCCGCGCAGGTCCGCCGGAACTCCGGAGTGCTGCACCGTCATGCCGCGCACATGCGTCTCGTAGATCACGGTCCTGTTCCACGGTGTCCGGGGCGGCCGGTCGTCCTGCCAGGTGAAGGAGGGGTCGACCACCACCGACTTGGGGAGCGCGGCCGACGAGTCGCGGTCGTCGAACGAGAGGTCGGCGTTCTCGTTGCCCACCGTGTAGCCGAACAGGTCGTCGTTCCAGTGGACGAGGCCGCTCACCGCCTTGGCATAGGGATCGATCAGGAGCTTGTTGGGGTTGAAGCGGTGACCCTGCGAGGGCTCGTACGGCCCGTCGATCTTGTAGCCGTAGAGCGCACCGGGACGCACGTCCGGGAGATACGCGTGCCAGACCTGGTCCGTGACCTCACTGAACGAGACCACGGTGGACGGCGTCCCCGACTGCGCGTCGTCGAAGAGCAGCAGCCGGACGGCCGTCGCGTTCTGCGAAAAGATGGCGAAGTTCACCCCTTCGCCGTCCCAGGTGGCCCCCAGCGGGTAGGGCGAACCGGGCCACACCCTCAAGGCAGTGCCCCGTCCTCCGTCGCCCGGAAGACCCGGAACTGCCATGGGTCGAGCCGTACCCCGCCGTCCCCGTCGCTCGCCGGACACGAGGCAGCCGGCAAAAGCTCCTCCCAGGAGCACGAACTCGCTCGCGTGACGGGCAGCCGCTCCGACGTCTCCGCTGCCGATAGGTTGAAGAGGCTCACGATGGTCGTCCCGGCGTGGCTCCTCGTCAGCGTGACGACATCACCCTCGGCGTGGGCGGCGGTCCAGGACCGCCCGGATCGCCGCAGGGCAGGCTCGGCGGCCCGGAGCGCGAGCAGCGAACGGTACGTCAGCCAGATCTCCCGATGCTCTCCGTGGTGGCGGAGGTCCCGGTCGAGCACGCTCTGCTCGAACGTGTTGGGGTCGGCGGGATCGAGGGGGTCGACCTCGTCACGACCGTGCTCGGCGGCGCGACCACGCCGCACCGCCTCGATGAGGTTGGGGTCGCCGTGATCGACGAAGTAGGCGAACGGAGCGGACTCGGCATACTCCTCCCCCATGAACAAGAGCGGGATCCCCGGGGAGAGCGCGACGAGTGCGGCCGCCAACCGCAGCCGTGCCGGATCGACCAGGGCGGACAACCGCTCTCCGCCGGCCCGATTGCCGACTTGGTCGTGGTTCTGGGCGAAGACCACGAAGCGGCTCGGCTCGAGCCCAGCGGACGGAGCTCCATGCCGCCGGGCCCGAAACCCCGAATACTGCCCTTGGTAGACGAACCCTTGGTCCATGGCACGCGCCACGTCCGCCGCCCCGGAGTAGTCGCCGTAGTAGCCGGAGCGCTCGCCGGTGAGGGCGACGTGCACGGCATGGTGGAAGTCGTCATTCCACTGCGCATGCACGCCCAGGCCCCCGACCGCGGGCTCGCTGACCACGCGCGGATCGTTGTCGGCGCTCTCCGCGATGAGCCAGTTCGCCCGCCCGGTGGTCTCGGCGTGGTCGCGCACCGTCGCGGCGAGTTCAGCCAGGAACGGCCGCGCGCTGCGGTCGATCAGCTCGTGCACCGCGTCGAGCCGTAACCCGTCCACGTGGAAGTCCTCGAACCATTGCAGTGCGTTGGCGATCAGATAATGGCGGACCCCGTCAGACCCGCGGCCGTCGAGGTTGACGGCCGGTCCCCACGGGGTCCGGTACCGATCCGTCACATAGGGTGCGAAATCGGGCAGGACGTTGCCCTCGGGACCCAGGTGGTTGTACACGACATCGAGAATGACGGCGAGCCCGCGCCCATGGCACTCGTCGACGAAGTGCTGGAAGGCACTCGGGCCGCCATACGTGTTCTGCACGGCGAACGGGAACACGCCGTCGTAGCCCCAGTTGCGGCTGCCCGGGAACTGAGCGACGGGCATGACTTCGACCGCCGTGATTCCGAGCGAGGCCAGGTCGTCGAGCTCCGCGACGGCCGCGGCAAAGGTTCCGGCCGGGGTGAACGTGCCGACGTGCAGCTCGTAGAGCACTGCGTCACGCAGCGGTACGGGCTCGAATTCGGCGTCGCGCCACTCGTGGTCGCCGAACCGCACGACGGCGGAGGGGCCGTGCACACCCTCGGGCTGAAACCGCGACGCTGGGTCGGGCCGCTCGGCCGCTCCGTCCAGGACGTAGCGATAGCGGGCGTCCGAACCGCAGGGCACCACTCCGCTGAACCAGCCCGCGGACACCTCACAGAGAGCCACCTGCTCGCCCGTGTCGACCAGCGACACGTCGATGCGGCGCGCCCGCGGCGCCCACACGTGAAATTCCGTGCCGAGCGCGCCAAGCGGTGTGGCGCCTGGTCGTACGTTCATCGCGGCTCGAGGACGAGGCACCCCAGGGGCGGCACCCGGAGGGTGAGCGTGTACGGCATGGCGTGGTTGGGCACGGGGTGGGACTCCACCCCGCCGAGGTTTCCGACCCCGCTCCCGCCGTACTCGATCGCATCGCTGTTCAGCCGCTCGACCCAGAATCCCGATCGAGGCACCCCCGCCAGGACGTTGTCCCGTACGACCGGGGTGAGGTTGAAGACCAGAAGCACCGGTGCGCCCCCCGCGGCGTGACGAACGTAGCTCATGAGCCCCGACTCCGCGTCGTTGGGCTGGGTCCACTCGAACCCTCGAGGGTCGTGCTCGAGCTCGAACAAGGCCGGTACGGAGCGGTACAGGCGGTTGAGGTCTGACACGAGAGCGAGGACACCGGCGTGCGGGGGTGAGCCGGCAAGGTTCCAGTCGAGACCCGTCTCGTGGTCCCACTCCCGCCATGGGGCGAACTCGTCTCCCATGAAGAGCAGCTTCTTGCCCGGAAGGGTGAACTGGTAGCAGTAGAGCAGGCGGAGGTTGGCAAAACGCTGCCAGTCGTCCCCGGGCATTTTGGCCAGGAGCGCACCCTTGCCGTGGACCACCTCGTCGTGCGACAGCGGCAGGACGAAGTTCTCACTGAAGGCGTACACGCTGCGGAAGGTGAGCTGGTCGTGGTGAAAGCGGCGGTGCACCGGGTCGAGCGCCAGGTACTCCAGCGTGTCGTGCATCCATCCCATGTCCCACTTCAGTCCGAACCCGATGCCGCCCCAGTCGACCGGCCGGGAGATGCCCGGGAAGGCGGTGGACTCCTCCGCGATGACCTGGACATCCGGGTGATCGGCGTAGATGCCGGTGTTCAGCCGGCGCAGGAAGTCGATCGCCTCGAGGTTCTCGCGCCCGCCGTCCGCGTTGGGCAGCCACTCACCCGGCCGTCGTGAATAGTCGAGGTACAGCATGGAGGCGACCGCGTCCACCCGAAGCCCGTCAGCGTGGTACCTGTCCAGCCAATGCTCGGCCGAAGAGAAGAGGAAGCTGCGGACTTCGTGTCGCCCGTAGTTGAAGATGAGGCTCTTCCAGTCGGGGTGGAAGCCGAGCCGGGGGTCGGCGTGCTCGAACAGGTGGGTTCCGTCGAACTCAGCCAGCGCGAAGTCGTCCGCGGGGAAGTGTGACGGCACCCAATCGAGGATCACCCCGATTTCGGCGCGGTGGAGGCGGTCGATGAGCGCCATGAGGTCCTGCGGGTCCCCGTAGCGGCGGGTCGGCGCGAAATACCCGGTCGTCTGATAGCCCCAGGATCCGTAGAACGGATGTTCCATCAGCGGCAGGAACTCGACATGGGTGAACCCGCAGCGCTGCACGTGCTCAATGAGCGGGTCGGCCAACTCGTCGTAGCGCAGGAATCGTCCGGGGTCCGCCGGATCGCGGCGCCAACTGCCGAGATGCACCTCGTACATCGAGATGGGCGCATCGAGCCGGGCGCGCTGCCCCCGAGATGCCATCCAGTCACCGTCCCCCCACTCGTAAGAGAGGTCCCAGATGACCGATCCGGTCCGGGGCGGCACCTCGGTGCACCGCGCGAACGGGTCCGCCTTGTCGAGGACGGTTCCTTGCTTCGTCGTGATGGCGAACTTGTAGACCTGGCCCGTGCCCGCCTCGGGCACCGTTCCCTCCCAGACCCCCGAGACGCCCCGGGTCTCGAGGACATGCGCATCCGCGTTCCAGGAGTTGAAGTCGCCGACGACGCTCACACGTGTCGCGTTCGGCGCCCAGACCGCGAAGTTGACACCGCCGCCGGGCTCGGGATGCGCGCCCAGCTTCTGTCCGAGCCGCCGGTGCGTGCCCTCGTTGAACCAGTGGAGATCCGCGTCGCTGAGCATGTGCGCCGGTCCCGGCCGCAGCGTCGTCATGCGGCTCGCTCCCGGGCCAGCTCCTCCAGGACCGCGGCCCATCGACGGTCGGCGCGGAGCTGCTCGAGGGTGTGGGTGCCGCGCCGGCGCCAGTTTCCCGCTTCCGGACCCGTACCCGGAACGTTCTGCTGGGCCCGCTCTCCCCAGAGATCCTCGAGGTCGACGAGCGCGATGGCCGCCTCACTGCGGGCGAGGTGGGTCAGGCAGCCTTCCAACGCCGCCGTGGTGACGGCCGCGACGTCCCCGTCTTCGGGCACGCCGAGGGCACGGAGGAGCCGCCGCCGCCACCGCGCACGGGCCGCCTGCTCGGCTGCTGCGTCGCCGGGCGTGAGCAGGCCGCGCTGCGCGCGCTCGGTCACGTCCTCGCCCCAGAGGTAGGCCGCGAAGCGGGGCAGGTCGTGCGTACCGAGAGCGGCCAGGCATGAGGCGGGCGGCTCGGGCAACGGGACGTCCTCGCTCGACTCGAACTGGAACACCCACGTGCGGAGCATGCGCTCGCGCGCCATCCGAGCGCGGACTCCGTCGGGCACCGTGCCCAGGTCCTCGCCCACGACCACCGTGTCGGCGCGATGCGCCTCCAGTGCCACCAGCGCATGGAGCTCTTCGGCCGCGTAGGTGACATAGGCTCCGCCGCCGATCCCCTCTGGGATCATGAACAGCCGCTCGAGGCCCATGACGTGGTCGATCCGGACACACGCGGCGTGCCGGAAGGCGCGCACCAGCGCGGCGGACAGGAACCGATAGCCGTCTTCCCGGATGCGCTGTGGGTGCAGGGGGCGGAAGCCCCAGTCCTGGCCGCCAGGAAAGAAGCGGTCGGGAGGAGCGCCGCCGTGGACGCCGGGAACGAAGGAGACCGGTGACCATTCCGGGTCGAATCCCTGCGGGTGTGAGCCGACCGGAAAGTCCGCGTACTGGGGAACGGCGCGGCCCGCCGCAAGCAGCTGCTCTTTCGCCGCCCACTGGCAGTAGAGGTGGTAGGTCACGGTCGCGGGGTCGGGGTCCGCGTCCGGTCCACCTCGCTCGACGCGGGCTCGGAAGCGGGCGTAGGCCTCCAGTTCGGGGTGGTGGCGCGCGAACGCCTCCAGGCCCGCCTGGCGCTCGGGCAGGCACCCGTGCTCGAGGCAGGTGGCCATGGGCTCGAGTACAGCACGGTTCAGCCGGGCCACCTCCTCGTACGGAACGCGCTCTGGGGAACGGAGCGACGCCGCCCGCGCCCGTCGCGCCGGCCGACTCCCAACGCTCGCGTGCCTCGTCACAGGCTGCGAACTCGGGGAGCGCGGTCGGGTCCACATAGATTTCGTTGTAGGCGAGGCGGCTCACGGGCAGGTACGGGCTCGGGTCCGCCGGAGGGTCCAAAAACGCGGGATAGAGAGGCAGGGTGCCGAGGGCATCGACACCACAGGCGGAGACCCACTCACCGAGACGGCCCAGTTCCGGGTAGGTGCCGACCCCCCAATCGCCGTCCGCGCGGATGGCATGGAGCGGCATGAAGGCGCTCAGCCATCGTGGTGCCGGCGGGCAATCGGGAGCCGAGAGCACCAGCGCGGTCTCCGGCACTCCGGCTCCCTCGAGGGTCAGGCGGTGACGTCCCGGGGGCAGCGGCCGGCCCGCCACCTCCGCCAGGTCGAGGGGCACCATGACCGCGCAGGTGCCCGCCGCGGTCTGTACGTCCTTGGGTCGACCGGCCAGGGCATGACCGAGCGTGGCCCGGCCCAGGTCGCCGTCCTCGAGCTCGAGGCTCAGCCACACGTCGCCCGGTTTCGTGACCGCCGGCAGCGTGGCGGTCACCGCGTCCGGCCGGCCGATCCGGTGTACCACCACGGGTTCCAACCGACGGCGGTCGGCAGCCTTCTGCTGCTCGTCGAGGAGGTGGCCGGCCTCACGAGGCGAGCTGAGGGGCACGTCGAGCGCGCGCAACAGAGCCATCACGACGTCGGTCGTGGCGTCCTGGCGCTGCCCGCGGACGTCCCGATATGTCGTCTGGACACCGTGAAAGCGCGCCAGTGCGGCCAGATCGGCGTCGAGCGGACTCACCCCTCCGACCCGAGGATGTGAAGAATGCCCCTGGCCGGGATGTCGATCCACGTCGGTCGGCTGTTCACCTCGTAGCTCAACTCGTAAAGCGCCTTTTCCAGCCGGAAGAAGTCGAGCAGCTCCGCGACCTGGCTCCGGTTCGACGGAAGATACGGGCTTTGGCCCGCCACCTCGAGATAGGACTCCAGGAACTGATCCGAAACCCACCGGTGCCAGAACGCGAGCCAATCTTCGTAGCGCTCCCGTGGCCCGGCCTCTACCGACTTCCCGAACTCCCGGCTGATGCGAAGCGACGCCGCCTGCCCGGCGTAGTGCAACGACCGGATCATTCCCGCCAAATCGAAGGCGGCGGGCCGCTTGAGACGCCGCCAGCCCAACGAGCGACTCGGCTCGCCCTCGAAGTCGATGATGAAGAAGTCCTTGCCGGTCCAGAGCACCTGCCCGAGGTGGAAGTCACCGTGGCAGCGCACGCGGTAGGCCTCGACGGGGACGGTGCCCACTCGTCGGAGCCGTTCGACGATCTCTTCTTGACGGTGGAGCACCTGGTCGACGGCCTCGCTGGACGGGCCCTTGTCGGTGACGTCCCGAAGCACCTGGCGCGCCAGGCTCCGGGCACCATGGAAGAGCCCTATCCGCTCCTGCTGCGTGAGCGGCTCGGGAACGAAGTCCCGGTTGTCCGGGGCGGACGCCAGCGCCACGTGCAGCTCGGCCGTCCGGCGCCCGAGGAGGGAGGCCCACTCGATGTGCGGGCCGACGAGCGCACGCGCGGGCTCGAGATCCCATGGCTCGGCGGTCCCACCGCTCGGTAGGAGCTCCGAGCTTCCGTTCTCGGTGGTGGCGGCGGCCAGGGCGTCCTCGAGGCCGTGCGCCAGGGCGTCGACCACGTAGCGCCAGCCGTCCCCCTCATTGGGCACGAACTCCTCGATGACCACCACCGTCGCGGCGGGTGCAGCTCCGTTCCCGTTCTGCGTGCGGTACTCGATACTGCCGCCGGCTCGAGGAGCGTGGGGGAAGTGGGACCGCTCGCTGAGGAAGCGCCCGATCTCCACGCCCGGGTTCACGCCCTCCTCGAAGCGACGGACGAACTTCACGATCGCCTGCTCGTCCAGCATCACCGAGGAGTTCGACTGCTCCCCGGAGATGGGGTGGGTGGGGCAGTCGGCCCGCACGCAGTCGTCGAAGAAACGGAGCCCGGGCGCCGGAAGCCCGACCAGCTGGCCGCGAGCGCCCGACAGCACCCGGCGCCGGGCGAGCAGCTCCGTCATGGCGACCACGAACGCGTGGGACTGCACCCCGTCCACGAGGACGCCGTCCGCCGCGCCGGCCTGCAGATCGGCCACCACCGCGTCCGGGTGGTACTTGCGCATGTCCTCCGCCTCGGTGCCTTGGAGAAAAGCCACCGGAATGAGATAGCGCTCTGGTGGACCGATGTCGAGCTCGATCTGCACGATGAGCAGGTGAGCCACCGGGGAGCCGTCAGGCGCGCCCGCGCACGTCGGCGGCACCCGGGATCGGTACGGTGTCCACCACCGTGGCCGAGGTGACCGTGCGCGTCTTGTGTGTGAACCAGCGCCGTTCGGTGAGGTAGCTCGGCAACCAGGACTCGAGCCGCTGGCGACTGGGACCCTCGAGCAAGGAGTCCCAGTGATGTGGCGTCGTGAACCGCGGCCGTTCCCGCGTCGAGTTCTCGGGCTCGAATTCGAGGGAGAACCAGTAGAAGCCGTGAGGGCCGAGCGTGATGAAATAAGGAAGCTCTCCAATGGGTGGGAAGTCCTGCGTTCCCGAGAGCTCGACCGGTACGGCGCCGCGCAGCGCCGAAAGGTCGAGCTCCGCGCACTGGACGTGGCGCGACAAATTGAAGATACAGAGGATGCGCTCGTCTTCGTAATGCCGGATGAAGGCGAAGATCTTCCGGTTCTCGGGGAAGAGCATTTCGAGAGAGCCGCGGCCGAAGGCCTTGTAGCGCTGGCGCAGCGCGATCAGGCGCTTCATCCACCACAGGAGCGAATTGGGGTTCTGGGCCTGCGCCTCGACATTGACCGCCTGTGAGTGGTACTCCGGGTCGATGATGACGGGCAGATACAGCCGCTGTGGGTTCGCCGCCGAGAAGCCGGCGTTACGGTCGCCGTTCCATTGCATGGGCGTCCGCACCGCGTTGCGGTCACCCAAGTAAATGTTGTCCCCCATTCCGATTTCGTCGCCGTAGTAGACGATGGGCGTGCCCGGCATGGACAGCAGGAGCCCGTTCATCATCTCGATCAGCCGGCGGTCGTTGCCCAACAGGGGCGCCAGCCTCCGTCGGATGCCGACGTTGACCCGAGCCTGGGGATCCTGTGCATAGGCCCGGTACATGTAGTCGCGCTCCTCGTCGGTGACCATCTCCAGCGTCAGTTCGTCGTGGTTCCTGAGGAAGAGGGCCCATTGGCAGTCCGGAGGAGTGGGAGGGATTTCCGACAGGATGTCAACAATGGGGAACCGGTCCTCCTGCCTCGCCGCCATGAACATGCGGGGCATGAGCGGGAAGTGGAAGGCCATGTGGCACATGTCGCCGTTGCCCATGTAGCGGACCGCGTCCTCGGGCCATTGGTTCGCCTCGGCCAGCAGCATGCGATCGTTGAACCGATCATCGACGTGCTTGCGTAGCTGACGGAGGAACTCGAAGGTCTCGGGCAAGTTTTCGCACGTCGTACCCTCACGGGCGTACAGGTAGGGGACGGCGTCGAGACGCAGGCCGTCGACTCCCATAGAAAGCCAGAAGTCGACCACGTCGAGGATGGACTGACGCACGACCGGGTTGTCGTAGTTCAGGCTGGGCTGGTGCGAGTAGAACCGGTGCCAGTAGTAGGCGCCGGCCACCGGATCGAAAGACCAGTTCGACGTCTCGAAATCCTTGAAGATGACCCGGGCCTCGGCATAACGGTCAGATGTGTCGCTCCAGACGTAGAAGTCGCGGTGGTTGGAGCCGGGACGGGCCCGGCGGGCCCGTTGAAACCACGGATGCGCGTCCGACGTGTGCGCCAGGACGAGCTCGGTGATGACCCTCATCCCCCGGCGATGGGCCGCACGCAGGAAGAGCCGGAAGTCTCGCAAGGTGCCGTAGGACGGATGCACCTGGCGGTAGTCGGAAATGTCGTACCCGTCGTCGCGCAGCGGTGACGGGTAGAAGGGCAAGAGCCAGATGACGGTGACGCCGAGGCCTTCCAGGTAGTCGAGCTTGTCGATCAGTCCGCGGAAATCACCCACCCCGTCGTCGTTGCCATCGTGGAACGCCCGCACGTGCAGCTCGTACACGACGGCGTCCTTGTACCACGACGAAGAGCCGATGACTGCAGCGGTCTCGATCGTCCTTCCCTCTCGGGCCACCTCGGTCGTCGTCATTTGGCGACCTTGAAGGACCGATTCGGTTGACTGAGGGCGAAGACGTGGCAGGGCACATCGGCCGGATCGAGGCGGACGAAGTTGGTCGTCCCGTGCCAGACGTAGCGGGCGTCGGAGAGAAGGTCGTGGGCGACGATCGGCAGGTGATCGACCAGACCGAGGGCCTCGAGGTCGACAGTGACCCATCCCGATTGCGCATAGCGGTGGTCGAGGTTGACGACGGTGAGCACGACGTCAGGCCCGGCTCCGTCCGATTCGTCGACCCAACGCACCTTGGAATACGCGATCAGTGCGTCGTTGTCGGTGCCGTGGAACCGCAGGTTTTCGTTGAACTTGCAGTGCCTCATGCTCACGGCGGATCCGGTTCACGAGACTGACGAATTCCGACAGGCTCGTCGGACTCTGGAGGTCCCACGAACGGATCTCGTACTTCTCCGAGCGCAGGTACTCCTCGGATCCCTGGTCTCGTGGCAGGTGCTCTTGCAACTCGAAGGCGGGACCGTAGATGCCGTAGCTCGCCGACAGCGTGGCAGCCAGCACCAGACGAGCCACGAAGACGCTCCGGCTCCCCTGCTGGAGCTCCTCGGAGAGGATGTCCGGAGTGTTGGGCCACAGGTTGGGCCGGAAGTAGGCCGCCGTTTCCGTCGCGGTCAGTTGGCTGAGGTACGTCTCGAGCTCCCACTTCGTGGTGCGCCACGTGAAGTAGGTGTAGGACTGGCTGAAGCCGATACGTGCCAGTTGCTCCATGACTCGGGGCCGCGTGAACGCCTCCGACAGGAAGATGACCTCTGGCGTCTCGGCCTGGACGCAGGCGAGCAACCACTCCCAGAAGGCGAACGGCTTGGTATGCGGATTGTCGACCCTGAAGATGCGCACGCCCTGTTCGATCCAGAAACGGACGACGTCGAGGAGTGCGGCCCAGAGGCCGGGCCAGTCCTCCGACTCGAAGTCGAACGGGTAGATGTCTTCGTACTTCTTGGGCGGGTTCTCGGCGTAGCGGATGCTGCCGTCGGGGCCATGGCGGAACCACGACGGGTGCTCGCGGACCCACGGGTGATCGGGAGAGGCCTGGAACGCGAGGTCAAGGGCAACTTCGATCCCACGGGACGACGCATCCGCCAGCAGAGCTCGAAAGTCCTCCACTGTCCCCAGATCGGGGTGGATCGACGTATGACCGCCTTCCCGCGCGCCGATGGCCCACGGGCTGCCCACATCGCCGGAGGACGCCTCGACGACGGAATTCCGTCCCTTGCGCGCCGTCCGGCCGATGGGATGGATCGGAGGCAGGTACAAGACGTCGAAGCCCATCCCTTCGACGTAGTCGAGCCGTTGCCGGACATCCACCAGCGTCCCGTGCGAGCCGTCGGTGGAGGCGGAGCGAGGAAACATCTCGTACCAGGCGCCGAAGCGGGCGCGGGCCCGCTCGGCCAGGGCGGTGTAGTTCTCGGAGGTGGAGGCGGTGGCAGGGTCGGCCAGCGGCCCCAACGTCGAGGCGAGGCGTTCGGAGCGGAGGACCTCGGCCAGTGTCGGTCGGCCGTGCCCGTTCGCCGTGAGCAGCCATTCGGCCACCTCGGGAGGCACCTCGCTCTCGAGTCCCCGAGGCGCGGCACGCAGGGACCCCGCCAGTTCCCGCAACAGAGCACGCTCGCCTTTGCCCCCGCGCCCGGCCGCAGCTTCCAGCAGTTCTGCGCCCGATTCGAGATGCAGGGCGAGGTCCTGTCCCGCCGCCGCCCGCGCTGTCAGGTCGTCCCGCCAGCCGTGGAAGGCATCGACCCGGGCTCGCACCGCGAACCGGTAACGGCCCGGCTGGGTAATCGGGATGGCGCCGTACCAGCGATCGTCGTAGGAAGCGGTCATCGGGCTCGTGATCCACCTCGTCGCCGAGTCGTGGCGATACCGCAGCTCGCACCAGAGCGGATCGTGCCCGTCGACGAAGGCGTCGGCCTCGACACGCAGAAATTCGCCGACTGTCGTCTTGGCTGGTCGGCGGCCCTCATCGACCCGGGGTCGGACGTCGCGCACCACCGGCCGCGCCCACGACCGCGGCAGCGCAATCGGGAGTGACGGCCGTTCTTCGGGTGCTAGTTCGCGCGTGGCACTGCCAGCCGGGACGCGCGCTGTCGGGGACTCCATGCTGGGTGATTACCTCCTGATTGGCCCGTACCCGACGGCGTCCACGCACAAACTGCCGGTGCGCCCGTCCGGCCTTGACGAGCCCGGGACGACCCCGCACGGTGATCTGGCGGTGATGCGGGCGGTCGCCGTGGCTCGGAGCGCGGCCGCCGAGTTCGCGAAATTGTCACGAAGTGCCACCCGGGTGGGCAGCGCCCGGTCCGGGTATATGCCGTGGCGCGCCTGGGTTGCGGCCCTGGCCAGTGCACCGGGCAGCACGAGACGGAGCTCGAGGCGCAGGAGCTGGTCCGAACGACGAGGACGAACGACGAAGACATCGGCGCAACACCCGGATTGCAGACAGCGCCCCGGCCCGGTCGCCGCCGGCCGTGGCTTCGTCCCGCCGCGCCAGCTCGATCGGGACCGGGCCGGCGAAAACCGTTGACCCAGCGCACGTCACCGGCGGATCGGGGGCGACGACCGTGCCCGCCGTGATCGGGACGTCGGGGTGGCAGTACGCGCATTGGCGGCCGCTCTTCTACCCGGCCGGCATGGGCACGTCGAAGTGGCTCGGGTACTACGGCCGACGATTCGCCACCGTGGAGGTCAACAACGCCTTCTATCGGCTGCCCGAACGAGCGACCTTCGAGAAGTGGGCGTCCAGCGTGCCCGACGACTTCGTCGTCGCCGTGAAGGCGAGCCGCTACCTGACCCACGTCCGGCGGCTCCGCGACCCCGCCGAGCCTGTGTCGCGGCTGCTGTCCCGGGCGACCGGGCTGGGATCGCACCTCGGCCCGTTCCTGCTGCAGCTGCCGCCCACCCTGCAGGTCGATATCGCCGGCTTGGAAGCCACGCTGGCGGCATTCACGAAGCACCAGCACGTACGCGTCGCGGTGGAGCCCCGTCACCCGACCTGGTTCACCGAGGAGGTCCGGACGGTGCTCGAGGCGCACGGCGCCGCGCTGTGCCTGGCCGACGGGGGAAGCGCGGACGTTCCGTTCTGGCGGACGACAGACTGGGCTTACGTGCGCTTCCACCACGGCCGGCCCCAGCCCGACTCGTGCTACACCAGGCATGCGCTCCACCGCTGGGCGGTAAGACTCGCCGACGCCTGGCCTCCGTCCGCCGACGTGTACTGCTATTTCAACAACGACCCGCACGGCTGCGCACTGCGCGACGCGCGCTGGCTGGCTGGCGCGTTCAACCGTCTCGGTTGGAGCGCGACGAGAGTGCCGAGCGCCGCCGAGACGAAGATCTCATGAGTGCGCAAGAATGAGTCCCCCGCTCGGCCTGCGGACTGCGGCCGCCCACTGGCGTGGCTGCGACCTCTACAACACGCCGCGGCTTCGAATGCCGCGACGGTTCAACGCTTCTTTGCTTTCCCGCTCTTGAACAGGTCCCGCCAGTTGTCAGCCTCGATCTCGACGTCGAACCGCTCGGCGGCCCGGCGAATCCGGGTCCACGCCTGATCGCGCTCACGATCGGTCACACCCTCGACCTGATCGAAACGGGCCACGGCGTTGCGCACGTGGCCGGCGTCGACGAGCGGCTCCTTGCGCTCCTTGGGAAAGGCGAATTCGTCCTCCGACAGCCGGTCCTCCTGAGCGGTGCTGAGCCCCGGCGAGCGCGGGATCTCGGCGCCGTGGGCGCGGGCACTCGGCGCCGTGGGCGCGGGCACTCTGCGCCTCGCGAGCCTTCTTGAGATTCTGCCGCGCCGCCTCTTTCTGGCGTTCAGTAGACATGTGCCACCTCCTCGTACGGACGTTTGACTCTGACCTACCCGACTGGACAGGTGGAGTAACACCGACGTCGGATGCCCAGGGTGTTCGAATGCGTCCTCGGGAGGCGAGGCGTGGCATCGGGGCGGCCGGTCTCTTGCGCCGACGGCCTGCGATCGAGGACTGGGGGCGGCCGGTCGAGACGGGGCCCTCGCGAGAACCACAATTCCGGCATTCGCTAACATCATTGTCCCTGGACCTCGGGAGGGATCGGCCGTGCGTACTGTCGTCGTTGGTGCTTCGAGTGGGCTTGGACGCTGCATCGGAGTCGGGCTGACCAAGCGTGGGGCGGAAACCGTGCTGATGGCGCGGCGCGTGGAGCGGCTGGAGGCGGCGGCCAAGGAGGCCGGGCCCGGGACGCTGCCGGTGGCCTGTGACGTCACCAGCGCCGAGTCGTGCCTGGAGGCCCTCGACACGGCGGTGGCCCATCTCGGTGGCCTGGACGCCCTCGTCTACACGCCGGCCATCGGTCCGCTGGCCAGCCTGGTCGACACGGACGCCGACACGTGGCGGCGCGTGTTCGACACGAACGTCATCGGCGCCGCGCTGATGACCACGGCGGCCATCCCCCACCTGACGGCGTCGGAGGGCGTCGCCGTCTACCTCTCGTCGGTGAGCGCGTCGGTGACGCCGCCGTGGCCGGGACTCGCCGCCTACGCCGTCAGCAAGGCGGCGCTCGACAAGCTGGTGGAGGCCTGGCGGGCCGAACACCCCACCGTGGGGTTCACCCGGCTGGTGGTCGGCGACTGCGCCGGGGGCGAGGGCGACTCCATGACGGGCTTCGCCAACGACTGGGACCCCGACCGCGCCGTGGAGTTCGGGACCAAATGGGTGGAGCGCAAGTACCTGTCCGACTCGCTGATGGACGTCGACCACCTGGTGACCGTGGTCGATTCGATCCTGCACAACGGGGCCAGCCTCAGCCTGCACTCGGTCACCGTCGCCCCGCGCCTGACCTCGGCGTCCCCACCCACGCCGACGCTGGGCTGACTGAGCGGCGCGGTTCGAGGCACACAGGCACATGAAGGTCGAGCCCTACCCGTACGCGGCCCGCGCCTGGTTGGGTGAGGCCGTGGTGGCCGAGTCCGCCGCCTGCCTCCTGGTGGAGAGCCCGGGTGAGCCGTCGGTCCTCTACTTCCCGGGGGCGGCCATCGACCAGACGGCGCTCGAGGGGGGCGGGACCCGTGACGCCGTCTCCCTGGTGACCGACCCGCCCGCGCTGGCGGGCCACGGCGCCTTCGACACCGAGCGCGTGCGGGTCGAGGTGCTTGACGGGCTCCCGGGCGCCGACGCCCGCGACGTGACGGTGAAGGCGTTCCCCACCTGGGGCGACGCCCGCGATCTGATCCGGGTCATGGACGTGCAGCCCGACGGGGACCGGAGCTACGTCGGCGCAGCCCACACCGACGGACGCCGGCCCGTCGTCGAGGGGAGCCAAATGCTGGGGCAGGCCATTGTGGCGGCGGGACGCCACGCGCCGGGGCGCCGCGCCGTGGCGGGAGGCATGCTCTTCCTGCGAGCCGCCGACGCCGGAAAACCGCTGCACTTCGAGCTCGAGGAGCTCAGCGTGGGCCGCACCTTCACCGGACTGGCCGTCCGCGTGCTGCAGGACGGCCGGTGCTGCGCCGCCGGCACGCTGCTCCTGGACTCGACCGCGCCGGCCGTCATTCGCCACGCGGCGGACCCGCCTCACGTGCCCGGCCCCTACGAATGTCCGCCCAACGACATGGGCGTGACCGGTCGCGACTTACGGGTCGTCGACGGCGCCTACACCAGCGACCCTGAGGCGCCCGTCGGGCCGCCGGTGCTCGACTGCTGGGTTCGCTTCCGCGACGTGCCCGACGACCCGGCTCTGCACGCCGGCCTGCTGGTGCAGTTCATGGGCCATATGCCGATTGCCGCCGGCCTGCGTCCCCACGCGGGCGTCGGACAGGCGCAGGCGCACCGCACGCTGTCCACGGGGATCAACGCCATCAACCTGTCCTTGCACGGGCCGGTGCAAGCCGACGAGTGGATGTTGTACCACCACCTGTCGACGTTCGCCGGGGACGGCATGACCCACGCCGAGTGCCGGGTGCACGGCGCGGGAGGTGACCTTTTGGCCTCCTTCACGGTCGACGCCATGGTCCGGCCCTTCACCGGCAGCACCGGCGGGCGCGACGACCGCACGGCGCTGTGAGCCTCTCGACGGGCCGCGGGCCGCTGAGCGGACGTCCCGCCGGACGTTTCACGGCGCCGGTTCCCGAGGGCGTGGCGTATATCGAGCCCTTCCGGCGGCGGGTACGTGGCGTCAAGGACGGGCGGACCGTCGTCGACAGCGAGCGCGTCCTGCTGGTGCACCGGGCGGGCCGCCCGCCGTCCTATGCCTTCCCCGTGGGCGACGTGACGGGGGTGCCGGCGCAGGCGGAGGCGGACACGCCCGGCTACGTGGCGGTCGGCTGGGACGCCGCCGACGCCTGGTTCGAGGAGGACGAACAGGTGTTCGGGCACGCCCGCAACCCGTACCACCGGGTCGACTGCCTGCGCTCCGGGCGCCGACTCCGGGTGGAGGCGGCCGGCCTGACGCTGGTCGACACGACCGAGACCCTGGCCGTCTACGAGACGGCGCTCGAACCACGCCTCTACGTCGACCCCCGCTTGGTGCGCACGGACGTGCTCTCGCTCAGCGCCACCCACACCTACTGCCCCTACAAGGGCTCGGCCAGCTACTGGACGGCGCGCATCGGTGACACGGTGCTCGAGGACGTCGCCTGGAGCTACGAGGATCCGCTGCCCGAGTCGACCCAGCTGGGGCGGTTCCTCAGCTTCGACGAGGCCCGCGTCGACGTCGAGCACGACCTGCCGGCCGCCGCCTCCTGAGCTCCCGAGGGCCAATTGGTCCACCACTAAAGTGTGCCGCGGCGCATCCGGTCGGCGCGCGCGGCGCAAAGGGGGCAGCGAGTTGAAGACGACGTTCGAGACCCTTCTGTACGAGGAGGAAGACGGCGTCGCCACCGTCACCCTCAACCGGCCCGAGGTCCACAATTCGTTCAACCTGCAGATGCAGTACGAGCTCAAGGAGCTGTGGATGGGACTGCGCTGGCACGACGACGTGCGCGTGGTCATCCTGACCGGAGCAGGCGAGAAGGCCTTCTGCAGCGGCATCGACCGCCAGGAGTCGATTGAGGAGGGCTACCTGGGCGACGCCACCGAACGCGACCCCAACCGGGCCGGGCCGGCGGCGACCCCGTTCATGTACAACGACCCGGGAGTCTTCATCAACCCCAAGGCAAACGACATGTGGAAACCAGTGATCGCCGCCGTCAACGGCATGGCCTGTGGAGGCGCGCTCTACATGCTGGGCGAGTCCGACATCATCATCGCGGCAGAGAACGCCACCTTCTTCGACCCCCACGTGACCTACGGCATGGTGGCCGGGTTCGAATCGATGCACTTGCTGCAGAAGCTCCCGCTAGGCGAAACCATGCGCCTGGTGCTGCTCGGAGCCCACGAGCGCATGTCGTCGGCCCGGGCCCACCAACTCGGCCTGGTATCCGAGGTAGTGCCCCGCGAGGAGCTCATGGAGAAGGCCATGTGGGTGGCCCGGGCCATCGCGTCGGCCCCGGTGTACGCCATTCAAGGCACGGTGCGGGCGGTGTGGCTCGCCCACGAGCTGTCCAGGCGCGACGCCATGGCGCAGGTGTCGAACTTCGTCTCCCTCGGCACGCAGTACGAGAACATCGAGAGCGGACAGGCCACCTTCCAGGGCGAACGCATCGAGTGGCGGCTGCGCTAGTCGGTCTCACGAACCAGCCGTCACAGCAGCCAGGGCGTCGTGATCTGCCACGGCGGTGCCCAACCGCTCCAGCATGGCGGTGGTGATGGGCGGCGCCACCTTCAGGGTGATGGCCCACAGGAAGAACCCGTAGACCATGCCGATGCGGATGCTGTTCCAGGCCTCGTCCCACGACGGCGTCCGTCCCCCCGCGGCCGCCAGATGCTCGAGGTAGTGACCGAGCAGGTCGCGCTCGGTGTGCCTGCGGTCCTCCACGCTGACCGCGCAGCCGATGTGATAGCCGACGTCGAGGTACCACGGCCCCGCCTGGACGAGCTGCCAGTCGACCAGGCACGGTCGGCCGGCGACGTCGAGATAGAGGTTCCCCACGTGCGCATCGCCATGGAGCAGGCACCGCGGCTCGGCCCGCGCCAGCAACGGCGGCAGCCGGCCCACCGCGTCCAACAGCCGCTCGGCGTCGCGCACCTCTTCGGGCGCCCCGGCACCGATAGGCCCGTCGAAGTTCCCGCGGATCTCCTGAAGCCCACGCGCCCGGAGGGTCCGCTCGATGCGTGGCCCGAGCCACGGACGGTCCAGCCGGTCCGACGCCCAGGTCCGACCGTGCAGGATGGCGTACTGCTCCAGGCTCTCCGCCGCCTGGTCCGCCGTGTACCGGCTCAGCGCGTCGAGGAACACGGCGCCGCCCTGTGCCACGTCCTCCGTGATGATGACGCCGTGGTGGGTGGCGGGGTCGACGTCCGCGTAGAAGCTGGGCAACGTGCGGACACGGGTTGCCTCGGCCAGCTCGCGGTAGAACAGCGCCTCGGGCTCACCGGCCGCCCGGCTGAGTGCGGCAGCCTCGGTGTAGTCGCTGAAGTAGCCCTTGATGCAGAGATGGGCGGGCAGCCCCGCGGGGCGGTCGCCCGCGCACTCCAGGCGGAAGCGGACGTTGGTCGACACCCGGGACACGATCGGTCCCGGGGTGACCGACCTGACGCGGAGGCCGGGAAAGCGCCCACCCAGGGCGCGGCTCAGCCACTCGGGCGACAGCGCTTCCTCCAGCGTGTCGGGCACGGGCACCGCGGACGTGCTTGGCGGATGGACGTCAGGCACGTCCGCCTTGGGCCAGCTGCTGGCGGAGGACGAACTTCTGCACCTTGCCCGACGAGGTCCGGGGAAATTCCTCGACGGGGACGAGCTCCTCCGGCCATTTCTGCCGGGCGACGCCGGCCCGATCGAGGTGTGTCCTCATTTCGGACAGCTCGGGCACCGAGCTTCCGTTGAGCATCCGGACGAAGGCCGCGGCGTGTTCACCCATCCGCGTGTCGGGAGCTGCGACCACGGCCACTTCGGCCATTCCGGGCAACGTCATCAGTACCTCCTCGACCTCGGCCGCGCTGATGTTCTCGCCGCCTCGGATGATGACATCGGAGATCCGGTCCGTGATGGAGATGTAGCCATCGACATCCATGACCGCCACGTCGCCGGTGTGATACCACCCGTCGGCGTCGAAGACCTTGGCGGACAGGGATGCATCGGTGTAGCCAAGGAAACAATCCGGGCCGCGGGAGATGACTTCACCCGCTTCACCGGTTGGCACGTCGTGACCGACAGGATCGATCAGTCGGATTTCGCACCCGGGCAGTGGTCGTCCGTCACGCGACAGTCGCTTGTCGAGTTCGTCGGCATACGTACAGCCCGTGATCGACGGGTGCTCGGTCGATCCATACATCTTGTAGATGACGATCCCGAGGTCGGTCGCTCGCTCCATGATGACCTTCGGCACCGGAGCACCCCCCAGCCCCTGGTGCTCCATACGATCAAGGTGCGCCTGCGTGAAGTCGGGATGGTCCAACAAGCTCGTAAGAAAGTAGGGGGCGCCGCCGCCGGTGTTGAGATCTTCCGACGTCATCAGGTCGAGAACCACCGCCGGGTCCCACAGATCCAGGAGATGGACGGGCCGCCCCCGGTCGATCGGTATGAGAAGCGCGCCCAGCATGCCGATGGCATGACTGATCGGATTCGCCATGAGCATGGGCCGAGATGACGGGTGCGACGTGCCGCCGAGCTGCTGGATTTCCGCGCAGACCGTCTCGTGAGAATGGATGACTCCCTTTGGGTTGGCCGTCGTCCCCGAGGTCCATCCGATGAGCGCCGGCGATGCGGGGTCGACGTGCACGGGCGAGTCAATGGGATCCTCATCCAGTAGCTCGGAGAACCGGGAGCTGCCGCGTGGAACCTTGTCGTCTGTGACCACGAGCTCGAAGTCGGGCAAGTCCGCAATGGACTCCAGATTGGCGAGGAAGTCTTGATATCCGAACCTCGACGCCGTGACATGGACCTTTGGTCGGCATTGCTGCAAGATGTACGCCGTCTCGCGGCTCCCGTAGATGTGGACGATGGGCGCTGCCACAGCACCGAGCAGCGCGGCCCCGTAGAAGGTCACCACCCCCTCGATCCAGTTCGGAGTCTGGAACGTCACGACGTCACCGGCGCCCACGCCTCTGGCGGCGAGTCCGGACGCCACCCTGCGAGCCAGCTCGAGGACATCGGCGAACGTGCCCCTCCACGGACGCGTTCGTGAATGGATGACGAAGGGTTGCCCGCTATGCGACGCGAGAGCACTGGCCATCCTCTCGCCCACGCTGTGGTCCGGCCACCACCCCTCCGAGCGGTACCTGCGCCGGTCCTCGCGAGCGGCCTCCCGCAGCGTCCATCCAGAAGGTTCCATCACACCACTCCGATCGTTGGCACGTCGACGCCTGAATTCCGCTCACGAATTGTTCCGCAACTCACTTGCGCTCAACCCGACACGTGTGTAGAACGAACTCTAACATTTCTGTAGAACGACGTTCCAGTTTTTAGGGTCGATCACCGCATGTCGGCCCGAGGCAAAAGCCGGGCGCCGCCGGGACAACACCTTCCGACGGAGGAGAACTCCTTCATGGCGACGTCGCCGATCGAGCCGCGGGGACCACCCCTTCGAACAAGTCCCGGACGATCGCGTCGTAGTCTGCCGTGCGCGTCGTCGCGGGCAAGAAGATCAGGTGGCGGGCTCCCGCCGCGACGAACTGCTCGACCTTTTCGAGGACCTCGTCCGGTGTGCCCGCCGCGGCAACGCTGTCCACCATGGCACCGAAGTCCTGGTCGTACGTTCCACCCATCATCCTCGCGGCCTCCTGACGCGCTCGCCGGCCGTCCCGGTTCACGTTCACAAAGATGAACGCATACCACTCAAAGAGATGAAGATCTCGGCCGACCTCGGCCGCCAGCTCTCGGATTCTGGTAACCGAGGAGGCATACCGCCGGGGTGAGTAGAGGTACGGCATCCATCCATCACCGAGCAACGCGGCCCGGCGCATCGCGGGCTCCTGGCGGCCCGCCACCACGATTGGGGGACCGCCCGGTTGGACGGGCGGTGGGTGCACTCTGACATCCGTCATTGGGTAGAAGCGTCCGTCATGCGTGATCTGTTCTGCGCTCCACAGGCGCTTCAGGAGCGGGATGGCCTCGTCGGCCCGTCGCCCCCGTTCACCGATCGGCACGCCGCATGCCCTGAACTCCTGCGGGTATTCCCCACCGACACCCACCCCGAGGATCACGCGTCCGCCCGTGGCGCGGTCGAGGTCGGCGACCTGCTTGGCGACGATGGCCGGGGAGTAGAGCGGCAGGAGGAGGATGGATGTGCCGATCTTGACCCTCTCGGTGATGGCCGAGAGGCGAGCGAGGCCCATCAGGGCCTCGGGTGAGGGATTCGGAGATGCGACGTGCCCCCCGGTCCACAGCGAGTCGATCGGCAACTCCTCGAGCGCCGTGGCACGCGCCCCTTCTGCCGGCGCGACCAGGCCGACGTTCAGCTCACTCGGGCCGGCCCCAACCACACGTCTACTTGGCGCTTCGACGCGTTCGCGCCTTGTGCTGACGGTTTTCCTCCACCTGGTGGCCACCGAGTGCAGCCAGGCAGAAGTCCCATACGCGCGCGGCGGTCCGTGTGGCAGGTTCGTCGAGTCCGGCGCAGTCGTAATGGTGGAACACCGCCATCACCAGTTGCGTGATGAGCCATGCCGCGTACTCGGGATCCGGAGGGTCGAGCTCGCCAACGGTCTTCGCCTCTTGGATCTCCTCGAGTAGGAGATCCGTGAACGGCCGGGTCGCCGCCGAGACCTCGTCCGGGTAGATCGCTTGGAGCCGCCAATGCTCCGCCGTCACGAAGCTCGGGCCTTTTCCGACGCCCTCCAGCCCGCTCAAGGTAGCGGTGACGTACAAGCGGAGGCGATCGATCGGATCGGTCAGTTTGCCGGCCCGCTTCTTGTACTCCTGGCAATTCTCATCGATGATGTGCTCGATCACAGCGAGAAGGAGGTGATCCTTGCTGGGAAAGTACCGGTAGAACGTCTGGAGCGCGATACCCGCTTCTTTGATCAACTCTTGGGTCGTGAAGTTCGGGCCCTTGGCGGCGATGAGGCGCTGTGCGGCCTCCACGATCGTGTAGGCCTGCTCCACTCCCCTGCTCTTGGACCGCTGCACCAGTGGTGACCGCTCCGCGGCACGTTCGGCCCACGTCATCTGCGAGACAGTAGCCTCGCCCGCCGATTTCACCGTTTGGTCACCTCCCGGCGCCGGGCGCGGCGTCAAAACGGCTGGGCGCTGTAGACGACCGCGCCGCCGAAGTGCGGCGACGAATGACATGCCAGGCCAATGGAGGGGCTGGGCCGCTGCCGCTCGCCGGCACGGCCGGACAGTTGCAAGTAGCACTCGAGCATCTGCGGCACTCCGTGCATGCGCCCGTTTCCCAGGGCCCCCCCGCCGGAGAGGATGGGCAGCGCCCCGGGGCAATCACTGTCGATGCCCCCCTCCAGCGCCAGCCGGTGGGCTTCACCAACCGGGCAGAGGCCGAGCGATTCCATCCAGAAGTACACGAAGGGCGAGAACCCGTCGTAGACCTGCGGCAGGTCCACGTCGGCCACCGCGACGCCGGACCGTTGCCAAAGCCGGCGCCCCGTTTCCGTCCCGACCTCCATGATGTCGTCCAGAGGCCAGTGCAACGGCAGCCGGCGCTTCACCGGGGCCCCGCTGGCGTATCCCGCCACGTAGACGGGGCGGTGCGGCAGATCCCGCGCCCGCTCGGCGGAGGTGAAGACGAACGCAGCTACCCCGTCGACCGGGATGTCGCAGTCGAACCGGCAAATCGGGTCGTTGATCATGGGGGCGGCAAGGTAGTCGGCGGCCTCCAGGGGATTCTCAAACCAGTAGGACCATGGAATCCTCGCCCCGTTCTTGCGGGCCTCCGAGACGACCGCAGCCATTGCTTCCCGTGTGGCTCCGAACCGCTGCAGATATTCGTTGTAGGCGAGCGCGATCATGGCCAGTGGACCGAAATAGCCCTGGGGAACCGTCCACTGTTGCGAGCCGTGGGCCTCCTTCATCGGGTTCTGGTGGTAGCTACCCTGCGGGTTGTGGAGCGCACGGTGCACCAGCACATAGTCGGCGGCCCCACTCATCACGGCGTTGACCGCCATCGACACCGCGCCAGGTATCTGGCCGAATCCCTGGAATCCAGCGGCGTAATCGGCGTTGACCCCGAGGCGTTCGGCCAACCAATTCGCTGAGACCACACTGACACCGTCCTCGGCGGCGTGGGCACCAGCGGATGGGAACAGGCTCGCGGTGACGAATCCGTCCACCTGCGCCACCGTCAGCCCGGCGTCCGCAATCGCTCGCCGCGCCGTCTCCACGGTCAGGCCACCCAGAGTCTGGTCGGCGTGACGTGTGACCGGACTCTGCGCATACCCGACAATGGCCACCTGGTTGCTGGCCTCCATTCGGCCGCTCACGAGTGCGCCAACGTGAACGCGGGCACCGATACTCCCGGCGCGACGTCCTCGAAGACAACGGACACCGGGGCACCGATTTTCAGCACGGCGTCTGGTCCGTCCACCAGGCGTCCGATCAGGCGGAGCTCCCTTTGCGCCGCTAACTCGACGTCAACGAGCACGAACGGTACTTCGAAGCCGGCCAGGAAGGACTGACGCATGACGGTCCAGGAGCGAATGGTGCCTGCGCCGTCGACAGGGGTGAACGCAAAGGCGGGATCGGCCGAGCCGCAGTGGGGGCACACGATGTCCGGAGGGTGGCTGAGCGCTCCGCAGCGTGCGCAGCGCGCCACGACCAGGACATGTTCGGCTGCCGCTTCCCAGAACGGTGCCGACCGCTCATCGGGTACGGGTAGTGGGCGGGTCCCGGCGGTCAAAGGATGACTCCTGCCTCCTTGAGTGCGGTGATGTCGTTCCAGTCGTATCCGAGTTCGGTCAACACCGTCTCCGTGTCCTCCCCATGCTCGGGAGCTCGTCGCAATGCTGGTGGCTCTCCGTCGAACTGCACTGGCACAGCCGGAAGGCGGTAGGCCACATCCCCGTCAATCACCACCTCGCCGATGTATCCGTTCGCCGTCACCTGTGGGTCGTCGAGAAGTTCGGGGACGGACTGAACCGGTGCCCACGGCGCGTCGAGGTGGGAGAGCAACTCCTTCCACTCGGCGAAGCTTCGCTTTGCAAACTCCTCATCGAGCGCGGCGACACATGCCGAGCCGTTCTCTCGACGCACCCCGATGTTGGCGAACCGTGGATCGTCGGAGAGGTCTTGGCGTCCGATAAGCCGGCAAAATTCGGACCAGTAGCGATCGGGCTGGAGGAACACGAGCTGGATGTGCCGTCCGTCCTTTGTCCGGTAGACGCCGACGAGAGGGTTCACCAGGGGTCCTCGCCCACTCGACGCGGCGGGAGCGTCCCCACCGAGTGCGGCGAGCATGTCGGACGAGAGGGTCCAGATGGCCGTGGCGAGAAGGGACACGTCCACCACCGAACCCTTGCCCGTACGAGAGCGTTTGAGAAGCGCACCGGCAACGCCAAACGCCAGAGCCAGGGCGGCGTTGCGGTCCCCCAGGGCGCCACGCTGACCGATGGGGTACTCACGTTCTGGTGGACTGAGCATGTGGGCCATGCCACCGCGGGCCCAAAAGGCCGTAGCGTCGTAACCAGGTCGATCGGCGTCGGGACCCCGGACCCCGTACCCGTTGCCCATGGCGCACACCAGGCTCGGGTAGCGGGCGGTCAGAGCCTCGGCGTCGAGTCCCAGCCTCCGCAACGCCTTGGGTCGCATGTTCGTGAGGAACACGTCGGCGGACTCGAGGAGCCGGCGTAAGACCGCCCGCCCGTCCTCGCTCTGGATATCCAATGCGATGGAACGCTTCCCCCTGTTGGCCAGTGCGAGCGACAGATTGACCCCATCACGCTCCGTTCCGATGCCCTGGGTGGCCAGACCCCGGTAAGGATCCCCTTCGGTCGGCTCGATGTGGATGACATCGGCGCCCCAGTCAGCCAGCAGCGCTCCCGCGACAGGAACGAAGACCCACTGGGCCAGTTCGATGACCCTCACTCCATCAAACGCCTGTTCTGACACGCCCACGATGCCTTGCGCTACGAAGCGGGCGACAGCACAACCAGCGGGATGACGCGGTCGGTCCGCGACTGGTAGACGTCATAGTTGGGCCATCCGTCGGTCATGATCTCCCAGAGCCGCGGTTTCTCGCCCTCCCCCGCGGTGCGTGCCACGACGCGTAGGCGGTCGGCGCGGACTTGGATTTCGGCCGACGGCTCCGCCAGCAGGTTCCGGTACCAGTTCGGGTGCGTCGGCGCTCCACCCATTGACGCCACCACGAGGTAGTCGCTGCCGTCGCGACCGAAGATGAGGGCGTTGGTTCGGGCCTCTCCGCTTCTCCATCCCGTCGTGGTGAGGAGAAGGGTTGGCACACCGTTCCAGATGTAACCGACTTCCCCGCCCGTTTCCCTGTAGCGCCGGACATGCTCCGGCCCCACGAGCTCGAGATCCGGCGCTTGGTAACCCTCTTCACTCATGCCAGTCCCCCTATCCGAACACGACCGGGATGGCCGTGGCGCCGCGTTCGTAGAATCCGATGAAGGCCGGTGGATCGGCGTCCGGGTCGAGCCGAAGGTTGGGGAGCCGATCCAGCAGCGCGTTGACGGCGATCGTCATTTCCGCTCGAGCGACGTGCTGGCCGAGGCAGACGTGGGGACCGTTGCCGAAGGCCAACGTGGGCCTGGTGGGACGGAAGGGGTCGTACTCGTCCGGGCGTTCCCACCGTTCGGGGTCCCGATTCGCCGCGCCGAGGCAGATGTGCAGGACCGCTCCCTTCGGAAGCTGCGTTCCGAAGAATTCTTCATCCGTCGTGACCCAACGCGAGAACATCGGATCCGTCGGCTGCCACCGCAATGACTCTTCGATGACCGGACGGAGAAGGCTCCGATTTTGCCGAACGGCTCCGAGGAGCTCGGGTCGCTGCACCAGAGCGGCCAGCGTGATGCCCATCTGCTTCCACGTCGTGCCCGAACCCGCGGCGAGGAGCAACATGGAGAACGAGTAGATCTCTGCATCGGTGAGACGGTGCGTTCGACCGTCCTCGTCGGTGACCTCGGATTCCACCAGGACGCTGATCAGATCGTCCTCGGGGTGTTCCCGGCGGGCCGCGACGATCGGTGCGATGATCGCCACCATCTGCTCGGGCCGCGTCAGAGACTCTCGAATGTCGAGCGCCTGTGCCACCGGCACGGCGAAGCTTCCGGTAATCGTGAGAACCGGGATGGCCGCGCAGAACTCCACGTTCAGCTCGGCGCGACCCTGCGATTCGAAGGAATCGATCAGCGCATTGACGGTGGTGTCGATCCAATTCTCGATCCACCAGGACGCCTTCGCGGGTGAAAACGAGGGCTGGACCAGGGCCCGGTAACGCCGATGCTGGGTACCACCCATGGACAACATGCTGTTGGTGGGACCGATCTCACCACTCTCCAGGTCGACCGCGTCCGGCGACGACGCGAAGACCTCCGGGTTCCGGTAAGCCGCGTCACACGCTGCCCAGGAGAATGTCGAGAAGTGAGGGCGATCCGAATAGGGCAATCCGTGGAACATGAAGTCCTGCTGCACCCCGGACAGCTCGTGCACGGTTCCCTCGTGGACGGTCGCTCCTTCCCGAAGCGCCCGCCAGACGGGGTACGGGTCCTCCCGATAGTTGCCGCCATTGTGGGCGTTCGTGCTGCTGGCGAGGTCAAAGAGCCTGCGGACCCGGTCCAGATCGAGCACGTCCCGGGTATCGGTCATCGAGCGACGTAGCCCCCGTCGATGGGAAGCAGGACGCCCGTGACGTTCGCCGCGCCGTCAGAACACAGGTACACGGCCGCCTCGGCGCAGTCCTCCGCCGTGATCGGACGGCCGAGCGGGTGCATGGAACCGGTGTGCTGGGCGATCTGCTCGATGTCCACGCTCGAGGTGTCCATTCCACCGGCGGCCATGAAGTTGGTGTACGGCATGCCGGCCGGGCAGATGGCGTTGACTCTGATGCCGTAGGGCGCCGCCTCCACCGCCACGGCCTTGGTCAGCTGGTGCACCGCGCCCTTGGTCGCCCCATAGACCGTCCCACCCCAGCCCACCAGGCCGGCCACGGATCCGGTATTGAGGATGACCCCTCCGCCACCTTGCTTCTTGAACTGAATCACGGCGTACTTGCAGCCGAGGAAGACACCACGGAAGTTCACCGCCGTCAGACGATCGACATCTTCGACCGAGTGATCCTCGAACGCCATTCCGAGACGCGGTGTCGGGATGCCCACGTTGTTGAACATGATGTCCAACCGGCCAAACCGGTCCACCGCCGTCGCCACGACCCCGGCGACGTCCCCATTCTCGGAGACATCACACCGTTCGGCGAGAGCCGTGCCTCCGGCCGACTCGAGCCGGGCCACGGTCTCCTTGGCCCGGTCGAGGTCGACATCCGCGCAGATGACCGAAGCCCCCTCAACGACGAAGCGAACCGCCGATGCCCTGCCGACGCCCGAACCGGCTCCCGTGATGATCGCTACCTTGCCCTGCAGCAACACTCTCCTCACCTTCCCTCTTCTGACAGCGTCAGCGCACCTGTCGGGCACGCTTCGACCGCGGTACGGATGCATTCGATAGGGCCGGCCCTTCAGGCACGAGCGGGCACCGGGGGTTCGGCCGGGGCGAAGCGATACAGCCGCTCGGCGTTGCCACGCAGGAGCTTGTACTGCGTCTCGGGTGGGAGGTGCCCGATCACCTTCTTGACGGTGGTGATGCAGTTGGGCCAGGTGGAGTCCGAGTGCGGGTAGTCGGTCTCGCACATGACGTTGTCTTCGCCGATCTCGTCGAGGCTGGCGATCCCGTGATGGTCCTCAATGAAACAACCGAAGACGTGCTCGCGGAACAGCTCTCGGATGTTGAGCGTGTCCAGATCGACGTCCGTCGTGGCGTGATCCATGAACTTCTGACCCCGCATGACCCAATAGCGCTGCTTGTCCAGCACCTGCTCCGCCCGCTCGAGGAAGTAGGGCATCCACCCGACCTCACCCTCGGACAGCGCGATCTTCAGGTTCGGGAAGCGCTGGAACATCCCGCTGAACAACCACGACAGCATCGCTCCTGAGGTACGGATGGCCCCCCAGGCCAGGTTGGCCATGAACGGGGAGTCGGGAGCGATTTGAGGAACCTGGGACGAGGAACCCACGTGCATGGACGCCACCAGGCCGGCGTCGTTGGCCGTCGACATCACCGGATCCCAGTAGCGACCCTCGTCATGGATCGTCGGCAGGCCGATGGGAGCCGGGTTCTCCGAGAAGGCGAACGCCGTGACCCCCTTGGACGCCATCCGCGCCATCTCCTTGGCGGCCATGGCCGGGTCCCACATCGGGATCAGCATGAGGGGGATGTAACGGCCCGGTGCGGTACCGCACCAGTCCTCGACGATCCAGTCGTTGTAGTGCCGTAGGCATTCGAACCCGAACTCCCGGTCACTGGCCTCCATGAACAGCTGACCGCAGAAGCGCGGGAGCGTCGGGAAGCACAGCGACGCCAGGATTCCCGCCCGGTCCATGTCTTCGAGACGAGCCGTGGAGTCGTAGCACCCCGGCCGCATGTCGGAATAGGCCAGCGGTTCGGGGCTGAACTCCTCCTTCGACTTCCCGGCCACCGCGCTCAACCCCGAACTCGGAAATCGCTTGCCGTCATAGAGCCAGTAGTCCATGCCGTCGATGGTCTCCATGTGCGGCGCTCGGTCACGATCCTTCGCCGCCACCCTGTCGAGCCAGAGGTTCGGCGGCTCCAGAATGTGGTCGTCGACCGAGATCAGCCAGTCAAGATTCAGGTCAGCAGTCATGTGTCGTTCCTTGTCGCTCACTTCGGCAACTCGCCGATGCAGATGTGCTTCACTTCCTGGAACGCCCGGATGCCATCGATCCCCCGCTCGCGACCGAGGCCACTCTGCTTGTAGCCCCCACTCGGCGCATAAGCACTGAACATCGAGGTGTTCACGTTCACCGCCCCGCTGCGGATCCGCCGCGCCACCGCCGTCGCCGCCGCGGCGTCGGCGCCATAGACCTGGCCGGACAGTCCGTAGATGCTGTCGTTGGCGATCCGGACGGCGTCGTCGACGTCCTTGTAGCCGATCACCGCCAGCACGGGGCCGAAGATCTCCTCTTGCGCGGCCGGGTTCGAGTTGTCCGAGACGTCGAGCACGGTGGGCTCGAAGTAGTAGCCCCGCTCGAGTCCCGCGGGCCGTCCCCCGCCACACACGACCTTGGCTCCGTGCTCTTCGGCGAGGGAAACGAACCGCTCGCAGCGGTCGCGCTGGGCCGATGTGATGAGGGGACCGACCATTGCTGCGGGGTCGCTCGGGGGTCCGACCTTGATGGCGGCGTAGGCGGCGGCGGCGGCCTCGAGGGCCGAGTCCTTCTGTTCCTGCGGCACGAGCATGCGGGTCGCGGCAACACACGCCTGCCCGGCGGTCATGGCGACGACCTGTGCCGCCCCCTGAGCGACCCGATGGAGGGCGTCGGCGAGATAGATCTGCGCCGACTTGCCACCCAGCTCCAGCGCGACGCGCTTCACGGTCGGCGCGGCTTGGGCCAGGATCTGCCGTCCCACCACCGTGGAGCCGGTGAACGACACCATGTCGACGCGAGGATCCGACGTGAGCAGCTCGGCGCCACCGGCACCCTGCTCGACCACCACACTCAGTACCCCGGGGGGTAGACCCGCCGCCTCGGCGGCAGACCCGAAGGCCAGGGACGAGAGCGGAGTCAACGGACTCGGCCGCAGGATCACCGAGTTGCCCGCCATCAAGGCTGGGATCAGCTTCTGGAAGGCCATGATGATCGCCCCGTTGTAGGGAGTGATCGCGCTCACGACGCCGACAGGCTCGTAGCGGCGGACGCTGGTCGCCACTCGCCCGCGCACCAGTTCGTCCACGGGGACCGGATTGGCCTCCTCCTCCGCCAACGCCAGGAACAGGTCGATGGTGTTCCGAGACAAATTGATTCCAGCGGCATACTGCGCCATCTCGGCAAACAGGACGGGCTGTCCCGCTTCCGCGACCATCGTGGCCACGAGGGGCTCGTGGACCGTCTCGAGATGGTCCAAGAGGGCGTGTAAGGACTTCGCCCGATCCCGCATGGGACGATCAGCCCAGACTCCCTCGTCGAACGTCTGCCGGGCGCCGGCGATGGCCCGGCCCACATCTTCGAGACGGGTGGCGCCCAGCTGGGTCACCGTGGACTCGTCGGCCGGATTCACGATCGAGAAGGGCTCCTCGCCCTCCACCCACTGACCGGCCACGAATGATCGGCGCTCTGCGAGGATTTGGCCCGCCGTCACTTCGCCGTACGCCCTTCCGCGGGGTAGAGCATGGTTCTACTCTTCCAGAGTACTACGTAGCAGTCAAGTGCTACGGAGCAGTCAGTTGATCGCCGGGCGGGGCGTCATCGCCGAGCCGACCGCTCGACCGCATCCATGCAATCCCTGAGAGCTGCGGCGGGATTGAGCTCCAGCACGCGGCTCGCTTCCTCGTAGATCAAGACGTGGCCTGCGGCGAAATAGCAGACCTCCCCGGCAGAGACGACCTCGTCGGGGACGTCGGTCTCAGGCCAGCGACACCGGATCCGACCTTCGAAGAGATAGAAGAAGTGGGGGCACTGGCACACCCCGCCCGGGTACCCGCCCAGCTTGTAGAGCTCGGTGCAGTCCAGCGGGCCGTCGACCGTCGTGAAGCACACCTCCATGTCGCCCCAGTGAGCCGCTCTGAACCCACCTTCGGCCGAGGGCCATCCGCGCGAGGTCGCGCTCGGCAAATCCTCCAGCCTGCTGTGTGGCACGGATCACGCTCCCTCTCGTCGTGCGCGCGCGGTCACGGGCACCGGATGGCTCCGGACAACGGACCGCCGGGCGAGCGACGCGCCTCGGCCCCGGCGGCCTGTCCGGAGTGGGACCCAGCTCGCGCTACGACGCGTTCGCCGTCGAGGTCCCCGGGATGTCGGTGCCGCAGACCGGCTGTGTCCCCGACGCCACCTTGAACCCGCTCTTCTCGGCCTCCATGACCCAGGCGCACGTCTTAGCCGGGTCGTGCCCGAAGATCGTCGAGTAGTCGATCGACTGCGGCAGCAGGCCGTTGGCGTTGTAGGACTTGAGGTTGCGCAGATCAGAGATCACCGCGGCCCGGGTCGGGTTCTTCCCGGCCAGCTCCAGACCCTTGATCATGAGGTCGGCACCGGCCCAGGCCTCGTACTGGCCGAAGGACGGGAAGTCCGACTTCGAGAAGTGCGCGTACTTCTCCATGGCGGCCTGCATCTGCTCGGTGCCGGCATTGGCCAACGGCCACGGCCGGAACGGCGAGAGGAAGTAGGCACCTTGCAGGTCGGCCCAGGCAGGCGACTTGATCACGTCGGGCTCGTAGCCGGTGGCGTACAGCGTCGCCTTGAGCTTCACCCCGGCCTGGGCGAGCGCCGTGGCCAGGGCGTAGTTCGAGTTGGAGTCCATGGCCGGCACCATGGCGTTGACGCCCGCTTGCTTGGCCGACAGCGCTGCAGCGGTGAAGTCCACGCTCCCGAAGGGCACGGTGGTGTCGATGACGCCGACCTTGCCACCGGCGTGCTGGAACGAGTCACCGGTGGCGATGGCGGCCCGGCTGGACGACGGCGAGATGCCGTAGCCGTACGAACCGAGCACCGTGCCACCGTGCGCCTTGAGGAAGTCACCGATCTCGGTGTTGACCGGGTACTTGGGGTCGACGCTCCCCTCGTCGGAGGCGAACATGTTCGTGTACGGCTGCTCGCCCCATTCCGGCCCGTCCGTGTAGGCCCCGGTAACGGGGACGCCCGCCTCCTGCGGGTACTTGGCGGCCAGGAAGAACAGCGGGCTCTGCGAGACGATGCCGAACGCCTTGGAGTCGGCGTCCTGGACGGCGGTGGCGATCTCCGACGGACTGGTCTGGTCGTCGATGACGAGGGGGACCAGCTTGTGCCCGTTCACGCCGCCTTCGGCGTTCTGCAGGTCGATGCGCGCGTCGAATCCGGCCGGCGAATTGGCGTTCTCCGCCGCCCCCGATCCGGTGAGGTCCGTGATGTACGCGATGGTGATCGGCGACGGCGACGCTGACGCGGACATAGGGGCCGACGTCGTGGCGACCAGAGCGAGGGGCAGCCCGGCCAGCGAGGCGGCGGCGACCGTGCCGAACGTCCTGAACCGGCGCGTGCCCCGTCGCTTGCGAGCGCTGGTCGACAACGAGAGGGCGTGGCGTGGAGTGCCCGCTCCGGACGGGGTCATGAGTGGTTGCACTGGACGGATGCCCTCCCCCGGACCCCGAATCGGGATCCCTTAATCGGTTGTCTGCCAACTGCCTATGAGGAGATTGAGAATACCTCTCTCACCCTAGGCGAAGGGCATTATTGTAACCCGTCCGTAACGCCAGCGGGCGTCGCCTCCGCCTCGCCCAGGTAGCGGTCGATCACTTCTTGGCCGGCCTCGGCGGCCGGCCCCGACCAGCCCACGCGCCCCCTGGTCAAGATCACGCACCCCGTCGCCATGGCGAGGGCCCGATGGACGAACTGCTCGGTCAGGACCAGGGTGATCCCCGATTGGCAGGCCTTCTCGAGGCCTTCGAAGACCGACTCGGTCACGAGCGGGGCCAGGCCGAGGGACATCTCGTCGGCGATGATCACTTTGGGCGAGACGGCGAGCGCACGTGCCAGCGCCAGCATCTGCTGCTCGCCGCCGGACAGGCTGCCCGCCCGCTGCGTGCGACGGTTGCCGAGCACCGGGAAATGCTCGATCGCCCGCTCAATCGCCTGAGGCCGGTCCGAGCGGCGCTCCTGGGCCACGGCCATGCGCAGGTTGTCGATGACCGAGAGGCCGGGAAAGATGCCGCGCCCCTCGGGGATGTAGGTGAGCCCGAGCCTCCGGATGCGGTGGGGCGGCCGGCCCGTCACGTCCTCCCCGTCCAGGAACACCCGCCCGGCGGCGCAAGGAACGAGCCCCGACACGGCGCGGGCGAGGGTGCTCTTGCCGGCCCCGTTGGTGCCCAGAATGGCGAGCACCCCGCCCCTCGGGACGGTGAGCGTCACCCCGAAGAGCGCCTGTGAGGACCCGTAGCAGACGTCAAGGTCGCGCACTTCGAGGATGCACTCGGTCATGAGCACTGCTGGCCCGGCCGCGAGAGGGTGCTCGTGCCGGTCCTCGTCGTCGTCCCAACCACTGTCGACCGCGCAACCGGCTCGCTGTCGCCGAGGTAGGCCGCCCGCACGGCCGGGTCGTTGCGGATCTCCTCGGGGCTTCCGACGGCGATGCGCTCCCCGAAGTCGAGCACGAAGACGATGTCCGACAACGAAAGGACGGCCGCGACGTCGTGCTCGACGAGCACCATGGACAACGGGGGGTCGGACGCGTCGACGATCTGGCGGAAGACGTCGAGGAGGTTCTCCGACGCCTTCATGTCGAGGCCGGACAGTGGCTCGTCGAGGAGGAGCACCCGGGGCTCGCTGGCCAGTGCCCGCCCGACCTCGACCAGGCGGAGGATGCCCAGCGGCAGCGCGGCCACCGGTGCGTTGGCCACCCGGGTCAATCGCAACATCTCGAGGATCGCGTCGATCCGTTCGGTTTCTTCCTTCGAGGGCGGAAACAGCGAGCGCGGGTCGAACATGTCCCGCCAGAGACGCTGGGGCGCCACGCGGGCGCGGTGGGCCAGAACGAGGTGCTCACTCACCGTCAGGCCCACGAAGAGCTCTGGTTGCTGAAACGTGCGGGCCAGTCCCCGCCGGGCCCGGGACCGGGGCGAGGCGTCGGACACGTCTTCGCCGCAGAGGGACACCCGACCCGCATTGGCCCGGATCAGGCCAGAGAGCACACCGAGGAGCGTCGACTTGCCGGCTCCGTTCGGGCCGACCAGCCCGGCGATGCTCCCGGGTTCGACCTCCAGGGAGACGTCGGCCACAGCCATGAGACCACCGAAGCGGACGGTGATGCCCATCGCCACGAGGGCGGGCTCGGGCCGGCTGACTCCCGTCTCACTGCCTGGAGGAACGTCGGCGGTCATCGCAGCGGTCGTCACGAGACGGGTTCGGCGATCTTCGGTGCCGCGTCGACCGGCCCGACCGCAGTGTCCAGACCGAGATCCAGCGTCTGCTGCTGGAGTCCGGATCGAATCGACTTCACGCGCACGGCCAGCCGTCGCAACTGCCGGCTCTGCTCAGCCAGGGTGCCGTCGGGATACTTGGCGGCGGAAATGGCACCGAGCCCGAAGAGGACGGGCAGGACGTTGGGCAGCCACTCCAACGACGAGAAGTAGTACTGGATGAGCGCGGCCGGAAGGACGAACGTGATGCCGGCGATCAGCGCGGCCGCGTTCGACCGGACGCCGATGGTGACGAAGATGGCCAGCCAGACCACCCCGGCGAAGGTGGCGAACTCGCTCGGCTGGAACGTGGTCTGGGCCAGGGCGAGCAGCCCTCCGCCGATGCCGGCGATCAGCGCCGCCAGCGACCCGGCGATCACCTTCATCTGCACCACGCTGATGCCCGACGTACGGGCTCCCGCCTCGCTCCAACGGGCGGCGTTGAGCGCGAGGCCCGTGGTGGAGCGGCGGAAGTTCACGATGAACAGGGCAATGATGATGAAGACGGCCAGACACAGGTACGTGAACGACAGATCCGAGGTGGCCCAGCTGGGCCGGTTGAGCGAGAGCCCGAGGCCCTGGTTCACGAAGCTGGGCAGGGTGAAGACGAGGTTCTCCATGAGGAGCCCGAACGTGAGCGTGACCAGGGCGACGTACAGATCGCCGAGCCGGATGCTCAAGAACCCGACGATGGCGCCCATGGCGGCCGCCAACAACCCGCCGATGAGCACTGCGACCAGCACGGGCCACCCGTAGTGGTTCGCCAGCTGGGCCGTGGTGAGCGCCCCCACCCCGGCGAAGGTGATCTGGCACAGCCAGAGCATGCCGCCCTCGCCGGTCACGATGGTCCACGACAAGAAGATCACGGCGTAGGCGAAGGCCTGCGCGAACAAGCCCACCCAGTAGCCCGAGACGATGGCCGGCAGCGCCCCCACAATGATGATGAGCAGGAGGGGACCGGCGTACTTGCCGGCGAAGCTGAGCCGGGCCGTCTCGATCACGCTGGCCGTGGAGCCGGCGAGCCGGCTCTCGCCCTGCGGCGTGATGGCGCGGTCGAGCGCCCCGCCCCAGCCGTCCGCCGCGCCGACCCGTTCCCGGCCGAAGAGGCTGTAGATCAGGAACAGCGCCACCACGATGAAAGGCACGGCGTCGATGACCTCGGTCGTCCAGGCGCTGTCTGACGGCAGGTAGCGCTGGATCAGTGAGGTGGCGACGCCCATCAGCAGGCCCACGACGACGGCGATGGGCAGACTCCGCAGCTTGGCCGCCACGACGGCGGCGAACGACGCCGCAATCAGCAGTGTGAACTGGTTAGGGTCGAGGCCGATGATGGGCGCGGCCAGCACGCCGCACAGGCCGGCGAAGAGCGTGCTGACGGCCCAGACCCCAAGGGAGATCTTGGTGGGGTTCGTCCCGGACAGGTCGGTCATGGCGGGCGAGTCGACCATGGCCCGGACCTTCAGGCCGACCTCGGTGTAGCGCAGGATGAAGGCGCCCAAGACCACCGTCGCCACCACGCACGCGTACACGATGATCTGATCGAGCGTCACGGGGACGCCGAGGAACTGGTAGACGTGCACGGGCTCCGGCGCCAACCCCGGCGCCTGATCGATGGCCGCGTTGCCGAAGAGCAGCACAGCGATGGAGGGAATGGCGACCAGCAAGCCGATGGTCGCCACTACCTTGATCAGAGGCGAGGAGAGGCGCAGATGGCGGAACAGGACGGCGTAGAGGAACACCCCGAGGGCGGGCGACGCGATCAGGATCGACACGACCGCCGACAAAATGATGGACCAGTTCTGCTGGGTGTGCAGGTAGTAGTAGAAGCGCGCGATGAAATACGCGATGGCGCCGAAGGCGAAGTTGAGGATGCCCGACGATGTGTAGGTGATGACCAGCCCGGCCGAGGCGATGGCGTAGATGCCCCCCAGCACCAGCCCGGCGATCACGAATTGGAGCATCCTGAAAGACCCACCCCTTGCCGGTCCGTTCCCCCGGCATTTCTGACATCGACGTCGATTCTGATACTAACCAGACGCCCTGGGCGGTGCCAGGGCGCCCGATAGGCCTCTGACCTGGGTTTACGCTGTGAAAACGCAGGTCAGACAACTACAGCCCGGCGCCGACCCAACCCTCCTTTCGCCCCAGCTCTCGTCCTACTCGGCGCGCACCTTGTCCTTGAGCGCCGGCACGATGGGCGGCGCGTCCTTCCAATTGGGGATGCCCGAGTCCTCGAGCGCCACCGGGTAGTGGTTCTCGTTGACCTGGGCCCAGTGCGAGTGATTGAGCTCGTGCAGCGTGAAGCAGGCGTTGAGCGCGTTGTAGAAGCCCATGTTGTCGACGCTCTGGTTCACCGACTCCTTGATGAGCAGCGAGGTCATGGTGGGCAGCTGGGCGATCCGCCGGGCGAACTCGACGGTGCGGTCGGCGAGTTCGTCATCGGGGAACACCTTGGTCACCATGCCGAGCCGGTAGGCCTCGTCGGCGTCGACCGAGTCGCCGGTCAACAGGAGCTCCTTGGCCTTGCGCGGCCCGAACTCCCAGGGGTGGGCGAAGTACTCGACCCCGCACATGCCCAACCGGGTGCCCACCACGTCGGCGAAGCGCGTGTTCTCGGCGGCGACGATGAGGTCGCACGCCCACAGCAGCATGAGTCCGGCCGCGTACACGTCGCCGTGGGCCTGGCCGATCGTGATCTTGCGGAGATTGCGCCACCGGCGGGTGTTCTCGAAGAAGTAGTGCCACTCCTGGAGCATCAGCGACTCGGCACCCTTGCGCGTGGCGCCGTTGATGGTGCGTGTCGGATGCATGGTGGGGCCGGGCGTCATCTCTTCCCGGGACTCCTTGGAACCGAGGTCGTGGCCGGAGGAGAACATGGGGCCGGTGCCACCCAGAATCACCACCCGCACCTGGTCGTCCGCCTCGGCCGCCAGGAAGGCGTCGTTCAGTTCGACCAGGAGCCCCCGGTGCTGCGCGTTGCGCGAGCTGGGCCGGTTGAGCATGATGCGCACGATCAGGCCATCGTCGAGCGTCTCGTAGAGCAGGTACTTGTAATCGGGCATGGTCGGCCTCCTCGTGAACATGGTTTGGGCTTGGCGTGGGCGCGGCGACCCTACAGTCAGAAACGAAATCGGTGCCGCATCGCGGCCCCACTCGGGCAGCACCAACGGGTTCGACCACGTTCCACACGACCCGCTAGGACACGGCGCCGACGGTCTCCTCGACCTTCATGATGCGGGCCAGGTTGCCGCCCATGATCTTCTGCACGTCCTCGTCGGCCAGGTCGCCCGGCAGGTGGTCGACGTAGCTGGTCGGCTCGGCCAGGCCCTCGGGGTGCGGGTAGTCCGACCCGAAGAGCACGTGGTCGACACCGACCGTCTCGATCAGCCGGGACAGGTCGTCCTCGTGGAACGGGCTGATCCACACGTTTGTCTTGAACTGCTCGACCGGGTCGCCGTCGAAGGCATGCGGCATCTGGCGATGGATGTGAGCCAGGTGGTCGACGAACGGGGCCACCCAGTCGCCACCGCTCTCGATATTGGCCACCCGCAGGTCCGGGAACCGCGCGAACACGCCGTGGCAGCAGAAGGCCGACATGGTGTCCTCGACGGCGCGCTTCCCCATGCTCATCATGCGGAACGCGTCCAGCCGGAAGGGCAGCATCTCGCTCGGGCCGGTCCAGTCGCTCTGGTAGCGGGAATATCCGCTGTCCGACGAATGCATGGACACGAGGATGTCGGCGTCGACCACGGCCTGCCAGAACGGATCGAACTCGGGGTAGCCGAACGACCGTGAGCCGCGGTAGCCCGGGACGGGCGCCGGGCGGATGAGGACGGTCTTGGCGCCCCGCTCGACCACCCACTGCAGTTCCTCGATCGCCTTCTCGACGATCGGGAGCGTGATGACCGGCGTGGCGAAGATGCGGCCCTCGTAGTTGAAGCTCCACTCCTCGTACATCCACTCGTTCAACGCGTGGATGACGGCGTGCGTCAGCTCGGGCTCGTCCCGCAATCGCTCCTCGAGCAGGCTGGCCAGCGTCGGGAACATCAGCGCCCGGTCGACGCCCAGCTCGTCCATCAGCTCGATGCGCGGTGCCGGCGCCTGGAAGCCCGGAAGCGCCCGGATGGGCTTGCCCACGATCTCCCGATACGACTTCCCCTCGGGGTTGCCGTTGCGGAAGTACTCCTCCTGCGCGCCCGGCCGGGCCACGACCTCGAAGGTCGGGTTCGGGATGTACTCGCTGACCGTGCCCCGGATCATGATCTTCGTCCGGCCGTGCAGCTCGACGTAGTCGACGGCGCCCTTGTAGCGGTCGGGCAGGTGCCGAGTGAAGGACTCCTTCGTCTCGTACATGTGGTTGTCGGCGTCGAAGACGGGAAAGTCGAGTTTGGTGGCCATGGGTGCAGCCTATTGGATTTTGACTGCGACGTCAATATTGGAATTCGGCCCGCAGCCTCCCTGGTTCTGCCTTGCTCCAACCTCGTCGATCGGAGGCGTACCCAATAACGGACGTGTCCTCGTCAGCGCCTCCGGGCGACTCCAGGGCTCTCGTGGTGCCTCCACCTCGAGTGCACACCGTGGGGGTCGGGAGGACCCGGCCCAGGTCAAACCACCGGCCTTCGTCCCTGCCGTGGCATAGCATGGCCGGAGTGTTCGATTACGACGTCGATGTCAATACTCCGCCCACTGCCACGGACCCGGACCACGGTGCGACCACTTCCTGAGCTCACGCCGGCGAACGAATGGTTCTGGACCTCGGGGGCCGACGGGGTGCTCCGCATCCAGGGCTGCGAGGAGTGCGGCCAGCTGGCGCACCCGCCCGTGCCGATCTGCCCCTACTGCCGGAGCCGTGCCGCCAAGCCGACGCCGGTCTCTGGCCGGGGCACCATCGTCGGCTTCACGGTGAACCAGCATCGCTGGCTACCCGACTTCGACCCTCCCTACGTCATCGCCGTCGCCGCCTTGGCCGAGGATCCCCGCGTCCGCCTGACCACCAACATCGTCGGGTGCGACCCGCAAGAGGTGCGCATCGGCCAGGAGGTCACCGTCCGCTTCGAGCACCAAGACGACGTGTGGCTGCCCCTCTTCGAGCCGACGGGGACGATCGATCCGGTCGATCGCGTCGGGAAGCCCGTCCGGCCCCAGCCGCGGCGGCCGCTCACGAACCGATCGCTTCGAACACCGGGCCGTCCTGAGCGGCGTCGGACGGTCTCGCATCGGCCGGCGTCTCATGATCGACCCGCTCGAACTCGCGGTCGATGCGAGCCTCAAAGCGGTGGCCGACGCCGGGCTCACGCTCGAGGACATCGACGGCCTGTCCACCTATCCGGGCGGGCTCGGGGCCGGGATGACCGAGGGCGGAGTGACCGCGCTCGAAGAGGCACTGCGCATCCAGCCCACCTGGCACAACGGCGGCATGGACCTCCCCGGTCCGGGTGGCTCGGTCATCGCCGCCGCCATGGCGATCGCCTCCGGCCTCTGCCGCCATGTCCTGTGCTTCCGGACCGTGTGGGAGTCGACCTACGCCACCCTGGTGGCGCAGGGCGCCATCGCCGGCCAGCGCGGCACCAAGCGGGTGTCGGGACCGATGCAGGAGTGGCGTTTCCCGTTCGGCGCGCTCTCCGCCGCCAACTGGATCGGCGTGAACGCCAACCAGTACCTGCATCGCTACAACGCGCCCCGCGAAATGCTCGGCCTGATCGCCCTCAATGCACGCACCAACGCGGGCCGGAATCCCGAAGCCATCTATCGCGACCCCTTGACGATGGATGACTACCTGTCGGCGCGCCCCATCACCTCGCCGTTCGGCCTCTACGACTGCGACGTCCCCTGTGACGCCTCGATCGCGGTGATCGTGTCCGACGCGTCGGTGGCCGGCGACCTGCCGCACCCGGCCGTGCGCATCGAGGCCGTCGGCACCCAGATCCTCGAGCGCGTCTCGTGGGACCAGGGGACCCTCACGCACGAGCCGCAGGTCATCGGGCAGGCGGCACACCTGTGGACGAGGACGGACCTGCGACCGGACGACGTCGATGTGGCCCTGATCTACGACGGCTTCACCTTCAACGCCATCTCCTGGCTCGAAGGGCTCGGGTTCTGCGGGTTCGGCGAGGCCTACGACTGGCTCGAAGGCGGGCGCCGCATCGCCCTCGACGGACAGCTGCCCGTCAACCCGCACGGCGGCCAGCTCTCCGAAGGCCGCACGCACGGATTCGGCTTCATTTACGAAGCGGTGCAGCAACTGCGCCACGAGGCGGGCGCCCGGCAAGTCACCGGCGCCTCGACCGCGGTGGCGACGACAGGCGGTGGCACACCATCGGGCGTGCTGCTCCTGCAAAGAGCCGACGCGTGACGACGGCGGCCACCGACGCACGTGTCCACCCGTGCACGAGACGGCCAACGGTACATTGATGACACCGGCGGCCAAGGACCCCACAGGGAAGGAGGGACGCGTGTCGACGGCGCGATCGCTCACCAACGACACCGACAAGCCGAGCGGGCCCCGGTCGCGCAAGGGGGTCGAGACGCGGGCCCGGCTGGTGGCCGCGGCCAAGGAGATCTTCGAACAAGACGGCTTCCTCGACGCCCGTATCTCGGACATCGCCGAGCGCGCCGGCCTCTCGCACGGTTCCTTCTACCACTACTTCGACTCGAAGGAAGAGGTCTTCCGCGAGGTGGCGCTCGAGGTGGACCAGTCGCTCACCGCGCCCATGAACGTGATCGTGGACCCGACGTCGTCCGCCACGCCTTACGAGCGCATTCACGAGGCCATGCGACTCCACCTGGAGAGTTATCGCAAGGAAGCGCGCATCATGGGCGTCATTGAGCAGGTGTCCCGTTTCGACTCCGAGGTGGGTTCCGCGCGGTTCGAGCGCCATCGCGAGTACAACTCGTGGGTCACCAATTCCATCAGGAGCCTTCAGCGGCACGGCCAGATCGACGAGCGGCTCGACCCCGTCATCGCCGCGGCCGCCCTGGGCTCCATGACCTACCGCTTTCCTGAGATGTGGTTCGTGCAAGGGATGATCGACGTCGACTTCGACGAGGCCGTCGACCAGCTGACGCTCCTCTTCGTGCGTGCGCTCGGTCTGCCCGAACCCCCAGAGATGGACTTGCCGCGTCTGGCCGCCACCAAGGAAGCCGTCGGACGCCAATCCGGCTGAGCTCAGCCCCAGCCGCAGCCGCCTCACCCCAAGGTCTAGGCCTGCCACTCCAAGCAGCTGCGGTGCCAGCAGAGGCCAGCGCGCGAACAGCCCCTCGTCCCGGGCCTCCTGCCGCTCGATCCACTCGCGGTCTCCCCAGGGAGGCTCGACCAGCCGGGCTTGGGGCAGCAGCGAGGCCAGCGTCTCCGACGTCGCCCGGGTGTGGTGCGGGTCGCTCTTCGCCACTGCGGAACACCAACGCGGGCAGGTCCATAGCACGGGCGTCGACGTCGGGCAGGCCGGGGATGTGCTCCCCGTCGCGAGCGCAGTACGCCTCCATCCAGCGCTCCATGCGTGGCGATGAACTCGTGCCCGGTCCTGGTCGAGAAAGCGCAGACGGTTCGACGGGTTCCGCTCTATGACCTCGGCCCATTCCGGCATGGTCGGCGACCGCCTCCATGCCGTCACGCCAGGCCTCGCCCAACGAGCCACCGCAGTAGTGCGTGGCCAACGACAGCAGGCCGTAGACGCCACCGCTGATCCACCAGACCGCCACGCCCGCCGCCGCCTCGGGGTGACGCGACGCCGCCAACAGGGACACCCGGGCCCCCCCGGATCCGCCCGAGATCACGGCCGGCGTCATGTCCAGGTGCTCGAGCAGCGCCACCAGCAGCGTCCGCCTGCATGGCCGACTCCGACGAGCCCTCGAAGCACACGTCGGACTCGCCGCAGTTGGGTCGGTCCCAGATCAGCACCCGGTGCCCCTGGCCGGCCAGCACCTCGGCTAATTGGCGCACTCCCGGTGACTCCTTGGTGAAGCGCCCGCCCGGCGTGATGGACCAGGGCCGGCCCGCACCGTCACCGATCACCTCATAGCCGAGCGTGAGCCCGTTCACCTTGGCTGTCGCCATGATCCTCCCTCCCGACACCGGCGCCGACGAGAGCACCGGCGCAGACTACGTGCCGCTGCCGGCATTGTTGCCCGCCCGGCCGCGCGGGACGTCACGGAACGGCACGTCCTTGTCCAGCCTGCGCTCACGCGGCATGGTCAGGACACGCTCGCTGATGACGTTGCGCGCCATCTCCGTCGTGCCGCCGCCGATGCTGCCGACCTGGCGCATGAGGAAGTTGACGCCGCTCATGGCAGTCGATCCCTCGCCTGTCCAGGCCACCGACGACATACCGGCCACGTCGAGCGCCAGCGTCACCGTGCGCGAGACGGCGGTGCCCTTGAAGAGGCGGACGATGGCGGCCGCCTGGTCCGACCGGCGGCGCGCCCGGATGCTGTCGGTGACGCGGGAGCCGAGCGCCTTGCCGACGAGCTCGAGCATGCGGGCCTCCCCCACCTTGTCGCGCACCATGGGGTCGCCCATCTGATCGGTTTCGCGGGCGATGGCGAACACCGCGCCGGCGTCGCTGCCGGTGCCGTGAATCGTCCCGACCGGCTCGGTGACGTACGGCGAGGTGAAGAGCATGCGCTCGTGGAACATCCAGCGCACGCCGACCGTCCAACCGTCGTCGACCTCGCCGATGCGGTCGCCGTCGGGCACGATCACGTCGGTCATGAACTCCTGGCAGAACTCGCGTGAGCCGTTGAGCATCTCAATCCGGTGGACCTCGATGTTGGGCTGGTGGATCGGCAGCATGAAGACCGTCAGGCCGCGGTGCTTGGGGACGTCCCAGTTGGTGCGGGCCAGGCACAGCCCCCAGTCCGACCACCAGGCTCCGGTGGTCCACACCTTTGAACCGTTCAGGACCCACTGGTCACCGTCGCGCACGGCGGTGGTGAGCGCCCCGGCCACATCGGAGCCACCGCTCGGCTCCGAGAGGAACTGCATCCACAGCTCCTCACCCCTCAAAATGGCGGGCAGGTGGCTGAGTTTCTGCTCTTCCGTGCCGAACTCGAGGATCACCGTGGCGCAAGGCGAGAGCGTCGGTACCTGCAGCCGCATCGGGTACTCGTAGCCTGCCAACTCCTCGTTGAGGACGATCTGGTGTGCGGGCGAGAGGCCCTGGCCACCGTAGGCCCGCGGGAAGCAGATGCCGGCCAGCCCGGCGTCGAACAGCATCCGCTGGATCTCCCGGTCACGGGCGATCTCAGCCAGCTCGAGCTCCTCGCTCATGTGGGCACGTGCGTAGCGCACCTCGCCGGGCGGCACTTGGCGCAGGTTCGACCGGATGAAGGCGCGGGCGCGGTGCCGGAACGACTCGAGGTCCTCGACCCCGGTCCCGTCCTCAACCTCACTGCGCAGCGCACTCATGCCGCGTCCTCGTCGCCGCGGGCATCGGCGATCGCCGCGATCCGCTGGCGGTGGTCCGCCGGCGTGCCCACGAGCGAGCGATCGACGGTCAGGCGGCGCAGGAACAGGTGAAGGTCGTGCTCGAAGGTGATGCCGATGCCGCCGTGCATCTGGACGCAGTCCTGCAGCAACTCGGCCCCGTACTCGCCGACATACGCCTTGGCCGCGCTCAGCAGCTCCGCCGCCTCGGGCGCTTCCTCCTGCACGGCGATGCAGGCGGCGTCGCTGATGGCGTGCCCGGCCTCGAGCCACGTCAGCATGTCGGCGAAGCGGTGCTTGAGCGCCTGGTACGAGGCCAGCGGCCGCCCGAAGGAGTAGCGGTCGAACGCCCACTCCACCGTCATGTCGAAGCCGGCCTGCATGGCGCCGACGCTCTCCGCGTTGAGCAGGACCACCGAGATCGCCAGTTGGCGATCCACGTCGACGGCGGCGGCGCCCGCCGTACCCACGACGGCAGCCGCGCCCACAGACGCACCGTCGAAGGTCACCAGGCCGAAGCGGCGACTCAGGTCGATCGTCGCCATCGGCGTTACGACCACGCCAGCCACGTCCGCCGGCACGAGCAGCTGGGTGACCCCGTCACCCTCGCCCGTCGGCACACGTCACGAGGAGGTGCGCCGCCCTGCCCGCCGACTCGACCACCCGCGCCTCGCCGTCCAGCACGAACCCGTCACCGTCACGCCGGGCCTCGACCGTGGGGCGCCAGCCATCGGGCTCGATGGCGGGACCGCACCAGGTCGCGATCACCTCACCCGAAAGCAGGCCGGCCAACACGTCCGCGATCCGCCCGTGCGCGCTCAGCGCAGACGCCACCACGTTCGTGGCCACCAACGGTCCCGGGGCGGCCCGGCGCCCGAACTCGTAGGCCACCAGGCTGAGGTCGACCAGACCGGCGCCGCTGATGGTGCCGCCGCCGTAGGCCTCGTCGACCAGCAGCGACGTCCAGCCCAGCTCGGCGCCGCGGCGCCAGTAGACGGGATCGAATCCGGCTGCGTCGTCGCGCAGGGCGCGCACCGCGTCGGCCGGCACCTGCTCGGCCAGGAAGCGTTCGGTCGTCTCCCGGAAAAACTCCTGGTCGTCCGTCAGCTCGATGAGCATCAGATGGCGCCGATCCCCGCCGCCTCGTTGCGCCTGCGCCACTCGTCCTTGGACATGCGCGTGACGTCAACGTCGCTCGCCGCAGCACGCAGCGCGCCGACCGTCGCCTCCGACCTTCGGCGTATGGTCGAAGGGATCCCAGCCGTAGAACCGGCAGGCGTTCTCGAAGGTGATCTTGTTGATCTCGGTCTCGTCCGTGACCCCCGCCTCCTGGAACTCGCGCCAGGCGAACTCCGGCGACTCGGGCCACGTGGTGTCGGTGTGCGGGTAGTCGCATTCCCAGGCGATGATGTCGATGCCGATGCGGTCGCGCAGCAGCAGGCCCGACGGGTCTGTGATGTAGCAGGCCAGGATGTGGTCGCGGAAGACCTCGGAGGGCAGCTTGCCGCCGAAGTCGCTGTGCAGCCACTCCTGGTTCCCGAAGTGGCGGTCGATGCGGTCGAAGTAGAAGGGGATCCAGCCGATGCCGCCCTCCGACAGCGCCACCTTGAGCTCGGGGAACCGGCGCAGCGTCGGGCCGAACAGGAGGTCCTGCGCCGTGATGGCGCTGATCTGGCAGGCCAGCACCATGAGGTGGTCGACCGGCGCCTCCTCCGCCCGCTGGATGACCGCAAACCCGGCGCCGATGTGCAGCGAGAGCACCATGTTCTCCTCGCACAGCGCCTTGAGCATCGGGTCCCAGTAGCCCGACAGGAAGCTCGGGAACCCCTGCACGTGGGGCGTCTCGAGGAAGCTGATGGAGCGGCAGCCCTTCTTGCCCAGCCGGTGCACCTCCGCCACGGCGGCGTCGACGTCCCACATGGGGACGATGCCCAGGGGAATGAAGCGGCCTGGATACGCCCCGCACCACTCGTCGATGGCCCAGTCGTTGTAGGCCTGGAGCATGACCAGCGCGATCTCCTTGTCGCGGGCCTCGGCGAACGTGCGGGCGTTCCAGCCGGCCATGGTGGGGAAGCACATGGAGCCCAGCACGCCGTTGGCGTTCATGTCGCGCACGCGCTCGTGCACGTCGAAGCACCCCGGCCGCAGCTCGGTGTAGGTGCCGGGGTTGAAGCCCCATTCCTCGCTCGGCCAGCCGACGGTGGCCGACATGCCGAACGAGGTCGAGGTCTTCTCGCCCTGGAACACCCACCGGTCGATGCCGTCCTCGTGCACCACCTTGGGCGCGTCGTCCAGCCACTTCTTGGGCACGTGGTTCTCGTACATGTGCGGCGGCTCAATCATGTGATCGTCGATCGAGACCAAAATCATGTCGTCCATGTTCATGACGTCCTCCTCACCTCCCTGGGATCGCGGAAATTCATCTGCAGCAGCGGCTCGGTGGCGACGCGGGTCACGACGTGCGGACGGGCAGAGCGTCCCAGCCGCGGACGCTCGAGGTGTGGGCCCGGCGCGCCCCGTCGTAGTCGACCTCCCACTCGGGGAACCGCGTCAACACCTCGTCCAACGCCACCCGTCCCTCCAGCCGGGCCAGGGCGGCGCCGAGGCACAAGTGGATGCCGTAGCCGAAGGCCTGGTGGCGCCCGACCTCCCGATGGATGTCGAACGAGTCGCCGTCGGGGTAGTGCCGCTCGTCTCGGTTGGCCGACCCGTTGAGCAGCACGAGCACGCTCCCCTCGGGCACCGTCTGGCCGTACCACTCCACGTCGCGGGTCACGTAGCGCGACTGCACCGGCGACGGGGACTCGAAGCGCAGCAGCTCCTCGATCGTGTTGTTCACCAGCGCCCGGTCCTCGGCCACCTGGCGGCGCTGGTCCGGATGCCGCCCCAGCACCTCGCCCGTGAAGCCGATGAGCCGGGTCGTCGTCTCGTTGCCGGCGCTGGCCAGCAGGCTCGTATAGACGAGGACCTCGCTCCGCGTGAGGCGCCGCACCGTGCCCGTCTCGTCCTCGAACTCCGCGGTCAACAGCTCGGTCATGAGGTCGTCCGACGGGTTGGCGGCCCGCCAGTCGATGTACTCGCCGAACACCTCGGCGTGGTGCTCGGCGTCGAAGTTCGGCTTCGGCTCCGCGCCTTCCTCGAGCCTGAGGCCTTCGTCGGTCCGCTGGCGCAGCGCCTCCTGGTCCGCCTCGGGGATCCCGAGCAGCATGCCGATCGTGCGCATGGGCATGAAGGCACCCAGGTCCTTGATGAAGTCGAAGCCCCCCGACCCGACCAGCGGGTCGAGCACCTCGGCGCAGTAGGCGCGGACCTGCGGCTCAATAGCCATCATCTTCTTGGGCGTGAAGACCCGCGACAGCAGCGAGCGGTGGAGGTCGTGGATGGGCGGGTCCTCCATCAGGATCATGCCGGGCGGCATGGGGATGTTGGCCCGGATCAGCTCGAGCACCGAGCCGCGGCCCGAGATGTACGTCTTCCAGTCGAGCATGGCCGCGTCGACGTCGTCCCAGCGGCTGAGCGCGAAGAATTCGTACTTGTCGTTCCAGTAGAGCGGCGCCTCGTCGCGCATCCGCTTCCACAGTGGGTACGGGTCGGCGTCGATGTCGAAGTCGTAGGGGTCGTAGTAGAGGCCCTGGTCGCTGGCGATGGTCATGTCCGGTGTCCCCCGTGAACTCCGGCTAGCCGGCCGGGTACGAGATCGACTTGACCTCGAGGTACTGGTCGAAGCCCGGCTTGCCGTTCTGGCGCCCGATGCCGCTGTGCTTGAAGCCGCCGAACGGCAGGTCGGGCCCGTAGGGGGCCCCGCCGTTGACGCTCACGCCACCGGTGCGGATGCGCTTGGCCACCTCGAGCGAGTGCTCGAGCGACCCGCCGAACACGCCACCCGACAGCCCGTAAATGCTGTCGTTGGCGATGCGCACGGCGTCCTCCTCGTCCTCGTAGGGGATGACGACGAGCACCGGCCCGAAGATCTCCTCCTGCGCGATGGTCATTGAGTTCTCGACGTCGGTGAACAGCGTCGGCTCGACCCACCAGCCCTTGGCGAACTCCTCACCGGCGGGGCGACCGCCGCCCACCGCCAGCGTGGCGCCTTCGGCCTTCCCCTTCTCGATGTAGCCAAGCACCCGTTCGCGCTGCTTGGACGAGATGAGCGGGCCCATGATCACGTCCTGGCGGTGCGGCTCGCCGTAGGGCACGGCGGCGAACATGCCCTTGAGCATTTCGACGCCCTCGTCGTAGCGCGAGCGCGGCAGCAGCATGCGCGTCTGAATGGCGCAGCCCTGTCCCGCGTGGAAGCAGGCGCCCATGCCCATCATGGAGGCCAGACCGAGGTCGGCGTCCTCGAGCACGATGGTGGCCGACTTGCCGCCCAGCTCCAGGAATGTGCGCTTCATGGTGGCGGCGCCCTTCTCCATGATGCGACGGCCAACAGCGGTCGAACCGGTGAAGCTGATCAGGTCGACCTTGGGCGACAACGTCAGCTCCTCCCCCACCAGGTGGTCCGACGATGTCACCACGTTGATCACGCCGGCGGGGATGTCGGTCTTCTCGGCGATGATGCGGCCGAGCAGGGTGGCGTTCCACGGCGTGTCGGGCGCCGGCTTGACGATCATGGTGTTGCCGGTGGCCAGGGCCTGACCGACCTTGTGCAGCGTGACCTCGACCGGGAAGTTCCACGGGATGATGGCACCGACCACGCCGACCGGCTCGCGCCAGATGCGCCGGGAGTCGACGTTGCCCGTGATGCCCATGGCGTCGGGCAACACCGTCTCCCACTCGAAGTTGTCGATCTCCTTGGCGGGCCACGCCAGCGCCTCGGACAGCGGCGCATCGAGCTGCGGCCCCTGGGTCGTCATGTAGGGGCAGCCCACCTCGAGGATGAGCTGCTCGCGCAACTCCTCCGCCTCGGCGTTGAGCGCCTCGTGCAGCTGCTCGAGGCACTGCTTGCGAAAGGCGCGGTTGGTAGCCCAATCGGTCTCGTCGAAGGCCCTGCGGGCCGCGTCGATGGCCCGCCGCATCTCGTCGGCGGAGGCGTCGGCTACCTGGCCGATGACCTCCTCGGTGGCCGGATTGACGTTGTCGAAGGTCTTGCCGGAGTCGGCGTCGACCAGCTTCCCGTCGATGAGCATGCGCTGCTCGGGGTTGACCTTCACTGCCTCGGCCATGGTCCTCTTCCTCTCGTCATCCGCATCGAACCCACTCGGCGCGGGCGGGCGCGCCAGAGCGTGGCACAGCCAGCGCTACCCCGGCACGTGCCTAGTACGCTCGCTTTTCGAGGGTATCTGACTTTGACGTCGTCGTCAAAAATGGCATTATCGTCACGCGAGACTCAGGGTACCGGCCTCGCGCGGCTACCCCGCCCTGGGCGCCGAGGCCGGACCCTGCCGGGCCGCCATCCGGCAGAGTGGGGCGCCGCAACCCGGGGACCGCACCGGCCCGAGACAAGGAGACCCGACCCGATGTCCACCATTGACGAGTTCATGGAGGCCCTGACCCTCGAGCCCCTCGGTGAGGACCGCTACCGCGCCACCAGCCTGCCGTCCGAGCACGGCATCGTCTTCGGAGGCCAGCTCCTGGCCCAGTCGGTGATAGCCGGGCTGGCCGGGCAGGACGGCAAGACGGTCAAGACCCTGCACACCGTGTTCGCCCGTGGGGCCCAGCCCGACACGCCGCTCGACGTCACCGTGGAGCGGATGCACGCCGGCCGCTCGGTCGCCAGCAGCACAGTGACGATCAGTCAGGGCGACACCATCTGCACGCGCTCACTCGTGCTGCTCAGCGCGAACGAGGACGACGTCATCCGCCACGCCGGGAGCCCCCGCTCGGCATCGAGCCCCGACGACGTGGCCGGGAACAACCGCGGCGAGGGCGTGTGGGAGATCGGCATCGTCGGCGCCGTCGACATCAGCGACCCCGACCTGGTCGGCCCGGCCGAGCTCGACGTCTGGGTGCGCTTCGCCGGGGCCCCCGACGACCCGGCCACCGACCAGGCCCTGGTCGCCTACTCGACCGACGGCTTTCTCATCGGCACCGCCATGCGGCCGCACGCCGGCGTGGGCCAGGCCCAGGCGCACAAGACACTCTCGACGGGCGTGCTCAGCCACACGCTGACCTACCACGAGCCCTGCCCGGCGCGCGAGTGGCACCTGCTCGAGCAGGTGAGCACCTACGCCGGGCACGGCCGCAGCTACGGCCGCGGGGACATCTTCCGCGGCGACGGGCAGCTGGCGGCGTCCTTCGTCCAGGACGCCATGATCCGTGCCCGTTCTGGGTGGCGCCGGCAAGCTCTAGCCGGCCGCCAGCCGGGCCAGCTGCCGGGCCAGCCAGTCCTCCTTGCAGCGCTCCGCGTCCTTCACGGCGGCGGCGTCCGGCGCCAGCATGTACGCGTGCGGCAGGCCGGCAATGACGTGTAGCTCGCAGTCGACACCGGCCTGGCACAACCGCTGGGCGTAGTCGATGTTCTCGTCGCGGAAGCCGTCGATGGCTCCGACGACAACACAGGTCGGAGGAAGCCCGGACAGGTCGGTGGCCCCGGCAGCCGAGGCGTAAGGAGGAATGTCGTCGCTGCCGTAGAGATCACCCAGATAGGACCGCCAACCGAACTCGTTCGACGCCGCATTCCAGACGTAGAGCCCCTGCGCCGGGATGGACGGTGTCACCCCGTGGTAGTCGAGCATGGGGCAGTCGAGGAACTGGAACGCCACGGGAACCTCGCCTCGGTCGCGGGCCAGCAGGCCGAGCCCGGCCGCCAGCCCCCCACCCGCACTCAGTCCGTAGATGCCGATGCGCGAAGGGTCGATGCCCAGGTCGTCTGCGTGGTCGTGGGTCCAGCGCAGGGCGGCGTAGCAGTCGTCGAGCGGTCCGGGGTAGGGCGTCTCGGGCGCCAATCGGTACTCGACCGAGACGCCGACCAACCCCAGAGACGGGCACCAGCGGTCGAGCAACGGGTCATCCATGTCGTAGGACCCGATGACATAGCCGCCGCCGTGCATCGTGACCATGGCCGGAAGCGGGCCCGCCGCATCCACGGGGCGGTGGACCCGCACCGGCACGGGAGGGTCGCCCGGCACCAGATGATCCGTGCGCGTCACGTCGTCGGAGAGTTCGAGGGCGGGGAACTTGGCTGAGCGGATGCTGGCGACGGCGTCGGCGTCCATCTGGGGCAGGTCGAAGGCGTCGAGCACTGGCCGCAGGTCGGGATCAAGAAGGTTCCTAACGTCAACCTCGGTCATCGGCTGCTCCCCTCTAGTCGGGTGAAGAATCCAGGCGTCGTGACAGTAGTGTCCGTCGGAACGGCGCACGAGGGAGGACAACGTGGCAAACGAATTGGGAGCAGCCGGACTCCGCTTCGAACGCGAGGGGCCGGTCGCCTGGTGCATCATCGACCGGCCCGCTGCCCGCAACGCGCTGACGCCCGCCATGTATTTCGGGATCAAGCGGGCCGTACGACTCGTGAACAGCGACCCCGACCTGGCCGCGCTGATCATCACGGGGACGGGCGACGTCTTCGCGCCCGGCGGCGACCTGGGCGGGCGACGAGAGGAGGGCGACGAGCCCACCCCCGACATCGGCCACGACATCCTCCCCTTCCTGGCCATCCGCGACAGCCGGGCGCCGGTCGTGTCCGCTGTCAACGGCATCTGCCAGGCGGGCGGTCTGCTCATCGCCATGCTGGCCGACATCTGCGTGGCCAGCGACCGGGCCACGTTCCGGGTGCCCGAGCTCCTGCGGGGCATCCCCGACGCTACCTACGCCGCCGTGCTCCCGGCGCACGTAGGCATCGCCGTGGCGCGCGACCTGCTGCTGTCGGCCCGCCGGTTCGACGCCGCCGAGGCGCTGCGCATCGGCCTGATCTCGCGGGTGGTCCCCCACGACCAGTTGCGCCAGGCCGCGATGGAGGCGGTACGCGAGATCCTGCAGACGCCGCCGATGGCGCGCACGCACGTCAAACGCATGCTCAACGAGCGCTACGGGCTGATCGACTACCAGACCATGTTCTGGGCGCTGGAGGAGTCGGAGGAGCCGCGTGAGGGGATGCTGGCTTTCATGGAGAAGCGGCCGCCACGCTGGGTGCCCGAAGGCTTGACGCCCGACGACGCCAAGGGCTGACGCACGGACGCGGGCGAGAACGTATGGTCACGGTATGAACGTGCAGACACTTGCCGGAAAGGTGGCGATCGTCACCGGTGGAGCGGGTGGTATCGGCCGGGCGACCGGCGAGCTCCTCGCTGCCGAAGGGGCACACGTTGTGATCGGTGACGTCGATGCGGAACGCGGGCAGGAGGTCGCCGAAGGGATCGGTGACGCCGCCGCTTTCAAGCAGAGCGACGTGAGTGACATCAATCAGGTGCAGGCGCTGGTCGACTTCACCGTCGAACGCTTCGGTGCGTTGGACATCATGTTCAACAATGCGGGAATCGGAAGCCCGCTCAAGCGATTTCTACCGGACGACCTCGACGACTTCTCCCAGATCATGCAGGTCAACCTCTTCGGAGTCATCGCAGGCTCCCAGCGAGCCGGCCGGTACATGAAGGACCACGGGGGTGGCTGCATCATCAACAATGCCTCCATTGCCGCCATCAACGCCGGTTCCGGCATGATCTCCTACCGTGCCTCGAAGGCGGCGATCGCGCACGCGACGAAGTGCATGGCCGTCGACCTGGCGCCCTACGGCATCAGGGTCAACTGCATTACTCCGGCACACATCCGCACTGGCATCACCACCTATGACATGGGACCGGTCCTGCGATACATGCAGCCGCTGGAGCGAGAGGCGCAGCCGGAGGACGTTGCCAACGCCGTGGTCTTCCTGGCCAGTGACCGCGCCGCACAGATCACGGGCATCGTGATGCCCATTGACGGCGGAACCACCGCCGGGCCGCCCTACGCGCAGACGAAGCTGATCATGTCCCAGGCAGTGGCGTCCCGGGAGGCCACGAACACCACGGGGTGAGGATCGCTGAGCCGAGGTGGCGTCAGCTGGCGCGGTCGAGATCCAGGTAGAGCCGCTGGAGCCCGCGCAGGAAGAAGGTCGGCAGGTAGTCGTAGTGCCGAGCTCCCGCCGGTCCGTGATGGTCCTCTGAGATAGAGATGTCGGATGCACGGTCGAGGAAACGGTTGATCGTCACCCGGCCCTCGGCGCGGGCCAGCGGCGCCCCGGCGCAGGTGTGGATGCCGTGGCCGAACGCGATGTGCTGGCGCGCATTTTGGCGGTCGATGTCGAACTCATACGCATTCTCGAAGAGCCGTGGGTCGCGGTTGCACGCACCGGGCACGAGCATGACGGTGCCCCCGGCCGGGATCTCGACACCGCCGAGGGTGGTGCGCACCCGCGCCATGCGGAACTGCGTGCGCAGCGGGCTCTCCAACCGGAGCGTCTCCTCAATGAAGTTCGGGATGCGCTCTCGATCGGCCCGGACCTGCTCCTGCAAGTCAGGCCTTTCCCCGAGCATCCGCAGCGCGAAGGACAGCAGGCGGACCGTGGTCTCCTGGCCACCAGCGAAGAGGTTGGCGGCGATGAGCGCGGCGTCCTTCACGTCTGGGATCGACCCGTCCGGAAAGGTCGCCGTAGCCAGGCCGGTCAGCACGTCGGTTCGGGGCTGGCGCCGCCGGTCCTCGATGTACCCGGTGAACCGCTCGTAGAGGAACTCGAGCGGCTTGTGGGACACGTCCTGGTGTGCGGTGGACAGCCGCTCCCGGAACAGGGAGTGATCGGACTCGGGCACCCCTTCGAGATCCGCGATGACGGTGAGGGTGAAGGGCTCGGCGTAGGCACCCACCATCTCGCACGATCCATCCTGAATGAACCCGTCGATGAGGTGATCGGCGAACTGCCACATGAAGTCCTCGTTCTCCTTGAGGCGCTTCGGCGTGATGAGCCGCATGAGGAGATGTCGATGCGCCGTATGGGTCGGCGGGTCGAAGGCGGGGAGCTGGTCGCTGAAGGGCAGCTCGTTCCGGCACTTCACAATGATGTCGCTCACGTCGTCGCCCGTGAAGGGAGAGGAGAACTTCACGAAGATGCCGCTCACGACGTTGCACGACGAGTAGGTCCCGTACGGCGAGTCGTTCGGCGGGAACGATGCCGGGTCGCCGTAGATCGTCATCGCCTCCGGGTGGCCCGTAATGACGAACACCCCGTAGTTGGGGTCGCGCCACACCGTGGACTGTTCCCGCACCCAGTCGAAGTAGGGATAGGGGTCGTCCTGGACCGATCGGTCGGCAAAGAAGTTGACGTCCTTGAACTCGCTCATGGGCAACCCCGATCTGGTGTCCGAAGGCATACGATCCGTTCCATGGGCTTGGAAGTCGGGATCGATCGCGACCTGTGCATCGGCTCGGGAAACTGTGTGTACGAGGCCCCCGGCGTCTTCGATCTCGACGGTGACAGCGTCGCCTTCGTCGTCGACCCTGGCGCGTCACCCGAAGACTCGGTCGTCGCCGCGGCACGCAAGTGTCCGAGCCATGCGATCTCGGTCCGGCGAGAGGGCGTCACGCTGGGCTGAGCGTCCTCATGGCGCAGCGGACGCCTGACCGGTGGCGTGGCGGGCGGCGACGTAGCCGAAGACCATGGTGTTGGCGATGCTGGCGCCGGGGCCGAGGTAGTGGCGGCCCATGACGGTGGCGGTGCCGTTGCCGGTGGCGTAGAGGCCATCGATGGGCCGGTCGTCCTGGTCGACTACCTGCGCGTGTTCGTTGGTGACCACACCGCCGCAGGTTCCGATGTCGCCGGGCACGACCTGCACCGCGTAGTACGGCGGTTCGTCGATCGGGCCGAGGCACGGATGCACCCTCGGGTTCGGATCTCCCAGGGCACGGTTGTAGGCCGACTCGCCCCGCCCGTAGTCGGGATCGACACCGCGAGCGGCGTGCTCGTTGAAGCGCTCGACGGTCCCGGACAGGCCGGCGGCGTCGATGCCACACAGGGCCGCGAGTTCGTTGAGCGTCCAGGCCTGTTTGAGCATGCCGCTCTCGAACAACTGACGCGGGAACCGGCCGGGACGGGAACGCTGGTGCGCGTAGCGCTTGCGGTATCGATCGTCGAAGATCAGCCAGCAGGGAACGGCGCGACTCGTCTTGTCACGGGCGTACATTGCCTTGCCGACCTCCATGTAGGAGTTCGACTCGTTCACGAACCGCTGTCCGGCGGCATCGACGTAAATGGTCCGCGGACGCTGCCGGGCCTGGTCGAGGGTGCTCTGCCCGAACCGACCCGTGCGCGGAGATGGCAGCCACCAGGCCTCGTCCATCAGGTCCGTCTTGGCGCCGATACGCATGGCCGCCTGAAGCGCCTCGCCGGTGTCGCCGGGATTCGAGATCGACCACCGTGCTCGGTTGGGTTGATCACCGCCGAACCGCTGGCGCATCTCGGCATTGTGGGCGAACCCGCCGGACGCGAGCAGGACGCCTTGGCGGGCGCGCACCAGGAACGGAGAACCTTCCCGCACGGTGCGGACCCCGACGACGCGGCCATCCTCCACAATGAGCTCATCGACGGGAGCATCAGGCCAGATCGGGATCCCCCGCTCGAGGGCCACACGCAACATCTGCCCGATCAGCGACGCGCCGTTTGTGAGCAGCGCCTGCCGGCGGAGTCGCGCCGTGTAGGTCCGGATCACCACCCGGGCCGAGACGGCGAAGGCACCGAGGCTCCGGTTGTAGTTGGATAGGGAGCGCGCCTCGTTCGTCATCACGGCCAGACCCAGGCTCTGGGCCAGGCCTGGCTGCAGTTTCTCGAGCCATCCCCCGAGCACGTGCCCGTCAAAGGGGACGGGCTCGATCCCGCGCCCGAGGTCGTGGCCGCCCTTGGCGTCGGAGTAGTAGTCGCTGTAGCCCCGGCAGTAGGTGAAGCGCACGCCACAACCCTGCAGGAACGAGATCATTCCGGGCCCCGCCGTCAAGAAGGCGTGCCGGCGCTCGAAGGACGAGGCGGGTCCGACGTCGCCCACGACGGCCTCGAAATGGGCCAAGCCGTCCTCGTAGGAGTCCGCGACCCCGATGGCCTGCATCACCGGATTGTTCGGGACCCACACGATCCCGCCCGACATCGCGGTCGAGCCACCGATCAGGGCCTGCTTCTCGAGTACCAGGGCGCTCGCACCCTGTGCGGCCGTGGCCAGCGCCGCCACCATGCCGCCACCGCCGGACCCGACGATCACGACGTCGACGGTGGAGCCCCACGTCGTCATGTCACGACCTCTCTGACCTCCCCCGAACACCTTCAGCGTCCGAGCAAGCTAGCAGGGTCCGTTGACGATTGCTACGGGACCGAAGTAATCTGCCGGCAACCGTCAACGAGTGAAGCGGGGGGATGATGACCGGCAACTCAAGGACGCTTACCTACCCGGCCGAGGGCCTCGGGGCCCCGAAGGATCGTCATCCCGGACCGGTGGTCGACGTCGGGCTCCCCCCGGGACCGAGGTGTTCTCGGCCGACGATCACATCTCGCTGGCCGAGGACATCTTCTACGAGCGCTTTCCCGACGACATGAAGGATCGGGCCCCCCGGGTGATGAATGTCGACGGCGGCTGGGTGCTCGGCCTGGACGGGAAGTCGCTCCTCGTGCCCGAGTTCATCGAGGTGCTCACCCAGTACGACCCGCTCTCCGGATCGCACACGGGGGACGTCGAGGCGCGGCTGGCCGCCCTCGACTCCGAGGGCATCTCACGAGAACTGGCCTTCCCGAACTCCGTCCTCGCCTTGTTCGGGTGGCCGGATCGGGAGGTCCGTGAGCTCTGCTTCCGGATCTACAACGAGCACATCGCGGAGGTCCAGGAGCGCTCGAAGAACCGCATTTTCGGCGTCGGCCTCATCAATTGGTGGGACGCCGAGGGAGCGCGGCGGACGCTGCGCGAGCTCAAAGCACTCGGCTTGAAGACCTTCCTGATGCCCCTCTCTCCCGGGAAGGACCTGGAGAAGCGCCCGATCGACTACGCCAGCTCGGCGATGGACGGCGTCTGGGAAGTGATCGAAGAGGAACAGGTTCCGGTCTCGCACCACATCGGCGAGAGCCCGCCCGCCACGCCGAACGAGTTCAACGCGGTCAGCATCGGAATGTTCCAGTCGGTGGCGCCTTTCCGGGACACGTTCGCCAAGTACGTCTTCGGAGGCATTCTCGATCGGCACCCCGGACTGCGCATCGGCTGGTTCGAGGGCGGGATCAACTGGGTGCCTTCGGCTCTTCAGGATGCCGACCACATCGCGGCATCCTTCCGGCACCTGTCCAACCTGGAGATCAAGCACGAACCGACGTACTACTGGGATACCCATATGTGCGCCTCGTTCATGGTCGACCGACTCGGGCTCGCACTCCTGGCCCGCATCGGCGTCGACCGGGTCATGTGGTCCACCGACTTCCCGCACAACGAGAGCACGTACGGCTACAGCAACCAGTCGCTGGCCGAGGTCGTGGGCGCAGTGGGGGCAGACGCGGCCGCCGCCATCGTCAGCGGCAACATCAAGCGCTACCTCGGAGTGGACGCCTGATGCCGGCAGGCCTGATGGCCTCGGTGACACCGACACTGATCCCGGCCACACCGGACCTTGCCCGCATGCGCCGGGAGCGGATGGACCGGGTGCACGCCGCCATGGGCGAGCAGGGTCTCGACGCGCTCGTGCTGCTGGGCAACACCAACGTGGTGTACGCCACGGGGGCGATCTGGCCGCTGGCCGACTCCGGCCGGGCGAACTTCGAACAGCCGGTCGCCCTCGTCCTGGCGGAGGACGAGTGGCCGCACCTCTTCTCCCCGATGCGTGAGGACGACCGGCTCCTGACGGAGCTGCCCCCCGACCATCTCCACGGCCCGGTCTACCTCGACTTCGACGAAGGGGTGCAGCTCTTCGCGGCGCAGCTGGCAGAGCTCCTCCCGGCCAACGCCGTCGTCGCCATGGACGAATGGACGAATGCACTCCGCCGCGAACGGTCGATCCTCTTCGCCCACGACCCGCCTGTCGACGGCGGTCGTGTGATCAGCAAGGCCAAGGCGACGAAGACACCGGATGAACTGTCGTGCATGCGCACCGGACTGCGGATCACGGAACGGGCCATCGCCGAGGTGCAGGCCCGCATCGCGCCGGGTGTCCGGCAGACCGACCTCACGGCGACCTTCCTGCGCACGATCTTCGATGCCGGCGCCGATGCCAACATTCTCGATCCCATTTGGCAGGTGATGCCGTCGAGGATGGCCGATGGACCGTGGACGACGACGGGCGACCTGGCCTGCCCACTCCTCACGACAGAGCGCGAGCTCTCCGAGGGGGACGTGCTCTGGGTCGACACCGGCATCAGCTACGGCGGATTCCACTCCGACTTCGGGCGGACCTGGGTCGTGGGACGCAGCCCGGATGCCCGGCAGCGTTCCCAATTCGATCGCTGGCAGGCGATCATGTCCGCCGTCCTCGACGTCACCCGGGCCGGGTCGACCGCGGCGGACCTGACGGCGGCGGCAATCGACGCGGCCGGGGGCATCAAGCCGTGGATGCCCCACTTCTATCTCGGGCACGGACTCGGCATCGACAGCGCGGAGATGCCCTATGTCGGAAGCGACATCGGTGAGGCGTTCGACGCCACGCTCGTCCTCGCCGAGGGCATGGTCCTGGTGCTCGAGCCGATCGTGTGGGACGACGGCGCCGCCGGCTACCGCTCCGAGGAGGTGCTGCTCATCACGCGCCACGGGTGGGAGCCGATGACCGACTACCCCTACGACCCATTCTGAGCAGCCGGTGACGGTCACCGAAGTACTCCCCGATGACGCCCTCCTCCGACGCGCACGACGAGCGCGCGTGGTCGCCGCCATGGAGGAGGAAGGGGTCGACCTGCTCGTCGTCGGTCGGGAAGCGAACGCTCGCTACGTATCGGGCGCGCCGCGGCTCTGGATGGCCGGGTCGCGGGCGTTCGGTCCCGGCTGCGTGCTCGACGGGGCCACCGGGGCGGTGCATCTGCTGAGCACGTGGGACGAGGGCATCCCCGAGGACATCCCGCACGAGAACCTGTACGGGATCTCGTTCAACGGCGCCAACTTCGTCAAGGCGCTGCGGAGGATCGACGGTGCGGCGACGGCTCGGGTGGTGGCCACCGACAGCATGTCGCTGTCCTCCTCGAACCTCCTGCCCAAGGCCTTCCCGTCGGCCGAGCTGGTCGACGGGGAGCCGATGCTGCGCCGGATCCGCCGGGTGAAGACGGCCGAGGAGGTAGAGGCCATCCGGTCCTCGGTGCGCATCGCCGAGCGCTCGCTGCGCGCCGCGGAGTCGGCACTGGCGCCCGGCATCACCGAGCGCCAACTCACCGGAGTGTTCATGGAGGCGATGGCCTCGGCCGGTGTCACCACGCCCTCGACGCAGGACGTCGCGTGGTCGACCTCGCGCGGGCGCTCCTGGCACCGCGCCAACCGGGACATGCCCATGCAGGAGGGCGACCTGGTGGCCTTCGACGCCGGCGTGATCGTCGGCGGTTACGTCGGCGAACTGGGCCGGACCCGCGTCGTCGGGAGCGACAGCGGCGCCGCCGCCGCCGAGCTGTTCGCACGCTGGGACGAGCTGTGGGATCGCCTCCTCGCGGCGTGCCGCAGCGGTGCACCCGCGTCGGACCTCCTGGCCGCCTACGACGCCGCCGGGGCCGCTCCCCCACCCACGCCGGTGGCCAGAGGGCTCGGCCTGGGCTTCGACCTTCCCCTCGTGACCCACGCCCTGCCCGCCGAGGCCGCCGAGCAACAGCTCGAGACGGGGATGGTGCTGGCCCTGTCCGGCTATGTCTGGCAGGACGGTGTCGGGGCCGTGTACGGCCAGGAACCGGTCGTCGTCACGCCGCGCGGGCCGGAGGCACTCTCGACGACCCCACTTCGCATTGGAAGGAGCTCTTGACGTGACCGACGTCGACGTCCCACCCGCCGAGGAGATCATCCTCTACGAGAAGGATCCCAGCACCCGCATAGCGACGATCACCCTGAACCGCCCCGACCAACTCAACATCCCCACCATCGCCGCTCGCCGGCGTTACGCAGACCTGATCTTCAAGGCGAGCATTGACGACGACGTCAAGGTCCTGGTGGTGCGGGGCGTCGGCGACCACCTCGGAACGGGCGCCGACCTCGACGAGCTGATGGCGAAGCAGGCCGAGGGCACCGCGCTGTACGAGGAGTTCGGTCTCGACGAGGATGACGACGTCACCATGCCACCCGCGCGCTCGTATCGCGCCGGAGCGTCGCTCCTGCACTGGTACGGCAACACGAGGTCGGGCTGCCGAAGCCTCCAGGACTTCAAGAAGATCAGCATCCTCGAGGTCAAGGGCTACTGCTACGGCTGGCACTTCTACCAGGCCGGCGATGCCGACATCGTGATCTCCTCCGACGACGCGCTCTTCGGCCATCCGGCATTCCGGTATGTCGGCTATGCACCGCGGATGTGGCAGTGGGCGATGATGATGGGGCTGCGCAAATTCCAGGAGATGGTGTTCACCGGGCGGCCCTTCACCGCGGAGCAGATGTACGACTGCAACTTCGTGAACAGCGTCGTGCCCCGCGATCAACTCGAAGCAGAAGTGGAGAAGTACGCGCGGGCATGCGCGCGCACGCGCCCTACCGACACCGTGTTCATGCAGAAGGTGTTCTTCGAGGTGATGAAGCAGCAGCAGGGCGAGTACATGGGCAGCCTCCTTAGTGCGTGGCTGGAATCCATGGGCGGCCAGCTCCGCAGCGACGACGACGGCAAGCGGGCCACGCTCAGCCAGGAAACGATGGATGCCGGGCTGAACCTGGCGGTCAAGGACAACGACAGCTGGTACCCACCCGAGTGGCGCCTCAGCCGGTCGGGCCGCCGGCGTCCCGAAGACGACTGACGTGCCTCCGGCTCCCCCGGGCGGTCCGGTCGGTGTTCCCCCATCGTCGCCGCTGGACGGGCTCCGCGTCGTCGACCTGTCGACGTGGATCGGCGGCGGGTACTGCACCAAACTGCTGGCCGACGCCGGCGCCGAGGTCATCAAGGTGGAGGCACCCGCCGGTGATCCGTTGCGCCATTGGTCGGCCTCCGGCGCGGCGATCCCCGCCGACAGCGATGGCGCGCTCTTCAACTTCCTCGCCGCGTCGAAGCGGAGCGTCGTCGTCGACGAGGAGAACGCCGACGATCTGGCCTCGCTGCACCAGCTCCTGGCCTCGGCGGACGCTGTCGTCTGGTCCCATGGATCAGCGGTGGCCGAGCTGCCCTCGCTCGAGCCCCGCGAAATCCTCCGGAGCCACCCTCACCTGATCGTCACCTCCATCACCCCGTTCGGACTCGAGGGGCCGTGGAGCGACAAGGCCGCCACCGAGTTCACCCTCCAGGCGTGGTCTGGAGGGATCGTCGGGTTGGCGCGCGGGCTCCCAGACCGCGCCCCGGTGCACGTCGGCGGCCAGGTCGGCGAGTGGCTCTCGGGTCTCTTTTCTGCCATCGGGACGCTGGCCGAGCTGCGACGCCGGGACCCGAACGGCCAGCTCGTCGACGTGTCGATGCTCGAAGCCCTGGCCATGTGCCTGACCTACTACCCGGTGACGTTCAACGACCAGCTCGGCCGGCCGATGCGACGCAAGCGGTTCATCCCCACCCCCGGTGTCGGCGCGGCCAAGGACGGATTGGTCGGGCTGGGGTGCGGGACCGGGCAGCAGTGGCTTGATTTCTGCGTCATGGTCGAGCACCCGGAGTGGATGGAGGACCGGTCGCTCTTCCTCGACCGGACGAAGCTGGCGCGCATCATCGACGCCTGGATCGCCGCGCACACCGTCGACGAGGTCCTGGACCTGGCCTCGGCCTTCCGCATCCCCAACGCTCCCGTCGCCAACGGTTCGAACATCGCAACGTTCGAGCACTTCCGCGACCGGGAAACGTTCACGGTCAACCCGCGGGACGGGGCGGCCAATCCGGCCCCGCCGTTCCGGCTGGGGGCGGCGCGCCTCCGTCCGCCCGCACCCGCCCCCTGCCTCGGAGAGCTGCCGATCGACGGCGCCCTGCCGCATGAGCGATCGGCCGGGCGCTCTGCCGGCGGAGCGTCGACGCTCCCCTTCGAGGGGCTGCGGGTCCTCGACATGACCTCGTACTGGGCGGGCCCACTCGCCGGGCACGTGCTGGCGCTCCTCGGCGCCGAAGTGATCCACCTCGAATCGTCGGCCCGGCCCGATGGGGCCCGCCTCGTCGGTGGGGTCCCGCAAACGGAGGAGCTCTACTGGGAGCGGGGCCCGATCTTTGCCGCGCTCAACACCAACAAGAAGAGCCTGACCATCGACCTGCGCGAGCCAAAGGGCATCGATCTTGTGCATCGCTTCGTCGGAACGTGCGACGTGATCATCGAGAACTACACCCCACGCGTGCTGGACCAGCTGGGTCTCGACTACGAGACCCTCCGGTCCGATCGTCCCGATCTGATCATGCTCCGGATGCCCGGGTTCGGACTCGAGGGACCGTGGCGCGACGAGGCCGCCTTCGCCTTCGTGATTGAGGACGCCTCTGGGCTCACGTGGCTGACCGGACATCCCGACCTCCTTCCGTTCGAGCCGTACTGCATCGGTGACCCCAACGCGGGGCTCCATGCGCTGTTCGGGCTGATGCTCGCCCTCGAACACCGTGATCGCACGGGCGAAGGCGGTCTCGTGGAAACCGCGATGGTCGATGCCGCGGTCAACGTCGCCGCCGAGCAACCGATCGAGTTCTCGGCCTATGGGGCGGTTCTGGCCCGCGACGGCAACCGGGGGCCGTATGCGGCGCCGCAGAACCTGTATCAGGCGGCCGGGCCCGACGAGGACGGCCGTGACGACGCCTGGGTGGCCGTCGCAGTGGCCAGCGACGAGCAATGGCTGTCCCTCCGCCGGGCGCTCGGCGAGCCGGACTGGGCCGCCGATCCTGCCCTGGCCACGGCGGAAGGGCGGAGACGCAACCACGACCGGATCGACGAGCTCCTCGGAGCCTGGTGCCGTGAGCGGGCGGCCAGCGTGATCGTGGAGAGCCTCTGGGACGTCGGTGTCCCGGTCGGAAGAGTGGTGCAACCCCACCGGCAGCCCGAGCTCCCGCAACTCGAGTCCCGCGACTTCTTCGAAGAGGTGCTCCACCCGGTGATCGGAACGTCGCGCTACAGCACGCTTCCGATGAAGTTCTCACGCGCCCCGGGCTGCCTGCACCGACGGCACGCGCCGCTTCTCGGTGAGCACAACGCGGAACTCCTGGGCGGCCTCGGCCTCACCCGGTCCGAGATCGACGCGCTCGAAACGGAAGGGATCATCGGTGGTTCGCCCGTCGCGGAAGCCTGAGAACGGTTCGCCGGCGCCGTATCCTGGCCGGATGGGCTTCCAGGCCGCCCCCTTCGACGTGGTCGAGGCATCGCGTCGCGTCTGGCTGGAGCGCTGGGACCCCGAAGCTGCCTCCGGCATGGCGGTGTTCACGGCGATCCTGCGCTCCTACCAGCTCCTCAACGATCAGGTGCACCACGTGATGAGGGACCACGACCTCACGTTCGCCCGTTACGAGGTGCTGGCCTGGCTGGCCACGGACCCCGAATCGTCATTGACCCTGAGTTGGATCAGCAAGTCGCTGCGCATCCCGCCGGCCACGGTCACGGACATCATCGACCGCCTGGAGCGCGACAAGCTGGTTCGGCGGGTGCCCCATCCCTCGGATGCCCGCACGACGCTCGCGGTGATCACACCGCGAGGCCAACGGGTCGTCACGGACGCCACCCAAGACCTCAACTCGATCGTGTACGAACGGATCGGCCTGTCCGAACCGCAGCGAGACCAACTCATCGGTCTCCTGGCTCAGTTGCGGGCGAACGGGAACGAGTTCGACGTCGAACGCTCGAACGAGGTCATTGAGGAGGTCGGATCGCGCCAAGCGCGCCGGCGCGGGCGGTCCGGCAAGAGCGAGGTCGAGGTGGTGTAGGCCCGACGGATGGTGCGCCAGACGACTAGGTCGGCCGCTGCCCGTTCAAAATGGCGTCCCGGACCAGGCCGATGGCCCACGAGGCCGTCCGGACCGCCTCGTCGTGACCCATCTCCCAGTCCGAGACCAGGCGCTCGTAGGTGGCCACGCTCCACAGAACGTCGAGCAGAGCGGCGGCGGAACGGCGGTCTGGCTGGGACCAGTCGGCCGTCACGTCCTCGAGCGCCCCGAAGAGGGCCTGGTGTTGGCGGAGGTTCGCGTCCGTCAGCGTGGGGTCCAGAGGAGGCTTCGGTCTGAGCGGGTAGGACGAGACGTGGTCGAAGATGCGGGCCGCGATGTCAGCGATGTCGTCGACACGCATTCCTTCCAGGTGTATGCCGGCCTTCTGCTCCAGCCGATGCATCACCGCATCGCGGAGGCCTCGCTCGTTCCCGAAGTACCGGTACACCGTGCGCTCGTTGACGCCGGCCTGATCGGCCACACCCCGGATGGTGAGCGAGTGCCAGTCCCGGATGGAGGACTTCTTGAGCAACCGGCACCCCGCCTCGAGGATCCGCTCCCTCGTCTCGACCGCGCGTTGGCGGCGCACCGGACTGTCGTAGGGCCGCGGGTCCGGCGTTTGTGAGACGGCCATCGTCGGGATCACCTAGTTCAGGATTGCCGGCAGCGTCTCCCAGCCCCGAACAGTGGATGTCGGGGACAGTCGGGCATGGTCGAGATCGATGTCCCACTCCGGGAAGCGGGAGAGCACCTCGTCGAGGGCGATGCACCCCTCCAAGCGGGCGAGCGCGGCGCCCATGCAGAGGTGGATGCCATTGCCGAACGTGAGGTGCCGGCCGTCGCTTCGACAGATGTCGAACGAGTCCCCGTCGACGAAGCGACGGTCATCGCGGTTCGCCGAGGCGAGGAGAAAGAGCATCACGCCCCCGGCCGGTACGGTCACGCCACGCACCGTGAGGTCCTGACGGGCGATGTACCGCCCGACGTGGTGCGCGGGCGACTCGAACCGCAGGACTTCCTCAACGGCATTGGGGATCAGCGAGCGATCAGCGACGAGCTGCGCCCGCTGGTCCGGATGGTCCGCCAAGACCTTGGCCGTCCATCCGATCAGCCGGGTCGTCGTCTCGTTCCCGGCGCCGGCCAGGACCTCGAGGTAGGTCAGCAGCTCGGTTCGGGTCAACTTCCGGACCGTGCCCGTCTCGTCGGTGAATTCGACGTTGAGCAGCTCGGTCATGATGTCGTCCGACGGGTGGTCGGCCCGCCAGTCGACGTAGTCGGCGAACATGGCTCCGGTGACGAAGTTCTCCGTGACCTTCATCGGCTTGCCCTCGTCGGTCCGGAGGTTGGCGTCGACGTGGTCGCGCACCGCTTCCTGATCGCTCTCCGGGATCCCGAGGAGCATGCCGATGACGCGCATGGGCATCTGGGATCCGAGATCAGCGATGAAGTCGAAGCGATCGGCCCCGACCAGAGGATCGAGGCTGCTGGCACAGAACTCGCGGATCTTCGGCTCGAGCTCGGCGACCCGCCGGGGGGTGAAGGCGCGGCGACAGGAGGCGGCGGTGAATCGTGTGCGTGGGCGGGTCCTCGAAGATGATCACACCCGGGGGAATCTCGATACCGGACCTGATGACCTCGAGGATGGCGCCCTTGCCGGAGATGTAGGTCTGGGCGTCGAGCAGCCCCTTCTCGACGTCCTCGAACCGGCTGACGGCGAAGAAGTCGAGCTCTTCGTTGTAATAGATCGGCGCCTCCTCGCGGAGCCGCCGGTAAACGGGATAGGGATCTGCGTTGATCTCGACGTTGTATTGGTCGTAGTAGACGTCGCCCACTGTGCCTCCACCCGCTCCGGGGACTGAATTGGTGTCAGATTACGACGTGAATAGCGAACCGGTCAACGGGCCGGGCGGACACCGCCGGTCCGATTCCGGCGCGCCGAGGCGGCGACCCTCCCAGAGTCAGCGGGATACGGCGTGCAGGCAGAAGGAGGTGACGTGCTCGACCTCGGCCGGGGTGGGTTCGACGCGCTTCCACACGCAGTCCGAGAGAAGGCCGAAGGTGGCGTGGGCGGCCAGGGCGGCATCGAGCTCGGGGCTCTCGCTGCCCAGAGTGGCGAAGGGCTCGTACAGCAGAGAGGCGACCGGAGCGCTGGCGAAGTGGCGGCCGGCGGCCGGACCGCCGTCGGCGCTGCTGCCGTTCCAGAGCACGGCCAGCGTGGTGGCCGCGCTCTCGGTATCGGCCTGGGCCAGCACGCCGGCGACCCAGCGGCGGACCTTGGCCTCGGGCGTCTTCTCCTTGGCCAACTGGTGGTCGAGATAGTCGCGCAGTCGCTCACCGCCGTCCTCGAGGATGGCCGTCACCAGTGCGTCCTTGGAGCGGAAGTGCCGGTAGAAGGCGTCGTTGGAAAGGCCGGCGGCGGCCACGATGTCGGCCACCCGGGGACGCGAGGTCGTGCCGTGCTGGCGCATGAGGTCGAGCGCGGCATCGAGCAGGCGCCGCACCTCGCCGGCGTACTCGCTCTCCCGCTTGGCCAGGCTGCGGCGGACGATGCGCCGGGCGACGTCGGTCGCTTCCCCTCTGGCGGCGGCGGGCGCCGTGGGCTGGGCCTCTGTGGTCGGTATTGCGTTCTTGATAGTCAGAATCATATTCTGTCACGGACGAGTCAGGGAGGGCGCACATGGCGTGGGACTTTGAAACCGATCGCCGAATACCAGACGAAGCTGGACTGGGTCGACCAGTTCGTGCGGGAGGAGGTCGAGCCGCTCGACCTGGCCTTCCCCCACCTGCAATACACGCCGCTCGAGGGCAAGCGGCGCGAGGCGATCGACCCGCTGAAGGAGGAGGTCCGTCGGCAGGGGTTGTGGGCGACGCATCTCGGCCCCGAGTTGGGCGGCCAGGGCTACGGGCAGTTGAAGCTGGCCCTGCTCAACGAAATCCTCGGCCGCTCGTCGTGGGCGCCCATCGTCTTCGGGTGCCAGGCTCCCGACACCGGCAACGCCGAGATCATCGCCCATTACGGAACGGACGCCCAGAAGGAGCGCTACCTGCAGCCGCTGCTCACCGGCGAGTGCTTCTCGAGCTACTCCATGACCGAGCCGCACGCGGGCGCCGACCCCACCCTGTTCAAGACGCGGGCCGAGAAGGACGGTGACGAGTGGGTCATCAACGGCTGGAAGTACTTCTCCTCCAACGCGAAGACGGCGTCCTTCCTCATTGTGATGGCGGTGACGAACCCTGAGATCAGCCCTTACAAGGGCATGTCCATGTTCCTCGTGCCCACCGATACGCCCGGCGTGAACATTGTGCGCAACGTGGGCCTCTACGGCGAGCCCGTCAACGAGGGCTCTCACGCCCTCATCCACTACGAGGACGTGCACGTCCCGGAGGAGGCCCTGCTGGGCGGCGAGGGGCAGGCCTTCGTCATTGCGCAGACCCGCCTCGGCGGCGGCCGCATCCACCACGCCATGCGCACCATCGGCATGGCGCAGAAGGCGATCGACATGATGTGTGAACGCGCGTTGAGCCGTGAGACACAGGGCAGCCTGTTGGCGGACAAGCAATTCGTGCAGGGCTACATCGCCGACTCGTACGCCCAGCTGATCCAGTTCCGCTTGTTCGTGCTCTACACCGCGTGGGAGATCGACAAGTACAACGACTACAAGCGGGTGCGCAAGGACATCGCCACGGCCAAGGTGGTCATGCCGACGGTCCTGCACGACATCGCCTGGCGGGCCATGCAGGTGCACGGCGCGCTCGGGACGACCAACGAGATGCCGTTCTTCGGCATGATCCACGGCGCCGGCGTCATGGGATTGGCCGACGGGCCGACCGAGGTCCACAAGATCACCGTCGCTCGCCAGGTCCTGCGCGACTACAAGCCGAGCGACGACATCTGGCCGACGCAGTGGCTGCCCAAGCGCCAGGAAGCGGCCCGGGCCAAGTTCGCCGAATACCTCGAGCTGGAGGTGGGCAACCAGTGAGCACGATCGAAGACGCCCTGTTCGGTGGCCCGGCGCCCACCATCGCGGACGTCGACAAGCTGACGGCCTGGCTCGACACCCAGGGTCTCGGAGTGGGGTCCCCGCTGGAGCACGGCTACATCTCGGGCGGGAGCCAGAACGAGATCTACGAGCTGCGCCGGGGCGACCTGCACTGCGCCATGCGCATCCCGCCGCGCAGCGCACCGGCGTCGCGCGACGACGGGATCCTGCGCGAGTGGCGCATCATCGACGCGCTGACCGGCACCGATGTGCCCCACACCGAGGCCGTCGCCGTGTGCACCGACCCGGCTGTGCTCGGCCGCACCTTCTACCTGATGGGTTTCGTCGACGGGTGGTCCCCCATGTCCACCCGGCGCCAGTGGCCGGCGCCCTTCGACACCGACCTCGAGCAACGCCGCGGACTGGGCCTCCAGCTGGTCGAGGGCATCGCGCTGCTGGGCAACGTGGACTGGCAGGCCAAGGGATTGGCGGACCTGGGTCGGCCGGATGGTTTCCACGAACGGCAGGTCGACCGCTGGACCGCGTTCCTGGAGCGCATCAAGGGGCGCGAGCTGCCCGGCTTCGACGAGGCGGCCGCCTGGCTGCGGGCGCACCGTCCCATCGACTACATCCCCGGCATCATGCACGGGGACTACCAGTTCGCCAACGTCATGTTCAAGCACGGCGGGCCGGCCCGCCTGGCCGCCATCGTGGACTGGGAGATGGGCACCGTGGGTGACCCCAAGCTGGACCTGGGTTGGGTCGTCCAATCGTGGCCCGAGGACACCTCGAGCGACGAGGACCGGGAGGGCGGCTACGTCGACATGACCGGCATGCCGTCGCGGGACGAGGTCCTGGCCCACTACGCCAAGACCTCTGGCCGCCAAGTGGACGACATCGACTACTACTGCGTCCTGGCCAAGTGGAAGTTGGCCGTCGTGCTGGAGCAGGGCTTCCAGCGGGCGGGCGACGACGAGAAGCTGATGGCGTTCGGTCCCATCGTGCTCGACCTCATGGCGGGGGCGGCCGAGCTGGCGGAGACGACCGACTACTCGGTGCTCGCCACCTCGGGCGCCGACTGAACCGACGTGCGCGCCGCGCTCTGCCGCACCTACGGCGGCCCCGAGGTCGTCGAACTGGCGGACGTGCCGGTGCCCGAGGTCGGTGCCGGCCAGGTGCGGGTGCGCATCACCGTCGCCGCGTTGAACTTCCCTGACGTCCTCGTGGTGGCGAACCAGTACCAAATGCAGGCGCCGACGCCCTTCATCCCGGGCAGCGAGTTCGCCGGCGAGGTGGTCGAGCTGGGCGACGGCGTGACCGGCCTCGCCGCCGGCGACCGGGTGTTCGGTTCCACCTTCATCGGGGCGTTCGCCGAGGAGGTGGTCGTCGGCATGCCATTCGCTGACCCGCTCGCCGCCCGACGTCGACGACCGAGTCCTGGCCGCCTTCGGCGTGGCCTACAAGACGGCGTACCACGTGCTGCGCTCGGTGGCCGCGCTGGCACCGGGTGAGGAACTGATCGTGCTGGGCGCCGGTGGCGGCGTCGGGCTCGGCCGCCGTGCAGCTGGGCGCGGTCATGGGTGCCACGGTCACGGCCGTGGCGTCGATCGCCCGAAAAGCTCCAGGCGGCCAAGGCGTGTGGCGCCGAGCGCCTGATTCAGCACGGATCGGGCGACCTGCGCCAGGCCTTGCGCGACGCCCTCCCCGAGGGCGCCGATGTGGTCATCGACCCCGTCGGGGGCGACCTGGCCGAACCGGCCCTGCGGACCCTGCACTACGACGGGCGCTTCGTCACCGTCGGCTACGCCTCGGGGACCATTCCCCGCATCCCTCTTAATTTGGTGCTCCTGAAGGGGGTCCACGTTCTCGGCTTCCAATTCCGCGACTTCGCCATGCATCGCGGCGGCGAGATGGTCCGCAACGACGGCGAGCTGCTGGGACTGCTGGCCGAGGGCAAGGCCGAGCCCCTGATCGGGGCCACGTTCGGGCTGGAAGAGGCGGCAGCCGCCCTGGCCTACGTGGCCGAGGGCCGGGCCGTGGGCAAGGTGGTGCTCGAGGTGGCACCCGTCTAATATCGACGTCGATGTCAAGGTCAGAGGGAGGGTTGCGGTGAGCGCGACCGCAGTGATGAAGGGCGTGCGCGTCCTGGAAGTGGCCGAGCAGACGTTCGTGCCGGCGGCCTCGGCCCTCCTGGCCGACTGGGGAGCCGAGATCATCAAGATCGAGCCGACCGAACGGGGCGACGCCATGCGCGGCCTGGCGGCTACCGGCGTGATGCCGCTGACCGGCGACGTCCACCCCCTCATGGAGCACTCCAACCGCGGCAAGCGCAGCCTGGCCCTCGACCTCGGCTCGCCCGACGGCCTCGAGATCCTCTACAAGCTGGCGGAGACGGCCGACGTGTTCCTGATCAACAAGCTGCCGCGGGTACGCAAGAAGCTCAAGATCGAGCTCGAAGACATCCGCGCCCACAACCCGAACATCATTTACGTGGCCGGCACGGGACAGGGCGAGCGCGGACCCGACGCCGACAAGGGCTCCTACGACGCGCTGTCGTTCTGGTACCGGGCCGGGGTGGCGTTGGGCGTCAAGCCGGCCGACCAGGACCTGATGCCGGGGCCGCCCGGGACCGGGCTTCGGCGACTCCATCGGCGCCATGACCATCGCCGGCGGGATCATGGGCGCGCTGTTCCACCGCGAGCGCACCGGCGAGGCCACCACCGTCGACGTGTCGCTCCTCAGCTCGGGCATGTGGGCCATGGGTCAGGCCTACGCGCTCTCGCTCCTGCTCAACCAGCCTTGGCAGGGACCTCCCTCCAACGCGCCGCGGCTCAACCCGCTCGTGCGCAACTACCAGACGAAGGACGAGCGCCAGCTGTCCCTGTGCTGCCTGCAGGCCACCCGCTACTGGGGCGAGCTGTGCGAGCTGGTGGGCCGGCCCGAGGCGGCAACCGACCCCCGCTTTGCCGACCACGAGTCGCTCATGGAGAACACGGCTGACGCGCAGGCACTGATGGAGGCTGCGTTCGCCGAGCGGCCGCTGACCGAATGGCGCGAGCGGCTGGCCGACTTCACGGGCCAGTGGTGCGTCGTGCAGGACACGCTCGAGGCGGCCACGGTCGATCCGCAGGTGGCGGCCAACGGGTACATGCAGGACTGCGCCACGGCGTCGGGAACACCCTTCCAGCTCGTGGCGGCGCCGGTGCAGTTCGGCGGCGAGGCCGCTCCTGTCGGCCGGTCGCCCGAGTTCAACGAACACGGCGACGACATCCTGGCCGAGCTCGGAATCGACTGGGATACCATCGTGGACCTCAAGGTCCGCTCCGTCGTCGGGTGACGACCATGCCTTTCGCCCGTTCTTCAACCGTCCATTTGTCAGGAGGAAACTGATGGGATCGTTCGACGCATTTCGCTACGACGGCAAGCGGGTCCTGGTGGTCGGCGGCGCTACCGGCATGGGCGCCGCCGCGGCGGAGCTGGCCCAGGACGCCGGAGCCGAGGTCGTCGTCATGGACTACGCCGAGGTGAAGCTGCCCGGCGCCAAGGCCATCCACGTCAACCTCGGCGAGAAGGAATCCATCGACAAGGCGGTGGACGAGTGCGGTGGGCCCGTGCACGCGCTGATGTCCTGCGCGGGAGTGGCCGACGGCACGCCCAACATCGAGAAGATCAACTTCGCCGGGCACCGCCACCTGATTGAGCGCATGCTGGCGGGCGGCATGCTGCCGCGGGGCTCGGCCATCGGCTTCATCTCCTCGGCGGCCGGCCTCGGCTGGGAGGCCAGCTGGGACCAGGTGAAGGAGTACCTGGACACGCCCGACTTCGACTCGGCCTCGGCCTGGGCCGTCGAGCACGGCTGGGCCGACTACTTCCACTCCAAGCAGGCCGTGTGCGGCTACGTGGCCCGGGAGGCCTTCGGGCTGCTCAAGCAGGGCATCCGCATCAACGCCATCTGCCCCGGACCGACCGACACCCCGCTGGCCCAGGCCAACGCCGAAATGTGGCTGGGCTTCGGCGCCGACTTCCGCGAAGAGGCGGGAATCGAGGCCTCCACTCCGCTCGAGCAGGCCTACCCGCTGGTGTTCCTCTGCAGCGACGCGGCGGCGGCCATTTCGGGCCAGACGCTGATCAGCGACGTCGGCTACGTCAGCTCGGGGATCACCGAGTCGTTCCCGCCGGCCGCCGCTGCAGCCGGCTTCCTGCTGGGCCGGATGTAGGCACCGGCGCCGACCGGCGCCGGCACGCGGATGAGAGCCCTATGACGACAACGGTGAACGACGAGCCCGGCGCGGGCGAACGGCGACACGTCCTCCAGGACCTGGGGTGGGCGATGACCCGCTCGGGGGACGCGTTGCGCGGCTCGGCCACGGTCGTGCCCGAGATGCACGTGCCCGAAACGATGCACCTGCGGCTGTCCATTCTGGCGATCTGGGCCGACGTCATGGCGGGCACGCTGGCTGCGTCCACCATCCACCCGCGCGTCCCGGTCACGCTCGAGCTCGACGTCCACCTCTACGTGCCCCCGCCCGGCGCGGGCGTCGTCCGGGGCCAGGCGAGAATCGTGAAGTCGGGCCGCTCGGTGTTCGTGGCCAGCGTCGACTTCACGACGGAAGACGACGAGGCCATCGGCTTCGCCGCCGCCTCGTTCATGCCCGCTCCCGACCAGCGGTTGACCATCGAGACGCCGCTCAGCGTGGACCAGCCCGGACCACCGGTGCGGACGCGGCTGACCGTCCCGTTCGCCGAACGGGCCGGGTGCAGGCGCACGGCGCCCGGCGAGGCGGTGCTGGCCCGTTCGGACGAGTCCCTGAACGCGTCGAACACGCTGAACGGCGGCCTCATCGCGCTGGCGGCGGAGGAGGCGGCGCTGTCCCTCTCCCCCGGCGCCACGCTGGCCTCGCTCGACCTGCGCTACCTGCAGCCGGTGCGTGTCGGCCCCGCCGTGGCCCAGGCCGACGTGCGCGACGGGCTCGGACGGGTCGAGGTGCACGATGCCGGCAACGAGGATCGCCTGTGCGTCGTGGCGACGTGCCGCACGTTCGGACCGTAGGTCGGAGGCCAGATGAGAGAGCAGCGCCGCGGCCACAAGGTGGCGATGTCGAGCGAAGAGCGTGACGCCTTCTTGGCCGAGGAGCGCACCTGCCGCGTGGCCAGCATCGGCGGTGACGGCTCACCGCACGTGACGCCATTGTGGTTCGCCTGGGACGGCACGTCGCTGTGGCTGACGTCCATCGTGCGCAGCCAGCGCTGGACCGACCTGCAGCGCAACAACCGGGTCAGCGTCATTGTCGATGCCGGCCGGGAGTTCACCGAGCTGCGCGGGGTGGAGCTCCGGGGCGTGGTCGAGGTGGTGGGCGAGGTGCCGAGGACGGGCGAACCGGTCTCCCAGCTCGAGACGCCCGAACGGATCTTCGCCGACAAGTACGCCGGCGGGCGCGTCCACCACGACGGCCGGCACGCCTGGCTCCGGGTCACCCCGGACAAGATCGTGAGCTGGGACTTCCGAAAGATGATGGGCTGAGAGGAGCTCTGCATGACCGCACAACGTGCCGTGGCCGAAGGCTTGTTCGAATGGCCGTCCCCCGAGCCGCGGGTGCACGCCTCGCGCTGTGACCACTGCGCCTTCATCACCTTCCCGGCGCAGGACGCCTGCCCGAGCTGCGGCAGCGACGCCGTGAGGCCCACGCTCCTGTCGCGGACGGGGACGCTGTGGACGTGGACCCGCCAGCGCTTCCAGCCCAAGAATCCGCCCTACATCGGGCGGGAGTCGGCGGCCGACTTCGTGCCCTACGGGGTGGGGTTCATCGAGTTGCCGGAGGGCCGCATCGAGGCGCGTCTCGCCGGCGACGTCGACCAGGAGCTGCGCATCGGCATGCCGATGGAGTTGACGCTGGTGCCGTTCGCCGGCGACGAGGACGGGACCGAGGTCCTGACCTACGCGTTCCGCCCGGTCGCCGAGAGCTGAGGAGAGAGCAGAGCATGGACGACGTCGCCATCATCGGGGTGGGCCGCCACCCCTTCGGCCGGTTCCCCGGCGTGTCCGCCATCGAGATGGCGGCCAAGGCGGTCCGACTGGCGCTGCAGGACGCCGGGATCACCTGGAAGGACGTGCAGTTCGCGTTCGGCGGCAGCTACGAGGTGGACAACCCGGACGCCGTGGTGAACTTCCTCGGACTGACCGGGCTCCCCTTCACCGACGTCTACAACGGGTGCGCCACCGCGGCCAGCGCGCTGACCCAGGCGGCCAACACCCTCCGGCTCGGTGAGTACGACCTCGGCATGGCCATCGGCATGGACAAGCACCTGCCGGGCGCCTTCGCCGCCGACCCCGTCCAATACGGCGTCCCGAGCTGGTACGGCGAGACCGGGCTCTTCCTGACCCCCAAGTTCTTCGCCATGAAGATCCAGCGCTACATGCACGACTTCGACATCAGCCCCCGGACGCTGGCCCGGGTGGCGGCCAAGAACTACCGCAACGGCGCACTGAATCCTGACGCGTTCCGGCGGCAGCCGCTCAGTGAGGAGCAGATCCTGGAGTCACCGATGGTGAACGACCCGCTGACCCAGTACATGTTCTGCGCACCCGACGAGGGCGCGGCGGCCGTCGTGCTGTGCCGGGCCGAGATCGCGCACCGCTTCACGTCCACCCCGATCTACCTGAAGGCATCGGTGGTGCGGACGCGGCGCCTGGGCGCCTTCGAAGTGCACAGCCCGTGGCTCCCACTCGAGCGCGCCGACGCCCCGACCGTCGACGCGTCACGGGCGGCCTACGCCATGGCCGGCCTCGGGCCCGAGGACGTCGACGTGGTGCAACTGCAGGACACCGACGCCGGGGCCGAGGTGATCCACATGGCCGAGAACGGGTTCTGCAAGGACGGCGAGCAGGAGGCCCTCCTGGCGAATGGCGCCACCGAGATCGGTGGCAGCCTCCCGGTCAACACCGACGGCGGGCTCATCGCCAACGGGGAGCCCATCGGCGCCTCCGGCCTCCGCCAGATCCACGAGCTGGTGCTCCAGCTGCGGGGAGCGGCCGGCGAACGGCAGGTCCCCGGCACACCCCGCGTCGGCTACAGCCAGCTCTACGGGGCGCCGGGGACGGCCGGCGTCGCCATCGTGTCGACCTAGCCCGAGGTCAGCTTCAGGACCAGGTTGTTGGCCGACGGGCTCCAGCTGTAGACGAACACCGGTCCGTCGCCGTCGTTGTGACCGCCCGAGAAGTTGTAGGTCCCGCCGCCACCCGGAATGGTGACGTGGGTGAGGGACTGCCCGCCCTTCCAGAAGGTCTGGTTGTTCAGCGTCTTCCCGGCGGCCTTCACGATGTCGGTGAAGAGCGCCAGTTGCTGGCAGGCCACCTCGGGCGCGGTCCACGTGACCGGGGTAGTGGACGTGGCCGTGACGGGATTGTTGATGTTGTCGGTCGGATTGGCCTTCAAGATGGTGGCCACGCACTTCTTCATGGCCGGGTCGTCCCAGGTGACGTTGGCCGGCGGGGTGTAACCCGCCGTCAGCACGTTCTTGAGGATGGCGTTGGAATGACCGGCCTTGTTGGACGTGTACGCGTCCAGGTCGATGTAGTCGGTGGCGATGAACCGTGGCATGTACGTGCTCTGGTTGTCCTGCAGTGCCGAGGGCCACCCGTTGCCGGAGTTCCCCACGGCCACGACCAGGTTCACCCCCGACGACTGGAACTTCTCGGCGATGCTCTGGTACTCGGCCACCTGGGCCGTCGTGTCGGTGTCCGGCACCGAGTTGACGGCCGTCTGCACCACGTCCACCCCCAGCTTCTTGAGGGCCGGGCCGATCAGGGCCATCTCGACGGAGTCGGCCGACGTCCCGACCACGCCCACCTTCTTGCCGGTGAACGCACCCTCCTGTTTGAAGATCGCCATCTCCTTGGGGATGAGATCGCTGTCGGAGATCTGTGGGTTGAACCACGGCGCCTTGGCGGCGGCGGCTTGGGACGCCGACAGCGAGGCCCCGATGATGGGCGTCTCGTGGGTCTGCACGTAACAGGCGATGTCGGGTGCCTGGAAGAAGCCCATGGTGAGGAACACGTGGTCGTCCTCGGTCAGCTGGGTGCACGCGGTGGCCGCGGCCGCCGTCCCCAGAGGGTCGACGGCGGCGAACTCGGGCACGATCTTGCGGCCGTTGATCCCGCCGGCGGCGTTGACCTGCTTGATGAGGGCGGTGTAGGCCGCCACGTAATCGCCCGGGTCGACGTTGATCAGGTTCCGGATGGCCGCGACGTCGGGGTAGGTGATGCCGACGGTGATCGTCGAGGAGGTGACGCCTTGCCCGGACTGGGCCGCACCGGCCGTGCCGAGAGCGACCGCCTGCGACATCAGGGTCAGTGGGATCAGGAGGACGGCCAGAGCCGCAAATGCCTTACGCATGGGTCCCTTTCTGTTTGCAACACGTTGGAGGTCTGGACGGCGTAGCGCCCAAACGGGTCAGATCTGACGGGCCGGATCGGCACAGGACGATGCGAGTCGAACCGGAGCACGATAGGCGTCGGAAGGCCTCGAGTGGTCGCGCCCCCAAGGTGGCGGGATCGCTCAGGCACGGCGGCGGCACCGGGAATCGGACAGGCGACCGCGGTCGCCATCGGCCAATCCGGTGGGACCGGGATGAAGAGCGGTCTCGCTCAGGCCGCGAAGGGAACCCTCATGACCTCGGCCAGGTTGCCACCCATGACCTTGGCCACGTCCTCGTGGGGCAGGCCGTCGAGTTCCTTCACGTACGTGAGCGGCTCGGCCATGCCCTCGATGTGCGGGTAGTCGGATCCGAACACCACGCGGTCGGCCCCGATCAGATTGATCAGGCCTATGGGGTCGTCCTCGTGGAACGGGTGGACCCAGATGTTCCGCTTGAGCACCATCAGGGGGTCCTCGTCGTAGAGGGCAGGCTCGCGCTCGTAGGAGATGGTGAGCGCGTCGACGATGGGGCGCACCCAGGCGGAACCGTTCTCGACTGGCAGGATCCGCAGCGTGGGGTGCCGCGTCAGCATGCCGTGCCCGATAAGGGAGGCCACGGTGTCGAAGATGCCGCGGCTCTGCGTGTGCGCGATGTCCGAAAAGGCGCTCTTGCCACCCGCGAACGGGAGGAGCTCGCCGCCGCGCCGTCCCTCCCACTGGTCGTAGTAGCGGATAAGTCCGTCGTCCGACGCGTGCATGCCGACGGCGACGTCGAATTCGGCGACCTTGTCCCAGAACGGGTCGAACTCGGGCAGCGCGAACGACCGGCGTCCCTCGTAGCCGGGCACCGGCGCCGGGCGGACGAGAATGATCTTGGCGCCGCGCTCGACGACCCACTCCAGCTCCTTGATGGCTTCGGTCACGATGGGGAGCGTGATGATCGGAGTCGGGAAGATGCGGCCCTCGTAGTTGAAGGTCCAGTGCTCGAGCATCCATTGGTTCAAGGCGTGCACGACGGCGTGGGTCGCCTTCGGGTCGTCGGCCAGGCGCTCCTCGAGCAGGCTGGCCAGCGTCGGCCACATGAGCGCGCGGTCGATCCCGAGCTCGTCCATGATCTTGAGACGGGGCTCGGGTGCGAAGAAGCCCTCGGGTGAGCGCATCGCCTCGCCGATCAGCTCACGGCGAGACTTACCCTCGGGGTTGCCCTCCTTGAAGTAGGCCTCTTGTGCACCGGGCCGGCCGACCACCTCGAAGGTGGGGTTCGGGATGTAGTCCGAAATGACGTTGCGGACGGCGATCTTGGTGCGCCCGTTGACCTGGACGTACTTGACCAGGCCGTCGTACTCCTTGGGGAGGAACTTCGTGAACGCGTCCGTCGTCTCGTACATATGGTTGTCCGCATCGAAGACAGGAAAGTCGACAACGGTCTTGGGCATGACGGAAACCTCCGTGACCTCGCAGGATCAGATTTTCAACATCGACGTCAATATTATGGCAGAGGGCCTCTCAGAGCGCCACCTCGACCCGGGCCCGACCCACGATGTCGGCCGAGGACCGACCGATGAGCACCTCGTAGCCACCCGGGTCGACCTGCCATCCGGGCGGACGGCGGTCGTGTGCCGCAATCTGTGGGGAGATCTGGGTGAAACGGGCCGCCACCTGCTCCCAGTCGGCCTGGCCCGGGTCCCAGTAGGCGAACGAGCGGTCGTCGAGCCGAAGGTCCACCACCTTCGCCGCGCCCGGCTCGAGGTGCACGCGGGCGAAGGCCTTCAGTTCCTTCGGCGGTCGGGGCAGCCGCGGTGCCTCGGGAGCCACGTAGCACTGCACCACCTCGGACCCGGCGCGATCGCCGACGTTCCGTACCTCGACCGACACCGTGACGCTGCCACCCGGTGTGAACGTGCCATCCGACAGCCGTGGCTCGCCCAGCTCGAAGGTGGTGTACCCGAGGCCGTGCCCGAACGGATAGCGCGGCGTGATGCATCGGTGTTCGAAGCCCCGGTAGCCCATGAAGAGCCCCTCGCCGTAGCGGAGCTCTCCGTTCTCGCCGGGAAAGTTGTCGTGCGAGGGGCTGTGCTCCAGCCGCAGCGGGATCGTGGTGGGCAGCCGGCCGCCCGGTTCCGACGCGCCGGTCAGGATGTCGGCGACCGCCGGTGCCATCTCCTCGCCGCCGAACCAGCACTGCAGCACCGCGGCGACGTCATCGGCCCATGGGAGCTCCAGCGGTGCGCCCGCGTTCACCACCACCACCGTGCGCGCGGTTCGCGGTCGACCACACGACGCACCAGGTCGTCCTGGCGACCGGGCAGCGCCAGCGTCGCCCGGTCCCGGCCCTCGGTCTCCCATTCGTGCGTCGTCCCGACGAACACGACGGCGACGTCCGCGCCGGCCGCCGTTTCGACGGCACGCGCCAGGAGCGCGTCGGTGTCGACCGTGCGGAACCCCACCCGCATCCCCGGCCAGCATCGCCTCCATGCGGGCGTACTCGACCACGACCTCGACCGGCTGGCCGGCCACGAAGTCGATCTCCCCCACCAGCTCCTGGCTGGCGAAGCCGAAGAAGTCGCTGCCGCCGGGGGGTGGCGGGCTGGCGAACCCGTCCAGCACGATGGCGCCGTCGACCAAGCACGCGGGCCCGGCCGCTCTGGGCCAGCGCCAGCTCGAAGCGGCCGCTCTCGTTCGGGACCACGGTCCCGCGGACCCGCATCGACCAGTCGCCGTCGGGGTACCCCTGAGCCGGGCCGCTGAACACGAGCAGGCGCAGTTCGTCGAGGTGGGCCCGGTGCACGACCTCGCCGGCGAGTTCGAGGCCTTCGTACACCTCGACGTCGAATCCCGCCGGTGCCGGCAGCGCCGACTGGCCGAGGGGCGTCGCCGAGCGGTCGACCTCACACCCTCGGGCGAAGACCACCTCGACCCCGGGCCCCAGGGCCGCACCGAGGGCGTCCACCGGGTTCACGATCGTGCGCTGCACTACCCGGGCGGAGCCACCGCCCTGGATCCGGGGCATGCCGGCGTGATCCCCCAGCACCGCCACCCGCCGCAGCGACCCCACGTCGAGCGGCAGCACGCCGTCGTTGCGCAGCAGCACCGTCGCTTCCGTCGCCGCCTGGCGGATCAGGTCCCGGTCCGCCGGGCTGGGGTCCTTCGGCTCGGCCGGCGGCGTCGGGTGCGTCGAGGATGCCGCAACGGTCGAACCCGCCCAGCAGGCGCCGGACCGCCGCATCCAAGTCGGCCTCGAGCACCGTGCCTTCCCGCACCAGCGCGGCGATCCCCGTGCCCAGCGCCCGTCCCGGGCCCGGCATCTCGAGATCGAGGCCGGCGCCGAGGGAGGTGGCGCTGTCGGCCACGGCGAACCAGTCCGTCATGACCAGACCCTCGAAGCCCCACTCACGCGCGTAGGATGTCGACGAGATAGCGCGGCTGCTCGGTCAACCAGTGCCCGTTGAGACGGTTGTAGCCCGTCATGATCGCCAGGGCGCCGCCTTCGCGCACGGCCAGCTCGAACGGCACCAGGTACAGCTCGCGCAGCGAGCGGTCGTCGACGACGGAGCTCATGGAATTGCGCTCGTACTCGGCCTCGTTGCCGACGAAGTGCTTGACGGTGGCGAAGACGCCGGCCGACTGCACCCCCCGGACGTAGGCCGCGGCGAGGCGGCCGCTCAACAGCGGATCCTCCGAGTAGCACTCGAAGTTACGGCCGGCGAGCGGCGAGCGGTGGAGATTCACGGTGGGCGCCAGCAGGCCGCGGCAGCCGCGGTCGACCGCCTCCTTCCCCAGCAGCGCGCCCAGGCGCTCCACCAGCTCGGGGTCCCAGGTGGCGCCGAGCGCCGACCCGCACGGGATGCAGGTGGACGGGGCTCCGGCGATCGCCGGGATAGGCCTGCCCACGGGCGCCGTTCGGCCCGTCCGTGACGTTCACCCGCGGGATGCCCACCCGCTCGATGGCGGCCGTCGCGAACATGTCGCCTCCGGCCGTGAGCTCCGCCTTCTCCTCCAAGCGTGAGGGCACGCAGCAGCGCCTCGACATCAGCCACCGTACGCCGCCTCCCCTCCACCCCGGAGCTCCCCGTGATGTTACTGCAAAGCTTTGCATGATCTCCCCGTTCTACCAGACAGGCTGCACGCCCCTCGGGCCGGGCATCCTGGCACGCAGCGGGCTACCCTCACCGACCCGGCCGATAAGCGAAAGTGGCTCGGGCCTAGGGGAGGGAGAACGCGTGGCGACCTACGTGCTGGTCCATGGTGGCGGCCACGGCGGATGGTGCTACCAGCGAGTAGCCCGACTGCTGCAAGTAGATGGGCACGTGGTCTACGCGCCCACCCTGACTGGCCAGGGTGAGCGGTCCCACTTGCTCGACGAAAAGGTCGACCTCGACCGACACATCGAGGACGTGGTGGCGGTCCTCCGGTTCGAGGACTTGCGCGACGCCATTCTGGTCGGCCACAGCTACGGGGGCATGGTCATCACCGGCGTGGCCGACCGAGCCGCCGACCGTGTGGGCCGCCTCGTCTACCTCGACGCGGCCAACCCGCGTAACGGCCAGTCCCTGGTCGACGTGGCCGGACCGGTCATCAACGCCGTGCGCCCCATGGGCCAGACCGTCGACGGGATCGAGCTGGTCCTCCTGCCGGCGCCCGATGCCGGCCTCCTCTACGGGGTGACCGACCCGGACGACCTGGCCTGGATGGCGGAACGCCTGACCCCGCACCCCTGGAGGTGCTTCGAGCAGCCGCTGGTGCTGACGAATGAGGAGGCCCTGTGGGCCATCCCGCAGTTCCACATCGTCTGCACGTCCACCCTGGCCACCCGCGACCCAGAGCTGATGGGCCGGGCCCGGGCCGAGGGTCGCCTGTGGGACATCGACACCGGGCACGACCTCATGATCACCGAACCCCGCCAGACGGCGGACGCGTTGTTGCAGGTCGCGAGCGCCTGACCAACGATGACGAACTCGTTGCGTGTATGAAATGGTGCTGAAACCGTTTGTAACGCTCTCGGGGGGCCAGTCCGCGGTGCTCATTAGGGGAGGAGAGCGACACCATGCGTGACGGATCACGGAGGCATGTCGGCAGGGCAGGGTTGGCAGCGCTGGCTCTGACCGCCGTCTCAGGCGTGACCAGTCTCGGAGTCGGGACGGCGGGAGCCGCTTCATCATCGAAGGCGCCGTACACCATCGTCATGATCACCTCTCTGACGGGTGAGGGGGGCTCCGAATTCAGCAATACGCCGGCCGGGTTCAACGCACGCATCGCGCTCCAGAACGCCGAGGGGGGCGTGGACGGGCACAAGCTCGTGGGCGTCATCCTCGACGACCAGACCAGCCCGACCGAGATCACGACGGCGGTCCAGGACGCGATCGCCAAGAACCCCATCGGCATCGTGTCGGAGAGCCCGCTCTTCTTCCTGGCCGCCAAGTACCCGAACCAGGCGGGCGTCCCGGTCACGGGCGGGTTCTTCGACGGCCCCGAGTGGGGCACGCCGCCCTATCAGTCCAACATGTTCGCCGCCGATGTCGGCAGCCTCAACCCCACATATCCGGTCAATACCGCGATCGGCAGCTTCATGAAGTCGAAGGGCGGCACCGTGGTCTGCTCGTACGGCTACAGCATCTCGCCGTCTTCCACGCGCTCGGCGGTCGGCACGGTCGACTCGTTCGTCCACGCCGGCGGGAAGGAAGGCCAGCTCAACACGGCCATCCCGTTCGGGTCGGTGGCCATGACCACCCCGGCGTTGCAGGCGAAGCAGGCGGGCTGTAACGCGTACTACGCAGGCATGGATGACAACTCGAACTTCGCTCTGGCGACCGCGCTCAAGCAGGAAGGGGTCAAGCCAAAAGTCTTGGTCTTCCCGACCGGCTACGAGCCCGACGTCGTCGGCTCGCCTTCCTGGTCGTCCCTGCAGGGTGACTACTTCACCACCGAGTTCCGCCCGTTCGCGCTGCCCGACGCCGGGACCAGGCAGATGCAGGCGGCGCTCGAGAAGTACGAGCACTTCACGTCCTCGGAGTTCCCTGCCTTCAACCAGTACGAGGGGTGGCTCGGGGTCGGCCTGATGATTGAGGGCATCCAGAAGGCGGGCGCCAACCCGACGCACGCCAGCGTCAACCAGGCCCTGCGCAGCATCACGAACTGGAACGGCAACGGGTTGCTCCCGGAGACCATCAACTTCTCGACCGACTTCGGCAAGGACCTGCCCAAGTCGTGCGGCTGGTACATGATCGCCGAGAAGAAGGGCTTCGTCCCCGCCTCGAGCCAGACCTACTGCGGCACGGACATCCCGGGCACCACCACGGTGTCGGGCTCCTGAGCGAAGCGGGGCCTACTCCGGCAACTCGAAGAGCCGCCGGGTCATCGTCAGTAGCTCGGCGCGCAAGGTGGCGTCGTCGAGGCCGGCCACCAGCGGGTTGACGATGGCGCCGCCGATGGCGGCCGAGACGATGGCCGCCCGCACCGCACCGGCGGGGTCGTCCTCGTCGAGCAGGAGGCCGTAGACCCGGCTCATCAGAGCGATGAATGGTCCGTGCGAGGCGATGAGGCGGATCATCACGGGATCGCCCTGGAGCACGTGGACCCACTTGCGTCGGTCGATGGCCAGGTCGATGACCTGGATGAGCAGGGCGGCGCGCGCCTCCAGCCGCGAGGGTTCGGTCTCGGCCCGGTCGACGGCGTCCTGGAGCCGGAGCAGCACCACCTCGACGACCGCCAGCACCAGCGCGTCTTTCGTCTTGAACTGGTGGTAGATGGCAGCCTTCGTGACCCCGACCGAGTCGGCGATCATCTGGAGCGACGTGCCACTCACCCCGTGGTCGCCGAAGAGATCGAGGGCCGCGTCGATGGTCCGCCGCTGCGCCTCGCTGTAGGCGTCGGCCCGGAGCCGAGGTGCCACTGCAGCGTCCGACGAGGTCAGAACCATCGCGGCCAGGCTAGACGACCGGACGTTGACCCCGACTAGCCGATCGTCTAGCCTCGATTCCCACCAGTGGGAGGGCCGGTACCGGTGGTGCCCGGCGACATACGAGGAGGGCTTCCATGGCCGAAGCGCACACCGACCCCCAGCTCGACGAGTTCCTCGAGATCCGCAAGCCCGGCGCCCACCTCGATGAGGGAGTGGTGGCCGACGACTTCGTGATCGCCCTCGGGGTCGACATCGTGAACTACCCCAAGTTCTCCCGGGTGGACGACGCCGTCACCTACCCCAAGGCCGCGCTCGACATCCGCCAGCAGCTCGATGTCGACTCCGGCGCCGAGCTGGCCGACTACAGCGGTCCCTACCGGTCCGACCTCCGCTTCACCGACTTCTCCAGCGAAGCCCTGGCCACCCGGTTCCTGCCCTGGAGCGAGAAGTACATGCTCCTGTGCGTCGAGGGTTGGGAGAACGAGGTGGCGAAACGCTACGGCGTCGAGACCATGGCCGAGATCGAATGGACCGCCTGGAACGATCAGATCGTCCCCGAGCTCGAACGCATGATGAACGAGTTCCTCCCGGCCGGCACCGTCTACGAGGACCCCAACCGGCAGGTGGCCGAAGCCGACCGGCCCCACACGCGCGTCGTGTACACCGGCCTGTTCACCCCGGGCCCCGACACCGCCGCCCTGCCCAAGGAGCAGCTCGTCACCTGGTTCCTGGGCTCCCACGAGTACCTGCTCCAGTGCATCGAGGCCTGGGCCACACAGATCACGGTCCGTTACGGGCTCGACGTCATGTTCGACATCCAGTACACGCTGTGGGGGGACGTCGTGCTGCCCGGGGTGAAGACGCTCAAGGCCCAGTACCTCGGCATCACGGGGTCCACGGTCGAGGACTGGATGAAAGACCTCCAGCTCGACGCCACCGCCCTACCGGGCAAGGCCTTCGACCTCACCTTCGAGATGCCCGAGCCCGACGTCGGCATCATGACGTTCAACCGCTGCGTCGCCGTCGACCAGTGGGAGTCCATGGGGCGCCCGGACATTCTGGAGAAGAACTGCCACTCCACCTGCCCGAAGTCCACGGTGGTGACGACGAAAATGTGCGACCCGAACATGAAGGTCGAGATCCTGGCCATCCCACCCCGGGTCGACCCTGGAAACGTCTGCTGCAAGTGGCGTTTCTCCATGCGCGCCGAGAGCGACCCCGAGTACGTCCAGGTCGAGCTCAAGTCCAGGTGTTCGGAGCCCTGAGGTCCGAGCCGGAATCGGAGAAATCGGCCGTGGGGTAGGTCTCCCTGAGCCGTTACCCCCTGGAGGAATTACTTCGGATCCGTAGGAAATTCCTCTGAGCGGGGTGGGCCTATGGCAAGGGGCAGCCATTGAAGGAAGAGGACACCGGCCTCGGCGGGCTGGCAACGGCACGGCACCGAGAAGCGGGTTCAACCACGGATCCGGGGCGGCGGCATGGGCCGTCGCGTGCGGAGTTTTCCTCCTCGATGCGCCGTGAGATGGCCATGAGAACGCCGTTCCCCTACCGAGCGAGCGGGATTCCGCAGGGGGCAACGCCTTGAACGACGTCACCATCGCCCGCAGCCGGCTGCGGGCGGCCGGCTCTGGCCGGCGCTTCTCGAAAGGACTCGGCACGGCCGCACTGGCCGTCGCGTGCGGCGCGCTCCTCTTCTCCGGCTGTGGCAGCCGCGCCCCCTCTCCAGCATCGAGGCGGCGGCCCACCGCCCGATCGTCCGGGGCTCGGCGCTCCAAGCCGACAGCGGCGGCGGCGGCACCAGCCAGGCGCCCGGCACGTCAAGCAGCAGCTCGGCGCGCGGGCGACACCGGCACGGCCGGCACGTCGGCGCCCGCGGCCTCGGCCTCCGGCAGTCCCAACCGGCGCCTCTGCTGCGCCGGCGGCGGCGCACGGCACGGCCCGGCGGCAGCGGGCACATCCGGCGGCTCCTCGACCGCGACGAGCCACTCGACGATCAACCTGGGCAACGTCGGCACCTACAGCGGCGTCATCGGGGCCGTCTTCTCGGGCGCGCAGCAGACCATCGGGGTCTGGCAGGCCTACGTCAACGCACACGGAGGCCTCAACGGACATCCCGTGCACGTCTACATCGAGGACGACGGGGGCGATCCCTCCACCAGCGAGTCCGACGTAGAGCAGGAGGTGACCCAGGACCACGTCATCGCCTTCGTCGGCAACCTCGTCCCGCTGACGGCGAGCGCCAGCGTCTCCTACCTCCAGCAGCAGGACATCCCGGTGATCGGCGGTGACGCCAGCAGCGCGACGTGGTGGCAGAGCCCCGTCATGTTCCCCCAGGGCGGGAGCGATCTGGGGCGACGACCAGTCGGTCTTCACCATCAAGGAGGCGGCGGCACGCAGCGGCGACACGAAGATGGGCGTCATGTATTGCGTGGAGGACCCCACGTGCTCCGACGGAATCCAGAGCTTGATTCAGGCGGGCGGAGGACAGGCGGCCGGCGTCACGACCGTCTACTCGTCGTCGTTCAGCATCACCCAGCCCGACTTCACCTCGAACTGCCTCGACGCCAAGCAGGCCGGCGCGAACTTCATCTACTTCGCGGGAGACGGTGACAGCCTCGAGCGGATGGCGAACGACTGTGCCGAGCAGGGATACAAACCGCTCTTTGTCGGCGACAGCATCGCCATCACCGCCAACCTGGCCTCGGATCCCAACCTCAACGGCTTGGTGGCCGGCCAGACGGACTTTCCCTGGGTGGACAGCTACACGCCGGCGCAGGCGACGTATCAGCAGGCCGTGAAGGACTACGACCCGAGCCTGGCCGGGTCGGCCACGACGGCCGCCGAGTGGACCGCCGGCATGCTCGCCGTCGCCGCCTCGAGCGATCTCACGGCGACGCCCACGTCGGCGGAGTTCTTCCAAGGGTTGTGGAGCATCAAGAACAACAACCTGGGCGGCCTGGCCCCTCCGCTCACCTTCACCCAAGGCCAGCCGGCGACGCCGTCGAACTGCTACTTCCTGATGACGCTGGACAACGGCCAATTCGTAGACCTGGACAACGGGACCACGACATGTGTCTCGTAGCGCACGCTGACAATCGGACTGACGTTTTGACCACGGCGACCCGTACCCGTGGGACTGGCACAAGGGAGGCACATAGTGGAAGTCGGCAAGTGGCTGCGGCTCGAGTGGGATCGGGTGCTGGCCTGGGCCTTCGTCGCATTCGGCGCCATCGCGCTCATTGCCGGATGGGTCGGCGTGAGCGGCTCGCCGTACGCGGCGTCGCAGCTCCCTTACATCATTTCGGGCGGCATCGGCGGCATCTTCCTGCTCGGCGTCGGCGCCACGCTGTGGCTGTCGGCCGACCTGCGCGACGAGTGGCGCAAGCTCGACTGCATCGAGGAGGCGCTGCGCGAACAGCAGGGCGACACCGAGCCCGGCGGGGCCCTCCTGGACTGATGGCGCAGGTGGCGGCGGGCGGGCGGCTCGAGCAGAGCCGGTACGACATCGGCGCGTCACGCGCCGCGCCCGCGCCGCGCCCCGTGCTGTGGCGGGCCGAAGACCTGCTCCGATGGGGACTCGACCGTGGGGCTCGGCGGCATCGTCGTGGCGGTGTCGTGGTACGTCTGCGCCGGCGACGTCTCGTTCAGCCAGCAGATCGGGCCGACCGACGCCGCCGTCGCCGGACTTCTGCTGGCCGGCATCGGCAACGTCGGCTGGCTGTTGCGCGGCCGCCGGATCCTCGGCGAGCGCCGGCGCGTGCTGCTGCCCGACGTCGCCGCCCGCGGCCGACGTCGGGACGGTCCGGCCGGTCGACGTGCACCACGAGGAGGAGGCCGGGGCGCTCTACGTGGCGGGTGACGGCATGGAGCGGTTCCACCGCCCCGACTGCCTGCTCGCGTCGGGGCGTCACGATTGGACGGCCAAGACCCGGGCCGAGCACGAAGCGGCCGGCCGCCGACCGTGCGGGGTCTGCCGGCCGTGAGCGCCCTGCCGTCCATGCTGCTCGGGCGGGGAGCCACGACCTCGAGCAGTGGCTCCCAGCAGCTCGTGCGCCGGGTGGGGGCCGTCGTGGCCATCGGGATCGTGGCGGTGCTCCTCACTGCCGTCTTCTCGGTCGGCCCCTACGTCGTGACCGGGATCGCCGACGGCTCCATCTACGCGCTCGCCGCCTTGGGCCTCGTACTCACCTACAAGACCTCCGGCATCTTCAACTTCGCCATCGGGGCCCAGGCCGCCGCGTCGGCCTTCGTCTTCTATTCCTTCCGTGTCACCATGGGCCTGCCCTGGCCGATGGCCGCCCTTCTGCGCCGTGCTCCTCGTCGGGCTCGGTGGCTCGCTTCTCCTCGAGCGGATCGCCTTCTGGCTGACCGGCGCCCCGGCGGCCATGAAGGTCGTGGCCACCATCGGTCTCATCGTGCTCCTCGAGTCCGTGCTGACCGGTGCCTACGGGCAGGCCACGATTGAGTTCAGCGCGTTCCTGCCGACCAAGGGGATCCACCTCCTGGGCGTGAACATCCTGGGGAGCCAGCTCATCGCGGTGGCCATCGCCGTGCTCGCCACGATCGGGCTCTACCTGTTCTTCGGCCGCACCCGGCTCGGCGTCTCCATGCAGGCCGTGGTGGACTCGCCCACCCTCCTGGCGCTCGAAGCCACCAACCCGGTCGTGGTCCGGCGCTACGCCTGGGCGATCGGGTCCTGTTTCATTTCGATCTCGGGGATAATGCTCGCGCCCACGCTGGGGATCGACTTCGACATCTTCCTGCTCGTCTTCATTGCCGCCTTCGGCGCCGCTGCCGTGGGCGCCTTCAGCAGCCTCCCCTTGACGTTCGCCGGCGCCATCGGCATCGGCATCACCATGAACGTGCTGAGCGACAAAATGGCCGGGCAGACCAATCTCGTCCTGGCCGGGCTCTACACCCAGATCCCGTTCCTCGTGCTGGTGGCCGCGCTGCTGATCGTGCCGCGGCGAAAGCTCATCACCCGCGGTGTCGGAGCCGTACGCAAGCTGCGGCCGGCCGTCACTTTCTCGACACCCGTCGTGGCGGCCGGAGCCGTGGGCGGAGTCGGCGTCGCCATCGCCATTCCCTTCGTCGTCGGGGCGGCCTACGTCAACCAGTGGACCACCGGGGTGGGCTTCGCGGTGGTGTTCGCCTCGCTCGGGCTGCTGCTGTGGACGTCGGGCCAGATTTCGCTCTGCCAGATGGCGTTCGCCGCCATCGGCGCCACGACCTTCGGCCACGCCCAGGCGGCCGGGCTCCCCTGGCTGGCCGCCCTGGCCGTCTCGGTGCTCGTCGCCGTCGTGGCGGGCGGCCTGGCCGCCATCCCCTCGTTCCGCCTCAGCGGCGTCTACCTCGCCGTGGCGACCTTCGGGTTCGGCCTCCTGCTGCAGAACCTGATCTACCCCACGTTCCTCATGTTCGGCCAGACCGACTCGGTGACGGTCGCCCGTCCACAGTTCCTCGGGATCAATGCCACCTCGGACCGGGGCTACTACTTCTTGGCCCTGGTGATCGCCGGCCTCTGTGCCGTCCTCATCGTCGGCATCCGCCGGAGCCGGCTGGGTCGTCTCCTACGAGGGCTGTCAGACTCGCCCACCGCACTCGAGGCGCACGGCACCAACACCAGGCTGACCCGCCTCTACGTGTTCTGCGCCGCAGCGGGCATCGCCGCCGTCGGTGGCGTGCTCATCGCCGGCGTCACCCAGTCGGCGGGTGGCACGCCAACGGGTCCGTTCGGCTACTTCAACTCCGTGGTGCTGCTCGCCGTGCTGGCCTTCTGTGGCAGCCAGCCCCTGCTGTCGCCGGCGATCGCGGCCTTCGTGTTCGAGGTGGTCAAGGTCTATCTGCCGACCGGCAACACCTGGCTGACCAATTACGAAGGTGCCTTCTTCGGGCTGGCGGCCATCGCGGTGGCGGTCGTGCCCGGCATGAACCTGTCCTTCCTCGGCCGCCGCGCCCAGGAGCGCCAAGGCCGGAGCCCGGTCACGAGCCGCGGGCAGAACGGCCCGCTCACCCGGGCCTCGGTGCCCCTGGCCACGCAGGGGGTGCGCCCATGACCGAGCGACTCCCCGACCTCGCCGTCGAACACCTGACCGTGCGGTTCGGCGGGCTCGTCGCGGTGGACGACGTGACCCTGCACGCTCCCGAGGGCACCATCACCGGCCTCATCGGCCCCAACGGGGCTGGCAAGACCACGACGTTCAACGCCTGCGCCGGCGTGGTCCCGGCCTCCGGGAAGATCCGGCTGGGCGACCAGGACCTGGTTCACCTGTCCACGCCGCGGCGCGCGGCGCACGGGCTCGGAAGGACGTTCCAGCGGATGGAGCTGTTCGACTCCATGACGGTGGCAGAGAACGTGGCCCTCGGCCCGGAGGCCTTCTTGGCGGCACGACGCCCATGGAGCCAGATCTCCGGAGGCCGCCGCGAGCGGCGCCAGGTCGCCGAGCGATCGCGGGCGTCAATGGAGTGGTGCGGAATAGAGACGCTGGCGGCTTCGCGCGCGGGCGACCTCTCCACCGGGCAACGACGGCTGGTCGAGCTCGCCCGCGCCATGGCGACTCCCTTTCGCTTCCTCCTCCTCGACGAGCCGTCCTCGGGTCTCGACGTGCGCGAGACCGAGCGCTTCGGCGAAATTGTCGCGCAGTTTCGTCGAGGAGACCGACACCGGCATCCTCCTGGTCGAGCACGACATGGCGTTGGTCGCCTCGGTATGCCGGTACATCTATGTTCTCGACTTTGGCAACCTGATCTTCAACGGAACGACCTCCGAGGTCCTGTCCTCCGAGGTCGTGCGGGCGGCCTATCTCGGGTCGGACACGCCTCAGCTCGAGGTGTTCACACCCGCCGACGGAGGGGAGCTGGCGTCGCATGCTTGAGCTCCACCAGGTCTGCGCGGGTTACGGCAGCGGCAAAGTCCTCCAGCACGTCGACCTGGTCGTACCCGACGGTGCGGTGGTGGCCCTTCTCGGCCCCAACGGCGCCGGGAAGACGACGCTGCTCAAAGTAGCCTCGGGACTGCTCAGACCGTCGTCGGGCCACGTGGTCTTCGACGGCGCGGACGTGACCTCGGCCACCCCCTACGAGTTGGCGCGCCTCGGCATCTGCCACGTCCCTGAAGGCCGCGGTGTCTTCCCGACGCTCTCGGTGGCCGACAACCTCCGGCTGCAGGCGCCGCCGTCGGTGGAGCGTGGAGCGGTGGAGCGTGCCGCCTCGGTCTTCCCCCGGCTCGGGCAGCGCCGCAGCCAACTCGCGGGCACCCTTTCGGGCGGGGAGCAGCAGATGCTTGCCCTGGCACGGGCGTACATCGGAAATGCGACCACGGTTCTGCTCGACGAGGTCTCCATGGGCCTGGCGCCGAAGATCGTCGACGAAATCTTCGAGTACCTGCGCCGCCTGGCATCGGAGGGCCTGTCCCTGCTCGTCGTCGAGCAGTACGTGGCCCGGGCCCTCGAACTGGCGGACTACGTCTACATCCTGAACCGCGGGCAGATCCGCTTTGCGGGCGAGCCGTCGGAGGTCAGGGACGAGACCGTGCTCGAGTCCTATCTCGGGGCGCTGGCATCGTGAGGCGACCCGTCCTCGGCCGGCGGACCACCCTCGTCACGCGGCTGCTCCAACTGGGCGCGGTGGCCGCCCTCGGCACGGGCATCGGCGGCCTCGTGGTGACCACGGGCGCGGGCGCGCAGGAACGAGACTCCGGCACCACGACGACCACGACGGCCAGCAACCCCAACACCTACAACCTCTCCGCCCTGGCCAACGCACTCGACGTCCTGGTAACCGACCCGTCGGCGCCCCTCTCGGGTGACCTGGCCTACGAGCTCGGCCCGTGGGGCGCCTCTTCCACCATCGACAGCCTCGGTGAGTCCATGTCGGACGCGGGCGCGCCGTACTCGCCCTCCGTCGCCTCGCTCCCCGGGACGGTGAACGGCATCGGCGACGGCAATGTCCCGCCCCTCCCGCCGATCCCCGGCTACGTCTCCGCCAGCTACCCGAGCACCCCGACCAACAGCCAGACCCAAGGCGGGTACCAAATCACCTCCAGCGCCTCCGCCAGCAGCGCCAAGGGCACGGTCAGTCTGGGAGCACAGCCGAGCGGGTCCCAGAACAGCACGTTCTTCGCCTCCGCCGAGACGACGGCCAACGGTGACGGCAGTGTCTCCGTCGACGCCTCGGCCGGCATGGACGCCCTCGACTTCGGTCAGCTCTTCGACCTCGGCAATGTCTCCTCGACGCTGTCGATGACCCAGCAGTCGAACCAGGAGCCAACGGTGACGTCGCAGACGAACCTGGGCACCATCACCCTGCTGGGTCAGGCGTCAGGGCTGAACGCGGTGGGGGTGAGCGCGCTCGGTCAAGGCACTCCCATCGACATCAACAGCGCGGTACTCGGCGCCCTCAATTCGCTCCTTTCGGGTGCGGGCATCACGTTCACCTACGTTCCCGAGACGTTCACCTACACCGACGGCACCAGCAGCACCGGCTCGAGCCCCGAGACCGGCAAGACGCTGCAGTCGATCGATTCGGGTGCCCTGCAGGTGGCGGAGACCCAGAACTTGCCGTCACAGGGCCAGACGACCGTGACGCTCACCCTCGGCCGGGTGTACGTCTCGACGACGGACACCCCCGGTATCGGGCCGACCACGGGAAACAGCGGGACGATCGGCAACACCGGGACCACCGGGAACACCGGGAGCGCCGTAACGACGACCGCTGCCTTCGTCCTCCAGCTCGTTGGGGAACACCGGAGCGGTGAGCGGCGCCTCGGCCCTCCCCTCCTCGAGCACGCCAGGCAGCAGCCCCCCGTCGTCGGCCAGCACTCCGCCGCGCACGCTCCAGACGTCACCCGCCTTCGCGGTGGAGGAAGGCCCGCCTGCCCAGAGCCTGTACCTGGTCCTGGTGCTGGGCGCGCTGGCCATGCTGCTCGGGACACAAGCAGTGCGTTACCTGGCCGTACGCCTCGCGTTGAGCGGTCGAACGCAATGAAGGGACCACGAACCCGATCGGGAGGCGATACGCAGTGAGCCCAAGAAGAGCAATCCGTCGTCCGAGCTGGCTCCGCCACCGGGTGCCGAGCGCCCTGTGCATGACCGCGCTTGGTATCGCCCTGGCCGTCGGGGGCGCATCCGCTGGCACAGCGTCGGCGTCCACTGGCAACTCCGGCAATTCCGGCAACACGGGCAACACGGGCTCGGGGAGTGGGGCCGCCGTCGTGACACCGCTGCTGAAATTCTTCGAGTTCGGCAACACAATCGGCCTCCCCCTGCTGTGCAGCGACGCTGGTTCGATCGTGTCCATCTTCGGGGCCCAGTCGGGTACGGCCGCCGCGACCTCGCTCATCGTCACCCAATTGGACAGCGAGTGCTCACAACTCGCCTCTCAGGGCTCGACCTACCTGCAGCAGGCCATCAGCGAGAGTGAGTCCCTGGAGCTGATCAATCCCTACGTCGACCCGCTCATCGGCGACCTCTCCACTGGGCTGAGCACCGTCGGCAACCAGTACGGCTCGTCCCTGGCTCCGTTCGGGCCGACGGTGGCCGGACTCGGCGGCACGGTCGCGTTCTTCGAAGGTACCTGAGGTGCGCGCCCCAGCTCGGGCGCTCTTCGCTGCCGGCCTGACCCTCTCGGCCCTGGGCCTGGCCGCCTGCGGCGGCCGCTTCGTGAGCCCGCACGGCGCCGCCGCCCGGACCACCGTGATCGGGAGTGGACGGACCGTCGCGGACGGCGGGGACTCGACAACGCCGACCACCTCGTCGGCCCCGGGGTCCGGCCCGTCGGCCCTGCCGAGCCTTCCCTCGACCGCGAGCCACCCGACGACGGTTCCCACCACGACGCGCGCCGGGAGCACCCCGAGCGAGGACCCGACCCAAAGGGCGATCATCACCGACTACGAGGCGTATCTGGTCGACCTCTCCGGGCTCGACGACAACCTGAGCAAGGCCTACGTCGGTCCATTGGCGTCGGTCACCACGAACCGGCTGGCCCAGGCCAGCGTGCGCCAGGCGGCCACCCTGCTGGCTGCGCAGGAGCACGGCGTCGGGACGCTACGCGACGACCACGTCTCGGTGGTCATGACGGGACCGGCCAGCGCCGCCCTGGCCGATTGCCAGGACGAGGACCACTTCTACCTGGTCAACGACAACTCGGGGACACCTGATCCCTTCATCGAACGGGGCTACTTCGTCGGGTCCGCCCAGATGGTGCTCCAGAACGGGCACTGGCTGGTCGACGTGTTCACGACGACGCACGACACCTGCGCTGCCTTCTGACGCGCTAGGCGGCCGTGCGCAAGGTGGCCCCGATCGACTGGAGCGCCGCGGCGATCTGACCGAGCGCGCCCGAGGGGGTCGACCGGCTCTGCACCCGTGCCTCGTCGGCCAGAGCCGCCTCGGCGTCCACCAGCAGCCCGAGACGGAGAAGTTGCGACGACTGTGGGCTGCCGGCCGGCGGGGCGATCGACCCCACCGCGGTCTCGGCGCGCACGAGAGCGACGGCCAGGGCGGCCAGCGAGGCGCTGCTCGCCGACCTCCGGTTCAACGTCCCCCGCACGGAGGCTTGCGTCGGGAGGTCACTGTCGGGCCAGCGCGGCCGACCAGCCGGACATCGACTGCGACCCGGCGGCGGCGATGGTCGTGTCGGGCCAGGACGACACCAGGGGTTCGCCAGGCGCCAGGCCGACCGTCGACCAGACGGGGACGTGCGCCGCCGCCGCCGTATCGGCCCCGGCTACGGTCGAGCCGAGGTCGGGCGCCAGCTGCGCCGTGCCCTGGTCGAATGTGACGTCCCCCAGCTCGCGGATGCGCTGGTACGACCGCTGGAGCTGGGCGACGAGCGGACCGGTGGGGAGCTCGGTCGCCGCCTGCTCGACGCGGAAGGATTCCAGGTAGAGCTCGACGGCCGCCGCGTAGTCGGAGCGGACGCCGGGATGGCCCGACAGCGGCGCCAGTGACGCCACCTTGTGTTCAACGGCTTCGAGGGTGGGAATGGCCCGGGTCAAGGCGCGACGTGCCGTCGCCCCCGACTCCGAGCCCCGCTGCCACGACTGGGCCGCGTTCAGGCCGGCCAGGAGATCCGCCTGCAGCGGACTGAGGTCGGTGACGATTGTCTGGTACCAGCTCCGTACTTGTGAAGCGGAGGTGGTGGGCGCCGAGTCGGCCGGCGCCGAGCTCACTGTCGCACTGGCGCCGAGCACAAATGCCGGCGCTACAACGAGCGCGACGACCCACCTCTTCCACGTCGCCGTCACGGGGACACCTTAGGAACGTTGTGCGTCGAGTCCCGGTCGCCCGACAAACGCACCGGGCCGGGACGGGGCGTCCCCGGGGTCGTCCTGCTCAGTTCAGTTCGTCTTCGCTACGGAAGTTCCCGGCACCAAGGTCTGGGTCTTGGCGTCGTAGTGATAGATCGTCACCGGACCGATCGCGTAGGGCTGGCCTGGTGCGAAGGAGAGGAGGCCGCCTGCCCCGGGGATGCTGGCGTTCTTCAGGTCGTAGCCAGCCTTGGTGAAGCTGGCCACGGTCAGGTTCTTACCCGCCGCGTCGGCGATTTTGACGAAGAGGCCGAGGTACTGGCAGGCCTCGATCACCGACTCGTACGTGGTGTCATTGGTCACCACCGTCGTCTCGGGGTTGGGCGGATTCGAGACCTGGTCCGACGGGTAGGCCTTGCGGACCTCCGCGGCGCACTTCTGAATGGCCGGGTCCTTCCACTGCTGGTAGGCGGTCGGGGTCGAGGTGGCGGCCAGCGAATAGTCCAGGTACGGATTGGCGCCCTTGGTCGACTCGACGTACGAGATGTAGGAGGACTCGCTGGTGGCGATGTACAAGGGCTTGTACTGACTCTGCAGATCCGCCTGCGCCCGGGGCCACGTGGTCGAGCCGGAGCCGCCGACACCGAGGACCACGTTGATCCCGTCGTTCTGGAACTTCGTCTCAATGGTCTGGGTGTCCTGGTCGGAGGCGACCGTGTCGGTGGATGGCGCGTTGTCGAGCGCCGTAGCCACCAGATCGACGTGCAGCTTCTTGAGGTCGGCCGTGACGGCCGCCACTTCGGGAGCGTCCGAGGTGGCGCCGTAGAAGATGCCGACCTTCTTGCCGTTGAACACGCCCAGCTTCTTGAACGCCGCCAGCTGCACAGCGTCGAAGGGCGCGTCGGGCGGCACGATGGCGAAGTCGGGAGCTGAACCGGCCGGCAACGTGCCGGGTAGGGATCCCGCGATCACCGGCGTGTCGTGCGTCGTCTGGTAGCAGTCCGGGAACACCGGAGAGATGGAGACGAAGACGTGGTCGTCCTCAGTCAGCTGGGTGCAGGAGTTGGCCGCATCCGCCGGCAACGCCGGGTCCATACCCACGTTCGCCAGGACCAGCTTACGCCCGTCGACGCCACCCGCCTTGTTGATACCGGCGATGACGGCGTTATAGGCGTCAACGAAGTTGCCGTCGTTGATGTTGACGCCGAGGTTCTTGAGCTCGGTAAAATTGACCCAGGGCAGACCGACAGTGATGGTTGTCTTGGTCACGCCCTGGTCGGCCGGGCTCGTGGCCGCACCGGCGGGGGCGACCCCGGCGGACACGATCGTTGCCCCCAGCGTGGCCAGGGCTGCGCCCGTCCACAGCACGTTTCGGATACGCAATTTCATGATCTCCCTCGCACTGGCCGGATTCGAGTCACCGAGCCGTCATTTCGCCGTCTGAACATTACGAGAGAACATGCGAAGAAAACCGTCACCGAACCGGCCGCTGACCTGCTCGTTTCCGGAACTACAGGAAGTCCCCCGAAATGCAACCTCAATATATCAACCGGTCGGTACAAAATGCAAGGCACTTCTCCGTCACCGATAACGGCGTTTCTGCAAACGGCTACGCCGTAACCTGACATTTGTTCCCAACAAAACGGTGCCTGGCTACGATGACGCGGGATGCCGTCCGAAGGAGCCCGCCGGGAAGAGATACTTCAGACAGCGGGCACGCTCTTCGCATCCTCGGGCTTGCGGACCTCCCTCAACGAGATCGCCGACGCCTGCGGCATCCTCCCGGGCAGCCTCTACCACCACTTCGAATCCAAAGAAGCGATCATCGTCGAGTTGGTGCAGCGCTACGAGGACGACCTCACGCGCATCGCCAAGGAAGCGCGCGACACCCTGCACGAGCCGACGCCCCGGTCGCTTGAAGCACGGGTGATCGAGTTCGGCCGCGCCATCGCCGCCGTCGGCCTCGAGCACCGGGCCGCACTCCTCCTCACGCTGTACGAGCCGCCGGTGGGGGCGGGCCAGGAGTCCGGCCATGCCCTCAAGTCACCCCCGGCGATCCACCAAGCCATGCAGGAGATTCTGCAAGCCGGTCTCGCCAACGGCGACGTGCGGTCGGGGATCGATCTCTCTTTGCTCTCCGATCGAATGTGCCTCAGCATGCTGCACGTCGGCGTCGGCATCTCCCATCTCACGCCTGGGGGTGACGTCGTCCCGGACACGAGGATCCGCATCCTGCTGGACGGGCTGGCGGCCAAGCCTCCATCGAACGCCGCGCTCGACCGCTCGACCGCACTCAAGGCGGCCCAAGCTGCCATCGTCTCCTGGGGCGAAGAAGGTGCGGACGGCGACGAGCGCCTCGTGCACCTGCGCGGCGGTAGCGCGCACTGAGTTCGGACGGCGCGGGTACGAAGCGACCACCATGCGGGACATCGCGTCGGCCTCCGGCTTCAGCACCGGCACGGTCTATCGGTTGCTCGGCTCTAAGGACCAGTTGCTGATCTCCGTCATGTCGTCGTACGTCGACAAGGTCAGCCGCGCATGGGACGCGGTCGTCCGCTCTGATTCGTCGCCGCTCACCAAGATCGACGCGTTGATGTGGGTCACCATCAACGTGCTCGACACCCTCAGCGAGGAGTTCAAGATCACGCTGGCCTGGCTGCGCCAGTCCCCGCCGAGCAGCGCCCCGGCGCTCGGGATGTCCTTCCCCGAACAATTGCGCCACGTCCGCACGCTTCTCACCACGGGGACGCGCGACGGAGAGATTCAGTTGGAAGGCGCGTCCGCCGAAATCAGGGCCCGCTGCGTCCTCGAAGCGATCTGGGGTGCCGGTTCCCACGTCACGGAAGTCTCGCCAAAGGAAGCTCACGCATTGGCCCGCGACACCGTGCTGCGCGGGGCGGCCACCCACGCTTGAGCCCGAGCCCGCGCCCATCCAAGAAGGGTCCCACCGGGTGAGTGAGCCGAAGACACCCGGTCCGGAACGGCTGAAGCTGTTGGCCTCCGCCGTCGCGGGCCGACCGGTCACCGTGGCCGCTCTCGACCCACCCGGAACGGCTGCCTGGACGGATGGGACGACCGTCTTCGTCGATCCCGCGGCGGCGACGCGCGAGCAGGTCCGATACGTCGCAGTCCAGGCCGCACTCCTGTCCTCGGGCAGCCTCGACGCCGAATTCCTGAGCGCAATAGCACGTCGGCCGGCCCTCTGCCGGAGGTACCTGGCTGTGGAAGGTCACCGGGCCCTGGCCGCTCACCAGGGCCTGCTCCCCCCGAGCGCACGGCTCTTGATCGATCGCCGGATGGCAGCCCGCAGCGGGTCGCCGGCCCAATCCCTCGCCATCGCCATGAGCCGCGAGGTGGTTGCGGATGCTCCACACTCCTTCGGCACGATTCGACCCCGCCGGTTGCGCTCGGACTTGGGCAAGTCGGCGGCGACCAACGCAGCCGCCCAACACGTCCCGAGACAGACCGACGCCCATCTCCTACGAGAGCTCGACGACGAGGAGGACGATGGTGGCGCTCTCTTCGACACCGTCTCGAGCCCGGTCGGCGGGGGCGGCGGCATCGGCCGGCTCATCAAGAGGCTGCTCGGCGACGCGCGCTCGGGCGATGGTGGTCCGCCCGGGGCGGACGCCGTCACGCATAGGTCTCGCCGTGGTGGCGGTCGGCCGGCCGCCGGCACCATGACGACAGCCATCACCTCCCTCACGGACTCAATGGAGGACGCGGCCCATCGGGAATGGATCTACCCCGAGTGGGATCTGCACCGGCACCGCTACCGCCCGGACTGGTGCACGGTCAGCGAATCCGAGCCGGCGGCGGCCAAGCTCGCTCCGTTCGAACTCCCCGACACGCACTCGCTGCGCCGAACACTGGCGCGGTTGGGCCGGGAGTGGCAACGGCGTCCGCGACAGCTACAGGGCATCGACATCGACATCGACGCCGCCGTGGCAGCGTACGTCGATGTGGTCGCAGGATCGCCTCCAGCTGAGGAGGTTTACATTGACATCCTGCGGCAGCGCCGCGATCTCGCCGTGCTGATCCTGCTCGACATCTCAGGGTCGGCCGGGGAGCCGAGCCCGTCGGGCGGCATGGTGCACGACCATCAGCGGGCCGCCGCGGCGGCGCTCGTCCGGTCGATGCACGATCTGGGTGACCGCGTGGCCCTCTATTCCTTCCGCTCCCAGGGACGGACAGCGGTGCACGTGGTGCCGATGAAGCAGTTCGGCGAAAGCCTCGAGACCAGGGTGCTGCAGCGACTTGGCGGCACCTCTCCCGGGGCATATACCCGGCTCGGCGCGGCCATCCGCCATGGGTCGGCGGTGGTCGAGCGCGACGGCGGCACGACGAGGCGATTGCTCGTCGTCCTATCTGACGGGTTCGCCTACGACCACGGCTACGAGGGCGCCTACGGAGAGGCCGACGCGCGGCGTGCGCTGGCCGAAGCCCGAAGAAGGGGAACGGCGTGCCTCTGCTTGAGCATGGGCGCTCCGACCGATACGGAGGCGCTACGGAGGGTTTTCGGAACGGCCGCGCACGCCCGCGTTCCGCGGGTCGAGGACTTGCCGGCGATGGTCGGTCCACTGTTCCGGTTCGCCCTCAGGTCGGCGGAAGCCCAGCAGCGGACGTTCCAGCGCAAACTCCGGACAAAGGAGCGTCTCGAGGTCGAAAGGAGGACGGCATGACTTCTAGACCCCGGCCCTACTACGTCCCGGTCGGAGATGAGGAGGCCGTCTTCGCGGCCGCGTTCCGCCAAAGCCTGTCGATCCTGCTGAAGGGCCCACCGGCTGCGGCAAGACCCGTTTCGTCGAGGCCATGGCGTACGACCTGCAGCGTCCGCTCATCACCGTCGCCTGCCACGACGACTTGACCACGGCGGATCTGGTGGGCCGCTTCCTTCTGCGGGGCGGCGAGACCACCTGGGTCGACGGACCACTGACGCGAGCGGTCCGGGAGGGCGCCATCTGCTACCTCGACGAGATCGTCGAGGCGCGCCAGGACACGACCGTGGTCCTCCATCCACTGGCGGACCACCGCCGCCAGATGCCGATCGATCGCCTCGGCGTCACCCTCGACGCCGCACCGGGTTTCTGCCTCGTCGTGTCCTACAACCCCGGCTACCAGAGCGTCCTCAAGGATCTGAAGGACTCGACCCGACAGCGCATGATCGCCATCGAGCTCGACTTTCCGCCAGCCGACGTCGAGGAGAAGGTCGTGGCGCACGAGGCCGGCGTGGACCACCAGACGGCGGCACTCCTGGTGGGGCTCGGGCAGGCCATCCGGCGTCTCGAGAACGTCGGACTGCGTGAGGTGGCCTCGACCCGAGTGCTGGTCGCCGCGGGCCGGCTGGTCCGAGAGGGCCTGGGCCTCCCTACGGCGGCGCGGGCGGCGGTCGCCGGACCGCTCACGGACGATCCCGTGGTGACGGCGGGACTGATTCAGATGATCGACGCCTACTGCGAGGACCAACCCGCCGGGCCGGACGATTGACGCTGGTGGGCCTGGTCGCTAAGGTCGGAACAAATGTCAGGTTAGCGCCGGGGCTGCGGGGCCGTGGTTGCTCGACAAGGGGGGCGCGTGTCCTACGAAAGTACCGCCGAGCCGATCAAGATCGGGTACCTGTTCGACTTCAAGCTCCCTGAGGGCTATCCCCAGGAGTCTCGCGACGACCTGGTGCTCCCCTTCGAGCTCGTCTTCAAGCAGGGCCTCGAGCAGGGGATGCTCGACCGCCCGGTGGAGATCGTGTTCCGCGAGGTCGAAGGCCTGCCCAAGGGCACCATCAAAGCCGTGATCGATGCCTACGGCGAGCTGGTCGACGAGGGCTGCCTCGTCGTCTTCGGCCCGGCCATCACCGACAACTGCGTGCCGACCCGCGAGGCGATCGAGGAGCGCTTTCGTGTGCCGGCCATCAGCGTGACGGGCACCGAGGAGTGGCTGGGCGAGTGGACGTTCGCCCTGTCCATGGGGTCGATGACCGACGAGCCCATCTTCTGGGCCGACCTGCTCGTCAAGGACGGCCACCGCGAGGTCGGGCTCCTGATCGAGCGGTCCCTGGTCGGTGACTCCTACGTGCGCAACTTCCGCAAGGCGTGTGCCGACCGCGAGCATACGGATCGTGGCCGAAGAATGGGTCCCCCAGACGGCCCAGGACATCAGCACGTCCGTGCGCAACCTGCACGAGGCCAAAGCCGAGGCGATCGTGCACTGCGGCTTCGGTTTCGGCATCGTCTTCGTCAACCCGACGCTGGCGGAAATGAACTGGAATCCTCCTCGATACATGGGCACGGCGTTCCAGAACGCCTGGATCAACCAACTGATGTGGGACGCCATCCGGGGCTGCACGGGGCTGGACCAGTACGACGAGTCGAACCCGGTCGGGCAGGCCTTCCTCGACGAGTACAACGCGGCCTATGGGCGTCGGCCGGAGTACTGCGTGCCCGTGGTCAACCGCGACATCGCGACCATTTTGCTGCTCGCCCTGGCGGACGCACATCCCCTCACTCCCGCGTGGGGTGAAGGAGGCCCTCGAGCGGGTGAAGATGGTCCCCGCCGCCTCCGGTGCTCCCGGGACCCGGCTTTCCTTCGGTAAGTGGACGCGCCGAGGCTGGATGGGCGCCGGCTATCTCGTGGCGCGCCAGCTGGATGAGGAGTTCGGCTCGTCGCACCTCGTCGGCCGCTTCGGGCAAGTCTGAGCGGTGACGACACAGCTGGAGCGAGCGGAACGAGTCACTACCGACGAACCATCTGCCGCGACGGACGGCAACGAGGTCGACCCGCTCGGGCATCGCCTGGGGCCTGATCGGCTGCGCGGTGGCCCTGCTGCTCATCTTCATCGCGCACAATGCCCGCCGTGGCGCCGTCGTCGCACGCATCAAGAACGCTGCCGTGCAGGGCGCGCCACGTCCGGTCAGGCCATTGTTCGGCTGGACCCACTGGTTGGGCTTCCTGCAGGTCAGCACCGATCATCTCCATGGCGCTGATCGTCGTGGTCTTCGTCGTGCTCTGGCGGCGGCATCCGAGAGCACCCGGTCCTGCTCATGGCGATCGTGTGCACCACGCTGCGTCTGGCAGGACCCGATCATGAACTGGTCCCCGTACGCGGTGTACAACCCGCAGCTGTGGCACTGGCCCGAGTCCTGGCCGCTGGTCTCGCTCTCGCCGACGGTCGAACCCTTCGTCGTGATCGGCTACGTCATGTTCTACCTGGTCCCCGGATTGATCGGCATCTGGGTCCTCCAGCGCATCCAGCAGCGAAAGCCGGTCACGTCCTTTGTCTGGCGCCATCCGCTCGTCACCCTGGCCCTGCTGATCTACCCGATCGGCTTCGTCTACGACGCCATCCAGGAGATCATCCTCATCCGGACCGGGATGTACACCTACTCGCAGGTGATCCCGTTCGGGTCCGTCTTCGTCGGCAAGCAGTACCAGTTCCCCCTCATTTGGGAGTCGTCACTCGTGACCGCCGTCATGATCCCCGCCGGCGTGCTCCTCTACCGCGACGACACCGGCAAGACCGTGGCGGAGAAACTGGCCCAACGGGTGCGGTCGTTCCGCGGGCGTCCGGCGCTCGGCACCTTCGTCGTCATGGCCCTGGTCCTCAACGCTTGCTACTTCTTCCTCTACGGCGGCGGGTTCGCCATCATCAAGGACACCGGCGTGGCCACCTCCGTCGCCTGCCCGTGGCCCTACCCCGAAGCGAAGGTCTATGACCCACAGGGCTTCTACGAGAAAGCGGGAGCAACCGGGCCGTACTCCGTGGGAATCTGGAGCGGCTGGGAGATGGCGCAATCAGGTCGTCCGGACGTCAGCCCGCCCGTTGGCGGAGGCCCCTGCAGCACGGCACACGGCTGACCTCGCCAGACGTTCAGGGATTCAGCTGACCGCTCGGGCGCACCACGATCTCGTGGATGCAGATCCCGTCCGGCCGGCTCATGACGAACGTGATGCAGTCGGCCAACTCTTCGGGTGCGGCCGGCACGCCCCCCTCGACGAAGAACGGGGTGTCGGTCGGTGGGATGTCGCCGTCCATGATGAGTCCCTCCATGGTGAGGCCCTCGGTGTCGAACATCCCGGGCATGACGAGACTGACGTTGATGCCCTGGGGTGCCAGTTCGATGCGCAACGTATCGAAGGCCGCCTCTAGACCGCGCTTCGAGGCGGCGTAGATGCCGACGCCGGACATGGGCGTCAAGGCACCGGTCGATCCCACCAGGATGACGTCGCGCCGGCCCGCGCTCGAGAAGTGGGGCAAGGCGTAGCGGACCGTCGCCAGCGGACCGAGCAGGTTCAGTTCGATGAGCTCACGCCATCGCTGCGGGGTCCCGGTCGCCACCGTCCCGGTCATCATCGCCCCCGCCACGGAGACCACACCGTCGAGGCCGCCGAGCTGGCGAGCCGCGTCGGCGACCCTCTCGTCCAGCGTGTCGAGGTCGGTCACGTCGCAGGCCACCGCGACCGCACGGTCGCCCGAGTTCCTCGGCCAGCGCGTCGAGGCGCTCCTTGCGCCGGGCCAGCATGGCGACCGATCCGCCCTGGGCGACGATCGACCGGCAGGTGGCCGCCCCGATCCCGCTCGATGCGCCGGTCACGAGGACGCGCCGACCGCCGAGGTCAACGAGCACGCTCATGAACACCCCTTTCTGACCTCCCCCTCGGGGACGGCGACGTTACAGTTGCTCTGCCCCGACGGGCCACCGGGCGCAGGTTGACGGGACCGCGAAACCCGCAGTACCTTCCGTGTGAACAAATATTAGGTTATCGCCGGAAGGTCGTGAAATTGGCAGGCAAAGGTCCAGACACAGGAGCCGCAGTCGACCTCAGGAGGGCGCCGACGCCGAAAACGACGAGTTCGGCCTGTTCGACGACGCCGTGGCCGGCGACGCCCGGGATCCCTACCCCGAGCTGGCCCAGGCTCGTCGCGACACCCCGATCCAGACCCTCGACGCCTCCTTGATGCCACACGACGACGCGCATCCGGTCTACTTCATCTACCGCCACGACGACATCGCCGCCGTGCTCCGAGACGGCGAGACCTTCTCCTCGGCACACATCATCGACCTGATCATGGGACCGGTCATGGGCGAGCACATCATGCTGGGCATGGACGACCCGCAGCACCGCCGCTACCGGGCACTGGTGGCCACCGCGTTCCGCCAGAAGGTGCTCGCCACGTGGGAGACCGACCTGGTCGCCAAGGTCGCCAATGACCTCATCGACCGATTCGTCGATCGCGGTCACGCCGAGTTGGTGCGCGAGTTCACGTTCCCGTACCCGACCCAGATCATCGCCGGCCTCCTCGGCCTGCCACGGCAGGACTACAAGCAGTTCCAACGCTGGTCCATCGCCATCCTCAGCTTCCTCAGCAAGCCGGAGGAGGCGATCGCCGCGTCGCAGGAAGTGAAGGAGTACATCGCCGACATCCTGGAGCGAACGGCGCCAGACGCCGGCCCAGGACCTGATCAGTGACCTGGCCCAGGCCGAGCTGGACGGCGAGCACCTGAGCGACGAGGAGATCTTCTCGTTCCTCCGCCTCCTGCTGCCCGCCGGGGTCGAGACGACCTTACCGCGCCACGGGGAACCTGCTCTTCTCGCTGCTCTCCCACCCGGACCAGCTCGACGCCGTCCGCGGCCGACCGCCGCCTCATCCCCCAAGCGATTGAGGAGGCGCTCCGCCTCGAGACGCCGCTGCTCAACATCACCCGCCTGGCCACCAAGGACACCGAAATCGGCGGCGTGCCCATCGAAGCCGGGTCGACGGTCATGCTGATGCTGGCCGCCGCCAACCGGGACGAGAACCGCCACGACGACCCGGACGAGTTCGACATCTTCCGGAGCGACCCGAAGCCGCACATCTCCTTCGGCCACGGGCCCCACATGTGCCTCGGCGTGCACCTGGCCCGGATCGAGATGCGCGTCGCACTGGATCCCTGCTCGACCGCCTGCCCAACCTACGCCTCGATCCGGCGGCGGACGATCCCCACATCCGGGGCCAGGTCTTCCGCTCCCCCACCCAACTCCTCCCGGATGCCACTTCGTATGACCCGAGAAACGGAGCAGACCATGCACATTGACGACCTCATCCTCGTCTCCGTCGACGACCACGTCGTCGAGCCGAAGGACATGTTCGAGGGTCACATCCCGGCCAAGTACAAGGACCAGGCGCCGAAGGTGATCGTCAAGGACGACGGCACCGACGCCTGGGTCTTCGAGGGGCAGGAGGCCACCAACGTCGGGCTGAACGCCGTGGCGGGCCGGCCCCCCGACGAGTACGGGATCGAACCGACCCGACTTCAGCGAGATGCGTCCCGGCTGCTACGACATTCACGAGCGGATCCGGGACATGAACGCGAACGGCGTGCTCGCCTCGCTGAACTTCCCGTCCTACCCGCAGTTCTGCGGCCAGTACTTCGCCCGGGCCACCGACAAGGACCTGGCCATCGCCGTGCTCCGCGCCTACAACGACTGGCACGTGGACACCTGGTGCGGGACCTACCCGGGCCGCATGATCCCCCTCGCGCTCCCGCCGATCTGGGACGTTGAGCTGATGGCGGACGAGGTCCACCGCATGGCGAAGAAGGGCTGCCACGCCGTCACCTTCTCGGAGAACCCCGAGAAACTCGGCTACCCGTCCCTGCACAATGACCACTGGGACCCGTTCTGGACCGCGTGCAGCGAGGAGAACACCGTCGTCTGCCTGCACATCGGGTCGTCGTCGCAGGTTGTGGTGACGTCCATCGAGGCACCCATCGACACGCTCATCACGCTGCAGCCGATCAACATCGTCCAGGCGGCGGCCGATCTGCTGTGGTCCCCGGTGCTGCGGAAGTTCCCCGACATCACGTTCGCGCTCAGCGAGGGGGGCATCGGATGGATCCCCTACTTCCTCGAGCGGGTGGACAACGTCTACAAGCACCACCGGGCCTGGACCCACCAGAACTTCGGTGACAAGTTGCCCAGCGAGGTCTTCTCGGAGCGGATCGTGACCTGCTTCATCGACGACGCCTTCGGGATTGAGGTCCGGGACAAGCTCAACGTCGACATGATCACCTGGGAGTGCGACTACCCCCACTCCGACTCGGTCTGGCCCGAGTCCCCCGAGGTGCTGGCCGAGTACCTCGTCGGCGTGCCGACCGACGAGGTGGCGAAGATCACGCACGAAAACGCTCTGCGAGTCTTCTCCTTCGACGCGTTCGCACATGTGCCGAAGAGCGTGGCCACCGTCGGCGCCCTGCGGGCCCAGGCCACCGACGTCGACCTGGGCTACCGCTCCTCGGCCCGTCTCAAGAAGACGGGCACCGACACCGTCAGCGTGCTCAGCCTGGCCAGCACCTTGTCGCCGGCCAGCTGACCCGGCCGGACCGTTGAGCAAGGCCTCACTGTGATCGACTTCGACGAGCAGGTGGTCATCGTCACCGGAGCCGGTCGTGGGCTCGGGCGCCTGTACGCCCTGGACCTCGCCGCACGGGGTGCCTCGGTCGTGGTCAACGATCTTGGAGGGACCATGCACGGCCACGGGGCCGACGAGAGCGTCGCCAACCAAGTGGTCGAGGAGATCGAGGTGGCGGGCGGTGTTGCCGTAGCCTCCCATGACTCGGTGGCCACGCCCGAGGGTGGCCACGCCATTGTGCAGAGTGCGCTGAACACGTACGGCCGACTCGATGCCGTGGTGAGCAATGCCGGGATCTTCCATACCGCGCCCTTCGACGAACTCGAAGTGGACGACTGGCGCCGCATGTTGAACGTCCACGTCGACGGGGGCTTCTTCCTCAGCCAGCCGGCCTACCGGGTGATGAAGGCTCAGGGCTACGGCCGCTTCGTGTTCATCGCCTCATCGGCCGGCCTCTTCGGGCAGCCCAACTCGGCCCACTACGCCGCCGCCAAAGCCGCGCTGGTGGGGTTGAACAATGTCATCGCCATCGAGGGTGCGGAGCACGGGATCCTGGCCAACACGATGCTGCCGTTCGGCTACTCGCGCATGGTAACCGAGACGATCGGCGAGCTCCCCGAGGACTCCGAGTTCCTGCATGCCATCGATCCGCAGTGGGTCGTGCCCATCGTCACCTACCTCTCCAGCAAGGCCTGCGACGTCAGCCACCACAACTACTCGGCCTGCGCCGGCCGCTTCGCCCGCGTCTTCGTGGGCCTGGCCGAGGGGTGGCTGGCTGAGCGTGGCAAGCCGCCGACCGCTGAAGACGTGGCCGCCCACCTCGCCGAGGTCACGGCGACCGAGCCGTTCACCATCCCGGGCTCCATCTTCGACGAGGTCGCGGGGATCGTTTCCCGGCTGGGCCTGACCAGCTGAGAAAGGCCCGACCAGACCGACAGCGACGTTCCGTGCTGTCTTCGGGCGTTCCCCTACGCAGCTCGAAACCCAGGTGCGGATTACCGAGGCGCGTAGACGCCGAATTTCGGTACCCCGAGGCGGCGCTAGTCCTCTATAGAAATGGCGTTCTTCGGACAGGCACGCACGGCCTCCATGAGCCGCTCGCGCATCTCCTCGGGTGGGTTCTCGTTCAGCACGTAGAGGAAGTCGTCGTCGCGCACCTCGAAGACCTCGGGAATGATGCCCATGCACAGGGCATTGCTCTCGCACAGGTCGAAATCGACGACGACTCGCATCAGCATTCCTCCGGGTTCGAACGGTCAGGCAGAACAGGCCAACATTACGGCACGGCCGCTGCGCCCTCAGAATCAGATGTACATCCCGCCGTTGACCCCGATGATCTGGCCCGTGACATAGGCGCCGTCCTCCGAGCACAGGTACGAACAGGCCCCGGCGATGTCGTCAGGCGTGCCCGCCCGCTTGAGCGGGACCATCTTCGCCATGATCTCCACGCTCGGGACGTGGCCCTCCTCCTCCCCCTTTCGGGCCATCGGCGTGTCCACGATGGTCGGCGGGATCGTGTTGACCGTGATCCCATGACCAGCCAGCTCGCGGGCGAAGGCCTTGGTCAGCCCGATGACGCCGCCCTTCGAGGCCACGTAGTGAGCCATGTTGGGAGCACCCGACTGGGCGCTCGACGAGGAGATGGTGACGATGCGGCCCCACTGCGCCTCGATCATGTCCGGCACGGCCAGCTGCATGGAGACGAAGGTGCCGGTCAGGTTGACTGCGATGACCCGGTCCCAGCGCTCGGCCGAGATGTCGGTCACGGGGTCGAACGCCTCCATGCCGGCGCTGGTGACCACGATCGTGATCGGACCCAGGTCCTTGCGCACCGCCGCGTACGCCTGCTCGAGCCCGGCCCGGTCGGCGACGTCGACGCCGAAGCCGGCGGCCGTCGACCCTCCGGCAGACAGCTCGGCCGCTGCCGCCTGCGCGGCGGCGCCGTCGAGGTCCAGCAGCGCCACCGCGTGACCGTCGCTCGCCAACCGGCGGGCCACGCCCAGTCCGATGCCCGACGCCGCGCCCGTCACCACGGCCACCCGTGCGCTCATGATGCCTCCTCGGCCGGCGTGAACTCGATGTACAGCTTGTGCAGGCCGCGCAGCACCCACGTCGGTTCATAGTTGAACCGACGATTTCCGGGAGGCCCGTGGTGCTCCTCGGACAAGCCGGATGTTCCGCATGCGATCCAAAATCCGCTCCACGCTGACCCTTCCCTCCACGCGCGCCAGCGGACCGCCCGGGCACGAGTGGGGACCGCGCCCGAACGCGAGATGCGACTTGGCGTTGGGCCGGTCGGCCCGGAATTCCGCCGGAGCCTCGAACAGCCGGGGGTCGCGGTTGGCCGCGCCGTTCAACACCATGACGGGGGTCCCGGCCGCGATGTCCACCCCGGCCACTGTGGTGTTGCGCCGGGCCAACCGGAAGTCCGCCTTCACCGGGCTCTCGATGCGGAGCGCCTCCTCAATGAAGCCGGGGATGCGGTCGCTGTGCGCCCGCAGCTCGTCCTGCAATTCGGGGTACTCGCTCAGGTACTTCAACGCGACGGCGAGTAGACGGGCCGTCGTCTCCTGGCCGGCGGCGAAGAGGAAGGTCGCCGTGCGCACGACCGAGGCGACATCGGGCACCGACCCGTCCGGGTAGGTGCCCAGCGCCAGATCCGTCAGCACATCCTTGCGTGGGCTGCGCCGGCGGTCCTCGATGTACTCGGCGAAGGTGTCGTCGAGCCACGACAGCGCGTTGAGCTCGCTGCCCTCGGGGTGCACGCCCGTCACGCCGCCTCCGATCTCCCCCGGCGGCGCACTCAGCAACCCGAAGCCCTCGCGAAAGCGCCGGTGGTCCTCCTCGGGCACGCCGAGCACGTCGGCCACGGCCAGCATGGCGAAGGGCTGGGAGTACGCACTGATGAACTCGCAGTGGCCGGCGCCGACGAACTCGTCGATCTGCCGGTCGGCCATCCGCCACATGAACGCCTCGTTCTCCTTCAGGCGCTTGGGCGTCAGCAGGCGCATGATCAGGGCCCGCTCCTGCGTGTGCATGGGCGCGTCCATGGTGACCATGTGTTCGTTCATCGGGAGCTGGTCCCGGTGGGCGTCGATGATGTCGCCGACGTCGTCACCCTCGAGCGGGACGGGGAAGGCGGCGAACGGGCCGATGACCGAGTTGCACGAGGAGAAGGTCGCCGTGTCGAGATAGATCTCGGCCGCCTCTTCGTACCCCGACACCGCCACCACGCCGTGCGTCGCTGTCGGCGTCACCGGACACTTCGAGCGCAGATGATCGAAATACGGGTAGGGGTCTTCGAGCAGCGATTCGTCGCTGAAGAAGTCGACCTCGTCGTAGTTGACCATGTGCCTCCGATCACGCCCGCGCCGGGCTGATGCCGCAAATGCTGTGCGACTGCTTAGCACGCTGCGGTATGCTGTGCAATCGCACAGCAGCTGGAACTGACCCCATGACATCGACCCGCCGCATCGGAACCGAGACTTCGGCCACCCGTACCGCCCTCCTCGATGCCGCCCAGCAGGTCTTGCTCGAGGAGGGCTACGCCGCGGCCACCTCCCGCCGGGTGGCGGCGCGGGCCGGCCTCAAGCCCCAACTCGTCCACTACTACTTCCGCACGATGGACGATCTCTTCCTGGCGCTCGTCCGGCGGGGGGCGGAGCAGAACCTCGAGCGCCAGGCCGAAGCGCTGGCCTCGCCGTACCCGCTACGGGCGCTGTGGGAGCTCAGCAACGACCCGGCCGCCAGCGCGCTGACAATCGAATTCGCGGCGCTGGCCAATCACCGCAAGGCCATCCGGGCGGAGCTGGCGTCCTATGGCGAGCAGTTCCGCCGACTGCAGACTGAGGCGCTCAATCGGATCTTCGAGCGCTACGGCATCGACTCCCGCGCCTACCCGCCCGAAGTGATGATCGTCACCATGACCAGCCTGTCGCAGGTGATGGGCATGGAACAGCTCCTGGGCATGACGGCTGGACATGATGCCACCCGCCAGCTCATCGAAGGGTTGCTCGCTCGCTATGAGCATGACTCCGCCGGTTCTGCCCTCACCTTGCCCGGAGGGTCACCCCCCGACTAAAGCCCACGTGGCCTTTGGTCGGCGAGGCTCCCGACGATGCCGGATCCGTAGCCGCAGATCCGTAGCTGGACGTCACATGCCGATCGCCCCTTCGGAAGTGTGGCCGAGAACTGATGCATCACCCTGTTGGCGCGTGTGGATTCGCTCCTGGAACCTCGGTGAGTTGCTCTCCCGGTACCGGTGCTGAAGTCAGCCCCTGGTCCAACGGCATCGACGCGGCGTCACCGCTCCGAGCGATGGCCCTCTCGTCGGTACCCAGATAGCTGGCAATGACCTTGGGGTCATCGCGGAGTTCCTGTGGTGTCCCCTCGGCGATGATGCGCCCGGTCTCGAGGCAGTACACGCGCCCGGACATACCCATGATGAGGGGCATGTCGTGCTCGATCAGGAGCACCGAGGCCGAGAGCTCCTCGCGGATGGCAACGATCAGCGGCCCGAACGCCTCTGTCTCACGTTGCGCCAGTCCCGCCGTGGGCTCATCGAGGCAGAGCACCTTGGCATCGAGAGCAAGCAGGCCGGCGAGTTCGACGATACGGCGTGTCCCCGTCGACAGGTCCGAGATGTAGTGGTCCTGATACCGGCCGAGGCCCAGAAAATCGACCAGCTCGGACACCTCGGCCTTTGCAGCCTTACTATGACGCCTCGCTTTCGGCAGCCCGAAGGCACTGGGAAGGAGGCTCGACACAGCCTTCGCTTCGACGGCCACCAGCAACGTCTCGGTGACCGTCAACTCGGGGAACAGGGTCGCGGACTGGAAGGTACGCCCCAGACCCAGGGTGGCGCGGTACCCGGGGGGCCTGCCTGACACTTCGCTGCCCAGCAGAGTCACCGATCCCGTGGAAGGGACGAATCCCCCGATGGCATTCATCAGCGTGGACTTGCCCGCCCCGTTGGCACCGATCAGGCCCACGATCTCCCCGCTCTGGACGTTGAGGGATACCCCGTCCACCGCCTGCACGCCACCGAAGCGGACGCTGAGGCCGCTCACCTCGAGCACCGGGCCGGACACGGCCGCATGGACGTCGGCTCCGCGGTGCTTGCGAACGACGTCGGCGGCCTTGGGTCGTTCCGCCACCGGCTGCTCCTTCACCCTCTTGTCGGCCCAGGACAAGATCGCGTCACGGACCCCCAAGGTCAGCTGGTTCAGGCCACGGGGGAAGTACAGCAAGACGATCAAAAGCCCGAGACTCGAACTCAGCAGCCCGAGCAATGCGTTGTTCGGAGCGAGGGAGGGGATCCCGATCACCACGATGGCGCCGATGATGGCGCCCGAGACCGACCCCATGCCTCCGATCACGACCATGGCCACCAGGTTGAGGGAGTCGTTCACCAAGAAGAAGTCCTGGGTGAACGCAATGTTGGCGTAGGCGCCGGCCAGCAGCGCCCCACCCAGGCCGGCGAGACCACCCGAAATGGCGAAGGTCTGGAGCTTCAGGCGCACGGGCCGCACCCCGTACGCGGTGGCGGCCACCTCGTTGTCCCGCAGGGCCCTGATGGTGCGGCCGGCGCCGCTGTCGCGCAACCGGCTGAGCATCGCCACCACGAGCGCCAGCACGACGAGGACGACGTAGTAGTAGGGCTTCTGCCCCGGGAAATTGAGGAACCCCAGCTTGCCCGGGACGAACGGCACGTTGGCGCCATCGGGCGATTCCCCGGAGAAGAAGGGCAGGTAATAGAAGTACTGCTCGGCGGTCAGGGCGAGGACGAAGGTGACGACGGCCAGGTACAGGCCGCGCACGCGCAGCGACCCGATACCCACTCCGAGGGCGAGCAGACCGGAGGCGGCCGCCGTGGCCAGGATGGCGAACCAGAAGGGGACGCCATCGGTGACCAGGCGCGCTGCGAAGAGCGCCGCCAGCCCCGCGAAGGCCATCTGCCCCAGGGACAACTGCCCGAGCCAGCCGGTCAGGATCGTCAGCGACGACGCACAGATGGCGAAGCCCAGGACAGCGGTGAAGAGCTGTTGGCTCGAGGGCTCGCTCCTGACCAGGGGGAGCACGACGGCGATGGCGCCGAGCAGCAAGATCCCACCCTTGTCGATGTTGCGGGCCCACCAGATGGAGCGCAGGCGAGCGGGGATCGGGCGTGTGCGCGGCGAGAAGGCAAAGACGCCGGAATCCTCCCCTTCCCGCTTGGCGAAGATGACCGCCACGAACACGGCGATGAACAGCAACAGGTCGGTGATGCCCGGCGTCGCCAAGAAGTTGTACGAGAGGACACTCTGCACGATCGCGATCGCCACGGAGGCCAGGACCGCGATGCGGAAGGAGCGCAGTCCCGCTATGACCGCTGCGGCGAGGCCGTAGGCGAGGGTCTCGGGGCCGAGGTTGGACAGCCCGGCCGCCGTCGACGACTCGCCGGCGAAGAGGACGACCGAGAGGGTCGAGAGCACCGCGGCGAGAGACCACACCATCGTGGAGACCAATTTGGGCGAGATCGACGACAGACGGGCCAGTGAGGGGTTGGCGGCGCTCGCCTTGACGGTCTTGCCGATCATGGTGTGATCGAGGAACCAGATGAGAGCCACCACGGCGACTGGGACCAGGACCAGTACGGCGAGGTCGGCGCCGCGCACGTTGACGCCGGCGATCGTCCACGTGCTCGACCCGAAGGCGGCCGGGTAGTGAGCGCTGGCGTCCGACGGCTGAGGAATCTTGAAGGCGATGACCTGCGCCACGCCACCGATGCCGATGGTGGCGACCAGGACCACGACACGAGGGGCGTTGCGAAGCCGGCGAATCACTGTCATTTCGATCACTGCACCGAACGCCAGTCCGGCGATGAGCGCGATGACAAGCGCTATCCAGAACGGGACGTGATACTGCACGACGAGGAGGGCCAGGAGGGCCGCACCGATCACGCCCATGTTGCCCACGGCAAAGTTGATGATCCTGGTCGCTCGGTAGACGAGCACCACGCCGACGGCGATCAGCGCGATGGCGAGACCCTGGATGAGACCATCCCAGACGATTTGGGAATTGATCCAGGAAACGGCCAGCATCAGGCGGGTACCTCACCGCCCAGGAACACGGCCCGAGCCAGGTCGTCATTCGCCATGAGGTCGGCGATGGCGCCCTCGAACCGGACCTGTCCCTTCTCGAGGAAGACCGCCCGGTCGGCGATGGCCGCCGCGACGTTCAGCGACTGCTCCACGATGATCATGGTGACGCCCTCGCTCTTCAGGCGCTCGACAACTGTGATGAGCTCCTGGACGACGACGGGCGCCAGCCCGAGCGAGAGCTCGTCGATCATGAGCACTTCGGGGTCGTGCAGCAACGCGATGGCGAGCGCGAGCATTTGCTGCTGGCCCCCGGACATGGTGTCGGCTCGACGCCCCTTGGCCGCTTCCAAGGCTGGGAAGAGGGAGAACATGCGCTCGATGCGCCGCTCCAAGTCGGCTTGATCGCCCCGGTAGACGAAACCGCCCATCTCGAGGTTCTCTCTGACCGTCATCTCGCCGAAGACACCGTGGCCACCGGGCAAGAGGTGGATGCCGAGTTTGGAACGCTGCTCCGGAGTGGCGTAGGTGATTGCCCGGCCTTTCAGGCGCACGACCCCCCGGTCCGCCGTGGCCAGGCCGGCGGCGACCCGCAGCGCGGTCGACTTGCCCGCCCCGTTGGTGCCAAGCAAGGCGAGCACCTCGCCTCGTTTGACCTCGAAGCTCACGCCGAAGAGGACCTGGACGTGCCCGTAGCTGAAGTCGACGTTGTTGAGCTGAAGGGCCGGAATCGCGTCGGGGTTGTCCGCCTGGCGCTGGTGCTCCTCCTGCTCTTCTTGGAGCTCGAGGACGATCAGGGAGAGGTCGTTGCGGATGAAGTGCGAGCCCCGGATGATCATGATCCCGCCGATGATGGTGGTCGGGACCATGAGAATGATCACAGCGGCCCGGGGACCGAAGGCAGAGTCGAGGCCGGCCGAAAGGATGGCCCCGCCGGTGGCCCCGATGAAGAAGAGGTAGATGGAACCGACAGCGCCGGTGATCCCACGCAAGTGGTACGGGGCGACCGAAGTGAGGACCGGTCCGACCATTGAGAACGCACACATGGAGAGCGTGGTGGCCAGGACCGAGAAGCAGGCCCACAGCACGGCGTTGGGCATGAAGTACTGAATCGGCACGATCACGGCGACCGGCAGGATGATCTTGCCGATGAGGGCCAGGGCCTTGGCGGGGTCACGGCGATAGAGGCCGTCGTAGTAGCGACCCACGAACGGCAGCGCGACGAGGACGCCCAGACTCGCGAAGGTTCCGATCAGGCCGCGCTTGAAGGCATCGAGTCCGAACTGCTGCTTCAAGAACAGGTTGCCGAGGACGGGAGCGGTGAAGAGGGCGAAACCCATGGCGGTGAATCCGACGAGGACCATGCGCAGGGTACGGATCCTCATGATGCGGACCCACGCGGCCTCGAGGGAGGGTGGGATCGGCTTCGTGTCTTCGATCACCTCGCCCAGCACGTCGAGCTTCTCGTGCTGGCCTCGGGGGGGCTCACGAAGGCGGAAGGCGATGATGGCGACCACGATGACCGGGACGGCCAGGATGTAGAACGCCCAGCGCCAGCCGTTCGGCCCCCCGACGACGGTGGCGATGGTACCCACCAACACCGGACTCAGCGCCGTGGCGATCCCCGTTGCCATTCCCATGGCCGAAAAGATCCGGCCACGGAGGCTGATCGGATAGGTGTCGGCCAGCAGCGTGCCGTTGACCGAGTAGGCGGAGGCCTGAGTGACCCCGACGCCGAAGCGGGCGAGGAAGAACGACAGAATGTTCGTGGCCAGCCCCGAGAGGAACACCATGACGCCGAAGAAGAGGGTGGCCCAGCCGATGATGGGCGCCCGGCGGAAGCGATCGGCCATCCACCCCATCGGCACGATGCCGATCACGAGGAAGCCTCCTGAAATGCCGGCGACGAACACGATCACGCCCGAGCTGACGTGGAAGGACGACTGGATGTTCGGAGCGAGGACACTGAGCCCTGCGCTCTGCAGGTTGTCGAGGGTGACGATGAGGGCCAGGGTGACGAAGGTGGCGTAGCCCGAATTGCGCAGGCCCTGGCGCAACGAGACGCGCTCCTCGCGAGTCCCCGGCAGGAGATCCTCGGGCAGCAGGAACTCTTCGGGCTTTTTCGACGACGCCTGACGCTCCTGGGCGGTGTCCGCCACGAAGCGGGCCAGGTCCGTGGGACTTCCGCCACCCGCCGGCGCGGACGGCCACCGAATCGGGATCCAGCGTGGCACTCACCCGAACTCCGACCTCGTCCTCACCGGACCTGCGACCTTCCCATTCCGACCCTGCACGGGGGGCACTCTACGCCCTTGTTACCGCTAACGGCACGTGCCCGATCGACGGCCGCCTGACACCGGACTCGGCTCAGACGACCCAACCCCTACGAGATGGCCGACTTGGTCGAGAAGACCAGCTGGTTCGTGGCGGCGTCGTACTTGCCGACAAAGACTGGTCCGATGGCGTAGGCCTGTCCGGGTCCGAACGAGACCGGGCCACCCGATCCGGGGAACGGTGACGTTCCGGAGCCCATACCCCGCCTTGGTGAAGCTGGCGACGGTCAGGTTTTCCCGGCCGCCTTGGCAATCGCGGCGAACATGGCGACGTTCTGGCATGCGGACTCGGCGCGACCCATGCTGTGATCCTGGCTGTTGGACGTCGCGCTGGGGGTGGCGATCTCGTCAGTGGGATACGCCTTTTTGATGATGCTGATGCACTTCTGAACGGCGGGTTCGCTGAACTCCTGCAGACTCGTGACCGTCCCCGTGGACGTCGTCAGCGTCTTGAGGAACGGCGTTTGCCCGCTGGGCCCGCCCGAGAGAGTGCCCGATAGAGCCGAGAGTCCAGCGCGATCCACGGCGGGTTGTAGGTCGCTTGGGTCTCGGCCAGACCAGCGGGCCAACCCGATGATGCAGAGGCAACGGCGACGACCTCGTTCACCCCGGCATTCTGGAAGCGATTGATGATGACCTGGTCCTGAGCGATGGTCGCTGACTGGTCACCGGCCGGCGCCGAATTGACCGCGGACTGGACGACGTTCACGTGCAGTTTCTTCAATGTGGCGATGTCCGCGGTGACTTGGCTCTGGTCGGCCGTCACGCCACCCACGACGCCGACCTTCTTCCCCTTGAAGTCGCCCAGCTTGTTGAAGACCGCAGAGCTGGAGCGGGTCGTAGGCCGTGGCGGGAGCCGTCAGCGTGAAGTTGGCTGCGCTCGGTCCCGTGATGGAGCCTTCGATGGTGGCGTTGATGCGTCGGCGTGTCGTGATTCACGAGATAGCAGTTCGGTTCGTAGGGCGACAGGCGACAAAGATTGAGTCGTCCTCCGTCAAGGTGGTGCAGACCGAGTCCACGCCCACGGTGCCGTTGGCCAAGTTCACGGGCTCGTAATAGGCCACGATCTTTCGACCGTCGATGCCACCGTGGGCGTTCAAATTGGCGATGAGGGCGCCGTAGGCATCGGGCCAGCTCCCCTGGGTGAGCTTCACGCCCTGTGAGGCGAGAGAAGAGAGGTCGATGTAGGGGATCCCAACCTTGATGGTGGTCGACGTCACACCCTGATTGGGGCCGGCGGCCGCCATCGTCGTCGTCCCGAGCCAGCAGGGCGACGATCATCGCAGCCGCGGTTCCGGTGGCGAATCCAATCCGCTTCAACATGGTGTGCCCTCCCCTTTGCGGCTGTACGCCGCTGCGCTGCTGCCCCGGACCGCGCTCCAGGGCCGGTCGCTGCCTGTCTCAGAATTGTCGAAGTGTGACACATCCCGGGTCGTCTGCTGCAAAGCTTTGCATCGAGCCCTGTTCCCGGGGGTTTTACAACTGTAAAGCCTCGAGGCGCCTTCGCAATCGCTGGCGGACAGAAATAGGCCTAGATCAGCACAATGTGGCGAATCCTGGTGAGCTGTGCAAAGCTTTGCATCATCGTGACGCACGAAGACCGTCTCTTCCCATCTGACCCAGACGTGCGCAGAGTCGCACGCACCATCTACAAGGGAACACGATCCCTCCCGATCATCAGTCCTCATGGCCACTGCGACCCTTCCGTCCTGGCCGATGATGCGGGCTTGGGCGACCCGGCAACCGAGCTGGTGACCAAGGACCACTACCTTCTTCGGCTCCTCTACAGTCAGGGTACGCCGCTCGAGGCCCTGGGAGTCGTCGCCCTGGATGGCACTCCCTCGGAGACAGACGGCCGCCTCATTTGGCGTCGGCTGGCCGAGAACTACCACCTCTTCCGTGGCACGCCATCCCGGTTGTGGTTGGACTACACCCTGTCGGAGGTACTTGGGATTACCGAGCCCCTACGGGCGGAGTCCTCCGACGACATCTACGAGCAGGTCACGAGCCGACTCTGCGAAAACGAGTTCCGCGCCCGCGCGCTCTACGAGCGATTCGGGATCGAGTTCTTGGCGACGACAGACGGCGCGTCCGTCGACCTCGATGCCCACGCCCGGATCCGGCAGTCCGATTGGCCAGGGCGCGTCGGTACCGACCTTCCGCCCGGACGACGTGATCGATGCAGAGCGGACCGACTTCCGGGACAACCTTCGCCGTCTGGGAGAACTGACGGGCACCGACACCGCAACCTGGCCCGGCTACCTCGATGCGCTCCGACTGCGGCGCCAGCAATTCATCGAGGCAGGCGCAACGGCGTCCGATCATGGGCACCCCTCCCCGACCACCGCAGATCTCCATGCCGTCCGAGAAGGAGCGCCTCTTCACCCGCGTCCTGACGAGGCAACGCTGAGCCCGGAGACGCCGAGTTGTTCCGCGCCCAGATGTTGACCGAAATGGCCGCCATGAGCATGGACGACGGGCTGGTCTTGCAACTGCACGTCGGTTCCTGGCGCGATCACAACCCGCTCCTCGCCGCCCGCTTCGGACGCGACATCGGCGCAGACATGCCCAAGCCGGCCGACTTCGTCGCCTCGCTCAAGCCGCTGCTCGACCGGTTCGGCAACGAGCCCAGCCTGACTGTCGTCGTCTACACCCTGGACGAGACGACCTATGGGCGTGAGCTGGCACCCATGGCCGGCCACTACCCGGCCCTGCGGCTCGGGCCCCCGTGGTGGTTCTACGACAGCCCACAGGGCATGCGGCGGTTCTACGACCAGGTCGTGGAGACCGCCGGGTTCTCCAACCTGGTGGGATTCAACGACGACGCCCGGTCCCTGCTGACGATTCCGGCCAGGCACGACGTGGCGCGGCGGGTCAACGCCGGCTTCCTGGCCGGCCTCGTCGCCGAGCACCGCCTGGACGAAGCAGACGCGGCGGACATTGCATCTGACCTGGCATACGGGCTGGCCCGACGTGCCTTTCGCGTTGCGCAAGTGACGGCGATCGTCCTCGTGGGCCTCATGGGAGCAGGAAAGTCGTCCGTCGGCTCGGTCGTCGCGGCGCGCACCGGCATGGCCTTCGTCGATGTCGACGTCGCCATTGCCGAGCAGACCGGAAAGACGGTGCGCCAGCTCTGGGAGCAAGGCGGTGAGCCCGCCTACCGTCACCTGGAGTCGAAGGTCGTGCTCGACACTCTTGGCGAGAATCCAGGACGTGGTCCTGGCCGCCCCCGGCGGCGTCGTTCTCGACCCGGCGGTGCGGGACGCCCTGGCCGACGCATTCGTCGTCTGGCTCCGGACCGACCCGGCGACACTCTCGAGCCGGGTGCGACACGACGACCATCGTCCGTTGCTGGGCGAGCACCCCCTGGACGTGCTCACCGACATGGCCCACGATCGCTCCGGGCTCTACGAGGAGGTCGCCGAACTCGTGATCGACACCGATCACGAAGACGTGGAGACGATCGCCAACCGCATCGTCGAAGCGCTCGACAATCGGGCTCAGCCCGGCTGGCATCGAACGATCAAGGGAGAACAATGCTCCGACCTCAGGATAATGCGACACGAGAGCACGAAACGCCTCGACGGCCTCTGGGATTTCACCGTCGACACCCACGGTGTCGGCCGTGAAGAGGGCTGGTGGCAGGGGCCGCTGGTCAATGCGGTCCCGATGCCCGTCCCCAGCAGCTACAACGACATTGCTCGTCGACCCGGCCGTCCACGACCACGTCGGGGACGTGTGGTACCAGCGGACCGTCTTCTGTCCCCCGCGGTTGGCACGGCCGCCGGGTCGTCCTCCGGTTCGACGCCGCAACCCACCGGGCCAGCGTATGGGTCGGCGACAGGCACGTCGTTTCGCACGAGGGTGGGCTACACACCCTTCGAAGCAGACATCACTGACGTCGTCGAACCCGGAACCGAGGTACGCATCACCGTCGCCGTGAACAACGAGCTGACCTGGCACTCGATCCCACCAGGAGTCGTCGAAGTGATGCCCGACGGTCAGCGACGGCAGCGGCAGTACCACGACTTCTTCAACTACGCCGGCCTAAATCGGGGCGTCTGGCTCTACTCGACCGAACGCTCTCACATCGCCGACGTCACCGTCGTCACCGACCTGGAGGAGGGAAGCGGCATCGTCAGATACTCGACGATCATCGACGAGCAAGAGGACTTGACCATCGTGGCCGAGCTTTTCGACGCCGAGGGGGCCATGGTCACCGCGACGACTGGGTCCAAGAGCGAACTGCGAGTCCCGTCACCCCACCTCTGGCAGCCCGGAAAGGCCTACCTCTACGAGCTCCGCGTTGACCTGGTGGACGGAGACGACCTGATCGACCGCTACGTGCTGCCGGTGGGGATCCGAACAGTGCGGGTCGAGGGATCCCGTTTCCTGATCAACGACGAGCCGTTCTATTTCCGTGGGTTCGGAATGCACGAAGACCTGCAACGTGCACGGGCGCGGACACGACGATGCATCGACCGTGCACGACTTCGCCCTCCTTCGGCTGGCTCGGGGCCAACTCGTTCCGGACCTCCCACTACCCCTACGCCGAGGAGGTCCTCGACCTGGCCGACCGACTCGGCATCGTGGTCATCGACGAGACTGCCGCGGTCGGCCTGAACCTCGGCGTGGGAGGCGGCCTCTTTCTCGGCGGCCCCAAGACGACTTTCTCGGAGGAGACGATTGGCGCCGCAACCCAGGCCACGCACGCCGGAGCCATCGAGGAGCTGATCGCTCGCGACAAGAACCACCCATGCGTCGTGCTCTGGAGCCTGGCCAACGAGCCCGAATCCCACACCGATGAGGCGCGCACCTACTTCGAACCGCTGTTCGACCTTGCCCGGAACTCCGATCCCACCCGGCCGGTGGGATTCGTCAACATGATGTTCGCCCAGCCTGACGCCTGCAAGGTAAGCGAATTGGCTGACGTGATCATGATCAACCGGTACTACGGGTGGTATATCGAGCCCGGAGACCTGGTCGCCGCCGAGCGTGGTCTCGAGCGCGAGCTGCTGGACTGGGTCGAAAAACACGGCAAGCCGATCATCGTCACCGAATACGGTGCCGACGCGATGCCTGGGCTGCACACACTCGATGCGGTCGTCTGGAGCGAGGAGTACCAAGCCGCCCTTCTCGACACCTATCACCGTGTGTTCGACCGCGTCGACGCCGTCGTCGGGGAGCAGGTCTGGAATTTTGCCGACTTCGCCACCCCGCCGTCGTTCATGCGCGTCGACGGCAACAAGAAGGGGGTGTTTACCCGCGACCGCCGCCCGAAAGCCGCCGCGCACCATTTGCGCGAGCGCTGGCTCGCTTCTTCGTGACTGTGCCCGTTGATTCTCGGGGACGAACGTACCGAACAGCTCAGTGGTCGGCGTCCCCTCGCCCTGGAACAGTTCCACAGCGGCTGCGCCGGCCTCGTCGGTGGGCAGTCGGATGGTGGTCAAGGGCGGCGCGACCATGGCCGCCATGGGGACGTCGTCGAACCCGATCACGCTGACGTCGCCCGGGACGGAGATGCCGAGACGAGCGAGACCGGCAATCACTCCCAGAGCCATCTGGTCGTTGAACGCCATGACAGCGGTCGTGCCGCTGCCCAGCACCCGCGGCACGGCGTCGACGGCAGCTTCGAAAGTAGGGGCGGGCGTGTCGATCATTGACCTGCATGCCTGCCGGGCCGCTGGTCTTGCGGACCGCCGCCCGTCGCTCGGCTGCGGCCCATGAGCTCGAGGGTCCACCCAAAAAGACGAGGTCCCGATGCCCGAGGGCGGCGAGATGGATGAGCGCCTCGTGAACCGCCGGTGCGCTCCGCAACAGCACCGAGGCATGACCGCGCACGGGACGTTGCACGAAAACCGCCGGCATGGAGCCGAGGGCTTCGAGTTCACGGTGGAGGCGTCTCGGAGACAGGACCACGAACCCGTCGACGTCGTGCGCGAAGGCCCGGGCGACCTTGACCTCTTCCTTCGGATGTTCGCCCGTATCCGCGAGCAGCACCTGCAGCTCGGCCTCGCGGGCCGTGCGCTCGACGGCACGAACCATGGAGGCAAAGTACGGATTGGTGATGTCGGGGACGATGACCGCGATGTTGCCCGTCCGACCCGTCTTCATGACCCGAGCGGCACGGTTCGGCACAAATCCGAGCTGCTCCACAGCACGCTCGACCCGCTGCGCGTGGCGGGAGCAACCTTCTCCGGACGGCTCAACGCACGCGACACGGTGGCCGGGTGCACCTTGGCGCGGGCTGCGACGTTGAGGATCGTGACGCGTCTCGGGGTCCCCACGGCCTTCGAGGTTACACGTCGGAACGCGAGCTTCGATCATGACCGCGACGACCGAGATCGCAGCACGGCTCTCCGCCCGCACGCTTGGCCCGGCACGGACGGCGGCGGTGCCGACCTACGACAGAACGGGGCCGGCAAGCATTGCGCACCTTGGACTCGGTGCCTTCGTTCGCGCCCATCTCGGCGTCTACGCAGACGATCTGTCTCGGCTGGGCCAGTCGGCGTTGATCCGCGCCACGTCGCTGCACAGCAACGCCGTCGCCGATCAACTAACGCCACAGGATTGCTACTACGCGGTGGCTGAGCGCGAGCCGGGAACGGAATCCCCACCCCGCATCATCGGCTCCATTACGTCTGCATCGACCGGACCCGAGGCGGCCCTCGAGGCCCTGGCGCGCCCGAGCACGCGCCTCGTGACCCTGACCATCACGGAGAAGGGATACGACCTTACGGAGGAGGACCTGGAGCACCCGGAACGCTCCTCCTCGGCTCTCGGCCCTGGTGACGCGGGCACTGGCCCGTTGCCGCGACTCGGGGCGGACGCCCCGTTGTTCGCCTCTCTCGACAACGTTATGAGCAATGGAGCCCTTCTCCGGCCCGCGTCACCGAGATCGCGGAACGCCTCAGTCCCTCGCTCCCTGGATGGATCGCCGATGAGGTCCGCTTTCCCTGTTCCGTCGTCGACCGGATGGTGCCCGCGACGACGGAACAGGACATCGAGCGGATCAGCCAGCAGCTCGGCCTGGTCGACCTCGGCGCGGTGACCACTGAGCGGCATTGCTCGTGGGTGATGACCGAAGAGGACTCCTTGCTCCCATTCTCCGAGGTGGGCGTCGAAATCGTCGAAGACATCGTCCCCTTCGAGCAGCGGAAACTCTGGCTGCTCAACGGACCGCATTCCGCCTTGGCCTATTGCGGGATTCTGGCCGGTTGCACCACGATTGCCGAGGCGACCCGTCACCCGATCGTGTCGGTTTTCGTCCGAAGGCTCGTCGACGATGTCCTCGAGGTCGCCGACCTACCGACATCCTTGCAGCCGAAGATCCTTCGCGACCGAGGCCTTGGCGCGCTTCGAGAACCCGAGCCTCGGCCACACTTGCGCCAAGGTCGGCGACGACGGCTCCCGCAAGCTGCCGCAACGTTTCGGGTCGATCGTGGCCACCCGTAGGCGAGCGGGACTCGACACCACGAGGTTCGCGACGGTCGCCGCCTTCTGGGTCGCGTTGGCCAGCGGCCTGCCTCATCGGCGGGGCGAGAACTCGCCGGCTGTGGATGATCCAGCCAGCACGCGATTGCGGATCGGCCGCGACCAGTGGTGACCTCGATGGCCTGGTGCACCTCGCACTCGATGACGGATTCGACGACCACTTCGTTGCCTCGGTGGCCGACGCTCTCGACGCGTCTGCTTCAAGAAGGAATGGGACTCCTTGAGATGCGGCCATGAGTCACACGATCGGAGACCGCCAGGGCGTTCTGGACGCGCAGGACGTGGACGATTTCATTGAGTCACGCATGGCGGAGATCGATCTCGACGGCCGCTCTCTCTGTCTCGTCATCCCCGACGCCACGAGGACCTGCCCCCTGCCGTTGCTCCTCTCCGCGGTGGCCGAGGCCGTCGGTCCGCGCGTCCGGTCCTGCACGGCCGTGGTGGCTCTGGGGACCCATGCGCCGATGACCGAAGACGCTATCAGGAGCGATGGTCGGCCCGTCCGACTTCGCCGTCGTGAACCATGAATGGTGGGACGAGACCACGTTCGCCGACGTGGGCACGCTGGACGCGGACACCGTGTCCGAGCTCTCGAATGGGATGCTCAGCGAAATCGTCGACGTCCGCATCAATCGGTTGGTCCTGGAGAGCGACGTGACGATCATCATCGGCCCGGTACTCCCGCACGAGGTGGTCGGGTTCTCCGGGGGCAACAAGTACCTCTTCCCCGGGCTGTCGGGCCAGGAGCTCATCGACGTCACGCACTGGCTCGGCGCACTGATCACGAGCCGCACGATCATCGGCACCCGAGGCATCACTCCGGTCCGTGCGCTGATCGACGCGGCGGCAGGTCTGGTGCCCAGGCGAGCGGCATGCGTTGTGCGCGGTGGTCGACCATGCCACGGGAGGCCTCCACTCGCTTTCCTTCGGCGCCCCCGAACAGGCTTGGGCGGCAGCCGCGGACATCGCGGCGGAGACCCACATCGAGTATCTGCCTGCAGCCCGTCGACCGCGTGCTGTCGATCGTGCCGCCACGGTACGCAGACCTCTGGACGGGGGCCAAGGGTTTCTACAAGGTCGAACCTGTCGTGGCCGACGGGGGTGAGGTCGTGCTCTACGCGCCCCACATCACTGAAATCGCTGCGATGCACCCCGATCAGGAGGGGGTCGGCTATCACTCACGCGACTTCTTCCTGGCCAACTGGGACAAGTACCGAGATCACCCCCGCGGCGAACTCGCCCATTCCACGCACCTCTACGGAGCGGGGACCTACGACCCGGTGCACGGAGAGCGTCAACGGGTGCGGGTCACCCTCGCCACGGGCATCCCCGAAGGACGTCGTGACAAGAGCGAACCTCAACTACCTGGACCCCGCCTCGGTCGACCTGGCGGCCTGGGAGGCCGACCCTGACGCGCTCGTCGTACCTGACGCCGGCGAGGTCCTCTTCCGCCTGCGGTAGAGGACCCGCGCTCTGCACGGCGGCCGACTCACTCTCCCGGAAAGACGAGTCCGATCTGGTCGCGGATCGAATCGAGCATGGTGGCGAGGACGATCGTCTCGTCGAGCGGCATCATCGGGCTCTCGGTCTGCCCCGCGGCCAGGCAGCGCTGGACCTCTTCGATCTCGAAGCGCAGACCGTTGCCTTCGTAGGAGCAGTCGATGCGCTCGGATCCGGCGACGGTGTTCACGGTGATGGCATTCGGGCAGTGCATGAGCGCGGGAATGTCGATTGAGCCCTCGGTGCCCGAGATCCGGGCCGTGCAGGTCATGCCGACACGCAAGGCGGCTTTGACGACACCGAGTCTGCCGCCAGGGTGACGCAGTACCGCGGCTACCTGCTCGTCGACACCGGTCTCACCGATGACTCCCTCCGCAGCAGCGTGCTCGGGGTAGCCCAGCACGAGCGAGCAGAGCTGGATGGGGTAGATACCCAGGTCGAGCAGGCCACCGCCCCCGAGGTCGAGCCTGAAGAGACGGTCCTCCGGATCGAACGGGCGGCGGAAACCGAAATCTGCCTCGACCAGGAGCGGCTCGCCGATGCGGCCTGCGCCGAGCACATCGACGATCGCCCGGTAGCTCGGCAGAAATCGGCTCCAGATGGCCTCCATCAAGAACAACCCCCGCGCCCGAGCTTCGTCCACCATCTGCCGGGCTAACCCCGCGTTCAGGGCGAACGGCTTCTCACACAGCACGTGCTTGCCCGCTCGGAGCATGGCCAAGGTGTCGGGCGCGTGCCGCGACTGGGGCGTGGCGACGTACACCACGTCGACGTTCGGGTCTTCGCCGAGTGCGGCGTAGCTGTCGTAGCGGGCCGGAACGCCGAATCGGTCACCGAAGGTGTCAGCCCGCTCGGCGAGCGCGAAGCCACTGCGACGATCTCGCCGTCATCGACCAGGCGCATCGCATCGGCGAAGCCGACCGCGATCGCGCCCGGCCCCATGACACCCCACCGAACCATCTCGCCTCCCACCCTCCTCGGCATCCCCTCGGCCCCGTTCGGCGCGTATCGATCAGAGGAGTTCCGAGACCGGCGACTCGCGGCCCCTCTGCGTCGATTCTCTGATAACGCTATCATTGACTTGCTCGCCGGCTTTGGCCGACGGGCGGGACCGGTGAAGGCACGCCTCGGCGGGAGCGACGGGCTGGAGGAAGGAACCTGAGATGACCGATTCGTACACACCCCGCCCCGAGCACCGGTTCACCTTCGGGCTGTGGACCGTCGGAAACCCTGGACGCGACCCCTTCGGCAACTGTCGTCCGGGAGGAACTCGACCCCGTCGAGACGGTTTATCGCCTGGCCGAGCTCGGCGCCTACGGGGTCTCCTTCCACGACAACGACCTCGTGCCCTATGGCGCCTCGCCCACGGAAGCGGCAGACCATCATCAAGCGGTTCCGCCACGCCCTCGACGAGACCGGCATGAAGGTCCCGATGGCCACGACCAACCTATTCTGGCGCCCCATCTTCAAGGAGGGTGCGTTCACCGCCAACGACCCGGCCATTCGCCGTTTCGCAGTGAAGAAGACGTGCGAGGCGATGGAGCTCGGCGCCGAGTTCGGGGCCGAGGTCCAGGTCATGTGGGGCGGACGCGAAGGGCGCGGAGGTCGACGCGGCCAAGGACGTTCGGGCGGCACTCGACCGCTACAAGGAGGCCGTCGACCTCTGCTGCGAACACATCCGTACGCGCGGCCTTGGTCTCCGCATCGCCCTCGAACCCAAGCCGAACGAGCCTCGGGGCGACATCTTGCTCCCCACCGTCGGCCATGCGCTGGCGTTTATCAACGAGCTCGAATGGCCCGAGATGGTCGGGCTGAACCCTGAGTTCGCTCACGAGACGATGAGCGGGCTCTCGTTCTCACATGCCGTGGCGCAAACGCTGTGGCACGGACAAGCTGTTCCACATCGACCTCAATGCCCAGCGAATCGGCAAGTTCGATCAGGACTTCCGCTTCGGCTCCGAGGGAATCCGCGACGCCTTCTACGTCGTGAAACTTCTCGAGGACGCGGGATGGGACGGCATGCGGCACTTCGATGCGCACCCCTACCGGACCGAGGACGCTGACGGCGTCTGGGATTTCGCACGCGGTTGCATGCGGACCTATCTGATCCTGGCGGAGAAGGCCCGGCGATTCCGCGAGGACGCCGAGATTCAAGATGCGCTGCGAGTCGCCAAAGCGCCTGAGCTGCACGAGCGCACCGCACCCGCGGGCGGTCTCGGTGAGATCCTCTCCTCCGATTACGACGAGGAGGCGCTGGCGGCGCAGGGATACGGGCTCGAACGACTCGACCAGCTGGTGACCGAGTTGCTTCTCGGGGCGCGCTAGTGCCCCTCGTGGTCGGGGTCGACTCGTCCACGTCCGCCTGCAAGGTACAGGTGCACGACCTCGACACGGGCGACTTGGTGGCATCGGGGCGCGCGCCCCACTCCCCCACCGCACCTCCCCGAAGCGAGCAGGACCCTCGGGAGTGGGAGGCCGCGTTCCATACGGCGTGCGCACAAGCAGGCGTGCCCGACGCGCATCGCCCAGCCGCCCTGGCCGTCGCCGCACAGCAGCACGGTCTCGTCGTCCTCGACGAAGTCGGTGAACCCCTTCGGCCGGCCAAGCTATGGAACGACACCGAGTCAGCGCCTGACGCCGAGACGCTGCTCTCCGTTGCTGCCCGATGGCCCGGCCGGCTGGGCCGAAGCCTGCGGCAGCGTCCCCGTGCCGAGCTTCACCATCACCAAACTGCACTGGCTGCAGACGACGCGAGCCCGAGATCCTCAGAAGGGCGGCGACCGTCATGCTGCCCCACGACTGGCTGACGTTCCGGCTCACCGGGCGACGGGTCACGGATCGCGGCGACGCTTCCGGGACGGGCTACTGGTCCCCACGCGAAGACCGGTATCGCTTCGACCTCTTGCGTCTCGTCGAGCCATCGCTGGCACTGGGACGACTGGTGCCCGAAGTCCTCGCTCCCGATGCCTCGCCGGGGAGTGGCCAGGCACGGGAGTCATGCTCGGCCCCGGGAACGGGCGACAACATGGCCGCCGCCCTAGGTCTCGGCCTACGTCCAGGAGACCTGGCACTGAGCTTCGGGACGAGCGGAACCGCATTTCACGGTCAGTGATTCCGCGGCGAATGATGCAACCGGCACTGTGGCCGGCTTCGCCGATGCGACCGGTCGCTTCCTCCCGTTGGTCTGCACGATGAACGCCACCAAAGTCACGGATGCTTTCGCTCGGCTCATCGGCGTCGATCATGAGACATTCGACACTCTCGCCCTCAAAGCGCCCGCGGGGTCGGAAGGCCTCGTTCTCGTTCCGCACCTTGACGGCGAGCGGACACCCAATCGACCCTCGGCGACCGGCTGTCTCTCGGGACTCCGCACCGACGCGGCACCGGCGCACCTCGCTCGTGCCGCCGTCGAAGGAGTGGTCTGCAACCTCTTGGCGGCAGCGGATGCCCTCGGACAGCAGGCATCCGACGGCAGGGTTCTGCTTGTTGGGGGCGCTGCGCGCAGTCCTGCGTATCGACGAGTAGTCGCCGACCTCACGGGCCGAGTCGTGCACGTGCCGTCCAACGCCGACCTCGTTGCCGCTGGTGCCGCGGTGCAGGCCGCTGCTGTCTATCAGGGATGCGGATTCACCGAGATCACCGATGCCTGGAACCTCGGCCGCGGCGACATCGTCGAACCTGATGACACGGTCGACCGGGCGGCGATCCGTGGCGCCTATGCCGACGCCGCCACCACGGCACAATGATCCTCCTGAGCCCAGTCATCCGCGGCGATGAGGACTGAAGTGGAACCACCCCGCCGAGCAGTCATGGCGGACGTCGCCCGACGTGCCGGAGTCTCGGTCATGACGGTGTCCCGGGTACTCAACGGTTACCCGGGCGTTGCCCTCGTCACGAGGCGGCGCGTGGAGAAGGCGATGACGGCCCTCGACTATCGCGCCAACACTGCAGCACGGGTTCTCGCGGGCGGGCGGTCCAGAACATTGGGAGTCATCGCGGTCGAGACCGAGCAGTTTGGTCCTTCGCACACGCTTTTTGGGATTGAGGCGGCCGCTCGAGACGCGGGCCACAAGGTCACGTTTGTGACGGCGAGCCCGGGCGGCGGTGACATGTCGAGCACCCTCGAGCACCTCCGGACGTCCGATGTGGAGGGAGTGATCGTCGTCGCCCCTGTCCGCCAGGTGGTCGATGCGATCACCGGCGTAGACCCCGGAGTGCCACTTGTGGTCGTGGGTGGCGATCCCGAAATGGTCGTCGCCACGGTCACCATCGATCAACAGGCAGGTGGACGCCTGGCGACCGAACATCTCCTCAATTTGGGACATACGACCGTCCACCACGTACGCGGGCCGAAGGACTGGATCGATGCCGACGCCCGGGTGCGCGGGTGGGGTGATGCCCTGCGCTCGGGCAAGGCACCTCGACGCCGCGTGATCGTTGGTGACTGGGGTGCACGAAGCGGCTATGCCGCCGGTTTACGTCTTGCTCGCGAGCCCGGTGTAACTGCGGTCTTCGCGGCTAACGACCAGATGGCGCTCGGCGTTATCCGCGCCTTTCACGACGGAGGCCGTCGGGTCCCAGCTGATGTGAGCGTGGTCGGCTTCGACGACACGCCAGAGTCCGCCTACTTCGTCCCAGCTCTGACGACCATTCGTCAGAATCTTGGCGAGGTAGGCCGGCGCAGCGTGCAGCTCATTCTTTCGATGATCGACGACACCGTGACCGAGCGGCATGTTGTAGTGGCTGCGGGGCTGGTCGAACGCGAGAGCACGTCTCCGCCGGGCTCGCTCCATTGACCCTCAATCGGATGACAAATGCTCAGCGGATCAGCTCACCGACGCCATCGAGCGCGCCACGGTCACAGAGGACCACGACGGTGCCTCCACAGCCGCCACCGCTCGTGCGGGCCCCGTAAACGCCCGGCCTCGCCAGAGCTTCCTCCACCACGGTGGTGGCGGCTGGATGGCCAAGCCCCATACTGTCGTAGCCGGCATGGCTCGCGGCCATAGCAACTCCCACCGTTGGCGCGTCCCCCTCACGGAGTGCCGCCAAGACCACGGCGCCCCGCCGATGCTCTTCCCCACCAAACCTCGTCGAGGCGCGCACGGGGTACAGCTGACTCCCGTCCACGGCGGTGGCGCTATCGCCATGGTCACTCCAGCGGTCGATGAACTCCGACCCGCTGAGGACCTCGGGGAGGGACTCCACCGCGGACGCTGGCAACTCGCTTACCCACGCCCACGAATGCCCCGTGGCATCCTCGACCATCCGCTTGCCCATAAAGGCGGCCGCCCTCGCCCGGCGGTAGGGGTCCCCCCCGACGTCGTGCGCCACGCCGGTGGGCCAGCCCACGACCTCGAGCGCGTCCGGGAGGGCCACCGCCTTGGCGACGGAGGCCGGACGGCAGAGAATCGGGAGCACAGCGTCCCGAACTCCCATGGCCACTGCCACCTGATCCATGATTCCGCACGGGGCACCGACGACCTGGTTCTCTGCCTCCTGGCATAGAGCGGCCAGGCGGAGCGGAGGAACGGATTCTGCTCCCAGGGCGCGGGCGGTGGCCACCTCGAGCGCCGCACTCGATGCCACGCCGACCGATGCCGGCAGGTCCGACGAGACCGTCACGGTCCCCTGCACCTTGTCGATGACGCGATGACGCAGAAGGACCACAGCGACGCCGATCACGTAATGCGTCCATCGTGGCAGCGGCGCTAAGACCTCCCGAACAGTCTCGTAGGGCAGGCTCGCCAGCTGAGCAAGCTCGTCGGCCGAAAGCCTGGCAGGACCCACCTCGAAGTCACCGACGCCAACGACGTCAACCTGTGCCGACTGACGGGTCGGCATCTCCAGCACGAGCGCTCCGGAATAGTCCGCCACACCCCCAAGCAGGTCGAGACGGCCGGGTGCGCTACCCCGCACCGAGCCCGTCCACGAGCTCGGCCAGGATCGGCGAGATCGTCGCTGCCAGAACCTCGTTGGCGTATCCGACCCAGGCCACAGGCGACGTCGTGTCCAGTGGCGCGTCCAGCGGCTGTCCCCACGGGTCCGTGACTACGCCACCGGCCTCGGTCAGCAGCATGGAGGTACACAGGTCGTAGGGATGGCAGGCGAAAGCCTCGGAATTGATCAACGGGCGGAGGTCGGCGACGAACCGGTCGCGGCCCGTCATCAGTTCGTGGAGCTGGCCTCCACTCGAGATGTACTCATCTTCAAAAACGGTGTCACAGCCAATGCGGCGGAAGAGCTCCGCTTCGAACGCCGCCAGTGCGACCTTTCCGGGGAGGAAGAACTTAGCGAGACCACTGAAGCTGTGGTCGAGGTGGGACGCCGACGAAGGTCGTTCGTCCAGGAGCGCCCTCGTCCCTTCCCGCAAGTCGATGCGCTCCGCGACGAGACCTCCCGCACGCGTGCCGCTGACCTGATCGGCGGCACCCTGCTTCGACGTCGGGAGTTCGGTCATGGCGGCCGCCACGATGTCGGCCAGCGAGCCTTCCGGTGGCGCCGCAGCGGCAAGGCACCAGGCGGACCGCTTGTCGTACATCAAGCCACGTGTCCCGTCGATGGTGTCGACGATCACCGTCCAAGCGGGCGCAGCTCCGACAATGACCGGTTCTTCAAGGCCCTCAGAAACGATTCTGACATCGGGCCAGTGCTCCTCGAACCACGCCACCAGCGCGTCGTCTGCCACGCGGTCGATGGCATAGATGGTGTCCGCCGCGGTCTGACCCGCTATAGCGGACATGTTCATGCCACGAGCCTCGGTGACCAGCGTGCGCACGTGATCGCCCAGCGCGCACAACAGGCGCCGAGCGTCGTCAGGCCCGGGCGGCACGAAGCTCCGCTGCTTTCTCGTCGGGATCGGACTCGTTCGTCATCGACCCTCCCCCGACTTCGGGGCCAGCCAGATACTTAAGCAGTCCGGGCGTCCGGAGAGGCGGGTGCAGCTCGATATGAAATGGGTAGTCGGGGTACTCACCCACCGGAGCTTGGTGCACCGCCAGAACATAGGGAAGCCGGAACCCCCACAATGCATCGTAGAGCCGCACGACCTCACGCAAGACGAGTGCCAGTGAGCGGCATTCGTTCTCGTCGAGGTCGATGAGCGACGTCGCGGGCCGAAGCGGCAGAATATGCACCTCGTAGGCGTAGAGCGCGAACCAGGGGACGCAGGCAAAGAAGTGCGACCCCTCCGACGACAACCCGGGGTCCCGACCGCTCGCGGTCGATGACATCGCCCAACAGAGAGTGGCCGGTGTCCCGGCGATGGTCCAGAGCAACCTCTGCTTCGCGCGCCATCGTGGCGTAGACCATCGATCCGGCGTAGATCTGGCAGTGAGGATGTGGGTTGGAGGTGCCCACCAGCGCCCCCCGGTTCTCGAAGATCAGCACATGTTCGACGCCGTCCTGCGACTGGAGGAATCGCGTGCGCTCGCACCAGGTGGCGACCACCGCGGTCACCTCGTCGTCGGTCAGGTCAGCCAGGGACCGCGTTGGGTCATGGTGGTAGCAGACGACTTCGGCCGTCCCCAAGGCGCGTTGTGTCCGGTACAGGCTGTCCGTCGGACTCGGCTCCGGAGCCTCCGGAGAGAACACCGGGAGGTCGTTCGTGAACACGTACACCCCGTGGTAGTCGGGGTTGGTGCCAGTGAGACGCGTGCCGCCTGGGGCCAGCGCGTTGTCAGGCGCCGGCGTGGGCTCGTCGGGCGCCACCGCCGCACCGATCCACGGACGATCGCCCCGGTGTGAGGTGAAGAGGACCCATGTGCCTCGGAACGGGTGCCATCGCACCTCCCAGACCATCTGCTGGGTCAGGCCCGCGCGTCGATGTGGACGTACTGAGGTTCGCATCCCTCCGCTGTGGCAGTGACGGTGATCCGTCCCGGTCCGGTGGGGCGGACCACAGCCAACGCCCGGCCATCGAAGGTCGTGCAACGAGGGAGGGTGAACGGCTCTTCACTCATTGGATTGGCCGAGCCCAGCGCCTGCAGCACCCCGGGGCCGCCGACCGCGACCTCCACTGGGCGGGCACCTGTTCCAAGCGGCACGCCCTCGGAGTCGACCAGTGTCAGTGAGACGAAGGCCAGGTCGTGGGAGTCCGCGGCGATCTCAGCACGGTCGACTTCAGCTTCGAGATGCGCCGACCCACTGGCCGAACGGATCTCGGTCCGGCCGCACTCGGTGCCGCGCCGCCAGGCCACCGCCTCAATGCGGCCCGGCTCGAACACGGTCTCGAAGACCGCCCGATAGCGAGCGGTTTTGCCCGCTGGCTGCGTGCCCACCGATTTGCCGTTCACGAACACCTCCACTTCGTCCGCGTCGGCGTAGACCTCGACTGTGACGGGGGCCTTCTCGTGGCCCTCCCAGCTCCAGCAAGGGACGACGTCACTCCAGGACCACGGCGTCGCCCCAAACAGCTGACCATGATGCTCGGGCCGTCCCACGGCGATGTAGGGATCCGTTCGGAACCCGAAGACGATCTCCCGGTAATACGACTGAGGTCGGCGGTGCCCGGTGATGTCGATGTCGCCGCACCAAGCGGTCAACCAGGGATAGTCGCCCTGGAAGGCGGCGGGTGCGGCCGACTCTCCAGGTGCCGCGTAGACCGTTCGACCGATCCCGGCTTCGCCCAGGTAGTCCCAGCCGGTCCAGACGAAGTCGCCGATGACGTGGGGGTTGTCGACGACGCCCGCCCAACCGGTGTCGATGGCAGCTGGATGCGTCTCACTGGCGACGATCACCCGGTTCGGATAGAGCTCGCCATCGATCTCGAACCGTGACTCCATGTAGTTGTAGCCGGCGACATCGAGATACGAAAGCGTCTCGGCGGACTTGGTGGCAACAACGGGCGACGTCATCAGCTGGGAGAGGAAGTCCGCCAGGTCGGTCATGGCCGTATTGATGCCGGTTTCCTCACCGGCCTCTGCGGCCTGGTGTGCCCTTCCCTCGTCAATGCTCTTTCTGAGCTCGGCCATCAGTTCCGGCCCGCCGATGAGCAGGCCACTCACGGCTTCGGTGACCAAGCGAGTCCCGTCGAGCGAGCGAACCTTCTCGGCCAGGGCCCGACCCAGCCGGGCGCCATAGGGCCGGCCTGCCTCGGGGACTTCGTTCCCGATGCTGTACATGATCACGCTGGGATGATTGCGGTCCTTGCGCACCATGGCAGCGATGTCGGCGTCCCACCAGTCGGGAAAGCGCAGCGCATAGTCGAACTCGCTCTTGGGCTCCGCCCACATGTCGAAGGCCTCGTCCATCACCATGACCCCGAGTCGATCGCAGGCCGCCAACATGCCCTGGCTCATCGGGTTGTGTGCGCTCCTGATGGCGTTGAACCCGGCCGCCTTCAGAATCGCGACCCGGCGCTCCTCGGCCCGGTTGATGGCGCTTGCGCCGAGCGGGCCATTGTCGTGGTGCACGCACGCACCGCGCAGGAGGATGGGCTCACCGTTGATGCGCAGGCCGCGCACCGGGTCGAGTGCCAAGGTCCGCATGCCGAACGTTGTCGTCTCCGTGTCCAGAGTCTCTTCGCCATCGGCCAGTGTGACCCGGCATGTGTACAGATACGGATCATCAGGACCCCACCGGCGCGGGTTGGACACGGCCAGCCGGTGGCGCACCACTGCCGTCTCGCCCGCGACGATGCTGGCTGGCGCGCTGGAAAGCGCGACGACCGTTCCGTCCGCAGTGAGCAATTCGACGGCAACCATGGCGGTGGAGTCGGAGTTCGAGTGATTGCAGACCTCGGTGGCAACAGCGACCACAGCCATGTCCTCATCGAGCTCTGGCGTCGTGACTTGCAGACCCTGAGATTCCAGATGGACCCGCCCAGCCCGAAGCAACCAGACGTTGCGGTGGATCCCGGCACCCGAATACCACCGACTGTCCTCGTGGACGCGTGCTTCGACCCTGACTTCGTTGGGTTCACCGAAGCGGAGGAGATGGTCGATCGGCACGACGAAGCCCGAATAGCCGTAGGGACGATGCGTCGCCAGTTCGTCGTTGACGAACACGCGGGCGTCGCGGTACACGCCCTCGAACTCCAAGAGGATGCACGCGTTCACGTCTTCCGCCGACACGTCGAGCGTCCGCGTGTATCGCCACACACCGCCCAGGAAGAACCCCGATGACGGGCTCCCGGACGGCGAGCGCTCCCCGCCGATCATGGCGTCGTGAGGAAGGGTTACCGGCGTGGGCTCGGGCGCCAGACCCATCCGCTCGGTAAACCGATTCGTCTTTTGGTCGACGGCCCAGCCGTGGTTGAGTGCAGTGCGCTCCATTTTGCCATCTTAGGGCGGATGCGATGTTATCGCTATCATGCCCATACTCCCAGGTAGCTCTACACGAAGATGGAGTGGATTACTGCGTAGTTCGGCCTCTCTACCGAATTCGCCCTCATACTCACGGTCATCCGGAGCCGGCGAGGAATGGGTAGATGCGAGTGAAGTCGGCTCCTGGCTCCGCCTCAGCGAACCGCTCCCACACCGAGATCGTCGACGGCGCTAGGGCTGAAGGGGACCCCTGCGCCTCGACCGCGCCGACAAAGAGGCGCAGATCCTTGGCCATCAGCAAGTTGGTAAACCCGGCGGCGTAGCGCCCTGTCAGCACATGCGTCGGGAACTTGTCGCTGGTCGCCCCGCTCTGTCCGCTGGACGCGTTGAGCACCTCGAGCATTGTGGCCATGTCGAGTCCGACCGACAATCCGAAGGCCACCGCCTCGCTAGTCGCCGCCAGGGCCGTGGCCGAGAGGAAGTTGTTGGCCAGCTTCAGCGCCTGCGCCATGCCCGGCCGGTCCCCCACCCGCCGCCGGCGGTCGCTGAGCCCCGCCAGCACTGGTTCGACCTCTGTGCAGACCTCATCCGTTCCGGCGTACATGACAGAGAGCGTGCGAGCGAGCGCACCTGCCACTCCGCCCGATACCGGGGCGTCGACGTAGCCGATGCGGACCGCTGCTAGGAGCTCATCGATAGCTCGCGCCGCGGTCACTCCGATGGTCGAGGTGTCGACGATGTTTGTGATCCGACGTCCGGAAGCTGCCGCCAGTGCCTCCGCCACCTGCTCCGAAGCGCTCCCGTCGGGCAGGCTGAGCACGACGACGTCGGCGCGCCCGGCGACCTCGTCGAGGCTGAGGAAGGTTGCGCCGTCGGGGCTGCGTTCGGAGCCGGCGACATCGTGGGTGAGGACCTCGTGACCGGACGCCACCAGGTTGCCCGCCAGGACGCTGCCCATGTTGCCGAGCCCGACGAAGCCGACGGTCACCCTCAGCTGCCTTGCTGCTCGGCCCGCACGGCGAGGAGAGCCCGCTTGGCCGCGTTCCCGGCCGGCGCGCCGCAGTAGGCCGCGATCTGAAAGAGCAGTTCGTCGAGCTCGTCGTCGGTCACGCCCGTACGGTCCTTGGCACCGACGTGGAGCCGGAACTCCTCCATGCGCCCGAGCGCGGCGGTCATGGCCAGAACGAGGAGGCTGCGGTCGCGCGTACTCAGCGCTCCGCCGCGGGCCCACACGCCCCAGGCCATGGACGTGATGTAGTCGCTGAACTCGCCCATGGTGGGGTTGGGGTCGGCCGCCTGGGCGTCGACGTAGGCGTCGCCTAGCATGGCGCGGCGCAGGGCGTGCGCCGCCTGCAGGTCGTCGTTCTCCGGCACGAGCGCTCAGCCGCCCTTGTAGATCCGGCCGTCCTTCATGACGAACGACACCTCCTTGGTCACCTTGATGTCCTCGGAGGGATCGCCGGGCACGGCAACGATGTCGGCCAGATATCCCGGGGCCAGGCGACCGAGGTCGTGCTCGTGCTCGATGAGCTCGGCGCTGGTCAGGGTGGCCGCCTGCAGCGCCTGCATCGGCGTCATGCCCCGGTCGCACATGGAGATGAGTTCCTCCGCCTGGCTGCCGTGTGGGATGGCCGGGGCGTCGGAGCCACAGGCGATTTTCACGCCGAGCTCGAGTGCCCGGCCGAACATCCGGCGCGCCTGCGGAAAGATTTCGGCCGCCTTCTTCTGGAGGATGGGATGAATGCGGTCCACCGCCATGTGATCGGCGAGTGCGGTCGTGCCGACGAGAAAGGTCTCGTGCTCGACCATCTGCTTGAGCGTGTCTTCGGTGGCCAATGACCCGTGCTCAATACAGTCGACGCCGGAACGGATGCACGCCCGGATGCCAGCATCACCGTGCGCGTGCGCGGCGACGCGTAGGCCGTTGCGATGCGCTTCGTCCACGATGGCGGCCAGTTCCTCGTCCGAGTACTGCTGGCAGCCGGCGGCCGAGCTGAACGACATCACACCGCCCGAGGCCGAGATTTTGATCAGCTTGGCGCCGTACTTGATCTGGTAGCGGACGGCCTTGCGAACCTCGGGCACGCCGTTGGCGATCCCCTGCTCGACACTCTGGGGCATGATGCCCGGGGCGAGCCCCTGGAACATGGTCGGATCGAGGTGGCCGCCGGTCGGCGTGATGGCGTGGCCCGCCGGGAAGAATACGCGGTCCGGGGAACCATCCGTTGTCGACTCCCTTCATCAGGTCGACATCGAGGAGGAAACCCGCTGTGTAGACCATCAGGCCAAGGTTGCGGACGGTGGTAAACCCGGCTTCGAGCGTTGTGCGGCAATTCACGACACCGCGCAGGGTCCGGTACACCGGCGAATCCTTCACCCCGTGCATGGGGTCGGGCAGGCCGTCGGGCCCGCCCGGCCCGCCGATGAGCATGTTCAGCTCCATGTCCATCAGACCGGGCAGGAGCGTCACGTCGCCCAGGTCGATCTCGGTGGCGGGGCTCGGGAGCTCCTTGGGATTGACGGCCACGATCTCGTTGCCGTCGATCACGATCACGGCCGGAGAGCGCACCTCACCCGCCTCGACGTCGCACCAGCGGTCGGCCTTCAAGATCGTCACGTCACTCATCGTCTGACTCCTCTTATTGGATGGGCTCGTCGCCACTCATGGTCGTGCGGTGCATCTCGCGCTCCGACGTTGGGTCGTAGGGCTGCACCCGGTGCATGACCCCGGTGTTGTCCCAGACGACGAAGTCGCCCACCGACCACTCGTGGCGGTAGACGCGGTCGGGTACCGTCGCCCGCGCCATGAGGTCGGCCAGCAGGGCCTTGCCTACATCGAGGTCCATGCCGAGGACGTGTGATGCCGTCACGCCGATCACCAGTGACTTGCGGCCGGAGCGGTGCTCCCACACCAGCGGGTGCTCCTTGTCGGGCTTCTCCCGCCAGCGGGCCAACTCCTCGGGTGTCGGGTCCGGATTGATCTGGCGCTGCGAGGCCTCGAAGGAGTGCAGCACGCGCACGGACTCGAACCGCTCCTTCTCCTCCGGGCTGAGGTCGTCGTAGGCGGCGTAGGTGCTGGCGAACTCGGTCTCGCCGCCCGTGGCGGACAGCACGACGGCGCTGAGCGTCGTCGCCTTGGCCGGGACGTCGTCCTGGGCGCCGTCGATGTGCCAGTTGAACGTGCCCTTCGTGTACGCCGCCGTGTGGCTCTTGGCCGGATCGAGCGACACGGTGTAGATCGACGGCAGCGGGGCCGGCTCCGCCTTGCCGACGTCGTCCAGCTTCTTCGAGAACTGGACCTGGGTCTCGTCGTCGATGTGGAGCTGGCGGAACACCAGCACCCCGTTCTCCTCGAGCGCCTCCATGCAGGCGGCCGGGAGTCCGTCGTCCTTCTGCAGGTCCGCCAGCTCGAGGCCGAGGACCTCGGCCCCCACGGTGCCGAGCTTCTTGGTGGTGATGGTGGTCATGGTGCTGCCCCCGATACTCCCCCGCGACGATTAGACGTACCAGCCACCGTTGACGTTGATCTGCTGGCCGGTGATGTACCCGGCCTCTTCCGAGCACAAGAAGGCCGCGGTGACGGCGATGTCGTCGGGAGTGCCGAGCCGCCCGAGCGGGGCCCGGGCGATGATCTGATCGAGGCTGCCCATGGCGCCCGACTCCATGGGACGCCGCATCATGGGCGTGTCGATGACGCCGGGCGGGATGGTGTTGACGGTGATGCCGTGCGGTGCCAGATCGAGCGCGAGCGCCTTGGTCAGCGCGATGACGCCGCCCTTGGTGGCCACGTAGTGCGACATGCGCCGGGTGCCCGACTGCGCCGAGGACGACGAGATGGTGACGATGCGGCCCCACCCCGCCTCGAGCATGTCCGGCACGGCCAGCTGCAGGCAGTGGAACGTGCCCGACAGGTTGACCGCCACCATGCGGTCCCACTGCTCGGGGGTGATGTCGAGGAAGTCGCTGAACCCTTCGATGCCGGCGCTGGTGACCAGGATCTCAATCGGGCCGAGCTCGCGGCGGACCTCGTCGAACGCGGCGTCGATCGCCGCCCGGTCGCTCACGTCGACCCGGACGCCTCGTGCCCGGACGCCGTCGACGTCGAGCTCTCTGGCCACCTCGGCCACGGCCTCACCGTTGATGTCGAGTACGGCGACCTGACGACCCTGTCGGCCCAGGTGGTGGCAGATGGCGCGACCCATGCCCGAGCCGCCACCGGTCACCACCGCGACCCGGCTGACCTGCGCCATCGCATCCTCCCCTTCGTGCCGTGCCGGTCTGGGCGGATCTCCCACCACACCGGCCGTCCAAACAGAAATAACATATACCTTTGGTGAGAATGCCATTTCCCGAACCGGGTAAGACCGGCCCGGGTCCGACGAACGACGAAAGGAGCCGGCATGCGCATCGGTCTTCAGGTCAGTGCCGACCGGGGTCGCTACGCGACCAAGGTGGAGAAGCTCCAGTCCGACGCCCGCTGGGCCGACGAGGCCGGCCTCGACACCATCTGGACCCCGCAGATCCCTGACGAGTTCGACGTGATGATGGCGGTCGCCGTCATGGGCGCAGTGACCTCACGCATTGAGATCGGGACGTCGGTCGTGCCGATCCAGCCGCGTCACCCGGTCGTGCTGGCCGAACAGTCCCTTTCCGCGCAGGCCATCTGCGGCGGCCGCTTCACCCTGGGGCTCGGCGTGTCGCACCACTGGATCATTCAGGACATGCTCGGACTGCCCTACGAGCGCCCGGCCACGACCATGCGCTGCTACCTCGACGTCCTCGACCAGGCCCTGGCCGGCCCGGGACGGGTCGAGGTGGACAACGAGCTGTTCACGATCAACCAGCCGCTGGACGTCACCGACATCACGCCGACGCCGGTCATGATCGCCGCCATGGGGCCCGTCATGTTGAAGCTGGCGGGTGAGCGGGCCAACGGCACCGTCCTGTGGTTGGCCGACGAGCGCACGATCGCCTCGCACATCGTGCCGCAGATCACGGCGGCGGCCACAGAGGCCGGTCGACCGGCGCCGCGCATCATGGCTGGGGTGCCGGTGTGCCTGTGCAGCGACGACCAGGTGCCGGCGGCCATCGAGCGCACCAACCGGACCCTGAGCGAGGTCGTCGAATCTCCGAACTACGCACGCCTCATGGAGCACGGCGACGCCCGGACGATCGGCGACGTCCTCATCTGCGGCAGCGAGGCGACCATGGAGAAGCGCATGCAGGGCTTTGCCGAGGCCGGGGTCACGGACCTCAACTGCCGCATTGTGCCTCTGGGCGAAGGACGCGACGAGATCAAGGCGTCGGCGGAGCGCACGCGCGAGTTCCTGGCCTCGGTGGCACCGGCGCTGCGGAAGTCGTAACAGGGCGACTTCCCGGCTGGCCGGTTCGGTCAGCGACGGGTCCGGATCTTCAGGACCCGGCGCCGGCCACGATGCCGCCCGAAATGAGCTGCCAGACCTGCTCGGCGGCCCGTCCGGCATCGTCGCGCTCGATCCCGCTGATGGTCGGCGCGTAGGCGGCGTTGAACATGATGGTCGAGAGCAGGGTGCCGGCGTCCTCCTCATGTTCGACGCCGGGTCGGACGACGCCCGCCTCGACCGCGTCGGCCAGGATCTTCTCGGCCAGGGCGACGAGAGGAACGAAGGCTCGAGACGCCTCGGCCTGATGGCCGGTGAGCAGCTCGTGCGAGAACTCCGCCATGACCGGGGTCGGGTTGTTCTTGGAGGCCCGCCCCTTCGGTGCTGGAAGGCACATGCGGTAGTACTCGACGACGAAGGTGTGCAGCCGGTCCAGCGGCGTCGTCTCCTTGTAGACCAACTCCTCGAGGCGGTCCGCCGTCGAGCGGATGGCCTCGTCGAAGAGGGCGAGCAGCAGCTCGTGCTTCCCCGCGAAGTACTGGTAGAAGCTCCGCAGGGACTGCCCGGAGCGGTCGACGACCTCCTGGACGGTGAACTCCTTGCCGGAGTCGGCACTGGCGAGCAGCTCGAACCCGGCGTCGAGGAACCGCTGCACCCGGCCCTCGCTCCGCACCCGCGCCGAGTCCAGGGAGCGGGCGACCGCCAGGTCCCGCCTGCGCATCGGCGCGTCGGCCGGGGGGGCGGGGTTGTCAGCGGCGGGCATGGACCCAGTGTACAAGGTTCCCCCTATTTGAGAGGATGACTCTCCCCATGAGTGGGGCTACTGGTACATCGATCTGCACTCCCAATTCCACCGCCTTGCTTCGTTGTTATCGTTGGGCGCTATGGAACCAGGGCCGCATCGCCGACATCATCGACCTCCAGCAGGTGCTCGCCCGCTACGCCGTCGGCATGACGCAGGACGACATCGAGGCCGTGATGGATGTGTTCACGCCCGACGGCACCTACAGCGCGTTCGGGTCGACCTACACCCTCAAGGACTTCCCCACCCTGGTGGCGGCGGCACCGAAGGGCCTTTTCCTGACCGGGACACCCGTTCTCGACCTCGACGGCGACACCGGCACCGGCTACCAGACGCTGTGCTTCGTCGACCAGACGACCCATGACATGCGCATCGGCTGGTACACCGACACCTACCGGCGCACCGAGAAGGGATGGCGCCTTGAGACGCGGGCCATGACCTTCCAGCGGCGCAGCGGCGCCCGCGACTCGGGCAAGGCGCACGATCCGACGAGGCCACTGCCGACCGACTCCGACGAGGCGGACGGCTGACCATCGCTGGCGTCCTGGATCTCGCCGGCGTTCAAGGTCGCCGTCGACGACTGGCTCGACGAGCACGCGGCCGAGCTGGCGCCTGCCTTCGAGGGTATCGGGACTCTCGACGACCAGATGGCGCAGCTGCGCAAGGTCATGCGACTGGCCTATGACGCCGGCTTCATGTCCATGGGCTGGCCCGAGCGCGTCGGCGGGCTCGGGGGCTCCAACCTGCTCCGGGCCTACATGTCCGAAGCGCTCACTGCACGGGGACTGGTGGAGCCCGGCATCTACTCCATGCCCGAGGTGCTCGCCCCCACCATGATCGACTTCGCTCCAGAGGAGTTGGCGGCGGAGATGGTGCCGTTGCTCCTCCGCGGCGACGAGATCTGGTGCCAGGGGTTCTCGGAGCCGGGCACGGGCAGCAACCTGGCTTCGCTCACCTGCAGGGCCACCCGCACGGACGAGGGTTGGCGGGTCAACGGCCAGAAGGTGTGGACGAGCCTGGCCCAGTACGCGTCGCGCTGCGTGCTGCTCGACGCGCACCGGCACGGTCGAGTCGGCCCACCGCGGGATCACGGCGTTGTTCGTCGACATGGACACACCCGGCATCACGGTGCGGCCGATCGAGACGATGCACGGCTCCCCTGAGTTCTGCGAGGTCTTCTTCGACGACGTGGTCGTGCCGCTCAACCGGCTGCTGGGCGAGGTCGACCGCGGGTGGTCGATCGCCATGGACCTACTTCCCTACGAGCGCAGTACCGCGCTCTGGCAGCGGGCCGCCTACCTGCAGCGGCGGCTCGAGCAACTGGTGGCGGCTGCGCCCGCCGGTGCGCTGGACCCAGCGGCCGTCGGCGAGGTGGCCCAGATGGTGCTCGCCTTCCGGGCGCGGTCGCGGACGACCCAGCGGCGGCTGGCGGCGGGCGAGACCCTGGGGGCGGAGACGTCCATCGACAAGGTGCTCCTGGCTACAGCGGAACAGGCGGTGTTCGATCTCGTCGTCGAGGGGCTCGGGGCGGAGGTTCTGCTCGGGGACGACCCGATCGAGCGAGCGCTGGCGGCACGAGTTCCTCTACTCCCGTGCCGCCAGCATCTACGGCGGCAGCGCGGAGATCCAGCGCAACATCATCGCCCGCCGGCTGCTCGGCCCTCGGGGACGACCGGTGATGGACGCGGCCGAGCGCGAGCTCTTCGAGAGCGGCATCCGCCGCGCCACCGAGTCATGCAGCGGCGACGCCCTCGACGCCGCCCTGGACGACCTCGGCTGGTCGGACGCGCTCGCCGACGACCGGCGCACCGCCGTCTCGGTTCTGTTCGAAGCCCAGGGACGGGCGGGCGTGACGTCGTCCGCGCTGGACCAGTTGCTCGGCGGCGGCTCTCGGGAGTCGCGGCCTGGGGACCGGTCGCCGTCGTCCTGCCGCCGCTCCGCCGGTCCGACCCGCCCGCTCGTCGGGAGGGTGACCGTTGTGCCGTGCAGGGGCTGGGCACGGCAGCCCTGGGCTCCGCCGAGGTGGTGATCGCGGTCGCCCCGTGCCGGAGAGAGCGCCGTCGCGCACGCGCTGGCGCCGGATGGGCTGGAGCGACGGCCGGTGCGCGGGCTCGATCCATCGCTCGGCCTCTTCGAGGTCTCGGGCACGGTGGACGTGGCTGGCGACCTCACCGGCCGATTGGAGTGAGGCCGTGATCCTCGGCCAGCTGGCGCTGAGCCACGAGCTGGTCGGGGTCAGCCGGGCCATGCTGGAGCTGGCCCGCCTGCACGCGCTGGAGCGGATCCAGTTCGGGCGCCCCATCAGCACGTTCCAGGCGGTCCGCCACCGCCTGGCCGAGAGCCTGGTGGCGATCGAGGCGGCGGCCGGGCTGGTCGCCGCCGCCTGGGACGAACCCGGCCCGGCCACGGCGGCCATGGCCAAGGGCCTGGCCGGACGATCGGCCCGCACGGTGGCCCGCCACGCCCAGCAGGTGCTGGCCGGCATCGGCTTCACGACCGAGCACCCGCTCCACCTATTCGTCCGCCGGACCTTCGTGCTCGACCAGTTGCTCGGGGCGGGAAGCACCCTGACGCGGGACGTCGGTGCCGGCGTGCTCGAGAGCGGCTCGCTGCCGGCGACCCTGCCGCTCTGATTCACATTCCGGGCGCCCCCCAGGGATGAGCCCGGCGCGGCCGGGCTGGGCCTTCGATTATGCTCATGGCAGTTTTTGATAATTAGGTTTCCGCCCGGCGAGAAACCGTGGACAGACAGGGGTGGGCAATGGCGCCAGCAGCCGGCCACGAAGTGCGCATGCTCGTCGACGGCGAGCTCATCGAGTCCGATTCGGGCCAGCACGTTCGACAACATCAACCCGGCCACCGAGGAGGTGCTCGGCCCGGTGGCCGACGCGTCGAACGCCGAGATGCACCGGGCCATTGACGCGGCGCGGCGGGCCTTCGACGAGACCGACTGGTCGACCAACCGCGACCGGCGCAAGGAGTGCCTGGCCCAGCTGCAAGACGCGCTGGAGAAGGAGCGCGAGGAGCTGCGCGAGGAGCTGATCCTCGAGGTCGGCTGCCCGCGCCTGACGACGCACGCCAACCAGCTCGACATCCCGCTCGACGGCGCGCTGCGCTACCCCATCAAGCTCATGGACGAGTTCGAGTGGCGCAGCGACATGGGCGGCATCATGGACCGGCGGGGCAATCCCGAACACGCGCCAGGTCTGGAAGGAGCCCGTCGGCGTCGTCGGCGCCATCGTCCCGTGGAACTTCCCGCTCGAGGTCACGCTGAACAAGCTCGGGCCAGGCGCTGGCCACCGGCAACACGGTCATTTTGAAGCCGGCGCCGGACACGCCGTGGAACGCCACCCGGCTCGGGCGACTCGTCGCCGAGCAGACCGAGTTCCCGCCGGGCGTGCTCAACGTCGTCACGTCGTCGGACCACCTGGTCGGCGAGGAGCTGACGTTGTCGCCCAAGGTCGACCTGATCTCGTTCACGGGATCCACGGCCGTGGGCAAGCGGATCATGGAGAAGGGCGCGGCGACGCTGAAGCGCGTCTTCCTCGAGCTCGGCGGCAAGTCGGCCACCATCGTGCTCGACGACGCCGACTTCGCGTCGTCCGTCCCGTCGGGCGTCCAGGTCTGCTTCCACGCCGGGCAGGGCTGCGCCATTCAGACCCGGATGCTGCTGCCGCGCTCGCGCTACGAGGAGGGCGTGGAGATCCTCAAGGCCACGCTGGGGTCGGTGGCCTTCGGCGACCCGCAGCGCCCCGACGTCATCATGGGCCCGGTCGTCTCGGCCAAGCAGCGCGAGCGGGTGCTGGGGTACATCGAGAAGGGGGTGGCCGAGGGAGCGACGCTCGCTCTCGGGGGCGGGCGACCGGCCGACCTGCCCAAGGGCTGGTTCGTCGAGCCGACCCTCTTCACCGACGTCGACAACTCCATGACCATCGCCCAGGAGGAGATCTTCGGTCCGGTGCTCGTCGTCATCCCGTTCGACGACGATGATGACGCCGTGCGCATCGCCAACGACAGCGTCTACGGGCTCTCGGGCGGCGTGTTCTCCGGCTCGCTCGAGCGGGCCCTCGGCGTGGCCGAGCGCATCCGCACGGGCAGCTTCTCCGTCAACGGCGGCATGCCGATCGGGCAGGCCGACATGCCCTTCGGCGGCTACAAGCACAGCGGCATCGGCCGGCAGAACGGGCTGGCCGGGTTCGACCAGTACCTCGAGACGAAGTCGGTGGCCTGGCCGACGCCGTGAGCGACCACGACCCCGTGCTGCGCGACCACGGCTACCACGCGCTGCGGGTCAAGCAGGTCGTCACCGAGACGCACGACGCCGCGTCCTTCGTGCTCGACGTCCCCGCCGAGCTGGCCGAGACCTTCCGCTACCGGCCGGGCCAGTTCTGCACGTTCCGCGTCCACGTCGACGGCGACGAGCAGTTCCGGTCGTACTCCATGTCGAGCGCGCCCGAGACGGACGCCGACCTCACCGTCACGGTGAAGCGGGTCGCCGGCGGGCTGGTGTCCAACTGGTTCCTCGACCACCTCCAGGACGGCGACGTCATTGAGGTGACCAAGCCGGCCGGGCGTGTTCTGCCCCCAGGAGGCCGAACGCCCGGTGGTGGGCCTGTGCGGCGGGAGCGGCATCACGCCTGTCATGTCCATCGCCAAGCACGTGCTGGCGACGACGCAACGCTCCGTCCGGCTGCTCTACGCCAACCGCGACCGCGACTCGGTGATCTTCGCCGAGGCGCTCGAGGGTCTCGCGACGGAGCATCCCGGCCGAGTCGAAGTGCGGCACCACTTCGACGCCGACGGCGGGTTCCTGACCCAGGACGACGTCGCCGCTTTCGTGGGCTACGCCAGCGGCACCGACGCCGACTTCTACATCTGCGGACCGGGACCGTTCATGGACCTGGCCGAGTCGACGCTGCAGGTGCTCGGCGTCGGGCCCGAGCGCATCTTCATTGAGCGGTTCCTGGTGGAGCAGCAGGAGAAGGACGCCGCGGCCGAGGCGGCCGGCGGGTCCGAGGGCGGGTCGGACGTCCCCGAGCGGGTGACGGTCATCCTCAACGGCAAGAAGGTGGAGGTCGCCTACCAGCCGGGCGACACGCTGCTCGAAACGGCCAGGCGCGGCGGACTCCGCCCGCCGTTCTCGTGCGAGGCCGGCAACTGCGCCACCTGCATGGCCTTCCTCAAGGAGGGCTCGGTGGCCATGCGGGCCAACAACGCGCTGACGCCCGAAGAAGTCGAGGAGGGCTGGGTGCTCACCTGCCAGTCCGTCCCATCCGGGCAGACGGTCATCGTCGAGTACGAGGCGATGTGACGCGGCGAGAGTGGGCGCATGACAGAGATGCGCGACATCCGCGAGCTCGCCGGTGACACCGAGGCCTACCGCGCCGAGCTCCAGCGGCGCTGGTCCGGGCTCCTCAGTTACCGCTACATCGGCCGCAACCACTCCTCCATGAACCTGGGCCCGGCGGACAACACGGTGCGGATCCGCCACGACATGCGCAACGAGGCGGGCGGGCTCATGGTGGCCCCGCTGGCCATCGCGTCACCGGAAGGCTGCCAGACCGACATGGCGGCCGTGCCCAACCCCGTCATCGCGTCGGTGCAGATCTTCGACCCCGGGTACGACGTGCAGACGATTGAGGTGCGGGACTCGGGCCTGATCCACCAGGGCCGGACGATGGGCTACGGCCGCTGCCTCATCGTCGATGCGGCCGACCCCGAACGCGTGCTCGCCTTCATCGAGGGGCAGGGTGCCAGCATCGGGACGCCGCCCGAGGGCCTCGGGCGTATGGACGTCGACGACACCAAGCTCGAGATCGAGGACTCGCCCGACCTTCCGCCTCTGTGGCAGGTGTTCGGCGCCTCGAAGCGGGAGGACGGCCACTGGGTCCTGCCCCCGCTCACCGTCGAGTTCGCCTCACCCGACGCCGCGCTTCACATCGGGCCCCAGCACGTCGTGCTGGAGGCGGCCGCCGTCGACCTGGCCTCCGAGGTCGCCGGCACGCGGCGGCTCCAGGTCCAGGGCTGGCACGTGATGTTCCTCGCCCGCGGCAAGGTCGGACCCTTCCGGGTCGAGGGGTCCGCCTACCCCTCCCCCGACGGCGGGCGCATCGGCGTCCGCTTGCTGATCCACGACGAGGGCAACGGCGACCGGGCCATCACCTCGGCGTCAGCCGTGCTCGCCGTCGTCGCTTGAGGGTTTGGTCGACGAAGCATGCGCCGTCTCCGAATCTATTGCTCAGTCGCTGACGATCACGCCGGACCTCTTATGGGGCAATACCTGTGATAGCGGACGAGGTCGGATTTATATGCAATCCCCTGGATCTGGCATACCGCTATCAGGATTTCAGACTCGATTCCGATTCGACCCGCCGCGCTGTATTTCGAGAAGGAGCTGACCCCTCAATCGTTAGATACCGCGGGCGGTACTACATGTTTGTGTCGATGTCACGAGGCTTCTGGCACTCTCAGAACCTCGTGGAATGGACGTTTATGCCTACCGACAAACTGCCCGCCCTCGACTACGCGCCCGATGTGCGCGAGATCAACGGGGCGCTGTACATCTCAGCGTCACGCCGTAATCGCGTATGCCCTTTCTTTCGCAGCGAGAATCCACTGGACGATGACTTCATCGAGGTCACGCCGGGAACGTTTGAGTTCTGGGACCCAAACCTGTTCCAGGACGATGACGGGAAGGTGTACTTCTACTGGGGATGTTCGAATACGACGCCTCTCTACGGCACCAGGATCGACCCGGCGACCTTCGTCACAGTGGGCGACCGGGCGGAACTGGTCTTCGCCGACGTCGAGCGACGCGGGTGGGAGCAGTTGGGCGAGAACCACATCCAAGATCAGCACGAGATCGGCGGCCAGGTCACGGGTCTCGTAGGCCAGGGTCCCTTCATCGAGGGGGCATGGATGGACAAGCATGAAGGCACGTACTATTTGCAATACGCGGCGCCCGGCACCGAATTCAATACCTACGCCGATGGATACCTGACCTCGAAGTCGCCTCTCGGCCCATTCGAGTATTCGGTGAATAGCCCTTTCTCGTCCAAGCCGGGCGGATTCATCGTGGGTGCCGGTCATGGGAGCACGTTCCAAGATGAGTACGGCAACTGGTGGCACGCATCCACGATGCGTGTCTCGATCAACTTCCTTTTTGAGCGCCGAGTGGGCTTATTTCCTGCTGGGTTCGATGAGGACGGGGTGTTGTTCTGCAATCAGAACTTTGCTGACTACCCGATGCGAGTTCCTAAAGGGCGATTCGATCCGTGGAGTGAGGTTTTTGCCGGGTGGATGCTGCTGTCGTATCGCTCGCACGCCACGGCGTCATCGTCACTGGTCGAGCATCCCCCAGGGTTGGCGGTCAACGAGGACATTCGCACATGGTGGGTAGCCGAATCCGACTCGGCCGGAGAATGGATCTGTACCGATCTCGGTCATGAGAACACGGTGCATGCCATTCAAATCAACCTGGCCGACCATGACTTGGCCCAGCGAGCCGATCTGGTCCACGACGGTGCCGAGAGGAATGGATTCTTTCGGGCAGTCGACCCATCGACCCGCGCCACCGAGATGCTTGTCGAGACGTCCCTCGACGGCTCGATGTGGCAGGTTGTCGCGGACACGCGTAGCACCGATGCCGAGAAACCGCACGCTCTATTCTGCCTGGTACAGCCTCGGGTCGCCCGGTACGTCCGAGTCACGGCGGGGGAATTGCCGTTCGGAGCGCCCTTCGCCGTCAGTGGTCTGAGGGTTTTCGGAACAGGCCATGGCGATCTCCCCAGCGAGGCGACGGTACGAGCCACACGACTCGATGCTCGTACGGCAAAGATCGAATGGGACTCCGTCGAAGGCGCTCAGGGTTACAACGTGCGCTACGGCGTCGACCCCAACAAGCTGTATCACAGCTGGCTTCTGTACGACCAGGTGCAGCTGGAACTGCGCAGCCTCAACGCAGACGTGGACTACTGGATCAGCGTTGACACGTTCAACGAAAACGGAATTACCGAAGGGTCCTCAACGATTGCGGTCTAGCTACCTCGACGAGCTCACGCAGTTGCCGACTGGGCGAGGACGCCGGATCGGCCAAATCATCACCTCGGCCTCGGCCGTGCTCGCCGACGTCGCTTGAGAATTCCGGGCCGGTAGTTCGGAGCCACCGACCCGGCGGGGTCAGCCCGGGCACATCGGGAGTTATGGGTACAGATGTGCCGGCGCTGACGAAATCCGCCGGCTCCGGTGGCCGGCGCATGTGGTGCGAGCGCGTTCGGCGCTCAGGGCCCGGGCTCGACCAGCAGATCGAGATAGGCGGCGCCGGTGTCCGGCACCGCGCCCTGGCCCCAGCACTCGACCGGGAACGACACCATGATCATGGAATAGAGCATGTGCATGAGATTCGTCGCGTCCTCGGGCATGTCGTCGATGGCGAACTTGTCGCAGTACGACATCGCATCTTCGTAGCGAGCCGTGATGGCGTCGTAGAACGCCTGCATCTGGTCCATGGGCACGGCGAGGCGTTGCGCGAAGCGCTCCGCCTCCGTCGCCAGACACCACGTGGCCGCGAAGGGCTCCAGGTCGGAGAACTCGCTCGGCAGCATTGCGTCAGCCATTGTCAGACCCCCACCGTCTCTTGTGACTTCTTGTACTCGTCCACCCACTCACCGGCCACCTGGTGGAGGTGGCGGCACAGCACCTCCTGGTCGTTCAGTGGGAACCGCTTGACCACCCGCGACTCGAGCATCGTCTGCGTGGCCTCCAGGGTGTTGGCGTCCTGCAGCCCGTACTCCTTGAACGAGACGGCCGCGATCTCCTGCGCCACCCGCTCCCGGGGCGTCTTCGGCGGCACGAAGTACAGGGTGCCCTCGAAGATGTGCGTGTTGTGGGACGTCGGCCAGTAGTGGTACGTCAGATACCAGCCCTGGCCCCACACGAGGATGGTGAAGTTGGGGAAGATCTGCCAGGAATCCAGACCCCACGGGTCACAGCCGGCCGGGTTGATGCCGGCGGCCTTCTGGTCGTAGTCCAGGTCGGGCTTGTCCCATGGACCGAAGAGGCCACTGCGCGTGATGCGCTCCATCGGCTTGAGCATGTTGTCCGGGAGGGTCCAGGGATGCACGCCCGCCGTGCTCACGAGTCGGTGCGGCCCTGAGATCGTGTACGCCGGCGCCTCGAACCCCGCTTGCTGCATTGAATTCGACAGGTCCGGCGGCGTCTGCTTCGCGTGCAACATCGGGGCGTGGTAAAACTCCTGGAAGGCGTCCATGTAGAGCTTCCAGTTGGCTCCGACCTCGGCGCGGTAGAACCAGCGCTCGGTCTGCGTCTCGAACGGGTAGTTCTCGAGCTTCGTCACGTCCGGTCCGAGGAAGTCGACCAGGTTCTGCTCGGGCTCGTCGGCCAGGTTGACGAAGATGAAACCGGCCCACACCTCGCAGTGCACGGGCACCAGCCCGTAGTCGGCCTTGTCGAGGTTGAAGAACTCCTGCTCCTGTTGGACGAACGAGCAGGCGCCGTCGAGGTCGTAGCGCCAGCCGTGGTACTTGCAGACGAACTGGCGTGAGACGCCGCTCGTCTCCTCCCGCGGGAAGTCGCGCCACACCAGCTTGTTGCCGCGGTGGCGGCAGACGTTGTAGAAAGCCCGGATCTCGTCGTCCGCACCGCGCACGATGACGACGGAGGTCTTCGCGATGACGAGCTCCTTGGTGAAGTAACTCCCCTTGCGCGGCAGCTGCTCGACCCGGCCGACGTTGAGCCAGGCGCGCTTGAAGATCGCCTCCCGCTCGAGCTCGTAGAACTCGGGAGAGATGGAGTCTTCGTAGGAGATGGGCTCGGTGCCGAGCCCGTAGTGCTCGGTCCAGCTCCCCTCGGGTGGCTTTGGCCATTTCGCCATGTTGCGGGTCCTCTCGTCCTCGTCGCGCCGGTCGGTGACGGCGCTTATGGTAGCACGCCTCTCACTGAATGAGAAGGGCATTATCGGGTTTGGGACGACCGGTACACGACTACGGGAGTGGCTGCTTACCGACCCTTTCTGGTCACCATCCGGACGGCAACCGGGTGGCGTAGGTGGCCGCCCCGGGCCCTGGCGCTCGGCGGATCGCCCACCCGGCAGGACGACCTCGGCCTCGGTCCCCGGCGGAACGGTGACGGTCAGCTCGAAGCGATCACCGTGGCGGCGCCAGGAGGATCCGATGCGGCCGTACGGCGAGTCGTGCACCGCCTCGGCCCAGGTCAAACCGCCGCCCGGGAGAACGGGCGCCACCCGGAACCGGCGGTAACCGGGCTCCCCGTCCATCTGCTGGATCCCGGCCACAGAGCGGTGCAGGAACGAGACGACGGCCCCCTTGCTGTAGTGGTTGAGGGAGTCGTGGGCCACGCCCTCGGCGTCCACGCCCTCCCAGGATTCCCACACCGTGGTGGCGCCGCGGTCGATCATGGCCAGCCACGATGGCGGCGTGCGCTGGAAGAGGAGCTCGTAGGCCACGTCGAGATGCCCGGTCTCGGCCAGGACGGGCAGCAGGAACGGTGTGGCCAGAAATCCCGTTCCGACATGGGTGCCGGCCGCCCGGATCAGCTCCACCAGTCCGTCGGCGGCGTGCGTCCTGAGCTCCGGCGGAACGAGCCTCGAAAGCCAGGGCGCGGACATGGTTGGCCTGCGTGTCGGGAGTAAGGCGTGCCATCGGGTCCGATGTACTCGGCGCGCCAGGCGCCGCAGGGCGTTGGCCGCCAGCTCGGCGAACCGTTGCGCCTCGTCCTGGTGGCCGAGCAGCTGGCCGATGCGGGCCGCCAGCGTCGCTGATCGGTACAGGTAGGCGGTGCCGACCGATCCCTGATCGGAACTCAACTCCGCCGCCATGTCGTCGACGCCGGGTTCGGTCCACTCACCCCAGTGGAAACCCCCGTCCCAGAGGAAGGCCTCGTGCGGCAGGGGTGCGGGGCGCCTGGCCTCCCGGCTGGGGTGACGACGCGTGCGCGCCATGGTGGCCGCGTAGTCGAGCCAACCGACCATGGAGGGCCAGAGCTCGGACAGCACCCCGTCGTCGCCGTAGGCGCGCCACAGCTCCCAGGGCACGATCACGACAGCATCCCCCCACCCCGAAGAACCCTGGAGCAGCCGCCAGATGTCGCCCTGGTCCTGCTGCCAGCACTCCGAGTCGGGTGCGATGTTGGTGACGCATCCGTCCGGGCGCTGCTGAGACGCCACATCACGCAACCATTTGAGGGAGAAGCCGGCCACGTCGTAGAGGAACGCTGCGGTGGGGACGAAGAGCTGCCAGTCGCCGGTCCAACCGGCCCGCTCGCGCTGCGGGCAGTCGGTGGGTATGTCGCACGCGTTGTCCCGGAAGCTCCACTCGGCAATGTCATGGAAGCGGTTGATGGACTCGTCGCTGCAGCGGAACCATCCGGTTCGCCGCAGGTCCGTATGCACCACGACGCCGGTCACGTCATCTGGCGTCAGGGGGCCGGAGTGACCCGCGATGCGGGCGTAACGGAACCCGTGGCTGGTGTGACGCGGTTCGAACGCTTCGCCGACACCGCCCACCGAGACAACGGTGTCGACCTGGAATGGGCCGTCAGGTTTCGGTGGTAGCCGTCATCCGCCATCAGCAGGTTGTCCTGGGTGACGTCGCCGGATCCGTCCAGCGCCTCCCCGTGGACCAGGGTCAGCTCGCTACCCTCGGGGCCGAGATCCGAGAGCCGCAACCAGCCGTTGATGTTCTGGCCCAGATCGACGATGTGCCGGTCGCTGCCCAGCCTCGTCACGGAGACAGGCCGCAGCTCCTCCATTCGGCGGACCGGTGGCGCCGGCGACCAGGCCAGCGGGCCGAGCGGCGTGCCGGGCACCACGACGGGCTGCCAGTCCTCCGATCGCCGCCGATGGTCTTCGACCTGTCCGGCCATGAGGTCGGCCGAGACGAGTGGTCCGGTGGCCGACATCCAGGCGGCACCGGTGGGCACCGTGACGCCGTCGGCCTCCAACTGCCCAAGGAAGCCGAGGGTGGACCCGAACCCGTCGATGCGCTGGCGACCTCCCGTTCGCCCCCGGTACCAGCCGTCAGAAAGCAGGACCTCCCACCGATTGTCGCCCTGAACGACCAGGTCGGTGACGTCGTACGCCTGGACGTGCAACCGGACTGGATAGCTCGTGAATCCCGGCGTCAACTCGTGGTCGCCCACCCGATGCCCATTGAGGTAGCACTCGTAGATACCGTGTGCCGTGGCGTAGAGACGGGCAGTCCCCACCGACGCATCGAGGTGGAACTCGTGCGACAGAACATGGGCCGAGCGCTCGATCTCGACTGGCTCGATCAATGCCGCCACCCAATCGACGAGCTCCAGGAGGCCCGTTTCACACCAGGCGGGCTCCGACCACGGGCTCCCGCCCTGGTCGGTCCAGGTGCGCACTCGCCACTCGGCCCGCTGGCGTGAGCGCAGTGGATCGGCCGGCCACGGCACCAGGAGGTGGTCCGCGCTGACGGTCCGCCCATGCGACCGTTGATCGACCTCGACTTCAAAGGCCTCCTGGTACCTCGCCCCATCCGGCAACCTCCAGGAGAGACGGGGCCGGGACTCCCCGAGCCCCAGTATGGCGGCACCAAAGTGTTCGGTTCGAAGCATCTCCGGCGTGCGCGTCACAGAACGATGCCTGAATCGTCATCCATGGCGGCGGACGGAACGTGCCGCTTCCAAGCGATCGAGCAGCTGCTCCATGGCCACGGAGGCCTCGTCTTGCGCCGTGTCGAACCCGGCGGCCTGGTCGTAGGCCATGGCGTACGCCAGACCCTGCATGGTGGCGGCGACGAGCGAAGGTGGAAAGGCGTCGCGGTCGATGCCGTACTCCGGGAGGATTGTCTCGAGCGTTTCGATCTGCATGCGGCGCGGCGCCGGGCGAACTCGGCCACCTCGGCCTGGAGAGCCGGACGATGATTCGCCGCCGCCGTGATCTCCACCAGGAGTCGACTCCCCCGCCGGTCGGATGCCAGCTTCCACCACGCCCGCAACGGCTCTGCTGAGGCGAGCGCGTCCGCCATCCGGGCCACGTTGCCCTCGCCGCGCCGACGGACCAGCGCGGCGAACAACTCGTCGAGGGTTCCGTAGTGGTAGTGCACCTTCAGACCGGTCTCGGCCTCCAGGCGCCGCGAAGTCACCGCGGCGTAGCCATCTCGCAGCATGATCAGCTCTGCCGCGTCCAGAAGCTTCCGTCGCTTCTCGAACGTGGCCGCCGGGGACGCCGCGGGACGGTCGAAGACGCCATCCGACTCACCGCCAGGTCCGTCGCTTAAAACAGAGCACTCGACCCAAAATTTGCCTCCCCAGGAGTCCTACGGTGGATCCTCTTGACAACTCAAACTATCATAAGTTAGAACGATCGCTCTAACTTGAGATGAGGCACGCATCATGGCCATGACCGGTTCCAGCGTCTACTACGACCCGTACGACGTGGAAATCAACGCCGATCCGTACCCCACCTACGCACGACTTCGGGAAGAGGCGCCGATCTATCACAACGAGCGCTACGACTTCTGGTTCCTCTCCCGGCACGAGGACGTGCCAAGGCCTTCGTGAACTGGAAGGTGTTCTCCAGCACCCGCAGCGACATCCTCGACATCATCAAGGCGGACATCACCCTCCCCAAAGGCATGGTGATGTTCGAGGACCCCCCGGGCCACACGATGCATCGGGGTCTCATGTCCCGGGTCTTCACTCCGAAGCGGATGGCCGAGCTCGAAGACCAGGTGCGCCAGTTCTGCGTCCGCTGCCTCGACCCGCTGGTCGGTTCCGACGGCTTCGACATCATCGCCGAGCTCGGCACGATGCTGCCGATGCGCGTGATCGGCATGCTGCTCGGCATCCCCGAGCAGGACCAGGTCTCCGTGCGCAACAAGACCGACGGGAACCTGCGGACGCAGCCGGGCAAACCGATGGTGATCGTGGAAGAGGAGGTGGCGAGCGGCGCCATGTTCGCCGACTACATCGAGTGGCGAGCGAAGCACCCCTCCGACGATCTCATGACCGTGCTGCTCAACGCCGAGTTCGAGGATGCCGACGGCAGACGCGGACACTCACGCGCCAGGAGGTCATCACGTACACGTCGGTCCTGGCCGGAGCGGGGAACGAGACAACCGGGCGCCTCATCGGATGGCTGGCCAAGGTGCTGGCGGAGCACCCTGACCAACGTCGCGCCGTCGTGGAAAACCGAGCCCTTATCCCGAGCGTCATCGACGAGACCCTGCGCTTCGAGCCGACGGGCCACGCCACCGCCCGCTATGTCACCGAGGACATCGAGTACTACGGGACCACCGTTCCCGCCGGAAGTCCGATCCTGCTGTCGATGGCATCGGCCAATCGCGATCCACGCCGCTTCGAGAATCCGGATCGTCTTCGACATCTACCGCAAGGACATCCAACACATGACCTTCGGATACGGCCTCCATTTCTGTCTCGGTTCCCACCTGGCCCGGCTGGAGGGTCGGGTCGCGTTGGACGAGCTGCTGAACCGGTGGCCCCAGTGGGACGTCGACTACAGCGACATCAAGCTGGCGCCGACCTCGACCGTTCGTGGTTGGGAACGGATGCCGATCATCCTCCGCTGAGACGCGCCTTGTGCAGCGTGTTGGCGGCCAGGCGCATGTGGGCGGCGTCGACCAACTTGCCGTCACGCCCGATGGCGCCCACTCCCCCGGCCTCGGCTTCTCGATAGGTCGCCATGGCCTCCTCGGCCTCGGCCACCTCGGCGGGCGTGGGCGAGAACACCTCGTTGGCGATCGGCACCTGCCCGGGGTGGATGGCCCACTTCCCGTCGAAGCCGAGCGCGCTGGCCTGCAGCGCTGAGCGCCGGTAGCCGTCCGGGTCCTGGTAGGCGGGAAAAGGTGCGTCGACCGCATCCACCAGACCGGCCCGGGCCGCGGTGAGGACCTGCACGCGGGCGAAGTGCCAGAAGTCCCCGGGGTAGTCGACAACGGGGTCGAAGTTGCCGTCCACCCGCGCGTGCAACGAGGCCGAGAGATCGCCCGCCCCGAAAATCAGCGCCTCGAGCCGGTCGCTCGACTGGGCGATCTCGAGCGCGTTGGCCAGGCCCTCCGCCTCCTCAATGAGCACCTCGAGCCCGATCTTGTGGGTGAGCCCGAGCTTGGTCTCCAGCTGGTCCAACAGGACGTCGACCCACCAGACGTCCCGAGCCCGACGCACCTTGGGCACGATCAGCACGTCGACGCAGTCGCGCGCGCCCGTGACGATCTCAATGATGTCGCCGTGGCACCACGGCGTATCGATGCCGTTGACGTGCACGGCGCGCACCGTGCGTCCCCAGTCGAGTCCCGTCAGCGCGCCGACGGCGATGGCGCGGGCCGATTCCTTCACTGCCGGCGCGCAGGCGTCCTCGAGGTCGAGGAACACGAGGTCGGCACCCGATGTCGGCGCCTTCTCGCACATGCGCTCGCTGCTGGCGGGCGTGGCGAGCTCGGAACGTCGGGCTCGGGGTGCGCGCACGGTACCTCCTTCAGATCGTCCCGGCCGCACGCAACGCGTCGAGCCGCTCGGGGCTGAGGCCGAGGAGGCCACCGTAGACGGCATCGTTGTCGGCACCGACGCTTCGGCCGAGATGCTCCACCCTTCCCGGGGTGTCGCTCATGTGCGCGACGGGCGCCTGCACTGTCATGGGCCCCAGGTCGGGGTCGTCCACCTTGATGAACGCGCCCCGTGCCCGTAGGTGCTCGTCCGCCATGAGCTGCGGTGCGTCGTAGACGGGCGCGCCAGCCACGTCCAGCCGTTCGAAGACGTCCATGACCTCGTTGAGGGTACGGGCCTGAATCCAGTCGGCGATGATGGTGTCAAGCTCGACCGCATGGCGCTGGCGTCGCTGTGGGTCCACGTACTCGGGGTCGTCGACGAATTCTGGTCGATCGATCGCACGGAACAGACGGAGCGCTGTGTTCAATGACGCACTCGAAATGGCGACCCAGTGATCGTCCGAGGTGCGGTACGCATTGCGCGGCGCACTGGCCGGGAGCAGGTTGCCGATGCGGCCCATCACCGTGCCCAGGTGGTTGAAACTCAGTGTCGAGGTCTCAATGAGGCGGGCCAGCGGATCAATGAGGTTCACGTCGATCAGCTGGCCCGAGCCGCCGTGCACGTCGCGGTGGTAGAGCGCCATCATCACGGCGGCCGCCGCCGTCTGAGACGCCACGCCGTCGGCCAGGAAGAAGGGGGGCAGCGTCGGCGGCCCATCGGACTGGCCGGTCACGTGGGCGAACCCGCTCATCGCCTCGGCCAGCGTCCCGAAACCGGGCCGGTCGCTCTTGGGGCCACCGAGGCCGTAGCCGGTGACATGGAGATAGACCAGGCGCGGGCAGCGCGGGCGGACTGATTCGTAGTCGAGTCCCCACTTGGCCAGCGCGCTGGGACGGTTGTTGATCACGAGCACGTCGCTCACCTCGAGCAACTGGGTAAACAGTTCCTGGCCGTCGGAGCTGCGCAAGTCGAGCGTCACACACTGCTTGTTGCGGCCCACGCTCTTCCAGAACAGGCCGATGCCGTCCTTCTGGTCCCCCCAGGTGCGCAAGGGATCGCCGGCGCCCGGCTGCTCCACCTTGATCACCTCGGCCCCGAACTCCGCCAGCACGGTGGCCACCAAGGGCCCGGCCGCCAGCGTGGCGGCGTCGACGACGCGGAGGCCATGCAGCGGTCGATCGGCCATGTCAGCCGCCAAGGGCGCCCGCGGGACGCTCGAGCCCGAGGTGCTCGCGCAGTGTGGTCCCGCTGTATTCCTTCCGGAACACGCCGCGGCGCTGCAGCTCGGGCACGACGAGGCGGACCACGTCCTCGTAAGCACCCGGGGAGTGGGTGGCGGCGATCACGAAGCCATCGCAGGCCCCGCTGTCGAACCAGGCTTCCATCTGGTCGGCGATGTCGGGCCCGGTGCCGACGAACCGCGGCCCCTGCAGCAGCGTGGCCCGGTGGCCGGCCAGGTCGCCCAGCGTCACGGTGTCGCCGCCGATGTGCTTCTTGATGTTCTGGACGAGGCCGCGTATGCCCGACACGGACTCGATGAGCTCGTCGGTGATGGGGGCATCGAGCGACAGGCCCGAGAAGTCGTAATTCATGAGCTCGGAGAGCAGCGTGAGCGAGGCCATGGGGTCGACCAGGTCGTTGAGAAAGAGCTGCTCGCGCTCCTCGGCGTGGACCTTGGACTCCCCGACGACCGTGTAGACCATCGGGCACATGCGGACGGTGTCGGGGTTGCGCCCTCCCTCGCCGATCTTCTCCTTCTGGTCCTTGTAGTGCGAGCGGGCGATCTCAATGTCGGGGTCGCCGGTGAAGATGAGCTCCGCCCAGCGCGCCGCGAACTCACGGCCGCGGCCCGACGAGCCCGCCTGCATCAACACAGGGCGCCCCTGCGGGCCACGGGGCACGGTCAGAGGCCCGCGCACGTCGAACCACTCGCCGTCGTAGTTGAGCTCGTGCACCTTGGAGGGGTCGGCGAACAGCGGCGTCTCGCGGTCGAGCACCAGTGCATCGTCCTCCCACGTGTCCCACAGGCCGGTCGTCGCCTCGAGGAACTCGTCGGCGCGGTCGTAACGGGCGTCGTGCGGAATGGCCTGCTTGAACCCGTAGTTCTGTGCCTCGCTGTCGTTGACCGACGTGACGACGTTCCAGGCGGCGCGCCCGCCCGAGACGTGGTCGAGCGTGGCAAAGGTGCGGGCCACGTGAAACGGCGTGTAGTAGGTCGTGGAATAGGTGGCCCCGAGGCCGATGCGGCTCGTGACGGCGGCGGAGAGGCCGAGCACGATGCTGAGGTCGAGCTTCACCGGCCGCGCCCCCGTGCGGACGGCCTCGGCGACCGACCCGCCGTAGATGCCGGGCATGGCCAGACGGTCGTCGTAGAAGAGGAGGTCGAAGCACCCCTGCTCGAGCGTCCGGGCCAGCTTCTCGTAGTAGCTGGCGGTGAGGAATCCGTGCTCGGTGGCCGGGTGGCGCCAGGAGCCGGCGTAGACCGTCGCATTGCCGGCTTGCATGAAGCCCACCAGGGCCATCTGGCGTTTCGGGCTGTGGGTCATGGCGTCCCCTTACTTACTAATGGCGCGCCACGGGACATTAATATGTAATATTTCAGATATCAAACTGATTTCGACCACCGTGCGGGCCCAGGCGGCCAACGAGCTGCGCGACCGGATCCTCACCGGCCGGCTGCAGCCGGGCGATCGTCTCGACCTCGACCAGCTCACGACCGAGTTCGGCATCAGCCGCACGCCCATCCGCGAGGCGCTGCTCGAGCTGTCCTACGAAGGACTGGTCGCCATCACGCCGCGCAGCGGCATGGCGGTCGTCGGCATCACACCCGAGGACGCGGTGGACAACTTTGCCGTCCTGGCGGCACTGGCCGGCAAGGCGGCTGAGATGGCGACGACGCGCATCACGTCCGACGAGTTGGAGGACCTACGGGTGCTGGCCGGTGCCATCGACGAGTCCGACGACGTTGTCAGGGCCAACCGCCACTTCCACCGTGCCATCAACCAGGCTACGCGTTCGCCGCGCCTGCTGACCTATCTGCGCCAGGCCGTCCGCGTGGTGCCGGGCAACTACTTCGAGCTGTTCCCCGAGCAGGCGGAGCGGAGCCGGCATGAGCATGCAGCTCTACTCGACGCCATGACGAAAGGCGACGCTCAGGCGGCTCGCACCATCATGGAATCACACGTGTTGACTGCCGGGGAAGCACTGGGCGATTGGTTGGCCACGGAACTTCGCCGCGGTGCTGCGGGCGCGGAGGAGCAGGGGTGACGTCACAGCAGCTTTGGCAGTTGGTGGCCGACTCGCGCAACGGTGTCCTGGCCACGATCAACGAGGATGGCACTCCGCAGCTGTCGAATATCTACTACCTGTCAGACCCTTCCACCGGGATCGTCCAATTCTCCACCACCACGATCAGGACGAAGGGGCGCAACCTCCTTCGGGACTCTCGAGCCACGCTCCACGTCGCGGGAAAGGACTTTTTCAACTTCGCCGTGGTGACCGGAACGGCCACTCTCTTCTTGCCTCGTCTCGCCGATGATCCGGCCGTCAATGAGCTTTTTGAGATCCACTCCAAGTTGGGAGCGGCAACAGATCGCAGCGGTTTCGGTGAGGAGATGTTGGCGAACAACCGGATGGCCGTCAGGCTCAACGTGGAGCGCATCTACGGACAGATCCTGGACCGCTGATGAAGCGGGACGACCCCTCGCACTCGAAGGGAAGGTCCGGTCCGAGCTTGACGCAGCGGGCCGATCGCTCAGACGGTGAGTGCCAGCCGGGCACCCATCAACAGGTCCTCCCCGCTCGGCGTGGCGTCGGGATCGAGCAGCCACTGCACCATGTAGCCGTCCGACATGGCGATGAAGAACGAGGCGACCGACCGGCGATGTCGTCCGGGAGCTCCGGGACGACGGCCACGATGCCTTCGACGATGCGGCGGCGCATCTCCGCGTAGCCCTCGGCCAGGCGGACCCGTAGCGGGTCGCTCCGCTCCGCCTGAGCCAGCGCCTCGACAAACGCGACGAGAAGCGGTCGGAACTCATGCGTCAGCTCGGTCATAGCGACCCAGCCGCGGTCCACGGCTTGGCGCGGGTCGGTGTCCGGTGCGCCCACGGCACCGGCCAGGGCCAGCACCTTCTCCGTGTACTCGACGAAGACGTCGTCGAGAGCCTGGGCCAGAAGAGCGTCCTTGGACCCGAAGTGGTACCCGATGGAACCCAAGTTCGTCCCCGACTCGGCGACCAGGTCGCGGGCGGTCGTTCGGGCGTAGCCCCGGGTGATCAGGCACCGCCGGGCCGCCGCCAGGAGTTCTTCCTTGTGTCCCATCGGTCAGGCGACCTTCCCCTCCTCTATACAAACGTCTTACACAAGCGTATATTAACCGACCATGGAGAGCACGCTTCCTCCCGGACCGAACTGGCCGCCCGCACTGCAGGCGCTTGGCACGGTGAACCTGCCGCGCTTCTTGGAGTCGTGCCAGAAGCGCTACGGCGACCGCTTCACCGTGCGGCTCGGGCGCTTCGGCACCTTCGTGTATCTGGTCGACCCCGAGGACATCCGCCAGGTCTTCCGGGGCGACGACGCCGTGTTCCACGCCGGCGAGGCCAACGCTCCCTTCCTCGGTCGCGTCCTCGGCTCGTCTTCTGTGCTTGTCACCGACGACGACGTGCACCTGCGCCAACGCCGGCGCCTCACTGGGCCGTTCCACGGCGACTCCATCACGCACCTGGCCAGCGTCATGACCGACGTGGCGGCGGAGGAGATCGGCACGTGGCCCGTCGGCCGGCCTTTTCCTGTGCTCGAGCACATGCGGCGCATCACCATCGACGTGATCCTGCGCGCCGTGGTCGGCGTGCGAGGGGACGACACAACGCGCCTGGACGAGTTGCGCTCGACCCTGTCGGCCCTGGTCGACTTCGACCTGGTGAAGATGGCCCCGTTCGTGTACCCGAAGTTGGCCGACTTCTGGCCGTGGAAGGGTTACAAGGACGTGCAGGCGAAGGCGGACGAGCTCCTGCACGCCGAGATCGAGCGGTGTGCGGCCGATCCCGCGCTCGAAGAGCGGACCGACGTGCTGGCCATGCTGGTGCGCCACCGTGAGGAGGAAGGCACCGCCATGACCGCGGACGAGATCCGCGACCAGCTCGTGACCCTGCTCCTGGCCGGCCACGAGACGACGGCGACCGGCCTGTCGTGGGCTCTCGAGCGGCTGGTGCGCCACCCTGGCGTCCTGGCCCGGGCCGTGCGCGCAGCCGACGAGCGCGACGACGCCTATCTCGACGCCGTCGTGACCGAGAGCCTGCGCCTCCGCCCGGTCGTGCCCGACATCACCCGCAAGCTCGTGACCGACGTGACGATCGGCGAGGGCAACCGGGAGCTGCACCTGCCGGCCGGCACCTTCGTCGACCCCGCCATCTTCCTCGTACTGCGCTCACCGAAGCACTACCCGGACCCGCTGGTGTTCCGGCCCGAGCGCTTCGTCGGGCAGCGGCCCGACCTCAACGTCTGGATCCCCTTCGGCGGGGGCAGCCGCCGCTGCCTCGGCGCCGCCTTCGCCCTGACCGAGATCCGCGTCGTGCTCGCCGAGGTGCTGCGCCGCGTGGAGCTCGAGCCGACGTCGCGGCCGGCGGAGCGGACGCGGGTGCGCCACGTCACGCTGATTCCACACAAGGGGGCCGTCGTCACCGTGCGCCGGCGCCGCAACGCTTTGGAATCGGCCCGGCGGCACGAGTTGCGAGCAAGGTCGACCGAGGTGCCAGCGCTAGCCTGAGGCCACCGGCCATGATCGAATGCCTCGTCTGGTGTTCCCTCTCGCCGGTCGGCACTTTCCGGACGGTTCCCGCCGTGGTGCCGGGCTAGCTTCGGTCGGGTGACGCGTGCCTTGGTCCTCGGTGGCGGCGGTCCCCTCGGGGTCGGGTGGCAGGCGGGTCTCCTGACGGCACTCATCAACGCCGGCGTGCCGGTCGCAGACGCCGACTTCGTCGTCGGCACCTCTGCAGGATCCATCGTCGGTGCCCAGCTGACAATCGGACACTCGTTGGCCGACCTCGTCCGGCCGATCAGCGAATCCGCGCCGTGGCGGACCGATCGAGACGGTGAGTCCCAGGACCTCGCCGAGATGCTGGCCACCCGGGAACCGGCGGACGCCACACCCGAAGCAGATTGGGTTGCCCACTTCGACTTTCTGGGCGGTGCGAACTGGCCGAAGTCGTTCCACTGCACCGCTTTCAGCCTCGACTCGGGAAAATTCGCCGTTTGGGACGCGTCGTCCGGCGTCGACCTACCACGAGCGGTGGCATCCAGTTGCACGGTGCCAGGCCTGGTGACGCCCGTGACCATCGACGGGGAGACCTGGATCGACGGCGGCGCCCGGGACGCACTCAACGCCGATCTCGCCATCGGCCACGACGCCGTGGTCGCCGTCTCGTGTATGGCTCTCGAGCCGCCGGAGGGAGCGACGCCCGATCTGCTGGCTGGACTCCTCCCCGGGATCAGTCAGCGCATCGATGACCTTCGTGCGAGCGGGAGTGTGGTTGAAGTGGTGGAACCGTCCGAAGAATTCGGCGAGCTCAGCGGCTGGGGCCGTTATCTCCTCGACGTCAGCCGGACCGCCGCCGCGTTCGACGCCGGCCTGCGTCAAGGCGAGGCCGAGATTGAGCGCACCCGGAGGCTGTGGTTCCGGAACTAGCACCCTTGGCGCGCCCAGCACCGACACACGCCTAGTCCCGCCAGCCGTGCGGGATCTCCGGGAACCTCGGGTCGGCCTCCCAACCGATGACGTCGGACGTGTCGGTCAACCAGCCGAACAGTTGCGAGCGCAACCCCGCCGCCGTCTCGTCCAGGTCGGCCCGCCCGATGAGGTTCTCGGTCTCGGACGGGTCGGCGGCGCGGTCGTAGAGCTCGTCGCTCTCGTAGCGGCGGTGGACGTAGGCGTGCGTGGGCGTGCGCAGCGCCAGCGCGGTGCCAACCAGCTCGGGGCGCGCGTGCTGTAGGTCGGACTTGGGCTTGTAGATCCACCCCGCCCGCTCCAAAAGGTCGGTATCACCAAGGCGGAACCCGCCCTCGGCGCAGGCGAACGGTCGGTGAGGCGTGCCCGGGCGGCGTAGCGCCGGAACGAGGCTGCGTCCGAAGTGCGTGTGGTGCACCTCCGCCTCGGCCAACTCGGTGAGCGTGGGCAGGAGGTCGACCATCTCGACGGGGTCGTCAACCGTGATGCCCTCGGGCAGCCCTCCCCCGGACAGGATCAACGGGTTGCGCAGCAGGCAGGGGTCGAGCCCCGAAGGCCATTTCTCCACCAGGCCGAAGTCGCCGAGATACTCGCCGTGATCGGTGAACGTCACCACCGTCGTCTCTTCCGTCGCGCCGATGCGCTCCACCGCACCGAGCAGCCGGCCCAGCTGGTCGTCCACCCGGCTCACCATGCCGTGGTACGTGGCGGCGATCTCGTGGAAGTCGTCCGGAGTGAGGTCGTCCCAGCCGTAGGCGGCGCGATAGGCCGCCATGAAGCCGGGCTTCCCCGAGTCGACGAACGGGATCGGATCGGGCATGGAGGCGCGGTCGTGCAGGGAGAACCAGGGCTCCTCGACCGTGAAGGGCGGGTGCGGGAACAGCAGGGGCACCCACAACATCCACGGCCGGTCGCTCGGCGCGCCCTCCTCGAGCCAGCGGATGGCCGTGCGGATGGTCGCTTCGTCACTGTCGACCAGCGGGTCAGGACCGCTCGAGCCGAAGTACATCGCGCGGTGCAGCCGGTGGTCCTCCGGGTAGGCCGACGTGTAGCGGCGCCGGCCGGCGTCGGGCGAGGGCTCCTCCAGGTAGCCGCAGAAATCGCTGCTGGCCTCGGTGACGCCCGGCGCGAAGACGTCGCCGCGGTTGCCGGCGATGGCCACGGTGTAACCGGCCTCACGCAAGATGGCCCACAGGTTGGGCTCCCACGGCTTGAGCAGGTTGTCGAGCGTCCGGTGCCCGGCCACGTGCGGGTACCACCCCGTCATGATCGACACCCGGCTCGGCCCGCACACCGAGTGCTGCGACCAGGCGTCGGCGCAGCGCACGCCGCGGGAGGCCAGCGCGTCGTAGTTGGGCGTGCTCGCCACCGGACTCCCGAAGCAGGCCAGCGCGTCCGCCCGCAGCTGGTCCGGCATGAACAGCAACAGGTTTGGTCGGGACACGGTTTCGCCGCTCGGGCGCAACGCGCCCGGACTACGCCGTTTCGCTCTCGCGCTTGAGCATGCGGTCCACGTTGGCCCGCAGCTCCGGCGACGTGAACGAGCGGTCCTCGGCGCTCAGGGCGAAGTCGAGCGTGGCCAGGACAGCCCGCTCGAGCTGGATGTTGAGGATCCGCTTGGTGTCCTCCACCGCCCGCTGCGGCAGCTTGGCCAATCCGTGCGCGCATGCCATAGCCTGCTCGAGCACCTCGCCGTCGGGGCACACGTGGTTGACCAGGCCCATGGCGGCGGCCCGCTCGGCCGGGATGCGGTCCCCCGTCAGCGCGTACTCCTTGGCCAGCTGGAGGCTGGTGAGCAGCGGCCACGTCGACCGGCCCGCCGTCGGCCGCCACCAGCCCGAGCAGCACGTGCGGGTCGGCCAGGTGCGCGCTCTCGGCCATGAAGACGATGTCGGACAGGGCGACCAGGCTGCAGCCGAGCCCTACCGCCGGGCCGTTCACGGCGGCGACGATCGGCACCCGGCAGCCGACCATGCCGGTCACGATCTGCCTGCCGTGGGTGAGCGTGTCGCGTGCCGGAGCGGCGGAATCCTTCGACAGCTCGTCGAGGTAGTTGAAGTCACCGCCGGCCGAGAAGGCGCGGCCGGCGCCCGTGAGCACCGCCACCCGGGCCTCGTCGTCCGCGTCGATCTGCGGGAACAGGCCGGCCAGACCCGCGATGCAGCACGTGGTTGGTGGCGTTGAGATTGTCGGGGCGGTTCAGCGTGATCACCCGGATCGGTCCGTCGGCCTCGACCTCGAGCTTCGTCGGGAACGTCGTACGTGGTCATGAGGTCGGGCAGCTCCAAGATCCGGCTGGCGACCAGATTTCGTTGGATCTGCGACGTCCCGCCCATGACGCTCTGGGCCCGGCTGTAGAGATACACCTTCAGCCAGGTGTCGTCCCCACCGCCGTGGCGCGATGCCGCCGATCGCCAGGGCGGCGTGGCCGACCGCCTGCTCGGTCCACGTCATCAGCAGCTTGTCGACCGAGCCCTTCGGGACCGTGGGATGATCCCGTCGAGGCGGTCGGACAGGCGCCGGCGGACGTGGCAGCGCAGCATCTCGACCTCGACGATGCCCAGCCCAGGTCGCGATGCTGCTCGGGACCGAACGCGGCCGGGGTCCGCCTCGACGACGTGGGCCAGCTCGTTGACGAGCTTGCCGTAGCGGGCGACGTAGCCGAGCTCGCCCGGCTCGCGCTCGTGGCTGACGATCGGTCATGGCCAGGCGCCAGCCCTCGCCGGGTGCGCCGATCATGTTGGCGGCCGGCGACCCGGGCGCCGTCGAAGAGCACCTCGCCGAACTCCTTGGTGATCCCGTTGATCATGCGAGCGGCCGCTGCTCGATGCCGGGCTGGCGCATGGGCACGGCGAAGGCGGAGATCCCCCGGTGCTTGGCCACGTCGGGGTCGGTGCGGGCCAGGACGAGGCACCAGTCGGCGTCGTCGGAGTAGCTCGTCCACACCTTGTGGCCGGTGATGACGTACTCGTCGCCGTCGCGCTCGGCCCGGGTCCGCAGCGAGGCCAGGTCGGAGCCGGCGTCGGGCTCGCTGAAGCCCTGGCACCACCGGTCGCGCCCGTTGACGATCCCGGGCAGGAAGCGCTGCTGCACGTCGTCGTTGCCGTGCTCGAGGATGCCCTGCACCAGATAGCCGAGGCTCGGGCCGCGGCGGCGCGCCGGCGGCGCGCCAGCTCCTCGTCGACGATCACGTCGTAGACGGTCGGCAGCCCCTGCCCGCCGATCTCGGTCGGCCACGACAGGCCGAAGAAGCCGGCGTCGTAGAGCGACCGGTGCCAGGCCGCCTGCGCCCGCCCAGTACTCGTCGTCGGTCGACGAAGGCGGGCAGGCCGGGGTTGTTGTCCTGCAGCCAGTGCGCGCAGGCGCAGGCGGAAGGCCGCCTCCTCGGGCGAGTCACCGAAGTCCATCGTCACCTCCGATCCCGTAGTGCGCCAGCACCCGGTCCAGGCTGGCCCCGACACCGCCGAGGATGTCGGTCGAGAGCAGGGCGCGCGCGGAGGTAGACGTGGGCCAGGCACTCCCACGTGTTGCCGATGCCACCGTGCACCTGGATGGCGGTCTCGCACACCGTCGCGAGCCGCCCGGGCGCAGTAGGCCTTGGCCACCGCCGCGGCGGCCAGCGCGTCCGCGGCCGGCAGCGCGTCGACGGCCCAGGCGGCGTGCAGGGCGACGCTGCGCGACCCCTCCATGGCCACGAAGGCGTCGGCCAGCAGGTGCTGCACGGCCTGGAAGGAGCCGATGGCGGCGCCGTACTGCCGCGCGCTGACGTGGCGTAGTCGGTGGCCAGGTGCACCGCGCCGCGCATGATGCCGACCAGATCGGCGCAGGCCAGGGCCAGGCCGAGGGCCGTCCAGCGTGGCAACGTCGTCGTGCGTCGAGCGTCCGCCGTCTGACCGGGCAACGCGGTGACGTCCGCGGTCCGACTCATGACGGTGGGCCGCGTCAGGTCGAGGCCGGCCGCGGTCCGCGCCGAGGACCACCGCGCCCAGCGCGTACCCGCCGGCATCCGGGCACGAGCGACGAGGGCGCGTCGCCGCAGCCCCGGGCGTCGATGGCCACGGCGCCGCTCGGACGCGCACCGTCCGACCGCGGCTGTCGGCGAGCGGAGAGGTCGGGCGCGAGCGCCACGGTTTCGCGGCGTCCGGCGTCGGCGGCGCACCGGCCAGGCGGCGGAGCTCGGCGGCCAGCGTCGGCCCGAGGAAGGCGGCGTCGGCCAGGCCGCGGCCCAGCTCCTCGGCGACGATGGCCACCTCCACGCCCGACGCCAGGGGCCCCCGTCGTCCGCGGCGGTCCGCAGCTCGCGCCAGCCCGACGCGGTCGACGGCGGCGTCGAGCTTGGCCGTCCGCTCGGCGTCGTCGAGCTCGCCGACGGTCGTGTGGGCCGAGCCGGTCGACCACCTGGGCCGCGGAGTCGCGCAGCGCCGCCTGCTCGGGCGAGAGGCGGACGTCCATCAGCCGGTCTGCGCCGGCGCGCGGCGAGCGGCGGCGCCCATTCGTCGCGCAGCGTGCGGCGCAGCACCTTGCCCGAGGGCAGCCGCGGGATGGCGTCGACGACCACCACGTGGTGCAGGCTGCTTGTAGGTGGCCAGCGAGTCGGCCACCAGCTGCTGCAGCTCGCTCGGCGGCGACGGCGGCGCCGGGTCGAGCTGCACGGCGGCCACCGGCACCTCGCCGGCCCGCTCGTCGGGCACGCCGAACACGGCGCAGTCGAGCACGGCCGGGATGGCCGTGCAGCACGGCCTCGATCTCGGCCGGCGCCACCTGGAACCCGTTCACCTTGATCATCTCCTTCGACCGGTCGGTGAGGTGGACCCAGCCCTCCGGCTCGAGCCAGCCGACGTCGCCGGTGCGGTACCAGCCGTCGGCGAAGGCGTCGGCCGTGGCGCTCGTCGGGCAGGTACCCGGCCATGACCGATGGGCTGCGCACCTGGATCTCGCCGATCTCGCCCGGCGGCAGGACCGCACCGGTGTCGAGGTCGGCGACCCGCAGCTCGACGTCGCCGACCGGCAGCCCGGCCGAGTCGAGCCGCCAGCGCCTCGGGGCGCTCGACCGGGTTGGCGGCGATCACCGGCACCTCGCTGGCGCCGTAGGCCGGCAGCCAGCGCACGCCGGTGCGCTCGGTCACGGCCTCGGCCACGCTCTCGCGTCACCGGCGTGGCGCCCCACATGATGTAGCGCAGCGACGACAGGTCGTAGCGCTCGAGGTCGGGGTGGTTGGCCAGGGCCAGCGCGATCGGGCGCCACCGCCATCTCGAGCGTCATCCGCTCGTCCTCGATGCGGTGCAGCACCTCGTCGAGGTCGAAGCGCCGGTGCAGCCGGACGCGTGGCCCCGGCCGCCGCGGCGGCCAGCAGGTTGAGCAGCCCGAGGATGTGCGACGGCGGCGTGGCCACCTGGAACCGGTCGTCGTGGCCGAGGCCGAGGGCGCAGGCACCAGTGCGCGGTGGCCAAGCCCATGGAGCCGTGGGTGTGGCGCACCGCCTTGGGGAGGTCCGGTGGTGCCCGAGCTGAAGACCAGCACGGCCTCGTCGGTCGTCGCCGACCGCGGCATCGGGCTGGCCGGCACGGTACCGTCCGGTCGATGACGGCTGCCGCCTCAGGCGTCGTCGAGGTCGATCACCCGCCTCGGCGCCGAGTGCGTCGGCCAGCAGCGCCGGCGCCGTCGCCGTCGGCCACGGCGTGGACCGGTGCCGGTCAGGCCGAAGGCGTGGCCGACCTCGAGCGGCCTTCCAGGCCGGGCTCAGCAGCACCGGCGGCCGCCCCGAGCTTGCTGACGCGCGTGGACCGCCACGACGAACTCCGGCCGGTTGGCCATCATCACGGCCACCCGGTCGCCGGCGCCGACGCCCCGGGCGACCAGTGGCGCGCCGAAGGCGTTGCCGGCCCGATCCAGCTCGGCGAAGGACCAGCGCTCGTCGCCCGCCAGAACGGCGACATGATCGCGAAACCGGAGCGCGGCCGCTCGAGCCCGCGTGCATGAGGCCCGTGGCCATCGGAAACATTCTTCTCCGAATTGAGATCGAGCGTCAACACGAATGAAGATGTAGGCTTCTCGCCATGAGGAAGGCGGTCACCGGCGTGACCGGGACGAACCAGGCAGCGACCGACGAGGACGTCCGGTCCGAGATCATCGAGACCGTCCGCCAGTTCGTGGCCCGCGAGGTCATCCCGGTCGCCTCCGACCTCGAGCGCGACGACCGCTTCCCGGCCGACATCGTCGAGCAGATGCGCGACCTCGGCCTCTTCGGCGTCACCATCCCCGAGGCCTACGGCGGCCTCGGTCTCGACCTCTTGACCTACATCGGCGTCATCGAGGAGCTGGCCTACGGGTGGATGAGCCTGACCGGCATCGTCAACACCCACACCATGGCGGCCACGCTGATCATGACGCACGGGACCGAGGAGCAGAAGCAGCGCTGGCTCCCCGCCATGGCGTCGGGCGAGCGGCGGGGCGCCCTGTCGCTGTCCGAGCCCGATGCCGGGCAGCGACACCCGCAACATCTCCTGCCGGGCCCAGCGCGACGGCGACGAGTACGTGCTCAACGGCACCAAGGCGTGGGTCACCAACGGCGAGCGCGCCGGCCATCGTCGCCCTTGGCCGCCCGGACCGAGGAGGGCATCTCCGCCTTCATCGTCGAGAAGGAGCCGGGACCGCAGTTCGAGGGGATCTCGGTCAGCAAGCACGTCGGCAAGCTCGGCTACCGGGGCGTCGAGACGGTCGAGATGGCCTACGCCGACCACCGCATCCCCGCCGGCCAACCTCATCGGCGAGGCCGGCCGGGGCCTGCCGCAGATCCTCAGCGTGCTCGAGGTGGGCCGGATCAACATCGCCGCCCGGGCGGTGGGCGTGGCCCGGGCCGCCTTCGACGCCGCCCTGGCCTACGCCCAGCAGCGCGAGACCTTGGGCAAGCCCATCGGCGAGCACCAGGCCATCCAGCTCAAGCTGGCCGACATGGCCACCCGGCTGGAGGCGGCCCGCCTGCTGACCCGCAACGCCGCCGAGCGCAAGGGCCGGGCCTGCGCTGCGACGTCGAGGCCGGCATGGCCAAGCTGTTCGCCAGCGAGACCGCGCTCGAGCTGGGCACCGAGGCCATGCGGATCCACGGCGGCGTCGGCTACACGACCGATTTCCCGGTCGAGCGCTACTACCGCGACGCGCCGCTGATGGTGATCGGCGAGGGGACCAACGAGATCCAGCGGCTGGTGATCGCCCGGGGCCTGCTGGCCCGGGCCCGCGGTCAGGCCTGAGGGCCGCAGCGTCGCCTCGGCGCTGCGGCCAGCTCGGCCAGCACCTCGTCGGTGTGCTCGCCCAGGCGCGGCGCCGGCGCGTGCGGTGGCGACGGGCGACGTCGGAGAAGCTGACCGGGCCGTTGACCGAGCGCTGCGACGGCCCCGTCCGCCTCGCTCCGTCAACTCCACGATCCCGTCGTTGGCCAACAGCTGCGGGTCCTCGACCACCTCGGCCGGCGTCTGCGCCGGCGCCCACCACACGCCCTCGCGTTCGAAGCGCTCGGCCCACACGACGAGGGGCTCGCTGCGCCGATGATCTCGTCGAGCACGGCGATGACCTCGGTGCGGTTGCTTGCGCAGATGCCCGCGGCGTCGGCGAAGCGAGGGTCCTCGAGCAGTCCTCGCGGCCCGAGGGCCCGGTAGACCGCGTCGATGTGGCGATCGGCCTCCAGGCCGGTGAAGAAGAACCAGCGCCCGTCCTTGGCCCGGTACGAGTTCATCAGCGGGGTCTGATTCCCGTGCCGCGCCTCGGCCCGGCGCCACCTTGCCCAGGGTGGCCTGCAGGCCCAGGTCCCACCCGAGGACGTAGGCGCCGGTGCGCAGGAGCGACACCTCGACCACCCGGCCGCGCCCGGTCTGGCGCTGCTCGAGCACCGCGGCCAGGAGCCCGGCCAGCGCGGCCAGGCCGGTGATGTGGTCGCCGATGCCGCCGCGGGCGTTGAGCGGCACCCCTTCGGCGTTGGTGGCCATCTGGACCGACAGGCCGGAGCGGGCCCAGAAGGCGCCGATGTCGTAGGCCGGGCGGTTGCGGTCCTCGCCCGCGCAGCCCGTACCCGCTGATGCTGCAGTAGACCAGACGGGGGTGGCGGGCCACCGTGGCCTCGGGCTCCAGGCCGAGCCCGTCGAGCGCGTCCGGGCGCAGGTTGCGTGAGGAAGACGTCGGCGGTCGCGAGGAGCTGCTTCGAGCTGGTCGCCGGGCCTCCGGCTGGCGCAGGTCGAGGACGACGCTGCGCTTGCCCCGGTTGTCCTGGGCGAAGGCCGGGTTGGGGAAGTCGTCGCCGCCGATCCCCGAACGACCCGAACACGTTGCGCATCGGATCGCCCGTCGGCGGCTCCACCTTGATGACGTCGGCGCCCCAGTCGGCCAGCAGGGCCGCCGCCGACGGGCGCGGCCACCCACACCCCGAGCTCGACCACCCGCAGGCCGCTCAGCGGACTGCAGGCCGCTGCGTTCGGAATCGGTCATGCGGACGCGCCCTTCTGCGCGCCTGCGACGCCGTTGCCCGCTGACGCAGCTCGTCCTTCATCACCTTGCCGGTGGCGTTCACCGGGAGGGCGTCCACGATCTCCACGGCCCGCGGCACCTTGTAGTTGGCCATCTGCTCGCGGCTCCAGGCGATGATGTCGGCTTCGGACACGTCCCCGGACACCACGACGAACGCCATGCCGACCTCGCCCAGGCGCTGGTCGGGGATGCCGATGACGGCCGCCTGCTGTATCGCCGGGTGGCGCAGGAGGGCGTTCTCGATCTCGGCGGGGTAGGCGTTGAAGCCGCCGACGATGAACATGTCCTTGACGCGGCCGACGATGCGCAGGCGACCCGCGTCATCGATGACGCCGAGATCGCCGGTGCGCAACCAGCCGTCGGGCGAGAGCACCTTGGCCGTCTCCTCGGGGTCGTCCAGGTAGCCGGCCATGACGCTGCCGCCGCGCAGCAGGACCTCGCCCGCCTCGCCGGTCCCGACGTTCGCGGTCGCCCTCGCCGACGATGCGCATCTCGAAGCCGGGACGGGCCCGCCCGACAGTGGTGGCGATGGTCTCGACGTCGTCCCCCTTCGGCGGTGGCGCACGCGGTACCGCCCTCGGTGAGCCCGTAGCCGGTGACGATCGTGGAGAACGGAAGTTCGGCGTGCACCCGGCGGATGAGCTCGACGGGGATGTCGGCGGCGCCGGTCACCGCCACGCGCAGGCTCGAGAGGTCGTGGTCCTGGCGCGTCGGGTGGTCGAGGATGGCCTGGTAGAGGGTGGGCGCTCCGGGCAGCACGGTGACGTGCTCGGACCCGACGCGGGCCAGCACCCGCTCCACGTCGAACACGGGCTCGGGGAGCATGGTGGCGCCGGCGGCGACGCTGGCCAGGATGCCGGCCTTGAAGCCGAACATGTGGAAGTAGGGATTGACCTGCAGGTAGACGTCCCCGGCACGCAACCCGGTCATGGCCACCCAGTCGGTGGCCACGATCAGGGTGCGGCCGTGCGTCATCACGACGCCCTTTGGGTACCCCCGTCGTCCCCGAGGTGAAGAGGATGTCCGAGGGGTCGTCGGGGGTGAGTGCGGCGCTTCGGCGCTCGGCCTCGGCCAACGACTCTGAGGTGGCGCGGTCGAGGAAGTCCCGCCAGGGGAGGGCGCCGCCGGTGGCCGGGCCGTGGGCGACGACGACGGTTTCGAGCGCCGGCAGCGGCGCGCCCGCGGCCTCGAGCATGGCCACGTAGTCGGTGTCGAGGAAGTCGGTCACGGTCACCAGGGCCCGGGCCCCGCTGCGCGCCAGAATGTCCGCCGCCTCGGGACCCTTGAACCTCGTGTTGACCGGGACCAGCACGGCCCCGGCCGAGAAGAGGCCCAGCACGGCGACGACCCACTCGACGCAGTTGAAGCACCAGATGGCCACCCGATCGCCCGGCTCGACGCCGGACTCGACCAGGGCAGCGGCGAAGTGGCGGGCGGCCAGGGCCAGTTCGGGGTAGGTCAGCGAGGTATCTCCGTCCCGAACCGCCACCAAGTCGCCAAAGCGCTCGGCCGAGCCGGCGAGCATGGCCGGGATGGACGGCCACGGGGCCGATTCGCCTGAGGTCGCGCTCATAGGGAGCACCCGGCCAGCTGGGCGCCAAGGAGTGAGAACGAGGCTCTTGTCACGAGATAATGTTACTTTCAGCGAGCGTCCTCACAAAGAGCTGTGAAGATTCCCGGTCACTCACCACGCAAGGGAGAACGAGATGGCCACGACTGCGTCCGACGTCTACTACGACCCCTACGACTTCGCCATCGACGCCGACCCGTACCCCGTGTGGAAGCGCCTCCGCGACGAGGCCCCGCTCTACTACAACGAGAAGTACGATTTCTACGCGATCAGCCGCTACGAGGACGTCGAGCGCTGCTTCGTCGAGTGGCAGACGTACAGCTCCGCCAAGGGCTCGGTGCTCGAGCTCATCAAGACGGACATGGAGATGCCGCCCGGCTTGTTCATCTTCGAGGACCCGCCGGATCACGACCTGCACCGCGGGCTCATGAGCCGGGTGTTCACGCCGAGGCGCATGGCCGAGATCGAGCCACAGGTCCGTGCCTACGCCGCCCGCAAGCTCGACCCGCTGATCGGCGCGGGCGGTTTCGACTTCATCGCCGACCTCGGCGTGGAGATCCCAATGCGCACGATCGGCATGCTGCTCGGAATCCCCGAGGAGGACCAGGAGAAGCTCCGGGAGCACATGGACGACAACCTCCGGCTCGACGAGGGCGTGATGCCCGGTGCCGGACTCGACCTCTCCACCAGGGAAGAGGCAGCAGATGACTACGGGGCGTACATCGACTGGCGGGTCGAGAACCCCTCGGACGACCTGATGACCGAGTTGCTCAACGCCGAGTTCACCGACGAGCACGGCACGACGCGCACGCTCACGCGCGACGAGATCCTGGGGTACATCACCCTGCTCGCCGGCGCCGGGAACGAGACCACGACCCGCCTGATCGGCTGGGCGGCCAAGCTGCTGGCCGAGCACCCCGACCAGCGCAAGGCGCTGGCCGCCGAGCCGGCGCTGATCCCGAACGCGGTCGAGGAGCTCCTGCGCTACGAGGCCCCGTCCCCGGTCCAAGCCCGCTACGTCACCAAGGACGTCGAGCACCAGGGCCAGACCGTGCCGGCAGGCAGCGTCATGGTGATCATCAACGGGTCGGCCAACCGGGACGAGCGCCAGTTCGAGGACCCGGACCGCTTCGACATCACGCGGAAGGTGGGGCGCCACCTGAGCTTCGGTTACGGCATCCACTTCTGCCTGGGCGCGCACCTGGCCCGCCTCGAGGCCCGCATCGCGCTCGAGGAAGTGTTGCAGCGATTCCCGGAGTGGGAGGTCGACTACGACAACGCCGTGCAGGCCCGCACCTCCACCGTGCGGGGGTGGGAGAAGATGCCCGTCCGCATCCCGTGAACGAGGCCAACGCGGTCCTCGCCGAGGTCGTCGACCGCACCCTGGTCATCACGCTCAACCGCCCGGCCGTCCGCAACGCCATCGACTCGGAGATCTCCCTCGGAGTGCTGGCCGCCTACCGCATCCTGGACGCCGACCCCGATCTGCGCGTCGGAATCCTGACCGGGAGCGGAGGCTCCTTCTGCGCCGGTATGGACCTCAAGGCCTTCGCCCAGCACGGACTGCCCGAGAAGATCGACACCGTGCTCCGCCACGGATGCCGGAAGCCGCTCATCGCGGCGATTGAAGGCGTCGCCGTCGGCGGCGGGCTGGAGTTGGCGCTGACCGCCGACCTCCTGGTGGCCTCCACCGACGCCAGGTTCGGCTCACCCGAGGTGAAGTTCGGCCTCTTCCCCGGCGGAGGCGCGCTCCTGCGGCTACCGCGACAACTTCCGCAGTCGCTGGTCACCAAGCTGGCCCTGACGGGCGAGCTGCTCACCGCACAGGCTGCCCTCGAGCACGGGTTGATCGTGGACCTGTGCGAGACCGGCCACACCCTCGATACCGCGCTCGAGCTCGCCGGGGCCATCGCCCGCAACGCTCCGCTGGGCATCGATGCCGCCCTGCAGCTCCTGCGGAGGGCTCCAGGCCGGACCGAAGACGAGTTGTGGGAAGAACAGATCAAGCTCGTGGAAGCGGTCTTCCATTCCGAAGACGCCCAGGAGGGCGCGCGCTCGTTCGCCGAGAAGCGGCCGCCCGAGTGGACCGGGCGCTAGCCCCGCGCGCAGCGTCTCTAAGGACTCTCGCCCACCGCCGCCCGGAGCTGCGGGCCGGCTTCCTGCAGCCAGGCGCCGACCACTGTGTCGAGGTCGTCGAGCTGTGACTCGAGGACGTAGAGGCCGCGGGTCGGGAGTGTGGCACCGAGCTCTACCAGGACGGGCCGCAGATGGACCTCGACGGCCAGCGCGTGCTGCGCGCCGGCACCCACCATGAGGGGCACCACCGTGACGCCGCCCAGGTCAGTCGTGCTGAACCAGTCCAGGAACGCCTTGAGCAGGCCGGTGTAGCTCGCCTTGTAGGTGGGTGAGGCCACCACCGCCAGGGCGCACCCGCCCACGGCGGTCACGGCGTCCTTCACCGCCGACGAGGACCAGTCGAAGAGCTGGGGACCGAGATCGGCCAGGTCCACAATGACGCGCTCGGCGGCGTCCAGACCGACCGCACCGGCGGCCGCTGTCGCAACCGCCTCGGCCACACTCAGCGTGCGCGAGCCGGGCTTGGGGTTGCCGACGACGATGCCGACCGTGCTCACGCCGCCGTCCCGCCCGGTGCCCGCAAGGGGTGGGTCGCCGTCATCCGAAGGTCGGGATGATCTGGGGCAGGTCGACCGTGGTGCGGATGCCAGGCTCGGCCGCGCAGACGAAGGGCACCGCGTTCACGGGCCGGTGCGCGGTGAGGCCGGGTGACGTCGCCGCCCACTCCTCGTCGGGCACGGGGAAGCGGATGTCGATATCGAGCGGCGTGTCACCCTCGACGAGCACGTGCCAGCCCGTCTCGCGCAGGTCCCAGGCCGGGTCGACGTCCGTGGTGAGGTACCAGTTGGCGCTGAAGGTCAGCAGGGGCCGCCCCTGATGGATCCCCGTCACCTCGAGTCGTTGGGCGGCGATGGTGCCCGCATCGATGCGCCCCGCGGCCACCTCGGTGGCTTGGCGGGCCACCGCCACGCTGCCGGTTGACACCACGTCGTCGAGCGGGAGGGACAAGGCGTCGGCGATGAGGCGCAGCGACCCGGCGAACGAGGCGCCGCCGTGCAGCTCGACGCCCCGGGGGTCGAAGTGGGACGGGTCGCGGCCGTAGCCCATGAGGTCGAAGATCATTTCGGGTGAGTTGCGCGACGACATGTCGGCAAACTCCTCAATGGTCAGGCGGTCCAGTCGGCGCTGCAACGAGAGCAGCGCCAACGGCAGCGCCTCGGTGATGAACCCGGGACTGGACCCGGTGCTGTAGAGCGACGAGTTGCCCTTGGCACAGGCCGTCTCGATGCGCTCGCGCAGTTCGGGGTCGAGGCTGTCCGGGCGGTGGAACTCGCTGCGCGTCGACACCACATTGCTGCCCGACTCGAGCAGGCGGCACAGCACGTCCATGTCGGCCCGGTCGCCCATGTAGAGGACACAGTCGGGCTGGAGCGCCACGATTTCGTCGAGGTCACGGGTGGCCCGCACGCCGACCGGCGCCAGACCGCACAGCTCTCCCGCGTCCTGACCCGCCTTGGCCTCCGAGTACACGTACAGCCCGACCAGCTCGAGCTCGGGGTGCTCGATGACGGCCTGCAGAGAGCGCAGGCCGATGTTGCCGGTCGCCCATTGGACCACCCGATAACGACCACTGCCCATGCCGAATTCTCCTCCTGACCCCTCGCGACCCGCTCTGGGGCGACCGGAGGGACGCTATTGGATCCGCCGGGGAGCCGCCCGCGGAACGCCACCGGGAGCTGGTCCGGCGCGTCGTGTCCGGCCGCTTTGCCATCGATGTACGATGTAACAAAATCGAACATCCCGCCCCACAGGCGCCCAGCCCCGAGGAGGGAGATGGCCACCTTTGCCGAGATCGCACCCGAGCTCGAACGGCAGTGGATCGAGCTGCCGTCGTGGGCCTTCGGCAACTCGGGCACCCGCTTCAAGGTGTTTGCACAGCCGGGGGTGCCGCGCGGTCCCGAGGAGAAGCTGGAGGACGCGGCCGAGGTGCACCGGCACACCGGCCTCGCCCCCTCGGTGGCATTGCACATCCCGTGGGACCGGGTCGACGACTTCGACAAGCTGGCGCGCCACGCCGAGGACCTCGGCCTGCGGCTCGGCACCATCAACACGAACACGTTCCAAGACGACGACTACAAGCTGGGCAGCCTGTGCGATGTCGACGAGCGGGTGCGGGCCAAGGCGGTTGCCCACATGCTCGAGTGCATCGACATCATGGACACCACAGGGAGCAGCGACCTGAAGATCTGGCTGCCGGACGGATCGAACTACCCCGGGCAGGCCGACCTGCGGGACCGGCAGGAGCGGCTGGCCGATTCCTTGGCCCAGGTGTACGCCCGGCTGGGTGCGCACCAGCGCCTCGTGCTCGAGTACAAATTCTTCGAACCCGCCTTCTACGCCACCGACGTCCCCGACTGGGGCACGGCCTACACGCATTGCGTGGCGCTGGGCGAGCGCGCCGCCGTGTGCCTCGACACCGGGCACCACGCGCCCGGGACCAACATCGAGTTCATCGTCATGCAGCTGCTGCGGCTGGGCCGGCTCGGCTCGTTCGACTTCAACTCGCGCTTCTACGCCGATGACGACCTCATCGTCGGGGCGGCCGACCCGTTCCAGCTCTTCCGCATCCTCTTCGAGGTGGTCCGGGGCGGCGGCTACGCACCCGAGAGCGGCGTCGTGTTCATGCTCGACCAGTGCCACAACATTGAGGAGAAGGTCCCCGGCCAGATCCGATCCGTGCTCAACGTGCAGGAGATGACGGCGCGGGCGCTCCTGGTGGACCGGGCCGCGCTGGCCGAGGCCGAGCGGGCGGGTGACGTGCTCGGAGGCAACGAGGTGCTGATGGACGCTTTCTATACCGACGTCCGGGGCGACCTGGCCGAGTGGCGGGCCGGGCGGGGGTGGCCGGGTGATCCTCTGGCGGCGTATCGAGCCAGCGGGTACCGCGAGCGGATCGTGCAGGAGCGGGTGGGCGGGACCCAGGCCGGCTGGGGAGCCTGAGTTGGGCGGCGTCGCCGACGAGCTGCTGGCGCGGTCGCACCGCCTCGGGGCCGAGAAGCGGAACACCAACTACGGAGGCGGGAACACGTCGGCCAAGGGCGTCGGCGTCGACCCGGTCAGCGGTGGTGACGTCGAACTGTTGTGGGTCAAGGGATCGGGCGGCGATCTGGGCACGCTGCGGGCGGAAGGCCTGGCCGTGCTGCGGCTGGACCGGTTGCGTGCCCTGGCCGAGGTCTACCCGGGTGAGGACCGCGAGGATGAGATGGTGGCGGCCTTCGACTTCTGCCTGCACGGGCGGAGTGCCGCGGCGCCCTCCATCGACACAGCCATGCACGGACTCGTGGGCTCGGCCCACGTCGACCACCTGCATCCCGACAGCGGGATCGCAGTGGCCACGGCGGCGGACGGGGAGCGGCTGACCAAGGAGATCTACGGGGACCGGGTGGTCTGGGTCCCCTGGCGCCGACCCGGCTTCCAGCTCGGTCTCGACATCGCCACCGTGCACGACGCCCACCCCGACGCCGTCGGCGTGATCCTGGGCGGCCACGGCATCACGGCCTGGGGCGCCAACAGCGCGGAGGCCGAGGCGAACTCGCTCTGGATCATCGGCCAGGCGCAGCGCTTCATCGACGAACACGGGCGGCGCGAGCCGTTCGGCGCTCCCGTGCCCGACCGGGCTCCGCTGGCTCCGGACGAACGGCGGGCCAAGGCAGCCGCCCTGGCGCCCTCTGTGCGCGCCGTGGCGTCGCGCGACAGCCGTATGGTCGGGCACTTCACCGATTCGGAGGTGGTGCTCGAGTTCCTGAGCGGCGAGAAGCTCTTCGACCTGGCCCGGCTGGGCACGTCGTGCCCGGACCACTTCCTGCGCACCAAGGTGCGACCCCTCGTACTTGACCTGCCGGCGGCGGCTCCGGTCGAGGCGTGCGTGGCGCGCCTCGGCGAGCTGCACGCCGCCTACCGCGAGGAGTACGGGGCCTACTACGAGCTCTACGCCACGCCCGACTCGCCGGCCATGCGCGGCGCCGACCCGGCCATCGTGCTGGTCCCGGGCGTGGGCATGTTCTCGTACGGCCGCGACAAGCAGACGGCCCGCGTGGCGGGCGAGTTCTACGTCAACGCCATCAACGTCATGCGCGGCGCCGAGGCTATTTCGACCTACGCCCCCATCGCCGAGAGCGAGAAGTTCCGCATTGAGTACTGGACGCTGGAGGAGGCCAAGCTGGCCCGCCTGCCGTCGCCGCGGCGCCACGCCGGCCGCATCGCCTTCGTAACGGGCGCGGCGAGCGGGATTGGCAGGGCCATCGCCGAGCAGCTGGCCGCCGAGGGCGCCTGCGTGGTGGTGGCCGACCTCGACGGCGACGCGGCCCGGGCGACCGCGGGTTCGATCGGTGGCCGCGACGTGGCGGTGGGGGTGGCGGTGGACGTCACCGACGCGGACGCGGTGGCCGAGGCCCTGCGCGACACGTTGCTGGCCTTCGGCGGCGTCGACCTGGTGGTCAACAATGCCGGGCTGTCCATCTCCAAGCCGCTGCTCGAGACGACCGAGGAGGAATGGGACCTCCAACACGACGTCATGGCCAAGGGCAGCTTCGTGGTGGCCAAGGCCGCCGCCGCCGCCATGATCGCCCAGGACCTCGGCGGCGACATCGTCTACGTCGTGTCCAAGAACGCAGTCTTCGCCGGGCCCAACAACGTCGCCTACGGAAGTAGCAAGGCCGACCAGGCCCATCAGGTTCGCCTACTGGCCGCCGAGCTGGGCGAGCACGCCATCCGTGTCAACGGGGTGAACCCAGACGGCGTCGTGCGCGGCAGCGGCATCTTCGCGGGCGGCTGGGGCGCCGACCGGGCCGCCGTCTACGGCGTGGCCGAGGAGGATCTGGGCGCGTTCTACGCCCAGCGCAGCCTGCTCAAGCGCGAGGTGTTGCCGGAACACGTGGCGGCGGCGGTGGCCGCCATCAGCTCGAGCGAGTTCAGCCACACCACCGGGCTACTCGTACCGGTGGACTCGGGCGTGGCGGCCGCCTTCCTGCGCTGAGGGACTGGCTATGGCACCGCGCGTCTTCGCCGCTGTAGACCTGGGCGCGTCAGGCGGGCGCGTCATGGCCGGCCTGGTCGAGGGCGGGGCGCTCTCGGTGGACGCCGTGCACCGCTTCCCCAACGGCGCCCGCGAGGTGGACGGTCGGCTGCGCTGGCCCGTGTCCCGACTCTACGACGAGGTGCTAACAGGACTGGGCACACTGGCCGAGCGCTATCCGCAGGTGGAGTCGATCGGCATCGACACCTGGGGCGTCGACTACGGCTTGCTCGATGCCGAGGGCCGGCTGCTGGCCGAGCCCACGTCGTACCGCGACGACCGCACGGCCAAGGTGGTGGACGCGGTGCACGCCCTCGTGCCGCCCGACGAGCTCTTCGCATGCAACGGGCTGCAGTTCCTCCCCTTCTCCACCCTTTACCAGTTGGCGAGCGAGCGCCGCGGCCCGCTATGGCCTCAGGCGACGGCCCTCGCCCTGCTGCCCGACCTGCTGGCCTACTGGCTGACCGGCCAGCTGCGCACCGAGCGCACTAACGCATCCACCACGGGGCTGCTCGACGTGCATTCCGGCGAGTGGTCGCTCGAGCTGGTCGCACTCCTGGGGCTGCGGCCAGAGCTGCTGACCCCCCTGGTCTCGTCGGGGACGGTCCTCGGGCCGGTGCGGGCCGAGCTGCGGGCGCGGCTGGGCCTGCCGGCGGGCATCGTGGTCACCACGGTGGGCTCGCACGACACCGCCTCGGCCGTGGCCGGCGTGCCCGCCACCACCGACCGCTTCGCCTACGTCTCGAGCGGCACCTGGTCGCTCGTCGGCGTGGAGCTGGCCGCCGGGCCGGTCCTCACCGAGGCGGCGCGCCGGGCGAACTTCACCAACGAGCTCGGGGTCGACGGCCGGATCCGCTTCCTGCGCAACACCGGCGGCCTCTGGCTGCTGCAGGAGTCGCTGCGTGCTTGGGCCGAGCGGGGCGAGGAGCACGACCTGAACCGGCTGCTCGGCGAGGCGGCGAGCTTGCCCGCCGGCGGCGCGCTGATCGACGTGGACGATGCCTCGTTCCTGGCTCCGGGCCCGATGCCCGAGCGCATCGCCGCCGGCGCGGTGGGCGCCGGTTTCACCGCCCCGGTGGGTCCGGCCCAGACGGTGCGCTGTGTGGTCGACTCCTTGGCCCGGGCCTACGCCGACGGCGTCCGGAGGGGGGCCGAGCTGTCCGGTGGCGTGGTCGACGTCGTCCACCTGGTCGGCGGTGGCTCCCAGAACGCCCTGCTCGGCCAGGCCACCGCCGACGCGGCGGGCCTGCCGGTGCTGGCCGGTCCGGCCGAGGCGACGGCGATCGGGAATCTCCTCGTACAGGCCCGCGCCCACGGGGCCATCGCCGATTCGATCGACGGGGCACGGGCACTGGTGGCGGCCGGCGCGGCACTCCGGAGGTACGAACCAGCATGAGCGTCGACGCCTTCGACCGCCTGGAGCGCATCTGCGAGGAGGTCGACGCGGTCGGCCGGGTCAAAGTGATCGACCTGGCCGTCGACCTGGCGGTCAGCGAGATGACCATCCGGCGCGACCTCGACACCCTCGCCGAGCAGGGCCGGGTGCGCCGGGTGCGCGGCGGCGCGTTGGCCCTGGGCCCCCAGCGCTACTCCGAACGCTTCGGCGTACAGGCCAGAGCCAAAGAGCGCATCGCAGCCAAGCTGGCGTTGCTGGTACCCGAGTCGGGGGCCATCGGGATCGACGCCTCGTCCACTCTCCAGCGCCTGGCCACTTCCATCGCGGGGGCGCGCCAGCTCACCGTGGCCACCAACGGGCTCGAGGCCTTCAACGCGCTGCGGGAGCGCTCCGGCGTGACGGTCCTCCTGACCGGGGGCCAGCACGACCCGCGCACCGACAGCCTGGTCGGGCCGCTCGCCACCCGCTCGGCGCGGGACCTGGCGCTCGACCGCCTCTTCCTGTCCGCCGCCGGGCTGACCCCCAAGGGCACGACCGAGGCCACGCTGGAGGAAGCGGAGGCGAAGATGGCCCTGGCCGGGGTGAGCGCGGAGATCGTGGTGGCCGTCGACCACACCAAGCTCGGGCGCCAGGGCGTGGCGCGGTGCCTGCCCCTGGACCGGCTCGACGTGCTGGTGACCGACCTCGATCCCAAAGACGCCGTCCTGGCCGCCTTCCGGCGCCACGTCAAAGTGCTGTAGAGGAGCTCGACCACGGGCTGGCGGGAAGAGCGCCGCCCTGGACCGGCTCGTAAGATCACACCTTCCGATGAGTCCCTCGCCCGAGACGCGCCTCGTCCCACTCCCCTTCGCGGAGTGGGACGACCACACCCGGGAAGTCCTGCTGTCGCACCTGCGCCGGCCCGAGCTGTACCTGTCGGGTGCCCCGGACGCGCTACCCATGCCGGTCGTCCTGGAGCTGTTCGCGCACCATCTCCCCCTGAGCGAGACGTGGCTGCCCTTCACCGACATGTTGGCCAGCGACCAGTCGACACTCGACCCCCGACTGCGGGAGCTCCTGATCGTGCGCGTGGCCTGGCGGACGCAGTCGGGCTACGAGTGGGGACAGCATGCACGGATGGCGCGCGACGAGGGCCTGACCGATGAGCAGCTGCGGGCGGTCACCGAAGGGCCGGCGGCGACAGTGTGGACGCCGCTCGAGCGCGCCCTGCTCACAGCGGTGGACGAGATCATCGACGGGTTCGGCGTCAGCGATACGACGTGGGGAACCCTCGGTTCATCCTTCGAGCCCGCTCAGCTCTTCGAGCTGCTCTTCGTGATCGGCGGCTACCTCTGCATGGCCGGGGTGCTCAACAGCATCGGTCTGCGTGGCGACCCCCCGGCGGCGCCGTGAAGGCGGTCCGCAGTCAGGACGGCGGCGTGGCCCTGGTCGACGTCGAAGAGCCTCCTGGCGTCGGCGAGATACTCGACATGAAAGCCACCAGCGTGTGCGCGTCGGACCTCAGCTACATCCGCTACGGCAGCACCAATATTTTGGGCCACGAGCTGGCCGGCCTGCGTGAGGACGGCACGGCAGTGGTCGTCGAGGCGATCTACGGCTGCCTCGAGTGCGACCAATGCCGCCGCGGCGCCTACAACCTGTGCTACACCCACGGGTCACGCGCCCTCGGCATGTTCGCCGACGGCGGCATGGCCGAGCAGTTCCGCGCCCCACCCGAGCGCCTGGTGCCGCTGCCGGACGGCCTCGAGTTGCGTGACGCCTCGGTCGTGGAGCCCGCCTCGGTGTCATGGCATGCGCTGCGCCTGGCCGAGACCGGGCCGGGCCGACGGGTGGCCGTGGTCGGAGCCGGCGCGCTGGGGCTGCTCGCTGTGGCCGCCGCCCGGGCCCAGGGCGGCGAGGATGTGGCGCTCGAGGCACGGCACCTCCACCAACGCGAGGCGGGTGAACGCCTCGGCGCGCGCATCGGCGCTGAGGGGAGCTACGACGTCGTCGTCGAGGCGGCCGGCTCGCCGGAGAGCCTGGCCCGCTGCGGCGAGCTGGTGGCGCCGGGTGGCACCATCGTGGTCCTCGGCGTCCACTTCGGCCCCGTGCAGCTGGACTGGATGCCGCTGTTCAACCGCGAGGCCCGGCTCATCCCCTCGCTGGGGTACTGCGAGCACGACGGCGTGCGCGAGATGGAAGAGGCCGCCGCCATGCTGGCCGGGGACCCCGAAATCGTGCGCACGGTCATTACGCACCGCTTCGGTTTGGAGGATGCGGCCGAGGCCTTCCGCGTGGCCTCGGACCGCGGCGCCGGCGCCATACGCGTCGTGCTCGAGCCCGGCTGAGAGGCGACGGCGCGGTGGATCAGCGTCCGGCTGGGGGCAGCCGCACGAGCACCGCATCCGGATCGTGGGCGTGCGATCCCACCTCGAGCTCGACGTCACCCGGGTCGGGCAGCACCCGCCGACCCTCGCCGGCATCCCAAGCGGCCAGCGGCCGCAGCGAGACGGGCACGGACACGGACGTCGTCGAGGCTGCCGGCACCGACACCGGGGCGAAGCCGGCCAGGAACAGCTCGCCGGCGTAGGGGCCGGCCGACGGCCGGCCGTAGACCTGCACGACATGGATCCCGCCGCGCCCGCCGGTGTTGGCCACCTCCACGGTCAGCGTTGCTGCGCCCTCCTCGAGGGAGTCCACCTTCGCGGCGCGCACGGCGAACGTCGTGTAGGAAAGGCCGAAGCCGTGTGGGAAGGCGGCCGGCACGCCGAGCTTGTCGAGCAGGCGCTGGCCGTGGAAGCGGTCGTACGTGATGGCGGTGGCTTCGCGGTCGAAGAAGGGTAGATGCGCCTCCGAGGTGGGGATGGAGAACGGCAGGCGGCCGCTCGGGTTGTGCGCCCCGGTCAGCACGTCGGCCAGCGCGTGCCCGCCCTCCATGCCGGCGTACCACATCATCACCACGGCGGGCACCTCGGCGCGCCAGCCCTCGGTCAGCACGGCGCCGGCTGCCACCAGCGCGACGACGGTCGACGGGTTGGCTGCGGCCACGGCCCGGATGATCTCCTCGTCGACCGGCCGCAAGCTCAGCGAGGCGCGATCGCCCCCCGTGCCGCCGCTGTGCTCTCCCGGGGCGAAGGCGTCGCCCAGGACGCTCACCATGTCGTCGGGAATTGGGGGGAACAGCGACAGCAACTCCGGCGTCGCCAGTGAGTCCGGTCCGATGTACTCCCCCTCGTCGTGGGCGTCGTACCCCGCCACCACGATGGCCACCTCTGCCGCTGCCGCTGCCGCGGCGGCCGCTGCCACGTCGTCCGCCTCCACCAGCCGCACCTCGGCGTCTTGGAACGCGGTGCGGATGCCGGCGAGCGGGGTGACCGACGACGGGGGACGCACATCCGAGGAGCCGTGGTCGCCCATGTTGGCGGCGTCGGCCAGGCGGCCGATCAGGGCAATGGAGCGCACGGACTGCGGGTCGAGGGGCAACATCGGCCGCGCACCCACCGGCTCGTTCTTGAGCAGGACCATCGACCGCGCCGCCACCGTCCGGGCCAGGGCGCGCGCCTCGCCATTCGCCACCACCTGGGCCGGCGGGTCGGTCTGTTCCCGGGCGGCATAGGAGCGCAACTGCGCCGAAATCAACCGCACGCCGGCGCGCGCCACCATCGCCCACGACGTCACGCCGGCCTGGAGCTGGTCTGCCAGGTACTGGGCCCGCTGCTGGCGGAACGGCTCTTCGAGGTCCATGCCGGCATTGAGCGAGGCCGCCGCGTCGCGCAGCCCCCAAATGAAGTCGGTCACGGTGATCCCGTCCCAGCCCCACGTCTCGCGCAGCACGGTGGTCAGCAGGTACTCGTTCTGGCCGCACCACTCTCCGTTGACCGAGTTGTACGCCCCCATCACGGCGGCGACGCCCTGCTCCGCCACGCGCTCGAAGTGCGGGAGGTACACGTCGTGGAGCGTCGGCTCGTCGGCCGTGACGTCCACGGTGAAGCGGGCGTTCTCCATGGAGTTGAGCGCGTAGTGCTTGGCGCACGCCATCACCCAGCGTTGGGTGCCCCTGGTCAGGGCGGCACCGAACTCGCCCAGGTGGTACGGGTCGTCGCCGTACGTCTCCTGCGCCCGGCCCCAGGCCGGATGGCGGGGCAGGTTGATGCACACGCCACCGAAGAAGTTGCCGCCCAGGGCGCGGATTTCGCGCCCGATGACGTGGCCGACCTGCTCCTCGAGCGAGACGTCCCAGGTCGCCCCGCGCGCCATGGAGACGGGGAAGGCCGTGGCGGCGCCGGCGACGCAGCCCCGCGGCCCGTCGACGAAGCGGCTGCCCGGCAGCCCGAGCCGCTCCACGGCGCCGTGCACGATGGGCACGCGGTTGTAGCCCTCCGACCGGAACCGGGCCAGCCCCTCCCAGAAGTCGGTGTCCCCGTCGAGCAGCCAGAGCCGCTCCCCGTCGTCGAGCTCGGCGAAGAGATCCTCCGCCACCTCGGTCACGTCCCGGCCGAGCTGTATCGAAAGGACGGCGTCCTCGAAGATCGTCGGCATTGCGGGGAATCTATCGAGCGGGTTTCGGCCACGCTGGGTTGGCAGACCAGTGAGCGGTCGGCCGGTTGGGCCTGGTTCGCCGCGCTGGCCGCTAGGCAGGTGCGATGGCCGTCGACGTCGCCGGGAGGTCCGGAGTCGTGACCACGCCGAGGCCGTCGAGAATGCGTTGGCTCTCCTTGTCGGCCGCATCGGGGGCCAGCTCCGTCCTCTCCAGGCCGAGCTCGGCGACGACCTTCAACGTCAGCGCGAACTCGAAGTCCACCCTGCGGAGCCGCGCCACGTCGAGGCTGGCCTGGAGGGCCGATCCGGCCCGCTCCAACTCACCGGCCCGGGCCAGCGCCACGCCTCGCACCCGGTGCAGCAGGGGAAGCTGCGGCCCGCCGCCCATCGCCTCGGCCTGCGCGATCTCGGCGTCCGCCCGAGCCAAGGCGGCGTCGTGGTCACCGGCAAGCAGCTCGGCCTCAGCCCAGCGCGCCCCGGCTTCGAGGGCGACGCCGCGGTTGCCGAGCGCCTCCGCCTCGTCCCGCGCCTCGGCGAAGCGTCGCACGGCATCGTCGAACCAGCCCCGGGCGGCGGCGCAACGACCGAGGTTGCAGTTCACGTACGCGGCGCCCGACCGGTAGCCGGCGGCCCGCCACGTCAAGGAGACCGACTCGAAGAGCCGTTCCGCCTCCTCCACGCGGCCCTGGTCCAAGGCGATCTCAGCGACGTTGTTCTCGTAGGACGCCCGCTGCACCACCTCTCCAAAGCGGTCTGCCCGCTCGCGGGCCTGCTCGTAGAGAGACAGCGCACCGTCCCAGTCGCCGTGGAAGTAGGCGAACATGCCCAGCGAATTGAGCATGGTCGCCTGGCCTTGTAGGTCGCCGATCTCCTCCGTCAAGGCGAGTGCCTGCCGCCAGTTCGCCGGCTCATCCAGCAGCCCCAAGTCCATCTGGGCCCAGTCGAGCACGGCCAGGGCATTCCAGAGGGCGTCCTTCTCGTCGGCCAGCTCGGCTTGTGCGATGGCCCGCTTCGCCCAGGCGATCGCGCGGGAGTGGTGGCCCTGCTCCTGGCTGAACCGGGCGTACCAGGCCAGGACCTGGGCCCGTTGGCGCTGCGCCTCCGGGTCCTCGTTGCCTTCGAGGATGTGCAAAGCCCTCGTGAGCCAGCGCAGCGCGTCGCTGTAACGGTCCAGCCACCCCTGCACCTGCGACAGCTTGATCATGAGCCTGGCCTGGGCCAGGTGGTCGTCACCGATGAGGCGGCGGGCAGCGCGGTATTCGGAGACGGCGCCGATGTACTCGCCGGTCCGGTGCCTGGCGTCTGCAAGCGCCTCGTGCACCTCGGCGACCTCCCGCACCCCCACCGCCGGAAGCCGCCGCGCCGAGGTCAGCGCACGCTCGTAGAACTCGGCCGCCTCGACGTTGGCGTAGACGCTTCGCGCCTTTTCGGCGGCAACCAGCGAGTAGCGCCAGGCCTCCTCGAACCGCTGAGCGTTGAGGTAGTGCAGCGACAGGGAGTGTGCCCACTCCTCGGGATTGTCTCCGGCGGCTGACAGGAGGAAGTCGGCGACGCGTCCGTGCAGCTCTCGGCGGAGGCGGTAGGTGAGCCCGTCGTAGGTACCGTCGCGGAACAGCGCGTGCCGGAAGACCAGGTTCGCACCCTGAGCGGCGATGAAATCGTTCAGCCGCTGCCAGATGCCGTCGCTAGGCCCTGGGACCTCGTCCAGGACGGCGCCGAGTAGCTCCGCGGGAACGGTACGGCCCAGGACCGAGACGCGGCGAAGGATGTGACGGTCGCCCGGCGACAGGCGGTCGATGCGGGCAGCGATCACCGCCTCGATGGAGTCCGGCAACGAATCGAGGTCGTCGCTTTCCTGAGCCTCGGCGAGCAGCTCGCGCAGGAACAGCGGGTTGCCCCCCGAGCGCTCGGCCAGCATGGCCGCCTTCTGCTCCGGCAGCGGATGTGCGGCCATGGCCTTCTGGATCAGCTCGGCCGCCTCCTCGCCGTCAAGCGGCTCGAGCTTCATTGTGGTGAGCTCGCCCTTCGTGGCCACGAAACCGGACTCGACGTCCCGCCGGGTGAGGCAGAGCAGCCAGGGCTTGACGTTGATGATGGGGATGAGGTAGCGCAAGAGGTCGGCCGAGGCCTCGTCCATCCAGTGCGTGTCCTCGATCACGAAGACCGTCGGCCGATCGACGATCTCGTGCAGCAGCACCGCCATCACGCGACCGAGACGTTGACCCCGGAACTGCGGATCCAGCTCGGCCGTCTCACGCGTATCGGGCATGGCGACGTCCGCCACCGTGCCGACGAGGGGCGCCCAGGGCAGCAGCTCGGCGGTGGACTCTGCCAAGACGTCGATGATGCGTTGGCGGGCCGTCTCATGACTCGCAGTCGCGCCAATGCCCAGCAGCTCGCGCACCAGGCCACGCAGTGCGCCGTAGGGAATGGAGGACTGGTAGTACTCGCAGCCGGCCCAGACCAGGTCCATGTCCGCCGCCTCGGCCCGGAACGCCTCGATCAGCCGCGACTTGCCTACCCCCGGCTCTCCGACGAGCTCGAGGGCCGAGCCCGATCCACTCCGGGCCGACCCCACCATGGAGCGCCAGGTGGTCATCTCCGCCGTCCGTCCGACCAGGGGCAACTGCTGGCTGGCGTCCGCCTGGCGCACTCCGAGCCGCTGGCCCACTTCGACTGCCTGGATTGGACGAGCCTTGCCCTTCACCTGGAAGGGCGGCACCTCGCTCGTCTCGAACTGGGAGCCGGAGCGGCCCGGGACCCCGGGCGTGGCCAGGATGGTTCCCGGTACCGCCTTTGCCATCAGCCGCGCCGCCAGGTTCACGGTGTCCCCCATGACCGTGAAGGTGCGTCGGTACGGCGGGCCGATGTCGCCGGCGAACACCCGGCCGCTGTTGACACCGACCCGCAGGGGCGGGGTCCGGGGACGATCCATGACCTGGCGGAGGGCCAGCAGCATGTGGTGCTCGTCCTCTCCGGTGGCCAGCGGGGCGCCGGCGACGAGGATGATCTTGCCCCCGTCGTGGTCGATGTCGGTGCCGATGAACGTGACCTCGCGCTGGTCGACCGCCTCCTGGACGTCGGCGACAAGCGAGTCGAGATATTCGGTCGTCGCCTCTGGGCCGAGTGATTTCAACATTTCGTCCGTGCCGTCGAAGTGCACGAATGCGACGACGGCCCGGCGGTGCTCGGGCTCGCGCTCGGTCTCGCCCGTCGAGCGGCGGATGGCCGTGGGGATGCATTGGGCCAGGTCGACCTGCGGATCCTCCAGATGGCGCGGGACGACTGGACTGACGGTCACGCTCGGCGCGCGCCGCAGGAGGTAGCCGCCACCCCGCTGCTCGCCGACGTCGGCCGGGCGCAGCGCACGGGCTGTCTGCGCGCTGACCAGGATCTCGCCCGCCGTCGCCGTCGATTCCATGGAGACGGTTGTGCTCGCCGCGGGCCCAGTCACCATCAGCTCGCGGTGGGAGTGGCCGACGAGGAACATGTCAAACTGCCCGCTGTTGAGGCCAATCGACATCCGCAGCGCCACCCGTTGGCCTAGGACGTTCAGTTTCCCCGTCGCCCGCAGGTGCCGTCGCATGGCGTAGGCGGCCCGGCACGCCCGGCGCTCGTGCTCGGGACCACTGAAGAGCAAGAGAAGGGCGTCGCCTCCGAACTTCAGCAGCTGGGCTCCGTCGGCGTACGCCACCGCGAGCAGACCGACGAAGCTCTCGTCGATGATCGCGGCCAACTCCTCGGCCCCGATCTTGCCGTGCACGGCCAACCCCTCGGACAGTTTGGTGAAGCCCGAGATGTCGACGAAGGCCAGGGTTCCGTCGACCGAACGGTGCTGCAGCTCCGGGGTCGTGCCGACCCAGTCCACCACCAACCGCGGCAGGTAGGGCGCGGACGTCCTGTAGCTGTGGCCGGACGGCGCTGACTCAGCCGGGCTTGCGAGCGCCAGGGCCACGCTCAACGCCCACCCTGGAACGACCCAGCGGGGGACCTGCTCACGACCTTGCGCCCGCCGGCCGATGAGATCCCCCGGGGCTCATTTGAACCAGGGATCGTCTGGAGGGAAGGTGATCTCCTCGACGACGTTGCCCTGCCTGGTCAGGGTGATGTAGTTGATGCACGGTCCGGACCCGACCTTGAAGGGGTCGCAGACCGGAAGCAACCCCGCGGACCCAGCGGGCGTGGTCTGCCCGAACAGGTTCTTGAAGGGCGCGGTGGACCGGAAGCACACCCAGAAGAACAGGCCTTCGAGGCCGGAACCCTTCGTTCCGTCGATGATCGGGAAGGTGTTGACGGCGGTGATCGTCCCCGTGCTCGACGTGAACGTGTTGCTCTCCACCACAACGTTGGGGCCGAACCGGAAGCCGCCGGCACAGTTCGTCGTGTTGGCTCCGCTGTCGGGCACGGTGGAGAGCAGCAGGTACCCCGATCCCGTTCCCGAAGTGTTCACCTGGGAGTTCTCATTGTTCTGGGTTTCCGAGGTGTTGCAACTGGAACCGGTGCAGTTTTGCACGGCGTTGGCCACGGTGATCGAGTCGGGAGGGGAGATCGATGCCGATGCTCCAGCGTTTGATGTGATGCTCACCCCGACGGGGTAGGTGCCGTCGGCGGCGTATGTGTGGGTACCGTTCACCGTGTAGGTGGAGCCGGATTGCTTGATGGTCACATCCCCAGTAGCGTCGGTGGTGCTGTTGCTGCTGCCGTCCCCCCACGTGACTGTCGCGGCGAAGAAGCTGGCGGGAGTAGTAGCAGGCGGGTAGCTGTCCGTGAACGTGGCCACCGGTACGGTGAAGGAAGACTCGAGGGTTTGCGGGGCGATGGATGCCTCCGGGCTCGCCGTGATCACATCGGGCACCGCGGTGAGCGACACGTTGTCGAGCACGGGTCCCCAATCCGTGTCACCCGGTGTGGTGTCATCGAACTCGATCTGGCTTTGGGCCGACGATGCGAAGAAGCTGACAGTGTTCAGCACCCATACGAGCGACCGCGTATGGGTGCTGTACGCCGGCGCCGTCGAGTACACGGGCATACCGTTCACGCTGACGCCCATCGTGTGTGAGTTGTCCGACGGGTCGTCCCCGTTGACGGCCGAGTAGAACGACAGCGAATACTCTTCGTATGGCGTGGTCGCCACATCCTGATAGATCCCGCCCGGGACGCCAGTGCTGCCCGCCAGGTCGATGGAGTTGCTCCCGTCCTCGGATGCCCAGTAACCGTCTGACACCACGTCCACGCTGCCGCCGGTGCCCCCATACATGGACGGGGTGACCACAGCCCAATCATCGCTGGGGTCGAGGAAGTCGCCGGCATCGACGGTGAGGTAGCTATCGGTGGGAACGGTTCCGTTGATGGTCGCGAAATTTCCGTTGTGGATCAGATTGACAGTGACGGGGCCAGCGCCCGCCGTGGCTGGCATGAGAATGACGGCGCCACCGACGCCGAACGTGAAGAGCGCGCTCGCAAAGACCGCGCGCCACCGAGCAACCGCACCCGTTCGCACCCTCCGACCCTCCTCGCTCGCGGACGTCTCCCCCGGCCGCAGGCCAACGGGGGTTTTCCCAACTCTTGAGCAAATTCGACCCCAGCAGTAGAGCCGAATGGCCCTACTGCAACTCGAAAGTCGCACGACCACTACTGGGACCGGTCTGAGCCTGTCTGCTCGGTCGCGGTTGCCCTCAGCTCACGTCGCCCACTTCCCCCGGCGAGCCGCCGATTCGTCCGTGGCGTGGGTGAGCACCTGGTTGCGGTTCTCGAGCTCGACGGCGGCGCCGATATCTGCCGCATCGGTGTTGACCTGCAAGGCGCGCTTTGTCATCTGCACGGCCAGTGCAGGTAGCTCGGCCATCTGCGCCGCCAGCTCGAGGGCACGGTCGAGAAGCTCCTCGGGCTCGACGAGCTGGCTCACCAGCCCACGACGGTCGGCCTCCTCGGCGGGGACGGTGCGCCCGGACAGCATCCAGTCGGCTGCCACGCTGGTGCCGACGATGCGCGGCAGGTGGTAGCTCATGCCCATCTCGGCGCCGGAGAGCCCGAGCAGGATGGCGCCGTTGCCGAACGACGCTGCCGTCGAGCACAGGCGGACGTCGGCCGCCAGGCAGAGGGCGAAGCCGCCGCCCACGCACGGGCCGTTCACCGCGGCGATGACCGCCTGAGGCAAGGCGCGCACGGCCAGCGGCAGCGACGCCATGCGCTCTTGGAATCGCATCCGCTCGGCGACCGGTGCGTGCGGGGCCGGGAGACCGGGGCCGAAGTCCCGCACGTCGAGGCCGGAACAGAAGCCGCGCCCCGTCCCGGTGATCACGACCGCCCGGGTGGCCGTATCGCTCGCCAGCCGATGGCACTCGTTCTCGATCGCCCCCACCAGTTCGTGGTTGAGCGCATTCAGGCGCTCGGGCCGGTTGAGGCGCAGCACGGCCACAGCCGCTGTGGGCGTCTCCACGACCAGGACGTCACCCACGTGAGGCCCTCCCAGTCACCGCCGTCACCAGCACGATGGACACTGTTAGCACCCGCACCTCAGGCGGGCAATCACGACCCGGGTGCACCTGCGAGGTCGTGCGCCCGAGCCAGCAGGCGCGGCAGCACGGGCGCCATGGCCTCGAGCTCGTCATCGGGTGAGGAGCGCCGGCGGTTGTGCTTCACGATCAGTGACCACGTGGCCGCCGACTTGAACGACGCCAGCGCGACGAACCAGCCGAGCCCCGGCACGTCCCAGCCCACCGCTTCGGTATAGGCCGAGGCCAGTGCGGCCGGGCCCGGAAGAGCAGCGGCGTAGCGGGTGGGCCGCAGGTAGGTCTCGGGGTCGCCGTTGAGCAGGAACCAGCCCACGTCGACGCGCGGGTCGCCGACCGACCAGATCTCCCAGTCCACGACGGCCGTGATGCGGTCAGCATCCGCCAGGAGGTTCCCCAGCCGGAAGTCGCCGTGGACGAGCACCGGCGCCAACGGCGTCGGTAGCGAGAAACGCAGCGTCGCCGCGACGTCCGACCAGCCCGGCACCAGCTCCGGTTCGACCGTCTCCAGCACGCGGCACCAACGGTCGATCTCGTCGCCTGAGCCCACCACTGCCTCGCCCTCCAGGCCCACCGATACGAGATCCACCCGGTGGAGCGATGCCAGGGTGCGGGCGGCCGCGAGCATGCGTGACGACATCGTCCTGTCGTCGACCCCCGGCGGCCCGTCGACGTCGAAGAGCGGCTCGACCGACTCCCCCGCCACGAAGGACATGACGAAGAGCGGCGGGACCTCCGGCGGTTGGCCGGCGTCCTCCCACAGCACCTCGGGCACGGGCACCGTCGTTGCCCCCAACGCGCGCAAAACCAGTGACTGGCGCAGCACGTCGCGGTTGCGCACGGGTGGCACGCCGGGCGGCGCCACTTTCACCACCACGGCCCGCTCGCCCATGCGGCCGGCGTAGGTCAAGCTCGACGCACCGCCGGCGAGCGGGCGTACATCCGTCACGCCCGCCGGGCCCAACCGCTCCGCCAGGGCCAAGGGATCGAGCTCGGGCACCGACCTAGTATCGGCCAAAGTCGACCGGGAGGGCGCCGTGGCAGGCGACTACGAGGGACGGATCGCACTGGTGACCGGCGGGAGCCGGGGTCTCGGCAAGGCCATCGCCAAGCGCTTGGCGGGCGAGGGGGCCGCGGTCGCCATCACGGCGCGCACCATGGACCCCGACCCCAAGTATGTGGGCTCGCTGCGCCAGACGCGTGAGGAGATCGAGGCGGCGGGGGGTCGCGTGCTGGCCGTGCAGGCCGACCTGTCCCAGGCCGACGAGCGCGAGCGCATGTTCGCCCACGTCGTCCAGGAGATCGGGGCGCCCGACGTGCTGGTGAACAACGCCGCCGTGACCTTTCTGCGCCCCCTCGACGAATTCCCCGAGAAGCGCGCCTTGCTCATGGTGGAGATGCATCTGCTCGGCCCGCTCCATCTGACCCAGCTGGCCCTGCCGGGCATGCGCGAGCGCGGTCGTGGCTGGGTGCTCAACCTCACCTCGGTGGCCGGTGACCACATGGACGGTCCGCCCTTCTCCGAGTTCGACCGCACGGCCGGCTTCGGCATGTACGGGACGGTCAAGGCGGCGCTCAACCGGCTCACCCAGAGCCTGGCCGCCGAGCTCTACGAAGACGGCATCGCGGTCAACGCCGCGGCGCCCACCAACCCCGTGGCTACCGAGGGTGCGGGCGTCCTCGACCTGGCCAAGGAGCACACCGAGGACATCTCGCTCATCACCGAGACCGTCTTCCGCCTCTGCCAGGGCGACCCCAAGTCGCAGACCGGCCGGGTGGTGAAGACCCAGTCGTACCTGAGCGAGGTCGGGTGGCTGGAATGAGGGGCGGCGCCCGTGGCTGACCGGCCGATCGCCCTGGCCGACGAGCTGGCCATCCGCAAGACGCTGGCCGCGTACTGCCACCACCTCGACGACGGGGACTTCTCCGGCTTGGCCCACCAGTTCACCGAGGAGGGCAGTTACACCTACGGCCCGGCCCACACGTCCGGCCGGTCCACGCTCGAGTCGTGGTTCGCCGAGATGAACCCGGCTGAGCGCCGCGGCAAGCACCTCACCGTGAACGTGATCATCGACATCGAGGGCGACCAGGCCGTCGTCTATTCGGACTACCTCTTCGTCCGGTTCGTCGACGGCACCTTGACGCCTTTGTTCTGCGGCCGCTATCGCGACGAGTTCGTGCGCGCCGAGAGCGGCTGGTTGATCCGGTCCCGCGTGGTGATACCGCTCATGTAGGAGGGCACGGCGAGCTGCGGTGCGACCGGAATTAGTGCTTCACCAGCCGCCGGGCCATGAAGAGGATGTGTTCCCGCTCGTACTCCTCGGCCTTGTCGGGGTGCTCGGCACGCAGGTGGGCGAACGACACCTCCACGATGTCGTCCTCGGTGTCGCCGGTCAGCACCGTCCCGCAGGGACAGTCCAGCACGTAGTGGAACTTGAGCGCCTCCTTCGGCGCGTCGCCTTCGGCGCTCACAACGTCGACCTGGTGTCGTCACCCCGGTATTCGGTGTCCGTCACGTGCGCACCCCAGTCCGTCTCGGGCTTCGAGCTCTCGCCGACGCCTTCGGTGATGGAGAGGTGCGTCATGAAGTTGCCCGGCGTTGCTCCGTGCCAGTGCCACTCGTCCGCCGGCGTGTAGATGACATCGCCGGCATGGATGTGGGTGATCTGCTGGTCTCGGGACTGGACGAGGCCGGCGCCATCGGTCACGTACAGCGTCTGCCCCAGGGCGTGGGAGTGCCACGCCGTCCGCGCACCCGGGGTGAAGCGCACGGCGTTCACCCGGACCCGCGAGGGCTCCTCGCCCCGGGCAATGGCATCGATCCAGACGTCACCGGTGAAGGTCGCGGCTGGTCCCTTGCTGGACGGCGGCTTGTCTCGGACTTCCATGTTCCTCCTTCTCCATCACCAGTACGGCACGGACGGCTTCAGCCATGGTCATCGAACCACCGCCCCAGCAGCCGCTGTGCCTGCGGCCCGCCGTCGATCACGTGGTTGGTGCGCCCGCTGACCCGCCAACCGTCGTCGGTGCGCGTGAACTCCCAGTAGTTGGCCGAGACGCGCCAGACCTCGTAGCCCTCGTCGGTGTGGAGGTAGACCCGCGAGTAGCCGATGGCGCGGGCGGTGTCCCCGTCGACATCCACCACCGGGAAGGCGGGGATGTGCGCCGATCCCTGGTCGATCAGGGCCTGCTGCCCGTCGCTGCGCACCATTTCCGCGATGGCCGCCGGCCCGGTCAGGTGCGACATGTCGGACTGGAGCACGGCATCGTCCGAGAAGAGGGCGGCGGCCGCCTCCGCCTGGCCGGTGTCGACCGCCGGGCCCCAGCTGTTGATGAGCCGATGGATGGCCACCTGGTCCTCCAGCCGCCGCACCCGCTCCTCCAGGGCGGACAGCCGCGCCTGTATGTCCGCGTCCTCCACGATCTGAGTCCGACGTCCAGCCAAGACCCGGCCTAAGGGGTCGCGCCCAGGCCGAGCGTCCCCTTGGCGTCGAGCAGGTGATGGTGGGACTCGTGCACCGCGTTACGGCCGATCCCGACCAGGGTGAAGGTGACCACGCCGTACTGGCCGCGGTCGTTGATCACCGTCCGGGACCATCCCGACGCGTCCATCCCGTCCAAAATATCGGCCACCCGCCTCGCGTTGGCCTCCAGCTCGACGGCCAGCTCCTCGACGTCGAGCCCGTTGTAGCTGGCCCACTCGTCCTGCCCGGGGTTGAACATCGGGACCGTCGGAGCATCCTGCTGCAGGCCGAGCTGCAGCCGGTCGCCGGCCACCTGCAGGGTGCCGCTCACGTGGGCGCCGTACTGCATGGGTGAGAACACACCGGGTTCGGGGCTGTGCCGCAGGTAGTCGTCGTCCGCCTCGACCAGGAACAGGTGCCACTTCCCGGCCAGCTCCACCATCCGCGCTCCCAGCGAGTCCGGGTCCATGCCCGACGGGTTCAGTCCGCACTGCGGGCACGACTCCTCCTGGATGCGAGACCACTGCCAACCCTCGCCACGGGCCGCCCGCAGCTTCTCCATCTCGTCGGGCTCGGGGACGGGCTGCGTCGTCGAGGCTGCCACGCGGGCGAGCTTACCGCCGGGGTTGTCGGCGACAGCCGGCCGGCCGATCTGCTCCCGGTAGGCTCGCAGCCCGTGACGGACGTCGAGTTCTATGTCGACCCGAGCTGCCCTTGGGCCTGGATCACCTCTCGCTGGCTGCTCGAGGTCGCCCCGCAGCGGGACCTGACCGTGTTCTGGCGCTCCTACTGCCTCGAGATCCGCGACGACTACGGCGTGGCGCCGACTGTGCCCGAGGAGTACCGCCAGACCGCCATCGACGGGCACGCCATTTCGCACCGCATGCTGCGCATCTTCGAAGCGGCACGCGCCGAGGCCGGCGAGGAGGCGGTCGACCAGCTCTACACCGAATGGGGCCGGCGACGCTTCTCCCCCGACTGCCCGCCGTTCGACCAGCTGCTCGTCGACTGCGTGGTCGCCGTCGGCCTCGATGCCCGGCTGGTCGAGGCGGCCGACGACGAGAAGTGGGACGGGCCCATCTGTGAGTCGATGGAGGTCGCCTACGCCTTCGGTGGCCCGAAGACCCAGACACCGACCATCGTCGTGCGCAGTGATCCCCCACACGGGTTCAAGGGGCCGGTCATGGCCCCGGCGCCGACGGGCGCCGACGCCCTGCGCCTGTGGGACGCCATCGTGGTGCTCTCCGAGCACGAGGGCTTCTTCGAGATCACCCGCCCCCGCACCAACACGCCGCGGGTCCACATCACCGTCTAACCCGGTGGCCGGTGCGGCGCCGCTGAAAGCAGACTGCTCAACGGGGAGCGCGGGGCATGCCCAGCCCGATCATGGCGATGATGTCGCGCTGTATCTCGTTCGTCCCACCCCCGAACGTGAAGATGGTCTGGCCCCGGGCCTGCTGCTCCAGGCGACCTCGGAGCACGGCACCCGGAGAGCCCTGGACCAGGTAGCCCGCCTGGCCGACCACCTCGAGGAGCTGTTGATAGACCTCGAGGGCGAGCTCGGTGCCGTATACCTTGGTGGCAGACGCATCTGCGGGGTTCAATCCCTTGTCGGAGGCCCACGCCACCTTCCAGTTGAACAACTTCAGCACCTCGATTTTGGCGTGCACCTTGGCCAGCGTGATCTGGACCCACTCGTGGTCCATCACCGTCCGTCCGTCCCCCAGTTGATGCCCCTGCGCCCATCGTCGCACCTCGCTCAGACTGCGGAGTAACCCCGAGGCCGGGCAGAGCGCCACTCGTTCGTGATTGAGTTGGTTGGTGATCAGCTTCCAGCCTTGGTTCTCCGCCCCGACCAGGTTCTCGACCGGGACCCGGACGTCCTCGTAGAAGGTTGAGCTGGTGATGTCACCCGCGATCGTCGACAACGGGACCCAATGGAATCCGGGGGTGTCGACCGGCACAATGAAGACCGACAGGCCTTTGTGCTTGGGGACGTCGGGATCGGTGCGCGCCGCCAGCCATACGTAGTCTGCGTACTGGATGGCGCTGGTGTAGATCTTCTGCCCGTTGATCACGTACTCGTCCCCGTCACGGACGGCCCGAGTTTTCAATGAAGCCAGGTCGGTGCCCGCTGACGGCTCGGTGTAGCCGATAGAGAAATGGACCTCACCTCGGAGGATGCCGGGCAGGATCCGTTGCTTCTGCTCAGGGGTGCCCAGGGCCATGAGGGTGGGACCGACGCTGTTCAAGGTGAGCAGAGGCAGTGGCACGCCCGCCCAGTGCGACTCCTCGACGAAGATCATCTGGTCGAGGGCCCCGCGGCCCTGGCCGCCGTACTCGACCGGCCAGCCGAGGCCCAGCCATCCGTCCTGCCCCATGCGGCGGATGTAGTGGGTATACGTCGGCTCGCCCGGGTCCGAGCCTTCGACATCGGCCACCAGGTTCTCGAAATACTCCCGCAGTTCGCGCTGCAGATTTCGTTGCTCCGCCGTGAACTCCAGAAACATCGTGGCCTCCGGTTGGGCACTCCCGGATCCGTCCGGGCGAGCATTATCGCGGGGATGCGGTCGATTGGCACACCGACCGCGACCATGCAGTGCGAACGCTCACCTGGGCCATCGGGCTGGTGGCCGACGCCGTGCGCTGCGGGCGGCGGCCCGCTTAGTCCGGGTCGGTCACTCGGACGGCTTCGGCTTATCGGGCCGCCAGCTCGTGGCCAGCAACAAGGCGGCACCGCCGACACCGCCGATCAGGGTGATGGCGAAGCCGGGCCACCCCCACAGGTCGGTGAGGAAGTGCACATGGCCGTCGATGCTCCACTGCCCGGAGCCGAGCGTGCCCACGACGATGCCGAACAGGGTGAGCGTCATGACGTACTCCCACCCCTCACCCGGGCGGAAGATGAAGAATCCGTTCCCGCGGTGGTTGGTGATGAAGGCCACCACCATGACCCCGACGACGCCGGCGCAGGCCAACGGCGTGGCCAGGCCGAGGACCAGCAGCACCCCCGCGCCCACCTCGGTCAGGCTGGCGAACCAGGCGTGCACGATGCCGGGCCGCATGCCGAGCCCATGGAACCAGCGCGCCGTGCCGGCGATCTTGCCGCCGCCGTAGATGTGGTTGATGCCGTGGGCCAGGAAGACCCCGGCCAACACGAGCCGCGCGATGAGCAGCGCCAGGTTTTCGGACGACGGCGAGAGGGTGCCGAGAAGTGCGTGCACAAGACCTCCGGTTCAGTTCGCACTCGAGGGGTGACCGGCCGGTTCGCCGGTCAGCTGATCATGGTCGACCCGCACCGTACCTTTCACCGGCCTGTGCCGGTGACGATGGGCCGATCGGGGCAAGGTGCCGTCGGCAGCCGGCCGGAGCGGTGTGCCCTCATGGGACCCCGGGCGGCTCGGGCCGGGCACGCCGCGAGAACTCGAGGAGCACCTCCTCGGACGCCGCCTCGTCGTCGAAGGACACCTGTTGATGGCGTCGTGGGCCCATTCTCCCTCCACGCGGTGCAGGGGGTGGTTCTGGACGTAGGCCAGGCCGCGAGCCTCGTCGGGCACGGCGGTGGTCCGGGTCTCGCTCGGGCGCGCACCACGCTGCCGGCGCTCCGCCAGCGTTGGGAGAACACGGCCGGTGTCAGGTGGGCGGCTCCGGCGGGCCATGGCCATGTGCTCGAGCTTGGTGCCGCCCTGGCGCCAGCGCGCTCGTCGAGCCACTCGGCGCCGCGCTGGACGACCTCGCTCACCAGGACCACCGGGCTGGCCGCCGCGTCGACCACCGAGTCCGCCTGGTGGGTCGACGAGGTGACGGTCGTGGCGTCGCCATTCCTCGAATCGCTCGAGGTGCGAGCGGTCGTCGACTTCGACGCTGACACCGCCGTGCTTGGAGACCGGCGCCTCGCCGACCAACGCCAGCTTGAGGGCAATGTGCCGCGGCCGCACCGGACGCGGCGCCTCGGCGCGCCCGGACACGACGTCACGCCACGACTCGGCAAAGGTGGCGAGTGTTACATCCCGGCGCCGGGTGGCGAACTCCATGCGCTTGATCATGTGACCACCGGCATACCTTGACGCAGCTCGACTATCAACGCGTGCCAGCGCTCCCCTCGGGTACATGAGGTGGTCCGGCGACACAGCTGAGATCGTCAATAGTGGGCCCCAGGCGCCTAATACTGACGCGGCGTCGAGACTCGTTCGGCCCGCAGAGCGGAGCGTCGGACCTTGCCGGCGTCATTGCGGAGGGGTACGTCGGTGTACTCGATGGAGCGGGGGACCTTGTAACGAACCAGCCGCTGGGACACGAACTCCAACAGCTGTTCCTTCGGCGCCGCGGCCTCCTCGGCCTCCACGATGGCGTGGACGATGTTCCCAAGTTCCTCGTCGGGCAGTCCGATCACGGCCACGGACCGGACGGAGGGATGCTCCTGGAGCGCCGCTTCGACCTCGGCGGGGTAGACGTTGGCCCCCCCGGTGAGGATCATGTCCTGCATCCGGTCACCGAGATACAGGTAGCCCTCGTCATCGACCCGTCCCAGGTCACCGAGGGACTCCCATCCGCCCTCACGCGTCCGCGCCGTCGCTCCGATGTAGTGGTAGGTCGGACGTTCGCTCGGGGAGAGCATCCATACCTCGCCCTCCTCGCCAGTCGGGAGTTCATTGCCGTCGGGGTCGCAGATCATGATCGAGCCACCGATAGGCCGACCTACCGACCCACGGTGGGCCAGCCACTCGGGGCCGGTGATCACCGTCGCCGTCTGCGCTTCGGTGCCGGCATACAGCTCGAAGATCCGCTCGGGCCCCAGCCAGTCGATCCAAACCTGCTTCAGCCATTCCGGGCACGGCTCCGCCAGGTGCCACACCGTTCGCAAGGACGACACGTCGTACGAGTTGCGCACGTCCTCGGGAAGGCGCCAGATCCGTTTCATCATCGTCGGGACGAGGTAGACGTTGTCTGCCTGATAACGGTCGATGGCGGAGAGTGTGGCCTCGGCGTCGAACCGTGGCAACACGACAACGTGGCTTCCGGCCAGCCACGCCGAACAGGACCACACGATGGGACCGTTGTGATACAGCGGACCCGGCATCACCATGCACCCGTCGACCGTGCCGAAGCGGGGCGGTACCTCGTCGTCGTAAGCGGCAGGCTCTCCGGCGACGATCAGTTTCGGGCGGCCGGTGGATCCACCTGACGTGGGAGCCTTCCAGGCCGGCGAGGTGACGGGGGGCAAGGGATCTTCGGAGATTCCCGGGTCGGGTTCGTAGCCGGTCGGGATGCTCAGACATCCTTGGGCCAACTCGGCCGGAACACCCACTACCGCCGCTGGATTGGCCAGCTCGAGGATGGCTCGGAGTTCCGCTTCCGGCAGCTTTGACGACACCGGCTGAGGAATGGCCCCGATCTTCCAGCAGGCTCCGAAGGCGACGTACCACTCCGTGGAGTTCGGAAGGGCGATCGTCACCATGTCCCCAAACCCGACGCCGCTGGCTCGAAGGTGGCGGGCCAATCGATTCGCCCTCGACTCCAGTTCCGCCCTCGTCAAGCTCAGCTCCCCGCAGGTGATGGCCGGTCGACCGGGGTCGCGTTCGGCCAGAACCATCAGACGCTCGCCGTAAGAGATCGACCCCATACCAGCAGAGTACAGATAGCCGTCCCGCTCTGGCCCGCTGTGCCGGAAACGCGACCCGCGCCCGGCGACCGATGCCGGTCGATTCACCGCTGGGTCAGAGCTTTATCCTGGCTTGCGGTTCGATGACGACGTCGGCCGTTCGAAGTCGTTTGAGCACCGTGTTCTCTCTTCCATACGAAAGTGGCGTGAACAGGAGCGTGTCGAGAGGAAACCACAGACCGACCCACACCAACACCCACCCTCCGGAGTCAAGGATGAGGTTCGCGTTCCCACTGGCGCCCACGATGCTCGACTTGATGATCACGAGAACGAACCCCACAACGACAATCGGGAGCCCTATCCATAGCGAGAACACGCCGTCGAGACGGGTTGCTCGACGTTCACGTTGGTTGTAGGCGATTCGGTGGTCGCAATAGCGACCGAGGGTACGTTGAATCCGCTGGTCCATTCCCTGTGATGTCTCGTCATCGGGTAGAGCGAGTTCGATCCGGACTGATCCGCTCGAGCGACGGCTTCGTAAGATGCTGATGCAGTACTCCAGCCCTGTCATGAAATTGCGGTATTCGGAGAACAGGTCCGCCGGCGCCAGCACGAACATCTCTTCCGGGCTGTTGAGCGAAAGCGAAATGACCTGGGTGGATTTTTCGGTCATAACGCCATGGTCTACTCCTCTCGCCTGACCCAAACCCATTCAGGCTCGCACTCACCGCTGCATGCAGCGACTCCTCTGTGCTTGACCCTTGCGGTCTCATCAGGCTCGAAGTGTCACCATCGTGGGAGCCCTCACCGAGAGGGACGCGTGGCAGTGGTGGCGAAGGGCAGGCACCTCCGTGGTCTTGGATGGTTGCGTCCCCGGAGGGAAGCGTGAACGGACCCGCCGATCACCGCTCGGTCGTTGTGACGGGAATCACCTGGAAGATGTCGTTCCGGTAGCGGCGTTCCTCGAGTCGCCAGGCTCCATCGCGCTTCGACCAGGAGTCAAAATATCGGCCTCGCGCCACGACGTCGGTGCCCCCAGCTCGTATGCACGCGGTGACGTAGCTCTCGCTCCTCGCAGTTTGGTCGGTCACGTCGATCAGCACATTCGAAAGCTGGTGGGACGTGGCTTCGCAGGACCGGTGGGTGTCGAAGAGCCACACCATCAAACTCGCTGCCGGGCCGTCGAAGATCTCTTCGTAGTGGGCCATTGCATCGCGGTGCCAGACATGCCACCACGTCGCCTCGTCAATGCGGTCCACGGCCAGGCAGTACCGGTGCAGCGCTTCCTTGATCGCCTCCTTGGCAACCAGGTCGGCAATCGCATCCGACATGATGTCGCTCATGGCGCCGATCCCCTCTTCGTGCAACGACTCGTCTCGACGCCGACTGTAGCGGGCACCTACCCTTGGCTGCCGTGGAGTTTGCCGAGCGCTATGGCCCGTGGGCGTTGGTGGCCGGAGCCTCGGAGGGCGTGGGGGCATCAGCGGCCCGGTCGCTCGGACAACGGGGGATCAATGTGGTCCTGGTCTCCCGTCGGCAGGCCGCGCTCGATGACGTAGCCGAGACAGTGCTCTCCTCGACGCGAACGGTCCAACTCGACCTCAGCGAACCGGATGCCGCACATCAGCTGGTACGAGCCACCGCGGACCTCGAGATCGGTCTCTTGATCTATAACGCCGGGGCCGACCCGAACATGGCGCGCTTCTTGGACAAGCCGCTCGACGTGTGGCAGGCGATGCTTACCCGCAACTGCACCACTGTGATGGGTTCGGCACACCACTTCGGTGGTCTGATGGCCGAGCGTGGCTATGGGGGTCTCGTTCTCGTCACCTCCGGAGCGGCGTGGGCCGGCGGCTCCCGCCTGGCCGTCTACGGCGCGTCGAAGGCTTTCGACCTCATCCTGGCCGAATCGCTCTGGGCTGAGTTAGAGCCGTCGGGCGTCCACGTTCTGGCGATGGTGCTGGGGCAGACGGACACCCCGGCCCTCCGCACGTTGCTCGGTGAGCGAGAAGTCGACGGACTCGCCGATCCTGACGACGTCGTGCACGACATGCTGGACAACCTGGCCAATGGCCCAACCTGGCCGCCGGATCCCTCACCGTTGGGCTCTGTCCCTCGCCGGCTGGCCGTTGAGCTCATGACGCAGGGCTCTGCCACTCTGTTCGATTCGCCGTGATCGGCGTGCGCCCTTCTGCCGATGGGCTGAGCAGGACCGAGATGAGGCAGCCGACCAGGTGAGGCCCACCCCGATCGCTATCGGGGAGCGTCGCCCATGCGGTACTCGTGGGTGAGCTCGTCGAGCCGGGATTTCAGATCGTCTTCGACGACGAACTCGGCCGCTTCGAGGCTCGATGCCAGCTGGTCGGGGTGGCTCGCCCCGACGATGGGGGCGGTGATCGCCTTGTTCGCCAGCACCCAGGCGACGGAAAGCGTGACGAGGCTGATGCCAACTTCTTCCGCAATGGCGAGGAGTTGATCGACGGTATCGAACTCTCGGTCGTGCCAGTAGCGGGCTTGATACATCTGGCCCGCGTTCCCGAGGGTGAAACGACCGCCTTCGGCTGGTCGATCACCGCGTCGGTGCTTCCCCGAGAGGAGACCGCCAGCGACCGGGTTGTACGGGATGACTCCTACGCCGTCTTCGCCACAAAACGGGAGCATCTCGCGCTCTATCTGGCGGAACAACAGATTGTAGCGAGGTTGGACTGAGTCGAACCTCGCGAGCCCGATCGTCTCGCTGCGACCGACGGCGCGGACGAGCTGGTACGTGAGGAAATTCGAGCATCCGATGTAACGGACCTTTCCGCGGTGAACGAGATCGTCGAGTGCACCGAGGGTCTCGTCGATCGGGGTCGCCAGATCGAACCCGTGGAGCTGATACAGGTCGATGTAATCGGTTTGCAAGCGACGCAAGGAGGCGTCCACCGCGTCGAATATGTGCCTTCTGGAGTTGCCGCCGTCCAGCGGCGATGGCCCGGTCCGTCCAAAGCACTTCGTGGCCACGACAAAGAGGTCCCGCCTACCTTGCAGCCACCGACCGAGGATCTCCTCGGTGCGACCCTGGGTCGTGAGATCGCCACCGAGCGGATAGACGTCGGAGGTATCGATGAAGTCGATGCCGCCTTCCGCAGCTCGATCGAGAATCGACAGCGAGGTCGGGTCGTCACACTGCAAGCCGAAGGTCATCGTCCCCAGACAGAGTTTCGACACCTGAAGGCCGGTCCGCCCAAGTCGTACGTGATCCATGCCTAGAAACGTAGCCACCGAAGCGCCGAACGGTCCCACCCTCCCGAAGGACGGCACGCCCCGGTTGGTCTGAATCAGCGGCTTCCCTCCACGGTCAGCGACGAGGCCACATCCGTCCTTCGGGCCGGTCGCGGCTCGTTTGCTCGGCGAACCAGGTCGAGGAGTGGCTTCGCCGCCAGGACGAGGCCAAGAGACACGAGCACGACCTGCCAAAACGCGTTTGGTAGATGGCTGCTGATGGGATCATCCGAAGACGGCCATGCCAGCACGACGCCGACGAGGAGTCCGATCCATACGAGGTGGTCCCGCCTCGGGCCTCCGTGGCCGAGGCGCCTGGCCGTCACGAGGACCGCCAGGAGGACGACGACCGGCGTGAGTGCCATCTCGACGTCGTGTCCCCACGTCGAACGGCGCAAGACCTCATGGGAGGTGGTCGGACCGACGAGGTAGACCACGGTCACCATCGCCAACCAGCAAACGAACGACTCGCGGATACGACCGGCCACGACATCGAGCAACACGAGCGCCACGGCGAGCGCCATGAAGTAGTAGCCGAACAGAGCCTGTTCGAAGACGAGCCGAAAGCCGAGCGACAACGCCACGACGGAGGCGAGCACCGAGGGACGGAGTTCAGGCTTCGCACCGAGACGGCGAAGGACACACCATGCGAGCAGGAAGGAGAGCGCGATGGGGATTCCTCGGGAACAGATGACCAGTACTGCGTCATGGAGGTGGAGCGTGGAGAGCACCGTGCCCGTCCCTCCCGTGTTGCCGGTGCCCTCCAACGCCAAGCCCACTGCTACGGACGAGGTCAGCGTGACAAGGAGAAGGATGGCCACGACGGCAGTCGCGCTGGCCGCGGCCAGCAAGGCACGCCTCCGTGTGGCCGGCGCGAGCACGAGGAGCGGCACCGCGACCAGGACGGCGAACTGCTGAGAAAGGACGGCGAAGGTGACGAGGACGCCAGCGGCGACCCACGAGTCGCGCCGGGCACACGCCATCGCCCCCAGGGCCAATCCCATGGCGACGAGGTCTTGCGGGTGGAAGTACTCCACGACGCACAGCCAGACGGGTGGAAGGCACGCAACGACCAGGAGCGTCGCCGGCTCCCATCCACAACGCCCTCGTCCCGATGCCCGCAGGAACGAGACGATCCCACCCATGAGGACGAGCCAGCTCACGTACCCGATGCGGAGCGTGTCCGTGAGAGCGCCCGCCCTGGCCGACCACCCACTGATTGCGCTGACTGCACGGTCACAATGAGGTCCCAGCGCGGTGCTGGCGGGGAACGGAACTGCGTACCCGATGTGGGCGATCGCCGCGACTCCGCCCGAGAGGAAGGGGTACACCGGGGCGATCAGGATGTGCCCCGGAGGGAAGGCGCAGGCCAGTTGCCCGTGCGCGATCGCCCATGTCGAGGGGGTGGAAAAGACGGCGTCACCCGGTGCCGGCCCTCCGAAGAGTTGAACGATCGCCACGAACACAGCCGTCGAAGCGAGCCATCCGAGCGCGCACCCCCACGTGGAAAGGGGCCCGTCCAACCACGCCTTCCACGGCGCTCTTGACTCAGGGCGATGGTTCTCGTCGTCGCTGCGGTCGCTCGATTCGGATACCGCCGACGCAGATGTGCTGGTGGACGCCGACACCGTGCTCATCGGATCCCCCTCCACGGGCCCACGCCGGTGATTCCGGCAGCAACGCTATGAAAAATTCGTCACAGCGTCGGTTGCAGATCGGTTGCCCTTGGACGACAGCCGGATGCAAGGGGTCTTCACCAGCCTGCCTCGTGCCGCTGCCGGATCGCCGGGATCCGCCAGTTGTCGCAGTCAGTCAGTCGGAGGTCGACCCGACGGCCGACTCGAGTATCCGGGCCAGCTCTTGGAGTTCGGGCCCCGTGAGCGCGCTCAGACCAGCCGGCGGCCGGCCGAGGATTTCGTTGGCCCGTCGGGCGGCGGCGGTGCCCCGGCTGGTCGCCGCCACCAGCTTGGCCCGGCGATCGGTCGGATGGGGCCGGCGCTCGACCAGCCCCTGGCGCTCCAGCTCGTCGACCACCAAGGTGGCGTAGGGAGCGTCGACGCCGAGGACGGCGGCGACCTCGCCCATCGTCTTCGGTGACGCGGCGATCCGGCGCAGGGCTCGGATCCGCCCGAAGCTGAGCCCGAGGGCGTCGCTCACCTCGCGACGCCGCTGGTTGTCGAGCACGAGGTCGCACATGATGTTCCAGACCCGCGACGCGGCTTCGCTTTCCGGCGCCACCTGCCGCCGGCGGCCCGGCGTCACCGACCCGCCCCTTCGAGGAACTCGGGGTTGAGCTCCAGCGCGGTGCGCTCGGCCGTCCGATGGGCCCACCCCGTCGTCACCACCTGTCCGAGCACGAAGACGACGACACCAAACCCGGCCAGGACCAGCCAGCCGGCCCGGGTCGTCACGGCGGCTCCCAGACCGCCGGAGCGAGCCAGTGCGGACGTCAGCAGCGAACCCACGACCGCCACGCCGAGGGTCGCGCCGACCTGCCGCACGACACCCGAGGAATCCCGACGGCGCGACCATCTCGTCGTCGACCGCTCGGACCCTCCCTACCGTCTGAGCGCCCGACCGGCACGGCGATAACGTACGGCCAGCCACCACCTCTACCCAGAGAGGACCCATGCCCCCGGTACGAGCAAATGCGATGGACCACGTGGTGCTGGTGCTCTTCGAGAACCGGTCGTTCGACAATCTGCTCGGGCGCCTCTACTCCCCCGGGGAGGTCGAGAAGTTCGAGGGGGTGCTGGGCAGGGATCTCAGCAACCCGGTGCCGGACTGGGCCGAGCACGGCGCAGAGGGAGGTGTCGTGCCGTACGGCATCTCCCCCGGGATGGACGTACCGGACCCCGACCCCGGCGAGGAGTATCCCCACACCAACACGCAGCTGTTCAACATCCTCAACGAGGTGAACCGGTTCAAGGACGCCACCGAGATGGTGGCTCCCTACAACGCACCGCCCGACGGCCGGCAGCCGACGATGGACGGGTTCGTCACCGACTACATCAGCTTCCTCACCGTCGAGCTCGGCCGGCAGCCCACCTTCGAGGAATACAGCCAGATCATGACCGGGTACACGCCCGAGCAGGTGCCGGTCATCAGCGCGCTGGCACGGGGCTTCGGCGTCTTCGACCACTGGTTCAGCGAGGTCCCGTCGCAGACATTGCCGAATCGCTCGTTCTGGACCGCGGCAACCTCCTCCGGCTTTGTGGTGAACCGGCCGGTCACCAATTTCATGCGCCACCACACGGCGGAAACGATTTTCGACCGTCTCGAGCGCAACGGCCGGACCTGGAAGATCTACGTGCTGGAACCCGGACCCCTGTCCTTCACGGGCTTCATCCACATGCCGCGCTTGCGCGACCGTTTCGCCACCCACTTCTTCCCTTTCGGCGAGTTCGAACGGGACGCCGCCGAGGGCACGCTGCCCGATTTCTCTCTGATCGAGCCCAACCTCCTGGCGGGCCACGGGGACTACCACCCCGCGTTCGGACGGGCCCTGATCCCGGGTGTCGACGTCCTCATGGACGCCCCGTCGTCGATACTCGCGGGAGAGGCATTCCTGGGCCGGATCTACCGGGCCGTGCGGTCCGCGGCCTCTCCGACGGGATCGAACGCCTTCAACACCGTCCTCTTCGTCGGCTTCGACGAGCCCGGGGGCACCTATGACCACGTCCCCCCGGGACCAGTGCCACCCCCGGATCGCGGCTCCCCACCCGGTCAGCTCGGGTTCGCCTTCGACCGCTCCGGCTATCGCGTCCCCGCGGTCATCGTGTCTCCCTGGGTACCCCAGGGAACGGTCTGCACCGACGAGTACCGCCACACGTCGCTGCTCGCCACCCTGCGCGAGGTCTGGAACCTCGGCGAGCCGTTCACCGCCCGCGATGCGGCTGCGCCGAGCTTCGCGAAGCTGCTCAGCCTCGAGGTGCCGCGGTCACCCGAGACGTGGCCCGACGTCGACCCGCTGCCGGTACCCGTCTTTCAGGCGGAGCAGGTGGAGGCCATGCGGGCCCTGGGCACGCTGGGGCGGCACCTGTGCCACGGCCTTTACGAACACGCGCGCCACGACAAGGACCTTCCCGACCCACCCGACTCCGACCCCAAGGTCTCGCCGGCCTTGGCCCTCGACTTTGCCCTGCATCTGGGGTCTCGGCTCTTTCCGCTCCTCGCCCGTGGCTTCCGGACCAGTACCCCGGGTGTGGATGCGACGCCTCCTTCGCAAACTGCGCCATCGTGAACGACGCGAGCGGACTCGTCTCAGTCGGTGAAGCACCTCCCGGAAGCATTCGGTAGCCCTACGCGACTTCGTGGGCTGTGATTAGTACCGCAGGTCTCCCGGCCGACAGTTCCGGTAGTCCGGCTCGGGATCGACCTCGAACTGCACCGCTCTGATGGTCCGATGTCCCTCCAGGAGGGCTCGGACCACCCGATGCATGCCGTCCATAACGCATCCGTTTGCTCCGAGAATGATCGGATAAGAGAAATCGACCTCATTGACCAGTCGGATGTGGTCAACGATGCTCCGGACCGTCGGCACCTCATCTCCATCGTTGAACCAATAGACGGAGTCCACTTCCCAAATGGAGTCCAGGTCGACGTCCTTGACGGGAAGGTCCTCCGTGAGTTCGACGAGCCGGTCGACGTCCCAGGCGTCGAGGTCACTCTCGCCGGGTCTGAAGTGGTACTGCTTTCGCATGTCGTCAAGTGTGGCCCAATGGGCTCACGGGTTACGACGATCGCACGGCCCACGATGCCAATCGGGACGGTGGCGTAGTGGTCCGACCGTGCGGGGCGGCACCCCGTCTCTGATTCAATGGCTCACCGTGCCGAGCATGAATTTGCGCGCCGGAGACCGAGTTGGACCCTTCGAGCTTCCCCTGAGCCCAGAGCTGGTTCGTCGGTTCGCCGAGGCGACCCTTGACACCAGCCCGCAGTTCCGCGATGGCGAGTTGGTGCCACCCGGTCTGGTCGCCACGCAGGTCTACCGCGCTCAGTTCGCGGCCATCATGGAGCTGGTGCCCGATGACATCTTCTCCGCCGCACGCAGCGGTGTCCACGGACAGCACGACCTTCTGCTGCACCGCCCCATAGCCTCGGACGAGAACCTCCACACCTTCGTCGAGACGCACAGCGCGCGTCCTTCTGGAGACAACCTCCGCGTGACCTTGCACCACTCGACCCTCGACGACAGTGAGGATCTCGTGGCCGAACAATGGTGGACCACGGTCCTCCTCGGCACCACCGCCGAGCCCACCGGACCCGAACTCCCCGACTACTCGTTCTCCAGCTGCGAGGAAACCCTTGTGACGGAAGATGTGGTACCGATCGATGAGGTCATGGCGCGCCGCTACGCCCACGTCTCTGGGGATTACAACGACCATCACTTCAGCGTCGAGGGAGCCCGGCGCAGCGGTTTTGAAGCGCCCTTCCTTCACGGACTCTGCACAATGGCCCTCTGCACTCGGGCGGCGACCAAGACGCTGGCCGACGGCGATCCAAGGCGGATCCGCCGAGTGGCCGTCCGTTTGGCCGCTCCGGCGTTCCTCGGCCACGACCTTAAGGTGCAGATCTTCGGGCGGCCCGATGACGGCTTCGCTCTCGAGGCACGCTGTGGAGACCACGCGGTGATCAAGAACGGTCTCGTTGAGCTCGTCCCCTGATCTGGCCCAAGAGACTGCGCATGTTCGCCGGCCCGGAGCCGGGCTCTTTCGAGCTGACGTCGCCCGTGCGGAACTGGAGCGCGGCAGTGTGGAGCCAGGAACTGACGTCGACTCCCGGCTCAGGGTGCCGCCTCTTCGCGCCGACTGCAGCCAGGCCGCAGAGCAATCCTCTGCCGTGCGGCTCATGAGTGGTGTACCAGCAGCTGTTTCGCGCCAACTCCTGGGTCGGCCGGTCCCCGTGTGGGCAGGACAGGTGGAAGTGGTAAAGAGGCGGCATGGATCTCCTCGTCGTGGTGGGCGGTGCTCCGCCTCCGGCCCGACTCCAGGACCGATCGCGCCATGTGCACCGACTCGAGGCGGACGAATCGCTCGAGTCTCTTGTCGGCTCGCTGCGGGCGAGGATCCCCCGTCGAATCGGCGTGTGGGGACCCCTGGCCGAGGCGGCTCCCGTTGCGGCCGGCCTGCGCCGAGCCGGGTTACCGACCGAGCTCTTCACCGACGAAGCGGTCACGCCGGAGCTCTCGCTCACGCTGTTGGGCGTCGACGTCCGTCCCGTCACCGATCCGGGACCACCCATGGACGTCGCCGACTCCCTGACCTGCTTGATAGGTCATACCCCGATGGTGCGACTGGACCGAACAGCCATCGGCTTGGAGTGCACCCTCGTCGCCAAACTCGAGATGTTCAATCCGGGCGGATCGTCAAAGGACCGCATCGCCGTCTCCATGATCGACGCAGCCGAGCAGGCGGGTCAGCTCGTCCCCGGAGGCACGATCGTGGAACCGACCAGCGGCAATACCGGTGTCGGGCTGGCCATCGTCGCCGTCCGTCGGGGGTACAAGTGCATCTTTGTTTGTCCCGACAAGGTGGCCGCCGACAAGATCGCCCTGCTGCGGGCCTACGGCGCCGAAGTCATCGTCTGCCCGACCTCGGTGCCGCCTGAACACCCCGACTCCTACTACTCGGTCTCGGACCGCTTGGCCCGCGAGGTGCCGAATGCATGGAAGCCCGACCAATACCACAACCCCCAAAATCCACAGGCCCAATACGAGACGGCAGGACCGGAGATCTGGGAGCAGACGCGTGGGCGGGTCACGCACTTCGTGGCCGGCATCGGAACGGGGGGCACCATCACCGGCATTGGTCGCTTCCTGAAAGAACGAAATCCTTCGGTCCAGATCATCGGCGCCGATCCGGAGGGTTCCGTGTATTCGGGCGGGTCCGGACGGCCCTACCTGGTCGAAGGGATCGGCGAGGACTTCTGGCCCTCGACCTATGACCCCTCGGTGGTGGACCGGGTGATCGCCGTCTCGGACGCCGAGAGCTTTGCCACCGCCCGTCGGGTCACGCGGGAGGAAGGGCTCCTGCTCGGCGGCTCAGGGGGGACGGCGATCGCGGCGGCGCTGGTCGCCGGACGTGACCTGCCGGCGGATGCCGTCATGGTGGTCCACATCCCCGATTCTGGGCGCGGCTATCTCTCGAAGATCTACAACGACGCGTGGATGACCGACTACGGATTCATGCACGACGCCGGGCCGACGGTGGACGACATCCTGGCTGCCCGCGATGCGTCACTTCCGACGCTTGTCCACACTCATCCCGACGAGACCGTCCGGGAGGCGATCGCCATCCTCCGCGAGTACGGCGTGAGCCAAATGCCCGTGATCAAACATGAACCGCCGGTGGTCCTGGCCGAAGTCGTCGGAGGTGTCACCGAGCGCGAGCTCATGGATTCGGCCTTCGCCGACGCGTCCATGCTCGATCGCCTCGTGAGTGACGTCATGGGCAGCCCGCTCCCGACCATCGGGGCGGGAGAGCCGGTCCAGGTGGCCGTGGACAGGTTGGAGGGGGCATCGGCCCTGCTCGTGCTCGATCGCGGCCATCCGGTCGGAATCATCACCCGGTCTGACGTGTTGGCCACTCTGGCCACGGGCGACGCGGCGAGGTCACGGTGACGGGTCAGCCCGATGTCGAGGGACTCGGGTTCGAGACCAACGCGGTGCACGGCGGCGAGTCCGCTGACGCGGTCACCGGAGCGATCAACATCCCTGTCTACCTTTCCTCCACCTTCCAGCAGGACGCCGTCGGACAGACTCGCGGCTTCGAGTACGCCCGGTCGGGCAACCCGTCCCGCGCCAGCCTCGAGCGGCACCTGGCGCTGCTCGAGCGGGCGGACTTCGGGCTCGCCTTCGCGAGCGGGCTGGCCGCCGAGGACGCGGTGATGCGCCTGTTGAGCCCGGGCGACCATCTCGTCATGCAGACAGACAGCTACGGAGGAACGTTCCGATTGGCGACCGCGATCCACCGCCCGGCCGGGCTGGTGGTCGACACCGTTGACCTCTCCGACATCGATGACGCGTGGCGACCGACGACGCGCATGGTGTGGCTCGAATCACCGACGAATCCGTTGCTCCACGTCATCGACATCGCAGCCGTCTCCGCCGCCGCGCACAAACGGGGTGCCCTCGTCGTCGTCGACAACACCTTTGCCACGCCGTGGATACAGCAGCCTCTCAGCCTGGGAGCGGACATCGTCGTGCACTCGACCACCAAGTACCTCGGTGGCCACTCCGACGTCATCGGGGGCTTTGCCGCGACCTGCGACGAGGACATCGCGGCTCGACTGGCGTTTCTTCAGAATGCAGCCGGCGCCGTTCCCGGGCCCTTCGACTGCTACCTGGTACAGCGTGGGGTCAAGACGTTAGGCGTACGGATGGAACGCCACTGCGTCAATGCTCTGGCCGTCGTCGAGTTTCTCTGCGATCATGCGGCGGTCAAGCACGTTTACCATCCGTCGCTTCCCGACCATCCCGGTCACCAGGTCGCCCGGTCGCAGATGCGGGCCTTCGGCGGCATGGTCAGTTTCACCGTGCACGGTGGGGAGGACGCCGCCGTCGAGCTCTGTTCTCGAACCCGCATTTTCACGTTGGCCGAGAGTCTCGGCGCGGTGGAGAGCCTGATTGAGCATCCGGCCCGGATGACCCATGCCAGCACCTCCGGCACCAGCAACGAGGTGCCCGGTGACCTGGTCAGGCTCAGTGTGGGACTCGAGTCAATTGACGATCTCCTCCATGATCTGGACCACGCGCTCACGACCTTGCCTGCGGGCTGAGACCCGCTCCCGTCCCGCTCCGGCTGGCGGAGTGAACCGCCGGGGCGGATATCGTCCGCCCAGGCACCGACGGCCTGCGCGCTCGAGCATTCCGACTCTGGGTTGAACGCAGGACGTCGAGGCGCGTCTAGAAATCGCCAGGAGAACGTCTCACCCGGCTCGCTCGACGAACTCGGGCGCCGGCTCGAACACGGCGCGCCGCGAGGCACGCCGCAACGCCGCCAGCACCGGCCGGCCGAGCACCAGGATCAGCACCACGCAGGTCGCCGCCCGGGTGAGGTCGAAACCCATCGACGTCGTGAGGTCGAAAAGCAAGAACCGGTGCAGGTTGGCCGCCACGCCGGCGCCGGGCACGAACGAATAGGTCGTGTCCGAGCCGACGAAGGGCCAGAACCAGAAGTTCGTGAGGAGCCCGTAGACCAGTGCGGCCCCGGCGCCGTAGGCCGCCAGCAGCAGCCGCTCGGCCGACCCGCGGGCGGGCGGGAGGCATCCCGCCCCGAAGCCGACCCACGCCGCGGCCAGCATCTGGAACGGCAGCCACGGCCCCACGCCCCCGGTGACGAGCGCCGACGCGAAGAGGGCGACGGCACCCAGCACGAAGCCAAAGCCGCGGCCGAACACGCGCGCCGACAGGATGAGCAGGAACCACTCGGGCTCGAACCCGTCGATGCCCGGGCTGGCGATGCGCAGGGCGGAGAAGCAGGCGGCCAGAATTCCCATCAGGGCGATGGCCTTGGCGTCGATCCCACCTTCGGAAAGCTCGGCCATGACGATCGCGATCAGCAGGGGGACGAGCGCCACGAAGATCCAGGGCGCATCGCCGCTATGGGCGCTGTTGGCGCCCGCGTGCTGATGGATCAGCAGCGGCCAGCCGAACGCCACGATGCCGAAGCCGGTCGTCGAGCGCCAGGAGCGCGGACGACCGCCGTCCCAGCCGGATGGCCGGGACATGGCGCCGGGGGGCGCCTTCGGTGAGCACCGGCACGGTCACGCCGGGATCGCCTCCAGCGCGGTCAGCACCTCGTCGAGCGTCAACCACTCGTCCGGCGCCAGGACCTTGGCGATCTGGGGGGCGAAGACCGGCGAGTGGCACACGACCTCGTGGGCCGGGCCGTCGGCGATGATCTCGCCGTCGGCCAGCACGATGGCCCGCTGGGCCACCCGGGCGGCCAGCTCGACGTCGTGCGTGGCCAGCACCACGGCGTGCCCCGACCGGGCCAGCTGGCGCAACAGGCCGATGAGCCGGTCCTTGCTCGGATAGTCGAGGCCGCGCGTCGGCTCGTCGAGCAGGAGGAGCGGCGGCGCCGGCGCCAGCACGATGGCCAGGGCCAACGCGAGGCGCTGCCCTTCGGACAGGTCGCGCGGGTGGCGGTCGGGCGGGACGCCGGGCAGCACACGATCCAGCGTCGCCCGGGTCGTCCCCGCCTCGAGGCCCGAGGCGCGGTCGGCACTGTGGCACTCGTCGGAGACGGACTCGCCGTAGAGGAGCAGGCCCGGATCCTGTGGCACCAGACCGACCTGGCGCACGAGGTCGTGCGGGGTCATCCGGTGCGGATCGCCGCCACCGACGCTGACCGAGCCGTGGGTCGGGGCGCGGCCGCCCGAGAGGGCGCTCAGCAATGACGACTTGCCCGAGCCGTTGCGCCCCATCAGCACGATGACCTCGCCCGGCCACACCTCGAGGTCGACCGCCCCGAGCGCCACCACCGGTCCGTAGTGGACGGCGAGCCGTCGCAGCGACGCCGCCGCGTCGCCCGCCGCCGCGTCGCCCGCCGCCGGCGCCACGTCGCCGGTTCGGGCGTGGCCCAACGGCGCAATCCGCTCGCGCAGGCCGGCCGCCTGGCGCCGGGCGTCGCGCACGGTGAGGGGCAGGGGCTCCCATCCGACGTGGCGGCCCAGCTCGACCAGCGGGGGGGCCACCGGTGGCCGTGCGCATGATGTCGGCGGGCGGACCGACCACGAGCGGCGCTCCCCCGCCGGGCACCAGCACCAGGCGGTCGGCGAACGGGAGCACGCGCTCGAGCCGGTGCTCCGCCATGAGCACGGTCAGGCCCGAGATCGTGGACGAGACGGGCCAACGCGTTGAGGACCTCTTCGGCCGCGGCCGGGTCGAGCGCGGACGTGGGCTCGTCCAGCACCAGCACCCGCGGGGACGCCGTGAGCACGGCCCCGATGGCCACCCGCTGCTGCTGGCCGCCCGAGAGGGCGCGCAGGGACCGGTCGCGCAGGTCGTGCAGCCCCAGCAGGTCCACCGTGTCCTCCACCCGTCGGCGCATGGCGTCGGCCGGCACGCCCAGGTTCTCCATGGTGTAGGCCAGCTCGTCCTCGACGCGTTCGGTGACGAAGCTGGCCAGCGGGTTCTGGCCGACGTAGCCGACGACGTCGGCCAGCTCGCGGGGCCGGTGCTCCCGGGTCGACCTCCCGTCGACGGTCACCGTGCCCCCGAGGGTGCCGCCGCTGAAGTGTGGCACGAGCCCGTTGACGCTGCGCAGCAAGGTGGACTTGCCGGTCCCCGTCTCGCCCACGACCACGCACAGCTCGCCCTCGGGGATATCGAGGCTGACGTCGTCGAGCGTCAGGGCTTCGGCACCCGCGTAGCGGAACGAGACCCGGTCGAAGCGGATCACGCCACGGCCGCCTCGAGCTCGGGGCGGGTCGGCGCGGCGGCGGCGCGCCGGGTCGGCGCGATGAAGGCCGGCACCGCGGCGACCAGGATCCCGACCACCGGCATGAGTGGGAGCGGCGGCACCGCCAGAGGCACGAAGGACACCGTCACGCCCGGGACCTCCAGCGCGTGCGCCAATGCCATGGTGCCGACGGCGGCCAGGCCGGACGCCACGATGGCGCATTCGGGCCCACCCCAGCCGTCCGGGCGGTAGCGCGTGCGCTGCATGCGGCGCCCGGCGACGCTGAGGCCGACCGCGCAGAGCACGACGGCCACCGCCATGATCGGCAGACCCAGGCCGAACAGCGACCCGGCGTCGATCACGCCATAGATGCCGACGGCGGCCAGCAGCAGTCCGACCACCGTGGCCCCGACGGCCACGCGCACGGCGCCGGCCGATTCGTTGCGCCGCCCGTAGCCGCGGGCGTCCATGGACGTGGCCAGCTGCAGCGAGCGGTCGAGCGCCCCCTCCAAGACGGGGACGGCGATGCCGCGCATGCCCCGCAGACCGGTCGTCGGGATGCCCCGTAGGCGCCGGGCCTGGCGCACGGCCGACGACCGTCTCGACCAGCTCCGGCGTGAATGACAGCGCCACGGTCACCGCCACCCCGGCCTCGTAGAGGACCGCTGGGAGGCAGCGCAGCAGACGGTAGGGGCTGACCAGCGAGTTGGCCGCACCGAAACAGACCAGGATCACCGCGATCTGCAGGCCCAGGACGAAAGCCGTGATGATCGACTCCAGGGTCACTGCGCCCCCGATGCTGACGGCGGCGGCCCACGACGGGAGCGGCACGCGGGGCAGGGTGAAGAGGACGTGACCGGGCACGCCGCGCTGGCCGAAGAGGATCTCGATGGCCACCCGGATGACGATGACGACGAGACCGATGCGCAGGAACAGGCTCAACGATCTCGACCAGGGCGCGTTGCCCCGGCAGCTGGCGACGACGAAGCAGGCGACGGCGCCGATCAGCAAGAGGAGGAACGGATTGGGATCGGTCGTCTGCATGGCGGCCACGGCCAGGCAGGCGGCCCAGGCCCACCAGGCCAGCGGATGCACCGGGCGGCGCCGGACGACCGCCGGTTCATTCCTCCCCCGGCCGGCGTCGCCAGCGGAACCAGGCCGCGGCGCCGAGCAGCGCGATGAGAACGGCCACCACGACGATCGGCAACGCCGCGTTGCCTCCCGAGTGGCCCTGATCGGCGTCGGCAGCGGCCGCCAATTTGGCTTCCCCCGACTTTGCCGCAGGCCGTGGCTGGATTCTGACCGTGGTCGTGGTCGTGGAGGTCGAGCCCGTTGCGCCCGGCGGTGCCGTCTCACTGGCGGCCCGCGTCGTGGTCGTGGTTCCCGAGGCGCGCGGACCAGCCGGGGTCGACGGCGGCGTCGACCCCGGTGTCGTGGCCAGGGTCGTCTGGGTGGTGGTCGGTGTCGGCGCAGGGGCGGTCGTTGTCGGTGGCGAGCCACCGGAGCCGGGGCCGCCTCCCCCGGAGGCGCTCCCCCCGCCGCCGCTCGACGGCGCCACCGGCGTCACCCCGGGGCAGGCCTGCGCGAACGCCGCCGCCGGGGTCACCGACGGCTTGGGGGCGCTGGCACTGCTCGGCCCTGGGTCCTGGTAGCGCCAGCCCTGGATGTAGGTCTGCCCATCGCTCACCGTGTGCTCCGACGGTCCGATCTCGGCGTAGGTCCAGGTGTTGGTGTAGGGGTCGCCCAGCCAGTAGGACCAGTAGTAATAGTCGCCGCCCGACGTCGCCGTGCAGTTCGCCAGCCCGTTGGCCGGGTAGTTGTTGATGGCACAGACCAGGCCCGAGTCGTTCTGCGCGACGGTGTCTCCCGCCGCGCTCAGCGCCTCGAGGTCGCTGCTGCCGGGCGCGACCTGTGCCGCCTGCACGTCCGCCGCCGAGCCGTTCCCGTCGTCAAGAACGATCCCCTCGCACACCTGGCCGCTGGCCACCGCGGGCGTCGCCGGGAGCGCGGCGACGGTCAGACCACCGACGAGGAAACCCGCAGCGGCGAGCAGCCCGGCGTGCAGGCGGGACCGCATGGTTCAACTTGCGTTCGGCGTCATGCCCACAATGTTGTGCACCCCGTACTGCGTCGCGGATCCGGCGAAGATGGCATCGCCGAAGGTGAAGACACCTCCGTCAGAAGCAACGAACCAGTATCCGCCGCCGTCGGGCGTCGAGCTCATGCCGACGATGGGTGCGTTCAATGGCTTGCCGCCCATGGAGCCGAAGTAGCCGGCGTCGCCGAAAGCGAAGATGCCGCCGTCGGACGCCACCAGCCAGTAGCCGCCGCCGTCGGGCGTTGTTGCGATGCCGACGATCGCTGCGTTGAGCGGCTTGCCGCCCATGGAGCCGAAGTACCCCGCGTCGCCGTAGTTGAAGACGCCACCGTCCGAAGCCACCAGCCAGTAGCCGCCCCCATCAGGCGTGGCGGCCAGGCCGACGATAGGCGCGTTGAGGGGCTGGCCGCCACGCGAGCCGAAGAAGCCCGCGTCGCCGTAGTTGAAGATGCCGCCGTCGGAGGCCACCAGCCAGTAGCCGGCGCCCCCGGCACCGGCCGCGATCCCCACGACCGGCTTGTTGAGGGGCTTGCCGCCCATCGACCCCAGGTAACTGGCGTCGCCGAGGCCGAACACGCCGCCGTCCGATGCCGTGAGCCACAACCCGCCTCCGTTGATGGTCGGTGCGCTCCCGACGATCGGCTTGTTCAACGTCTGGCTGAGCGACCCGTAGAACGGTGCACCCCCGAACGTGTAGACGCCGCCGTTCGACCCGGCCAACCAGTACGACGATCCCGAAGGTCCGAAGGGGAAGCTGAGGCCCATCAGCGCGGGTACCGCCTGGAAGGTGGCGTACAGGTTCCCCGTGCCGGCGGTCCCGAACGGTGACGAGAATGCGCCGGTGTCGGGAGCGGTGGTCACCTTGAACGTGAGCAGCAGAGAGGTCGGTGTGTTCCCTCCGATGGTGAACTGCGCGCTGTCGGGCGACAGGCCCAGGGCCAGCAGCCCCTGGATCACCTCCGAGGTCGAATCGGGGTCGCTGGTCTGCTGGTTGTCGGGGGCGTTGGGGTCGTAGGCCCATCCGCCATCGGCGTTCTGCCCGTTCTTGAGGAAGGTCAGCGCGCTCGCTTCTGATGGACGGTGTCAGCCCGCCTTGGGCGGCCAGCCCCTGCAGCGCGAGTGCGGTCGAGTTGGTGTCCGGCCCGTCGCCCTGCGCCGGATCGCCGGTGCAGGCGTTCAGGGTGGGATCGGGGAGTGACCATCCGCCGTTCGGGCACTGCGCCTGCTGCAGCCACGTGACGGACGCCGCCGGTGCGGTCATGCCGACCGCCTTGAGCGCGGCCAGAGCGAGACCTTGGTCGTAGGTCCCGACGTAGGAATCGGCGAGCTGCGTGTCGGTGCCGAACAGACCCGTGTTGGCCCCGCTCGTCTGCTCGGTGGCCAGCAGCCGGGTGACCAGGTTCGTCCCGCCGAAATTCGTCGGATCGACGCCTAACGCGTGGGCCATCAGGATAAGCAGGGAAAGCTGTCCGGGACCGTCGGCGCTGTCCACCTCGATGTAGGACTCGGCATTCTGCTCCACGTAGGCCAGGCCCGTACGGGCCAGGGGCAGGTCGACGTTGGCCGCGGCCAATGCGAGGAGCGTGTTCACCGTTTCCGACACGCTGCCGGCGATGTAGCCGCCGGACGTCAGTTGGCCCGCCAGCCACTGGGCGGCGCCGATGGCGACGGGTACCTGGGGCAGCGTCGGTGACGGAGTGCCGGCACCGGCCACGTTGGGGCTCAGGCCGGTCGTGGCCAGGGTCAGGGCCAGCGCGGCGGCCGACGCCGTCGCCAGGAGACCCCGCCAGGTGCGGAGGATGGTGTGCATACGTGCTCGCTTCCCGGACCTCAGCCCGGAAACTCCGATTCGCACGGGGTTGCACCGAGCCCCGATCCTTGTGTCTCGACAGATGGGCACTCACCTGCCCTCGAGGTATCCCGGCTGCACGGTGCCACCCAAGTGGGCGCACCGCTCACGGTTGCGGACCAGCGCCGGCGTCTCACCGGCTTCCCCTCGCAGGCAGTACTGCTTGCCTTGCGGCGGCGTTCACGGTAACACGCCAGTGCCCCCTGGCCCAGTGGGCCGTGCCCGGGGTCGTCCATAGCTCCTCCTCGTGACGCAGAATGGTGCACCGTGAAGATCGTCTCGCTGCTGCCGTCGGCCACCGAAATCGTGTTCGCCCTGGGTATCGGCGATCAGTTGGCGGGCGTCAGCTTCGAATGCGACTACCCGGCGGCCGCCCGCACGGTGGCCGTCGTGTCGGGCACCGTCCTCGACACCGAGGGCTCGCCGAGCGCGGCGCAGATCGACGCCGAGGTGAGCGCACGCATCGCCGCAGGCGAATCGATCTACAACCTCGACGACGGCCTCATCCGGGCCATCGGCCCGGACGTGATCCTGGCCCAGGACCTGTGTCGGGTCTGTGCCGTCCCGTCGGGTGCCGTCGAGGAGGCGCTGGGCGTCATCGGCTGCCGGGCCCAGGTCGTGTCCTTGGACCCGGAGGGGCTCGACGAGGTGATCGAGTGCATCGGGCAGGTCGGACGGGCCACCGGCACCGAACGGGCGGCCGCGACGTTGATGGCCGACCTGCGGACACGGGTCGCCGCGGTGCGGCGCCGGGTCGAGGGCCGGGCCCGCCCGCGTGTCTTCGTGCTCGAGTGGCCCGACCCGCCCTTCAACTCCGGCCACTGGGTGCCCGAAATGGTGCAGGCCGCCGGTGGCGAGCCCGTGCTGGCCACCGCCCGTGAACGGTCGCGCCGGCTTACGTGGGAGGAGATCGCCGCCGAGGAGATCGACCTCACCGTGTTCAGCCCGTGCGGCTTCGATCTCGCCGGTGCGGTGGAACAAGCCGGCGCCTTCCTGGACCGTCCGGAGGCGTCGGGACTCGGGCGCATCGTGGCCGTTGACGCCAACGCCTACTTCTCACGGCCCGGGCCACGCGTGGTGGACGGGGTGGAGTTGTTGGCCGAGTTGCTCCACCCGGAACGACCCGGCGGCAAGCCGGCAGGCGCCCACGCCCTGCCGTAGCATCTCGCCTGCTCCGTGCCCTACCCCAGGGCGGCGCGCACCGCGGTGACCACGACGGTCGTGTACGCCACGGTGAAGCTGCCCCCGACCGCGTCGACCGCCAGCCCCAGGCCGCGGAGCAATTCCTCCAACTGCTCCGACGCGAGCTGGGCGTGCCCGCCAAACGTCGGCACCTGGTCGAGCCACGTGTCCCGGGTGTAGGGCCAGTCCCACTCGTAGCGCCACTCCTCGACATCGCCGTACCCGTCCGTCTGGCGTATCCCGTCGGTCGCCTTGGCGAACAACGGCGCGTACGCCTCGAGCGCCGGGCGGGACCACGCACTGGCCAACGGTCCGGACAGCACGCGCTGGTTGACCGCCGAGAAGCGCGCCGCCACCTCGGGTGGCGGCTGGAAGACGTTCCAGAACACGGCCAGTCGCCCTCCGGGGCGCAACGCCTGCGCCGCCCTGGATGCCCCGGCGACAGCGTCGATCCAGTGCCAGGCCTGGCCGGCCACCACGGCGTCGAAGGTCCGCCCGGCGCGGTCCCATTCCTCGAATGGCGCCACCTCCACGTCGAGCCCGAACCGTCGCGCCTCGTCGGCCATGCGGGCGTCCACCTCGACCCCGAGCAAGTGGCAGCCGGCCGCCTCGAACTGCCGAGCGGCGATGCCGGTGCCACACCCGACGTCGAGGAACTCCGTACCCGGGCTGGCCGCCACAATTCGCTCCACCATCTGCTGGGGATAGCGGGGCCGGGCCCGGTCGTAGCGTTCGGCGTCCGAGCCGAACGAATCTGCCCACCGCTGGCGTGGGTCAGCCGGACCGCTCATGGCCGCCCGCCGCGGTTCACGCGGCGGGGAGGATCGGCTGGAGTGCGCTCGCGGAGGCCGAAACCCCCGGGTCCGGGCTTGCCGTGGTGGCGCACCCAGACGAGGGTCGCGTCACGGCTTTGGCCGACCATCAGCACCAACGTGAACCTACCTTCCCGGATGTGGGACTCCAGATGGCCCAGGGTCGAGTCGGGCTTCGTCCCGGTGAAACCCCGATCGGGGAGAATTCCCCAACCGGTCGCGTGCGTGAAGATCGATGGCAGGGCCGAGCTCTGCAGCGTCGTGTCGACCGGCTCGTCTCACCCGTGCGCCCGCAGGTCCCGCTTGAGCACCTTGCCCGACGGGTTGCGCGGCAGCGCGTCCAGGAAGGTGACGTCCTTGGGCACCTTGAACTTGGCCAGCTGGCCGCGGCAGTGCGCCAGCAGCTCGTCGGCCGTGGCCGCCTGCCCCTGGCGCAGCACGACGAAGGCCACCGGCACCTCGCCCCAGCGCTCGTCGGGCCGTCCCACCACCGCCACCTCGAGCACGGCGGCGTGCTCGTAGAGGACGCGCTCAACCTCCGAGCCGGCGATGTTCTCGCCGCCCGACACGATCATGTCCTTGAGGCGGTCGACGATGAAGAGGTAACCGTCCTCGTCCAGCATGCCGATGTCGCCCGTGTGGAACCAGCCACCGTCGAAGGCCCGCTCCGTCGCCTCGGGGTCGCGCCAGTAGCCCTTGAACACCTTGGGGCCACGGAGCACGATCTCGCCCCGCTCCCCCGCCGGCACCGACCGGCCCTCGTTGTCCCACACCTGGACCTCCAGATGCAGGCACGCCCGGCCGACGCTGCCCGGCTTGGTCACGATGCTCTCCCGGTCCAAGAAGGTGTCACCGGAGACGGTCTCGGTCAGCCCGTAGGCGTCGGCGAACCAGGCCGAGGGGAACGTGCGCCCGATCCGCTCTATCAGCGGGATCGGCATCTTCTCGCCGCCGTTGATGATCACGCGCACCGACGAGAGGTCACGCGTCTCCACGTCGGGCAGGGCCATGATGGCGTTGACCATGGCCGGCGCCAACCACACCGTGGTGACCCGCGACCGCTCCAGTTCGTCGACCACGGCCGCGGCATCGAAGACGCGGTGGACGATGACGGTGGCGCCCGCCGCCAGGAGCGACGTCGTCGTCAGATCGAGTGCGCCCACGTGGTAGAGCGGACCGCAGGCCAGACCCAGGTCGGCCTCGGTGAAACCGAACTCGACCACGTGGGCCAGGTTCTTCCAGGCCAGGTTGGCGTGGGTGAGCATGACGCCCTTGGGCCGGCCCGTGGTGCCCGAGGTGTACATGAGGCGGTGCACGTCGTCGGCCTCGGCCAACACCCGCGCCGGTGGCCCGCCGTCACCGGCGGCCAGCTCGTCCAGGGTCGTCCAGCCGCCGGCGCCGCCCGCGCCGCCGATGCACGAGCGGACCAGCGCGTCGAGCCCCTCGGTCGCCTGCCCGGCCAGTTCCCGCAGCGCCTCGTCGCACACCAGGGCCCGCGCCTCGGAGTGCTCGAGGATGTAGCGCACCTCGGGCGCAGCCAGCCGCCAGTTGATCGGCATGGCCACGGCGCCGAGATAGTTGGCGGCGAAGATCGTCTGCAGGAACTCGGGGCAGTTGTAGGAGAGGAGGCCGACCACGTCACCGGGGCCCACCCCGCGCTCGTGCAGCCCGCCGGCCAGCGCCACGGCCGACGCCGCCATCTGGGCGTAGGTCGTCGTTTCGCCCTCGAACACCGTGATGGCCTTCTCCGGCGAGCGCTCGGCATGATGCGCCAGCACCCCGAACCAGTTGACGTCCGCTCTCATCCCCATCCCCATCCGCGTCCTTCTGCCCGAATACTGGCCCGAATCCCACTAGCGTCGCTGGCGTGAGCGCGGGGGCAAAGAGTGACTCCCGGCGTGGTTCCAAGTGGGAGCAGCGCCGCCAGGCCATTGTCGACACGTCGGCGCGGGTCTTCGCACGGCGCGGCTACCACGCCACGGGGATCATGGAGCTGTGCGCCGCCAACGACCTCGGCAAAGGGGCGCTCTACCACTACATCGGCTCCAAGGAGGAGCTGTTGGCCGCCATCCACGACCGCGTCATGGACGAGGTCCTGCTCGGGGCCGACCGGGTGGCCGAGGACGGCGGGCCGCCGGCGCAGCAGCTGGCCCGCCTCGGCGAGGAGCTGCTCGATGTCATCCATCGCTACCCCGACCACGTCTGGGTCTTCCTGCACGAATTCCCCGCCCTGACCGGCGAGCGCGCCGAGCGCTTCCGCGTGCGCCGGCGCGAGTACGAGGGGCGGGTGGAGGCGGTGCTGCGCGCCGGCGTCGAGTCGGGCGCCTTCCGCGACATCGACCCCTGGCTGACCGCACGGGCGTGGCTCGGCATGCACAACTACACCTACCTGTGGCTCAAGCCCGGCGGGCGCCTGTCCGCCCGCTCGGTGGCCAAGCCCTTCGCCGACATCTTCCGCCAGGGCATCGCCGCACCGGACGCCACGACGACCACCTGACCGGCCTGCGGCCGTCACGGTGCCGAATAGCCGCCGTCGATCACCAACGCCGCGCCCGTCGTCCAGCGCGACTCGTCGCCGGCCAGGTATGCGTACGCCCCGGCCAGGTCGCCCGCCGTCCCCAGCCCGAGCGGGTGCCGCTCGGCGATGGCATCCAACGCGGACTCGGGCAGCCCGTCGTGAATGGCCGAACGGAACGTACCCGGGCAGACGCAGTTGACCCGGATGCCGTCGCGGGCGTACTCCATCGCGGCCACCTTGGCCAGCTGTATGACGGCCGCCTTGGTGGCGCAGTAGGGAGCCGAGTACGCCCACGCCGTCAGGCCTGCCACCGATGCCGTGAGGATGATCGACCCCGAACCCTGCGGCCGCATCACGCCCACCGCCGCCCGGATGCCGTTGACCGCGCCGAGCACGTTGATGCGGAAAGAACGCTCCCAATCCTCGCTCGACAGGTTGTGGATGCGGCCGTTCGGCGCCAGCACGCCGGCGTTGCTCACCAGGACGTCGAGCCGGCCGAAGCGCTCGACCGCCAACGCCACCACCGCGTCGACCTGCGCGGGGTCGCTGACGTCGGCCAGCAGGGTCTCCGCCGGCGCACCGGTTTCGTCGACCGCGGCCACCGTCGCCGCCAGCGACACCTCCGAAATGTCGCTCAGCACCAGCGCCGTCCCGGGATCGCCCCCCAGCCGCTGCGCCACCGCTGCGCCCAGGGCGCCGCCCGCGCCGGTGATGGCGACGACCCGAACCGCCGCCCCCGGCTCGGGCGTCATACGAGGAGATACCCGCCGTCGACCGTCAGCACCGCCCCGGTGATGAAGGCCGCGGCGTCCGAAGCGAGGAACTGGTAGGCGCCGGCCAGGTCGGTCGACGTGCCCCAGCGCCCGAGCGCCGTGTGCCCCGTGATGGCCTCGGCCAGCTTGGGCCGGCTCTTCCAGCCCTCCGCCATCGGCGAGTCGAACCAGCCGGGGGCGACGACGTTGACGGTGATACCGGCCGGGGCCATGTCGAGGGCCAGGCTCTTGGCCAGCCCGGTCAATCCCGCCTTCGATGCGCTGTAGGCGCTCAGCCCTTGACGCGGGCGCTCCCCGAGCACGGATCCGGTGAAGATGAGCCGCCCGCCCTCGCCCATCACACGGGCGGCGGCGCGGGCCCCCAGAAAGGCTCCGGTCAGGTTGACCTCGAGCACCCGGCGCCAGACCCCCGCCTCGGTCTGGCGCGGCCCGGCCACCACCGGCGAAATCCCGGCATTGCAGATCCACACGTCCAGGCCACCCCACTCGGCCACAGCGGCGTCCGCCACCGACTCGTTGAAATCCTCGTCGGTGACGTCGCCGGCCAGGACCAGGGAAGGCCCGGGCAACGCCCCGGCCACCGCCTTGAGATCACGCTCGGTCCGGGCCACCAGCGCCACCGCGGCCCCGGCCACCGAGAAGGCGTGAGCCAGCAGGGTCCCCAATCCACGGCCCGCCCCGGTGATGACGACACGCTTGCCCGCCACCGCGCCCGAGGCCGGGAATGCGTCAGGGATCTCGATCTGGACGGTCATCACACTCCCGCTTGTACCGGTCAGTACAGTACACGACCGTGACTCCCGTCGACGCTGGCCCCGGCGCAATGACGACCGCCGACCTGCTGGAGTTGCAGCGCCGCATGCTGCTCATCCGCGGCTTCGAAGAGCGCGTGGCCGAGCTCTACCGCGACGGGCTGGTGCCCGGCTTCGTGCACCTCTCCATCGGGCAGGAGGCGGCGGCAGTCGGCGCCTGCTGGCCGCTGCGCCCCGACGACGTCATCACGTCCACCCACCGCGGCCACGGCCACTGCCTGGCCAAGGGCCTCGACCCGCTCGGCATGTTCGCCGAGCTGATGGGCCGCGCCGAGGGCACCAACCGAGGACGCGGCGGCTCCATGCACATCGCCGACCCGAAGCTCGGGATTTTCGGCGCCAACGGCATCGTGGCCGCCGGGCTGCCCATCGCGGTCGGCGCCGCCACGGCGGCCCAGCTGCGGGGCAACGAGGGCGTGGCCGTCGCCTTCTTCGGCGACGGCGCGGCGGCGCAGGGCGCGTTCCACGAGGCGCTCAACCTGGCCGCGGTGTGGCACGTGCCGGCCATCTTCTTCTGCGAGAACAACGGTTACTCCGAGTTCTCCGCCGCCTCGGCCCAGCACGCGGCCAGCCTCGAGCGCCGCGCCGCCGGCTACGCGCTGCCCTACACCGAGGTCGACGGGAATGACGTGGTGGCCACGGCGTCGGCCATGCGCGACGTCGTCGCGGCCGCCCGCACCGGCCACGGTCCGGCCGTGGTGGAGGCCCACACCTACCGCTGGCACGGCCACTACGAGGGCGACCCGCAGCGCTATCGCTCACCGGACGAGCTGGAGGAGTGGCAGGAGCGCGACCCGCTCCTCCTGCACCGCCACCGCCTCGCCGAGGCCGGCGTGAGCGACGCGGACCTCGACGCGCTGGCGGCGTCCGTGGTCGAGCAGCTCGACCAGGCCGTCGCCCGCGCCCGCGACCTCCGGCCCCCGTCCGCCTCCACCCTCTTCGACTTCGTGACGCGCGAGCGCGCACTCGTCGCCGAGCCGCCCCCACCGGCGGCCGACGCGCCGGTGTACCGCACCATGGACGCCATCCGCGCCGCACTCGAGTCCGAGCTGGCGGCCGACGAGCGCGTCTTCGTCGCCGGCGTCGACGTGGGCGAGGGCGGCAACGTGTTCGGGCTCACCCGCGGCCTGCGCGAGCGTTTCGGCGAACGGGTGCGCGACACACCGATTTCCGAGACGGCCGTGGTCGGTGTCGGCGTCGGGGCGGCCATGGCCGGGCTGCGCCCGGTGGTGGAGGTGATGTACCTCGACTTCATCGGCGTCTGCTTCGACCAGCTGCTCAACCAGGCAGCCAAGCTCCCGTTCATGACGGGCGGGGCCGCCGCCATGGGACTCACCGTGCGCACGCAGTTCGGTGCCGGCCGCTCCTCGGGCAGCCAGCACTCCCAGAGCCTCGAGGCGCTGCTGGCGCACATTCCCGGGCTCACCGTGGTCATGCCGTCGACGCCGGCCGACACCTACGGCTTGTTGCGCGCCGCCATCCAGGACCCCAACCCGGTCGTCTTCATTGAGAACCGTCTGCTCTACGGCATGAAGGGGCCCGAACCGCCGGCCGACTACCTGGTCCCGCTCGGGCGCTCGGCCGTGGTGCGCGCCGGCTCCGACGTCACGGTCGTGTCGGTCTCACGCATGGTGCACGAGGCGACGGCCGCAGCCGAGGAGCTGGCGGCCGACGGCATCTCGGTGGAGGTCATCGACCTACGCACCGTGGCGCCGCTCGACCTGGCGCCCGTCCTCGAATCGGTGGACAAGACCAGCCGGCTCCTCATCGCGCACGAGGCCGTCGTGCCCTTCGGCATCGGCGCCGAGATCGCGGCCACCGTGGCCCGCGACGGCTTCTGGACCCTCGATGCACCGATCGAGCGCGTCGGTGCCGCCGCCACCCCGCCGCCCTACGCGCCCGAGCTCGAGCAGGCCTGGCTGCCCGGCCGCGCCGAGATCGCGGCGGCCATTCGCCGCCTGCTCGCCGTCTGACCCGTCAGCAGCCGAGCGCCCGGGCGATGACCAGGTGCTGGATCTCGTTGGTGCCCTCGCCGATCTCGAGCACCTTGGCGTCGCAGTAGAAGCGGGCCACCGGGGTCTCGAGCATGTAGCCGAGCCCGCCGTGGATCTGCACCGCCTCCGAGGCGGCCCACACCGCGAGCCGGCTGGCCTTCAATTTGGCCATGGCCGCCTCCTTCAAGAACGGCTGGCCGGCGTCGCGCAGCGCGGCGGCGCGGTAGGTGAGCCAGCGGGCCGCCTCCAGCTCGGTGGCCATGTCGGCCAGCTTGAACTGCACCGCCTGGAACTGCGAGATGGGTTGGCCGAACTGCACCCGCTGGCGCGCGTAGTCGGCCGCCAGGTCGAGCACGGCCTGGGTGAGGCTGAGGGAGAGGGCGGCGATGGAGATGCGACCGACTTCGAGCGTGCGCAGGAACTGGCTCAGCCCCATGTCGGGATCGCCGACCAGCTGATCGTCGGGCACGGAGACCTCGTCGAAGTAGAGCTCGCGCGTGTCCAGGCCGCGCCAACCGATACCCCGCATCTTCGGCCCCATGGTGAAGCCCGGTGTGTCCTTCTCCACCACGAAGCTGGCGTAGCGCTGCGTCCCGCTCTCGCCGGTGCCGACCCGCGCCAGCAGCGTGACGCCGAAGGACATGTCGGTGCCGGCGTTGGAGATGAAGGTCTTGCGCCCGTTGATGACCCAGCCCCCGTCGCATCGTTCCGCCGTGGTGCGGATGCCGCGGGCGTCGGACCCCGCGTCGGGTTCGGTCAGGCCGAAGGCGCCGAGGGCGCGTCCCTCGGCCAGCGGACGCAGCCAGCGCTCGCGCTGCGCGTCGTTGCCGAAGAGGTAGAGCGGCAGCGAGCCGATGGTCACGTGCGCCTGCCAGGCCGCGGCGACCGACTGATCGGCCTGCCCAATCTGCTCCATGGCGGCGACGAAGCCGACCGTCGACATTCCGATGCCGCCCCACTCCTCGGGCACCAGCATGCCGAGCAGTCCGAGCTCCCCCATCTCGCGCAGCAGGTCGGTCGGGCAGCGGCCCTCGTCCCAGGCGGCCGGTGCCCGACGGGCGATCTCGTTCTGGGCGAAGTCGCGGCACAGGCCGACCAGCTCGCGCTCGGGTTCGGTCAGGGAGAAGTCCACCCGCCCATCCTATGGACTGATCGGTACAAACGCCCTTACACTGGGACGATGCCGTCCGACCGCCTGCCGCACACGTTTCCCAACTTCGACAACGTGGAGGACGAGCGCCGCTACCGCAAGCAGCGGCTGGCCGCCGCCTTCCGCCTGTTCGGGCGGTTCGGCTTCAGCGAGGGCACGGCGGGCCACATCACCGCCCGCGACCCAGAGCGGGCGGACCACTTCTGGGTCAACCCCGTCGGCATGAACTTCCGCCAGATCCGCGTGAGGGATCTCTTGTTGGTCAACCACCGGGGCGAGGTGGTCGAGGGCACCTGGCCCCTCAACCTGGCCGCCTTCGTCATCCATTCGCAGATCCACGCCGCCCGGCCCGACGTCGTGTCGGCCGCGCACGCGCACTCGGTCTACGGCAAGGCCTGGTCGACGTTGCACCGACCGCTCGACCCGCTGACCCAGGACGCCTGCGCCTTCTACGAGGACCACGTGGTGTTCGACGACTACACGGGCGCCGTCGTCGAAATCGAGGAGGGCAAGCGCATCGCGCATGCGCTCGGGTCGAACAAGGCGGCCATCCTGGTCAACCACGGGCTGCTCACCGTGGGTCGCACGGTGGACGAGGCGGCCTGGTGGTTCATCACCATGGAGCGCAGCTGCCAGGCCCAGCTGTTGGCCGAGGCCGCCGGCACGCCGATCCTGATCCGGCCCGAGGTGGCCAAGACGACGCTGCAGCAGACCGGGAGCCACCGGGCCGGCTGGTCCCAGTTCCAGCCGCTCTACGACCAGGTCGTCGCCGAGGAACCGGACCTGCTCGAGGAATAGCTCCCCGAGCCGCCGTCAGGATCCCCGATGGGGCTGCAGGGCCGCGTTGCGCCTGCTGCGTGACGAGGGTTTGCTGGAGTTGCGACGCGGCGGTGGCGTCACCGTCGCCGGGACGGCGGAGAAGAGCGCCGTCATCGAGAGGGCGAGGTCGCTGCTCGGGTACGCCCGCCATCACGGCTACCGCAAGGAGGAGCTGATCGAATCCTCGGTGACTCCCGTAGGAACCCGCGCGCTCACTCCTCGGAGTTCAGGTGCTCCATGAAGGTCGCCGACCAACCCATGAGGTTGGTCGGGATCCAGTAGCCGGCCTCGTCGTTGATGTCCGCCCAGTGTGCGGCCACGTCCTCCATGGTGGCGCCCGGTCCGGGGTGCACGTAGCCGGCCGTGGACGCCAGGAAGAGGCGGGAGAAGCGGCCGGCACCGGCGGCGTACATCTCGCCGCTCACGGGGCAGTCCTCGTGGGCCAGGAAGGCGGCCATCGGTGCCACTAGCTCGGGGTCCATGCCGTCGGGTCCGGCACCGCCGGCCATGCGGGTCATGGCGGCCGGGGCGATGAGGTTGACCCGGATACCGCGTTTCGCCCCGCCCACGGCCAGGCTGCGGGTCAGCCCGATCACGGCGGCCTTGGCCGTGGCATAGGAGATGTTGTTGGGCAGGCCGAAAACGCCGCTCGACGTCGTCATGACGATGCGGCCATAGCCCTGCTCGACCATGTGCGGCCAGGCGGCGCGCGCCGTGTTGAACGAGCCGACCGTGTGGACGGCCAGATGCGCGGCCAGGTTGTCCTCGTCGGCCTCGGGGAAGGCGGCCCAACGGATGATGCCGGCGTTGTTGATCAGGATGTCGAGACGGCCGAACTGCCCGACCGCCGCGTCCACCAGCGCCTGCGCGCCGGCGGCGCCGGAGACGTCGCTCGTGTCGGCCACGGCCGCGCCACCGCGGGCGGCGATAGACGCAACGACCTCGTCGGCCGGCCCGGCGTCGCTGCCAGTGCCTTCGATGGAGCCGCCCAGGTCGTTGACCACCACGCTGGCACCGCGTTGGGCCAGCAGCAGGGCGTAGGCCCGCCCGATGCCGCGCCCCGCGCCGGTGACGACGGCGACGCGCCCGTCGAAACGGAGCTCGCTCAGGCTGCGACCGAAGTCTTGTACCCGAGCAGCCCACCCAAGGTGCCGCCCAGCATGGCGTCGCGCTCGTCGTCCGGGACGCCGACGAACAATTCGTCCATGATCTGCCGGCTGCCGCGGAACGTGCCCTCGGCGTGCGGGTAGTCGTTACCCCACACGATGCTCGACACCCCGGTGATGTGCCGACAGGCCACCGCCACCGGATCGTCCTGGAAGGACACATGGAACTGGCGCTTGACGTACTCACTCGGCGTCAGCGGGTAGGGCCACTTCTCGTTCAGCCGGAACAGCTGGGCCATGCTGGTCTGCTGCTCGCGTGGCTTTTCGGGGTCCCAGTAGCCGAGCCACCAGTCGGCGTCTTGGCCGATGCCGGTGATCCAGCACTTGTCCATGGCTCCGACCAGCGAGGCCAGCCAGTGCGCGTTGAACTCGATGAGCGCGAAGTGGAGGTCGGGGAAGCGCTCGGCCACGCCGCCGCCGATCAGCTCGCAGATGAGCTGTTGGGGCACGATGGTGCTGTAGATCGACTGGGTGATCATCCGCTTCGACGCGGACTTCTCCGTCATGGGCTGGTTGACCTGCCGGGCCGACTCCGCCACGACCTTGAGCGTCGTGGCTTCGGGGTCGTCGACCTTCACGCCGCCCGTCTGGGTGTGGAAGAAGGCGTGCACGCCGTTGGCCTGCGCCGCCGCCCACACCGGGTCGTAGTCACGCGACCAGTAGGGCTTTGGCGGCGTGGCCGGCAGGAGGATGGCCCGGAAGCCGCTGGCGGCCACTCGCTCGATCTCGACCACCGCCTGTTCGATGTTCGTCATCGGGATGGGAGCCGTGGGAGCCAAGCGATCGAAGTAGGGCGTGAACCGCTCGACGATGTAGTCGTTGTACACGCGGGCGTGCGCCATGGAGAGCTCATGGTCGTCCGTGTAGAGGCCGAAGAGCGACAGGTTGGGGTGCATCACTCCCACGTCGACGCCGTCGAACGTCAGGTCCTCGATGATGAGCTCGGGATCGCCCTCGGGCATCCGGCCGCCCGTCTGGCGGTAGCGCGAGATCGTCCAGCCCTCGAACCCGGGCGTGTGCAGCCTCCGGAAGATCCGCGCGCCGCCCTCGACGAACGGCTCGATCTCGAAGTCGTCCTCCCAGACCGCCCGGTCGCGCAGATGCTTCGGCAGGCGCGTCTTGAACAGGTCGGTGGGCTCCAGGATGTGCCCGTCGGCGGAGACGACAAAGGGCTTGTGCGGCATGAGGCTGTCCCTTCGGTCCATGCTGAAAGAAAAAGAGCCGGCGCGGAGTGCGCGAAGCTCCACTCCAGAGTAGACCAACCGGTCGGTACAGAGCAACGGCGGCCAGGAGGAGTGCGACAGGTGACGAAGCGGTGGACACAGCGACCGGAAGGCTCGACCTGGGGCGACTGGGGCGACGACGACGAGCTGGGCCGGGTCAACCTGATCACGCCGGAGAAGCTGCTCCAGGGCGCGCGCGAGGTCCAGGCCGGCGTCAGCTTCTGCCTCAGCCTGCCGCTCGACTACCCCGGTGGGACCGCCCTGAACCAGCGCCGCTACCCGCCGCGGGTCTCGCCCACCGAGGACATGAAGGGCGTGGCGGCCACCTTCTACAACGTGCACATGAGCGAGATGGAGGACTGGGGCGACCCGCGGTTCGTCGACGTCTGGGCGGACGACGTCGTGACCCTTTCGCTCCAGTACTCGACGCAGTGGGACGCCCTGGCCCACGTCGGGGCCGAGTTCGACGCCGACGGCGACGGCGTGGAGGAGGCCGTGTACTACAACGGCTACCGCGCCGGGGTCGACCTGGTCGGTCCCTCGGACGACGCCCGCGGCGACGGCAGCGGGCACCGCTCCTTCGCTCACCACCTGGGGCTCGAGCACATGGCGTTCCACGGCGTGCAGGGACGCGGGGTCCTGGTCGACCTGGCCCACCATCTCGGGGACGACTGGAAGGGCGTCGACCGGGCGACGCTCGAGGAGATCATGGCGGCCGACAACGTGGTGGTGGAGCCGGGCGACATGCTTCTCCTGCACACCGGCTTCGCCACCAGGGTGCTCGAGTGGGAGCGCCACCCCGACCCGGTGAAGATCCACAGCCTGTGCTCCTATCTCGATGCCCGGGACCCGTCACTGCTGGAGTGGATCGCCGAGTCGCAGATCTCGGCCCTGGTGGCCGACAACTACGCCGTCGAGGGCATGGTCGGCAAGGGCAAGGACCCCAGCCGTCGCTCGTTCCTGCCCATCCACCACCTCTGCCTCTTCAAGCTCGGGGTCCCGCTGGGCGAGATGTGGTACCTGCACGAGCTCGCCACGTGGCTGCGCGAGCACGGCCGCAGCCGGTTCCTCCTCACCGCTCCCCCGCTGCGCATGCCCGGCGTCGTGGGCTCGCCCGTCACGCCGGTCGCCACCGTCTGACGGCGGCGCGCCCTCAGCCGGTCGCGCCCGCCAGTTCGGAGGACGGCGTGAACGTGAAGGCGTCGTAGTCGTTGGCCTTCACGTCGGCGATGATGGAGAACAGCTTCGGGCGTCCGGCCGAGTTGAGCAGGAAGACCTTGGGCTTACCCGGGATGTTGGTTCCGAAGTAGTAGCTCTTCTCCCCGAAGGACTGGTTGGCCACGCCGCGGTTGACCATGTTGGTCCAGCGCTCCTCGGAGCGAGCTGTGACCTCGACCACGCTGGAGCCGTGGTCACGCGCGTACTCCAGCAGGTCCATGACGAACTCGACCTGGTCCCCGTTGTAGCGCGGGTTGTTGCCCGCGGCGGCGTGGGGGCCGCCCGGGAAGAACAAGTTCGGGAACCCGTGGGTCTGGACGCCGAGGAAGGTGAGGGGCCCGTCCGCCCAGTAGTCGACGAGGGCCAGCCCGTCGCGACCGCGGATGCCCATGCGCGCCAGGGCGCCCGTGCCGAAGTCGAACCCGGTGGCCCACACGATGAGGTCGAACTCGCGCGGGCCGTCCGTGGTCTCGATGCCGGTCGGGGTGACCCGCACCATCGGGGCCTCCTGCAGGTCGACCAGCGACACGTTGGGTCGGTTGAAGGCCTCGAAGTACCCGGTGACGAAGGGCGGCCGCTTCTCGCCGAACCGGTGGTCCCGGGGGATGAGCCGCTCCGCCGTCGCCGGGTCGTGCACGATGCTGCGGATCTTCCACGCCATGAAGTCGCACCACTCGGCGTTGGCCTCGGGGCTGAACAGCATGTCGGTGTAATTGCTCGTCAGCTTGGTGAAGCCCGGGCTGTTCCACATCGTCTCGTAGAACGCCTGGCGCACCTCCTCGGCGTCCTCGAACGCCGTGCGGTCGTGCACCTGGTGGTGGAACCCGTGCACCGAGGTGTTGAGGGTGTGGCGCAGCTGCTCGAAGCCGGCCCGCAGCGCCGCCTGCTCCTCGTCGGTGATGGGCGCGTTGTTGAGCGGCGTGCACCAGTTGGCCGTGCGCTGGTACACGGTCAGCGAGGACACCTGATCGGCGACGGCGGGGACGACCTGCACACCCGACGACGAGGTGCCGACGACGGCCACCCGCTTCCCGACGAAGTCGACCGGAGCGTCGGGCCAGAGGCCGGTGTGGAACTGCTGGCCGCGGAAGTCGTCGCGCCCCTCGATGTCGGGGGTGTAGGGGATGGACAGCACGCCGGTGGCGGCGACGACGAAGCGGGCGCGCACCTCGGTCCCGTCCGCCGCGCCGACGAGCCACGTGCCGGTCCGGTCCTCCCAGACGGCGGACGTGACCCGAGACCCGCAGCGGATGTGGCGGCGCAGGTCGAAGCGGTCCACGACGTGGTTGAGGTAGCGCTCGGTCTCGGGCTGTGCGGCGAAGTGCTCCTGCCACTCCCACTCGTCGAACAGCTCCTCGGAGAAGAGGTAGCCGTAGGTGTAGCTCTCCGAGTCGAAGCGGGCGCCCGGGTAGCGGTTCCAGTACCAGGTGCCCCCGACGCCGCCGCCGGCCTCGAGCAGCTGGGCGGAGAAGCCGGACTGGAGGGCGCGATAGAGCTGGTAGATGCCCGTGATGCCGGCGCCGACCACGAGCACGTCGACGTCCACCTCGGGGGCGGGTGGGGTCTCGTCGCCGGGCGCTGCGGGGGTGGTGGTCATGTCGTGGGGCCCCATCTTGGCCGGGCGGATCGGGCGGTGACCTGGGGAAGGTGCACCGTCGCTGGGTTTTGTACCGACCGGTTAGTCTAACGCCAGTCGGCGCAGGAACGGCAAAGGGACGGCAGTATGGCGGTCGTGGAGCACAAGTGGTCGGCGCTGCCGGTACCGCACGCCATCGAGGTGCCGGACCGGGTGCCCAAGGAGCGCTACTACGACCCCGCGTTCTACGCGTTGGAGGCCGAGCAGCTCTGGCCGAAGGTGTGGCAGATGGCCTGCCGGCTCGAGGAGATCCCCCGCGCCGGCGACTTCGCCGAGTACACGATCCTGGACCAGTCGGTCGTCGTCATCCGCACCGACGACCTGGGGGTGCGGGCCTTCCACAACGCCTGCCGGCACCGTGGTGTGCGCTTCGCCGAGGGCCGGGGTCGCGCCCCGGCGGGTTCGTCTGCCCGTTCCACGGCTGGTGCTACGGGACCGACGGCCACAACACCCGGGTGACCCAGGCCGGGATGTTCGCCCCGCACAACCTGGAGCCCGGTGACGTCAATTTGGTCCCGGTGCGCTGCGAGACCTGGGGTGGCTGCGCCTGGATCAACCTCGACGACGGTGCCCCGCCGCTGCGCCGGTGCATCGAGCCGTTCGCCACCGTGCACGACGCGTGGCAGGTCGAGTCGCTGCGGGCCGAGTGGTGGTACGCCGCCCGCCTCCCGGTCAACTGGAAGCTGGCCGAGGAGGCCTTCGTCGAGCAGTACCACGTGCTGCAGTCCCACCCCCAGCTGCGCATCGCCGGCCGGTTCCCTCCCCGTAACCCGGGCGACTTCGACCCGGCGAGATTCGTCCGGGGCGAGCTGGAGTACCTACACGTCATGAGCGACGGGATGGCGGGCATGGTGCACGCCCGGGACGTGGAGATCGCCGAGGCCCTGGCGGTGGGGTTGGAGCTGCCGGCCGACTACCAGGGGGCGCGGGCGACCTGGGACCGCGCGCTCAACGAGGCGGTGACCATGGCGCACCGCTCCCGCGGCTGCGACATGCCCGACATCAGCGAGCTGGAGACGCAGGGCCGCAACCAGTCCATGGGCTACTGCTTCCCGCACTACTTCCTTTTGCCCATGTACAGCAGCGCCTCGGCTTACCGCTTCCGCCCCCTCGGACCGGAGGAGACGCTGATGGACTTCTGGTCGCTCACCCGGTATCCAGCAGGCGAGGAACCCGAGACGCCTAAGATGCCGGAGCGCTGGGAGCACGACGACCCGCGCTGGCCCCCCATCCCGACCCAGGACTTCTCCAACCTGCCCAAGCAGCAGCGCGGCCTGCACTCCTCGAGCTTCGAGTACATGCGGCTGTCGGAGCGGGGCGAGGGGCACATCTCGAACTACCAGCGCGTCCTCGACGGCTTCCTGGCCGGGTACGGCTACGACAAGCTCCTGCCGGCGCTGGCGCACGTCAACGTGAACCCGCTCGAGATGCCCGTGCTCGAGATCGACTTCTGAGTCGGCGCGGGGACATGGCCAACGAGACCGGGACCACCCTGGCCGACGTCGCCGCCGGCGTGGCCAACACCTTGGCCGCCTACACCCAGGCCCTCGACGACGGCCGCACCGACGACCTGGTGGCCCTGTTCTGCCCCGACGGCAGCTGCGACATGCCGGGCCTCGGCCACCATGAGGGCCGCGACGCGCTGCGGGCCGCCTACGCCCGGGTGGTGCCACGCCAGCCGCAGCGCCACATCGTCGTCAACACGCACGTGTCGGAGTGGGCCGACCGCGAGGCGTTCGCCACGAGCGACGTGGTCGTGCTGCTCAAGGGCGAGGCCGGTTGGGCGGTCGGCGTCGTCGGGCGCTATACCGACGTGCTGCACCACGACGGCACGGCCTGGCGCTTCCACAGCCGGGTGGCCGAGTTCATCTAGAGACGGAGCCACACCATGAGATTCGGACTCGATGTCGCGCAGCAACGCATGCCCTGGGACGAGCTGGTCCGGCGGGTGCGCCTCGCCGAGGATTGGGGCTTCGACGGCATCTGGGGCTTCGACCACTTCCAGCCCATGTACGGCGAAGGCCCGGGCGAGACCTTCGAGGGCATGACCACGCTGGCCGCGCTGGCCGGGTTGACGTCGCGGGTCCGGCTCGGGCTGCTCGTGACCGGCGCCACCTACCGGCACCCGTCGGTGCTGGCGGCCCAGGCCGTGACCATCGACCACGCGTCGCACGGGCGCCTAGAGCTGGCCCTCGGCGCGGCCTGGTTCGACAAGGAGCACCACGAGCTCGGCATCCCCTTCCCGTCGACGCCGGAGCGCTTCGACCTGCTGGAGGACACGCTCGAGATCGTGACCCGCCTGTTCACCGGCGAGGTGGTGTCCTACGACGGCAAGCGGATTTCGCTGCACGACGCCAGCATGCGGCCGCTCCCGGTGCAGCGCCCGCACCCGCCGATCTGGATCGGCGGGATGGGCCCGCGGCGCACGCTGCCGCTCGCGGCGCGCTTCGCCGACGTGTGGCACGCCTTCGGGACGCCCAACTCGGTGCGCGAGGCAGGCGAGCGGCTCGACCAGCTGGCCACCGAGGCGGGCCGTGACCCGTCCTCGATCATGCGGGCCGGCTCGTTGTCGCTCGACGACCTGGAGCAGACCCGGAAGCACGCCGCCAAGTGGCGCGACGCCGGCTACGGCTACCTGGTCTGCGGCTGGCCGGGGGCGGGCGAAGCACAGGTCGACGCGTTCGCGCGCGACGTCATGCCTGATTTCTCATGACCTGCGCCTCATGAGGTGGTGCACGGCGACGAAGGAGGGACCCGGTTGAGCAAGGTCGAGTCGATCCACCCGCGGGACTGGCCGCCGGGACTGATGGAGAAGATGGCGGCGGCGTTGAAGCCCGAGGGCCGGGACACGCCGCTGCCGCCCCGCGACCCCGACGCCCCGAAAGGTCTCAACGCCATGGGCGTCATGGCCCACCACCCCGACGTCACGCTCGCCTTCAACCACCTCGTCACTCACGTGAACTACGACTCGACGTTGTCGGCGCGCCAGCGCGAGCTGATGGTGCTGCGGGTGGCGCATGTGCGGGGCTCGGTGTACGAGTGGGGCCAGCACGTGTATCAAGCCGGCCAGGCCGGCATCACGCCCGAAGAGGTGGAGCGGGTCCGTCAGGGGCCCGACGCCGAGGGCTGGACGGCGTTCGAGGGGGCCCTGGTGCGTGCGGCCGACGAGCTGGTGGGTCAGGCCCGGATCGCCGACGACACCTACGCCGCGCTGTCGGCCGAGCTCGACACCCGCCAGCTGATAGACGTCGTGTTCACCGTCGGCGCCTATGACGCCTTCGCCATGTTCCTGCGCACCTTCGACGTCGAGGTCGACCGGGACCTGGTGGATTACGCCGCAACCTGAGGCGGCGCGGGTGCGGGGGGGCCGGGGCAGCTCTGGGTCTGCATACGGCGTCGGCCTCACCAATTGAGTCGCATTTGGTTAGCTTTGGCGCACGGATCGCGGGCCAAAGGGTGAGCGCGACCCCATATACAGGCGCTCAGGTGTTGCGCCCGCCGTTCACCCCGAGGATCTGGCCGGTCACGTAGCTCGCCTCGTCCCGGCACAAGAAAGAGCACATGGCGGCCACGTCCTCCGGGAGGCCGGCCCGGCGCACCGGCGTGCGCGCCACGGCATCCTCCATGCCCCCGGGACCGAGCTCGCCCCGGGCCACCGAGGCCTGCAGCATGGGCGTGTCGATGAACCCGGGCGGGATGGCGTTGACCGTGATGCCCCGCGGCCCGTACTCGAGGGCCAGCGACTTGGTCAGCCCGTTGAGCCCCGACTTCGAGGACACGTAGTGGCTCATGAGCGGTTGGCCCCCGTGCGTGCTCGAGGACGAGATGTTGACGATGCGCCCCCAGCGCGCCTCCACCATGTCGGGCAGCACGGCCTGGCAGCAGTGGAAGGCGCCGGTCAGGTTCACCCGCAGGTAGTGGTCCCACAGTTCGAGGGTGATGTCGCGGAAGCGGGTGTAGCTCGGGGCCAGACCCACGTTGTTGACCAGGATGCCCGGCGCGCCGAGCCGGGAACGGACCGTGTCGACGGCGGCCTGCACCTGCGCCCGCTCGCCGACGTCGACCGGAACGGCCAGCGCTTTGGCCCCCGACGCGGCGACGCCGTCCGCGGCCTCGGCCGCTGCGTCGGCGTTCAGGTCCAGCACGGCGACGGCGTGCCCGTCCGCGGCCAGGCGCCGGCTGATGGCCAGCCCGATCCCCGATGCGCCGCCCGTCACGATGGCCACCCGCTGCTCGCTCATTGACTTCGGCCCCTCTGCTCGGTCGGCGCGACGACGGTACCGCCTGCCCGCGTGACGCTTCAAAAGGCTCCGGCACCCCGCGGCCCGCCGGGGCCGGATGGCAGGATGACCGCCACGCCACTCGATCCCGTCGCTTTCGCCCGCTCCGTCCCCAAGGCAGAGCTGCACGTCCACGTCGAGGGGACGCTGGAGCCCGGGCTGATGTTCGAGCTGGCCCGGCGCAACGACGTCGCGCTGCCTTACCGCGACGTCGAGAGCGTGCGCGCCGCCTACCGCTTCGGTGACCTGCAATCGTTCCTCGACATCTACTACCGCTCGTGCGCGGTGCTGCTCACCGAACGCGACTTCTACGAGCTCGGCCTGGCCTATCTGCGACGGGCGGCCTCCCAGGGGGTACGCCACGCCGAGGTGTTCTTCGACCCGCAGACGCACACGGACAGGGGCGTCCCCCTGTTCACCGTCTTCGCCGGCCTGTCCCGGGCCTGCCGCGACGGAGTGGACCTCGGTGTGTCGACGCAGCTGATCCTCTGCTTCCTGCGCCACCTGCCCGAGGAGCAGGCCCTGGCCACCCTGATCGACGCCCTCGGGTTCCGCGACCACTTCGTCGGGGTGGGCCTGGACTCCTCGGAGGTGGGGCATCCGCCGTCTGACTTCGAGCGGGTCTTCGCCCGGGCCCGGGCGGAGGGCCTCCACGTGGTCGCCCATGCCGGCGAGGAGGGGCCACCCGAGTACATCTGGCAGGCGCTCGACCTTCTCGGGGCCGAACGGATCGACCACGGAGTGCGCTGCCTCGAAGACGAGCGCCTGGTCCAGCACCTGCGCCAGCACGAGGTGCCGCTCACCGTCTGCCCGTTCTCCAACGTGGCGCTGCGCGTGGTCGAGGACCTCGACCACCACCCGCTCGGGGCCCTGTTGGCACGCAGTCTGCTGGCGTCGGTGCACTCCGACGACCCGGCCTACTTCGGCGGCTACATCGGCGACAACTACGCCGGCGTCGCCGAACACCTCGGCTTCGACGCCGGCGTCGTGGCCCGCCTCGCCCGCAACAGCTTCAGAGGCTCGTTCCTCCCGGGCGCTACCAAGCAGGCGCGACTCGAGGAGGTCGACGACCACCTGCTCCGCGCAACTGCCGGTGGCGCGCCTGGCTCGCCCTGAACGGGACCGAGAAGTACCCCTCGCTTTGCGGAGGCGTGAGTACGATACGCAAAGCTGACGCTGGCGTCAGGTACGAACGGGGCTACAGAGCCAGCGCAGACTCTCGCCTGACCTGGGGGGTGAAGTGGGAAGGTTGGTCCTACGCCGACTGCTGGCCCTCGTGCCGGTGTTGCTGATCGTCTCCTTCGCCGTCTTCTTCCTGCTGGCGCTCGTCCCGGGCAACCCGGCCATCACGCTGGCCGGCGGGGTGAGCGCCACCCCGGCCCAGATCGCCCACGTCACGGCCCAACTCCATCTCGACGACCCGCTGCTCGTCCAGTACGGGCGCTGGCTGGGCAACGCGCTGCACGGCAACCTCGGCACCTCCATCTCGACCGGCCAACCCGTGACCCAACAGATTGAGCAGCGGTTCCCCGTCACCTTCGGCCTGGTCGTGGCCTCGGCCATCATCTCGCTCATCGTCGGGATCCCGGTCGGCCTCATCTCGGGCATACGGCCTCAGGGGGTCGTCGACGGCGGCGCCCGGACCTTCACCACGCTCGGGCTGGCCGTGCCCAGCTTCTGGCTGGCCGTGCTCTTGGTGTCGATCTTCGCCGTGCACTGGCATGTCTTCCCACCGACCGGTTACACCTCCATCTCGGCCTCGTTCACCGGCTGGTTGCGGGACATCACGCTGCCTGCGGTGACCCTGGGCGTCCTCGTCGGCGCCACGCTCGCCCGCCAGTTGCGGGCCTCGCTCATCGACACCCTGGACACCCCGTACATCAGGACGGCCTGGGCCAAGGGGGGACGCGGCGCTCGGTGCTGTTCCGCCACGGCCTCAAGAATGCCGCCATGCCGGTGGTCACGGTCTTCGGCATCCAGATCGGCTACCTGCTCGGCGGCGCGGTCATCATCGAGCAGATCTTCGCCCTGCCGGGCCTCGGGCCCTACATGCTGGCCGGCATCACCGACCACGACCTGCCCGTCGTCCAGGGTGTGGCCGTCGTCTTCGTGCTCTTCCAGATGGCCATGAGCCTGCTGGTCGACATCAGCTACGGGTACCTCAACCCCAAGGTGAGGGTCTCGTGAGCCTGATCGAGACCGAGCTCCCCGGCGACGACCCCCAGGCGCTGCGCCGGTCGTTGAGCGATCACCGGCGCCTGCTGCAATTCATCACGCGCGTCGGCGTGCTGCTCAGCCTGGGGTGGCTGGTGCTCGTCACGGTGGCGGCGATCTTCGCGCCGTGGGTCGCCCCCTACGACCCGAACGCGCAGAACCTGGCCGACACCAACGCAGGCATCAGCACCAGCCACTGGCTAGGCACGGACGACCTCGGTCGCGACGTCCTCTCCCGGCTGATCTACGGCTCGCGCATCTCCATGCAGATCACCTTCGAGACCGTGGCCATCGCCCTCGTCCTTGCGCTCGTGCTCGGGCTCGTGGCCGGGTACCGCGGCGGCCGCATCGATTACCTGCTCATGCGCGGCGCCGACGCCGGCCTGGCCTTCCCGCCCCTGATCCTGGCCCTGGCCGTGGTGGCCGTGCTCGGGAGCGGAGTGAACGACGTCGCCCTGGCCTTCGCCCTCGTCTTCGCCCCGGGCTTCGCCCGCTTCATCCGGGGGCAGACCCTGGCCATTAAGGAGGAGTCCTTCGTCGAGGCGTCGACGTCGATCGGCACACCGCCCGCCCGCATCGTCGTGACCCGCATTTTGCCCAACGTGCTCACCGGCCTCACCGTCGGGATCGCCATCGCCCTCGGGGCCGCGCTCCTGACGTCGTCGGGACTCAGCTTCCTCGGCCTGGGGCCGCCTCCCCCGGCGGCCAGCTGGGGCAGCATGCTCGAAGAGGCCTACGACACCGCCCTGTTCACCCACCCGTGGTCCCTCGTCCCCTCGGGCCTCGTCATCGCGGTGACGGTGCTCGCCTTCAACACCTTGGGCGACGCCATGCGCGACACCGTGAGCGGGACGACGACCAAGGGCCGGAGCCGCCACCAACGGACCCAGCGCGGCCTCACCGCGGTCAGCCAACCGGCCGAACCGGCTGGGGCCGCCGCCGAAGGGGACCACGAGACACCCGCCCTCCTGCAAGTGCACGGGCTCTGCATCGAATTCGACACCGAGACCGGCCCCGTGCGTGTGGTCGACGAAGCCTCCTTCGAGGTCGGGCGCGGGAAGATCGTCGGACTGGTGGGCGAGTCGGGCTGTGGCAAGACCGTCAGCTCGCTGGCCATTTTGCGCCTCCTGGCCACGCCGCCGGCGCACATCGTCGGCGGCTCCATCCGCTTCGACGGCCGCGAACTGCTCGACGCGGACTTCCACGACCTGCGACAGATCCGCGGGCGCGACATCGCCATGGTGTTCCAGGACCCGCTGGCCAGCCTCGATCCGACCTTCACCATCGGCTCCCAGATCACCGAGGCCATGCGGCTGCACGAGAAGCTGAGCCGCAAGGCCGCCCGGGCCCGGGCCGTCGAGCTGCTGCGGAGCGTGCACATCCCTGACCCGGCCCGGCGCCTGTCGGCCTACCCGCACCAGCTCTCGGGCGGCATGCGCCAGCGGGTGATGATCGCCATGGCGCTCAGCTGCTATCCCCGCCTGCTCATCGCCGACGAGCCGACGACCGCCCTCGACGTGACGATCCAGGCGCAGATCGTCGAGCTGCTGCACGAGCTGCTGCGAGAGCCAGGACCTGGCCGTCCTCTTCGTCACCCACGACCTGGCCCTGATCTCGGAGCTGTCCGACGAGATCGCCGTGATGTACGCCGGCGAAGTGGTCGAGCAGGCGCCGACGGCCGACCTCTTCGCCCGCCCCCGGCACCCGTACACCGCGGCCCTCCTGGCCGCCTCGCCCGGAGCCCGCACTCGCTGTTGGACGCTCGGCGCTGCTCGACGGGAGCGTGCCCCAGTCCGGTCAGTTCCCCTCCGGCTGCCGCTTCCATCCGCGCTGCGCGTTCGCCGAGGACGGCTGCCGGAGCGAACCCATCGCCCTGGAGGTCGTCGGCGGGGACCGCCTCTGCCGTTGCCGGCGCACCTCCGAGTTGGTGCTGCCCGGTGCCGGCGCTGCCCACGGGAGCGCCGATCGGTATCGACGCGGACGGGCGCGCCATGACGGTCACGACGCCGTCGGAGTCGCCGGCCCCGGCGCCGGCCGAAAGCCCGGTCGCCGAGTTGCTCGGCGTGTCGTGCCACTTCACGGTGCGCCTCCCCGGTCGGGGCAAGGGCACCGTGCACGCGGTCGATGACGTCGATCTGGCGGTGGCGCGGGGCCAGACGCTCGGCCTGGTCGGCGAGAGCGGCTCGGGCAAGTCGACGCTGGCCCGGGTACTCCTGCGGCTCATCCCGCCGACGACGGGCCGGGTGCTGCTCGGTGGGGAGGACATCACCGAAGTCAAGGGCGCGCGCCTGCGCACCTTGCGCCGGAGGATGCAGCTCGTCTTCCAGGATCCCTACTCCTCGTTCGACCCGCTGGCCTCCATCGGCGCCAGCGTGGGCGAGGCCCTCTCCGTCCATACCGAGCTCGATCACCCCGAGCGCGACCGGCGGGTGGCCGAGTTGCTCGACCAGGTCCGGCTGCCCAGCGCCTTCGCCCGCCGCCACCCCCGCGAAGTGTCAGGGGGCCAGCTCCAGCGCGCCGCGATCGCGCGGGCGCTGGCCACCGAGCCCGAGCTCCTGGCGCTCGACGAACCGCTCAGCTCACTGGACGTGGCCACCCAGGTGCAAATGGTCGAGCTGCTCGGTGAGCTCCAGGACCGGCTCGGCATCGCCTATCTGTTCATTTCGCACGACCTGAATCTGGTCCGCTCCCTCAGCCAGCAGGTGGCGGTGATGTACCTCGGGCGGATCGTGGAGGAGGGGCCGGTCGACGCGCTCTACGCCAGCCCGCATCACCCCTACACGCAGGCGCTCCTGTCGGCATCCCCCACGATGGACCCGGCGCGGCGGCGCCAGCGCATCGTTCTGGAGGGCGACATCCCCTCCCCCTTGGACCCGCCGAGCGGCTGCCGGTTCCGGACGCGCTGCCGGTACGCCATGGACATCTGCGCCACGGCGGAGCCAGCCGCGAGCCAGGTCGACGGGCTCACGGTGCGCTGCTACCTCGTCGATCCGACCCTGCCTGAGCAGGGGAAATGAACGAGTACCCCAGGGTGCGGGCGGCTTCGTGGCCCGTCGCCACCGCGTCGCGGGGGTGCCTGGACAACGTTACGGAATTGTTGCAGGCTACGGGTGAAGCGGGGGTGACAGCGGCGTCAGGTTCTGGCCGGGTCGCACGTGCCCTCGAGAGCAGTCGGAAGACTGGGGGGAGTGATGGCGTCGTTGCTGCGCCAGGCCCGTTTTTTGACAGCGCCACACGTGAGGTCATCGGTGACCGGCGCGCCTGGCCGGCCGCCAGCCCCATCCCCGGTGGTCCTCCCCTTGAACCGCCCCGCACCGGCTGTGGTGCCAAACGGAAACGGATTCCCGCCGACGCGGTGACGCGTGGCCCTGAGCCAGAAGGATGAGCACCACCATGAAAACGACGCGACGGGCGGCCCGCTGGATCACCATGTCAGTGCTGGCCACGGGGCTCCTGCTCGGTGGCGGGACGATCACGCTCGGGAGTCAGGCCGATGCCGCGTCGAGCGGTGGCGGCGTCCTCACGATCGGCTACGACTTCAATTCGGGCATCAACCCGATCGCGTTCGACCCGGCGCAGTTCAACAGCAGCGCCTGCTGCTTCGCCTACGACTGGCCCATTTACGCCGGCCTGCTACGGGAAACCACCAGCGGCGCCTACGTGCCAGATCTGGCTTCGAGCGTCACCATCCCGAATTCCGAGACCATCGACGTCACGCTGCGACCGGGCCTGGTGTACTCCAACGGGACCCCGCTCAACGCCGCCGCCGTCAAGGCCGGCTACGAGCGCAACCTGGCCAACACGCACGCGGGCGCGTGGGACGCCGCCATGTACGACCTCTCGTCCATCGACGTCACCGGGACCGACACGCTGGTCCTGCACTTCAACCAGGCCGTGGCCAGCTCCTTCTACCCGCTCCTGGCCGACCAGGAGTCGTTCATGGCGATCTCGACCGGGGCCAGCACGGGCATCCCCAACACCGCCGTGGTCGGCGCCGGGCCCTTCGTGTTCCAGAGCTACACGCCCGGTTCGAAGTTGGTCTTGGTCAAGAACCCCAAGTACTGGGACGCCAACGCCATCCACCTGTCCGGCATCACGTTCATTGAGGTGCCGACCGGGCCGCAGCAGCTCAACTCCCTCGAATCGGGCCTGGTGGATATCGAAGGCATCCCGGACTCGGACCTGCCGACCGTGAAGAACCTGAACAGCATCCAGACCAACTCGACCTTCCCGGACGCCAGCTACTTCTTCGTGCCCGTCTGCAAGTCGTCGGGGCCGCTGGCCAACCTCAAGGTCCGGGAGGCCATGAGCTACGCCATCAACCGGGTTTCCATCAACGACGCGTTGCTCTACGGCAAGGGCCAGCCCGCCTGGAGCATCTTCCCCGAAGGATCCGACTACTACGACCCGTCGCTCACCAACGACTACGCCTACAACCCGAAGAAGGCCAAGGAACTCCTGGCCGAGGCGGGCTACCCCCACGGCTTCTCGACCTCCATCATCCCGCTGCCCGAGGCCGACACCGACCAGCTGGCGACCGTGCTGCAGGCGCAATGGAAGCAGATCGGGGTCAACGTTCAGATCCTGTCGTCTTCGAACTACGTGACGGACCTCTACTCGGACCACAAGGCCGCCATGGGCCTCAACCCGTCCGGCCTGCCCGGCATTGAGAAGCTGACCACGCAGTACATCCCGGGCAGCATCGGTGACATCTGCGACTACAACAACCCCACGCTCAACGCCATCGACAACGAGATCCAGGCGCTGCCACCGAGCAGCCCGAAGCTCAAGGCCGAGTGGATCAAGGCGCAGGACTTCGTGATGAAGAACGCACTCGGGATTTACGTCGACTACGCCCCCAACGTGACCGGGGCCCAGAAGTCGGTGAAGAACCTTCAGGTCATCCCCTACGTGGGAGGCCCCGTCAACTACTGGGTGACCACGGTCTCGGGCTGAGACGGCGCCCGCGCCAGGACACAGACCACCGGCGGCTCGAGAGCCAGCGTCTCGACGCGGGCCTTGGTGAAGCCGGCACCGCTGAGCACGGACTCGATCTGGGCCGCGGCCCGGCGCGAGGTGTCGCTCGTCGCGCCGGGGCAGCGGGGCTGGGAGGCGATGGCGATAAGTCCGCCGGGTCGCAGCCGGCGCCGTAGCTCGTCGACGCGGGCGGCTGGGTCCGGCCAGAACCCCATGGAGTTCACGGCCAACACCACGTCGAGCGGCCCGCCGAAGTCGGGCAGGTCACCGACCGAAGCCAACCGCAGATCCACGCGCCCCGTGCGGACAGTGGCCCGGTTGCGCGCCCGGGCCCGCTCCACCATGACGTCCGAATGGTCGACGCCGAACACCGTGCCGCGGCTGGCCAAGCGGCTCAGAGCCTCGATGGCCAGGCCGGGCCCGAAGCCGATCTCGAGCACACGATCGGTGGGCTGCACGTCGAGCAGCGTCACCACCCACTGGTTGCGCTCGCGGTTGGACGACCGATGGGCCAGCACCCAGCCGGTGAGGCGGCCGCCCACGCCGTGGGGGCGGCCGAACTGGCCGACGACCCGGCGGAGGACCCGTTCCCTCAGTGCCACGGGGGGCACCCAGGCGAGCCGGGTCGGGCGTGGTCGATCGTGGTGGCCACCATTCCGAGAAGTGAACAGCCTCAAGTACGCTTGAGGTCAAGATGTCCGAAGACCTGCTGACCATCGGCGAGCTGGCCGCTCGCACGGGCGTGGCAGTGTCGGCCCTGCGCTACTACGAGGAGGTCGGGCTGGTCGCGCCCGAGACCCGGCTGTCTGGCCACCGCCGCTACCGGGTTTCAAGCGTGCAGCTGGTCGGCGAGATCCTGCTGCTGCAAGAGGTCGGTTTCTCCCTGCGCGAGATGAAGGCGCTCGTCGCCTCGCGGGACAGACCGGCCAGGCGACTGGCGCGACCTGGCGCGGGGCAAGATGGCGGACCTCGAGGAGCGCATCACCAAGGCGCAGGCCGCCCGGAGCGCGATCCAGCACGCGTTGGACTGCGCGCACACCAACTTGCTGGATTGCCCCAACTTCGCCATCGCCGTCGAGGCCCGGCTGGCCGGAACGCGGCTGGAGGCGAGCAACCCGCACTGAAGACGGCCGACCCGCCATCTCCGGGGTTGCCCGGCCGGTTGCAACGGCCCCCGAGGTACCTTACGTTTCGACTCGTCAGAAGGACGGGGGCCGATGTCGACAGCCGAATCCACCATCGCTCGGGCGCTGCCGGCCGGCGCCGGAGCGACCACGCGACGGTCGACCTCGTGGTCGCCACGGTGAGCGGAGATCCCCGTGGAGGTTGACCAGATCGTCACCACGGCGTGCGAACGCGCCGGGTGCGACGACTTCGGCGGTGACTCGTGGCGGGAGGGCCTCGAGGTCCTGGTCCACTCGTTGAACACCGAGGCGGCGCTGAACGAGATCGGCCTCGGGGCCATGACGGACCAGATCGTGGGCTATTTGATCAACCGGCTCCAGGTCGAGCGGTGGTACGGCGCCTACCCCGAGATCGACGAGCAGCAGATCGTGGCCCCGTTGTTCGGCCTCGGCCTGCCCCGTACGGGGTCGACGGCATTGAGCTTCCTTCTGGCCCAGGACCCGGCCCGGCGGTCGCTCCGAGTATGGGAGGCGTCCAAGCCATGCCCGCCGCCCGAGACGGCGACCGAGCACACCGACCCGCGCATCGCCGAGGCCCAGGCCGGCATCGACTTCACCAACGACATGTTCACCGGCTTCGCCGGGATGCTCCCGACCGCGGCGGACGGTCCCCAGGAGTGCCTGTTGCTGATGGCCCTCGAGTTCCGCTCGCTCATCTTCGAGGGCATGTCGCTCGTCCCGAGCTACACGGCCTGGCTGCTGCAGTGCGACATGGAGCCGGCCTATCGATACCACCAGCGGGTGCTGAAGCTACTGCAGTGGCACTGCCCGCCCGACCGGTGGTGGCTCAAGACCCCGACCCACATGCTGTCGATCGACGCGCTGAACGCGGTGTACCCGGACGCCCGTTTTGTCATGACCCACCGCGACGTCGGCAAGGTGCTGCCGTCGGTGTGCGCGCTGTACAACACCTTGATCTCCGTCCTGACCGATCGCCCCGACCCGATCGCCATCGGCGCACGCAACAGCGCGCTGTGGCGGACCGCGCTGGAGCGCCTGATCGACTTCCGCGACCGCGGGAACGAGGACCGCTTCTTCGACCTCTCCTTCGAAGCGGTGCAGCGCGACCCGATCGGGCAGGTGACCCATCTCTACGCCGGACTGGGCGACGACCTCAGCGACGAGGCTTGCCGGCGCATGAGGGACTGGTGGGCCGAGAGCTCGAAGGACCGCTCCGGGCCCGGCCGCTACCCGCCCGAGGCCTTCGGCCTGGACCCGGCGACGATCGCCGAGCAGTTCGCCTTTTACAACGAGCGCTTCGACGTGCCCGCGGCGGAGCAGGCCACGACGTGACCGCTCCATCCCGACGGCGAGCGGCAGGAGGCCTCCTATGAGCACCATCTTCGTGACCGGCGGCACGGGCCTCACCGGCGCCAACGTCTGCCGGCAACTGGTCGAGCGCGGCGACGACGTCCGCGCGCTGGTCCGCCAACCCGACGAGGCGGCCGCACTCGGGGCCATCGGCGTCGAGCTGGTCCAGGGCGACATTGCCGACGCTCAGGACGTGCGGGCGGCGGCCAAGGGATGCGAGGCGGCCATCCACACCGCCGCGCTGCTCGGCGGCGCCAGCCAGGACCTGGTCGACTTCCAGGCCGTCAACGTGGTGGGCACCGCCAACGTGCTCGACGCCGGCCAGGCCCTGGGCATGCGGCGCGTCGTCGCCCTGAGCACCAGCACCTTCTTCGACCTCAGCCTCCCCGGTCCCCGAGAAGAAGCGCCGGTCCTGGCCCGTCCGCCCGACGACCCCTACACGGTCACCAAGCTGGCCGCGTTCCGGGAGGCGCACGAGCGGGCGGCGGCGGGCCAGGACGTGCTGACCTGCCACCCCGGCGCCATCTACGGTCCCAGCCCGGTCGCCCGACGAGCCCTGCACCCGACGAGCTTCAACGCCGTGCTGCTCGGAGCCATCCGGGGCCGGATCCCGATGTTCCTCGATTTCCCGGTCACCTGGGTGGCCGCCGCCGACGTGGCATGGGGTTCCATCGCCGCACTCGACCGCGGCAGGGCCGGAGAGCGCTACTGGCTGGTGGGCCGGCCCGAGGACGAGATCAGCACGGCGGCGGGCTGCAACCGCGCCTGCGAGATCGCCGGCGTCGACCATCGCGTCGAAAACGTCGACTACCGCTCGGACCCGGAGGTCCTGACGGCCGCCTTCGGGCCGACGCTGATGGCGATCGCCGAAGCGGCGGCCCACCAGGTCCGGTCGCCCCGCACGGCGGCGAACCTCACGGCCGATCGTCTCGGCTACCACCCGATGAGCCTCGACGAGGGCCTCGGCCTCCTCGTCGCGTGGCTCCACGAGCTCGGCAAGATCTGACGGAGGAACCCATGGACGAGATCACCCAGAAGGTCGTCGACGGCACCGCGTGGCGCGAGTTCTGCGACCTCCTCGCCGACGCCGGCGAGGCCATCCTCGCCGAGGGCAATCCCGACGACCCGCTCGACCGCGCCGAGGGGTACCGCATGCTCACCCGACTGCTGCGCGGGGCCCTGGAGAGCAGGCTCGAGTACGGCCGAGCCGCCCAGGCCGAGCTGATCTGCGTGTGCCACGAGACCATCAAGATCGTGGCGGAGAACCCCGACAACCACTATCTCGGTGCCTCACTCGACGGGAAGTACGACTACCGGATCCGGGGCACGCGCGGCGAAGCGAAGTGGATCAGCTTCAACCTCTTCTCGGGTCCGGGCTTCGGCGGCGGTGGCCCCGGCACGGGCGCCACCCTGCACGAGGAGCAGATGCAGATAGACCCCGACGGGGGCTTCGAGGTGGTCATCTCGCAGCAGGAGCATGAGGGGAACTGGCTGCGCTCGGACCCCGACACCCGGAGCATCGCCGTCCGCCAGACCTTCCTCGACAAGCGCCACCAGCGCCATGCCGAGATGCGCATCGAGCGCATGGACGACGAAGGCACGCCGCCGGCCCCCCTGACGCCCGAGGAGCTGTACCTCTCGTTGCTCTACGCCGGCCACTACGTCAAGGGCGTCGCCCAGATCGGTGCCCAGTGGGCCACCCGCCAGTCCAAGTGGCCCAACGTGTTCACCGACGAAGCCCAGCTGGCCGACACCTCCAACTTCAAGGATCCCCAGATCACCTGGCACCAGGCGTACTTCGAGCTGGCCGAGGACGAGGCGCTGGTGGTCGAGTTCACGCCGCCAAACTGCGAGTACTGGATGATCGCGCTCCACAACCACTGGATGGAAACGCTGGACTACGTCCACTACCAGTCGGCCCTCAACTGCCACTCGGCCCGGCTCGAAGCCGACGGCAGCGCGCGCTTCGTGGTGGCACACCGCGACCCCGGGGTACCCAACTGGCTCGACACCGCCGGCCACCGGCGCGGCACGGTCGGGGTGCGGTGGGTCGGACCCGACGTCGTCGACGTCCTGCCGTCGACCCGGGTGGTCAAGATCGCCTCGTTGGCCTGAGCGGGTCCCGACACGCGCCCGCGGCGCCGGCGTTCGCCTCGCCGTCGGACGCCGGCGAGTAGGTTGCGGCAATGGTCCTCGACGCAGATGCGGCCCGGATCGACGGGAAGGTGGCCGTGGTCACGGGCGGCGGCGCCGGCATCGGTCGCGGCATCGCCAACGGCTTGCGGGCCTTCGGCGCCGACGTGGCGATCTGGGAGCGCGACCCCGAGACCAGTGCGGCGGCAGCGGCCGAGGTGGACGGTCTCTCGGTGCCCACGGACGTGCGCGAGGGCGGGCAGGTGGACGCGGCGCTGGCCGCCACCGTCGAGCGCTTCGGCACGGTTGACATCCTCGTCAACAACGCCGGCGGCGTGTTCGTGGCGCCGTTCCTCGAGACGAGCGAGAACGGCTTCGACGCCCTCTACCGGGCCAACCTCAAGCACGTCCTGCTGTGCACCAAGGCGGTGGCCCGGCACATGGTCGAGTCCGGCCACGGCGGCACGGTCATCAACATCACCTCCATAGAGGGGGTGCGGGCGGCGCCACTCTATGCGGCCTACGCGGCCGCCAAGGCCGGCGTGATCAACCTCACCAAGACCCTGGCGCTCGAACTGGCACCGCACGACATCCGGGTCAATGCCATCGCTCCGGACATCACCATCACCGAGAGCCTGCTGGCCCTGATCCCGTCCGGCGCCGGCGAGCGCATCGGCCTCACCGTGCCATTGGGCCGGCCCGGGCACGTCGACGAGTGCGCCGGGGCCGCCGTCTTCTTCGCATCCCGGCTCTCGAGCTACGTCACCGGCCACACGCTGCACGTCGACGGTGGCACGGCCGCCTCGATGGGCTGGTACCACCATCCCGACGACGGCCACTACGTCTACGGACCGTCGTGACCCTCCCACCCTGAAGGCACAGCTGCCTCACCATGCGAGGGCCGCCCACCCTCGCTCCAAGACCAACGGCGAGCGAGGGTTCACCTCTCCGTCGCGGAGGATGGACGTCACGAGCAGTCCCTTCGTCGTTAACCCGAGAAGCCGAACGGGGCCCTTCGGGTCAGGAGTTCGGCGCCGTCCGCGGCCACGAGCACCGTGGCGCGCTCGAGACACCCTCCGGTGCCCTCCGCGCTGACCCACGATTGGAGGCACAGAACGGCACCCTCGTCGACGGGCGCCGACGTGCCGCGGCCCAGCCCGATCACGGGGGGCTCCACGCCGAGGCCGAGACCGTGAGCGAGGACCACCGGGGGCGGCGGCTCTCCCGTCTGCTCCCAGGCGCGGGAGAGATCGGCACCCGTCGCGCCGGGGCGGCAGGCGGCGAGCAGGGTGTCGAGGCCGCGCCGGCAGCGATCGGCGAGCGAGCCGGCACCGGGAGGTGGCGTCGCGCCCGCGAGCACCGTCGAGCCCACGTCGGCCTCGTAGCCCGCGTAGAGGGCGCCCGGTGAGAGGACGACGAGCTCGCCGTCGCCGACGGCCCGCTCACGAGCAAGCAGGCGGAAGTCGACCGGCCCGCGGGCCGGGGTGGCGAAGGCGACGCTCTCACTCGGCGGGGCGGGCACGCCCAGGTGTCCGATGCACTCGTAGTACGCGGCCAGCAGCTCGCGCTCGCTCACCCCGGGCTCGACCCGCTGGCGCAGGTCTTGCAGGGCGGCCTCGGCCAGGGCGGCGGCGGTCCGCAGGCAGGCCAGCTCGTCGACTGTCTTCGTCCGACGCGCGCTGCAGAGGGCCGGCTCGGCGTCGGCCAGCTCGGCCGGGGGGGCGATCTCGTGGAGGTGCTGGGCGAACAGGGGGGTCAAGCCGTCGGTGCCCACCCGGCGGGCGCGGGCCAGGCCGGGGATCGCCCTCAGCGCGGCGAGCAGGTGGGCCGGGTTCCAGGTGAGCGGGTAGAGGTCCTCGTGGTCGATCTCCGGCGGCACACCCTCGTCCCACACGGACAGGAGATGGACCCGCCGCGTCTCGAGGACGACCACGGCGGCCGGGCCGAAGGGCGCGCTGCCGGCCCGCCAGAGTTGGCGCGCTCCCGAGGCGTAGCGCACGTTGGCGGAGCGGCCGAGCACCAGCGCGTCGAGCCGCTCGGCCGCCATGGCCTCGAGCAGCCGATGGCGCCGTTGCCGACGGAGGCGCTCGAAATCGGCTCGGGCCGAGTCCTCGAGCGCCATGGTCCCGACGATCATCTCGCGCTCCGGGGCGGGTGTCATGGCTCCAGGCCGAAGGGGTCGTAGGTCGAGCCGCTGAGCGGTTCCCAGCCCGTGTCGGTGACGGCGACGATGTCCTCGGCCCGGTATCCGCCGGCTCCGTCGTCCCAGATCACCGGTTCGAGGACGAGCACCATCCCCGGCTGCATGAGCTGCGACTCGTCGAACTCGGGCCCCAGGTCGGTGCCGACCAGGGGCATTTCGGCGCTGTCGGTCCCGACGCCGTGCGCCAGGTAGAAGTGCTCGATCCACGGGCGGACGCCGTCGTTCGCCTCGGTCGCGGCGCGGGCGAGCGCGGCGGCGCTCACGCCGGGCACGAGCAGGCGCAAGGCGGCGTCCACCACGTGGCGCCAGCGGCGGAATTGCTCATGCTGGCGTGGGCTCGGGGCGGTACGGGCGCTGGTGAGCCACGTCCGCCCGTAGTCCGATGCGTACCCCTGCCACAAGATGCCGGCGTCGACCCACACGACGTCGCCCTCCCGCAACATGCGGTCGGTCGTCGCCGTGGGATAAGCGAGGTCGCCATGGGAGGTCCACGGGCCCTGCTCCTTCCATGCCGGCATGACCTGCCAGATCGGGTCGATGCAGCCCGCCGAGGCCCCGAGCTCGAAGGCACGGCGAAGGAAGCGGGCGCTCAGGTCGCTCTGGCGGACACCGGGTCGCAGCGCCTCCCGTGCGCCGACCATGGCCAGCTCGGAGATGCGCTGCGCGGTGCGGATGCAGGCGAGCTCGTCCGGGGTCTTGCGCAGCCTGGCCGGGGCCAGGGCGGCGCGCCCGTCACGCCAGTCGTACGACGCGAGGGCCCGCAGCATGGGGTGCGTCTGGTGGTCGACGGCCAGACGCGAACCGGCGGGGAAGTGATCGGACACCGCCCTGAGCAAGTCGTCGACACCGTCGTCGAGGTCGGGGAAGAGAGGGCCATGAACGTGGTCCGGCGGCCACTCGGGCGGGAGCCCGTCGCGGGCCGCGGTGTACACGTGCGGCGCGCGCTCCCCCTTGGCCACGACGACCACCGGACGGAAGATGCCGGAGCGGCCGCTGTCGTCGCCCGGGACCGACAGGCCGGCGGCATAGGCGACCGCACTGGAGGTGAGCAGCACCATGCCGTCGAGCTCCTGGCGGGCCAGCTCTTCCTGCAGGCGGGCGAAGCGCTCTCCTCGCATGCGCGCCAGGTCCGGGCTGGCGGGAATCGCCCGCCCGTCAACCGTGGCGCCCGTCGCCCGCTCCTCCATCGCTGGCACCCTCGCCAAGAACGGGCCGGCTGTCAAGCCGCACGAGCCCCGCAGTGCTCGTTGACGTGTCCGGCCCGGCGGGCGAGGATCATGGTCATGCGAGCCGAAGCCGATTTCGATTATCACTCCGTCGAGTGGCTGGCGGAGCGCTACCAGCACAACGACGAGCTCCGCCGCCAGTCCCCGGTGGTCTGGAACCAGACCTACGGGTTCTGGTACGTGACGGGCTACGACGAGGTGGCCGAGGTCGCACGCGACAGCGAGACCTTCACCCCGCGGTACGAGGAACGCGCGCCCGACGGGCTGAGCTACGTCGGGATCATGGGCGTACCCCGCGACGAGGGACTGCCACCGGTCGGGATCGCCGAGGCAGAGGCGGGCCGCCACGTTGCCCTCCGCCGTGCCATCAACCCCTTCATGCTGCCCGCGGCGGTGGAGCGGGACCGCCCGTTCCTGGAGCAGGCCGCCACGTGGTGCCTGGACCAGAAGATCGCCGAGGGGCGGATGGACATGGTGCTCGACTACACCAATCCGGTGCCGGCGATCTGGACGATGAAACTGATGGGCCTTCCACTCACGACCTGGCGGCATTGGGCGGAGTACTTCCACGCGGCGACGGCCTACGGCCAGCAGATGCCGCAGCGCCAGGTGGCCATTGCCCGCACGCCGGAGATGGTCGCCGAGGTGAAGGAGGTGATCGGGGAGCGCCGTCGCCATCCTGGTGACGACCTCGTCTCGCGTCTGGTCGCCATGGAGATCGAGGGCCACCCCATGAGCGACGACGAGCTGGTCGCCGTGATGTGGAACCTCATCGGCGGCGGCGTCGACACGACCACCTCGCTCACGTCGCTGGCGCTCGTGCACCTGTCCGGGGTACCGCAGCTCCGCGAGCGCCTGGCCAAGGAGACCGACCTTCTCGGAGGCGCGTGCGAGGAGTACCTGCGCTGGACCTCCGTCAACGAGACGCTCAGCCGCACCTGCACCCGCGACACGGAGCTGGGTGGCCAGCAGATCCGGCGCGGGGAGTTCGTGGTGATGAGCTGGCTGGGCGCCGACTACGACCCGGCGGTGTTCCCCGACCCGGACGCGGTCGACGTGGACCGCTCGCCCAACCCCCACCTCGCCTTCGGCATCGGCTCACACCGCTGCATCGGGCTCCACGTGGCCCGGGTCCTGTTCGAGGTCATGATGCGCGAGGTGCTGACGCGCATTCCCGGCTACGTCGTCGACCACGGCGGCACCACGTACTACCAGGGCAATCCCAAGCTGCACGGGGTGGTCACCATGCCGGTGACGTTCACGCCCGGCGAGCCGCGTGCGGGTGGACCGCCCATTCTGATTCCGACCCTTCGGAACTACCCCTCGCGGTAGTAGTAATCCTCGTCGAGGTCCTCGATCAAGCTGGGCCCCGTCGGCTCCCATGCCAGCAGCTCGCGGGTGATGGCGGCCGTGGCGGGACTGTCCAGCGCCACGAAGTGGCCCAGAGGGGCGAAGTGCTCGAAGGCGTCGGCGGGTGCCACCGACGCCGTCGGGACGTCGAGGTGACGACTCATCGCCTGGGCGATCTCGCGGAAGAGGACGCCCTCGTCGCCGACCGCGTGGAGGACCGATCCCGCCGGCGCGGCCTCGACGGCCAGGCGGAACAGGCGGGCGGCGTCGGAGCGATGCACGGCCGGCCAGCGGTTGTCGCCCTCCCCCACGTAGCCGGCCACCCCCCGCCGACGGGCGATGCCGACGAAGGTCGCCATGAACCCGTTGTCGCCGTCGCCGTGGACCGTCGGAGGGAGGCGGAGCACCGATGAGCGAACGCCGATGCCCCTCAGCGACAGCGTGAAGAGCGCGGTGGCCGACCGCACTCCGGCAGGGTTGGCCCGCACCTCGGGGCCGGGCACCAGCCCGTCGTCCTCGGTGGCCACCCGGGTGGGAGTCAGCCCGAGCATGCCCGAGGCGAGCACCAGGGGTCGGTCGGAGCCGGCCAGGGCCGCGGCCATAGCCTCCACGGCCCGCCGATCGGCTGCCCCGGCGGCGGCGAAGTTGCCGCCGAAGGCCACCTCGTGCTGGAACGCCAGGTGGATGACGCCGTCGGCGTCGTTGGCCGCCTTGGCCAGTCCGTCGGGCTCGTCGACGTCACCCCGCAGCACAATGGCGCCGGCCTCTTCCAGTCGCTCCGCCGATGCCGCGGAGCGGGCCAGGCCGACCACCTCGTGGCCGGCTCCGAGTAGCTCCGGCACGACGGCCGAACCGATCCAGCCCGAGGCGCCGGTGACAAAGATCCTCATGACGAAACCTCCAAGAGACGGTGATGTCAGTAACTGCCATCAAGATAGACCTGATGTCAGTCACTGTCAACACTAGGATCGACGGCATGGGTCGATGGGAGCCGGACAGCCGCGGGCGGCTGCAGGAAGCGGCGCTGGCCCTGTACTCAGAACGGGGGTTCGACCAAACCACCGCGGCCCAGATCGCCGAACGAGCCGGGGTGAGCGAGCGCACCTTCTTCCGGCACTTCGCGGACAAACGAGAGGTGCTCTTCGGCGGGTCCGCCCTCCTCCGGGAGCGGATCGTGGCCGGGGTGGCCGGCGCACCGGCGGCCGACGGCCCCTTCGACGCCGCGTCGCGGGGCCTCGACGCCGCTGCCGCCATGCTCGGGGAGTTCCGCCGCGACCTATCACGCCAGCGCCAGGCCGTGATCGCCGCCAACCCCGAACTGCGCGAGCGCGAGCTGGCCAAGCTGGCGGACTACGCCGCAGCCGTGGCCACCGCCCTGCGCCAGCGGGGCGTGCGCGAGCCGCAGGCGTCCTTGGCCGCCGAGGCCGGCATGAGCGTGTTGCGCGTGGCCGTGGAGCGGTGGGCCAACGGGGACGACGACCGCGACCTCACCGCCATCATGCGCGACTCGGTCGCCGAACTGCGGGCGGTGACAGCGGGCGGCTGAGCTCACGGCGGCGGGTCAGCACAACGACGGACTGATCGTCTCCGTGCACCAGCCGGTGCAACGGGACCGTGCCGTCGTGCGGGTTGCCGGCCGCGTCGGTCCGGGACGACCGCAGATGAGGTGGGTAAGAGGATTTCTGGCGCTGGGTGTCACAGACCGGTATGCCCGTTCGTCGTAAGGGGTGACAAACAGCGACGAACCAGTCCGTGAGAGGAGACCACGATGGACGCCCGACTCAACCTCTTCGAGAACCCAACCAGCATGAAGCTGTTCAAGCACCTCAATGCTGCCGGCCAGGTCGTCAGCCAGTCGACCCTGCCCCGGGCCACGCAGGAGCTGGTCAAGCTCCGGGCCAGCCAGATCAACGGGTGTGGCTTTTGTACCGACATGCACACCAAGGACGCCGTGGCGGCCGGCGAAAGCCAACTCCGGCTCAACCTGGTAGCGGCCTGGCGGGAGGCCACGGTCTTCACCGAAGCCGAGCGCGCCGCCCTGGAGCTCGCCGAGCAGGGGACGCGGATTGCCGACGCGGCCGGCGGAGTGACAGACGAGGCCTGGGCCAACGCGGCCAAGCACTACGACGAGGAGCAGCTCGGTGCGCTGGTCGCGGTCATCGCGATGATCAACTTTTACAACCGGGTGAATGTCATCGTCCGCCAGCCAGCCGGCGACTACCAGCCCGGCCAGTTCGGTTAGCGCACGACCTGCCGCTGCACCCCGGCTCACACCGCACGACGACTGAGGTCGATGCGGGAGCTCGCCCTACTATCTTCCTCGCATGCCCGAAGAGGAGATCGCACCGGACGGAACGGCGGTGCGGGTCGCGTTGTGGCGGGCGTTGCACGTGGACATCGACGCAGCGCCCCACGTGCTCGAAGACGAGGTCGGGCTCCGACTGGCCGATCCCGACGACGACTGGCGGAGCCGTCCGGACATGGACCCGGTCTTCACGAGGGGCTTTCGGGCGGCGATCGTCGCCCGGGCCCGCTTCATCGAGGATCTGGTCGCGGAGCAAGTCGAGCGAGGCATCCGCCAGTACGTGCTGCTGGGAGCGGGCCTCGACACGTTCGCCCAGCGGCGACCGGAGATTGCCTCCCGCATGCAGGTCTTCGAAGTCGACCGTCCCGGGGCCCAGACCTGGAAGCGGGCGCGCTTGACCGAACTCGGCTTCGGCGTCCCGGAGTGGTTGCGATTGGTGCCGGTCGACTTCGAGGCGGAGTCATGGAGGCAAAGGCTGGAGGAAGCAGGCTTCGAACCACACCAGAAGGCGGTCGTGGCGTCCACCGGCGTCTCGATGTACCTCAGCGCGGAAGCGAACGCGGAGACGTTGCACCAGATCGCATCGTTCGCTCCGGGCTCGATGCTGGTCATGACGTTCCTCTTGCCGGCAGAGCTCCTCGACTCGGAGGACCGCCTTGGGCTCCAGATGGCCGAAAAGGGCGCCCGGGCATCCGGGACGCCTTTCGTCAGCTTCTACACGCCGTCCGAAGCTGTGGAACTCGCCCAACGAGCCGGCTTTCGAGACGCCTGGCACGTGCCCCTCTCGGATTTGGCGGAGCGCTACTTTGCCGCCCGGACGGATGGCTTTCGGCCGACGACCGGAGAGGATTTGCTGGTCGCCGTCGCCTGACGGATCGAGAGCGCTCGACCGATTTGCCATCGTTCGCCATTGCACCATCGAATCACGCAAGCGCGGTCGCAACCTTCAGGCAGAGAGCCTCCACCTGGCCTTTTCGCCACGCTTCGCGGGCCAGGGGCAGAATGGACGCACATGAGTGCCGACCTCGATGAGCTACGCCGGCTGCGCCGCGCCCGCGACCAGATGGACCGCGACTACGCACAACCGCTCGACGTGCCGGCGCTCGCCCGCACGGCGCTGATGTCGCCGGCACACTTCAGCCGCCGCTTCCGCGAGTCGTACGCCGAGACGCCGTACTCCTATCTCATGACCCGGCGCATAGAGCGGGCCAAGGCGCTGCTGCGCCGGGGCGACCTGAGCGTGACCGATGTCTGCTTCGCCGTCGGGTGGACGAGCCTCGGCTCATTCTCAGCCCGGTTCACCGAACTCGTCGGCGAGACGCCCTCAACGTACCGCGCCCGCAACCACGACGAGCTGCGCGTCATGCCCACCTGCCTGACCATGGTCCTGACCCGGCCGCGCAAGGGCGGGGGGCAGCGGCGCACGGAAGAGAGCAGTTTCGGAGAAGCACCCATCGCCGTACCCTCGTAACGTCTGTGCCATGACCGTCTCACTCAGCACCGTGCACATCCTCGTCGACGACCCCGACGCCGCTCTTGCCTTCTATCGCGACACCCTGGGCTTGACGGTGAGCTTCGAGGTCGCCAACGACGGCTTCAAGTGGATCACCCTTGTCACCGACAGCCAGCCCGAGGTCGGGATTGTGCTGTCGCAGCCCCAAGCGGGCCGATCCAAGGAGGACGGGGACGCCCTCGCGGCCATGCTCGCCAAGGGTGAGATGTACCCGGTCCATTTCCGCACCGACGACCTCGACGCGACGTTCGACAAGATCGCCGCGACACCGGGCGTGGAGGTGCTCCAGGAGCCGACCAGCCAGCCCTGGGGCGTCCGTGACGCCGCTGTGCGCGACCCCGCGGGCAACCGGCTCCGCATTGAGCAGGCATAGATCCGGATTCGTCCAGCGGGCGCGGCTCGTCCCGATCAGGAAGACGTCTCAGGCGGAATTTGTCCTGGTTCCCGATCGCGGCCTGGGCCGGCGCCACCGCGACCACCGACGAAGGGGCCTCAGGCGGCGCGGCTGAGCTCTCGGGTGGCAGCCGTGTCGCGGACCTTTCGGGCCACGGAGGGCACGGCTTCGAGAATCCGGCGAAACTCCGCGGGCGTCCCGGCATAGACCATGGAGTCGGTACGTGTGGTCACCGTGGCATTGCGGCGCCCCAGTCCGCCCTCCAGAAGGGCCATCTCCCCCACCAGGTCGCCGCGCTCGAGGGTGGCGATGGTGCGGCCGCCCTGGCTGACCGTTGCCTCACCCCGCGCAATGATCATGAATTGGTCACCTCGGGCACCTTCCTCCACGAGGACGCGGCCGGCCGAGACGGGCAACAGAGTCAGGTGACGCCGGATAACGGCCAGCTCCGACCGACTGACCTCGGAAAACAGGGGCAATTCCGCCAACGTGTCAGCGAAGCTCATCTTCACTCCTCTCTCTTCCCACACATAGGGTGCCGTCTTCGGCTATATCTGTCAATAAGCTTTGTTGGATATCTAACATCGTTTTTTATGATAGTCGCTGGATCCTCGGACTGGCCACCGGGAGAACGACGGGAGTGCCCACGGGCCGAACCCTCCGGGGGACCGGACCCCGGTGCGCCACTGGCCCAAGACGCTCTTCGTGGGGTGGCGTTGGGACCGATTCCGCCCGAACCTCCTCCGTGCCGTCTGATTCGGGGGGAACTTGGGGAGTCCCGCCAGGGCGCTACCCCAACTGCGTCAGCACGTTTCGGGTGATCTGCTCAATCTGCGGGTCTCGCGCTGCCAGCCCGTGAGCCCAGTCGGTCGACCCCGACGTCACGACTGTCGCGCCCGCCTCGTTCGTATAGGCACCTAGCACCGCATGGCCGTAACGGATGCGTTCCAGCGCCTCGGGCTCACGCGTTCCGAACACACGTGAAGCGATGTATTCCAGCTCGCTCGGCTCCTCCGGCTTGGGCGGACGAGGCGCTGTCTCACGGGTGAAGTGCTGTGTCGGGCACGTGCCCAGGATTTCGAAGGTAGACGGCGTACCGTCCTCGCCAGTCGGGTACGGCAATCCGTCGCGGTAGGTGAACACGCATCCGTCGCATTCGTAGCCGACGACGGTGGCGCCGACCCCGAGCACGTCTCCGTAGCCGAGCCCAGTGTCGTCGAAGATCCAGTGACCGGCGCGGTGAACGGTATAGCCACCGAGGCCCGAAGTCACATTGCGACCTATACGGTGATAGCCCCCACGGGTGAATGTGACGCCGGTCATGTGGTTCTCGGGACGGCCAACGACTACGTCGGACCAGAACGTCGTCACTTCCGTCTCCCGGTCCGTTCCCATCAGCGGATCGCTCTTAAAGGAGCTTTTGTACCCGACCATGACGTCGTGATCGTCTCCCTCGATGCGCACCTGCCACAACGACGTATTGCCGGAGAAGAAGGCCGCATTGCCGCCGGTCGCGATGAATCCTTCGACCGTGTCGCGCATTCCACGTGACCAGTATTCGTCGTGCCCGACCGACAAGTACAGGCCTGCGCCGTCCAACACCTCGGGGTGTTCTTCGAGATCAGCATTTGTGCACACACCAATCTCGAATCCCTCACGCTCAGTCCACTCGAGAAACGGGAGCTCCCAATCGGGCCACCCCGCCGACCCGGCGTATCCGGATAGATGATTGATCTGGACGTAGCCAACGTGCGCGGCATTCTGCGGATCGGGTGCGCCGGTCCCCGTCACGCGACGGCCCCTGCCAGGCGGCTTGTAGAGGTAGCCCGCCGCCATCGGACGCTGCATGGCGACGTGGGTGCCACCCGTGTACAGGTTTGGACCACCAAAGTCGTTGTAGGCGTGCCACGTGTTGGTCGCCAGCGCGACCACAATGCGCTCGCGAGATGTCGGACGCACGACGAAGAAGGCGTAGTCGCGCCGAACCTTCTCGCCAACGTCGATCTCCATGACGACCTCGTAGTAACCCGACCGCCACGTCGGGTCGACATCCAGCGTGAGAGCGACAGGCCAACCGCACCCCTCAGAGGAGGCTTTATTCGGAGCCTCGTGCTCCTCGGCCGCAACTGCATCAGAACGGAAGACGACTTTTCGCCTCGCCCCGACTCGTGCCACCTCGACGCGGACCGGCCGTCCAGCAGCGGACGACATGTGCAGACCGACCTGCTCGCCCGGGCCCACCGATTGCGGCCAGCAGTACCCCGTAACCACTTCGCGCAACATCCTCCGACCCTAACTGGGCCACATCCCTCGTTGCGTCCGAACCTTTTCGGAACCTCCTGACCGGCTCTGAGCAGGGGGTCAGTGCGAACTAGCGGTCCCGATCTGTGGATCGAGCTGCCACGCCCTCTTTATCCGCATGAGACAGATCAGCGCCAGGACGATGAAACCGTGGCGACGCCCATCGCCCGTGCCACGTACAACAGCGAACTGACGCCAGGCGGACCGTTTCGCACGACGCCGGTTCGTGACACACCGCTGCCATCACTCGTCCGTCCAGGTAGAGCCGTCGCCCCACAAGTGGAGCACCGAGAAATGGGCCTAGGACAGGGCAGCGGGAATTGGCGAGACGGAGAGCTGGAGCGTGGCGCTCCATCGGCCCCTCCCAGACCAAGGCCTGCAAGTTACGCTCAGGGTCGTGAAGCGGCCGGCGGGTCGGCGCAGTGCGTCGAGAAAATTGTGGTCCCGCACCGTGGGGCTCCATCTGCTGCCTGCCGTTCTGGTTGCAGCTGGTGTCGGCACCATTCCCCTCGACGCTGCCGGTGCCTCGCTGGTGCGTCCCGCCATCTTGTCTCCCGGCGCGGCGCCGATGAACGCGACCGCGCTCGGTGCCACACCGTCGACGCAGGACATCACCGTGAGCTTCGTACTGCCTCCATCGAACCAGGCGGCGCTCACGACGTTGCTCCAAGACCAGAGCGCTCCCACCTCGCCGGAGTATCACCACTGGCTCTCGCCTGGGCAATTCCGTTCGATGTTCGGACCCGCTCAGAGCGACATCGCGGCGGTGACCTCGTGGCTGAGCGGCGACGGACTCTCGCCCACAGTTTCGGGCTATCTGGTCACCGTCACGGCCCATGCATCCGAGCTGACAAGCACGCTCGGGACCAGTTTCGAGCGCTACGCGCTCGCAGGTGGTGGTACCGGTTATGTCGCGTCGTCAGCACCACTCGTGCCGTCTGACCTGGCAACGGGACAGATCTCTTCGATCCTCGGGTTGAACACCGCGTACCAGTTCACAAACCAAGACACAGTGGTGACACCCGGTTCGGCGGGCCAGTCCCCTCACGCCGCTCGCCCCAATGCCGACGGGCTGACCCCGTGCTCGGCCGCGAACGACGAGGCTGGTAGCGATTACTACACCCTCGATCAGGAAGGAGCGGCCTACGGCATCGGCTCGTTGCTCTCTGCGGGACAAAACGGTGCGGGGGCAACGATTGGTCTCTACGAGCTTGGGCAGTCCTCTGCTTCTGACATCGGCACTTACGAGACCTGCTTCGGGCTGACCAACGCGTTCTCCGTTGACACGGTCGACGGCGGAGCGACGAGTGGATTCAGCGGTACTGTCGAGGCCGATCTGGACGTCGAACAGGCCATGACCCAGTCGCCCGGCGCCAATGTGATCTCCTACGAGGGCCCGAACACCTCGTCGGGCGGCTACGACGTCTGGAACGCCATCGTCACTGACGATGTCGCTCAGGTCGTCTCGACGAGCTGGGGTATGTGCGAGCCCGACGCCGAGACCAGCGGCGCGCAAGGTGCCTACACCGGGCTCTTCGAAGAGGCCTCCGCGCAGGGCCAATCCATTTTCGCTGCAAGCGGTGACTCCGGGTCCGAGGGCTGCTTCGCGTCCGACGGGACGAGGACTGCGCAGGTCACCTACCCGGCATCGGACCCCTGGGTCACCGCGGTCGGAGGGACGTCCCTGAACTCGAATGCCCCCGAGACAGCTTGGAATTGGTGTCAGAGCGACGAGAGCGTCAACTGTGCGAATTCGTATGGTGGGATCGGCGCAGGTGGTGGTGGAATGTCGCGCTACGAGCCGCGCCCGACCTACCAGCCCAACATCTTGGCGTGGCCGACCGCTCAGTCTTGTGGTACCGAATGCAGGGAGGTCCCCGACATTTCGGCCAATGCGGGAACCGGCATGGTGATCTATGCCGGCGGCAGCTGGACAATCGAGGGTGGTACGAGCGCCGCGTCTCCCTTCATGGGAGGCCTGGTTGCCGACGCCGAATCGGGGTGCGGCAGGGTCGGAATCTTCACCCCACTGCTCTACAACTTGTACTCTCAGGGCTCTTACGGCAGTGCCTTCAACGACGTCACCAGTGGCAACACCGACCTCACAGGGTCCAATGGCGGCGCATATCCGGCCACGTCGGGCTACGACGCCGCAACGGGAATCGGTAGCCCCATCGCACCTGGCCTGACCTGTCCACTGGTCTCCTCCGTGAGCGCGGGGTACACGGGCTCCGACGTCACGGTCAGCGGTCTCGGGCTCGAGCACGCGACGATCTACTTCGGCTCGGGCGCAGCGACCGTAGTGTCCGCCAGTGCCACGTCGGCCACGGTCGTCGTCCCGGCTGGCAGCGGCACGGTCAGGGTGACTGCGACCAGTGTCGTAGGCAACGCGTCGCAGACGGCTTCGTTCACCTATGACACGCCACCGGCTCCCCCACCCGCACCACCAGCCCCAGCTCCGCAACCCCAGCATGGGTACTGGCTCGTGGGCTCCGACGGCGGGATCTTCACCTTCGGCTCGGCACAGTTCTACGGCTCGACCGGTTCGCTCCACCTTCAGCGCCCCGTCGTCGGCATCGTCCCGACGCAAGACCGCGGTGGCTACTGGCTTGACGCCTCCGATGGGGGGATCTTCGCCTTCGGTGACGGGGGCTTCTATGGCTCCATTCCCGGACTCGGACTGCACCCGGCCGGCTCTGGATCGCCGAACTCGCTCAACGCACCCATCGTGGGCATGGTGCCCTCCGCTGATGGCGGCGGCTACTTCATGGTGGCTTCAGACGGCGGCGTCTTCGCCTTCGGCGACGCCCACTTCGCCGGCAGCTGTCCGGGAATCGGCGGCTGCTCGGGAGCCGCGGTCGCGGTGATGCCTGACGCCAGTGGCGACGGCTACTGGCTCGTGACCCAGACGGGGCACGTCTACGCTTTCGGCGACGCCCCCAACTACGGTCAGCCCGGACCACAGACCGTGCCGGTGACCTCCGCCGTGCGAACACCCGACGGGAAGGGCTACTGGATCCTCTTCTCCAATGGCGCTATCTCCAACTTCGGCGATGCCGGGATCTTCGGAAGCCCGGCCGGCTTGATGGGCGGACTCGACCCCGCGACGGCCATCTTCACCACCTCAGACGGTGGGGGATATTGGGTAGCGGCGGCCAACGGCGCCGTTGCCAACTTTGGGAATGCCCCCGACGATGGCTCCATGCTCGGGACCCGGCTCAACGGCTCCATCATCGCTGCCACCGGCTGGTAACAGGTCGCGACTCATTTCGTCGTTATTCCACCAAGAGGTCTTGCCAATTGGCGGGGACTCGCCCGGCGGGTCCAGGCACGGGTTGGTCGAGGGGATGATGCAGCGGGGGCGCCAGGCGAGGCCCTTCCATGTATTCGTTTGTCTGGTAGTTCCAAAACCAATCCTCGCCCGGCTCGAAGCTGCGGATGACCGGGTGACCTGAGGAGTTCGCATGCGCGGTCGCGTGCTGCTTGGGGGAGTTGTCGCAGCATCCAATGTGGCCGCACTCTGCACACCGTCTCAGGTGTAGCCACCAACCCCCAGCCTCGAGACACTCCACGCAACCGGTCCCACTTGGTGGAACCTCTGGATCGATCGAATTCGTCATGCTTGCACCTCCGGCTACGTATCTGTCAACGGTAGGGGAAACGGCAATGGCCGTCACGCGCGACCGCTGCACCCGGATAACTCTCCGACAAAAGCCGCATTTCCTCACACCAGGAGCAATTGATACGGGCCATCATTCGACCACGTCGAATATTGCATTTCGCATGACGGTGCGTCAATGAGCGGAGAAGGGGCCTGCGTCGATCGGAATCGTCGGGTGACGGCAGGAGCGCTGTTCCCATGTTCCTCGGTCCCAGGTTGAGCCTTTCGAGCCGCAAGATGCGGTCGGCGTTCAGCGCCACAGCGAGCTCCCGCATCCCCGGGACCGAATCCATATGGTGGCCCGGAACAGACCCAACAGAGTGATGACTTGTGGGGTCCAACCGGGAGGCACGAGATTCTGCGACCCACAGGTTCCTCAAGCTCGGTCCTGGCCGGTCGCACGGCACTCACTCCGCAGAACCCTTCCCCCGAGCACGTCAGTTCGCCCAATTCGGCCCGAGACACGAAGGCGTATTATTCAACCCGAGGCGACGAAAAGTCGGCGATACTCATGAGCGACGAGATTGACGTTAAAGCTGCAACTTCGAAGCTCACCGACACGATGAGTGGGTTGTGCGCGCCATCGATGCGATCCGAGAGGAAGATGAGGCGGCCAGAGACATCCCCGACACATTGCCCGAGGAGCTGGAGCGGCTCGCGGTTCGCCTAAACGCTGCTCGCGGCTTCTGCGATTGACCGAGACACCACATCCAACCAAGATTGAGAGCACTCATGGAATATGCGAAGGCAAAGGAGTTGCTACACACCGAGCGTCTCCGTGTCGAGCACTTGCTTGCGGACATGGAGGTGGTCGGAGCAGATGACCGAACCGCCGCAGATCAGCCCGGGGACATGTACGACTCGGCCGAACCGCTCACCAAAGAAGGTACTGACGATTCGGTTAAGACGGAGCTACAGGAAAGGTTGGCAGCGATCGACCGGGCGGAACGGCGACTCGAAGCGGGCCAATACGGCTACTCGGTTCGCAGCGGACAACCAATTCCTGACGATCGCCTCGAGGCCGACCCTACTGCGGAACTAACCGTAGAAGAGGCCCGACAGGACACCTGAATCGACTCCCTGCAGGCTCAAGACCTATTTCTCTCGCTGGAAAAGTCCCCTCTCACACCCACCGAGGAAGCAATATGCCAACTGACCGCCTGGCACAGCCATGGACCATACGTTCCACACTGGTCGCCGTCGCCGATCTCGATCGATCCATCTCCTTCTATCGGGAGCTTGGCCCATTTGAGGAACTTGCTCGCGACGGCGCAGTCGCGGTGCTCGGTGAGGCGTCACCCTCATCCATCGTCCTCATCTTGCGTGAAACGGGGACGATTCACCACACTCGCCACGGTCCACAGTCTCTGGGTATCCGGTCGATTACCTTCAACGTCTGGTCGCTCGGCGAGCTGGATCGAATCGAGTCCGTACTGCGTGCCCGCAATCTCTTTACGTCCCGTCACCAGATCGCCAACGGCGTCTGCGAACTCGTACGCGGACGGGACCCGGACAACATGCCGGTGGTGTTCATCTTCTACCCCGAGGACAAACCGCTGGGACCCGACTATTACCGAGCGGTTACCACTCTGGTTTACTCACTGGACGCCTGACGCGAAATCAGGTACAGGCCACGGGACTCATTGCTCCTCATGGCCAGTGGCATCAGCATTTACTCTCCGCTAGTAGTCGTACTCGCAAATAGGCTTGTCCAGCAATGGCTCTTGATCCCTCCCCCACTACCGCGGAACTTGCCTATGCAAATGTTGGGGAACTTCGGTCTGGGCTCGATGCCGGCGAGCTCACTTCGAGCGAGCTCGTCGAAACCCTGCTCCGACGAATTGAGGCCATCGATGCGCCGGGTTCGTCGACGGCCCTACGTTCTGTGTTGGCCGTGTCCGATCGCGCCTTGGAGGAGGCTCGCGACTCGGACGATCGGCGCCGGGCCGGAGTAAGAATCGGGGCCCTCGAAGGCATCCCGGTCCTCATCAAAGACAACATCGAAGTGGCCGGGCTCCCCTCCTGTGCGGGCGCGACAAGCCTGCTCGGACGGCCACCAGCGGAGGATGCGCCCTTAGTGGCCCGGATTCGAAGCGCCGGCGCCGTGGTGCTCGGCACGACGAATCTCTCGGAGTGGGCCAACATTCGCTCACCCCGCTCGAGCGGTGGTTGGTCGGCTGTGGGAGGCCTGACCGGCAACCCGTGGGCCCTCGACCGCAACGCAGGCGGTTCTTCGTCGGGATCGGGGACCGCCCTGGCCGCTGGCCTGGCGCCGCTCGCCATTGGTACTGAGACTGACGGATCGATCACGTGTCCGGCGTCGCTCAATGGGGTGGCTGGGATCAAACCGACTGTCGGCGCCGTTCCTACGGCTGGTGTCGTGCCCGTCAGCCACAGCCAAGACAGCCCCGGACCAATGGGCCGCTGCACAATCGATGTCGCCGTCCTGCTCGAGGTCGTCGGGTCCAAGGCGGCGCTGACCGAACCGCTGGCCGCCGGTGTCCACGGGCTACGGGTCGGAGTCGCCCGGGACTGGCAGACCGGCCACCCCGCCACCGATTCGCTGTTTGAACGCGTCGTCGAGGAGATCCGCGGTACCGGTGCGGAGGTAGTGGACGTCTCGCCGGCCTCACCGCACGATCAGGTGCACGCCGACGAGTTGACCGTTCTCCTGTGCGAGCTCAAGGAGGGATTGGACCGCTACATGCGTAGTCGGGGGCCAGGCGGCCCCCAGAACCTGGCCGAGGTGATCGCCTACGAGGACGCCCAGGCCGGGATCGAGCAAACATATTTCGGCCATGAGTTTTTCGAGCAGGCGTTGGAGCTCGATGGTTGCGACTCGGACGGCTACCGAGAGGCTCGGGCCCGCAACCTGGCCTGGGCGCTCGAGACCTGCCTCGAGCCGGTGATGGGTGGCGTCGACCTGTTGGTCGCTGCGACCTATGGACCCGCCTGGAAGTCGGACTTGATCCTGGGTGGACACCCGGCGGCAGCCTCGCCCGCCACCACTGCGCCGGCAATAGCGGGATGGCCCATCGCCACCGTACCGATGGGCGCGGCTGAGGGCTTACCGGTGGGACTCGGCATCATCGGCCGACCGGGCTCCGAGGCGGTGATGTTGGCGCTGGGAGCTGCGGTCGAGCAGCCCGCGCTGCCAACGTGGATCGATCCAAGAAGAGGCTGAACAACCATCGCCGGTCACAGGTGTCCGAAGAACCTCGCGTCGGGCCGAAGGGGTCGCTCCAGGAGTCCGGACATCGCACTTGTGGACGGCCTGCGCAACGGCCTTCTTCGGTAGCTCATCCATTCACAATCGGCGAGCGCCCTTACGCGACGGCGTCGCTGCGTCGGGGCAACACCCACCCCGGGCGCGGGAAGTGGCAGGTGTAGCCGTTGGGGTAGTGCTCGAGGTAATCCTGATGCTCTGGCTCGGCTTCCCAGAAGGGGCCAGCAGGAGTGACCTCGGTGACCACCTTGCCGGGCCATAGTCCAGAGGCCTCCACATCGGCGATGGTGTCCTCAGCCACGCGACGCTGCTCGTCGTCGAGGTAGAAGATGGCCGAGCGGTAGCTCGCGCCCAGGTCGTTGCCCTGGCGGTTGAGTGTCGTGGGGTCGTGAATCTGGAAGAAGAACTCGAGCAGGTCGCGATAGGACGTCTTCTCGGGGTCGAAGGTGATCTCGATTGCCTCGGCGTGAGTCCCGTGGTTGCGATACGTGGCGTTGGCCACGTCACCGCCGGTGTAGCCCACTCGGGTTGAGAGCACTCCGGGGCGCTTGCGGATCAGGTCCTGCATGCCCCAAAAGCAACCCCCGGCCAGGATCGCCTTTTCCGTACGCTCGGTCATCGGACTACCTCCTCTGTATTTGTTGGCCCGTCGAAAAGCTCCTTGTACTGTCCATAGCCTTCCGCGTCGAGGTCTTCGTAGGGTACGAAACGCAGGGCGGCCGAGTTGATGCAGTAGCGCAAGCCTCCCTCCTCGGCAGGCCCGTCATCGAAGACATGGCCGAGATGGCTGTCCCCGTGGCTCGAACGGACTTCGGTGCGGATCATGCCGTGGCTCTGGTCTGTCTTCTCGAGCACATTGGCCGGCTCGAGGGGGACGGTGAAGCTGGGCCAGCCGCAACCGCTGTCGAATTTCTTGGTGGAGGCGAACAGGGGCTCCCCCGAGACGATGTCGACGTAGATCCCGGCCTCCTTTTTGTCCCAGAACTCGTTGTCGAAGGCCGGCTCGGTAGCGGCCTCCTGGGTCACGGCATACTGGCGTTCGTCCAGCTTGGCAATCGCCTCAGGGTCCTTGTGGTAGTCATCTGTCACTTCGGCCTTCCTTCTCTCGGCTCCCTAAGCTCAGAGTGGGGAAGAACGTTAACCAGGGTCTCGGAGCCGTCGGCCCCCACGATCTGTATCACGAGGGGCAGTCTGGGCGGCTTCGAGTCCGTCAGGATCGAGGCGGGATGCTCAATCGAGTGGCGAAGCACAACCGGGTACCGGCCGTCCCGACCGCCCACGCCTACCGACGCTTCGTCCGCGTGCTCGTCGTATTCGATGTAGGCCAGCGGCATCCGCTCCGCCTCGAACGCGTCGCCGAACTCGGCATCCAGCAACTCGATCGTGACGTCGTCGCCAGTCCTCACTTTGGTCAGCTCGTCCAGCAGTCTGTGCCAGTCTTCCCTGGGCCGCTCGTGGATCAAGTCCCCGCGCTGGTCTTTCGCACGCCCTACCACAGCTCGATTCTCGCGCTTCACGCGACCGAGGACAACCGAGCCCGACTGCAGGGACTTTGCGGCCACGTCACGAGCAGACGGTGGACCCATCGAGTCGAATCTCGGTCGGTGGTCAAGCCTCCCCCGGTGTTCTCATACTGTGGCGTCCCAAGGGAGCCACATGTTTCGACCAGGCTGGCGCGAACGCATACGCCTTATCCCATGACCGTCCTCAAGACGCTTCGAAGTCAGCTCGGATCTTCCGCGCCATCGCTTCTGCTTCGCTGAACGTGGCCGTAGGTGGGGGCTGCTGCGCCAGGTACGCCGCTCCTCGAAGGTCTCCCTCGTTCTTCTTGGGGACGAGCCAGAGATGGAAGTGGGGAGCTCGCTCCATCACCGCCAGGTAGTAAACGCGGTCAACTCCTGTGGCGGCCTTGATCGCCGGAACGATCCGATGCAGCGAACCGAGCTCGGCACTTTCGGTTGGCGTCATCTCACCGAAATCCAACAGATGCCGCCTAGCCTCGACGATGACCGTTCCTGCGCTGGACTCCTGCAGCGGAGCGTGCTCGACGAGGAAATGTTCATTTTCGACGACATAGCCACCCGGGATGGGGGTGTCCAGGAGTTCAGACCCCGTTTTCAGGCCGTCTTGCTTCCGGCAGATGTTGCAATCTGACCGGTGATAATAGGGAGGGGGGCCGATCTCCGCAGAGCCTTCGCTGCTTGCGGGCGGCTCGGGGGATGTAGACATCGATCTCTCTCCTTTCGTATGCAGGTTGGTATCGGTCCTTGGACGGGGCGAACGTTTTGCCGGTCGTCGTGGCACAAGGTCCATTGTGCCCCGTTCGCTCAAGTCGTGGGGTTCCAGCCGGGGAGCCAGGCCTCGCCCTCGAAGAGGTGGCGCAGGCCCTCGAGGACACCGTGGTCGTGCTTCTTCATGGTCGAGATGTAGCCGCGGATGGCGCAGTAGTTGCGGGCGCCCGCGAGTGTGCGCCAGGTTCCCGAGATCTTCTGCTGGAGCTTGACCATGCGGATATCGCGTTCGGCCTGGTTGTTGTCAAAGGGTGCGTCGAAGTCATTGGCGAAACGCAAGACGTCGGCCCGCTGGATGTCGAGGCGCCGAAGGAGGTTAGCCGCGGTCTTGTTCACCCCGCTGCGTTTGCCGACCTCGGGCGCGGGGTTCACGACCCACCCCTTGGCGATGAGGAGACCGTAACGGACGCGGATCGAGTGCAGTGTGGCCGCGTCCAGTCGGTCCGACCCGGCGGCCCGAGCGGCTTCGACGGCATCTTTGGCCTCGACCAAGAGGTCGATCATCTCGTTGGCCCAGCCCTGGGTCCAGCCCACGCCCACCCCGCTCAGCTCTCGAATGTGATGGGCGTTGCACAAGGCATGGACCACGTCATAGGTGCGATAGGAACGCCAGCCGTCGTGCACGGCGATGCCGTGCATCTTCGCGATGACGCCGATGTCGTCCATGGCGAGCGTGCCGCGCCGGCGGTGACAGTCGATCAGAGTCAAGAGCGCGCTGGAGGCGACATGGACCCAGTGCAGACGACCGCTCACCCGGGCGCCGGTCTCATCGAAGTGGACCGCGGGAGCCTCTTGGAGCAGATCGCGCACGAGCGCGGAGAAGTAGCCGAGGGCACCGCCGGCCTCGGCCACCATCTGGGCCAGGGCGCCGACGGAGACCTCGATACCCATCACGTCAGCGAAGAGCTGGGCCATGCGGTCATAAGGCAGGTGCTGGTGCACCGCCAGGTAGACGGCCAGGGCGCGCACTCCGGGGCCATAACAGGCGGGCGCGGTGGCTTCTCGAGGTGGGGGTGCCTTGGTCTCGCACCCACAGACACAACGGCGACGCTCCATGCGGTGCTCGGTGACGAACGCCTTGACCTCGGGCAGCTCGAAGACCTGGCGACGCTCGACACCGATGACCTCGGCGTCGCTGAGATCGGCGCCACAGTCCGTGCACACCACAGGCGTGTGGGTCAGTACCGCGTCGGGATCGGCGACCTGGGCCAGGTGCTTCCCCTCTGTGCCCGGCTGCTTGCCAGGACGACGCTTGGCGGCCCGCCGCTCGGCGCGATTGGGGGCCGGTGGCTTGGAGAGTCCCTCAGCTGAGGGAGGCATCGACGAGTTGCGCGGGTTCTTGCCCAATCGCTGCTCGAGGTCAGCGAGGCGAGACCGCAGCTCAGCAATCTCGGTCGCCTGCTGCTCGATGACGAACTCCGACGCTGCGAGTTGCTCGCACAACTCCTCATAGGAGGGCGTGTCATCGAACGGAGAGCGGTCGTCGGGTGGAATTCCCAACGTTACGCGCGGCATTCCTCCTGGTGGTGGACGGTGCTATCAGGGGACCTGAATAGTTACGATAGTAATTGCGTATCCATCGGGGTCAGCGAACACGAAGGTCCGGCCAAATGGACCGTCGAAGGGCTCGGCGACGATTCGCACCCCGGCATTAATAAGCCGATCGTGCAGGGCTTGGGGGTCATCGGCCTTGAGCCACAATGCGACGCCCCAGCCGAGACGCTCGACCGCCTTCAAGTCAATGGCTGGCTCACGCACGGCAAAGGGAATAGGAGTGGTGGCAAACACGACCGCTCCTGGTGGGCTCTGGGCTGCCCGCTCGAGGCCAAGCTGCTCCGTATAGAACGCGGCAGCCACTTCGAGGTCGCTGACCTGTAGTGCGATGAAGTCGGGTCCGATGACTCTCACGTGCGGCTCCTCTATAGTTATCAGGCTGCCTGATAACTATATCAGGCAGCCTGATAAATGCAAGGGGCTCCCGATGGGGAAGGCAGAGAAGCGAGTGCCAAGAGCCGAGGAGATGTCGGGCTACCTGGTCAAGCGCGCTCAATCGGTCATCCATCTCGCCCTGGAAGAGATCGTCTCTAGGCAAGGACTCGGGATCCCCCATTACGTCGTGCTTACGTTGCTGGCCGAGTCGCCGGGGTTGCCAAACGCCGAGCTTGCCCGGAAGGCCTTCGTAACACCCCAATCAATGAACGAGGTCCTCAAGCAGCTCGAAGCATCCGGGTTAGTGGAGCGTCAGCAGAGTCAGTCAAATGCACGAATCCTCAACGCTCACTTGACCCACGCGGGCAAGAAAAAATGGCGATCAGTCGATGACGGCGTTCAGGAATTGGAAGAGCGTCTGCTCGGGGGTCTCACGCAGGACGAAGTCCGTGTCCTGAACCGATCGCTCGAGACGATCATCCGAAACATGACCCCGACGCCGTGAGGTTCGAGCGCGATATGGAGCGTTGTGGACCGTTCGAAACCGCGGGCCTGCGTCTGGCAGACGCGAGGATGGGACGGCGTAGGGGCTGCGGGGCGTGCTAATCGGAACGCTGCGATTGCAGGGCTGCGGTGAGGGCTTGGGTGGCCACCCGGACGAGGTCGTCGTCGGAGGCGCTCGACACGGCGCGCAGCTGTAGGAAGTGGCGGGCCACGGTTAGACCGAGGATGCTGCTCACAGCGATGGCGGCTCGCAACTCGGCGTCCGGGCCGCCGATGCCGGCGGCCAGGTTGCCGATCCGCTCGTCGAGATGTTGCCGGACGGCTTCGGAAGCCTCCGGCACGGTCAGCATGGACCGGACCAGGGCGCGCATCTCGGGAGGTAGCGCGGCGGCGTGCACCTTTAGGACTTCGGCCAGATGGTTTGCGGCTTCCTGCGGCTCGCCGGCCGGGAGTTGTATGGCGGCGGTGAACAGCGCCGACTTGGATCCGTAGTGCTGCAGGACCAGGGATGGGTCGACCCCGGCCCGGTGGGCGATGTTCCGCACCGTTGTCGCCTCGAATCCTCGGTCACCGAACTCCTGTCGCGCCGAGTCGAGAATCCGGGCCTGTGATGCTGCGCGGCGGGCCGCCCGGGTCGTCATCGGCGCGAAGGCCGCGGTGTCGTTGCGCATGGTTTTCACTCTATACGTGTTGAGCGAACCGATCGCCCCTGGGGTACAGTTTACTCAACACCTGTTGAGCGACAGTTCTCGCCGAAAGGACCCGCGATGCTCATACCCCTTGAGGACCATCCGATCGTCTACGAGCTGAAGGCCGCTGCGGCATACCTCGGGCGGCGGGCGTGACCTCGGCATCGAAGAACGCAAGTGTGCTGTTGATCGGCGCATCCCGCGGTCTTGGTCTCGCGATCGCCGAGGAGTACGTCGACCGGGGGGCCCAGGTCGTGGCAACCGTGCGCGGCCAAGCCCGCACGGCGCTGCACGACCTCCAAGACACTATTGGTGGACTGCTGGAGATCGAGCACGCGGACATCACCATCCCGGAGCAGGTCCAGGCACTGAGGCAGCGGCTCGGGTCGCGCACCTTCGACCTGCTCTTCGTCAACGCCGGGGTCGGCGTTAAGGAGACGGTCGCTGACGTGACCACCGACGAGTTCGTGCGCCTGATGGTCACCAACGCGCTGAGCCCGATGCGGGTTGTCGAAACACTCGGCGACCTCGTCCCCGCCGACGGCACGATCGCCATCATGTCCTCCGGTCAGGGGAGCGTCGCCAACAACGAACACGGCGGCTTCGAGACTTACCGCGCCAGCAAATCGGCCCTCAATCAACTGATGCGGAGCTACGCCGCCCGCCACCGCGACGACAACCGGACGCTGCTCCTCATGGCTCCAGGCTGGGTCAAGACCGACCTCGGTGGACCCAACGCTCGCCTCACCATCGACGAGAGCATCCCGTACCTGGTAGGGACCGTCGACGCCCAACGCGGTCACGCCGGTCTCCAGTACCTCGACTACCAAGGCAACATCGTCGCCTGGTGAGCACCCGGAACCCGAACAACACACTCGGGCATGGCGCTGGCCGGTCGCGGCGTCGACGCCGCCGCACCACCGCGCCACCACCCCCAATCTCATGGTTGGGCCTGGCAAGGACACTCCACGAGACGATCGACCCAATCGGAAGGGAACTGCAATGAGTTCTCCGCGAAATGGCTCACCAACACGCGCCCTGGTCCTCGGAGGCGGCGGCGCCGTCGGTGTCGGTTGGCAGACCGGTCTGCTCGTAGGGCTGCACGAGGCCGGTGTCGACATGGCGGGAGCCGAGGCAATCGTAGGAACGTCTGCAGGTGCCCTCGTCGGCGCGCTGCTGGCCAGCGGCCGTAAGGTCACCGATGCGCTCACCTGCCTGGCAGCACTCGGACAGAGCATCGATCCCGACAGCCTGGCGGCCGGCGATGAAGCCTTCCTAAGCGCAATGCGCCGGGCGAGCCTCGAGACCGACCCACGGCAAGCGCTACGAGCGATCGGTCGCGCAGCGAAGGAGGCGAGCGCGCCCGCCGAAGACGTCTACCTCGGCCTGTTCGGCACACTCGACGGAACCGCCTGGCCCGCAGGCTTCCGATGCACTGCGATCGACACCGACACCGGCGACTTGGCTGTGTGGGACCAAGGATCCGGTGTGCCGCTGCTACATGCTGTCGCCTCCAGTTGCGCCGTACCGATGCTGTTCCCCACCCTCACCATCAAAGGTCGCCGCTATATGGACGGCGGCATCCTCAGTCACTTGAACGCCACGGCGGCGGCGGCGACCGACATTCTGGTGGTCCTATCCTGCCACCCCCTCGGGTCCCAGGTCGCCGGAGGCGGTGCCGCGCTAGCCGCCTCCCTCACCCCGGACGCTGAATTGGCACCATTGCGCGAAAGTAGACGGCTGGTAGCGGTCGAGCCCGATTTCAGCGACATGGAGGCTCCGGTGAATCTGATGGACCCGAACCTCGCCATCCAGGCTTTCCAGATCGGCAAGCGGCAGGCGTCAAGTGAGACCGCAGCAATCCGGGCCGCCTGGAATTTCTGAGAAGGCCCCAGAGGCGCTGTACACGCAATCGACAACCGTCGCCGTGGTCGACGACAGGCAAGGAGCTTGGGGTGCAAGGTCACCGCGCCCCTGCCTACGATCCCTTCTGCTGGTCGCTGACCAAGTTGGCCCGGATGTTCACCAACTCCGGGTCGACCATCGTCGCTGCCAAGGCCGGGTCGTTCGGGTTGGCCGTAGCCAGCGCCTGTACGAAGGCGTTCGAAGCGGCTCGATAGGCAGTAAGCACCGCGGACGCGACCGGTGACATGGTCGTGGTCGACGACGTGGAGGGTGTCGTTACCGCCGACGTCGAAGAGGTCGTGTTGTGCGAGTCGGCGGCGTCGGGCGATCCGGAGCAACCGGCGAGCGTGCATAGGCCGACAAGGGCGGCCGCCACCGTCGCATCACCAACACGCCGACCATGTCGCACAGGCGCAGACCTCCTCAAGGGGCCGGGCCGTGCGGACGCCAGAGACGAGAGTCATGGCCCGTATCTCCAATGGTTTCCACCTTTACACCAGGTAGAACGACACTTCAACGAGAGTGAACGCACGCCAAAGTTTGGGCTCACACCGCAAGGAGAGAGAATGAACCTCTCTCAGAACCTCTCTCAGTCGTTTGCTCTCCGAAGCTGATCCCAACTATGGCGGGCCGCATCCACCGACTGCCAGTTGGTGTCCACCCACTCGCAGCATGCGGCGAGTGGAACGTCGAGGGATCGCCCGAGTTCGGTCAGCTCGTAGAGAGTTGCGGTCTCGACGCGGCCAGGGTCGAGATGGCGGGTAATGAGCCCGTCGCGCTCGGCCCGGCGGAGCGTCTCGGTGAGGACTTTGTGGGAGATGCCGTCCAGTGCCTCATGGAGTTCTTGGTAGCGGCGGCCGCCGTCGAGCTGAGCAAGGACCGCCAAGGTCCACCGGCTGCCAAGCAGCTCAATGAAGCGATGGGATGTCGGGGAAGAACTCACATGCTCCACAGCGCCTCGGTGGGTGACATACGGGCGGCGCGCAGGGCCGGAAGGAGCCCGGCGACCGCCCCGATGAGCAGAGCGGCACCGAAGCCACCGCCCCAGGCGAGGGCGGGTACAACGATCGACCAGTTCTTGGTGGTGGCGTAGACCGCGGTGGATGCCGCTCCAAGTGCGACGCCAACGGCGCCGCCAATCACGGCGAGGAGGAGGGCCTCGGAGAGGAACTGGATGCGGATGTGGCCTTTGGTGGCGCCGAGGGCCCGGCGTAGCCCGATCTCCGAGCGTCGTTCGAGGACGGAGATAACCATGATGTTGGCGACTCCGACCGCTCCGACCAGGAGCGCGACGGCGCCCAGGCCCAAGAACAAGTCGTCGAATGCTCCTTGGGCGTCGGCTTGGGCGACCAGGGCGGAGGAGGGTTGGCTGACGTCGACCTCGTTGGGGGACTCAGGGTTCGCGGTGGCAGCCAGGATGGAGTCGGCGGCGGCGACTTGGCTGGTCGCTACTCGCAAGTAGATGGTAGAGGGATGCCCGTCGAAGCCGAGGTAACGCTCTGCAGCGGGGAACCCGACGAGCACCGAGGAGTCGATCTGGGGGGTGAGGACGGCGGGGTTCAAGATGCCGGCCACGTAGAACCACATGTTGTCGAGCCAGATCCGCTCCCCCGAGAAGACTCGGTCGATCCCGAGACGTTGGGCGGCGGCCGCCCCGAGGACGGCGACGGGCTCTTGTGCGGTGGCAGCGTTCAGGTAGCTTCCCTGGGCCACGGTGGTGCCCACGGCGCGCAGGAGTCCGAGGCTTGCCGCGTCGACACTGAGGGCGTTGGTGTCGATGGTCGGGATGAGCGGGCCGCGGAACACATCGACATTGACCGTCCCGGTCTGTTGCACAGAGGTGACAGGGCCGATGCGGCCGATCATCGCCGGGGCGGCCTTGGGCAGCTCGGCGGTTCCGCCGAAGAGGCTCTGGCCGTTTTGGACGGTGAGCAGGTTGGTACCGAGTTTGCTGATCTCGGCCAGGAGTCCCGCCGACGATGACGACGACAGGCCGAGCACGGCCACGATGGCGGCGACCCCGATCGCGATACCGAGCGCTGAGAGCCCGGCCCGCAGCTTTCGGGTTCGAAGGCCCACCGCGGACAGGCGCCCCAGATCGGATGGGCGCAGCCTCTTGGCTACAAGGGGTGGCGTCGTGGTCATGGTCGAGGTCCTCGCCAGGTTGGGCCGCTGTGGCGGTCCACTGCTGGCACCGAGTCGGTGTCGAGAACGATGTGCCCGTCGATCATCTCGATCCGCCGGGGCATGCCATCGGCGATGGCCCGATCGTGGGTAATGACCACGATGGTCGTCGAGCCGCGTTGGTGTAGGTCTTGGAACAGGCGGAGGAGTGACTGCCCCGTCGCCTGGTCGAGGTTGCCGGTGGGCTCGTCGGCCAGCACGATGGCCGGTTGGCCTACGAGGGCTCGGGCGATGGCGACGCGTTGACGCTGGCCGCCCGAAAGCTGGGTAGGACGGGCGTGGGGCCGTCCGGCGAGGCCGACCAATTCGAGGGCGTCGAGGGCTTGGGCTCGGCGTTGCGCCAGGCCCACCCCTCCGTAGAGGAGCCCGTCCCCGACGTTGTCGAGCACGCTTTGGTGCTCGGCCAGGAAGAACTGTTGGAACACGAACCCGATCCGCGTCGCTCGTAGCGCTGCCAGTTGGCGGTCTGAGAGCCTTGCCACGTCGAGCCCGGTGATCCGAACCGTGCCCGAGGTGGGCCGGTCGAGGGTGCCCATGAGGTGCAGCAACGTGGTCTTCCCCGAACCCGACGGGCCGAGGACCGCAACCAGCTCCCCTTGGGCCACGCTGAAGTCGACCCCTCCCAGGGCCACAACCGGCGGTTCGCTCGGATAGACCTTGGTGACGGCCTCGACTTCAAGCACGGGCAAGACGTCTCCCCCGTTGCCCCGGGACCTCCCGCTGACACCGGTGCGGTCCCGGACTGCACCGGATGGGTGGGTTTCGACGGTCATAGGGCCGGCACCACCACTGTCTGGCCGGCCGCCAGTCCCGACCCGGTGACCTGGACGAGCCCATCGGCGTCGTCGAAGAGCCCGGTGCTCACCGGCACCAGGTGGTGGACGCGGTCGGTGCCGACAACCTCGACGGCGTAGCCGCCGCTGGAGAGGGCCAAGAGGGCGTCGACGGGCACGACGATGGCGTTGTTCACGGTGCCGGTGGTGATCGAGACCTCGACGGGGGCCTGGTCCAAGTCCCCGGCCGCGCTCGGGTCGGACAAGCTGACGAGCACGGTGACGGTCGGGCTCCCGCCCGCCCGACGGCGTGGTCGCCACGGTCCCGACCGAAGAGATCACCCCCGGGGTGGACTTGTCATCGGGAAGGGTGATCGTCACGTGGTCACCTACGGCCACCTCGGTCTCTTGCGAGGCGTCGAGGGCGATGAAAACTTGGGGGGTGGTCGAGGTGGCGGAAATGACTGACTGGCCGGGAGAGGCGGGAGCACCCAGGGTCGCCGAGATGGCAGTGACCCGAGCAGCGGTCGGCAAGAACACCACCTGCCCGAGAGACAAGGTGCCGTTCTGTGTCATCCCTAGGTGTGCCTGGAGCTTTTCCACGGCTACTTTGGTCCAGAAGGAGAACTCGTCAGAGCCGGAAGGGATCTCGGCGCTCGTGGCGTAGCCCAGGGCGACCAGGTCGGCGTTGAGTTCAGCGACGTCGGGGCCGGTCACTTCCGAGGCCGACTGGCCCTCGGACAAGCTCCGGTAAACAGGGGTCGGGCCGTAGAGCAGGACGACCGGAGCACCGTCCACCTCGTAGAGGACCTGGCCCTGGGTAACGACCTGGCCGACCGTCGGCAGCGACGTGATCGTCCCCTGTGTCTGGTCGACCACGGTGTAGCTGCCGGCATAGTCCAAGGTGGCGTCGAACCGGGTCTGTGACGTGAGGTCCCGGTGGGTCACGGTCGTGAGCGCCGTCGGATCGGCGTTGTCGACGACGTCGCCAGCGGAGCCGGTCGTCGCCTTGTGCTCGAACGGATCCGTCACAGCGACGGCTGCGGCCGCGACGATCAATGCCATGATCACCCCTGCGACGGCTCTGCGCCGCCGGGGCCGTCGACCGCGTCGTATTGGACCGTCGAGGTCGGGGACGATCGTGGGTTCGACGGTGGTCATGGGCGACTCCATTCGCTCATCTGCCCGCCGTGGACCGTGCCTGCGGGAAGGATGTGGTGGCAGACGTCGATGGTGGAGGCGAGCTGAGACTTGACGTGGACGCCCAAGGGGCCCTTGGGCTCACGCTCTGGGTGGGCTTCCTTCGTACTTTTGACCGCGACGCGAGCGGTCACCGCCGGCACGGTTAGTCCTTTGGCTCCTGCCAGCTCGATGGAACAACGGAACTGGGGGTTCGACATGGGATCAACTCCCGCTGTTAGTCCCGCCGGGGGCGAGCGATCGGCAGGCTTGCATGGCGGCTTGGAGAACGGGCGAGTTCTGGCTCAGGCCGGAAGGGAAGCTGATGCCGACGCTCCCGCCTGAACTGGTCGGATCGGGCATGTTCGGCACACCATGGGCACGGATGCACTTCACGTACTTCAGAGCTTGGGCGACAGCTTGCTGGAGCTCTTGTGGTGTTGCCTGGCCACCGCCTGGCAGAAGGTGCTCGCACGCCTTGTTCGCAGAGACGTACTGAGGTGAATTCGGATCGATTCCGGCAACGCCGTTCAATAGCCCGTGGCTGAAGTCGAACCCGCCACTGCTCGTCGGGTCGGGCATGTTCGGCTCGCCATGGGAACGCATGCACTGCGCATAGGCGACCGCGTCTGCGTATTCGGTCGCGCTGCTCCCGCTCGGCGCGGCCGGAACCGCCGTGGTCGTGGTGGCCGAACCCAGGCTTGCGACCCCGGGGGCGCCGAGCCGCCCCCGCACGCAGCGCAGCACGCGACGACGCAACCGAGGACGCTTGCCAGCAGGACGTGGCGCAGTCGCCGAGCTCCTCCGTCCCCCGTGGCAAAAGGCATGATCTTCATGTCGTTCCTTCCTCCTCGGCCGATGGCCGACCAAGGCGTTGTACGACAAGGGCGATCACATGGCGTTAACGGTCGCCGTTAACCCGGCGTGAACTGGGTTGTGGGATCCTGGGATGCTGGCTGAGTGTTGAGCACCAGGGACTGAGATGGCACGAGCACCCTTACGTGAAAGTTCAGATGAAGGCAACGGGGCGAGAGCAGATCGAACGACGGGCGGCTCCAACCCAGGAGTCGTTGGACCTCGGCGTCGCGATTCATCGCTGGCGATTCGTGCACCTAAGGGAGTGGCCGAACGCCTCCTTCGACGAGAATGGCCACGACGCACCGTCCGGCTCCGCCTCTCCCTCGTGTACGGAGCGCTCTTCTTGGTCTCGGGCGCCGGCTTGCTCGGCGTCACGTACCTGCTCGTGTCCGAGTTGACTCCGTCCCTCCCGTTGCCCTCCAAGGGCAATTTCTCCGCGAATTACGTTTCAGGTCCAGCGGCGCTGGTGGCTGGCCAACGTCACCTCGATCTACACTGGTTCTTGTACCTCTCGGGCCTCGCCCTCGTGCTGATGGCGGGTGTTTCGATGTGGCTGGGCTGGCTGATGGCGGGACGCGTGCTCCGACCGCTCCGGATCGTTACGGCGACCACCCGGCAACTCTCTGAGGAGAACCTGCACGAGCGGCTCTCGCTAGCCGGCCCCGACGACGAGTTGAAGGTGTTGGGTGACACCTTCGATGATCTGCTCGATCGGCTCGAAGCGCTCCTTCGAGGCCCAGCGCCTCTTCGTCGCCAACGCGTCCCACGAGCTGCGTACCCCGCCTGACCACGATGCGGGCCTCGATCGACGTAGCGATGGCAAGAACGTTCCGATTCCGCACGATGCCTTGGTGCTCGCTCGGACGGCCTTCGACGAGGAGCTCGATCAGGCCGACCGATTAGCTCGAAAGCTTCTTGCTGCTCGCAAGGGCGCAGCGGGGTGTGATAAACGACGTCGAGTCCGTATATCTCCCGATGAGCTCGTTCTGGGCGCTTGACGACGACTCATCGGCGATCGAGAACTGCCACCTCACGTCCACTCGAACTTGCCCGGTGCCGCAGTGGTCAACGGCAACGAGACGCTGCTCGCCCGCATGGTCGGCAACGTGATCGACAACGCCGTCCGGTCACAACGAAGCAGGCGGCCTATATCGAGTTCGAACGACTTCGAGGAACGATCGTCCGCCTTGTTGTCGAGAATGGAGGCACGTCCTCGCAGAAGAGAAGGCGAGCCAGCTCCTCCAACCCTTCCGACGGCTCGGGATCGCTCGAACTGGTTCAGAGAACGGCTTCGGCCTTGGACTATCGATCGTCGCCGCAGTCGCCGAGGCCCACGGCGGACGCTCGAACTTCAGCCTACGGCGGCGGACTTCAAGTATCCTCGATCTGCCGGCGTCGCATCCGGCACGGGTCACCATCTCCCGTGAGAGTGCTTGTCGTCGAGGACTCGGTGCGCCTCGCCAACGTCATCGTCGAGGGACTGCAGGACGGGGCATGGCGGTCGACGTCGCCTACGACGGGCTAGACGCCGATCAAAGCTCGCTGTGAACGATACAACGTCGTATTGCTCGACCGAGATCTTCCAGGGCTGCATGGCGACACGTTATGCCAAATGATCGTCGATAGGACAAGCCGCGATGGTGCTCATGTTGACTGCCGCTGGAGCTCCGGTAGACCGAGTCGCGGGACTCGGAATCGGCGCTGACGACTACCTCAGCAAGCCATTCACTTCCACGAGCTCGTGCTGCGGTTCCGTGGCCTCGCTCGTCGTCAGCCCGACGCGCGTCGCCGCGCCTCTACCGCAGGGCCGACATCGAACTCGATCCGTCTCTCAGCGCACTGCGACCCGCGACGGTCAGTTGCTCGATCTGTCCATCAAGGAATTCGGAGTCCTCGAGGCGCTTACTCAGCGCTCACCGGCATTCAGCGCTGAGGAGCTGCTCGAACAGGTGTGGGACGAACACGCCGACCCGTTCACGAAGACTGTCTACGTCACGATCAGCCGCCTAAGGCGCAAGCTCGGCAATCCCGACATCATCGAGACCATCGCAAAGGTTGGATATCGCATCGCGAGCGAGCCTAACGTCACTCAGCAGGTCGGCGAGATGACATAGATACATCGTTGCGGCGGCGCCTTTGTGAGAAGTGACTCCGCGCGGAATCGACCATGGGTTAGCGGCCTACGTAGTGAGCACCTTCCTCTGGTGGGTGATGTAACAGGAACTGAGTGGTGACCGCGAATGACGCCACAACAGCCGGTGCGCGGCCGTTGGCGCCGCCGCTCTACCGCTCAACTTGGCAATCGTCATCTCCGAAGTCGAGATCGCAACGTCCTGACCCCACCTCGAGTGATCAGGGCACGTGCATAGGGCATGCCCAGTGCTGCCCTATGCAGCCACACGTCGACCGACGACTCGACCGCGAAACCGCAGCGTAGAGGCCGCGTGCGCGGCGCTCCCCTGGATAGGGCAGCGTGCGCAGAGGGTGGGTAGGTCCCGAGAAAAAGCCCCGAGAAACGGCAATTTCGCGGACTGGCCCGGACGCGAAACCGCTGGTCAGGCACCAGCGCCCTATGCACGAGGCGCGCTAACCAACGTTTCAATGGTTGGTGGCGGGGGGAGGATTTGAACCTCCGACCTTCGGGTTATGAGCCCGACGAGCTACCAGACTGCTCCACCCCGCGGCGAAGATGACGAGTGTACACGTGCCGCCCGATCTCGACGACGGCGACATACCCACACCGTCGCTGCAGCCCGTCAGCCGCTCCGCCCACCCTGCTTACCGCCACCGGGCTGGCGGCCCGGCCCGGCCGCCCCCTTACAGGGTCTGCGCCGCCGGCGGCGGGGGTGGGGGTGACGCCGGGTCGGCCGCCGCCGGTGGTGGCGGAGGCGGCGGGGGCGCCGCCGAGCCGTCGGCCGGGGCGGCGGTCGGGGCCGCGGCCGAGGACTCGGGGGCCAACGTGATCTGGCCGTGCTCGGTCTCGTGGGCCGCCAGCGCCGCCACCAGTTGGTCGATTTCGGAGTCCGTGGTCGGGGTGGCCCGCCCCGTCTTGGTGGCGTAGAAGGCGGCGCCCAGGTCGCGCAACAGTCCGTCGGCCGCCTTCTTGGCCTGCGCCTCGTTCATCTTGGCCTGGCCCTTGGCCGCCGCGTCCTTGGCCGCCACCGTCGCGGTCTGCGCCGCGTCCTTCATCTTGTCGAGCAGTCCCATCGCGAGCCGTCCTTTCCTCTACCCTCGTCGTCCCGACATCATGGGACCCCGGGGCGCCGCCCGCAACCGGCGTCCCGCTCCCCGGCCGGTGTCAGTTCCGCGTCGCCCGTGCCGCCGTCACCAGGCTGGTCGAGGTGGTCGTAGATCCGCCCCCCGAGGGCTCGGTGCTGGTGGGCACCGAGGACGTCGTGCTCGACGTGCTCGATGTCGTCGATGTGCTCGATGTCGTCGTGGCCGACTTGGACTTGGACTTGCTGACCTTCGCCCCCGGCGTCGTCGTGGTGGTGGTGGTCGTCGCCGAGCTCGAGCTTCCTCCCGGTGTCGACCCCAGCAGTGCCTGCGCCGCCTGCAGCTGCTGCTCCATGGCCTGGAGGTCGGAGCCGAAGGTGGCGAAGTTGCCGGCTTTCAGCGCCGAGAGCGCGTTCTGGTAGTCGGTCTGCGCCGCCGCCAGTTCGCCCGACACCGCCGCCGGCAACGTCCCCGTCGAGGAGACCCCCGGCCCGTTCGGGAGGGACACCGTCTGGTTCAGCAGGTCCTCCAGCACGGCCTGCAGCGACGTGTCGATCTGCACGTTCTTGCCCAGCACGGCCACCACGTACTGCAGGTTGGGCTGCGGGTTGCTCGACGACGCCACGTAGAGCGGGCGGAAGTAGACCATGGAGTCGGCGATGGGCACCATGAGCGTCTCGCCCAGCAGCACCTCCGAGCCGCCCGTGTCCAGAAGTGAAATGTCCTTCGACACCGTCGAGTTGGCCGAGATCTCCGCGTCCGCGTTGGCCGGGCCCGTCGTTCCCTGCGGCACCTGGTAGACGTCGAGCTCACCGGGGTGCCCCGGATCCGACTGCCCCACCATCCACGCCGTCAGGTTGTAGTTCTGGTTGTTGTTCGACACGTTGCCCTGCGCCGCCGGCACGAAGCCGTCCGAAATGGAGAAGACCTGCTGGGTCGTGCCCGGCAGCGAGTAGACCTGGTACTGGGGCGCCATGCGGGCCGGCGTGGTCGAGACCAGCTGGCCCTGCGAGTTGTAGGTGTTCTCCGCCAGCAGCGCCTGCGACTTCGGGCCGGCGCCCGCCGTCGGCGACAGCTGCCAGGCGTTGCTGGCTGCGTAGAACTGCTGTGGGTTGGTCAGGTGGTAGCGCCCGTAGATGGCCGACTGGATGGAGAAGATGTCTTCGGGGTAGCGCAGGTGCGCCTGCAGCTCCGCCGGCATGTCCCTCAGCGGCTGGAACATGTTCGGGAAGGCCGCCTCGTACGCCTGCAGAATCGGGTCGCTCGGGTCGTTGTCGTAGAACGTCATCTTCCCCGAGTAGGCGTCGATCACCACCTTGACCGAGTTGCGCACGTAGTTGTAACTGCCCGGCAGGGTGCTCCCGATCGCCACCTGCTGGCTCGACGCGTTCTGCGAGTAGGGGTAGTTGGCCGTCGTCGTGTAGCCGTCGACGATCCAGTCGATGTGGCCATGGTCGGGACCAGGGCTGTCGTTGACGACGGCGTAGGGGTCCTGGTCGAAACTGAGGAAGGGCGCCGCCTTCTGGGCCATCGCCACCGGGTCCCGCACGAACATGATGCGGGACTGGTCGGTGATCTGGCTCGAAATGAGCAGGTTGAAGTCGCTCAGGCGCAGCGCGAAGGCCGCCCGCTTGAACAAGGACGACAGCTGCACCCCGCCCGTGCCCGTGTAGTGGCTCTCGACGTTGTTGCCGTCGGATTGCTGGTAGTCCACCTCGAGCTGCCTGGTGTCGGCCACCACGTAGCCGGTCAGGCCCAGGCCGAAGTAGACGTTGGGCTGGGTGATCTGCGGCAGTCCTTGCGACGACTGCGGCGGCACCGACTGGATCCCGTACACCGGGTTGTTCGAGTTGGTCTGGTTGGCCAGAGCGATCACCGCGCCGTTGCCGTGGGTGTACTGCAGGTGGGTGTTCACCCACGACGGCGACGGAATGTTGGAGGACAGGATCTCGCGCACGCCGATCAGCACCGGTGTCAGCTGGTCGCCCACCGTGTAGCGGTCCACGCTGACGGAGGGGAACGTGTAGTAGGACTTGAGGGCCTGCTGGCGCTGGAACGTCTGCAGGGAGATCGTGGGGTCTGGGTCCCACTGCCGGACGTTGTCGATGGTCGACGTCGACCCCAGCGTCTGGGTGGGCGTGATGGTGGTCGTGGCGGGGAACTGGTGCGCCTGCACGTTGGTCAGCCCGTAGGCGGTCCGGGTCGCCGAAATGTTTCGCTGGATGTACGGCGCCTCGAGCGAGCTCTGCGCCGGGGTCACCTTGAGCGCCTGCAGCAGCGCCGGGTAGATGATGCCGACCACCAGCGCCACGAAGGCCCAGATCCCGATGGCCAGCACGGGCAACGTCCAACCCTGCTGGCGGATGTTGTAGAGGAGGATGGCCGCGGCGAAAATCGACACGACGGCCAGCAGCAGCTCGGCGGGCATGCGGGCGTGCACATCGGTGTAGCCGGCGCCGTTCACGTAGCCGTCCTGTGCGTTGACCAGCGACCAGCGCTGGAAGATGTAGCCCACCGCCTTGTCCAGCGCGATCAGTGCCAGCAGCACCGAGATGTGTGCCTTGACCGGGGGCCGCACCCGCGGCAGGCCCCGCTGCGGCTGGATCCCCCCGTTCAGGTAGTGGAACACCACCACCACCGCCAGCGTCACGATGAGGATGGCCAGGGTCCAGTCGACCACGAAAGTCAGGAACGGCAGCTTGAAGACGTAGAAGCCGACGTTCTTGTGGAACTGCGGGTCGGTCGCCCCGAAGCTGCCGCCGTGGCGGAACAGGATCCAGTTGTTCCACTGGCTGATCGTCCCGGACGCGCCGATCAGCGCCAGCACGAAGGCGAGCGCGATGTAGATGCGGCCGGCGTAGGGCCGCACGTACTGCTGGTACCGCCGCACCAGCTCGTCGTCCTGGGCCAGCACGATGTCGTGCCCGGCGATGCGGTCGCAGACCACGAGGTTGACCCACAGCACGGCGAAGAAGATGGCGCCGAACACCCCGAAGAGCCCCAGCTTTATCACCAGCAGCGTCGAGAAGACCTGGTGGTAATTGACCGAATCGAACCACAGGCTGTCCGTGTAGATGTTGGCCAGCGACCGGAGCGAAATCAGCAGAATGATGAGGACGACCACGAAGCCGATCAACCACCAGCGCGCCCGGTGGCGCGGGCGCGGTCGAAGGCTCGACGTTCAGGTCGCGGGGGATGCGCACGGGGCGAGCCTAATGTCCGGTCTCCTGGTCAAAACGGCCAGGCCCGGGCTCGGGCCTCCGCCGAAGTCCCAGGTCAGTCCGCCGGGGCCACCAGGCAGCGGCATCCGGCGTGCGCCGGCGGGTAGGCGTGCCCGGTCGGGAACGCCTCTGCCACGCTCACCGCGCCGGCCAGCGCGTTGTCCTCGCAGTCCGAGCAGCCGCTGGTCGACGTCACCACCCAGCGCACCTTGTGGTCCGTCCCCGCCGCCGCCACGGCGCCAGCCGAGAAGGCCTGCGTCGCGTGGTCGCCCGCCAACCGCTCGACCCGCTCGCCGCGCCATTCGCGGAACGCTGCGCCGATGGTGTCGCCCGCCTCCTCGGTGCCCTCCGCGATGCGCCGCCGCAGCATGGTCACGACGTTGCGCGCCAGCCCGGTCGCCGTCTGCTCGATGGTGTCCGCCGGAGGGGTCGCCGCACCGGTGCCGGCGAACATCGCCCCGGCGGCATACGCCTCGCCCAGCACCCCGCGGGCCGCGTCCACGTACACGGCCACGTGCGCGTCATCCGGCCCGAGCAGATCTTCGCCGCCTGACGACGGCGCGCTGCGCAGCTGGTCGAGCAGCCGGTTCTGGTCGTCGCCCAGGGCGCGCTTGACGGCGCGGCTCAGCTTGGCCGCCACCGGCCCCAGGAGCTCGTCGCGCCGGGCGATCAGCTCGCCGTCCGGACCGGCCTCGGCCGACGGCACTTCCGGGGTCTCGCGCTCGGTGACCGGCACGGCCTCGGTCACCGGCTCCGCCTCGGTCGGGGCCGTGCCCTCCTCCCCAGGGGACTCGCCCGTCTCGGACCCGGCCCGGATGCGGGCGAAGAGCTCGTCGACCGACGGGCCCTCGGCCGACGCCTCGGCATCGTCACCCACCATTTCGGTCTCCGACGTGGGCGCGTCACCGTGCTCGTCCCCGTCGCTCTCCGCCCCCGCCCCCTCGAGCGCGTCCTGGTCCGGCGGCTCGCCCGGAGCGCCGTGCAGGCGGAGCTGGTCGCCCACGGCGAGCGCGACCGCCCGCGCCTCGTCGTCGGTGCGGTCGAGCTGCGCCAAAATAGCGTCGACCTTGTCGCGCACGCCGTGGACCGACGCCGCCATTTCGTCGCGCGCCGCCCGCAGCTGCTCAATCTGCATGCCGAGGCTCCGCCGCTTCGACGCCAGGTCGGACAGCACACGCCGGCGCGCCTCTTGCACCTGCTCGAGCAGCGCGCGGCCTTCGTCCTTCGCACGCGCCAAGAGCGCCTCGCCCTCGGCCACCGCCTCGGAAATGATGCGTTCGCTCTCCTCGCGCGCCTCCTGCTCGGCGTTGGCCACCAGGCGCTCCACCTCGACCACGCGCTGGGCCGTCGACGTCTCGGTGCGCGTCTGCAGCTCCTCAACCTGGCTCTGGGTGTCACGCAGGAGCGCGGTCGCGCTCACCTGGGCTTCGGTGACGATCCTCGTCGCCTCCTCGTGGGCGTGGCGGATGACCTGCGCGCTGTGCTGGCCCAGCGACGACGTCAGCGTGGCCTCGTCGACCACCGGATGGGCCGCCCGCTCCTCGGCCTCGGCCAGCTGGGCATGCAGCCCCTCGACCTGCTCCTCCATCTCCTCGATGCTCCGGGACACCGACTGGAGGTAGGCCCGCACCTCGTCGGTGTCGAAGCCGCGCCGGACGACGGCGAAGGAGTGCCGGGCGATGTCCCCGGTGGAGATGCGGGACGATGAGATCGGGACGCGACCTTCTGGCATGGTCAGAGCCTACGGCGCCGCCTGGGCCGACACCGGATTGGTCAGCGTGGTGGCCGGCACGCGGCCGCCCAGCTTCTCGAGGATCTGCAGCACCTGGTCCAGATTGCTCACGGCGTAGACGTGCAGCTGCGGGGTGGCTTTGGACTCGGCCGCCCCCAGCTCCTGGGGCGGCACGAAGAAGACGGTCGCTCCGGCCCGCTCGACGGCGATGGTCTTCTCCGCCACGCCGCCCACGTCACCGATGTCGCCGTACTGGTCCATGGTGCCGGTGGCCGCCACAATCCGGTTGCCCGTGAGCCGGCCGCTCGTCAGCTTGTCCATGATCCCGAGCGTCATGGCCAGCCCGGCCGACGGCCCGCCGATGTCGGACGTGTGCACCGTCACGTCGATCGGGAAGCGCCAGTCCAACTGCGTCTCGGGGTCGATGCCGAGGAAGGCCGTCGGCTTGGTCGGGGGGCCGCACCCGGTCTCCACCAGCCCCTTGGGCGGCGTCCCCAGCGTCACCGGCTTGTGCACCGTGGGGCCACCCACCAAGTCGCCGTTGTCGTTGATGGAGGACTCCTCGACCGTCAGCGACGCCGTCGACTTGGGTTGCAGGCCGTGCAGTGACGCGATGAGCGCGCAGCTGGTCGGCGTCGGCGTCCCGTTGACGGCCGTGATGACCTGCGCGACCTGCAGCGTGTTGGCCGCCGGGGAGCCGGGCTGAATGCCGTAGACCAGCGTGCCGGCGTTGGTCGACGTCACCGCGTAGCCGAGGTGTGACAGCGCCGACGCGGTGGCGAAGGACTGGGCCTGGGCCATTTGGAGATAACCCTGGTCGAGGAACTGGCTCTCGTTGGGCGTCGGGCCGAGCAGATTCGGTCCGGAGATCACCTCGCTGTCGGAGTCGAAGTAGCGGTACTGCAGGTAGCTGAGCGCGTTGAGCTGGGTGACGTACACGTCCGTCAGCAAAATGGTGCCCGTCAGGTGGTGGTCGTACTGGGACGGCACCGCGATGTACTGCGAGACCGGCGTGGCGTCCCCGGGCGTAATGACGTAGTAGTTGACGGAGACCCGGTTGGCGATCCACGCCGCCACGGCGAGCACCAGAATCAGCGCCAACAGCACGGTGCCGAAGATCCGCCAGCGCCGGTGCCGGGACGGCGCGGGTGCGCCCATCCACTGCGGCGCCGCGGTGCCCGTCCCGTTGGGGGCGGGCACCGGCGGGTGAGGGAACGACAGAGCGTCCCCGTCGGCGGGCGCGTGAGGGTCGGACATACTCGGACGGGTGAGGGAAAATCCTGCCACGGATGGCGGCAGCGATCGCCGCGCCCAGCTGCGCCGGCGCCGCGTCATCGTGGCCGGCCACCGGGGCGACGTGGCCCTGGCCCGCCGGGGCCTGGCCGATGCCGACCCCTCGGTGCAGGTGGCGGCGCTGGGCGCGCTGGCCCGACTGGGTGAGCTGGGCACCGCCGACGTCACCGCGGCGCTCGCCGACGGCCCGGCCGCGGTGCGCCGCCGGGCCGTCGAGACTGCCCTGGCCGTGCGCGGGCCCGGCTCCCGCTCGGCGCTGCCCGCGGCCCTGGTCGTGGCCCTCGACGACCCCGACCCGCTCGTCGCCGTCGGCGCCGCCTGGTACCTGGCCGAGCGCCGCTACCGGCCGGCCGTGGCGGCGCTGGCCGCCATGGCCACTGGCCACGACGACACCCGTTGCCGCGAGGCGGCGGTCGCCGCGCTGGGCGCCCTCGGCGACCCGGCGGGGCTGGGCGCCGTGCTCGCCGCCCTGGGCGACAAGCCGACCGTGCGGCGGCGCGCCACCGTGGCGCTGGCCGGCTTCGACGACCCTCGGGTGGAGCCGGCCCTGCGCCGGGCGGCCGAGGACCGCGACTGGCAGGTGCGCCAGGCGGCCGAGGAGCTCCTCGAGGACGTGTGAGGCGCGCGTAATCGTCCTGGGTGAAGAGCCTTCGCAGTTTGTCGAAGGACTCCAGGCACACCCCCGCCCCCTGCACCACGCACTCGAGCGGGGTGTCCACCAGGTGCACCGGGACCGCCGTGGCGTCGGCCAGCCGCTGGGTCATCCCCCGCAGCAGCGCGCCCCACCGGTGAGGTGGATGCCCTGGAACATGATGTCCTGGGCCAACTCGGGGGGTGCCTCGCCCAGGCACTCGGCGGCGGCGTGGATCACCGACGCCACGTTGTCCTCCAGCGCGTCGCGCACCTCCCGCGGGGAGAGCACGACGGCGCGCGGGCGCCCGGTCGACACCTCGCGCCCGCGGATCTCCGCCTGCTGCTCGCCCTCGTAGGGGTGGCCCGACCCGATGGCCATCTTGACCGCCTCGGCCGTGCGCTCCCCGATGGCGATGCCGTAGACCTGGCGCACGTAGCTCTGAATCGACGCGTCGAAGTCGAAGCCCCCGCAGCGCAGCGCCTCCACGGCCACCACGCCGCCGAGCGATATCACGGCCATTTCGGCCGTGCCCCCGCCCACGTCGACCACCATGTTGCCCACGGGCTCGTGGATGGAGAGCCCGGCCCCGATGGCGGCCGCCATCGGCTGCTCAATCAGGAAGGAGGCCGACGCTCCGGCGCGCCGTGCCGCCTCCTTGACCGCCCGTCGTTCCACCGCCGTGATGGCCGACGGCACGCAGATCAGCACCTTGGGCCGGTTGATGCGGCTCACCCCGACCCGCCTCAAGAGAACCGACAGCATGCGCTCGGTCACCTCGAAGTCGGTGATGGCGCCGCCGCGCAACGGCCGCTCCGCCACGATGTAGCCGGGCGTACGCCCGATCATCTGCCAGGCGTCCGTCCCGATGGCCAGCACCTCGCGGCTGCGCGAATCGAGCGCGACCACCGTCGGCTCGTTGAGCACCAGGCCCTTCCCCTTGGCGTAGACCAGCGTGTTGGCCGTGCCGAGGTCGATGGCCAGGTCCCGGGACATGAGGGCCTCATGGTACGGCCGACCCGTGGCGCGACGGCACTTCCCGGGCCGATCTCGGTAGCCTCGCCCAGGTGAGCGAGCCGCCCGAGGAGCCCGAGGAGCCCCAGGAGGGCGAGCCGGGAGCCGACGACGAGAGCACCGGGAGCGACGACGCCGACGCCGCGTTGCGCGGCTGGATCGACCCCGACGACCGCCTGTGGCGGCACCCGAGCGAGGTGGCAACGCCGAGTGCGGGCGGCCCAGCCGCCCCCCTCCTCATCAAACCCCCGGCGCGCCATCCCTGGCGCAACGCGGCCATGATCCTGGTCGGAGCGGTGGCGCTCATGGCCGCCGTGGCCTGGCTCGTCATTTTGCTGTCGCCCGCCTCGGACCACCCGCTGACCGCCACCACCCGCGACACCGCAGCGGCGCCCATCTCGACGCTGCCCGGCGCCCAGAACGCCGTGCCGGCGGCGGCCGCGGCCACCGGCCACTCCATCGTCGAGCTCAGGGCGGTGACGGCGCACGGCACGGCCACGCTCATCGGGGTCGCGGTCGCCGAGGGGGGCATGGTCGCCACCACGGCCGACGTGCTCAGCGGGCTGCGCCGCCTCGACCTGGTCGGCCCGGGCGGCCAGCTCGAAGAGGCCTCGGTGGTCGGCACCGACAGCGCCTCTGACATCGCGCTCGTGAACGTGCCCGAGAACGTGCCCGTGGCGCCCTTCTCCGACGACGTCGGGCTGAGCGGGGGCACACCCGACCTCACCTTGACCCTGGTGCCCGCGGGCGGCGCGCTGGTGCTGCACTGCACCCCGGGCTCGGTCACGAGCGTCGGCACCGCCATCCCGAGCGGCCCGGCCGACGGCATGCCGGCCATCGACTCCTCGTCCTCCTCCGCCGCCGCCGGCAGCCCGCTGCTCAACAGCGCCGGCGACGTGCTCGGGATCCTCTACCAGCCCGTGCCGGGGAGCTCGTCCGGCGTGATGTTCCTGCCCACCGTGCTGGTGGTCGGCGTGGCTGACGACCTGCGTTCAGGCGACAAGGTGGTGCACGGCTGGCTCGGCGTCTCGGGCACCGACGCCGGCAACGGCACCGGCGCCAAGGTCGCCTCCGTCGACCCGAACGGCCCGGCCGCCGGCCACCTCCAGGCCGGCCAGGTCATCGTCGCCCTCAATGCGCTGCCGGTGCGCACCATGGCCGAGCTGCGGGCCCGCCTCTACGTCCTGGCCCCGGGGACGGCCGTCGCCGTCTCGGTCCAGGGCCCCTCGGGAGTCAAGGTCGTGGACCTGACCCTCGGCAGCTCCTCGTAGCATGCGAGGGTGAGCATGTTCGGTTCCAACGATCCCGACAACCCGATGGGGGGCCTGCTCGGGGACCTGATGAAGGTCATCGGGTCGGGGCCCGGAGCCGGGGACAGCTGGTTCGAGGCCGCCCGCACCTTGGCCTTCGGCGTCGCCACCGACGACGGGCAGGACGAGAACCCGGACCCCCTCGTGCGCATCGCCTTCGAGGAGCTGGCCCGGGTGGCCGAGCTGCACGTGGCCGACGCCACCGGCATCACGGCGACGGCCTCCCCGACCGGCGGCGTGTCCTTCGACGCCGTCGGCCCCGGGCAGTGGTCCTTCCGTGTGCTCGAGGCCTACCGGCCGACCCTCAAGTCGATGATCGAGGCGCAGCAGCAGGGCGCCGCGGCCGTGCCCACTGCCCTGGACCTGAGCGAGCTGGACCCCGATGGCGCCGGCGGGATGGCCGGGCTCCTGAGCCAGTTCGCCCTCACGCTCGGCCCGGTCTTCCTCGGCATGCAGTTCGGCTCGGCCGCCGGGCACCTGGCCCGGCGCGCCTTCGGCCAGTACGCGCTGCCCCTGCCTTGGCCCGAGTCGTCCACCCTGTTGCTGGTCCCCGGCAACGTGGCGCGCTTCGCCGATGACTGGACCCTGCCGCTCCAGGAGGTGCAGCTCTGGGTCTGCCTGCGGGAGCTCACCATGCACGCCGTGCTCACCCGGCCTGGGGTGCGCTCCAGCCTGACGACGCTGCTGGGCGACGCCGCCGCGCACGCTGCCACGGCGCAGCGCTCCATCGTGGAGCGGCTCGGCGAGGGCATCGGCGACGGCACCTCGCTCGAGGACGCCCTGGGCGACCCCGAGGCGCTGCTGTCGGACCTCATCAGCCCCGAGCAGCGCAGCATCTCGAGCGCGCTCACCGCGCAGACGACCGCCATCGGCGCCTACGTCGACCACGTCACCTCGACCATCGCCGAGACGCTCACCTCACAGCCGGCCGCGCTGCGCGAGGCCTGGTACCGCTACCGGATCGAGGAGGGCAAGGGCGAGCAGGCCTTCGCCGGCCTCTTCGGGCTCAACGTGGGCCGGGACGAGGTCGACCGCGGCCGCGCCTTCGTCAACGGGGTCATCGAGCGCAAGGGTGCCGACGCCCTGACCCGCCTGTGGTCCGACGAGCTCGACCTGCCCACGCCGGCCGAGGTCGACGCGCCCGGGCTGTGGCTGGCCCGCATCGGCCTCCTCGACTGACCGCTCAGAACAGCACGCTCGTGGCCAGCAGGCCGGTGGCCGCCGCCGGGTGGCGCCCCGACACAATGCGGCAGAACTCCACCGCGTCGAGCTGCAGGTCCTCCCCGCCCTCGCCCCGGCGGTAGGCCCCGCCGGCCGGGCCTTCCAACGTGAGGTCGAAGTCCGCCCCATGGCCGGCGGCCCAGTCGCACACGATGGCAGCCACCACCCGACGGTCGTGGTCGCCGTCCACGGAGACGTCGCGGCCCGTGGCCCGGCAGAGGTCGACGCGGTGCATCCACACATCACGCGTGTACACGTCGTCGTTCAGGTAGCCGAGCGTCATCGACGTCAGCGGGGGCGGCGCCTCCAGGCGCACCAGCCGCCGTAGGGGGGCGGGGACCCGACGCCGCCCGGCCAGCGCCGGTCCCGCCACTGCGGCCAGCCGGCGCACCAGCTCGTCGGGCGCCAGGTCGGCCCGCTCGGCCACCTGCAGCGCGGTCAGCTCGTCGATCATTTGGGTGCCCGCCGCCTTGGCCCGCTTCTTGGCCGTGGTGATCTGGTGCGCCATCACGCGCAGCGACGCGTTCGACTCCATGTTGCCCAGGTTGTGGGCGAGCAACGCCCGCACGTCCCAGAGGGAGCAGTCGGTTGGCCGGGACCAGTCGTCGCCGTGCAGGTCGCGGGCGAGCACGACCAGCCGGTCGTACTCGGTGCTCGCCAGTGCCATCGCATCCGCGTGCCCGGGCAGGCGGAGATCCGAAGCCAGAGTGAGGTTCATGGCGGTCACCTTTCCTTTGTCGTCTGCGCGCGCCCGGAGCCCCCTCCGCCCCGCGGCAGCACGTGGGCCAGGAACATGTCCGAGGCCTCGTCGGCCAGGCGCACCCAGCGGTCGCCCCCGGGGTCGTTGGCGATCTGCTGGTCGGCCAGGCCCGAGGTCCACGACGTGTAGAGGTCGCGGTGCGCCGGCGAGGTGATGCCGTTGGCCGCCAGCCCCCGATAGGCCCGGTCCAGGACCTGCACGGCCACGGCGTACGACTCGGCCGACGGGGTGAACCCGGGCAAGGTGCGCTGGAACAGCAGCTGGTAGCGGGCCGGGTCCTCGGTGCAGAAGGAGAGGAAGGCCCGCACGCGCGCCTTGAAGGCAGCGGGGCCGGGGGTGTCGTCGAGGATGTCGTCCCGGGCGGCCATCTGCTCCCAGCCCTGCTTGAACATGGCGTCGTAGATGGCGTGCTTCGAGTCGAAGTAGGAGTAGAGCGAGGGCGCCCGCATCCCCACGGCCGCCGCCAGGTCCTTCAGCGACAGCCCGCCCAACCCGACCTGGCGCACCAGCACCCAGGCCGCCGCCACGATCTCCGCCCGGGCCGCCTCGTGCCGCCGCGCCTTCCGGTCCACCGGCACCAGCAGTGTTCCTAATGCCATTAGGAGATTAGAACGCAATTCGGGTACCGCCGTCAAGGTCCCGGACGCGCACCGACCGGGAGGCTGGAGCCCTCCCGGTCGGTTCGTGCTGCGTGCTGTAGAGGCAGGGTCGGCGCCGGCCGGCCCCGGTCAGGAAAAGCTGGCGATGAAGGTCAGGCGGCCACTTCCTGCAGCCGCTCGAGCTGGTGATTGGCGAACATGGTGGTCACCTGGGCGCCCACCAGGAGCGACTCGATGGTGCCGTCCCACGTCGGGGCGATGGCGTAGACGTAGTCGGCCGTGGCCTCGTCCGAGCGGATGGTCTCGAGCAAGCCGACCAGCTCCATGCGGTGCTCGGCCAGGCGCTTGCCCATCAGGGCGGGCGGCGTCAACGCCCGCACCAGCGCCGCCTCGTCGTCGGTCAACTCGCCGCTGAGCGCCCGGATCTCCCGCACGATCGGCGCATCGTCCATCGTGAACAGTCCCACGTTGTTGCCTCCCCCTGGCCGCAGGCTCCGCTGCCCGCAGCGCTCCAACGCCGCATTGTCTACTGCGGGGGGGTCTCCGACTCGTCGCACCTGGGATGCAGTATGGGTGCAACGACCGTCGGCCTGCCCGAACGTCCGATCCGGCCCCGGATACGGCCCGGCGGGCCGCCCGAGGGCTGCGGTGCCGCCCGGCTCTGTCCCTAGCCCTCGTCCCCGTAGTCGAGCACCCACTCCAGTGCCAGCTGCTCCCGCTCGGCGTCGCGCACGACGCGCTCGCTGTTGCGGCGGAACTGGGGGTCGTGCGGGGGGAGCAGCACCAGCCGGGCCAGGACACGCTCCCTGAACTGCTCGATCACGTCGGCCGGGCCGTAGTCGGACTGCACCTCCCAGTGCGGGGCCACCGGCCCGAGATACACCACCCGCACGTGCCCGATGGGCTCGACCAGCTCACCTTCTTCGACGACTTCGTCCTCGGTCTCCGGGGCCATGACACCTCCTAGCGCCACCAGTCCTGCCGCCACCAGCACACGCGATCACGATGCGCTCCCGATGAGCGCCCGGCGCCAGCGTAGCCTTCAGACCTGCAACAGCATTACCGCAGGTCAAACCCGCTTTCCGGGTCGAAAATCTTACGATCTTCCTAACCAAAATGCCGGGCCACTCCCGTAAAATGGTACGTGGAAAGGGAGTCGAGCGATGAATACCGATTGGATGGCCCGGGGCAAGTGCAAGGAGGTTGCTCCCGACACCTTCTTCCCGAGTGACGGGATGGGCGTGCTGGTGGCCCAGCGCATCTGCGCCGAGTGCGCGGTGTCCGAGGCCTGCCTGGAGTACGCGCTCGCGAACCACATCGACCACGGCGTGTGGGGCGGCGCCTCCGAGCGTGAGCGCCGCCGCATTCTGCGCCGCCGCCGGCTCTCCCACGCGGTCACGGTCAAGTAACCAAGGGGCCGCCAACGGCCCCGCCGGCGCCCACCCCTCCATACTCTTCCCCCGGGTGCCGGCGCGCCGCGGGCGTGCCACGCTGGCCCCGTGCCCGCCGTCGCCGAGTGCTTCGAGTGCGTGGTCAACGTCAGCGAGGGCCGTGACGAGGCCACACTCGCCGACCTGGCCGCGGCCGCCGGGCCGGCGCTCCTCCATCTGCACCGCGACCCCGACCACCACCGGTCCGTCCTGACCCTGGCCGGCCGGCCCGACGAGGTGGCCGGCGCCGCCCGGGCCCTGGCCGGCGCCGCCGTGGCGCGCCTCGACCTGCGCACCCACGCCGGCGCCCATCCGCGCCTGGGTGTGCTCGACGTCGTGCCCTTCGTCCCCTACCTGCCCGGTGGCCCGCCGCCCGACGACCTCACGCGCGCCACCGCCTTGCGCGACGACTTCGCCGCGCTGGTTGGCCGCCGACCTGGGCGTGCCGAGCTTCCTCTACGGGCCTCTTCCCGGCGGAGGGACCCGGAGCCTGCCGGACATCCGCCGCCACGCCTTCGGCGACCCGGCCACCGGCGGTCTCGCCCCCGACGCGGGTCCTGCCCGGCCGCACCCGACGGCGGGCGCCACCGCAGTGGGGGCGCGGCCGGTGCTCGTGGCCTACAACGTCTGGGTGTCCTCGCCCGAGCTGGCACGCCGGGTCGCCCCCGCCGTGCGCTCACCGCAGGTGCGCGCGCTCGGCCTCGCCGTGGGCGCACGGGCCCAGGTCTCGTGCAACCTGCTCGACCCGTTCCACTTCGGACCGCAACGGCTCTACGACGCGGTGGCCGCACTGGTCGACGAAGCCGGGGGCGCCGTCGAGGGCGCCGAGCTGGTCGGGCTCCTTCCCGCGGCCCTGTTGGCCCACGTCCCCCGGGCTCGCTGGACCGAGCTCGGGCTGTCCGAGGCGGCGACCGTGGAGGCCCGCCTCGCCTGCTGAGCGTCCGCCCCGCTCCGTACTGCCGCGCCGGCGACCCGACGGCGCTACAGCCGGTAGAGCCGAGCGGCGTTCTCTCCCATCACCTTGCGCTGCGTCTCGGGCCGCAGCGTGGCGATCTTCTCGCGCACCATGTCGAGCGGGCTCGGGTGCAGGCAGGTCGGGTGCGGGAAGTCGGTCTCGAACATGACGTTGTCCTCGCCGACGGCGTCGATCAGGTGCTGCAGGTCGCCGCGGCCGGTCTCGAACCAGAACGTGGCGTACCAGTTGTCGCGGAAGTACTCCGACGGCAGCTTCGCCAATTTGTGGAACCACTCCGGCGCGTTCTCCTCCAGCTCGTAGTCCATGGCCTCGAGCATGAAGGGCACCCAGCCGATGCCGCTCTCGACCGAGACCATCTTGAGGCCGGGGTGGCGGTCGAACATGCCCGAGTACGCGCTGTTGAGGAGCACCCGCGAGTTGTTCTGGAACAGCGACGCGCCGCCGATGGCCGGCTTCACGTAGTCGTCCTGGCTCGGCCAGAACGTCGTCCCGAAGTAGGTGAGCGCGGTCTGGCTGGCGCCGATGTGGAAGTGCACCGGCAGGCCCATGCCGGCGCACACCTCCCAGAAGGGGTCCCAGGCCGGGTCGCCCAGATCCGGCGACCCCGAGTCCTGCGGGTCGGCCGTCATGTTCACGCCCCGGTAGCCCATGGCGGCGCAGCGCTGCGCCTCGCGCACGCAGGCCTCGATGTCCCAGGCCGGCATGATCGGCATCGGCAGCAGCCGGTGGCCCGACTCCTCCTGCACCTCCGCCATGGCGTCGTTGTAGAGCTCGATGCAGAGCTGCACGATGGTCTTGTCCTCGACGGTGTTGGAGAGGTTCTGCCCGCCGAGGCCCATGGAGTTCGGGTACAGCACCTGCGCGTCGATGCCGAGCTCGTCCATCAGGCGGAGCCGCTCCTTGGGGTCCCACGCCGCCGGGTGCACGTCGCCGATCCCCCACGTCCCGCCCTGGGAGTCTGCGAAGGGGTGCTTGTGGCCGTCGTGGTCGATGGTGCCGCCCGAGCCCGCCTTGCCGAACGGATGCCCTTCGATGACCCACGTGTCGACCCCGTCGATGCGCTCGACGTGGGGCACCCTGTCCTCGTACCCCTTGGGCGCCCGCTCGGTGAACAGGTCGTGACGCTCGGTCATGTGCGAGTCGGCATCCACGACCCGCAGGCCTTCAGCCAGCTTGGGAACCACGTGTCCTCCTCGTCGCCCGGAACCTCCTCACCAGCATGCCGCATGGTGGGAGGCCGGGCGCCGTGGTCCACCCCCGGGTTCCCGCGAAAGGTGTCTCCATCCCGACGGCCGACGACAACCCCGACCGCCGCCGTGCACGCCCGGCGGGGCCGGGCTGGTGGCCCCGGGGCCGGCCCCCGGAACCGAGCCGGTCGGTTACGCCGGGGTTGGTTCCCGCAGAGGTCGGCTAGGAGGCGCTGGCGATGTCGCGGCGAGCCATGGCCCGGGCCCGGCGCAGCCGGCGCCGCTCCCGCTCGCTCATGCCGCCCCAGATGCCGAACTTCTCACCGTTGGCCAGCGCGTACTCGAGGCAGTCCTCGCGCACGACGCAACCCCGGCAGACTTCCTTGGCCTCTCTGGTGGAGGCGCCGCGCTCCGGGAAGAACAGATCCGGGTCGACGCCCATGCAGTTCGCCTGTAGTTGCCAACTTCGTTCCTGGCGACCGTAGAGCGTGGTGACTATGTCCACTGGCATCTTGGTTCGCCCCCCTTCTTCACCTCAGGTGGCACTGTTGTAGTTACAACGATGTAGTGCATCTTTGACCACCCTCCAGCCCGTGCGCAAGGCCCAAAAATCCGATGGGGGCACGAAACGTGTGTTCCCCGCCCTTGAGGGGGTGTGGATAAGTGCGCGAATTCCCAGTTCAACTGGGATTCCGACGCACGGTGTGCGGGATGGGCGGGAATTTCGGGGATTGCAGCCTGACGAAGGGAGCCGGCGGTGACCGAGAGCGCCATCAGCACGGAAGGTCTGACCAAGCGGTTCGGGCGCCTGGCCGCCCTGGACGACCTCACCATCGAGGTGGGCCCGGGTGAGGTCATGGGCTGTCTGGGCCCCAACGGGGCGGGCAAGACCACGACCATCCGCCTGCTGCTCGGACTGCTGCGCCCCAGCGCTGGCCGCGCCACCCTGTTCGGCCTCGACGCCCAGCGCCAGACCGTCGAGGCGCACCGCCGGCTCGCCTTCGTCCCCGGCGAGGCCAACCTGTGGCCCCGCCTCACCGGCGAGGAAACCCTGCACGTCCTCGGCCAGGTCCAGGGCCGGGTCGACACCGCCTACCGCGACGAGCTGGTGGAGCGCTTCACGCTCGACCCTTCCAAGAAGGTGCGGGCCTACTCGAAGGGCAACCGCCAGAAGGTGGTGCTGATCGCCGCGCTGATGACGCGGGCCGACCTGCTGATCCTCGACGAGCCGACCTCGGGGCTCGACCCGCTCATGGAACAGGTCTTCCGCGACTGCGTGCACGAGGCCAAGACGCGGGGCCAGAGCGCGTTCCTGTCCTCGCACATCCTCAGTGAAGTCGAGGCCCTGTGCGACCGGGTAGCCATTCTGCGCGCCGGCCGGCTGGCCGAGCTCGGCACGCTCGACGAGCTACGCCACCTCTCCGCCGTCTCGGTCGACGCCACCTTCGCCGGAACCCCGCCCGACCTCTCCGCCGTGCCCGGGGTGAGCGACGTGCACACGCAGGGGCACGGCGTCCACCTCGAGCTGCGCGGCCCGGTGGCACCGCTCGTGCGCGAGCTGGCCCCGACCGACGTCACCACGCTCCTGAGCCGCGAGCCCTCGCTCGAGGAGCTGTTCCTCAGCCACTACGGCGACGCCTCGCCCGGGGGTGCCGATGGCCGCCGGTGAGCTCGCGCTGCTGCCGGCGACCGCCTACGGCCGCCGGCCGGCCACGGTGGTGGCCCGCCGCACCGCGGGCGCCGCCGGGCGCTCGGGCGTGCTGTGGGGCTACGTCTTCGGCGCCTTCGTGGCCTCCGCAGCGTGGAGCTACACGAGCATCTACAAGACGCCGGCCCAGCGCGACCGGCTGGCGGCGGCCTTCGGCGACAACAAGGCGACCATCGCGCTGTTCGGGCCGGCGCCGGCGCTGAACACCGTGGGTGGCTTCACCGTGTTCAAGGTCTCCATGACGGTGATGATCATCGGCGCGGTGTGGGGCCTGCTGACCAGCTCGCGCCTCTTGCGCGGCGAGGAGGACGCCGGCCGGTGGGACCTGCTGCTGGCCGGCCAGACCACCCGGCGAGGTGCCACGGCGCAGGCCCTGGCCGGGCTGGGCGCCGCCGCCGTCGCGCTGTGGGCGGTGACGGCCGTCATTGCCGCGTTGGCCGGCCTGTCGGCGCGGGTGGACATCGCCGGCGGATCGGCGCTGTTTCTCGCCTTGGCCCTGGCCAGCCCGGCGCTGATGTTCCTGGCCGTCGGCGCGGTCGCCAGCCAGCTGGCGCCGACCCGCCGGATGGCCGCCGGCTACGGCGCTGTCGTGCTGGGCGTCAGCTACGGACTGCGCATGGTGGGCGACGCCGGCATCGGGCTCAATTGGCTGACCTGGCTCTCCCCGCTCGGCTGGGTGGAGCACCTGGCGCCACTGACGTCGAACGACCCCTGGCCGCTGGTGCCGATCGCCGCCTTCACCGCCGTGCTCAGCGCGCTCTGCGTCTGGCTGGCCGGGCGGCGCGACGTCGGGGCCGGCCTGGTGCCCGACCGCTCCCACCGCGCGCCCCGCCTGCGCCTGCTCGGCGGGCAGGCCGGCCTGAGCCTGCGCCTCCTCCGGGGCACGGCCGTCAGCTGGCTGCTGGCCGTGGCGGCGACCGGGCTGCTTCTCGGGTCGGTAGCCAAGGCGGCGGGCAGCACGCTGTCCGGCTCGTCCGTGCAGGACGTCTTCGACAAGCTCGGTGCCACCGGCGGCGGCGTGGCCGCCTATCTGGGCGTGGCCTTCCTCATGCTGGCCGTCCTGGTCTCCTTCGTGGCCGCCGGCCATATCGGCGCGGCCCGCACCGAGGAGTCCGAGGGCCGGCTCGACCACCTGGTCGTCCGGCCCCTGTCCCGCACGCGCTGGCTCGCCACCCGCCTGGCCCTGGCGCTCGTCCTCGTCGTCCTCAGCGGGGTGGCCGCCGGCTTCTTCACCTGGCTGGGCGCAGCCGCCCAGCACACCGGCGCCGGCCTGGGCCAACTGCTGGCCGCCGGCGTCAGCACCGCGGCGCCGGCGGTGTTCCTGCTTGGCTTCGGCGCGCTCCTCATCGGCCTGTGGCCCCGCGCCGCCCCGGCCGGCGTCTACGTCGTGTTGGGCTGGTCGCTTTTGATCGAGCTCGTCGGCGGCATCGGGGCGCTCAGCAGGTGGCTGCTCGACACCTCGCTCTTCCACCACATGGCGTCGGCCCCGGCCGTGCCGGTCGACTGGGCGCAGGTGGGCGGGTTGGCCGCCTGCGGCGTCGTCGGCGCGCTCGTCGGCGCGGCCGCCTTCGCCCGCCGGGACCTGCAGGGCGCGTGAGCGGGCGACGCCGGCCGTACCGGCCGGCGGAAGACGGTCGCCCTACCCGGCGGGGCGGAGCACCCGACGGTGCTGGAGGAAGTCGACCAGCACGTAGCCACCCAGGGCGTCGGGCGTGGTGTAGAAGGTGCGGCCGCCGTTGACTCGGGCGATCTGCTCCACGAAGGGGTAGTGGGTGCGCTGGAGGTCGAGGGCGAACGTGTTGATCACAATGCCGGCCCGGGTGCAACGGATGACCTCGGCCATGGTGCGGCGCAGGGTCTCGGGCACCGGCGGGTAGTTGAAGAAGACCTCGCCGTAGTCGTCGACGTGCGCCGTCGGCTCACCGTCGGTCACCACAATGATCTGCTTGGTCCCGTGCTGGTGGGCCAGCATGCGCCGCGACAGCGCCAGCGCGTGCTGCAGGTTGGTGCCGTAGACGTAGTCCCACATGGCCGTGGGCACCTCGTCGGCCCGGATTTCGCGGGCCACCTCGGAGAACCCGACGATGCCCAGGTAGTCGCGCGGGAACTTCGACGAGATCAAGGTCTGCAGCGCCATGGCCATGCGCTTGGCCGGCACGAAGTTGTCGCGCATCGGCATCGACATGGACAGGTCCACGCAGAGCACCGTGGCCGAGCGCGACAGCGCCTCGACCTCGACCACCTCGAAGTCCTCGGGCTTGAGGCGCACCGGGACTCCCGAGCCACCACGGCGCACCGCGTTGTGCACCGTGGTCGAGAGGTGCAGGTTCAGCGGGTCGCCGTACTCGTAGGCCTTGGTCGTCTCCTCGCGGTCGTGCCCGGAGCCCGTCCGCACGGTCGAGTGGTCGCCGATGCGGTCCTTGTTGATCTGCCCGAAGAGATCGGTCAGCGCCTTCTGGCCCAGGCGGCGCACGCCGAGCGGGGTCAGCTCGATGCGCCCGCCCTGCTGCTCGATCAACCCCGCGTCGGCCAGCGACTTGGTCAGGTTGGCCAGGCGGTCCAGCGCCCGGGCGGCGTCCTCGCCCATGTGGTTCTTGACCTGGTCGAGGTCGATCTCGCCCAGGGCGGCCGGGCTCGAGGCGGACTGGAGCACCTCCTCCATGCGGTCGAGCTGGCTCAGCTGCGTCGCCAGGTCGGTGGCCCGGTTGAGCGGCATCGGACCCTCGCCGTTGAAGTCGTAGCTCTGCTGCCAGCCGGCCTCGGGGAAGGCGCGCTGGAGGTTCTGGGCCAGGCGCTCGACCTGCCAGCGCAGGTCCATGTCCTCGAGCACGGCCTCCATGAGCTGGCTCAGCTGGGCTCGCTGCTCCGGGGACAGGGAGTTCCACACCGCCTGGGCGGCCGCCATGCGCTCGGCCAACTGCTCGAGCAGCTCGTCGAGCGTCTGCGGGCTGCCGGGGAACATGTCCCCGAACGTGTCCATGAATTCCTCGAAGCTGGGGTCGATGTCCTCGCCGGCCTCGCGCTGCTCGAGCATTTTGTTGAGGGCGTCGTAGGCGTCGCGCATGCGTTGCATCTGCTCGGGGCTCATGTTGGACAGTGCGTCGGAGGCACCCTCGAAGAAGGTGTCGGCCATTTCGCGCCGCAACTCCTCGACCAGCTCCTCGAAGCGTTCCCGCGCCTCGCTCGACACGAAGTCGTAGTGCTGCAGCGAGCTGATGCGGCCGGCCGGGTCGTCGGGCTGGAGGTCGAGGGCCATGCGGCGCTCGGTGGCGACGTCGTCGGTCACCTCAGTGCGGCGCTGGTCTCCGCTTGTGCGCGCATCCTCGACCAGCTCGTCGATGGCCGCTCGCTCGTCCTGCTCAATTTCGTCGAGCTGGCGCGTCAGCTCGGCCATGCGACCGTCGGGATCGCCTTCGGCCAGCATTTCGGCCCGGCGCCGGCGCAGCTGGTCGAGCAGGTCGCGCAGCCCGGCCACCTGCTCGCCGTCGGCCGTGCGGAAACCCGAACGCAGCAGCCGGCGCAGCGCGTCGTCGAGATCACCGCCGGCCAAGAGGTCGTCGGTCAGGCCGGCCAGCAGGTCGTCGGGATCGAGGTCGGCGAACGCCTGGGTGCCGTCCCATTCCGAGTAGTCGTAGCTGACGCTCACCGTGCCACCCCTGTCCGTCTCCTACTTGCGTCCGCGGTAGAGCGCGCGGGCACCCGAGGCATCCTTGTTCAGGCGCTTGGTCAGGTGCAGCCCTTCGAGGAGGAATTCCATGGAGCTGGCCATGAGCGCCGGCGACTCGGAGTCGGCCGCCTCGGGGCCGGCCAGCTTGCGCGTCGCCGGCTCGAGCTCGGGGATGTCGGCTAGCACGGCCAGGTAGGCCGACGAGGGCAGGTCGTCGCCCACGTGCACCACGACCTGGTCGTGGAAGGCGGCGACGATCGACTGCGGGTCGTCGAGGGTGACGCGGCGGCGGAAGACCGACAGCGTGGCCGCGGCCACCAGCTGGGCCACCACCTCGTCCTCGTGGCCCTCCTCCATGGCCTCGACCTCGATTTTGCCCTGGGTGGAGGGCACCAGCGACGCCAGGTCGCTGATGCGGGGCACCGCCACCGGCTCGCCCGTGCGCAGGGCGCGGCGGACGGCGGAGGCCACCAGCGTCTCGTAGTTGGCGATGGAGAGCCGGACCGACACGCCGCTGCGCTGGTTCAGGTGGGTACTGCGCCGGGCCAGCTGGGAGACCTCGGCGATCACCTCCTTCATGAAGGGGGGCACGCTGACGGGCACGCCGGCCGTGGGCAGGTCCGCCTCCTGCTCCATGATCTTGACTTCGGTCTGGGTCTCGAAGGGGTAGTGCGTGCGGATCTGCGCCCCGAAGCGGTCCTTGAGCGGGGTGATGATGCGGCCGCGGTTGGTGTAGTCCTCCGGGTTGGCCGTGGCCACCAACATGATGTCGAGGGGCAGGCGGATGCGGTGGCCCCGGATCTGCACGTCGCGCTCTTCGAGAATGTTGAGCAGCCCGACCTGGATGCGCTCGGAGAGATCGGGCAGCTCGTTGATGGCGAAGATGCCGCGGTTGACCCGCGGGATGAGGCCGTAGTGGAGTGCCAGCTCGTCGCTCAGATAACGGCCCTCGGCGATCTTGATCGGGTCGACCTCGCCGATGAGGTCGGCCATGGAGGTGTCGGGGGTGGCCAGCTTCTCGCCGTAACGCTGCGAGCGGTGGGCCCAGTCGATCGGCGTGGCCTCGCCCAGCTCCTCGACGCGGTCGATGGCGTAGCGCGAGACGGGGTGGTAGGGGTCGTCGTTGATTTCGGAGCCGCCGACGATGGGCAACCACTCGTCGAGCAGGCCGACGAGGGAGCGGATGACGCGGCTCTTGGCCTGACCACGCTCACCCAGGAGGATCATGTCGTGGCCGGCCAGGATGGCGTTCTCGAGCTGTGGGATGACAGTCTCCTCGAAGCCCAACACCCCGGGCACGATCGAACGGCCGGACGCGATGGCCTTGGCCGTGTTGCGTCGCATCTCCTCGGCCACCGACACCGACTCCCAGCCGCTGGCGCGCAGGTCGGCCAACGAAGTGGGCAGGTCCGCCGGGGGCTTGAGACCGGCGGGGTCGGGCGTGACAGAGGGATCGAAGTGCGGGGAAGGGCCGTCCATGACCGAAGCCTACGCCGCAAGGTTCAGGTCGGGCGCGGCCGGGTTGGTGGCCACACCCGTGTGATCGCCGCCTCGGAAGGGCGGCCGATCAGTCGACGAGGCGCGGACGACGCACGTGCTCGGGACGAAAAGCCCTCGTCGCGCCGCCGACACGGCGCGAGCCCGGCGACGCCTCACGGCACGGTGCAGCGGCAGCGTCCGCGCAGGGTAAACGTGCCGGTGCAGCGTTTTCAAACGGAGACCCCGGCCTTCCGACTGGGAGCCGGGTCGGACCCGGACCCGGACCCGGACCCGGACCCGGACCCGGACCCGGCCCCGGCCCTGGCCCCGGATCGAGCGAAACCCGCGCCGGCCCGACCGCATGCTGTGCCACCGCATGCTGCGCCACCAGCTGGTCGGCCAACGCCCGTGCCGGCCGCGCCAAAGCCCGGTCGCCCCGCTGCGCCAGGGCCACCGTCCGCCGCAGCCCGGGCGCCGAGAAGGGCACCCCGACCAGCGAACCGTCACTCGGCAGGGCGATGGCCGGCACCACGGCCGCCCCCAACCCGGCCGCCACGAAGGCCAGCACGCCGGCCATCTCGCCCCCCTCGCTCACCAGGCGGGGCGACACCCCGGCCGCGGCGCACGCCTCCAGGGTGACCGCCCGCAGGTCGTAGCCCTCGCGGAACATCACCAGGTCCAGTCCGTCGAGGTCGCGCACCCCCACCCGGCGGCGGCCGGCCAGCGCCGACCCCGGCGCCGTGGCCAGCACCAGGGGATCGTCGAACAGGGGAACCGTCACCACCAGCGGATCGGTCACCGGCTCCACCACCAGGGCCAGGTCGACCTCGCCCGCCGCCACCTGGGGCACCAGCTGGTGCGAGCCGGCCTCCACCACCGACAGGTCGATGCCCGGGTACGAGGCGTGGAAGGACACCAGGGCCGGCGCCAGCACCGACGTCACCAGGCTCGGCGTGGCCCCCACGGCCAGGCGCCCCCGCACCATGCCCGACAGCGCCCGCGCCTCGGCCCCGGTGGCCTCCACGTCGGCCAGCACCCGCTGCATGAAGGGCAGCAGCGCCGACCCGTCCGGCGTCAGCGTGACCGGGCCCTGACCCGGTCCCCGGTTGAAGAGCACCACGCCCAGCTCGTGCTCGAGCAGGCGCACCTGGCGCGACAGCGAGGGCTGGGCCAGGTGCAGGCGGTCGGCGGCCCGGGTGAAGCTCTCCTCCTCGGCCACGGCCAACGCGTACGCCAGCTGGTGCAGCTGCATCGATCAGAGCTTATCGCTCTGATCTTCATACTGATTATGTCTTTGACGTGCCGATCGAAGCGGCCGTATCTTCACACCGACGGGCCGGCGCAACTTGCGCCCGGCCCGGCGTGGCCTGATGATTTGGCGGCCGCGGCCCCTGGGCCGGGCCTGAGGAGGTGCGAGTGACGACGACGGCCGAGAGTCCGAGCGCCACGGCTGTCGCCATCGGGACGAGGGGCGGGCCGGACAAGCCCACGCTGCGCACCGACTTCTGGTGGGTGGAGCCGGTGGTCACCGTGGCGGTGCTGACCGCCTTCGTCGTCTACTCGACGTGGGCCGCCTTCGTCGGCAAGGACTACTACGCCGGCCCGAGCCTGCACCGCGACCTGATCTCGCCCTTCTACTCCCCCTGCATCGCCAACAGCTGTGTCCCGGGCAGCCACACCTTCGGCACCCTGCCGTTCTGGAACTATTCGCCGGCGCTGCTCATCCTCATCTTCCCGCTCGGCTTCCGCCTCACCTGCTACTACTACCGCAAGGCCTACTACCGCTCCTTCTGGTGGTCGCCACCGGCCTGCGGCGTAGCCGACGCCCACGGCAGCTACAGCGGCGAGACGCGCTTCCCGCTGATCCTCCAGAACATCCACCGTTACTTCTTCTGGCTCCTCCTCGTCTTCAACTGCGTCCTCACCTACGACGCCATCCTCGCCTTCCGCCAGCCCGGCGTCGGCATCGGCATCAGCGTCGGCACCGTCGTGCTGTGCGCCAACGCCGCGTTCCTGTGGCTCTACTCGCTGTCCTGCCACGCCTGCCGGCACTTCTGCGGCGGCCAGCTCAAGTCGTTCGCCAAGCACCCCACGCGCTACAAGCTGTGGAAGTTCGTCACCCCGCTCAACGCCCGCCACATGCGCTTCGCCTGGATCAGCCTCTTCGGCGTCGCCCTGGCCGACCTCTACGTGCGCCTGGTGGCCAGCGGGACCATCCACGACCCCGGCTTCCACTTCTAGGCGGCGGGGGACCACGGACATGGCCGACTACGAGACCCACGATTACGACGTCGTCATCATCGGCGCCGGCGGCTCCGGATTGCGGGCCGCCATCGAGGCCAAGGAGCGCGGCCTGCGCGTGGCGGTCGTCTGCAAATCGCTGCTCGGCAAGGCGCACACGGTCATGGCCGAGGGCGGCATGGCCGCCGCCATGGGCCACGTCTGGCCCGAGGACAACTGGCAGGTCCACTTCCGCGACACCATGCGCGGCGGCAAGATGCTGAACAACTGGCGCATGGCGCAGATCCACGCCATGGAGGCGCCCGACCGGGTCTTCGAGCTCGAGCGCTGGGGCGCGCTGTTCGACCGCACGAAGGACGGCCGCATCACTCAGCGCGACTTCGGCGGCCACCGCTACGCCCGCCTGGCCCACGTGGGCGACCGCACCGGGCTCGAGCTCATCCGCACCCTGCAGCAGAAAGTCGTCTCCATGGACACCGACGTGTTCATGGAGTGCAAGATCCTGCGCCTGCTGCCCGACGCCGAGGGCCGCATTTCCGGAGCCGTGGGCTACATGCGCCCGACCGGCGAAATGGTCCTCTTCACCGCCAAGTCCTTCGTGCTCGCCACGGGCTCGATCGGCAAGGCGTGGAAGTACACCTCCAATTCGTGGGAGTCGGTCGGTGACGGCCACGCCATGGCCATCTGGGCCGGAGCCGACGTCATCGACATGGAATGCGTGCAGTTCCACCCCACCGGCATGGTGTGGCCGCTCTCGGTGCGCGGCATCCTCGTCACCGAGGGCGTACGCGGCGACGGCGGCGTGCTGCGCAACTCCGAGGGCACGCGCTTCATGTTTGACTACGTGGCCCCCATGTTCCGGGCCGAGACGGCGGAGACCGAGGAAGAGGCCGACGCCTGGTACGACGACCACATCAACTACCGCCGGACGCCCGACCTGCTCCCCCGCGACGAGGTGGCCCGGGCCATCAACTCCGAGGTGAAGGCGGGGCGGGGCACCCCGCACGGCGGCGTCTACCTCGACATTGCCTCGCGCCGCACGCCCGAGTACATCAAGCGCCGGCTCCCGTCCATGTACCACCAGTTCATGGAGCTGGCCGGCGTCGACATCACCGCCGAGCCCATGGAGGTCGGCCCCACGTGCCACTACATGATGGGCGGGGTGCGGGTCAACGCCGAGACGCAGGCCGCCACGGTGCCGGGCCTCTTCGCCATCGGCGAGGTCTCGGGAGGTATGCACGGGGCGAACCGCCTCGGCGGCAACTCGCTCTCGGACCTCATCGTCTTCGGCCGCCGGGCCGGCATCGGTGCGGCCGACTTCGCCGAGGGCCGGTCCGGCCCGCCGAGCGTGGGCGAGGCGGAAGTCGCGTCGGTGATCGACGAAGCGTTCGCGCCGTTCGGGCGTGAGGACGGCTACAACCCCTACCTCGTCCACGAGGAACTGCAGGAGACCATGCAGTCGCTGGTGGGCATCATCCGCACCGGGCCCGAGCTCGAGGAGGCGCTGGCCAAGCTGGAGGACCTCAAGCAGCAGACGGCCAAGGTGCAGGTCAAGGGCGGGCGGGCCTACAACCCGGGCTGGAACCTGGCCACCGACCTGCCGTCCATGATCACCACGTCCATCGCGGTGGCCCAGGGCGCGCTGAACCGCAAGGAGTCGAGGGGCGGGCATACCCGGGAGGACTACCCCGGCCCCGACCCCGAAATGGGCAAGGTCAACTTCGTGCAGCACCAGACCGGCGAGCGCGGCTACCTGGCAGCCATCGCCATCGCGCCCGAGCCGCTGCCGGTCATGCCGCCCGAGCTGCAGACCCTGTTCGAGGAGGGACACTGATGGCCGACGACAAAGTGACCATGCGGATCTGGCGCGGTGACGCCGAGGGCGGTGAGTTCACCGATTACGTCATGCCCGCCGTCGAAGGCGAGGTGGTGCTCGACGTGATCCACCGCATCCAGGTCGATGCCGCCCAGGACCTGGCGTGCCGCTGGAACTGCAAGGCGGGCAAGTGCGGCTCGTGCTCCGCCGAGATCAACGGCCTGCCCCGCCTCCTGTGCATGACGCGCATGGACACCCTGCCCGAGGGCGAGGCGGTGACCGTGGCGCCCATGAAGACGTTCCCTATCATCCGCGACCTGGTGACCGACGTCTCATTCAACTACGAGGTGGCCAAGACGATCCCCGCCTTCGAGCCGGGCCCCGAGCCCGAGGGCGGGTACCGCATGCAGCAGATCGACGTCGAGCGGGGCCAGGAGTTCCGCAAGTGCATCGAGTGCTTCATGTGCCAGAACGTCTGCCACGTGATCCGCGACCACGAGGACAACAAGCCCAAATACGCCGGCCCGCGCTTCTTCATCCGCTTCGCCGAGCTCGAGATGCACCCGCTCGACGTCAACGACCGCCGCGAGCTGGCGCACGACGAGGGCCTGGGCATGTGCAACATCACCAAGTGCTGCACCGAGGTCTGCCCCGAGCACATCAAGATCACCGACAACGGCATCATCCCGATGAAGGAGCGGGTGGTCGACGCCCGCTACGACCCGGTAGCCTGGCTCGGGCGCAAGATCACGGGGCGCACGAAGAAGACCGCCGAAGAGGCCGCCGCCGGCTGAGCCGGAGGTGCGGCCCTGGCCGCGCCGTGCTCCACCATGCCTTCCTACCTCTCGCCGGAATGGGTGCAGTCCTTCGACGCGGCGCTGGGCGCGCTCGACCTCACCGACGCCGTCGCGGCCGCCGGTGCGGGCTCCCTCGCCGCAGCCGACGGCGCCTTCAGCGTGGCCCAGGTGGTCCAGGGGGTCCCGGGCCGGCCGGGTGACGTGCACGTGCGGCTGAGCGTCGCCGACGGCCACGCCCACCTGACGCTCGACGACGGCGCGACGCCGGCCACCGCCACCATCGTCCTCGGCTACGCCGACGCGCTGGCCCTCTCCACCGGCGAGCTCGACGCGGCCGACGCGCTGGCCGACGGGCGCGTGCGCGTGCGCGGCGATCTGGCCGCGCTGGTGGCCGGCCAGGAGATCCTGGCCGCCGCCTCGGCGCAGCTCGGCTCCACCCTGGCGGACCTCACCGACCCGCCGGACTAGGGACGTGGCCCGCGCCCGCGCACCCGACTTCGGCGGCCGCTACGCCGGCCGCGTGGCGGTGGTGACGGGGGCCTCCAGCGGGCTCGGAGCGCAGCTGTGCCGGGACCTGGCCCACGCCGGCGCCGTCGTCGTCGGCCTGGCCCGCACCACCGAGCGGCTGGAGGAGCTCAAGATCGAGCTGCAGAAGGACTCTCCCTCGTCTGAGACCATCACCTGCGACGTGGCCGACACGGACGCGCTGGGCCGGGCCCTGCACACCGTCACCACCACCAAGGGGCCCATCGACCTCCTGGTCAACAACGCCGCCATCGACCCGGGCGTCCGGCTGGTCGACATCACCGAGGCCGACTTCCGCCGCACCCTGGACGTGAACTTCTTCGCTCCGGTGGCCGCCACGCTCGCCGTCATGCACCCCATGGCGGAGCGGGGCCACGGGATCATCGTCAACGTCTCCTCCGACGGCGGCCGGCTGGCCTCTCCGGGGCCCGGGGCCTACCCCTCCTCGAAGGCGGCCCTGTCGGCCTTCACCGAGTCGATCTCGTTCCGGCTGGGGCCCAGGGGGGTGCACGTGCACGTCGTCTACCCCGCCTTCATGCCCACCGCACTGGGCCTGGGCGCTCTGGGGCGCGGGCTGCGCCGGCCGCCGCGCCTCACCACCCGCAGCGTCGAGACGGTGTCGCGCCGGATCCTGGCCCGGGCCGGCGGTCCCTCGCTCGAGATCAGCGTCTCGGGGCTGATCGACGCGGCGATGGTGTTCCGCGCCCTGATGCCCCGCACCTACCACCGGTTGCGCCGCAACTGGTAGGTGGCCACTGACCAGGGCCCGGCCGATCCTGGGCCCGGTCTGGGTGGTGCCCGGGAAGATGAATTGACGCGCCGTTGTCCGGGGTTGGTCCCTGACGTCTAGGCGAACAGCGGGCGACAGAACTATCGTGTCCGGACCGGCTCGCAAACGTCGGGTCGGTGGTAGGAGGGCGACGTGCACCAGCCGATCGACGATCACTTCCTTTTGAAGTACCGGGCTCTGCTCGACGCAGAAGACCTGGCGTTCGACGAGCTGGAGCACGCGTGCGAAGAAGGCGACCGCATGCAGTTCGACAAGGACATGGTCGATTGGCACAACGCCCTCGAGCACAAGCTCCTCTTCCTGGCCAACCACGGCATCGAGGTGAAGCTGCCCGTCCTGGGCTGATCGGCCGGCCTCCGGGCCGGTCCCGCAGGACGCACACCCCAAGGGCACCGCTTGCGGCGTGACGCGCCCCGGCGCACAATGGCCCGCGTGGCCAAGTCCGAGCACAAAGCGAAGACCGACGACGTCGCCAAGCCGGGCCTGCACGCGCCGACGACGCTGCTGAACATCGCGCTGCCCTTCTCGGTGATCAAGACCGGGGAGGCGAGCAAGGAACTGGCCGAGCTGGCCGACAGCGCGGCCTGCTGGTCGCCCTCGCGGACCTCCTGCCGGCGGACCAGTGGAAGGAGCTGTACGAGCGGGCCCGAGGCGCTCCGCTCCCAGCTCGACTGACGGGTTCCGGTGACCATCGTCCCCGCCGCGCCCTCACTCCAACCCGATGGACCGCGCCATGTCCCGGACGGTCGCCTCGAAGAGCACGCCGGGGTCGAGGACGGTGTGGCGCCAGTGGCCGAACACCTCGAGGCTGATGATGCCGACGAGGGTGGCCCAGGCCTGGACCGCCAGCACCACCTTGGCCACCGGCATGCCGGGCAGGAGCCCTTCGCTCACCGGCGCCACGGCGGCCCGCAACTCCGCCGGCACGTCGCCTCCCGGCGCCGGCCGCAGCCGCCCCGCCTCCTTGGCTTCGAGCACCGGGCGCACCATGGCCGCCGCGATCCGGGCGTAGGGCACCACGGTGTCCTCGGGCGCCTGGTAGCCGGGCACCGGGGTCCCGAAGATGAGGCCCCACTCGTGCGGGTGCCCGAGGGCCCAGTCCCGCACCGCCCGGGGCACCTCCAGGAAGTGCTCGGCGTCCGACGCCTCCCGACGCCGGGCGACGTCCGGCGCTGACTCGGCCGCCTCGGCCAGCGACTCGTAGGCGGCCAAAATCGAGCGCGTTGAGCAGCGCGTCGCGCCCGTCGAAATAGCGGTAGAGCGCCGAGGGCGCCATGCCCAGGTCGCGGGCGATCGAGCGCAGGGACAGGGCCGCCGCGCCCTCGCGCCCGACGTGCTCGCGGGCCACGGCCAGGATCTCGGCCGTCATCTCCTCGCGCACCCGCTCGCGAGCCGTGCGGGGGGCCGAGACCGTCACCCGCCCAGTGTGACCGTTCCAGAGCGAGAACACAAGTACTTGACAAGAACAGTGTTCTCAGTTACTGTCACTGTTCGTGAAGTCCGGCACCACCCCCCGGCACCAGCAGGAGGCTCCGATGACCACCATGACCGTCCCCGCCAGCGGCACCCCCGAGACCTCGGCCGCCGCCCACTACCGGCGTCCCGACTGGTTCACCCGCCACGTCTTCAACCGGGCCGTCAAGGGTTTGACCCGGCTCGGCCTGAGCGTCTGGGGCTCCCGGGTGCTCGAGCACCGCGGGCGCACCACCGGCGAGCTCCACCACACGCCGGTCAACCTGCTCACCATCGAGGGGACCGAGTACCTGGTGGCGCCGCGGGGCGAGACCCAGTGGGTGCGCAACGTGCGCCACGCCGGGGGCCACATGGTGCTGATCCTCGGTCGCCGGCGCCGCATCTGCACCGCCACCGAAGTGGCGCCCTCCGACAGCATCGAGGTCCTGCGCGCCTACCTGCGCAAGTGGAAGTTCGAGACGGGCATGTTCTTCGACGGCATCACGCCTGACGCCGACGACAATGAGTGGCTCGCCGTCGCCGCCCGCCACCCCGTCTTCGCGTTGAGCTAGGTTCGGCAGCAAGGTGGGGTGGATGGTTGATAAAAACCGTCCACTCCTGCTGCGAACCGGATGCCGTTGCCGACACCCCGTCCAAGTCCTACGCACTACCCCTCGGAGATCCGGAAAGGGCCGTGCCGCTTGGTTCCGCCCTCAGGCGGCCGCTGCCGTCCGAGCCTGAGCTCGTCGGGTCTCACGCGGCCTCGGGTCGTCGTTTCCCTCGGCCGGCGAAGGTGACGCTGGCGCGTCACCCGCCTGGCGAGGTGTCTCCGGTCGTAGCCCGGCGACAGGTCTGTGTTCTTGCTGCTCGAGAAGCCTCCCAGCCTCTCGAGCGATGTTGCGCGCTGCGTTGACGTCTCGGTCGAGAACGACGTTGCAGTGTCCACAGTCGAAGATCCTCGTCCCGCGGTCCAGCTTGGCTCTCACCGTGCCGCAGGATGAACAGGTCTTCGACGAGGGGTAGAAGCGGTCGACGGTGACCAGGACACTGCCACGATCGGCCGTCTTGTAGGTGAGCTGGCGCCGCAGCTCCCCGAGGGAGGCATCGGCGACGGAACGGCCCAGGCGGCCCTTGCGCCGGCCCATGGCGGCCAGGTTGAGGTCCTCGATGCCGATGATCCCGAAGCTGCGCACCAGCTCGTTGGTGACGCGGTGCAGCTCGAGGGCCCGCGTCTTGGCGATAGCTCCATGGAGGCGGGCCCGTCGTTTGAGCAGGCGGGCTCGATTCTTCGACCCACGCTCACAGCGTGCGATGGCGCGGTCCAGCTTCTTGAGGTGTGCGAGATGCGCGGAGAGCACAGCCGGGTTGGCCACGTGGCCATCGTCGTCAGTCAGTCCAGCCACCGGGACCGACGATGTGGCCAGGTGGACCAGGCCGGCGTCGAGACCCACCACTCGTCCGGCCGCGCCCTTGGCCCTGGCTGGCACAGGTGGTGCGACCAGGTGGCGCACCGAGAAAGCCACCTGCCAGCGCCCGCCCCGGTAGCTGATGGTCACCTTCTGGATGGTGGCCCGGCCGGACTCCACCAGCTTGTAGAGACGCCGGGTCGACTCGGTGGTGTGGATCCAGCCGAGATGCTCCCGGCGACGGCGGACGTCGGGGTCCGGGGTGGACTGGGGCAGCATGAGGCGGACGTGGTGACGGTCGGGGGCCAGCCACGACAGCTGGTGGTTGATCTCGACGAAGGAGACCGAAGGTGTGGCTCGCCGGCGACTCTTGTGGTGCGGGAACCCGACCCGTCTGCCCTTGCGCTCGCCCTTCTTCGAGTCACTGAAGTTGGCCAGAGCATCGGCCGCAGCGGTGATACCCGAGCGGAAGGCATGCATGGAGACCTCTGACCACCACGGCGCCGCCTCAGCCTTCGACTCATTCCAGGCCTTGGACAGGCCGTAGGAAGACCAGGAGAGGGCAGGTGTCAGCTCCGTTTCCGCAACACCGGCCTCGCGCTCGGATCGCCGGGTAGCCAGGTTCGCTGAGACCTGCCCGACCACCCAGTTGTAGGCGAAGCGCCCGGCGCCGGCGTAGCTGCGCAAGAGGCGCTCTTGGGCTGGGGTGGGGTCGAGGGTGAAGACGACGCCACGGGTGTAGAGCCCTGATCCTCGCCCGTTCCCATGACGTCAGTGTCGTCGCGGGGTGTGACAGTTTGTCAACCATGACCACACCTTGCTGCCGAACCCTCGTTGAGCTGAGCACGCCGAACGGATCAGATGGAGGTGACCTGAGAAGCGAACCTGGATCGGGTCCAGTGCGTGTCGTTGTCTGCGTCACCCAATTGCAATGAGGTCCTCAGGGGGTTTCCAGGTTCCTCAACGCGTAGATTCAGACGTTCGGACCATGGTTGTGTCGTGGACGCCATCGTTCTGGAGTCATGCCATAGCACCTGGATCTTCGACAACGAGCACAAGCAGTACTGCCGGATCTTGAAGGGCATCGAGGTCGCGGATCGGCCGGTGACGACCGAATGGCGTCCGTACTGGGGTCTCCATCTGGAGCCGGAGGTCGAGGCGTTCACCATCTATCTGAACGCGGCACACACCCGTCAGATCCAATCTTGGCGACACACCCGGGATTGCGCTCAATGCGGTGGCCACCAAACAGCCGAACTTTCGATCGACGACATCCGTCGCGTCGTCCATCTATGACCGCTGATTGATCGAGGCCCAGCGAACCCGGCCGGGCCCCCGTCTCGGCGACCGCTCGGGAGGCTCCCACTGCTTCATGGTCAAGTGGGCAAGAATGCCCCGCAATGGCATTTGGTCAACAGTCGGGTCCACCGGCCTCGGCAAAACAGGTGAGAGAGCTCCTCGACCTCCTCAAAGGCGCCGGGCACTCGGACTTTCGCGATGCCCGTGGCCCCATGGGCTTTACCCAGCGTCAGGCGGCCGGAAAGTTCTCCCGCGACGAAGCGGACGCGTTCATCGCCCAGCTCCTGGACGCAGAGTCCGACGGAAACCCTGCCCTTGCCGCGCCGGCGTGGCGGCACTCCGCCCAGGAGCAAATGATGAGCTCTCTGCCTTCGGAACGCCTCGCCGACGAGCTTCGTCGTCGCGGCTGGACGGCCACCGAACCCTAGAGCCGGAGACGCTCCACGGACGCCCGTTTCCTCTGGTTGGGGGGAGCTGACAGACTCCACGCGGTGCCCTCGATCTCCGGTCGTGTCGAGGTCAATCTGACCGTCCGTGACCCTGTGACCAGTGCATCGTGGTATTCAGAGCTCTTGGGCCTAGAAGTGCTGTACGACTTCGCAGGCGAAGACGGCCACATGCGATACATCGCCCTCGTCGAGCCGAAGAGTCAGCTCGTCCTCTGCCTCGTCGGTCATCGCGAGCATCCCGGGGAACGCTTCAGCGAGTTCCATACGGGTCTCGATCACCTGGAGTTCTTGGTGGAGCGCCGCGAGGACCTCGACGAATGGGCGGACCGGTTGGACCGACTGGGCATTGCGCACTCCGGAGTCAAGGAGCCCGAGTACACCCACAACGCCATGCTGACGTTCCGTGACCCCGACAACATCCAGCTCGAGTTCTTCTGGAGGGCACCAGCGCGGTGAGCGTCGGTCAACCCGCCCGGATCGACGCTGGGTCGATGCCCAGACCGCCCGCCGCGCTGCTGGCGTACGCAGCGAGAGCGAACCGCAACACCTCGACGGCATCTTCTGCGCTCCAGAGCAGAGGACCCTCGCCGGTACGGAGCCAGCGCAGCCAGTGCCGTCCGGAGTCCCGGAAGCTGCTGGCCCAGTCGTCGTCGAGCGCGTGGTAGGTCCGCATCTCGCCGTCAACGTAGGTCTCGAGGCTCGGTTGTTGAATCCCCCGGCCGGTGCACCGGTTCACCCGTGAGTAGCCGCGCCGACCCGTCACCTCCCAGCGTTCGTCATTGGTGTAGTAGTCGGAGCGGAGATACATGTCGGGCGCCAAGGTGATGTCCCACACGCCGCGGATGCCGTTCTGGTGCTCCCAGACGATGGTGGTCGGCGCGTCGATCTCGATATCCGTCAGGACCTCGGTGCCGCCCACCCAGGCCCGCACCTCCCGCAGCGGGCCGAAAAGCCACAGCGCCGTGGAGAGCTTGTGCCAGCCGTCGTCGAACACCAAGATGCCCCTGCCGCGGCGCATCTGTGCGAACTGCCATTCGAAGCTGGACCGCGGCACGTCCCAGCCACCACGGCCGCTGCCCACCATCTTCATGTGGTAGCCGCTCACCGCGCCGAGGTCCCCCGACTCGACCGTCTCTTTCAGCCTCTGCAGCGGCTCGTAGAACAGATAGTTCTCCATCACCCGCAGGACGCGGTCGTTCGCCCGGGCCGCCTCGAGCATCTGCTGGGCTTCGCCCAGGTCGCTGCACATCGGCTTCTGCAAGTTCAGGTGCCAGCCGTACCCGAGCATCTCGCAGACCCCCTCCACGTGGAGCGGGATCGGAAGCAGCACCTCGACTGCATCGACCGCCGGGCCATCCGACGCCAGCTCGGTTGCCGTGGCGAACGTGCGAGCCTCGGGCCAATCGGCCTGGCGCTGGGCACGACGCTGCGGATCGGGATCAACGAGCGCAACGACCTCGACGTCCGGGTTTTCCACGTAGGCGCGGACGTTCAGGTCGTAGATGCGGCCGAGACCGACGAAGGCAGCCCGGATCGGCCGGTCGTAAGGAACGAAGGTCATGATCGCTTACCTTCTCCCGTTGCCCGCCGCCTCGAGCGTGTGCTCCCGGCACCTACCGCCATTCGGCTCGAACCCAGTGGGCCTCGGCGAAGCGCCGCAACTCAGCGAATCGCTCGGCATCCTCCGGCGCCATGCCGAGGAATCCGCCGTGACCGGCTGCCTCCCACACGTGGAGCTCGGCCTCGACTCCGGCCGCCCGCAAAGCCCGGTGCATACGCACGTTGTCGGAGAGGAGCCTGTCGCGTGTGCCGCTGAGGAGTATGACGGGCGGAAACCCGGTCAGATCACCGAAGAGCGGTGAGATGTAGGGCTCCCGGCGGTCGTGGTCACCGGCATAGAGCTCGGTGCACGGCTCGACGGGTCCGGAGAGGACGTTGTCGAGGCCGTCGTTGGTCTGCCATGAGTCGCTCGAACCCGTGAGGTCGAACGCGCCCGTGTTGAACACGACCGCCGCCGGCAGGGGAAGTCCTTCGTCGCGGGCTCGCAGGATCAGCGCCCCCGCCAGGTTGCCGCCGGCCGACGTCCCACCGACGATGATCTCGCTCGGATGGCGCTCGTCCAACAGCACCCGATACGCCGTGAGGCAGTCGTCGAGAGGAGTGGGGAACGGATGGTCGGGCGGCATCCGGTAGTCCACCGACCAGGCGCGGACCCCGATGGCGCTGGCCGAGGCGATCGTGGTCCTCTTGCACAGGTCCCCACCGCCGAGAACCCAGGCACCTCCGTGGATGTCGAGGAACACCCGACGGTCGTCGTCCGCGACGGCATCCGGCGTCACGACGTAGAGCGGGCACGGCCCGATATCCCGTTCTTCGATGGTGCCTGCGAATCCGGCGGTCGCATCACCCACCATCGAGCGCACGAAGCCGTCGGTCTCGGCGACGTAGGCCTTCCAGCCCTCAGTGTCGTCGAGTGCCGGGAGCTCTCTCGGCGGTGGGCCGAGCCGGCCCATGGCCAGGACCGCCTGCGCCTCCGGGCTGACGGAGGTTGGGACTGGTATGTCTCGGGCCGGCACGTGAACCATGCGGCGATGGTACAGATCGGCGATCTTCGGCGCCCAAGCCCGGCGCGCGGGCTACCCCTCCTGAAGGCTCGCTGCTCGTGTCGAGCGGTCGACCCACTCTCCGTCGCCGCGCCTCGCTGACGATCCGGTTCGCCGTTTTCCTTCGGGATGGTCGACATGTCGCGAAGCACTTCGTCGGCTTGCTCTCGGCTCGTCCATTGAGATGACGCGTGCTCCGTGGAACGTGAGTCACGCTCGTTCGAATGGAACGCCGAGAAGACAGCTCGATGTGGACGAGCTCCGGGCTTTCCCGCCGAGCGCGCGCCGCGGGTGTTGGGCCCATCGCCCCTGCGTACCGGGAAGAACCAGGCGATAGCCTTGAGCCGTGCCGGAAGATCTCGGTCCGCTGCTGGTCCGCACGGCGGGCCACATGGCCGAGTACCGCGCCGCCGCCGACGACGCGCCCGTCTTTCCGGCCGTCGATCTTGACGACGTGCGGGCCGCCATCGGAGGTCGCGTCCCGGAGGATTCCACGCCGGCTTCGGGCGTCATCGACCAGCTGATCGCCGGGGTGGAGCCGGCGGTCGTCGCCACCACCGGTCCCCGCTACTTCGGCTTCGTCGTCGGTGGCGCCCTCGCCGCCCCCACGGCTGCCGAACTGCTCGTCGCGGCCTGGGACCAACCGGCCTACAACTATCTGTCGTCGCCCTCGTCCGCCGTCGTCGAGGAGATTGCCGGCGACTGGCTGACGGATCTGCTCGGGCTTCCCGCCGGCGTCTCTATCGGCTTCGCCACCGGAGCCCAGGGCGCCAATACGGTCTGCCTGGCGGCCGCCCGCCACAAGGTGCTCGCGGGTGCGGGCTGGGACGTCGAACGAGACGGCCTCTCGGGGGCGCCATCCGTCCGGGTGGTCGCCAACGGGGAACGACATGCCACCATCGACCGCTCGCTCCGCCTCTTGGGCCTCGGCGCCGGAGTCCTCGAACCGGTCGCCACCGACGCCAACGGTGCGATCGAGGTCGCGGCGCTGGCGGCCACGCTGGCGCAGGGTGCGCCCGGTCCCACCATCGTGTGTCTCCAGGCCGGCAACGTGAACACGGGTGCCTGCGACGACCTGGCTGCCGCCGTCCCGGTCGTGCACGAGCACGGTGGCTGGGTGCACGTCGACGGGGCCTTCGGGCTGTGGGCGGCGGCCAGCCCCACCAGCCGCCATCTGGTCCGGGGCCTCGAAGCCGCCGACTCCTGGGCCACTGACGGCCACAAATGGCTCAACGTTCCCTACGACTCGGGGTACGCGTTCTGCGCCGACCCCGACGCGCACGCGGCGGCCATGGCCTACACGGCCGCCTACCTCGTCGGAGCAGCACCCGCCGCAGTGCGGTCTCCCGGGGACTATGTCCTCGAGTCCTCACGCCGTGCCCGGGGTGTGGCGACGTGGGCCGCCATTCGCCAACTCGGACGCAAAGGCATCGCCGAGCTCGTGGACCGATGCTGCGCGCTGGCCCGCCGGTTCGCGTCCCAACTCGACGCCGTAGAAGGAGTCGAGATCGGCAACGACGTCGTCCTCAACCAGGTGTTGGTGCGCTTCGGCGACGACGATGCGGCGACGGACCGAGTGGTGGTGGCCGTGCAGCAGTCGGGTGAGTGCTTCATGGGAGCCACCACGTGGCGGGGTCGTCGGTACATGCGAATCTCGGTGTCGAGCTGGCGCACGACCGAGGAGGATGTGGATCGGTCCGTCGCCGCCATCGTCGCTGCCGCTCGCTCCTGACTTCGCCGGTCCGCCACGCCCTGGGCCCGGTCATCGGCCCCATCTCCGGCCTGCCTCTCAACGTTTGCGTACCGGATTCACCCTGTGCGCGGCGGTCGCGGCATCATGGCGCCGTGACCACCTCCCCCGATCCTGCCGAGCTCGGCTATCGCAACCTGATCGCGTTCAGCCGGGCGGTCACCCGCTGGAGCACCTGGGGCGCGCTCGAGGAGTCGGACGGGGTCGTGCTCTGCGCCGGCGGCAGCTGGATCCCCCTCATCGGCAACGCCGCCTACCGCTCCGACACGTCCGTCGATCCCACCGAGCTCATCACCCGCGCCCGGGCCTTCTTCGCCCGGGTGGGACGGGGCTTCAGCATCAAGGTGCGGGACAACGGCGAGGACGACGACCTGCGCCAGGCCTGCCTCGCCGCCGGCATTGAAGGCTTCGGGGAGACGGCGCCGCAGATGCTCGTGCTCCACCCACTCCCCGATCACCCACCGGTACCGGGCGTCACCGTGGGCCCCGTCGACGACGAGGACGGCCTGCGCGCCTTCGTCGCCGTCAACGCCGAGGCCTACGGCACCTACGGCCTGCCGCCCGAGGAGGTGGACGTGACCTTCGACGACGCCGCACAGGTGCTGGCCGACCCCGCCTGCCACATGGTGATCGCCAGCCGGGGCTCCACCCCGGTGGCCACCGCCATGATCTACGAGAGCGACGGGGTGGCCAGCGTGCAGTGGGTCGGGACCGTCCCGGCGGCCCGCAAGAGCGGCCTGGGCGCACTCGTGACCACCTGGGTCACCAACCTCGCCTTTACGCGCGGCGCGTCCTCGGTCACCCTGCAGGCGTCACCGATGGGCGGGCCCGTCTACGTCGCGCTCGGCTACGAGACCGTCTACAACTTTGCCGAGCACGTCGTCTGGAAGACCGCCTGAGACACCCGCCGCCGCGCCCGCTCAGGGGCGCAGGAGGCCCCGCACATAGGCCGCCTGCCCGACGTGCTGGAGGCAGTCGTCGGCGATGCTGACCAGCCGCACCCCCAGGGTCACGGGCGGATCCCAGCGCGTGTCCACCACGCGGTCGAGGTCGCTCGCCGAGAGCCCCTCGAGCATGACGGCGGTCCGGGCGTCGACCGCGGCCAGGTAGTCGAGGAGGACGCCGGCGTTCTCCGGGCTCACCGAGCGCACCTGGTCGGGGTCGTGTCCGTAGCCGGTGTTGGTCGGGTCGGGCTCGAGACCGCAGCGCGTGGCCCACGGCCCGCTCACCCAGAGCTGGTCGGTGTCGAGCAGCTCGGCCACGTGGTGGTCCTGGACCCGGGTCAGGTGCCAGACCAGCCACCCGATGGGGTTGGCCTCGGGGGTCGGCGCCCAGCTCAGCTGGTCGGCGTCGAGCCCGTCGAGCGCCGCCTCGGCCAGGGGCGGGATACGGCCGTAGAATTCGAGCAAGAGGTCGGGAAGATCCATGCCGAGAGGTTATGGAGTCGCCCCGCCCACCGGAGCGCCGGGATCAGGTCCCCCCGGCCAGCTCGACGTCGCCCTTCTGGATGTCGTAGCGCGCCTTGGCCGTGTACGCCACCAGCGCCACCACGATGAGCGTCATGACCAGCGCTGTCGGACCGTCGCCGAACCCGAGGCCGCTGATGTCATGGCCCTTGCTGAAGTAATCGGCGAAGGACGCCCCCACCGGACGGGTCAGTACGTAGGCGAACCAGAAGGCGAAGATGCCATTGAAGCGAAGGAACTTCCAGCCGACCCAGGGAACCAGGATGAGGCCGCAGAAGAAGAGGGCCGAGGCGCCGTAGCCGAGTCCGAGCGTCGTGGCGGTGAAGTCGCCCACCGCGGTGCCCAGCGCGAAGGTGGCGAAGACGGTCGCCCAATAGAACTTCTCGCGCCGGCTCGTCGTGATGCTGTGGATGTCGAGCGTGTGCTCGCTGCGGTTCCACAGGAAGAAGACGATCGCCAGCACGACGATCCAGAAGCTGGTGGTCACCGCGTAGGGCAGACCGAAGGTGAGGTGCATGGTGTCGGCCACGCCCGTCCCCGCGGTGGCGATGGCGAGCGCCAGGTACCAGTAGGCGACGGCGTGGTAACGGCGGGACCGGAACTGCAGGTAGAGGGCGGAGCAGAAGAGCGCCACCTCCACCACGAGCCCCACCCCCACACCGACCGTGGCCAGCCAGTCCGAGATGGCCTCGCCGGCGGCCGTCGTGGCGATCTTGATCACCCAGAACAGCACGGTGACCTCAGGCACCTTGGCCGCCAGAGGCTGCTGGGTGAACACTCGGAGCACGGAGCGCACGGTGGGGACCTCGGAGTGGGACGCGTCGTCAATCGGGCGGACCAGGCGGGCGCCGACCCGGTCGTCGCCACGATACCCGGTATGTAGGGGCTCAGACTGTCGCCACCGGCAGCCCCCCTTGACCCGCCGAGCGGTAGGCGGCGTCGACCAGGCGGTGCGCCTGCACGGCCTCGGCCAGGCTCGGCTCGGGCGCCCGCCCCGCCGCCACGGCGTCGAGGAAGTCCCGGTCCGCCTCCACGTAGGCCCGCAGCGTCAGCCCGGTCTCGTCGTCGGCCAGCGGCAGCGCGTCGACCCACGCGGGCGACGGGCAGTCGCGCTCCTCCTTGGCCTCGCTCGTCTGGATGTGCAGCGGGCCGCGGAACTCGTTGCTCAGCCGCACCATGCCCTCGCGGCAGAACACCTCGATGCGCCGCGTCGAGCCCCGGCTCAGGATGTCGTGCCACACGCTGGTGAGCTGTGCCTCGAAGCCCGACGCGAACGAGAGCGTCACCGCGGCCAGGTCCTCGACCCCGGCGTGACCGGCGAAGTTGGCGGTGCGCGCCGACACCTGGGTCACCTCGCCGAAACAGAAGCGCAGGATGTCGACGTCGTGGATGGAGTGCTCAATCAGGCACCCCCCACCGGCCTGCGCCACGTCGGCCCGCCACTGCGACGCGTAGTGGCCTCGAATGGGGAAGAACTGGTCGTCCCGGAAGATAGCGGTCATGGGCTCGCCCAGGGTCCCGCCCTGCACGAGCTCGCGCAAGGCCCGGAACACAGGGGCGCTGCGCAGCACCAGCCCGCACTGGCTGGGCGTCCCCGCCGCCTCCGCCGCCTCGGCCAGCGCCAGCGCCCCGGCCAGGTCGGGAGCCAGCGGCTTCTCGCAGAAGACGGCCCCGCCCGCCACGACGGCGGCATCGACCGCCGCCCGGTGGGCGGACGTCGGCGTGCACACCCAGACCACATCGGCGCGCGCGGCCACCTCGGCCGCGTCGGCCACCGCGACCCCGCCGACCGCATCGGCGAACCCCCTCGCCCGGCGCTCGTCGGCGTCGTACACGGCCACGACGGCGGCCTCGACCACCCCGGCGTCGATCATCGCCTTCAGGCCCAGCCCGTGGCACCAGGCGATGAGGCCAGACCCGACGAAGCCGATGCGCAACACGCCCGGGGACACTAGTGACCCCGGGTGAGGGCGCCCGACCGTGATCTCAGCTCGACGGACTCCAGGGCGTGACCCAGCCGTCCTCGGGCCAGCTCTCCACCGCGGCCATCAGAGGGCCGCTCAATGCGCCGTCGACCGCCTCCCGGATGAGGTCGGCATGACCGGCGTGCCGTGCCGTCTCCTCGATGAGATGGAGCAGCACCCAGCGCACGGTGCACCCTTCGGCGGGAAACCAGGGTGCGGCCGGGAGCGGGACGGGCCGGCCCAGGTCTTCGACCGACCCGGCGACCCGGTCGGTCTCGGCCGCCGCCGCCGCGTAGTCGGTCAGCGCGTCGGACAGGGTCTCCTCGTCGTCCAGACGGAAGCTGCCGAAGTAGTCGGCCAGCGCCGTCTCCTGGTCGGTGTCGCCTTCGGGCGTCGGTTCCCGGAGGCGCCCCGCCCAGCCCCGTTCGCCATAGGCGAGGTGCTTCACCAGGCCACCCGCGCTCAGCGAGCTCGGGATCGGCGTCAGCCGCGCCTGCTCGTCGGTCAACCCGAAGCAGGCGATACGCACCGCTTCGCGCTGGTGCGCGAGGAAGGCCATCAACCCGTCTGCTTCGCCCTTGACCGGGCGGGTGTGCATCGGCATGCGTTCATCATGCCCGGGTGGTGTTCGGTCTCGGCGCACGCTCACGCGCCAAAAGGGGGTGACCGGGCCCGGTCGACGCCCGCTCTCAGTCCCTTCGCAGCCCCCAGGACTCCCCGGCCCCGCCCAGCGCCGCCACGAAGCGCGACGCCACCATGATCAGCATGGCGATCTCGTGACGCTCCCGACGCCGGATGGCCACGTCGCGCCCGCCGCACACCGTCAGCCCCGTCCCCGGCACCGCCTCCACGAACACGCCCGAGCCCGTGGTGGCGTGGGCCGGGTCGGCCCCACTGCGCGCGCCCTCGGCGAAGGCGGCCACCCATTGCACCGTGGGCACTTCGCCGTGGACTTCTACGAAACGGGTGAACCCGTCGTCAGCCAGCGCCAGCCACGACAGGGCGAACAGCTCCATCAGGCGCCCGGTCAGCGCCGCCATGGCCGCTGCCGGCGCGGTCGCTTGCAAAATCACCGTGGCGGCGTCGAGCACGGTGTCCTCGCGGTCGGGCGACTCGCCCGCCACCTCGCTGACCTCCTCGACGCCCGCCCCGGGCACGTTGCGGACGCCTCGCACCAGGGCGTCCACGGCCCCGGCGTCGTCGGGCAGCTCGACCACGAGTTCGTCGATGGCCACCCCGGCCTCGCGCTCGAGGACCTCGAGCCCGACCACGTTGCCGTGCACGGCGCCGATCTCGGCCGCCACCGCACCCAGGACGCCCGGCGCGTCGGGCAGCCAAATGCGCAGCCGGGCCAGCACGGCTCAGGTGGTCCTCGCCATGCGGACCGCCACCCGCATGGCGTTCTCGGCGTTGCCGGCGTAGACGCCCTTCACCGGGGGGACGTCCGAGTAGTCGCGCCCGCGGCCCACGGCCACGTGGCGCTCGCCCACCTCGAGGTCGTTGGTCGGGTCGTAGCCCCACCACTTGCCGGTCCAGACCTCGACCCAGGCGTGGCTCTCTCCGGTGATCTCTTCACCGATGGTGGCGTCGGCCTCGGGATGGAAATAGCCGGACACGTACCGGCTCGGTATGCCGGCCGTGCGGGTGAGGGCCAGCGACAGGTGAGCGAAGTCCTGGCACACCCCCGCAGCATCGGCGTAGGCCTCGTTGGCCGACGTGTGCACGCTGGTCACGCCGCGCTGATACTGCAAGGCGGCGTGGGTCCAGGCGAAGATGCGCCGGGCCGTCTCGAGTGGGCGCTCGCCGCGCAACCCGGCTGCCACCTCCACCAGTTCGGGGCCCGGGGCCGTGAAGAGCCGGTGCGACACGTAATCGGCCATGGTCAACGACGCGTCGCCGGCATCCGACCAGTCGCAGTCGTCGGGTTCCTCCGCGCTGTGCGTGTCGACCAGCGAGTTGCCCGTGATCGAGAGCACCTCGTGGCGGCGGTCCACGTTGAAGGCCACCACATGGCTGCCCCAGTAGTCGACGTACGCGTACTGCGCGGCACCGGGGAGCGTCACGATCCTCGTCTCGAGCGCGGTCTGGCGAAGCTCGGTCCGGGGCGTGAGGCGGACCTCGTTGTACGACGCGCGCGCTGGTGCGTCGTAGTCGAAGCGCGTCTCGTGCGAGACCCGCAGCCGCCAGCCGCCGCCACGGATCACCCGCCCCCACCCCCGCGGCGCCACTGGGTCGGCAGGTCCTGCGCGAAGTAACGGGCCGTCACCGCGTCGCTCACGGCGGAAATGGAGGACTGCAGGCGCTCGAGCCGCGTCTCGAGCCCGCGGGCCAGTGTGGCCGGCGCCGAATACTCCAGCTCGGCCCGGGCCAGGCCGACCAGGCCCCGGGCGTCCTCCCAGGTGCCGTCGCGTCCAGCGTTGATTTGGTCCAGGCACTCTTCGGCCAGGGTCAGCGAGGCGAAGGCCGAGCGCGGGAAGAGCCGGTCGCGCAGGAGGAAGTCGAGCACCCGGTCCTGTTCGACCACGCCCTGGGACAGGCGCAGGTAGGGCTCGTAGCCCCCGCACGAGCGCAGCAGCATGACGAGCCCGCTGTCGTGCACCTCGTCGAAGGCCACCGTCGCCAGCTGCCGGGCCACCACGTCGGTGCGCTCCAGGCAACGGCCGAGCGTGAAGAAGAGCCACGTCTGGTCCCGGCTCATCATGGTGTCGGCCAGGCCCATCATGCCGGCACACTGGGTCTTGACGAACGAGAGGTAGAAGGCGGGGCCGGCGAACCGGCTGGCCTCCCACTGCAGGGGAAGCTGAGCCCAGGTGGCGTTGATGTGCTCCCAGAACTCGACCGGCACGACGTGGCGCACGGCCCGGGTGTTCTCGCGCGCCGCCGCCAGGGCGCCGGCGATGGACGACCGGTGCTCGGGATCCGTCGCCAGGCGCTCCGTGGCTTGCCACAGGGTCTCGGTCCCGCTGTCGGGCAGACCCATGACGGCGAGCAGGCGTCGGGCGGCGTTGGACCCTTCGACGTCGCTCTGCTCCAGGGCCTGGTACACCGACACGTCCAAGATGCGCGCCGTGCCCTCGGCCCGCTCGACGTAGCGGCCCACCCAGAAGATCGACTCGGCCACCCGGCTCAGCAGGGCCCGCGTCGTCACGATCGGCCCCCGCCGGGTCCGGCCTGCTGCTGCTGTTGCTGCTGCTGCACGCCGTGCTCGGGGTCGGCCAGCGGCCCGGCGTCCATGGGCGGCCCGGCCATGAGCGGCATCGCCTGGCGTGGGGGGAGCACCGGCATGGACAGGCCGCCGCCCACCACCCAGGTGTCCTTGGACCCACCTCCCTGCGACGAGTTGACGACGAGACCGCCCTCCTGCAACGCCACTCTGGTAAGGCCGCCCGGCAACACCCAGATGTCCTCACCGTCGTTCACCACGAAGGGCCGCAGGTCGACGTGACGGCGCACCATGCCGTGGTCCACCCAGGTCGGCGACGTCGACAACGCCACCACCCGCTGCGCGATCCACGCCCGCGGGTCCGCTTCCACGTCCGCCGCCAGCTCGTCGAGCTCCGCTCCGGCGGCCGCCGGGCCGATGACCAGCCCCTTGCCGCCCGACCCGTCCACCCGCTTGAACACCAGCTCGTCCCGTCGGGCCAGCGCCTCCTTGCGCACACCCGCATCGACCAGGTGCATGGTCTCGACGTTGTGCAGCACAGGGTCCTCGCCGAGGTAGTAGCGGATCATGGCCGGCACGTAGGTGTAGACGAGCTTGTCGTCGGCCACGCCGTTGCCCACGCCGTTGGCGATGGTGACCCGGCCGGCGCGGGCCGCATTGACCAGGCCGGGGCAGCCGACCAGCGACTCGGGCCGGAATTGCAGCGGGTCGAGGTAGTCGTCGTCGATGCGCCGGTAGATGACGTGCACCGGCACCTCGCCCTCGGTGGTGCGCAGGAAGATGTCGGTGCCGTGGCAGATCAGGTCGCGCCCCTCCACCAGATGCACGCCCATGAGGCGGGCCAGCAGGGCGTGCTCGTAGAAGGCCGAGTTGTGCACGCCCGGCGTCAACACGACCACGGTCGGGTCCTGCACCGAGGTCGGGGCGGCGCGGCGCAGCGCGTTGATCAGGCGGGCCGGGTAGTCGGTCACCATCCGGATCGGCTGGCCCCAGAACAGCTCCGGCAGTACGCGGGCCATGGCGGCGCGGTTGGCCAGCACGTAACTGACCCCGGAGGGGCTGCGCAGATTGTCCTCCAGGACCCGGAACTCGCCGTCCTCGTCGCGGATGACGTCGATGCCGGCCACATGGATGCGCACCCCGTTGGGGGGCGACAGCCCGAAGGCCGCCCGGACGAAGCCGGGTGAGCTGGTGATCACCTCGTGGGGGACGAGGCCGTCGCTCACGATGCGAGCGGCGCCGTAGACGTCGGCCAGGAACATCTCGAGCGCACGCACCCGCTGGGCCGCCCCAGCCGACACCGTGGCCCACTCGTCGGCCGTGAAGATGCGGGGCACGACGTCGAGGGGGAAGGGCCGTTCCTCCCCGTCGAGGTCGAACGTCACCCCCTGATCCATGAAGGCCCGGGCCAGGCGGGACGCCCGCGCCGAGACGTCCTCAGGCCCCATCTGGGAGAGCGAGGAGGCCACGGCGACGTAGGGGTCGCGGGCGCCGCCGGACCGGTCGACCATTTCGTCGAACGCCTCGCCGGTGAGGCCACGGGCGCCCTCCCCGTAACGCTCGAACAGGTCTCCCACGGTTGTCAGGCTGCCATCCTCGTGTTACGCCGTCATTTCGCAGCAGCGAAGAGCCCGTGACGCGGCCCGCCCGAGCGCCAATCCATAAACGGGAGCATTTACCCCAAAACAGGCCCGTGAAACCGTCGGCCAGACTCATGAGCGTGGAGATCGATGTTCGGGTGCGCCGACACTACGAGAGCAAGGACGAGGACATCCGCCTCTGGGCAAGTGCACGGGGCACGCTGACCCGGCTCCGGACCTGGGACATCTTCGATCGCTTCTTGCCCGGCTCGGGACGCATCGTCGACGTGGGCGGAGGTCCAGGGACCCACGCGGCGTACCTGTCCGAGGCGGGCTACGACGTCGTGCTGGTCGACCCGATGCCACGCCACGTCGAGGCGGCGCGCCGTCGTGCCGAGAAGGGGCGGCCCTTCGAGGTCCGGCTGGGCGACGCCCGTGAACTCCCTCTCCCCGATGCCAGCTGTGACGCGGCCCTGGTGATGGGGCCGCTGTACCACCTCGCCAACGCCCGAGAGCGCCGGCTTGCGCTGGAGGAAGCCCACCGGGTGCTGCGCCCCGACGGCGTGCTCTTGGCCGAGGTCATCTGCCGCCACGCCTGGGTGCTCGATGCCACGGCGAAGGACCTGCTGGGCGAGCCGGGGATCTTCGAGGTCTTCGCCCACAACATCGAGACCGGGCTGAGCCAGTTCGACGAGCAGGTGCGCGACGGTGTCTTCTGGGGCTACTTCCACCGCATCGACGAACTCCGTGCCGAGCTCGAGGGCGCTGGCTTCAGCGTGACCACGTCGGTCGCCGTCGAGGGGTTCGGGTGGCTGCTGGGCGACCTGGACCGGCGCACGCAGAATCCCGAGGCGCTGCTGCGCGCCCTCGCCCTCTGCGAATCAGAGCCCTCCATGTTGGGCTGCTCGGCGCACGCGATCGGCGTGGCGATACGCCCGTAAACCGAGCAGTCACGCTAAACGAGCCCGTGAAGCCTTCTTGAAACAATCACCGGCAGGTTCACAGCGACCTTCACGGCAACAAGACAAACGGGGCCGACTCGCAAAACCCGGGCCGGCCCACCGAGCCCGTCGACGCCCTCCTAACCGACCAGCCCGAGATCCTTCACGTCGTCGCGCTCGGCCAAGAGCTCATCCGTTGTGATCCCGATGCGGTCGGTCGCGAAGGCATCCCGGGCGAAGCCCTCGACCACGGACCAGCCACCCCGGCCGTCCGACGAAACCGGGAATCCGAACTGCAGCCCCTCGGGAGCGCCGTACTGGCCCTCCGAACACACCGCCACCGAGAAGCAGTCCCCGAGCGGCGTGGCTGTGCGCAGGGAGACCACGGTGTCAATGGCCGCGGCGGCCGCCGAGGCAGCCGACGAAGACCCCCGGGCGTCGATGATGGCCGCCCCCCGCTTCTGCACCGTGGTGATGAAATCGCCCTGCAGCCAGGCCTCGTCGTCGATCACCGACGGCGCGGGCTTCCCCCCGATCAGGGCATTGGCGTAGTCGGGGAACTGCGTGGCCGAGTGGTTGCCCCAGATGGCCACGTTCGTCACGTCCCCCACCAGGGCGCCGGCCTTGCGGGCCAACTGGGCCTTGGCCCGGTTCTCGTCCAGGCGGGTCATGGCGAACCAGCGGTCGGCCGGCACCTCGGGAGCGTTCGAGCGGGCGATGAGACAGTTCGTGTTGCAGGGGTTCCCCACCACCAAGATGCGCACGTCGGAGGCGGCGTTCTCGGCGATGGCCCGGCCCTGGGGTTTGAAGATCCCGCCGTTGACGCTCAGGAGATCGCCCCGCTCCATACCGGCCTTGCGGGGTATCGACCCGACGAGAAGGGCCCACGAGGTGCCCTCGAAGGCGGTCTTCAGATCGGACGTCGCCACAATGTCGTGCACCAAGGGGAAGGCGCCGTCGTCGATCTCCATGACGACGCCCTCGAGCACCTTCATGGCCGGCTCAATCTCGAGCAGCCGCAGCACGATCGGCTGGTCCTCACCGAGCAGCTGGCCCGAGGCGATGCGGAACAGGATGGAGTAGCCGATTTGGCCACCGGCGCCGGTGACGGTGACGTGGACGGGGGGCTTGGCTGCCATGGGAGATCTGTCCTCTTCCTCTGTCTCTTGGTTCTTGTTTCTTGTCTCTCGTTGCTACGGACCTTAGAGCCCTGTCCTCTTCCTACCTACTTGCCTACCTGCTGCCGTCCTGTCCTGTCCTGTCCGCTCCGCCGAGGCGACGTCCTACAACCGGTCCACGATCGCCGAGGCGAACTCCGAGCACTTGACCTCCGTCGCCCCCTCCATCAAGCGGGCGAAGTCATACGTCACGATCTTCGCCGCGATCGTCGCCTCCAAGGCGCGGACGATGTCAGCCGCCGCCTCGTTCCAGCCGATGTGTTCGAACATCAGCACCCCGGACAACAGAACAGAACCCGGGTTCACCTTGTCCTGCCCGGCATACTTCGGCGCCGTGCCGTGCGTGGCCTCGAAGACGCCGTGCCCGGTCACGAAGTTGATGTTGGCCCCGGGGGCGATGCCGATCCCCCCGACCTGCGCGGCCAGCGCATCCGATAAGTAGTCGCCGTTCAGGTTCGTCGTCGCGATCACGTCGAAGTCCGACGGCCGGGTCAGCACCTGCTGCAACGTGATGTCGGCGATGGTGTCCTTGACCAACAACCGCTCCCCCGGCTCACCGTTGCAGTCGTCCCACCCGACGGCCACGTCTGCGAACTCCTCACGCACGAGCTCGTAGCCCCACTCCCTGAACGCGCCCTCGGTGAACTTCTGGATGTTGCCCTTGTGCACCAGGGTGACGGAGCGCCGCTTGCGCTCGAGCGCGTAATTGATGGCCGCCCGGATCAACCGCTTGGACCCCATCTCCGAGATCGGCTTGATACCGATCCCAGATCCGTCACGGATGGGCCATCCCATCTCCTCCCGCAGGTACGCGGTCAACTTGTCGCCCTCGGGCGTGCCTGCCTTCACCTCGTAGCCGGCGTAGACGTCCTCGGTGTTCTCGCGGAAGATGACCATGTCGACCAGCTCGGGATGCAGCACGGGCGACGGCACCCCGGCGAACCATCGGACGGGCCGCAAGCAGACATAGAGGTCGAGGATCTGGCGCAGGGCCACGTTGAGCGAGCGGATGCCCCCACCGACGGGAGTGGTGAGCGGTCCCTTGATCCCGATCAGGTGCGACCGGAAGGTCTCGACCGTCTCGTCGGGCAACCAGTTGCCCGTCTGGTCGAACGCCTTCTGCCCGGCCAATACCTCCTTCCACGAAACCGTGTGGCCGTGCTTCGCTGCTGCGGCATCGAGGACCAGCTTTGCGGCGGGCCAGATGTCGACCCCGGTGCCGTCGCCCTCGATGAAGGGAATGATGGGTTCAGCGGGGACGACCAGGCTGCCGTCGTCGCCCATGTGGATCAGATCTGCCATAGAAACGGGATGCTATGGCGCGGGACCGCCACGTCCTAATTGACGAGGTCAGCGGCCAAATCAGACACGAATTCGGGCACCGCTGACGCTCGTCGTGTGACCCCTTAATTCGGGCGGGTCACCACCTCGATTCGCCGGACCTCTACGGGTGGCGTCACCTCTCCTCCGCGCCGACGTTTCAACGCGCGCGCTCACGCGGACTGATGCAACGAACCTAAGTCATTCCCGAAATGCTTTCTCTATCGATGCACAATTCAGCTCAGCATCAACGCGCCTTGTGACTTTCGCACCTATTGCAAACGTTCTTCGCCGTCGCACACTCGCCGCAAGCAGTTATTGGCGACTGCAGCGGTAAGGCGGTGAGTTCTTTGCGGAAGGGATTCTCCCCTCCAGGTGTCGGATCAGTGCGTGCACTCTTCGGGGGCCGCGCGCACTTGGCGACAGATCCGACCAACTCACGCCTTGCCCGCAGCGTCATGTTTCGTCCTGTTGCGAGCTCCAACTCGCGTCGTTCGACTGAGGGTCTCTGGAGCACCAAGCTCCTGCCGCTCTCGTCCCAAGGTTGCGGCTCCGTGGTGGGGACCCCCTCCCCCTCACGGGCCGCACACTCGGAGGCTCCAAACGGAGGGAGCTTCTGGCAACAGAAAGCGGGAACCCCTGTGGGTTCCTTGCTTCGGGCTTACTGCAGGTCGCAGTCGGCCCACGCTGCGCCCGGCATATCTGGCGATCAGGCGGTTCAGGCGCAGAGAAACAAGCAAGCAACCCACACCAATACGAAAAGGAGCAACATATGAAGCGACTCATGAACAAGAAGGTGGCGGCCATCGGCCTCGCTGCCGGGCTCGTGCTCGGCATCGCGGGAGCCGCGACCGCGTACTTCACCACGAGTGGCACGGGCGACGGCTCGACGACTGCCGGTACGGCGGGGGGCGTCTCGCTGACGGCCACCATCGCTGGCTCCATCGTGCCGGGCGACGGCGGACAGACGGTGAACTTCTCAGCCGTCAACTCCAACGACACGAGCGCCGACATCAGCACGGTCTCGTTCGTGAGCGTGACTGCGCCCGACGCAACCACGGCCTGCCAGACCATGATCTCGGGCGACCCCACGCAGTTCAGCATGTCGCAGGTCACCGAGAACCAGGTGGTTCCCGGTAACGCGACCACACCGCTGACGGTGACGGGGACTCTCGTCTGGGCCGACAGCAACAGTCTGAACCAGACCCCGTGCGCTGGGCAGCCGCTGCAGCTCAACGTGTCCACCCCGTAGTGGCGGAGCATCGGTGAAGTTGCGGGTTCGGCTCGCAGCTCCACCGATCAACTCGGTCGGAAGGCCGGGCCACGGTTTCCTCGATTCCGTGGCCCGGCCAACCACCGGGTGAGGCCAGCGAGGGATTCCAGGCAGGCGGGCCTGAGATCCCTCGGTGGGCTTGCCCACCAAAGTGAAAGCGATAGAGGAATCAATGAAGCCAGAGCGGTTCAATCGGACGAAGTCGGTGATGGCATCGGGTGCCATCGCGCTCGTCGTGGCCGCCCTGGTGATCGGCCTCTCCTCGCTCGTGCTCGGCTCGAAGTCGGCTTCCTCCGATCACCTGGGCTTCGAGCTGAGTTCAGGGTCGTCGAGCTTCACAATCACGAGCACGACTTACACGACTCCCTCTGCTCCGGGGACCTACCCCGCCACTTCGTGCTCGGGCACTCCAGCGCTCCTCTCGCCAAATGTCACCCGTTGTGTGGTCTTCAGCGTCCACAACAATCTGAAGACGAACATATCGGTCCAAAGCATCGCCACCGCCCTCGACACCACGGACTACCCGGCGCCTCCGGCCGACTGTTCGGGTACCAACTTGGTGCTCCCGACCTTCTCGGGGTCCTTCATCGTGGACGGTGGGGAGAGCGCCAACAGCCCCGGCGTGCCTATCGAGTTGAAGGACAACGGCGCGCCTCAGGACGACTGCGAGAACTACACCTATCACTTCCTCTACTCGGGGAGCGCCAATTACGCCCAGGTGTACGGCACCTCCACGGTTCTGGCCTCCAGCCAGAACCCCTCGACCACGGGCCAGAACGTGACCTACACGGCCACGGTGACGGCCTCGGCCACGTCTAGCCAGGATCCGGTCCCCTCCAGCCCGACGGGGACGGTCACCTTCAAGGACAACGGCACCACCATCTGCAATGCGGTGGCGGTTACCTCGACGGGGACCACAACGGCCACGTCCCAATGCACGGTGAACTACGCCACGACGGCGGACAGCCCACACCCGATCACCGCCTCCTACGTGAACACCGACGGCAACTTCACCAACTCCAACGGCTCGCTGTCCCAGGTGGTCAACTCCTCGAGCACCAAGGCGACGACCACCGCTTTGAAGTCCTCACTCAACCCCTCGACCTACGGCTCGTCGATGACCTTCACGGCCACGGTCAGCCCCTCCTCGGGTACGGGCACCCCGAGCGGCTCTGTGACCTTCTACAACTGCGGCTCCTCGTCGAACTGCAGTTCCAAGAGCGCCTTCGGCTCGGCCGTGACGCTCAGTTCGGGTAAGGCCACCTTCGCCACCTCGACCCTGCCGGTGGGCACCACCTACGTCGAGGCGATCTATAGCGGCTCGGGGAGCTACGCCGGTTCGACGTCCAACGTGGTGACCCAGGTGGTTAACGCGCTCGGGACCACCTCGGTCCTCACCAGCACGCCCAACCCTTCGAGCTTCGGCACTTCGGTCAGCTTCACCGACAAGGTCTCGGCCTCGACGGGGACCCCGAGCGGCCCGGTCACCTTCTACAGCTGCACCACCAACACCTGTTCAACGCAGACCCCGCTCGATACCGAGACACTCGCCTCGGGCAAGGCCTCCTACTCGACCTCGAGCCTGCCGGTGGGCACCGCCTACGTCGAGGCCCTCTACGGCGCCTCGGGCAACTACGTCGGCTCGTCTTCGGACCCGGCGCTAGCCCAGGTGGTCAACCCGCTCGGGACCTCCTCGGTCCTCACCTCGTCGCCCAACCTGTCCACCTACGGCTCCGCGGTCACATTCAGCGACACGGTCAAGGCCCCCTCGGGCACGCCGGGCGGCACGGTGACCTTCTACAGCTGCACCACCAACGCCTGCTCGACGAAGACCTCGCTCGGGATCGAGCCCCTTGCGTCGGGCAAGGCCACGCTCTCGACCTCGACCCTGCCGGTCGGGACCACCTACCTCGAGGCGGTCTACCCGGCGACGGGCAACTACCTCGGCTCCACGTCGATCGTGCCCCAAGTGGTCGTTGGAATCCCCAGCGTGTGTTCCAGCAGCGGCTACAGCACCTACATCTTCGGCAATCCGGCGTTCCCGTTGATCTATGGGACCAACGGCAATGACTTCATCTACGCCTTCGGTGGCAACTACTGGATCGACGACGGCGCCGGGAACAACTGCATCGACGCGGGAGACGGGAACAACGTCATCTTCGACGGGAACGGCAACGACGGGATCTCCGCCGGGAACGGCTCCAACGCTGTGGTGCTGGGCAACGGCAGCGACAAGGTAAGCCTCGGGAACGGCTCCGACGGCGTCGTCGTGGGTAACGGCAACGACACCGTCACTGTCGGCACCGGGTCCTTCAATGACGTTTGGCTCGGGGACGGCACTGACACCGTCACCATCGAGAACGCCGGTTCCCGCGACACCGTCGACGGGGGCAACGGCAACGAAACCGTCTATCTCGGCTCAGGCACCTACAACTCCTACAGCGGGGTGAAGGGTAAGACGAACGTGTGCCACCTGCCGCTCTACAACGGCAAGGCGGGGGCGGCGGCCGATTACCACGACACCATCACGAACTGCACGGTGGTCTCGCCATGAAGCGCCGCGCTCTCCTCCTTCTCGGGGCGGCGGTGGCCCTGATTGTCGGCCTTTCTGGTGGGGCGGCCTACGCCTACTTCTCCGGCCACGGGTCGGGTGTGGGTCACACAACGGCAGGGAGCACCCTGCCGATCACAGCGACGGCCGTGACCTCTCCTGGTGCGGACTCCAACCTCTACCCCGGTGGACCCGGTGTTGCGGTCCACTTCACAGTGAACAACCCCAACTCGTACGCAGTGAGCTTCACCGGGTGGAGCGGGGCGACGCTCTCAAGCGTGACACCGGTAGGGAGCAATACCTGCACGACGAGTGACTTCCAGATCGCCGCTGCTTCGGGAGCTTTCGGTCCGTCGCTCACCATTCCGGCCAACACCCCAAGCTCGCCTGGAGCGAGCGGATCAGCCAACGGCGTCGTGGAGTTGAAGTCCACCGCCGAGAACGGCTGTCAGGGGGCCACGGTCATCGTCACCTTGACACTCACGGGTGGGCAGGGGTCATGAGGTACGGAGGACACGTGCAAAATCGGCCTAGTCGTACTGGGATCGGTCGCCTCTTCACCCCCTTGGTGCTCGTCGTCTGCGGGTTCCTCCTGACCTCCGCCGGGGCAGCGTTCGCCTATTACTCGGCCACCGGTTCTGGCAACGCGAGCGCCACGGCAACCAGCCTTGGAACCGGGAACCAGCCCACGGCGACCGTGTCTGGGCGCGACGTGACGCTGACGTGGGGCGCATTCACGAACGCAACCTCCTACACGGTCACCCGCTCGAATGTTGCTCCTCAGAGCCTGTCCACCACGATCAATGGGACCTGTGCAAGCAGTCCGACCGGGACCTCGTGCGCCGACACAGGCCTTCCCGAGAATGGCACAGCCTCGACGAACTGGACCTACACCGACACGCCACAGGTACTCAGCTGGAGCTCAGCGACGAGCCCGGCCAGTGCGCAGGTCACCATCTCGGCACCAACCCTGTCTTCGCCCGTCACCAACGTCCCGGTCAGCGGTGGGACGACCAGCGCTATGGTCGCCAACTACTTCGACAACGAGACCGTTACCTACTGCGTCGATGACGACACGACCTCATGCCCAGCCGCCGATCAGACCTCACCAGCGATGGCGACGGTTCCGGCCAGCGGCGGCACAGTCACGACAAGCTCCTTGAACATTCCCGCCGGGTTGTCAGTCGGGTCGCACACCCTCTACGCGAAGGGGTCTTCGGGCAGCAATCCGACGGGAGTGTCCTTCAGCGTGACCAAGGTCACCCCGACCATCACCACCGCCGCCAATCCCGCCAGCGTGACCGTAGGTGGCTCGGCGGACGACCAAGCGATCGTCTCGGGCGGCTACAACCCAACGGGGACTATCACCTGGAGCCTCTACTCCAACTCGTCTTGCACCGGTACAGCGGTCTTCACGACCACCAGTGGTGGCACGGTGTCGGGCAACAACACCTACACGTCGGGGAGTTATCCCACAACTTCTGTGGGGACCTACACGTGGAAGATCAGCTACCCCGGTGACTCGAACAACAACTCTGTCAGCGCCTGTGGCGGAACTGGCGAGACGCTGACGGTCAACAAGGCGACCACGTCGCTCTCCACTGCGGCGTCCACCAACGTCAGCGTGGGCCAGTCGGTGACTGACGTCGCCACCCTCTCGGACGGCTACAACCCGACGGGCACGATCACCTACACTCTCTATGGCCCGAGCTCGACGCAGTCGTGTACCACACAGGTTGGCCAGGTGACAGCGAACGTGACGAGCGGCAACGCCCAGTACACCTCGCCCAGCATCACGCCGACACAGGCCGGCACCTACTGGTGGATTACCAACTACGGAGGAGACTCCAACAACACCGCCACGACGAATGGCTGCGGTGTGAGCGGCGAGTCGAGCGTCATCAATCTCGTCACGCCGACCGTCGCCAGTACGGCCACACCCTCGACGGCCACCGTGGGCGGCTCGGTCGCAGACCAGTCAGTGCTCTCAGGCGGCTACAACCCGACCGGGACGATCGCCTGGAGCCTCTACAAAGGCACCACGTGCACCGGAACCGCCGTCTTTACGACCGGCGCGCCAGCAGGCACCGTGTCGGGGAACAGCACCTACACGTCGGCCAGCTACAGCGTCCCCACCGCCAACGGCGCCGGGACCTACACGTGGAAGATGAGCTACACCGGCGACACCAACAACAACTCAGTGACCGCTTGTGGCGGCACGGGCCAGACGCTGACCGTCAACCTGGCACTCAGCCCGTCGAGCTTGTCAAGTGCAACCGTGGGTACGGGCTACACCAACGGTGGTGTGTCCATCAGCGCTTCGGGTGGCACCCCTTCCTACACGTACAGCGCAGCCGGCCTGCCCGCCGGGGTGAGCCTCTCCTCGGCCGGTGCATTCTCGGGCACGCCGACCGCAGGTGGCACCTTCAGTGTCGTCGTCACCGCCAAGGACTCGGCCTCACCCCAGAACACCGGGTCCCAGACCTACTCGCTCACGGTGAATGCGCCAACGATCACGCTGAGTCCGAGCACGTTGCCGAATGGGATCGTGGGCACGACATACGCGGGTGGACCCGTCTCTTCTTCAGGAGGCACCAGCCCGTACAGCTATGCCGTCAGTAGTGGAAGCCTGCCTCCAGGGCTGAGTCTCACTGCAAGCGGTGCCTCAGCCGGCTCATTCACGGGTACGCCGACCACCGCGGGGTCCTACACATTCACCGTGAAGGCGACTGACTCCTCCACAGGAACCGGCAGTCCATATTCGGAGACCCAGAGCTACACGGTGGTGATCGAGCACGCACCGTCCATCACAAGTGCGAACAACACGACCTTTACGGCCAGCGTCACCGGGACTTTCACGGTAACAGCCACCGGGTCGCCGGCGCCGACCTTCACCGAGGGCGGCAACTTGCCGAGCGGCGTCACGCTGACGACGGCCGGCGTGCTCTCCGGCACCACCACGGCGGCAGGCGTCTACCCGATCACCATCACGGCGAGCAACGGCGTCTCCCCCAACGCGACGCAGAGCTTCACGCTCACCGTGAACGTGGGCACCGCCTCAGGCAGCTACACCTACTCGGTCCCCGCCGGATACGCCACCGTCAACTTCACCAGTTGCGGCGGCGGTGGCGGCGGCGGCGCCACAGCCAGCACCAACACGGGAGGTGCCGGAGGTGACGGTGAATGCCAGAGCGGCACGATAACGGTTCCTCCGACTGGCACGACGCTGAACGTCTATGTCGGTGGCGGCGGCGTGGGTACCAGCGCTATTTCGGGTGGCGGAGGTGGGGGTGTCTCGGGCGACAGCTGGAGGCGGAAGCGGTGGTACGAACACCGGCAGCGCCACGGGTGGTGGCGGCGGTGGTGGCGGTGGTGCGAGCATCATCACGCACAGCACCACGGACATCGTCGTCGATCCCGGTGGTGGTGGTGGAGGTGGCGGTGGCGGTGGCAGTTCGTCCAGCGGAAGCGGCGCAACAGGCGGCAACGCCGCGGACGGGAGCAGCCAGAGCAGCCTCACCACGGCCGCGACGACGGGCGGAACCGGGTCAGCGGGGTCCGGCAGCTCGTCACACGGCACTGGCGGAACCGGGGGCGGTGGAGCTCACAACCACCGCTGTCGGCTCGGGTGGCGCCGCGGGCACCCACACTGGAAGCGGCTGCTCCTCGGGTACAAGCGGAACCGGTGGAGGCAACGGTGGCAGCCCGTCCAACGGGCTGGGCGGCACCGGGGGTACGAACACGCAGAACGGCGGTGGCGGTGGCGGTGGTGCCGGCGGCTATTACGGCGGCGGCGGCGGTGGCGGTGGCGGTGGATGCACGACCACCGGCGATGGAGGTGGTGGCGGCGGCGCAGGCGGCGGCGGATCGCTCTACGACGCCACCGGATCGGGTGCCTATGTCCCGACGGTGACCTCGCACAACCTAACGACCAGCACGGGCGGAGCAGCGGGCGTGAACGGCACGAACGGTTCGGTCAGCATCACCTTGGGCTCCCCCATCTTCCTGGCCTTCTCTCAGCAGCCTGGTGGCGGTTCGGGCGGCGCGGCCTGGACTACCCAGCCATCCGTCTCTGTCGAGTACGGGTCAAGCAGTGTTGTGACCTGGGACTCCAGCTCAGTGACACTGGCCATCGGCACCAACCCCGGCAGCGGGACTCTCTCCTGCACGGGTGGCCTTTCGTTGGCGACGACTTCCGGGGTGGCGGCATTCGCTGGTTGTGAGATCAACAACGACGGCACGGGCTATACCTTGACAGCGACCGACAGCACAGATGGCATCACCGCTGCCGTAGTGAGTAACACCTTCAACATCGAGAACCAGGTCAACTTCGCGACCACTGGGTCGCACACGTTGACGATCCCCGCGGGCGTCACGACGGTCAACTTCACCATCTACGGGGCCGGTGGCGGAGGTACAGATCAGGTCGAGCACAGCTCGACCGGTGGCAACGGACAAGAGATTTCCGGCACCATCACTCTTGCCAGCAATCCATCGGGTACGACACTGACCGTCGTCGTCGGTGGAGGAGGAGGCGGTGCGACTGGGAATACACCGGGCACTGCCGGCTCCGGCGGCACGGGCGACGCCGCGGGTGGCACAGGAGGTAACGGCACCTCCGAGGACGGTGCTGGCGGTGGCGGAGCGACTGACATCTATGTGTCCGCGGGTACCATCGTCCTTGCGGCAGGCGGTGGGGGGAGCGGGGGCTACTCCGACACCGACGTCACAAATGGCACTTCCACGAGTACGGGGCCGCTACAAGCCGGCGCCACGGGGTCGGGCGGCAGCTACAACGGTGGCGGTGGCGGAGGCGGGGGTTACCCGGGCGGTAGCGGCGGCGCCACCGCCGGCTCGGGCACGGCCGCTGGAAATGGAACCACTGGAGCCGGAGACGTCAGCAATATCACGGGGTACACACTCTCGAGCATGGCTGTCTCGAGCGGCAGCACGAGCACGTTCGGCGGTGGAGGCAGCAACTCGGGAGGTTCTGGGGCTGCTGGTTACGCGACCTTCACAGGCGCCGGAATCTCTGGAAGCTGACACCCGCTGCAGGATTCCGTTTTGACGTTCCTGGATCCCAAAGGCCACACCGCCGCGGGTGGGGGCGTGCTCGTCACGCGGTGCGCCGCGCCCCGGTCTCGTGAGCCAGGCGGGCCTTCGGCGGGAAAGCGGGCACCGGGCTGCCGGGGCCTCGTGATGGGCTCGATCGGCTCGACGGGGCCCCGTGCCCTTCAGGTGATCGTCGCCGCGTAATCGGGCACGTAGTGGTAGCGGTCGCGGGGCGGCCGCTCATAGTCGCCGACGGGCGGCCTCGGAGGCAGCTTGATCTTCGGCAGCTTGTGCGACTCGTAAGGGATGACGGAGAGGAGATGGGCGATGCAGTTGAGCCGGGCCCGCTTCTTGTCGTCGGCCTCCACCTCGTACCAGGGCGTGTCGGGTAGGTCGCAGTGGGCGAACATCTCGTCCTTGGCCTTCGAGTAGGCGACCCAGCGGTTGCGCCCCTCAAGGTCCATCTCGCTCAGCTTCCAGCGCTTGAGGGGATCGTTCACGCGCTCCTTGAAGCGCCGCTCCTGCTCCTCGTCGCTCACCGAGAACCAGTACTTGACCAGGATGATTCCGTCATCAATGAGCATGCGCTCGAAGGCCGGGCACTGGCGCAGGAAGCGATGGTACTCCTCGTCGGTGCAGAACCCCATCACCCGCTCGACACCGGCCCGGTTGTACCAACTGCGATCGAACACGACGATTTCCCCGCCAGCGGGGAGGTGGGCGATATAGCGCTGGAAGTACCACTGGCCCTCCTCGCGGTCGCTCGGTGCCGGAAGCGCGGCGATGCGACACCAGCGCGGGTTCAGGTGCTCGGTGATGCGCTTGATCACGCCCCCCTTTCCGGCGGCGTCACGACCCTCGATGACGATGACGACCCGCCGGTGCTCGTCGCGGACCCATTGCTGCATCTTGACCAGCTCCTCCTGGAGGTGGACGAGGGCCTTTTCGAACGCGCCGTTGTCAGCCATGACCTCATCCTGCCAGCAGGTCCACCCCGGGCGGCACGATGCTCGGCTCCCGGGCCACCCCGCCACGAGCTCCAGCAGGTCCGGGGCGGTGAAGTACCGGTGGGTTGAGGTCGCGGCGGGCGCGAGAAGTTGGCGAGAGAGCAGGCCCGGAACCTCTCGGCGTGTGGACGGATTCCCGCATTTCGTGGCGGCCCTTGGGGTGAGCGACCACGTAGGCCATACCCTTCGCAGAGACTCCTGCGTCGCATCGGATTCAGATGATGGCGGCGAGCTTCCAATACTGCTCCGAGCCGTCGCCCAAAATGTTCGCCACCCAGCCCAGCGTTTCGTCGGCATCGATGGCGGTGCCCCACCGCACCATCTCCTCAATGTCGAGCCAATCCTTGGGGCGGTCGTAGACCACCTTGCACACGATGAGATGCTCGGGCGAGAGGATCGGGATGTGCACGGGGCCGAAGTGGACCAAGCGGGAGCACTCGGCCATATCGAAATGGAGGTCGATGGTGGCGAAGAACACGTCGAGGTAGGAGCCGTCCCAGTCGAGCCTCGCCTGGCCGTCCCGGGCGATGGCAGCCCGATCCTCGGGTGTGACCATCACGCCGAGTCGGGTCAGCATCTCGAGGATGGGTTCTGCGGCCTCGGGCGGCAGGGTCAGGTTGATGTCGATGTCGGTGGTCGCCCTCGGGTTGCGGTACCAGATCAGAGCGATGGCACCACCGAACTGGTGCGGCACCCCGGCGGAATCGAGCATCTCGTGGAGCGAGATGATTTTGGGGGCGAGGTTGCCGAATTGGAATGCTTCGGTACCGGTCAACGTCGGGCCGTGGCCGTCAACACGACGCGCCGGCCGCACGCTCCGCCCTCAGACGGGCCAGGGGCGGGAATCGCAGCGGCTCTCGAGGGCGAGGGGGCAAGAAGGCTGAGACCTGAGCGACGAGGCCGAGGAGGTCGATGAGGGCGTCACCGGGGTCTCGATCTCGCGTCGAGCCGCGTGGCGGCCGCGACTCGAGCGCGTCCGCCATCCGGCGGGACGCCTCGACGAATCGGCGCATTTCGGGGCTTCGGCTCCGTTGGGTCTGGGTGGCAGCTCGCGCCGCACTGGCCCGGACCGCAGTCGGATCGAAGGGCCGGCTGGCGCGGCGCCGCGCCGTCTCGAGGACGTCGTCGGTCAGGCGCGAGAAGTTGGCGAGGGAGCGGGCGCGGGGCCCTTTGGGGGTGTGGACCGACTCCCGGATCTCGAAGCGGCCCTTCGGACGGGCGACCACGTACGCCATACCCACTAGGTTACCCACTAGCTCGCCGACCTCGTGACCTTGCCCCGGACTGGGCAGTCCCACTCGTCGGGTCCGCCGAGCCGTCCTGGACGTACCCGCCCGCCGCCCAGCGGGTGGGTGGTGCCACCACGAGCGGATTCCGCAGGGTGGCCACCTTGGGAACTCCCGTTGGAAGCGGCAAGCTGATGGCACGGAGGGAGCGTGCCGTGGGAGCAGTCAGGTTGGTGTTCCAGGCCGGGTTACGCCGCCGCTGGCGGTCCTGGCTGGCCATCGCGCTACTGATCAGCGTCGTCGGCGGCATCGTGCTGGCCGCTGCGGCCGCGGGCCGGCGCACGGAAAACGCGTTCCCCGGTTCGTCGCGGCCCACGGGTTCGACAGCGTCGTCTACGCCAACAACCCGGTGCCGGGGGTCGCCCACCTGCCCGGGGTGACCTCGGCCACCGAGGTCGTCCTCCCCGACGCGGGGAACCCGACATGCGATTGCGCACAACAGATCGACGGCAACGACTTCGGCGTGGCCGTCGTGCCGGGCCGAGGTAGGTCGCCCTTCACGCTCGTTTCCGGCCAGCTACCCGACCCGTCGAAGCCAGACCAGGTGCTGGCTTCGGCCACGCTGCAACAGGACTACGGCGTGCAGGTCGGTACCGTGATCCACATCCGCTTCGAGGCCCCCTCGCAGGCCGCCGACTACAACAACCCCAACACGGGGTACATCCCCCCGCACGGTCCGCGCCTCGCCCTGCAGGTGGTGGGGATCGAAGCCACCGAGGTCGAGTTCCCTTCCGGGAACACCCCCGTCTACCTCCTGTATGCCGGTCCGGGGTTCGCGCGCTCGGTGCTCCCGCACACGGCGGTGGACTACGAGTACTTCGTCCGCCTGCGCCACGGTGCGGCCGGCATCCCCGAATTCGACAATGAGCTCAAGACATTGAACCTGGGCGTGGGCAATGTCGGCGCCTCGAGCGAGGACGGAACCGCCGCCACGATCCAGGGGTCCATCCACCCGCAGGCCGTCGGGTGGTGGGTCCTCGCCGCGCTCGCCGCGCTGGTCGGACTGGCGGTCGTGGGACAGGCCCTGGCCCGCCAGAGCGCCGTCGAGAGCGAGGACCACCCGACGCTGGTCGCCGTCGGCATGTCCGGCCGCGAGCTCTTCGCGCTCGACATGACGCGGAACCTCGTGGTGGGCCTGGCCGGCGCCGTGGGCGCCGTCGTGATCGCCACGTTGTTGTCCCCTATCGCACCCCTGGGCGAAGCCCGACTGGCCGAGAACTCGACCGGCATCGCGTTCGACTCGTTCGTGCTCCTGCTCGGAGCGCTGGCCACCGTGGTGGTCGTCCTGGCGCTCGGCATCTGGCCGGCCCTGCGGGCGGCGCGCACCCGGCGGATGGACGAGCGGGCCGGGGCGTCCCGCTCCTCGGCGGTGGTGCGGAACCTGGTCACCCTGGGAGCGCCACCAACCGCGGTGATCGGCGTCCGCAACGCGCTGGAGCGCCGATCCGGCGGGTCCGCCGTCCCTCTGGGTTCGGCGCTTCTGGGGATGGTGCTGGCCGTCATCGCGTTGTGCGCGACGGGGGTGTTCGGCGCCAGCCTGACCCACCTGACGGCGACGCCCCGGCTCTACGGCGACCCGGAGCAGCTCAGCTTCCAGCCGCCGAACACGGCACTCCTCACCAGCCTGGCGCGCAACCCGGCCGTCAGTGCCGTCACCCTGGGTCTCGGCGCCGGGGAGGTGATGATCAACGGGAAGATCGTCGGCGCCATCGTCGGGAACTCGGTCAAAGGGCCCGCCCTCTTCTCGACGGTGGCCGGGACTCCTCCCGTCGGCGACGACGAGATGGGGCTCGGCATCTCGACCATGCATCTCGTCGGCGCGCGTATCGGGTCGGTCGCACACATCACGTTCACCACGCATTCGGGGACCCTCCGCACCGAGCAGTACCGGGTCGTCGCCCAGATCTCCTTCCCGCAGGAAGGGGGGTTCGTGAGCCTCGGCACGGGGATCCTGCTGACGACGGCCGGCCTCGTCCACGCCGCCTGCGCGCCGGGTCGCCAGTTCGCCCTGTGCCGGCAGAAGGTGGCCGGCAACGACAGCGGCGGTGGGATCCTTGCGACCTTCGTGCCGGGCCCGCGCGGGAAGGCGGCGATGGACCACTACCTGGCGGCGTACCCCTCGATCACGTCAGAGCCCCAAGCTCCGACCTCCCTGGTCAACTTCGGCGAGGCGGTCGACTTCCCGCTCATCTTCGGGGCCATGCTGGCGGTGTTCGGTGCGGCCACGCTGGCCCACCTTCTGGTGGTGAGCGTGTCGCGGCGCCGCCGAGATGTCGGGCTCTTGAAGGTCCTCGGCTTCGTCAACCGCCAGGTCGTCTCGACGGTCTCGTGGCAGGCCACGACGTTGGCCCTGATAGGCGTCGTCATCGGTGTCCCGCTGGGGTTGATCGTCGGGCGGACGGTGTGGAATACCTTCGCCAACAACCTGGGGGCGGTCCCGGTCACCGTCGTGCCGATCCTGCTTACCGTGGCGATCGCGGTGGGCGTGCTCGTAGGCGCCAATGTGATCGCCATCGCGCCGGCGTGGGTGGCGACGCGATCGAAGGCGGCGGAGCTCCTGCGTCCTCTCGACTGAATCTGTGCCTCTCAACGTTGTCCACATCGCCAGGATCGTTCACAGCGGAAAGCATGTACCTACATTTCGCGGTCAGCCTCGGCGTCGCCGCCAGCAGCCCCGCTGATAGCGCTGATCTACGCCTCATGACGCGGCATCAAGGTCGGGCACCCATAGGCCCAAGGGGGGCTCGCGGCAAGCTTGGATGGCCTGCTCGCAGCGGCACTCTGTGGGCGTTGTACGGCCTGGCGCCTACGACCTGGCGCTCGGGCCGAGGCCCAGCGCGGCATAGATCTCGCGCGTCGCGCTCGAGGTATTGAAGGTGTAGAAGTGCAGGCCCGGCACGCCCACCTCGAGCAGGTGCGAGCACAGCTCGGTGGCGAGCTCGATGCCCTCCTTGCGCACGGCGTCGGAACCGCCCCGCTCGTCCGCGGTACGGAGGCGCTCCTCCATCCAGGCCGGGGCGGCCGCACCCATCGGCCCCAAGCGGTTCATGGTGGAGATCGACGTGACGGGCAGTATGCCCGGGAGCACGGGGGTATCGACCCCGCGCTGGCGCAGGTCGGCCATCAGGCCCTCGTACTCGGACGCCTCGAAGAAGAACTGGGTCACGCCGAAGTCGGCCAGCGCCAGCTTCGCCGCCAGGTAGTCCCGGTCGCTCTGCAGATGGGGCGAACGCGGGTGCCCGGCCGGGTGGGCCGCCACGCCGACGGAAAAGCCGCCGATGGCACGCGCCAGTTCCACCAGCTCGCCTGCGTAAGCCAGCTCGCCGGGGCCGGCGCTCGGGTCCTCGGGCGGGTCGCCACCGAGCGCCATCAGGTTCTCGATACCGGCCTTCCGGAGCGACACGAGGATGTCGGCCAATTCAAGGCGCGTGTGGGCCACGCAGATGAGATGCGCCATCGGGTTGAGGCGTGTCGTGTGCAGCATGCCCGAAACCACGTCGAAGGTGCGCTGGCGTGACTCGGCGCCGCCGCGGTATGTGACGGACACGAACGACGGCTCGAGCGGTTGCAGCTCGCCGATGGTCCGGGCGAGGGTGGTGAGCTCCTTGTCGTTCTTCGGAGGGAAGAACTCGAAGGAGTACGTGGGGCCCGCCGCCAGCAGCTCGGCGATGCGGGTCATGGCGTTGGCACCCTGCCGTAGTCGTCCTCGAGGCGGACGATGTCGTCCTCGCCGAAATAGGACCCGCGCTGTACCTCTATGAAGACCACGTCGGTGTCACCGGGGTTGGCGATGCGGTGCGCGCCCTCCAGGGGAATGTCAATCGCATCGCCGGGGTGGAGCTCGGTGACATGGCCGTCGAGTGTCACCTCGGCCGTGCCGGAGACGATGAACCAATGCTCGGCCCGCTTGGAGTGGCGCTGGTAGCTGAGTCGTTTGCCTGGGTGCACAACCAAGCGCTTCACCTTGTGGTCGGGGGCCTCGTCACTGAGCACCGTGTAGTTACCCCACGGGCGCTCGTCGTATTCACGCTCGGTCACCTCGTTTGCACCTGCCTCCGCTGCCGTCGTCGGGTCCTTCCTGGCTCCGAGCTGGGGTTCTATGCCGTCAACCGCTCGGCCGCCCGCAGCGCGTTGCGGTACAGCATGGCACGGGTCATGGGGCCCACTCCCCCGAGCCGGGGCGTGATCCACCCGGCCACCTCGGCCACGTCGGGGTGCGCGTCGGGGATCAGCTTCTTCCCCTCGAACGTCGTGCCGGCGGAGACCACGGCGGCACCGGGCTTGACCATGTCGGGCGTGAGCAGGTGGGGGCGGCCAGCCGCGGCGACGACGATGTCGGCCGTGCGGGTGAGGACCGCCATCTTCTCGGTGGAGACGCCGGTGTGCACGACGGTCACGGCGGCGTTGAGGCCAGGGCGCTTGAGGGTGAGCAGGTTGGCCAGCGGGCGCCCGATGGTCACGCCGCGGCCGATGATGACGACGTGCTGCCCCTCGACGGGGACGTCGTAGGCGTGCAGCAGCTCGACGATGCCAGCGGGCGTGCACGGCAGCGGGCCGGGTGTGCCGAGCACAAGGCGGCCGAGGTTGATCGGATGCAGGCCATCGACGTCCTTGGCCGGGTCGACGGCCAGGAGCGCCTGCTCCTCGTCGAGGCCGGCGGGGAGCGGGAGCTGCACGAGGTAGGCGCTCACCTTGGGGTCGGCGTTGAAGCGGGCGATGACGTCGAGCACCTCTTGCTGGGTGGCGGTCTCGGGCAGGTGCTCGCCGACGGAGTAGATCCCGAGCTTGGCGGAGTCCTCGTGCTTCATGGCGACGTAGCGCGCGCTCGGCGCGTCGTCGCCGACGAGGATGGTGCCGAGCCCGACGTGGATGCCCTCGGCGGCCAGGTGGGCCACGCGGTCGGCCACCTCGGCGTTCATGCGGGCGGCGACGGGCTCACCGTCGAGCAGGATGGCGCTCATCAGTGCTTGAAGTGGCGCTCGCCGGTCATGACCATGGCGAGGCCGGCCTCGTCGGCGGCGTCGATGACTTCCTGGTCCTTCACGGAGCCGCCGGGCTGGACGACTGCGGTGACGCCGGCGTCGGCCAGGACGAGCAGGCCGTCGGCGAAGGGGAAGAAGGCGTCGCTGGCACCGGCCCCGCCCTTGGCCCGCTCCCCCGCCTTCTGCACGGCGATCTCCGCGGCGACCACGCGCGATTGCTGGCCGGCGCCCACTCCGACCGCCTGGCCGTTGGTGACAACGGCGATGGCGTTGGACGTCGTGCGCCCGCAGACGCGCCAGGCCAGCACGAGGTCACGCCACTCCTCCTCGGAGGGCTGGCGCTTGGTGACGGGGCGCCACTCGGTGCGGGGCGAGACGAAGCGGTCGACGTCCTGCACGAGCACGCTGGCACCCAGGCTGCGTAATTGGCGCGTCGCCGCTTCTGGGGCGGGTCCCGAAAGCAAGCGGGTGGCCTTGCGGCGGGTGGTGAGGCGCACGAGCGCTTCGGGGGCGTAGGAGCGGGCGATGATGACGTCGGCCTGGGGGCCGGCGGCGACCGCCTCGGCCACCGCGGCGGTGACGTCCCCGCCGATGGCGACGACGCCGCCGAAGGCGGAGAGCGGATCGCACTCGAGGGCGCGCTCGTAGGCGGTAACGAGGTCGCCGGCCACCGCGGCCCCGCACGGGTTGGCGTGCTTGATGATGGCGACGGCGTCCTCGCCCGAGTCGGCGGCCAGCTCGTGGACGAGTCGCCAGGCGGCGTCGCCGTCGAAGAGGTTGAGGTACGACAGCGGCGTACCGCCGTGCTGTTCCATGGCGTCCCACCAGCTGGGCGTGCCGGCCACTCGGTAGCGCGAGCCGCGCTGGTGGGGGTTCTCGCCGTAGCGCAGGACCTCGGTGCGCTCGAGGGTGAGGTGCAGGGTCTTGGGCAGCACGGCCGAGAGCTCGGCCTCCTCCGTGTCGGCGGCGTTTGCGCCGCCAAGTCCGGCGACGGGACCGGGCCCGCCGGCGTCGAGCCAGGCGACGATGGCGGCGTCGTAGGCCGCCGTATGGGCGAAGGCCGCACGGGCGAGACGGCGCCTGGTAGCGGCGGACAGAGTGCCGGCGGCCCGCAGCTCGGCCAGGACGATGGGGTAGTCAGCCGGGGAGGTGACGATGCCGACGTGCTCGTGGTTCTTCGCCGCCGCGCGCACCATGGCAGGGCCCCCGATGTCGATCAGCTCGATCGAGGGGTCGGAGGAGAACGGGTACAGGTTCGACACCACCAGGTCGATGGCCTCGATGCCGTTGGCCTCCAGGTCACCCAGGTGCTCGGGCTTCGAGCGGTCGGCCAGGATGCCGCCATGGATCTTGGGGTGCAGGGTCTTGACTCGGCCGCCCAGCATTTCGGGCGAGCCGGTCACCTCGGCCACCTCAAGGTGGGCGATGCCCGCCTCGCCCAGCCGGGCCGCCGTGTTGCCACTGGCGATGAGCTCCCAGCCCAGGTCGGATAGCCCCTGGGCCAGCTCTTCCAGGCCGTCCTTGTCGTAGACCGACAGCAAGGCCCTCATGTGGTCATCTCCGTGCCATCTCCTTGTCCTTCTGTTCGTCGTTCTCCTCGCCGGCGGCCGGACCGGGGGGCGCCAGGTCGCGGCCAGCCTCGAGCTCGGCCAGCGCCCAGGCGATGGTGGCCGGGTAGAGCGCCCGCTCGGCCACCTTGATGCGCTCGTGCAGGGTCTCCTCGGTGTCACCGGAAAGGACCGGTACCGCCTGCTGGGCCAGGATGGGGCCGGCGTCCACCTCGAGAGAGGCCAAATGCACGGTGCAGCCGGACTCGGCCACCCCGGCGGCCAGGGCGTCCCGCACCCCGTGCCAGCCCGGAAAGGCGGGAAGCAGGGCGGGATGGGTGTTGAGGATCCGCCGGGGAAAGGCCCGGTGGACCGCCTCGGTCATTACCGTGCCGAAACCGGCCATGGCGACCAGGTCGGGCTGGTGGGCGACGAGGGTGGCGGCCACGGTCTCGGTGAAGGCCACCCGGTCGAAGGCGGGGCCGAAGCCGCCAAAGGTGGCCCGGTCGACCAGCTCTGGGGCGATCCCGTGCTCCTCGGCCAGCCCGAGGGCGGCGCAGGGCCGGTCGGAGAGGACCGTTGTGACCGGGAGCCCGACGTCGAACATGGCCCGCAGGATCGTCCCGGAACCCGAAACGAGGACCGCGAGACGCACGGCGTCAGTGTAGTTGGAACACCAAGACATCCCGGATGGATCCGGCTCCTCTCGCCACCGCCCGGCACTAGCCGTCGGAGCGGACGCGGCGGCCGGTGTGACCCTGCTGCGCGCCGCGTTGAAGATCAAGCGTACGACCGCGCCGATGATGGCCAGGTCGAGGAGCATCTGCGCGGTCACCACCAGGCGTGCGGTGTCCGTGGGCGGCGTAATGTCGCCGAAACCCACCGTCGAGAAGATGCTGACGGTGAAGTAGAGGGCTCGGATGTGATCGAGCCGCTCTGTGAAGGTGGCGCCCGACTCGTGTGACATGGCGAGGTAGATCGAAGAGAACAAGGCAAGGAACAGGGCGATGACTACGCCCAGAGCCTCCACCGCGCGGAGCTCCGGCAAACGCGCGCTGGAGATGCGGAGAATCTGCCAGGCCAGCACGGCGCCGATGAGGGCGATGCCGACACCGAGTTGGGTGAACGCACGCAGACCCGACTCTCGGGCCATGGGGAGAGGGGCGTAGGCGCCGAAGATGAGGGCTCACCCCAGCGCCACGCTTGCGGCGCACGTCAGCCTGGCACGGCGGCGTTCCCACTTGGGAAGATCGGCCAGGCGGGGCGGTTCATCTGGGGTGCCTCGCCGGCTGAGACGAGCCTGGACCCCGGCGGGGCTTGACGGATCGTCGGGAAGGTCGGGCTCCGTGAACCAAAACCTAACCAGGCTGCCGGCCCGGCCCGAGGGGTACGTAGGGGTACTAGCCCCACGCCGGAACTAGGTACTAACGACCCTTCTTTTTTCGGCCAGGGGGTGCAGAATTGGCCTGGGGCGGACGGTGGCTCCGGGGGGATGGCACCCGATCACGTTCCTTTCAGAACGACTGGCGAAAGGGGAACCAATGAAGGATTCGAGTTTGAATCGATGGCTGTGGCTGATCGGCCTGGTGGCGATGGCATTGATCTTCGTCACGTTCGGGCCGCTTTCGAACGGCTCACCGGGCGAGAACGCGTCGGGCTCCACGGTGGCGCACTGGTACAACACGCATGTGAACCAGCAGTGGTTGAGCATCTGGCTGGTCGGGGCGGCCCTGTTCCTGATCCTGGTCTTCGCGACCCAGCTGCGCACGGTGCTCGTCGAGGCCGGGGGTCAGCGGCTCTTCCCGAACATGGCCTTCGCCTCGGCCGTCATTCTGGTCGCGGGGATCATCGTCGCCGGGAGCTTCGAGATCACGCTGATCATCTCGTCGCATAACCACGACCTCGCCGTGGCGCACTTCGTCAACTTCTACAGCCAGAACAACTATCTATTGATCCTGGCCGGGATCGACTTCCTGACCCTCTCGGTCGGCCTGGCCATCCTGCTCAACCGCGCCATCGCGCCGCTGCCGAAGCTACTGGGGTGGTTTTCCATCCTGGTCGGCGTCGTCGGCGCGGCCGGCCCCCTCAGCTTCTTTGGCCTCCTCGGGTTTCCCGTCTGGGTCATCGCCACCGGGATCGTCATCGCGGTGAAGCAGTCACGGGGCACCCTCGGCGGAGACTCCGGGGGCGGCACCTCGGTCAGCGCGCCGGCCTCGGAAGCGGTCGCCGCCTAGCTCCGTTCAGCGCCATCGTGCGGGGTGCTTCAGCCGAGCCCCCGCACGATGGCGACCATCTTCTCGCCGCATTCCGTCGGGTTCTGGGCCACCTGCACGCCGGCGGCCGACAGGGCGTCCATTTTGGCCTGCGCCGTGCCCGAGGAGCCCGAGATAATGGCGCCGGCGTGGCCCATCTTGCGGCCGGGAGGCGCGGTGACGCCGGCGATGTAGGCCGCCACGGGCTTGGTCACGTGCTCCCTGATGAACTCGGCCGCCCGTTCCTCCTCGGAACCGCCGATCTCGCCGATCATCATGACGGCCTTCGTCTCGGGATCAGCCTGGAACGCGCGCAGACAATCGATGAAGTTCGTGCCCGGCACGGGGTCGCCGCCGATGCCGACGCACGTGGTCTGGCCGATGCCTTGTTGCGAGAGCTCGTGCAGCGCCTGGTAGGTCAGCGTGCCCGAGCGCGAGACGATGCCCACCGGTCCTCCCGGCAGCGCGATGTCGCCCGAGGTGATGCCGATGTTGCACTTGCCGGGGCTGATGATCCCGGGGCAGTTCGGTCCCAACAGTCGGGTACCCGGGAACTCCTCGACCAGGCGGTTGTACGCCACCGCCTCGTCCTGGGCCGGGATGCCCTCGGTGATGCAGACGATGAAGGCGATGCCGGCCTCGGCCGCCTCAATGATGGCGTCGGCCGCGCCCCGCGGCGGCACGCTGATGAAAGAGGCGGAGGCGCCGGTCTCCTTCACGGCCTCGGCCACCGAGGCGTAGACGGCGATGCCCTCGATCTCCTCTCCGCCTCGCTTGGGGTTGGTGCCGCCCACGATCTGGGTGCCGTAGGCCTTGTTGCGCAGGCCGTGGTAGAGCCCCTGGCTCGTCGGGCTGATGCCCTGGATCACGACCTTGGTCGTCTCGTCGACGAAGATGCTCACGTCTCTCTGTGTCCTCTCGGTCCGGGTGGGTGGTCGGGGCTACGCCTGGGCCAGCGTCACGGCGCGGCGGGCCGCGTCGAGCATGGTCGGCTCGGCGATGAGGGTGTCCGACAGGTGGTCGGCCAGCAGCGCCCGGCCCTGTTCGGCGTTGGTGCCGTCGAGCCGCATGACGACGGGCGAGCTCAGCGCGACCCGGCTCATGGCCTCGATGATCCCCTTGGCCACCTCGTCGACCCGGGTGATGCCGCCGAAGATGTTGACGAAGATCGACTTCACGTTCGGGTCGGCGTTGATGGTCTCGAGCGCGGCCGCCATCACGTCGGCATTGGCGCCGCCGCCGATGTCGAGGAAGTTGGCCGGCTCGCCGCCCACCTGGTTGACCACGTCGAGTGTCGACATGGCCAGGCCGGCGCCGTTGGCGATGATGCCGACCGTGCCCGAAAGGCCGATGTAGTTGAGGCCCCTCTCCTTGGCCATCTTTTCCCGCGGGTCGATGTCGGAGTCGTCCTCGTACTCCTCCCACTCGGGGTGGCGGAAGGTCGCGTTCTCGTCGAGCGTGACCTTGGCGTCGAGGGCGTGCACCTTGCCCTCCGGGGTGAGGATGAGCGGGTTGATTTCGGCCAGGTCGCAGTCGCCCTCGACGTAGCACGCGTAGAGCCGCACCAGCAGCGTGGCTGCCTGCTCGCGCGCCTCGGGGTCGAGCTCGGCCCGGTCGACCCACTCCCGGGCCTCCTCCTCGGAGAGGCCCTTGACCGGGTCGATGTGGATCCGGGCGATGGCGTCGGGGTTGGTTTCCGCCACCTCCTCGATCTCCACGCCGCCCTCGGCCGACAGCATGCCGAGGTGCAGCTTGGCCGGACGGTCCAGGGTGAAGCTGGCGTAGTACTCCTTGGCGATGTCCGATGCGTGCTCAATCCAGAGCCGCCTGACCACGTGGCCCTTGATGTCGAGGCCGAGGATGTTGCCGGCGTGCAGGCGCACCTCGTCGGCGTCGGCGGCCAGCTTCACTCCGCCCGCCTTGCCGCGGCCACCGACCTTCACCTGGGCCTTCACCACCACCGGGTAGCCCGCCGCCTCGGCCTGCTCGACGGCCTCGTCCACCGTATCGGCCACCCCGCCCGGAGAGGTCGGGATGCCGAAGCGGGCGAAGTACTGCTTGCCCTGGTACTCGTAGAGGTCCACTTGGGTGTTGTCTCCTTTGTCGGTGGTTCGGTGTCGCGATCTTGGTGCGGGTGAATGGGTGCTCGGGTGGGTGGTCGGCGGGCGGCAGCCCGCCGGGGATCAGGCCTCGACGGCCTCCTCCCGGGCATCGAGGGCGTCGGCCAACCAGTGGCCGATGGACTCGAGGGGTGCACCCGGGGTGAAGACGGCGGCCACGCCCTGGTCCTTGAGCACCGGGATGTCGGCCTCGGGGATGATGCCGCCGACGATGACGAGCACGTCCTCGCGCCCGGCGTCGGCCAGGAGCTTGACCACCTTGGGCACCAGGGTGAGGTGGGCCCCCGAGAGCAGTGAGAGCCCGACGGCGTCGGCGTCCTCCTGCACCACGGCCTGGACCACCTGCTCGGGGGTCTGGTGCAGGCCGGTGTAGACGACCTCGAAGCCGCTGTCGCGCAGTGCTCGGGCGATCACCTTGGCCCCCCGGTCGTGGCCGTCGAGCCCAGGCTTGGCCACGACCACCCTGTAGGGACGTTTCATGACTGCTCAAGGATACGGATGCCCTGGTCCGGACGCCAGACCGCAGCTCGGGCGCCTCTCGACGGGTGTCTGGGCCCTGGCCGGACCAGCGTCGGATCAGCAAGGGGGAATTGCGATGCCCTCGAGCAGCTTCTGCGGCAGGGCACGGACCTCGTCGCGGGCGGCGACGGGGTCGTCGGCGACGGCCACGCAGCAGGAGGTCTCGGTCAGATCTCCCATCGGGGGGCAAGCGGGCGGAGCGACCCCGCCTCAATCAGGCCGGCACGGACGTCATCGACCCTCGACGGGGGGCCGCACGACTCAACCGGCGGGCGACGGCTCGCAGATGACCACGGGGATGTCCCGAGTCGTGTTCCGCTGGTAGCCGTCGTACCCCTTGTAGACCTGCACCAGCTGCGGCCACAGCATTGCCTTCTCGTCGGGGGAGGCGGTGCGGGCGGTCATTGGGGTGGTGCGGTGGCCGACCGTGATCTCGACGTCGGGGTTGGCAACGAGATTCTTGTACCAGATCGGGTCGTCCGAATAGCCGCCCTTCGAGGCCACCAGCACGACGCGGTCCGTTGCGTAGATGGGCGAGGTCAGCAGCGTCGAGCGACGCAGGCCGGTCTTGCGCCCGATGGTGTGCAGCTCGACCGGCTGCATGCCGGCGACCTTCTTGGGAAAGCGGCCACCCGTCAGCGTCAGCAGGGCGCGATGCGTGTGTTCGAGCATCCAGGCCCCTGCTTCGATGCCTCGGTCACCCATGGTCGTCCCGCCTTTCTCGTGCGCCCGCCGCCGGGGCAGCGGAGAGTGTACGGGTCTCGTCCCGGCGGGACCAGCTCCGTCCGCCGCGCTCAGGCCCGGCGCAGCGGCGTGGCCGACAGCAGCAGGTTCTTCTTGCCCACCGAGTCGAAGTCGACCGTGGCCTGGGCCCGTGACCCCTCGCCCTTGGCGCTGACCACCACCCCGCGGCCCCAGTGGTCGTGCACCACCTCTTCCCCGGGCTGAAGCTCCAGGTCCTCGGCGCCCGTGCTCCCCCGCTGGCCGGACTTGGCGGCGGCCGAACGGGCGGCCAGGGGCACCGCCGGCGCGAAGGTGGCGCCGCGCAGGTGCTCGTCGGCGTCGTAGCCGGTACCGCGGCGCGGTGAGCCCAGGCCCACGTCGTCGACCAGGTGGCTCGGGACCTCGGTCACGAAGCGGCTCGGCATGGCCGGCTGGGTGCGGCCCCAGGTAGTGCGCGACCAGGCGTGGCTGATGGCGAGGTGCCGGCGGGCCCGGGTGATCCCGACGTAGAAGAGGCGGCGCTCCTCTTCGAGCTCGGTCGGCTCGGCCAGCGAGCGGAAGTGCGGGAAAATTCCCTCCTCCAGGCCGACCACGAACACGGCCGGGTACTCCAGGCCCTTGGCGGTGTGTAGCGTCATGAGCGAGACCCGGGTGCCGTCGCTGTCGAGCTCGTCGGAGTCGGCCACGAGGGCCACGGTCTCGAGGAAGCCGTTCACGTCGTCGAAGTCGCCCGCCTGGCTGGCCAGCTCGGCCAGGTTCTCAATGCGGCCGTCGGCCTCGTGGGTGTGCTCGGCCACCAGCTCGGCCAGATAGCCGGTGCGGTCGGCCACCAGCTGCACGAAGTCGGCCGGGTTCACCGTCTGCACCAGCGGCCGCAGCTCGTGCAACGTCTTGGACAGCTGCTCCGCCCCCTTGAGGGCCTTGCCGGTGAGCCCGGCGTCGGCGGCCCGGTCGACGGCGTCGGTGAAGGGCACCCGCTCGACCTGGGCCCAGGCGGCCAGCCGGGCCACCGACGTGTCGCCGATGCCGCGCTTGGGCACGTTGACGATGCGCCGGGCCGACACCTCGTCGTCGGGGTTGGCCAGCACGCGCACATAGGCCAGGATGTCCTTAATTTCCTTGCGGTCGTAGAACTTGGCCCCGCCGACCACCTTGTAGGGGATGCCGCTGAACTTCATGGACGTCTCGAGCGGCAGGCTCTGCGCGTTGGTCCGGTAGAAGACCGCCATGTCGCCCCACGACAGGCCCTCGGACGCGTGCAGCCGCAGGATCTCGCCCGAAACCCATGACGCCTCGTCCCGCTCGTCCTCGGCCCGGTAGCGCTTGATCGGTCCGCCGGTGTCGCCCACGGTGAAGAGCTCCTTGGGCTGGCGGCCGATGTTGTTGCCGATGACGGCGTTGGCCGCATCGAGGATGGTCTGGGTGGAGCGGAAGTTCTGCTCCAGGAGGATGGTGGTGACGTTGGGGAAGGCGCGCTCGAACTCCAAGATGTTGCGGATGTCCGCGCCGCGCCAGCGGTAGACCGATTGGTCGGAGTCCCCCACGACGCACACGTTGCCGTGCGCCTCACCGAGGAGCTTGACGATCTCGTTCTGGGCGTGGTTGGTGTCCTGGAACTCGTCGACCAGGATGTGCCTGAAGCGCTCCTGATAGGCGGCGCGCACGTCGTCGTAGGCCTGCAGCAGGTTGGCCGTGATCATGAGCAGGTCGTCGAAGTCGAGGGCGTTGGCCTGATGCAGGCGGTCCTGGTACTGGGCGTAGACGTCGGCGATGCGCTTGCGGAACGGGTCGGGGCCAGCCCGGGCGTCCTCGCGAAACGTCTCGAAGTCGACCAGCTCGGACTTGGCCTGGCTGATGACCCCCTGGACGGCACGTGAAGGGAGGCGTTTCTGGTCGAGACCGAGCTCGGCCGTGATCATCTCGATGAGGCGGCGCGAGTCGGTGTCGTCGTAGACGGTGAACGCGGAGCGGTAGCCCAGGCGGTCGGCATGGGTGCGCAGGATGCGCAGGCAGGCCGAGTGGAAGGTCGACACCCACATCTTCTCGGCCGGCGGGCCCACCAGCTCCACGACGCGCCGGCGCATCTCGTCGGCCGCCTTGTTGGTGAAGGTGATGGCCAGGATCCCCCACGACGGCGCGTCGCCGGTGGCCAGCAGGTGGGCGATGCGCCGGGTGAGCACCCGCGTCTTGCCCGATCCGGCGCCCGCCACAATGAGCAGCGGCCCGCCGCGGTGCTCCACGGCGGCGCGCTGGGGCAGGGTCAGATCGTCGACCAGCGCGCTCGGGTTGCCCGCAAACGCCCCCCGCTTGGTGGCGGAGCGTTGGCGGCTCCGGCGCCCGTCGTCGGCGCCCTCGGCGGGGGCCCCGTCGTCGTCGACCTCGTCGACCCACTCGTGGGCTTGGTCCAGGTCGACGGCCGCCGCGGCGCCGACGTCCTCGTCGGAGGTGTCGAACAACTGCCCGTGGCCGCCGCTCCCCGGCGTCATGGTCATTCCCACTCGATGGTGCCAGGCGGCTTCGACGTGACATCGAGCGCCACCCGGTTGACGCCCTCCACCTCGTTGATGATGCGGGAGACGATGCGCTCGACCAGGTCGTAGGGCAGCCGGGCCCAGTCCGCTGTCATAGCGTCGTCGCTGGTGACGGCGCGGATGACGATCGGGTAGGCGAAGGTGCGCCCGTCGCCCATCACCCCGACGGTCCGCACGGCGGGCAGCACGGCAAAGCTCTGCCACAGCTCGCGGTAGAGGCCGGCGCGGCGGATCTCCTCCACCACTACGGCGTCGGCGTTGCGCAATATCTCGGCCCGCTCGGGGGTCACCTCGCCGATGATGCGCACGCCCAAGCCCGGGCCGGGGAAGGGCTGGCGCCATACGATCTCGTGCGGGAGGCCGAGCTCCTCGCCTACGGCACGCACCTCGTCCTTGAAGAGGAGGCGCAGCGGCTCGACCAGCTCGAACTTCAGATCGTCGGGCAGACCGCCCACGTTGTGGTGGGACTTGATGTTGGCCGCGGTGTCGCTGCCCGACTCGATGACGTCGGGGTAGAGGGTGCCCTGGACCAGGAACCGGGGCCCATCGGTGCTGTTGTCGGTGGCGGTGTCTCCGGCGCCGAGGTCGCGGGCCACCTCCTCGAAGATCCGGATGAAGAGCTCGCCGATGATCTTGCGTTTGCGCTCAGGGTCGGTGACCCCCTCGAGCGCGGAGAAGTAGCGGTCGGCCGCCTTGACGTGGATGAGGTCGACCTTGAACTGGCGGCGGAACGTGTCCTCCACCTGGTCGGCCTCGCCCGAGCGCATCAGCCCGGTGTCGACGAAGACACAGGTGAGCTGATCCCCTACGGCCTTGTGCACCAGCGCGGCGGCCACGGCCGAGTCGACTCCACCACTGAGCGCGCACAGGACGCGGTCGGAGCCAACCTGGGCCCGGATAACCCCGACCTGCTGTTCGATGATGGAGACGTTGGTCCACTCCGGTGCGCAACCACACACGTCGATGAGGAAGTGGTCGAAGACCTCCCCGCCGCGATCGGTGTGCACCACTTCGGGGTGGAACTGCAGCCCGAAGAGGCGGCGCTCGGTGTCGTGCATGGCCGCCACGGGGGCTCCCGGGCTGGTGGCCGTGGCGATGAAGCCGGCGGGGACTTCGGTGATGGCGTCGCCGTGGCTCATCCAGACGTTAGAACGGGTCGGCCAGTCGGGGCAGAGCGGTGACTTCTTGCTCTGGGTCAGCTCGGTGCGGCCGTACTCCCCCTGGCCGGTGCGCGAGACCGTGCCGCCGAGTTGGAGCGCCATGAGCTGCGCGCCGTAGCAGAGCCCGAGGATCGGGATGCCGAGGTCGTAGATGGCCTGGTCGATGGAGGGCGCCGGCGTCTCGTAGACCGACTTGGGACCGCCGCTGAAGATGATGCCCTTGGGCGAGCGGGCCTTGACCTCCTCGACCGTAATTTTCGACGAGACGATCTCGGAGTAGACGTGCGCCTCGCGCACGCGTCGGGCGATCAGGCGGGCGTATTGCGCCCCGAAGTCGACGACCAGGACGGTGTCGGTCACCGGGTCGAGCCCGTAGGGCTCGGGCTCAATGGCCCATCCCGACGCCCTGGGAGCGCTGCAAGGCTTTGCCCTCGGTCTGGAGCGCGGGGGCGATCATGACCTCGGCCTTCTGGAATTCCTTGACGGTCTCGTAGCCGCACGTAGCCATGGCGGTGCGCAACGCGCCGAAGAGGTTCATCCGACCGTCGTTCTCGTGGGCCGGGCCGAGCAGGATTTCGCGGAGGGAGCCCCGCACCGACGTGCGCACGCGGGCCCCCCGGGGCAGCGTCGGATGGAAGGTGGCCATACCCCAGTGGAAGCCGCGGGCTGGCGCCTCGAAGGCAGAGGTGAGTGGCGAGCCGAGCATGACGGCGTCGGCGCCGCAGGCGATGGCCTTGGCGATGTCGCCGCCCTTGGACATGCCGCCGTCGGCGATCACGTGCACGTACACGCCCGTCTCGTCGAGGTGGCGCATGCGGGCGCCTGCCACATCCGCGATGGCGGTGGCCTGGGGCACGCCGATGCCCAGCACGCCGCGGGTGGTGCAGGCGTTGCCTGGGCCGACCCCGACGAGCACGCCGACGGCACCGGTACGCATCAGGTGCAGGCCGGCCTGGTACGAGGCGCAGCCGCCCACGATGACCGGCATGTCGAACTCACGGATGAAGCGCTTGAGGTTGAGCGGTTCGACCGTCTTGGACACGTGCTCGGCCGAGACCACCGTGCCCTGGATCACGAGGAGGTCGAGCTCGGCGGCCAGGATCGCCGGGGCCAACGCCTCGGTGCGCTGAGGAGTGACCGAGGCGGCGGTGGTGATGCCGGCCTCCTTCATCTGGCGGATGCGCGCGGTAACCAGTTCGGGGATGATCGGCTCCTGGTACATCTGCTGCATGCGGGCGGTGGCCTTCTCGTCGTCGAGCTCGCGGATTTCGTCGAAGAGGGAGGTGGGATCCTCGTACCGGGTCCACAAGCCCTCGAGATTGAGCACGCCGAGGCCGCCCAGGCGCCCGAGCTCAATGGCGGTGGCCGGGCTCATCACCCCGTCCATGGCGGCGCCCAGGAGGGGCAGGTCGAATCTGTAGGCGTCGATCTCCCAGGAGATGTCGACATCCTCGGGGTCACGCGTCCGGCGGCTGGGGACGATCGCGATGTCGTCGAATCCGTAGGCCTGCCGTCCCGACTTGAAGATGCCGATCTCGATGTCTGCCACTTGTTCGCCCTCCGGCATTCGTTGGGGCCGGTACGGCTCACCAACCACACCGGCATGTCTGTGCGACTCAAATTGCGAACGCCGGGACCGACGCGCCGACGATCCCCCATCCTACTTCGTCCGACCCTCTCTCCCGGCTCTTCCGAGGCACGAATTCGTCGCGTTCCGGGGGTCACCCCGCCGGGATGCGGTCCGGAGGGACGAGAGGCGGCGGGTGACCAGGTACGCCGGGTGCCGGCGCCTAGCGTTGCCCCGTGCACATCCCTGAACTGCTGGCGACGCACTCGACCGCGTCGCCGGGAGTGGTGGTCATCCTCTTCGCCTTGGCTGCCGTCCTGATGTACTTCCGCTTCCGCTCCCGTGGTGGGCGTGGGGGTGGCCGTGGACCGTGGGGCGGCGGCGGGGGCGGCCCGTTCGGCAAGGGGCCCTGGGGTGGCGGCGGCCGTGGCGGCGGTGGTCCCTACGGGGGTGGCGGAAGCTCGGGAGGGGGCGGTCCCACCGACATATCCAATCCGCCGAGCGACCTGTAGCCCGCCGGCGCGAGACTCCGTCGTGACCGACGACCCGTCATCCGACGCCATCACCCGGGGCATGCGTACCCTGCTGGCCCGACGCGACAAAGAGGTCACGGCGGGCGTTCGCCAGGTGGGCTGGAAGATCGGGTTCAACACGGCGGCGATCCAGCAGGCGCTGGGCATCACCCAGCCGGTGGTCGGCTACCTGCTCGACCGCGGCGTGACGCCCGACGGCGCCACGGTGTCGCTGGGCGGCTGGGGCAAGCCGGCGGTCGAGGTGGAGGTGGCCATACGCGTGGACGACGACCTCGGTGTGGCCGGGTTGGCTCCGGCGCTCGAACTGGTCGACCTGGACATCAGTTTTGCCGACCTGGAGGTGGTGCTGGCCGGGAACATCTGCCAGCGCGGTGTGGTCTTCGGGACCGAGGTGCCCGGGGTGGAGCCGTGGGCGGTGGTGGCGGAGGTCACCCGGGAGCGAGTCACCGGCGACAACGGGGACGCCGGGGGTGGGGACCCGGGCGCGGCCTCGCGCGAGCTCGTCGCCGAGGGCGGTCGCGTCGGCGAGGACCCCGCCGAGACGGTGGCCTTCGTGCGGTCCTTCCTCGCGACGCATGGGTCGTCACTCGAGTCGGGCCATCGCATCATCGCGGGCTCAATCCTTCCCCCGATCCCGGTGGAGCCGGGTGACGCGCTGGACGTGGATTTCGGTCCGCTCGGACGACTGTCGGTCCACTTCGCTCACTGACCCGGATTCGGCCGGGCCGGCCGAGGACCGCACTGCTACGGTCCCAACGTGGGCGACACGCGGGTCATGACCCTGGCGGACGGCCGCGAGCTGGCGTGGCTGGAGAGCGGGAAGGCGCGGGGATATCCCGTATTCATGTTCCACGGCTCGCCCGGCACCCGACGGCAGGTCTCCTTCGATCAGAAGACGATCACCGCGTCGGGCGTGCGCTTCATCGCCGTGGATCGGCCCGGCTATGGCCACACGACGTTTCATCCGGGGCGGACCCTGACGGACTGGGCGTCCGACGTGGCCGCGCTCGCCGATCATCTCAAGATCGAGCAGTTCGCCGTCGTCGGCGTGTCGGGCGGCGGCCCGCACGCCTTGGTCTGTGCTCATCGACACCCCGAACGCGTGAGCGCGGTCGGGGTGGTGAGCGGAATCGGTCCCATCGCCGAGCCGGAATTCGGTAGCGCCATGGAAGGCCTCACCAAAGGCGTCGCCATGGTGGCAGCCCGTGCACCGTTCTTGCTCCTCGGGTTCTTCTCCCTGCAGGAGTTCTGGATGCGGCACTGGCCCGAAGCGGCGCTGCGCGCTGTCTCCAAGACCATGCCCGAAGCGGACGTCGAGCTGCTGGGGCGCCCCGAGGTCCTGGACGCCTTGCGGTCGGACCTGGTGCTACACGCGGCTCAGGCGGCGACCCAGGACCTCACGCTGTTCACCCGAGACTGGGGCTTCCGCCTGGAAGACGTCACGGTGCCGGTGCACGTCTGGCATGGCGACGCCGACAAGAACGTACCCTTCGCGCACGGCAAGGCCATGGCGGCGCGGATACCGGGCGCGCAGTTCCACCAGTGCCCGGGCGAAGGTCACCTGCTGGCGGTACCGCGTCTGGGAGAGATCCTCCGGACCGTGACGCCGTCGAGCTGACGCTCAGCCGTTCAGCCCCTTCGACGCGCCGATCGTCGGCTAACTACTGGCGCTTGCGCCGGTCACGGCGTGTAGACCTCAGCGTCCGGCCGGGCCGGTGAGCACCACGCTCAGCAGCTCGTAGAGCATGCGGGCCGTGGCGCCCCAGATCAGCTCGCCGGACACCTCGAAGAACCACACGGGGAACGAGTCGTCGTCCGACCCGGGGATGTCGCGCCCGGCGATGTGCCAGCGCTCCTCGTGGAAGATGTCGAGGTCGGCCAGCTCGGCCAGTGAGACGTCGAAGACGCGCTCGACCTCGGTCGGGTTAGCCGCCAGGTGCGGGCGGCGCGCCAGCGTGGCCAGCACGGGCTGGATGAGTGAGCTCGAGACAAGGGTCGTGAGCGGGTGGAGCCAGCCCACGATCGTGACCAGGGACGGATCGAGGCCCACCTCCTCGAGCGCCTCGCGCCGGGCGGCCGCGGTGGCGTCCTCGCCGTCTTCGAGGCGTCCCCCAGGGAAGCTGACCTGCCCCTGGTGTGTGCGCAGCTCGGTCGAACGCCGGGTCAAGACGACCCTCGCCTGCCCGTCCTCCTCGAACAGCGGCACCAGCACCCCGGCGTTCGCCTGGGTGGGCCACGGCTGACCCGGCGGACCGTCGCGCCCGGTCAGCAGCGGCGGCGGAGTGAAAATGGCGTCCTGGCCGGCGTCCTCGGGCACGGGCCCGCTCTGACCCGCAGCGCCGAACGCGGCCAGCACCTGGTCCAGGTGGATGGAGACCCGCCGCTCCCGAGAGAGGTCGGCCCAGGGCGGGGGTCCACCCGGACGCCAGTCGGGCGGGCGCGGGATCACCTGGGATGGAACCGGGCGGCACATCAACCCGACGCTACCGGGGGCGGGTCGGGCGTCCGGGCCTCGGCACCGGAGGGTCGTGGTGGGCACCACTACGCTGTCGCCCCGTGACGACGCCGGAAGAGCTCCAAGCCCAGGCCGACGCGTTCGGTTGGTACCACACGATCGACCTGGGCAACGGCGTCGTCACCAAGGGCATCAGTGTCCAGGACACCTCGGTCGGCGTCCTGCCCGACGTGTCGGGCCGCAGCGTGCTCGACATCGGGGCCCGGGACGGCAAGTTCTCCTTCCTCTCCGAGCAGCGGGGCGCCAGCCGGGTGGTGGCCCTCGACCACTCCGCCTGGGGCGTCGACTTCGTGGCCCGAGGCGCCTACTGGGAGGAGTGCATGGTCAACGGCACCCTGCCCGACCAGTCCTGCGACGAGACCGACTTCTGGCGGCCCGATCTGCCCGGGCGGCGGGGCTTCGAGTTCGCCTCGGCCGCGCTGGGGTCGAAGGTCGAGCCCGTGGTGGCCGACTTCCAGAAGATCGACCTGGACGAGCTGGGGCCGTTCGACGTCGTGCTGTATCTCGGTGTCCTGTACCACATGAAGGAACCACTGACCTGCCTCGAGCGGGTGCGCGCCGTCACCAAGGAGGTGGCGGTCATCGAGACCGAGGCGGTGCACCTGCAGGGGCTCGACAACGAGGTGCTCCTGCAGTTTCACGCCGGCAGCTCGCTGCGCACCGACTTCGGCCACTGGTACGTGCCGACCATCGCCGCGTTGCACAACCTGTGCCGCGCCGCTGGGTTCGCGCGGGTCGAGACGGTGGTCGGGCCGCCTCCTCCGCGCGACGTGAAGGCGCCGCTCAGCCGCCAGATCGGCCGGCGGGTGGTCGGCGCGGCCACGCCGACGCCGTCGGCGCCCAGCGAGAACTACCGCGCGGTGGTGCACGCCTTCGCGTAGGCAGCCGAGCCGACGCGCGAACAACGGCACGTGTCCACCGGCTGCGGACACGTTCATGGCGCGGCCGGACGGACGGCTCAGGGTGCGGCCGCGGGCCTCGGCAGGCAGTAGTAGATCTTGAGCCGGGGCGCCGGGCCCGGTGCCGCCTGACGTTGCGACACGTGGAGGCAGTGGGCGACCACCCAGGCCGCGCCCGGCGTGGCGCCGGGAGACGCCACCAGCGCCAGGTGGAACTGCTTCGCCGCCACCATCGACGCCACGGCGGACGCCGTCGGCGAGGGGATCGTGCCCGTGTAACCACCGAGCGGGAGGACCTCCTCGCCGGTGTCGTAGATGAACTCCGCCGCCACCGCCGAGGTCTGCGTCGCCATCAGGTAGGGCGCCCCGCGGCGCACCTGTTCGATCTGACCGAGCGTCGCCAGCTTCGCCGGCGGTGGCGCGAAGACTGCGTGGATCACCCTCGTCGCAAGCGCCGGCTGGAATGGCGTGTCGAACGGACCCAGCCCCTCGGCCACCACCGATGCGCTGGCGGCGGCGGGGACGAGGAGCATGGCGCCGGCGGCGAGCGCGCCCCCGACGACGGCGGGCAGCGCGCTCGTCCCGTCGTCCCGTCGTCTCGTCACGGCCAGCCCGACCAGGACCGCCGCCGCCACCAGGCCGAGCGCCACGACTGCTGCGGCCAACCACGACGGCTGGCCGGTGCCGCCCGTCGGCAGGAGCCAGGCCGCGTACCCGGTCGTGACCAGCACCACCCCGGCCGTCCCGAGCAGCACGCCCACCTCGTGGCGGTGCTCCCAGGCCAGGGTCCCGCCGAGACCGAGCAGCCCGGCCACGGCCGGCGACAGTGCGCCCGCGTAGTACGAGTTCATCGTCGTGCTGACGGTGAAGACCACGCCGAGCACGATCAGCCACACGCCCCACAGCAGGGCGCCGGCGCGCACGAGATCGGTGCGCGGCGCCGCGGCGGCGCTGGACCAGGACCCAGGCGAAGGCGACCAGTGCCGCCAGGAGCAACCACCCCGTGTCGTGTCCATAACTCCCGGCGAAGAGCCGGTTCCACACCGGCGGCGGCTCCGCCTGCGAGAAGAGGCGCGTCCCCAGGGTCTGGCCCAGGAGCTGGTTGGGCGACGCCTGGCCGACCCGGTTGAAACCGTTGTAGACGAAGACCTGGTGGTACACCGAATTGTTCGCGCTGCCGTCCGCGTACGGTCGTTGCGAGGCCGGCGTGAGCGCGACGAACGTCATGTAGGACAACGAGACGACGGCCACGGTCGCGCCCATGACGACCAGCCGGCCGATCCGGTGTGCCGCGCCGCCCCGGCCGGCGACCAGGTAGGCCAGCCCGAGGGCAGGCAGCACCAGCCAGGCCTCGAGCATCTTGGCCTGGAAGGCCAGCGCCACGTACACCGCGGCCAGAACGGCGCTGAGCCAGCGGTCGTTCAGGATGGCCGACACGGTGGCGTCGGCCGCCAGCACCAACAGCAGGATCATGAGCGAGTCGGGGATGTTGCCCCGGTTCAGCGTCACCGTGGCCGGGCTGGCGGCCAGCACCACGACGGCGCCGAGCCCGGCCAGCGGCCCGCCCAGGCGACGCACGCAGTGATAGAGCACGAGCACCGTCAACGCGCCCTCCACCGCCGAGGGTGCCAGGACGGCCCACTCGTGGAACCCGAAGATCCGCAGCGACAGGGCCTGCACCCACATGGAGCCGGGAAGCTTGTCCACCGTGACCGTGCCGGCCGGGTCGAAGGCGCCAAAGACGAAGTCGTGCCAGCTCTGCGACATGGAGCGCACGGCGGCGGCGTAGTAGATCTCGATCGTCGATCCGACGTCCCAGCTGTACGACAGCGCGGCCAGCGCCGTAACGACGAGCAGGAGGGGGCGGGCCCAGGCCGGCTGGTCCTCCGGCGAGCGCCACACCTGCAGGCGGCGCGACCACGGCGGGCGGGGCGGCTCCGGCGTCACCTCGTCGGCCACCGCGTCAGGTTAGGCCGACGAACCCGTGGTGCTCTTGTGCCGGGCCACTTTGGAATGGAGCTGCCGGCCGGTCTCGAGCAGCGTCTTGAGCCCGCTGAGGATTTCGCTCCAAGCGCCACCGGCCCCGCTCGACTGGCTCTCGCCCTTCCGCACAGCGACCCACATCGGCGCACCCCTCCCGGGACTGCTCAGGCGAGCGAGAAGCCGGCGCCGGCGCCGCCGTGCGGGAGCTACGAAGTGGGGGTGGCGTGCGCCTCGTTCGAAGGCCCCGACGAGCCGCTGCCGTTGGTGGCCGTCACTTCGAAGTAGTAGGTCTGCCCGTTGGTCAGGTCCGTCGCCGTGCACGTGGTGGATGACGCGGTGGTCGTGCACACCGGGACGTCCGAAGTCTGCTCGGCGCCCGGCGCGCTGGCCATGGAGACCGAGTACGACGCGGCGCCCGTCGAGGGGTCCCACTGCAGCTCGACCTGTCCGTCGCCCGCCGTCGCCTCCAGCCCGCTCGGGGCCGCCGGCGGCGTCGCCGCCGGCAGGCCGCCGGACACGGCCCGGACCACGAAGTTGGAGCTGTCGGTGATCAGCAGCGTGCCACCCGACGTGACGGCGACACCGTTCGGCATGTTCAGCTCGGCCAGGCCCGACGGGCCGCCGTCGCCCGAGTAGCCCTCCGTGCGCGTGCCGGCCACCGTGTAGATGTCGCCCGCCGTCATGGAGATCCCGTAGTACGTGCCGGTCGAGGCCGCAATCATCCTGACCCGGTTGTTGCCGGTGTCGGCCACGTACACGTTCCCGAAACCGTCGAGCGCCACCCATCCGGGCTCGTTCAGCTCGGCCGAGGTGGCCGGGCCGCCGTCACCCGCGAACCCGTTGTCGTCCGGTCCGGTACCCGCCAGTGTGTAGATGTCCCCGGCCGTCATGGACTGGCCGTAGTAGGTGCCGGTCGAGGCGGCGATCACCCGGATGGCGTTGTTGAAGGTGTCGGCGATGAGGACGTTCCCGACCGAGTCGACAGCCACGTCCGAGGGGGAGTCGAGCGTGGCGGAGATGGCCGCTCCCCCGTTGCCGGTGTCGCCTTCGACCCCGCTCGAGCCGGCGATCGTGTAGATGTACCCGCCGGTCATGGACTGGCCGTAGTAGGTGCCACTCCTGCCGGCGATGGCGAACACCGCGTTGTCGCTGAAGTCGGCCACGAGCAGGTTGCCCGCCTGGTCCACCGCCAGCCCGCTGGGGAAGCCGAGGGCGGCCGACGTGGCCGGGCCGCCCATGCCGCTCATGCCGTGGGCACCGGTGCCGGCCACCAGGTAGAGGTCGCCCGCCGTCATGTCCTGGCCGAAGTCGATCCCGTCGGCGTTGGCCAGGACGTAGATCTGCGACGCACCGCCGTCGGCGATGACCAGGTTGCCGGCGCTGTCGCTCACCAGGCCGTCCGGGAAGTTGAACCCGAAGGCGGTGCCCGGACCCCCGACCGTGGTCGAGGTGCCTCCGCCCGCCACGGTGTAGACGTCCCCCGCCACCATGGGGATCCCGTAGAAGGTGCCACTGCTCGCCGCCACCACGTCGACCTCGTTGTGGCTGACGTCGGTGAAGACGGTGTTCCCCGTCTCGTCGACCGTCACCGCGTAGGGCTGCCCAACCCCGGTCGCCGTAGGCGAGGAGCCTCCCGTGGTGGTCGTGTTCGTGGTATCCCCGTTGCCGGCCGCGGTGGTGATGATGGACGTGGCGTACGGCCGCACGGTGATCGTCAACGCCTGCGTCGCCGACTGCGGCGGGTTGTCCGAGTCGGTGACCTGGACGGTGAAGGAATAGAACCCCCCGGCCCCGGCCGCTGGCGTGCCCGAAATGGTCCCGGCCGCACTGAGGCTCAGGCCGGGCGGCAGGGCGCCCGTCGTGATCGTCCAGTCGAGCGGCGTGGGACCGCCGACCGCGGTCAGGCCCTCGCTGTAGGACGTGCCCACCACCCCGCCCGGCAGGGTCGTCGTCGTGACGGCCAGCGCGTTGCCGATGGCGAAGATCCGGTTGATCTCGGGCGATGCGACGTCGATGTCGCCGGTCGGATCGACGGCGACGCCGGCGGGGTCGCACAGGTGGGCGGACAGGGCGGCTCCGCTGGTGGTGTAGCTGGCACAGTTCGTGCTGCCACCCGCCACGGAGTAGGCATCGCCGGCGGTCATGGACTGACCCCACAGCGTCCCGGACTTCGCCGCCAGGACCCAGATGCGCCCGACGGCATCGTCGGAGACCACGAGGTCACCGCGCCCGTCGAGCGCCAGGCGGTCGGGGCTCAGGTCGACGTCCAGCGGGGTGATGCCCTCGGTCTGCCGGCTTCCGCCTCCCATGATGGTGACGATCCCACCGTCGGTCATCGGCGCACCGAAGTCGGGGCTGGTACCGGCGGAGATCACCCGGACCCGGTCGTTCTTGCTGTCCGCCACCAAAATGTTCCCGGTCTGGTCGAGGGCCAGTCCGACCGGCCCATCGAGCTCGGCGTTGGTGGCCGTCGTCGAGTCGCCGTTGAACCCGGCGGTGCCCGTGCCGGCGATGGTGTAGATGTCGCCCCGCGTCATGGCGATGCCGTAGAAGGTGCCGGTCGATTCGGCCACGACCCGGACCCGGTTGTTCCCGGTGTCGGCGATGACCACGTTGCCGTACCGGTCGAGGATGGCCGACTGTGGCCCGTCGAGCTCGGCCGACGTGGCCGCCCCCGCGTCCCCGCCGGAGCCCTGGGTGCCGTCGCCGGCGATGGTGTAGATGTCCCCCGCGTCATGGACACGCCGTAGAACGTGCCGGTCGAGCCGGCGACGACCCGGATCCGGTTGTCCGCCGTGTCGGCGATGAGGAGGTTGCCGTGGGCGTCGCTGCGGACACTGCCGGGTTCGTTCAGTTCGGCCGAGGTGGCCGGGCCGCCATCGCCCAGGTTGGCCTCGAGAGCACCCGCCTCGCCCGCCACGGTGTAGATGTCGCCGGCCGTCATCGACGTGTTGTAGAAGGTGCCGGTGGACCCGGCCACGACCCGGATGCGCCCGTTGCCCGAGTCGGCGATGAGCTCGTTCCCGGCCGAGTCGAACGAGATGTCCTCGGGGTGGCCGAGCTGCGCCGACATCGGCGAGCCTCCGTCGCCCGAGTACGAGGACCAGCCGTTGCCGGCGACCGAGTAGATGTCGCCCTGCGTCATGGACACGCCGTAGAACGTGTTGGAGGACGCCGCGACCACGCGCACCCGGAAGTTGCCGTTGTCGGCGATGACCAGGTTCCCGGACTGGTCCGCCACGACCGCCGTCGGCTGGTTGAGCTGGGCCGATGTGGCCGCTCCCCCGTCGCCCCCGAAGGAGCCCGATGGCGAGGGCGCGGGACCTGACCCGGCGACGGTGTAGATGTCGCCCACCGTCATGTTGATCCCGTAGAACGTCCCGGTCGACTCCGCGATCACGCGGATGCGGTTGTTGTCGGTGTCGGCGAGCAGGATGTTGCCGCTGGCGTCGAGGGAGATGCCGTGGGGCGCTCCGATCATGGCCGACGTGGCCGGCCCGCCGTCGCCGCTGTAGCCGGCGTCGCCGGAGTTCGCGGTGGGCTCCCCCGCCAGGTGGTACCAGTTCCCCACCGTCATCGCCTGGTCGTAGAAGGTGCCGGTGGAGCCGGCCAGGACGTCGAGGCTGTCACCGGACGACGAGACGAGCAGGTTGTCGTGCGGGTCGATCGCCACCGCCCAGGGATCGCCGTACGGCGTCGGGATCGTGTAACTGGTCCCGGCCGTCATGGCGGTGCCCCAGAACGTGCCGGTCTGGGCCGCCCACACCTCCACGCCGGTCCCGCCGATGAGGGGGATCACCACGTTGCCGTGGGAGTCGACCGCGGTGTCGCCCGCGGCGGCGGTGCCGGCGCCGTCGGTGGAGCAGACCTGGGACAGGGTGCCCGGATCGGTTCCGCTCGGTGGCGTGTACCGCGTCGCCACCTGGAGCGACGGCTCGTCGAAGACCAGCGATTCGTTGGTGGGATCGATCGCCATCCCGGCCGGGTCGTAGAGGGAGGTGTCGGTGGCCGCAGCGCTGTGGGTGCTTTGCGCGACGTTCTCCGACACCCCGTCGCCCGCCACCACCTGTTCGTCGTCCGTGGCCGGGTCGAGGACGCGGATCACGCTGTCGCCGGTCTCGTTCCCCGGCTGCACCGACTCCGGCTCGACCACCGCCGGATCGGAGAAGTCCGAGATGTAGATCTCGCCGTTCGGGGCCACCGCCAGCCCGTAGGGCATTTGCGCAACGTCGGTGCCGAGGCCGTTGCCGGTGTTGCCGGCGGTCACGGCGACCTGGCCGTTGGCCAGCCCGGACGCCCCGGCGGCGGCGGACTCCAGCGGCAAGCCGGCGAGCACCCCGGCCACCGCGACCCAGGAGGCTCCGGCCAGGGCCAAGAGGCGCCAGGGCGCGCCCCTACGACTCATGACGCCACCCCCACCGAAGCCTCGAACGCCCGTTGTCGCCAATCGGCTCGCCTCTCTCGGACGAGCGGCACACTACCCCCCTCCGTTTCCCCTCCGTTAACCGATCGTTACACCGGCCAGGAGCCGTGTCAATCAGTGCAAACGCGCCGTAGCCGGGCCCAAGGCCCGGCTACGTCACCCGACACACGCCAACCCGTTCCCAGGACTAGCTATCCCCGGGTAAAGCGGCGCTTAAACCTGCTGCTGGCTACATCATCCCGCCCATGCCGCCCATGCCGCCCATGGCGGCCGCCGCCGCCGCCGGGTCCGGGCCCTTCTCGGGCTTGTCGGCCACCAGGGCCTCGGTGGTGAGCAGAAGGCCGGCGATGGACGCCGCGTTCTGCAGGGCGGAGCGGGTCACCTTGGCCGGGTCGATTATGCCGGCCTTCACCAGGTCCTCCAGCTCGCCGTTGGCCGCGTTCAGGCCGATGTTGCCCTTGGCCGACTCCACCTGCGACACCAGGACGGCGCCCTCGAGCCCGGCGTTGAAGGCGATCCAGCGCAGCGGCTCCTCGAGCGAGCGGGCCACGATCCGCGCCCCGGTCGCCTCGTCGCCCTCGAGCGTGTCGGCGAGATCGTTGACCGACTTGCGGGCCCGGATGAGCGCCGTGCCACCGCCGGCCACGATGCCCTCCTCGACCGCCGCCCGGGTCGCGGAGAGCGCGTCCTCAATGCGGTGCTTCTTCTCCTTGAGCTCCACCTCGGTCGCCGCGCCGACCTTGACCACGGCCACGCCGCCGGCCAGCTTGGCCAGACGCTCCTGCAGCTTCTCGCGGTCCCAGTCGGAGTCGGTGTCGTCAATCGCCCGCTTGATCTGCGCCACCCGGCCCTTGACGTCCTCGGACGAGCCGGCGCCCTCCACAATGGTCGTGTCGTCCTTGGTCACGATGACGCGCCGGGCGCTGCCCAGCAGGTCGATGGTGGCGTTCTCGAGCTTGAGGCCGATCTCCTCGCTGATGACCTGGGCCCCGGTCAGCACCGCCATGTCCTGCAGCATCTCCTTGCGGCGCTCGCCGAAGCCGGGGGCCTTGACGGCCACCGAGGTGAAGGTGCCGCGGATCTTGTTCACGACCAGGGTGGCCAGCGCCTCGCCCTCGACGTCCTCGGCCACGATCAGCAGCGGCTTGCCCGTCTGCATCACCTTCTCGAGCACGGGCACCAAATCGTGCACGGCCGAGACCTTGGAGTTGTAGAACAGGATGACCGGCTCGTCGAGCACGGCCTCCTGGCGCTCCGGGTCGGTCACGAAGTACGGCGACAGGAAGCCCTTGTCGAACTGCATGCCCTCGGTGAGCTCGAGCTCGATGCCGAAGGTGTTGGACTCCTCGACGGTCACCGTGCCGTCCTTGCCCACCTTGTCGATGGCGTCGGCCAGCACGTCGCCAATGGCGTTGTCGGCCGCCGAGATGGAGGCCACCTGGGCGATCTCGGTCTTGCCGCCAACGTCCTTCGACTGCTTGGCGATGCTGTCGACCACCGCCTGGACGCCCTTCTCGATGCCCTTCTTCAGCCCCGTCGGGCTGGCGCCGGCGGCCACGTTGCGCAGCCCCTCGGAGATGAGCGACTGGGCCAGCACCGTCGCGGTCGTGGTGCCGTCACCGGCCACGTCGTTGGTCTTGGTGGCCACCTCCTTGACCAGCTGCGCGCCCATGTTCTCGAACGGGTCGTCGAGCTCGACCTCCCGTGCGATGGACACGCCGTCGTTGGTGATGGTGGGGGCACCGAACTTCTTCTCGATCACCACGTTGCGGCCCTTGGGCCCCAGGGTGACCTTGACGGTGTCGGCCAGCTTGTTGACGCCGGCCTCGAGCCCGCGGCGGGCGGCCTCGTCGAACTTCAGGATCTTGGGCATGACTTCTCCTCTCGAGCCCGGTCGGGCTCTGGGTCAGGGGGATCTGGTGGTGGCCGCCGCGCCGGCCCGGGCAGAACCGGGGCGGCGGGCCGACCGAATGCGAATGCGGCCGATCAGGCCAGTTTGGCCAGGATGTCGCGGGCCGACAGGATGAGCACGTCCTCGCCGTCCAGCACGTACTCCGTGCCGCCGTACTTGGAGTAGACGACGGTGTCGCCGACCTTGACGTCGAGGGGGATGAGCTCGCCGGTGTCCTCGGAGCGACGGCCCGGGCCCACGGCGATCACCTCACCCTGCTGGGGCTTCTCCTTCGCCGTGTCGGGGATGACCAGACCAGAGGCGGTGGTCTCCTCGGACTCGCCGGGGCGGACGACGATCCGGTCATCGAGGGGCTGCAGCTTCGGCATGGTTGAAAGGCCTCCTTGGCACGTTCGATTAGCACTCTCGGGTTGTGAGTGCCAGAGTAGCGGGCCGAGCGGGTCGAGGCAACCGGGTCGGGTGGCGGCGCCGGCCGGGACCCCGTTTTGGCGGGCTTTTGGGCATGGGCCGCTTCAGTGAGAGGGCACGCGGCCCGATGGATCTGGGGTGGACCGCCGAGGAGACGGGTATGGGGAGGGGGAGATGCCGACGACGGCAGAGCACCGGCTGGGCGCCGGGATCATGGGTGCCAGTTTGGGCGCCCTGCTGGTCGGGCTGGTGGCCGTGACCATCGGGGCGGGGGGCCTCGCCGGGGCGAGCGGCTCGGGCTCGGGCTCGGTCAAGGCCGAACTGGCCCAGGCCAAGACGGAGCTCCTGGTCAGGTCCGACTTCCCGACGAGCTGGAAGGGGCAAGGGTCGGTCAGGACCGACAAGGGCAGCCGCCCGGACGTCTTCCCGGGCGAGGAGCAGCTGGCGGGCTGTCTGGGTGTCGCCCGGTCGATCCTCGAGCAGAACGCGCCGTCGGCCACGAGCCCGAACTTCGAGAACTCGAGCCAGACGGACTACGCGCAGGAGAACCTCTCGATCTTCGCCACGGCGAAGGAGAGCCAGGTGCAGTACGCCTCGCTGGCCAATCCGAAGGTCCCGGCCTGTATGACGGCGCTCCTCCAGGGCGCGGAGAAGTCGGAGATCGACCGTTCCTTTCCCGTCGGGTCAACGGTGGGGACGATCACGGTGACCCCGGTGCCCAGGGCGGAGCTGGTTCCCGGCTCGACCGGCTTCCTCCTGTCCTTCCCGGTGACCGACCAGGGCGTCACGGTCCAGACCTCGATCGGCGAGGTGGTCTCGGTGCGCGGCAAGTCCGGGGTCCAGCTCACCCTCACCTCCATCGGGCCGCCGTTCCCCGCGTCGCTCGAGAAGCACCTGGTCAGAGTTGCCGACAACCGGTCCTGACCCGGGGCGCGCGGCGGTGGCCGGTAGCGTTCGGTTGATGGCCAGCAGGCGGCGAGACCCGAGCATCCAGCGTCGGCTGGGTGGCCGCCGTGGGCGTCGCCACGGGCTGGGTCCGGCCGCCGCGCTGGTCGTGGTGCTGGCGGCGCTCGGTGGGCTGCCCGGATCCGCCGGTGCCGCCACCAAATCCAAGACCACGACCACCACTGTGCCGCCGGCCGTGGCGACCAAGGCCAAGGCGGCCCTGCTCACCCTGGCCTCCTTCCCGACCGGCTGGCTGGCCACGACGTCGGTGTCGGGACCGTCGCGGATCGCCCCCGTGTCCAAGCAGCTGGCGTCGTGCATCGGCGCGTCCAAGAAGCTGGCGACCGAGAAACCGGTGACCTACAGCAGCCCCGACTTCACCAACCCCGAGAAGACCCTGGCCGTCGAGGACAACGTCTCCCTGTACACCTCGGCCGCCCGGGCCCAGGCGGCGCACACCGCCGTGGCCAGCACCAAGACTCCGACCTGCATGAACTCGCTCGGCAGTTCGGCGCTGCGGTCCAGCATCCAGCAAGAGGCGGGGAGCGGCACCACCGTCGGGACGGTGTCGATCACCAGCCTGCCCAAGGGGAGCCTCGGCGCCGGGCAATCCGGCTTCGAGGTGTCGATCCCGCTGAAGGCCGACGGCAAGCAGCTGGACATCACCAGCATCCAGGTCGACTTCGTGAAGGGGGCGGTGGCCCAACAGCTGACCTTCAACGGCAACGGCACCGCCTTCCCGCCCCTGCTGGAGGTGCAGCTCCTCGAGGAGGCGAAAGCCCGGTCCTGACCCGGGACCGGACGGGTCGGTACGCTGCCCGGCGACCAGCCGACCACCCCCGCCCGGTCAGGCGGGCCGGGCCGACGCACGCGGAGGGACCCCCATGGCAGTGAGCCCCAGTACGGACCCCGACCGCTGGTGGCGTGGGGGCGTCTTCTACCAGATCTACCCACGCTCGTACGCCGACTCCAACGGTGACGGCATCGGGGACCTGCCCGGCATCATCGGCAAGCTCGACCACCTGCAGCAGCTCGGCATCACCGGGGTGTGGCTGTCGCCGGTGACCTGCTCGCCCAACCGCGACTGGGGCTACGACGTGTCGGACTACCGCGACATCGACCCCGCCTACGGAACGCTGGCCGATTTGGACCGCCTGGTGGCCGAGGCGGGACGGCGGGGCATCCGCATCCTGATGGACCTGGTGCCCAACCACACGAGCGACCAGCACGCCTGGTTCGTCGAGGCGCGGGATGGCGGGCGTGCGTCGGCGCTCCGGGACTACTACGTCTGGGCCGACCCCAAGCCCGACGGGAGCCCGCCGAACAACTGGAAGAGCATCTTCGGCGGTCTGGCCTGGGACCTCGACGAGGCGAGCGGGCAGTACTACCTGCACAACTTCGTGGCGGAGCAACCCGACCTCAACTGGTGGAACGAGTCGGTGCGCCAGGAGTTCGACGACATCGTGCGCTTCTGGTGGGACCGCGGCGTGGCGGGGTTCCGCATCGACGTGTGCAACATGATGATTAAGGACGCGTTGCTGCGCGACAACCCGCCGGCCACCGAGGACGACCCCTTGGACCAGCAATTCATGGGCGTGAAGGCGGTGTACAACACCGACCGTCCCGAGGCGCACGACATCCTGAAGCACTGGCGGGTCCTCGCCGACTCGTACACGCCCGAGCGTCTGCTGATCGGCGAGACCAACGTGGAGACGCTCGAGCGGCTGGTGCAGTTCTACGGCACCGGCCGCGACGAGCTGCACGGCGGCTTCAACTTCCAATTCATGCATGCGCCGTTCGAGGCAGCGGCCCTGCGCGGGGTGGTCGAGGGCATGGAGGCGATGCTCCCCGAGGGGGCCTGGCCGACCTGGCACGGCTCCAACCACGACTTCTCGCGACTGGCCACGCGCTGGGCCGGGGGCGACCCCGCCGTGGCCAAGCTGGCGCTCCTCATGCTGCTCACCCTGCGGGGGACGCCGTTCCTCTACGCCGGTGACGAGATCGGACTGGTCGACGCCACCCTGGAGAAGGAGGACCTGCTCGATCCCGTCGGCATCCGTTTCTGGCCGTACGCGGGCCGCGACCCCGAGCGCACACCCATGCCGTGGCACGGCGGCCCGGGGGGCGGGTTCACCGAGCCCGGCGTGCGCACGTGGCTGCCCATGGCCGACCCCTCGACGTGCAACGTGGCCGACCAGACGGGCGACGCCGACTCGGTGCTCGAGCTGTGCCGGCGGGTGATCGCCGTGCGTGCGGCGAACGAGGACATCGCCGTGGGGTCGTACCGGACGCTGCCCTCGCCCGAGGGCACGTGGGCCTACGCGCGGGGCGCCGGTGCCGGTGCCGGTGCCGCCGTGCTGCTGAACATGTCGGCCCGGGCGGCGACGTTCGGGTCGGTGTCGGGCACGGTGGCGGTGAGCACCGACGTCGGGCTCGAGGGGTCGGCCTGCGAGGGCGCCTTGACGCTCGAGCCCTGGTTCGGTGCGGTGGTGGTGGCCTGACGGTGGAGGAGGTGGTCGCGGCGGTGCCCCGCCGTTACGTGCTGTGCACCACGCCCGCCCAGGGGCACACGGCGCCGCTGCTGGCGCTGGCCCGCCGGCTGGTCGAGGAGGGCCACCAGGTGGTGTTCTTCACGACGGCGCACTACCGCGACAAGGTGGAGGCGACGGGCGCCGCCTTCGTGCCCTTCGCCGAGCAGTACGACGCCCACGACCTCATGGTGGCCAACCCCGCGCGCGAGTCGTCGTCCAAGCGCGGCGTGCGCGGGGTGAAGGACGACCTGCGGCGGATCTTCATCGGGCCGATCCCGGGCCAGTGGCGCGACCTGCGCGCCATCCTCGACGAGCACGACCCCGACGGCGTGGTGGTCGACTCCATGTTCCTCGGCGCGCTGCCGCTTGCGCTCGGCGGTACCGGCGGCGGCGGGGCGGGGCCGGCGGCGGCCGGTGCTGGCCTGCGTCGGCGTCATGCCGTACCCGTCGTGCAGCCGCGACACGGCTCCCTTCGGCGTGGCCTTCCAGCCGGGCTCGGGCCCTCTGGCCCGGCTGCGCAACGTGACCATGAATTGGGCCACCGAGCACGGTGCGCTGGCCGATATCCAGCGGTTCGCCCGGCGGCGGCTGGCCGAGGCCGGATGCCCGTCGGGCTTCCCCGGCTACTTCATCGACCTGCAGCCGAAGGTGGTCGACGCCTACTACCAGGCCACCGTGGCCGGCTTCGAATACCCGCGTTCGGACCTGGCCCCGTCAGTCCGCTTCGTCGGGCCGATCCTGGCGCCGCCGTCGGCCACCTTCGACCCGCCGCCGTGGTGGGACGAGCTGGGGGACGGCCGTCCCGTCGTCCACGTCACCCAGGGCACGCTCGACAACGCCGACCTGGACCGGCTGCTCCTCCTCAGCCTGGAGGCGCTGGCCGGCGACGACGTGCTCGTCGTGGGCACGACCGGCGGGCCGGACCCGCGGCCGCTGCGCCACCGGCTGCCGGCCAACGCCCGCCTCGAGCGCTTCATCCCGCACGACCTCCTGCTGCCCCACGTCGACGCCATGGTGACCAACGGCGGCTACGGCGGGGTGCAGCAGGCGCTGGCCCACGGGGTGCCCCTGGTGGTGGCCGGCGACAGCGAGGACAAGCCCGAGGTGGCGGCGCGCGTGCAGCTGGTCGGGCGCGGGCGTCAACCTGCACACCGGGCGCCCGTCCCAGGCCATGGTCGCCCGGGCCGTGCGCCGCGTGCTGGCCCGGCCGGGCTACCGCAGGCCGCGCCCGGGCGCTGCAGGCGGAGATCGGGGCGTCCGATCCCCTGGGCACCATCAGCTCGGCGCTGGCGGAGCTGTGCGCGAGCCGGGACGCCGGTCGAGAGCGCGCCGCCGACGGCAGGGCGTGCCGCCCCTCAGCCTCCAGGCGGCCGGTAGCTGGAGCTCGACGCCTTCTTGGCGGCCTCGTCCATTTCGCCCGCGGTGAGGAGCACGGTGGTCCTCGACGCAGCACCCCCGCCCGCCGTGACGGCCAGGCCGAGGGCGGCGGCCGAGACGTTGTCGGGAATGTCGACGATGACGACGACGTCGGTCTCCCCGAAGGCGAAGTAGAACGCCTCCACCTTGCCGCCGAGCTCCTCGATGCTCGCGGTGGCGGCGGCCACCCGAGCGGTTCCCCCCTCCGCCTTCACCCCCCTGATGCCCTCGAGGGTGTACTTCACTTCGACGAGATACTTGGCCATGGGCACCTCCTTGATTCGTCGACCGCGACGATACGGTTTTTGTGACCCGCTGTCACGGGCCACCTGCCTACCGGCGTTGCGCCTAGCGGTTGACCGGCGACATGTCGGCGTAGCGGTCGCCCTTGGCCGGCGCCACCGTGTCGAGCACCGCCAGGTCCTCCTCGGTCAGCTCCACGCCGAGCGCGGCCACGTTCTCCTCGAGGTAGGCGCGCCGCTTGGTGCCCGGGATGGGGGCGACGTCGCGGCCGGCGGCGTGGACGAAGGCGAGCGCGATCTGGCCGGGCGTGCATCCCTTGGCGGAGGCCAGCTGGTCGATCACCTCGACGATCCCGACGTTGTCGGCCAGGTTGTCGCCCTGGAAGCGAGGCTGGTAACGGCGGAAGTCGGCCTGGTCGAGGTCGTCCAGGGAGCGCAGCTTGCCGGTGAGGAACCCCCGGCCGAGCGGGCTGTACGGGACGAAGCCGATGCCGAGCTCGCGGAGCGTGGGCAGGATCTCGGCCTCAGGGTCGCGCGACCAAATCGAGTACTCGGTCTGCAACGCCGAGATCGGGTGCACGGCCTGGGCGCGCCGGATGGTCGCGGGCGCCGCCTCGGACAGGCCGAGGAAGCGGACCTTGCCCTGGGTCACCAGCTCGCCCATGGCGCCGACGGTCTCCTCTATCGGGGTGTCCGGGTCGACCCGGTGCTGGTAGTAGAGGTCGATGTGGTCGACGCCGAGCCGTTGGAGCGACGCGTCGCATGACTGGCGTACGTACTCGGGCCGGCCGTTGACCGAGCGCCTGGCCGGGTCGTCGGGGTCGCGCACGATGCCGAACTTGGTGGCGATGACCGCTTCGTCGCGGCGGTCAACCAGGGCCTTGCCGACCAGCATCTCGTTGGTGTGCGGCCCGTACATGTCCGAGGTGTCGAAGAAGGTGACCCCCAGGTCCAGGGCGCGGTGGATCGTCGCGATCGACTCGGCGTCGTCCAGGGGGCCGTAGAAGTCGGACATGCCCATGCACCCGAGGCCCTGGCGGGAGACCTGCAGACCCTGGCGGCCGAGCGCGATCGTCTCCATGGCGTGCTCCTCTCGAACGGGTGGGCGTCGTTCGCCCACCCTACCGACGGTCAGCCGGGGCCGGGGTTGGTGGAGATCCGCTCCGCCGGTACGAAGACGGCGCAGCGACGCTCGGCGGCCATGACCCGGTCGAACTCGTCCCAGTCCTCGTGACTGCCCCCGGCGGCCCGGAAGACGGAGCGGATGAGCTCGGGCACGTCGAGGCCGAACGCCGTCCCGTCGTCGGGGCCGACCAGGCGCACCGGCCCGCTGACCGCCACCCATTCGAAGCCGCTCTTGAACACGAACGTGGCCAGGCCCGCGTCGCGCAGCAACTGCAGCTTGCGGGTGCCCCCGCCGACGACGGCGCCGACACCCGCCGTGCCGTCGATCGGGTCGTCGATGACGCCGGCGCTGACGACCGACGCCTGGACGGATCCGTCGGGCCGGGCGACGGCGAGGACGGCCAAGTGGTGGTCGGCGGCCGCCAGCCGCTGGACGAGCTCGAGATCGGCCATGCGTGCTGCCCTCCTTCGTGCGCTCGCCCTGTTCTATCGGCGCCGGCGGGTGGCCCGTGCGGTCCGCCTCAGGCGGACCGGCTTCTCCCGTCGTCGTGGTGCTCCGCCGCCAGGTCGTCCAGGCGCCGGGCATATGCGTCGGAGTCGATGTCGTAGACCCACATGACGAGCGCGTCCTGGCCCGTCACGGGGTAGTAATTCTTGCGCACGCCGACGGGGGCGAAGCCGAAGCGACGGTACAGCGCCTGAGCCGGCTCGTTGTTGGTCGCCACTTCGAGCGAGAGGTGCCGGATGCCGTCGCCTCGCAGCGTGCGGATGGCGTCGATGATGAGCGTCGTGGCCACGCCGGAGCGCTGGTAGGCGGGGGCGGTGGCAATGGTCGTCATGTGCGCCTCGTCGTCGACGATGAGGAACCCGATGTAGCCGGCCATGTCGTCGCCGTCCCACGCCGCCCGGTAGAGCCGGCCCCGGCGCAGGGCGAGCTCGGAATTGAACACGGCCGGTGACCACGGCTCAGGGAAGACGGTCGACTCAATCGGCAGCACGTAGCGGAGGTCGCGGCGCCGGAGCTTGTCGATCCTCAGCATCAGGTCCGCTCCGCTCGGGCAAAGTTGCTCTTTGCGTCCGCCTCCCGCATGTAAAGGGGAACGATGCAACCTGGGTCGGCTGGCGGTTCCCCCCGGTCCAGTCTCGTCAACGCCAGGTTCAACAGGGATTCCGGGGGTGGGAAGGACAGGGCGGGGGCCCGGATCTCGACACCGGGCACCGCGCCGAGGACCTTGGCGTAGCGCGCCGCGCCGTCGCCCACGGCCAGCACGGGAGCGTGGCGAAGCTGTCCGTCCAGCACCTCGGCCAGCGTCGCCGGAGAGAACAACCCCGGTGCCATCCGTTCGGTCGTGGTGCGCCGCGACTCAATGTGGTGCACGGCGGCGAACACCTCGCCGCGCCGGGCGTCGACACACGACAGCACCAGGCCGCGGTGGCCCGCCCGTGCCGCACCCGCGGCCAGAATGTCGAGGCTCGACGCGCCGACCACCCCGATGCCGAGCGATTGCGCCAGCCCCTTGGCTGCGGCCACGCCGACGCGCAGCCCGGTGAAGAGACCCGGGCCGACGTCGACCGCCACCACGTTCAGGTCGCTTGGCCCCAGGCCGACCTGGGTCAGCAGGTGCTCGAGCGCCGGGGTCAGCGTCTCGACGTGGCGGCGCCGGCCCGTCAGCGCCAACTGGGCCCGCACGCCGGCCGCCGTGCGCACGGCCACACCCACGGTCTCGGTCGCCGTCTCGATGGCCACGATGTTGAGCTGCGGCTCGGCCATCGTCACGTGGCCCCGACCGGCTCGAGTGCCGCCGCCACCTCGTCCGAGCGCATCGCCCACGCGCCGCGGCCGACGACGGCCACCTGGCGGGCCGTGGGCGAGGCGCCGGCGTCGGCGCCCGCCACGTCCAGCCGCACCTCGAGCGTGCTCTCGCCCAGCGCCGGCGCGGCCAGGTCGCCCCACTCCACCAGCGCCACGGCGTCTTCCTCCACCAACTCGGCCAGGGCGAGGTCGACCACCTCGCCCAGCGAGCCCGTGCGGTAGACGTCGGCGTGGATCAGTGTGGAGACCGCACTGGCGGCGCCGCAGCGGTAGTGGCGCACCAGGGCGAAGGTCGGGCTGGTCACCGGCCCCTCGACCCCCAGCGCGGCCGCGAAGCCCTGGGCGAAGGCGGTCTTGCCCGCGCCGAGGTCGCCCACCAGCAGCACCACGTCCCCGGCGCGGCACAGCGGCGCCAGCCGGCCGGCCAGCTCCCGCGTGGCCCCGACCGAGTCGGTCGTGGCCCGCACGGGCCAGGGCGCGGAGCTCACGGCCTCGCCGCGGCCAGGAGCCGCTTGGCCCGCACCAGGTCGGCCCGCATCTCGGCCATGGCCTCGCCGCCGGCCCGCAGCACGTAGGCCGGGTGGTAGGTCGGGACGAGCTGGGCCGAGCCCCGCTCGAAGGCCCGCCCCCGCAGGGCGCGGATGCCCTGGGTGCTCCCGAGCAGGAGCTTGGTCGAGAAGTTGCCCAGGGTCACGATGACGGCGGGGTCGATGAGGGCGATCTGTTCCTCGAGGTAGGGCCGGCAGGCCTCGATTTCGTCGGGTAGCGGGTCGCGGTTGTTGGGCGGCCGGCACTTGACGACGTTGGCGATGTAGCACTCGGCCCGGGTCAGGCCGATCTCCTCCCACATGAGGCGGTCGAGCAGCTTGCCCGAGCGGCCCACGAACGGCTCGCCCGCCAGGTCCTCCTCCCGTCCCGGCCCCTCGCCGACGAAGAGGAGGTCGGCCGTCGGGGCGCCCACACCGAACACGACCTGGGTGCGCCCCTCAGCCAGCGGGCAGCGCGTGCACGTCGAGGCGGCGACCCGCAGCAGATCGAGGACGGCGGCGTCAGGCACCGGGCTGGGGGCGGTTGACCACGATGCGCGGCACGCGCGGCCCGACGCCGCACACCACCTCGTAGCTGATGGTGCCCAGCAGCGCCGCCCAGTCGTCCGCCGTGATGCACTCGTCGCCCTGGCGCCCGAGCAGCACCACCTCGTCGCCGGCGCGCACGGCGTCGTCGGCGCCGCAGTCGACCACAATCTGGTCCATGGTGACCATCCCGGCCAGCGGGCGCCGCACCCCGCCGATCAGCACCTCGTAGCCGGCGGTGAAGAGCGCCCGGGGCACGCCGTCGGCGTAGCCGATGGGCACGGTGGCGACGAGCGAGCGGGCCGGGAGGGGGCGGAGGCGACCGTAGGAAGGGCGCTCACCGGCGTCGAGCGTCTGCACGGCCACCACCTGTGCCTTGAGCGACATGGCCGGCCGCAACGACGCGCCGCCCGCCTGCTCGTCGAAGGCGCGCTGGACGCGCGCACCCGGCAGGTAGCCGTAGAGCCCGAGGCCGGTGCGGACCATGTCGTAGCGCGAGCGGGCGAAGGCCACGGCGCCCGCCGTGTTCGCCGCGTGCCGCACCGGCGGCGCCATGCCGGCCCGGGCCAGGGTGGCGACGGCCGCGTCGAAGCGGTCGAGCTGCGCCTCGGTGTAGGCCACGTCGCCGGCCTCGACCCCGTCGGCCACCGGGAGGTGGGTCCACACGCCCGCCAGCTCCAGCGCCGGCTCGGCCACCACGGCGGCGGCCAGCTCGGGCAGCTGCTCGGGTGGCGCGCCGACGCGGTGCATGCCCGTGTCGACCTTGAGGTGGACCGCCGTCCGGCGCCCCCGCTTGGCGGACTCGGCGGCGACGGCCGCAATGGCCGGGAGCGAGTAGAGCGTCGGCGTGAGCCCGTGGGCCAGCGCGCTCTCCACCGCGTCGGGGCCGCACTCGCTCAGCAGCAGGACCGGCGCCGTGACCCCGTGCTCGCGCAACTCCACGCCCTCGTCGACCAGTGCCACCGCCAGCTGCGCCGCGCCGCCGGCCAGCGCCGCCCAGGCCACCGCCGGGCCGCCGTGGCCGTAGCCGTGGGCCTTCACCACCGCGCACAGCCGGGCCGGGGCGGCCAGGGCGGCCAGCACCGACGCATTGTGCGTCACGGCGGCCAGGTCGATCTCGGCCCAGGCCGGGCGCGAGCGGCCCTGCGCCATGGTCACCTCGCCGGCCTCGGGCGCCAGCCGCATCGGCCGGGGACTGGCCGCGGCCGCGGCCGCGCGCGCCGTCAGCCACGGTCCGGCCCCGACAGCACCGCCGCCACCAGCCCGGGCAGGTCCCCCGCCACCAGGCCGGCCCGGTGGCCCCGGTCCGCCGCCCGACCGTGCACGTGCGCCGCCAGCGCCGCCGCCTGGAGCGCCGGTACGCCCCGGGCCAGGAAGCCGCCGATGATGCCCGACAGCACGTCGCCGCTGCCGGCCGTGGCCAGCGCCGGACCGCCGGCGTCCGAGAGCAGCACATCGGGGGTGACGTCGGCCCCGCCGGGGTCGGCCACCGCGGTGAGGGAGCCCTTCAGGAGGACGACCGCGCCCGTGGCCGCGGCCAGTGCCCGGGCCGCCGCCAGCCGGTCCGCGCCGGGCGCGGCGCCGGCCAGGCGCGGCGTACTCGCCGTCGTGGGGCGTGAGGACGCTCGGGGCGCTGCGCTTGTCCAGCAGCTGGCGGGCCGACCCGGTGTCGCCCAGCGCCGTGAGCGCGTCGGCGTCGATCACCAGCGGGACCCCCAGCGCGGCGATCACGGCGCGGATCTCCGCGGCCGCATCCGGCCCCGTGCCCAGCCCCGGCCCGATGACGACGGCCTTGCACTTGGCCGTCGCGTCCAGGAACGCCCCCGCCCAGCCCTCCAGGGGCAGCGCCACCCGCACCGCCTCGACGGGCCAGAAGGTCTCGGGGTGCGTGCCGGGCGAGCCCAGCCGGATCATGCCCGCCCCGGCCGCCATGGCGCCCCGCGTGCTGAGCACCGCCGCCCCCTCCATGCCGGCCGAGCCGGCCGCCACCCCGACGGCGTTCGTCCACTTGTTGGTCTCCCGCGGCCGCGCCGGCAGCAGGGCGTGGATATCGGCGTCTTCCATGGCCAGGGCCTGGGGCGTGGGGAAGCCGATCCCGATGTCGGCCACCTCCACCTGGCCGCTGTGCGCCACGCCCTCGCCCTCCAAGAGCCCGGGCTTCGAGCGCGGCGAAGGTCACGGTGCGGTCGGCCCGCACGGCGCGGCCGCCCGGCGCCGCACCGGTATCCGCGTCCACCCCCGACGGGATGTCGATGGCCAGCACCGTGGCGCCGACCGGTGTCGTAGGCGCCTCGTAGGTCCCCCGGAAGCCGGTGCCGTAGGCGCCGTCGACCACCAGGTCGCAGGCCGGTAGCGCGGCGGGCGCTTCTTCGGCCTCCACCACCGTCACCCGCGCCCCGCGCCGGGCCAGCACCGACGCCGCCACCCGCCCGTCGGCGCCGTTGGACCCCTTGCCGGCCACCACGACGACCCGGCGCCCGTACGCGCCGCCGCCCAACAGGCGCAGTGCATCGTGGGCCACCGCGGTGCCGGCCCGCTGCACCAACGTCTCGTGCGACACGGTCGCCAGCGCGGCGGCGTCGGCCGCCCGCATTTCGTCGCGGGTCAGGACGGCGCGCACGTCGGCGACGACAGCGACGTCTGCTCGGCCACCACGAAGGCGATGGCGACGCCGTCGGTGTGGGTCAGCGAGAGGTGGAAGCTGCCCGCCCCCTGGGCCCCGGCCAGCTCCGCCGCGACCCCGTGCAGCACGACGTAGGGCGCGTGACGGGCGGCGCCCGTCCCGCTGGTGCGGCACACCTCGACGTCGGTCAGGGCGAAGGCGCCGATGCCGGTGCCCAGCGCCTTCATCACCGCCTCCTTGGCGGCAAAGCGCGCCGCCAAGGACTGGGCGGAGCCACCGGCGTCCGACTGCTCGGTCTCGGTGAAGCACCGGGCCGCGAAGCGGGGCCGCCGGTCCAGCAGGCGACGGAAGCGGGCCACGTCGACCGCGTCCACCCCCACCCCGACGATGGGGCTCACTCGACCGTCACCGTCTTGGCCAGGTTGCGCGGGCGGTCCGGGTCGTGCCCGTGCAGCCGGGCCAGCCGGTAGGCCAGGAGCTGCAGCGGCACCACGCCCACCACGGGCGACAACAGCGGCGAGGTCGGGGGCACCCACAGCACGTGGTCGGCCACGGCGGCCGACTCGTCGTCCCCGTCGTCGGCCACCAGCACCACGGTGGCGCCGCGGCTGTGCACCTCGGCGATGTTCGAAAGCATCTTCTCCCAGAGCGGGTTGCGGGTGGCGATCCCCACCACCACGGTGCCCGGCTCTATCAGCGCGATGGGCCCGTGCTTCAGCTCGCCCGCCGGGTAGCCCTCGGCGCGCAGGTAGGCCAGCTCCTTCAGTTTGAGCGCGCCCTCCAGCGCAATGGGGTGGCCGACGTGGCGCCCGAGGTAGAAGAAGTCCCGGGCGTCGGTCAACTTCTCCGCCAGCTCGTCGACGGCCGCCGCCCGGCTCAGCGTCTCGGCCACCAGGTCCGGCAGCGCCTCCATGGCGGTGAGCGTCGCGTCGATCTGCTCGGGCGGGAGGGTCCCCATGATCTGGGCCAGGTAGAGACCGAGCACCTCCAGGGCCACGATCTGGGCCAGGTGACACTTGGTCGAGGCCACACCGATTTCGGGACCGGCCCGGGTGTAGAGCACCCCGTCGGCCGCCCGGGCCATGGACGAGTCGACCACGTTGGAGACGACCAGCACCTTGGCCCCCAGGCGGGCGGCCTCCCGCATGGCCTCCGACGTGTCGAGCGTCTCGCCCGACTGGGAGACCCCCACGCACAGCGTGCGCTCGTTCAACACCGGGTCCCGGTAGCGGAACTCGCTCGCGATGTCGACCTCCGTGGGCAACTTGACCCAGTGCTCAATGGCGTACTTGGCCACCAGGGCCGAGTGGTAGCTCGACCCGCAGGCCACAATGAAGACCTTGTCGATGCCGCGCAGCTCGTCCGCCCCGAGGCGCATCTCGTCGAGGACCAGCTCGCCCCCGGGCCCACGCCGGTCCAGCAGTGTGTCGGCCACCGCCCGCGGCTGCTCGTCCATCTCCTTGGACATGTAGTCCTCGAAGCCGCCCTTCTGCGCCGCTTCGAGGTCCCACGTGATGCTGAGCTGCTCGGGCTGCACGGGCGTGCCGTCGAGCGTCGTCACCTCAATGCGGCCAGGCCGCAGCACGGCCACCTCGTCGTCGGCCAGCGCGAACACGGTGCGTGTGTGCCCGATCAACGCCGGGATGTCCGACGCCAGCAGCGCCATGCCGTCCTCGAGCCCGAGCACCAGAGGCGTCAGGCGCCGGGCCGCCACAATGACGTCCGGCTCGTCGGCCGTGATCACCGCGATGGAGAAGGCGCCCCGCACCCGCCGCAACATGGAGCGGACGGCGGCCTCCAGCGTCACCCCGGCCCCCCCGCCCGCCAGTTCCGCCTCAATCAGATGCGCCATCACCTCGGTGTCGGTGTCCGACGTCAGAACGTGGCCCGCCGCCACCAGCTCCGCCCGCAGCGCGGTGTGGTTCTCGATAATGCCGTTGTGGATGATGGCTACCCGACCCGTGCAGTCGAGGTGCGGGTGCGCGTTCGACTCGTCCGGGTGGCCGTGGGTGGCCCAACGCGTGTGGCCGATGGCGGCCGCGTGACCCTGGGGCGCGAAGCGGGTCAGCTCGCCGAGCCGGGCCACCGAGGTCGTGCCGCCGGCCGCCCGGGCCCGCCAAATGGCGCCGTCGACCACCATGGCGATGCCGGCCGAGTCGTAGCCCCGGTATTCGAGCTGGTGCAACGCGCCAAGTAGCAGGGGGGCGGCGTCGTCCTCGCCGGTGACACCGATGATGCCGCACATGAGACCCCAGACTACCTGGGGATCTACCCCTGGCTTTGCGGCTCGACCTGGCCCAGGGCGGCTTCGACCACTCCGGCCAGCGCCGCCGCCACGGCGTTGGCCTGCGCCTCGTCACGCGCCTCGACCATGACGCGCACGACCGGCTCCGTGCCCGACGGGCGCAGGAGGACCCGCCCGTCGTGGCCCAGCTCGGCCTCCATCTTGGTCACGGCGTCCCACACCTCGAGGGAGTCGGCCAGCCGCTCGGGCTGGGGGATGGGCACGTTCACCAGCCGTTGCGGCACCCGCTCGACCAACCCGCTCGACAGCTCGGCCAGCGAGCGGCCCGAGCGTCGCATGAGGTCGGCCAGCGTCAGGCCGGTCAGCAGGCCGTCGCCCGTCGTCGACAGCGCCCGGAAGATGATGTGGCCCGACTGCTCACCGCCCAGGCTGAGGCCGTCGGCGTCGAGCGCGGCCAGCACGTGGCGGTCGCCCACGTCCGTCTCGAGCACCGTGATGCCGCGCGCCTCCATGGCCAGCCGGAACCCCAGGTTGGTCATGACGGTCACCACCACCGTGTTGGCGTTCAGCCGCTCCCGCTGCGCCAGGTCGAGCGCGAACAGCGCCAGCAGGACGTCGCCGTCCACCACCGTCCCGGTGTGGTCGACCGCGATCACCCGGTCGGCGTCGCCGTCGAGCGCCAGCCCCACGTCGGCTCCCTGCTCGACCACCGCGGCCACCAGCTGCGCCGGGTCGGTCGACCCGCACTTGTCGTTGATGTTCGAACCGTCGGGCGAGGCGTGCAGCGCCACCACGTCGGCGCCCAGCTCGGCCAGCACCAGTGGCGCCACCTCCCACGCGGCGCCGTTCGCGCAGTCCACCACCACCTTCATTCCGTCGAGTCGCCCGCCCTCCGACGCGGCCACCAGGCTGGCCCGGTACAGCTCGACCGCCGCCGCGGCGTCGTCGGACATGGTGCCCACCCCGTGCCCGGTGGGCCGGCGCGGCGGCCGGTCCGGGTCGGCCAGCACCGACTCCAGCTCGCGCTCTATTTCGGCCTCGACGTCGGCCGGCAACTTGGTTCCGAATTGGCTGAACAGCTTGATCCCGTTGTCGGCGAACGGGTTGTGCGATGCCGAGATGACCACACCAGGCCTCCCCCGCGCCGCCGCCACCGCCGCCACGCCGGGCGTGGGCAGCACGCCCAGGTCGACGACGTCCGCGCCCTCGGTGGCCAGGCCGGCCGAGAAGGCCGCCTGCAGGAGGGGGCCCGACCGGCGCGTGTCGCGACCGACCACGAAGGCGGGTGCGGGCAGTATGCGGGCCGTGGCCCGCCCCAGGGCGAGCGCCAGCTCGGCGGTCAGGCTCTCGTTCGCCACCCCGCGCACGCCATCGGTGCCGAAACGTGCCGGCGCCACGAAGCGACGCGTCCTACCGCTTGGAGTACTGCGGCGCCTTGCGGGCCTTCTTCAGGCCGTACTTCTTCGACTCCTTCTCGCGGGCGTCACGGGTGAGCAGGCCGGAGCGCTTGAGCGATCCACGCAGCTCGGGGTCGACGGCGCACAGGCTGCGGGCTATGCCCAGGCGCAGCGCACCCGCCTGTCCCGCGATCCCGCCGCCGTCGATGGTGGCGTCGATGTCGTAGGACTCTGCGGTGTTGGTCACCCGGAGCGGCTCGGTCGCCATCATGCGGTGCGTGGCCGAGGTGAAGTACTTGTCGAAGGGCTGCTTGTTGATCGTGATGGCGCCCTGGCCGGGGCGGAAGCGGACGCGGGCCACCGCCTGCTTGCGGCGTCCTGTCGTCTGGCTCAGTGGTACGGGCATGTGTCCTTCCTGACGTCCTGGTTCAGCCGGCTCGCCGGGCCTCGGGCAGGTCGAGCGGCTCGGGCTTCTGGGCGGAGTGGGGGTGCTCGGGGCCGGCGTAGACCTGCAGCTTGGAGAGCTGCTGGCGTCCCAGCGTGTTCTTGGGCAGCATGCCGCGCACGGCCCGGCGCACCAGCTCGGCCGGCTGGCGCTCGAGCAGCTCGGCGTAGCTGGTCGACCGCAGGCCGCCCGGGTAGCCGCTGTGGTGGTAGGCCTGCTTGGCCTCGGCCTTGCCGGCGGTCAGCACCACCTTGTCGGCGTTGACCACAATCACGTGGTCACCCGTATCGACGTGCGGCGCGAAATAGGGCCGATGCTTGCCCCGCAGGATGACGGCCACCGCCGAGGCCAGGCGCCCGAGGACGAGGCCGTCGGCGTCGACGACGTACCAGGTTCTCTGGATCTCGGGGACCTTGGGTGAAAATGTGCGCACAGGACCGATCTTTCGCGTCTGCGTGGTGGAGAGCACGGCCCCACTAGGGCGTGCTCAGGCGACGTGCCAGCTTAGGGCCAAAAAGCACCCCCAGCAAGCCGCCGCCACCGCTTTGCCCGTCCTTCGGCCACGCCACCGCCCCTTTTCCGCCGGACCCCTCCCGGCGGCCGGACCCCTCCCGGCGGCCGGACCCCTCCCCGCCCGTAGTGGTACTACCCGGCGCCACGACGTGCTGACCACATTGACCCACCCCGGGATGGTTGCCAGGCTCCAACCATGGTGCGGCGACCGTGCTGAGGACCGGCTGGTACCGGCTGTCTACGTCGTGGCGGCGCTGGGCCGGCGGCTACGTCGCGCTCGTCCTGGTCGTGGGGCTCGGGGGCGGCCTCGCCCTGGGGTCGGTGGCGGCGGCCCGGCGCACGGCCTCGTCCTTCTCCGTCTTCCTGGCCTCGACCAATCCATCGGACGTGACGATCGAGCCGGCGGGCGGCGGCGCCATCGACCTGGCCAAAGACCGGCAGCTGACCGAGGCCATCGCCCGCTTCCCCCACGTGCGTCACGTCGAGAGCTATGTGGCCATGGGAGCGAACTTCACCGTCGGATCGCGCACCTTCTCCGACAACGGGGGCTCCGTGGTCCTCGTGGGTAGTGTCGACGGGCTCCTGTTCGACCAGGACCAGTTGACCGTCACCGAGGGCCGCCGCGCCAACCCCGACGATCCGCACGAGGTCATGATGACCGAGACGGCGGCGCAGGTGCTCGGGCTGCACGTCGACCAGTCCTTCGTCCTTTCCCTGGCCCCGGCGCGGGCGTCCGCACCCCCGCTGCGCTACCCCGTCACCGTCGTGGGCATCGGCGAGCTCAACCGCAACGTGGTCCAGGACCAGATCGAGCAGTTCCCCACGTACGTCATTGCCACGCCGGCACTGACCCGCGCCCACCAAACCGGGTCACAGCTGGCGTACTTCGGTGTCCAGCTCGACGACGGCGTGGCAGGCGTCCCTCAGCTCGAGCGGGAATGGAATTCGACCGAGCGGTACTTCACCGACTTCGCGGTCTCGTCGCAAACGACGCAGAAGGCGGACGAGTCCATCCGGCCCGAGGCGCTGGCGCTCGGCGCCTTCGGCTGTATCGCCGGCCTGACCGTGTTGCTGATCGCCATCGAGGAGCTGGCCCGCCAGCGCCGGGCCCGCGACACCGAACGCGAGATCATGCGCTCGCTCGGCGCCTCGCCCGCCGTGACGACCAGCGACGGGCTGATCGGCACGCTCGCCGCCATCGTGCTCGGTGCCCTGCTCGCCGCCGGCGTGGCGGTCGCGCTGTCCCCGCTGTCGCCCATCGGTCCGGCTCGCTCCGTCTACCCCGACCGGGGGTTCGCCGCCGACTGGACCGTCCTCGCCTTCGGCGGCCTGGCCCTCGTCGTCGTCCTCGCCGCCATTGCCGTCGCCGGCTCCGCGCTGAGCGCCCCTCACCACCACCGGGCCGCCGCCGGGCGACTCGGGCGACGCTCCGTCGTGGCCGACGCCCTGGGTCGCTCCGGCCTGCCGGCCAGCTCCGCCATCGGGGCGCGCTTCGCGCTCGATGCCGGCCGCAGCCGTAACGCCACACCCGTCCGCTGGGTCCTGGTCGGCGCCATCACTGCATTGCTGGTGGTGTCGGCCACGCTGACGTTCGGCGCCAGCCTCCAGTCCCTGGTCTCGCACCCGAGCCTCTACGGCTGGAACTGGGACGAGGCGGTCCAGGGGTCCGACGGCTACGGGCCGGTGCCGCAGAGCACCGTGCAGGCGGTCCTGCGCCACGAGCCCGGGGTGGCTGAGTCGGGCGTCTGGTACACCACGTTCGAGTTCGACGGCGTCGAGGTGCCGGCACTCCTGGCCTATCCCGGAGCCGACGTGGCCCCGCCCATCCTGTCGGGCCACGGGTTGGCGGGGAAGAACCAGGTCGTCCTCGGCGCGGCGACACTGTCCGAGCTGCACAAGCACGTCGGCGACACCATCTCTATGCGCTACGGACCGACGCTGCCCCCCACGCCGATCCGACTCACCATCGTCGGCGTGGCGACCATGCCGGCCATCGGCATCGCGGAGGGGTTGCACACGTCCATGGGCATTGGCGCGCTGGTTCCGGCGGACAACGGCCGCCTGACCGAGATGTTCGGCCCGCAGGGCTATCCCGGCTGCAACGGGCCCAACATCGTCTTCCTGCGCGCCGACAACGGCGACGCGGCCACCGCTCAGCGCGCGGCACAACGCCTGGCCGCCACGGCGTCGGCCGTGCTGGCCAATGAGCCCGCGAACAGCCCGACGTGCGGTGGCAACGTGGCGACCGTCCTGGCGGTGCAGCGCCCGGCCCAGATCGTGAACTACCGCTCGATGGGCCTCACGCCGCTCCTGCTCGCCGTGGCGCTGGCGGCCGGCGCCACCGTCGCGCTCGGGCTGACGCTCGTCGCCTCGGTGCGCCGGCGGCGGCGTGAACTGGCCATTTTGAAGGCGCTCGGTTTCACGCCCGGGCAGCTGCAGGCGAGCGTGCTGTGGCAGGCGGGCATCGTGGCGGTGGTGGGTGTCTTCGTCGGCGTGCCGCTCGGCGTGGCGCTCGGGCGCTGGCTCTGGACGCTGTTCGCCGACGAGATCGGTGCGGTTCCCGCCCCGGCGGTGCCGGTCTGGTCCCTGGCCCTCGCCTCGCTGGTGGCGCTGGCGCTCGCCGTCGTGTTGAGCGCCGTGCCAGGTCGCATTGCGGCGCGCACGCCAGCCGTCACGACGCTGAACGCCGATTAAGTCGCCTCGGGGGGGCGGCGGTACTGATCAGGCCGGGCCGCACGTATACAGCTCTGCACAAGATGCCCGGGTCTCGCCCCATAGGGCTCAGGACCGCATGCCCGGAGCCCCGCGTAGACAACTCGAACTAACCCTCGTAGTCCACTGCCACCAGGCACAACCCCTCGGGCGGCGCCGGCTCGGGCATGGACTGCCGGGACGCCGCCCGCAGACGCTCCATCAGTCCGGCCGCGTTCTGCTTGCCCCGGCCCACGTCGACCAGCGAGGCCACCAGCGAGCGCACCATCTGATGGCAGAACGAGCTGGCCGCAATGTCGAAGCGCAGCAGCCGGGCACCACCCTCCCCACCCTCAGCGTCGGCCACCTCCGGTCCCTCGTTCACCGACCACCGGGCCCGGGTCACCCGCCGCACGATGGGTTCGGCGGCGTCGGCCCCCGGCGGGCGCCGGCAGAAGGTGCGGAAGTCGTGCGGGCCTAACAGGACATCGGACGCCGTGCGCATTGAGACCAGGTCGAGCGGGTCGCTCACGTGCCAGGACAGAGGCGCCAGCAAGGGGTCGGGGTCGGGCGCGTTCCAGACCAGGTAGCGGTAGGAGCGCCCGGTGGCCGAACGACGGGCGTCGAAGTCGTCGCCCACCTCATCGGCCCGGCGCACCACCACGTCAGGCGCCAGCTGCCGGTTCAAAGCCCGCGCCAAACCCGGGCCGTCGAAGGGCACCCGCGCAGGAAGGTCGACGTGCACCACCTGCCCCCGGGCGTGCACGCCGGCGTCCGTGCGACCGGCGCAGGTGATCGCCGGCGGCTCGGCCAACCGGGCCGTGCGCTCGAGCGCCAGCCGAAGAGCACCGGCCACCGTGGGCACCTCGGGCTGCACCGCGAACCCCCGGAAAGCCGCCCCGTCGTAGGCGAGCAGGAGGCGCCAGCGTTGCGTCTTCGTCCCCGTCGCCTCGGCCTCGCCGGGCGCCTGCTCCACTCCGGGCGAGCCCTAGACGAACTCGATGCGCGCCATCGGCGCGTTGTCACCGGGACGCGGGCCCAGCTTGAGAATCCGCGTGTAGCCCCCCGGCCGGTCCGTGTAGCGGGGGCCGATGTCGTCGAAGAGCTTCTTGACCATGTCCTTGTCCCGGATGAGGCCCACGACGTTGCGGTGGTTGGCCACGCCGCCCCGCCGGGCCGCCGTCACGCACTTCTCGGCCACCGGGCGCATGGCCTTGGCCTTGGCCTCGGTGGTCACCAGCGACTCGGCGGCGATGAGCGACGCCACCAGGTTGCCCAGCATGGCCTTCTGGTGCGCCGAGGACCCGCCCATCCGGCGGCCGCGCTTGGGGGTTGCCTGCATGGTGCGTCAGTCCCTCGTGCGCAGCGACAGCCCGCGCTCGTCCAGGCGTTGCACCACCTCGTCGGCCGACTTCTGCCCGAAGTTGGTGATCGCCAGCAGGTCCTCCATGGTGCGCTCGACCAGCTCGCCGATGGTGTTGATCTGGGCCCGCTTGAGGCAGTTGCGCGGGCGCTCGGACAGGTCCAGCTCCTCGATGCGCAGGTCCAGGTCGGGCGAGCCGCTGGTCGTCGTCCCGGTGTCGCCCAGCTCCAGGCCCAGGTGGGCCTCTTCCAGGTCGGCCACCAGCGAAACCAGGTTGCGCAGGGTGTCGCCGGCCGAGGCCAGCGCCTCGCGGGGCGAGATGGTCCCGTCGGTCTCGATGTCGAGCACCAGGCGGTCGTAGTTGGTCGACTGCTCCACCCGCACCGGCTCAATGTCGAAGGTGACCCGGTGCACGGGCGAGAAGATGGAGTCGATCGGGATGACGCCGATGGTCGACGACCTCTTGTTCTTGTCGGCCGAGGCGTAGCCGCGGCCCCGCTCCACCGTCACGTCGACGGCCAGCCGGCCCTTGGCGTTGATGGAGGCGATGTGCAGGTCGGGGTTGAGGATCTCGACGTCGGGCGTCAGCTGCAGGTCGACCGCCGTGGCGTCGGCCGGGCCGCGCACGTCCAGGCGCAGCGTCACCGCCTCGTCGGAGTGCACCCGCACCAGCAGGTCCTTCAGATTGAGGATGATGTCGGTGACGTCCTCCTTGACCCCGGGCAGCGTGGTGAACTCGTGCAGCGCCTCGTCGAAGCGCAACTGGGTGACGGCGCCGCCGGGGATGGAGGACAGCAGGGTGCGGCGCAGCGAGTTGCCCAGCGTCGTCCCGAATCCGGGGTCGAGCGGGCCGATGGCGAAGCGCTGGCGGTTGTTCTGCTCCTCGTCGACGACTTCGACGGTCGGCCGTTGGATGATCAGCATGATGGGTACTCCTGTTGCGGGGTGGGGACTGGGCGGACGGGGACGAAGGACTACTTCGAGTAGAGCTCGACGATGAGCTGCTCCTGGACGGGCTCGTCGATGTGCTCGCGCAGCGGTGGGTTCAAGACGGCGACCGAGAAGCCGGCGTCGCCGGTCTCGAGCCAGGCCGGCGTCTGGCGCTCCAGGGTGTCCATGTTGCGGCGGACCAGGAAGTTGCCGCGGGTGGACTCGCGCAGCACGACCTTGTCGCCCTTGCGCACCCGGTAGCTCGGGATGGTGACCCGCTTGCCGTTCACGGTCACGTGGCCATGGCGCACGAACTGGCGGGCCTGGCGACGGCTGGCCCCCCAGCCGGCCCGGAACACCACGTTGTCGAGCCGCAGCTCCAAGTTCCGCAAGAGGTTCTCACCGGTGATGCCGGGCTGCCGGTTGGCCTCCTCGTACATGTTGCGGAACTGCTTCTCGAGAATTCCGTAGATCCGCCGCGCCTTCTGCTTCTCGCGCAGCTGCGCCAGGTACTCGGAGCCCTGGCGCATGCGGTCGCGGCCGTGCTCGCCCGGCGGGTAGGCGCGGCTGTGGCGGTCGGTGACCGCCTCGGAGACCGGGCACTTGAGCGAGTAGCAGCGCTCGCCCTTCAAGAACAGCTTGGTCCGCTCGCGCCGGCACAGGCGGCAGACGGGACCGGTGTATCGAGCCATGGGGTGGGGTTCCTCTTCCTCTTCGGCCTAGACCCGGCGCCGCTTCTTGGGGCGGCAGCCGTTGTGCGGGATCGGCGTCACGTCCTTGATCCCCACGACCTCGATGCCGACCGCGGCCAGCGAGCGGATGGCGGTCTCCCGCCCCGAGCCCGGGCCGCGCACCAGCACGTCGACCTTGCGCACGCCGTGCTCCATGGCCCGCCGGGCGCAGGCCTCGGCGGCCAGCTGCGCGGCGAAGGGCGTCGACTTGCGCGAGCCCTTGAAGCCGACGTTGCCGGCCGAGGCCCAGGCGAGGACGTTGCCCTCGGGGTCGGCGATGGAGACGATGGTGTTGTTGAACGAGCTCTTGATGTGCGCCACGCCGTAGGCGACGTTCTTGCGCTCCTTGCGGCGGGGGCGCCGCTGGCCGGGCTTGGTCGGTTTGGCCACTACTTCTTCACCTTCTTCTTCCCGGCCACCGTCTTCTTCGGCCCCTTGCGGGTACGGGCGTTGGTGTGGGTGCGCTGGCCGTGGACCGGTAGGCCCTTGCGGTGGCGCACGCCCTCGTAGCAGTTGATCTCCATCTTGCGCTTGATGTCCTGGGAGACGTCACGACGCAGGTCACCCTCGACGCGGAAGGCCGTGTCGATGTAGGTCCGGAGCTTGGCCACCTCCTCGTCGGTCAGGTCTCGCACACGCGTCGAGGGGCTGATGTCGACGGCGTCGGTGATCTGCTTCGACAGCGTCGGGCCGATGCCATAGATGTAGGTCAGCGCGATCTCGAGCCGCTTCTCGCGGGGATGTCCACCCCGGATATACGGGCCATATGTCTTCCTTCCTGCCCTGTCGTCCCTAGCCCTGCCGCTGCTTGTGGCGCGGGTTGTCGCAGATCACCCGCACCACGCCGCGGCGCCGGATGACCTTGCACTTCTCACAGATCGGCTTCACGCTCGGCCGAACTTTCACTGTCCCTGTCCTGTCTTACTTGTACCGATAGGTGATCCGACCCCGGTTGAGGTCGTAGGGAGTGATCTCCACCTGCACCTTGTCGCCCGGCAAGATTCGGATGCGGTGCATCCTCATCTTCCCGGAGCTGTGGGCCAGCACCTTGTGCCCGTTCTCGAGCTCGACTCGGAACATGGCGTTGGGTAATGGCTCGACCACCGTGCCTTCCAGCACGATGGCGTCTTCCTTGGGCTTGGGCAGGTGACTCTCTCCTGGTTCTCGTTCGTTCTCTCCTGGTCCGAGCGCACCGGTGGCGCGGGGCCGGAACGGGGCGGGATTCGGACGTGACTGCCGGACGGTTCGACCCGAAACGGGGCGAACCAGTTCCCGGAGCAGCGGAAAAGTCTACCGCATCCTGGGAGAATTGCCACCCCCGGGTGCTTTTCTACCTGGTGACGGCCCCGGCCGATCCTCAGGACCAAGGTCCAGGATACCCGTCGAGGCCGCCTGCCCAGGTCAGGACGTCACGTAGCGGGTGGCTGGCGTACCGGGCGGGTTGGAGCGGCCCGGCGCGGCGTCGGGGTTGGCCACGCAGACCTCGCACTCGAGGCCGTCGGGGTCCCGGAAGAACATGGAGAGGACGGGGCCGAAGTCGGTCACGAAGTCGTCGGCGGCGCCCCGCCCCATCAGGCGCCGGCGGATCTCCTCGAAGGCCTCGAGGGAGGCGGCCTGCAGGGCCAGGTGGTCGAGGCGGCCCCGTCCGAGCATGGGCGTCTGGCGCTCGGCCTCTGTGTTGCCGGGCACCTCGAAGACGTTGAACTCGGACTGCTCGCCCACCTTGACGAAGGTCAGCGTGCCGTGCCCGCCCATGTCCTCGACACCCAGGACCTCGGCGCCGAAGACCTCCCCGTAGAAGGCCACGAAACGTTCGGTGTCCGCCGTGAGGACCGCTACGTGGTTGAAGCCATCGGTGAGCACGACACCACTCTCGCACCGGGACGAGCCGGCTGCCAGGGGTAGGTGGCCGACGGCCTCGTCGTACCTAGGGGCGCCGGCCGTTGGGCATGAGGTCGCTCAGGCCCCACTGGTCGAGCGCGTTCAGCTGGACCTGGTCGCCCGTGGCCTCGACGATCTGGTTGCCGCCGACGTAGATGCCCGTGTGGTACACGGTGGTCCAGTCGGTCTGGGAGGTGCCCCAGAACACGAGGTCCCCGGCCGAGAGGGCGGTCAACGCCACGGGCACGCCCGCGGTGTCGTACTGGTCGTCGGACACCCGGGCGAAGCCGATGCCGGCGCCGTTCTCCCACGAGGCGAGGGCCAGGCCCGAGCAGTCGTAGCCCACCGGACCGTTGCCACCCCAGATGTAGGGCTTGCCGAGCTGCGCGAAGGCGAAGAGGACCGCCTTGTCACCCGGCGTGACCGGCTGGAACAACAGGCCCTCGGTCGGCGGAGCGCCCTGGGCGTCGCCGAAGGGGTACGCCGTCCCGTTCTGGTCTTCGACCCAGTAGCCCTGGCCCGACTGGTCCGAGACGATCTTTTGAGCCGGATCGAGGCTGCCGGCGCCGGCAGCCGAGCCATCGAACGCGGCGTCGCCGAAGTTGAAGACCCCCCCGTCGGCCGCCACCAGCCAGTACCCCTTGCCGTCGGGCGTGGGTGCCATGCCGACGATCGGCTGGTCGAGCTTGAGCGACCCCGTCGAGCCGTAGAAGCCGGCGTCGCCGTAGGAGAAGATGCCGCCGTCGGAGGCGATCAGCCAGTACCCCTTGCCGTCCGGAGTGGGGGCCATGGCGACGATGGGCTGGTTCAGGTGGATCGACCCCGTGGAGCCGTAGAACTGCGCGTCGCCGTAGGAGAAGATGCCGCCGTCGGAGGCCACCATCCAGTAGCCCTGGTCGTCGGGGGTCGGGGCCATGCCGACGATGGGCTCGTTCAGCGCAATGGCGCCCGTCGAGCCGTAGAAGTGCGCGTCGCCGTAGGAGAAGATGCCGCCGTCGGAGGCGACCAGCCAGTAGCCCTGCTCGTCGGTGGTGGGAGTGATGGCGACGATCGGGTGGTTGAGCGAGAGATTGGCGGCCGAGCCGAAGGCCCCGGCGTCGCCGAAGTTCCACACGGCGCCCTGGGCGTCAGCCAGCCAGAAGTTGTCCGAGGGGATGCCGGTCAGCGCCTCGACAGGGTCGTTCGCCGAGTCGGAGTCCCTCGGCGTAGCACCGCCGGCGGAGGACAGACCGAGCACGAGGGCGCCGCACACGAGCGCACCGAGGACGGCAGACGCCGCTCGCGTGAAGAACACGGACGAGGAGTCGTCGTATCTTCGAGGCTCCTTGAGGGCTGCACCGGGGGTACGAGCCGGAATTTGGGTGCCCGTTGGCCACCGCGGGCCCCGGCCCGGCCCCTGGACCTGGGCCTAAGGGACGGTGAAGACCTCGGGCCCGTCGGCGGTGACGGCGATGGTGTGCTCGAAGTGGGCCGACAGCCTCCCGTCCGCCGTCACCACGCTCCAGTTGTCGTCGAGCGTCACCGTCTCGGGCGATCCCACGTTGACCATGGGCTCGATGGCGAAGACGTTGCCCGTCTTGAGCGTCGGCCCCCGGTGGCCCGGCCAGTAATTGGGCACCTGCGGCTGCTCGTGCATGGCGGTCCCGATGGCGTGCCCGACGTACTCGCGCACGACGCTGAAGCCGGCCGCCTCGGCCACCTGCTGGACGGCCCGGCCCACCTCGTGCAGCGCGTTGCCCCTGACCAGCTGCTCGATCCCGGCCCACAAGCTGCGCTCGGTCACCTCCAGGAGCTTCTGGGCCTCCTTCGAGATGGACCCGATGCCCATGGTGAAGGCGGCGTCGCCGTGGTACCCCTCAATGATGGCCCCGCAGTCGATGGAGAGGATGTCCCCTTCCTTCAGCATGTAGCCGCCCGGGATGCCGTGCACGATCATGTCGTTGGGCGACGTGCAGATGACGGCCGGGAAGCCGTGGTAGCCGAGGAAGTTGGACGTGGCGCCCCGGCGCTCCAGCACGTCGCGGGCCACCCTGTCCAGGTCGAGAGTGGTCACGCCGGGCCGCGCCGCCTCCCGGGTCTTCTCGTGCATCTCGGCCACGACCTTGCCGGCCTTGCGCATCTTGGCCAGCTCGTCCTCGTTGCGCCTCACTGCGGGGCCTCCCCGGCGCCGGCTTCCCGCTGCTTGCGCCGCAGCGCGTCGATGGCGCCGACCACCCGCCGGGTCACGGCGTCGGGTGACCCGGTGCCGTTGATCTCCACCAGCAGCTCGCGCTGTTTGTACCAGTCCAGCAGCGGCTGCGTCTCCTCCTCGTACAGCTTGAGCCGCCGCTCGATCGCCTCCTCCGTGTCGTCCTGGCGCTGCACCACCTCGCCGCCGCAGACGTCGCAGGTCCAGTTGACCAGCGGCGGCGCCGCCGTCGAGTAGTTGGCGCCGCAGTCGACGCACACCCGTCGCGAGGCCAGGCGCTTCATGACCAGGCTCGTCGCGACCTGCAGGTCGATGACGAGGTCGAGGCCGACCGGCTCGACGATCTTCTCCAGGCCCTCGGCCTGGCCGGTGGTCCGGGGGCACCCGTCGAGGACGAAACCGCGGCCCCGCGTGTCGCGCTCGGTCAGGCGGGCGCCCACCATCTCCATGACCAGGTCGTCGGGGATCAGCTCACCCTGGTCCATGAGCGCCTGCGCCCGCTGGCCCAGCGCCGAGCGCGACTTGACCTCGCTGCGCAGCATGTCCCCTGTCGAGACGTGCGGCACCACGTAGTGGTGCGACAGGCGCACGCACTGTGTCCCCTTGCCGGCCCCCTGCTTGCCGAGGACTACGAGTCTGACCCCCGGGATCACGCGCCGCTACTTGAGGAAACCCTCGTAGTTGCGCATCATCAGCTGGCTGTCGATCTGGCGCATGGTCTCGAGCGCGACGCCGACCGAAATGAGGAGGGTCGTCCCGTAGAAGGGGAACCGGTTGAGGTGCCACAGGGCCATGAGCAGCGAGGGGACGACGGCCACCGAGCCGAGGAACAGCGCCCCCACCACGGTGATCCGGCTCAGGATGTGCGCGAAGTAACGCTCGGTCGGCGGCCCGGGCCGGATGCCCGGCACGAAGCCGCCCTGCTTGCGGATGAGATCGGCCTGCTGGTGCGGGTCGAAGGCCACGTACACGTAGAAGAACGTGAACATCACGATGAGCAGGAAGTAGGCCAGGATGTAGAAGAAGCTGGTGGGCGTCAGCGAGTTCCGCACGAAATTCTGGAACCAGGCCCAGGGGACCACGTTCGAGAGCAGGACCGGGATGTAGAGGACCGAGCTGGCGAAAATGATCGGGATCACGCCGGACTGGTTCACCTTCAGCGGGATGTAGGTCGAGCTGCCGCCGTACATGCGCCGTCCCACCACCCGTCGGGCGAACGTGACCGGGATGCGCCGCTGTCCCTGGTCCATGAAGACGATGATCACCAGCAGGACGAGCGAGACGATGACGATGATGCCGGCCTTGGTCTTGCCGCCCTCCTCGTAAATGGCCTTGAAGCCGGTGGGGATGGCGGCCACCACGTTGGCGAAGATCAGGATCGACATGCCCTGGCCGATGCCGCGCTGGGTGATGAGCTCGGCCAGCCACATGACCGTCGCCGTGCCGGCGGTGAGGATGAGCACCATGAACAGCGCCAGCGGCCAGTTGAAGGTCGGGATGAGGTCGATGCTGGTGCCGAGCAGGGCCGAGTCGTGGCCGTGGAAGGCGTAGACCAGGCCCGAGGACTGCATCACGGCCAGTGCCACCGTCAGGTACCTGGTGGTCTGGGTGATCTTCTTCTGCCCGACGGCACCCTGGTCGCGCCACTCCTCGAGCTTGGGGATGACCGTCGACAGCAGCTGGATGATGATGGAGCTGGTGATGTAGGGCATGACGCCCAGCCCGAACACGGCCAGCCGCACCAGCGCGCCCCCGCTGAAGAGGTTGAGGAACCCGAGCACGCCCGAGGCCGAGGCGGAGGACTCCAGGCTCTGCAGCTTGGCCCAGTTCACCCCGGGCACCGGGATGTTCGCCCCGATCTGGTACAGGGCGATGATGGCGAGCGTGAAGACGACCTTGTTGCGAAGGTCGGGGACTCTGAAGATGTTGGCGAGCCGGGAGAGCATGGCCCTTTCCGGACTAGCGGTTCATCAGGGCGTTGCCCGAGGCCGGCGGGCGCCCATGGGCGTAGGGCAGTGGCACCCGCTCGACGCTACCTCCCGCCGCGGTGATGGCCGCTTCGGCCGACTTGGAGAAGGCATGGGCCGAGACCTTGACCGGGCGGCTGAGCGAGCCCTGGCCCAGGATCTTGACCAGGGCCTTCGGCCGCGCCAGGCCCGCCTCGACCAGGGTCTGCGGGGTCACCTCGGCGGCGCCCAGGGCCTCGAGGGCACCCAGGTTGACCGGGGTGTACTCGACGCGGAAGGGGTTGGCGAAGCCCCGCAGCTTGGGGATCCGCTGCATGAGGGGCAGCTGGCCGCCCTCGAAGCCGGTCGGCACGGTGCTGCGGGCCTTCTGGCCCTTGGTGCCGCGGCCGGCCGTCTTGCCGCCCTTGCCGCCGATGCCGCGCCCGACGCGGCGCTTGGCCTTGGTGGCGCCGGCGGGCGGCGCCAGGTCGTGCAGCTTCACCGGGCCACCTCCTCGACGCGGACCATGTGGGGGACGCGGGCGATCATGCCCCTGATTTCGGCACGGTCGGGCAGCTCGTTGGACTGCCCGATGCCGCGCAGGCCCAGCGCCCGCAGCGTGCCGCGGTGCTTGGGCTTGGAACCGATGGCCGAGCGCGTCTGCGTGACGACGATGCGGCCCTCGGTGACGGCGGGTTTCGGCTTCTTGCTGGCCGGCGTCATGGTCAGCGGCCCTCCGTGGCCGCGTAGAGCTCGGTCTCGCGCTTGCGCTCGCGGTAGGCCCGCAGCACCCCGCCCGGGGTCACCTCGTCGGCCGCCTTGCCCCGCAGCTCCGCCACGTCGTCGGGCCGCCGCAGCTGCTTGAGCCCCGCGATGGTGGCGTGGGCCACGTTGATCCCGTTGGACGAGCCGAGCGACTTGGCCAGAATGTCGCGGATGCCGGCCATCTCGAGGATGTGCCGGGCGGCACCGCCGGCGATCACGCCGGTCCCGGGCGCGGCCGGCTTGAGCAGGACGCGGCCGGCGCCGCTCTCGCCGATGACGGGGTGCACGATGGTGCTGCCGGCCAGGGGGACCTCGAAGAGGTTCTTGCGCGCCTCTTCGATCCCCTTCTGCACGGCCAGCCCGGCCTCCTTGGCCTTGCCGTAGCCCAGGCCTACCTTGCCGTTGCCGTCGCCCACGACCATGAGCGCGGCGAAGGAGAAGCGCCGGCCGCCCTTGACGACCTTGGCCACCCGGTTCACCTTTATGGTGCGCTCTTCGTACTGTGTGTCGACCATTTAGAACTCCAGTCCCTCGGCCCGTGCCGCGTCGGCCAGGACGGCGACACGCCCGTGGTACACGAAGCCCCCACGGTCGAAGACCACTTTGGTGATGCCGGCGGCCTTGGCTCTGGTGCCGAGGAGGCGGCCCACCGCTTCGGCGCCCGTCACGTTACCGCCGCCGTTGCGACCCAAGGACGCACGCAGGTCGGACTCCACCGAGGAGGCGGCGACCAGGGTGCGGCCGGCGGCGTCGTCGATGAGCTGGGCCGAGATGTGCCGGTTGGACCGGTGCACAGCCAGCCGGGGGCACTCGGAGGTGCCCACCACCTTGAAGCGCACGCGCTCGTGGCGCCGGCGGCGCAGGCGGGTGCGATCGCTCGTGCGGGCCATTACTTCGCCGCCTTTCCAGCCTTGCGCAACACGCGCTCGTTGGCATAGCGCACGCCCTTGCCCTTGTAGGGCTCGGGTTTGCGCAGCTTGCGGATGTCGGCGGCCACCTGGCCCACCTTCTCCTTGTCGATGCCCTTGACGATGATCCGGGTGGGCACCGGCACCTCGAACGTGATGCCTTCGGGCGCGTCCACCTGCACCGGGTGCGAGAAACCCAGGGCCAGCTCGAGCGCGTTCGGGTCCCTTGGCCGTGGCCCGGTACCCCACGCCGACGATCTCGAGCTCCTTGGAGAACCCTTCGGTCACCCCGGAAACCATGTTGGCCACCAGCGAGCGCGACAGGCCGTGCAGCGCCCGGTGGCGCCGCTCGTCGTCGGGGCGGCTGACGACCAGGGTGTCGCCCTCCTGGGCGACGGTGATCCCCTCGGGCAGGTTCCGCTCCAGGGTGCCCTGGGGCCCCTTGACGTTGACCGTGGCCCCGCTCAGGGTGACGGTCACGTTGGACGGGACGCTGATGGGGGAACGTCCGACGCGCGACATCAGGCCTCCCCTCGGGCGGCGCCGGTGCGGCTACCAGACATGGCAGAGCACCTCCCCGCCCAGGTGCTTGCGGCGCGCCTCGGCGTCGGTCAGCAGGCCCTGGCTGGTCGAGACCACCGCCACGCCCATGCCACCGAGCACGCGGGGCATGCCCTCGGCCCGGGCGTAAATACGCAGGCCCGGCTTGGAGACGCGCTTGATGCCGGCGATCGTCCGGGTGCGGTCGCCCGAGTACTTCATGCTGATCTCGAGCGTCGTGCCCGGCTTGCCCTCGTTGGGCTCGACCTTGTAGCCCGCAATGAAGCCCTCGCGCTCGAGAATGTCGGCCAGCGACACCTTGAGCTTCGAGCCCGGCATGCGCACGGTGTCGAACATGGCGCTGTTGGCGTTGCGGATGCGGGTGAGCATGTCCGCGATGGGGTCGGTCATCGTCATGGCGACCTACCAGCTTGCCTTCGTCACACCAGGCACCTCTCCGGCGTGCACCATGACGCGCAAGCAGATGCGGCACAGCCCGAACTTGCGGTACACGGCCTTGGGCCGTCCGCATCGCTGGCACCGGGTGTACCCCCGCACCTTGAACTTGGGAGTGCGCTGCTGCTTCTCGATCAAAGCCTTTTTTGCCATGTTGCCTACCGGGTCTCCTGTCGGAAGGGAAAGCCGAACGCTGCGAGGAACGCCCGTCCTTCCTCGTTGGTGCGGGCGGTCGTCACGATGGTGATGTCCATGCCGCGGGTCGTGTCGATTTTGTCGTAGTCGATTTCGGGGAAGATCAGCTGCTCGGTCACGCCGAACGTGTAGTTGCCGTGCCCGTCGAACGACCGGGGTGACAGGCCCCGAAAGTCACGGATGCGCGGGATGGCCAGGCTGAGCAGGCGGTCGAAGAACTCCCAGGCGCGGTCGCCACGCAGGGTGGCCTTCACCCCGATGGACTGCCCCTCGCGCAGCTTGAAGCCGGCGATGGACCTCTTGGCCCGGGTGACCACGGGCTTTTGCCCGGTGATCACCTGGAGGTCTCGCTGGGCCCCTTCGATGAGCGAGGCCTGCTGGGTGGCCCGGCCGACGCCCATGTTGACCACGATCTTCTCCAGCCGGGGCACCTCCATGACGTTGCTCACGCCGAGCTCGGCCTTGAGCCGGTCGCGCACCTCGGTGAGGTAGCGCTCCTTGAGCCGCGGGCGCGCCGGAGCGCTCGTGGTGGTGCTCACAGGATGGCCCCGCACTTCTTGCAGATGCGCACCTTCTCGCCGTCGGCCTCGAAGCGGTAGCCAACCCGGGTGGGCTGGTCGCAACCCTTGCAGACCACGGCGACGTTCGAGACGTCGATCGGCATGAACTTGTCGATGACGCCGCCCTGCTGGGTGGCGCGGGTGGGCTTGGAGTGGCGCTTGGCCACGTTCACGCCCTCGACGATGATCCGGTTCTTGTCGGGCAGGGCGCGCATGACCTCGGCCGTCCGGCCCTTGTTCTTGCCGCTCATGACCCGGACCGTGTCTCCCTTGTGGATGCGCATGGCTAGAGCACCTCCGGTGCGAGCGACACGATGCGCATGAAGCGCTTGTCCCGCAGCTCGCGGCCGACCGGGCCGAAGATGCGGGTGCCGCGGGGCTGTTGCTGGTCGTTGATGAGCACGGCGGCGTTCTCGTCGAAGCGGATGTAGCTGCCGTCGGGGCGGCGCTTCTCCTTCTTGGTGCGCACGACCACACACTTGACGACGTCGCCCTTCTTCACGGCGGCACCGGGGATGGCGTCCTTGACCGTGGCCACGAACACGTCGCCGATGCTGGCGTAGCGGCGGCGCGACCCACCGAGCACGCGGATGCACAGCACCTCGCGCGCCCAGAGTTGTCGGCCACCCGCAGCCGGGATTCCTGCTGGATCATCGGGCCCGCTCCACCACTTCGGTCAGGCGCCAGCGCTTGAGCTTGGAGTACGGGCGGGTCTCCTGCACCCGGACCCGGTCCCCGACCTTGGCGCTGTCGTCGGCGTCGTGCACGTAGAGCTTCTTGGTGCGCTGGACCGTCTTGCCGTACTTCGGGTGGCGCACCCGCTCGACCACGGCCACCACGACGGTGGACTGCATGGCATCGGAGACGACGATGCCCTCGCGCACCTTGCGCCGGTTCACCCGCGTGCCGTCGTCGGCCACCGCGACCTGGGCCGGCGGGGTCGCCGCCTCGGCCTCGTCGCTGGTCGGCAGCTCGGCGACCGCCTCGGCCTCGACGGCCTCGAGCGCCTGCTCGGCGTCTGCCGCAGCGGCCTTGGCCGCTGCTTCGTTCTCTGGGGTCTCGTCGGCCATCAGGCCTCATCCTCTTCGTCGTCGTGATCGTCGTCGTGATCGTGGTCGTGGTCGTGGTCGTGGAGGTCGAGGGGCTCCGCCTCCGCGGCCTTGGCCTTCTCCTTCTCCTCGCGCTCGGCGTCCTCGGCCGCCAGGTTGGCCCGGGCCGCCTCGTGCTCGGCCGCCGTCGGGGCCACGTAGCTCCCCTCGGCCTCGAGGATCTCTCGGGCCCGCAGCACGGTCAGCATGCGGGCCACCTCGCGGCGGACCTGTCCGACACGGGCCGGGTTGTCCAGCTGGCCCGTGGCCAGCTGGAAGCGCAGGTTGAAGAGTTCCCGGCGCGAGTCGCCCAGGCGGGCGGCCAGCTCGTCTCCGTCGAGCATGGCGAGGTCGTGGGCGGTCGGCACTTAGATCGCCACCTCGGCGTGGCCGTGGGTGCCGGGGCGCACCACGAAGCGCGCCTTGAAGGGCAGCTTCTGAATGGCCCGCTCCATGGCGGCACGGGCCAGCTCCTCGTCGACGCCGGCCAGTTCGAAGAGCACGCGGCCCGGGTGGACGACGGCCACCCACAGCTCGGGGTTGCCCTTGCCCGAACCCATGCGGGTTTCGGCCGGCTTCTGGGTGACCGGCTTGTCGGGGAAGACGCGGATCCACACCTTGCCGCCACGCTTCACGTGGCGGGTCATGGCGATACGGGCGGCCTCGATCTGGCGCGCCGTCAGCCAGCCCGGCTCGGTGGCCTGGATCCCGAAGTCGCCGAACGTCACCGAGGTGCCACCCTTGGCGGCCCCGGTGAGGCGTCCGCGCTGCGTCTTGCGGTGCTTGACCTTCTTGGGCATCAACATGTCAGTCGGACTCCCGGCGGAAGTGCGGCGCCTCGTGGTGCTCGTGGTGCTGGCGCTCCATCTCCTCGTCCCGGTTCAGCTGGCGCTCCAGCTCGTCGGGCTCGGTCGGCTGCGGCAGCAGGTCGGCCACCGGCTGCTCGGTCTCCTCCTCGGCGGCGCCCTCCGCGCTCGTCGACACCCTCAACCTCTTCCGCGCTCTCGACGCCCTCAACGGGCGGCAGCTCGTCGACCTCGGCCACTTCCTCAACCGGCAGCTCGTCGACCTCGGCCTCGTCGGCCGCATCGTCGTCGGCGCTCTCGGTCGAGAAGTCTTGGGCGCGCCGACGGCCGCCTCCGGCGGTGATGAGGCGGCGCGGCCCGCTCTGGCCCGACGTCTCGCCGACGGCCATGGCGGCCTCACGGGTGATCTTGTCCTCGATGGAGACCTTGTAGGGGAGGATGTCGCCCTTGTAGATCCACACCTTCACGCCGACGCGGCCCGACGTGGTGCGGGCCTCGCGGAAGCCGTAGTCGATGTCGGCCCGCAGCGTGTGCAGCGGGACGCGGCCCTCGCGGTACTGCTCCTTGCGCGACATCTCAGAACCGCCGAGGCGGCCCGAGCACTGGACCTTGATGCCCTGGGCGCCGGCCTTCTGCACGGTCTGGATGGCTCGCTTCATGGCCCGACGGAAGGCCACCCGGCGCACCAGCTGGTCGCAGATGCCCTGGGCGATGAGGGCGGCGTCGAGCTCGGGCTGCTTGATCTCCTGAATGTTCAGCTGAATCCGGTTCTGCAGCCCGGTGATCTCCTCGAGCTTCTTCTTGAGCCGGTCGGCCTCGGCGCCGCGCCGGCCGATGACGATGCCAGGACGCGCCGTGTGGATGTCGACCCGCAGGCGGTCACGCGTGCGCTCGACCTCGATGCGGCTCACGGCGGCCGCCTCCAACTGGGTCATGAGGTAGTCGCGGATCTTCCAGTCCTCGACCACGAAGTCCTTGTAGTGCCGCTCCTCGAACCAGCGGGACTTCCAGTCGGTCGTGATCCCGAGCCGGAACCCGTAGGGGTTTACCTTCTGGCCCATCTACTCTTCCTCGTCCTTCTCGCCGTCGTCCTCGGCATCTGCGTCCTCCACCTCGTCGTCGGCGTGGGCCTCGACGACCTCGTCGTCGTCCTCGTCTTCGTCTTCGTCGACACCACCGTCGACCGTGTCGGCCTCGGTCACCTCGACCTCGGCATCGTTCACCTTGGCCTCGTCCAGCGCCTGGTCGGTGATCTCCTCCACCTCGGCTGCCTCGGCCTCTTCGGCCGCCTTCGCCTCGGCTCTGGCCCGGCGGCGCGACACCCGCCCGGTCTGGTCGGCCCGGCGACGAGACGACTCGACCCGGCGGGACCGGTTGGCGCTGACCGCCTCCATGCGCCGGCGGCGCAGCTCGAGCTGCTCGGCCGGAAGCCGGCTCACGATGATGGTGATGTGGCAAGTCCGCTTGCGGATCCGCGTAGCCCGGCCCCGGGCCCGCGGACGCCAACGCTTCATCGTAGTGCCCTCGTCGGCAAAGCAGGCCGACACGTAGAGCTCCTCGGGGTTCTGCTGGTCGTTGTGGGCGGCGTTGGCCACGGCCGAGGTCAGCACCTTGCCGATGACGGTGGCCGCCTCGCGCTCGGTGCCCGAGAGGATCTCGGCGGCGCGCTGGACGTCCTGGCCCCGGATGAGGTCGAGCACCTGGCGCGCCTTGGAGGCCGACATGCCGCAGTAGCGATGCACGGCCCGTGTACCGGGGCGCTCGTTCGTCTTGGTGGCGGTCATCGCCGCGCCCCTCGCTCCTGGCCGGCGTGGTAGCGGAAGGTGCGCGTCGGGGCGAACTCACCGAGCTTGTGGCCCACCATGGACTCGGTCACGTAGACGGGCACGTGCCGGCGGCCGTCGTGGACGGCAATGGTGTGGCCGACCATGTCGGGGATGATGGTGGAGCGGCGGGACCAGGTCTTTATGACCTTCTTGTCCCCGCTCGCGTTGAGCACGTCCACCTTCTTCAGCAGATGGTCGTCGACGAACGGTCCCTTCTTCAGGCTACGCGGCATGGCTCCTCAACCCTCGACCTATCGCCGCGCGCCACGGGTGCGGCGCCGGCGGACGATCATCGCATTGGACTTCTTGTTCCGGGACCGGGTGCGGCCCTCGGGCTGGCCCCACGGCGACACCGGGTGGCGGCCACCCGACGACTTGCCCTCGCCGCCGCCCAGCGGGTGGTCGACCGGGTTCATGGCCACGCCGCGGGTCTGCGGGCGCTTGCCCTTCCAGCGGTTGCGGCCGGCCTTGCCCACCTTGACCAGCTCGGCCTCGGCGTTGCCGACGACGCCCAGGGTGCCCCGGCAGTCGATGGAGACTCGCCGCATCTCGGTCGAAGGGAGGCGCAGCGTGGCGAACACACCCTCCTTGGCCACCAGCTGGATGCTCATGCCGGCGCCGCGGGCCATTTTGCCGCCGCCGCCGGGTCGCAGCTCGACGTTGTGAATGGTCGAGCCGACGGGGATGTAGCGCAGGGGCAGGGCGTTGCCGGGCCGGATGTCGGCGCCCTGACCGCTCTGCAGCTTGTCGCCCACCTTCACGCCGGCGGGAGCGAGGATGTAACGCTTCTCCCCGTCGGCGTAGTGCAGCAGGGCGATGCGAGCGTTGCGGTTGGGGTCGTACTCGATCGCCGCAACCTTGGCCGGGATCCCGTCCTTGTTGCGGCGGAAGTCGATGACCCGGTACTGCTGCTTGTGGCCGCCGCCGCGGTGGCGCGACGTCTTGCGCCCGTAGGCGTTGCGCCCGCCCGTCTGGGGCTTGGGCGCCAGGAGGGACTTCTCCGGGCGGTCGCGTGTGATCTCGGAGAAGTCCGAGACGGTCTGGAAGCGCCGTCCGGGGCTGGTGGGCTTACGTGAGCGAAGTGGCATGGCGATTCCCTGATCAGCGCTCGAAGAGGTCGATGGAGTCGTCGGGGTGCAACGTGACGATGGCGCGCTTGGTGTCGGGCCGCTTGCCCTTCACGTTGGTGCGCCGGTTGCGCGTCGCCTTCCCCTTGCGGTTGAGCGTGTTGACCTTGGTCACCCGCACGCCGAAGGTCTGCTCGACGGCGTGGCGCACCTCGATCTTGGTGGCCCGGGGGTCGACGATGAAGACGTAGACGCTCCTGTCCATGAGGTCGTAGCTCTTCTCGGAGACGACGGGGCGGATGAGCACGGACATGGCGTCACGCATCGGTGCCGGCCTCCTCGTCGGTCTCGGCCTCGACCTCGACGGCCGCGGTCTCCTCGGCGTCGACCTCATCCGGTGCGGGCAGCTCGGCCTCCGCCTCGGCCTCCACTGCCTCGAGCGCCTGCTCGGCGTCCGCCGCGGCGGCCTTGGCCTTACGGGTGGCCCGGGCCTTCTTGGCCGCCGCCGCCGGCGGCGCCGCCTCGTCCTCGATCGCCTCGGCCTTGACCGCCTTCCTGGCCCGGAGACGGCTCTTGGCCGCCTTCTCCTCTTCCTGCTGACTGGACCGGTCGACCCTGGTCGGCTCGGGCGAGTGGCCCTTGTCCACGTGCGTCCCGGCGAACGCCCCCACCGACGTGGGCAGCGTGCGCTCGGAGAAGACCAGCCAGTCCGCCCGGATCACGTCGTGGGCCGAGAGCTCGGCCAGCGTCGTCGTCTGCACCTGGGGCAGGTTGCGGAACGACAACGCCACGTCGATCTCCTCGTAGCCGAGGACGATGAGCACCATGCCGTCGAGGCGGCACCGGCGCACAATGGTGGCGGCGTCCTTGGTCCTCGGGGCGCCGATCTGCCAGTCGTCGATGACGGTGATCCGGCCCACCTCGGCCCGGTCGCTCAGCGCGGAGAGCAGGGCCAGGCGGACCATCTTTTTGGGGGTCCGCTGCGCGTAGCTGCGCGGCTTCGGCCCGAGCGCCACGCCCCCGCCGCTCATGGACGGCGAACGGCTCGACCCCTGGCGGGCCCGGCCGGTGCCCTTTTGGCGGAACGGCTTGGCGCCGCCGCCGCGCACCTCGGCCCGGGTGCGGGTCGACTGGGTACCGGCGCGCACGCCGGCCAGCTGGGCCGTGATGACCTGGTGCAGCACGGCCCGATTGGGCTCGAGGCCGAAGATGGTCGGCTCGAGGTCGACCGCGCCCTTGTCGTGCCCCGCCGCGTTGCGCTTCTGCGCCGTGCGCGTGACCGGCGCCGGGCGCTCCTTCTTGACCGAGTTGCGGAGGACGGTACCGGTGGCGCTCATCGGGACCTCGTCGGGGTCTTGACCGAGTTGCGCAGGACGACGACGCTGCCCCGGGCGCCCGGCACTGCCCCCTTGACCAGGACGAGCTGGCGCTCGGCGTCGGCGGAGACCACCTCGAGGTTGAGCGCCGTCACCTGGGTCCCGCCGAGCTGGCCCGCCATGCGGGTGCCCTTGAAGACGCGTGACGGGGTGGCGCACGCGCCGATGGAGCCCGGGGCGCGGTGGTGGCCGTGGTTTCCGTGCGCGCCGCCCTGGCCCTTGAAGTTGTGCCGCTTCATGCCACCGGCGAAGCCCTTCCCCTTGCTCACCGCGATGGCGTCGACGCGCTCGCCGGCCTCCCACAGGTCGGCCGCCAGCTCCTGGCCCACCGCGTAGTCGCTCACGTCGTCCAAGCGGAGTTCCACCAGCTTGCGGCCCGGGTCCACGCCGGCCTTGGCGTAATGCCCGAGCTGGGGCTTGGTCAGCGTCGAGTTGCGGCGGAAGCCCCAGGTCACCTGCAGAGCGGAGTAACCGTCGGTCTCGGGCCGCTTGACCTGGACCACGCGCGCGGGCGCGACCTTCAGCACCGTCACCGGTATGGCGCGGTTCTGGTCGTCCCAGACCTGGGTCATGCCGACCTTCTCGCCGACGATGGCCTTGCTTGCCACGTGTCCTTCTTCCTGTCCCTTTTCTCTGCTCTTCGTACCGGCACGCCAACGCTCCGCCCGGGAGACCCGAGCGGAGCGCTCGAACTGGTTCGGCGTGAGGTACCGGCCGGGCCGGCCTCCACGCACGTCTGTTGTGGGCGCAGCACGTCGGTGCCGCGATGTTTTTCCCCGTGAGCAGCCCTATTGGGCGGCTCGCGACGTTACACCATGACCCGGGCCCCTGCCAGCAGCCCGGGGCTAGGCCGTCTGGATCTTGATCTCGATGTCCACGCCGGCCGGCAGGTCGAGCCGCTGGAGCGAGTCGACCGTCTTGGGCGTGTGCTCGACGATGTCCACCAGGCGCTTGTGGACCCGCATCTCGAAGTGCTCCCGCGAGTCCTTGTACTTGTGGGGGGAGCGGATCACCGTGTAGCGGTGCTTGTCGGTCGGCAGCGGGACGGGCCCCAGGACCTTGGCCTGCGTGCGCAGGACCGTCTGGACGATCTTCTCGGTGGACTGGTCGAGGATCTCGTGGTCGTAGGCCTTCAGCCTGATGCGGATCTTCTGCTTCGGGCCGTCGGCCATGTCGTCGCTACCCCGCCCCGCTACTTGAGGATCTTCGTGACGCGGCCGGAGGCGACCGTGCGGCCACCCTCGCGGATGGCGAAGCGCAGGCCCTCGTCCATGGCGATGGGCTTGCCCAGCTCGACCGTCATGTCGGTGTTGTCGCCCGGCATGACCATCTCGGTGCCCTCGGGCAGCGTGATCTCGCCCGTCACGTCCGTGGTGCGGAAGTAGAACTGCGGGCGGTAGTGGGTGAAGAACGGCTTGTGGCGGCCGCCCTCTTCCTTGTTCAGCACGTAGACCGCGGCCTCGAAGTTGGTGTGCGGCGTGATGGAGCCGGGCTTGCACAGCACCTGGCCGCGCTCGACCTCCTCCTTCTTGGTGCCACGCAGCAGGGCGCCGATGTTGTCGCCGGCCTGACCCTGGTCGAGGAGCTTGCGGAACATCTCGACGCCGGTCACCGTCGTCTTCTGGGTGTCGCGCAGGCCGACGATCTCGACCTCCTCGCCCACCTTGACGATGCCCTGCTCCACCTTCCCGGTCACCACGGTGCCACGGCCGGTGATGGACATGACGTCCTCGACCGGCATGAGGAAGGGCCTGTCCACGTCACGCTCGGGCTCGGGGATGTAGTCGTCCACCGCGTCCATGAGCTCGACGATCTTCTCTGACCACTCGGGGTCGCCCTCGAGCGCCTTGAGCGCGCTGACCCGGACCACCGGCACGTCGTCGCCGGGGAACTCGTAGGAGCTGAGGAGCTCACGCACCTCGAGCTCGACCAGCTCGAGCAGCTCCTCGTCGTCCACCATGTCGGCCTTGTTCAGAGCCACCACAATGTAGGGCACACCCACCTGGCGGGCCAGGAGCACGTGCTCACGGGTCTGGGGCATGGGGCCGTCGGCCGCCGAGACCACCAGGATGGCGCCGTCGATCTGCGCCGCGCCGGTGATCATGTTCTTGATGTAGTCGGCGTGGCCCGGCATGTCGACGTGCGCGTAGTGGCGCTTGTCGGTCTCGTACTCGACGTGGGCGATGGTGATGGTGATGCCGCGCTGCTTCTCCTCCGGCGCCTTGTCGATGTCCTCGAACTTGGTGAAGGAGGTGTTGGGGTTGCGCTCCGACAGCACCTTGGTGATGGCCGCCGTAAGCGTGGTCTTGCCATGGTCGATGTGACCCATCGTCCCGACGTTCACGTGGGGCTTGGTGCGCTCGAACTTCTGCTTGGCCATCGCCTCGCTACTCCCTGCTCCTGGCCGGAGTCACGGTGACCCCGACGCTGCTTCTCTCTTCTGCGAACTCTGCTGTGCGTCCCTGTACCGGACCGCTTACTCCCCGGTGGCCCGGGCGATGATCTCCTTCGAGATCGACTCCGGCACCTGGTTGTACGAATGGAACTGCATCGTGTACGTGGCGCGACCCTGCGTGCGCGAACGCAGGTCCGTAGAGTAGCCGAACATATCGGCCAACGGTACGAGAGCTTTCACCACGTGGCTGGTGCCCTGCTGGTCCATGCCCTCCATCCTCCCCCGCCGGGACGAGAGGTCGCCGGTGACCGCGCCCAGGAAGTCGTCGGGCACCGTCACGGTCACTTCCATCACCGGCTCGAGCAACACCGGGCTGGCCGCCCGCAGCGCCTTCTTGATCGCCATGGACCCGGCGATCTTGAACGCCATTTCGGAGGAGTCCACGTCGTGGTACGAGCCGTAGGTCAAGGTGACCCGGACGTCCACCGTGGGGTAGCCGGCCAGCACGCCGGCGGTGAGGGCCTCCTGGATACCGGCGTCAACCGATGGGATGTACTCCTTGGGGATCACACCGCCGCTGATCTTGTCGATGAACTCGTAACCGCCCCCGGGTCCCGTCGGTTCCACGCTGATGACCACGTGGCCGTACTGGCCCCGCCCACCCGTCTGGCGGACGTAGCGCTCCTCGATCTTCTCGACCGGCTTGCGGATGGTCTCCCGGTAGGCCACCTGGGGCTTGCCGACGTTGGCGTCGACGGAGAACTCGCGCAGCATGCGGTCGACCAGCACCTCCAGGTGCAGCTCGCCCATGCCGCTGATGACGGTCTGACCCGTCTCCTCGTCCGAGCGCACCCGGAAGGTGGGGTCCTCCTCGGAGAGGGCGTAGAGGGCCCGGGACAGCTTGTCCTGGTCCGCCTTGGTCTTCGGCTCGACGGCGACGTGGATGACCGGCTCGGGGAACTCGAGCGCCTCGAGCACGATGGCCCGTGACGGGTCGCACAGGGTGTCGCCCGTCGTCGTGTTCTTCAGGCCGACCACGGCCATGATGTCGCCCGCGAAAATGGCGTCCTTGTCCTCGCGGTGGTTGGCGTGCATCTGCAGGATGCGGCCGACCCGCTCCTTCTTGTCCTTGGTCGAGTTCAGGATCGACGCGCCCTTCGAGAGCGTGCCCGAGTACACCCGGATGTAGGTCAGCTTGCCGACGAAGGGGTCGGTCATGATTTTGAAGGCCAGGGCCGAGAAGGCATCGCTGTCGTCGGCCTTGCGCTCCTCGACGTCCTCGGGGTGGTTCGGCTTGTGGCCCTGGGTGGGCGGCAGGTCCAGCGGCGAGGGCAGGTAGTCGACGACGGCGTCGAGCATGGGCTGCACACCCTTGTTCTTGAAGGCCGACCCGCACAGCACCGGCACCACGGCGGCGGCCAGCGTGGCCGTGCGCAGCGCCCGGCGCAGGTCGTCGCCCGTGATGGGCTCCTCGGCCAGGTACTTCTCCATAATGGTGTCGTCGAAGTTGGAGACGACGTCGATCAGCTGGTGGCGGGCGTCCTCGACCTCGGCCTCCATGTCGGACGGGATCTCGAGGGTGTCCCACTCCTCGCCCATGTCGGACGACCAGACGAGGGCCTTCTCCGCCAGCAGGTCGATCACGCCCTTGAACTCGGACTCGACCCCGATGGGCAGCTGGATCACCGCCGGCAGGGCGTCGAGGCGGTCCCGGATCATCTGCACCGTGCGCTCGAAGTCGGCCCCGATCCGGTCCATCTTGTTGACGAAGCAGATGCGCGGAACGTTGTACTTGTTGGCCTGGCGCCACACGGTCTCGGTCTGGGGCTCCACACCGGCCACGGCGTCGAAGACGGCCACGGCGCCGTCGAGGACGCGCAGCGAGCGCTCCACCTCGACCGTGAAGTCGACGTGGCCCGGGGTGTCGATGATGTTGATCCAGTTGTCCCGCCAGCTGCAGGTCGTCGCGGCGGACGTGATCGTGATCCCACGCTCCTGCTCCTGGACCATCCAGTCCATGGTGGCCGCGCCCTCGTGTACCTCGCCGATCTTGTAGTTGCGGCCGGTGTAGTAGAGGATGCGTTCGGTCGTCGTGGTCTTGCCCGCGTCGATGTGGGCCATGATCCCGATGTTGCGGGTCTTGGCCAGCGGGAAGTCGCGGCTGGGGGTGGCGTCAGCCATGGCGGTCCGGGTCCTGTGTCGGTGTCGTCCCCACTACCAGCGGTAGTGGGCGAAGGCGCGGTTGGACTCCGCCATCTTGTGCATGTCTTCGCGGCGCTTGACCGACGCGCCGATGTTGTTGGAGGCGTCGAGGATTTCGCCCGACAGGCGCTCGGCCATGGTCTTCTCCCGGCGCTGCCCGGCGTAGGTGGTGAGCCAGCGGATGGCCAGCGTGGTGGCGCGGCGCGGCCGCACCTCGACCGGGACCTGGTAGGTCGCCCCGCCGACGCGGCGCGACTTGACCTCGACCTCTGGCCGGGTGTTCTCGACGGCCCGCTTCAGGGCCGCGACGGGGTCGCCGCCGGACTTCTCCTGCACCTGCTCGAGGGCGGTGTAGACGATGCGCTCGGCCAGCGTGCGCTTGCCCCGCGACAGGACCTTGTTGACGAACTGGGTCACGAGGACGGAGCGGTAGACGGGGTCCGGGGCCAGCTCCCGGCGGGTGGCGGGTCCGTTGCGGGGCACGGCTAGGACTCCTTCTTGGCGCCGTAGCGGCTGCGGGCCTGGCTGCGCTCGCGCACGCCCGAGGTGTCGAGCGCGCCGCGCACGACCTTGTAGCGCACGCCCGGCAGGTCCTTCACCCGGCCGCCGCGCACGAGGACGATGGAGTGCTCCTGCAGGTTGTGGCCCACGCCGGGGATGTAGGCGGTGATCTCCACGCCCGACGAGAGCCGCACCCGGGCCACCTTGCGCAGGGCCGAGTTCGGCTTCTTCGGGGTCGTCGTGTAGACGCGGGTGCACACCCCTCGCCGTTGGGGCGCGCCCTTCAGGGCGGGGGTCTTGGTCTTGGTCACCTTGGCCTCCCGTCCCTTGCGGACGAGCTGGGCGATTGTGGGCACGCGCTACCTCTCGATGTGAAAAATTTGGCTACCTGTGGCGCACTGCGCGCTGGACCGAAGCCCGCACATGGCAGACAAAGGATTGTAGCGGCTGCCTGGGGGTCCGACAATCGCGGCGTGGCCCTGATTCTCCGGCTGGGCCGCCGCCTCCGTGCTACGCCGCCCGGGTTCTGGCGAGTGTCCCGGCCCGTTCCTCCGGCCCGATGGGCACCGGGGCCCGCCCGGGCGAGGTCACCGAGGCCCACCAGCGCTGGGCCCGGGCGTAGGCCAGGGGCAGCATGCCGTCGGGGTAGAAGGCGAGGATGACGGTGCCCGCCCCGATGAAGACGTCCTCGGCGTTGCCCGGCAAGAAGCCCAGGGCCAGCCCGCCGGCGAGGGCGCCCGAGCACACCGACACTCCGCCGATGGCCACCACGGCCAAGATGAGCAGGCTCTCGAACATCTCGAAGTCGGTCCCGCTGGCCACCGAGCTGGCCGCTCCGAAGAAGGCGCCGGCGATGCCGGCCATGGCCGCCGAGAGAGTGAAGACGATCAGCTTGGTCGTGGTCAGGGAGAGCCCGAGGGTGGCGCAGGCCGCCTCGGAGTCCTTGGCCGCCACCAGCACCCGGCCGAAGGGGCCGCGGCGCAGGGCCAGGATGCCGATGGAGAACAGCGCGAAGACCACGGCCAGGAAGATGGTGAACGCCTTGGGCGAGCTCACGTTGAGGCCGAAGAGGGCCGGCTTTGGCACGACGACGGAGCCGTTGAAGCCGAAGATGGCCGACCACGGGAAGATCATGTTGTCCATCAGGGTGGCGAAGGCCATGGTGGCCAGGGCCAGGTAGAGCCCGCGCAGGCGCAGGGCGGGTAAGGCGATGAGAGCGCCCACGACACCGGCCAGCCCGGCCGCCGCCACCAGGCCCAGGACCGAGCCGTTGTGGCCGAACTTGTACATGGCGAAGGCACCCAGCCCGGCGAAGCTGAGCTGGCAGATCGACGTGTAGCCGCCCCAGCCCGACAGCGGCACCAGCGAGAGGCAGACCAGCCCGAAAGCCAGGCCGATGCCGAGCTTGATGACGCTGGCCGGCCCCATGAACGAGACGCCGACCGCCACCGCCGCCACCAGGAGCACGCCGCCCTGGAGGGAGCGCACGAAGCTGGCCGGCGCCAGCGGGGCGTGCCGCTGGGCCGCACCGCTGCGGATGCGGTGGGCCGGCACGAGGAGGAGGGCGATGAAGAGGACGATGGAGGGCACCGACAGGGCGAGACCCTGCACGGGGGTGGACGACCAGAAGGACCCCGTCGTCGGGATGTACCCCTGGATGTACGCGGAGGCCAGCCCGACGATGAGCGCCCCCAGGAACGTCATGGGCAGGCTGCGCAGCCGGCCGATGACGGCCGCCGCGTAGGCGTCGATGACGAGCAGGGTGAGGATGAGCGGCTGCAGCTGCAGGCGGGGCGCCACCAGGATGCCGGCCACCGAGGCCAGCGAGGCCCCGATGGACCAGCTCAGGGTGGACAGGCGCGTCGGCCGGCCGCCGAACAACCCGATCAGGGGCCGGTTGTCGACGACAGCGCGCATGGCGATGCCGGTGCGGGTCCGGTACAGGAAGAGGCGCAGCCCGATGGCGATGGCGATGGCCGCACCGACGGTGATGGCTTCCTCCCAGTCGATGTGCACACCCAGGAAGTTGAAGCCGCTGAAGCCGAAGAACTGAGGCACGACCCGGGCCGTCGGTTTCCACAGGTAGTTGTTGACCAGGCCGAAGAAGAGGAGGGTCAGCCCCACCGTCACGGCCAGGGCGGTGGCCACGTTGTTGGGGTCCATCCACTGGATGACGCCGCGTTCGACCGCGGCGCCCAGCAGGGGCGCCAGGACGAACACGGTGAGGACGAAGGACAGGCCGGCGTTGATGTGCCAGCCCACAGACAGCTGCCAGTACACGAAGGCCATGAACATGCCGATGGCGCCGTGGGCGATGTTGAAGATGCCCGACGTGGCATAGGTCACCACCAGGCCGCTGGCCGCCACCGCGTAGGCGGCGCCCAGGACGATGCCGATGATGGTGAACTCGAGGAACTCGTGCATGCCTAGTACTGGAAGAAGCCGCTGTTGCAGTCGTAGGTGTTGGGCGCGCTCGGGTAGACCCGTTGGTAGGCCCCGTTCTCGATCTTCATGTAGAAGAAGCATTTCGACGGGATCTTCTGGCCGATGTTCACCGGCGGCGTCACCCCGTCACCGGTCCAGTTGGTGATCTGCTGCAGCTGGGCGATGAGCGCGGGCCGGGTCAGGTCGGGGCCGACCGCCTTGGCCGCCTGCTCGAAGGCCAGGCCGGCCGACCAGGCCAGAATGGCGAAGATGTCCTGGTGGTAGCCCGGCGCCACCCGGTTCAGCCAACTCTCCATGAGCTGCATGCCCGCGTTGCCGCTGGCCTCCTCGTAGGCGGCGGTGGCCGACATGAGGACGAGGTCGCCGTTGGACGCCGGCTCGGTCTGCTGGGCGAACTGGGGCGAGTACTCCTCGGAGAACCAGTCGACCACCTGGGGCGTGTAGTTGGCCTGCTGCATGGCCTGGAGGAGCCGCTCGGCCGAGTCGGCGTCCGAGTACTCGGTCACGTACTCGGCGCCGGCGCTCTGCATGGCCTGCACGTTGGTGGCGTAGTTGGCGTTGGTCGGCGTGGTCGAGGCGTCGTAGACGTAGTTGAAGCCGTCGCTCTCGTAGGCGGCCACCTCGTGCGCGGCCTGGGTCTCGGTGGCCGAGACGTTGAGGTAGATCATGGCGGCCTTCTTGATGGCGTTGGGGTAGGTCGCCTTCAGGTAGTTGGCCGGGCCGAGCGACCAGTAGTGGTCGTTGCCCGGGCTGGCACCGAAGATGTCCGCCGTCCCGCCCGCGGCAGCCGTGGAGACCTCGGCCGCCATGTCGGGGATGCCGCAGGAGGAGACGGCCTGGGCGCTGCCGTCGTCGAAGCCCGAAGCGCTGCCGACCATGGCGAAGTCGCTCGAGCAGGCCTGATCGGCGTCGGCGTAGTTGGTGCCCGAGTCGTTGCCGTCGTCGAAGGGCTGCACCTTGATTTGGCGGCCGCAGATGCCACCGGTGCTGTTGACGTAATCGGCCCAGGCCTCGGTGGCCTGCTGTGCGCTCTGGGTCAGGCCGGGAGCCACGCCGCTGATGCTGGCGATGTTGGCGACGTCGATGGTGTTGGCCGTGACGCCGGTGGCGGTGGCGCCGCCGTTGCCGCCCGAGGGCATCTGGTTGCCGTTGGCACCGCAAGCGCCAGCGCCGGCGGCGGCGGCCGGGCCAGCGGCGGCGGACCCCGTCGCAGCACCCCCGGTGGCGGCACCCGTGGCGGCGTGCGCCGTCGGCGATGCGCTGACACCACCGCCGCCGCCGCCCGACCCGGCGCTGGCCAGGGCGGTGGACGAGCACGGAGCGGTCGTGGTGGTGGTCGAGGTCGTCGGAGCCGATTTGGTCTTGGACGTCGACGTGACCGCCGTCGTGGTAGTCGTGGACGGCGACGTGGTCGAGGGGGACGACGAGCACCCGCTGTCGGAGGCCCCCAGGGCCTGGGCGCCCGTGGCGGTGCCGGTGTTCCCGCTGGCGTTGCTGCCCGAGTGGTTCGAGTTGGCGCCCTGGGCCAGCTGCGCCTGGGTCCCGGTAAGGCGGGAACCGCAGGCCGAGGCGAGGAAGGCCAGCAAGGCCACCGAGAGGGCGGCGGCGGCGCGCCGGTGGCGGGCGCGGGTCACGCTGCTCCTGCTCACAGGACGTGTTCTTCCTGCTCGGCCCGCCGGGTCTTCTCGAGGTCGCGCAAAATGCGCTCGAGGCGGTCGACCGAGCGCACGACGGCCAGCGCGTTGCGACGGTCCTCCTCGATCTTGCGCATGCTCCAGGCCGAGTGCACGAGGATGCCCCCCCCGATAACCAGCGCCACGCCCAGCAACCCGCCCGAAATCAGGTACGGGATCTCCTGATACTGGTAGGCGCTGTGCGCGGCGCCGTACCAGCCCAGGATGATGCACACGAAGCCGAAGACGATGAGCGACATGCCGATGGTCTGGAGCCACTTGCGCACGTCGCGGCTTCCATTGCCCCGGCGGGCCCTGTCGACCACGGCGGCCAGGCGAGCGAGGCGCGTCGGCACCGGGGTGGCGCCGGCACCCGGCACCGGGTCCTGCGGGGTGACGGGGCCGGCACCCGGAGCGGGTGGCACGCCGGTGACGGGCCGCACCTCACCGAGGTCGGGCGACGACTTTCCCAAGAATTTCATCAGCTGAGCCCTCCGAAATCAGACAGGTCGTCGGCGCTGGCGGCGAAGCGCTCGAGGAGCGGGTCGCCGTGGGCGTCGGACGTGCCGAGTAGCTGGGCCGCGTCGTCCGCCCTCTTGTAGGCGTAGGCGAGCACCGAGGCGGCCAGCAGACCGAGCAGAATGAGCGTCGCGCCGACGCCCTTGAAGACCGGCGTCACCGCCGAGGCGGGCGCAAGCGACTCGGCCGGCGTGGTCCCGCTGCCGCTGCCGCTCGGGGTGGACGACGACGTGGGCGAGGTGCCCGACGGGGAGTACGAGCCACCGCCCGAGTTGCCGGTGAACGTGGCCCCGCCGCCCGAGTTGCCGGTGAACGACGGGCTGGAGGACGCCGACGACGAGGAGGAAGACGAGGACGGGGCGGTCGATGCCGTGGACCCGGTGTTGCCCGTGTTGGCGGTGAAGGGCGGCGAGGCCGTCGAGCTCACCGACACCGGCGCCAGCTCAATGGTGACCACCTGGTCGTTCGGGATCGCGAACGGCAGCTGCGACGTGAACGACGACGGGAACAGCGAGGCGAACTTGTTGGCTGCATTGTCCAGCGTCTTGAGGTCGATGCTGACGGTCAGGCCCTGGAGCATCCGGCTGGCCGAGGGGCCGTTGGTCTTGTCGGTGGCGGTCGTCATGGAGATCGAGACGCCGAGCTCGTTGAGCACGGTGTCGATGGAGGAGATGGGCAGCGACAACGGCGCCGCCTGCCCGTCGGCCTGAATGCCGGTGGAGTTGACGGTCACGGGCTCGCCGGCGATGGACATGTTCTGGATCTGGGTGGAGCCGGTCAGCTTGCCGGTGGTGCCGTCCGAGGTGGCGGTGGCCGTGGACGTGACGCTGCCGATGTTGATGAAGCCATCGAGCAGGGAGATGCCGGTGTCGGTGGCGCTGGCCTCGGCCGTGGCCGTCGTGCTCGGCACCTCCGACGTCGAGGTGGCCGACATGATGCCGATGCCGACGAGCGACGAGGAGCCGGCCAGCGGGTTGCCCGAACCCGACGGGGCAGTGATGCTGGAGTCGGTCGAGGACGAGCCCGAGGTCGGGTTGTCGTCGCCCAGGGTGGCGCTGGCCGTGTTGCCGTTGGCCGTGCTCGAGGTGTCCATGTTCACGCCGGCATTGTCGAGATTGTCCGAGTTGGGCGTTTCGGGGTACGCGCTCGTGGCCTGGATGGGCCAGTTCGGCGCCGGTGGGACCGGTGCGTACGGGAAGAGCAGGGGGAGCTGCGAGCCGGCGCCGGCGACCACCTGACCCGGATAGAGCGTGGCCGCGGTGGCGTTGCCGGTCGGGCCCGAGTTGTCCTGGGTCGAGGCGTAGCCCTCATCGAGCTCGAGCGAGGGGTTGGCGGGGAGGGGGAAGTTCGGCTGCTCGTACTGCACAGTGGCCGCCTCGGCCAGGGCGGTGATGGTGTAGCCGCCCAGGGTGGGCCCGCTGCCCGACGAGCCGCTGTCGGCGGCGGCCGGGGCGCTGGAGAAGGCGACGGCCAGCAGGGCCGACCCGCCGCCCAGGAGCAGCAGGGCGGCGGCAGCGAGCGCCGGCAGGCGGCGGGCGCGGGTGCGGGCGGTCATGCGGCAGCACCTCCCAGGTAGGCGTCGGCGAGGTCATCGGGCAGCTCGCCGGGCTTGCCGGCGGCCACGATCCGCCCCTGAACGACGACGGCCACGTCGGTGGCCACGCCCATCGCCGTCGCGGCGAACTGTTCGGCCAGGACGACGGCGACGCCCTCGGCGGCGATCTGGGCCACCAGCTCGTAGAGCTCGGCGACGATCATGGGGGCGAGACCCATGGAGATCTCGTCGAGCAGCAGGACAGCCGGCTCCACGCTGAGCGTGCGCGCCATGGCCAGCATCTGCTGCTCGCCACCCGACAGCGTCCCGGCCACCTGGTGGCGTCGCTCGGCAAGCTGGGGGAAGCGGGTGAAGGCGAGGTCTTCCACCTGCGACCGGGAGGGGCCGCCGAAGGTCATGAGCCGCAGGTTCTCCTCCACGGTCAGATTGGGGAAGATGCCCCGGCCGTCGGGCAGGGCGCAGAGCCCCGCCCGGGCCAGCTTGTCCGGCCGCATGCCGTTGACGTGGCGGCCCAACACGTGGAAGCAGCCCGACTTGGGTTCCATCTGGCCGCTGGCCACCTTGAGCGTGGTCGACTTGCCGGCGCCGTTGGGGCCGAGCAGCGCCAGCACCTCACCGGTGGAGACGGCCAGGTCGATCCCGTGGAGCACCTCGATCTGCCCGTAGGCGGCGTGCACCTTGCGCAGCTCGATAACAGGGGGCGGAGCCTGCACCTTGACCTGGGCGTCAACCACCGGACACCGACCCCGTGGCCGTGCCGGCCAGCACCGCCTCGTCCTGAGGGGCCTCCGCTTCCTCCGGGTCGTCGACCGAACCCAGGTAGGCGGCCCGCACCCGCTCGTCGGCCCGGACCTCGTCCGGGGTGCCCACCATGAGGATGGCGCCGAAGTCGAGCACGTTGATGCGCGAACAGACCCCCATGACCAGCCCCATGTCGTGCTCGACCAGGAGTACGGCCATCCCGGCCTCGGCCAGCTGGATGAGCAGGCGGCCCAGCTCGTCGCTCTCGCCGTCGTCCAGCCCGGACGAGGGCTCGTCGAGGAGGAGCAGGCGGGGACGGGTGGCCAGGCAGCGGGCGAGCTCGAGCAGGCGGGCCTGGCCCGTGGGCAGCGTGTCGGCGGGCCGGTCGGCCAGCGGCGTTAGCCCGACCAGGGCCAAGACGGCGGCGGCGTTGGCCCGGGTGTCGGACTTGTCCCGGGACCAGCGGCGCCTGATCTCGGCGGCGGCCAGGACGTTCTCCCGCACGGAGAGCGAGCCGAACACCTCGAGCCGTTGGAAGGTGCGGGCGATGCCGAGGCGTGCCCGCTTGTGGGGGCTCATGCCGGTCATGTCGATGCCGTCGAAGGCGACGCGGCCCGAGTTGATGGATTGCAGGCCGGTGATGGCGTTGAAGCAGGTCGTCTTGCCGGCGCCGTTGGGGCCGATGAGGCCCGTGACGATGCCCGCGTCCACGTTCAGGTCGACGCCCCGCAGCGCGTGGACGCCTCCAAAACGAACCTCAGCTTCCGCTACCTCGAGCAGCGGCATCGTCTCCCCCCAAACCGGTCGGGCCGATGTCCAGGCCGGAATTCGCCTGCACTTGATCTCTATTTTCCCTGGTCAGACCAGGTTTATCTCCGTTCAAAAGTAGAACAGCTTCTAGGGAGCGGTCTTACGGTCCGAATTTCGACGCTTGCGCTGGGAGCGTTAGCCTCCAACGCATGGAACACTCCATGGCCGAACGCCTGGCCGAGCTGGCCGAGCGGAAGAACGAGGCCCTCCACGCCGGGAGCCCCGAGGCGGTCGAGCGGCAGCACGCCAAGGGCAAGCTCACGGCTCGGGAGCGCATCGACTACCTGCTGGACGAGGGGTCCTTCCAGGAGCTCGACATGCTGGCCCGCCACCGGGCCCACGGGATGGGCCTGGAGGACAATCGGCCGTACACGGACGGGGTGGTGACCGGGTTCGGGACCATCGACGGGCGCCGGGTCTGCATCTTCAGCCAGGACTTCACCGTCTTCGGCGGGGCGCTGGGCGAGGTCTTCGCCGAGAAGATCCACAAGGTCATGGACCTGGCCGCCTCGACCGGGGTGCCCATGATCGGCCTCAACGACGGGGCGGGCGCCCGGATTCAGGAGGGCGTCGTCTCGCTGCACTCCTACGGTGGCATCTTCCACCGCAACGTGTCGGCCTCGGGGGTCATCCCGCAGATCAGCGTCATCCTCGGGCCGTGCGCCGGAGGCGCCGTCTACTCGCCGGCCATGACCGACTTCATCTTCATGGTCCAGGGCACGTCCCACATGTTCATCACCGGGCCCGACGTGGTGAAGACGGTGACGGGCGAGGACGTGACGCTGGAGGAACTCGGTGGCGCCATGTCCCATGCGACGAAGTCGGGCGTCGCCACCTTCGTGTCGCCCGACGAGAAGGCGTGCCTGGACGACGTGCGGCACCTGCTGTCGTTCCTGCCGTCGAACAACCTCGAGGAACCTCCGGTCGAGGTCTCCGGCGACCCGCCCGACCGCCAGGTGACCGAGCTGATCGACTTCCTGCCCACGTCGCCCAACCAGCCCTACGACATGAAGCGCATCATTTCGGCGGTCGTGGACGACGGCGAGTACTTCGAGGTGCACAGCCACTGGGCCATGTCGATCACGTGCGGCTTCGCCCGCATGAACGGGCGCGTGGTCGGTGTCGTGGGCAACCAGCCGGCCGTGCTGGCGGGTGTGCTGGACATCGACTCCTCCGAGAAGGCGTCGCGCTTCGTGCGGACCTGCGACGCCTTCAACATCCCGTTGCTTACTTTTGTGGATGTGCCGGGTTTCCTGCCCGGCACGGACCAGGAGTACGGCGGCATCATCCGCCACGGGGCCAAGCTCCTCTACGCCTACTGCGAGTCGACGGTGCCCCGCATCCAGATCATCACCCGCAAGGCCTACGGCGGCGCGTATGTCGTCATGAACTCCAAGTCGATCGGGGCCGATCTGGCCTTCGCCTGGCCCTCGGCCGAACTGGCCGTCATGGGCCCCAACGGCGCGGTCGACATCGTGTACCGGCGTGAGCTGGCCGAGGCGGTCGACCCGGCCAGCCGGCGGGCCGAGCTGATCGACGAGTACACCGAGCGCTACGCCAACCCGTACATCGCGGCCGAGCGGGGCTACATCGACGACGTCATCTCGCCGGCGGACACCCGTGAGGTGATCTGCCGCAGCCTCGACATCCTCGCCTCCAAGCGCGAGGAGTTGCCGCGCCGCAAGCACGGCAACATGCCGCTGTGAACGGCGCCGGCCCCGGCCCCGCCCTGGCGCTGCGGCACCCCCCGGGTCCCGACCCGGCCGAGCTGGCCGCCATCACGGCCGCCGTCCTGCTGGCCTGGCCCCGCCCGGCCGCCCCCGACGAGCACGACCCGGTCCACGAGCCGTGGCGCTTCAGCGGGCGCTGGTGGCAGAAGCCGACGCCCATCCGGCGCGACCGTCCCTGGGCCCGCCGCTGACCGTCTACGTCGACGACTGGCGCCAGCGCGCCACGGTGCGCGATCGGACGGACCGCTGGTCGCACCTGTTGGCCGACGACCCCGACGAGCTGCACGCCATGGCCGCCGCGCTGGGCATCCCGCCCCGGGGCTACCAGCGCCACCGGCGGTCGGCGGCGCTGAACCACTACGACGTGCCCGAGGCCTTGCGACTGCGGGCGATCGAGCTGGGTGCGGTGGCGGTGACCTGGCGCGAAATGGCCCGCCTCACACGTGAGTGGCGGCACGCTGGCGCTCGGCCAGGGCGACCAGATCCTCCATGATGCGGTCGAAGGAGTAGTCCTTGGGCGTGTAGACCGACGCCACCCCCTTGCCCAGGAGGATCTCGGCGTCCTCCGGCGGGATGATGCCGCCGACCACCACGGCGGCCGTCGAGCCGGCGGCCCGCAGGCGGTCGAGCACATCGGGCACGAGCTCGAGATGAGAGCCCGACAGGATCGACAGACCCACGATGTCGACGTCCTCGTCCCGGGCCGCCGCCACGATCTGCTCGGGCGTCAACCGGATGCCCTGGTAGATGACTTCGAAGCCGGCGTCGCGGGCGGCCACGGCGATCTGCTCGGCCCCGTTGGAGTGCCCGTCCAGGCCGGGCTTGGCCACCAGGAGGCGAGGCGGGCCGCCAGAGCTCTCGGCCAAGGCCCGCGTGCGGATCTGGACGTCGGCCAGGTCGTCGCCCCACCGGCCCACGCCGCCGCCGACCCCGGTCGGGGCCCGGAACTCGCCGAAGACCTCGCGTAGGACGCCGGCCCATTCGCCCGTGGTGCCGCCGGCATGGGCCAGCGCGATGGTCGCCTCCATGATGTTGCCGCTCGGGCCCTCGTCCTCGGCCACCCGGCGCAGCTCGTCGAGGGCACGCCGGACCGCCACGCCGCCGCGCTCGGCCCGCCACCGCTTCACGTCGGCGATCTGCTCGACCTCCACCTTGGGGTCGACCTTGAGGATGTTCTCGATCTCCCCGTCGCCGAGCAGGGGCGACGGCGCCGTCTCGGTGTAGGAGTTCACGCCGACCACCTTCTGCTCCCCCGTCTCGATGCGGCGCACCCGCTCGGCCTGGCTGCGCACGAGGCGCCGCTTCAGCTCGTCGATGGCCTCGAAGGCGCCTCCCAGCGCCTCGACGTCGGCCAGCTCGGCCGAGGCCTCCTCGGCCAGCTCGGCCGTCTTGGCCTCGATCACCTTGGAGCCGTCGAAGATGTCGTCGTACTCGAGCAGATCCGACTCGAAGGCCAGCACCTGCTGAATGCGGAGCGACCACTGCTGGTCCCACGGGCGCGGCAGGCCCAACGCCTCGTTCCAGGCCGGCAGCTGCATGGCCCGGGCCCGCGCGCCCTTCGACAGCGTCACGCCGAGCGTCTCCAGCACAATTCGCTGCACGTTGTTCTCCGGCTGCTGCTCGGTCAGCCCGAGCGAGTTGACCTGCACGCCGTAGCGGAACCGGCGCAGCTTCGGGTCCTCGACGCCGTAGCGCTCGCGGCAGATGCGGTCCCACAGCCCGGTGAAGGCGCGCATTTTGCAGGTCTCCTCCACGAAGCGGACGCTGGAGTTGACGAAGAAGCTGATGCGGCCGACCACGGCGGGCAGCTCGGCCTCGTCGATCTTGCCCGAGGCGCGCACGCCGTCGAGCACGCCGATGGCCGTGGCCAGCGCGTAGGCGATCTCCTGCACCGGCGTGGCGCCCGCCTCCTGCAGGTGGTAGCTGCAGACGTTGATCGGGTTCCACTTGGGCACCTGGCGCACCGTGTAGGCGATGGTGTCGACAGTGAGCCGCAGACTTGGCCCGGGCGGGAAGATGTAGGTGCCCCGGCTCAGATACTCCTTGACGATGTCGTTCTGCGTCGTGCCCGCCAGCTGCGCCGGGTCCACGCCCATGTCCTGCGCGTTGGCCACGTAAAGGCCGAGCAGCCAAGCCGCCGTCGCGTTGATCGTCATGGACGTGTTCATGTCCGCCACGGGGATCTGGTCGAGCAGCTCGTGCATGTGGCCGAGATGCGCCACCGGCACGCCCACCTTGCCCACCTCGCCCGCCGCCTCCGGCGCGTCGGGGTCGTAGCCGGTCTGCGTCGGCAGGTCGAAGGCGATCGACAGACCGGTCTGACCCTTGGCCAGGTTGGTGCGGTACAGCTCGTTGGAGGCCCGGGCCGTCGAGTGACCCGAGTAGGTACGCATCACCCACGGTGCGTCCCGCCTGTCACCGGCCATTCAGCTCACCTCCCGGACCTCTGGCGCACCACCATTGTGCCCATCGTTTCCTGTCGTGCTGCGTCGGCCTGCGCCGGCCGGGGCGTCCGCAGCCGGACCCCCGTTGCCTACCGGCTGTAGTCGTAGAAACCCTTCTTGGTCTTGCGCCCGAGCTGCCCCGAGGTGACCAGCCGGCGGAGCAGGGGCACGGCGGCGTAGTTGGGGTCCCGGTACTCGGCGTAGAGCGCATCGAGGATGGCGAGCGACGTGTCGAGGCCGACCAGGTCGAGGAGCGCGAAGGGCCCCATCGGGAACCCACACCCCCCCTTCATGGCGGCGTCGATGCCCTCCTTGGTCGCCACGCCCAGCTCGAGCAGCCGCACCGCGTTGTTGAGGTAGGGGAAGAGGAGCGCGTTGACGATGAAGCCCGCCTGGTCCTTGACCTCGACCGCCTCCTTGCCGCAGGCGCCGGCGAACGCGACGGCCGCCTCGACCGTGGCGTCGCTGGCCGTGATGGGCCGCACCACCTCGACCAGCGCCATGGCCGACGCCGGGTTGAAGAAGTGGATGCCGCAGACCAGGTCTGGCCGCTCCGTCGCCATGGCCATCTCGACGACCGGGAGAGTGGACGTGTTCGTGGCGATGATGGTCTCGGGCTGGCAGATGCTGTCGAGCTCCTTGAAGAGGATCTTCTTCACGTCGAGGTCCTCGACCACCGACTCGATGACGAGGTCGACGTCGACCAGCTCGCCGAGATGCGTCGTGGCGCGCACGCGGCCGACGATCTCCTTCGCTTCGGCCTCGGTGCGCTTGCCCTTCTCGACCTGCTTGGCCAAGGACTTGTTCAATCCCGCGATCATGGCGTCGGCGCTGGACTGACTGCGGCTGCGCAGCACCACCTCGTGGCCCGATGCCGCCGCGACCTCGGCGACGCCCGAGCCCATGATCCCCGAACCGACGATTCCCACCCGCTTAATGGACATGGGCGTCGAGTTTACCGGCCGGTAACCGCGGCAGTCGAAGTGAGGGCCGTGCAAGAGTGGCGCCATGGACAGAACCGGCACGCTGGCCCTGGTCGGAGGCAGTGAGTGGACCGAGGGGTGCACCTTCGACGCCTCGTTGTTGGCGGCTTCCGGGGGCGGCGACGTGGTCGTCCTGCCGACGGCCGCCGCCTACCAGCACCCCGAGCGGGTCGTGCTGCGGGCCGCCGAGTGGTTCGGGCCCCTCGGCGGCCAGGTCGAGGGCCTCATGGTGGTCGACCGTGCCTCGGCCCAGGACCCCGGCATGGCGGCGATCGTGGCCGGAGCCCGCTTCATCTACCTGGCCGGCGGTTCGCCCCTGCACCTGCGGGCCGTGCTGAAGAAGTCGGCCGTCTTCGACGCGCTCCGGTCGGCCTGGGCGGGCGGCGCCGTGGTGGCCGGGGCGGGGGCGGGGGCCATGGTGCTGACCGACCCCATGGTCGACCCGCGGGGCGGAGCGCTCACGCTCGGCCTGGGCCTGGTCGACAACCTGGCCGTCGTGGTGCACTTCGGCGACGAGCACGACGACGCGCACGGCCAGAAGCTCGTTCGCACGGTGGCCATGGCGCCGGCCGTGCTGCCGGTCGTGGCCCTCCCCCGCCGCACGGCACTGATTCGCAGCGGTGACGGGACGTGGCACCACGAGGGCGCGGGCGGTGTGCCGGCGGTGTTCGTCGGAGGCGCGGCGACCGAGGGACTGGGTGCGCTGAAGGGCTGACGCGGAGCGGGCGGCGGACGTAGACCTCCGACCGGCCACATAGTGGCCTGCTACGAGTCCTTCTCCTCGATGGTCACGCTTTCGATCACCACACGCTCCTTCGGCGTGCCCGAACGGCTGCCCAGCTTGTCGATCTTTTCCACCACGTCGAGGCCGCTCACGACCTCGCCGAAGAGCGAGTACAGCGGCGGCAGGCGCACGCCGTCCGCGCCGCTGATCACGAAGAACTGGCTGCCGTTGGTATTAGGCCCGGCGTTGGCCATGGCGAGCGAGCCGAGCTTGTAACTGCCGGCGGCTGGAAGTTCATCCTCGAAGCGGTAGCCGGGGCCGCCTGAGCCGGTCCCGGTGGGGTCGCCACCTTGGAGCACGAAGCCAGGAATGATGCGGTGGAACACGATGCCGTCGTAGTAGTGATAGCGCGCCAGGAAGACGAAGCTGTTGACGGTTCGGGGCGCCGCCAGCGGGTCAAGCGCGATGACCATCGTTCCGTGCGAGGTGACCATGGTGGCCACGTAGCGCTTGTTCGGGTCGATGTGCAGGTCGGGTTCTTCGTCGAACTTCCGCTCCTGCGGGCTTGATCCGTCGGTGTTCGGGGGGGCGGGCTTGGCCATGATCAGAGTCCTGACGATTGGTGGATGGTCACGGAGAGAATGCGTTGCGTCACATCGGGCGGGACGCCTCCCGCCGAGCCTTGCTGGTTGATGGTGTCGACGACGTTCATGCCCGACGTGACGGACCCGAACAGAGCGTACGTGTTCGCCAGGTCCTCGCCCTCGGGGCCGGCCACGATGAAGAATTGGCTGCCACCCGAGTTGGGAGCACCGGTGTTGGCCATGGCCACCGAGCCGAGCGGGTACTGGGGTTGGCCGGACGCCGCTTTGGGCGGGTTCTCGTCCTGGATGGTGTACCCGGGTCCGCCATTGCCCGTCCCCGTCGGGTCGCCCGTCTGGTCCATGAACTGCGGGATGACCCGATGGAAGATCACGCAGTGGTAGAAGCCCTTCTGGGCCAGGAACACGAAGTTGTTGACGGTGATGGGGGCCGACTTGGCATCGAGAGCGATGTCGAACGTGCCGGCGGTCGTGTCCACCGTGGCCGAGTAGGTCATGCTCGTGTTGATCGTCATCGGGGGTGCGGCGGCGTACTTCTGGTTGTTGACCCGGGTCTTCGTGCTGGCCGGACAGCCTGCCTTGACGGCGATGGCATTCGCCTGGGACTGCAGCTTGGCGTCCTCGGCCTTCTTCGAGGAGGCGCTTGCGGTGGTCGACGTGACGTTGGACTGAGACGCCACCGGCTTGCCGTTGCCGCTGAGGAGGAAGGCGACTCCCACCACCACACCCGCCAGCACCACGACGATGACGCCGTTCCGGATCTGCTTGCGGCGCTTCTGCCGCCTGGCCTCCGCCGCAAGCCGGGCCTCCCTGGCCGCGCGTTGGCGGGCTCTTTTGTCGCTCGGCACGGCCGGAGACCCTACCCAATCCCCCGGGCAGCCTCCGATCGCCCCCTCGGAGCAGGACCCGCCCCGGGCGGCGGGGAGAAGGACCCCGCCCCAGGTTCAGTAGCCTCGTCCGGATGCCACTGGTCGTGCAGAAGTTCGGGGGCACCTCGGTCGGCGACGCTGACCGTATCCGGGCCGTCGCCGACCACATCGCGCGCACGTGCCGGCAGGGCTCCCAGGTGGTGGTCGTGGTCAGCGCCATGGGGAAGACGACCGACGACCTGATTCACCTGGCCGACTCGGTCAGCAGCAAACAGCCGCCACGCGAGTTCGACATGCTCGTGAGCACCGGGGAGCGCATCTCCATGTCGCTCCTCGTGATGGCGCTGGCCGAGCTCGGCGTCGAGGCCGCCTCCTTCACCGGCAGCCAGGTCGGGATCATCACCGACAACGACCACACCCGGGCCAAGATCTTGGAGGTCAAGGGCGACCGGCTGCGCGACGCCCTCGCCGAGGGCAAGGTGCCCGTCGTGGCCGGGTTCCAGGGCGTCTCGACCGAGCGCGAGATCACGACGCTCGGCCGGGGCGGGTCCGATGCCACGGCCGTTGCACTGGCCGCCGTGCTGGACGCGGACGTCTGCGAGATCTACACCGACGTGACCGGCGTCTTCAGCGCCGATCCCCGGCTCGTGCCGGAGGCGCACCGGATCAACCGGATCTCGTTCGACGAAATGCTCGAGATGGCGGCCTCGGGCGGCCGCGTCCTGATGTTGCGCGCCGTCGAGTTCGCCCGTAACCACAACGTCCCGTTGCACGTGCGCAGCAGCTTCACCTGGGAGCCGGGCACCTGGGTCGTGGAGGAGGATGCAGACATGGAAGAAGCAGTCGTCACCGCCGTAACCCACGACACCTCGGAGGCCAAGGTCACGGTGAGCGGCGTGCCGGACCGGCCCGGTGTCGCGGCCCGGCTCTTTCGGGCACTGGCCGACAAGTCCATAAACGTCGACATGATTGTGCAGAACACCTCAGCCCACGGGACCACGGACATCTCCTTCACCGTTCCCACCGCCGACCTCGCGGTCGCCGTCGAAACCTCTCAGGCCCATGCCGACGAGCTCGGCGCGTCGGGGGTCACTGCGGACGCCGACGTCGCTCGGGTGTCGCTGGTCGGGGTCGGAATGAAGTCGCACCCCGGCATCGCCGCCACCATGTTCGAGACCCTGGCCAACCAGCAGATCAACATCGACATGATTTCGACCTCGACCATCCGGACCTCCTGCATGGTGGCGGAGGGTGACGTCGAGCGCGCCGTGCGCAGCCTGCACGAGGCGTTCGCCCTGGGCTGATGGCATCGGTGGCCCGCACGCTCTGGCTGCTCCGGCACGCCAAGACAGTGACCGACCCGCCACCTGGCGGTTCCGACTTCGACCGGGTGCTCGCACCTCGGGGTCGGCGCGACGCCACGGCCCTGGGCCGTCTGTTCAGCGGTGAGGGCGACGGCCTGGGCCCGGCCCTGAAGCGAGTGCCACGTCCGGCGATTGCCCTGATCTCCCCGTCCGCTCGCACGGTCGCGACGGCGGACTTGGCGCTGGCGGACATGGCCGACCCACCCGAACGCCGGCTCGAGGAAGGACTGTACGGGGCCGGCCCCGAAGACGTGCTCGGGTACCTGCAGCAACTCCCCGACGACACCCGCTCGGCCATGGTCATCGGCCACAACCCGACGGCGCAATCGCTTTCGCAGGGGCTGCTGTCGCCCACCGACAAGAAAGGGATCTCCGTGGCGGTGCGGACAGGGTTCCCGACGTGCGCCCTCGGCGTCTACTCCTTCAAGGTCGAGCGGTGGGCCGACGTGATGGCGCACTCCGCCAAGCTGGTGGCCATGATGGCTCCGCCGTACGCCTGAAGCCGGGCGACCGGCGGCCTCAGCCGAGGGAGCGCAGGATGGCGGCGTCGCCCTGGCCGCCACCACCGCACAGCGCGACGGCTGCGGTAGAGGCACCGCGGCGGCGTAGTTCGAGCAGCGCCGTCAGAGCCACCCGGGCGCCGGACATCCCCACGGGGTGGCCGAGCGCGATGGCACCGCCGTTGACGTTGACCTTCTCCTCGTCGATGCCGAGGTCGTCGATCGAAGCCAGTCCCACGGCCGCGAAGGCCTCGTTGATCTCGAACAGGTCGATGGCGTCGAGCTCGATTCCGGCCTTGCCGGCAGCCTTGGTGATGGCCCGTGACGGCTGGGTCAGCAGCGAGTTGTCCGGACCGGCCACCATGCCGTAGCTGACGACCCGCCCCAGCGGCGTGACGCCCAGCTCCTTCGCCTTGTCGGCCGACATGACGATCACGGCACACCCACCGTCGGAGATCTGCGAGGCGTTGCCGGCCGTGATGGTTCCGTCCTTGGTGAACGCCGGCTTGAGAGCGGCCAGGGACTCGGCCGTGGTGCCGGGACGAACGCCCTCGTCGCTGTCGACCAGCAACGGGTCGCCCTTGCGCTGGGGCACCTCGACGGCGACGATCTCCTCGGCCAAGCGGCCCTCCTTCGCCGCGGCGGCCGCCTTCTCGTGGCTGGCGGCGGCGAAGGCGTCCTGGCGCTCGCGGGATACTCCCACCTTCTCGTTGTGCTGCTCGGTGCTCAGCCCCATGGCGATGTGGTCGAACGAGTCGGTCAGGCCGTCGTACATCATGGAGTCGATCAGCGTGGCGTCGCCGGCCCGGTAGCCCGCCCTGGCACCCGGCAGGAGGTAGGGCGCCTGGGTCATGGACTCCATGCCGCCGGCCACCACGATGTCGGCCTCGCCGGCACGGATCATCTGGTCGGCCAGGTAGATGGTGTTCAGGCCCGACAGGCAGACCTTGTTGATGGTGTTGGCCGGGACCGTCATCGGGATGCCGGCCTTGACCGCCGCCTGGCGCGCCGTGATCTGGCCCTGGCCGGCCAGGAGGACCTGGCCCATGAGCACGTAGTCGACCTGGTCCGGGGCGACCCCGGCCCGCTTCAGGGCCTCGGCTATGGCGAAACCGCCCAGGTCCATGCCGGAGAAGCTGGCCAAGGCGCCTGAGAGCTTTCCAATGGGGGTGCGAGCCCCTGCGACGATGACGGCCTCAGCCATTCCCTGCACCTCCGCGTTCGGGCCGGTCTGGTTACCGGCCGGAAACCACATCGTACCGGCCAACTATCGTCGGGGCACATGAGCGACATCCTCAATGCCGTCCTGGCTGGCGCGCCCGCAGACGAGCTGGCCAGGCTCCCAATGCCCGAGACCTACCGGGCCGCCCTGGTCCGCCGGAGCGAGACGAACATGTTCGAGGGCATGGAATCCTCGGACAAGGACCCCCGACGGTCCCTCCACGTCGAGGAGGTGCCACTTCCCGAGCTGGCCCCCGACGAGGCGTACGTGGCCGTGATGGCGTCGTCGATCAACTTCAACACGGTCTGGACGTCCATCTTCGAGCCGCTGCCCACCTTTGGCTTCCTGGACCGCCTGGGCAAGGAGGGCCCTTGGGCGGCCCGCCACGCGCTCGACTATCACGTCGTGGGGTCGGACGCCTCTGGCGTGATCCTCCGCACGGGATCGGCCGTTCGGAATTGGAAGGTCGGGGACAAGGTGACCATCCAGTGCAACTACGTGGACGACCAGGACCCCTCGGCCCACGATGACTCCATGCTGGCGGCCAACCAGCGCATCTGGGGCTTCGAGTCCAACTTCGGAGGGCTGGCCGACATCACTCTCGTGAAGGCGAACCAGCTCATGCCCAAGCCGACGCACCTCAGCTGGGAGGAGGCGGCCATCAACGCGCTGTGCAACTCGACCGCCTATCGGATGCTGGTCTCGCCCAATGGCGCCCGCATGACGCAGGGCGACACAGTCCTGGTGTGGGGGGCCAGCGGTGGGCTCGGGAGCTACGCCGTCCAGCACGTGCTCAACGGCGGCGGCACACCGATCGGCGTCGTCTCCTCGCCGGAGAAGGTCAAACTGCTCAACGACCTCGGCGTGGAGGCCGTGATTGACCGCAAGGCCGCCGACTACCGCTTCTGGTCCGACGAGCACACCCAGGACGAGTCGGAGTGGCGACGCTTCGGCAAGGACATCCGGGGCCTGGTCGGCGGCGAACCGGAGATCGTCTTCGAGCATCCGGGAAGGCAGACGATGGGGGCGTCCGTCTTCGCTTGCAAGCGGGGTGGGACCATCGTGACCTGCGCCGCCACGTCCGGTTACATGATCGAGTACGACAACCGCCACCTCTGGATGAAGCTGAAGACCATCAAGGGATCCCACTTCGCCAACTACCGCGAGGCATGGGACGCCAACCAGCTCATCTGCGACGGCAAGGTCCTGCCGCCGCTCTCGGCGGTCTACACGCTCGAGCAGGTGGGCGAGGCGGCCTACCAGGTCCATCACAACCTGCACGAGGGCAAAATCGGAGTGCTGTGCCTGGCCCCGAAGGAAGGGCTCGGCATCGACGATCCGGAGTTGCGCGCCAAGGTGGGAGAGGACCGCATCACCCTGTTCCGGCGGCACGGCGCATGAGCGACCTCCTGTTGACCGAGATCGACCACGTGGCCATCGCGGTCAACGACCTCGACGCCGCCATCGCGTGGTATGCCGAGGTGTTCGGTGCCACGGTCGACCACCGCGAGCGGGTGGAGTCCGACGGGGTGGAGGAGGCGCTCCTGAAGGTCGCTGACTCCTATATCCAGCTGCTCACCCCCACCAACGAAGACTCCCCCGTCGCCAAGTACCTGGCCAACAAGGGTGAAGGCCTCCACCACGTCGGCTATCGCGTCGATGACTGCGGTGCCGCACTGCAGGCGGTCAAGGACGCCGGCGGCCGGGTGATCGACGAGCAGCCCCGTCCGGGCTCACGCGGGACCACGGTGGCCTTCGTCCACCCGAAGACCTCGTTCGGGACGTTGATCGAGCTGGTCCAGGAGTAACGGCCCCGACGTGGGAAGACGATGAAAGAGAGCGCTGCGGTGGAGTACCTGGTGACCTGGAAGATGCGAGCCAATGGTGGCGGCCACGAGGACATCAGGAAGACGCTGGCCGGGTTCGCCGAGTGGCAGCCTCCCGCCGACCGGGAACTCCAACAGGTCGTGACCGGATGGATGACCAGGGCGGCTACGCCGTGATCCAGACCGCGAACCAGGCCGGCCTGACGAAGGCGCCGCGCAAGTTCGCTCGCTCTCTCGCGTACGAGGTCACACCCGTGGTCGACCTCGCGGAAGGCGTCGGGTTCCACAGCGCCGGCGTGGCGTTCCGCGAGTCGGTCTGACCTCCCGCGCCAACAAGGGCGTCGTGTCCACGCCGCGCCACGGGCTCTCCACCGACCAGCAGTACCTGCGCGAGTCGCAGTACAAGGACCCGAGCAACCTCAACGTCCGCATCGCGCTGCACGCGAAGTACTCACGCTCGGAAGAGCCCTGGTTCCAGTGGCTGGCGGCGCGGGTGGACTGGCCCGAGGACGCCGATGTGCTCGAGGCCGGGTGCGGGTCGGGCAACCTGTGGGCCAACATCGGCCCGCTCCTGCCCCACATCCGGCTCACCCTGACCGACCTCTCCGAGGGGATGGTCGAAGCGGCCCGCCAGGTCGTGGCACCGCTCGAGAACGTCGAGCTGGCGGATGCGCTGGCCTGCGACGTCCAGCACCTGCCGTTCGACGACGACGCCTTCGACGTCGTCGTGGCCAACCACATGCTGTACCACGTGCCCGACGCCGGTCGGGCCTCGGCTGAATTCGCGCGTGTCCTACGGCCGGGAGGAGTGCTGCTGGCGGCGACCAACGGCCCCAATCACCTCCTCGAGCTCAGGGAGATGTCGCGGGAGGCCATCGGCTGGTCAGGCCTTGACTACACGGACGACCGCTTCGGACGCACGACCGGGGAGGCCATCCTCCGCCGCGCGTTCGACGACGTGGCGTGGCTGGACCATCCGGCCACCATGGTGGTCACCGACCCCGACGACATCGTCGCCTTCGTTTTGTCGTCAGCAGCCGGCGAGGTGGCGACCCCGGAGCAGCAGGCACGCCTCCCGCAGGTGGTCCGGGCACGCTTCGACGAGGAGGGCGGCGCCGTGCACATGACGACCGAGGCCGGCTGTTTCGTCGCCCGCGGGCCCCGGCCACGCACCGACGGCTAGCAGCAGCGCGAGCCCCCGACCGAGAGCACCCGACCCGGGTTGGCCCCGGCCACCCAGACGCCCGACCCGACCGCCAGCAGTTGGCGTGGCGTCGAGTCGAGGTCGAGCTTCCTGGAGCCGGGCGACGGGTACACCGACCTCACCGTCTGCGCCGTGCCCGACCCCACGTAGACCTGGCCACCCGCCACCCCGATGCTGAGTGGGTCGTCGCCCACGCCCTTCAGCGTCGTCACCCCCAGCGAGGTCGGGTCGACCCGCGACACCGTGTTCCCCTCGGCATTGGCCACCCAGACCGAGCCCGCCCCGGTGGCCACCCCGATCGGCCCCTGCCCGACGGTGACGGCGGTCAGCGCCGGCGCTCCCACGCCGCCAGTGGCCGGCACCACCCTTGTCAGGGTGTCCTTGGTGCCGGTCACCCACAGGGCGCCGAAACCGGCGGCGATCCGTACCGAGCCGCTGGCCACTGCGACCGGGGTCCCGGCCACGCCGGTCGCGGCGTCGATGGCCGTGACGTCGTTGGCGATCACCGAGGTCACCCAGACCGAGCGGCCGAGCACGGCCAGTCCCGAGGGCCCCTGCCCCACGGGCACGCTGCGCACCAGGTGCAGCGTGCGGGCGTCCACCTCGACGACCTCGTTGTCGACCATCTGGGCGATCCACAGGTCGCCGCCGTCGAGGACCATGGCCGCCGGGCGGCCCGCCAGCTGGAGCTTTCCCTCGACCTTCCCATTCGACGGGTCGAAGCGCAGCAGCAGATTCCGGAGGTCGTCGGTCACGTACGCCGCCCCGTCGCCCTGGGCCACCGCCGAGGCGGCCGGCAGCTTCAAGAGCGTGGTCGACGTCAGCGCCGGCAGCGACGACGTCGACGAGTTACTGCTGCTCGAACCCGACCCGATCAACAGAGGCACCGCCACTGCCGCCACCACCACCACGCCGAGCAGGCCGACCGCGATCAGAGTGATCCGGCGCCGGCGCTGCTCCCGGCGGGTCCGGTGACGACGCCCCCTCGACGCGTCCTGGAGCGAGCGCTGGGCCCGCGCCGACTTGCTCTGGGCCTGACGCCGCTGGCGGCGACTGCTCTGTTTGGCCACCCGGCTAGCGGAGGAGGCCTTCCACCAGCTCGAGCACGCGGGAGACCTGCTCGGGAATGCTGCCCGAGGCCGGGGTCAGCACCAGGTCCGGGTTGCTCGGCGGCTCGTAGGTCGAGTCGATGCCGGTGAAGCCGGGGAGCTGACCGGCCCGCGCCCGCCGGTAGAGGCCCTTGGGGTCGCGCCGCTCGCACTCGTCGAGCGAGGTGTCGACGAAGACCTCGGCGTAGGGCAGGCCAACCTCCTCATGCAGCGCCCGGATGAGCCGGCGGTCCTCCTCGAAGGGGCAGATCAGCGCGATCAGCGCCAGCGAGCCCGACTCGGCGAACATGCGCGCCACCTCCCCCGCCCGGCGCACGTTCTCTGTGCGGTCCCGGTCCGAGAAGCCGAGGTCGCCGTTCAGCCCATGGCGCAGGTTGTCGCCGTCGAGCAGGAAGGCCGGCCGGCCGGTGTTGACGTAGGCCTCCTCCACCCCGGCGGCCACCGTCGACTTGCCCGCCCCGGACAGGCCCGTGAACAGGACGGTCGCGCCAGTGGTCCCGAGGGCGGCGAAGCGGTCGGACCGGGCCAAGCGCTCACCGTGGCGCACCACGTTGGGGCTGGCGTGCGTCGTGGCCAGCACCCGGATGACCCCCGCGCCCGCCGTGGCGTTGGACTGCGGGTCGATGACGATGAAGCTGCCCGTCGTGCGGTTGGTGGTGTAGTCGTCCACCAGGAGCGGTTCTGTGCAGCGGAAGGACACGCGGCCGATTTCGTTCAGCTCGAGCGTGGAGGCCGTCTCGTCCCGGTGCAGGCCGTTCATGTCGAGACGGTATTGCAGCGACTGCACGATGGCCCGCACCGTCCGCGTGCTGTGCTTGAGGAAATAGGACTGGCCCTCCGCCAGGGGGGCGCGTTCGTCCATCCAGCACACCGTGGCTTCGATGTCGTGCGTCACGGTCGGCCGGTTGTTGGGTCGACACAGAATGTCGCCCCGGGTCGCCGCGATGTCGTCTTCGAGTGTGACGACCACTGACATGGGCGGGAAGGCCTCGGCCACCTCGCCGTCGGCGGTCACGATGGAGGCGATGCGCGAGGTCGTTCCCGTCGGCAACACCAGCAGCTCGTCGCCCGGCCGCAGCACGCCGCTGGCCACGGTGCCGGCGTAGCCCCGGAAGTCGGGATTCTCCGGCGTCTGGCTCCTGATCACGTACTGCACCGGAAAGCGAGGGTCGATGAAGTTCTCGTCGCTGCCGATGTAGACCGATTCGAGGTGGTTGAGCAGAGGAGATCCGTCGTACCACCACATGTTCTCGGAGCGCTGCACCACGTTGTCGCCCCGCACCGCGCAGATGGGGATGAAGATGATGTCGTGCACGTTGAGCCGGGCCGCGAACTCCATGAAGTCCGACTTGATCTGCTCGTAGCGCTCCTGGTCCCAGTCGACCAGGTCCATTTTGTTGACGCACACGACCATGTGGGGAACGCCGAGCATGGACGACAGGAAGGCGTGGCGGCGCGTCTGCTCTATGACGCCCTTGCGGGCGTCGATCAGGATCAGCGAGACGTGAGCGCTCGAGGCCCCCGTGACCATGTTGCGGGTGTACTGGGCATGGCCCGGCGTGTCGGCGATGATGAACTTGCGCTTCGGGGTGGCGAAATAGCGGTAGGCCACGTCGATGGTGATGCCCTGCTCCCGCTCGGCCCGTAGGCCGTCGGTGAGCAGGGCCAGATCCGTCTCGTGGTGGCCCCGCCGCTCGCTGGTGCGGCGGATGGCATCGAGCTGGTCCTCGAAGATGCCCTTGGCGTCATAGAGCAGCCGGCCGATGAGTGTCGACTTTCCGTCGTCGACCGAGCCGGCCGTGGCGAGGCGCACGAGCTCCTCGGTCACTAGAAGTACCCCTCGCGCTTGCGGTCCTCCATGCCGGCCTCGGAAATCCGGTCGTCCGCCCGGGTGGCGCCCCGCTCGGTCAGCCGCGTCGCCGCCACCTCGGCGATGATCTGGTCGATGGTCTCGGCCATCGACTCGACGCACCCGGTGCAGTCGGCGTCGCCGACGGTGCGGAAGCGCACCACCTCCTCGAACACCTGCTCGTCGGGGTCGGGTGACAGGTGCTGGGTGACGGCCATGAGCATGCCGTCGCGCTGGAAGACCTGCCGCCGGTGGGCGAAGTAGATGGGCGGCACGTCGATGCCCTCGGCGTGGACGTAGTTCCACACGTCGAGCTCGGTCCAGTTCGACAGGGGGAAGACCCGGATGTGCTCCCCCTTGTTGTGCCGGGCGTTGTAGATGTTCCAGAGCTCGGGGCGCTGGTTCTTGGGGTCCCACTGCCCGAACTGGTCGCGGAAGCTGAAGATGCGCTCCTTGGCCCGTGCCTTCTCCTCGTCCCGGCGGGCCCCACCGAAGACGGCGTCGTGCTCGCCCTCGGCGATCGCACGCAACAGCGTCGGCGTCTGCAGTCGGTTGCGGGTGGCCCCGGGCGACAGGTCCTCCACCGTTCGGCCGGTATCGATGTCGTCCTGGACTTGGGCCACCACCAGCCGTACCCCCAGCTCAGCCGTGTGGCGGTCCCGGAACTCGAGCACCTCGTCGAAGTTACGACCCGTGTCCACGTGGAGCACGGGGAACGGGATGGGCGCCGGCCAGAACGACTTCTTGGCCAGGTGCAACATGACGATGGAGTCCTTGCCGCCCGAGAACATGAGGATCGGGCGCGCGAACTCGGCGGCCACCTCCCGGAAGATGTGGATGGCCTGGGCCTCGAGGGCGCGCAGTTGGGACAGACGGTAGTTGCCCCCTGGGTCCGTCACCGTGCGCGGTGTCGACAACGAACCCCTCCCTTCCCTGACCCGACGTCAGGGAGAAGCCTAGGCTCCCGCCTCCGCGGCACTGTCGCCATCCTCGGCGGCCGCGGGCGCCGGCGACGGCGCTGGCGCTGGCGCCGGCGACGACGAACCGTTGCCGGCCCCGCTGTCGATGATGGGGTTCCCGTAGGCATCCTCCGCCGTCGGGGCCGCGCCCAGCCAGCTGGCGTCGATCGACGAGTCGAACGGGTCGTCGCCGACGCCCTCGCCCATGTCACGTAGCCAGTTGGCCAGGTCCTCGGTGTCCGACTCCTCGTCCGAGCCCATGGCCCAGAAGGGCAGCGCCTCGGCGTCCGGCATCTCCAGGCGGATATTCCGGTAATGCTGCATGCCCGAACCGGCGGGGATCAGCTTGCCGATGATGATGTTCTCCTTCAGCCCGAACAGCTGGTCGCTGCGGCCCTCGATGGCGGCCTCGGTCAGCACCCGGGTCGTCTCCTGGAAGGAGGCGGCCGAGAGCCAGCTGTCGGTGGCCAGGGACGCCTTGGTGATGCCCATCAGCTCGGGGCGGCCCTGGGCGGGCAGGTTGCCCTCCTCGACCAGCGTCCGGTTGACCTCGGCGTAGAGCTGGTTGTCCACCCGCTCGCCGGGCAGGAAGGGCGCGTCGCCCGGCTCGGCGACGAGCACCCGGCGCAGCATCTGGCGCACGATCAGCTCGATGTGCTTGTCGTGGATCGACACGCCCTGGTCGCGGTACACCTTCTGCACCTCTTCGACCAGGTACTGCTGGGTCTCTCGGATCCCCTTGACCTCGAGCAGCTCCTTGGGGTCCTTGGGACCTTCGACCAGCGCGTCGCCGGCGGAGACCTCCTGGCCGTCGGCCACCTCGAGGTGGGCCCGCGGCGCCACCAACGTGGAGTCCTCGGTGCCGTCGTCGGCCACCACCGTGAGGCGCCGGCCCGACTCGTCGTCCTCCACCCGGACCACGCCCGAGTGGTGCGCCAGCACGGCGGCCCCCTTGGGGGTGCGGGCCTCGAAGAGCTCGACCACTCGGGGCAGGCCGTGCGTGATGTCCTCGCCGACGACACCGCCGGTGTGGAACGTCCGCATGGTCAGCTGCGTGCCCGGCTCACCGATGGACTGGGCGGCGATGACGCCCACGGCCTCGCCCAGCTCGATCATCGACCCCGTGGCCAGTGACAGCCCGTAACAGGCGGCACAGACGCCCTGGGGTGCTTCGCAGGTGAGCACGGAGCGCACCCGGATGCGATCGATGGCGGGGTCGTCGCGCATGGCGGCGATGGTCACGTCGTCGAGCAGGGTGCCGACCGGGTAGACGGTCCCGTCCGACAGCGTCACGTCCTCGGTGAGCAGCCGGCCGAAGGCCCGCGTCTCGAGGTAGCTGCGATGCCCTGGCCCGTCGGGAGCCACGCCTTCGATCCAGATGCCACGGGTCGACCCGCAGTCCTCGATCCGGACGATGAGCTCCTGGGCCACGTCGACCAGACGACGGGTCAGGTAACCCGAGTCCGCCGTGCGCAGCGCCGTGTCGGCCAGGCCCTTACGGGCACCGTGGGTGGAAATGAAGTACTCCAGGACCGACAGACCCTCGCGGAAGGAGGACTTGATCGGCCGCGGGATCATTTCGCCCCTCGGGTTGGAGACCAGGCCCTTCATGCCGGCGATCTGGCGGATCTGCTGCGAGTTCCCTCGGGCACCCGAGTCCACCATCATGTCGAGCGGGTTGAAGGCGATCGTGGCCAGCTGGGCCTCCATGGCCCGGCCCACCTCGGAGTTGGCCGAGGTCCAGATCTCGATCTCCTTCTGACGCCGCTCGTCGTCGGTGATGATGCCGCGCTTGAACTGCGTCTCGGCCTTCTCGGCCTCCTTCTCGTAGCGGTCCAGGATGGCCATCTTGTCCGGCGGCGTCTGCACGTCGTTGATGGAGATGGTCAGGCCGGACTGGGCGGCGAAGCGGAAGCCCAGCGCCTTGATCCGGTCCAGGCTCTGGGCCACCACGTGCTTGGGGTAATTGGCCGACAGCTCTTCGACGATCGTCCCGATCGGCGTGTTGCGCTTGCCCACGACGTCGTTCACGAAGGCGAAGCCCTCGGGCAGGGCCTCGTTGAAGAAGACGCGACCCGGCGTCGTCTCGAAGCCGGCAGCTCCGTTGCCGTTGCCGTTGCCAATGGCCTCGGCCACCACCTCGACCGCACCGTCCCCGGCACTCTCTGCGCCAGCGTCGGCACCGTTGTCCACGACCACCGCCGTCAGGCCGGCCGCCGCCAGCCGTCCGGCCAGCGACGAACCCGGAGACGGACGGAGCTGAATCGGCACCTGCAGCCCTACGTCGCCGGCGTCGAAGGCGGCCTCGAGCTCGTGCAGGTGGCGGAACACCCGTCCCGCCCCCACACCCGAGTCGACCTTCAGCGTCAGGTAGTAGGCGCCGAAGACCATGTCCTGCGTCGGCACGGTGATGGGCCGCCCCGTGGCCGGGGACAGGATGTTGTTGGCCGACAGCATCAGGACCCTGGCCTCCGCCTGGGCTTCGGCGGACAACGGGAGGTGGACGGCCATCTGGTCGCCGTCGAAGTCGGCGTTGAAGGCCGTGCAGACCAGCGGGTGCACCTGGATGGCCTTGCCCTCGACCAGCACCGGCTCGAAGGCCTGAATCCCGAGACGGTGCAGCGTCGGGGCGCGGTTCAGCAGCACTGGGTGCTCGCGGATCACGCCCTCCAGCACGTCCCACACCTGGGGCCGGCGCCGCTCGACCATGCGCTTGGCCGACTTGATGTTCTGCGCCAGCTCGGCGTCGACCAGCCGCTTCATGACGAAGGGCTTGAAGAGCTCCAGCGCCATCAGCTTGGGCAGGCCGCACTGGTGGAGCTTCAGGTTCGGGCCGATGACGATGACCGAACGGCCCGAGTAGTCGACGCGCTTGCCCAGCAGGTTCTGGCGGAACCGCCCCTGCTTGCCCTTCAACATGTCGGAGAGCGACTTCAGCGGCCGGTTGCCCGGGCCCGTGACCGGTCGGCCACGGCGGCCGTTGTCGAACAGGGCGTCGACGGCCTCCTGGAGCATGCGCTTCTCGTTGTTGATGATGATCTCGGGCGCGCCGAGGTCGAGCAGCCTCTTCAGGCGGTTGTTGCGGTTGATGACCCGCCGGTACAGGTCGTTGAGGTCCGACGTGGCGAAGCGGCCGCCGTCGAGCTGCACCATGGGGCGCAGGTCCGGCGGGATCACCGGCACGGCCTCCAGAATCATCGCCCGCGGGTCGTTGATGCGACGGCCGTGGTCGTCACGGCGGTTGAAGGCGGTGACGATCTTCAGCCGCTTGATCGTCTTCTGCCGGCGCTGGGCCGACAGCGGCCGGCGCCCGTCCTTGGCGTCGATCATGTCGCGCAGCTTGATCTCTTCCGCGTCGAGGTCGATGCGGTCGATGAGCTTGAGGATGTACTCGGCGCCCATGCCGCCCTCGAAGTACTCGTCGTAGCGCAGCCGCAGCTCCCGCCACAGCATCTCGTCCTCGATGATCTTGCGACCGTGCAGCGACCGGAACTCGTCGAGCGCCCGCTGGGCGATCTCGGCGTCCTCCTGCGCCCGCTCGCGGACGGTCTGGATCTCCTTGTCGACGGCGCGCTGGCGGGCCTTGATCTCGGCCTCCCGGGCCCCCTCGGCCTCGAGCTCCTTGAGCTCCTCCTCCAGCGCCTTGAAGCGGCGGTCGATGTCGAGGTCCCGCCGCTTCTCGATGTCGGCGATCTCCTCCGCCATCTCGTTCTCGAGCGACGGCAGGTCGGCATGACGCTTCTCGTCGTCGACCCAGGTGACCAGGTTGGCGGCGAAGTAGATGACCTTCTCGAGCTGCTTGGCCTTGAGCTCCTCACGGGGCTCGGTGCCCATGAGCAGGTAGGCCAGCCACGACCGCGTGCCGCGCAGGTACCAGATGTGCACCACCGGCGCGGCCAATTCGATGTGGCCCATCCGGTCGCGCCGGACCTTGGAGCGGGTGACCTCCACGCCGCAGCGCTCGCAGATGATGCCCTTGAAGCGCACGCGCTTGTACTTGCCGCAGTAGCACTCCCAGTCCTTGGTCGGGCCGAAGATCTTCTCGCAGAAAAGGCCGTCCTTCTCCGGGCGCAGCGTGCGGTAGTTGATCGTTTCCGGCTTCTTGACCTCGCCGTTGGACCAGCCGCGGATGGAGTCGCCCGTGGCGAGTCCAATGCGCAGCTGGTCGAAGGTATTGACGTCCAGCGCCATCAGTTGAAGCTCCTCTCTGCGGCGCGCCGCTCGTCTTCCTCGTCGGACCCCCGCTCGTTGCGGCTGATGTCGATGCCCAGCTCCTCGGCGGTCCGGAAGACGTCCTCATCCAGTTCGTGCATTTCGATCTCGCGGCCGTCGACCGCCAGCACCTCGACGTCGAGGCACAGCGACTGCATCTCCTTGATCAGCACCTTGAAGCTCTCGGGGATGCCCGGCTCGGGGATGTTCTCGCCCTTGACGATGGCCTCGTAGACCTTGACCCGGCCCAGCACGTCGTCCGACTTGATGGTCAGCAGCTCCTGCAGGGCGTAGGCGGCGCCGAAGGCCTCGAGGGCCCACACCTCCATTTCGCCGAAGCGCTGGCCGCCGAACTGAGCCTTCCCGCCCAGCGGTTGCTGCGTGATCATGGAGTACGGCCCCGTCGAGCGGGCGTGGATCTTGTCGTCGACCAGGTGGGCCAGCTTCAGGATGTACACGTAGCCGACCGAAATCGGGTTGTCGTACGCCTCGCCGGTCCGTCCGTTGTACAACGTGGCCTTCCCGTCGTCGTGGATCTGGACGTCGCCGTTGGCCGAGTCCGAGTTGAGCGTCCCGAAGACCTGCTTGATCGTCTTGTGCGCCCCGGCGTCCTCGGCCTCGTCCCAGTGCGCCCCGTCGAAGACCGGCGTGGACACCCAGGCCGCCGGCTCGGTGCGGGGGCGGGTCTTGCGGTCCGCCCCGTCGCCCTTGGCCGACGTGCCGACACCCTCGTTGGTCACCACGCCCTCCCAGCCGTGCCGGGCGGCGTAGCCCAGGTGCGACTCGAGCACCTGGCCCACGTTCATCCGGCTCGGCACGCCGAGCGGGTTGAGAATGATGTCGACCGGCGTCCCGTCGGCCAGGTACGGCATGTCCTCGACCGGGAGGATCTTGGAGATGACGCCCTTGTTGCCGTGGCGGCCGGCCAGCTTGTCGCCCTCGGAGATCTTGCGCTTCTGCGCCACGTAGACGCGGACCAGCTGGTTGACGCCGGGCGGCAACTCGTGGGACTCCTCCCGCGAGAAGACGCGCACGTCGATCACCTTGCCGTACTCGCCGTGGGGCACCTTGAGCGAGGTGTCGCGGACCTCCCGCGCCTTCTCGCCGAAGATGGCCCGCAACAGGCGCTCCTCGGGCGTCTGCTCGGTCTCTCCCTTCGGGGTGACCTTGCCCACCAGGACGTCGCCCGGCTCCACCTCGGCGCCGACGCGGATGATGCCCCGGTCGTCCAGGTCGGCCAGGATCTCCTCGGAGAGGTTCGGGATGTCCCGGGTGATCTCCTCGGCGCCCAGCTTGGTGTCGCGGGCGTCGACCTCGTGCTCCTCGATGTGGATGGACGTCAGCACGTCGTCGCGGACCAGCCGCTCGGACAGGATGATGGCGTCCTCGTAGTTGTAGCCCTCCCAGGGCATGAAGGCGACCAGGAGGTTCTTCCCCAGCGCCAGCTCGCCGTTGTGGGTCGACGGCCCGTCGGCCAACAGGTCGCCCGCCGCCACCGACTGACCCTCGGCCACCAGCGTGCGGTGGTTGATGCACGTGTTCTGGTTGGACCGGCGGAACTTGGACAGGCGGTACACCTTGCGGCCCAGCGTCGTGCCGTAGCGGTCCTTCTGCCCGGAGGTGTACTCGACCGTGATGGAGTCGCCGGAGATCTCCGAGACGGTCCCGTTGCCCTCGGCCAGGAGCACGTCGCCGGCATCCCGGGCCGCCCGCGCCTCGACACCGGTGCCGATGTAGGGCGCCTCGGGCACCACCAAGGGCACCGCCTGCTTCTGCATGTTGGCGCCCATGAGGGCCCGGTTGGCGTCGTCGTGCTCGACGAAGGGGATCAGCGCGGTCGAGACCGACACGATCTGCTTGGGCGACACGTCCATCAGGTCGACCTCGGACGGCGGCACGAAGTCGATCTCCGACGTCGTCCCGTAGGAACCGCCCACCGACCCCATGCGCACGCCCGTCCCTTGCGGGCCACGCCGCACCAGGACGCGCTCCTCGGTGAAGCGGCCGTCGGCGTCGATCGGCGCGTTGGCCTGGGCGATGACGTGCTCCTCCTCCTCGTCCGCGGCCAGGTAGGACACCTCGTCGGTGACGCGGCCGTCCCGCACCGCCCGGTAGGGCGTCTCAATGAAGCCGTACTCGTTCACCCGGGCGTACGTGGCCAGGGACCCGATCAGGCCGATGTTCGGACCCTCGGGCGTCTCGATCGGGCACATGCGGCCGTAGTGCGACGTGTGCACGTCACGCACCTCGAAGCCGGCCCGCTCCCGCGACAGGCCGCCCGGCCCGAGCGCCGACAAACGGCGCTTGTGGGCCAGCCCCGACAGCGGGTTGTTCTGGTCCATGAACTGCGAGAGCTGCGAGGTCCCGAAGAACTCCTTCACCGCGGCCACCACGGGCCGGATGTTGATCAGGGTCTGCGGGGTGATGGCCTCGACGTCCTGGGTGGTCATGCGCTCACGCACGACGCGCTCCATCCGCGACAGACCCACCCGCACCTGGTTCTGGATCAGCTCGCCCACCGAGCGGATGCGCCGGTTGGCGAAGTGGTCCTGGTCGTCGATGCGGTAGGTCGACTCGCCGTCGGCCATGTGCAGGGCCAGGTGCAGCATGTAGGTGGCCGAGGCCAGGATCTCCGACGGGGACAGCACCGACTGGTCCGGCGCCGGCTTCTCGATCTCGATCCCGAACAGCTCGCTCAGCCGGTCGATCTCCGGCCCCAGCTTGCGGTTCAGCTTGTAGCGCCCGACCCGGGTCAGGTCGTAGCGCTTCGGGTTGAAGAAGGCGTTCTCGAAGTAGACCCGGGCCGCCTCGGCCGACAGCGGCTCGCCGGGGCGGGCGCGCTTGTAGATCTCGAGCAGGGCCTCTTCCCGGCTCGGCGCCAGGTTGCGCTCCTTCTCCCACTGCCCCTCCAGGAAGTCGAAGTGGCGCACGAAGCGGTCCAGGAAGGCCTCGTCGCCGTACCCCAAGGCGCGCAGCAGCACGAACAGCGACAGGCGGCGCTTGCGGGCCACGCGGCACCCCGCCGTCACGTCCTTCCCGGGCTTGGCCTCGATGTCGAGCTCGATCCACTCACCCCGGTAGGGGTGGATGGTCCCGGTGAACACCGTCTTGACGTCACGGCCGGGCTGGAAGATGACGCCGGGCGAGCGCACCAGCTGCGACACCACGACGCGCTCGGTCCCGTTGACGATGAACGTGCCGCGGTCGGTCATCATCGGGAAGTCCCCCATGAAGACCGTCTGCTCCTTGATTTCGCCCGTCGTGGCGTTCAAGAACCGCGCCCGCACGAAGACGGGGGCGGCGTAGGTCATGTCCTTTTCCTTGCACTCCTCCACCGAGAACTTCGGCGGCGGGCGCAGGTCGGCGTCGGTCGGGTCGAACTCGAGCTCGAGGCTCAGCTGCCCGGTGAAGTCTTCGATCGGGCTGATGTCGTTGAACGCCTCGGCCAGGCCCTTGTCGAGGAACCATTGGAACGAGTCGCGCTGTATGGCGATCAGATCAGGGAGCGGCAGGGCCTCGTCGATATTGGCGAAGGAGACGCGTTCGGGACTACGGGACCGTGAAGACAACGGTCAACACCTCCAGGTGGAAGCCGGGTGAGGGCAATACGGGTACTGCAGGGACTGGGACGGACTGCGGGCGGGGCGGGATCGACGGGCGGGTCAGGGCTGGGTCTGCGCGGGCGCGCGCCGAGACCGCGGAATTACGGAATCGAGCACACGGGGACGCACGGCAACCATGTAGCTTACCGTGGGACGCGTCCGCATACAACCCCTTGGCCGCGCCAGCCCAGAGGGCCGGGGCCCAGGGTCGCAGACAGTATGAGGGTGCCGGACCCGTCCGTCAAGGATCCCACTCGAGGAGCCGGGCCGGAAAAGACCCGACCCGGCCCCTGAGCTGGGATTACTTGATCTCGACGGAGGCGCCGGCCCCCTCGAGGGCGGCCTTGGCCTTCTCCGCGTCTTCCTTGTTGGCCTTCTCGATCACCGGCTTGGGGGCGGCCTCGACCAGGTCCTTGGCCTCCTTGAGGCCCAAGCTGGTGAGCGCACGCACCTCCTTGATCACCTGGATCTTCTTGTCGCCGGCATCGGTCAGAATGACGTCGAACTCGGACTGCTCCTCCTCGGCGGCGGCGCCGTCGCCGCCGGCCGGGGCCGCCGCAGCCGCCACGGCCACCGGGGCCGCCGCGGTCACGCCGAAGCGGTCCTCGAACTCCTTCAGCAGCTCGCTCAGCTGGATCACCGACAGATCGGCGATCCCGTCGAGGATCTGTTCCTTGGTCAGGGTTGCCATCGAAGTGGCCTCTCTTTCTTTCCTTCGGTCTTGGTCGTGACTCAGTCGGATTCTTCGGGTGTGGCGGCCGCCTCGGCCTCGCCGGCGGCCTCCGCCGGCTCTGCCGGCGTCTCCTCATCCACGGCGGGTGCGGCGGGCGCGGCGGCGGGTGCCTGAGCCTCTGCCGCGGCCTCCTCGGCGGGTGCGGCGGGCGCCTCGGCGGGTGCGGCGGCCTCAGCCGTCGTGTCCTCGGCGGGTGCAGCAGCCGTGGCCTCCTCGGCGGGTGGCAACACCTCGCCGCCGGCCTCGCGCTGCTCGATGAGCGCCGAGATCCCGTAGGCCAGGTTCTGCGGCAGTGCCTTGAGGAGGCCGGCCATCTGTTGCATGGGGGCGGCCAGCGCTCCGGCCAAGCGGGCCAGCAGCACCTCGCGGGGCGGCAGGTCGGCCAGTGCGGCCAAGTCGGAGGGGCTGAGCAGCGAGCCGTCCGCCAGGCCACCCTTGATCACCAGCAGCGGGTTGGTCCGCGAGAAGTCGCGCAACGCCTTGGCCACGGCGCTGATGTCGCCTTGGACAAAAGTCAGCGCCGTCGGACCGCTCAGGTACTCCGACAGCGGCTGGTAGTCGTTGTCGTCGACGGCACGCCGAACGAGGGTGTTCTTGAAGATCTTGTAATCGCCGCCGACCGCCTCGAGCGCGTTGCGCAGGGTGGCCAGCTCGGCCACGGTCAGGCCGCGGTATTCACTGACGATGGAGGCGGTCGAGCCGCTGAGGCGCGACTTCACCTCGTCGACGACCTCGACCTTGTGCGCTCGCTGTGCGTTCTGGGTTGCCATCTCGTCCTCCACCGGATCGACCGGCCGGATAGGTGGCCAGGATCTCGCGGTGGCGACGGAGCAGCACCGGCGGAGGCCGCCGTGCTGCATGTCCCGCCTCGTCAGGCCGGCCCGTTAGGCCGTTTCCGCACCCGCAGGTGCACCGGAGGTCTCTGGCGTGGGATTCAGTGCCCAGCGCCGCCGGCGGCGGCCCGGGCTGTTCGGGGCAGTGTACTGCCGACGGCCGGGTCCCTCCGACCGGGTCGGTTCGGCGGCGCCGGCGGCGCCGGCGGCGCCGGATCAGGCCGGGACGGCCAGCTCCTCCTCGTCGTCGAAGCGGGCCTTGATCGGGTCGATGTGGACGCCCGGGCCCATGGTCGTGGACACGGTGGCGGAGAGGAAGTAGCGGCCCTTCGCGGCCGGCGGCTTGGCCCGTTGGAGCTCGTCGATGACCGCCCGGATGTTGGCCACCAGCTGCTCGCGGGTGAACGACGCCTTGCCGACGCGGATGTGGATGTTGCCCACCTTGTCGGTGCGGTACTCGACCCGGCCGCCCTTGAACTCGCCCACCGCCTTGCCCACGTCGGTGGTGACGGTGCCGGTCTTGGGGTTCGGCATGAGGCCGCGGGGGCCCAGCACGCGACCGAGCGTGCCGACCTGGCCCATCAGGTCCGGGGTGGCGATGGCGATGTCGAAGTCCAGGAAGCCGCCGTTGATGCGGGCCACCAGGTCGTCCGCCCCCACCTCATCGGCACCGGCCGCTCGGGCCTCGGTAGCTGCCTCGCCGGCTGCGAAGACGGCCACGCGCACGGTGCGGCCGGTGCCCGAGGGCAGCGAGAGTGTGCCCCGCACGATCTGATCGGCCTTGCGAGGGTCGACCCCCAGCCGGACGGCCAGCTCGACCGTCTCGTCGAACTTGGCGCTGGAAAGCTCCTTGACCAGGTCCACCGCCTCGGCGACGCCATAGAGCTTCTCGCGGTCGACCTTGCCCAGGCTGTCCTTGTACTTCTTGCCGTGCTGGCTCATAAACGTTCTCTCTTCCTGCGTTCGGCCTGCTAGCCGGCGACCTTGATGCCCATCGACCGGGCCGTGCCGGCGACCTGCTTCTTGGCCGCCTCGAGGTCGTTGGTGTTCAGGTCCTTGAGCTTGACGTTGGCGATCTCGGCCAGCTGGGCGTCGGTGATGGTGCCCACCTGCTCGCGGCCGGTCGTCGCGGCACCCTTGGCCAGTCCGGCCGCCTGGCGCAACAGCACCGGGGTGGGTGATGTCTTGAGCACGAAGCTGAACGTGCGGTCCTCGTAAATGGTGATGTCGACCGGCACCACCTGGCCCCGCATGCTCTCGGTGGCCTGGTTGTACTGCTTGCAGAACTCCATGGTCTGGACACCGTGCGGGCCCAGGGCGGTGCCCACGGGGGGCGCCGGCGTGGCCGAACCAGCCTCGAGCTGGATTTTGACCACGGCGAGCACCTTCTTCTTGGGTGGCATAGAACGCTCTCCTTACGTCTTCGTCGCCTAGAGCTTGGCGACCTGGCTGAACTCGAGTTCGACCGGCGTCTCCCGGCCGAAGATGTTGACCAGCACCTTGAGCTTGAGCTGGTCTTCGTTGATCTCCGAAATCTGGCCCGAGAAGTCGGCGAAGGGACCTTCTTTGACGCGCACCGTCTCATTGACCTCGTACTCGAGGCGGGCCCGGCTGCGCTTGGGTGCGGCACCGGGCGTGCCCTCGACCTTGACCTGCAGGATGTTCTCGACCTCGCGGCGCGACAGCGGGGTCGGCTTGGTGCCGGGACCGACGAATCCGGTAACGCCGGGCGTGTTGCGGATGGCGCCCCAGGTGTCGTCGTCGAGCTCGCAGCGCACCAGCAGGTAACCGGGGAACACCTTCTTCTGGACGGTGACCTTCTTGCCGCCCTTGAACTCGTCCACGTCCTCCATCGGGATGACGACCTCGTAGACCCGGTCCTCGATGCCCCGCGACGCAACCACGTTGCCCATGTTGGAGCGCACCTTGTTCTCGTAGCCCGAGTAGGTGTGCACGACATACCAACGGCCCGGGCGGTCGTAGGGGCTCTCGACGGGGAGGGGCTCCTCTTCCTCCTCGTCGCCGCGGCCCCAGCCGCCCAGCTCGACGGCGTCATCCTCACCCTCGCCCGCAGCGGCCGTGGCGTCGAGCACCAGGTCGGGCTCGGCGGCCTCGCCCTGGGCGACTTCGGCCACGATTTCGTCGGCTCGTTCCTCGGCGATGGCCTCAGCGGCCTCCTCGGCCATCCTCTCCTCGACCGCTTCGAGCACGGCCTCTTCGACCAGATCCTCGACGATCTCCTCCACGATCTCCACTGCGACCTCTTCCGCCACCTCTTCGGCGATGCCCTCAGCTATCGCCTCCTGTACGTCCTCCGGCAACCCCTCCTCGGCCAGCGACTCGAGCACGGCCTGCTCGACGATCTCCTCGACGAGGGCGGCCTCCTCGGCCACCTCCTCGGCGATGGCCTCGCTCACGGCCTCGTCGATCTCTTCGAGCACGGTCTCAATCACCTCGGCCGCTTCCACCAATTTCCGCCGTCACTTCCTCTGCCGTCACTTCATCCGGCGCCACTTCATCCGGCGCCAGGGACATGGCCGCCTCCTCGGGCGCGGCCTCGGCCTCCGCCCGCTCGGACGCGAGCGCCTCCTCCACGTCCTCGGCGTCGCCGTTCACCAGTGCCTCCTCCGCATCCGAGTGCGTCATGTCGCTCATGTCGGACGCCTACTTCGTGAAGAGAAGCGTGATGAGCTTCCCGAAGCCGAGGTTGAGGGCGAAGATCAGGGCGATCATGATGATCAGCGTCGTGAATACCACCGAGGTGTAGTTGATCAACTCGGCGCGCGACGGCCAGGCCACCTGACGCATTTCGTCGCGCACCTCGCGGACGAACTGGACCGGCGTGGTGCGCTTGCGACCCGAGGGGCCCTTCGAGGTCCGGGGCTGGGCCTTGGTCTGGGTCGCCGTGGAGGCGCGCCGCGTAGAAGGAGTCCCATCGGCCTCGATCTGCCCTTGGCGCTGCATCATGCGCTTGGTCTCGCGGTTCACGGCTCTCGCCTCACAACATCTCTTGTCGGGTGTTTACGTCCAGGGCAGGGCAGGAGGGACTCGAACCCCCAACCGCCGGTTTTGGAGACCGGTGCTCTACCAGTTGAGCTACTGCCCTCGGTGGGGTGCCTTCGGTTGCCGTCGGGCCGGTGGTTCTTCCCCCTGACCTGGGGAACGGCCTTTCAGAGTAGCACCGGCCGCGCCTCGGTGGCTCAGCGGGTCTCCTTGTGCAGGGTGTGCTGGCGGTCCCAGCGGCAGTACTTCTTCATCTCGATCCGCTCACGGTCGTTGAGCTTGTTCTTGGTCGTGATGTAGTTGCGGCGCTTGCACACCTCGCAGGCCAGCGTGACCTGGACCCTCTTCTCGTTCTTCGGCATCTGCCAATCCTTCCTGGTCGCTGCCCCGGGATACCGCCCCGGGCCTGGTAGCGGCGGCGGGACTCGAACCCGCGACAACACGATTATGAGCCGTGTGCTCTGACCAACTGAGCTACGCCGCCATGGGCGAGCCCCCTGTCGGAATCGAACCGACGACACCAGCCTTACCATGGCTGTGCTCTGCCGACTGAGCTAAGGGGGCGCCGCGGGTTCCTTCCGCGACGTTCAATGATAGCCAGGGGGCGGTGCGGGCTGCGTCCGCTCCCCGGGGTTTCAGCACGTCAACAGTACCATCGGCCGATGCGGATCCGACTCGCCGAGCTGGCCGACGCCGAGGCCATCCGGGCCATCTACAACGTCGAGGTCACCGACAGCACCAACACCTTCGACATGGTGCCCCGGACCCGGGCCGAGCAGGAGGCCTGGATCCTCGAGCACAGCGGGGTGCATCCGGCCCTCGTCGCCGTCGCCGAGCCCGAGCCCAGGCCCTGGACGGCGGGGCATGCCGGGGCCAACGGCGAAATCGTGCTCGGCTTCGGCTCCCTGTCGTCCTTCCACGAGCGCTCGGGCTACTCGGCCACGTGCGAGAACTCCGTCTACGTCGACCGGGCCCAGCGCGGTCGTGGGGTGGGCAAGGCGCTCCTGGCCGAGCTGCTGGTCCTGGCGTCGGCCCACGGCTTCCACTCGGTCATCGCCCGCATCGCCGGCCACAACGAGACGTCCATCGGGCTGCACCAGGCGGCCGGCTTCGAGCTGGTCGGGGTCGAGCGCGAGGTGGGGCGCAAGCACCGCCAGTGGCTGGACGTGGTCGAACTCCAGCGCCTGTTGTAGAGCCCGGTCGGCGGCCCTACGGACTCAAGGACTCGAACGCCGCGCTCTGGTGCTGGTGCGCCGGGAGCACCAGGCGGGAGGTGTCGATCCGCCACGACGTCGTCCAGTGCCCGAGCGGCACGATGGCCACGGCCCACAGCACCATGACGGCCAACACCATGCTGACCGGGTCGGTGTGCACCAGCTGGGTCAGCAGGTCGGCCCCACCCGTCAGGCCGATGAAGGGCACGATTATCGACAACGCGAGCACGGGGTAGAGCATGCGCCGCCCGGCTACCACGGGCGCCACGATGATGATCCCCCAGGTGAGATACCAGGGCTGTACGACGGGGCCGAGAACCACGAAGCTCAGCATCGTGATACCGAGCGCGCTGAGCAGGCCGAGCTGCTCCCGGTGGCGCAGGCAGTAGAGCGCGATGGCGGCCGCGCCGAGCAGGCCGATGGCCCGGGTCAGCGTGAGCACGCCGGCCAGGCTCACACCGATGCCGACGACGTGGGCGCTGCCGCTGATGAGCAGGCCGACGGCGGTGGCCGGCGCCATCCATGAGCGCACCGTGCCGGGCGTCCCGAGGTTGGCGATCCAGCCCCAGCCGAGCCCCGAGACGAGCGAGAGGAAGCCCATGACGGCGACGGTGATGAGGCCGGAGCGCACGAGCATGCGGGCGTGCGCCCGCCAGTCCGCGCCCTCGCCGGCCCAGTCCCAGGCGACGTAGACGATGCCCATGGCGGCGGGCACCTTTATGGAGGCGGCCAGCGCACAGAGCACCACGCCCCACACCGGGTGGCGCGAGCGGGCGGCCGTGATCCCGGCCAGTAGCAGGCCCACCATGAGCGCGTCGTTGTGCGCCCCCCCGACGAGGGCCAGCAGGGTCAGGGGGTTCAGCACCGCCAGCACGAACGCAGGCCCCGGGTCGCGCCCGAAGGAGCGGGCCAGCTTGGGGATGCAGTAGGCGATGAGGGCCACGCCGGCCACGGATTGCAACCGCAACAGCAGAATGGTGAAGAGCGCGTGGTGGAAGCTGAGCGAGGCCGACCAGCCCGCCAGCATGAGGAAGAGCGGCCCGTAGGGGGCGGCCGTGTTGAGCCAGAGCGGGTCGACCCCGGACACGTAGGGACCCGAGCCGAGCGTGCCCGGGCCGTAGTGGTACGGGTTGATGTGGTGGCTCATCATCTCGCCTTGGGCCGCGTAGGAGAACACGTCGCGGCTGAAGAGGGGGGCCACCGCCAGGAGCGGGAGGATCCACAGGGCAAGCATGTAGGCCAGGGGCGGGATGGGCACGCCGGGCCGCGCCCGCAGCGCCTGGTACAGGCCGAACCAGACGCGCACGAGCAGCACCATGCCGCCGTAGACGGCCACCACGCCCGGCAGCATCAGCGCGTTCGTCGGCCAGTTCGCCTCGCCGAAGAACCATGTGCCGCCCATCCATCCCCCGAGCTTGAAGGGTGAGCTCGGCAACGAGGCGCCGATGCAGATGGAGAGGATGGCGACGAAGCCGAGGAGCGCGGGGCGGCGCAGAAACGACCAGTCGTCGGGGTCGCCCTGCTCTGCCTCCACGCGCTCGGTCAGTGTGAAGCGCGGCGTGAACCGAAGGCGCAGCGCCTCCGCCCGCATGGACACACGGCTCAGGCGCGTACCGACGAGGTCCAGGACCTCTGGTGGGGACTCTGCGCTGTGGTCCACTCGGCTGTCCGTCTCGTTCCGTTGTGCCGGGCGCCACGGCCCGGGAAGGGGAGGGCCGCGCCGGGGAGCACGTGCCCGCAATCGATCCGAAACCTCATTGTAACGGCCCCCCGGGGGCGGGCCAAGGCTGGTCCGGAACTGGCGGCGAAGCCCCGGGTTGCTGCGTGGGCCGGGAAGTGTCGTGGGCCGGGAAGGATTTGAACCTCCGTAGGTGTTAACCGGCAGGTTTACAGCCTGCTTCCTTTGGCCACTCGGACACCGACCCGCAGCGGGCGACATTAGCCGCCGGCGGCGGCCCGGTCCGCCCGGAAGGCGCCGGTACGCTGGCGCCATGCCCACGTTTGACATCGTCTCCGAAGTCGACATGCAAGAGGTGCGCAACGCGGTCGACCAGGCCAACCGGGAGGCGGCCACGCGCTACGACTTCAAGAACACCGACTCGAGCATCGACATGGGTGAGGGCGAGCTCGTCCTGCACTCCTCGACCGAGGATCGCCTGCGTGCGCTGCACCAGGTGCTCGACGAGAAGCTGGTCAAGCGCCAGGTCTCCTTGAAAGCGCTCGACGACGGCAAGCTGGAGGAGGCGTCGAAGGGTGCCGCCCGGCAGAAGATCGCCATCCGAGCCGGCATCTCCCCGGACCACGCCAAGCGGCTGAACAAGTTCATCAAGGACCTCGGGCTGAAGGGCGTCTCCTCGCAGACGCAGGGCGATCAACTCCGGGTCAGCGGCAAGAAGCGGGACGACCTCCAGGAGGTCATCGCGAAGTGCAAAGCGGAGGACTTCGGGATCCCGCTCCAGTTCACCAACTTCAGGGACTGAGCGCCCGCCTGCCCGCCCTCCCCTCTGGTCGGCTGACTCACGCGATCTGCTCGGCCGCTTCGGCCTCCGCCACCTTCTCGGAGTGGTGCTCCTCGTACTCGATGGGCTCCACGTGGAAGAGCTTGTTGTAGATCACGAACTTCGCGATCCACAGGATGGCGAAGGACAGCAGGTTGGCCGCATTGACAAGCAGCGACGTGCTGGCATGGGTCAGGTGGTGATGGTGGGCGAATTGTTCCGCCAGCCACACGGCCAGGCTCGAGAAGGCCAGCCCGACGAAGGCGAGCACCCAGAACGGCACGACCTCTCGCCAGAAATGCGACTTGCCCCCCTTGCCCCAGACCCAGCGCCGGTTGAGCGTGTAGGAGGGGACAGTGGCCAGAACGTTGGCCAGGATGTTGGCCGGGACGGCGGATAGCCAGTGGAAGACGCCATACACCAGCAGCAGGGTGATCTGTGACACCGCGGTCGATATCACCGAGACTCCGGCGTACTTGAACAGCTTCAGGCTCGACGGGTGCGCCATGACCTGGCGGACCCGGGTCACCAGCGGCTCATCCGACGACCAGATGTGCGCCAACGGCCGGTGCTCCTTGCTCTCGGACACGCGGCCCTCAGGCACGCCAACCCCGCGATCGCCTACCAAGACCCGGGTCCGGAAGTGGCACGGCGCTCACCCTAGTCCCAGCTCCAATTGGCCCCCCGTCAGCCGCCTAGTGGCCCGCTGTGAACACGCGGTTGGTGCGGGCCACCTCGCCGTACCAGTGCGCGCTGGGCTTGGGCCGTCGCTCGAAGGTGCCCGGTGCCACCGCCACCAGGCCGAACTTCGGCCCGTAGCCGAGGTGCCACTCGAAGTTGTCGAGCAGGCTCCAGACGAAGTACCCCCGGAGGTCGATCCCCTCCTCCAGGCAGCGGTGCGCGCTGGCCAGCGCCTCGGTCAGGAACGCGATGCGCTCGGTGTCGTCAGTCGTGGCGATGCCGTTCTCGGTCACCACGACCGGCCGCCCGCTCACTGAGGCGGCCCGGCGCACCGTGTGCTCGACCGCCTGGGGCCAGCGCTCGTCGCCCATTTGGGTCACCGGGACGTCCGGGTCGTTGGGTGCCAGGCCGTCGGGCCCGAAGTGCATGCGGGTGTAGCACTGCACCCCGACGAAGTCGTCCCCGTCGGTGGCGCGCAAGAAGACGTTCTCGAGCATCTCCTCGGCGCCGTCGCGCAGAGCCTCGCCCCCTTCCTCGGCCGTGATCTCCGCCATCGACAGCGTCAGGCCGACGGGAAAGTCACCCGGCGCGGCGCGCAGCTCCTCGACGGCCAGACGGTGGGCCCGCACCATGGCCTCGTTCACCGCGCCGTAACGGGTGAAGTCCTCCTTCACGCCCGGGGGGTACTCACCTTGGAAGTACCCCATGACGGCGACCACGTTGGGCTCGTTGATGGTGCAGGCCCAGCCGATGAGGTCACCGAGGTGGGCGGCGGCCCGGCTCACGAACCGGGCAAAGAGCTGGGGGGCATCCGGCGCCTCCCAGCCACCCCGGTCGGAGAGCCAGCGTGGGGTGGTGAAGTGGTGGAACGTGACCACGGGCGCGATGCCGCGGCCGTGGCAGGCGGCACACACGCGCCGGTAGTGCTCGAGCGCGGCCACGGAGAACTCACCCTCCGCGGGCTCTATGCGACTCCACTCGAGCGAGAAGCGATAGGCGCCCAGTCCCATGTCGGCCACCAGCTGGACGTCCTCGCGCCATCGGTGGAAGGAGTCGCACGCGTCGCCGCTCGGCTCGGCCGTCCCCGACGTCGGCTCGTGCTCCCAAGCCCACCAGTCGTTGTTGACGTTGCCGCCCTCGATCTGGTGCGCCGCTGTCGCCACACCCCAGACGAATCCAGGGGGGAACACGAGCTGACCGGACGCCACGACGGCGCAGGGTAGCCGCGGCGCGGCCCGATACGCCGGTCCTCGCCGCCTGCGATCATGAGCGGATGAGCGAGTCGCTGGAGTTCCTCGTCAACCTGCTCGACCTCGAACCCATTGAGGTCAACATCTTCCGGGGCACCCAGCCCAACGAAGAGCGCCAGCGCGTCTTCGGCGGCCAGGTGGCCGGGCAGGCCCTCATGGCGGCGGGACGCACTGTCGAGCACGGCCGCGTGCACTCGCTGCACTCGTACTTCCTGCGGCCCGGCGACCCGACGGTGCCCATCCTCTACGAGGTGGACCGCATCCGTGACGGGAAGTCGTTCACCACGCGGCGGGTGGTCGCCGTTCAGCACGGGCGGGCGATCTTCAATCTGGAGGCTTCCTTCCACGACCACGAGGAAAGTGCGATCGACCACCAGTTCGACATGCCCGAGGTGCCCGATCCCGAGACCCTGCCGACGCTGTTCGAACGCCTGCAGCCCTGGAGGGAGGAGCGCGCCGAGTGGTTCGAGCGGCCCCACCCGATAGACCAGCGTCACATCGGCGAGTTGCCGTGGCACCGCAAGGGGGCCGGCGGGGAGCCGTACCACCGCCTGTGGCTCCGGGCCGACGGGGAGCTGCCCGAGAACCCGTTGCTGCACGCTTGCGTGGCGACCTACGCCTCGGACATGTCGCTCTTCGACACCGTCCTGATGCCGCACGACGTGCGCTGGGACGACCCGCAATTCATGGGGGCCAGCCTGGACCACTGCATGTGGTTCCACCGCCCGTTCCGGGCCGACGACTGGATGCTCTACGACATGGACTCGCCGGTGGCGGCTGGCGGTCGGGGCCTGGCCCGCGGGTTCCTCTTCGACCGGGCGGGCCGGCTCTGCGTATCGCTGGCCCAGGAGGGCCTGGCCCGCTTGCGGCGCGCCTAGCGCGCCCCCATGGGGACGTAGTCGCGCTCCTCGGTCCCGATGTAGAGCTGGCGGGGGCGGGCGATTTTGGAGTCCTGGTCGAGCATCTCCTGCCAGTGGGCCAGCCAGCCGGCGGTGCGGGGAATGGCGAAGAGGACGGGGAACATCTCGAGCGGGAAGCCCATGGCCTGGTAGATGAGGCCCGAGTAGAAGTCGACGTTCGGATAGAGGCGCCGCGACGTGAAGTACTCGTCGTTCAGCGCGATCTCCTCGAGCTTCAGTGCGATGTCGAGCAAGGGGTTCTTCCCGGTGACCTCGAAGACCTCGTCTGCCGTCCGCTTTATGATCTTCGCCCGAGGGTCGTAGCTCTTGTAGACGCGGTGGCCGAAGCCCTGGAGGCGCTGAGCGCCGTGGCCGGCCTTCACCGCGTCGATGAACTCCGGCACGTTGTCGATGCTGCCGATATCGGTCAGCATCCGGATGACGGCCTCGTTGGCCCCGCCGTGGCGTGGGCCGTACAGCGCGGCCGCGGCGGCTGCCGTGGCCGAGTAGGGGTCCGAGTGCGACGACCCCACCACCCGCATGGCCGTGGTCGAGCAGTTCTGCTCGTGGTCGGCGTGGAGGATGAAGAGGACGTCGAGGGCGCGGGCGAGGACCGGGTCGGCCTCGAAGCGAGGCTCGGCCACCTTCCAGAGCATGGAGAGGAAGTTCGGGGCGAAGTCGAGCGAGTTGTCCGGGTAGACGAAGGGCATGCCCACGCTGAAGCGGTGGGCGGCGGCGGCCAGGGTGGGCATTTTGGCGATGAGCCGGACGATCTGCTTGTTGCGCGACTCGAGGTCGAAGATGTCCTTGGCGTCGAGGTAGAAGGTCGACAGGGCGGCGACGGCGGAGACGAGCATGCCCATCGGATGGGCGTCGTAGTGGAAGCCCTCGAGGAACCGCTTGCGCACGTTCTCGTGGATGAACGTGTGGTACGTGACGTCGTGCTTCCAGGCTTCGAATTGGTCCTCGCTGGGCAGCTCGCCGTTGAGGAGGAGGTAGGCCACCTCCAGGTAGGTCGAGCTCTCGGCCAGCTGCTCAATGGGATAGCCGCGGTACCGCAAAATGCCGACGTCGCCGTCGAGGTAGGTGATGGAGCTCTCACAGGCCGCCGTCGACATGAAACCGGGGTCGTAGAACCAGATGCCGGGCAGCAGCTTGGCCCACTCCTCGGCCGATACACCGCCGTTGACGAGCGGGATCTCTATGGACTCGCCGTTGCGATTGTCCGTGATCGTGATGCTCTCGGCCACGGGTTGGCCCTCCAGTTCCTGGTCTTGGTGCCTCTGGATCCTATGACCACCATGTGCGTGCGGTCGACACGCGGGGTGGCCCCCTCAGGTGCCGGGGGCGATCTGGAGGGTCTGCTGGACCGTCGTGCCCGCCAACAGGGTCTGGCCCGTCGGCGGGATCACTGCCACCGTGAGCACGTAGGTGGTGCCCGGCTTCACCTCGAACGCGACCGTCGGCAAGGTCACCGAGGCCCCCAGAGCCGCCCCCGCCGTCTCGGTGTGCGACACGGTGGCACCCGAAGTCTGGTCGGCCAAGGTGAAACGCACCGACACCCGCGGTTCGTCCACCGACCCCTGATTGCTCAGCACCACGGTGACGCCCAACTGCGACACCGGACTGAGGACCGCGACGCCGGCCGCCACCCCCTGGGGCGTCGGGAGCGCGGGCGGGTCGAGACGGACGGTGCGCAGCACGACGTAGTGCGACGCGAGCAAGGTGGGAGAGGTGGCGATCAGGTCCACCTCGGTGGCGACGCTCCCGAGCTCCCACTGCTGCGGGTCGGCCACCCAGACCGACGCCGGCAGGCGGGCATGCCCGGCCGCCGCGCCCAGGGACGCGCGCACCGAGCGGTAAAGCCGGTCCGAGCGGGCCAGCAACGCGCCGGCGGCGGCAATGCGGTTGGTGGTCTGGGACGGCGACAGCGAATTGACCGACGCCGTGGGGACAAAGGAGCCGGCGGCGGACGATCCATAGGGCGGCAGCGACTGCATGCCGAGGAAGCCGTCGATGGCGGCGCGCAGCTCACTGACGGACTGGGCGCGCTCGGCGAAGACGGTGGCGAATGCGGACCCGAGTGACCCATCCGCAGTCGACGCGGCGGCCAGGGCGGCCCGGGAGGACTCGTCCGCCGTCTGCTGCACCGCGCTGTCGAGGCTGGCCTGGAGCACCTGCCGGCTCTGTCCCTGCATGTCGGAGACCAGGCTGCGCACAACGGCCGAGGTGTCGTTGGACTGGTCGGCCACGACCGCGCCCTGCGCGGCCAGCGCGCGATCCGAAAGGGCGTCGTAGCCATGGGACTGGCTCGAGACCTGGGTCAATCCACCGACGAGCAACGCGACGACGACCGCCGCGGCGACGAGGTAGAGAACCGGCCGGGCGGTCGATCGACGGCGCGCGCGGCGGCGTGGCCTGCGTGGCGACATCGCCACAAGAAGCTACAGCCGCAGTTGCTGCGTTACACCGCGAGGAAGGACGAGTTCGACGAGGCGTCCTTCGTCGCCAGCGTGCTGGCGCTGGAGCGCCACTGCACTGTCGGGGCGATGGCCCGCAGGTCCACCCGGTCGCGATAGCGCTCGATCAGGCCGAGGATCCCCCGGATGACGTCGTCAGTCAGCAAGTGCGGCTGCAGGCCGAGGTCGAGCAGCTTGGTGTTGGCGGCCTGGAAGTAATGCTCCTCGCGCTCGACGCGCGGGTTGGACAGGCCCTCGGCGATGTCCACGCGGGTCGGGCAGACCCTCTGGACCATGAGTGCCATGTCGCGCACGGAGAAGGACTCGGTGAACTGGTTGAAGACGCGGAACTCGCCGCGCTCGGCCGGGTTCTCGAGGGCCAGGGTGACGCAGGCCAGCGTGTCGCGGACGTTGAGCATGCCGCGGGTCTGGCCGCCGGCGCCGTAGACCGTCAACGGGTGGCCGGTGACCGCCTGCACGCAGAAGCGGTTGAGGACGGTGCCGAAGACGCCGTCGTAGTCGAAGCGGGTGGCCAGCACGGGATCGAGGTCGGTCTCCGCGGTCGACTGCCCGTAGACGATCCCCTGGTTCAGGTCGGTGGCACGCAGGCCCCAGATGCGGCAGCCGAACATGATGTTGTGGCTGTCGTGCACCTTGGACAGGTGGTAGAAGGAACCCGGCTGTTTGGGGTAGGGCAGGACGTCGGTGCGGCCCTTGTGGGTGATCTCGATGTAGCCCTCTTCGATGTCGATGTTGGGGTAGCCGTACTCCCCCATGGTGCCCAGCTTGACCAAGTGAATTTCGGGGTCGATCTCCTGAATGGCGTACATGACGTTGAGGTTGCCGACGACGTTGTTCACCTGCGTGTAGACCGCGTGCTCGCGGTCGATCATGGAGTAGGGAGCGGAGCGCTGCTCGCCGAAGTGGACGATGGCGTCGGGCTGGGCCTCGGCGACCACGCTGTAGGTGAACGCGGCGTCGGTCAGGTTCCCGATGCGGACGTCGACGGCGTGCCCGGAAATCTGCTCCCACTTTGTCACGCGGTCCTGGAGGGGCGCGATGGGCACCAGGCTGTCGACACCCATCTCGCGGTCGTACTCACGCCGGACGAGGTTGTCGACGACGGTGACCTGATGCCCGAGGACCGACAGGTGCAGGGCGGTCGGCCAACCGAGGTAGCCGTCTCCTCCGAGAACCAGAATCTTCATCGTCACCCTTTGTTTTTCACTCAGGCTCCGCTTTTGTTACGGAGTCGTGTCAAAGATATTCTGGGCCAGGGTGCTGAATTTCACCTGAGTCCCTGCTGGAATTGGCGTGAGAGCAGGTGAAATTCTCGCCTGAACCGGCAAATTCGGCGAAATTCTGCGCCGGCGGAGCCCACTCTCCCCCCGAAACGCCGAATCCGGCGGAGGAAGACGGATCAGCCCGGCCCAGCCCCGTCGCCCCACAGCGCACCCCGCAGGCCCGACGCCCGGGTGATCGGCCGCTCGATGGCCGCCCGGATCAGCTCCTCGGTGCCGACCAGGATCAGGCGCTCCTGAGCCCTGGTCACCGCCGTGTAGAGCAGCTCACGAGTGAGGAGGCGCGAGTCGGCGGCGGGGAGCAGGAAGGCGACCTCCTCGAACTGGGATCCCTGGCTCTTGTGCACCGTCATGGCGTAGACGGTGTCGACGGCGGCCAGGCGGGTGGTGCTCACCGGGAGCACCTCGGCACCTCGCCGGAAGGCGGCCTCCATCGCTCGAACCGCACCCTTCACGACGACCCCGATGTCGCCGTTGAAGAGATCGAGCGAGTAGTCGTTCTCCGTGACGATCAGCGGCCGGCCGAGATACCAACCCTCCCCCGTGGCGAAGCCCTCGACCTCCGTCTCGAGCCAGTGCTCGATGTGACTCGTCCACGTCCGCACCCCTTCGGGGCCACGTCGGTGCGCGCAGAGGAGACGGAAGCCCTGGAGGGCGTCGAGGGCGACCTCGGCCTGGCCGGCGCGGGCGGCCTCGATGACGATGCGGCCACTTTCGACCGCCCGGGAGTGGATCACCCCGAGCTCGTCGGCGACGTCCGGATCGGAGGCATCGAGGGGGATCCAGGTCACGTTCGAGTCCAGGGCGGTCAGCGCCGCCAGCGCCGCGTCCGCATCGCCGGCCTGGACGGCCCGCGCGAACGTGGCGATGGCGCCTTTGTGACGCCGGACGTGACGGAGGACCACCACGCCGTCGCCGATCGGCGAGCCTGCGCCGGCATCTCGGTCGGGGATCGGGTGGCCGGTGACCGCCTCGAGCTGCGTCCTGACCGCGCCCCCCATCTGAAGGGCGCGGGATGCGGGGCCCACGATGTCGCCGAGCACCGCGCCGGCCTCGACCGAGGCGAGTTGCTCGGGGTCACCCACGAGGATGAGCCGGGCGTCAGCGCGCAGCGCCTCCAAGAGCCGCGCCATCATCGACAGCGAGACCATCGAGGTCTCGTCCACGACGACCACGTCGTGGCGCAGCGGATTCGACCGGTTGTGCCGGAATCGGGTCCGGTTGCCCCCGGACCGCCCGAGGAGCCGGTGCAGGGTCACGCCGCGCGAGCGCGTGGAGCCGCTCCACGACACCCGGGTCGAGGCCGAGACGTGTCGTCTCGTGCCGCACCGCTTCCTCGAGGCGCAGGGCGGCCTTGCCCGTGGGAGCGGCCAGCGCGATGAGCGGCGGTGTCCCTCCCGCCGCTGCTGCCTGCTCCTCGAGCAGGGCCAGCAGGCGCGCCACCGTCGTGGTCTTCCCCGTGCCCGGGCCGCCTGCGATCACCGACACCCGGCGCAGCACGGCGGCCGCGGCCGCCAGGGGCTGGAGGTGGTCCGGGTCGGCGTCGCCGGGGTCCTCCTCCTTGAACAAGCGCGTCACGCCCGTGCGCAACAGCTCCAGGTCGACACCGTCGACCGGCGTCCCCGCACGGGTGATGAGATCCGTGGCCACCTGGCGCTCGTCGAGCCACAAGCGGTTCAGGTACAGGTTCGTCCCGGCCAGGTAGAGCGGGCGATCGTCCCCGACCAGCGGGCTCTGCGCCAGGGCGTCCAGCCAGGCCGCCGGATTGGGCCAGGGCAGGGCGTCGACGTCGGTCGGGAGGTCGAGGTCACTGCTCGCCGTGTGACGGATCGTCCGGAGATCCACGCAGACGTGACCCAGCCGCGGCGCCCGGGAGGCGAAGGCGACGCCCAGGCCGACGTCGTCGGCGGTCGTGCCGGCGAGCTGCGACAGGCGGCGCGCCACGTGGACGTCGGACGCGGAGAGGATGCCTGCTTCGTTGAAGGCGCGGAGCGGCCCTACGGCCCCGACGGCAAGCGACGCGTCGTAGCGGTCCATGGCCGCGCCGAGATCCTCGACCGTCGTCACCGGCGCGGACCCACGTCGAAGAGGTCACTCAACGCGCCGACGAGCTGCGGCGTCGGGCACCACGACCACACGCCGCAGGGCGTGCCCGCCACGGCGGTGGGCTCGACGGCGCTCATGCCGCGCAGGAACAGATAGAGAGCACCGCCGAGGTGGGTGGCGGGGTCGTACGCGGCCAGGCGCCAGCGCAGGTACCGGTGGAGGGCGACGGTGTAGAGCAACGCCTGGAGCGGATAGTGGGCGTCGGCCATTTCGTCGGCGATCGCGTCGGGGCGGTAGTGCCAGGCCGTGAGGGTCTCCGCCGGCGGACCGAGCTTGTTCGTCTTGTAGTCCGCCACCACGAACCGGCCGTTGGGGAGCCGTAGCACGAGGTCGAGACTGCCGTTCAGGTACCCGCGCAGGGGGTCCTCGACGAGGGGCAGATCGCGCAGGCGGTCGGCGTAGGCCCGGACCGGATCGCCCGGCTGGAGCAGGTCGAGGAGCAGGTCCGCGATGTCGGTGACGCGGAGAGCGCTTCCGGCGTCGGTGGGGTCGTCGCCCCCCACCAGGGGGAGCTCGAAGGAGAGCTCGTCGAGCCGATCGCTGCGTGCCACGTCGGACAGGCGCTGGCCCTCCGCCAAGGGGCCGAGCGGCGACGCAATGGCCCGGCACAGCCCCTCGACGACGTCCTCGGGGCGGCCGACATCGACGTTGAAGTACGCCAGCTCGTGGTCGACGACGCCGGCCACCTCGGCGGCGAGGTCCGCCGCGTCGAAGTCAATCCGCTCCATGACGCTGTGGATCAACGTGCCGACCAAGGCCCCGCCCGGCATGCCCGCCAGCGCGAGGGGCACCGACCGGAGGCGGGCCTCCTCCTCGCCTCCTGGTACCTTGTCGGCGGCCACGGGCCAGGTGGGTGCGCCAAGCGTCTCCTCGTCCACGGTCAGCTCCTCTTCGGACTCGCTGGCGATGGCCGGCTCATCGTGGGCGCCCCGCGTGATCGACGAGTACGAGACCCGTCGCCAGTCGGAGTCGAGCGTGCGGAGGAATTCGGCGACCGCGAGGTCGGCCTCGCTGTCGGACTCGTGCTGCCAGTGGAGCTCCGGTGGATGCTCGACCCTCTCGACCGAGACCACGTCGTCGGGTCCGAGCGCCCCGAAGGCCGCCACGACGGTGTCGTCCGACGGCGTCCGGGCACCGTCCGCCGCCACCTCGCCGTCAGGGCCACGGTCGAAGAGGAGGCGCGACAACGACGAGTTCTTGGTGTCCTTCGACCCGGCCCACCACAACACCGCCTGATGGCAGGCACGTGTCAGCGCGACGTAGAGCAGCCGCAGCGCTTCGCCCTGTTCCTCGCCATCTTGGAGGTTCTTGTGGGCGGTCACGCTAGGCCCCGGACACCCCACGTCGATGGTGCGCTCGCCGCCGTGGTCGGGATCGTGGAAGACCGGGACGTCGATGCGGAACTTCCAGCCGTCCCAGGCATAGGGAACGAGCACGACCGGGAACTCCAGGCCCTTGCTCCGGTGCACCGTGATGACCTGGACCGCCTGTGCGTCCGACTCGAGCCGGCGCGTCCGCTCTTCGTTCTCGTTGTCGCGGTCGGCCTCCAGGATCCGCCGCCCCAGCCAATTCGCCAATGCGGTGGGCCCGACGCCCTCGGTGACAGCCGCCTCGTGCAGGAGCTGGGCGACGTGGCGCAGGTCGGTCATGAACCGCTCGCCTGACGCTCGTCGCAGGACGCGGGCTGGTACGTCGCTGGCGTTGCTGATCGTCTCGTAGAGGGTGGCGACGCCCTGATCGCGCAGGATGCGACCCCACGTGTGCAACCAGCCGTGGAGGTTCTCCCAACGCTCCAGGTCGTCCTTGTCCGCCACCTCCTCCGCAGTCCATCCGATGAACTGGGTGAGGGCGACCAGCGAGGCGCGGTCACCCGCCGCCGGCTGCTCGAGCGCTTCGAGCAGCCGCAACCATTCCCGCGCGGGCAGGGACCCGAAGACCGACCCGGCTCCGCCGATCACCGCCGGCACGTTTGCCGCGTGCAGCGCGTCGCACACAGTCGACGCCTGCCGGTTGGACCTGACCAGCACGGCGACGTCGCCGGGGTGCAGACAGTGGCGCCCCACCTCGGTCCCGTCGCGTCGCCTGGTCACGACCTCGGGCCGGGCCACGAGGAGCTCGACCGTCTGCGCGGCCAGGTCCCGGGCGATGAGCTCGCGCGCCTCGGGTGCCTTGACCTTGCCCTGATAGGAGGGCACCAGGCGGTCGGCGGCGTGCAGAACCCGGACGCGCAGGGGAGCGGCGATGGGCGCCCCCAGCAAACGGGGTTTGACGTTCGGGGGCGCGGCGGTGACGGTGCGGTACCTGATTCCGGACTGACCGAGCTGGGCACCGTCGAACAAGGCGTCGTAGGCGTCGAGCAGCCCCTTGTCGCTGCGCCAGTTCTCTCCCAGCGTCCAGGTGGACCTCACTTCGGATCTCGCCTTGAGGTAGGTGTACACGTCCGCACCGCGGAAGGCGTAGATCGCCTGCTTGGGGTCGCCGATGAGGACGAGCGTCTTGCCCTCGCCGCCGAACGCGCTGTGCATGATCTCCCACTGCACCGGGTCCGTGTCCTGGAACTCGTCGACCAGGACCACGTCGTAGCGCTCGCGCAGGCGGGCCCGGGCCAGCGACCCCCGGGTCGGATCACGCAGGGTGGAGCGGAGGCGGAGGAGCACGTCGTCGTAGGTGAGGATCTTCTGCGCGCGCTTGCGGGTGTCCATCTCCTCGCGCACGCGGCCGGCGAAGCGGCGGCGCGTCGCCTCGAGGTCGTCACCGTCGGACCACGGCGGCACCAGCTCTGCGTCCGGGATGTCGAGCACCTTGCGGGCGACCTTCCCGGCCTCTTCATGGGAGAAGTCGATGGCGCTCGGGCGGTGGGCGAACTTGCGGAGGTAGAGGTCGTCGACGACCTCGTCGATCAGATCGCGCACGTCCTCGACGAGTACGACGTCGCGGTCGACATCCCCCGCCGTGCCCAGGCCGTAGAGGACCTGCAGGCAGAACCCGTGCGTCGTCTCGATGGTCGCAGCGTCAAAGTCGCCGATCGCTTTGGCCAGCCGCTCGCACCGGAGCTCCTGTTCGGGCCGGGGCACGGCGGCGAGGAGCTGCACGATCTCGTCGTCGTGGATCGCCCGGCCCGCCAGGATGTCGACCAGGCCATCGAAGGCGGTCACTAACCGCTCGCGCACCCGCTCGCGCAGCTCCCCGGTGGCCATGCGGGTGAAGGTGATGACGAGGAGACGGTCGACCGGCAGGCCGGCCTCCGCTATGTAACGGGCCGTGAGCGCGGCGATGGTGAAGGTCTTGCCGGTGCCCGCGCTCGCTTCGAGCAAGGTCGTGCCGCTCGGGAGCGGTCCGCACACGTCAAAGGGCGGGACCCACGCGTTCTCGTTCCCCGCCCCGCCCGCCGACGTCACTGCAGCTTCAGCCTCTCGTGCTCCAACGGCGCGTCCCACAGCACGCGCGCGTACAGGCCGAACCGGTGGGGCTCGGGCGGGTCGAGCAGGGAACCCTCGCCGGCCCCCGGCGCGCCCGAGCGCCTCACCATGTCCGGGAACGGCAACTCCTCCCCGAGGACGAACAGGTGTTCCTTGGCGCGGTTCTCGCAATCCCAGTCGGGGCGCGACTCCCACTCCTTCTTCGCCGCCAGGGCCGCCTCGTCCGGGTCGCGACCCTGGGCGCGGTCAGCCGCGTAGGCGGCGGACGTCTTGCAGTAGAGGGGCAGGGGCTCGCACATGCCGCGGCGAAACAGGTCGATGAGGGTACACAGGTGCTCGGTCGCCACCTGCTGGCGGACGTCGGGATCGAGGTCGAGGGGCCCGACCGTGGCCACGGCGACGCGGCGCGACGACTTGTTCGGAGTGCGGGCGATCGTCCGTGCCTCGAACGGGCGATCGGGGTAGGTCGCCGTCAGCGCCAGCAGACGCACCCAGGCGCTCAGGCGCAGGGCAGGCTGCATCCGCCGGTACGTCACCATCGGGATGACGTCGCCGCGCACCCCGGACACGGTCCCGACCACGGACGGCAGGCCCGGCAGGTCTACGTGGACGTCGACCGAAGCAGGCGGGAGATCCGAGTGCTCGTCGCTTGCGCCGACCAGCGCCTCGATGTCCTGCTCCATGTCGCTGAGCACCGGGTCGGCCATGGCCGCCGGCGGCAGCCCGCCGCGCGCCACTTCGGCGCGTGTGCACTCGTCCCAGCTCGCCCCGTCGAGGCGGGCGCGCAGAATGCGCTCGGCGATCTCCCACTTGGCCAGCGCGTTGGGGTCGATCGGGATGGCGTCCTCGTAGTCGCTGGTGCGGTCCCACAGCGCAATGCCGAGTCGTTGGCGCAGGAACAGCTTGACCGGGTCGCGCACGAAGCGGTCGAGGACGTCGACGTCGACGGTGTGCTCGTCGAAGGCGAGCGGGTGCGCCAGAAAGGGTGAGAGGTGCCGGTCCTGGGCGAGGACGGCACGGGCACCATCGAGGTGGAGGCGGTCGAAGCTCCAGGGGCCGGCGGGGACGAGGCGGCCGGGCTCGTAGTTGCGGGCGTCGAAGGGCTGGAGCGGGTGCTCGACGACGACGGCCTGGCGGGACCGGTCGCCGGCGGCCGTGCGGACGGTGTGGTCGATGACATCGAGGAGCTCGCCGACGGGGACGGCGGGTGGGCGCGGCTGGTTCGAGCGCTCGTCGTGGCCGCTGTAGGTGATGACAAGGTGCTCGCGGGCGGCGAGGAGGGCATCGAGCAGGAGCTGGCGGTCCTCGCTGCGGGCATCGCGGTCACCGACACGGGGATCCTGCGCGGTGAGGTCGTCACCGTCGCGCTCGATGTGGCGCGGGAAGCTGCCGTCATCGAGGCCGAGCAGGCAGACGACCTTGTGCGGGATGGAGCGCATCGGCACGAGGGTGCACACCGTGAGGTACCCGGTGCAGAAGTTGGCCCGCGTCGCCTTGCCCTTGAGGCGCTCGGCCAGCAGCGAGCGCACGTCGTCGCTGCCGAGCGTGACCGGGCTGACCTCGCCGGCCGTCGTCGCCTCGTCGACCAGCTTCTCGAGCAGTGACGTGAGCTCGGCCCGCTGCCAAGCGTCGCGCCACGGCGAGGCCGTCAGGGAGTCGGCGGTGTCGGCCAGCGCCTTCGCCCAACCGTCGACCGTGCGCTCCCCCGCCAGCACGTCGACGGCGTCGCGCAGCCGCTGGACGAACTCGGCAAAGCGACCGGCCAGCTCGATGTCGCCGCTCTCGACGTCATCGAGCGGGAGGGTGCCCTCGAACAGCCGCTGGCCGTCCTCGGCCATCGCCACCCCGAGCAGAACCCTGTCGAGCCCGGAGCGCCAGGTGTTGGCCGCGATGGAGCCCAGCTGGAAGGCCTGCCGGTGTTCGGCGTCGAACCCCCAGCGGACGTAGGACTCGCGCACCCACTGCTCGAGCCGGGCCAGGTCGTCGTCGGCGAAGCGGAACCGGCGCCGGACGGGCTCGCGCCCGGCCAGGTCGAGCACCTGGCTCACGGTCATCCGGGCGATGGCCAGGTCGAGCACCTCGGCCAGGACGCCCATGACCGGGTTGGTCTGGCGGAGCGAGCGGTCGGCCAGGCGGATTTTGAGCTGGCGGGTGCCGTCGTCGCGCTCGGCCGCCTCCTGGTCGTGCGCCCCGAAGGTGGCTTGGATGAGCGGGGCGAAGTGCTCGATGTCGGGGCACATCACGATGATGTCGCGGGGCTCGAGCTCCGGATCGTCCGCCAGCAGGTGCAAGACGGCGTCGCGCAGCACCTCGACCTGGCGGCCCCGGCCGTGGCACGAATGGACGCGGATGCTGTCGTCGGCGGCGCGCAATACCGGGCGGCGCTCGTCGTCGGGCCCGCGTCCGACGCTGGCCGGCACACGGTCGGCCCTGACGTCGTCCTGGACCTGTTGCAACAACGTCGGCTCGCTATCCCGCTGGTCGGCGGCCACCTCGTCGCCGTGCGTCCGCGCGCCGCCAAGGACGAGCTGCATCTCGCGGGCGTCACGGCCCCACGACGCCAACAACGGATTGGCGGGTGCGGACGCGGTCGGGTCCTCGCGGCGCGGAAGATGCCGCGTCGTCGGCCCGACCTTTCCCTCGAGGCGGCGCCAGAGCTCGGGTGAGGGGTGGAGCAAGAAGAGATGGACGTCGCGCTGGTGGGCCATGGCGTCAAGCACGTCCAGGTAGCTGGCCGGGAGCCGGGTCAACCCGAAGAGGGAGAGGCGGCCCGGGAGCTCGAGCAGGTCGTAGGTCCGGCGGAGTTCGAGGCAGGCGCCCTGGAGGTGCTCGGCCGGGCTGGGCCGGTCGATGCGCTCGCGGAGCAGGCGCCACAGCTCGAACTGCCAGGGCGCCTCGTCCAGCTGGGGCAGGCCGGCGGCCCAGCGCTGGAGCATGTCGGGCCGGTGCACGCCGTAGCGGTCGAAGAGGTCCGCCATGTGCCGGACGATGGAGAAGCGCTTCGGCGTCCCGGCCGCCGACCCGTCCTTCATGACGCCCGACTTGCGGATGTGTTGGGCCAAGGGCGCGAGCCATGGTTCGTCGAAGTGCTCCTCGACCACCTCCATGAGCGGCCACACCGCCCGCTCCGGCAACCAAGGGTCGGCCTTGGGGTCGTTGCCGGTGGCTCGGGCCAGCGCGGCGGAGACCAGCGCGCCGGGGAACGGGAAGGTGATGTTGGCGCAGACGCCGTCGTGCGCGCCGGGTGTGACACCGAGGTGGCCCGAGAGCCGCTGCGTCAGCCACCGCTCGATGCCCTGCGTCGGCACCGAGACGACCTCGGGCGTCATCGGGTCGTCGAGCGGGTCCGCCACCAGTTCGGCCAGCATCGACACCAGTGCGTCGGTGCGGTCGGAGCGGTGGACGTGCAGCACTCCGGCAGAGTACGTCGTCGCTGTTACTGATCCATCGGTGTGCGCGGGGTCACGCAACGTGCCTGTTCGCGGGGGATCCGGCCACCGCCGGGCGTGGCCTCGGGCCGTCAGCCGGTGCCGGCGCCCCCCTCGGGCAGGGCCAGCAGGGTGCCCTCGGGGTACTCCTCGTCGTCTTCGAGCTCGACGGCCTGGAGGTGGCGCGGTGCCGCCTCGATCGGTGTCAGCTCACCGATCTCCGCCGACTCCGCCCTGATCACCCCGAGGGCGGGGAACTTGCGGGCCGAGACGAGCACGCGCGACTCGAGCGAGCCGACCGCCTTGTTGTAGGCCTCGACGCTGGAGGTGAGGCTGCGCTGCAGCGCCGCCATGTGCCCCGTCATGGTGCGGAGGCGCTCGTAGAGCTCTGCGCCTAACTGCTTGACCTCGCGGGCGTTCTCCGCCAGCGTCTCCTGCTGCCACGACAGCGCGATCGTGCGCAGGGCCGCCACCAGCGTGTTCGGCGAGGCCAGCACGACGCGCCGGGTCAGCGCATGGTCCTGCAGCGCCGGGTCGGCCTCGCAGGCCGCCGCCAGCAGCGGCTCCCCGGGGATGAAGGCCACGACGAACTCGGGCGACCGCTCGAACTGCTTCCAGTACTCCTTCTTGGCCAGCTGGTCCACGTGGGTGCGCAGCTGCTTGGCGTGCTTCGCCAGCAGCGCCTGCCGCGCCTCGTCGTCGTCGGCCTCGGTGAACTGCAGGAAGGCATCCAGTGGGACCTTGGAGTCGATGACCACCTGACCCCCTCCTGGAAGGCGCACGATCATGTCGGGCCGTAGCAGGCCGTCCTCGGTCGACGTCGACGCCTGCTCCTCGAAGTCGCAGTGCTCGAGCATCCCGGCCGCCTCGACGGCACGGCGGAGCGTCATCTCGCCCCAGCGGCCCCGCGTGTGCGGCGAGCGCAGAGCCGTGACGAGGTTGCGCGTCTCGCGCTGCAGCTGCTCGTGGCCAACGTGCAGTGCGGCCACCCGCTCGTTCAGACCGGCGTAGGCGCCCTTGCGCTCGAGTTCCATCTCCTTGATGCCACGCTCGTAGCGCGCCAGCGTGTCGGCCAGCGGATGGAGTAGCTCTTCGAAGGCCTGCTGACGCTGCGAGAGGTCGCCCTGGGCCGCCGCGCGCGCCTGGTTGAAGCGGGCGTCGGCCAGCGCGAGGAATTGCTCGTTGTTCTTCGCCAGCGCCTGCGCGGAGAGCTGCGCGAAGGTGCCGTTCAACCGGTCCCGCTCCTCCTCCGCTAGGGCGCTGGCGTCGGCGTGCGCGCGCTGCACGTGGTCGAGCTGGGTCAGGGCGACGGCCCGGGCCATTTCGGCCGCCGCGGCGGCCTCCGACGCGGCGCGGAGCTCTTGGGCCTGGGCCGCCACCGTCGCCTGCGCGTCGGTCAACCGGCCTTGCGCCAGGCGGGCCGTGCCGGAGGCGTGGGCGGCCCGCAGCAGGCACACGGCGCCGAAGAGGAGCCCGATGGCGAGCCCGACGACGATTCCGATGACCATGTGGCCAATGTAACGACGGGGTGTCTCAACTTCGGGGACCGTTGTCCCAGGCACGAAAGCCGGAGCGGGCGCCGTGTGCCGGCGCGCCCAGTAGGGGTCGTCCCGGCTCGGCGCAGCCGATAGCGTGACCCGAATGGCGTTCAGGCTCGGTGGTAGCACCCGAAGTGCCCGGGTGCCCGAGGAACCCGAGGCCCGAGAGGACCAGGAGGAAGAGGAGGCGGAGGTCGCGCCGCCCGCCGTGCCGCTCGCCATGGAGCAGCCGCTCTGGCCGCGCACCATTCCCGAGCCGCACGAGATCGACCGGCTCTTCGCGCAGGTGTTCGCTCTCGTCGCCGAGGGAATCGCCGGCGCCACGCACGCGCTGCTGGCGGGTGACCGCGACGCGGCCAAGGAGCTCGTCAAGCGTGACGAGGTGGTCGACAAGCTGATCAACCAAATCATGAACACGGTGCAGAACGAGCTCGTGCACGGCGCCACCACGGCGGACGAGCGACGGGAGTACGTCGCCATCCTGCGCATGCTGCCCGACATGGAGCGCAACGGCGACTTGGCCGAGCACATCGCGCGCCGGGCCGCCCGCGGCCTCGGCGCCGAGATGTCGGCCCGCAGCCGCGGGCTCGTCGAGCGCATGGGCGAGGTCACGACCACCATCTGGCGCGAGACGGCGGACGCCTTCGCCGAGCGGTCGGCCGAGGCCGCCACTTACATCGACGACCTCGACGACGAACTGGACGACCTGCACGTCACGCTGACGGCCGAGCTGGTGGCGGGCACCATGCCCCTGCCCGTGGCGATCGAGCTGGCCATGGTGGCCCGCTTCTACGAGCGCTTCGGCGACCACGCCGTCAACTTGGCCCGCCGCATGGCCAGCCTCGTCACCGGCGTGCCCGAGCCGGTGTCGTCGGGGGCCGACTGAGGAGTCAGGGCCAACTGAAGAGCGCGAGCGACCGGGCGGCCGACGAAGGACGAAGGCCGTCAGCTCCGCAAGGCCAGCAGCTCCTCGGCGACCTGCACCACGTTGAGCGCCGCGCCCTTGCGCAGGTTGTCGCCCGAGACGAAGAAGGCCAGTGAGTTGGTACCACCCTGGGCCCGCCGGATGCGGCCGACGTAGGAGGCGTCGCGGCCGGCCGCCAGGAGCGGCGTCGGCAGGTCGGCCAGTTCGACGCCCGGCGCCCGCGCCAGCACCTCGGTGGCGCGCTCGGGGCTGAGGGGGCGCTCGAACTCCGCCACGATGGCCGCCGAGTGGCCGGTGAAGACCGGCACGCGCACGCAGGTGGTGGTGACGGCGAGATCGGGCAGGCCGAGGATCTTGCGGGATTCGTTGCAGTACTTCTGCTCCTCGTCCGTCTCGAACGAACCGTCGTCCACGATCGTGAACTGCAGCGGGATCACGTTGTGCGCAATGGGCACCGGGTAGACCGAGAGCGGTGGGTAGTCGACCGCCGAGCCGTCGAAGGTGAGGTCGGGCGCCCGGTCGGCCGTCTTCGCCAGCTGCTCGGCCAGCTCGCGCACGGCGTCGACGCCGCCGCCGGAGACGGCCTGGTACGACGCCACGATGAGCCGGGTCAGGCCGGCCTCGTCGTGCAGCGCCTTGAAGACCGGGATGGCCACCATGGTGGTGCAGTTCGGGTTGGCCACGATTCCCTTGGGGATGGACCGCAGCGCGTCCGCGTTGGCCTCGGGCACGACCAGGGGCACGTCGGGGTCGAGACGCCAAGCCGACGAGTTGTCGATGACGGTGGCGCCGGCGGCGGCCAGCCGGGGCGCCAGCTCGCGGGAGACGGCGGCCGGGGCCGAGCACAGCGCGAGGTCGATGCCGGAGAGGTCGGCCGTCGCCGCGTCCTCCACCGTGACTTGGGTGTCGCCCCACGGGAGGGTGGAGCCGGCCGAGCGGCCGGAAGCCAGGTAGCGCATGGAGTCGACGGGGAAGGCGCGCTCGGCGAGGACGGCGCGCAGGACGACACCGACCTGCCCGGTCGCTCCGACGATGGCGATGCGCATCGCCGAATTCTACGGGATGGCCGCCGGTCCCGATTCCGGGGGCTCGGGGGCGCGCTCGGCGACGATGGCGTGCAGCGTCGGCGTCGTGGCGTGCCAGACGTCCGCCAGCACGGCGAGCACCTGATCCGCCGCGCCGAACTCCCCGAGATGGCTCTCCCCGGGGCGCACGACGAACTCCACGTCCGGCAGGAGCGCGGCGGCGCAGCGCGCGTCCTCGATGCCCACGAACGGGTCGGCGTCGCCGTGCCACCAGTACACCGGCACGGCCACGTCGGACAGCTGGAAGCCCCACGGCCGGCCGAACAGGATGATGTCGTTCATGAAGGCCCGGCACTGGTGGTTCGTCCCGTGCACCAGGTCGTCGATGAACATGGACTCGATCTCGGGTTGGCCCAGGACGCGGCGGTCGCCCTCCGGCAAGATCTTGCCGAACGCGGTGAAGACCGGGTGGGCGATCGGCGTCGCCACCTTGACCAGATTGGTCAGAGCGGCACCGAGCGGGGCGCGCAGCAACGGGAGCACGGCGTTGAAGCGCAAGGCATTGCCCAGCAGGCCGTGCGCCACCTCCTCCTCTCCGGTCGTGGGCACGACCGGCCCGAGCAGCCCGGCCGCCACCACGCGCGACGGCAGCTCGTGCGCGCAGGCCAGCGCGTAGGGGCCGCCCCCCGACAGCCCGACCACCATGAAGCGCTCGTGGCCCAGCCGGTCGGCGACCTCGGCCACGTCGGGCGCCCAGTCGCGCATCTGGGCGTAGGTGTGGTCGGTGGAGTCGCCGACGCCGGGGCGCTCCAGGCAGACCAGCCGCAGGCCCAGCACCTCGGCGGCCCGGCGGCCGATCAGCGGGACCTGCCGGCGGGCGCCCGGCGTGCCGTGGAACCACAGCACCAGGGGCCCGGTGGGGTCGCCATACTCGGCGAAGCCCAGGCGGCGGCCGTCGGCCAGGGCGATGGTGCCCTCCAGGCGGGGCGGTGGGCAGGGCGCGACGCCGAGCGGTGACACGAGGGGGGTCCTTTGCTCTGGTGGTCTGGGTCTTGGTGTTCCGGTGGTGGCTCAGGGTGGGGCCGCGCCACGGGGATTCTGCTACGTAACGCCGGCGGCGCCGGCTCCTTGTGGGGGCGGGCCTCCCGGGTCGGCCTCACGGGTCCGCGCCGTGGCCGGGCGCTCCGAGGACCGTCCCGCCGTCGTCCACGCCGACCCGCCGCCCGGGTGCCGCCATCCGGACTCGGGGCCGGCTCAGACCTCGAGCCGCCGCCGTCCCTCGAGGGCCCGCCCCAGCGTCAGCTCGTCGGCGTACTCGAGGTCACCGCCGACCGGGAGCCCGCTGGCCAGGCGCGAGACCACCACACCCAGCGGCGCCAGCTCGCGGGCGACCAGCATGGCGGTGGCCTCCCCCTCGAGGGTCGGGTTGGTGCACACGATGGCTTCCCGGATGGTGCCCTCCCGGACCCGGTCGAGCAGCTCGGTCAGCTTGAGCTGCTCGCGGCCGATCCCGTCGAGCGGGCTCAGCGCGCCGCCGAGCACGTGGTAGCGACCCTTGAACCCCGTGCGTTCGACGGCCACGATGTCGCGCGGGTCCTCCACCACGCAGATCACCTCGGCGTCGCGCCGGTCGTCGTCGCAGACCGCGCACAGGTGGCCGATCTCGGCCACGTTGAAGCACACCGCGCACAGCGTCGTGCGCTCCTTGACGGCCACGATGGCGTCGGCCAGCCGCCGCGCGTCCTCGTCCGGCACCTTGAGGATGTGGAAGGCGATGCGCTGGGCCGACTTGGGCCCGATGCCGGGCAGTCGGCCGAGCTCGTCGATGAGCGCGCGCAGGGGTCCGGTATACATCTAGCCGCCCACCTCGCTGGCCCCCGGGAACGCCTCGAGGAGGCGCGCCTCGGCGGCCTGGGCCTGATCGGACTGGTCCGCCCCTGCCGGTTGCTCGGCGTAGTCGGACGGGTCGAACGCCTCGTCGTCAACCGGGTCGTCGGCGGCGACCGCCCGGCGACCGCCACCACTTCCACCACCGCCGCCACCTCCGCCGGCCGGCGCCCGGGGCGCCCGGGGCGGCGCGGCGCCGCCCGACGGCGGGCCGGCGGCGTCGTCGTCTACGTCGAGCACGAGCGTCACCGGCGTGCCGAAGTGCTCGGTGAGCTTGGCCTCGACCGCCGGCGCCATCTCGACGCAGCGGTCGCGGTGCGCGGTGTTGGGGAGAGCGAAGTGCGCGCCGGCGTCGTCGACGGAGACGAAGCGGCCGGCGCTGTAGAGCGCCTTGGCCCGGGCCGGCAGCGCGCGCAGGATGCCGTCCCCCCAGGCCTCGGTCAGGCTGTCCCGGTCGACGCCGGCGGTGGACGCCGGCCGGGCTGGCGTCGGTGGGGTGCTCGGGACGGGAGGCGCCATGTCGCCCGACACCGCGTCGCCCGGTGCCGCGTCGTCAACCTCAACCGCCGCGACCCCCGCCGCCGGCTCCGGCGGCGTCGCCTGCTTGCTCCGCCGCACCGCGCCGAGAGAGGGGCGTGCGCCTGCGGCGTCATCGCGCCGCCCGCCTCCGTCCTCGGGCGCCGGCGGCGTGTCGGGACCCCCCGCCGGCTCCGCAGCCGGCGCGGTGGTGCGCTCCTGGCGCGTCGTCGGCCGCGGGAAGGCCGCCGCGCCCGAGAGCGCGCGCTCGAGCGCCGAGACGCGATCGGCCAGCGCCTCCGAGCCCGAGTCGAGGTCGGGCCGCACGGCGCGCACGAGGCTGATCTCGAGCACCACCTGGGCGTCGGGTGCGTCGCGCATGTCGACCAGCGCCTGTCCCAGGATCTCCATGCTGCGCACGACGCGCGGCAGGCCCATGGCCTCGGCCAGCGCGGTGAAGCGCTCTCGCGCCGCGCCCGAGACGGCGCACAGGTCCGGGGCCAGCGCGGCCAGGAAGACCTGGCGCAGGTCGTCGATCAGCTCGGTGGCCAGCTGCTGGGCGCCCCAGCCGCCGGCCAACAGCGCGCTGATGGTCACCAACACCGCCGCCGGCTCGCCCGCGGCCAGGGCGTCGAGGACCTGGGCCAGTTCGGGTCGGGCGGCGTCGGTCGAACCCGAGGCCACCACCTGGTCCAGGGCCGAAAGGGCGTCACGGGCCGAGCCGCGGCCCCGGCGCACGGCCGCCTGCACCGCATCCTCGTCCAGCCCCAGCCCCGCCGACTCGTTGACCGACTCGAGCAGGTCGTGCAGGGTCTCGGCCCCCAGCAGCCGGAACTCGAGATGCTGGGTGCGGCTGCGTATGGTCGGCGGGACCTTCTGCGGGTCGGTCGTGGCCAGCACGAAGACGACGTGGCTCGGCGGCTCCTCCAAGGTCTTGAGCAGCGCGTTGGCCGCCGCCGTCGAGAGCATGTGCACCTCGTCGACGATGTAGATCTTCCAGCGGCCGGGCGTGCCCAGCCCCGCGTGCGCCACCAGGTCGCGCATGGCGTCGACACCGTTGTTCGACGCCGCGTCCAGCTCGTGCACGTTGAGCGACGTCCCCGCCGTGGTGTCCACGCACGACGCGCAGTGGCCGCACGGCTCGCCGTCGACCGGCGCCTCGCAATTGAGGGCCTTGGCCAAGATCCGCGCCGAGGACGTCTTGCCCGTCCCGCGCGGCCCGCTGAAGAGGTACGCGTGCGACACCCGGCCGTCGCGCACCGCGCTGCGCAGCGCGCGCACCACGTGGTCCTGCCCCTTGAGCTCGTCGAACCGGCCCGGCCGGAAGCGCCGGTACAACGAGACGAAGGGAACGTCGGCCATGTCGGGCGAGCCTACCCATGCGCTCCGACAGCACGTCCCGGTGCTCGGTACGGCGGCCAGGTTGGCTACGGCACCCAACCAGACCCGCTGAGAGCTGCTGCCTTCCGACCCTGACTCGATTCACGAGCGGCCGTTGCGTAGGACCCGGCCGCCGCACCCAGCATCGGGAACGTGCGGCTGACCAGGTTAGCGGCTCGCCCCCGACGGGGCGGGCGGGCGGACCTCGCTTACACGACGAGCACGGCGCAGGAGGCCCGGTCCATGACCCCCCTCGGCACACCGGACAGCCGGCGGGTCCCGTGGTGGTCCCGCGACCCCACGATGATCAGGTCCGCCTCCTGCTCGGCCGCCACCCGGGTGATGGCGTCGACCGGGTCGGCCAGCACCGGGTGCGTCTCGACGTGGAGGTGCTCCTGCTCGGCGGTCGCGTGCAGCCGGCCGTGCAGCCAGTCGGTCGCACCGGCGCCGAGGTAGGTGTAGCGGAACTCCTCGGGCAGGGCGGGCGGCGCCTCCTCCTTGGGGCGCAGGGCGGAGACCACGTGCAGCGTCCCGCCCGAGGTCCGCACCAGGTCCAGGGCGCGCCGGATGGCCTTGGCCGCGCCCGCGGAGTCGTCGGCCCCCACGACGACGGTCTCAAACATGGGCCAACCGCCCCGCGTCGGCTGCCTTGGCCTGCTCGCCGGGGCGCTCCGTGTGACCGCCGGCGCCGGGCTCACCCGTCCGGCCGCTCCCGGCGGTCGGGGCCACCAGCACGGGCAGGTCGGTCGCCGACGTCAGCCGGCTGCGCAGGCTGGCCGCCAGGCGGTGGTGGGCCAGCCGCCGGTGGTCGACGCCGAGCACGATCACGTCGGCGCCCGATTCGCGGGCCGCCTCGGTGATGCGGTGGGCCAGCAGCCGGTTGCGGGCGCCCTGAGTGGGGCCGCTCACCCGGCAGATGGTGGCGTGGCGACCGTTGCGGATGCTGCGGGTCACCCGCTCGCGGCGGTGCGGCGCCGTCTGCTCGGCGACGTCCAGGAACGAGGCGACGGTGCCGAAGCGGCCCGTAGCGCCTTCGACGAAGCCGGCGGCCGCCTCGGCGTCGGCCGATCCGTCGAGCACCACCAGCATGCGCCCGAATCCTGTGGCCCCCTTCGAGCTTCCGGTTGCGTCCATGTCTCTCACTCCGGTTTCCCCGTGACCCGCCTGCTGCGGGCGGACTCCTCACATTAGGTTACACGAAGGTGAACTACCAATGACCTAAAAGTTAACCACAGGTTACCCACACGTGACATGCATCGCCGGCCGGGACCCGGCGAGCGGTGCGTCAGCCCTGGTGAGGGCGGTTGCCCGCTGGCGCCGTTCCACCGACGCCGGCGGGCCCCGACGTCGGCCGATCCGGGTGTCCCGGGGCCGTTAGCCTGACCACGCTGCAGCTCGGGAGGAGTGCGAGAGCGGCCGAATCGGCACGACTGGAAATCGTGTGTTGGGCAACCAACCGTGGGTTCAAATCCCACCTCCTCCGCTTCTCGGACTTGGCTCGCATGCGCCCGCCGGAGCGGGCGCGGGACCTGGGGCCCGGCGCCGCCCATACTGGGGCATCGCCACCGTCGACAGCCCCGTCCCCGACCACGCTCCGCTGAGCGACGACGACGCCATGGCGCTCGCCCTGGACGAGGCGCGCGCCGCGGCGGGCGCCGGCGAGGTGCCCGTCGGCGCGGTGACCCTGCTCGAGGGCCGGATGGTGGCGGCACGGCACAACGAGCGCGAGGGCGCCCGGCGACCCGACGGCCCATGCCGAGATGCTGGCGCTGCGCGACACCGCGGCCGCCCTGGGCGGGTGGCGGCTGGCCGATGTCACCGTGGTGGTGACCCTCGAGCCCTGCCCGATGTGCGCCGGGGCCCTCGTCGCCGCCCGGGTGGGCCGCCTGGTCTACGGCGCCACCGACCCGAAGGCCGGGGCCTGCGGGACGCTCTACAACCTGTGCGCCGACCCCCGTCTGAACCACGAGCTCGCCGTCCGGCCCGGCGTCCGGGCGGACGAGTGCGGGGCCCTCCTGACCTCGTTCTTCGCCGGCAAACGGCCTGATCGGACGCCCAGCCGAGGTTCTGGACCAGGTCAGAGCGGCTAGGCTCTCCGCCCGGAGGAGTGCGAGAGCGGCCGAATCGGACGGTCTCGAAAACCGTTGTGCCTCATGGGCACCGTGGGTTCAAATCCCACCTCCTCCGCTCGGGGCCCTGAAGGCCCGTCGCATTTGGGCGAATGCGATTACAGCAGTACCACCTGGCCGTCCCCGGGCGGCCGGAAAGGAGTCAACCGTGGCACGTGCACGTTCGACATTCGGGAAATTGCAGCGCGACCAGGCCAAGAAGGATCGGGCCAAGGCCAAGATGGACGACCGCCTGTCGCGGCGCGAGGACAAGGCGGCCGCCAGCGAGCACGCGCCGGACTCGCCGTCGGGCGGGGAGGTCGACCAGACCAAGCTGCTCGAGCAGTTCGCCGCCCTCCACGAGGACCTGGCCGAGGGGCGCATCTCCCTCGACGACTTCGAGGTGCGCCAAGAGGAGCTCCGGGCCAAGCTCGTCGTCTGATTCCCTACATGACGCCGGGGTGGCGACGCCCCTGACGGTGGACGCGCCGGGCGGACAGCCTCAGGTCGGGGCGGCCTTGTCGCGCTGCTCGAGCCAACGGCGGAAGCCCGCCGCGTTCGAGTGGACGCCGTTCATGATGTCGAGCTTCTCCTTGTGGGCGGCGTCGATGTCGGCCAAGAGCGGATCGAAGCGGGCCGACAGGGCGTCGGCGATGTCCCGGCCCTCCCGGTAGGCCTGCTCGGCCGTCTCGGCCCACTCGCGCAGCGTCTGCTCAGCCTCGGCCAGGAGCTCCTCGGGTTGTTCGAGCAATCCGTAGTGGGCCAGCGCGATGCCCGTGGGCCGGCGGGCCGCGAACTTGGCCAGCGAGGTGATGGCCTGGTCGAGGTCGAAGTCGGGCGGCGGGGTCGAGGGGCGCAGGACGCCGCCGTCGGGCAGCTTCACGCCGACGGCGTCGCCGGCGAAGAGCACCCCGCTCAGAGAGTCGTGCAGCCCGAGGTGGTGCTTGGCGTGGCCCGGCGAGTCGACGGCGGTCAAGGTGCGCCCCGGGCCGACCTCGATCTCCTCGCCGTCGTCGAGCACGTGCAGCCGCTCGGGCGGGGTCGGGTCGAGCCGCCCGTAGAGCGAGTCGAGCAGCGGGCCGTAGACGAGGGCGGCCGAGTCGATGAGGCGGGTGGGATCGGCCAGGTGCCGTGCCCCCTTCTCGTGCACGTAGACGCGAGCCGACGGGAAGGCGCGGGCCACGTCACCGACGCCGCCGGCGTGGTCGAGATGGATGTGAGTGACCGCGACCCCGGCCAGCTCGGCCGGTCCCACCCCGATCTGGCCCAACGCGGCCAGCAGCACGGGCACCGAGGTCTGGCTCCCCGTCTCGATCAGCACCGGCGCCGTGCCCTCAATGAGGTAGCCGGCGGTGACGTGCTCCCAGCCGCCGAGCAGCGTGTCGATCTCGAGCACGCCCTCGGCGATGGCCCGCGGTGGCGGCACGGCCGGAATGGCGTCGCCGCTCTCGGGGTCGTGCACGTGCAGCCCGGCGTCGGCGTGCCGGTGCGGGTGCCCGCCGTGGGAGTGCGTCCCGCTCACGAGGTCACGGCTCCGCTCAGCGCTGCGCCCCGGCGCGTCGCTTCACGTTGATCCGGCCGACTCGCTTCATGCGCTGCATGACGGGTGCGGTGACGGACCGGTCGTCCACCTTTCTCTCGGCGGAACGCATCGGCACCAGGGGGTCCGAGCCGCCCAGCCGGAAGGCGGAGTTGATCAGCGACACGTGGGAGAAGGCCTGGGGGAAGTTGCCCACCAGGCGCCCCGCGTAGGGGTCGTATTCCTCCGAGAGCAGGCCGAGCTCGTTGCGCAACGCCAGCAGCCGCTCGAACAGGTCCACCGCCTCCTCCTCGCGCCCGATCATGTGGAGGCAGTCCACCAGCCAGAAGGAGCAGGCCAGGAAGGCCCCCTCCCGTCCGGTCAGGCCGTCCACGGCGCCGTCGTCGCTGGTGCGGTAGCGCAGGACGAACCCGTGGTCGACGAGACCGCGTTGAATCGCCTCGACCGTCGACACCACCCGTGGGTCCTCGGGGGGCAGGAATCCCACGAGCGGGATCATCAACACGCTGGCGTCGAGCTGGTCGCAGCCGTAGTACTGCGTGAAGGCGCCGACCTCTTCGTTGTAACCCTTCTCGCACACCTCGTTGAAGATGTCGTCTCGCAGCGTGCGCCATTTGTCCAGGGGACCCTTGAGCTCGGGCCACTGCTCGAGGGTGCGCACGGCGCGGTCGACGGCCACCCACGCCATGACCTTGGAGTGCGTGAAGTGCCGCCGCGGTCCGCGCACCTCCCAGATGCCGTCGTCGGGTTCCTTCCAGCCCGTCTCGATGAAATCGATCAGCTGGGTCTGCAGGGCCCAGGCGGCCCGGCTGTGCACCCCCTCGCTGTGGGCGGACGAGTACAGGGCCGACATGACTTCGCCGTAGACGTCGAGCTGGTACTGCTCCGACGCGGCGTTCCCGATACGCACCGGGGCCGAATTCTCGTATCCGGGGAGCCAGTCCGCCTCCCACTCGTCGAGGCGCCGTTCCCCGGCGGCGCCGTACATGATCTGGAGCTTCGTGACGTCACCGGCCACGGCACGCAGCAGCCAGTCGCGCCAGGCCATGGCCTCGGTGTAGTAGCCGCCCCGCATCAGCGCCTCCAGCGTCAGCGTGGCGTCGCGCAACCAGCAGAAGCGGTAGTCCCAGTTGCGGTTGCCCCCGAGCGCCTCGGGCAGGGAGGTGGTCGCGGCGGCGACGATGCCGCCGGTGGGCTCGTAGGTCAGGGCCTTGAGCGTGATCAGCGAACGGACGACCGCGTCCTTGTACGGACCGTTGTAGCAGCAGAGCTCGGCCCACTCGGACCAGTAGGCCTCGGTCAAGTGCACCGCGTAGTAGCTGTCGAGCGGCGGCGGCGGCTCTTCGTGGGACGGGTACCAGACGAGGGTGAACGGGAAGCGTTGGTTTGCGGTCACCGTGAAGTCCGCCACCGAGCTCAGGCCCTTGCCCTCGAGCTCGACCCGGTGCCACAGCGCCACCGAGTCGGGCCCCGCCGTGAAGCGCGACAAGCCGTCGTCCGTGGTCACCCAGGGGACGACCTCGCCGTAGTCGAAGCGCACGGTCAGCTCCATGCGCATGTCGACCGACCCGCTGATCCCCTCCACGGAGCGCACCAGATGCGGATGGCTGTCGCGCACGGGCATGCAATCGGTGATGCGGACCGTCCCCGTCGGCGTGTCGAATTCGGTCTCGAGCACGAGGGTGTCGGCCCGGTACCAGCGCCGGGTGGCCACAATGGTGGCCGGCGCACCCACCGGAGCGATCTTCCAGAAGCCGTGGCCGTCCTCGCCGAGCAACCGGGTGAAGCACGACGGCGAGTCGAAGTGGGGCAGGCACAGCCAATCGATGGAGCCGTCCATCCCGACCAGGGCGGCCGTGTGCAGGTCGCCGATGACGGCGTAATCCTCGATGCGCTGGCTCATGGCCTCATTCTTGCCTCAACCGGAGATACAAGGGCCCGTGCTCACCGCCGAGTGGCGGGACTCGGCCTCCTGGACCCGGGAGAGCACCCCCGGTGAAGTAAGGGCGTAGCCGACGTCGTTGTAGACGGTCGAGCGGGAGAAGACGACGCCGATGACCTGCCCGCCCGGGCCGACCAGCGGGCCGCCGGAATTGCCGGGCAGCACGTCGGCGTCGAGCGCGTACACGCCTCGGGTCACCGACCCGTTGTTGTAGATGTCCTTGCCGATGGCCGTCACCTCCTCGGTCACGCCGGCCGGGTCGATGGTGAGCGGTCCGTCCTCTGGGTAGCCGAGGATGGCGGCCTGGGTGCCACGATTCACGATGCCCGGGCTGATGGTGAGGACCGGTCCCAGCGGCGCGTCGGTGCGCAGGATGGCCAGGTCGAAGGAGGGATCGAAGAAGACCGGCGTGGCGTTGTAGGCGTTGTTCCCGACCAGAATCTGCGTGTTGCCGTTGCTCTCGCCGGCCACGACGTGGGCGTTGGTGGCCACCAGGCCCTTGCCCACCACGAAGCCCGATCCCTCCTGCTCGTTGGTGCAGGCCATGCCGAGGACCTTGACCGTCGAGAAGACGGCCGGGTCCGCCAGGGCGCGGGTCTCGGCGTCGGTCGGCGTCGAGACCGAGGGGGTCGACGGCGGCGTGAGCGTCGAGAAGACCTGGGGAAAACCCTGGTCGTTCAGGAACGTCTGCAGGTCGCCGAAGACCGACGGGGCCTGCGGGAGGATGCGGTCGATCGAGTGCAAGATGTCCGAGCGGGCCACGGCGGCATCGAGCGAGGTGAAGCGGCTGTTGGGCGAGGAGATGACGGCCGCCACCAGCCACACCGACAGCAGCACGGCGACCACGGCCACCCCCACGCCGAGCGCGGCGTCGACACCGCCCAGGTGGTGCCGCCGCAAGGTGACGTTGGAGTAGGTGCCGATGACCCGCCCCAGGTAGCCGAACACGCAGGCCGTCATGATGACCAGCCCGACGATGACCACCGAGCGGGTGGCGCTGTCGTGGGACGTGTGCAGCGTGGGGACCCAGACCAGGGTGCCCAGCAGGAACCCCAGCCAGAACCCGCCGAACGTGAGGAGCTGGACCAACGCACCGAGCCGCAGGCCGTGGACGCCGGCGAGCAGCATCAGCCCGATGATCAGCAGGTCCACCCAGTCCACCGCGTCGAGGGTAGCGAACGGTGCGGCCGAATTAACGCCCCCCGCCGCTATTGTTCTGCGGTCGTGCCACCACGCATCGCGCCCCGACACCGGCGTTCCGGGCGACGCGGCGCCCCCGCACTCCTGCTCGTCGCGGTGGCCGTCACCGCGTCGGCCTGCTCCTTCGGGAGCCACCCCGGCGCAGTCAACACGGAAAGGGTGCTGGGGGCGGTGAGGGGGAGTCCCCTGGCCGTCGGCCAACCCGCACCGGGCCAGACCGGCCAGCTCGGAGCGGTGTCGTGCGCCGACGCGCGGCACTGCTGGGCGGTGGGCGTGCCCGGCCCCAACGCCACCATGCCGGCGGGCTCGGCGACGGTCGTCGTCGCCACCACGGACGGCGGCACGACGTGGTCGGCCCAGCGTGTCGTCGGCGGCTACACGCCCGAGCTGAGCGGCATCGCCTGTCCGACCAAGTCCGACTGCATCGCCGTGGGCTCGAACGGCATGTCGAGCGGTGTGGTGATCACCACCGACGACGCCGGGAAGCACTGGGTGTCGGCCACCACCCCGACCGGCGCCGTCACCATGACCAGCATCGAGTGCATGGGCGCGGCCGAGTGCATGGCGCTGGTGAGCAACGGGACCGTCACGTGGTCTTCGCAGACCACCGACTTCGGCGAGACCTGGACCCAGGAGGGCAACCTCCCGCCGTCCTTCGTCGCCACCGGCGCGCTGACCTGCACGCCCGCCGGTCCCTGCCTGGTAGCCGGCTACGTGCCGACGGCGGCGGGCCACGGCAGCGGGGCCATCGCCGTCAGCCACGACGGTGGACAGACCTGGGCCAGCGCGAGCGTGCCCTCCGGCATCGGCACGCTGCAGAGCACCGCCTGCCTCAGCGTGTCGGTCTGCTTTTCCGGCGGGAGCACCTCCACGACCGTGAGCGACGTCGTGCCGGCGGCGGGTCAACTCCTGCGCAGCGCCGACGGCGGCGCCACCTGGACGGCCGTCCCCGGGACCGTCCCCGTGGACGACGTCTTCGACCTGGCCTGCCCGACCGCCGAGGTGTGCGCCATGGTGGGGACCAAGTGGGATGGCAGCCCGGCCGTGAGCTCGGGTGCGGTGGCCCAGAGCAACGACGGCGGGTCCAGCTTCAAGGCCTCGCTGGCGGCCTACGTACCTCTTTCCCTCACCGCGCTGTCGTGCCCGACCACCACGGCCTGCGTCGCCGTGGGGGGCGATTCGGTGGCCCGTGTCACCCTGATCTCCCCCCCGGTGTCACATCAGCACAACCGAGCGCACGCACCGCCGCAGGAGTAGCGTGCCCAGGTAGCCCACGACGAAGCCGTGAGCTGCGCTGTTGAAGGCCCGTCAGACACCCGGCATCCCTGGGCAGGACAGGTCCACCCCCGTAGTATCTGACGCGCCGGACCGAAGAGTCACCAGAGCGCCTGGGAGCGGAGGTCTCCCGGCGCCCGAGCCGATGGAGGACCGTGATGCCGAAGACATGCCCCCAGTGTCAGAACGTGGCCGCGGACGATGCCACCACCTGTGCGAGCTGCGGCGCGTCGTTGAGCGCCGCCGCGGGCGCCACCGGGCCGACCGCCGCGAGCGCGGCACCCGCCACCGGCACCCCGGCGCCGGCGGCCGCACCGGCCGGTGCGTCGGGCGGAACGTCCTCGCTGCCGGCGTACAAGTTCGACCTGAACCGGCTGACGCTCGCCGACAAGATCGCCGGCGTCGCGTCGTTCGTGCTTGCTGATCTCGCTGTTCCTCTCGTGGTTCGGCGTCAGCCGTGCATCGGCTCATCGTCACGGCCAGCGGCACGTCGGCCCACGGCTTCCTGTGGCTGGTCTTCATCATCTGCCTGGCGATCGTGGCCTACCTGGCCTGCATCGCCGGCTGGGGCAACCTGCCGTTCGCCCCGACAGATCCCGCACCTGACGGCGATGATCGTGGCGACCGTGGTCAACCTGGTGCTGGTCTTCATCGCCTTCATCGACAAGCCGGGCGGCTCGGGCGTGGGCTGGGAGTTCGGGGCCTTCCTCGCCCTCATCGCCGCCTTCGTGGCGGCCGCGCCCTACGCCGTCCCGCAGCTGCGCGCCAAGACGATGTGACCCGGCGCCGCCCGGCGCCGGCGCGTCGCTAGTGCCGGACGGCGGACAGCAACAAACCGGGGATTTTGGCGGCCGACGGATCGGCCTCGAACGCCACGAAGCGGCGCATGACGTCGTAGGCGTCGGGCGCCGTGGCGAACCAGGGCGGCTTGGGCCGGGCGCGGAACGGGCCGCGCACGACCGACTTCTGGGGATGGCCGAACATGGCCGCGTTGCCCACCACGCCCGTGCCCGACTGGATGTCGCTGCGCGGGTGCCCGGGATAGGCGCCCCAGGTGGTGGAGCCCAGGGCGAAGGACAGGCCGTGCCAGAGGTTGACGCCGATTGAGCCGTAGCGCAGGTCGGCCACGGCGCGCTCCACGGCGTCGGCGACGGCCGGCTCCTTGAGTGACGACGGGCTGACCAAGATGGTGGCGCCGAGGGTGCCCCACAGGACGTCGTTGCAGAACACGGTGGCGGCGTCGACGAAGGCCGCCTCGTCCGATGCGGGCAGGGCCGTCTCGGCCACCTCCCCGAAGAACGACTCCACGTTGAAGCAGATGTCGTCGGTGCGCCCGGGCGGCACGTTGGCGATGAAGGTCCAGGGCAGCGCGTCCGGCGGACCCGCGCCGAGCTCCTCGGCCTCGGGGTGGGCGGCGACGAAGGCGTCGCGGCGCCCGGCCGCACCGGGGTAGTAGGCGCGGCGCGTGGTGATGCCGGCCAGCGTCTGGGTCAGCGCGCCGAGGAAGGCGTCGCGCTGGGGCCAGGCGGCGTGGGTGACGACGACGCGGGCGCTGATGCAGTTGAAGCCGGCGTTGTTGACCAGCATGGTGGCCACGTGCTCGGCCTGGTAGCGCAGCTCGGCGATGGTCCAGCGGCCGGGCACCACGACGATGGGCGAGACGTTGCCCAGCTCGGCCGTCACGGGCTTGTCGAGGACGGGCTCGTCGGCCGCCTTGCGGGCGACGCCCTCGGCGCCGGGGCCGAACACGACGGCGTCGTAGGTCTTGTCCGACCCGGTGATGTGGACCTCGTCGATGCGCGGGTGGGCGGTCAGGTACCGGCCCACCTCGGCGCCCCCGTCGACGATGCGCAGCACGCCGGCGTCGATGAGCGCGGCCAGGGCCCTGCTCCAGTGCGGCACCAGGTAGTCGTTGACCGGGTTGGCCTTCATGACGACCGTCTTGCCCTCCACGAAGAGCTTGGACAGCACATCGCGGGGGCCGAGCGAGGCCACGTTCCCGGCGGCCAGCACGAGGGCCGTGCCGGCGTAGGCCACCGGGTCCGCGTAGGCCGGCGCCTGCTGGGAGGCCAGGGCGTCGCGGGTGACGCCGGGCTGCATCCAGACCTCGGCGGTGGTCTGGGGGAACGTGATGCGGTCGAAGGTCCCGGCCGGCAAGACCTGGACCCGGAGGCGTCCGTCGGCGGTCTCCCGGACCGGGCCGGCGAAGGCCGGCTTGCCGTCCCGGGCGATGTCCCGGAGCGAGTCGCGGAGTAGGCGGGCCATGCGCACGAAGGTGCCGACGCCGGCGAAGAGCTCCTCGCCCGCCTCGGTGGAGCCCGGCGTCAGGCCCTTGGCGGCGCAGGCGGCGGCCAGCCAGTCGTCCTGGGCCGCCATGGTGTCCTTGATCACCCGTTCGAGGAGGTCGGCCCGGGCGGCGGCCGCGGTCTTGGCCCAACCAGCGGCGTGGTCGGCGACCAGGTCGACCACCTGGCCGAGCACGGCGGTGTCGGGCGGGGCGGGGGCGGGGGCGGAGCCGGCGCCGGCGGGCGGCTGCTCACTCGTCGGGGCGACCGCCCCCCGGCTGGTGATGGTCATGGCTTCCTCCACTGGGTGCACCCGCCAGCGTAACGAGGGTGCGGGGCGGCCGACCCGTCGGCCGGGTTCGTCAGCCCGGGAGCGAGGCCACCCGGGGCAGGACCTCCTGGGCCAGCAGGTCCAGGTGGTCCAGATCGTCGAGGTCGAGCACCTGCAGGTAGACCGTCTCGGCGCCGATGCCCGAGAAGGCCTCGAGCCGGGCCACCACCTCGTCGGGCGTGCCGGCGGCGCCGTGCTGGCGCAGCTCGTCGGGCTGGCGGCCGATGTTGGCGGCCCGGCGCTCGAACTCGGCCTCGTCCGCCCCGCAGCACACGACCTGTGCGGCGGACAGCCGCAGCGTCTGCGGGTCGCGGCCGCGCTCCTCACAGGCGGCCCGCACGCGGCCGAACTGCGCCTCGGTGTCGGCCACCGACGAGAAGGCGAGGTTGAACTCGTCGGCGTACGTGGCGGCCAGGCGCGGCGTGCGCTTCGGGCCGCCGCCGCCCGACGATGAGCGGCGGGTGCGGCTCGCTGGACCGGCTTGGGCAGCGCCGGGCTGTCCTTCAGGTGGTAGTGGCGGCCGTCGAAGCTGAACGTCTCGCCCTCGGGCGTGCCCCACAGGCCGGTGAGGATGGCGAACTGCTCCTCGAGCCGCTCCAAGCGCTCGCCGCGTGGGCGGGAACGGCACGCCGTAGGCGCTGTGCTCGGCGTCGTACCAGCCCGCGCCGAGGCCGAGCTCGACCCGGCCGCCGCTCATGTCGTCGACCTGCGCCACCTGCAACGGCGAGCAGCCCGGGCTGACGGAACGTGGCGACGGTGACCAGCGTGCCCAGGCGGATGCGCTCGGTCTCGCGGGCGATGGCGCCCAGGGTGACCCAGGAGTCGGTCGGCCCGGGCAGCCCGTCGCCGCCCATGGTCGAGGAAGTGGTCGGAGCGGAAGAAGGCGTCGAAGCCGAGGCGCCTCGGCCGCCTGGGCCACCGTCAGCTGCTGCGTCGTAGCTGGCGCCCTGCTGGGGCTCGACGAAGATGCGGAGCTTCATGGCGCGCAACCTACTGGGACCGGGTCGAGTCGCCGCGAGGGCCCGCACGCGGCTCGCGGGCGGCGCGCGCCGGGCCGGCGGCGGGCAGACTGCGGCCATGGACATCGGCGTGATCTTCCCCCAGACCGAGGTGGGCCACGACCCGGGCGCCGTGCGCGCCATCGGGCAGGCCGCCGCAGGACCTCGGCTACACCCACCTGGCGGCGTACGACCACGTGCTCGGCGGCGACATCGACGGTGCACGGCGACCTCGGCGGGCCCTACACGATCGACGACCCCTTCCGCGAGCCGCTCACCATGTTCGCCTACCTGGCCGGCTGTCACCGATCTCGCCTTCGCCACCTCCATCCTCATCGGGCCGCAGCGCCAGACGGCGTTGCTGGCCAAGCAGGCGGCCGAGCTCGACCTGCTCTGCGGCGGCCGCTTCCGCCTCGGGCTCGGCATCGGCTGGAACAAGGTCGAGTACGACGCGCTGGGCATGCCCTTCGAGCACCGGGCGCGCCATCTTGGAGGAGCAGGTGGCCGTGCTGCGGGCGCTGTGGACGCAGCGGAGCGTCACCTTCGAGGGGCAGTTCCACCACATCGAGGCGGCGGGGCTGGCGCCCCTGCCGGTGCAGCGGCCGATCCCGATCTGGATCGGCGCCTTCGCGCCGGCGGCCCTGCGCCGGGTGGGCCGGTCGGCCGACGGCTGGTTCCCCATGGTGCGCCCGCGGCGGCGGGCTGGAGGAGGCGCTCGAGATCATCCACGAGGGGGCGGCCGAGGCCGGGCGCGACCTGTCGCACTTCCGGCTTCGAGGGACGCCTCGAGTACGCGCACCCGCGACCACGACAAGCTGGCCGAGCACGCGCGGCGCTGGCGCGAGGCCGGCGCCACCCACCTCTCCGTCAACACGATGCACGCCGGGCTCGACAGCACCGATGCGCACATCGCGGCGCTCGAGGAGTTGGCGACGATCCTTGATCTGAGCAGGCGGGGCGCGTCGCGTCCGCGGGCCGGCTGTCAACATGAGGCATGCCCGACGGGTCGCCGCCCGACGACGCCGGTCCCCGGCGCACCGACCCGACGTCTCCCTCGCCACGATCGCCCGGGAATGGGGTCGCATCGGCTGCACCGGCTTCGGCGGGCCGCCCACCCACATCGCCATGCTGCGCCGGCTGGCGGTCGAGCGCGAGGGATGGCTCGACGAGACGGAGTTCGAGGACGCCATCGCGGCGACCAACCTGCTTGCCGGGCCCGGCGTCCACGCAGCTGGCCATCTTCTGCGCCTGGCGCCTGCGGGGCGTGGCCGGCGCGCTGATCGGCGGCGCGTGCTTCATCTGTCCCGGGCTTGCCGCTCATCATCGCCGCTCGCCGCCGTGTTCCTGGCCGGCGCACCCGCCGACCTGGATCAGGGCGCCGCGCTGGGCGCCGGGGCGGCGGTGGCCGCCGTCGCCGTCAACGCGGCGCTCGGGCTCGTGCCGGCCAGCTGGCGCCGGACGGCGGCGCGCGGGCGCGGCCAGGTCCGCTGGGTCGCCTACGCCGTCGCCGGCGGCGCGGCTGCCGCGACCGTCGGCACATTCCTCGTGCTCGTGTTGCTCGGCTGCGGGTTGGCCGAGGTCGCCGTTGTCGGGTCGGGCAGCGACCGCCGCACGCGCTGCACGGCTTCGTGGTCCCCCTGCTCGGCGTGGCGGTGACGGGTGGCCTGGGCGCGCTGACGTGGGTGGCGCTCAAGGTGGGCGCGCTGTCGTTCGGTGGCGGGTTCGTCATCATCCCGCTGATGCAGGCCGACGCGGTCCACCACTACCACTGGATGACGAACGCGCAGTTCCTCAACGGCGTGGCGCTGGGACAGATCACCCCCGGGCCGGTCGTACAGACGGTGGCGGTCGTCGGTTACGCCGCCGACGGGCTCGGCGGCGCGCTGCTGGCGGCGCTGGTGGCGTTTCTCCCCTCGTTCGCCTTCGTCATCGCCGGCGCCCGCCACTTCGGTGCGCTGCGCGCAAACCGGTTCGCGCAGTCGTTCTTGAGCGGTGCCGGCCCGGCGGCCATCGGTGCCATCGCGGGCGCGTCGATCCCGCTCGCGCTGGCCATCGCTCACGTGTGGCAGGTCTTCGTCCTGGCCGGCGCAGCTGGGGCGATCGTCGGTCTGCGCCGCAGCGTCGTTCTCACGCTCGTCTGCGCCGGTGTGGTCGGTGCCGTGGGTGCGGCCCTCGGGCTGCCCATCGGGGGGTGAAGGAACGGCGAGGGCGGACGGAGCGACGACGTCAGGAGTGACGGGAGGAGCCGCACGATTTGAGGGTGATGACGGCGCCGGTGCTGGACCCGGTCTGCACCTGGGCGCTCGGGGGCGGCGCGGCGATCTGCACCGGGGAGCCGAAGGCCGAAAAGGTCAACGTGGCCGCGGTGACGGTCGGGCCTGTCGGGAACCCTGCGAGCCCCGGCACACGGCGCACCGCGGCCGCCGGGAAACCCCCGTCGTACTCCGAGCTGCGCACCTGCACCAGACGCCCCTGCCCGTCGACCCATACCGTGCTCGGTCGCTGAGCCACCCTGGGCGCCGTCGCGCGCGTCGAGGAACACGTCGATGGCGGGGCGGTGGTCACCACGTACTTGGTCGCGGCCACGCCGTCGACCATGGACGGTCCCTCGTCGCGCACACCGACGACCGGGTCGGGCCCGACGAGAGCGTCCAATGCCACGGCGGCGTTGAGGGCCGTCGACAACCCGAGCTGGCTGTCCGCCTGCCGCGGGAACGGCAACGTCATCCACGACGGATGACCCGGGCGCCCGACGGGGAGGCGTCGATAGACGGTCGAGCCGATGCCGATCTGCTCCACGGTGCTGGTGACCGGCACGGCCCGGGTGGGGGCCAGCCCGGTGGCCTCGAACTCGATCTGGTGGTCGACCTCGGTCACCTCGACGTCGCCGCGTTCGAAGTCGACCACCCCGCTCCCGCTGAGCGAGCCGCGCAGGTCGGGAACGGGGCTGGTGGTGACGTGCGTGTAGGCGAAGTGCGCCGTGCCGGCCTCGGCCGTCGTGGCCAGCAGGTGGGCCACCCACACGGCCGGCGCGGGGCCCGAGCTCCGCGCCGGCGGGCCCGGAGGAGGTGAGCCGGCGGCCCCGATGACAGCCCCCGCGACCACGCCGAGGCCGAGGAGTCCGACCAGCACCAGGGGGACGAGGCGACGCACGAGAGGAATTGTGAACCCCGCGCCGCCGATTGCGCCACGAGCGGGTCGAGGGTGGCGCTACGAGGGGGCCGCCAGCACGGCGGGCAGTCCCTCGTGCCAGTCCGGGTGGACCGGGCGTCCAGCCCAGCTCGGTGCGCGCCCGCCGGTTGGACACTGCCGGCTGATCGCACAGCAGGTAGGCGAGGAACTTGCCCGCCCCGACGCGGGCCAGCGACTCGGGGATCCGACGCGGCGGCTTGGCGCCCAGCAGGCCCGCCACCATCGGCATCCACTCGGACGCCGGCGCGGGCACGTCGTCGACCACGTTGAAGACGCCGGTCGGGCCGTCGAGCGCGGCGACGGTGGCCGACACCGCGTCGTCGACGTGCAGCAGGCCGAAGAGGCCGCCGCCGGCACCGGGGAGGGGCAGCAGGCGCCGAGCCAGCATGGAGGTGTAGAGGCCGCCCGGGGCCAAGTAGGTGCCCGGACCGTAGAAGGAGCCGTAGCGCAGGACCACGCCGCTCGGGCGCGGCGTCGCCCAGCGTGGCCGACTCGAGCGCCGCCACCGAATTCGTCAGCTGGCCGATCTGGCCGCCGGCACCGGTCCACAGCGGGTCGGCCTCGGTGCGCACGCCGGGTCCCGGCCGGTAGGCGAACGAGATGCTCTGCGCGACGACGCGGCGTGCCCCGGCCGCGGCGGCGGCCCGCACGAGGGTTGCCGCAACCTCGCGCCGCAGCCGGCTGGTCCGGTCGAAGCCGCGCTTGACGGCGATCGGGTTGACCGACCGGGCCAGGTTCGTCAGCTGGTTGATGACCACCTCGGGCGCTGCGTCCCGCACGGCCCGTGTCAACGACTCGGCGTCGAAGGCGTCGCCGACCGCCGGCACGACGTCGGGCACGCCCAGGGCGGCCACCTTCCCGGCGTGGCGGGAGAACACCGTGACCTCGTGACCGGCCGCGGCGAGGGCGGTCACCAGGGGGCGGCCGATGGCGCCCGTGCCGCCGGCGACGAAGATACGCACGCGACCGCAGGCTACGGCGCGGCGGTGCCGGGCACGGAATCGGGCCGAGCGTGTCAGTGGCGGCCCGTCGCTCTGGGAGGATGTGGGGGTGAGCGACCACATGGGCACCGGCTACCCGGGTGCTCCCCGGGTTGGTACCCGGACCCGGCCGGCGGCCCGGGACAACGGTGGTGGGACGGCTACGCCTGGACCGAGGCGACCGTGCTGCCCCAGCACCCGCCCCCGCCGCCATGGGCCAGCGCGGCGGCGCCGGTGGGCGCGCCGGCGGTGGCGGCCCCGTGGGCCGTGGCGTCGGAGCGGCTGAACACCTTCAACACGGCCGGGTACGTCAACGACGAGATGTACCTCGTGCCGGCGGCGCGCGTCGCCGTGGCCGTTCCGGCCGTCTACTGCATCGTGGCACTGGTCATGGTGCGCGTGAACGCCAGCCAGCTGCGCTCCATCGGCCACCAGTTCCGCATCGACTACCACGACGCGCAGGTGGGCGCGACACCGCCGCCGTACCACGGCGGCAGCGGCCTCAACCCGCTCATGCTGATCGTCGGCCTGCTCGCGCGTGGCCGCCATTGTGCTGGCGTGCGTCTGGCAACACCGGGCGGCCGCGGCCGGGCGGGCGCTCGGCATCCCGTCGCGCTGCTCGCCGGCCTGGGGCGTCGGCTCCTGGTTCGTGCCGGTGGCGAACCTGTGGATCCCCTACGCCGCCGTGCGCGACTGCCTGCCGACGGGCCATCCCGCCCGGGCCCGGGTGCTGCGGTGGTGGATCGCCGGCCTGCTGGCCGGTTGGCTGACCTTCCTCGCCTACCTGTGCGCCTTCTCCTCCACCACCGTCGCGCTCGTCGTGTCCATCCCCGCCGCGCTGGCCGCGCTCGCCGTGGTGGCGCTGTCGCCCGGCATCGTCACCGCCATCGCGGCGTCGCACCGCGATGCCCTGGCACAGGTGGCGGCGAACGCCGGCACGGCGGCCGTCCCGAGCTGAGGCGCCACCCGACACGTCTTCTCAGTCCCATCCAGACGGGAAAGCGGGAGGTCCGTCCTGAGATAACCCGGATGTCATCAGGACATCAAAACGTGAGCCAAATGTTCACCTGGAGATTGCGGAGTCGTAGCCGCCCGTTTACCTGGCCTAAGCTACCGTCCTGGCAGTGGCAGACGGTGAATCGATCGAAATCCGTAACGAGCCCGTTACGACCGCCGAGCAGTCCCGTCATCGAGGACAGCCTTGATGGCCCTCGATCCCGACGCGGCGCGACCCGAATACGTCATGGAGTCGCACAAGCTGACGCTCGGCTTCTCCGGCCGTACCGTGTTGTCCGACATCGACGTCGCCATGCGGCGGGGTCGATCACGGCGCTGATCGGGCCGACCGGCTCGGGCAAGTCCACCTTCCTGCGCACGCTCAACCGCATGAACGACCGGGTGCCCGGCTTTTCCCGCCAGGGTGACGTGACCTACGACACGGTGAGCCTGTGGTCGTCGCTGGTCGACCTGCTCACGCTGCGCCGCCGCGTCGGCATGCTGTTCCAGCGACCCAACCCGTTCCCGATGTCGATCAAGGACAACGTGGTGGCCGGCGTCAAGGCGCACCGCATCGCCAAGGGCAAGCAGCTCGACGTGGTGTGCGAGCGCCGGCTGACCGAGGTCGGCCTGTGGGACATGGTGAAGGACCGCCTGAACGACTCGCCGTTCCGCCTCTCCGGCGGGCAGCAGCAGTTGCTCTGCCTGGCCCGCGCGCTCGCCGTCGGCCCCGAGGTGCTGCTGCTCGACGAGCCCACTTCGGCCCTGGACCCGGTGACGACGGAGTCGATCGAGGGGCTGATCAAGACGCTCACCCCGGCGCTCACGCTGATCGTGGTGACGCACAACCTGGGCCAGGCCATGCGTATTTCGCACAACACGATGTTCTTCTACCAGGGGGCGCTGGTCGAGCACGGTCCCACCGACGACCTGTTCAACCGGCCACAGCACCCCGACACGGAGCGATACGTCACGGGCCGCATGGGATAGGGCGCGAGGTCCTCGGCGAGAAGGCGGACTCCGGCGGGCGGCGGGGACAGAGCGGACGCAGCACGAAAGCGGTGACCACGACCACTCGATCGTCAAGAGCAACACCAAACACAACCACCATCACAAGGAGAGAACCTGTGACCAAATCGTTGGGAACGACACGACTGAAGCGGGGTGTGATCGCCTCCGTCGCGGCGGGACTCGCGCTGAGCTCGGTCGTCCTCAGCTCGGCCGCGGCCGGCGCCCAGAGCGTCAAACTGCCCAGCAGCGGCGTCGAGACGCCGCCCGGCGGGACGCTGACGGAAACCGGCAGCACCCTGCTCTACCCGCTCTTCAACCTGTGGGCGGGCGGCTACACGCAGAAGTACCCCAGCGTGACCGTACAGACCGCCGGAACGGGTTCGGGCACCGGGATCTCCGACGCCACGAACGGCACGGTCGACATCGGCGCGTCCGACGCCTACCTGCCGCCGAGCGATCTGACGGCCAACCCGAATCTGAAGAACATCCCGCTGGCCATTTCGGCGCAGATCGTGGCCTACAACATCCCGGGCGTCCTGACCCACCTGAAGCTGACGGGCAAGGTGCTCTCGGCCATCTACCAGGGCACCATCACCTCGTGGAACGACTCGCAGATCGCCAGCCTCAACCCGGGCGTGACGCTGCCGAACATCCCGATCGTGACCCTGCACCGCTCGGACAGCAGCGGTGACACGTTCCTCTTCACGACGTTCCTCTCCAAGACGGACCCGTCGGGCTGGGGCACGAAGATCGGCTACAACACCACCGTGCCGTGGCCGTCGGCGCCGGGCGCGCTCGGTGAGACCGGCAACTCGGGCATGGTCACGGGCTGCAAGGCCACGCCGGGCTGCATCGCCTACGTCGGCATCAGCTACCTGACCCAGGCCCTGCAGGCCGGCCTCGGTTACGCCCAGCTGCAGAACGCCAAGGGCCAGTACGAGGTGCCGACGCAGGCGTCCATCGCTGCCGAGGCGGCGTCCTTCGTCAAGAAGACGCCCGCCAGCGGGACCATCTCGCTGATCTACGGCCCGGCCAGCGGCGGCTACCCGATCATCAACTACGAGTACGCCATCGTGTCGACACAGCAGTCGAGCAGCACGTCGGCCAAGGGCATCCGCTCCTTCCTCGAGTGGGCCATCAACCCGAAGGACGGCGCCAACACGACGTACCTGGCCCAGGTCGACTTCCAGCCCCTGCCCTCAAAGGTCGAGGCACAGTCGCTGAAGCAGATCGAGGGCATTTCCTAGATGACGTCCGCCGACGGCGCGGCGGGGGACCTCCCCGCCGCGCCGTCCGGGCAACGGCCCAGCGTGGACCCGGTGCACCGGCGGGTGGCGAACTGGTTCCTGGCCCACGAGGAGTTCGGCTGGCGCTGGAGCGCCCGGGTGGCCATCTACCTGCCGCTCGCCGCGCTGGTCTTCGCCCTCGCCGTCCTCGCCCACAAGGCGTGGCCGGCCATCCGGGTCAACGGCTGGTATTTCCTCTACGGCAAGAACTGGACCTACGGCCAGAGTTACGGCGCCACCGTCTACACGCACGGCGTGGCCCACGCCGCCGGTTCGCAGTTCGGCGCCTGGCCCATCATTGCGGGGACCCTGCAATCGTCCATCATCGCCGTGGTGGTGGCGCTGCCCCTGTCGATTGGGGCCGCCTTCGCCCTGACCGAGCGGATGCCGGGGTGGATCTCCCGCCCGCTCGGGTTCGCCATCGAGATCCTGGCCGGCATCCCGAGCGTCGTCATCGGCCTGTGGGGCCTGCTCACCTTCGGGCCTTGGCTGGCCAAGCACATCTACCCGATCCTGTCGGGCATCGCCAACCACCTGCCCAACGTGCAGCCCTTCAGCTACTGGCGCAGCCCGGTGGGCACCGGGGAGGGCCTGCTCACCGCCGGCCTGGTGCTGGGCATGATGATCATCCCGATCATCGCCTCGACCACGCGTGACCTCTTCGCCGGCGTGCCACCGCTGCCCAAGGAGGGCGGCGAGGCGCTCGGCATGACCAACTGGGAGGTGGCCAACCGCATCACGCTGCCCTGGGTGCGCTCGGGCATCATCGGCGCCACCGTGCTCGGCTTGGGCCGGGCGCTGGGCGAGACGATCGCCGTCGCCCTCGTGGGAGGCGCCTCCCTGCATCTCGCCCCGAACATCTACGCGCCGTTCGGCACGATCGCGACCACCATCCTGACCCAGCTCGACGGGGCGCTCACCGACGGCACCGGCTTCGCCATCGCCACCCTGGCCGAGCTGGCACTGGTGCTCGCCGTGATTTCGGTCGCCGTCAACTTCCTGGCCAAGGTCGTCGTGGCCCGCACGTCCCGCATCGGCGCTCCGGTGGGTGGGGCATGACGACCACCCTCGCCAAGAACGGCTCGTCGCCGCTGGGGGCCGGACCGGGTACCGGGCGGCGCCGCGCCTCGTCGCAGGCCTTCCGGATTCTCACCTACGTCGCGCTCGTCCTCATCATCGGCCCGGCGGCCTGGCTCCTCCTCGGCGTCCTGGCGAGGGCGTGGGCCCACTGGCGCTGGGACGTGCTGTGGACCACCCTCACCCCCGAGGGCGGCGGGCTGCGCGACCAAATTCTGGGCACCCTGATCATCATGGTCGGCGTCCTGATCATCGCCGGCACCATCGGCATGCTGGCCGGCATCTACCTCTCGGAGGTCGCGCGCGACGCGCAAGAGCGGGAAGCGTTCCGGGGGCTTCCTGCGCACGTGCTCGGACATCCTGTCGGGCTTCCCCTCCATCGTGCTCGGCTTCGTCGGGTACACGGCCCTGGTGGTGGGCCTCCACTGGGGGTATTCGCTCCTGGCCGCCCTCATCATCGTGTCGATCATGGTGATCCCCTACATCGCCAAGACGACCGAGACGTCGCTGCGCCAGGTGCCGACCGGGTACCGGGAGGGGGCGGAGGCCCTCGGCATGACCATGGGCTACTCGCTGCGCAAGGTGGTGCTGAAGAGCGCGGCGCCGGGCATCGTGACGGGACTGCTGCTGGCCATGGCCATCGCCTGCGGCGAGACGGCACCGCTCATCTACACGGCCGGGTTCGCCAACTCGCTACCCCACTCGCTCACCCACGCCGAGTTCCCCTACCTGACCTACGTGGTCTTCAGCTTCTACGACTCACCGATCACCAACTACCACTACCTGGCCTACGACGCCGCGCTCATTTTGGTGGTCATCGTGCTGCTGCTCCTGGTGGCCAGCCGGATCGTCGTGGCCCGCACGCAGCGCCACGCCGAGGGCTCGCGGGCCCGGCAGCGCACGCCGCGGCGGCCCAGGCAGCCGATGGTGTCCAACGAGGAGCTCGACGTCGCCGACGTGGCCGCCCGGACCTGAGGCGGCGCCGGCGGCGGCGCTCGGGTCGTTCCCGCCTAACAACTCAGGTCGTGTTGCGACGAAACCCGGACCGAACCGCATCATTCGCGCCGGCGACTCGACGCCTGCCCTACATGTCGGCCACCGCGGCCAGGTAACCGGTTCACCCCGAACCGGGTCACCTGACCGCGGACGTCGATCAGGCCAGTTCGAAGCGATCGAGGTTCATCACCTTGTCCCAAGCAGCGACGAAGTCACGGATGAACTTCTCCTGAGCGTCGTCAGACGCGTAGACCTCCGAAATGCCTCGCAGCTGGGAGTGGGAACCGAAGACGAGGTCGACGGCCGTGGCGGTCCACTTGACCTCGCCCGTGGCGCGATCGCGTCCCTCGAACACGTTTTCGGCCGAGGCGGATGCCTTCCACTCCGTGCTCATGTCGAGCAGATTGGCGAAGAAATCGTTGGTCAGGGTCTCGGGCCGGTCCGTGAACACGCCGTGTCGGGATTGCCCGAAGTTGGCGTTGAGGGCCCGCATGCCCCCGACGAGGACCGTCATCTCGGGAGGGGTCAGGTTCAGCATGAACGCCCGCTCGACCAGCAGCTCCTCCGCCGGCTGCTTCTCTCCGGCCCGGAGGTAGTTCCGGAATCCGTCGAAGATCGGCTCGAGGACGGCGAACGACTCCACGTCGGTCTGCTCCTGCGAGGCGTCCATGCGGCCGGGTGCGAACGGGACGGTGATGTTCTGTCCGGCGTTCTTGGCCGCTTGCTCGACGGCCGCGCACCCGCCCAGGACGATGACGTCGGCCAGCGAAACCCTCTTACCGCCGGACTGCGAGCTGTTGAAGTCCTGCTGGACCTGCTCGAGGGTCTGCAACGCCTTGGCCAGTTCGGTCGGGTCGTTCGCCTCCCAGTCCTTCTGCGGCGCCAGGCGAATCCGTGCCCCGTTGGCCCCGCCTCGCTTGTCGGTGCCGCGGAAGGTGGCGGCCGACGACCAGGCGGTGGAGACCAGCTGGGAGACGGAGAGTCCCGATGCCAGGATCCTGCCCTTGAGGGTGGCGACGTCGTCATCTCCGATCAGCTGATGATCGACCGCAGGAACGGGGTCCTGCCACAGCTGGGGCTCCGGAATCCACGGGCCCAGGTAGCGCGAGACGGGCCCCATGTCGCGGTGCAACAGCTTGTACCACGCCCGGGCGAACGCGTCGGCCAGCTGGTCGGGGTTCTCGTGGAAGCGTTTGGCGATCGGCCCGTACGTCGGGTCGAGCCTCATGGCGAGGTCGGTGGTCAGCATCATCGGAGCGTGCCGTTTCGACGGATCATGGGCATCGGGCACGGTGCCCTCGGCCTCCGGGTTCCTGGGCTTCCACTGCTTCGCACCCGCGGGGCTGTCGGTGAGCTCCCAGTCGTACGCATACAGGTTGTCCAGGAACCCGTTGTCCCACTTGGTGGGCTCGTTGGTCCAGGCACCCTCCAGCCCGCTCGTGAGCGTATCGGCGCCCTTGCCGCTGCCGTAGGCGTTCCTCCAGCCGAAGCCCTGCTCCTCGATGGTTGCACCTTCGGGTTCGGGGCCGCCGTATTCCTCACCGACCGCGCCGTGGGCCTTGCCGAACGTGTGGCCGCCGACGATGAGCGCCAGCGTCTCCTCGTCGTTCATGGCCATCCGCCGGAACGTCTCTCGAATGTAGTTCGCCGAAGCGAGCGGGTCGGGGTTGCCGTTGGGCCCTTGCGGATTCACGTAGATCAGGCCCATGTGATCGGCGCCCAAGGGTCCGTGGATCTCCCCTCCGCTGCCGTGGCGCTCGTCGCCGAGCCAGGTGTCCTCGGGACCCCAGAAGATTTCGTCGGGCTCCCAGATGTCCTCGCGCCCGAACCCGAAGCCGAACGTCTTGAACCCCATCGATTCGTAGGCACAGTTGCCGGCGAAGATGATCAGGTCGGCCCAGGAGATCTTCTGGCCGTACTTCTGCTTGACCGGCCACAGCAGCCGGCGCGCCTTGTCGAGGTTGGCGTTGTCCGGCCAACTGTTCAGGGGGGCGAAGCGCTGGGCGCCCTCGCCGCCGCCGCCCCGGCCGTCGGCGATGCGGTACGTGCCGGCGGCGTGCCATGTCATCCGGATGAAGAGCGGCCCGTAGTGGCCGTAGTCGGCCGGCCACCATTCCTGCGACGTGGTCATCACATCGAAGATGTCCTGCTTGAGCGCTTCGACGTCGAGGCTCTCGAACTCATCCCTGTAGGTGAAGCCCTCACCCAGCGGGTTGGCGAGGGACGAGTGCTTGTGCAGAATGGAGAGGTCCAGCTGATTCGGCCACCAGTCCTGATTCGATGAGGGCCGATGCTGCTTGGGAGTCGGAGAGGGGATTGCTGGGCTCTCGCTCTCGCTTTCGCTGCCGCGGTCAGACACGTGGGTTCTCCTGTCTCGGTGGTTGCATATTTGTCACTTGCTGTTGGGTTGGATACGACATGGCACTCCGCCCGGACGAGACGGCTGCGCCGCTCGGCCGGATCATACGATCAGTTGTCGCACGAAATCTCTCCCGGCGTGCAGGGGCCAACTCGTCAGAGCCCGCCTCGTCCTCGTCACTCATCGCTCTTGGCGCCTCCGTGGCCTGGCAGCGATCGGGGCTGTGCTCCACTCGGCCTGCTGTCGTCGTGGCTCCCGACCGTCGGCTCACCTTAAAGTCTCAACCTAGAACGATTCAAGGGTTATTTTGGATTGATTCTTAGAGGCTGTCGTCTGGCCTGGTATACATGGACGTATGACCTCGACACCGCTCGTCGACCGCCTTCGGGCGGCGAACTGGCGCTTGACGCCCCAGCGACGGGTCATCGCCGAGGCGATGGGGGGTGACCACGTCCATCTCACGGCTGAAGAGGTGCTCGAGCGGGCACGGGTGCGTCTCCCGGAGGTGAGCCTGGCCACGGTGTACAACACGCTCAACGAGCTCGTTGCGATGGGCGAGGTTCAGCAGGTGGACGCGGGTGCCGGCCCCACCCGCTACGACCCCAACACCAAGGACGGCCATCACCACCTGGTGTGCCTCAAATGCGGCGACCTACGCGACGTGCATCCGCAAGGACTGGACGCGCTCGAGTTGCCACGTTCCGACCGCTTCGGCTACCGGATCGTCAACCGAGAAGTCGTCTTTCAGGGCTACTGCCGCGACTGTGGCGGGCCGTAGACATCACACAGGCTCCGCCGGCTACGGGGTCACCCGCATGGAGGTGCGTTCTGCTGCACCGGGACCCACGCCGTACAGCACGCCGGGATGACCGACGAGGAGACGTCATCGACACGGACAAGGACACGCTGAAGCGAATCGCCGACGCCTGGGGCGGGCCTGTAGGGTCGGCTCTCGCCGGCTCGGGGGAGGCCGCGTAGGGAGGCACGAGATGTTCGAGTGGTCCGAGGAGCAGCTGGCCATCCGCGACGCGGTGCGGCGCTTCGTCGACGAGGAGGTCAAGCCCAACGTCGACGCGCTCGAGCACGGCGAGACACCCCCCTACGAGGTCATCCGCAAGCTGTACCGCACCTTCGGGCTCGACGTCATGGCCCGCGAGTCGGCCAAGAAGGCGATTGAGCGCAAGGCCAACGGCGAGGCGGGCCGGGCGGACCGGGCGGAAGGAGGCGGTGGGGGCGGTGCCGCCCTGATGCTGATCCCGATCATTGAGCTGTGCCACTACTGCCCCGGCATCGTGACCGCGCTCGGCGTGAGCACCGGCCTGGCCGGGGGCACCATCATGAAGAGCGGTACCCCGGCGCAGATGGAGCGCTGGGGGCTCGATCTGATGACGATGGACAAGGTCGGGGCATGGGCCATCACCGAGCCCGACTCGGGCTCCGACGCCCTGGGCGGCATGAAGTCGACCGCCGTCCGCGACGGCGACGGGTACGTCCTCAACGGCAACAAGACGTTCATCACCAACGGGCCCTACGCGGACACCATCGTCTTCTACGCCAAGCTCGACGACGGCAGCGACACGCCGCTCCGTCAGCGGCCCGTGCTCACCTTCATCCTCGACTCGGGCCTGCCCGGGCTCGAGCAGTCCAAGCCCTTCCGCAAAATGGGCCTGCACTCCTCCCCCACCGGCGAGCTCTTCCTGACGGACGTCCGGGTGGGCAAGGACCGGCTGCTGGGCGAGACCGAAGGCACGCCCGGCGGCAACGAGGGGCGCGAGAGCGCCAAGGGCAACTTCGTCACCGAGCGCGCCGGCGTGGCCGCCATGTCGCTCGGGCTCATCGAAGAGTGTCTCAAGCTGTCGGTGCAGTACGCCAAGGACCGTCTGCTGTGGGAGCGGCCCATCGCCGAGTTCCAGCTGATTCAGCTGAAGCTGGCCCGCATGGAGGTCGCCCGCCTCAACGTGGAGAATTTGGTCTTTCGTCACGTCGAGATGTCGGCGGCGGGCAAGAGTCTCACCCTGGCCGAGGCCTCGGCCATGAAGCTCTACTCGGCCCAGGCCGCCTCCGAGGTGGCCATGGAGGCGGTGCAGCTCTTCGGCGGAAACGGCTACATGTCCGAGTTCCGGGTCGAGCAGCTGGCCCGCGACGCCAAGGTCTTCCAGATCTACGCCGGCACCGACGAGATCCAGGTGACCCACATCGCCCGCGACCTGCTCGGCCGGAGCTGAGCGGGTCGGCGTGGGCGAACGGGGGGACCACTTCGGCACCGCACCGGTCGACGCCGTCTTCGACGACATGGTGGACCTGCGCCGAGCCGTCCACCGCCGGCCCGAGCTGGCCTTCGTCGAGCACGCCACCACCGGGATCATCCGCGACCACATGGGTGCGCTCGGCATCGACGAGGCGCTGCGGCCCACCGAGACGGGCGGGATCTTCGCCATGGAGGGAGGCAAGCCGGGCAGCACCGTCGTGTTGCGGGCCGACATCGACGCGCTCCCGGTGCAGGAGGACGAGGCGCGGGTGGTCCACTCCGAGACCGAGGGCGTCATGCACGCCTGCGGGCACGACGTCCACGTCGCCGCGCTCCTGGGCACCGCGTCGGTGCTGGCCTCGCGCCGTGAGGACCTGCCGGGGCGTTACGTGTTCCTCTTCCAGCCGGCCGAGGAGGCCCTCTGCGGGGCCAGGACGATGGTGGAGGGCGGCGCGCTGTCCGTCATGGAGGGGGCGCGGCTGGTCGGGTTCCACGTCACGTCGCAGGTCCCCACGGGACTGATCGCGCTGCGCAGCGGCGTGGCCATGTCCGAGGCGCACTCCCTGCGCATCACCATCACCGGGCCCGGCGGGCACGGGGCCATGCCGACCGGCCAGGGCGACGTCATCCGCGCCTCGGCCGAGCTGATCGGCCGGCTCGGCTCGGTGGCCGAGGGGCTGACCTTCGAGGGGGCCAACTGCGTCTGCAGCGCCGGGACGATACGGGCAGGGACCGCCGTCAACGTCGTGCCCACGTCCTCGCGCATCACCGGCACCATGCGGACGTTCACCGACGCCCAGCGCGAGGAGCTGCTCAGCCGGCTGCGCCATTTGTGCGACGCCGTGGCCGAGATCGAAGGCGTGCAGGTCGCCCTCGAACTGCCCGAGCACACGCCGGCGGTGGTCAACGACGGCACCGCCACCGACCTGGTCGAGGCGGAGGCCCAGGCTCTCCTCGGAGCCGACCAGGTGTTCCGCATGCCACCGGCCTCCCCCAGCGACGACGTGAGCGAGTTCTTGGCCCGGCTGCCAGGGTGCTACTTCTTCGTGGGCGGCGCGGCGGCCGACGGCACCAGCGGTATGCACCACAGCCCCACCTTCATGGTCGAGGACGAATCGTTGCGCGTGGGCGCGGGGATACTGGTGCGCAGCGCGCTGGCGCTGGCGGCGCCGTGAGGCCGATGATGTGGCGATGACCAACGCCTCGGACCTCTTCTCGATCGCGGGCAAGACCGCCCTGGTGACCGGGGGCTCCCGCGGCATCGGCAAAATGATCGCCGAGGGCTTCGTCGACGCCGGCGCCACCGTCTACATCTCCTCGCGCAAGGCGAACGTCGTGGCCGAGGTGGCCGAGGAGTTGTCCAAGAAGGGCACCTGCATCGGCATCCCGGCCGACCTGTCCACCGAGGACGAGTGCCGGCGGCTGGCCGGGGAGATGGCCGGGCGGGTCGACCGGGTCGACATCCTGGTCAACAACGCCGGGGCCACCTGGGGCGCCCCGTTGGCCGACTTCGACGAGGCGGCCTTCGAGCGCGTGCTCGCCCTCAACGTGAAGGGCGTCTTCCACCTCACGAAGTTCCTGGTGCCGTTGCTACGGGCCGCCGGCACCCAGGAGGAGCCGGCGCGGGTCATCAACATCGGGTCGATCGACGGGTTGGCGGTGCCGGGGCTCGAGACCTACTCCTACTCGGCGTCCAAGGCGGCCGTCCACCAGCTGACCCGGCACCTGGCCAAGCGGCTGGCTCCCGAGATCACGGTCAACGCCATAGCGCCCGGGCCGTTCGAGTCGAAGATGATGGCGGCCACCCTCGAGGCCTTCGGCGAGCAGATCGCGGCGGGCGCGCCGCTGAAGCGCATCGGCCGGCCCGACGACGTGGCGGGCGCCGCCATTTACCTGTCCTCGCGCGCCGGCGCCTACCTCACCGGCGCCGTCATCCCGGTCGACGGGGGTATCTCCACCACCCGTTAGGCCATGATCCGTGAGGAGGTCCATCGTGTTGCTGCTGCACGAGGTGCACCGTGTTGCCGGTGCCCGGGAGGAGGAGTTCGACGCCGCCTATCGGGACGAGCTGATCCCGGCGTTGGCCGCGTCCGGGGGCAGCCGCCTGCTCTTCTTCCTCCGGGTGGCGCACGGCAGCGGCCCGGCCTACACCGTGGTCACCATCACCGGCTGCGCCGACGCCGCCGACTGGGCCGACCTGGCCGGCCGCGTGCGCGGGGGCGACCTGGCCGCCTGGTCGTCCCGGGTCGACGCCATGCGCCACGGCTGCGAGGCCAAGATCGTCACCCCGGTGCGGTGGTCGCCCATTCAAGAGTTCGACCTGTCGTCGGTGCCGACGGCCGGCGAGACCCACGAGCTCAGCCTCTTCATGGAGGACACGGCCTGGCCGTTCCCGGGCGGCTTGGACGCCTACCTGGCCAAGGCGGGCACCCTCTACGACACCGAGTTGGCCAAGTCCAAGCAGGAGGGTCGGGGGATCATTGAGCTGGAAGCCGCCTTCCAGCCGGTCTACGGCACCCACCAGACGAACGAGGTGATCCTGTGGCAGCGCGTCGTGAGCCAGAAGGCGCTGCTCTGGCTGCTGGCCAACGACATGCCGCCCTCGGCCAGCGCACCCGGCACCTGGATGCACGACGCGCTGGCCGTGCGCGACCAGTGGAACAGCCGCCTCCTGCGCTCCGCCGCCTGGTCGCCGCTGTACTGAGCGAGCCCGAGCCCGAACCCGGCACGTCCGGCGGGCCCGTGCCAACATGACGGCGTGAGCGACGACGGCGCGTTCGACCTATCCCGGACGTTCGTGCACCTCGGCCACGGGGCTACCGCCACCCGCTTGGAGGACTTCGACTGGTCGCCGGCGGGCCTGGCCGACTACGCCGAGCGATTCACCGCCGACGGCGACGAGGGACGTCTGGTCTGCCTCCTGGCCCAGGACGCCACGTGGGACACGTGGGAGCGGCATCCGGCCGGCGAAGAGGTCGTCGTGCTCCTGTCGGGCCGGGCCGACCTCATCCAGGAGATCGACGGCGCCGAGCGGGTCGTCCCGCTCGAGCCGGGTCAGGCGGTCGTGAACCCGCCCGGCGTGTGGCACCGGGCCATCGTCCACGAGCCCGGCCGGGCGCTGTTCATCACCCCCGGCCGGGGGACCGAGGTCAGGCCTGTCTGATCACCGGTCCATGGAATGGATCTTGTCGGCCGTGATCGTCACGATCACCCGAACCTGATCGCGCCCGCCGTACCAGTGGTAAGGGCCGCCGGTGTACCGCCGAGCGAGGACCTCGATGTGCTCCGCCCCGCCTTCAGTGGTGATGTTCGTGACGTGCCCACGGACGGCGAAATAGCGCGAGGGGTCGGTCGCATCGCAGACGGCGACGGATACACGTGGGTCCCGCCGGATATTGCGCACCTTCTGGTGCGTCTGAACCGTGTTGATGACCACGTGCTCACCATCTGTGTCGACCCAGGTCTCGGTGGTCTGCGGCGAGCCGTCAGGCATCAACGTGGTGATGAAGCATGGGTTCCGGCCTTGCATCAACTCGATGACGCGGTCGGAGAGATCCACGACCTGACAGTAATGCAAGGGTCGGAAGACTCTCCTCCGAAGCAGGTCCGATGGGTCTCCGACGAGGTGCGATTCAGCCCACCTGCAACCGACGTCCCCAGCGGCTTTGCCGGACCGCGTCACAGAGTCTCAGCGTCGTCGTCCCAACGATTTCTTGAATTTGATCGCTATCTCTCGTCGCCTCCATGGCCCTCGGCTCTGCCACGCCTCTCCAGGTTCGGCCACGACTCCGTTATCTGCCGCTCGAGTTCGTCGTCTCGTAGCGCCTCGATCCGGACGTAGGGCCAATCGGGCATGTCGGCGGTCCGAGCGGCGAACTCGACAACGCTCACAGCCAATTGCACCGCTGAGGCAGGCGTGCTGGCTTCTACCATGATTCGGGCCGACCAGACTGACCCCCCAGCCGAGACCGTGCCGAAATGCGGATCGAGATCATCGGTGAGATGGAGGACACGCTTGTCGTCAGCCTCGATCGTGGCGACCGTACTCCTGGCCTCGACCAGGATGCTCCATTCGCGCATGGCGACCTTCGTTCTCTTGATAACGAGGCTAACCAGCAACCGGGTGCGTGTGACCTCGCCCGACTGTGCCGCCTTTGAAGCCGCCCGCCCTTATGCGTCTGACCCTCCCTGACGTGGCCGCAGGGTGTCACCCCCGGCCCGGCGGACCGGGCGATGGATCCGGCGACACCACCTACAGCTGCGCTAACGGCTCGTCCGCACCCCCTGATGACGGGTTCGTCCCATCGGCACCGATTCAGACCCGACAACCGGAGTCCCCAATCTGTGTCACTCTTGAGGTAAGGATCGAGGAATCCTATGGAAGATGGCTCGGGAAACGTAGAGCCCGTACCACCCCTCGAGCCAGGCTTTGACCGGGACCGAGCTGCGTGGGAGCGTGATCGAGCGTCTGCTGCTCGCGACGCGCTGGCTGACGAGCGTGACCTGTGCGCCGGGCGCCGTGACCACCGCGCCGAACGCAGAGAACAGCACGGCCACGGCGTGGACCCGCAGAATGCCTTTAGATCGATCCGAGGCCAAACGGGATCGAGAGCAATCCGCCGCCGAACGATTGAACTCCCGGGATGATCGAGTTGCCTCTGAGGCTGACCGAATCCTCTCGGCCCAGGAACGAACGGACTACGTCGTGGACGAACTCACCGGAGCCCGACGGAGAGCCGCGGGACTCTTCGAGTTAGAGCGCGAGGTCGTTCGGGCGAAAGGAACGGGTCAACCATTCACCCTGGCCTTCGTTGACATCGATGGACTCAAGGCGGTGAATGACTCGCGCGGCCACGCTGGCGGCGATGAGCTACTGGTTCTGGTGGCCGACACCATCAGAGTTCACGTCCGTCCCTACGACCTCATCGTCCGTTACGGAGGCGATGAGTTCCTGTGCGGTCTTCTGGGACTGGACATTGTCGAAGCCGCGAGACGATTCGAACTCGTGAATGTGGAGCTCGCTGTGACCAGCCGATCTTCGATCACCGCAGGCCTGGCCGAGATGGCTGAGCCAGATTCTCTCAGTGCTCTTATTCGCCGCGCCGATGAAGACCTCTACGACAGACGCAAGTAGCGCAGGAACGCCTCCTCCAGGTAAGTCGGACCCCCTCGATTTCGAACCCGGGCCGTTCTGACGTGCGTCGCTCGTGCGCTCAGCGCACCGGGGCCAGGTCGTGCGGCCCCTGGGCCGGGTAACCGGCGGCGTCGCGGATGGCCGCGCCCCACGGTCGGAGGAGGTCGATCAGCTCGGCGCACCCGGCCTCGCCCAACGCCTCGGCGATGACGAGGCACTGCGCGTCCGTCGCCCGCTCGACGGACTCGCGCCGGGCGCGCCCCTCGTCGCTCAACGCGCCGTCCGCGACCAGGCCCCGCTCGGTCAGGCGGGCCTCGGCCCGGTCCAGCTGCTCGTCCGACCAGGCGCGGGTGCGCACGTAGGTCCGCATGGGCAGGCCCCAGTAGAGCTCGGTCAACAAGCCGATTTCGGTGGCGTCGAACCCGGCAGCCGTCCAGGCGGCCGTGTGCGCGTCCCCCCGGTACTCGCGCAGCATGTCGGCCAGCCGCCACATGTCCCCCATCGGGTCGCCCGGGAGGCCGAGACTGCGCAGACCGGCGAAGAGCGGCTTGCCCTCCGGTCGCAGGGGCTCGGCGGCCGACGCCAGCAGCTCCGTGGCGCGCCCCAGGCCGTCGGGCTCGGGGCCGAGGATCCGCACCAGCTGTGCCACCGCGCCTCGGGTGCGGGCGTCGCAGATGGTCGGCGCATCGACTTTGGACCACCCGAAGGCGACCGAAGGCACCACGGCCTCCGGGTTGAACACCGCGAAGGCGGCCGCCACGACCTCTCCGGGCACCTGGCCCAGCACCGAGCCACGGCTGGTGAAGTAGGCCGGACCGTCGGGCAGCCGCACACCGTTGCCCAGTGTCCCGGGGCTGGGCGAGAAGCCGAGCTCGGCGTAGGCCGCATGGCACTCGCCCGAGAAATAGACCTGGCCGGCCACCGGCTCCAGCGCCATGGCCAGCTCTCTTGTGCGTGAACCCTCCAACTTGCTCACAATTGCCACCCTAGGCCCGGCTTGCCGCCTTTAACGTCTCAGTCATGACTGCGCCGGGAGAGCAGGTGTGGCTGCGCCCGTCGCCGGGGCTCTGGCGCATGCGGCGGGCCGAGGTGGCGAGCGTGACGGTGGTCCTGGCCCTGTTCTTCGGGCTCCTGTTCCTGGCCACGGTCGGCGCGCTGGCCGGGGCGATCAGCGTGGTCGTCCTGGTGGCGCTCGGCGCCCTGTGGACGTGGTTCGTCCGCCGGCGCTACCGGGCCTGGCGCTACCAGGAGCGCCACGAGGACCTGATCGTGGCGCGGGGCGTCATGGTGCAGCGGCTGTCCGTGGTGCCCTACGGCCGCATGCAGTTCGTCGAGGTGACGGCCGGCCCGGTGGAGCGCCTGTTCCGCCTTTCGACGGTGAAGCTGCACACGGCCGCCGCGGCCAGCGACGCCCGCATCCCCGGCCTCGAGACCGAGGAGGCGGCCCGCCTGCGCGACCGACTCACCGAGCTCGGTGAGTCGATGGCCGCCGGCATGTGATGTCCCGACACCCCGCCAGCGACGGCTGGCGCCGCCTCCACCCCGTCACCCCGGTGGTCCGCGCCGGGCGGATCGTGCCCGCCTTCCTCCTGCTGCTCGTCGTCTCGACCGCCCACTCGGCCGCCGAGAACAGGACGGCGGAAACGGACTACCTCGTGATCCTGGCGTTGGTCACGCTCGTCTACGGCTACATCCACTGGATGGTCACGCGCTGGCGCATCGAAGGCGACACGCTGCGGATTGAGACGGGACTGATCCGCAAGGACTCGAAGCGGCTGCCGATCGCCCGCATCCAGGCCGTCGACATCGTGCGCCCGCTGCTGGCCCGCATGCTCGGCGTGTCCGAGCTGCGCGTCCGGCTCGCCGGTTCGGGGTCGACCGACGGCCGGCTCGGCTATCTCGGCCAGGGGGAGGCGGCAGAGCTCCGGCTGGCCCTCCTGGCGGGCCACGTGGACACCGAGGCGACGCCGGGCACCAACACCGGCCTCCCGATGGCCATCGTGACCCCCGGCCCGCTGATCGGATCGGTCCTGCTGTCGCTGGTCAGCATCATCCTCCTCGGAACCGTGGTCACCCTGTTCGTGCTCGACCAGTTCGACCCCAGGACGGCGGCCGTGGCGGCGGGCGTGCTGGCCGTCTACCTCTTCGGCTTCGCCGGCATCGTCTGGCGGCGCCTATCGGGTCAGTACAACTTCACGGCCGTCGAGGGGCCCGAGGGCGTGCGGATCACCCGGGGGCTGCTCCAGACCATTTCGGAGACCATTCCCTACGGGCGCATCCAGGCCGTGCGCCAGGTGGAACCGATCCTGTGGCGCCCCTTCGGTTGGTGCCGCCTCGAGGTCGACATCGCGGGAGCGACGGCTCGGAACCAGCGCAGCGAGGGCACGGCGGTCGTCCGCAAGGCCCTCATGCCCGTGGGGTCGCAGAAGGACTCGTGGCATCTGCTGGCCCGACTGCTCGGTGGACCCGACCCGGTGCGGACGGCCCCTCCCCGTCGGGCCCGCCTGAAGGCACCGCTCAGCTTCCACTTCCTCTCGGCCGGCCACGACGACACGCACGCCGTGTGCGTGACGGGGCGGATCAACCGGGCCATCACCTGGGTCCCGCTGGAGAAGACGCAGAGCGTCCGCCGTGTCCAGGGACCGCTGCAGCGCCCGCTCGGCCTGGCCACCGTGCACGTCGACGTGGCCGGACGGCGGACCAGGGCCGAGTTCCGCGACCGGACGGTGGAGGAGGCGGAGCAGCTGCTGGCGGACCTCACGGAGCTGAGCCGCCTGGCCCGGCTGCACCACACGCCGGCGCCGGCGGCACGGCCGGGCGGGTCAGGCGGCGCCGACGCCCCGCCGGCCGGCTGGTACCCCGACCCGTCGGGCCGGCACGAGCACCGCTACTGGCACGACGGTGGGTGGACGGCCCATGTCAGCAACCGCGGCAAGCGATCGACGGAACCGGAGGCGCCGGTGACGACGCCTACGAAGGCGCCGTGAAACGCATCGGGAAGTGATCGATGGAGCGGAGACCCGGGGTATAGGACAGCGTGTGCCCGGGCTCGATCTCGTAGTCCGGGATGCGCTTGTGCCACTCCCGCAGGGCCACCCGCAGCTCCAGGCGGGCCAGGTGTGACCCCAGGCAGCGGTGGATGCCGCCACCGAACGCGATGTGGCGGTTGACCTCGCGGTCGAAGCGCACCTCGTCGGCGTCGGGGAACTCGGCCTCGTCGGTGTTGGCCGATCCGATCATGACCATGACCTGGTCGCCGGACTTGACCGGGCAGCCGTTGAGCTCCGTGTCCTGGACGGCCACCCGGGCGACGCCCATGACCGGGGTCTCCCAGCGCAGCAGCTCCTCGATCGCGTTGGGGATCAGCGCCGGCTCCTCGACGATCTGGCGCCGGTGGTCGGGGTGCTGGGCCAGGAAGGAGAACATGCAGTCGAGCGTGGCCGTCACCGTGTCGAGGCCGGCGATGAGGAACAGGAAGCAGATGTCCAAGATGTCCTCGCGGGTGAGCCGGTCGCCCTCCACCTCGGCGTCGATGAAGTGCGAGAGCAGATCGTCCTGGCGCTCCAGCTCGCGCTGGTCGAGGATCTCGTTGAAGTAGTCGTACACCGAGTCGGCGATCGACCTGCTGGTACTCGCTGGCCTCCTTCGATCCGTACAGCTTCCCGGTGACGTGGTCGGGCCGGATGATGCCGTCCTTCATGGTGAGGAACCGGTCCAGCTCGTCGAAGGGGAGGCCCAGCAGGGCCAGGAACACCTGGGACGGGAACGGAATGGAGAACTCCCTGGCGAAGTCCACCTCGCCGCGGTCGATGAACTGGTCGATCAGGTGGTTGACCAGTTGGGAGACCTCGTCGTCCATCAGGGCCATCTTGCGGGGAGCGAAGATCGGGTCGAGGAGCTTGCGGAACTTCTTGTGGTCCGGCGGGTCGATCTGCAGCGGGATCATCGGCCGCTTGTTCTTGAGGTCGACGGCATCCATGTTGGACGAGAAGATCTCGGGGTGCCGCAGGGCTTCGTCGATCTCCACCCGGCGCGACAGCAGCACGCCGTGGCCGTGCCCCGGGATATCGATGGGCATCACCGGCTCCTCGCGCATGAACTTGAAGACGGGCTGCGGGTTGGCGGCCATTTCGGGGTCCATACCGGACAGCGGGTTCTCCAAGTGGACGTCGGCCGTCGTGGTTTCGCTGTCAGTTTCCATCGGTCTCCTCTGCTGGTATCTGAAGGACGCGGTTGACGGAGTGCACGAGCGAGGCGTCGTCCGACTCGGGGATGATCCAGCTCGAGGCGAACAGCCGGACGATGACGTCGGCCAGCTGGCCGCGGTCGAGGGCGCCGCTGGCGACGGCGGGCACGGTGTCGAGGGCGTCACCGAGGCGCTCGACCAGCTGGCTGTGCAGGGCGGGCAGGTGGTCGAGCAGGAAGCTCATGACGAACCCCGGCTCCGATTCGAAGAGCGAGCGGGCCGGGTGCGACCGGATGAACTCGAAGGCGTAGGCCATGAAGGCGCCGATGCGCTGCGCGGGATCCTCCACGGAGGCCAGCACCTCGTCGATCCCCTGACGGAACCGGCGCTCGTCGTAGTCGGCGGCGGCCACCAGCACGTGGTCCTTGCTCGGGAAGTAGCGGTAGAGGGTGCCCCGCGAGACGCCGGCCGTCTCGGCGATCTCCCGCATGCCGAGACGCCGGACTCCCCGCCGCCCGATCAGGCTCAGGGCGGCGACGAGGATCCGCCCCTCGGTCGGGGTGAATTCGCGCAACGGGGACGTGGCGACCTCAGGGGCACTGACGAAGGTGGACGCCACAATTGAACATCTTAGACACTTTGTGTCTCATCTGTCGAGCATTTTCCCTGTTCGTCGGCCCTCGGACGGGGTGAGACAGGATGGCGCACAGGCCAGGGCACCGGTGCGGGGTGGGTGGGGTCGCTGCCGGCGGACCGCTACCGGGCGTGGCGGGCCCGACGAGCGCGGCCCCTGGTCAGCCGGGGCCACACGGCCAGCCCGATCAGGCCCAGGATCCCGAGGAACGTGGCCACGAACCCCAGGTAATCGGAGGCCGAGCGGCCATAGGTGAGGGTCACGTCATGGCCGGTGGGCACCACCACCATGAGATTGGGCGTCACCCGCCACGGGCCCTCGGCGCCGCTGGCCTGCCAGTTGGGGAAGTACGACACCTTCACCAGGACCGGGGTGCCGATCCGCGAGACGTGGAAGCTGACGGACGAGTCCGTCTGGCTGACGTCGGTCACGGTCGTCGTCCCGACGTGCTTGACCGTCGGCCGGATGTCGCTGACCGAGGTGCGCGGCCACGACGACGGCCCGCTCTGGGCCAACTCCACGTCCCAGCGCGACGGGTCGTCGTACCAGGCCAGCGACGGGTCGAGCCAGCTGGCCGGCCCGGGCTTGACGCCGGAGAGCACGACGGGGTCGTTGCGCAACGGCGTCACGAGGGCGGAGTTCCGCACCACGTAGATGTTCCAGGTCGTCGTCGTCTCGGTTCCGCTGTAGTTGTAGGTCCACGGGCCGGTGCGGGCCACCAGCTTCAGCGCCGGGTCGGCGTTCGCCTCCTGCTCCACCGGCGGGCTCTCGGCCATGAAGTACTTGACGCCGAGGAGCTGCAGGTGCTGGACCCCGAGGGTCACGTCGAGCGGGCCGTAGGGCAGTCCGACCTCGGGCTCGGAGGGCCCCTCGGAGAGCTCGGCCTGGTTGATGAAGTGGTACGGCGTCGTGGCCGAGGACTCGAAGAGCAGGCCCTCCATGGAGTCGATGCACCCGCTCGTCCAGTAGGGCAGCAGCATGAGCGCCTCGGGGGTGCCGAATCGGTTCTCGCTGGCGCTGTACTCCCACATCTCGCGGCCACAGCCGTACTTGCTTGCTGACCGCCTCCATCGTCTGGATGATGGAGCGGTACTCCGGGTACGACGCCTGGCCCTCGTAGCCCTCGTAGTTGTACGACGACCAGTTCGTGACCTCGTTCGGTCCCACGGTGACCGGCAGCGAGGACGGCCGGGAAGATGAAGGGCGGGACGACGGCGATCAAGGTGGCCAGCAGCCCCAGCACGGCGCCGCTCACCGCCGCCGGGCCCCAGCGCGGCGCCGGCCGACGGCGCGGCGCTGGCAGGAGTGGGTCCCGTCCCAGGGTGTTCGGCCCCGTGTCCACCTGCACCGGGTCCTCCGGGGGCGCACCGTCCCAGGGCCCCGGCCCGGGACCTGACGCGGCGAACCCGCCGGCCTGCTCACCTTCCGCATCCTCCCCTCCCGCATCGTCCCAGCCCAGATACGTGGCCGCCCTCGGCTGCGCCGGCGCGAGCGCCACCGCGTCCTCCCATCGGCGCATCCGGAGCCGGCGCCACCATTCGGCGACCAGGATGCAGACCATGCCGAAGGCCCAGGCCGCCATCAGGTACACGGAGATGAACCACAGCGGCAGCAGCCGCACGTTGTACAGGCTGCCCTGCGGGTCCAGCACGAGGGCGAGGGCCGAACACACCCCCAGGGCGGTGACGCTCAGGCCGAAACGGCTGCGCACCACCGCGGCGACGACGAAGCCGAGGCCGGCCAGGACGAGTGCCCAGGCATCGGCTTCGGGGAAGAACAGGGACCCGAAGTTGTGCAGGTTCGGTGTAGCCCATCGACGTCGCGTAGGCGTGGTCGAGACCGAAGGGGACCAGCCACCAGCCCGACAGCAGCAACCCGATGCCGACGGTCGAGACCGCCCGCCACAGCGTGCGCGTCCGGGGCACCGGATCGGTGACCTCGACGTTGCGCCATACCAGCAGCTTCGAGTCGCCGATGCCCCAGCGGGCCGGCAGCAGCTCGACCACGGTCAGCAGGACCGCCCCGCCCAAGGCGTACATGCCCGGCACGATGTGCGAGAGCACGCACACCGCCAGCACGAAGGCGGCCCAGCCCCGGTGCCGGCCCTCCCGCACGGCGCAGGCGAACAGCCCGAGGAAGAGGACGGCCAGCGACAGGCTGAAGGAGAACGCGTACTCGCCGGCCAGGGTCGAGAACAGGTTGCCGCCGTAAATGGTGAACGTGTAGTCGAAGAGGAAGGGCAGGCTGGCCGCCGCCAGCAGGGTGGGCAGCGGCGGCCGCAGACGGAAGAACCGGCCGCAGGCCCAGGCGCACACCGGGAGCATCACCGACCCGGCGATGGTGCCCAACTTGAACGCGATGTCGTAGGGGATGACCCATCCGCCGACGGCGATGAAGACGTCGGGGAGGGTGAAGTAGAAGGTGTAGAGGGGAAAGCCGTCGTACCAGCCGGGATCCCAGCCGGTGAGCCGGCCGTGGCTGATCAGCGTCTCGAGGAACTTGGGCATGGCGATGTGCGCGCCCGTGTCGCCGCCCGTCGTGGTGGTGTTCGTGAAGAGCAGGCTCGGGTGGAGCTGCGAGAGGGTCACCACGATGACGCTGGCGATGGTGATGACCGTGATGGCGCCCGGCACCCACCACCACTGGCCCCGTCCCGATCGGCGGGCCGCCCACCCGACGGCGCGGTGGCCGGCGCCTCGGACAGCTTCGACTCCTCCACCCTCACCATGGTCCCGACCGCCCCCTCAGCCGCGTGCGTGTGGACCTGCGACCCCGACGGGAATCGGGGCGCGCCGATCACCGGCTTCGTCGGTCCACATCCGCCTTAACTTATCGGTCCCTCCCCCGATCCTGGGGTCGCGGCCGACCCGGTCTCGGCCGCCCGGGGAGGCGGCTGAATCAACCCTTGACCGGGCCGAGGGCCATAACGGCCGTGGTCAGTCCACCTCGTCGAGCTCGCGCTCGACGTTGGAGAACTCCGCCTCGATCTTCTTCAGGCTGATCCTCGTCTCCCTGCGGCCGCGGCCCGGTGAACCACTTGCGGGCGCTGATCAGCCAGTAGCCCCCGGAGAACAGAAGGACGACGCCCACCGCCACCGGGGCGTAGTTGAAGTTGTCCCGGTTGACCGTGCTGAAGTTGACCTCGGGCAGCATGAAGAGAACGGCGATGAAGGCGACCCAGATGATGCCGAGCCACCCGACGAGCGGGCTCCACTTGCCGAGCGACCACGGACCGCCCTCCCAGCTCTTGCCCTTGATGCGCCGCAGCAGTGTCGGCAGCACGTAGGCGATGTAGAGGCCGATGGTGGCGATGGACGTCACCGCCGCGTAGGCCACGCTGCTCCACAGCACGGGTACCGCCAGCAGGAAGGAGAAGATGGCGCAGAACCAGATGGAGTTGGTGGGCGTCCGCGTGCGCACGTTGATCCGGTGCCAGAAGCGGTGGCCGGGAACGGCGCCGTCACGGGAGAACGCGAACAGCATCCTGGAGTTCGCCGCCACCGATGCCATACCGCAGAAGAACTGTGCCACCACGGCAATCAGCAAGAGGAGCTCAGCGCCGACCCTCGAGAGGGCGGTCTCCCAAATGAGCACGGGCGCCGCCGGGTTCGCGGCCACGGTCGGCGTACACCTTGGGGTCGGTCGGGATGACCGAGGTGATGGCCAGAATGAGGATCCAGCCCGCGATAAGAGAGATGACGATGGAGCTGACGATGCCCCGGGGCGCCGCGATGTGGGCGTTGTGGGTCTCCTCCGACATGTGGGCCGAGGCGTCGTAGCCGGTGAACGTGTACTGCGCCATCAGGAGCCCGATCATGAAGACGAACCACGGCACGCCGAGCGTCGATTGGTTCTCGAACTTGGTGAAGATGAAAGACGCCGACGCGTGGTGGCTGGGGACGAAGAACAGGACCACGGCGATCGTCAGTACGCCCAGGATGTGCCACCAGGCGCTCACATCTGACAGGAAAGCGACGAGCCGTACCCCGAAGCTGTTGAGGAGCCCGTGAACGACGAGCACGCAGCCGTACACGGTCAGGATCCAGCCGGTGGTGTCGGGGAAGTTCGTCGTCAGGTTCAAGAAGAGGGTGAAGAAGGTGGCGAACCCGAAGTCGATGCCGGCGGTGATCGGCGACCTGACCCAAGAGGTTGAACCAGCCGGTGAACCAGCTCCAGGCCGCGGAGTTGTTCTCGGCCAGCTTGGACGACCAGTAGTAGAGGCCGCCGGCGGTCGGGTAAGCCGATGCGATCTCGGCCATGCCCAGGCCGACGATCGTCGTAAAGATGCCGACGATGATCCAGCCCCAGACGATGACGACGGGGCCGCCGTACGTCATGCCGAAGTAGTAGAGGGTGAGGCAGCCCGAGAGGACCGAGATGATGGTGAACGAGACGGCGAAGTTGGAGAACCCGCTCATCCTCCTCCGCAGCTCCTGGGCGTAGCCCAGCTTGTGCAGCTGGGCGACGTCGTCGTCGACGAAGGCAGATGTGCTCATGGAATCCTCCCGTCTGGCGAGGCGCCCGGGGAAGGGCGCCGCGCGTTCCCGCGCAAATAGCAGCAGGGATCAACCCAGGTGTCAAGGATGTTTCGGACGGCCACGCTCGAAATTGGCGGCCGTGTTCAGGCGCGCCAGCCCCATGCGGGGACGAAAAGCGGCACGCCGGCCTCCGGGGCCGCCGCTACATCTGGGCCAGGATCTTCGCCTTCTGGTCGTTGAACTCGGCCTCGGTCAGGATGCCCTGGTCCTTGAGATTGGCCAGTTCCTTGAGCTTGTCCACCAGCCGTCCGGGTCAGCCGCAGCCGCCGGCGCCGGCGGCGACCGGCGGCGCGGCGTAAGCCGCCTGGTCGGCCACCGCGTCCTGGTCGGCGAATTTCCGCTGTTGGTGCCGGTTGACCCGGCCCGCCACGACCGAGGCCGTGCCGGCGATGACCGCCGTCCTTCCCACCGTCCGCATGACCGGACGTCGTCCCAATGGCATGTTCTGCTCCTTCCTCGAAGACTCTCCTGCAGCGCCCGGCGCTCGCCGGCTCAGCTCTTGAGCGCCTGGGCCAGCTCGTCGAGCGCCGACTCGACCAGGTCGTGCGGGACGCGCGCCGAGTCGATGACCACGCCGCCCGACGCCCGCACCGCCTCGACCAGCGGGACGGCCCACAGGTCCTCCCACACGATGACCAGCGCCGAGTACCCCTCGGGCAGGTTCGCCGCCACGTGCTCCAGGTCCTCCACGTTGACCAGGCCACCCACCTCCCCGTCGAGTTCGCCGAAGTCGGCCAGCTCGTCCATCTGGTCGAACTCGAAGCTGATGGTGTCGCCGGCCTCGTCCTTGCCCACGAAGACGAGATCGAGGATGCGCACGGTGCCGTTGGCGATCAGCTTCGCCACCTCGGGCGTGATGTTGCCGTTGAAGCGGTTCCCCGGGAAGGCGATCACCGTGTAGCTGACTGGTCCGATGGTCATGGCAGTCTCCTCTGCTCGTGCTCCGCGTGGATGCTGATGTCTGTGTCCGTGCTCCCGACCAGCCTCAGCTGGCCAGGACCTTGGCCTTTTCTGCGTTGAACTCGTCCTCGGTGATGAGGCCCTGCGTCTTCAGATCGGCCAGCTTGGACAGCTGATCCGCCACGGAGTTCCCGGCGCCCCCCGCCGTCTGCCGGACGTAGGTATCGAACGCCTTCTGCTGCTGCGCCGCCTCCTGCGCCGCCCGCTCGTGCATCTTGCCGCCCCGCGCGATCAGGTACACGAACACACCGAGGAAGGGCAAGATGATGATGAAGATCACCCACAGCGCCTTGGCCCACCCACTCAGGTCGTGGCTGCGGAAGATGTCGACGAAGACCGAGATCAGCAGCCAGATCCAGATGACGAACAGGAAGAAGTACACGATCGTCAGGAAGGCATCGAGGACGGGGTAACTCGAGGCAAGCATGCACACTCCTTGGTTGTCGTTCGGCCTGGTCCCCGACCCCCCGGGGAGCGGGCTCCTCCGACCCCTGAGCCCGGGGAGTTAAGGCCCAGATGGTGTGACCATAACCATCGCAGCGGCGCCGTGCTTCGGAAAGGATCGAAAGTCGGAAAGGAAACATGCTCTGGCGTCGACGGCGGCTGGCCCGAATCGATCGTGCCCGCCCGCGTTCGCACCTTGCTTGCGCCCGATGCGGACAGCCCGCCGCTATGCCCCGGCTTCCCGTCGGCGCGGCGGCAGCCAAACAGCTGCGCCGGGCCCGGCTCAGCCCGCTCTCAGATGCCCTTCTCCGCCTGCAGCCGACCCTTCTTGCAGGCCCGGGCGAACGCCTCGTAGTCGCGCTCGTTCTGGTCGGCGTAGGTCTCGGCGAAGCGGACCAGCGCCTTCTCGAACTCTCCGTTGTTTCCCAGGTACGACGCGATGGCGATCCGGTCGCCCGAGCGGGCATGGGCCCGGGCCAGGGTATGGCCGCACAGATCCCCGTAGGCCTGCATGCCCGCCGGAATGGTCGACTCGATGTCGACCGACCCCTTCCAGTCCTGCAGCTGGCGCACGTAGTAGTCGCGCGACACGCCGTCGATGCCATCGCTGCGCTGCCAGCCCAAGAAGATGTCGCTGCTCGCCTGCATCACGCGCTGGCCGGCCACCACCCGGGCGCCGTGGTTGTTGTAGGCGCTCTTCTTGGTGAAGCGCTCGAGCACCGACGCCTCGGCCTCCTTGGCCTGCAGGAAGAGGACGTCGCCGGGCCGGGGACCCTCGAGGAGGAGGATCCAGGCGCGGGTGCCGACGCTGCCCACGCCCACCACCTTGCGCGCCATTTCGACGAACCGGTACTGCTCGAGCAGGTGCTTGCGATCGGTGGGCAGGGTGGCACGGTACTTGCGCAGCACCTCGTGGAACTTCTCGAGCATGAGGTCGCTCTGCATGGCGGGGAAGAGCTCCTGGAGCGGCACGACCAGCGGCGGGTCGCTGATGATGCGGTGCTGGCCGTCGACGACGGTGCACAGCTTGTCGACCGCCTTCATGCTGTCCTTGGCGAGGGCCTTGGCCACAATGCGGTCCGCCGTCTCCGCTATGTGCTGGACGTCCTTCGACTTGCGCCGGAGGGTCTCGGCCTTGAGCAGCTCCACGCCGGTGTCCACGTCGACGTGCGAGTACCAGACCTCCAGGTTGGTCATGCCGGCCATTTGCCGCATGGCCTGGCGGTAGACCTGACCCAGGCTCAACACGGCCTCGGCGCGCACGGTCTTGGAGAAGCCACGCTCGCGCGCCGCGATGACGAAGCTGGCCGCCAGCCGCTTCACGTCCCATTCCCACGGGCCGGGCAACGTCTCGTCGAAGTCGTTGCAGTCGAACACGAGGTTGCGCTCGGGCGAGCCGAAGATGCCGAAGTTGGAGAGGTGCGCGTCGCCGCACACCTGGGCCGTCAGCCCCGACCGGGGCGTGGTCGACAGGTCCGACGCCATGATCAACGCCGCCCCACGGTAGAAGGTGAAGGGCGAGACCAGCATGCGCCCGTAGCGGATCGGCACGAGCTCGGGCACCCGCGTCTTGGCCTGGCTCTCGAGCAGGCTGACCGGGTCGGGCCGGCCAGAGGCCGGCTCGAACACGGCCTGGCTGGCCCGGGGCACGTGGGACCGGGCCGTCTTTCCCTTGGCCTTGCTCTCGTCCTCGTTCAGATGCGTCGCCGGCCCCTGGGGCGCCGGCTCCGTCCTCTGCCTCACTTCGTCGACCACCATGCTGGGCTCCTCCCCGGACGCGCCGTGGCGCAGTCGTCCCCCCTCGCGAGGCTATGCACGCGCGCCACCTCCTGTCCCAGGGGTTTTTTTGCCGCCACGACGGGCGCCACAATGTGGGGACCGCAGGGAGCGGAGCACGAAGGCCGGGCGACGGCGAGAAACGAGAACGACGGTGGACCACGAGGAGCGGAGGGCCCCGGGCGACACCGCCTCCGCACCTGGCGTCGCGTCGAACGAGCCGGCCACGGCGGCCGTTCCGGCCGTTCCACCCGCCCCCCCGCCAGCCCCGGATCCCGATCCGGGTCCGGCGGGCGTCTACGGCCGTAGCCGCATGACCCTCCTGCGCTTCGTCGCGATCATCCGCAGCAGCGACGATGCCCAAGTGGAGCAGGCCGTGCTGGCGCTCAGCCGCTCCCGGCGCTGGCTGGCACCCCTGGCCCTCATCGTCGGCGCGTTCGTCATGCTGCTGCAGGGGCTCAAGCTCCTCGTCACCAACTGGCGCCTGACCCTGGTGCAGATCATCCCGGCCATGTGGATCTGGGCGGCCATGCTCGACATCAAGATCCACCTCCTGCACGGCAAGGAGTTCCACGTCCTCCGCGGCCCGATCCTCATTCCGCTGGCGGTGGCCGTCACGGCCATCACGGCCGCCAGCTTCTATCTCAACGGGGTCTTCGCGTTCGCCATCTCCGCCCCGCGAGGAGGGGATCAAGATCCGTCCGGCCTTCGGCCTGGCCAACCGCCACATGAAGACGATCCTGGCCTGGGGCGTGAGCATCGGAATCCTGCTTTCGTTCTCCACGCTGGTGACGACCCGGTGGGGCAAGCTGCCGTTCGCCCTCAGCCAGGGGATCATCGTCGGCATCATGATGCTCTGCTATCTCGCCGTGCCGGCCCGCATGGTCGGGGTCGACACGCCGAAGAGGCGCTCGCGCCGCGACAACCTCGACGCGACCGTGGTGGGTGGTGCGGTGGGTGCCGTCGTGTGCTCGCCGCCCTACCTGATCGGCCGGCTCGGGATCCTGATGCTCGGCTGGCACTACCTGTTCTGGGTCGGGATTGCGCTCATCGTCATCGGAGCCGCCCTGCAGACGGGTGTGACGAGCGCGGTCAAGGCGGTGAAGTTCTCGGCCAAGCTCGTCGGTGACCCGTCGACCTTGGTCTCCGCGGGCGCCGGCGCCGGCGCCTCCGCCACCTGACCGGCCGCCCAGAACGCGCCGGTACCGGTCCCCTCGGGCGAGGTGGCGGTCGGTCGGGTTCCCGGTGTGGCGGCGGTCAGGTCGCGGCGACGAGCGCGTCGGTCAGCCCGTTGACGCCGGCCAGGGCGGCCTCGAGCTCGGGCCCGAGGCCGTAGCGGGTGGCGAGGACGGCCGGGTCGGTGTAGCTGACCTGCGTCCCCCGCTCCGGGTCGGCCCAGATCAGGACCTTGAGCGGCAGGTCGAGCGCCGACAGCGGTGAGGCCGCCATGACGGGCGTGCCGGCGGCCGGGTTGCCGAAGAGGACCAGGACGGTCTCACGGAGGTCGAGGCCCACGTAGCGCGCTTCGGCCGCCTGGTCGATGACGGCGAAGACCTTGAGGCCCTTGGTCCGACAGAGCTCGACCAACCGGTCGACGGTGTCGGCCACGGAGAGGGTGCTGGCCTTGGTGACGCCGCCGGCACCGCTGCCGCTGTCGGGCTCGCTCATGGCGCTGCTCGGCTCAGACGGCCACCCGCTGCGGGCGGCCGGCGTGGTTCTCACGCAGGCGCTCGGCCGTCTCCCGGTCGCGCAGGGGCATGCCGATCCCGATGGGAAGGTCCGAGGTGGGGTCGTTCCGGCACTGGGCGCAGTCCACCACCCAGGTGCGGTCCGGACGTTGGCTCACCTTGGGCTGATGATTGCTGCTCTGCATTCCGCCTCCCTGGGGCCTGTCCCCTCCCGGAATGCGGGTCACCATACCCCCTAAATGCGGGTGGCGAAAACCCCCCGAGGGACGGCGGCCCGGCGGTGCGTCGGCGGCCACGGCCCCGATCCCGGGCCGATCCCAGGGTGCCTTCCCGGGGGGCGCGACTACCTTCTCTCCGGTGTCCCAACTCGTGAACCTCGAGGCCTACCTCGAGCGCATCGGCCTGGGCGGCATGCCCGAGCCGGGCCTGGCCCAGGTCCACCGGGCGCACGCCACGCACATATCGTTCGAGAACTTCGACCCCTATTCGGGCCAGCCCGTCTCGCTCGAGCCGGCCGACCTCGAGGACAAGATTGGTGACGCGCCGGCGCGGCGGCTACTGCTTCGAGCACAACACGCTGCTGGCGGCCGCGCTCGGATCGCTCGGCCTGGAGGTCGACCCGATGCTGGCCCGGGTGCGCCTGGGTCCCGAGGGCTCGCCCCGCCCGCTCAACCACCTGCTGCTCCGCGTCCGCGACGGGCGCGGCACCTGGCTGGCCGACGTCGGCTTCGGCGGTGGCGGGCTGCTCGACCCGCTGCCCTTCGAGCTCGGGACCGAGACGGAGCAGTCCGGCTGGCGCTACCGGGTGGTGCAGGACGGCGCGGAATGGGTGACCCAGGTCTTCCAGGACGGCGGCTGGACGAGCATGTACGGCTTCGTCCCCGAGCCGGCCGAGCCCGTCGACGTCGTGGTGAACAACTGGTACACGTCGACGCACCCCGAGTCGTCGTTCGTGACGGGCGTCATGACCGGGATGCGGCTGGCGGACCGCTGCCTGTCGGTGTTCGCCGGTGACGCCGCCGTGCTGGTGGAACGACCGGTCGGCGGCGCGTCGAGCGTGACCGAGGTGGCACTGGCCGACGTGCCGGCGCTGCTCGACCAGCGGCTCGGCATCCCGGGCGTGCTGCTCGGGCCCGATGGGCGACTGACCCTGCGCGACCGGCGCGGGTCGCTCAGGTCGACAGCCGGGCGTCCGCCGGGCGTGCCATGACGTAGATCAGCGCCCCGATCACTGGCAGGAAGAGGATCACGACGGTCCAGCCGGCCTTGGCCAGCCCGTGGTGGTCCAGGCGGCGGAAGTTGTCGACGAAGCACCACAGGATGAAGAAGAGGAACAGGAAGACGGCGGCGAACTCGAGGAACGTCCAGAACAGGCTGAGCAGCGGCCACGAATAGGCGATCAACATGGGTGCACCTCCCTCGGTGTCTGGTGGGCCGGGGCGAACCTATCCCACCAGCCCAAGAGACGGTGGATGGACCGCCGGCCGCTGGACCGCCGGAGCCGGGAACGGCCGCCATGGCTTCACACATCCCTCACACGGCGCGTGCACCATGGGGGTATGACGTCCACGACCGTCACCACGACCGGATCCGAATTGCTGGATTCCCGGGCCCTGTTCGGGGACTGGCAGGCGCTGCGCGCGCTCGTCCGGCGCGACGGCTACGTCTTCATGCGGGGTCTGCTCGACCGCAACCGGGTCACCGACGTCGGCCGGGCCGGGCTGGCCGCGTTGCAGGCGGCCGGCTGGACCGAGGGCGGGGGCGACCCGGTCACCGCCCTGCCGCGGCCGCCCGTACGCGCCGTGGCCATGCGCGACGCCTTCGGCGATCCCGGCTATCGGCGCATTCTCGCCGATCCGGGGTTCAACGCCATTCCCTTCGACTCGCCACTCGCCGCGCTCATGGGCCAGGTGATGGGGCCGGCCGGCTTCTGTTACCCGCTCAAGATGCCGCGCCTGGTGTACCCGTCGTCGCTCGTGCCGCGCCAGCCCGGCAACGTGGTGCACCAGGACTACAGGGCGGTGCAGGACATGTTCACCTGCTGGGTTCCCCTGGGTCACGTGCCGGTCAGCCTCGGCGGCCTGGCCCTGTTGCCGGGGAGCCAGACCTCGGCCCGGGTACGCCACCGGCCCCTCGAGCGGCTCGAGCGCGGCTGGCGCACGGCGGACTACGAGCCCGGTGACGTCCTGGTGTTCCATTGCCTGACCACCCATGCGGCCCTGCCCAACCGCGCGGCTCGCCTGCGGTTCTCGGCTGAGTACCGCTGGCAGCTGGCCGACCTGCCAGCACCACGGCGCATGGTCATCGGGCCGAACGGCCACGAGATGGGCTCCCGACTGTTCTCGGGCACCGACTGGTGGCGCCCCGTGCCGGCCGGGCTCAGCCTCTTTGACGACGGTGGGGGCCACGACGGCCTGGGGCGCCCGCCGCGCCCCGGCGGCGCCCTGCCGCCGTCGCGCTTCGTCGACCTCGACCCGTCGCCGCGCCGGTGGGGGCGTCGCGCCTAACGCCCGCTGACCAGTCCGTAGATGCTTTTGGCCATCAGGTAGAGGCTGATGACCAGGCCGATGAGGAACCGGTCAAGCAGCATGCGGCGAACCGGGTTCGGCCAGGCACCTCCGCACGTACTCGGCGAAGGTCGTCGGCCGACGCCCGAGCAGCCAGGTCAGTACGTTGGCGTTCCCGTTGAGTCCGTAACGCTCGTAGTGGTCGATCAGGGCCACCAAGGTGTCGGCCCGGAAGTCCTCGTCCTCGGTCGATCCCGGCCCCGACTCGCGGCCGATCGCCACGGTGGCCGGCTCGGGCCGCACCGGGCGACCCGACTCGTCCGAGAGGATCTGTGCCAGCTCGCGGGTCGTACGCCGATCGGCGCCGCACAGCTGGTAGGTGGCGAAGAAGTGCGACGGCCCCTTGGTCACCACCTGCGCCGTGATGGTGGCCACGTTGCCCACGTCGACCAGCGTCACCTTGCTGTCGAGGCTGAAGGGCTGACGGAGCACGCCGCTCGCCAGGGCCAGTTCCACGTTGACGTTCTGCATGTAGTACGTGGGCTGCAGGACGGTGAAGGGCAGCCGGGACATGAGCAGGTGACGCTCCACCTCGAGCTTGGCCGCGTGGTTGGGCAGCGCCTCGAGCTGGGGGTGCATGACCGAGAAGAGCACGAAGTGCTCGACTTGGGCCCGCCGGGCCGCCGACACCATGATGTGGCCCAGGTCGGCTTCCTGCGGGTGCAGGACCGGCCCGATGTGGACCACGGTGCGCACCCCCTTCATCGCCTCGCTCACCGCGGCGGGATCCGACATGTCGGCCATCATCACGTCGACCCGATCGTGGTGCGCGAGCTCCTTCACGCGCGGGGCGATGTCAAAGGCCCGCACGTGCTCACCGGTTGCGACGAGCACGTCGACCACGCTGCGACCCGTCTGGCCGCTGGCGCCGGTCACCAGGATCATGTCCGGACCCCAGCCACCACCTCTGCCCACATCGTGGGCATGGCCTCGGTTGCCGCGTCCGGTGCAGAGTGCGTGCCGATCGTCCCGTTCCTCGCCGAACGCGAGGGCCGGCGCTCGACGTCCGTGTGCCGGGGATCGATCACCTGCGGCGGATCGTTCACGAGCACGTGGGCTTCGCCGGTCCTGACGGCGAACACGATCGCCTGGGCCACCAGCTCAGGAGCGTCGCCGTCCATGGTCCCGGCGCGGGCCGGGGCATGGCCGGCGCGCAGGACGCTGTGAAATTCGGTGTCCGTGACGCAGGGGTAGACGACCGACAGCGTCACGCCCTTGTCGGCCAACTCGAGCCGGCCGACCTCCGAGAGCATGTTGAGGGCCGACTTGGTGGCCGCGTAGCCACCCACCCCCGGCACGGCGCGCAGGGTGGAGGCGGAACTGACATTGACCACGGCGCCGCCACCGGCGGCCACCATGGCCGGCAGGACGCTCTGCGTGGCCACGAGGGGGGCCACGACGCTGAGCTCGAAGACGGCGCGCAGGTCGATCGGGTCGAGCTCCAGGAGCGAGACATTCAGTCCCTGCCCGGCGTTGTTCACGAGGACGTCGATGCCTCCGAAGGTGGTGATCGCCTCGCAGACGAGGCGCCGGATGTGCGCCGGGTTGGTGACGTCGGTGGTGACGGCACGTGTGCCCGGCAGCTCGGCGGCCAGTGCTTCGATGCGGTCGGTGCGGCGGGCGGCCAGCGTGACCTTGGCGCCGAGCCCGTAAAGGTGCCGGGCCGTGGCGGCCCCGATACCCGACGACGCACCGGTGACGATGCAGCTCTTGCCTTGTATGTCCATGTGCCGCGAGGCCTCGGTCGGGACCCTACCTGCGGGCGCTCCGCAAGCGGCGGACCCCGGCTCGATCACAGGCGCGGTACACGACACGGGACTTCTCGCGGAAAATGGAACGACGGCCGCCGAAGGAAGGGGTCCCCCTTCCGACCAAGAAACGACCCTTCCCTGTTCGGGATCGTGCCGGATCGAATGATCGTGAGCTGCAACACCGGCGGCCGTCGTCCATGCATGGATGATGCAGAACGGTTGGGCGCGCGGGTAGAGCCATTGGTCACCGCCATCGGCCCCTCCCCGACACTGCACGCACAACTCGCGGCTGGGTAGCCTCCCGCGCGTGACCACCGACGACGAAGCACCGACCCTTGCATCTGCCCGGAGCGCCATCGGGACGCCCGAGGGGATGCTCGACCTCATGCCGTTCACCAAGCTGATAGGCGCCGTGTTCTCCACCGTGAGGCCGGCGGAGGTAAAAGCCCGCCTGAACTGGGCGCCAGCGCTGTGCACCAGCGGCCGCCGGCTGCACGGCGGCGCCGTGATGGCGCTGGCCGACAGCACCGGTGCGGCCTGCGCTTTTCTCAACCTGCCCGAGTCGGCCAAGGCCACCACGACGGTCGAGTCGAAGACGAACTTCATGCGCGGGGTGCAGGAGGGGTACATCGAGGCGACGTCGCGCCCGCTCCATGTGGGTCGGACGGTGATCGTGGTCGAGACCGACGTCAAGGATCAAGACGACCGGCTGGTGGCCCGCGTCACCCAGACGCAGCTCGTGCTTTCACATTGACGAGAAACCTTTTGGTTTCAACAACCCTTGAAAGAGTCGATCTGTCCGGAAAGAAAACAGGAGTGTCTGCTTTCACCGAGTCCTGAAAGAGCGACGAAGTGTGTGGGTGTATTTCACCGAGTCCTGAAAGAAGAGAGTCGCGGCGTCCGCACGCGTGGAACGGAAGAACGGGAGGGAGCGAGTCCGCTGAGAAAAATACGGGCGGTTGGACCGGGGTCCCCCTTCCGGTCCACGCCGCCCGAAACCAGACGGCGATCGCCGGGGGAGGGGGGTGTCGGCAGCGAAGCTCCTCCGTCCTGCGCCACCACCACCTCGGCACTGCCCGATCCTCGTTGATCCGGTGTGCTCGCCCGGCGACCGTCGTCGTCTGACACATTTTTGATGCGTGGCGGCCTCGCGCGCTAGGGCAAAAAGTCACCGAATTGGTTAAACGTTTTGCGTTGTGGGCGAGACGGTGCGCGCGGCGTCGCCGCTCCTCGCTACGGAGCAGGCACGACGGCGTGCACGACGACGTCGTCGGCGTCGAGCGAGCTCCAGAGGGTGAGCCACTGCCGCCCGTCGTGGACGAAGGAGACTCCCCGGAGGCCGAGGTGCCCGAAGTGCTGGTGGCGGCACCACGGATGTTCCGGATGCGCCTCCAGTTGGTCCAGCGCCCAGAAGCTCCGCGTTGAGAGTGGGGTCGGTCTCGAGCTGCGCCAAGAGCACGTCCTCTTCACGACCGAATCGCAGGTGAGCGCTGCGACGTCGATCGGGATCGCGTCGACGGTTGCGAACCGCGAGGCGCGTCGGGTTCTCCAAGTCGGCGGCGACGGATGCTCTGAGCGCGGTGTTCTCCAGTAACTTGCGCTCCGAGACGGTGTCCACTTCCGCCGGCTCCCAAATGAGCGTTCCGTCCGGCCACTCGGTCACGATGTAGTGCTTGTGCGTGGCAATGCGCAAGAGGTTGGCGCGCTGTCGCTCCTGCAGCCTGACGAAGTGTCTGTCTTCGCCCGGGAGGGCGCAGTCGTAGGCAGACGGGCGACCTCCTCGTCGGGGTCTTCCTCTCCACGCGCCGAGGGCTGGGAAGCCGACCCCCCGAGGTCTTTAGGTCGGACCCGCCGTCGCCAAGCGGGCCCGCACCCCCTCACCCAGATCGAGCGCCGTCACGGCCGACATGGGCAGCCGATCCGGCAGCGTCACCACCAGCGCCCCGTCTTCCTCCGACCACTCGGCCAGCTCCCCGGTCGCCACCACGCGCACCCGGCTCACCCGCCCGGCGTCGATCGCTCGCAGCACAATCCGCCGCCCGGCCGGCATCCCCAGGACGAGGCAGTAGACGCCGTCCCCCGACAAGGTGAAGCGCAGCGGCGTCCCGTCCGCCGCCTCCGATTCCGGCATCATCCAGGCACGGCTGCCGTAGATGGCCTCGCCGTTGGCCTCCAACCAGGAGCCCAGGCCCCGCAGCGGTGCCTGCTGCGATTCGGGGATGGTCCCGTCGGGGCGCGGTCCCACGCCGATGAGCAGGTTCCCGTTCTTCGAGACCACGTCACAGAACATCTGAATCAGCTCGGTGTCCGAAATGATGTCCTCGGGCCGCTCGTGACGGTTGGCCCCGAACGAGTGCCCCACGCCGCGGGCCAGTTCCCACTTCTTCGCCGAGGCAGTGTGCAGCGCCTCGTACTCGGGCGTGCGGAAGTCGCAATGGCGGGGTGCGCCGAAGGTCAGGCGCTTGTGGCGCTCGGGGATCACTTGCCAACCCAGCTGCAGGAGGGCGCCGGCCACACGGAGGCCGGCGTCGGTCAACCACGACCGCCGGAAGCCCGGCTCGACCCAGCGGTCGTTGACCACGCCGTCCTCGACGGTGTTGTAGTAGAGGGCGAACAGCTCGGCCAGATTGCCGCCCGAGGGCCACGAGATGTCGTTCCACAGGACGGACGGCTCGTAGCGGTCGATCAGCTCCCGGACCTGCGCGGTCACGTACTCGAGATACCGGCGGTCCTGCGGCGCGGCCAGCACGGCATCGGACGCCCGGGTCAGCACCGCGTCGTTGTAGGGCCAGTCGTACCCGCCCGAGTAGTACAGCCCCATCCGCATCCGCCGGCCCCGGACGGCCTCGGTCAGGGCGCCCACCAGGTCGCGCCCGGCGTGGTAGGCACCCTTGACCGGGTGCGGCACCGACGAAGGCCAGAGTGCGAAGCCCTCGTGGTGCTTGGTCGTCAGCACCACGTAACGGGCCCCGGCCGCCTGGCACAGGCCGGCCAGCGCATCGACGTTGGCGCCCCTGGAGGCGTCGTTGAACGTCTTGACGAAGTTGTCGTAGGGGTAGTTGTCCCCGTACACCTCGCGGTGGTGCCGCTGGGTCGGGCTGCCCCGGACCTGCATGGTATTGAGGTACCACTCCGCGTAGGGGTTCTCCCGCAGCATGCGCTTGGGGCCGTTCTTGACCAGCATCTCCTGGATGTCGGGTACCCGCGGCGCCCACCCGGGCACCGAGTACAGGCCCCAGTGGAGAAAGACCCCCAACTTGGCGTCCTCGTACCAGTCCGGCACCCGATGGGTGCGAACGGAATCCCATGTCCCCTCATACACGGTGGTTGCATTCTCGCATGCGCCGGCATCGCCTGCCCAACGCCCCATGCGGTCCTGTCCCCCTGAATCGCAATCCATATGACACGAGAAGCGCCGGCGCGCCACGCGCCGGTCCCAGCTGGAGTTGTCGGCACGTTGACCTTCGCGCTTGACCCCCTCTCAGAGGGGTCAGCCCTGGTCACACGGGAGTCACCGCTCCAGGTAGAGGCGCCAGGGAACCAGGAAGGCCGACAGTTTGACCAGCCCGAAGCCGCCGTCGAGGGCCTCGCCGCCGGCGATGCCGTCGGGCTCCAGCACCTGACAGCCGGTGGTGGCACCGGCGGGTTCGCCCCACAACACCATGACCCGCTGCAGCGGGTCGCGTTTGGACTGCCACCCCAGGCCGGCGGGGAACGGGGCCGGGAGCCAGGCCCGCACGGCGCCCGCCCAGCGCCGGGTCAGCGGGTAGGCGTCCTCGTCGCACCGGGTCAACCAGTCGTCCTGACCCAGCTGCTCGGCCGCCGCACCCTGGATTTCGACCAGTTCGACGTCGTGGCGGGTCCGCACGGTGCTGAGGACCTTGCCGCTCACCCGGGCCCACGTCAGCGGGCGCGGCCCGGCCCGGGTGTAGTCGAGGTCCCGGACGAAGGACTCGCAGAAGGCGCCTTCCTCCGTCAGGGCGGCGTAGAGGGAGGCGTAGGAGCCGTCGATGCTGTCGAACCGGCCACCTTCGACCGGGTCGCCGGCGGACGGGGGCGGGCGGGGCGTCGGATTGAACGCGTGAGCGGGCCGGTCGGCCCGGTGGACCCGGTAAAGCACCGTTCCCGCCGGCAGGGTGGAGGTGACCGGACGGCCGGGGCAAGTGGCCGGGGGCTCGATGGCCGGCAACGATGCGGTGCCGACTAGAAGCCGTCGTCCGGCTCGGCGCCGGCCAAGGTCACCAGCCGCCGGTCGTCGGCGTGCTCGATGGGCCGGCGTCGACCCCAGCGCGGGTTGGGCGCCGTCCACCAGGCCAGGGCGCCCCAGGGGTCCGCCGCGCTGCGCAGCAGACGGTTGGCCTCCGCCACCGCCGGCTTCACCTCCCGGCGCTCGGTGGAGAACTGGAAGGCCGGGTAGACGAACGTGTTCCCGTGCTTGAGGGCCACGATGTCGGAACTGGCCCGCAACCGGCGCATGAAGCCGCGGACGTCGCTCACCGGACCCAGGAGGTCGGCCACCCACTTGGCGTTCACCATGGGCACCTCGTCGAAGACCTGGCGATGGAATTGCCCGGCATAGGTCTCGGCCCGCATGGCGGTGTCGAGCAGCAGGGGCCGGCCCGCCAGGGCGTCCAGGCGCTGGTCGCTCCCCTCCACGAAGCGCAGGTAGCCGACGACCTCCTCGGTCACGGCGCTCAGCTCCGAGTCCTCGAGGACCTGCCTCACCTTGTCCAGTGTCGTCGATTCAACCACGATCACCACCTTATCATAAATGTGGTGATCGTGGTAGCGAGGCTGTTCAAGGTCGACATCCCTAGGCCGGCGCCGCGGCGGGTTCCCCCGCCCCGGCCCCGGTCCCATGGCCATGACCCGGCGGCCCGTACCGGACCCGGAACATGACATAGGCCACCGGCCCGACCAGGATGGGGAGCCAGTACGAGATGATCCGGTAGGCCAGCGTGGCCACCACGGCCTGCCCGCCGGGGATCCCGGCCAGGATCAGCATGCCGCTCAGGCCCGCCTCGACGATCCCGAGTCCGCCCGGCGTCACCGGCACGAGCTCGAGCAGCCCGGCCACCGCGTAGGCCAGCAGCACCAGGGAGGGGTTCGGCTTGACGCCCGTGGCCCGGATGCAGGCCAGCAGGGTCATGAAGTCGAAGGCCAGCCGCCCGCTCGAGAGCAGGAGGGCCGCCTTCCACCGCCGGCCCAGCACCTCGCGAATGCGGTTGCGCTCGTAGACCAGCCGGTCGGGCAGGCCGGTCATGGGCTCGGACTTGCGCTTCACGCGGTTGCGCGCCGCCTGGAAGACGTCGCCGGCCCAGCGCAGCGGCCGCTCCAACATGAGAACGGCCGCTCCGAAACCGGCGAAGAGCACGAACGCCACGATGCCGAGCAGCGCCGCGTGCTCGAGGCCGCTGTCGATCGGGGTCCCGGCGATGATGGCCGGCAGCACGAAGATGGGCAGCGCCAGCAGCCCGCCGATGCCGAGCAGCGAGAAGGCGGTCAGCCCGCCCACGGCGGTGGCGGCGTCGTTGCCCGACGCCGCGAGCATGCGGAACTGCGTCGCCGCCCCCACGGCCTGCCCGCCCGGCACGATCAGGCTGATGGAGTTGCCCGTCAGCTGCGAGGTGGCCACCGAGTACCAGGCCTTGGTGCGCAGCGCGATGCGCTGCAGTGCGATGGTGCAGGTGAAGTGCGCCACCTGGGCCACCAGCGCGAAGACGAACCAGACCCAGTCGAGCGAGCGCAGCTTGGGCCACGAGTCGAAGACCTCGGTCAGGCTGGGAAAGACGAGGTAGAGGGTGACGCCGGCCACCACCACCGCCACGGTCCCCTTGACCAGGGACCGCCACGGGAGCGGCGACTCGGCCTCCTGCTCGATCCTGGTCTCGAGGCGCCGCGAAATGGCATTGCTGCCGCTGCTCGCTCCGATGCCTCGGCCGTCCCCGGCGTCAGCGGCGCGCGGTTCCGGCCCGGCCGGCCTCTCCGGCTCGGGCTCGCTCCCGGGCTGCTGCCGGGACTCCGGCTGGGGGTCGGCCGCGGGGTCAGGCACGGGCGCCCTCCCGTCGGATGACCCGGCCGGCCGGGATCAGCTGGCCAGGATCTTGGCCTTCTGCGCCTCGAACTCGGCGTCCGTGAGCACGCCCTGGGTCTTGAGGTCGGCCAGCTTGGACAGCTGCGAGGCGGCGTCCTCGCCCGAGGTACCGGCCGCCTGGCGCACGTACTGGTCGAAGGCCTTCTGCTGGGCCGCTGCCTGCTCGGCCGCCCGCTCGTGCATCTTGCCGCCGCGTGCGATCAGGTAGACCAAGACGCCGAGGTACGGGATGACGATGATGAAGATCACCCACAGCGCCTTCGCCAACCCGCCGATGTCGTGGCTGCGGAAGATGTCCAGGAACACCATGATCAGCAGCCAGATCCAGATGATGAACAGGAAGAAGTAGAGCATCGTCAGGAAGGCATCGAGCACCGGGTAGCTGGAAGCGAGCATGCAGAATCTCCTTGTGGTCCGTGGTTGGCGAGTACCCCGACACAGGTATGTCCCGTCGCACACCATGGCCCGATTCGGGCCGGGCGCAACAGAGCCGGAAGTCACCTTGGACCCCGCCGCACGGGCCGACGGCGGTCCCTCCAGGAGGTGATCCTCGGCGCTGACCTGCCATGACGCGCACGGTCCCTATGACAGCACGGCCGGACGGTCGCCGGCGGGCAGAGGACGCCGCCGGCGTCTTCCCCTCGCCTGCAGCCGGGCTCGCGGGCGCCGATGCTCCCTCAGGCGCGCCCAAGGGGTCCCGGAGGGACCCTCCCGGACCCGCCGATCACCCTCAGTAGTGCCAGGGGTAGGGCGACCAGTCGGGCGGGCGCTTCTCCAGGAAGGCGTCGCGCCCCTCGGTGGCCTCGGGCGACGCGTAGGCCAGCCGGGTGGCCTCGCCGGCGAAGAGCTGCTGGCCGACCAGGCCGTCGTCGACCAGGTTGAAGGCGTACTTCAGCATGCGGATGGCGGTGGGGCTCTTCTGGTTGATGGCGGCGGCCCACTCGAGCGCCACCGCCTCGAGCTCGGCGTGGGGCACCACCTGGTTGACCGCGCCCATCCGGTGCGCCTCCTCGGCCGTGTAGGCGCGGGCGAGGAAGAACACCTCGCGGGCGAACTTCTGACCGACCTGGCGGGCCAGGTAGGCCGAGCCGAAGCCGCCGTCGAAGCTGGCCACGTCGGCGTCGGTCTGCTTGAAACGGGCGTGCTCGGCGCTGGCCAGCGTGAGGTCGCACACCACGTGCAGGCTGTGGCCGCCGCCGGCCGCCCAGCCGGGCGCCACGCAGATGACCACCTTGGGCATGAAGCGGATGAGCCGCTGCACCTCCAGAATGTGCAGCCGTCCCGCCTGCGCGCCGGTCGGGTCGAACTCATCGTCGTACTGGTAGCCGTCGGCGCCCCGGATGCGCTGGTCGCCCCCGGAGCAGAAGGCCCAGCCACCGTCGAGCGGCGAGGGGCCGTTGCCCGTCAGGAGCACACAGCCCACGTCGGGCCAGCGGCGGGCGTGGTCGAGGGCGGTCAGCAGCTCGTCGACGGTGTGCGGCCGGAAGGCATTGCGCACCTCGGGCCGGTCGAAGGCGACCCGGACCGTCCCGTGCCCCACGGCGCGGTGGTACGTGATGTCGGTGAAGTCGAAACCGGGCACCACCGCCCAGGCCGACTCGTCGAAGATCTCTGAAATCATGCGGCGAGCCTGCTACGGGAGGGTCGGCCCCGTCCATCTCGGTCCTGGCCGGCGCGGCGAAGCTCGGTGCGCCGGCCGCGTCACCCGTGCCCGTTGCGCTCCGGCCCATCGTCGGAGACGTCGATGACTTCGGCCGCGATGTGCCGCATCACCCACGCCCCCAACGGCGTGACGGTCACGACCCCGCCTGCCTCCTCGGTCGTCCCGTAGTCGGTCGTCTGCACGTGGACGCCCGAGACGGCCAGCACGCCGAGCAGCTCCAGGTCCGCGAAGGACCGCCGGATCGCCGAGTTGACAAAGCGGGAGTGGAACTCGAGCTTGTCCGGCTCGACGTCGTCCAGGTCGTAGGAATCGAGCACCACGCCCCACAGCTCGTCCGCGATCTCGTCGATCTCGACCGCAACCGCCTCCCCGGCCACGGCGAGATCGGCCAGCACCTCGGCCAGCTCCTCGTCGACCACGTCGGCCCAGAAGCCCCAGCCGTAGGTGTCGTCGCCCCAGTAGTAGGCGGTCGGGCCGACTTCGGCCAACAGGGCACCCAGGAGCCGGGCCATCGCCTCGAGCGGATCCTCCGACAGCAACGCCGCGTGGGGCCCGGGCCGCGCCCGACGGGCGCTCGGCCGCTCCAAGAAGCCGGCCGTCAGCGCCACGCGGAAGGGGAGGTCGACGCCTCGCAGCTCGGTCGAGCTACGCGGGCGAAACACCCGATCTCCGAACACTTCTTCGACGATGTCCGGGGTCTCGAGGAGCTCGACCAGCTCCCTGGCGTCCGCCAGGGTCAGGTTGCCCTTGTCCGTCAGTGCCCGCTTCTCGCCCACGAACTCGACCAGGCGGCGCGTCCGCCGCAAGAACACCGACTCCCGTGCCCGCTCCTCGAGGGCCTCCCTCGGCACGGACACGACGACCCCGTCGAGGGCGCCGGGACGCTCCCGCCGCCACCACGGCAGCGGCCGGCCGCCGTCGGGGGGCGGTCCCACGATGCGCACGCGTTCGTCGAAGGAGCGTTCGTTGAACGCCTGCGTCCAGGCGTCGACCGCGGCGCCGTCGGTCAGATCGACCCCGTCGGCCACCATGGCCAGCACGAACCGCTTGCCCGCGCTGTAGCGGGACTCGTCCCCCATGGCGGCCTCGAACTCCGGGGCGCTCGCTTCGACGAGGAGCGCCAACCGCTGCGATTTGGATGGGGACGCCAGTCCCACGTCACCCAGATAGCGCAGGAACCCGGCGAACCCCTCGATCACATGCGGCAGGCTGCTCGCCTGGAGGGAGGACCTGGCTGGATACAGGTCGAACAGCAGCCTCCTGACCTCGTCGGCGGTCCAGGTGGCCAGGTTCCCGTCGAAGTAGGTCCACCTGAACTCGAGTAGCTGTTCGACCACCCAGCCGAGGTCGGACCCCGTGGCCGCCTCGTAGCCGGACACCAGCTCGGAGACCATGGCCTCGAAGGCGTCCTCGTCGTCAGGACCCGGATCGCGGGGCACGCACGTGAACCTATCCGTCGGACGTCCGCTCAGGGCTCCGGTCGGCCCGCCGCCTCCGACCCGCCGCCGGTCGGTCCGGCGGAACCCGTCGGTTGTCCCCCAGAACAGGGGTCCTGCCGGCCCCGAACGAGGCGCCACGCATCCTTTCGGCATGCCGGAACGCCCGTCGCGCAACGCGATCGCAACCAACCCTTCAGTGTCAATCAACCGACAAAAAGGAGGTCAGGCGACGTGGAGGAGCGTTCGTACGTTGCTAGAGCTGGTCCGGCCGAGCGCCGATGACGGACGAGAAGGTCGACACGTGGCGCACTCCGCCGCGCGTGAGTTGAAGGCCGCGCCCGCGCCAAGCTGGCCCGTCGACGAACCCGAGGCCGTCGTCGAAACCTTCCTGCGCCTGCCGGACGCCATCGTCATGGTCGACCCCAACGGGAACATCGTCTGGGGGAATCCCTCGGCCGAGCGCATGTTCGAACGGTCGATAGCGGACACGGTCGGCCAGTCGGGCCTCGACCTGGTCCATCCGGACGACCAGGAGCTCGTGCTGCGCTCGCTGTCCACCATCCAGGGCCGGGACGTTGGCACACCAATTGAGATCCGGATCAACGCGGCATCGGGATGGCGACTGGTCGAAATCGTCGGCACCACGGTGGAGTGGTACGGCGAGAGCACCGTTTTGCTCTGCATGCGCGACCTGACCGAGCGGCGGCGTTACGAGGTGGGCCAGGGACGCGAGGCCCAAATGCGCTCGCTCGTCCACAATGCCGGCTACGTCCTCATGCAGGTCTCGTCGGCCGGCAGCCTCGAGTCGGCCTCGGGCGCCATCACGCGCCTCCTGGGGCACGACCCCGAGCTGGTGGAGCGCCAACCCCTGATCAACCTCGTCGCCCCCGAAGACCGGGGGCGGTTCACGGCCGCGCTGGCCGCCGCGACTATGGGGGCGTCGGCGGCGAACCCGGTCACCGCCCGGCTGAACCTGCTGCGCCATGACGGCGCCGCCTCGGTCCCGTTCGAGCTCAGCATCGTGAACCTGCTCGACGACCCCACCGTCGAAGGCTTCGTCATCTCGGCCCACGATGCGACGGCACAGGTGTCGGCCGAGCACGAGCTGAGCGAGGCCCTCTCTCGCCTGACCGCCACCCTGGAGTCCACGGCGGACGGCATCCTGGTAATGAGCACCGACGGGAGCATCACCGGTTCCAACCGTCGCTTCGCCGAAATCTGGCACCTCCCCGAGGAGCTCGTGGCCGAACAGAACAACGCCACTGCCCTGGCCTTCGCGCTCGAGCAGCTGAAGGACCCCGAGGCCTCGGTCAGCGAGGAGGAGCGGCGTTCCTTCACGTCGGACTACGAAAGCTTCACCATCTTGGAGTTCCGGGACGGGCGTGTGGTGGAACGCGCCAGCAGGCCTCAGCGGGTGGGTGGTCGCGTCGTCGGCCGGGTCATGAGTTTTCGCGACGTCACCGACCGCAAGCGGCTGGAGGACGAGCTGGCCTACCGGGCCTTCCACGACCCGTTGACCGGCCTGGCCAACAAGGCACTCTTCCAAGACCGCCTCGACCACGCCCTGGCCCGCATCGAGCGCTCGGGCTCCCATTTGGCCGTGCTCTTCATCGACCTCGACAACTTCAAGACCGTGAACGACAGCCTGGGGCACGGCGAGGGGGACGACCTCCTCAAGCGGGTGGCCGGCACCCTCGCCGGCTGCCTGAGGCCATCGGACACGGCGGCGCGGCTGGGCGGGGACGAGTTCGCCGTCCTGATCGAGGACGTCCGGTCCCATGACGTGGTCACCGACGTGGCTCAGCGGATCCTCGAATCGCTGCGGCCGCCCGTGCGCCTGGGGAGCAAGTCGGTGAGCTCGGCCGGCAGCATCGGCATCGCCTTCGACGTCGCCGGCATCACCAGCGAGCAGCTCCTGCGCAACGCCGACATCGCCATGTACAAGGCCAAGGACCTCGGCAAGGACCGCTTCGAGGTCTACCGCGACGAGATGCACGCCTCCGTGCTGGCCCGCATTGAGCTGGAGGACGACCTGCGGGAGGCCATCCTGGCCGAGAACCTGCTCGCGCACTACCAGCCCATCGTCGACCTCCACACGCACCGGGTGGTCGGCTTCGAGGCCCTGGTGCGGTGGTCACACCCGCGCGGGGGGCTCGTCGATCCCGGCTTCTTCGTGCCGCTGGCGGAAGAACTGGGGCTGGTCGGGGAGATCGACACGTTCGTGCTGCGCGCCGCCTGCCGTCAGGGCCGCCAGTGGCTCGACGCCGGGCTGGCCGGGCCCGAGCTGGTGATCAGCGTCAACCTCTCCGCCGGGCGCCTCGTCGAGCCCACGCTGGCGGAGCGGATCGCGGCGCAGGTCCGCGGCTGCGGCTTCGATCCCGGATCGCTGATCCTCGAGATCACCGAGAGCGCCATCCTCATCGACAACGACACCACCGTGCGCAACCTGTCCGCCCTGCGCGCGCTCGGCGTGCGCATCGCGCTGGACGACTTCGGCACCGGGTACTCGACCTTCTCCCACCTCGACCGGCTCCAGATCGACATCGTCAAGATCGACAAGTCCTTCGTCCAGACGGCCGGCGCCGTCGGCGACACGAACAGCCTCGCGGCAGCCATGGTCCAGCTGGCCGGGACACTCGGCTACCAGACCATCGCCGAGGGAATCGAGACCGCGACTCAGGAGGAGGCGCTGCGCACGCTGGGGTGCGGCCTGGGCCAGGGTTACCACCTCGGTCGTCCGCTCGACGCCGAGGCGGCGACGAGGCTGCTGGCGTCGCCGCCTGCTTGAACAAAAGGCCGGTCCGCCCCACCTCGCCTAGCCTTCCGCGCCGATGCCCGCCGCGCTCCCCACGTCCGGACCACCGGTCACCTCGGTGGACGAGGCGATCGAGCGGATGCAGGAGATCGACGCGGCGCTGCCCGAAGGGGACGGGCTGGCCTGCTTCAACCGGATGTACCTCGAGGTCACCCAGGACGTGAACGACCGGATCGCTCAGGGTTACTTCGCGGACCCGGAGTTCCTGACCACGCTCGACGTGGTGTTCGCCAACATCTACTTCGACGCCGTCGACGCGGTGGTCATAGAGCCCCATGCGCTGCCCGCGGCGTGGCAGCCGCTGCTCGAGGCCCGCTCCCGCCGCGACATCTACCCGATTCAGTTCGCCCTGGCCGGCATGAACGTGCACATCAACCACGACCTGCCCATCGCAGTGGTGCGGACGTGCACCCAGCTCGGGACGGCGCCGGACGACGGCTCCCGTCACGCCGACTACCAGAAGGTCGACGCCCTCCTCGACGCGGCGGAGCAGTCGGTGCGCCAGTCCTTCGAATCCGGAGTGGCGCTCAGGGCCGATCGTGACGCGCAACGGGTGCTGGACCTGGTCGACAACTGGAGCATCAACTCAGCCCGGGACGTGGCCTGGGACACCTCCATCGCCCTGTGGCGCAGCCGGGACGACGCCACCGTCGAGGACCTCATGATGGGCAGCCTGGCCCGCACGGTCGCCATGGCCAGCCGGTGCCTGCTCGTCCCGGCCGACGACGACAGGCACACGGGAGGCATGGCGTTCTGCGAACGGGTGTGGCGCTCCATACAGGTGCTGCTGCGCGGGTAGCGCACGCGCCTTCGAGGAGCCGCGCCGACCGCGGCGCTGGCGTCAGGCAACATGGAGCGATGCGGACCAAGATCCTCGCCCTGGTCGCGCTCGTGACCGTGGGAAGCCTCGCCCTGCCGACCGAGGCGCAAGCCGGCTCGCGGCCGTCGTCGCCCACCTACTACGTCTCCCTCGGTGACTCCTACTCGGTGGGCTATCAACCTGGGCTCGGCGCGACGCCCGGCTACACCGCCTTCGTAGCCGATAAGACACACCTGAAGCTGGTCAACTTCGGCTGCAGTGGCGCCACCACCACCTCCATCCTCGACTCCCTTGGCTGCTCCATAGTCCTGCCCCACACGATCGGCGGCGTCACCTATCCGTCCACGACCCAGGCCGCGGCGGCCGAGGCGTTCATCACCGCCCACCACGGTCACATCGGGCTGATCACGGTGTCGATCGGTGGCAACGACGTCACCGGGTGCGCCACACAGAGCAACGTGATCGGCTGCGTCGCGGGCGTCGTGAAGAGCATCACCACCAACGTGACGGCGCTGGCCTCGGACCTGCGCACGGCCGCCGGCCCCAAGGTCCCGATCATCGGGCTGACCTACCCGGACGTGATCCTCGGCCTCTACGTCTACCCCAAGCAGCCGCCGGCACCGGCCCTGCTGAACCTGGCCAAGGAGTCGGTGGTGGCCTTCAAGTTGGTCATCAACCCGGCCCTCTCCAAGGCCTATGCCTCGTCATCGGGCGCGTTCGTCGACGTGACCGCGGCCACCGGCGCCTACACGTCGCTGAGCCGCACCGTGAAGACGAAGGCCTACGGGACGATCCCGGTGGCGGTGGCCAGTGTGTGTGCGCTCACCTGGTTCTGCGCCCAGGGGAGCATCCACGCCAAGACCCCGGGCTACACGCTGATCGGGAAGCTGGTCGTGGCCAAGTACGCCGCCGTGAGAAGGCGCTAACTCCCCCGCCCATCGCTGCGACGGCCGGGCCAAGCGGCCGCCGCGACACGAGCACCCCCGCCGAAGCCGCCTACTGCCCCTTGGTGGCGCGGGCCATCGTGATCATTTCGTTGGGGACGGCCGAGAGGACGTTCGACACGGCTTCACGTGTGCTCCTGCAGCGCCTTGACCAGCAACCGCCGCAACTCCGCCCGCTCGGCCATGCTGAGCCCACCCAGCATCTCGTCCTCGATACTCCCCTGCGCCACCTCCGCCCGCTCCAGCGCCTCGAGGCCGGCGTCCGTGATGTCCACGATGTGCCGCCGCCGGTCCGCCGGGTCGCGCCGGCGCTCCGCGTACTCCAGGTCCTCGAGGTCGTTCAGGACCAGCACGCCCGTGTTCGAGTCCATGTGCAGGCCCTCGGTCATGGCCTGCTGCGAGGTGCCGGGATGGTCGCGCAGGTAGGCCAGGACGACCATGTTGCGCAGGTTCATGCCGACCAGCTCGACCGAGCTGCGCTGGTACACGGACCGGGCCAGCCTGGTCAGGAGCACCAGGGTCCCCGTCCCCGAGCGAGCCGAAGCCTCCCGGGCCGCGCTCACGAGGCCCGCCCCGCCGAACCCGCCGGGCCCGCCGGACTCCCCCGGCCCGCCCGGATGGCCCCATCGATCATGCCTCTAGGATAGTCCCGAAATCATGACTATCCCTGCACAGAGGACCGTGCCGCCCCTGCCGTCAGCGCCCCAGCCGGAGGCGCTGAGCCCCCACGCCAACCGCCGGCGCTGGATCGCCCTGGTCGTCGTCTGCCTGGCCATGTTCATGAACGCGCTCGACGGCTCCATCGTCAACGTGGCGCTCCCGGCCGTCCAGCGCAGCCTGCACTTCAGCCAGTCCGGCCTGACCTGGGTGGTCGACGCCTACCTCATCTCCTTCGGCAGCTTCCTCCTCATGGCGGGGCGCCTGGGCGACCTCATCGGCCGCAAGAAGGTGTTCCTGGCCGGCGTGACCCTGTTCACGCTCGCCTCGATCGCCTGCGGCTCGGCCGACAGCCAGGCCATGTTGGTGGCGTCCCGCTTCGTCCAGGGCATCGGCGGGGCGCTGTCGTCGTCGGTGATCGTGGCCATCATCGTGACCGAGTTCCAGAGCCCCTACGAGCGGGCCAAGGCCATGAGCGCCTACGTGTTCGTGGCCGTCGGCGGCGGCTCCATCGGGCTGCTGGCCGGCGGCGTCCTCACCCAGGCCCTGAGCTGGCACTGGATCTTCTTCGTGAATGTGCCTATCGGCATCGCCACGTTGGTCCTCGGCTCCGTCTTGTTGGTGGAGAACGTCGGCTTCGGCATCAAACAGGGCGTCGACTGGGTCGGGTCGGTGCTGATCACCGTGTCCGTCATGTTGCTGATCTACGCCATCGTCACGGCCTCCACCGACGGGTGGGTCTCCGCCCATACCTTCGTCTTGGCCGGCATCGCCATCGCGCTCTTCGTCGGCTTCCTCCTGCTCGAGTCCCGCCTGGCCGACCCGATCATGCCGCTGCGCATCCTCCGGCTGCGCACGCTGACCGGCTCGAGCGTGATCCGCGGCCTGATCATCATCGGCATGTTCTCGACCTTCTTCATCGGCGCCCTCTACTTCGAGCACGTGCTCGGCTACAGCCCGGTCAAGACCGGGTTGGCCTTCCTGCCCCAGGCCGTCGCCATGGCGGCGATGTCGGCCGGCATCACGGCCCGGCTCCTCAACCGCTTCGGCGCCAAGCGGGTGATGTACCCGGCCATGGTCCTGGCCGTCGGAGGCCTCCTGTTGTTCGCCTCGGCCGGCCCCCACGCCGCCTACTTCCCGAAGATCTTCATCGCCTTCCTGATGCTCGGCCTCGGGGCCGGTGCGTCGTTCATGCCGCTGTTGCAGATCGGGATGTCCGAAATTCCCAACGCCGACGCCGGCCTGGGCTCGGGCGTCGTGAACGTCTCCCAGCAGCTGGCCGGCGCCGTCGGCCTGGCCGCCCTGAGCACCATCGCCGCCAACCGCTCCAAGTCGCTGCTGGCCGCCGGCCACGACCTCATGAGCGCGCTCACCAGCGGCTACCAGCTGGCGCTGCTGATCGCCGCCGGGTGCGTTGCCCTCGCCCTCGTCCTCTCCCCGCTTCTGCTGCGGACGAACGAGTCTTCCGAGGAGCAGTCCCGCCACATCGCCGAGAACATGCAGAACCCCGAGACGCTCGAGCACCTGGTCCTGTAGGGGCACCCGCCTGGCTCCCTCGGGCCGGCTCATCCCGGTGCCCGATGTGGCGGCCAAGTCCCCCCCCCCCCCCCGTCGTCCTCGGTTCGCATCGTCCTGGTCCGCCCCTGACGCCGCCGTGCCCGCGACGAAATCCGTCGCCCACACGCCGGATACGTAGGCGCACCTGCGTACGGGCCGGCCTGCAACCCGAAAGCAACCGTGTGGGAAGGTCAACCAGCCGAATTACAATCACGGTGCGGTGTAGAGGGGGAGCTCGCCAGGGTGGTTGAGCTGGGTTGGCACAAGGCAGGTCTGACCGGGGATCCCCTGGCCCTCCCGGCGCGTCGGCGCACGAAGGAGCGGACCCGCAAGGCCGCTGCGCAGCCACCTGAACCGTCACCCGCGCCGCCGCCGGACGAGCTCGGTGCCATGGCCGACGCCTTCTTGCACCTGCCCGACGCCGTGGTCATCATCGACGGAGCCGGCAACCTCGTGTGGGGGAACCACTCGGCCGAGCGACTGCTCGAGCGCTCGTTGGAGGACTGGAAGGGCCAGTCGGGTCTCGACCTGGTCCACCCGGACGACCTCGAATGGGCGCTGCTCTCGCTCGACACGGTTCAGGGTAAGGACGTCGGCGCGCCGATCGAAATCCGGATCAACGCGGCCTCGGGCTGGCGCCTCATCGAAATGATCGGCAGCCCCATGGAGTGGTTGGGCCAGGAGGTCATCCTGCTCTGCCTGCGCGACCTGACCGAGCGTCGCAAGTTCGAGTTGGCCAGCGGGCACGAGGCTCAATTCCGTTCGCTCGTGCACAACGCGGGATCCATCATCATGCTGGTGTCAGCCGACGGCATCGTCGAGTCGGTCTCGGGCGTCATCACCCGGCTTCTGGGCCACGACACCGAACAGCTGGAAGGACAACCTCTGTCCCGCATCGTCGCCGCGCGCGACCGCAAGGAGTTCGGCGCCGCCCTGGAGGCGGCCCGTGGCGGGGCCACGTCGGCCCATCCGGTGACGGCCCGGATCCACCTCCTCCGTCACGACCGCGCCGGCGTCGTGCCCTTCGAGCTGAGCATCGTGAACCTGTTGGACGACCCGACCGTGGAGGGCCTCGTCATCTCGGCCCAGGACGCCACCGCGCAGATGTCGGCGGAGCGTGACCTGAGCGAGGCGCTCTCACGCCTGACCGCCACCTTGGACTCCACGGCCGACGGGATCCTGGTGGTCGACACCACGCGCAAGATCACCGATTTCAACCGGCGCTTCGCCGAAATCTGGGGACTGCCGGACGATGCCCTCGCCAAGAACGACGACGTCGCCACCCTCGCCTTCGCCCTCGACCAGCTGAGCGACCCCGACACCTTCCGGATCAGACTGGAAGAGCTGGACCTGGAACCCGAGAGCGAGAGCTTCGACCTCATCGAGTTCAACGACGGCCGCCTGGTCGAGCGGTACTCGAGGCCCCAACGCGTCGGCGGCGAGGTCGTGGGGCGCGTCTTCAGCTTCCGGGACGTCACCGACCGCAAGCTCCTGGAAGACGAGCTCCACTACTGGGCCTTCCACGACTCCCTGACCCGGCTGGCCAACAAGACGCTGTTTCAGGACCGCCTCGATCACGCGCTGGCCCGTAGCGTGCGCTTCGACTCCCACCTGGCCGTGCTCTTCATCGACCTCGACGACTTCAAGACGGTCAACGACACCCTCGGCCACGGCGAGGGGGACCAGCTTCTGCGGAGGGTGGCGAAGTCCCTCGTCGATATGCTGCGAGCGGCGGACACGGCGGCTCGCCTGGGTGGAGACGAGTTTGCGATTCTCATCGAAGACGTGTCGTCGCAGGAAACGGTGACGGAGCTGGCGGAGTGCATTCTCGAATGCCTGCGGCAGCCGGTCCGCCTGGGGACCAAGTCGGTCAGAGCGGCCAGCAGCATCGGCATCGCCTTCGACAAGGAAGGCATCACCAGTGAGCAGCTGCTGCGCAACGCCGACATCGCGATGTATCAGGCGAAGAAGCTGGGCAAGGACCGCTTCGAGGTCTACCGCGACGAAATGCACGCGTTGGTGCTGGCCCGGGTGGAGTTGGAGGAGGAGCTGAAGGCGGCGATCTTCAACGGAGACCTGATCGCGCACTACCAGCCCATGATGAATCTCCAGACCTACGGGCTGGCCGGGTTCGAAGTGCTGGTGCGGTGGCCCCACCCGGAGCGGGGGCTCGTCAATCCGGGGGACTTCGTGCCCTTCGCCCAGGAGATCGGCCTCATCGGCGAAATCGACTCGTTCATCATGCGCACGGCGTGCCAACAGGTTCGGTGGTGGCAGGAGGCCGGCTTGTGCGGCCCCGACCTGGAGATCGGCGTCAACCTCTCCGCGGGCCAGCTGGCGGATGCGGGCCTTTCCGACAGAATCGCGGCGCAGCTCGACGATTGTCGCTTCGATCCGCGGTCGCTCGTCCTCGAGATCACCGAATCCGAGGTGATCACCGACAATGAGAACACGCTGCGCAATCTGGCGGCGCTGCGGAAACTTGGCGTTCGCATCGCCCTCGATGACTTCGGCACCGGCTACTCGACGTTCTTACACCTCGACCGCTTGCCGATCGACATCGTCAAAATCGACAGATCGTTCGTCATGACTTTGGGAACCGGGGACGACACACGGAGCATGGCGGCGGCACTGCTCCAGCTGGCACGGACACTTGGGTACGGGACGATCGCCGAAGGCGTCGAGACCGCGGAACAGGAGGAGAGCCTGCGTGGCCTGGGCTGCGTGCTCGCCCAGGGCTACCACCTGGGTCGGCCACTCGACGCCGAGGCCGCCCGCTGGCTCCTGGCCGCGCACGGTATGCCCGAGTCGACGATCGGTGCGTTCTGAGCGGGTGACCGGTGGGTTCATCGGTCTCGCCATCCGTGAGCATCGCTGTCTCGGGCGGCGGGAACCCGTTGCACTCCGGACGAACCCTTGGCCTTCACAATGCAGCGGCGGCATTTGGTGGCGCCGCCCTCTGGGCGAAGCTTCCCTCGGTCCTCAGTGTGGCTGGGTCACTCACGCCCTTCGGTGGAGACGACCCGGTCCGTCCGGACACCATCTTCGATGCCTGCGTTTTTGCTCGGCCGGGGCGCGCTCGGAGTACCCCGCCACACTGCTCTGCTCGCGCATCGTCTCCATTGATGCGATCGCGGTCGGCAACGCGCTTCCTCGATTACCCGCCCGAACCCCTAGAAAGGTGTCCAGTACCGTGTCACGCATGCGGTCGGCGAAAATGCGGGGGGAACAGTGACGTCCCCGATGTGGCAGTGAACCCATGATCCCTCGTGCATGGCCATCGTCGACAGGTCGACGGCCCGTCGGAGCCGTGCGCCCGAAGGTCGCGCTCCTTGGCGGAGTGATCGTCATGGGCGTGCTCATCGCGTTTCTCGCGGCCACATCCCAGGTAGGAGCGACCACTGCCGCCCTGCGGGGTCAGTCGATTACGCCGGGAGTCGTGTCGAAGTTCGTGGCCGGCTTCGAGCGCGGCGAACAATCGGGCCGATCGTGTGCTCAGCCAGGCCGATGAGAACCAGGATGAACAGGGAAGTGCAGCCCAGATCGACAACACCGTGTTCACCATCGACGGCGACGCCGGGTACCCATCGCTGACCGGTTCCACGTTCTATCCGCTGACCATAGAGCCCGTCGTTTCTGCGGTTCCTTACCAAGATCGCTACCCGGCCCAGTTCGCCGTCATCGTCAAATACCGCGACGCCGCAGACACACGGAAGGCGGATCGGACCTGCGCGAGCACAGAGGTACTCCAAGTCTTCGAGAAGGACTCAGCCGCGGCGCCTTGGCGCCTGGCGCTCGAGCCCGATATCACGCGGGGGGTAGTGACCGCGTTCTCGTCAGCGCCAGGCGGTTTCGCAGCTCCCGTCAAGCAGGGGAGCCTCGAGCTCTCGTTGGGAGTCGTGCAGAGCGACGTCGCCGCCGCACTCAATACGTATGCAGTGAATGGCACCTACATCGACGGGTTCTCCAAGGCCGATTTCAACGTCGGAAGCAAGTGCTGGGCCCTTGACGATCTACAGGCCGACATCGCTCGGGCGAAGTCAGCAGGGGACGCTGCTGCCTTCTCAGCCACGGCATACACGCCAAGTGACCTCACCGCGTACGCACTGCCCGGTGGTGCCGCACTGGTTGCCTTTACGGTCCACATCACTGAAGTTGAGACTTCAGCCATACCAGGCGACAAGTTGACGACGTCAACGACGAAGGGTGATCCCGACAGTTATTTGGCCCCGGTCGGTACGTTCAACACCATTACCTATCCCGAGCTCTGCCAGGTGGCAGCCATCGATCCGGCCAAGGGGCACGGAGGCAACGCGGCCCCACGTGTGGTAGGGGCCTATTGCGGGTATCTGCGAGGCTCGGGCAGCTAAACCAGACAACGACCGACGGTCCAAGATCTCTTCGTTCTTCTCCGGACACGGAACCAAGCTCGTGAAGTCTCGTTCCGTACCACGTGCGATGGCTCGCTCCCAAGACATGTGACCCCTGCGTTGACCAGTGCATCCCGGGTCCTGACGACGCGCGCTTGGTAGAGGGCTCTATCTCCCCCGACTGTTGTGCCGACGCCGGATCCGCCGGTCAGGTTCCGTTCCGGACGTCCGGACTCCTCAGGTCCGCTCTTGGTAAACCTCGGAACGCCCGGAACGCGAGTCACAAAACTCGTGGCTACGCCCTGCCGGTAGGTTTGAGATGTGAAGTGCTTGCGCTGTCGTCGGGCGGTCCTGGCGACCCTTGTGCTCGTCCTGGTGGTCGGTTGCGGTGTGGCGACGACGAGCGGTAGGGCGGCGGCGGCGGATGTGCTGGCAGGTCACGTCGAATCTGGCACCCCAGGCCCGGATGCCGTGACGGCGTTCGGTGCAGCGGTAGCGGTAGGTGGGACGACGCTCAACGGTCTGGACGCTCCTGTCGTGGGGGCAGCGGCCACCCCGGACGGCCTCGGGTACTGGGTGGTGGCCGCTGACGGCGGCGTGTTCGCCTACGGCGACGCGGCCTTCGAGGGATCCGCAGGCGGGATTCACCTGAACGCACCGGTGGTGGGGATGGCTGCCACGCCTGACCGTGGTGGCTACTGGCTGGTCGCGTCCGACGGCGGCGTGTTTGCCTACGGTGACGCGGTCTTCGAGGGATCCGCAGGCGGGCTCGACCTGAACGCACCGGTGGTGGGGATGGCTGGCGCCCCTGACGGTGGTGGCTACTGGCTGGTCGCCTCCGACGGCGGCGTGTTCGCCTATGGCGACGCTGTGTTCGCCGGCTCCATGGGCGGCCGCCCACTCAATCAACCGATCGTCGGGATGGCCGCCACCCCCACGGGCAATGGTTACTGGATGACAGCGTCGGACGGCGGGATCTTCGCCTTCGGGAACGCCTCGTTCGAGGGCTCGATGGGCGCCACGCCGCTCAACGATCCGGTGGTCGGCATGGCCGCGTCCTCCGACGGGGTTGGCTATTGGCTGGTCGCCGCAAATGGTGGGGTCTTCACTTTCGGGGACGCCCCGTTCGAAGGATCCGACGCGGGCACGGCGCAGCAAGCCCCCGCCGTCGGTATCGCCGGTCGATCAGGCGGATACTGGATCGCCTACGGCATCAGTCCGGGGGCACGGATGATTCCGGCGATCGCCGCCTATGTCGCCGGACGGGACGACAACGTGACCGTGGCCGTGGAGGACCTCACGACGGGTCAAATCTACCAATTCCGTCCGGGATTGGTCGAGAACACGGCGAGCACGCTCAAGGTCGACATCCTGGCCACCCTGCTGGCGCAGGCCCAGGCCGCCGGACGCCCGCTCACGCCCGGGGAGCAGAGCCTGGCGGTCCCGATGATCGAGGAGAGCCTGGACAGCGCAGCCGACACCCTGTGGACGCAACTCGGGCCCGCCGCCGTCGGGGCGTTCGAACGGGAGGCGGGTATGACCTCGACCGTGCCGGCCACCGATGGCGTGTGGGGAACCACGACCACCACTGCACTCGACCGGCTGGCCATGATCCGGACCCTGGTCGAACCCAACCCGCTGCTCACGGATGAGTCTCGGGCATACCTCCTCGGCCTGATGGAAAACATCACACCCTCGCAGGACTGGGGGGCGACGGGTGGTGTGCCTCCAGGCGTCACTGTTGCGCTGAAAAACGGCTTCGCCGTCATCGACGGGTGGCAGATCAACACCACCGGCTGGGTCAACGGTGCCGGCCGTGACTACCTGATCGCTGTGCTCACAAACGGAAACGTGTCGGAGCAGTACGGCATCGACACCGTCAACGCTGTGTCAGCGCTCGTCTGGAACACGTTCAGCCCGTGACCAACACGAGTTGGGTCTGTCAACGGCCCTGGCCCGAAGAGCGTCGCCGGGCAACCCCGACCTTCTGATCCGTAGCGCCTATTTGGTCAAATGACGAGCGGTGACAGAGGTTGTCTACAGGTGCCATTTATGGCCTCTGAACTGGACTAATGGCTGCTGTGAAGTGGCCGCCATATGACACATAATGACAGCCATTTCCAGCCTTTCATAGCCCTATGGTTCTCACGACGGTTCTCAAAAAAGCGCACTTTCGCCTTATGACCCGGCGTGAGAAGGTCCCAACCTCGCTGCCTCTTGCGCCCTTGAACGAAAGTGAGCGATCGCGACCCTTAGTGCCGCCCCATTCACTCCCTTAGGAACTTCGATGCAATCGTGATCCTCCGATTGAACTTAGCGGAGGTCGCTTGGTCTTATTGGGCTGGAACTGCCCCTAGTCACGAAGCTCGCGAAGGTGGGAAGCAAATCGATCCGCGGCGTTTTCAAAGATCGATCTGTGGGGATTCCCGGCGCTGACCCAGAACTTCTGAATTCGCGATGTCGTCCTTGTCGGTTGAAGAACCCAGAAACGTCCACCGGATTTCCATGCTTTCCATGTTCATTGCGGAAGAACCTGATTGCAGCCAAGATTGATCGCTCGATCATTCGGTCAATTCGCGAATTCCGGCGGCATCTCCTGGAGCCCTTGGGCTCTCGCAGGCCCTGATGAACCGCGACTGTTCTTGCGGAGGTCGAATCCAACCTCGCTCCAAAGAAAGTGGATCGCCACCCACCGCGAATACGCCCTCTCGGAGCTTCCTCGAGCGTGGAAGCTGACTCGCTTCCATAGCCAGTACCGGATCAAGTAGTAGTTAGCATCCTCACCTGGGAAGACCGTCTTGTAGTAACGCTCCTCGAAAAGGCGTTCTTTCCCGCTTCGCGCAACAACTGGGTCAAGTTCACAGGCGGCCACAGCCAATGCAAGCTCTTCCTTCTTCACGATAAGCCGGGCTTTCGTACCGGCGGCGAGGTGAGCCTCCCGCTTCGTCTGACGCTTTCGGAGATATTGGTAGCCCCGCTTTCGAAGCTCTCGCTCGATTGCGATCTGACGCCTATCGTTCGACATCAAATCAGAAGCTTTGATCTGGTTCTGCCAGTTTGTGGCCTCGACGATCTGAGAGACCAGCTGCTCGAAGCCGTCATCAGCATCGTCACTGTTGCGCGGTATGCGGATCACCCGCACCAGTACGCGTGCTTTGCTCGCCGCCTTCAAATCCCCAGCGAGTGCCCGTGTAGTCTGCTGTCCGTTGATGATCTGTGGATTGTCGATGCGAACTACTGATCTTCCCTTGGTCTCAACCTTCTCGGCGTCGTCGCACACGATGGTTACCCCGTTGTTGAAGTACAGAAAGTGTTCCGGTTCGGAGGCGAGAGTGTTAGTGATCGCTCGGTTGATATCTGTAAGCCCGAGATAGCCGCGAACATTCCTGGCGAAAATACGAACTCCAGCTCGATGAAACAGTTGACCAATGTCGTGCCCATTCGCCACAAACACCCATGACTCGATCTGCGCCGTCTGATCAAATCGCCACACGATCCCTGCGGACGATCCTTGTGTGACGTCCACCGGTAGTTCGACCCAGGGTATAGGGGGAGCAACACCGTCGAGGTAGTCATCAAGGATGTTGATAATGCGCCGCCCGTCGAAGAGGAAGAATGATGGATGACCCGTTGCCTTCTTGACGTGTTGCTGTGCCGCTTGAACCAGAGGGCGCGCTGCACTTGCCCGTCGTGACGTAGTAAAGCACGACCTCGTACCCCGCTTCGTACAGCGCTCCCGAGCTTGTCGTAGACGGTCGGCGGCAAGAGAGTCCATGTCTTTAGTGAAAGCCGTGAAAGTCGCAGAATCCCCGAATAGGACGCGTGCCAGGTCGGCAAACTCGAGAACGTCGGCCCTGGTCTCCGTCGCGGTCAAGAGCTTCTGTCGAAACTTCGATTGAATGAGGAAGACATGCTTTGCATGATCGTCTATGACCACGGCATCAAGGCCCTTGTCATTCGAGCCACCGGTGAGAGCGGAGACGGCTTCTTCTTCTTTGCCGACCAAGTACCGCGGATGAACCATGCGAGAAATGCCTCGTCACCGAGGAGTTTGGGGTGTCGGGATTGAAGCTCGGCGATCTCTTGGCGCAACTCGTGGAATTTCGCATCCAACGCTTTGGCGGGCACAAGTCACCTCACATCCGAATCCGTGTGATTCGATCACATTAGATTCATTGGAGTGCCCCGCACACCAGTTGGTAGGCACTGCTCAAGGAACTCCTGACGCACCGGGGCAGACGGCGCACACCAGCATGACCCGCCTCGCAACCGGGCCGCCCCGGGTGCTACGGCCCGGGCGCTATTGACGCCTCCCAGGCTCCCGCGACGAACCGCACTGCGGCGACGTTCGCAATGGTTCTCCAAGAACAGCTCTGCCTTCTCTCTTCACGACTGAGAACCTCCCTCAAAATGCAACTTCCTAAACGCTGCGAGGTGCACACGAGTCCCTCCCCCTAGTGTCCCGGTCGCGCTCACCGCTCGAATGCGCACCGATAGCGAAGACCACGGCCGAGAAGGGTGTATCTGCCTGCACCGCGGCGTGACAACGGATTCGGTAGTTCAAGAATCTGTCTCGATCCCGAGTCGAGGGCGGCGCACACGAGCAGAATCCGGTACGACTCGCCGTGTCGCTGTGCTGCGACCACCTCGGTCTCCCCGAGCTCGAATTCGGCGAGGTCACGGACCTCTCCGACGTGTGCTTTTACCTCGAAGTAGAAAGTTCGCGATCTACCCCGCGCCGTGAAGTCGTAGCCGAGACGGTCGGATCCTCTCTCGTCGCCGACGACGATGTTCCGGTAGCCGGAGAGCCATTCTACGCCGCTGTAGTGACGTTCCAACCACGCTCGGGCTACCACTTCGCCGACGAGTCCGACCGCCGTCTTCTGGTCGTCGCTCGTCCGCGGATGCCGGGCCAAGGTCAGTCCACGCCCACTCTGGGACCCCGGGCGCCTCTGGCTGCGGCCGGCTACGGGACCAACAGCGTTTCTCCCGACTGGTTGAGAAGTTCCTCGGTCACGCTGGTCGCCACGGTGTCGGCCAGCCGTCCGAGACTCTCGAGGTCAACGGGGACAGCGTGCCCGTCGACCTCGAGGTGTGTTCGTTCGTGTTGCCGACGTCGACGATCCTCGACGTCGGCTTCCTCTCTGAGAGCAGCTCCGATGCGTCGAGTCCGAGCACGTCGAGATCGAGGATGCGAGGCATGCCGGCGGGCCAGCCGAGCACGTCCGTGACGAGCTCGAGTAGCTCGTCCGTCGCGAGGTCGATTGAAGTCCACCAGGTAGGCGGCCTCCAGGACGGACCGAGCTTCGCTCAGAGGTGAGCTCCATCCCTGTGGAGCGGTACCTCCGTGCTTTCGACACAGGCGCGAAGCCGCAGCTCGGCGTCTCGCACTACCTCGTCCAGACGGCCGAAGTTCGCCGTCCTCAGGCTCGTGACCTCGGGCATGGCAGTTCTCGGTCGAGATCCGGGTTCGCCCCATGGCCGGCGAGCCACGTCCCGACCCTCTCGGCGAGCAGGTTCTCGGGAGGCTCGGCGAAGCGGTCCAACCATGCCGGGTCGGGCACGAGTCCCTCGTGCGCACGGGCCTCGCCGTAGGGCGTGAGGTCGCCCCGTTCCGACACCCGATGGAGATAGGCCTCTCGAAGACGAGAGAGGATGGCGACCTGGTGGATCTCGATGAACCTGGCCATCGCCTGCTCGTGCCGCTCCGGATGGACAAGAGCAGCTATGGGCGGGTCGAGCCTCGCCAGGACCTCGTTGAAGACGATGAAGTCGAGTCCGACCGGCGTCGCGCAACTCAGCGAGGTTGCCGTTCTCCCGGCAATGGATGACAAGCTCCGATGCAGGGAACGGAAGCGATCCCTGCATCGACTCGAGGACGACGACAACCTCGGCCTCGCTGCTGGCGTCGTGCGCTTTCGAGTCGAACGTGGCGAGTACGTCGTCGTCGCCGTCGTCGGCCACGGGTGCACGAACTCGGTCGAGGAGTCCGACGATCGGCCCACGAAGGTCGGCACGAGTCTCTCTGACCTGTTCCTCGCTCACCTGGAGGGCGTGGGCCAGCATGTCGTCGCCGACAAGCACCGACGGCGAAGGGCAGACCTGACCGAGGCGCGTGAAGGCAAGTTGGAGTACGGGAGCCAGATGCGTCTGGTTGACGAGGTAGGCGACCGAATCCGCACTTCGTTCTAGCTGGTCGAATACGGTTCCGTCGTTGGCCCACACGACCACGGTGGGAGCGCCTTCGTCCTCGATCGGAAGGCTCGTCGTTTGGCTCGGCGGGGCCATCTCCTCGTCGCCCACGAGGATGCGGACGTCTTGGGCGCGAACGATTCTGATCGACCGCAGACGGTCGAGGACCTGGCGGATGCTTTGCTCCGTGTGACGCACGAAGGAACCGGACTTAAGTTCCGCGGCGAGCGCCACGACGACGGCGATCCACTGGCAGTCTTCTGTTAATAGCGCCGGGTGGTCAGGGTCCGCGACGATCAGTTCGTCGTCTCCGTAGACCTCGACAGAGACGTCGGAGCTAGGCATGACCTCGACGCCGTGCTGGCGGAGCAACTCGGTCAGCTCTCGACCGGATTCGGGGTCCGCGACCAGCACCGGGCACGTAGTCAGTCCGATGAGGGCCTGCTTCGTCCGATCGTCGTCGTCTGGGACGACGAGGGTCACCTCCGACTCCAGCGTGAGTTCACGCATGAGTCCGCCCTCGGTGACGACGACGGTCGGAGTCTCGTCCTCCCCCCACGGCCACCGCCTCGGGTTTTCCAGGAGATGGGCCCAGCCCTGCCGGCACTGCTTCTTGAACGAGGCGATGTCTTGAGGGGCGACGGCGCCCCGGTCAATCAGTGCCGCGAGCGCCTGGAGCACAGCCCCGCAGTATGAGGGGTCGTCCCATTCCGCGCTCCGAGGTCCTTAATCCGGTCGAGAACGGGACCGCCGCGGGAGTGTCTGCGAACGGCAGGCTGCACGTTCGGGACGAAGCGGGGCAGTTGTCCCACCTCCGAAAACCACGCCTCGGCGGGGCGCACGAAGGTCGTGTGGTCCCCGACGTCGTCTTCGACAGGAACCCATCGCCAAGAGCGAAGATAGGTGGTTAGCGGCGTCGGCCACTCGTGTACGTCCTGCTGCTCGACACGACGTTCCGGCCGTGAGACCACAACCTCGAAGGCCTCGTCGGACCACGTTGCCAGCCCGAGGGAGATCAGCTCGGCGTAGACCTCCTGACAAGCTTACCAAGAACTTCGGCTCGAGTGCTCCAGGCAGCACCACCATGGGAGAGGCGAAGCGGTACCGCGTGTAGGGATGAGCGCCGCCTCCCACACCGAACTGACGTCATCGACCCACGCCTCCTGGAGCGAGGGATGCAGTTCCAGCCTCTTCACGACAACACGCGGTTGCAGCCGGTTGCCGTCGTCCGCGTCCACTTCCACTCGGGTCAACGCGAGGCCGTCATTCACGCCGACGGCGCTTGGGAATTCAACCCACCGACTCTGATTCTCGACCTTGACCGGCCAGTCAGCCGGCGCGGCGAGCGTCCGACCAGCCAACGCCGAGAGCCCAGGGGTTTCCTCGGTGGCGAAGCCGACTAGACGTTCGAGCTCGTCTCCGCCGATCGTGCCCCACGAACCCGAGAACGCGGACGAGCGTGCCGGCGACCAGAGTACCACCACTCGTCGGAACGGCGAAGGGGACTTCGGTCAGGGACGACCGCTGCGAGTCGTTGAGAGTGGGATACAACGCGTACCCGTACTGGAGTGCGGCGACCTGGACTCGTCGACTCGGACGGGCACTCATCAGGTGGCTCAGCAGCTCTAACAACCGGTCGGTGCGGTAGTCCCGGACCAGCCCGTTGGACTCGAGGAAGACTCGACCAGGGCGGCGGCGACGAGTGGGTTCGGACACCGTCCAGGGTATTGACGGGTTCGTGTAGACGATCCGTGTCTCCAGGTCCTTCGGGAGCCTGGCGGCGCCGGCGTCTGTGCCGTCGTCTTCTGCGGTCGGTGCGAAGAACAAGACGGGGTGTCGTCGCCCTTCCGGTCGAGCCACCCATCACAGCGCGTCGTAGAGTCGAGTCCCCGTCGAGGACGATCCGACGACCACGGAGCGCCGGACCGCGGCCGAGCTGTCCTCGAAGAGGACCGCGAGGTCGTCGTCGAAGCGCGCCCAGTCCTCGTAGTCGATGTCTTCCGACTTCGACGCTCCAGCCAGCGACTCGACCCACTCGGCGAGGGTCTCGGCACCGGGCGTCATGGACATGCCGAGGACGGCCTTGTGAAGCGCCGTCAGACGAGCTTGGCGTTCCGCTCCGACCTTGGGATCGAGGACTGGAGAGCCCACACCCGCGACGGCTTCGGCGGAGACGACCGACAGGGCCGCCGTACGTCGCGGCCAGGCGTAGGCATCTTCTAAGGTCGACCAGGCGGCCTTCCCCGCGACCGGCACCACCGCTTCGGTCGTCAGGGTGGTCCCCATCTCTTCGCAGGCTCGGACGAGGAAGTGGTGTCGAGGCGACGTCCAGGCCACGAGGTCGACGACGTGTGGAGCGACGGACTCGTGGTCGCCGCCTTCACGTAAGGCCCTGGCGGGTTCGACACACGCAGCTGCGACCTCGCCCATCAAGAAGGCGTTGAGGGGGACGTCCAGGCTGACCTCACGACGGGCCAGCTTGGTGAAGAAGGGCGCGTGCACGTGAGCTGCCAGAGGCGAGGCCTCCTCCATGGGCAAGAAGGTGTAGGCCGTGCCCACTTCGAGAGCCTCGTCCAGCCTCAGCGCCACGCCCACCCAGGCCTCTCCGTCCCAGTCCAGCCACCGTCTGTCAATGAGGCGTGCCGCCACGCTAGTCCGCACCACGTCGCACTCAGACATCAGAAGGCGTCCACCTCGTCAGCAGGTAGCGTCCTTGATCGCCGAGATCCACTTCCCGACCCGCGTGTCGTCGCCGACGAGCGAGGTCGGACCTTCGGTTCGGGTCAAGACGACGGGACCAGTCGCTTCGTCGTCCGCCCGGATGTCGAGGCTTACATTCGCCACCCGGTCGAGGAACAACAGGACAGGAGCGTCGGCACCGGCGATGCCCTCGATCTGTCGACGGACGTCCTCAACGGCGGTCTCGTCACGCAACGGTAACCTGACGACCGTGGCGAACCCTTCGGCGCCGAAGCGGAGTCCCTCGGCGTCTTCCACCTCGGCGGGAATCGGGAGATCTAGGCGGCGAGACCTCGGCGACAAGCCGCTCGGCCAACTCCACGTCCGAGGTCAGGCCCACGCAGTTCGTCCTCAGTCGGGAACCGGAAGTTGTTGCCCGGAGAACTCCCGGTCCTTATCGTCATCGGGATCACGTCGTAGTACACCTCGGGACGGTCAGTCAACTGCAGGACGCTGCGAAACCCAAGACCCTTGTTCCCGATGCCCTCGCCTGGTCCTCTATCCGAGAACCCGAACCCGATGATGGTTGAGAAGTTGGTCGAGCGGAACGGCACTCCGTCGTTGGCGACGTAGAGACCGGGGCGTCGGCGAGCGTCGAGGAGCACCTCGATCCGTCCGTTGGAACCTTCCCCGATGGCGTCGTGGCCATTCTGGATCAGCTGAGGAGCGCTTTCCCTCGTACTCCTCGCGGTGTCCTCGCTGATCGACTTGAGACTCGCAGCGAAGGGCCAGTGGGCGCCGGCGTGGCGGAGTCTCGACACGCCGTGCGCTCAAATTCCCGTATCTCCTGGGCCCGAGGGTTTGGTACGGCCGACACGTTCACAGACACTCCCCTTGGACTTCCACCGGTCCTACCGGTCGTGTCCGTGTCGTCGGTTCCGCCTCGCTGTTGGAGGTCGGAATCGAGAGGGAGGGCGTTGCGGAGAAGGACAGCCATACCGCGGCCGTACCCACCTGGAGCACGTCGACGTGTCCGCGGAGGCGGTCTCCATACGACGCCAAGAAACGGAGGCCGCCGAGGACTCTGAGCCAGGCGTAGCCGTCTGGGGTAGGAACCGCGAGGGTCAGGACACGGACCGACCTACCATCTCGTTGAAGCCATCCGTGGAAGACGTCCGCGTGTCCGAGAAGTTCGACATTTCTCTCCAGAGGGGTGGCTTGGCAGTTGGGCAAAAGCCTGCCACGTTCTTGCACGCGGCGACTTGGTGCACCAGTGATTGCCGTTGACCGCGGCGGCGTGGGGATTCCGTTGCAGAGCCTGACGATCTCAACTTCTGATGCGAGATGAACCGGCGCACGTCGGGGAGCATTCGTCTCGTCTCGGTCAAGAAGACGCCTCGACCGGGGCCGGCATCGTCCGTCGGCTCCGAGTCTGTGCTCAATGACCTCCGACCTGCGCCTCCCGTGTAGCGCCAAGGCGATCTGGTGGAGCTGGACCGGATCGCCGAGGACGATGACGTTTCTCGCCGACATCGACGCGGCCAAGGTGTCGGCGAGGAATAGCCGTCCTGCCTCGTCCACAATGAGCACGTCGACCGGGGCGTCACGGAGATCCCGACCTGCGAAAGGCCATCGTACCCACACCGGGCGCTGTACCTCGCCGGCAGTAGGTGCTCAGACAACCAGCGAACCGTCTTCGTCTTCAACCTGCCTGACAGACGGCATGGAGGGCTCCTGAGAACGGAAGTACGACAAGATCGCCCTCTCCTCGAAGACATCGCTGCGTGGTGTATTAGCTGCCGTCTAATGATCCTCACCGTTGGCTGGAGCGGGCGCCCACCGGTCGCCGGTCCAGCGCCAGGTGTCACCGCTGTCGTCGCGGATCGTGACGGTGCTCTTGGCGTGATCGGTACACGGTTTCCAAACTGTTGCCATGGCACGTCCGATTTCCTCCTCCGAAAACGAGCCATCCGTACGGAAGGTGAAAATCCACCCCCCCATCCAGTTCTTGCCTTCTTCGGCGCACACGGGACATGGCGTGTCGGGGTAATAGGAGTCGCCGGTCCAGTACCCGTCACGAGTGCGAGCATTTCGTCAGAGTCGGGCAGGAAGTAATACGGCTCGATGTAAGTGGCCTCTGGTTCGCTTTCGTCGGCCTCGTGACAGAGGACCGCTACATCGCCGTAGAGGCGAACGCTCCAGTTCTCGACAGCGCCGGTCATGCTCTCGGACTGCCAGGCGCTGAAGGCGACAACATCCCTCGGGTTGTCGACGATGAGTACCAGGGCAAACGCTAGCGGCTCGGTCCGAGTTGGAATCCACCCCCACGACGCCCCATTCACCACTATTCCAGTATTGATGGGCCCGATATCAGTGAAAATATCGTCCTCCCGAAGCCCTTCATAGCTCTCGTACAAATCGTCACTAAGGGGCTCGTCCGGTTCGATTGAGCCCATTACTTCAGAGAGTTCTTGAGCGCTGCCTGCGACAGTGATTGACGTATCTCGCCCGATGTCGAGGGAACTTTTTTGCTGTCCTGTCTTTGCTCCTTGGACGAGAGCTTCGAGGGTCTGATCTCTAAGCACCGGATTCCCCCGCCTATCAACTCGAAGACTCCAGTTCCCTCGACCTTCTTAACACCAGTTCTTTCACAAGGGCTCTCATCCTAAGCACGCAAAGCCAAAACGGACACCCGAACGGCGCGTCACTGACATCGCTTCCCGGCCTCCAGGTACCGGCCGACTTGGTGCTCCTGGAGAGAGATCTGGTCCATGGCGGCTC
>CAWECP010000001.1:0-126694 GCA_963807675.1 uncultured Acidimicrobiaceae bacterium | reverse complement strand
GGCGGAGACGCATATTCGAATTGATCCGTCCATTCCCCCCGGATCTGGTCACAACTGTAGTCGTAAGGCGGCGTAGCTTCTCCAATCCGTTCCGAGGAGTTTGGTTCGTGCAGCCACACGCCAGGGCTTGCGGTCGAGAAGCTTGGCCAGAACCGGTGCGGGCACTGTGACGAGCAGACGCGTCGAGAGCGGCGGTCCGTGCGGCTCGGGTGACACCGTGGCGGTTGAGCCGCAAAGCGAGGTGATCGGGCTCGATGGGTTGTCCGGGCACCGTCCCACCCGGGAAGAGCCAGTCATTGTCAGGGTGGCCGGCGCCGCTGACATTGCGCCGCCGCTCGGCCAGTCGTCCAATGAGCCCCGGCAGCGAGCGGAACGGGCACGGGTACAAGGTCGTCGCTGATGCGCAGGGCGAGCCCTTCGTCCACAGTCTCGAAATCGGCTTTTCGGAGGCGGTTGATCCGGCTCACCGGCAGGGCGTAGAGCAGAACGAGGCAACCGGCCACACGGCCGACCAGATCGATGTTCTCTTCAAGAAGGAAGTGGCTGAGCAGGTCGAGCCGTTCGCCTTCGGGTATTTCGGGTCACAGGCACAGCGGCGCGATCGGGCGGCAGGACGCAGCGTCGGTCGCCGGTGGGTGCGCACGGCCCAGCTCAAAAAGGAGCGGGAGTGCAGGCGGGTGGTCGGTCCCGTGGCGAACCAGGTGTCGATGTCCCCTTGGGTGCAGGTGACCAGGTGCGCTCTAGCGTGCGCCCCCAGCCAGGCCAAGAGGCGCACGGCGATGTTGCTCTGCGCACGGACGACCGGGCCCCGGCTCTCGGTGAGTTCACCGGCCTCGACAAATGGCGAGCCAGCCGTGGGCGTTGATGCCAGCGCAAGTAGGCGGTGACAAGTCGGCGATCGGCGGGTTCTTCGATACTGGCGAGGCGACATCTTGGCCCAGCGCTCATAGGCAGCGAGGTAGCGGTCGCGCTCGGGTAAGACGCCGTGGGTGATGAGCAGCTCTCGCAGATGCTCACGGCCGTTGGACATCACAAGGGCGTCGAGGCCGTCGTGGGTGAGCGGGATCTCTCCGGTGGCGATGGCACGGATGCGCTCGCTGGTTTCCCCTTTTGCTTGAGCCAAGAAATCCCGCCTCGTGGCACCTCGATGGCGCCCAGCGCATCGACGAAGGGCGCCGACTTGGGATTGACCCGGCCGCTTCCGTCGTCGAAGAGCCGCTCCAGACGCGCCCGCAGCGAACAGCGCCGGCAGCGGTTCAAAGACCGAAAGTCGTCGTCAGAACCGCAGGTGCGACAACGAAGTGTCTCGGTGATCCCACTACAGCGAACGCACATCGGAGCCTTCCCCCTTGTGCCGCCGGACCAGGTCATAGGATGAGCCCGCAACCCGGGCAAAGACCGTGGCGTCGCACACGGCCATTCGCGCCATCGAAGCACAGCGCCCCACCGGGCCACGCCGGACGTCTGTGTCCTCCTTCCGCAGCCGTTGGCACACGCTGAGCCCGTCATTGCTGGCTTTCGGGCGTGATGCGGGCCCGACGGGGCCGTTTGGCCACCGGTCGTTTGGGACTGGCCTCGCACGGGGGTGGTCCAACCGGCCCGCAGCGTCTCGACGAGGTCGTTCGGGGTGCACTCGAAGATGTCGCACAAGGCGGCCAAGGTTCGAAGCGACAGGCGCTCGGGCGCACCGGCGGCCAGCCGGTAGACCTGGGCCGCCGACAGCTCGACGCCACGCTCGGCCAAGAGGGGTATGAGCTCGGTGGTCTGCCACAGCCCGTGCTCGGCCATGACCTGGCGCAGGTGCCAGGTGTAGGTGACCCCCGACGGCGCCTCACTGTGATCTCTGACGCAGCGTGGCGGCCTCTATTGCCTTATAGAGAGCGGCACGCAGAGTGCGGGTCTTGTAGTCCGAGCACACCAAGGTGTAGATGGCCAAGGTCGAGGCGTACTCATGGCCCGCTTGTTGCTGGACGAACAGGGCGTCGAGCCGTCCTCGATCAGGTGGGTCACGTAGCTGTGACGCAATGAGTGCAGGGTCAGTTCCTTGGGCAACCCGGCGGCCCGGGCTGAGCGGGTGAAGGCGGCGCCGATGCGGTCTTCGCTCACCAACGGCCCACGTTCCGACGGCCACAGGCCGACTCCTGTCGGTCACCATCGTCGGCCACACGTCTTCGATCCACTCAGCGAGCACCTCGGTGGACCACCCGAACACGGTGAGCACAACCGCGCCGACGAGGAGGGCCACCCTTGGCCGCCTTGCCGAAGCGCACCTGCGCACACCCCGTAGTCGCCGAACTCGGCCGCCATGGGATTGGGTCCGAAGTCGCTGGCCTCGAGCATGCGGACCTCTCGACGTCTGAGTCCCCGGCGTAGTTCCCAGAGCATGGTGGCGTCGCGGAAAGCGGGAGCCCAACTCTTCTTAGGCCCCGGCCCGGATCGATTCGACATCGTCGTCGGCGGCGTCGAAGAGTGCCTGGAGCTCGATCCGAGTCAGCGAGCGTCGAGCGGGTCGTCCTTCGTACTCGCTCGAGTGTCGGGCCAGGTTCTCGGCCCGGCAGATCTGCACTGGTGCCGAGCCGAACTGGACAATGCACGACGTCCCCCAGCCATACGCGCTGTCGCAGACGAAGTCACAGAAGGCGCCGACGGCCAGCTGATAGCTGCGGATGGTCGAGTGGGCCAGTCCGTCGTCGCTGCGCAGTTCGCCTACCCAGGACTCGAGGTGCCCAGGCAGCCACTGCCACGGCCAGACCTGAGTGTGAATACGGAACCGGCGCACCAGGCGTTCGCGGGTATCGATCGTCTGTTCGTTGAGACACCGCGACAGTTGTTGATCGCGCCAAGCGGCCAACATCGCGTCGAATGCGTCACCGGCGACGCGGGCGTCAGGCGACTCCACCTCCGCCAGCCACAGCCCTCGTGATCGACCCATGCAAGCCCCTTCCATGCCTCGTTGTGAACGCGGGATTCAATCATCAGATGCAATCGAAGCCGGGGATGTCCACGTCAAGGCACGAAAGCGACCGCCACCAACCCTTCGCAGCGGCTCTCTCGAGCCTTGCAAACATGCAGGACACACGCCTGAGCGCAGCGCGCTCGAGAACATGCATCAAATGCAATATGCGGCCCCCAAAACGCCGGTTATGCAACACCGGCGTGAGTCACGATCTGGGCGATACTCGATCCCTCCTCCATCTCGGTCGTTCTCCAGACATATCGGCCGGAGCGTGATGCCCTTCTGGAGCTTTTAGCCGGGCTCTCGGCAGACGATTGGACCCAGCCGACCGAATGTCCGTTCTACTCGGTGAAAGGCATCGCCACTATGTCTTGGGCGACGACTTCTCTCTCCTTCGCCGTCAGCGTGGATGGTGCCGTCCCAGGGCTCGGTGTACTTGGCCGACGAACTTTCCGGAGCCGACTTCCGATCGCTCCTTGACACCTTCAACGACAGATGGGTGGCAACGGCCCGGTTCATGAGCCCCCTCCTGCTGATCAAACTGCTCGTCTCACCGGCGAGTGGACCGCCGCGTACTACGAATCGTCGATCCGGACTCGCCCGGTGAATCCGTAGGGCTGTTCGGCCGAGCCGCGACTCGAGTTCCCGTTCTGGCAAGCGATCGCCCGGGAGTACCTCGAGCGCTCGATCCACCATTCGCAGATCCGCAGGGACCTCGGTTTGGGCTCACTGGCGACCGGCAGTTCCTCCGATGGGGATCGAGGTGGCCGCCGCAATGGCCCAGATGACCCGGTGGTACAAACAGATTCCGAAGGGGTCTGGGACTTGGCCCGATCGTGCTCGGTCTGGTTACAGGCCTCCGTCATCTTGACGCGCGCCCACACCACCGAGTCGATCCGACAGCTCGCGAATGGGCCCGCAGAGATGTCGACCTCGTTGCAGCGGTGGCCGGCAGACAATGAGCCAGTCGTAGTTCGGCGGTTGGGAGGGGCCAAGATTGGCCTCAGCAGGGTGTCAATACGCCGATCTGGTGCGATCGCTCGTTTGACTCGCCGCTATCTCGCAGCGCCACCATCCTTGGTCGAAGATTCGGACTTGTGTGCAAGGGTTGAAGTGCGATGCCGACAAGGGAGGGCATAACCGTGATCGACGGAATCTCGCACGCCACTGGTATCAAACTCGCGGAAGTTGGGTTCCTGCTGATCCTCATCGCCGGTGTGTGGCTAGTGGCGTCAGAGGTGGCCGCTCTTGGTGCCGTCAAGTGGCACAAGTTCCGAATCTTCGTCGCAGGAGGCTGTCTCGCCGCAGCCGGCATCCTGCTCAGTCCGTGCCCCATTGGGGCGGTTTTGGATAGGCAGGGTCCGGCGCGCCTAGCTGAAGGCTGCCCCAGTTCGTTGGGGCGCCGCCGTTCCAACTGGGACATCCAGAGAGACTGGAGTTGACCCGCTTCGATGGGCACGGGTTTATGGGATTCAGGCCACCACGAGGGTGATACGGTAACCGTGGGTCGTGCTCGCTTCGATTTGCGTCCGGAGTTCTGAGTCAGTCTGAACTCGGACCTTTAGGTGGTCGGGACTGGCGTCGATCCGGTTTCGGTGATGCGCCAAGCATTCGTACCCATTTCGAGCTGCTCAAAGGGATCAGCGCACCGGAACCTCGGCTCACAGAGCGTGCTGTCAGGGGCCGCTTTCGGTGCTTGGCACCACCGAGTGCCATGTCACCCCTCCGTTCGAGGTGGAGTACAGGGTGGCTACGTCGTCGTTGTTGCCGTCGTTACCCAGCACAATCCCATCCAGAGGACTAAAGAAGATCACGTTGCTCGTACCGTCAGATGTGTCGCCGATCGTCGGTTGCACCGTCGCCCACGATGCGCCCCCGTCATGAGTCACAAGCAGCGCACTGCGTCCGCCCACCAAGAAAACCGTATCGTCCGTGACGGCGTCGATCTCGCCGAGGTAGCCGTCGATCAGTGGCTGCGTGAGAGTGCAGCCGAAGGTCAATGGGCTGGATTGAGAGCACGGCGCCATCGTCGTCCATGTTGTGCCTCCGTCCGTCGAGCGGACGGTCGACTTCGGCTGGGACCCGGCGCTCGGCTCACTGGCGCATACGGCCACCAAAGTCCCATCCGGAGCGGCTGAGATCGCGTCCATCATCGAGCTGATACCGCAGTCGACGTCACGAGGCGACCATGTTTCCCCGCTATCGGCGGTGAACCACAGAGGCGCAGTGGCCGAGGGCGCCTGCCCGCTGAACGGCGGGCTCGACGCGAGGTACCCGGCCGTGGCAGTGAGGCGTATCAGGTAGGTCTGTGCGGTCCCGAAGCCGGCCTCGGTGGCCGCATTGGGTACCGACACATTGTCCCAGGTACGCCCTCCATCCTCGGACTCGAGGAGGCGCAGCGGACAGGGGACTTGATATGTCGAGGGGGTCGGGCAACTCGTCTCGACGGCCCAGATCGAATAGCCCAGAGCCTCCACGGACAGGACCACGCCAAGCCGGGGAACCTGTGCCCACGTCGCACCCGAATCATGGGTGACGAAGAGATCGGGCCCGTACAAGAACCCGTCGCCATGGTCGTCAAAGGAGAGCTCTGAGACCGGAGCGACCTCGCCACAGGCCCAGGAGGTGACGGACGTGAGATTTTCGAAGACGGCGCCGCCGTCGGTGGTGGATCCGACCAAGCTCTCACACGTGGTCGGGCTCTGCCGCGTGAACAATCCGTAACCGACCGACGGGCTCAAGAAGGCGATCCTGGTCAGTTGGTCGATGGGAACCAACGCGGTCGGCTGCGTGGTCGTGGTCGTCACGGCACCACGACCGGGAGCGGTGGTCGGTGTCGTCGGCGTCGAGCAACGTCCGAAGCGCCCGAGGTTCTCGACTCGCCCAAGCCGCACGGTGACATGACGCGATCGCTCCGGCGACGAGGTGACCAGGTAGCTGCCCGGAGCGACAGCGAACTGATAGCTCTTCGGGGTGTTGGCGGCGAACACGGATATCGAGCCCGCCAAGGTCTTGCCCGACCACACGTCGACCTGGACCGCCGCACCGATGGTCGCGGCGGAGTGTGCCGGGTGCGCGCAGCTCGGGGCGGTGCCCACGATCTCGCCGCCCGGAGAGTTCCCGTTGAATCCCGGCACGAAAAAGCTGACCTCGAGGTGGGGCGCACAACCGGGCAGCGGGTACTTGAAGACTCTGGTTGGACCAGAGCTCGAGAGGCTGACAGCCACGTCCGGATAGGAGGGACATGACGTGGTGGAGGAGATAGGGGTGATCGCTATGAGCTGTGCCGACGCCGTCTCACCGGGATCCAAGGTCAGCCGGTACTTGCTCTTGAGGGTGGTGGAGGGCTCGTATGGTGACATGACGGCTGTCTCAGCCACGCGTCCGTTGGAACCGAGCGCATCGACGAAGGGGAGTCCAAGCAGCTCACACGCGTGCCTGGTGGCATTGCGGGCCTCGATCAACAAGGTGACGCGGTGCATGCCGGGAAGCCCCGGCGCGACGTGAATGGCCACCTGGTCCGGGCTGCACACCGGAACGCTCGTCGTGGCGCCAGCGGCGCGCGAGTCGATCTCTCCGATCGTTGGGGTGAAGAGGGCAGACGCCGCGATCACCGACGAACACACAAGGACGCGGACCCTGTGGGTTGGGCGCGTCTTCATGGGCAACCACTGCCTCAGTTCGCGCCCAGCGAATGCCAGGTCGTTCCATCGTTGGTCTGCCAGAGCCCGACGCCGTACTCACAGATCCAGCCCTGGGTGGCGGAAAGGAATGTGATGTTTCCGTCGCCGTCCACGAAGCCGGCCGAGGCCAGGCTGGGCACCGGTACCCAGCTGGAGCCCCCGTCCTCTGTCTTGTAGAGATCGGCCCGGATGGGGAAGAGCCAAGCTGTAGTCGGGCTGGCCACGGCCAGGTTGCGGTGCCCAATGGTGAACGGAGCGATGTAGCCGGCCAGCGGCAGGGGTTCCGGGGGGACCGACGATGGCGGCGGCGTACCCAGCCCGGTAGCCGAAGCCGCCAGGTTCCACGTCACCCCGGCGTCCTCCGATCGGTACAGCTGCTTCGACTGCTCTCCCGCCGCCGCCTGGCTGCCACACAGGAGCCACAGGTCATCGGTGCTCGATGCCGCCAGCTCGGCCCCGAGTGCAAAGGCGCCAGCGCATGGGAGAGGTCGGGTCGTCCAGCTCGCACCCCCATCGCCGGTGTAGAAGAGCCACCAGGTCGACGACGGGCCGTCAGCGCCGGGCGGATTGGCCAGGACGTACGCCCGCGTTTTGGTGATGCGGGCCAGCTCCACCGGCACGGGTCCGATACCGCCGGGAACAGATGCCGTCCCTGGGACCGCTTCGAGCGTGCTCCAGGTGGTGCCCCCGTCGAGCGACTGCTCCATCTCGATTGAGCACGAGGCACCGGCGGTATCCGGCGGGGAGCAAGTGCCGGTCAAGGCCCACACGTCGAGGTCGATGGCGCTGACGTCGAAGACGTAGGGTCCGATGGCCGCCTGCTGCCACGTCGCCCCGTCGTCGTGAGTCACCCACAGCGGAGCGCCGTTGCCGCGCGTGCCCCCCATAGGTACCCGGTGAAGCCGACGAACTCCATCTGGCCGGGATAGCCGTCGTCCGACCCGAGACCCAGCAGGCAGGTCGTTGTTGCGCACCTGCCACGTCGACCCGCCGTCGCTCGAGGCCGCCAGGAACACGTCCCCGCGATGCACGGCCAGAGCGAAGCCATCTTCGGCGTCGGCGAACTGGACGTCCACAAGTGCCGTGGTCGGGCACCGGCGAGCCGAGAGGCAGGGGGCTCTTCAAGCGGTTGAACTCGTAGGTCGGACGTCGCTCGACGCGGCCGGCCCGAAGGCCGGCCGAGAAAAAACCCCACCGAAGCGGCCAGCAGAACGCAGCATGTCCCCACCGCAAGCAGTCCAGCGCCGGCGGATCCGTATGCGCATCGGCCCGGTGCAGGACGCGCGCCAACTCGCCGCGCCCGGGCTGCAATCCGTCGGGATCGTCAAGATGCTCGAACATCGTCCCCATCCGTGTCTGGTGACCGCCGAGTTGTCGTCGCAGCGCGGGCAACCCCGCGATGCGTGGGTCTTGACCGATCCGACGGAGCAGCCGAGGGCGGCCGCCACGTCGGCTTCGGAGAAGTCGGCCAGGTAGCGCAGGACCACCACCTCGCGTTGGCGACGAGGCAGGCGCCGGAGCGCAGCCACCAGGTCGCCCCGCTCCGCCGTGCGGTCGTCGACCATGCCGACGGGCCCGGTCGGGAACCGGGCTCGCGACGCCGGCGCCGGTAGCGGTCGATGGCCAGGTTGGAGGCCACCCGGCTCACCCAGCCTTCGGGGCGTTCGTGCAGCCTGACCCAGCGCAGCGTGGCCCGAGCCAGCGTCTCCTGGGCGATGTCCTCGGCCTCTGCGCGGTCGCCCGAGTATGCGGTAGGCCACCCGGTAGGCGAGCCGGTAGAGGTCCGCAAAGGCGAGCTCGAACGAGCGAGGTACCTGTCTGGCCATCAGCCTGTACTCCGAGGCCTCCACATCATCAGTCCTGTCGGCCCCTCCCGGTTCGACTTCTAGCGAGCCGTACTGAGTCATCTACCACTGTTCACGCTTGAATGGCCCAGAAAGTTGACAAGGGCTAACGAAAGCCGTCCCGAGCCCGGTCCTGGTTGTCCTACAAGCCTGAAAACGTGAGGTCACCGGATCGACGTCCGTCCCGACCGGCGGAAGGTCCCATTTCAGAGGCGCCTTCGACTGGCCGTCTGTTTCTGGTCGAAATTTGATGGCCTCCACGTGTCCTAACGAAACAGGAACGCGTTTAATGCGGTGATGAAGGTCTCGGCGACGAGGTCTTCTGTGTGCTCAGGGGAAGCGCGACGCGCCAGAAATCGAGTGATGTCCCGGACGTAGCGATCGAAGATCACACCAAAGGCCGTTGGCTCGCGGAGGGACGTCTGGATGACGACCCGGTCGTCGGCCTGATCGAGAGGGTCCACCGCACAGATGTTGCCCAGATGAGACCGACAGGTTCCATTGATTCCTCGGTACCCCATGCATCGGGCATTGTCCGTCCACGAGCTTCCAGCCGACGGACGCCGCCGAGTGCGATTCAGTCCGGTTCGGACCCCCCGACGCCGCTGCGGAGGTCTTATTGGTGTTTTGGCGTCGTAGAGGACCTGCCGGAGGCTCCGACGATCTGCCGTGGCTCTACGGCGTGGGCGCTCGTGCCCTCGCCCCATGCCACCGAGCCGAGATGCAGACCGCCCCACTTGGCGGTTCGGGGACACGGCAGAGCCGGTACCAACCAGAACTCTGATGTCTCAAGAACCGATATCCATCTGCCGGACATAGTGAGTATGTGGGATCCGAGGAGCCACTCGACTCAGAGCTCTGGAAGCGCGTCGCAGCCCATGACGGCCAAGCCTTTGGCCGACTCTTTGATCGACATGCTCGGCGTGTCTATAACCACTGTTTCTGGCGAACTGCGGACTGGTCGCTTGCCGAGGACTTGACCAGCGTCGTCTTTCTCGAGGCCTGGCGCCGACGCCGTGACGTTCGACTCTCGGGGGACTCCGTGCTCCCGTGGCTGTTGGGGGTTGCCAACAACGCGATCCGCAACGCAGAGCGATCACGACGCCGCTATCGCAGGCTCCTGAGCAAGCTCCCCAAGGTCGCCGATTTCCCGGCCGAGGACGCCGAGATCGCGGCGAGGCTCGACGACGAGCGGGTGATGAAGGTGATGCTCGACAGTCTGAGAGTCCTCCGCCAAGAGGAGCAAGACGTCGTCGCACTCTGCGACTGGTCAGGCCTGTCGATCGCCGAAGCAAGCACCGCGCTTGGAATCCCTGCCGGCACCGTGAAGTCCCGTCTGGCACGGGCACGGGCGGCACTGAGGGGTTCTGGCGCCGCCAAGGAATCTGATCTCGACGTGGAGGTGACCCCAGAATGAGCTCGCTCTTCAATCTGCCGCCGGAGCGATCGCTTCCCCACGAACGCCACGCTGCCGCCAGGGCACAGCTCGAGCTCTACGCCACCAGTCGGCGTGCGCGCATCATGCAGCGCTGGCGGCGCGCCGCAGTCGTATTCGGGCTCGGGCTGGGGCTCGCCGTCGCGGGCGGAGCGGCGGCGGGGACGATCTACCTGACGAAGGGCCCGATACCTACGGTCAACGGGACGCCCGATCTCAAGCAAGCCCCGGACTTCATCAGCGTCACCGCCCACGGCAAGATCGTGGGGTACGTCCCGCGAAGCTACCTCCTGCCGTCTCCGGTGAACACTCCTGTGAACCAGCGGCTGGGTGAGGTCGCACCTGTCTACGGGCCGGATCTGAAGAAGCTGGTCGGGCACATGTACCCAGGGGTCGGCTTCGTGCCGCTCGGAAAGAGCGTCACCTCGGCGCCCTGCACGCCCGTCATTACAGGTGAGAACGGTACGACCAGCACCCTTCCGTGTCCCAGTGTCACCGAGACAGTGCCTGACGTCGTCGGGATGAGCACCCCTACCGGAATGGGAACAGTTCAACAGGCCGGTTTGGAGGCCGTGCCTGAGAACGAGCACAGTCGATCCATTCCCAACGGCTACATCGTCGGCACGTCGCCGCCGGCGGGCACCACATTGCCAGCACGTACCCCAGTGAACGTCTACAACTCGCTGGGGCCATAAACGACGAATCTCTCGTTGGGCCGACGGAGCCGGTCTGCCTGATCACACTCCTCGAATCCCATGCCCAGTGCAATGTCGACTCGTTGTCGACTTTCGACCCCCGTCCTCAGCCTCGGTAGCTGAGAACGCGACCCTTCGTGTTGCACGCTTGTTGCACGACGACGAATTCGGCGGGTCATCGGGGAGCCGGCGCCCCTTCCGGCAGTGGCCCTGACCTGCGATGTTTGAAGAGAGCGGGCGACGGGAATCGAACCCGCGTTCTTAGCTTGGGAAGCCCTTTGAGGCCCATTTTATGAGCTGGCATAATCTGGAAAAGTGCTGCTCATGCAGAAAATCACTTGAGCTCTGTTGGTTTCTGTTGTCCCCTCCTGTTCTTGCTTGTTGCACGAAATGGGTCCGATTTTGCCTGTTGCACGCTGTTGCACGGCATAGCCCGGTGTCCGCAGCCATACAGGCCGAGGACTATAAGCAGTGCAATACGGTGCGGGTCGATGGAATCCCGCTTCGTCAGGGTCATCCGGTTCTCCGACCGGTTGCCTGGGTCTGAGTGCGAGCGACTGGGCTGGGACCCAGTTGTTGAGACAGTGTTGGGACGACACCATTGGGAGAATGCCGACGGAGGTTTTCATGGGCGGGGATTCCTACTACGAGATCTTGGGTGTTCCCGAAGGGGCGGACGCCAACGAGATCAAGGCGGCATTCCGGCGCGTGAGCCAGAGGGTCCACCCTGACCAAGGAGGGTCCGATTCGCTGTTCCGCCAGGTCCACGACGCCTACGACACATTGCGCGACCCCGACCGCCGGGCGGCTTACGACCGGAGCATTCGACAGACCCCCGACGCCAGAGCACCGGGCCGAGTGGGGTCGTCGGGCTCAGAGAAGCCCGACGAGGGCGGAACAGCGGGACCGCCCCAGAGCGAACCACGGCCCGAAAGTGCGGCCCGGTCACGGCAAACTCACGTCCGGCCGTCCTCGGCCACCCTCTTTGGCACCCACCCAGTCTTGGCTTGGGCGCGGTCGGGATCGCCCTCATGGCGGTGGCCTCCCTTTCGGACAGTGTCGATGTCGGCTTTCTTGGAGGCGTGACCCTCGTACTCTCGGGGGTGCTGTTCACACTTCGGCGGGCACGCTCGCGGCTCTGAACTGGCTGTGGGCGAACTCCCTTCGGAGTCGTCGGGCGACTCGCCGGCTTCGCTCCCGCGCACGTCTCGGCCCCAGCAAGAGGGTTGACATCCTGAGCCCAGTCGGTCACCATGACGATCCCACTTTCGACGTGGGATGCCAACAGAGCGACTGCGAGGGGTTCTCGCGGCGTCGAAAGGATGCATCCCATGTCCTATTGCTCATCTGGTTACCTCCGCGAGATCGAAGAGCTGCTCAACGACGGCCCGGTCCCGAGGGTCCATCTCGCCGTCTCCGAGGCCATGTTCGCCGTCAACCCCGGAGGAGCGCGCCGTGAGGACCCGGCCATAGTGCGGGTTGCAACCGATGACCTGGCGGCGGCGATCCTCAGTGGTCCGACCATCGGCATGGCGGTCGCTTCCGTGATACCAGTCTGGTTTCCGGGCGTGTCGGGTGGCCAGCTCACCCGGCTGACCTATCGCCTGATCTTCGATCTCGAGGGCGGCCCCGGAGAGGAGGTGCGGACATATTAGCACTTGGTTGTGCAGTCCCGGTTGACTACTTGCTTCTGCGGCTACTAGCGGTCTGTCGGTACCTCAACTTTCGCTTCGGCAGTAGGTATAGAGGGAGATCAAACTTAGGGTGGCGCGGACCGGGTGCGAGCGGTCGTCTTGCGAAGAATCCGACTTGTCGACGATCCGCCTCAGCGAGCATTTGTGGGGTCGCCTCAGTGAATGCCCGCTGTTGAAGGTTTCTCCGATGGGTGGATACCTTCTCGAGTGCGAGTTGGCGCCGATTGCTTGCCGCATGTGAAACTGAAACTGTCATTGCGTGCTCTGATGCCCTCATATGAGCCCGTGCGGCGTGTGCGGCCATCTAGTGTTTGGCGTGTGGCTGGTCCTGGGCGACGGCAGACCTGAAGGAGGCGGTGCGTTTGAGCAGTGGATTCCTGACCCGGCGGAGGTCGTCGACCGGACCACTAAGAGTTGACGGCGCTCGACCCCTTGTTGTCGTAGCTTGTTTGTCAGCGATTGCGGGCTGCGCACTTACCGGTGCAGCGATACCTCCATGTCCTGCCTCAGCCGCGGAAATCGCGGCACGACGCTCCAACCTGCCCCAGTGGCGATGGTTCCGGGACGATCGCCATAACGATTACCGTCGAGAATCCGGTTCCAGCGGGTCAGACTGCGCAGAACGGACCATCCGCCACGGTCACCTGTGGCGGGGCTGACATTCCCGCTGGACAAGACATTGCATTCACTCTGACCAACGGGACCGCAACGGCGTCGTTCGACGACGAGTTCAGCTCGGACGGCTCCTATGCCGCTGGCACCGATTCGTTGGGAACAGCGTACGCCGTTCCGATGTGGGTTGGATCGTCGGTGGGGCAGTTCACGTTGTCGGCCGCATGGACAAATGGCGGCTCGACCACCTATGACTCGACTTCGGTGCAGGTGTCGACCTCTCCTGAGGTTGGGATCATCCCTCCGAACGACCCGAGTTCGGACATCGACCCGGGCACTCCACCGTCGGGTTGCCCAAGCCAGCTGAGCGCCCAAGACTGCTACGCGGTGGGCATTATCAACGCCGGCCGTCAGGCCGAAGGGCTGGGGCCGATCATCCTGCCCTCCAACTGGAACGGCCTGTCACTACCAACGCAGTTCCTCGTGGTGATCAATCTTGAGCGGCTAGCCCGAGACGAGACTCCATTCGTCGGGACCAACGACGACCTGAACAACGAAGCTACCTCCGCTGCGGCTGAATCCACGGACCCCTCGGAGCCGTCGGACTGGACCAGCATGCTGACAGCAAACGGTACCGGTGAAGGCGCCTATACGTTCGTCAGCGGAGTGGCCATCTCATCTCCGTTAGTTCCAACGCTCGCAACGTACAGTTGGATATACGACGACGGCTACGGGAGTAACAACGCGGACCGTACGACTCCCAGCTCCAGCGGTTGCTGGGGTCACCGCAACAGCCTACTCTTCCAAGGGCCGTGTTCGGGGCCTTGCGTGCTCGGGGCGGGCTCCTCCCCCAGCTCGGGCTGGGAAGATGTAGCAGTCGCTTATGGATATGGCTACGACCAGCCGGCCATCGATGACGCGTGGAACTCGGAAGAGCCGTACCTGCCTACCTGTGAGCTAGGGGAGATCGACACTTGCAGCTGGGTAGGCCAACCGGTGTCGTCTCCATCCTCTAGTGGCGGTGCTCCTCCAGTCTCGCCGGCTTCGCACGGCTACTGGCTGGTGGGTTCTGACGGTGGGATCTTCAACTTCGGCTACGCCGGGTTCTACGGCTCGATGGGCGGCATCCCGCTCCAGCGCCCGGTGGTCGGCATCGTGCCCACCGCTGACCGCGGCGGCTACTGGCTCGACGCGGCCGACGGTGGGGTGTTCAGCTTCGGCGACACCACCTTCTACGGCTCGATCCCCGGGCTCGGCCTACACCCGGCCGGCTCCGGTCTGCCCAACTCGCTCAACGCCCCAATCGTCGGCATGGTGCCGAGCCACGACCAGGGTGGCTATTTCATGGTGGCCTCCGACGGCGGCGTCTTCGCCTTCGGCGACGCCCACTTCGCCGGGTCGCTGCCCGGGCATCGGGGGCTGTTCGGGTGCCGCGGTCGCCGTCATGCCCGACGCCAGCGGCAACGGCTACTGGCTGGTGACCAAGACCGGCAACGTCTACACCTTCGGCGACGCGCCCGTACTACGGGGCGCCGGGCCCGCAGTCCTCGGCCATCACCTCAGCGGTGGCCACCCCGGACGGTGGCGGCTACTACATCCTCGACGCCAACGGCCAGGTCTTCGCCTACGGCGACGCCAACGGAGGCCTCGGCAACGTGACGCCGGGGCCGACCGGTGGTCTCAACCCGGCCACGGCGATCTTCGCCACCTCGGACAACGGCGGCTATTGGGTGGCCGACGCCCTGGGCAAGGTCTTCACCTTCGGTGACGCTCCGGCCGACGGGGACATGTCGGGCACGCACCTCAACGGCCCCATCATCGCGGCCAGTGGCTCGTAGGCTTCGCGACTCGGCACCTGGAGGACCTTCAGAGCCGAATTCGTTGGGACAGTTGTTGGGACAATGCGCTGTCCGATGCTGGCCTGCCAAATATTGCCATGACCAGCGCTTTTGGAGCCTGAGGTCGGACTCGAACCGACGACCTGCGCATTACGAGGTGGGTGCACGGAATCCCACTCCGTCCCGCTCGGTCCCGCTCGATCTCGCTCCGTCCTGGTCAGGAGGCGCCCGGGTCGGCTCCCTCGGATACAGCGGGACCGGGCGGGACAGACTGGGACCCGAATTGTTGGGACAACTGTTGGGACAAGACGTCACTTCGACCAGGCCTCGAGTACCCGATCAACCGCACTCTTCTTGCCTGGTTTCGGTTCACACCGGACATGAGCAAACTGTCATAACCGGTGTCGACGTGCCCCACCGACGCGACCACGGCAAGGCGGACAGCCTCCGGGTCGAGCGCCCGACAGGCAGCACTGCGGCCGACCCGTCCGCTTCCGCGGTGAGCTGCATGCCCAGCCGGTCAAGAACTTGCCGCGAAGCCCATCCGACGAGGGTCAAGACAGACTCCTCTGTCGGGTCTAGCACACGACTTCGAGGAACGAGACGGTCCGGCTGGCTTGCTGAGTCCAAGCTGAGTGTCGCGGTTCCCTGTCTGTCGATCCCTTGCTAGTGCTGTGACCGGCAACAATCCGGGGGCCGCGTCCAGCGTCCACCACTTTGACCGGCCGGTCGCGCAAAGTAGTGCCATCGCAGAAGGCGTCGGGATCCGTCTCCGCCCTCTCTCCCGACGGGAGACTCCTCGTGAGCGTGGGGGACTTGCTGCGCATCGCCCACTTGAGAGGCACCGCCAGCGCCGTGACGGTGCCTCTCGCCGTGCCGGCCAAGACGCCGACCCAGGTCGCCTTCGGGGCGGGGTCTGACGCCTTCGTCGTTGCCTACTCAGACGGGTCCCTCGAGCTGCGACGCTGCGCATGACGGGAGCGTGATCGCGTCGCTCCCCTCAACCGGACCCTGCAACGAGCTCCTCTGCCCCTCGAGCGTCAGCTTCGCCGGCACCCTCGCCTCGGGCACCATCGTCGCATCGCACAACGGCACGGCGCGCACCTGGGTGCTCCACGACGCCACGGTGCACCGGGAGAAGGCCGTGACGCCCCCCGGCGCCATCTTCGAGAAGACCATCCTGGCGGCGTCAGGTCAGAGGTTGGCCGCCATGGTGCTGACCTATTCGACGGGGAACGCGCCGGTCATCATCTCGTATCGACGGACGGCGTCGGGCTGGGCCCAAGTACGCAAGATCGACGCTCCGCTGGACCAGTTCACCTATCCGAGCGGGTGCCCGTGCTTCGGGGGCGACGCCTCGCTCTCCCACGTCGTGATCTCGGGCTACAACGGCCTGGCCATGTGGGACCTCGGGTCGGGCAAGCGCCTCTGGAGCGTCCGGGCGCCGTTCGGCCCGGTGTGGTTCGGGCCCAATGGGACGCTGTACCGCCAGAGCTCGACCGGCGGGATCGATGTCGTCTCGACGACGAACGGGACCGTCCTCTACAGCCTTCCCTTCGATGCGCAGACCCGCATCGCCTGGGACATCGTCCAGCGCAGCGATGGCCTGACCGTCGTCAGCGGCCCCTTCGGCATCCACGCAGCAACCCTCGATCTCACGACATGGAAGGCCGCTGATCTCCCCACGTTGATGGCTGCGGCGTGCCGGGAGGCGAACCGGGATCTCACCGCGGCCGAGTGGTCGTCGGACGTCGGCAAGTTCGAGCCCTACCAAGCGACCTGTTCCCAACCTGACCGATGAGCGGACGACCAACCCGGTCAGACCGCACCCGCTGAGACGCCCAGCTGCATTAGCCCAATGGGCCGGGGCAGAACGGTTAGGCCCGGGCCTTGCGCTCTAGCCAGTCGAGGTCGAGCACCTCGACGGTGCGGCGTCCGAGCTTCACGGCGCCGGCGTCCTGAGCGGCGCCGAGCAGTCGGTTCACGGTGGTCCGCGTGGTGCCGGCCAGTGAGGCCAGGTCGTCCTGGGTGAGCGGCACGACGGTCGGCGGGTCGCCTCCGAAGATCCGCTCGAGCTCGAGCAGGCGGCGATAGGTACGCACCTCGGCCGAAATGAAGTGCGCCTCGGCCAAGAGGCCCGAAAGGCGTCTCACCTCGTCCGCCAGTGCGGAGCTCAGGATCCGCTCGATCGCCGGGTGTTGTGTCCTGAGCTCGTCGAACCGGTCCCTATGCAAGGTGCGTCTCGGTGGCATCGAGGGCGATCACGGTCGCGTTCCGGCGGGGCGAGTCCGACAGGAGGGCGAGCTCTCCGAAGTAGGAGCCGGGCCCGCTGACGAGCAGGGTGGCGACATCGCCGCGGGGAGTGGTGATTTTCATGGCGACATGGCCACGCTCCACGAGGTGCATGGCATCGACAAGAGCTCTCGCCGCTCTTCGGGTGACAGTGGTGCCAACAATGCCCAATCCATGCGCCACCTCCGCTCACTGTTGACCTGTGCTCGCCAATGGACTTGCCTCAACAGCAGCCCCGATGGCGAAGCAGGGTAGCAACCCGTCATCAACAGCGCGGATATTTGGGACAGTCACTTAGCTTGGAATTAAACCTCCGCCCTACCCGTTGACGGCTTCCTTCAACAGAAGTTCGGCGGCCTTGGCGTCCACTTTGCGGATCTGATCGAGCAGGGCACGGATGCGGCGGTCGTTGCCGATCCACTCTCGATAGAGCCGCGCTTCCGGTCTGTCAGTCGCTTGGTCACGGTCTTGCCATTGACCTTCGCAGTCCATTGCCAGTAGGGACCGTGCGGCGTGGGCGGGTCCGCGTTGCACCGGCATCCCGACCGATGTGCAACGGGTGAACCGGCGGGTGACGCTCCCGGCGGCGACGATGCCGATCTGGCGATCTGGGCAGCCAACTCTCGGTGTCGTCGGTCGTACTCTTCCAGCCGCTCCTCGACGGTCATCCGTGCCATGCCACTCCTTGTTCAAAGCCAGCATCCCTCATCCGAGAGCAGACAGTAAGCATACTGTCTGAATGAGACTCCCTGATCCTGCCACCGAGGAGCTGCAGGGGTTCCGCTCCTCGTTTCATCGCTGCTTGGCACCATGGGGTGACGCCCTGTTCGAACTCTGCGATGCGCTGCTGTGCTCGCCCGCACCGGTGGGGTCGGTGCCCTCGCTCAGCCTCGAACCGGAATTCCGCCGATCGCACGGCAGTCTCTACAAGGCCCTGGCCGGCGGAGACGTGGACGCGGCCGGGTTCGCGCGAACTCTTGGTCGCGCACCGTCCAGCAGCGTGGCCCCTGGTCTTCGCGGTCGATGCCTCGACCTGGGATCGCTGCGACGCCGAGTGCAGCCCCGACGGGGTTTCCACTACTCGGCCTCCAAGCACTCGGCCGGACAGCCGATCGTGGCCGGATGGTCCTACCAGTGGATCAGCCAGTTGAACTGGGACTCCGACAGCTGGACCGCCCCGCTCGATGCCCTGCGCATCACACCGTCGATGGATGCACCGACGGCCACGCTCGAGCAGGTGCAGGGACTCGTCGACCTGCTGGGCGATGACGGCGACATTCCCCTGTTCGTCTTCGATGCCGGCTATGACGGCATCGCCCTCGGCCATGGGCTGGCCGACACCCGGGCCGACGTGCTGGTGCGGATCGCCTCGACCCGGGTCTTCCACCCCGATCCAGCGCCACGTACGTCGGGCACCAGGGGTCGCCCCCGGCGTCACGGGCCGCGCTTCGAATTGTCCGACGAAAAGACCTGGCCCGTCCCTGACGCCGAGCTCCTCGCCCACAACCACCGCTACGGGAAGGTGATGGTGACGGCCTGGCACGGTCTGCATCCAAGGCTGCACGGTCGGGGACGCTGGCGCGACTGTGACGAACCACCCATCGTCAAAGGAAGCGTGATCAGAGTCGAAGTCGAGCACCTCCCGAAACCGACGGGACGCATCAAGAAGACGCTGTGGCTGTGGTGGTCGGGGACCGGTGAACCCGACCTCGATCTGTGTTGGCGGGCCTACCTGCGCAGGTTCGACATCGAGCACACGTTCCGCTTCGTCAAGGGACGCTCGGATGGACGACACCGTCGCTGCAGATGCCCGAACAAGCCGATCGCTGGACCTGGTTGGTGATCGCCGCCTACACGCAACTTCGACTTGCTCGCCAACTCGTCGACGATCTCCGGCTCCCGTGGGAACCGAAGTCCGATCCGGAGAAGCTGACCCCGGCGCGAGTGCGCAGAGGATTTCGTCGACTGCGTGCAACGATTGGCACACCCGCCCATCCACCGAAATCCTCGACCCCAGGACCCGGCCGGCCCAAAGGAACCCGAAAACCGCCCAGAAAGCGATATCCAGCGGTCAAGAAGGCCGCGTGAACTGAGTCAGGGTTTAATCGAAAGCTTAGACAAGGGAGCAAAGGTCTCGACGAACGGAGTTCGCTTCGAACTAGGGGTCGTCGATCTCTTGCCTGCTCCGGCGATTGAGATTAAGCAATTAGCGATGGCTACAGCCTGGGTCGTACGTTCCGGAAAGCATGGTGAACGGGAAGCTTGGGTGCTGGACAATGGCTACGCCGGAACCGGGTGGACTGAATTCCCAGATTTGTCGTCCTACACGTCGAGAGACGAGCTAGCGGCGTTCGTCGCGAACAAGTTGCCGGCAGGCAAAGAGGCGGCCGTTGCTAATTACACCGGACAACTTTGGGCGCTTAGCAATCGGATCGAGATTGGTGATCTCATGGTATTGCCACTAAAGACAACGAAAGAGATCGCGCTCGGTCGAGTCACTGACAAATACAAGTATCTGGCTGACGAAGCGGACCCGAGCCGACGTCACGTGATCGGTGTCGACTGGAAGGTCACGGATATTCCCAAGAGCTCCGTCAAGCAGGACCTGCTCTTCATCCTGGGAAGTGCGTTAACGGTGTTCGCCCCAAGCAAGCACAACGCAATCGCACGACTTGAGTACCTATTGGAGCACGGGAAGGACCCTGGCCAATTGGCAGTTGCCGCCAACGGCCAGGTGCATGCCGCATCACCAGGTTCTCTATCGAGCGAAGCGGTCGATGAGCCCGAGGCTTCACCCGATATTGAAGAACAGTCCCAGGCACAGATTCAGACCAAACTGGCCGAGGAATTCGCCGGCCATGGACTGGCTGACCTTGTAGCGGCGCTCCTAGAGATTGAAGGGTTCGTTTGCCACAAGTCTCCACCGGGAGCCGATGGTGGTGTCGACATCATGGCTGGACGCGGCCTCCTCGGCCTTGATCCTCCAGTCCTGCTCGTACAGGTGAAATCCGGTAACAAAGTTGGGAGCGAGGTCATGCAGCAGCTCCATGGCGCGATGAACCAGTATGGGGCTGACCAGGGATTGTTGGTCTCTTGGGGAGGACTCTCCAAAGCGGGACAAAGCCAGATGCAGAACGCGCACATGCGTGTGACGCTTTGGGAGGCACAGGATGTCATCGATGCTGTGCTCGCCAGCTACGAGAAGTTGCCCGACGCAATCCGCGAGAAGGTTCCCTTGAAGCAGGTGTGGGTGCTGGCTGATTCTGGCCCATAAGTAAGTAGCGAGTTGTGTGGAACAAGTTTGGAACGAGTTCCCATCTCGACTCCTGCCTCTCATTTGGAGCGCCAGGTTGGTCAAGGGGAAGCCGGAGGCTTAGCGAGGAAACGGATAGAGCGGAGTCCCGCAGCGTCCCTAATGGTGGGTGATGGACCGACCGTCAACGAGCGCCCACAGCGTCCCCGGCGACTGAGCCCTAACCTAACTGTGAGGTAGGCTGAATCGCCCTGGGTTCCTTGGAGGCTCCATACCTTTGAAAGGAAGATGGAGTCATGCCAACAGAGAAGATTCCAGGGAAGCCGTCCACGCGGCGCTACACACCCGCTGAGAGAGAGCAAGCCGTCCGTCTGGTCCGCCAGCTCCGCACTGAGCTCGGGACGGACCAGGGGACCGTCGCCCGCGTGGCCAAGCAGCTCGGCTACGGAGTCGAGTCCGTGCGGGCCTGGGTCAACCAGGCCGACATCGACGGCGGAGTGAAGGACGGGACCACCAGCGAGGACGCCAGGCGGATCAAGGAGCTCGAACAGGAGGTCAAAGAGCTCCGGCGGGCGAACGAGATTCTGCGCAAGGCCTCGGCGTATTTCGCCCAGGCGGAGCTCGACCGCCCACCGCGGTGATGGTGTCGTTCATCGACGAACACCGCGAAACGCTCGGGGTCGAGCCCATCTGCAAGGCATTGCGGGTGGCCCCGAGCACCTACTACGCGGCCAAGTCGCGCCAGCCGTCCCCACGCGCCCTGCGAGACGCCGTGCTCAAGAACATCCTCTTCGTGCTCTGGACCACGAACCGCAAGGTCTACGGCGCCCACAAGCTCTGGCTCGCCGCCCGCCGAGCCGGCCACGACATCGGCCGGGACCAGGTGGCCCGCCTCATGCGTGAGCTGGGCCTTCGCGGGGTGTCCAAGTGTCGCAAGCGGATCTTTACCACCCGATCTGACCCCGACGCCGCCCGGCCGCCCGACCTCGTCAAGCGCGACTTCTCGGCCGCGCATCCCAACGGCTTGTGGGTCACGGATCTGACCTATGTGCCGACGAGAACGGGGATGGCCTACGTGTGCTTCATCACCGACGCGTTCAGCCGGATGATCGTGGGTTGGCGCGTCGCGGCGCACATGCGGACCGACATGGTGCTCGACGCGCTCGAGATGGCGAGGAGTTCCCGCCAAGCCGGTCGCTTTGCCGGCCTGGTGACGCATTCGGACGCCGGAAGCCAGTTCACCTCCGTGCGCTTCACCGAGCGCCTCGACGAGATCGGAGCGCGTCCGAGCATCGGCACGGTGGCTGATTCGTTCGACAACGCCCTGGCCGAGGCGATCAACGGCCTCTACAAGACCGAGTGCGTCTACGGTCCCGACACCAACGGCTGGGACGACGTGAGCCATCTCGAGCTCGCCACGCTGTCGTGGGTGCACTGGTTCAACGAGGAGCGCCTGCACGGCTACTGCGGCGACATTCCACCAGCGGAGTTCGAAGCAGCGTTCTACGCTGCCCAACAGCCGGCCCTACCGGGGCTTGGAAACCAATAGAACGAGCCTCCATCAGACCCAGGGCGATTCAGGCCGCTGGCTGGTCGTTCGCTTGTAGGTCGTGGTGAGCTCAGTCCCCTCAGTTTCCCTTGGGGTGCGTCTTCCACCTCGCCGTGAGCGACCGCTTCGCCAGCGGCCCCCTATCAAACCGGACATGAAGTTCTCCCTCATCCGGCTTCCCGACATCGTTCACCGCCAGGCATGCGCGGTCCCGTAGCGCACCTTTCCGCTGAGGCGATACACCGGCAGGGTGCTGAACCAACCCCAATCAAAGCGGTTGGTCCAGTTCCTGCCGGGCTGTCCGTGCTTGGTGCTGGCCAAGATGGCGAATCGTTCGTGGAGGTAGCTGTCGATGATCCGGAACTTCCGTGACGAGTTGCCGTAACGAAAGTACGCCGTCCATCCCCGCAGAACACGGTTCAAGTTGGCTGCGATCACCTCGAGTGGAACTCCTGCGAAGCGACGGTCCGTGGCGGCACGGATCTTTGCCCGCACCGATGCCATGGCCCGTCTCGACGGCCACCGCTGGAGATACCAACGACCCCGCGTCTTCCACGACTCCACCTTGTGATGGTGGAACCCGAGAAAGTCAAAGCCTTCTGTCCCGGCGGTGAGGCAGGCAATCTTGGTCTTGTCGGGGTTCAGCTGGAGCCCCAACGGAGCCAGGACCTGCACCACGCGCCGTCGGGCCTCTTCGGCCCGTCGACGTGTCGGACAGATGACGACGAGGTCGTCGGCGTACTTCACCAACACCCCGATCCGCCGACCTGTTGTCGCCCAATGCTCGTCGAGAACGTTGAGTGCGACATTAGCGAGCAGCGGGGAAATCGGAGACCCCTGCGGGGTCCCGGCCACACTGTCGGTGACCACCCCGTTTTCCAGTACCCCCACCCGGAGCCAACCCCGAAGCAGTTTGAGCATTTTCCGGTCCGACACTCTCTTGGCCACCTGTGCCATCAAGGCGTCGTGGTCGATGCTCCCAAAACAATTGCTCAGGTCAGCGTCAAGCACCCAGTCGGCCCCCCGGTTGACCTCGACCCTGATGGCTTCGCAAGCCATGTGGGCCGAACGCTTGGGGCGGAACCCGAAGCTGGTCGGGAAGAAATCGGACTCGAAGATGGGTTCGAGCACGATCTTGGCCGCCGCCATGACCACACGGTCACGGACGGTTGGGATCGACAGGGGCCTTGACGCAGTTTGCGCCGTCTCCCCTGCCTTGGGGATGTAGACCCGCCGCAGCGGTGCCGGACGATAGGTGCCGTCCGTCAACGTCTGGGCGAGCTGGTTCAAGAAGCCGCCAACTCCGGACTCCTCCACATCGTCGATGCTGACACCGTCGACGCCCGGAGCCCCTCGGTTTGCGCGGACCTCACCCCACGCCCTGGCCAGAACGTCGCTGCGGGCGACGTGGCCGAAGAGGGCATGGAAACGACGGCTACGGTCCTGCTTGGCACTGCGGTAAAGCACACGCTGCAGGGCACGAGTTGGGTCCAGACCATCGGTCTGGCTGACTGACCTAGCCGATTGGGCACTCATCAGAACTCCTCCCTATAGACATGTGCATCGATGAAGCAGGGGCCCTTCGCTCCGGGAAGGTTGTGTTGTCCTTCCCCTCGGCACTACTACGACCCCCTCCGACTGCCTCTCGGCCGCTCGACCGTTTCCCGGGGTCGCCGGTTATAGGTGGGCACGCTCCGTCCCCGCAGGGGCGGGCCGAGGAGGCTCTCTCCAGTTCCCAGGACAACCTTCTGACCGTTCCACGTCCCATACGCCGGGGAGTTCATGGGCATCCGCTCCAGGATCTCTGATGCCGTCCGTGGCCTTCGCCGTTGAAGTGGCGGCTCGGCTCTCCCTTGGTCCCCGCTTGCGGCGGGGGTTTTCATGACGACGCCGCAGACTTCGCTTGATGCTGCGGACCGGCCAGTTGCCACCCCCTCTATGGAGTGTCGTTGCTCCGCTTCGACGCCGACCTCTCGATCGACGCCGGGAGCCGCGCTACCGAGGGACCCTGGCGTCTCCCCGGACCGGACTTGCACCGGCTGGCTACCCTGAGCTTGGCGCTCGGTTACGTCACGACGGACTCCTTTCTCTCTTGGCGCCCGAGCTACTGGACGCACACTTCGACCTGAAAAAGCCGTTTGGTGCGATTTCCCAGCTGTCCTGAATAACCGCCGCGTTGGCCCGTGAGCCCTCGCCTCGACCTCTCTGGTCGCTTTTGACCCCGTTTCCGAGCCGTTTCCGACTCAGGGGCGCGACAGGAGAGGAACGGGGCGAGATCAGGCAGGCACTGGTTTTCGCGGTGGTGGAGGGCGTTCTGGTGGTCCAGTGGCAGTCCTCGGTCGTTGCGGCCTCGAAGGAGTCGGTTCGTGCGCCGTCTCACGCTCGTCAATCAGCGCGGCGATCTTGGTGGCGTTATGGGCCAAGACACCCCAACCGCACCACGTGCGCGCGCCGTCGATGCCATCGATCCTCGTGCGGTCCCAGCCCCAGGAGTGCTTGAGATGCGAGATGCGCCCCTCCGACCCTGTGCGCCACTTGACGAGCTTGGTGAAGCGACGCGACGACTCGATCGCCTGGCGCTGGGCGCCGGGGCGTCCCTTGCGCGGGATGGCGACATGGGTGACGCCGAGGCCGTGCAGCTCGTCCTCGACCTTGGCCTCCCCATAGCCCCGATCGGCGGTGGCAGCTCTGGGCACCTTGGAGAACCTCTTCTTGATGCGGCCGATGGCCGCTCCGAGCATCGGTGCGTCGGGTGGGTTGCCCATCTCGACGTTGTGGTCGAGCACGATGCCGTCGATGTTGTCGGTGACCTGCGCCTTGAAACCGAACTCGACCGGCTTGCCCAGTCGTCCTTTGGCGATGGGACGGGCGTCGGTGTCGTGGAGCGAGACAATGCGCGTCGATCCGTCCGGGACCTCGCCGCCGAGACGGGTGCGGGTCTGGGCCACGATCTGATCGAGGACGGTGATGGTGCGCTCGAGCTCTGAGACGAGCGACGTCGCCCTGCCCGAGGCTCCCGCGCCGGCCCGGCGCAACGCCCGGCGGGCGTTGATGGCCACGACCTGGGCGTCTTTGATGCTCGCTTCGGCGATGGTGGCCAACTCGCCGGTCAAGACGAGCACCTCGTCCTTGGCCTCCCCGCTGCGCCTTCTGAGCCAGGCCGCGATCTGATGGGCCCGTCGGCGCACCGAGCGCGTGCGGTCCCGAAAGCGCGTGCGCCGGGCCAGACCGGCGGCCTTGATGGCGGCCACGGTCTTGGTGAGCTTGGCCACCCCTTTGGCGAGCAGACCCGAGTCGGTCGGATAGGCGACATTCGCCGGGACGACAGTCGTGTCGGCGCGGACCTTGTCGAGTCGCACGACTTTGGCTGCATTCGCCTTGGCCAGCAGGGCCTCGTTCAGCCGCTCGACGGCGCCTTCCCCACAGCGCGTGGTGATCTTCATCAACGTGCTCGGATGTGGCACGGCATCGGTGAGTCCAATGCGACAGAAGCGTCGCCAAGCCAGCGAGTCGGTCACCTCGGCACAGAGCGTCTCGAAACCGAGCCGGTACCTGAAACGCAAAACCATCATGCGCAGGTAGGTCTCGATCGGGATGGACGGCCGGCCGATCAGCGGGTCGAAGAACGGGACAAAGGGCTCGAAGAAGACCGGGTCGTCGAGCAGGCGATCTATCTGTTCGAGTCCTGGTGGAAGGGCCAAGAACTCGGGCGGCAGGATTGCCTCCCACAGGGTCGGCTGGGGGTCTACCTTGGTGCGCAACACGATGGCTCCGTTCACTCCGGCAAGAGGGACGGGGCCATCGTTGTCTCATTCGGGCCCGAACGCGAGCACCCTGCCAACACGAACGCGCTGGTCGCGAGCGTTTTTCACATCGACTTTTTCAGGTCGAAGTAACTAAGTCAAGACCGCGACGCCTGCCGGTCGGTCCATCGCTGATCAAGATCCGTCGACTCCCACCTGATGACGCTGTTGGACCGGGGTTGCACCTGGCGGACAGATCGTTGAGGTAAAAATCCCCTTTGTGGCGGAACAAAAATCGGCTCACAATGGCCCGTGTTACCAATCGAGAAGCATGTCGGCTTGGTTCGCCGGGCTGAAGCGTTGGTTTGGGGACTACTTGTCCTGGGGCGTTGTTCTTGCAGCCATCCTCCTACTCGCGTCTGCCAGTGTTCCCTGGATTCTGGGCCCAGTACGTTCAGCAAGCAGCACAAATCTTCCGGCAACGGATTATCTGACGTTGGTGGTCGGGCTTCTCGGCGTTTCTGTGTTCGTCGTCGGCTTCGCAAGCGTGCGGATGCATGCTGATCTCGATCACGCGATCAATCGCTACGAAACCACGGCGGATCGAATGATCGAGACCTCACGTGCAAGCTCATCGTTTCCGCGACCCAGTGAAGCAGCCGAGTTGACGGACCTCTTTCGTTCTCGGTGGGAGACCTCCGCCGAGGGCGTGCTGTCCCTTCTGCTTTCAGATTTGGTCTTAGTTGTTTCGCTCTTGCTGCCACTAAGCGCGACGACGGGGAGTCCAATGTGGTGGACGCGTACGGCTGTGATCTCTTTCGCAGCTCTTGCCGCATTACTCGGTCTTTATGACTATTGGCTCGTCGGACGACAGAACCGCCGTTCGTACAAAGCATCGATCCCTGCGTGTTTCCGACGCCTTGCAGACAGTATCGACGCTGTTGACTTTGGCACGATCCTGGGGAGGGACGCTCAGAATGACGCTACGAGCGTGCAGTTGGACCGCTTGACACTCGCAGCGGAGTCACTACTCTCTCTGCTTCCGTCATCGCCGTGGGCTTATGCGTCGCTTGCAGCGTCGGCTAAAGCTTCAGGTGATCTGTGCTGGGCACAGTTTGCAAATGAAGCCATCTCCGGAGACAGTGATGACGCAACGATCGATCGACTCGAGAAGGAATGCAGGTCTGAGGCGGAGGGCCACTATGCCAGAGTCGGTACCTCTCCGACCGCGTAATTGGCATGTTGATTCCGGGACTCACGGAGGACGATGAAGTCACCGACGGAGGGATTGCTCCAAGTGATCGGCGGCTGGCTGACGGGCGCCTCAGTGAGTTTCGGGCTGCTCAACCTCCGATAGGAGCGGCCGGCCTCTGCGATCAGGTCGACCTTTCCTTATATTCACTTGTCTTGGGCATTCGTGCCGGAACTTTTTTGAAAGACGACCTCGAGGAGGGGGTACGACGGGAGGAACCTTGGATTGAAGCGATCGTAGAGCTCGATGTGTTGCGAAGAGATCTTAAGGGTGATTTCTCTTATGCCCCATCGAGGCTTTATGAGGTCACGAGAGGCCCAAAGCGGGATGCCGACCAAATTCGATTCATCTATCCAACCCCCTACGACGCAAAGGATCGCGAGTTCATTCAAGTCTTGGCCAGACTGTCCCAGCTTAAGTCAATGCGAGACGAGGTGGAAGAGCTGCAAGAATTTGCAAAAAGGAGAAGAGTGACAATGAGCAAGAGCGGTTCTTCCTAGGATTGTCCGGCGCTCAGCCCCCTCAGGAGGGCCAGAATCGCCTAGGGGGCTGACATGACAACGCGACACGAACAAAAGAACGAGTTCTGGACGCACGAAGTCAACGCGATTCATCTGTTCTGTCGTCAATACAGTGTTCGGGGGTTCCGTCTTGTCCCCGTTGTCGCTGCAGCACGACCGCTGAGGCGGAGCGCCGAACTGAAAGCGAGATCCTCGGTTCAGCCGTAGCAATGGGATTGCTGCGGTTGACACCCATGTCACGTTCGCTTCCAGACGAGAGTCTGATTTTGCGATTGAGAGAACTCAGTCTGAAGGCGAGAATCGGTCCGGACATGTCCGACCAGAGAGCGCAACAAATCGAGCGGCCTTGAAGAGCAGAAATTCGCTGTTCGCCCAAAATTGTTGGGACAGCTGTTGGGATAATGCGCTGCTCGCCCATGACGAGCGAAAAAACACCCCTTGACCAGCCCTTCTGGAGCCTGAGGTCAGATTCGAACCGCTGACCTGCGCATTACGAGTGCGCTGCTCTACCGACTGAGCTACCCAGGCGAAGTGGACGTTCACGACTCTCCAGGTCGAGAGACCCGAAAATCCCTCGTATCTTGGGCCCGAGATCGTGTTACTCCATGTGGCCAACATCATGGCATGCCGCGACGGGCATACAGCGAGGGCCCCGTGGTGGACACAGCCCAGGGTTCTGGCGTGTCCAGGCTGCGGATCCCCGGCAGCCGGTGGAATCCGACCACCCGAGGTCGTCCTGCCTCGAGTCTCGGTGGTTGCAAGCCGGCGCTGCCGCCGCCACCCGAGCCGTCGACGCGGGCCGCCCACCCATCATCGAGATCCAAGGCGGCGCGCCGAAGAGGAACGACGAGGATGAGGTCCGTTCCCACGAGGTGTTCGCCGGGCGGGCGACGTGCGGGCCCAGTTCGACGCCCGTGGTGGCCCGTGGTGGAGCCCTGCCGAAGCCTCTGTGGCCGCCCGCTCAGAGCGGCGACAGGCAGGTCTGGGGGCCCCCGTCATGACCGAGGTGGCCGTGGCGCCCGAGGAAGGTGCTCGAGCGCCTGCAACGCTCATGCAACGCCCTTGTAAGGAGCGCGGTTCATAGTGGTCCGGGACCAACGCGGATGGGCCGCGGGCGGGTTGGGAAGAAGATTGTGGCGCGGTGATATCCACCCTCGGACGAGAGGCGACTGTCGACCGGCTGAAGTCGGTCGATCAGTTGCACGACTGCACCAGGTCCCAGCTCGAGCAGGTGGCCCGACTGGCCGAGCGGGTCGAGGTCGGCGAGGGCGAGGTGCTGGCCCGGGAGGGGCGGATCGGGCGCGAGTTCTTTCTTATCCTCTCGGGCACCGTGGTGGTCACCCAGAAGGGCCGGCGGGTCAACGCTCTCGGCCCCGGCGACTTCTTCGGGGAGCTCGCCGCCATGAACCCCGGGCCGCGCAACGCCACGGTGACGGCGCTCTCCGATCTCGACGTCCTCATCATCGGTCCGCGCGAGTTCGCCGCCATGGCGGACATCCCCGGCTTCCGCAACGCGCTCCTCAAGAGCATGGCGAGCCGGCTCCGCACCGTGGACGCGCACCTGGCTGCCACCATGGACGCGCTGGGCGCGCCGCCGCATCTCTCCCGCCGAGACGTGAAGTGACGTTCGGCCCTTCCTCCTCGGAACAGACCCAACCCGCCACCTGACATCGGGCACTTCACGTAACCTCGCCGCAAGCGGGCGATCGCCGCGCGACAGAAGGGCGAGGGATGGACGCCGAGGACCGGGGCACTGGCGGCACGGAGGGCACGGTCCACCTGCGAGCCATAGCGTGGTTCGCCGCCTGCACGGCCGAGCAGCTGACGGAGGTGGCCCGCATCGCCGAGCACCTCCGGGTGCAGGCGGACGAGGTGATCCTGCGGGAAGGACGCCTGGGCCGGGAGCTTTTCGTGATCCTGGACGGCACGGCCACCGTGACCCGCGAGGGCCGCGTGGTCAACGTGCTGTCCAGCGGCGACTACTTCGGGGAACTGGCGGCGATAGAGGCGAAACCCCGCAGCGCCACGGTGACGGCGACCACGGACCTCGACGTCCTCATCATCGGGCCTCGTGAGTTCGAGATGATGATGGAGATCCCGGGCGTTCGCAACGCGCTGCTGACCGGGCTGAGCCACCGCATCCGGGAGGCGGACGACAAGCTGGCGGCCTACGCCGAGCGGTTCCCGGACTTCGATCCGCTCAAAGGAGACCAGTCACCGGCATCGTGACGAACCGGGCCGGCCAACCGGTCGGGAGCAGCGCGTCCTCAGCCGGGGTCGGCCGCCAGCCTGGCCAGGTGGTGCAAGCCCATGCCGACGGCGGCCTCCTCGGCGCTGCGCAGCAATTGGGCCACCCGCTCCTCTTCGCCGACGCGGCCGCGGAGCCGCAGCGTGCGGGCCAACTGCACCTCGGCCGCCGCCACGAACGGCGGCGAGTGTATGCGGCGGGCCAGGCGCAGCGCCGCCTCGAAGTGCACCTCGGCCAGCGCCACATCGCCCGCGGCGGTGGCCAGCAGCCCGAGATAGTGGTCGGCGGGGCCGACGCAGGCCGAGGCCGGGGCCCTGATAACGACGGCTGTGCCCGCGTAGGGCCGCATCTGCTCGTAAATCCGCGCCACGTGCCCGGCCACAGGCGCCCCGACGCGCCAGCACGCGGCCGCGGCCAAGGCGAGCGACACGCCTTCGGACTGGTCGTTGGCCACCAAGTCCCATCCGATGGCTGCCAGCGCGGCGAGCTCCGCCATGGCCCCGTCCACATCTCCGGCCTCGGCACAAATGAGCGACAGGGCGGCCCGCACCATCGGATACTCCGACGGTGACCGTGCGACCACCTCGCGGAAGGTGCCCTCCGTGCCGGCCAGCTCACCCCTCTGCCACCAGGTCCACATCATCAGCGCGCCGTAGAAGTTCACGGCCAGGTCGTTGAACCCCTCGGCCACCTCGACGGCCCGCTTCCCCAGGTCCTCGCCCTTGGCGAAGTCGCCCTCGACGAGGGCCATCATGGCCGCGACGTTGCAGGAAAACGACGCCGTCAGCGGATGGGTCGGGCCGCTGTCGCGCTGGTCGAACCGGTCGATCTCCTCGTGCACCGCGTCGACGTCACCCTGGGCCAAGAGCTCGCGCACCCGCCACAAGTGCCCGTGGAGGGCCAAAATCTCGTCGCCCACCTCCCCGGCGATCTCCCCCAGCTCCGTGCCGGCGGCCAGCCGCTCCGGAGCGGGATCGATGCCCCACAGCGCGTGCATTCGCGCGTTCAGCGCATAGCCGAGGGCGGGACGGTCCCCCAGCCGCCGGGCCATGGCGATGGCATCGGTGTTGAGCGCCAGCGAGCGCTTGAGCACGCCGGGGCGCGGGACGCCGGTGGCGTAGACGAGCACCAGCCCGAGGCGCGCCGTGACCATCGCCCTGAGGTGAGAATCCTCCTCGGGCAGGACGGCCCGGGCCTCCTGGAGCAGCTCGATCTGCTCAGCGTTGGCGCCGACGACGCCGATGTACGACAGCGGACCCGCCCGCAACGCCGCCGTGGCCAGCCGCTCGGCGTCGCCGAGCGAGCGGGCCAGGGCCGCTGCTTCTTCGAAGCTGGCATCGGCGGCGACGGCCACGCCTGCCCGGTTCTGCGCCTCGGCCAGGGCCAGCAGCGCGTCGCAGCGGGCGGCCTGGTCGGGCACGCCGAACTTCTCGGCCACCTCGAGGCTGCGGCTGAAATGGCCCACCGCGTCCTCGAAGGCCAACAGGCGCAGCGCCCGCTCGCCCGCCGCGATGCAGTAGTCGATGGCTTTGTCCGCGTCCGACAGGGCGGCGCCCATGTAGTAGTGGTGCGCCAGCTCGTTGACGTAGAGGTCGATGGCGTCGGCGTGCGTGCGTTCGGTGGCCACCGCGATCTTGTGGTGGTAGCGCACCCGCCTGCCCCGCAGGAGTTCGCTGTAGATCGCATCGCGCACCAGGGCGTGGGTGAAGGCATAGCGGTCGCCGATCTCACCGATGCGGCGGAGCAGCCGCGACTCCTCGGCCCGGTCGAAGGCGTCCAGTCCCTGGTCCGGAGTGAGCTCCGCCGCCTCGGCCACAATCCCCGCCTCGCACTCTGGGCCCGCCACCGCCGCCGCCTGCAGCAGGTAGATCACGTCCTCGGGTAGGCGCGAGACGCGACGGGCCACGAGTTCGCGGATGGCCTCCGGTGGGGCCAGGTTGGGCGGCACCGGGGCGTCGCCCCCTCCGCTCCCGGCGCTGTCGCTGTACCCGATCTGCCGCAGGAGTTCGTCGAGGAAGAGCGGGTTGCCGTCGGTCAGCCGGAACAGCTGCGGGACCAGGTCCGACGACGCCCGGGCGGCGTCGCCCACCAGCTTCTCGACCGCTTCGCGGCTCAGACCCTTGAGGTTCACCACCTCGACCGCATGCTCGCCGCGACCGTCCAACAGGAGGGAACGCTGACGGTGTTCCGGTGGCACCTCGGTGTCGATGTAGATGCCGATCACCCCCAGCTTCGCCGCGTCGACGTTGCGCAGCACGTGACGGAGGAGGAGGAAGGTCGGCTGGTCGGCCCAGTGCAGCTCGTCGACGACGAGGAGGACGGCCCGGCCCGCCGACATCTCGTTCAGCGTCGCCGTCACCGCCTCGAAGAAGCGGAAGCGCTCGCTGTCGGGCTCTCCCGCCTCCTCCTCCAGCGGAGGCGCGTACTCCCGCAGGCGCAGCACGAGCCTCGACAGCTCGGTCAGCTGCCAGTCGGGCATGACGCCGATGCGGTCAGCCGAGAGCGCCTGGAAGTAACGGCCGAGTGCCTCGGCGAACGGCTGGAACGGGGCCACCGGGTCCTCGTCGCAACGTCCCCAGAGGACCAGCTCGCCGTTGGCCTCGGCGGCGCGGGCCAGCTCCGCCACCAGCCGCGTCTTTCCGACGCCGGCGTCGCCCTCCACCAGCAGGAACCGGCCGTCACCGCGACGCACCGATGTCCACCAGTCCTGGAGAAGCGACCACTCGCGCTCACGCCCGATCAGCGGCCCCTCGTTCGCCGAGGTCGGCACGCGGACCCGGTACTCGGGAACGACCACGGGCAGCGGCTCGGCCTCGACCGGCGCGGCCGCGGCAGCCTCGGGCGGGACGGGGAAGTCCAGGGCGGGGTCATGGTTGAGGATGGCGTGCTCCATCCAGCTGACGTCGTGACCCGGCTCAATGCCGAGCTCCGCCACCAGAATGGAGCGGAGGTCCTGGAAGACCCGCAGGGCCTCGGCCTGGCGACCAGAGCGGTAGAGCGCCAGCATGCGTTGCGACCACAACCGCTCCCGCATCGGGTGGGTGCTGGTCAGGGTCTCGAGCTCGCCCACGAGTGCCTGGTGGTCGCCCATGGTGAGGCCGGCGTCCATCCGCAGCTCAACGGCCGACAGGAGCAGTTCCTCCAGCCGCCGGGCCTCGGCCCGGGCGAACGGTTCGTCGCGCACCTCGCCGTAAGCGGCGCCCCGCCAGAGGTCCTCGGCCTCCCGGAGCCTGCGGGTGCACTCGGTGGGGCGGCGTTGGCCCAACAGCCGCCGGGCCGCGGTCACCAGTTGCTCGAAGCGATGGGCATCCGTGACCTCGGCCGCCGTCTCGAGCGTGTAGCCCGGATGGCGGGTCACGATGAGGTCCTCCGGCACACCCGCCTCGCGCAGGCGTTTGCGCAATCGCGAGATCGTCGAGCGGAGCGCGATCTCGGCTCCATCCCCTTCGTGGCTCACCCACAGGGAGTCGACCAGCCGGTCGACGGAGACCACCAGGTTGCGGTCGATGAGAAGCCGTGCGACGAGGGCCCGCGCCTTGGCGCCCCCCATGTCGATCTCGCGGCCGTCCCAGGAGATCTCGACCGGGCCGAGGACGCGGATCTCCAGCCCGGGGCCTGGGGTGGCGCCGAGCGCGTCCGGGCTCAACCCGTCCTCCTCTTCATGCCCGGACACATCGGCTCACCGACTCTCACCTGGCCCGATGGTAGGCGTTTGCTGCAACCATCATTGGAGGAACAGGTGGCCGAAGGGAACCGCACGCCTCGGCCGTGCCTCTAGGGAGCCGCCTGCTCGAGCGCGTGGTGGGGATGCTCCTTGCGGAAGGCGCGCACGGTATAGCCGGTGAGGACGACGTCCTCCAGGGCGCGTACGGACGCGCTCCTGGGCAGGTTGAGGATGGGCCCAAGTTCGCCCACATAGTGTCCGGGACCCATTTGGCGCAGCACCTCGGTGTCCCCGTTGGCCAGCTCCCGATACACCTCGATCTGCCCCGACTCGACCAGGTAGATGAGGTCACCTCGCTCACCCTGGCGGAACAGGATGTCGCCGGCCGCGAGCCGCACCTCTTCGGCTGGGCGGTCGGCGTCGGCGAAGCGCGGCGCCAGCTCGACGACCCGGTCGGCCAGCAGGCTCACCCGGTCGTCATGGGTCGAGATCACAATGATGCGGCCCGGGCTGGCCAGGTCGCGCAAGAGGCGGAGGATCCCTTCTACCTGAATGTGGTCCAGGTGGGCCGTGGGCTCATCGGCCAGGATCAGCGGCGGGTCGTGCACCAGCGCCCGGGCGATGGCCACCCGCTGCTGCTGCCCACCCGACAACTGGGCGGGGCGGTGATGCGCCCGCTCCGAGAGGCCGACGGTGTCCAGGAGCTCGGCGGCCCGGGCTCGGGCCGGCCCCCGCGGCACGCCGGCCAGGCGCATCGGCACCACCACGTTGCCGCGGGCCGTGAGGCTGGCGATCAAGTTGAAGGCCTGGAACACGACACCCACGGTGTGACGGCGGTAGGCGGACAGCGCGGGGCCACGCAGGTCCGTCACCGCGGTGTCGCCGAAGGCGATGCAGCCCTCCGTCGGACTGAGGAGGCCGGCCAGGCAGGACAGCAGCGTCGTCTTGCCACAACCGGAGGGCCCGAGGAGCACGACCAGCTCGCCGTCCTCGGCCGTGAAACTCAGCCCGTCGAGCGGCTTCACCACATAGCCCCCCGAGTCGAAGGCCACGGTGAGCCCGTCGACGACGAGCTGACTGCTCATGCGAACGCCGTCGCCGGGTCGGCGCCGGTGACGCGCCGCAGCGCGGTGATGCTCGCCAGGACCCCGACCGCGACGGCAATGGCCGGCAGGACCAGGCGCGCGATCAGGGGTGATGTCGATCGGCTGGGCGAACATCGGCGTCAGCAGGCTGGCCAACACCTCGGCCACGATCGTGGCGAGCAGCGCGACCACGACCGCCTCGGCCACCAGGCTGGCGAAGAGTGCGCTCGACGACGAACCGACCGCCTTGAGCACCGCGAAGTCTCGCTTGCGCTCCAGCGCCGCGACGTACAGCATCGACGCCACAATCGCCGCGGCGACAATCCACATCAGCCAGCGCGTGTTGTCGATGGACTGGACGCCGCTCTGCAACTGGGCCACGGTGCTGGTGACCACCGCCGACGGCGCCAGCACCACCAGCCCGGTCGGCACCCGCCGGGGCGTCCCCGTCGTGACCACAGCGGTGATCAGCCGCTGGCCGCCGGTGACCGCTCGCTGCACCGTGGCCAGGGGCATGTAGACGAGCGGGACGCCGCCGGTCAGCGTCCGGCCGTCCACCGTCCCGACGACGAGGTAGCGGTGCCGATCGAGGGTGAGCACGCTGCCCACGGGAGCCGCCAGCTTGGAGTCGACCACCACCTGGCCGGGCCCCGACAGGCGGTGCCCGGACGCCACCTGCGGATCGCCCAGCCCGCCCCGCTGCACGCCGACCAGGTTGACCGTCGCCGACGACGCGTGACCGGCGAGCTGGACCACCTGGGCCGGGGCGAAGAGCAGCGCGGAAGCACGCTGCACGCCGGGCTCGTGCGCCACCGACGAGACCGCCTCCTCGGGGAAGGCGGCGAACGCCGTGACGCGCCCGTGCGCAGAGGTGGACATGACCCACGAGGTTGCGCCGACCGCGTCGAGCGACTCGGCCACCTCGGCGTGGAAGCCGTCGGCCAGCCCGCTCAGGGCCAGGGCCAGGGCCAGCACCAAGCCGACTCCGACCACGGCGATGGTGAACTGCCGGGCGCGGAACCACAGGTCGGCGAACGTGACCGCGAGCATTCGTCCCCTCCCTGGCCGGCCGGCGAATCGCTCGACACTAACGCCACCAGGCCTGACGTGCCCTGGTGTCCGTTTCGCCGCGGACCGGGTTCAGGCGGCCAGGGCGGCCAGTCGCACGAAGAGCGACTGCAGCAGCAGCGCCTCGTTGGGGTTGCGCGGCAGGGCCTGCGCCACCTCGGTGATCAGCCCCACCGCGGTGGCCGCGCTGCGCACGTCCTGGTCGCCCACCGCCACCGGCGCGGCCCCGGCCGCGGCCGCTTTGACCCGGTTGCGGTAGGTCCGTGCGAGCACTCCCAGTCCCGCCCGCAGGGCGTCGGTGCGGAAGCGCCGCTCCTCGCGCTGGTACTGATCCACAATTTCCTTGCGCCCCGGCAGGGCGCGCTCACCCATCTCCTTGGCCGCCTCGGTGAGCGACTCGAGCTGGCGGCCGTGCTCCGCCCGCAGCGGCTCGACGGCGCGATCGGCCGATTCGATCACGCGGCGGGTCAGGCCCGCGGCCGAGGTGCCGGCGGTGTGCAACTCGTCGGGTATGGATGCCCAGAGCGCGACGCGCGCCGCGACGTCGGGATCTTCGAGCATGACGCGGGCCCGCTCGGGATTGCCGCCGCTGCTGTCGGTCACAGCGGCCGCCAGGTCGTCCGCCACGCCCGCCCCGGCGAGCCAGTGCAGCACCACGTCCCGCGGCACTTGCGGGAAGGGCACCACCACGCAACGACTGGCGATGGTGACCAGGTCCGCGTTCATCTCGTCGGCCAGCAGCACGAACACGGTGTCGCCCGGCGGTTCCTCGAGTGCCTTGAGCAGCACGGGGGCCCGGTCGAGCACGAGATGCATGTCGAGCACAACGATCACCTGGCGGGAGGACGCCAGCGGGCGGCGGTGGGCCAGCTGGACCACCTGGCGAATCATCTCCTTGGACACCGACGCTCCGCTCCGGCGCACGACGTGGAGGTCCGGGTCCGTCCCGGCCAGTGCCGCCCGGCAGGTGGCGCACTCGCCACACCCTCCGTCGGGACACAGCAGCGCGGCGGCAAACCCGTGCGCGGCCGTGAGGCCGCCGTTGCCCGACGGCCCGAGGAACAGGTAGGCGTGCACGGGTTTGCTGGCGGCCGCGTGCAGCGCGGCAACGGCCTCCTCCTGCCCGACGACCCCGTCGAAGAGCGCGCCGACCGGGCGCTCCTCGCTCACCGGACCCGGGCCGGTGGTTCACCGAGCCGTTGGCACACGGACGCGACGATACGCGCCGTCAGCGACGCCACGTCCTCCGTGCCGTCGACCACCACCCACCGGCCCGGCTCGGCGTCGGCCTGGGCCAGGAACCCGTCACGCACTCGCGCCGCGAACTCCGGACCGAGCCGCTCCAACCGGTCGGCGCCGCCCGGCGCCGCGGCCAACCGGGCCGCGGCCACCTCGACCGGCACGTCGACGAGCACCGACAGGTCGGCGGCCAGCCCGCCGGTCGCCCACGCCACCAACGCACGCAGTCCGTCGACGTCGAGTCCCCGGCCATAGCCCTGGTAGGCGAGGGTGGAGCCCGTGTAGCGGTCGCTGACCACCCACTCCCCGGCGGCCAGCGCCGGCGCCAGCACGGCGACCACGTGCTCCGCCCGGTCGGCCGCCATCAGCAACGCCTCGGCCCGTGGCGACGGTGCCGGGACGTCGGGAGCGAGCAGGACCTGTCGCAGCAGCGCGCCGACCGGCGTGGCGCCGGGCTCATGGGTGAGGCGGGCCCCGAGCGCCTCGGCCAGCGCGCGCGCCTGGGTCGACTTGCCGGACCCGTCGATCCCCTCGAGCGCGATGAGCCGACCGCGGGCCGGCACGTCAGAAGGGTTCGGTCGGTGCAGCCTTCATAGACGCCGACCCGTTGCCGGCTGCCTCCTTGGTGCCCCCCACCTTCTTCCCTGCCGCCTTCTTGGCCGTAGCTTTCTTCGCCGTGGCCTTCTTGGCCGTGGCTTTCTTCTTGGCCGGCGCCGCCTTCTTGGCCGCCTTCCTCTTCTTCGTGGGACCGGCCGCCCGGCGGTCGGCCAGCAACTCGGAAGCCCGGGAAATGTCGATGGACTCCACCTCGTCGCCCTTGCGCAGGCTGGCGTTGGTCGTGCCGTCGGTCACGTAGGGCCCGAAGCGGCCCTCCTTCACGACCACGGGCAGGTTGGTCGACGGGTCGGTCCCCAGGTCGCGCAGCGGCGCCGCCGCCGTCCGGCCCCGGCGTTGCTTGGGCTGGGCGAACAAGGCCCGCGCCTCGTCCAGTGTGACCGTCAGCAGCTGGTCCTCGGCGCTCAGGCTGCGTGTGTCGCTGCCCCGCTTCAGATAGGGGCCGAACCGGCCGTTGTGGGCCACCACGTCCTCACCCGTGTCCGGGTCCGACCCCACCGTGCGCGGGATGCGCAACAGCTCCAGCGCCTGTTCCAGGGTGAGCGTCGCCGGCTCCATGGAGGAGAACAGCGAGGCCGTGCGCGGCTTCTCGCCGCCGTCGGTCACCTCGCCCACCTGGACGTAGGGCCCGAAGCGCCCGGACTTGACCTGCACCTCCAGCCCGCTGTCGGGATCGAGGCCCAGCACGCGGTCGTTGGACGGCGCGGCGAGGATCTCCTCGGCGCGCTCGATGGTCAGCTCGTCGGGCGCGGTGTCGTCGGGAATCGATGCCCGGTCCTCACCGCGCTGAAGGTATGGCCCGTAGCGGCCGACCCGGGCCACGATCGGCTCGCCGTCGCTCCCGTCGCCCAGCGGGATGGAGTTGACCTCGCGGGCGTCGATCTCGGCCAGGTGCGCGGACACCGTCGCCTTCAACCCGAGCGTGTCGACCTCCGTCCCGTCGCTCACCATGGCGCCGGGCGCGCTGCTCCCGAAGTAGAAGCGCGTGAGCCAGGGCAGGGCCTCCTCGGTTCCGGCCGCGATGTCGTCGAGGTCGTCCTCCATGGTGGCCGTGAAGCCGTAGTCCACCAGGTTGCCGAAGTACCGCTCGAGCAGGCCGACCACCGCGAAGGCGGTGAAGCTCGGCACCAGCGCGGCCCCCTTCTTCCACACGTAACCGCGGTCGAGGATGGTGGCGATGACGCTGGCGTAGGTCGAGGGCCGGCCGACGCCGAGCTCCTCCATGGCCTTGACCAGTGACGCCTCCGTGTAACGGGCCGGCGGCTGGGTGGTGTGCGACCCCGGGACGAACGTCGAGCCCACCACCTGGTCGCCCTCGGCCAGGGCGGGCAGGACCCGGTCCTCGGCGTCGGGCTCGGGGTCGTCGTCGTCGCGCCCTTCCTCGTGCGCCCGCAGGAACCCCGGGAAGGTGATGACCCGGCCCGACGCAGAGAACCCGGCCTCCTCGCCTTGGGCCAGACCCGCCGGCACGGCGGCCGTCAACCTGATTTGCGCGCTGGTCCCGGTGGCGTCGTTCATCTGGGAGGCCACCGTGCGCATCCAGATCAGCTCGTACAGGCGGAGCTCGTCGCCCGACAGCTCCCGGCCCACCTGGACCGGCGTGCGGAAGGTCTCTCCCGCCGGCCGAATGGCCTCGTGCGCCTCCTGCGCGTTCTTCACCTTGCGCTCGTAGCGGCGGGGGGCGTTGGGGACGTACTCGTCGCCGTACATCTGACGGGCTTGGCTGCGCGCTGCGGTGAGCGCCTCGTCCGACAGGGTCGTCGAGTCCGTCCGCATGTAGGTGATGTAGCCCTGCTCGTAGAGTCGCTGGGCCACCTGCATGGCCCGCTGGGCGCTGAAGCGGAGCTTGCGCCCGGCCTCCTGCTGCAGCGTCGAGGTCATGAACGGGGCGGCCGGCGAGCGGCGGAACGGCCGCTCGGTCACCGAGCTCACACGGAAGCTCTGCCCGACGAGGGCCGAGGCCACCGACGTCGTCACCTCTTCGCCCAGCACCCGCACCGCGCTCTTGCCGGTCTGCTCCCCGTTCTCGTCGAAGTCCTTGCCCGTGGCCACGGTGGTGCCGCCCAACGCGACCAGCGCGGCGCCGAAGCCGGCCGGGGCGGCCGCATTGGCGAAGGTGCCGTCGATCCCCCACCAGGTGGCGGAGCGGAACCGCATGCGGGCCCGCTCGCGCTCGACCACCATCCGCGTGGCCACGCTCTGCACCCGGCCCGCCGAGAGCCGCGGCATGACCTTGCGCCACAGCACAGGCGACACCTCGTAGCCGTAGAGCCGGTCGAGGATGCGACGCGCCTCCTGAGCGTCGACCAGGCGGCGGTCGAGGTCGCGCCACTCGTCCACGGCGCGGGCGATGGCGGCCGGCGTGATCTCGTGGAACACCATGCGCTTGACCGGGACCGTGGGCGCCAGCACCTCGGAGAGGTGCCAGGCGATGGACTCGCCCTCGCGGTCCTCGTCCGTCGCCAGGTACAGCTCGTCGGCGCCCTTCAACAGCTTCTTGAGGTTGGCCACCACCGACTTCTTCGGCGTCGCGATCACGTAGAGCGGCTTGAAGCCGTTGTCGACGTCGACACCGAGACGCGCCCACGCCTCGCCCTTGTACGCCGGGGGCACTTCGTCCGCGCCGCGCGGCAAGTCGCGGATGTGGCCGACGGAGGACTCGACGATGAAGTCGGGGCCGAGCATGCCGCTGATGGTGCGCGCCTTGGCCGGCGACTCGACAATGACGAGCGCCCTACCCATGGCACACCCCGCGGGGCGTCGTCGGGTCCGGAGAATTAGTCGGCACGGTGAGCCACAGAGTGAGGGTCCGCCACCCGCCTGTCAAGGGGAGCCTGCGGCGGCGGGGCCTCTGGCGAGCCGGTTCCGTAGGGGCTGACCAGGTCAATCAACCGACGCAGCGGCGGCTGCTGCGACCGGCGTCGAATCGGCCGTGTCCTCGGCGTCCATCGCCTCGGAACCCCGCTTGGAGAAGGCCAGCGCGGCGAGCAGGATCACCAGCGCCACGCCTGCGATAGCCAGGCGCTCGCCGGTGTGGTGCCGCAGCGAGATGACGGCCGGGAGGATGAGGAGGGAGACCAGGTTCATCACCTTGATCATCGGGTTGAGCGCCGGGCCCGCCGTGTCCTTGAACGGGTCGCCCACGGTGTCGCCGATGACGGCGGCCTTGTGGGCCTCCGAGCCCTTCCCGCCCTCGTTGCCGTCCTCGATGTACTTCTTGGCGTTGTCCCAGGCACCTCCGGAGTTCGACAGCGTGTTGGCCATCAACTGCCCGGTCAAGATGGTGCCGGCCAGAAAGGCCCCGAGCGCCAGGTAGTTGATCCCGAAACCCACGATGACCGGGGCCAAAATGGCCAGCAGCGCCGGCGTGGCCAGCTCGCGCTGGGCCGCTGCCGTGCAGATGGAGATGACCCGCCCGTACTCGGGCTTCTCGGTGTAGTCCATGATGCCCGGGTGCTCACGGAACTGGCGGCGAACCTCGAGCACGACCGTGCCCGCCGAACGACCTACCGCCCGGATGGCCAGCGACGAGAAGAGGAAGGCGATCGAGCCGCCGATCAGAAGTCCGATGAAAGTCGTGGGGTCGGCCACGTTGATCTGGATCACGCTGAAGAGCTTGGCGCCCGTTGCGTGCAGGCTCGGGATCTGCTCGCCGATGGTCTCGATGAACGACGCGAAGAGCGCGACGGCCGCGATAACGGCCGAGCCGATGGCCACACCCTTGGTGATGGCCTTGGTCGTGTTCCCCACGGCGTCGAGGCTCACCATGATCCGCTCCGCCTCGCCGGTGAACTCACCGGACATCTCGGCAATGCCGGCCGCGTTGTCCGACACGGGACCGAAGCTGTCCTCGGACACGATCATGCCGGCCGTGGCGAGCAGCCCGATGCCGATGAGGGCAACGAGGTAGAACGTCAGCTCGATGTTGCCGTCGCCGAGGCCGATGGCCACCCCGATGGCGATGGCGATGGCGATGATGGCCCAGACGGACGACTCGAGGCCGATGGAGATGCCCGAGAGAACGGTGGTCGCGGGCCCGGTGCGGGCGGACGCGGCGATCTCCTTGACCGGGCCGCGCTCGGTCGAGGTGAACTGTTCGGTGATCTGGCTGGCCACCAGCGAGAGGACCACGCCGGTCAGAACGGCGTAGAACACCTTGAGGTCGTGCACGTAATACTGGGCCACCAGGAAGGCACCGACGACGGTGATGAGCGCGGCCAACCAGAAACCGCGGTTGATCGGGGACAGCGCGTTGCGGTCCTTCGCCCGAGCCCGCACGACGAGCACGCCGACGGCAGAGGCCAAAATGCCGATCGCCGGCACAATGAGCGGGTACAAGACGGCGGGGGTGGGGTTGTGGCCGATGGTCCTGAAGGCCGAGAAGCCGAGGATGAGTGACGAGATGATGGTGATTTCGTAGGACTCGAAGAGGTCGGCGGCCATGCCGGCACAGTCACCTACGTTGTCGCCCACGTTGTCGGCGATGGTCGCCGCGTTGCGGGGGTCGTCCTCGGGGATGCCCGCTTCGACCTTGCCGACTAGGTCCGCGCCGACGTCGGCCGCCTTGGTGAAGATGCCGCCGCCGACACGCATGAAGAGGGCGAGCAGCGAGGCGCCGAAGGCGAAGCCGATGAGCACCGCCGTGGCCGAGTTCTGGAAGATGAGCACGATGGCGGTGGCGCCGGTCAGGCCGAGGCCGACGCAGAGCATCCCGGTGACGGCGCCGGTGCGGAACGCCACCCGCAGCGCGGCCGCCATGCCGCCGCCGTGGGCCGCTGCCGCCGCGGTACGCACGTTGCCCCGCACCGCGATGCTCATGCCGATGAAGCCGGTCAGGCCGGAGAAGGTGGCCCCGAACAGGAAGCAGATGACCCGGTACAGCCCGTCCTGGGCGAAGGTGAGAGCGACGCCGCCGTCGGGCTTCACGACTTCGGTCGCCGTGAAGAAGATGAGGATGGCCAGCGGGATGATGATCATCGCGATGGCCCGGAACTGGCGGGCCAGGAAGGCCTCGGCGCCCTCCTGGACGGCCTGGGCGATCTCCTTCATCTTGAGCGTGCCCTGGTCGGCGGCCAGCACGTTGCGGGCCAGCAGGAGCCCGGCCGCGATGCCGATGATGCCGGCCAACAGGCAAAGGTAGAGCCAGGTCTTGTCCGTGCTGCCGAGGTGGAAGTTCTGGTACCCACCTTTGGCTGCGAGGAGATTGATCATTCCGGCTGTGCCCTTTCTGTTCCCATGGGTCCTGCGGGGAGGAGGCGGGTCCGCCCTCCTCCCTGCGGTGCGGCAGCGCCCAGCATCAAACCGCTCGATGTCCTGCCCCCGGGCCGAGGGCGCGCCGCGGAGGGCGCGCCCGTCGCCGGGCCGCCGGGCACGTTAGCGAAGGGCGCCCTGATGGGCAATTTGCGCGTAGGTCCCCCTGGCACGGTGCCGGCGCCCACCAGTCGACGCGGGGCCATCCCTGCTCGTCAGGTCTCGGTCGGGTCGGTCGTAGCGCCCTGGACCAGCTCGAAGGACGGGTTGAGCAGGGCCGGCCGCCGGCCCCACGTGCCGACCATGCCTTCGGCCACCAGGCGGGCCCCCGGGTCGATACCGGCGATCTTCGGCCGCCCCTGGAACACCAGGAGCAAGCCGCCGGTGCCGTCGCTCAGCACGCACTCGAGGTTCGACGTGCCCGCTCGCGGCTGCACCCGGACGGACTTCACCCGGCCGGCCACGCGCACGCGCTGGCGCGGCACGACCGCGGCGATCGGCGTCGTCGCTCCCGCCCGCTGGGCCAGTGTCTGGTCGGCCGCCAGCACCGGCCCGGGACGCCGCGGGCCGTCGCGCCGCCCCATGCGGTCGAGTCCGGCCCGCCCCTCGCGGTCGACCGGTGGGCCGGACCCGTCGCCAGCGCCGCCCTCCCCGTCCAGCCGCGCCCGCTCCTGGACGGAGCGGCCGTAGGAGCGGACCCGTTCGCCGAATTGGCCCCCCACGGCGAAGGGGACGATGGTGGCGCTCACGTGCGGCACCTGACCCAGGACGGCGGCAATCTTGTCGGCGGTGCGGTCGTGCAGGAAGCGCTGCCAGACCCGGGCGTAGCTGCGCCGCGGCAGGAGCACGGTGCACTCGGTGTCGCCGTCCAGCGTGGCGTCGGCCACGAGCTCAATGGCCGCCCGGCCCAGGCGTCGGTCCGGAACCTCAATGATGTCGAGCGGCAGGCGGCTGAGACCCTGCCGGCCCCACTCGGCCTCGAGCTCGCGGGCCGCCTTGGTGTCGATGTCGAAGTGCACCGCCCGCAGGTCGTCGGGCGTCAGCGTGCGCGCGTACTGCAGGGCGCGCACCGTCGCCATGTCGAGGCGGTCGACGAACACGACCACCACGTGGCGCCGGAGCACCGGGCCCTCCGACGCCTCGGCCACCCCCGTCTCGAGCATCTCGGCCTCCTCCACATACTGGTGGTGCAGGCGGATCAGGCCGATGTAGAGGAGCGGCCCGACCACGAAGATCAGCCAGGCGCCCTCCTTGAATTTTGCCACGGCGAAAATCAGGACGACGGTGAAGGACAGGAAGGCGGAGAACCCGTTGATCAGCACGCTGCGCTTCCAGTGGCCCTCCCGCGCCGTGAGATGGTGCTTCACCATGCCCGAGCCGGCCATGGTGAAGCCGGTGAACACGCCGATGGCGTACAGCGCCACCAGCCCGTTGACCTGTGCCTTGTACACGAGCACGAGGGCCAGGGCCACGCCCGTCAGCACGAGGATCCCGTTGGAAAAAGCCAGACGATGGCCGCGCCGCGTCAACTGGCGCGGGAGGAAGCGGTCGCCGGCCACGAAGCTGGCCAGGTACGGGAAGCCGTTGAAGCTCGTGTTGCCGCCGGTATAGAGGATGAGCATCGTCGCCAGCTGCACGACATAGAACGCAAGGTGCCCGACCGGGCTGGTGCCGAAGACCGCCTTGGCCTCCTGGGAGACCACAGTCGGCGAACCGATCTGGTACGGCACGGCATGTGTCCATCGGGCCAGCAGCGTCACGCCGAGGACGAGGAAGGCGAGCGTCGAGCTCATGGCGATGAGGGTCTGGCGGGCGTGCTTGGCCTCGGGCTTGCGGAAGCTGCTCACCCCGTTGGAGATGGCCTCGAGGCCGGTGAGCGACGACCCACCGTTGGCGAAGGACCGCAGCAGGAAGATGAAGGCCAGCCCCATCAGCCAGCCCTCGCCGGGCGTGCCGATTTTCCCCCCGTAGATCTGGCTGGCCGGCGGCAGTGGGATGTAGTGCAGGGTCCCGAGCGCCTCCTTCACGAACCCGAGCACAATGACGCTCGTCAGCGAAAGAATGAAGAAGTAGGTGGGGATGGCGAAGTAGCTCCCCGCATCGCGGATGCCCCGCAGGTTGCCGTACAAGAGGAGCAGGATCACCCCGACCGTGATGGCCACCGTGTCGGTCGTGTTGGCCAGGCTGGGCACCGCGCTCGTCAGCGCCGCCGTGCCGGCGGACGTCTGGACCGCCACGGTGACCGTGTAGTCGATGAGGAGAGCGACTGCGGCGATCTGCGCGATGCGCGGACCGAAGTTGTCGCGGGCCACCACGTAGGAGCCACCGGCCTTGGTGTAGAGCTGAATGACCTCCAAGTACGAGAGGGTGACGAAGAACAGCACGGCGAGGATGGCGAGGGTGATGGGCACGACGAGGGCGAAGGCGGCCAGGCCGACGTACGGCACCAGCTGGGTCAACATCTCCTCGGTGCCGTAGGCCGAGGACGAAATGCAGTCGGGCGCCAGCACACCCAGGGCGGTGGGCTTGCCCAGGCGCTCCGAGGCGAGTTGTTCGGTGACCAGAGGTGGCCCGAGCAGCCTGTTCTTCAGGCGGTAACGACGGGTCTCGGGGATGTTTTCCGCCGCGACCCCGGACAGGGGAACCGGGGGCGGTGTCGCCGTCGCTCGGGTCGCCACGGCCACACAGTAGAAGGAAACACCGCTTGTGCAGTTCCGCCTTTTGCAAGACACGACGCGGCGTGTTGCACTGTGGCGTGCACGTCATCGTCGTCGGGTGTGGCCGGGTGGGGTCGGGCCTCGCCATCTCCCTCAGCGCCGAGGGCCATTCGGTGGCCGTGCTGGACAAGTCGGCCAAGGCCTTCCGCCGCCTCAAGGAGTGGGACGGCCCTTGCATCGTGGGGTCGGGGTTCGACCGGGACGACCTCGAGAAGGCCGGCGCGCTCGAGGCCGGCGCGCTGGCCGCCGTGACCAGCGGCGACAACACGAACATCCTGACCGTGCGCATCGCCCGGGAGACCTACGAGATCCCCAACGTGGTGGCCCGCATCTACGACCCGCGCCGGGCCGAGATCTACCAGCGCCTCGGCATCCCCACCGTGGCGACGGTGACATGGACCATCGACCAGGTGCGCCGACGCCTGCTGACCGACCAGGACGTGACCGACTGGTCCGACTCGTCGGGCCGCCTCACGCTGATCGACCGCTCGCTGCCCGACGCCTGGGCCGGCCAGCACCTGAGCGAACTGGAGCAGCCGGGCAAGCTGACCGTGGTCGCCGTCACCCGCGGCGGCGTGCCGCGCCTCGATGCGCGCGACCTCGTGGGCCAGGAGGGCGACGTGCTCCACCTGGCCGTGATGGACGACGCACTGCGCGAGTTCGACGAGCGCCTGGCCCGCGTCCAGGCGACCAGACCATGAAGGTCGCCATCGCCGGCGCGGGCAGCGTCGGCACCGCCATCGCCTCCGATCTGCACGCCAACGGCCACGACGTGCTCGTGCTCGAGCAGGACCCCGATCTGGTCGAGCGCCTGCGCCCCACGCTCGACATCACCTGGGTGGCGGCGGACGCCTGCGAGGTGTCCTCCCTCGACGCCGCCGGACTGGCCACCGTAGACGTGGTCGTGGCCGCCACCGGCGACGACGAGGACAACCTCGTCATCTCGCTGCTGGCCAAGCAGGAGTTCGCCGTGCCCCGCGTCGTGGCCCGGGTCAACCACCCCAAGAACCAGTGGCTCTTCAACGAGAGTTGGGGGGTCGACGTCTCCGTCTCGACGCCCCAGCTGCTCACCGCGCTGGTCGAGGAGGCGGTCTCGGTCGGCTCGCTCGTGCGCCTGCTGCAGTTCCAGGGCGGGGCGGCCCACCTGGTCGAGATCACCCTGGCCGACGACTCCCCGGCCAACGACATCGCCATCGCCGACCTGGCCTTCCCCCGCGACGCCGTGGTCGTGGCCGTGGTCCGGGCCAACCGCCTGATCGTGCCCCGGGGCGACACGACCCTGCAGGAGGGCGACGAGGTGCTCGTGCTGGTCACCGCCGAAGCCGAGGACGCCGTGCACGCGCTCTTCATCAGCTCGCCCGAGGCCTGAGCGCAACCGGCGGCCCACCGGCACCTATTGGTCACGGGCCTGTCCTCTAATTGTCACAGTTGCTAAAGGCGGAGGCCCCGCCGCCCGTACCATTAAGGATATGGAGGCGGCTTTTTTCGATCTCGACAAGACCGTCATCGACCGCGCCTCCATCGCCGCCTTCGGCCGCCCGTTCCTCAAGGGCGGCCTGATCAACCGGCGGCTGGTGGCGCGGGCGGCGGTCAGCCAGCTCATCTACCTCTACTTCGGCGCCGACGAGGAGCGCCTCGTCCGGGTGCGCGAGTCGATGCTGGCGGTGACCAAGGGGTGGGACCGCGCCCAGGTGCGCCAGATCGTCCGCGAGACGATGCTCCAGACGATCGAGCCGATCATGTACGCCGAGGCGCTCGAGCTCATGGAGCTGCACCGGGCCGCCGGCCACCGCGTCTACCTCGTGTCGGCCTCGCCGGAGGAGATCGTGCTGCCGCTGGCCGACCTGCTCGGCGTGGACGGCGCCATCTGCTCGCGGGGCGAGGTGGACGATCAGGGTCGCTACACCGGGCGCATGGCCTTCTACGCCTACGGCGACGCCAAGGCGTCCGCCATGCGCGAGCTGGCCGAGCGCACCGGCCTCGACCTGGAGGCCAGCAGCGCCTACTCCGACTCGGCCACCGACCTCCCCATGCTCGAGGCGGTCGGTCGACCGGTGGCGGTCAACCCCGACCGCGCCCTGGCCAAGGTCGCCCGCGAGCGCGGGTGGGAGGTGCGCAACTTCACCAAGCCGATCCGCCTACGCGACCGAGTCGGTCGCACCACGCCGGTAGTCACCACCAGCCTCGCCGTCGCCGGTGCCGCCCTCATCTTGTGGCGGCGCGGGGTCAAAGGTCGCGCCGGCGCGGCCCGACGCGCCGCCTGAGCGGCACCGGGTTCGTTCACTCCGGCCCGGCGCGCCGACCGCGCCGCGCCGTTTGTCTAGGCCTCGCGCAGGCGACGAGCAGCGACGACGCCGAGGGCCACGATCAGGGCAAGGATCAAGAGCTTCTTCATGGCGGCGATCCTAGGCGGGCGCCGAGCCGGCGAGCGCAACCAATCGCGCGGCGACGGCGCGCCACCCGGCTCCAAGTTCGTGCGCCCGTCCGGGTTCGCCGACGAGGCCGCCTACACCCCCGTGACGGGGCCGGTGCGCTTCAGCGGCGAAGACCTGCCGGCCCGCCCACACGCCCCGAGCGGCGGGCGCCGGCGTCCCGCTCCCTCGAATCAGACGGTCAGCAGATCCCGGGCGCCGGTGTCCGACGACGGGTGGCGCAGCTTGGACATGGCCCGCGCCTCGATCTGGCGGATCCGCTCACGGGTCAGGTTGAAGTGCTCGCCGACTTCCTCGAGCGTCCGGGGCTCGCCCCGATCCAGCCCGAACCGCAGGCGCAAGATCTCACGCTCGCGCTCGTCGAGCGGCGAGAGTAACCGGCCGATCTCGTCGGGCAGCAGGGAGACGGCCGCCACCTCGAAGGGCGACTCGGCCGAACGGTCCTCGACGACGTCGCCCAGCTCGGCATCCCCGTCCTCGCGCAGCGGCTCCGACAGCGACAGCGGCTCGGCCCGGAAGCGCAGCGCCTCGACCAGCTTGTCCTCGGGCATCTCGACCTCGATGCCCAGCTCGGCCAGCGTGGCCGGGCGGCCCAGCTTGAGCTCCAGGCGGGCCTGGGCCTTCTGCACCCGGGCCAGGGTGTCGCCGGCGTGGACGGGGAGACGAATGGTGCGTCCGGTGTTCGCAATGCCCCGGGTGATGGCCTGGCGGATCCACCAGGTGGCATACGTGGAGAACTTGAAGCCCTTGCGCCAGTCGAACTTCTCGACGGCGTGCATGAGGCCGAGGTTCCCCTCCTGGATCAGGTCCAGCAGCGGCAGGCCCGAGGCCTGGTACTTCTTGGCGATCGAGACGACGAGGCGAAGGTTGGACTGCACGAACGTCTGCTGGGCCTGCTCACCTTCCATGACGGCCCGGCGCAGTTCACGCTTCTTGGCCGTGGTCAGGCCCTTGGGCGCCTTGGCCACATCTGCCTCGGCGGCGCGGCCGGCCTCAATGGCCTGAGCCAGGCGAACCTCGTCGTCCTTGGTCAGCAGTGGGTACTGACCGATATCCGTCAGGTAGAGCCGGACGAGGTCCTCGTCGTCGCGCTCAATTCGTTCCTTCGCCAAGATGTCGCCTCAACATTTCGTCCCGGGCCACGGCGGGGAGACGCCGGGCGTGTGTAAAACGCAGCGGACGCCCGTTCCTGGCGCGCGGTCGGCTGCCCTGACAGTGTAGTGGTCATGTCAAGATGGGTGTACAGCAGGTAAAACGCTGATTTCTTCAAACGGCTGACTCAAAATCGTCACATTCGTGCGCGCGGTCACGAGCGGGCCTGTTCCGCCCCTCTCCAGGAGGGAGCGGCCGCCTCGGATCTCCCCCTCGACCGCCCGGCGGGCCTCCATCAGGACCTCGAGGACCGGCGCCTCGCTGACCGGGGAGGCCGCTGCGGCGTGCCGCGCGTAGGTCTCACCCACCCAGGGCAGGACCGTCCCGACTAGCACGGCCACCCCGTCCCCCAGCTCCGCCTCGGCCTCCAGGCCGTCCATCGCCTCGCCCAACGGTCCCTCTGGCGCCACGACCAGCGCCCCGGCGTCCACCCCGGCCCGCATGGGCAGGCGCTGGGCCCAGTGGGCGGCCAGCTCGCCGTGGCGCCTCGACGCCGCGGCGCACCAGACCCGCAGCTCGTCGGCCAGCGCGTCCGGTGCCGCCCCGTCCCTCGCCGGGGCGGTGGCCCACCGTCCGGTCAACTCGAAGAGCCGCCCCTCGAGCCAGCCGTAGTGCCCGACCAGCGCCGCCAGGTCGTCGATGCCGCGCCAGCCAGCCGGCTCACCCACCTCCCGACTCCTCGAGGGCCGAGGAGCGGTAGCGGTTGGTGATGGGCATGCGGCGGTCCTTGCCGAAGGCCTTGGTCGTGATGCGCACGCCGGGCGGGTTCTGGCGCCGCTTGTACTCGGCCCCGTCGACCAGGCGTACCACCTGGTCCACCACCGCCGGGTCGAAGCCTTCGGTCACCAGTTCGGCCGCCGTGCGGTCGCGCTCGACGTAGCCCTGCAGCACGGGGTCGAGCTCCTCGTAAGGCGGCAGCGACTCGTCGTCGCGTTGGTCCGGCCGGAGTTCGGCCGAGGGCGGCTTGTCGAGCACGCTGTCGGGAATGGGTCCGGGGAGGCCCTCGAGGACGGCTTGCGTGTTGCGGTAACGGCACAGCTCGTACACCAAGGTCTTGGGCACGTCCTTGATCACCGCGAAGCCGCCGGCGGAGTCCCCGTAGAGCGTGGAGTACCCCGTCGCCATCTCGCTCTTGTTGCCCGTGGTCAGCACGATCCACCCGTTGGCGTTGGAGACCGCCATCAGCAGGACCCCGCGCAGGCGCGACTGCAGGTTCTCGTCGGTCAGGCCGAACGGCTCGCGCCCGAGCACCGGGGCGAGCATGGAGGCGAAGGCCACGTGGGCCTCTTCGATCGGCACCACCTTGAGGTCGATGCCGAGGCGCTCGGCCAGGACCTCGGCGTCCTGGCGCGACCCGTCGCTCGAGTAGCGCGAGGGCATCGACAACCCGTGCACGCGCGCCGGACCCAGCGCGTCCACGGCGACGGTGGCCACCAGCGACGAGTCGATGCCCCCGGACAGGCCGATCACCGCCTCGGAAAACCCGTTCTTGGACAGGTAGTCGCGCGTGCCGAGCACCAGCGCGGCATAGACCTCGGCGTGGTCGCCCAGCGGCGGCCGCGACGGCGAGGGCGCCAGCGCGGGCCGCTCGCCCGGGCGCGGCTCGGTCACCAGGACGCGTGGCAAGAGCTCACGTATGCCGCGCGGGCGGTGGGGCCCGAGGGGAAGGTCGACCACAATCAGGTCGGTGTCGAATTGCGCGCCCGACGCCACCAGCGTCCCGTCGGCCGCCACGACGAGTGAGTCGCCGTCGAACACGAGCTCGTCCTGACCCCCCACCTGGTTGACGTAGGCGATGGCGCAGCCGGCCTCGTCCACCCGGCCGCGCAGCATCGACAGGCGCTCGTCATGGCGGCCCCGGTTGTAGGGGGAAGCGTTGAGGTTCACCACGACGTCGGCGCCCCCCCGGCCTTCCTGGGCCACCGGGCCGTCCCCGAACCACACGTCCTCGCAGATGGACACGCCGACCCAGGCCCCGGCGATGCCGAACAGCGTCGGCGGCTCCTGACTTGGGATGAACCAGCGCTGCTCGTCGAACACGCCGTAGTTGGGCAAGAGCCGCTTGCGGTAGACACCCACGACGCGGCCGCCGGCGCAGACCGCCGCCGCGTTGGCCAACCCGACCCCGCCGTCGGCTGCGCCGACGAAACCCACCACGACGGCGCACTGCCCGGTGGCGGCCGCCACCTTCTCCAGGGCGGCCACGTTGTCGGCCACGAACCCGGGCTTCAGGAGGAGGTCCTCGGGCGGGTACCCGGGGATGGCCAGCTCGGGCACGATGCAGAGGTCGGCCCCGGCCGCCTCGGCCGCGACCAGCGCGCCCAGGATGCGCTCCACGTTGCCCGCCAAATCACCCACGACGGTGTTGAGCTGCGCGGCGGCCAGGCGCAGAGAGCGCATACGTGCAGCCTACCGGCGGGTACCGCCGCTCCAGGAAGGCGCTCAGGCCGGGCGGCCGAGGAAGGCGCGCACCAGGCCCGCCACCGTGTCCGGCTGTTCCAGCGCGGGCAGGTGCGCCGCCTCGCGCAGCACGCGCAGCTGTGCGCCGGGGATCCGTGCGGCCAGGTCGTGACAGCGGGCTCGGAGGTGGCTCATGTCGAGGTCGCCGACGAGGACGAGGACGGGGCAGGCGATCTCGCCCAGCCGCTCCCAGGCGTCGACGACGCGCGGTTCGTGACCCGGGCTGGCGGCCGACAGCGCAATCGCATTCATGTCGAGGGCGAGTTGGCGCGCCGCACCGGTGACGCGTCCCTCGGGCGCGTCGAGCCCGTCGAGCCACAACCTGATCTCTCCCCGGTTGAGCGCGTCGAGGTCCCCGGCCGCCTCGGCCGCCTCCAGTTCCCGCCAGAAGGCTGCCTCCTCGGGTCGCAGGTCTGACTCGGCCACGACCGGTGCCCCCGAGACGGCCGGTGCCAGCAGCACCAGCGCGGCCACCCGCTCGGGCTGGGTGAGGGCGAAGTCCAACGCGATCTGCCCGCCGCGTGAGTTGCCGAGGAGCACAGGCCGCGCGTAGCCACACGCGTCCAGCACAGCCGACAGATCGACCACCTGGTCGTGGCCCTCCGCCTCGTAGGTGGTGGCCCCGAAGCCGCGCTGGTCGTACGCCACCACGTCCATGTCGGGTGCGAGGAGACCCAGCAGACGCGACCAGCTGCGGTGGTCGGCGATCGCCGCGTGGAGGAAGGCGACCTGCGGACCGCCCCCCTTCCCGAGGCGGACGCCGCTCAGCCTGGCCCGTCCGACCGTCACGGCCAACGACCCGGCCTCGGCGGAGGACGCGGAAGCGGCAGGCACGGCGACCAGGGTAGCGACGGCCGGATTTCGAGAGACCGCCCCGGAGCTGCGAAGCTTGGGCGGTGCAGAGCCAGCGTGACTACGTGCTGCGGACCGTGGAGGAGCGGGGCATCCGCTTCGTCCAGCTGTGGTTCACCGACGTGTTGGGAACCCCCAAGGGCTTCAACATCACCTCCGCCGAGCTCGAGAACGCGCTCGACGAGGGCATGACGTTCGACGGCTCGGCCATCGACGGGTTCAGCCGGGTGCAGGAGGCCGACGTGCTGGCCCGCCCCGACCCCAAGACCTTCCAGCTGCTGCCGTGGCACCACGACGACGCGCAGGTGGCCCGTGTCTTCTGCGACATCGCCAACCTGGATGGCACGCCGTTCGAAGGCGACCCCCGGCACGCGCTGCGCCGCACGCTCGAGCGCGCCCGCGCCGCCGGTTACAACTTCTTCGCCTCTCCCGAGGTCGAGTACTTCTACTTCGCCGACGCCGACCCCGAGCGCGGGCCGGTGCTCCTCGACTCGGGCTCGTACTTCGACCTGACCGTGGCCGACCTGACGAGCGACCTGCGGCGCCGCTCGGTGCTCGTCCTCGAGGAGATGGGTATCCCGGTCGAGCACACCCAACACGAGGACGCGCCCAGCCAGCACGAAATCGATCTGCGGTACACCGACGCGCTGACCATGGCCGACACCGTCATGACCACCCGCATGGTGATCAAGGAGATGGCGCGCCAGGAAGGCGTCTTCGCCTCCTTCATGCCCAAGCCGGTGTCGGGTGTGCAGGGCTCGGGCATGCACACGCACATCTCGCTGTGGGAGGGCGAGCGCAACGCGTTCGTGGACGAGAGCGACAGCTACGGGCTCTCGGAGGTGGCGCGCCGCTTCATCGCCGGCCTGCTGCACCATGCCCACGAGATCACCGCCGTGACCAACCAGTGGGTCAATTCCTACAAGCGCCTCATCGGCGGCTACGAGGCGCCGGTTCACGTCAGCTGGGCCCGCAACAACCGCTCGGCGCTGGTGCGGGTGCCCGTGGTCAAAATGGGCAAGATCGAGTCGACCCGGCTCGAGTACCGGGCGCCCGACAGCGCCTGCAACCCGTACCTGGCCTTCGCGGTGATTCTGGCCGCCGGTCTGCGCGGCCTCTCCGAGGACTACCCGCTGCCGCCCGAGGCCGACGACAACCTGTTCACGCTGAGCCCCAAGGAGCTGGCCAAGAAGGGGATTCAGCCGCTGCCCTCGAGCCTGCACGACGCCGTCAACGAAATGGAGCGCTCCGAGTTGCTGGCCGACACCCTGGGCGATCACGTCTTCGAGTGGTTCATCCGCAACAAGCGCGAGGAGTGGGACGCCTACCAGGTCGAGGTCACCCAGTTCGAGCTGGATCGCTACCTGCCCCGGCTCTGACCACGCGCCGATGGACCCCCTGCTCTGCTTCCCTGCCGACTTGCCTGCCGAGGTGACCCTCGCGCTCCAGAGCGCAGGGCTCAGCCACCACGGCGTGTCGGGGTCCGACGAGATCGCACCCGGGCCGGACGGGCGCGCCGGGGGCTACTCGGGTGCCCTCGTGGTGGCGGGGCACGACATGACGGCCGCGGTGGCCTTCTGCCGGCACCTGCGCATGCGCGAGGTGCCCATGACGCCCTTGCTGCTCGCCATCGCCTCCGACCAGGTGAGTGAGCTCTTGCTGCGCGACGACCTCTACGACGACTTCTGCGTATTGCCGGCGCGGCCCGAGGAGCTCGTGGCGCGCCTGCAGCACCTGTTCTGGCGCACCGGGCAGAGCATGCGGCCCGACATCATTGAGTACGGGCCGCTCATGCTGAACCTCGAGACGTACCAGGCGGCGGTTGCGGGCCGGGTGCTCGACCTGACCTACATGGAGTACGAGCTGCTGCGCTTCCTGGCCGGGCACCCGGCCAAGGTCTTCACCCGCGAGACGTTGCTCAGCCGGGTCTGGGGCTACGAGTACTACGGCGGCGCCCGCACCGTGGACGTCCACATCCGGCGCCTGCGGGCCAAGCTCGGCGAGGAGCACGCCCACCTGATCCAGACGGTGCGCTCGGTCGGCTACCGCTTCGGCCAGGTGGCCTGGCACCCCGGCGTGACCCAGCGCAACGGGGCCGCCGGCGCGCCGGCCGCTGCGCCCACCGGCGCGCCGGCGCCTCAGGCCACCGGCGCGTAGGCCCAGGCCTCGACTTCGACGCGTGCCCCGACGGGGAGCGCCACCACGGCCACGGCCGAGCGCGTGGGGCGGTCGTCGGTGAAGTACTCCACCCAGACCTCGTTGACGGCGGCGAACTCGCCCATGTCGACCAGGTAGAGCGTCGTCTTCACCACGTCGCCCAGCGCGGCGCCCTCGACGGCCAGCACCTCGGCCACGTTCTGCAGCGCCTGGCGCAGCTCCGCCAGCGTGCCGCCGGGCACCAGCGCGGGCGCGCCGCTGCCGTCGGTCGCCACGCCGACCTGGCCCGACGTGATGACCCAGTCGCCGACCCGGCGGACGGGGGAATACGGACCGACGGCTGGGCTCATGGCTGCTCCTCTTCGTCTCGACGCCCCGATGCTGGCACGTCGCGGAACGGGGCTCGCACGGCGCCCCGGCGGGTCGGCCAGGCCTGCGGCAGGCCCTCGGCCAGCCAGGCCGCGGCCAGCGTGGCCACGAAGACAGCGTCGGACCCGTTGACCGGCCAGGTGCGCTCCTGGTGGAGGGCGACGGTGACCTCGGGCATGTCGCGGGCGGCAAGGATCCCGAAGGAGCGGATGGTCAGGTCGACCGGCGCGCCGCCGTCGTCCACGGCGATGCCCTCGCTCCAGACCATCCCGAGGGCCTGGTGCACGGCGCCGAGCGCGTACGAGCGCAGGGTCACCGTGTCGAGGACCTCGCCCGCCCACACCTCCACGTCGACCCGTCCCCGCTCGCCCTCGCCCAACCGCACGCCGACCCGGGCCCTGCCGGCGCCGGGGAGGAGCACGTGGGCGTCCCCCGTCCCCGGCGGGGCCGGGGGCGCACCCGCCGCGTGGATGGCGGCGAGGAGCTCGGCCCAGCCGGCGCCGCGCAGCTCGGGCGCCACCGGCGGCCCGGCGATGGCCACCTCCTCGACCTGCACGCCCGGGCACAACCCCCGCACCCGCGCCACCAGAGGCCCGAGCTCGGCCGAGCCGGGCGTGCGCCCGACGCGCAGGACGCCCGTGCCGTCCGGCCGCAGCGCGACCGCGAGCGGCGGCCGCTTGGGGCCGAGACGGACCACGTCTTCACGCCGCCACAGCACACGCACGGCCTGGCCGGTCTCGCCGGCCAACGCGGCGGCACGGGCGGGCACCGGGCTGTGGCGCTTCCCGCCGAAGGCGCCGCCGTTGGCCAAGGGCGAGGCGGGCGTCGCTCCGGGTCGGCTCCAGCTGGCGTCCGGCTCGACGTAGGCCGGCTCGACCCAGGTGGTCTGCAGCGTGAGGGCCCAGTCGCCCTCGGGCGGCCCGACCGGGTGCGACATGGGCACCGTGCTGTTGCGGCCCTGCACGCGCCCGGCCGCGGCCCGGGCGGCACGCAGCCCGGCGGCCAGAGGCGCGTCGGCTCCCAGCTGGACCAGGGCGTCTGGGGGGGAGGTGTCGTCGGCGAAGCCGCCGCCGCCGAGGACCACTGCGGGGCCCGAAACCTGGACGTAGGGACCCTCGATCTGGGCTCGCCAGGCCGCCAAGACGGGATCGCGGGGCGCGGCGGGCGCTGACTCTCCCTCGAGTCCGAGCGCGTCCTCGGCGGCCTCGATGATCGACTGCCACCCGGTGCAGCGGCACAGGTGGGCGCGCAACCCGGCCTCGATGTCGCGCCGCGACGGAGTGCGACCGCCCGGCCCGGCGTCGAGCGCGGCCAGACGCATGACGATGCCCGGCGTGCAGAAGCCGCACTGGCTGGCGCCGCGGGTGACGAACGCGTCGGCCCAACGCCGCCGTACCTCGCCGGACACGCCCTCGAGCGTCGTCACGTGGCGCCCGGAGATCCTGCGGACCGGGGTGACACAGGCGACGCGCGGTGCGCCGTCGACCCAGACCGTGCAGCACCCACACTGGCCCTGCGGGCTGCAGCCGTCCTTCACCGATCGGCAGCCGAGCTCCTCGCGCAGCGCATCGAGCAGCGAGATGCCGTCGGCGACGGCCACCTCCGCGCCGTTGATGACGAAGGTGATGCTCGCCGCGGCGCGCGCCCCGGCGGAGGCGCCGGTGCCGTTCAGGGGACCGCGTGCCCGGACGGGCGGGGGATCAGCTGAAGGAGGATCCGCAACCGCAAGTGCGGGTGGCGTTGGGGTTGGTGATGTGGAACCCGGCGCCCTGGAGCCCGTCGCTGTAGTCGAGGGTGGACCCGGTGAGCAGTTCGGCGCTGGCGGCGTCGACCACGACCCTCACGGAGTCGAATTCGCGCACCACGTCGTCGGCCATCAGCTCGGTGTCGAAGAACATCTCGTAGCTGTAACCCGAGCAGCCGCCGGGCTTGACGGCCACGCGCAACGCCAGCTCGTCACCCTCCTCCTGGGCGAGCAGCTCGGCCACCTTGGCGGTGGCGGCGTCGCTGAGGGTGACCGGTGCCGGCTTCTTTCCGATGTTGACGGACGTGGAGATGGTCGTCACAAGATCCTCCTCGATGCGCCGCACGCGCTGACGCCGGCGCCCGCGGTGCACCATGCCCCGCGGCTGGCACCATGTTACCGGCGCCGTTCCCGGACCCGCACCACGGGAGCAACAGGGCCGAATTCGGCGCCACGCAGGTAGAATCTTACAACCATGACCTCGGACTCGACCACCCCGGCATCCCCGGTGGACGCCCGCGTCGAAGAGGTGCGCGAGCGCCTGCGGGCGGTCATCGACCCCGAGCTGGGCGACACCATCGTCGACCTCGGGATGGTGCGCGCCATCGCGGTCGACGGCGACTCGGTCGAGGTCGACGTGGCGCTCACCATCGCCGCCTGCCCGCTGCGCTCCCAAATAGAGTCCGACGTGGTCCGCCACGTCGAGGCGCTCGACTGGGTGCGCTCGGTGGCGGTGCGGGTGGCCAGCATGGACGCCGAGGAACGGGCCGCCGTCATGGCCCGGGCCCGGTGGAAGGCACGCGAGGACGCCCCCGAGACGGCGGTGCCGCCGAACGCTCGCGTGCTCGCCATCGGGTCGGGCAAGGGCGGCGTGGGCAAGTCGTCCGTGACGGCCAACCTGGCGGTGGCCCTGGCGGCCCGGGGCCACGTCGTTGGCATCCTCGACGCCGACATCTGGGGCTTCTCCATCCCGCGGCTGCTCGGCATGGAGGGTGACGTCGAGGCCCGCCAGAGGAAGATGGTCCCGCTCGAGCGTGCCGTCGGGACCGGCCTGCTGCGCGTCCTTTCCATGGGCTTCCTGGCCGACGAAGAGCAGGCGATCATGTGGCGCGGGCTCGTGCTCAACCGCGCCGTGCAGCAGTTCCTGCAGGACGCGCACTGGGGCGACATCGAGTACCTGCTGATCGACCTGCCGCCGGGCACCGGCGACATCCAGATGGGGCTGGCCCGCCTGCTGCCGCGCACCGAGCTGCTGGTGGTGACCACGCCGCCGGTGGCGGCGCAGAAGGTGGCGGCCCGGGCGGCGGACATGGCCCGACGCGGCTACCTGCGTGTGGCCGGCGTCATCGAGAACATGAGCGACTTCACCTGTGAACACGGCACCACCTACGCGCTCTTCGGCTCGGGCGGCGGCGAGCGCCTGGCCCACGGGCTGGGTGTGCCCCTGGTCGGCTCCATCCCGCTGCACCCGGACATGGCCGCGGCGGGCGACGCCGGCGAACCGGTGGCCCTGGCCGAGCGGAGCGAGCTCGGTGCCGTCTTCGCCGAAATGGCCCGGGTCGTGGGCGAAGAGGTGGCGCCCATCGTCCAGGCCGACGGCTGCTCCGCCCGCCTGCTCGAGCGGGTGGAGGCGGCGGTGGCCCGCGGGGAGGCATGAAGCCTCGGAACGCTGGCCGGACTGGCGGAACACGGCTTACACCGAGGCGGCCCAGCGGGTCTCGATGGTGTCCCGTCCCGGCGGCGCGTCGAGAGCGCCGGCCCGACCCTCCTGGCCCAGGGCGCGCAGATGGGCCCAGAGCGAGAAGCGGGCGACCGGGAGCTGGCGCTCGGTGACGTCGCCGTAGACCTCGGGCAGCAGCTCGTCGACGGTGCCGTCGGTGCGCGAGGCCAGGGCGGCGGCGACGCGTTCATGGCGACCGAGGCGGTGGGCCACCAGCGCGTCGACCACGTCGGGCACGTGATCCATGAGCCGGCCGTGACCCGGGGCCAGCGTGGCGATGGGCGGCTCGGCCTCGCGCAGCCGGGCCAGGCTGGCCAGGTACTGATGCAGGTCGCCGTCGGGCGGGCGGATGACGACCGTCGAGCCGTGCATGACGTGGTCGCCGGTGAGCAGCAGCGCATGCTCCTCGACCAGCCAGCACAGGTGGTCCGACGCGTGGCCCGGCGTGTGCAGCGCGCGCAGCGTCAGGTCGCCCTCCGGCCCCGTGCCGCGCAGCGTCCAGCCCTCGCCGGCGCGCTCGTCTGGCGTGAAGCCCTCGGCCGGGGCGAAGCCGACGACGCGGGCCCCGGTGGCGGTGGCCAACGCGGCGGCGCCCGGGGCGTGATCGACGTGGGTGTGGGTCACGACGATGGTGCGGATGCGACCGAGCGGGGTGGCCGCGGCCAGAATGGCGGCGGTGTGTGCCTCGTCCGCCGGGCCCGGGTCCACCACAACGGGGTCGGCGTGCCCGACGAGGTAGGTGTTGGTGCCCGGGCCGGTCATGAGGCCCGGGTTGTTGGCCGTCAGCCGCCGCACGCCCGGCGCCACCTGGTCGACCCGGCCGGGCTCGGGCGCGGGACCGAGGCCGAAGTCGGGGACGGCCGGGATGCTCACCCGGGCCGCGGCCCCGGGGCGTCCTCGGGCCCCTCCACGTTGGCGCGCATGGAGACGGCCCGCACGGCCTCGTTGAAGTCACCGAGCGCGCCGCTGTCGTCGGGGTCGGACACCGGGGCGCGCTCGTAGGCCGGATCGCCCGGCAGCACGATGCGCATGCCGTTGCCATCGGGAACGACGCGGGGCTCAATGGCGGGCACCGAGCTGGCCGCCGCCGCGGCTGCGTCGAGCAGCTCGGCGCTGGTGGCGAAGCGCCCGATGGCCTGCAGGTTGCGGATGGTCGGGAAGATGATTTCGATCTCGCCGGCGCGGTGGCGGGCCAGCGCGTCGTGGGGCGAGATCCACACCTCGGCGATGGTCTCGCCGGCGTCGTGCGCGGCGATCTGGCCGGGCGGCGCCGGGGCCACGAAGAAGCGGGTGTCGTAGCGGCGCGGCGCGCCCGCGGGGTGATCCAGTGGGCGAAGTAGTGGATGTCGCCCACGGCGAGGCGGAGCTGCTCGTCCCGACACAGGTCGAGGAAGCGCCGTCCGCCGTCGTTGACCGCCCGCCGGGCTGCGGCGAGACGGGCCTCCTCCTCGGGGTCGCCGGCCAGCAGGTCGGGACCGCCGGGCCGGCGGGCCAGCAACAGCCCAGCCTCCTCGAAGGTCTCGCGCACCACGGCCACCCAGTACGCCAGGCCGCCGGACTCGAGGCCGAGCAGGGCGCTGGCGTGGGCGTCGCTCCGCCCGGCGCACAGCGCCTCGGCCTCGGGCCCCCCGTCGAGCGGATCGACGGCGCCGCCGGGGAAGACGTAGGCCCCGCCCACGAAGTCCGAGCGCAGGTTGCGCCGCACCATCAGGACCTCAAGACGGCCGGCGCCGGCGCCGGCTGCAGCGTCGCGCACCAGCATGACGGTGGCAGCCGGGCGTACGGCGACCTGCTCGGGTGGGGGCGGGGCCGATGGAGGCACGCCACAGAAGCTATCGGCAGGGAGGGGCGGCGCCCCCGGGACGGGGGCGACCCCTTGCTACCCTGACCTGTCCCATGAGCCAGACCGCCAACGATCACGCGTCGGCGCCCGTACTGCGTCAGATCCCGCGCCGCTACCTGGCTCTGGGCCTCATCGTGGTCGCCATCTGCCTGCTCGGCGCGCTGGTCATCGTGCGCGACAACGCCACTCCCAGCAGCTCCTCGACGGTCGAGACCTTCAACGCGGCGCCGTCGTCGCTCGTCAACACGCTGGCCACGGTGCCGACGTCGCTCTACGACCAAATCGGGGTGTCCTCGCCCGACGTCCCCGTTACCCCGCCGCAGGCGACCGGGAGCTCGCAGCCCTGGCTAGCCACGCTCAACGGCGGGGCGGCCGAGCCCGTGCTGTTCTTCTACGGGGCCGAGTTCGCGCCCTACCCGGCGGTGCAGCGCTGGCCGGTCATCCTGGCGTTGACGCGCTTCGGGACCTTCAACCGGCTCGGCCTCATGCAGTCGAGCTCCACGTCGGCCTTCGCCAACCTGTCCACCTTCACCTTCTGGACCGTCAACTACACGAGCAAGTACGTGATTCTCGAGTCGGTGGAGCGCTACAGCTCGCTGAACCCGACGGGGGCGCGGTATCTCCGTCTCGAGAAGCCCGACGCGCGCCAGACCGCGGCCATCAACCAGTACGGGGGTGGGGCGGACGATTTCCCGCTGGTCGACGTGTCGAACCGCTGGGTGATCTCGGGTGCGAGCTTCACGCCCTCGGTCATCGGCGGCCTGTCACAGGACCAGATCGCGGGCGACCTGACGTCGCCCACCAGCCCGCTGGCTCAGGCCGTGATCACGGCGGCCAACGAGATCACGGCGACCATCTGCGCCGTGGACGGCCAGGCGCCTACCGCGGTGTGCGGATCGCACGGCGTGCAAACGGCCGATGCGCTGCTCAAGATCACGCCGGGGACGCACTCGTGAGTTCCGGCGGGGAGGCGCGGCATGGCGACACGCGGGGTCAGGTGGCCGGCGGGGCCTCGGCGGGACGGGTCAGCTGGCGCGGCGGTCGAGCACCATTTTGCGCTCGACCTCGTTGAGGCCGCCCCAAATGCCGTGCGGCTCCCGGATCCGGATGGCGTAGTCGAGGCACTCGCCCCGCACCCGGCATTCCTCACAGATCGCTTTGGCCCGGATCTCCCGGGAGGCCTTCTCTTCCTTGCGTTCGGCGTGTGAAGGCGGGAAGAACACCGCTGCCTGCGGCCCCCGGCACGCTGCTTTCAACTGCCACATCTCTGACCCCTGGCGCATTCGACCCCCCGATAGGGCAACCCAGATCCCCCTCCTGACTCAAGCTATCGCCGGTGCTGCACGCGTTCAAGGGTCGTGAGCAGGCTTTATGACGGGTCCTCGATCGGCTGCGGGAGCCCGCCAACTACGCTCGGGCCCGCATGGACGTGGGGACTTTCTGCGCACAGAGCCACGTCCTCGTCATCGCCGGCAAGGGTGGCGTCGGCAAGACCACCGTCTCGGCCGCGCTGGCCCGGATGGCGGCCGAGGCGGGGCGGTCCGTCCTCATCGTCGAGCTGGAGGGCAAATCCGGCATCACCCAGGCCTTCGGGCGTCGGGAGGACCTGGGCTACGAGGAGGTGCAGCTCGGGCCCCGAGGGGCTGAGGCGGCGCGGGCGGAGGGCTCGGTACGGGCCCGGCGGGTGACGCCCGACGATGCGCTGGTGGAGTATCTCGAGGACCACGGCCTCGGGCGCGTGTCCCGCCGGCTGGCGCGCACGGGGGTCCTCGACGTGGTGTCGACCGCCATCCCGGGGATCCGCGACGTCCTGGTGCTGGGCAAGGTCAAGCAGCTGGAGCGGGAGGGGGCCGCCGACCTCATCGTGGTGGACGCACCCGCCACGGGCCACGCCATCACCTTCTTGACCTCGGCGGCGGGCATGGTGGACGCCGCCCGGGGTGGCCCTCTGCGCACGCAGGCCCAGGAGGTGGTCGACCTGCTGTCGGACCCGGCCCGGTGCCGGGTGTTGCTGGTCACGCTGCCCGAGGAGCTGCCGGTTTCGGAGACGATCGAGTCGGCCTACACCCTGGAGGACAAGGCGGGCGTGCAGCTGGGGCCCGTCATCGTCAACGCCTGCGACCCCGCGCCGGGGCCCGGGCTCGAGCGGCCGGCGGCCGAGGCGGTGGCCGAGGCCGGGGCGGCGGTGGCGCCGGGCCACGTGGCGGCGCTCGAGGCGGCCCGGGAGTTCCGACTGGCCCGCCACGCCGTCTCGGCCGAGCAGGTGGACCGGTTGGGGCGGGAACTGCCCCTGCCGCACCTGCTGCTGCCGGTGGTGGCCTCCTCCGACTCCATCGGGCCGGCCGAGACCGAGTTCCTGGCCCGGGCCCTGGCGGGGGCGGTGGAGGGCCTGGTGGCCGAGGGGGCGCTGTGACCCCGCCGGCCGACGCCGGCGTCGGGCCGGATGCGGCGGGGTCAAGAGCAGGGTCGAAGGCGGAGACGCTGCCGACACTGGTGGCGGAGCGCTCGGTCATCGTGTGCTGCGGGTCCGGCGGCGTGGGCAAGACCACGGTGTCGGCCACCTTCGCCCTGGAGGCGGCGCGGGCGGGCCGGCGTTCGTGCGTGGTCACGGTCGACCCGGCGCGGCGACTGGCCGACGCGCTGGGGGTGGAGTCGCTGCCGAACACGCCCACGGAGGTGGCGGGCGATTGGCCCGGCCACCTGCACGCGCTGATGCTCGACTCGAAGGGGACGTTCGACGACCTGGTCGAGCGCTACGCCCGGACGCCCGAGCAGGCCGAGGCCATCCTCTCCAACCGGCTGTACCAGAACCTGGCCGGCGCACTGAGCGGCACCCAGGAGTACATGGCCATGGAGAAGCTCTACGAGCTGGTCCAGTCCGACGAGTTCGACGTGGTGGTGGTGGACACGCCGCCCACCCGCAACGCGCTGGACCTGCTCGACGCGCCCCGGCGCCTGACGCGGTTCTTGGAGAACCGGCTGTTCCGGGCGCTGCTCGTGCCGACGCGCATGTCGCTGCGGGCGGTGAGCATGGCCACACAGGCGCTGCTGCGGACGATTTCGAAGGTGGCGGGGGCCGAGATCGTGCAGGACGCAGTGGGGTTCTTCCAGGCCTTCGAGGGTATGGAGGACGGGTTCCGCAGCCGGGCCAGCGCCGTCCACGAGCTGCTGGCCGACCCGGCGACGGCCTACATACTGGTCACGTCGGCCCGGCCCGACGCCGTCGCCGAGGCGCGCTTCTTCGCCGAGAAGCTGGCGGAGCGGGACGTGACGGTGGCGGCGCTGGTGGTCAACCGGATCGCGCCGTCCTTCGGGGACGGGTCGTCGGATGGCGGCGGTGGCGGTGGCGTTGCCGGTGACGGCGAGGCGGCGTCGGCCCTGGCCCTACTGGAGGCGAACCTGGACGAGCTGAACGCGGTGGCGGCCCGCGAGGAGTCGTCGTTCTCCGGGCTGGCGGCGCAGGTGGCGCCGGCCCCGGTCGGACGGATCCCGCTCTTCGGGCAGGACGTGCACGAGCTGGCGGGTCTGGAGCGGGCGGCCGAGCATCTCTTCGCCTGAAGAGGGCGCCGTGTGTAGGCGTGGGCGTGGGGCCGGGGTGAAAGGCCTCGGCGTGTTTTTTCAAAATCGATAAGCGAACCCGTTTAGACCCACCGCGCAAAACGATCTTTGGCCTATCCGGTCCACGCGGCGTCGCTCGTTACCGGACCCAGATGCTGGTCCGATAATGTCCCCGCGGTGCAGACCATCCTGGTGGCGAGCGACGCCTCCACCCTCCGGCGCGAGATCGAGGCGGTGATCAGCGGTCCGGACATCGAGGTGGCCACCGTCACGACCGGGCCCGAGGTGGTCTCCTTCGTGGCCGAGGAGTCTCCCGACCTCGTGATCGTCGACATGCAGATGGGGAACATGGGGGGGATGGCGGTCTGCCTCGAGCTCCGGCTGCAGGAGTCCTACGACGCGATCGACCACATCCCCGTGCTGATGCTGCTCGACCGCCGCCCCGACGTCTTCCTCGCCCGCCGGTCCGGGGCGGAGGGCTGGCTCGTCAAACCGCTCGACCCCCTGCGTCTGCGCCGTGCTGTGGCCACGCTGCTGGTCGAGGACGGGACGTACCACGACGACTCCTTCACTCCCGTGCCGGTGCTTGTCGGAGCCGAAACCCAGCTCCAGGCGGGAACCGGACCCGGCACCTGACCGGCGGGTCCGTGCCACGCCGCCGGGAGACATCCTCCGAGCCATCCCGCCGGCGGTCACGCAGGCCCTGGCGTCGTACCGAGGACGGCGGCGGCGCCAACGGGAAGAACGCCTCGTCGCTCGACGCCGAGGCGTCCGAGCAGGAGCGCATCATCATTGAGGCGCTGGCCGACCTACGCGAGATGGACGTACGCGAGGTCATGACGCCGCGCACCGACGTCACCTACCTGACGATCCCCGTGCATGCCGACGACATCGCCCAGGCCGTACGCACCTCGGGACACAGCTGCTTCCCGGTGGTGGTCGGCGACCTCGACGACCTGATCGGTGTCCTCTTCGTCAATGACATCTTCCGGACCGGCCGGGAACCGGGCACCCGCACCGAAGGCGACCGCGACGCCACCGACCCCAGCCCGCTCGAGATCTCCCGCAAGGTGCGCCAGCCCTACCTGGTCCCGGAGTCCCTCGGGGTCCTGGAGGCGCTGGCCGACATGCGCAAGCACCGGCGAGCCGTGGCCGTGGTGGTGGACGAATACGGCGGGGTGGCGGGCATGCTCACGGTGAAGGACCTCCTGGAGCCGCTCGTGGGCGACCTGCACGACGAGTTCGACGAAGGGGAGGAGGCGGTCATCGTGCGGGTCGACAACACCCGCTGGCTCGTTGAGGGGCAGACGAACGTGGACGACGTCCGCGAGAGGCTCGGAATGGACATCCCCGAGGGCGAGTACGTCACCCTGGGTGGTTTGCTGTTCTCGCGCTTCGGCCACATCCCCACCGAAGGTGAAGAGGTGCGAGTAGGCGACTGGAACCTGCGCGTCGTCGAGATGGACAAGCGGCGAGTGGCACAGGTCGTCGCCACCTTCGTCGGAGAAGGCGCGCCGGGAGTGCGGCCGGCGGACGGCGGGGACACCGACGGCCGGGGCGCGGTGCCCTCGGTCAATGGCACCGGGGAAATCGCCGGCTGACGCCGGGGTAAGGTGAGGCCCGCTTCCTCCGGGGAGTGGACGGGCTGTGGCGCAGCTTGGTTAGCGCGCTGCGTTCGGGACGCAGAGGTCCCCGGTTCAAATCCGGGCAGCCCGACTCGCAAGTCCCTTTCAGGCCGCTGGGGGCCAGTCCCTCGAAGCCCTTCGAGCATTTGGCGCTTGATGACGCGTGACCACCTTCGTGATCCGAACGACGATCGTCCCGGCAACCATGTACGTCTTTGGCGGAGCGGTGTGGTGGCTTCCCGGCCCGCTCGGCCGGATAGTGCCGGACCTGGACATCGAGGGCAGCCGGCTCACCGAGGCCGGGCCGCGGCTTCGCCCCGGCACCGGGGTTGTCCGGGTCAGGTCCTCTGCAGCAAGCCGAGCCTCGGACGGTCACGCTGGGCCCGCAGCGGACGGCCCGCCTTGGCCCGGTACATCGCCTCGTCGGCCAGCTGCCGGGTCCGGTCGAACTTGCCGTCGGTGGACGAGGCGAAGCCGATGCTCACGTCCGCGTGCACGCCCTGGACGTTCACCCGTCCGACCGCGGCGGTGATGCGCTCGGCCACCCGGCGGGCATCGAGGTCGTCCGCGTCGTTCACGACGGCCACGAACTCGTCGCCGCCCGTGCGGGCGAGGAGGTCACCGCCCCGCAGGACGGCTGAAGCGGCTCGGGCCACGCCGACCAGCATGCGATCGCCGGCGGCGTGGCCGTGGGTGTCGTTGACGGCCTTGAGGCCGTCGATGTCCATGACAAGGACGGCGGTGAGGCCCCGCGTGCGGTCAGATTGTAGATACAGGTCCAGACCGCGGCGGTTGGCGAGGCCAGTCAGGGCATCCGTGTTGGCCTGGATCTCGAGCTCGTGGTGGGCCAGCGCGTTGCCCAGGGCCAGCTCCACGACGTTCCCCAGGGCGCGGTAGCGGGCAAAGGCGTCCTCGGAGATCGGGGTGCCTCGGCTGGCCACGCAAATGACGCCGTGCAGCTCGCTTTCGGGTGCGATGGGGATCCAGGCGGCGTGGGTGAGGTGGGCCTCCTCGACCATGCTGCGCAACGTCGGACCGATGCGGGTGCGGTCGATCTCGGCCAGCACGGGCCGCTTGGTCTCCAACACCCGGCGCACATAGGGATTGTCCCGGAGGGGGTAACTGGTCGGCGTCGATACCACCTCGTCGGCGACGGCCTCCTGCACCACGACCTCGTCGTGCACCCGCAGATACACCGACCGGCTGCACACACTGCCGGCCAGGTCCGCCATGACCTGCGTGCCCTCGACGATCACATCCTTCGGATCACGCCGCGACGTGAGCGACTGGGTGGCACCGCTCATGAGCCGGCCGAGCCGGGCCAGCTCGTCCGAATCGCGCACCTTGCCCTCGAGCCGCCCGCGCAACCTGTAAATGCCCGCGGTGACGACCATGGACACGGCCGTCCACAACAACAGCCGGCGCACGTTGGTGGCCTCGCTGCTCTGGGCGACGATGCCGGCCGCGGTGAGGCTGACCATGGCCGCGGCCACGACCACCACCGAATAGGCGCGCCGGTAGGTGAGGGCGATGCCGACGACCGGCAGCAGGACCAAGGCCGAGAGACCGCCGGCGGTGCTGGGCACGCTCGGGTCGGTGCCACCCGAGATCAGGAGCAGGCAGACCGAGGTCAGATAGGCCAGGGTGACGGCGAGGACGGTCCAGCGCGGCAGCCTCGCCCAGGGGAGGAACATGGATGCGACGACCAGGGCCAGCACACCCGTCGAGGCCCAGTAGAAGGCGGGGTCGTGCGGCCCCGGCGGCAGGGCGCCGCTGGCCTGAGCCGCGACGGCAACGGCCACGAAGGCTGAGAACCGCACGAACATGGGGCGACGACGCTGCAGGCCGACACTTACGTCGTCATCGCCTGCTGCCATGCTTCCCCTTGGAGTCGCCCGACCGCACACTTGTGCCGTATCACTACATCGGCACACAGCGGCCCGGCCTTGAGCGGGTCGCGGGGCATTTCTTGTGACTCTGTTGGCCGGTTCGCTCTAGCCGGCGTCTCCGCCGGGCCGGACCGCGCCGGCCGCCGCACCGCCCCCGAGCCCGTCGGTGAGCCGGTCGAGGAACGGGACCTGACCCTTGAGCAGCCTCGTGCGCGCCAGAGCCAGCCCGGCCCACTCGACGCGGTCCACCTCGGGAAAGGACCGCAGCCTCCCCGAGCCGCGGGGCCATTCGATCTCGAAGGTGTTGCTCGTCGCACCGGCGGGGTCGAGGTCGCCCTCGAGCGCCCAGGCCATAACGCGTTTGCCGCCGGGCTGCACCAGTTCCCCGAGGGGCAGAGGCGTCCCGGTCGGTGGATCAAAGCCGGTCTCCTCACGAAACTCGCGGTAGGCGGTGGTGAGCGGGTCCTCGCCCGGTTCGTACTCGCCCTTGGGCACGGACCAGGCCCCGGCGTCCCGGCGCGCCCAGAACGGCCCGCCGGGGTGCGCCAGCAACACCTCGACGGCGTCTCCCGGTGGGGACCTCCGGTAGAGGAGAAGCCCGGCGCTTCTGGCAGCCATGAGGTGTCAGTTTCGTCCTCTCGCCCGGCCGGGCGAGGCCGGGGCACCACGAGCGTCCTCATAGGAGCGGAGGACCTGGTGGTACCGTAGGTCGCACCAGGTCCTCCCCCCGGTCGGGCCTGAATGCCATTCCCGGGGCACGATCGGTAGTCTGTCCAGCGGTTCCGGCGGCCCGATCCGGAGCCGTCACGGGGGCGAGGGCGTCGTCCGAGAACAACAGGTCGTTCGCCGCACACCGCACCGCACCATGAGCCCCACGAACCCCGAGAACGACCCCGTCCAGAAGGGACTGCACCGACTCGGACGCCAGATCGACGCGGAGAACCCGGTCGCGGCAGCCGGCGTCGGCGCGGCGGCGGACGCCTCGGCAGCGGGGTCCGGCGCGCCAACCGGGGCCGACCCGGCAGAGAACCCGGTCGAGAAGGGCCTGCACGAGCTGGGGCGCCAGATCGATGCGGCGCAGGGCAAAAAGCGGGGCGCGCACGCCGCCCCCAAGGAGCGCTCGCGCAGGCGGACCGTGTTCTGGGTCCTGGGCACCCTCGGTCTCGTCGTGGTGGTCCTGGTCGCCGGGACGGCGGGCTACGCCTGGTACCTCAACCACGAGATCCACCGGATCGACCTGCGCAACCTGACCTCGGCCCCGGGCAAGGGCGCCGACGCCGGCACGCAGAACATCCTCATGATCGGGTCGACGTCGCGCTGCGCGCTGAAGGTCCAGAATGCCGCCTACGGCATTTGCTCGCAGGGCGTCAACGGCGTGAACAGCGACGTCGTCATGATCCTGCATCTCAACCCGGCCAACGACACGCTGTCGATCCTCTCCATCCCCCGCGACCTGTTCGTGCCCAACGCCCGCTCCGATGGCGCCAACAAGATCGACGCCGCGCTCTACCAGGGCCCCGACCAGCTCATCGCCGCCATCGAGGAGGACTTTGGCATCCCGATCCAGCACTTCGTGGAGCTGAACTTCGACAGCTTCATCAACGTCGTCAACGCCCTGGGTGGCATCAAGATGTACTTCCCCGAGCCGGTCTTCGACGCCTACTCGGGCCTCAACATCCAGACGACGGGGTGCATCCAGCTCAACGGCACCCAGGCCCTGCAAGTGGTGCGAGCACGGCACGTCCAGTACAAGGGCCCGGGGGTGACGACCAACGACCCCAACTACTGGCCGCAGGAAGCGCAGAGCGACATCGCGCGCATCCGGCGAGACCACGAGTTCCTGCGCGTGCTGGCCACGGCGGTCAAAGAGAAGGGACTCGGCAACCCCATCACCGATCAATCGCTGGTGGCGGGCGTCGTGGGGCAGCTCGTGGTCGACTCGGGCTTCTCCGCCACGGGCATGATCGGCATGGTCCTCGACTACCACAGCGTGGACGTGAACTCGGCACCACAGCTCACCTTGCCCGTGGCGGTCGACCAGTTCGGCGACTACACCTACCAGGGCGGCAGCTACGGCGACATCGAGTTCCCGGCCGAGCCGCAGGACCACCAAGCGGTGGACGAGTTCCTCGGGTTGAGCTCGAGCGACGACGACACGTATTCGGGTGGGCCGCTGCCGGCGCCGTCCTCGGTCACCGTATCGGTGCTGAACGGCTCCGGCGTGTACAACCAAGCGACGGACACGGCCCACAGTCTGCAGACCCTGGGCTTCAAGATCGGGACCGTCGGCGACAGCCCCCCGGTGGGCCAGGAGGCCGAGACGGTCGTCGACTACTCGTCCAAGTCGCCCGCCGAGCTCGCGGCGGCGCAGGCGGTCGCCAACTCCCTGTCGGGTGCCGTGATCATGGCCGATGACCCGTCGCAGGTGAGCCCCGGCTCGGAGGTCACGGTCGTGACCGGCACCGACTTCAGCGTCAACCCGCCGGCCCCGCCAGCATCGAGCACCACCTCGACCCCGGGCCACCACCAAGGGTCGGGCCACCCGGCCGCGACGACCACCACGACCACGGCCAGCCCGACGTCGGGCAGCACGGGCAGCACGGGTGACACGGGCAACACGGGCAACAGCGCCTTCGCGTCGCCGACGCCCGTGGTCGAGCCCCTGGCCCCGTGGGACCCCCGCGCCTGCACGGCCAGTGGCGGCGAGGGGACCTGAGCGGGATCAGGCGAAGATTTCGCCGCCGTTGGTGTCGAGGGCCTGCCCGGTCATGGCCGACGACAAGTCAGAGGCCAGGTAGACGATCGACCCGGCGACGTCCTCGTCGCTCGGGATGCGGCCCAGCGGCACGCGGGCGTTGAGTTCGTCCGCCACCTCCTGGCCGGGCACGCCGCGGCCGGTCGACTCCATGTCGATGTAAATGTCGACGGAGGGTCCGGCCATCCAGCCGGGGACCACGGCGTTGACGCGGACCTTGGACGGCCCGAGCTCGTAGGCCAGGACGCGGGTGGCGGTGAGCAGAGCCCCCTTCGAGATGGCGTAGCCACCCTGCAGCGGCTGCGGCTGGCGCGCCACCATCGACGCCACCATCACCACGGAACCGCCACCCCGCTGGCGCAGGAACGGCAGGGCGGCCCGCGTCATCTGGAGCGAACCGAAGAGGTTGACGTCCATGACCTTGCGCCAGTTGGCGAGATCGACGTCTTCGAAGCTCTGGAACGTGCTCACCCGGAAGGCGTTGTTGACCAGGACGTCGATGCCGCCGAACTCCTCCGCGCCGGCCGCCATGAGGCGGGCGCACGCCTCGGCGTCGGTGATGTTGGTCGACACGGCGATGGCGCGCGCGCCGATCTCCCGCACCTCAGCCGCCACCTCGTCGAGGTTCGACTGGCGCCGCGCCGCCAGGACCAGGTCCGCGCCCTGCGCCGCCAGCGCGCGCGCCGCTTGACGGCCGAGGCCCGGGCCGACGCCCGAGACCACGCAGACCTTGCCGGCCAGCAGCCCGGCTGGGGCGACCTTCTCCGCTTCCTTCTGGGTTGTCGTCATGGCCGCAGCGTAGGGCAGTCGCGCTCGCCGACACTCGGGCCATCCGCGCCGCCGTCACACCGGCCTGAGATGATCGGCAGCACCGTCGAGCATTGGAGGGTCATGGCCATTTGTTCGCACTGTGGCGGCGAAATGACCGATGGGATCAGCTGCCTGACCGACCCGATGATGATCGGCGGCAAGGCCTACGCCCCCATCCGCTGGGGCCAGGAACCCCGCCCGCGCCACCGCTACGAGCCCGAGGACTGCCGCGACTGCGGGACGCCGCTCGGCGGGGTGCACCATCCGGGCTGTTGCATCGAGCGCTGCCCGGCGTGCCACGGCCAGGCCATCTCGTGCGGCTGCCTGGCCGACCCGGAATGCGCCTGCGAGCGCACCCGCGCCGGACGCTGCCGTGCGCACGTGCTGCGCCGGGTCGGATGGCGCTGAGGTCAGTCGCCGGGCGCCCCGGCGAGCGGCCGCCGCCCCGCAGGGGACTCTTCAGCTGTTGATCAGCTCCATCCCCTTGAGGATGGCTGGCATGGCCGTGTCGAGGTCGAGCACGACTTTCGACTCGATGTCGATGAACTCGCTCAGCGCCAGGCTGACCTCGAGCTCGAACGCGTTGGCGGCATCGACGTCGGTGGCCTTGTTGACCGTGAAGCCACCGGAGCCGTCGCTGAAGAGGTACCAACAGACCCGGTCCACGTTGGCATTCTCGGCCTGCCTGGCTTCGACCTTGCCCCACGTCGCCATCATCCGGTTCGCCTGGTCGGGTGAGAGCGGGCGGGACTTCCAGTACGAGCAGATGAGCATGTCGCGCGCCTCCATTCACTATCGGTAGTGCCAAGGTACGCCTGCGGACCCTGCGAAACCAGAGGCCTTTGGTCCCGTCCGCGCGGCTCCGTGCCCGTCCTGTGGCCTACCCTGACGAATCCCTGAACTGGGCGTCAGCTCCGCGGGGCAGGCCCGCTACCGGCGGCCCGCGTCTCCTCCCAGTGCGGACCCAGCAGGCATCGCACGAAGGCCTCGTCGCAGTACAGCCGCTCGCCCGCGAGCAACCCGGCGGCCTCGTCCAGCGGCATCATGGACAGCACCCGGTACGCGTGCGAGTCACCAGACTCGCCGCGCAGGACGATGACGTACTCCTGGACGGCGGTGTGCTCGTTGACCCACTCCCCCAGCAGATCGAAGGCGACGACCCGGCTGGCGAACACGGGGTACTGGGACCGGTAGAAGCGCTCGATGCTGGTCCAGCCCGTCAGGACCCGGCCGGCCGGATAGAACTCGTAGAGCGGCTCGGGGGCCAGCGTGGCCAGCACCCGGTCGATGTCGAAGGCCGCCTCGGCATCGGCATGCTCGTGGCACAGCGCCAGGACGGCGTGGGGGTCCACGGCAGGCGGCTCAGCGGATGGTGCCGACGCCCGGGATCAGCGGCAGGTCGAGCGTCGTGACCCAACCCGGCGGCAGGTCGTTCACCGCCGGCACGGCGTTCAGGGCGCGCAGCCCGGTGGCCAGGCAGCCGGCCGCCGCGGCGTCGCGGCCGGAGCCGTCCGTGAACCGGAAGGCGGTCTCCTGGGTGATGGAGGGCGAACCCTCGATCTCGACCCGGTACACGTCGTCCTGCGTGCCTCGGGGCCAGTCGGGCGCGGCGTCGGTGCCGACCCGGTTGACGTGCTCGAGCGCGATCCTGGTCTGGCCGTTCAGGATGCCGTTGATGGTGAAGTGGATGGCAGCCACCTGGCCCGGCTCGACGACCCCCTTGGCCGTTTTGATGGGAGCCGGCGTGACCCATTTGTCCCAGGTGGTGGTGATGCGGTCGAGCTCGATGCCAACGGCGTGGGCGATCATCGGCACCGTGGCGCCCCAGGACATCACCAAGATGTCCTGGTGCTCGAGCAGGGGGGTGAACTCAGGCGGCCTGCCGATGCCCATCTCCTCCTCGTAGTCGCCCTCGTAGTTGATGTAGTCGAGGATCTCCAGTGCCTTTACGGAGCGGACCTCGCCACACAGCCCCATCAGCGTCATGGGGAAGAGGTCGTTGGCGAAACCGGGGTCGATGCCGGTGGTAAAGCACGAGGCGGCGCCGACCTGGCAGGCCTCGGTGATGGGATCGATCCACGAGGGCGGGTTGAGGGTCATGGCCGGCCACACCCACGGCGTCATGGCCGTCGAGCAGACGTCGATGCCGGCCCGCAGGAACCTGCTCATCAGCTCGATGTTGTCGCTCGCGTGCGCAGCCGTCGGCCCGTAGTGGACGAGGGCGTCGGGCCGGAGCGCCACCAGCGCGTCGGCGTCGTCGGTGGCGGCGACGCCGATGGGGCGGATGCCGCAGATCTCCCCCACGTCGCGCCCCACCTTGTCGGGGGCGTTGACGCCGACCCCGACGAGCTCGAAGACCGGGTGGCGGACGATCTCGGGGATGACCATCCGGCCCACGAACCCGGTGCCCCACACCACGACGCGCTTGCGATCCTGTGCCATGACGCGTCGGAAGCTAGCACCGGCGGACGGCGTGGCTCGGCCCGACGGCAGGACCACTTGACCCCGACCGGTCCAGTCACCAGTGTTATGGCGATGTGCCCCGGGTCCGCCCCATGAGTGCGCAGGCCTGACCCGTCGCATGGGGACGCTCGACGGCGTGCGCGTGCTGGAGGCGGGACTGCTGGTCCAAGGACCCCAGGCCGCCCTGACCATGCTCGAGTGGGGCGCGGACGTCGTGAAGGTCGAGCTGCCCGGGTTCGGGGATCAGGCCCGCTGGCTGCCCATCAGCCGTGACGACCGTCGTTCGGCCTGGTTCACGGCCTTCAACCGTGGCAAGCGCAGTGTGACCGTCGACCTGCGGGTGCCGGAAGGTCGCGACGTCTTCCTACGCCTGGCCGAGCGCGCCGACGTCGTGATCTCCAACTTCAAGCCCGGGACGATGGAGGGCTGGGGCCTCGGGTACGGGGACGTCAGCGCGCGCAATCCGCGCCTCATTTACGCCACGAGCTCGTCCTTCGGCTCGCGGGGGCCCGACGCACAGCGCGAGGGCGCTGACCTGAGCGCGCAGGCGGCCGGGGGGATCATCAGCACGACGGGCGGGGGCGGCAGCGACCCCAGCTCCATCGGCGTCACCATCGCCGACCACATCGCCGGTCAGAACCTGCTGGCCGGGATCCTGGCCGCACTCTTCGAGCGCGAGCGCACGGGGCGCGGCCAGAAAGTGGAGACCTCGCTGCTCGGGGGGCAGGTCTGGGCCCAGGCCGGCGAGTACACCCACTATCTGATGTCAGGTGAGATATCGGGGCCGGGTGGCCGTAGCCACCCGATGATCCCGGGGATCTACGGCATGTTCCCCACGTCCGACGGCTGGATCGCCATCGTCGGCGTGGCCGGCCCCGCGCGCGACCTCTTCTATCGGACGATCGGGAGGCCGGACCTAATCGACCGGTTCGACCAGCTGCTCTACTTCGAGGACGACAAGGCGGAGCTGTGGCCCATCCTGAACGAGGTGTTCGCCTCGAAGACGACGGAGGAGTGGTGTGACCTGCTCGGGGCGGCGGGGCTGCGCTTCGCCCCCGTCCGGGACCACCGCCAGGTGGTGGCCGATCCCGGCGTGTCGGCCAACGGCTACATCGCCTCTGTGGAGGGCTCCGACATCGACGTCGTCCGGCCACCGGTCCGCTTCACGGATCCGCTCGCACCCGTACGAAACGAGGTGCCCGAGCTGGGCCAGCACACGGAGGAGGTGCTGCTCGAGAACGGCTTCACCTGGGAGGAGATCGGACCGCTCTCGGCGAAGCGCGCCATCTGACGGCCTCTCGGGTGCTCGTCACGTCCTCACCCGCAGGCGATTCGGTCGGCTCCCGCCGCGGGTTCAGGTTGTGGCTTCGAGCCGACGGCGACTGAGTTGGATGTGGAGTCGGGCGTAGCCGACAGCATCGGCTAGTTCCATGGCCACCCCCCTGGAGGTGCACTCTTCGAACGACCCGTCGCCGAGCGCCGCACGTGCGTGCTCTGCAGCTTCCGCGAAGCCAGGAATGGCGACAATGATGCCCTGTTCAGCCATGGCGCCGCAGAGGGTGGCGACCACCTCGGGTCGGTCGAGTCGGTCGAAGAACACGGCGAGATCGGCAATCGTCGCCGCCAGATTGGCGACGCCGGCGGAGCGATGGAACGTGTCGACACTGATGTCGTACAGCGAGAGGGCGTGCCCAAGGTCACCGTGCTCCGATTCGAGCCGGGCGGCCCATCGGGCCATGGTCATCTCATACATGGAGAGACGGTGCTGCTGGGCGTAGAGGAGGCCCTCCCGCAAGACGCCCAGGGCTCGAACGGGATCAGCTTCGACGAAGGCCAACCCATATCCGCTCATGGCGTAGGCGATCACGAAAGGGTTGTCGCGGGCACGGGCGGCAGCCAAGGTCTCTTCGGCGATGGCCATGGCCTCCTCGGCCCGCCCGGCCATCGGCAGAACGTTGAGCAACCCGCACAAGCCCATGACGTGCGCCAGCCCCGGCTGGGCGGCCAGCGTCGCGTTGATTTCCAGCCAGCGATCCATCCGGCCGGCCATGAGATTGCTGACGGCTTCCTGCATGCCGTGCCACGCGGGGTCGAACGGGTCGTAACGGGGATCGGCTGCGAGCGCCACGCTCGTCTGCGCGTATCCGAGGGCCACTTCGGGACGCCCGGTAATCGCACAAAAGGCGGCGGCGGCGTAGAGGCGAGGAAGCTGGGGCACGTCGGCGACGGTCGCCGCTTCGAGGATCTACTCGGCCCAGCTCGCCGGCTCGTAACGCTGCACGAACGTGGCGGCCTGCGTGACGTTGGCGGCGATCGCCGTCGCGGTGACCAGATCCGCGTGGTCGGACGCCCAACGAAACCCGGCACGCAGATTGGCGAACTCCACATCCACCCAATCGAGAGCGACGCGCTGGTCGGGCCCGTTGAAAGTGTCCCAGTGAGCAATGGCCTGCTCGGCGAACCAGCGGGCGTGACGGTCCCGCACTTCTGCGATCGTACCGGTGGTAGAAAGCTGCTCCTCGGCGAACTGTCGGATCGTCTCCAACAATCCATACCGGGTGCGACCCAGGACCTGCTCAGCAGTTACCAACGATTTGCGCACCAACGAGTCCACCAGGTCCAACATGGCGTACTCATCGAGTCGATCGCCGCCGCAGACGGCCACGGCGGAAGCCAGGTCGAACCCGCCGGCAAACACCGCAGACCGCGTCAATGCCAAGCGTTCGTCGTCGTTCAGCAAGTCATAGGACCACCCCACGGCCTGGCGCAGCGTCTGGTGGCGTTCCAAGCCCCGCCGCGACCCCGACAACAGCCGGAACCGGTCGCCCAGGCGGTCCCGGACCTCGGCCGGGTTCATCGACACCATGCGGGCCGCTGCCAGCTCGATGGCCAGGGCGATTCCGTCGAGGCGCTGACAGATCTCGGTCACCGCCGCGCTGTCATGGTCGCTCTCCAACGAAAAGCTGGCGTCCACCGCCTGAGCCCGTTCGACGAACAGCTCCACCGCGGCTGACGCGGTCCCGGCGCGCGTGTCGAGCGACGGCACGGCCCACAGATGTTCGGCGGGGACTCTCAGGGCCCTCCCGCGACGTGGCGATAACCGCCGCATCCGTGGTGCGGCCCAGGATCGCCTCGACGAGTTCGGCCGCGGCATCGAGCACGTGCTCGCAGTTGTCCACCACCAAGAGCTGACGACCCGACAGTGACCGGGCCACGGTCTCGACGACGCTCGTCCCCGCCTGCGGGTTGATCCCCAGCACCATGGCCGCCGTCTCGGCCACCGCGGTCGGATCGCCTACGGGGGCCAGCTCCACCAGCCAGACGCCGTCGCGGAACTCGCCCACCAGCTCGGCCGCCACCTGGAGGGCCAGGCGGGTCTTGCCCACCCCGCCCACCCCCGTGAGCGTCACCAACCGGTGGGTCCGCGCGAGCCCGACCAGCTCCGTCACCTCGGCATCGCGGCCGACGAAGCTCGTCGAGAGCACCGGCAGGTTCCCTGGCGCGGCGTCCACTGTCCGCAGCGGTGGGAACTCGACGGGCAGCCCGGCGGCGCAGACCTGAAACACCCGGCTGGCGCCCGAGAGGTCTCGCAGCCGATGCTCGCCCAGATCGATGACCCTCACGTCGGCGCCGATGAGCCCGGCCGTCACGGCCGAGCACAAGACCTGCTCACCATGGCCCACCGCCATCAATCGGGCCGCCTGATGCACCGGCGTCCCGAAATAGTCGCCGTCTCGCTCTTCCGCCGCTCCGGTGTGCATGCCCATGCGCACCCGGAGCGAAGTTCCATCAGCCCAGCCTTCGGCGGCCAACGTCGTCTGCGCTTCGACGGCGGCGGCAACTGCTTCGTCGGCACGGGCGAAGGCGGCGGCGAACCCGTCGCCGCCCGTGGAGAAGACGTATCCGTCGTGACCATCGATCGCCGCCCGCAGAATGGCATCGTGGCGTGAGAGGGCGTCGCGCATGGCCGGCTCGTCCTGCTGCCACAGGCGGGTCGATCCCTCGATATCGGTGAAGAGGAACGTCACTGTCCCCGACGGAGCGCCAACCCCCATGGCAGACAGCATCCCACGGGGCAGGCCCGGTCGCTCGATATCCGCGGTTCAAGACGCCCTCGGCTGCAGCGCGCACAGGGAAGCTGTGGGTCGTGCGTGCCGCGGGGCCGGCAACTCAATGTCCTCGTCTCTCTTTGTCCTCGTCGTCTGACACCGCGGCGACCGCTTCGTGCGCGACGGGCCGAACCGCTCGCGATGAGGTTGGTCGGAAGCGTCACGGGTACGACCTGCCACGTAGCTCGACGTGCCCTTCTCGCTCGCCCGAGTTCGTATACCGGTGTCGAGGTTCCGTGTCGGAGTTCGGCAGCGTGGATGTGAACCTGTGGATGTGAAGCTGGATGTGAAGCGTGGATGTGAAGCTGTCCGTCCGTGGAGAAGATGATGTCTTATTCAAACTTCGCCGAGCTGCGGGAACGGCTTGCCCGTCTGTCTTGAGGCCGCAGTGCTGCTGCTCCGCGGGGCGGAACTGAAATGTGGTGAGAGCCGTGTTCTGGCCAAGAGTCCTTCGGATGCGAAGGAACACCATTGGTCTACACATCGTTAGGTGTAATGCGGTAGCCCACGCCGGGAATGGTCTCGATTACGTCGGGGTCACCGAGTTTGCGACGGAGTCGGCCGATGGTGACTTGCACCGTTTTGGTGAAGGGGTCGGTGTGTTCGTCCCAGGCTTGTTCGAGGAGATCTTCGGTGCTGAGGGTGGCGGGTGAGGCTCGCAGGAGCGCTTCGAGCACGGCGAACTCCTTGGGGGTGAGATCGCACGGCTGGCCGGCCCTGGAAGCGGTCCGGCGGAGCGGGTCGAGCTCGACGTCACGAGCTTTGAGGGTGCGGGGTTGAGCGGTGGGTTTTCGTCGGGCCAATGCCCGCAGCCGCAGGACCAGTTCTGGGAAGTGGAACGGTTTGGGCAGGTAGTCATCTGCACCGAGGCCGAGCCCGCTCACCCGATCGGCGGGGGCGTCGGCTGCGGTGAGCATGAGCACCATGGCGGGATCGTCGCGGTCGGTGATCATCTTGCAGATGGTGTCGCCGTGGATGCCCGGCAGGTCTCGGTCCAAGACGACGACGTCGTAGCGGTTGACGTCCAGCTTGGCGGCGGCGTCGAGTCCGGTGTAGGCGACGTCGACGGCCATGCCTTGATCTCGCAGGCCCTCGGCGATGTCGTCGGCTAGGCGCCGCACGTCTTCGACGACGAGCACTCTCATGGCAGCCCTCGATTCGAGGCGGACGACGAGGGGCGAGGAAGCGTCACCGTCACCCGTAGCCCTCCTTCCGGGCGTGCCTCGATCTCGACGGTTCCGTGGTGGGCGGCGGCGATAGCGGCAACGATGGACAGACCCAGCCCGACGCCGCCATCGGAGCCGGTGCGCTCGACGCCGGCTCGCCGGAACGGCCGACCCAACTGGTCGACCCCGGCCGGGTCCATGACCCGGCCGCTGTTCTCGACGACCAGGCGGGCGGTTGGGCCGTCGGTCGTGGTGGCGGCGTGTAGCCATCCGCCGGGCTGGTTGTGGCGGATGGCGTTGTCGATGAGGTTGGCGGCCAGGCGGGAAAGGAGCGTTCGGCTCCCGTCGACCTCGGCGTCGTCGAGATTGCGGTGCAGGGTCACGTCGGCTGCGGCGGCGCGGCCGGCTCGGGCGTCGAGAACCTCCGCAGTGACCTTGGTCAACGAGACCCGCGTCAGGTCGTCGATCACTCCCCGCTCGGCCCGGGCCAGCACCAAGAAGCTCTCCACCAAGCGTTCGGCCTGGTCGAGACCCTCGCGGACCTTGGCCGAAAGCACCGACGCGTCCTCCGAGATGGGCGGGGACTTGGCCTTGGCGACATCGAGGGAGGTGCGCATCATGGCCAGCGGCGTGCGCAGCTCGTGTGAGGCGTTCGCCACGAAGGCTCGCTGGGCGTCGAAGGCGCCCTCCAGGCGGGCGAGGAGCCCGTCGATGGTGCCGGCGAGGTCCGTGATCTCGTCACTTGGGCCGACCAGGGCAAGCCGCTGGTGGAGGCTCTCTTCGGAGATGTGTCGGGTGGCGGCGGTGATCTGGCGCAGCGGGCGCAGCACCCGGCCGGCCATGAGCCATCCCAACAGGACGGAGACCACGGCCATGACGCCCAACGCCACGGCGAACCACACCAGCAGGGAGTGCAGGTCGGCAGAATGCTGGGCGTCTACCGCCGCCTGCGCCGCCGCGGCGGCACCGGCCGGCAGATCGTGAACGACCTGGGTGTGGGAAGGCCCAGTCGGGGGCGACTTCTGAGTCCCAAACGAGGAGATGGCGTGACCGTTGGGCGAGATGAGATGGACGCTGGCCGAGAACGGGACGCGGGACACGAACAGGTAGCTCATGGCAAGTAGCGCCGCGCCGCAGATAAGGAACAGCGCCCCGTAGGCGAGGGCGAGGCGCATCCGCACCGTCCGCCGGGGCAGCCCACCGCGAGCCAGCCGCCGGGCCAGAGCGGCAAAGGGACGGAGGGCTGCCACCGGCACGGTTCGCGCATCCTCATCGTCTGCTCGGCCAGCACCTTGCGGCGCTGAGGTTTGCGATGGCGCGGCGTGGTGATTCGTCCCGTCCGTGGCGGCCCGATGCCGTCTTTCCAGCTGTTTCACGGGTCCCAGCATGGCTCCGGGCCGGTAACAGGGGGGTAACAGGGTCTGTTGAGCCCCTGTTACCGGCGATGTCGTAGAACCACCCCGGACCCACCGTTCGCGAGGAAGGAACGACATCATGGACGACGACAGCAACCGCCCCCCGGAAACCACCAGACGCCGGCAACACCGACGCTTCGGCGCCAGTTTCGCTCTCATTGGGCTGCTGGTGGCCGTCGGGTTGCTGGCCGCCGCCTGCGGGGGCGGCTCGAAGGACCCCGCAGCGGCAAGCGGCAGTGGGACGACCACGACCGTCGCGCCGGGCGGGAAGACCGCAGCCCCAGGCTCATCGGGCAGCTCCACCACCCAGACGCAGCTGGTGCAGCTCGCGCAGTGCATGCGCTCTCACGGGGTGTCCAACTTCCCGGACCCCACCGCCCAGGAGGGCACGTTCGGTGCGATGGTCTCCTCCGCTGGCATCGACCTCAGCTCGCCCACCGTTCAGGCCGCGCTGACGGCTTGTAAGCAGTATGTCCCGACGCAGAACGTGACTCCCGCCCAGAGCGCAGCCCAGAACGCCCAGGCACTCCAATTCTCGCAGTGCATGCGCTCGCACGGCGTGCCGAACTACCCCGATCCGAGCAGCGCCACAGGCACGGGCGGCGGAGCCGTCCACATGAACCTCAATGGCACGGGCATCGACTTGAACAGCCCGACGGTTCAGGCGGCGATCAAAGCCTGCGGGGGCCTGAAGTAGTGAGCGAGGCCTTCGCCGTGACCACGGTCGAGGACCACGGCCTGGCCGGCAGTCGGGGAGGGCCGCCCCAGCGTCGGAAGGCTCGCTGGGTGATCGCCGCGGTGGTGGTGCTGGTGGGGGCCGGCGTGGCGGTGGCCATCACCAAGCCCTTCAGCTCTGGAGGGGCCGGTAGTCCTGGGATTGCGCAGAACACCGATGCGACGGGGGTCTACACGGTGGCCCGTCAGGACCTGTCCTCGCAAACTCAGGTGTCGGCCACCCTCGGCTATGCCGGCAGCTACAGCGTCGGCGCCCCGTCGGGGGCGAGCGCCCAGCAGGTTGCCCAAGCCCAGCAGGCCGTCGCCGAGGACCAACTGACGCTTTCCGCCGACCAGCAGACCGAGTCGGCCAAGACGACCGCCGACAACCAGTCCATCGCGGCAGCCCAGAGCAACCTCGCTACAGCCCAGTCCACCCTCAGTGCGGATCAGGCCAAGGAGGCCAGCGATTGCGCCGGGACCGGTGCGTCCAGCTCGGCGTGCAGCCAGGACACCCAGAAGGTCGGTCAGGATCAGAGCGCCCTCACCCAGGCTCAACAGCAGTTGGCGAGCGCTCAGTCGACCGCCACCCAGGACCAGGACCAGGCCAAGGTCCAGGTCGCCTCCGACCAGCTCAAGCTCCAGGGTGATCAAGCCACGCTGGCGTCGGAACAGGCCAACGAAGTGAACCCGGGCACGACCTACACCGCGCTGCCCGTGGTGGGCGACGTCATCAGCCAGAACAAACCCCTCTACTCGGTCAGCAATGAACCGGTGCCGCTGCTCTACGGCGCCGTCCCCGCCTACCGGGCGTTCTACGTCGGCATGTCCGACGGCGCGGATGTGGGCGAGTTCACCGCGGATCTGATCGCCCTCGGCTACGGCGGCGGACTGACCCAGAGCGACCACTACTCCACAGCCACCGCGTCTGCGGTCAAACGGTGGCAGGCCGCGCTCGGCCTGCCCGTCACTGGCGAGGTGCTGCTCGGCCAGATGATCTTCGAGCCTGGTCCCATCCGGGTCACCTCGGTCACCGCGTCGGTCGGCCAGTCCACTGCTGCCGGCGGTGGCGGAGCCACCGCCGGCAGCAGTGACGCAAGTGGGAGCGGGGGAAGCAGTGGCGGGGGCGGCACGGTGTTGACGGCGACCTCAACCACCCGGCAAGTCAGCATCGCCCTGGATGCCTCCGAGCAGTCCGAGGTCGCCGTCGGCGACAAGGTGACCATCACCCTGCCCAACAACCAGACGACGCCAGGGGTGATCTCCTCGGTGGGCACCGTGGCCACCACGCCCTCATCTAGTAGCAGCTCGGGGTCTTCGAGCCCGACCATCACGGTGCTGGTGAACCCGACCGATCCGGCCGCCACCGGCACGTGGGACCAGGCGTCGGTGAACGTGACGATCACGACTGACACCGCCACCAATGCACTGGTCGTTCCCGTCGCCGCCCTGCGGGCTCAGACCGGCGGCGGCTACGCGGTGGAAGTGGTAGGCGCCGCCGGCATTCGCCGCCTGGTCCCGGTCACCTTGGGACTGTTCGACGACGCCAACGGCCTCGTCCAGGTCACCGGGACCAGCTTGACTACCGGCCAGCAGATCGTGGTGCCGAAGCTATGAGCGTCGACACCCCCAAAATGACGACGGGCGGCCTCCTCGACACCCGCAACGCCTTCAACGGCGTGGACCGGCCGGTGCTCGAAGTCGACCACGTGACCAAGATCTACCCGTCAGAGCCGCCAGTGACCGCGCTGCGCGACGTCTCCTTCACCGTCGGCCGCGGTGAGCGGGTGGGCATCGTCGGGCCTTCGGGATCGGGAAAGACCACGCTCCTCCATCTCATGGGCACCCTGGACCGACCCACGTCGGGGCTGGTGCGGATCACCGGCCTCGACGTCGAGCGGCTCTCCGACCGCGAGCTCGCCGCGCTGCGGGCCACCCGGATCGGCTTCGTTTTCCAACAGTTCTTCCTGGCCGAACACCAGACCGTGCTCGACAACGTGGCCGACGGGCTCCTCTACGCCGGCGTCCCCCAGGCCGAGCGGCGCGCCCGGGCGCTCGACGCCCTGGCACTCGTGGGACTGGACAGGCGACCCCACGCCCGCCCCACCCAGCTCTCTGGCGGCCAGCGCCAGCGCGTGGCCGTCGCCCGGGCGCTGGTGGGCAGCCCGGCCATCGTCCTGGCCGACGAACCCACCGGCAACCTCGACCAGGCCACCGGGCAGGCCATCTTGGGCCTCTTCGAGGAGCTCCATCATCTGGGGGTGACCATCGTGGTCATCACCCACGACCAAAACATCGCGGGGCGCATGGATCGCCGGATCGAGATGCTCGACGGCCACATCGTCTACGACAGCACGCAGAAGACCGCACCAGCACCGACTCGGGCTTCCGGTGACACCACCTTCAAGGAGGACCACCGGCCATGACCGCCACCGAGACCCTCATGGTGCGAGAGCTCCGCATGTCGGACCTCGTGCGACTGTCCACTGTCGGGCTGCGCACCCGGAAGCTCCGAGCGGGGCTCTCCGCGCTCGGTATCGCCATCGGCGTGGCCGCCATCGTGGCCGTGCTGGGCTTGTCCTCCTCCGCCTCAGCCGGCCTCTTGAACGAGATCTCGGCCCTGGGCACCAACCTGCTGGTCGTCGAGAACGGTCAGACCTTCGGCGGTGGAACAGCCGAGCTGCCCCAAGCGGCCCCGGCCATGATCGGCGGCATCGACGGGGTCACCGAGGTGCAAGACACCGGCACGGTCACCGGCAACGTCTACGCCAGCCCACTGGTCCCCGCCATCGACACCAACGCCATCGGCATCGCCGCCGCCAGCCTTGATCTGCCCAGCGCCGTCGGCACCACCGTCGCCAAAGGCAGCTACCTCAACGCGGCGACCGCCCGAGAACCCGTGGCCGTGCTCGGCGCGGCCGCCGCCCAGCGCCTCGGCATCGACCGCGTCTACTCCGGCGAGCGGATCTGGGCCGCCAACATGTGGCTCTACGTGGCCGGCATCCTCAAACCCGCCGTCCTGGCTCCCGACATCGACACCTCGGTCCTCGTCGGCTTCCCCACCGCCGAGAAATATCTCGGCTTCGACGGCCACCCTTCCACAATCTACGTGCGCGCCCACAACAGCCAGGTCAACGCCGTCGACAACCTTCTCGCCGCCACCGCCAACCCCCAGAACCCGAGCCAGGTCGACGTCTCCCAACCCTCGGCCGCGCTGGTCGCCCAAGCTGACGCTCAAGGCGCATTCGACGGGCTCTTCTTGGGTCTCGGTGCAGTCGCTCTCCTTGTTGGAGCAGTCGGGGTCGCCAACATCATGATCATCTCCGTCCTCGAACGCCGCTCCGAGATCGGACTACGCCGAGCCCTCGGCGCGACCAGAGGGCACATCCGTGTCCAGTTCTTCGCCGAAGCCGTCCTTCTCGCCCTCGTCGGGGGCGCCGCCGGGGTCGGTGCCGGCGCCCTGTCCACCGCCATCTACGCCCACACCAAACACGAACTCGTCGTCATCCCCGTCCTCGCCTGGGGTGGTGGCATCGGTGCCGCGATCTTGATCGGCGCCGTGGCCGGGCTCTGGCCTGCTCTACGCGCCGCCCGCATGTCACCCACCCAGGCCCTGTGGAGCATGTGAACATGAGACTTTCCGGGCCACAGCCGTGATCGGAGATCACGGACGGCCAGCCGATCTCTTGATCCACTCACTCGCCGGTCGGTGGACGGTGGCCGTCTTGGGACAGCTCACTGCTGGCGGTCGCCGCTACCAAGACCTCCACGACAGCATCGAGGGCATCGCCCACAAAGTTTTGACCGAGACGCTGCGACGCGGTGAGCGTGACGGGCTGATCACCCGCCACCTCGACGCCGAGCACATCGAGACGACCACGCTCTATGAGCTGACCGACCTGGGCCGGTCACTGGATGAACCACTGGCCGGGTTCGATCGTTGGGTCGGGGCCAACTGGGAGCGGGTGGAGGCGGCTCGCCGGGACTGGGATCGACGGGCCGGTCGGGCCTGATTCCGAACGCCGGGTGTCTCCGGGCACGTTGAGGTAACTGGGCGCACCTGAGAGTGCGCCCGCGCCCGTGGTCGGTCGTCGCGTTTGTGCTGGTGAAAGAGTTGTTTGCCGAGGCCAAAATTAGTTTGTCGGAAATCGGGCCCAAACCCCTTGTTCTTATAGGTAGAGAACGTCGGTCGGCTGCCGGCGGGTGACCGGCTGGCGGCCTCCGAAAAATCCGGCGCTCCGGGAGAAACCTGTGTCCGCTTTTGGCCTCTACCCCCCTATTTACCGGCTGGAGTGCGGCAGCCGGCGCCGCCGCGGTGGGACTGGCGTCGAGACGGCCTCGTCCCGCTCAGCCTGTTCCTCGCCTGCGCCTGTGTCGTCGTGAACTTCGACCTCATCGACGCCTTCGAGGCCCACCAGGACGATCAGGCGCGCCGGGCCGCGACACCAGTGCCACGACCACGCGCCCGTCGTCGCAAGACCCTGGCCGACCTCGCCCGGGCTCCGGCGCCGCCCTAGGCGCGATGGAGCTGCCAATGGAGCCGCCATAGACACGGTCGTTCCGCGGACCAGCGCGTGCTGTCGCCGCTCCTGCGCGTCCGACAACAGCGCTCCGGGGGACTCTGGCGCTCAACCCCGGGGTCCGAAATTGATGTCACTGCCAAATGTGAAGATGGGTGGAGGTCAATTGTGAAGACCTCTTGGTGGAGGTGAAGGGACTCGAACCCTCGACCTACGGCTTGCAAAGCCGCCGCTCTTCCAGCTGAGCTACACCCCCGGTGTGGCAGAGGACTCCGGTGCGCCGGATCCGGTGTGCTGCCGGGACCGGGCGATTCTAGGCGCCGCCGCCATCGTGTCCGCGATCAGGAAGCAGGTGTCCGCCATGGCTCTCCGGTTATCGAGCCGTGGGGGGTGTCGAGCTACCGACCTCAAGTCTCACTCCTCCTAAGGCCGCCTATTGCCGCGCCGACGGAGGCAACGGTGCGTGGCAGCACGATCGAAGTCCGAGGCGATCGCCGTGATGGCGAGGCGTTACTCACGGACCTGTCGCATTGTCGGCCCCGTGACGCACCCCACTAGGGTCGCACCCGTGGACGCACGGACCTTCCTCGGCATGGAGCCCGACGGCGACGATTTGCACTGGCGCATGGTGGTGGCTCCTCACCTCACGACTCCGGGCAACTTCCTCTTCGGGGGGTGCGGTCTCGGTGCCGCGCTCGTCGCGCTCGAGGCGGCCTCCGGGCGACCGACCGTGTGGGCCACCGCGCAGTATCTTTCGTACGCGCTGACGAACGCGGAGCTCCGGTGGGAGGTCATACTCGCCGCTGTCGGCGGCCATGTCACGCAGGGCAGGGCGGTGGGAAGGGTCGACGGTCGGGAGATCATGACCGTGAACGCCGCGCTGGGCCAGGACGACCTCGAAGTCGAAGGCGTCTGGGCCGAACCACCGGACGTGCCTAGACCCGAGGACTGCCCGCCCCGCTTCCTTCCCGAGTTCTTCCGCAACACCATCATGGACAGTGTCGAGACCAGGACGGCGCGTGGAAGATCGTTCGAGGAGATGGACGGAACGCCCGGGCCTCCGGATTCAGCCCTGTGGGCGCGCGTTCCGGGACACCTGACTCCCTCCGCCGCCACTTTGGCCATCTTCGGCGACTACGTGTCGGGCGCGGCGTCGCAACCGATCGGGCGCCGCGCCATGGGGCGCAGCCTCGACAACACCCTCCGCATGGTGCAGCTGAAGCCCACCGAATGGGTGCTCTGCGACATCCGCATCCACGCCATCATGGGTGGGTACGGACAGGGCACTGCGTTCCTCTGGTCGGAACAGGGCGAGTTGCTCGCAACGGCGAGCCAGTCGATCGCGGTGAGGCTGTGGCCAGAAGACGCTGTTCTGCCTGAGCGACGGGCGGCGCGGTAGCCAGCCGCCGCGGACGCGGCGAAACTATGGAGGTGGTTGCGGAATCAGGGGCCCAAACCAGATCGGGGACACGACGCGTCGTGCCCCTCGCCAACTGCGCAATTCTGACCGCGCTGGTCTTGGTGACGGCTGTGCTGGCGGCGGGGGGATCCACGACCGCGACCCCCTCTCATCAAGGCAGCGCGGCGACTGTCGCCTCGGGGACGACGGCGTCGAGCACCTCGTCAACTACCTCACCGCCGACCACCACGACCACGACGGTACCGCCGACCACCACGACCACGGCACCGCCCGCCACCACGACCACCTCGCCACCGACGACCGCAGCGCCGCCGGTCTCGGTCACCCCGGACGCGGGTGCAGGAGCCGTGACCGCCGTTGGCGACTCCGTGATGCTCGACTACCAGGACCCGCTGGAAACAGACATCCCCGGTGTCGCCGTCTATGCCGCCGTCAGCCGACAGTGGGACGAGGGCGAGGCCCTCCTCCAGGAGCTGAAGGCGTCAGGGCAGCTCGGCTCGCAGGTAATCGTGGCACTGAGCACCAACGGCCCGATCAGCTCCAGCGATTTCAGCAACATGATGGCCATCCTCTCGGGCGTGAAGCGAGTCGTCTTCGTCAACGTACACGTCGACCGGCCTTGGCAGGATCCCAACAACGCAGTGATCGCCGCCGGCGTCTCCCAGTACCCGAACACCGTCCTGGCCGACTGGGCCTCTCTGGCGGCGCAGAACCCTCAATGGTTCGGCCCGGATGGCACCCACCTCGCCATCAACGGGCCGGGCGCCGACGCATTGGCGGTGCTGATCACGCAGACCCTCGAGAGCGGCTGAAGGGGCGGCAGCGGAAACGGCCGCCCCGGCCAGCGACATCCCGTGCACCGACGGAAATGAACTGGCATGCTTTTTTCGGTCGCGTGAACGACGACAGATATCGGGGGTTCTCGTGATGGATCAGGCGACAACCCTCCCCCGCAGCCCGACCAGAGTCGTACTTGTAGCTTCGGTGCTCGTGCTCGCCGCCTCGTACCTGTTCGCTGCGTCACCAAGTCCGGGGCAAGCGGCAACCTCCAATCCCCACGCCGGTACTGCTTGCGCTCAGACGGCCGATTTTCCCTATGGCAGTGCAGTCGTGGGCATGGCCGCGACATCCGATGATGGTGGTTATTGGATCGTCACCAATGACGGCTACGTCGCCGCCTGCGGCGACGCCCCCTACCTCGGTCAGCAGACCACGCTGAACACCCCCATCGTCGGCATCGCCGCCACCCCAGATGGAGGTGGTTATTACCTCGTGGCCTCCGATGGCGGCGTGTTCAGCTTCGGTGACGCCCAGTTCCAGGGCTCGACGGGATCCATCCCTCTCAACCGGCCGGTGGTGGGCATGACGGTCGATCCGGCAACGGGAGGCTATTGGTTGGTGGCCTCTGACGGCGGCATTTTTGCCTACAACGCTCCCTTCTTGGGATCGACGGGATCAATGACCCTCAACAAGCCGGTCGTTGGCATGTCGGCGGCCGCCAATGGCAGCGGCTACTGGTTGGTCGCCTCGGATGGCGGCATCTTCGCCTATGGCGTCCCATTTTGGGGATCGACCGGCTCCATCCACCTCAACAAGCCGGTCGTCGGAATGGCCTCCGACGCTGGGTCCACTGGCTACTGGCTCGTCGCTTCAGACGGCGGGGTCTTTGCCTACAACGCTCCCTTCTACGGATCGACGGGCAGCATTGTCCTGAACGGTCCGATCGTCGGCATGGAGGCCACCGCCAATGGCAGCGGCTACCGCTTCGTCGCTGCTGACGGTGGCATCTTCAACTACGGCACCTCCGGTTTCTATGGAACGCCGGTCTTCGTCCCGCCGCCGCCGGTCTCGGTGAGCGCTGTGGGCGACTCTGTGATGCTCGACTACCAGGACCCCCTAGAAGCGGACATCCCCGGCGTCGCCGTCCATGCCGCCGTGAGCCTCCAGTGGGACGCAGGAGAGGCCATCCTTCAGCAGCTGAAGGCGTCACGGCAGCTCGGCTCGCAGGTGATCGTGGCCCTGGGCACCAACGGCCCGATCAGCTCCAGCGATTTCAGCAACATGATGGCCATCCTCTCGGGCGTGAAACGAGTCGTCTTCGTCAACGATCACGTCGACCAGGCCTGGCAGGATCCCAACAATGCAGTGATCACCACCGGCGTCTCCCAATACCCGAACACCGTCCTGGCCGACTGGGCCTCCCTGGCGGCGCAGAACCCGCAATGGTTCGGCCCGGACGGCACCCACCTCGCCATCAACGGGCCGGGAGCCGACGCATTGGCGGCGCTGATCGCGCAGACGCTCGAGGGCGGCTGAACGGCGCCGGCAGCGGGTCTGGCGCCGGCGGCCGTGGTGTAACCTCGATCCCCTTCCGGGGCTATAGCTCAGTCGGTTAGAGCGCAGCACTGATAATCCGCCCCAAAGGGTTTTTCTGGACGGCACCCGACGGCGGAAAACGGTCTGATTAGGGATGCTGTAGACGAGCGAAGATGCCCGACGATGGCAGTTGGCGCGATTTGTAGGGCAAGTTGTAGGGCAAGACGGACTCAGCACCGGCACACTGAGACCGACGTGCCCAGTCTTTCTACGGCCGGCCCCAACTGCGGACGGGCCGACAGCGCGCGCCGAGTTGCCGAGCACGTGGAGCTATGGATGAGGGAATTGCTCAGGTTGGAAAGCATTCAATAAACCCATGTCTCGTGGCCGGCGTCCGAAACTTGATTCGAGGCGTGGACCCGCAGCTCAGGGAGCCAATAGGCCAGTCATGTTCGGGTTGACTGGCTCGGTCAACCGCCAGTGCTCAAGGCCGACAGGACTGCTCACGATAGCAAGCAGACAGGTCACTTGTGGCCGAGCTACTGCGCCGCGAAACCGGCGAACGGGGACACCCTTCAGCTGTCAGTCTCCTGCAGGTAGACCAACCCATTGCCGTCCGGATCAGCGAAGAAGAACATCGGCGGCCATCCGTCCAGGTGGATCACTTCCTCGTTGTGCATCTGCACCTCCGCATCCCGAAGTCGGCTGTAGGCGGTGTCAGCATCGCTAGTACCCATGCGCACCGCCATCGGGATCTCACTATCGGGTGGCAATAGCACGAGCCCGATGTCGGAGCCGGGCGGAACTACTTCGACCAGCCGAGCACCAGGCCACACCTCAAGGTCGGTGCGCAGCTCGCAACCAAGTACGTCGACATAGAACCTCAGGGCAGCATCTTGATCGGTGACAGGGATAGAGACACTCAAGATTCGCGTCGTCATGGCCATGTCAGGAAACTAGCAACTAACCGCATTGAACAGGATCCGACCAGCAAACACCGAAGCCGCCGCAGACCCGGCGTTATACATGTGATCCGTAGGTCCTGGGCTGACTCCTATGGAAGCACACTCACTGGGCGCCGGCGACTCCTTCGATGAGGCCGTCGAATAGCTGACTGCGGTCGCTCTGACCGCGCTCATTGGCGTGCTTGCGCTGGCGCTTCAAGATGGTGACGAACTGAGGGCCAGTCTCGAAGAACCCACAGCGCTCACACACGCTCTCGAAGGCGCAGCCGAGCAGAGCCGGCCTCGTGCAGTGACCATTGGCGAGCAATCGGCGATGGTCGCTGACCGGCGGTGGGGTGCTTGAACCGGCTGCGCGAACAGGGGCGGCACCGGAGAGTCCGTAGTACTGGGCCTCGACGGCTTCGGTCACCTTGAAGTACGCGTCGGCGACGGTGTCGTCGGAGATGCGGGCATAGACCAGCGTCATGTCCATTGAGCGATGCCCGAGCAAGGCGGCAATCGCTTCGAGGCTCATGCCCCGGTTGATGGACTGGGTGGCGAGGGTGTGGCGCAACTGGTGCGGATGGACGTGACCGACCCCGGCCCGCTTGGCCACGCTGGCCACGTAGCGATGCACCGTGCGCCGGTCGAAGGCTCGGCCGTCGTCACGCTCGAGGAGGTGACCCGAACGTGAGCGCCCGCGCACGGCCTTGTACTCGGCGATCAGGTCGACCAGCATCGGGTGGAGAGGGACGTAGCGGTCGTTGTGCAGCTTGCCGAGGGGGATGTGGAGGCGGTGGCCGTCCCCCTTGCGCGCCACGGCGTCGTCTTGGAGCCCGGCGAGCTCGCCGACGCGCATTCCGGTGCGGGCCAACAGTTCGACCATGAGACGACGGCGCAGATTGGGGTCCTGAGCGAGTGCCGCCATGAACTTGGCCGCCGTGGGATCGTCCAAGAACTTGGGCAGCGGCTCGTCGAGGGCCGGGAAGTCGCTCATGTAGATGAACAGGCGGGCCGGGGCGTCCTCGTAGTCCCACTCCATGATGCGCTCGAAGAAGGTGCGCACGGTGCTGAGCCGGTGCCGGATCGTCATGGTGGCCAAGGGCTTGCCGGTGTTGCCCCGACGTCTGAGGAGCCAGGTCTTGAAGTCCTCGATGTGGGGCCGTGCGATGCGCGCCACGGACACACAACTCGGGTCGGCCTCTGTCACCCGATGGGCGAAGAAGCGCAGCGTCATCTCGGCCGCCGCCACGGTGCCCGGTCGGGCCGAGACTTCGAGTTGGTCCAGGTAGGAGCCCATGGTGGCGACCATGATCGGTGCCCGGGTGGCGATCTGGGCCCACGTCACCTCGGGCGTCACGCCGCCCCGGCGCCGGGGCTCGGGATGTACTTGGGCGAGCGCGTTCATTGGGCCACCCCCACGAGCGCCTGGGCCTCGATGGCTTCTGTCGCCCGGCGGTACTCGTCGTCGAGCCAGTCGACGCTCAGGTGGAGATAGACCCGCGTCGAGGTGATGGAGCGGTGTCCGGCCAGGGCCTGGATGGCTTCGATGGCCATGCCGGCTTCGCGCAGACGGGTGAAGCAGGTGTGGCGTAGCTCGTGGCAGGTGCCGTGGCTGAGTTCAGCGCGCAGCCGCGCGTCCCGGATGATCTGCTGCAGGCCTGGCATCGAAAGCGGCTGGCCGCGCCGGGGCCCTTTGAGCGCGACGAAGAGCGCGTCGCTCGACGTCTGTGGTCGCTCGTGGTCCATGTAGCGAGCCACCGTCGAGAAGAAGGTGGGAGACAGCGGCACCAGGCGCTCGTGTCCACCCTTGCCTTCTCTGATGAGCACCCGCCACTCGCCGAGACGGAGGTCCGAGAGACGCAACCCCAGCACCTCACAGCGCCGCAGGCCGCCGAGCACCATGGCCTGGGCCATGGCGCGGTCGCGCTCGGTGCGCAGCGCCTCCATGAGCGCGTCGATCTCGTCGGGGTCGAGGATCCGGGGCAGTCGGCGCACCCCGCGCACGAGCGGCAGGCCCCGACCGCCACGCGACCGGCTCTGACGCGTCGCAATGCCCCGGGGCACCGGGTTGGTCGTCACGTCGACGTCGTCGCGGGTGATCAAGTAGCCATAGAAGCTCGAGACCGCCGCGAGGCGCCGCTTGATCGTCGCGGCCGAAAGTCCCGCAGAGCCATCGGCGATGCGCACCACGTTCTCGGCCCCGGGCTTGGGTCGCCGCTGCGCAGTGACGAAGGCCATGACGTCCTTGGGCCGCACCTCGAGCGGGTCCTTCTTCACCACGCGGAAGAAGACGCTCAGGTCATGGGCATAGGCCCGCACGGTGTTCGGACGGGCCCGGCCCACCACGAACTCCAAGAACTCGTCGACAAGCTGATTGCCGATCCGATAGACGCGTTCACCGTCGGGACCGACGTGATACTCGAACGAGGGACTCCACTTCACCGCACACCTCCTGGTCGGGTTCGCACCCGAGGAGGTTCCCCCGGATGCCTATCCCAGGAGGTGGATCACATGTATAACCGGCGTTCTGGGTCACGTATCGCAAGGTCAGACTTAGAAGATCGATGTGTCTGTTTCCGTGATCCGATCGAAGTATCCCGATTTCATCAGTTGGTCCCAGACAAATGCGATTTGGCCCGGTCTGATCCCCCTGGTAAGTGAGTAGCTCAGCGACGTTGCTGATTGAGTCCTCGGATTCGCGCAACCTCCAGCAGGAATCGTTATCTCGATGAAATGCGACCCATGAGCCGCCGCAGCCGCGATCCCCTTTGGGTTCAGGTACGCCACGAGCGCAGTACCTGACAGAGCTGGCTGACCGACAAAGCCGGGCGCCAGACAGGGCCGGGAACTCTGCTGGACCGATGGAGGCCGGGACTGGCCTTCCGGCGAAGTGCTATCGCCAGCGCCAAACAGCGCGACTAGCCCAAGTACGAGCACAGCGATGGTGGCCCCACATACGGCAACCCACGACCGACCCACGCGAACCATTCTGGATCAGGCCGAGGGTCCAAACACAGTCGGGGCCGCGTCCGCCATCCGGCGTTCGGTGGCAGGAACAGGGCTATTGCCTCCGCCAAACGGGGGCACCTCTGTGACTAGCTACTTGATGTTGTTGGGCGGACTCGGTCACTCCACTCGGAGGGCCAACCGACTCGCAAAGACCGAGAGGGGACGGCCTTCATGATTGAGGTCGGCGAAGTCCCAGACGGTGGGCAGCGGAGCAAATGGCCGTCGAGCACTGAAGCTGGTCGGACCAACCCTTTGTAAGGGGATGGGTGAAAGCTTTTCCTCGATGCCGGTGATCAACGGGTCCAGCTGCGAGGAGAGAACCAACTCGCCGCCTTCCACGTTGAAGTTCATGGTGACGCCCCGGCGGGCGTACACGCCGCAAGCTGCCTCCTCGGGCATCTCGGGTCTCGGTGACGGTGCAGCGGGCCGTCGCTGGGTGCTTTGGGGAAAGAGGCTTTGGGAAAGCGCCCATGCGACAAGAGAAGCGCCCTCGCCGTTCGCAGTGACGGAAAGCACCTGGCCAGTGTCCGGGCGAAGGGCGAGGAAGGCGGTAAAGATCCGGCCGTTCCCGGCATGGCCGACGACAAGGGGATCTGAGCTCCGAACGATCCAGCCCAGCCCCTGCTCCCGGCTCCGCGACGTGGCTTCGACCCTCCACATGTCAGCCAGCAGCTCAGGTGGGAGGAGATCTCCGCCCATTAGGTGCTGAGCGAATCGGACCAGGTCGCCAGCCGAGAGCAACAGCGTGCTGCCGGCGGGTCCGATGGACCGCGGCGGTCGGTGATCATCGGCGATCACCTCGCCGGTGTCGAAGTTCGTGCGGTGGCCGGTCGCCACGGGTGCGCCCCGAGCTAAGCGGTAGCGCGTGCGGCCGCTCATGTCACACGGGCGAAGAATCGAGTCGGTCACGATGTCGTCCCAGCACGCGCCGGAGAGAACCTCGACCAGATGCCCAAGGACGCTGAAGCCCGCGTTGCAATATGACCAACGCTCGCCAACGGGATGCAGGACCTCGGAACCGGAGACCACGTCGTGCACATAGCGCTCGAGGCAGCCATCGTCCTCGCCGGTATCAGTGAAGTCGTCGGCAGCATCGATTCCGCTCGTATGTGTGAGCAGGTGCCGCGTGGTCAGACAGCTGGTAGCCCGGGCGTCAGCCAACTCGAACCACGGCAGGTACGAGGTGATCGGTGTATCGAGGTCGAGACGGCCCTTGGCGACCAGCTGAAGAACGAGGACGGTCGTGAGGGTCTTGGTGACGGAGGCAATGCCGAAGAGGGTCTCGGGGCTGACGTCGGCTTGGCTCCCGCCGACGTGACACGTAACCCCCGCTCCTTGACCGAGGGCAACGACGCACGAGGGGGCACCCCAAGGGCCGAGGGAAGTTGTGATGGTCTCAGCTATGTCAGCCACGGTGTCCATTTTCGCTCACTCCGAGCGGAAACAGGCCAAGGTGCCCAGTTGTCCGCCGTCATAAGCAAGTGGGGCATGACCCCGAAGTGCCGGAGTGAGCGGGTTAGCGCGCAGTTAGCAGTTGACCCGCCACGCCAACTCTCGTGCCCCCAAGAGGATCCTGCAGCGGACCGTCGTTGACGTGAACGGGCAACGGCCAGGGGGGCAGACATTCCCGTACCGGGCCACATGTCTGTGATGATCGCTGGACACGACGAGGAGGAACAAGGCGCGATGGTGTTCCCAACAGACCGGCCGCTTACTGACGATGAGAAGCGGCAATGGATGCACACATGGCTGCACGCGAGAATCATCGGTTGGGAAACGCTCGCGCTCGCACGCGCTCTGATCGCAGTGGATACTGAGCAGGACCTGATGCGAGGCACACTGTTCCTAGAGGCCGCACTCACCCATCAGCGCTGCCTCATAGAGTTCGTCATCGGACGTCCTGGCAAGAACCACGCCCGCGCCTGGAAGAGCAACCTCGACATCACGCCTATGACGATGAGCGCGGACTGGGACCCGGGGGAGGCACTAGGTACTGCCGCAGTCGACTTTCTTCAGCAGCATTTGACCCGTATCGACCGACACCTGGCACACCCTTCGCTTGAGCGCGTTCATATCGCTACGACCGAATGGGATCTCGCGCCAAGCAGTTCGGCGATCTTCGGAGCCCTGAGAATCCTCGTCGGGCGACTGTACGAGCAGCAATCGTTCTACGGGCAGTGCATCGACGCCTGGATCGGCTTGGCTGATCAATACCTTCGGGAAAGCGGGACCAGCCTGGATAAACCGATACTGGTGAGACCGGTCTCAAGTGTGATGTTCGTAGTCCCAGCTGGAGAATCGGCTGGAAGGGCCGCCGCTCTCATGCAGCAAGCGGAGGACCAGTCGCCGGAGGACGGTCCGAGAAGTGGGCATCGAGAGGTATGACGCCAGAGTCGGGCATTGGGCAGGTCGCTGATGGTCCACGCCTTCCAGCGTCACCCAGACACACCGTTGCCGGCCGACCCCGGCAGTTTCCCACAAGACGATCGCTGACCGGGCGTCCGTCGCGGTCTTCTTTGGTGCGACGGATCGCCGATTATCTCCAATCCGTTTTGGGGTGATGCCGCTGTAGCGGACGAAGGCTGCTTCGTGTGTCAGCCACGCGTTTGCTCGGGCGGTGGTCGCTGCAGCACATAATGGCTTCTTTCATCCTGCAGTCACCGGCCAGCACACTTCGGTGGTAGTGGCGCCGATGTAGTGTTCGCGAATTGGGCCACGACCGCCGATGCCGCGTTCTGCGACGACTGTCCCAAGCGCTCCGTAGGTCCGGTCGAGGTCGCTGAATGGCCCGTCATGGACTAGCAGCGCCACGGTGATGGCTGGGAGTTGTTCAATGTCCTTGGCACCTGCGGTGACCGGGAGGAACGCCGTAACTTCACCTGCGCCAGCTTCGAAGAATTGATCCGAATAGAGGGCGCCATCGGCACCAACTTTCGTGGTGCCGGCTGTTTCGACTTTCGCGTGGAGTGTGGCCTGAGCGAATTCGAGCCACGTTGCGCAATCATCGAAGGACACGGACGAAACCATTGTCAGGACGCTCATGGAAGGTAGCCGTCGGACCTCGACCTGACCCTCGCTGTGAAGTTCGTTGCTCAGTACCGCCTGCAGAGACGCCACAGTTAGTTGGGTCTGCTCGAGCTGTTGCTGCATTCGCTCCAAGTGTCCGAGAATCACCCGGTTGCGCGTGGCAATTTCAGGGGTTTGTAGGACCAGTCGTATCTCATCGAGCGGCATCTCCAGATCACGAAACCTGCGAATGGCCTGGGCGATGGGCACTTGGCTCGTCGTGTAGCGGCGGTAACCGGTGGCCGGGTCGATAGCGGCCGGTTCGAGTACTCCTTCCTCGTGGTAGTGGCGAAGTGCTTTTATGCTCAGGTAAGTCATCTTGGAGAAATCGCCGATGCCGACGAGAGTCGTCATGACAGCAGTATGGTCCTACTCGGAGAAGGCGCGGGCTATCGCTGCGGCCCCCTGACTCATCAAGCCCTCGATGGCGGGGGCGAGTTCCTCCGGTAGGAAGTCCGTGGTCCAGATGACCCGACAGCCGGTTGCGTCGGATCCGGGATCTGACACTTCGACCGTGCCCTGATGATGCTCAAAGGCGAGGCCACCCTCGACCACCGTATAGACAAGGCGGCGCCGCCGGTCATCCAAGCAGACCAGCCGCTCCCGAGCTTTACCGCCCGAAGCGAAGGTGATCACGCGGTCTGGACCGTCCAAATGACAGTCGACCACGAATCCCGGGGCTACACGCTCATGAACGGCGCCATAGTCCCGCATGGCCTCCCATACCTCAGTGGCCGAGATGTGAACATCAATGTCTTTGCAGATTGAACTCATGTCAACATCCTCTGGTCTCCCGTAGGGGGAGAGTCAAGGGAGGATCCCTCACAGGCATGGTGGAGGTACTTCACAAGGAGATAACGCCGAATTTGTCAATGCTGTGATCGTCGGCACGGCCGGTCGCGGTTGGACGCAGATCAGCTGCTTCGGTGCACAGTCCCGGCGACCCGAAGCGGTGATCGAATTTCACACCGAGAATTCGAGGTGGCCGGACCGCCGTCACGCACAATTTCGACCCGATGGGTCAGGTGCCTGGTGTCGCGTCGAATCTCGGCGGTACGGACCAGGCTGGGCTGTCGCCAACCACCGGATCGTCTCGTTCCACCGGGGCCGCCGGGCGTCGCCTTCGCGTGACAGCAGGATCCCCGCCACGGTTCCCAGTTCGGTTATATGGCGCACGGCCGTTTGGTGGTCGGCACTGTGGGCAAACGCCAGCAGGCCCGTCTCGTTGTCCCACATTGACACGGTGTAGTAGCGGCCCTTGAGCGGGTGCGCCCGCAGGCCCACGCCAAGCGCGCCCGGGCTGCGCAAAACGGCGCGCCGGAGTCGGATCCCACCGACGAACAGCCGCCAACCGGCCTGAAGGCCAGCGCCGTCGAAACGACTGGCAAAAACCACCGTCGACTCCGGTCGCGCCTGCTCGGTCCAGCGCCAGGGCAGAGTGAACATCGTTGGCATATGCGCCTCCCAACTGACTTTACCGTCTACAATGGACCGTCTAAAGTGGTCTGTCAAGTTAGGAGAAGGATGGTCGAACGCCTGAACGCCACGGCCGGGGCTCTCCTTGGGCTACTCCGCAATGGGCCGCGCTCGGGTTACGACCTCGTGGCCGAAGCCGAGGTCGTGATCGGGGGTTTCTGGACGATTACCCGCAGTCAGGTCTACCGGGAACTGGCCGATCTTGCCGATCGAGGACTCCTGAAGCGCGGCCAAGTGGGGCCACGCGATCGCCAGCCTTATGAGCTCACGCACAAGGGCCGGGCGGCATTCGGGGACTGGGTCAATACAGTTCCGGAGCCCGAGAACCTGCGCATCCCGCTCCTGCTCAGACTCACCTTTGCCGACGCGATCGATCCCGGGCAGCTACGCGAGACCATCTCTCGACACCGCGCCGTTCACGCTCAACGCCTCGAGCGATACCGGTCCTTGGACCGCGAGCTGAAGTCGGGCGGCGTGCCCGACGACCAGCGGGTGACGCTGGCATATGGCATCTCATACGAGACAGCGGTGCTGGGTTGGTTCGACCAACTACCCGACAGCATGAGCCCACCCGAGCGATGGGTCGAAACCTGACATCGCCAGCTGGGAACGAATCTACGAAAGGCTGGGGGGTCGCGCAGAGGTGCAGAATAGGAAGTGGGAGCGGCGCCACTGGTTCGGAACGAGACGGCACGACCGCTTCAGATTGACGGTTTCGCGAGCGTCAGTCGCGCTGTGAGCGACCCTTCGACGGACCGTCCCGCAGCGGGAACCTCATAGCTCTGGCGACCAGCGTCAGTGGGATCTCGACCTCAGAATGGAGAGGCCATTCTCCACATCCGCCAAATGGTGGTGCGAGTCGTGGAGGGCATGTTCGAGAAGGAAACGCACATCGCTCCGCGAGTCACCGATAGTGATGCCTCGGGACCATGAGGTAGGCCCTGATTCCTCGGCCAAATCGGCAAGCCTTCCAGTCTGATTTTCGAGCTCCGTCCCAACAAGACCTGGGTCTTGTGCGGCATAGCTCGCTGAGGCGCTCTGCACGAGTTCGTCCCCGGCTATCTCGGGAAATCTGGGCTCATCGACTGTCAGCGCCTGCTCGACGCCGAAGACGTGGAGTGCTGTGACATCCCGACTATGAGCGGCATATTCGAGCGCCGACCAGGTTTCAGGGGCTGGTCTCAGCCGAAGTTCGTCGCCAGCCTGGGACAAGAGGCGAATCCATTGCGGTCCAAGGCCTCGAATCGCGTCCAACAGCTGCTCCGGATCGTACTCACTGCCATCGAAACCGCAGGTGGCACATTGCTCGTGATCCACGCTTTACCTCCTCGGCAACGGCTTCAGACTTGTTGCTATCAGAAGAACGTGTCTCGGGGTCTCTTGGGTAGCCCAGTTCACCGGTACAAGGCCAGTCTTCAATTGGTTACGCGGTAGTGCAGGTGGACAACGCCGTTGCCAAATCGCCCCTCATTGAGAAGCTCAAGCCGTGTGCGGTCCTTGCTCGGCAGAGCCTGCTTTCCACCACCCACCACAACCGGATTGAGAATGAGATGGCACTCGTCGACCAACCCTGCCCGAAACGCGAGCGCTGCCAGCTCGGCACCAGCAACAGTCAGGTCACTTTTCGCTGAGGACTTCATTTTCTGGATCAGGTCGGGGTCGAACGTTGCCTCGATCCGGGTTCTTGCGCTCGATACCGACTTCAAGGTTCTGGAAAAGACGACCTTGTCCGCGGCACGCCAAATCTCGGCAAAGTCCACCATGACAGGACGTCGGTCCCCGATGAACTCATCGGTCTCCCATCCGGCCATCGTTTCGTACATACGTCGGCCGTAAAGATAAGTACCAATCGGCCGCTCGAGCTCGTTGACGAAGGCGAACACCTCTTCATCTGGTGCCGCCCAATCAAAATTGCCATCCTCGTCTTCTATATAGCCATCGAGAGATGTGATCGCTGAGTAGATGAGTTTGCCCACGGCGGGGATCAGCTCCTCGGATTGGATATTGGACTTGATCCTAAGGTTCTGAGGACAGCTGACTGTCCCCGAACGCTCGGTCTGGTGACGCTCCTTTGCGGTCCCACGGCCGATCTTGCTGTATTTCGCGAACGGGGCTCCGCTCCGCCAACCGACCTCCAGCCCGCGAATTATCCTCGTAAGCCGAACCCCCTACGGCAACGCCGTACGTGGGAGATGGTGCTCACGCGAACATGCCCCGCAAGACCCGCCCGGTGAAATGCCCGGTAAGCGGCCCTCGTACGAACGTCGCGGCTGTCGGCTGCGTCCGGGAGCATGGAAGAAAGGGAGAGCAATCCAACAGCGACGTTCTTCCAAAAAGAAGAGCCTCGAGCGCAGTAGGAGACAACGATCGCTGCGCTTGGCATCCAGGATCGCGTCGAGACAGGGGCCATCCTCCGTAGCCATCGCCACGATCTCAAGGTTGGAAAGCATTCAGTAATCCCATGGCTCGTCCCGGGAATCTGAAGCACCATTCTGAGCCTGTACCGGCAGGTCAGGGAACCAGCTGGCAAGCAACCGCTCAAGCTTCCTGGTTCAGCCACCCGCTGGTGCCAAAGCTCGGCAGGGCAGTCACGATAGCAAGCAGACGGCGTCCTACGGCCGAGAGGTGCCCACGCTAACCAAGGGGCTCCCAGACGCGGTCAGGGCCACCCAACCGGCCCCTCTCGATCCCAGATGGGGGGCTCCACGCCCCGATGCCACAGTCTGGCAGACCAGGCGACACACTAGTCGCGAGAGAAGCGCCAGACTGTCAACTTCGCGTATTGCTTTACCAACGCCCGTGGTACGATGGCACCCATGAGCACGACAAGCCTGACAGCGGAGGTCCGCAAGCGGATCCTCGCCTCGCGGGACCGTTTCTGGCGCCCCGAGGACTTCGACGGCTCCCCTGACGCGGTCGCCCAAGCCCTGTCGCGAATGGCCCGCTCCGGAGAGGTGCGGCGGGTCCGGCGTGGCCTTTACTGGCGCGGCACGCCTACCCGACTGGGCATGGCTCCCCCGCCGCCCGGCCGTCTCGCCGACGCAGTCGTGGGTGGGACCGGTTCGGGTCCGGCCGGATGGAGCGCCGCCTTGGCGCTCGGCCTGTCGACCCAGGTGGCCCGCCGGGAGGAGATCGCCGTTTCGGGTCGATCACCTCGCAATCCTGGCTCTGTCCACTATGTCAGCCGGGCAGCCAGCACTAAACGTCGCGACGAACGGCTACGGCCGGCCGAAGTCGCGCTGTTGGAAGTACTGCGGGACTGGGACGGCCTCGTCGAGGTTTCTGTCACCAATGCCGTCGAGCGGATCGAGCGACTCGCCAACGATGGCACGGTCCGTCTCGACCGGGTCGCTCGGGCGTCGGAGACCGAGCCGCCCCGGGTCCGAGAGCGACTGCGCCGCCTCCTCGTCGCGCTCGGCCGGCCGGAGATGAGCGACGGCGTCCGCCCGGCACGCAGCGAGTCCGTCCGCCGCGATCTGGCTCTCGTCGGCTGAGCTGGTGGCCCGCTTCGCGGACCTGGACGAGTTTGGGCCCACTCTCGACGCTGCCGCCGAGCGTCTCGGGATCAGCCCCCCAGCGGTCGAGAAGGACTACTGGGTTAGCGAGGTCCTCCGCGTGCTCGGCCGCGACTTCGACGGCGACTTCATCTTCAAAGGCGGAACCAGCCTTTCGAAGGGCTACCGACTGGTGGAGCGCTTCTCCGAAGACATCGACATCCTGGTCCTCCCGGGCGAACGCGGGCGCGGCACCACCGACAAGCTCATGAAGGCCATGGCCGACAGCGCGGCCACCGGTGCCGGCGGATCGGCGAGTGGGGTTGGTGGAAGCGAGACCGGCCGGCATCGCTCCTACGAGATCACCTACCCCGCCACCAGAGAGCCAACCGCGCTCATCCGCACCAGCCTTCTCCTCGAGATGGGCGTCCGAGGCGGGTCCCATCCCCACGCGCCCGTGCCGATCAGCTCTCTCCTCGGCGACGTGCTCGAAGCCGCCGGGACCGACATCTTCGAGTTCGACGACCTCAAGCCATTCGAGGTTGCAGTCCTTCACCCGGGACGCACCCTCCTCGAAAAGCTCGTCTTCATCCACGCCTTGGCCCAGCAACTCAGCACCGATGCATCGATCGAACGGCGCAGCGGCCGGCACTTCTACGACGTGTACCGGCTCTTGGGCGACCGACTGGTGCTCGACCTCCTCGCCGACCGAGACCAAACCGAACAGGTGATGCAAAGCGTCGAGGAGATCAACCGGGCCTTCTTCGGAGGAGACGGCATCGAGCTTCGCCCGGCCGGCGGCTTCGCCACGTCCCCGGCGTTCGACTCGACCACCGACATCTCAGCCCGGCTCCGGGCGGCCTACGAGGTGACCATGCCCGAGCTCTACTTCGGCGCCGGCCCCCTTCCTACCTGGGAAGAGGTCTGCGATCGTGTGACAGAGAAGCGTGCGCTGCTCTGAGCAGGCCTCACCTGGCGGCGTGAGCGGCGATCGCCGCCGGATCGGGAAAGGCCAAGCAGCAGGTGACAGCCGGCTCGGGCGGTGTTTGGCTGCAGAAATGTCCGGCGAGGCGCCTGAAGTGGTCCGGGCTCGGACCGGCTTCCCCACCGCTTCGTGACCGCCCGTTCGACTACGACTACGCGGGGAACGCGGTGTCGCCTGACCCTTCACAGGTGGGCGATCCCCTCGCGGCCGGTCCTCGTACATGGCAGGATCCGACGGTCGCCCGCGCGGCGAGCAGCCCGAGACAACGCGCGCATCGTCCCCGAAGTTGCGGCACCGCCGGCTATGCGGGCCCGGGCGCGACCGGACTGCTTGGCCTGCTCGGTGTCATCCCACGCGCTCCCAGGCGTTCGTCGAACTGATCGTCGCCGCCCGACTCACTAGGCGCCTCAACAAGCCCCCTGACACGAAGGCCTGCTCACTTCGACTCTCGATCCATAGGGGAATACACGGCAAATGGCAACGCCCGGAGGGCATTCAAGAAGTGCTGATTATGCTCCACGAAGACTGTGGTGTGTATCGGGGGCCAACCCCGGTGCTTGGGTGGAGTTCAGGAGCAAGGGGGCTGCGATGGCGAACGAACCGAAGGCGGCGTCGGGTTTTACCAGTGACGTGAACGAGGCAGCGGCGGGTCGATACCCGCTGGGCGATCGGGCCGACTTCATCGACGTCGATACAGGATTCTTGGCGTCCTTTGACGGGGAAGTATTGACGCGTGACGACGGTGTCGTGTTTTGGGACCCGCGTGTACTCGACTACATCACCGATGACGAGGCCGCCCCGCCGGAAGTGAATCCGAGCCTGTGGCGACAATCCCAATTAATCAAGCGGGAAGGACTGTTCGAGGTCGTCAAAGGCCTGTATCAAGTGCGCGGCGATGCCCATCTGACCATCGTCGACGCGCCAGAGGGACTCGTCATCATTGACACCACCAACAGCGTCGACCTGGCCGAAGCAAGCATGGAGCTTTTCCGGTCCCACACCAAGAACACCAAGCCGATAGTCGCGGTGATCTACACCCACACTCACGCTGATCACTACGGCGGTATCAAGGGCGTAGTGTCCGAAGAAGACGTCGCCTCGGGAAAGATACCGCTCATCGCTCCAGGCACGATTGAGTCGTTCACCAAGTTCGCCCTGGGTGAGAATGTGCTGGTCGGCAATGCCATGTCCCGGCGGGTGTCCCATACGTTCGGGCTGCTGCTGCCGCACTGCCACGAAGGCCTGGTGACCATCGGTTTAGGACCAGGTACAAGCAAGTACGGAGAGTGGCGCATTTCCTTCATCGCTCCGACCGACCCCATCACAAAGACCGGTGAAACCCGCAACCTCGGCGGCTGGGACTTCGAGTTTCTCTACGCCCCCGACACTGAGGCGCCCGAAGAGCTGCACATCTGGATCCCAGCTATCAAGGCGCTGACCTGTGGTGAGAACGCCAATCATTCGATGCACAACATCCAAACGTTGCGCGGGGCGCGGACCCGCGATGCCCGCAACTTCGCTCGCTATCTCGATCAGACGCTGGTGTTGTGGGGGGATGAGGTTGAGGTGCATTACGGTCCCCATACCTGGCCCATCTGGGGCAACGAAAGGGTCGTGCAGTTCCTCGAAGACCAGCGCGACATGTACAAGTTCATCCACGATCAGTCCATCAGGTTGGCCAACCAGGGGCTGACCTCGCTCGAAGCGGCCGAAGAGGTCGAGCTCCCCGAAGCCCTGGCCACCAAGTGGTACAACCGCTACTACCACGGGGGGTTGCACCACAACGTGCGGGCCGTCTTCTACAAAGAGCTCGGCTACTGGGACGGCGATCCCGCCTCTATCTTGCCGCTCGTCCCAGCCGACAATGCTCGCCGCCACCTCGACTTGATCGGACGGGACCAGGTTCTCGCGGAAGGACGGCGGGCGATCGAGTCCGGTGACTACCGCTGGGCCGTCCAGGTGCTCCACCACGCCGTGTTCGCCGATCCAGACGACACCGAAGCCAAAGAACTCCAAGCCGACGCCTACGAACAACTCGGCTACCAGCAAGAGAACACCCAGTACCGGGCTATCTGTCTCAGCGCCGCCAAGGAATTGCGCGAAGGCGTCCTCACCGAGGGCACCCCAACCACCGCCTCCATGGACAGCATCTTGGGAATGCCCATCGACTTGCTGTTCGACTACACGGCCATCCATCTCATCGGCGACGCCGCTGGCACCATCGACCTCGCTATGAACTTCACCTTCACCGACGCCGGAGGTGACTGGCACATGTGGGTGCGTCACGGCGTCCTCAACGCCCGGCCAGGCCACACCGGCGCCGCCACGCTCACCCTTACCGGGCCCAAAGCAGCCCTTGCTACATTGCTCCTCCAACCTGGAAATGCCAAGGCCATCATCGAAAACACCGGCCTGACCGCCGATGGCGACGCCGGCACTCTGGAGCGCCTTGCCTCCGTGCTCGACACGTTCGATCCCCACTTCAACCTGGTCATCCCCTAGCTGGCGGAAGTCAGAGGTCCAAGCCATCCGGCGAATCCAAGCCGTCTCTTGTCACTGCAGCGACTGCCGCTCGTACAGTCGGGTAAACATCGAAAGCTCCGTGGCCAGCTTCGGCTGCTGAGAGTACGTCGCGGACCTGACCCACCTCACGCGCCATGACAAGGCGCACGCCGCCCGATTGGAGCCGATCAGCCAGACCGCCGAGCATGTCTGCTGCGGTCACGTCGATCGCCGCCATCGTCTCGGCGTCGAGGACGATGGCGCGCACGTCCGCTCGGGCGCTGGCGACTCTGATGACTCTCTCTACGCCATCCGCGTTGGCAAAGAACAGCGGGCCTTCGATCCGCAAAATGACCACGCCCACAGGCGGCGCGGCGCGTGAGTCTCTTGAGCGATCGACGTAGCGATCCGGGTGCGCCGGATCGAGCCCGAGTTCGGCCACGTGCGGGCGAGACGCCTTGTAGACGAGCAGGACGGCTGATGCTCCGATTCCGATGAAAAGTCCGGGCAGGGTGTCAAAGACCATGACGCCGAGGAGGGCCGCGCACGCAGCGATGAAGTCCGCCCGCGCCGCCGGCCCGTACATCGCCTTGAGGGGCCCGCTTACACACCGATACAGCCGCTGCATGGCTCCGACGTCCACCAACTCCAGCACGGCCGCGATCACCACCGCAGCCAGAGTGGTCTCAGGAAGATCCTCGAACAGCCCGGTCAACAAGAGCAGGGTGACTACGGTCAGCACCGCCACGATGAGCCCCGACGCTTGGGTCTTCGCTCCGGCCCCACCATTGACCGCGGTCTTCGACAAGCTTCCGTTGACCACCATCCCAGAGCTCAACCCCGCCGCGACGTTGGCCGCACCGAGGCCGATCAGCTCCCGGTTGGCATCGATGTCGTAGCGTTCCTTTGCCGCGTACGTCTTGGCGGCGCCCAACCCTTCAGCGAATCCCACCAGCACGATGCCAACGGCCGGGCCGGCCAGATGCAGGTAGCTCTCGGTCCCCACGCTCGGGAACCCGTAGTGGGGCAGTCCGCTCGGGATGTGGCCAACGAGCTCGACCCCATGGGCTGAGAGATGGGCCGCCTTCGCCACGACGATGCCGACCAGTACCACCACGAGTGAGGCCGGAATCTTCGGTGCGAAATGGCGCAGACCGAGGAGCACGGCGAGCGAGGCGCCACCCACAAGGACCGTGGATCCGCTGACCTCTCCGAGCTCGGAGAGGATGTGTCCGAGCTGGGCGAAGAAGTCACCGGTGCCCTTTCCCACGCCGAGGAGCTTGGGGACCTGGCCGATCATGATGGTCAGGGCCAGGCCGATGATGAAGCCCTTGAGCACCGGTTCGGAGATGAAGTTGGCAATGAAGCCCAGACGGGCCAGACCGGCGATGAGCGCGAGGACGCCGGTGGTAATCGCTAGGGTGGCAGTCAAGGCGGCATACGTACCCGCGTTCCCGGCCACCACGGAGCCGACGCCGGCAGCTGAAAGCGCGGCAGTGGCCGACATCGGCCCCACGACCAAGTGCCTCGAACTCCCGAAGGCGGCATAGAACAGAAGAGCAGACGGCGCGGCATAGAGACCAACCTCGGGTGATACACCGGCGATGCTGGCATAGGCCAGAGCCTCGGGTACCAGCACGGCCCACACGGTGAGACCGGCGACGAGATCGCGCGGCAGCCACGCCTTCTGGTATCCGCCAAGCGAAGAGAACAGCGAGCGCACTTTGGGTGTGGGACTTCTCGGCCAGAGTTCAGGGGGTAATGATCGCGAAGTGGGAGTCCAAGGGGCGGCTATGGCCGCCGAGTGATCGGCGGAAGTTCGTACCTCCCGTCGAACACAGACTCGTCGGGCTCGTACATCCGCAGAATCGGGCGAAAGTCTCCGCTCGGTGTCGGCAACCAGTTGGCTCGCTCGTCGGGACTGTCGGGCTGGTCTGTCTGCATGAAGATCGTGAGGGATCCGTCGCTTGTTCGCAGCCCTGGGGTACGGTCGCCGATCGAGTAACGCCCGATCGGATTCTTCACCAAGAAGAACTCCGGCGTGTCGTACATGGTCACCGACCAGAACGCACCGACAGGCGGGGCAGTATCGAAGTGCAGCTCGTATCGAGACGCACCATTGAGCTGCTGACCTTCTGCGTCGACGTAGATCATGGCGTACGCGGCTTCATAGCCATGATTGCCCCAGAGGCCGCCACGCGCAGCACCAGCCCTGAGTGTGTAGCGGACCTCAGGTTGGCTCTCGATCTTCCATTGATCGGCATCGAGTGCTCCGACCTCGAAGAAGTCGAGGTTGTAGTCGAAGACGTGATACGTCAGCATCCATCCGTTCTGGATCGGACTGGGGTTAGATCTGAGCGCGTGCTCCATCCGTTCTCGGCCCTGGATGAGTCCATCGCGCAGTGCCTGGAGTAGGTCGGGGTCGGGATCCACGAAAGGTGATTCGACTTCGAAGAGACCGAGATCCCGAAACCGTTCCTGATACGCCAGATCCCTTGGGGCTGGGGGAAACGCCTGCATCCAGACCCGCATCTGCTCGAAGAAGGCGATCTCCTCTGGAACAGAGGGGTTCGGTGTCGGGAGACCTCGTGTTGAACCGTCGGCCGTCGGACTCAAGGTCAAACGCCCCTGCAGCGACCCCACGGCTGGCAGATCGTCCTCGCCGTTCGCGGCCCAACGGCCAACAATGGAGCCAACGTCCGTCGGAAAGTGGATCACCGAGGCCTCCCCATGCATATCGCCCTCAATGGTCGGCGGGACCAGGAGGTACGAACCAGCCTGCGTGCCCGTCGAGCGGTGTCCGACGTACGCGAAGTTGTTCGTCCAGGCGTCGACGAACTGGAGGACGTAGTAACGACCCGCGGTATCAGGCACTTCGAGACGCACCGGACCGCCACTGAGGTCAACTTGGGCGATTGAGTAAATGGTGTCGTTGTTGATCGAGACGAACGTGGCCTCGGGGCCTGCAAGTTCCGTGGCGTGACCGAATCGATTGAAAGGTGTCGCCGGAACACTGCTCATGCCGCTACCGACGAAGCGATCGACCTGCTGAAGGTCGAAGACCAGCGGGAAACCGTAGATGAAAGCTTCGGCTGCCAGCGCCGTACGGTCGTCAGGCGACATCGTGTTCTCCCCTCGCGTTTCTGCCCCGATAGGAGCCGACCGGCGAGCTTACGAGGGATTCTTGCACGAGCAAGGGGTCTCGCCGATGTGCGATTTAGGCGGGTTTAGGGAAAGGACCAGCGCCGGTGCCGTGAGGGATGAGGCATTGATCTCAGAGGTGAGGTATGGAGCGGCCACCGAACCGTGGGCGATCCTCCGCTACCCGCCCAATGGTACCGGGGTTGAAAAGCATTCAGTAAACCCATGTCTCGTGACCGATCTCCGAAACGTGGATTCAGGCGGCGAATCGCCAGTTCAGAGGGTCATCTCGTCCCTATTGCTCGGATTGACTCGCTCAGCCTCCGGTCGATATTTCGCAGTCGACTGGGTGCTCACGATAGCAAGCAGGCGGTCCGTTTTGGCCGGCCTGCTGCGTCGCGAAACCGGGAACGGGGGCACTTTTGGGTGCGGCCCGACGTACAGGGACAGCCGAATCAGTGCGCCTTTCCCAGGAAGCGTGACGACAGAACCTGTGGATCTAAACCAACGGCGGGAGTTTGAGACCTTTGTCGGTCGAGTTGAGACACCTCAGCGCCGAGCCCTCGTCGCTTGTGGGTGCCGAGAACTCGTCCGACCAGTTCACGCGACCATCCGGAACTCGTAGACGAGGCCGCCCAGACGATCGGTTCTTCGTAACCTGGCGAGGTCTGGGTGCCCGATGTGCTCCGGAACCGTGTCGAGCGCGGATGGCGCACGTTGGCGGAGAGAGCAGTGGGGACGGCGCGCGTTGTAGTGCTCGACGTACTCGGCGAGCACCGTCTCCAGATGGCGGCGGCCGAGGATGATCATCCGGCGAGACGCTCGCGCAGCAACGTGCCAATGACGCGCTCACCAAGGCGTTGGCCCGGAGTGCCCGGACCGAGGCCTCGATGTTTCAGGTGCCTTCGGAGGCGAAGACGAGGTCAAAGGAAGCGGCGAACTTTATGTCGCGATCGCGGATGAGGAACTTGGCTGCCGTCGGCTCTTCGGCGAGTTCCATCGAGAGGTTACGAGCCTGCTGGGTCGCCCAGTCAGCGGCCGGCTTTGCGGTCACGCCGGCGATCCGCACGAGCCGCGTCTCGTGGTGGATGAACTCGAGGACGTAGAGCCTGCGGAGAAGGACGACGTCGACGTGGAAGAAGTCCCACGCCATCAATCCCTTCGCTTGGGCGGCGAGGAACTCCACCCAGGTCGACCCCGATCGTCGCGGGCACGGCTCGACCCCGTAGCGCTCCAGGAGCGCCCAGACGCTCGAGGGAGCGATGGCAACGCCCATGGTGGCGAACTCGCCCTGGATGCGGCAATAGCCCCAGGTCGGGTCCTCCTTCGCCAACCGGAGAACGAGCGAGGTGGCGCCCTTTGGGATGCCAGACCGACCAGGCCGCCCGTGCGGTTACGACCAGCGCTTGGTGACGAGGTCTAGGTGCCATCTCAGCAGGGTGTCCGGGTGGACGAAGAGGCTGGCGAGACGGTGGCGGGGGAACAAGTCGCGCGAGCCCCGCCAACACCGCCCGATTCGCCGGCTCCAGCGCCGGTCGATGGACCTGGCGGCGCAGCACGGCCACTTCGTGTCGGAGCATGACCACCTCGACGGCGAGTCAACGTTGCTGCGCCATAAGAGTCGGCTCAGCTGGAGGACGCGACAGAACGCTCGGTAGAGGAAGGAGAGGGTCGCCATCGGGTGCTCGCCGTAATCCTGCGCCAAAGTCCAGGCCGGGAGGCCTGGACAAGGTTCTCGACACCCACAGGCGTTATCGGCGAACTTCAGCAAATGAAGCTCAGCACTGAGGCTACTTGTGCCGGGGCTGACCGCTAACGTCCCGCGCAGGGTCGTCTCGGCAGGTTCACCGTTCGGGACATAGAATATGTCGACAGAGAACCGTCCGACCATGCAGAAGAATCCTCGATTTCTAGAGGAGGCACCATGTTGAACGAGTCATTTGGCTCTGATTTAGGAGCTGTCTTCGACGCCCATGTGGCGAGCGAATTCGAAACCAAGGATCTTAACGCCACCATGGCGACCATGACGGAGCACCCGCGCGTCACCCACCTGCCCACGCTGGCCGGCGGCGTGGGGGCTGCCGCAGTGCGGGCCTTCTACGACTCCTACTTCATCGGGCATTGGCCAGACGATGTCGCCATCACGCATGTGTCTAGGACGCTCGGGAGTAACCGGGTAGTCGACGAGCTCATCATGAACTTCACCCACGACTGCGTCATGGATACTCTCTTACCCGGCATGGCACCTACTGGTAAAACTGTGCGTCTGCCGGTCGTGGTCGTCGCCGGCTTCGAGGACAGCCGAGTGGCGTCGGAGCACATCTACTGGGATCAAGCATCGCTCCTGGTCCAGATCGGCGCGCTCGATCCCTCAGGGCTGCCCGTCACTGGAAACGAACAGGCGGCCAAGCTGATCGATGAGGACCGACCGTGCAACGAGTTGATCGAGCGAACTCGGCATCGAAGCTGAACGAGCACGCCGAAAGGAGGCGACATGTCCGCTGGGTTTGACCACATCACGCTGGCGGTGAGCGACCTAGAAGGAGCCGAGACGTTTCTGGCGATTCTCGGCTTTCGGCGCGACAAGGCGGTCGTGGCCTCCGGTGAGGTCATGTCGGGATTCATGGGAATCCCCGAGTGGGAAGCAGACCACGTGACCTTGGTGCTCCATGGTGCCCCGGTGCGCCAAGAGGTTCAGCTCCTGCGCTTTCACCACCCACACCTCGAGGTTGACGAAGGATCCGGCTGCCTCGCCCGGTCCGGCTTCAATCACGTCTGCTTCCGGGTCGACGACCTCGATGCCACTCTCGCCCGTTTTGCGGACTATGGACACACGCCGAGGAACGCTCTCATGGACTTTCACGATCGCCGACTGGTCTTTCTCGATGGCCCAGCTGGAGTCGTGGTCGAACTGGCCGAATGGAAGATGGTACCCCCTCTTCCCATAGACTAAGAGGTGCAGATCCTCACTGACATGTGCCTTCAACTCTCTTGGTCCACGGGATATTCCGAAGAGGGAAGCCACGAGCCTTCAGAGAAATAGTCAAGACTTGTGACTTGTGGATGAGAATCTGACCGATTAGCGGCGACCTCCTGGTCCTGCTCGTCAGTTCGCTCGACCATCACCCCCTTCTCGAACGTCGCACGGGCACGGACCAGCGCGACCAAGTGGGGTGCGTTGACCGCCCGCCAGCGCGTCTGGGCCGACTCGATCAGCTTGTAGGCCATGGCCAGGCCCGCCGCCCGAGAGCCCGGCCCCTTGGTCACCTTGGTGCGCAGACGCACCGTGTGGCGAAGGTGGACTGAGCTTGTAGCGGACCAGCGAACGCCACATTGAGTGAACTACCGACTCCCATCATCGGGATCTCGACGACCTGATCGAGGAACGGCCACACCTCGAGAGGAAGTCCGGAGTGTTCGTGCCCAAGAAGGATGATGCTCTTGCGCTTGGCTTGAGGGACCTGGGCCAACGAGATCGAGTCCTCGTCCAGCTCGACCCCAATGATCTGGGCCCCGATTTTGCTGCCGCTCGATCCAGCCGAGCTTGGAGGAAACCCGATGTAAACAGGGCCGCGATGAGAGAGTGTCGCCGACCTTGAGCGCGTGGAGATAGTGGTCGGTTCTGGCACGGCCACCCAAGCCCCAACGGCATCGCAGCTGCGAAGCAGAGTTCCGAGGTTCGCCTCAAAGGCAACCCACAGCGGTGCGACGATCAGATGATTGGTACAGGGGATCACGGCTCGCCGCCGCTCGGTGTGGTGGTCCGAGCGACGGGTCCTCCGGCTCACAGAATCCGAATACGCTCCTTGCGGGAATCGGATTGATAATTCATGAGCGTTGGACTTCTCGGCGTCCGTGGGCCTTCGTTGCCGGAACTCTCCGAGTACATGTGCCGTCGCCGAACGAGCAATGGCCATCCGCTCCGGCCGTGTCCCGGCGGTATGGGGCAGGTGCGTCAGGTGGTCCCGGTCAGGGGGCTCGGCGGCGGCCGACGACCGCGACGAGTCCGGCAAGCAGTGTCTCGTTGCCGAAGGCCTGGCGGACGTCCGCGTCGACGCCGAACCGAGCAAGGAACTCTGGGAGTCGGCCGGTGTCGATGAGCACGTTGTCGTGCGTCTCGTCATCACGACGCCAGAGTTCGCCGTCACGGACGAACATCGTCATCTCACGCCGGAAGATCCGATCACCGATGACCGAGCGACGCGTCGTGAGCACCCAGTCCTCTCCGAACCAGACCCCGGGCGGCTGCCCGCGCCGGGCAGATCCCCACTCCAGGTCGCAGATGTCGAACGCGAGGACCCCGGAGTCCTCGAGCGCACCCGCCATGGCGGCCAGCGAACGATCGATTTCTTCCTCGCTGTCGAGGTAGCTCAACGCATGACCGACACTGACGATCGCATCGGCGGTCGGCAGCGGATCCTCGGGAAGCCGAAGGACCTCGACCGGCACCGTGGGAACGAAGTCACGGGCAAGCTCGACCATGGCCGGAGACGCATCGGTCGCGAGTACCCGATGGCCTGCCTCGACGAGGTACTTCGTGAACAACCCGGATCCACAACCGAGCTCCAGGACGAGCCCGGACCGCTCCAGGACGGGCTCGAGGATGGTCAGAATCCCGGGTGCCACCGCATCCGCGTGGAACCCGAACCCTTCGTGATGGATGCGCGCCAGATCCGATCGGTAGTACGGCGAGGCAGGCATACGACGCAATCGTGTCACAGCGCTCCGTCGTGAGACTGCAGCCTCACGTCTTCAGCCGGCGTTTCGGGACAGGTTGTCGTTTGCGCGATGACGGACTGGTTCCCACTCGGCGCTCCGCTGGTCGGCAATTCCTCAGATGAGTGGATCTGGGTGGGGTGATGGGCTAGCAAGATGTGAATGCCCGACCTTCCGCAAGCCTGGCGCGTTGGCTTCGATGAGGTTGCCGAGCTCTACGACAGGGTGCGCCCCGGCTACCCCGATGACCTCTTCGACGAGCTGGCCGCCGCACTGCCGCGGTCGCCAGCCGTGGTCGAGGTCGGTCCAGGTACAGGCCAAGCCACGAAAGGCCTCGTTGCCCGAGGCGCCAGAGTGACCGCCGTCGAGTTGGGTGCCCACCTGGCAGCCGTCCTCGCCCGCAACCTCCCGACCGTCGACGTCGTCATCGGGCCCTTCGAGCACGTCGACCTCGCGCCGGGCTCGTTCGACGCGGTCGTGGCCGCATCGAGCTACCACTGGGTGCCGCCCGAGGCGCGGATGACCCGACCGGCGGCCCTGCTCCGACCCGGCGGGCACCTGGCGCTGATCGCGCTCAACCAAGTCGCTTCTCCCGCTGACCGCGGCTTCTTCGACGAGGTCCATCACGTGTTCAGCCGCCACGGACTGCCGGGAACGCACGACCCTGTCCCCACACACGAGGAGCTTGTTCCCTCGTTCGTCGAAGAGATCGTCGCCTCGCCAGAGTTCGCAGAGCCTTCGATCCATCGCTACCGCTGGGACCAGCGCTACACGGCTCGGGACTACACGGAGCTCAAGCGGACCGACTCGAACAGTCGGGCGATGGCCGACCCTGAAGCCCGCGAGGCAATGCTCGCCGAGGTCGAGGCGCTCATCGACTCGCGCTACGACGGGTGGATCGTCCGCCCCCTCACCGCCTCTCTCGTGTTCGCTCGCCGCCGCTGACGATCGGCGCCGACCTACGTCCACCACCTGGAGGACAGCTTTGGGAGAACGGGCCACGCGACGCCCGCCGTCGATTCAAACCCGACCCCGAAGTGCCTGCATGGAGGCACCCCAGCCCGGCGTACCGGGTCACTCCGGATGGTCGGTATCGGCATTTCTGCACCTTTAGTCAGCAAGGTTCCTCGTCACGTCGTTCGCGGCGATCGAAGAACGTTCGCCGTGCGAGAACGAGCCAGCACAGGACGGCCACGCCGGACAGGATCGCGGGGACTGGGTGACCAAGCAGAATGGAGGCCCCAATGGCACACCCGAAGGCAGTGAGATTCGCCGCGACGTCGTAGACGGGGGCGATGAATCGCTGGTTCATGACATGGGCGACAGCTATGAGGACACCGCATGCGAATGTCGCGGACAGAAGAAAGCTCACCACGGTCGCAGTCTGGCCGAAACCCCATGCAGTATCCGCCATTTGCTGTGGATCGTGCAATACATCCTGTGCAACACGCTGTTTACTCAGACAAGAGCGAACCACGCTCCGGTTCCGCAGGCTGCCTTCACTTACCCCTACTCCTCAGTCGCCTGAGGATCAGCGGTGCCGGGCGGCCGCCCAGTCGAGGCCGGAGGTGGGTGGAGAGGTCGAGATACGGGGTATCGGGACTTGGCCCGGTTCTCGGTGCTGTCCCACCTGTTGACGCAAACGGGCTTCGCACACCGAATTTTCTCAGCGGGGTGTCAGCGTTTTCGCAGGACATCGAGAGGCGAGGCACGGACAATGCCAGCCAGGCGAGTCTTAATCCCTGGGAGGTGACGATGCGGTTGTTCCGGTCGATGAGGCGCCACTGGGGGCGTTGGCTGATTGGTGCGGTCGGGGTGGTCGCGATCGTGGTGATCGGCGGGCCGTTCGTGTTCTTCCATTTCATCGAAGGCCCAGCTCCAGCCCCGCTGAGCTTGTCCTCGGAAAGCTCCACGAGCGCTCCCAGCCGAGCCGCCGCTTCCCCCACCCCCACAACCACGGCGGCCGTCGACGGAGTGTGGGATGTGACCAGCGGTTCGCAGGCGGGCTAGAGGGTGCAAGAGACTCTGTTCGGCCAGTCTCATACCGCCGTCGGCCGTACCAGCGCGGTAACCGGGAGCCTGACGATCTCGGCCACCAGGGTGACCACGGCGCGGTTCTCAGTCGACCTGACCAAGGTCACCAGCGACGAATCCCTACGCGACGAGCAGTTCCAGGGCCGGATCATGGACACCGCGATGTACCCAACGGCCACGTTCGCCCTGACCCAGCCGATCGACCTGGGGTCGGTGCCCGCAGGGGGCGCGGAGATCACCGAGCAGGCGACGGGGACCCTCAGCATGCACGGCGTGACGCGGACCGTCAGCTTTCATCTCACGGCCCGGCGCTCAGGCGACCTGATTGAGGTCAGCGGCGCGATCCCGATCACGTTTTCCGACTGGGACATCTCCAACCCGAGCGGTGGCCCAGCCGAAACCGGCAACACCGGGGCCATGGAGTTCCTCATCAACCTGGACCGCGCCTAGTCCGACGGGCCGAGCCGTCGGTTAATCCCCGGTTAATCCCGGTTAATCCTGGGTTGACCGTGGGTCCGTGGGTTAGTCGAATCCAAACCACTTCCTTGGTGGGGCCAGCGTTGGTGCCGTCAGAGAGAGCATTGATTCCAGCCGTACGGACCGTCCATCCACCGGCTTCCATCTTCCGCCATCCCTCGGTGTCGAGGTTGGAAAGCATTCAGTAAACCCATGTCTCGTGGCCGCCGCCGAAGGGTGATTTTGGGGCCATACCCGCAGCTCAGAGCCCCGAAGGGTCAAGTCTGCTCTGGTTCACCGTTCGCTCAAAGCCGGAGCGCGGAGACCAGACGGGCTGGTCACGATAGCAAGCAAATGGTCGCCCATGATCGCCCCGAAATGCGTCGCGAAACCGGCGATGTACTGGGCGACTGCCACGCCGCTGTCGATGAACATATGGGACACGCCGGCCAGTTGAGGCGGGGCAAGTCCGGACCGGCCCAAGCCCAGCGACGGGCCGGCCTTCGGGTTTGTGGCCCGAAGGCCGGACGCCCTCAGGGGCGGACGTCTGCTGGTCGGCGGGCCGGGTCAGGAGGCGAGGCCGGCGTCGAGATTCGACCAGCGAGTTCTGCCATGAATGGCCCGCCGTGCCGCCACGTCCGCGATCGCCCCACAGGACGTCCAGTGCGGCCAGGTTCGCGAGCTGAGGGGTTCGAGGGCGGGGTCGAATGCGAGCGCCCAGTGGTTGCGTTCGTGGATCTCCCAGCGGCCGTACTGCACGTGGAGTAGCGCGACAGTGCCGAGCAGTCCGGCCGAGGCAGACAGGAAGGGCAGGGACATGTCGCCGGACGGGGCTTCCTCAGCCGGCGCCGGAGCAGCCGAGGTCGGCTCGTCGAGGTCGCCCGTCGCACACTCGAAGATAGGGGCGCCCTCGGGGAAGCGGCAGGTGACGCATCCGTCCCGCAGGACGAGGTGACGGTGGAGTTCAGCCGTCCAGTTGTGGGAGGTGGTCGCTGCCAGAACCGCCGGGTGGCTGTAGGCGGCGACCGCCGGGCGGACGCCGTCCTCGTTGGCGGCGAGAAAGAGGACATCGGGTGAGGAGGCGTCCGTGGCCGCCCAGTCGCGCCAAGCTCTCGGGAAGGAGGTCGCTCCGTCAAGGAGTCCGGCCACCACGTCGGCCTTCATGGCCGCGGAGCCGCCGAACTCGCCGGTGTGCACCGCGAGGAAGGCGAGGCTGCGGTCGAGGTTAAGCGCCTTGACCACGTCGTTGTCGATGACGACCCAATGTCCTCGCACACCGATGAGGTTGACCCACCATGCGAGGCATGACCCGACCGCGCCGGCGCCCACGAGCCAGACTGAGCCGAGGTCGATGGCGGCGAGGTCGGACGGCCCGGTCGGTTGGTCGCCTTGATCCAGAGCCCAGAGTGAGACGGCCGAATCGAGGAGAACTGACATCCCAAGGGACAGGCGAAAGATGGCCGCCGACGCCTGGGTCACGGCAAGGCCTAACCCGATGAGGCTCGCCCGGTCGGGGACGGTGTCGACAGGTGACGACGAGACCACGGCCGTCCAGCGGCGTCCGCCACAGTGCACTGTCGCAGGGCCACACGCCGCACCGAGTCCCATAGTCGGGATGTCGCCCGTGATTGATGAGACGGACTCGAAACGGTTCGCTGGGTCGATCCCCGTCACGATGCGCTGGCACGCATCGACGAGTGATGCTCCGCTGAAGGGCGACGGCTGGACGAGGGGAACGTCCGGCGCCCTGAGGAGGACCGAGGGGTGGGAGCGTGCGAGGAGGTTCACCGCCGTCAATACCGCCGCCTGACCCTCGAAGGTCTCCGCAAGGTCTGGGGCGCACGACACCCCGGCTGGTGATGTCGGTGCGAGCCCACCGGTGTAGCTCCGGGTGCGCACGAGTCTGCGTTCGGAAAACGAGTCCACGCATCAGCCCTCGATGGCAGCCGGCGCGACGACGAGAGCGGGTTCGGGCTGCTCGACGAGGACCCAACGGCCGTCCCGCATCTGGTGCAGCCCAGAGCCCTCGGTGGGGAGGATTCCGCCGAGCCCATACCGCGCCACCACGATGGAGAACATGCCCTCGAACGGCATGAGCACGAGGTCGTCGTCACCGTCGGAGTGAACGACGCCGTCGCCGGGGTGGCTGTGGACCTGGGCGACGATGCCGAGCCGCATGGCACGGGCGGCGCGCGAAACATCCCCGATGCTGGCCTCGTCGGCGCGGACGAATCGCGGACCCGACTCGCATCGGGGCCGGCAGGAGGACAGGACGAGGGTGTCTTGGTCGCATTCCCGGCCGAGCCAGAACACGAGGCCTTCGTGGGGCGGATCGAGTGAGCCCGCAGCCCGAAGCGCGGCGGAGGTCGCGGCCAGCACGCGTTCAGCGACGACGAGCCGACCGCGAGCGGTTGCTCGGGGAAGCGGCTTGAGACGGTATCCGTCGGTCATCCCATCATCCCCGGACTCAGGCGCAAGAAGCGGTCGATGGAGGCGAGCATGTCGCCCAAGGTGTGGGCCGTCGTGTGATCGCCACCGAGGTTGAGCCACCCCTCTGGCCCACCCCAGTCGGTGTGCGGCCCAGCGTCGTTGACGCTCTTGTAGGCCAGGCGGTTCCAGGGCGCGCAGAGGACGAGGTTGCTGTGGAAGATGGAAGCCTCCGGCCCGGGCGTTGGGAAGTGTGCCGGGCCAGCGGCGTCGTCTGTACCCGGAACCACCACCCGCCATGCTGGCGGCAGGGCCTTGTAGTCATCGAGGTGGGCGACGAACTCGACGAGCCGATGGACGGCGGGGTGGTACGTGGCACCCCTGAGCGCCAACTCGTCGGGCTGGAGTGTGACAGCCCAGCCGTGGCGTCCGGCCCACGCGACCGCGCCGGGCCACTCACTCTCGACGATGGCCCGGACAGCGGAGGGTGGAAGCGAACTCACACTCCGGTTCCGGCGTCGACCAGGTCGAGGACCTCGCGGTTATGCACACCCGCGACATCCAAGGTGAGGCTCCGGTCGAGCACGACCCTGTCCTTGGTCTCGAAGGTAGGCGAGCCGGCGGTGTAGCCGAACACCTTGGCGGCATGCTCGGCCGCGCTGGCGACGGTCTGGTCCTTGCGAAAACGGAACCACTTCGGGTCCGGCACCCTGGGGGCGAACACCTTCACGCGCACGAACGGGTCCTCGGGACGGGGCTCCTCGGGGACCTCGACCTCAACGACGATCAGTTCGTACTCGGGATCGCCTTGCTCGATGATCCCGATGGCCAACTCTTCCGTACCCATGACGAGCACCTCCGTTGTATACTGCCGTAGTGCGGGACAGATCTTCTGTCCCGTTTATGAGACAATACCACGCGGCGGGGCGAAGATCTTCTATCGTCCCGTTGCCGGAACATGTCTGATCCACTCGACGACCTCGGTCCCCTCCTTGCCCAACGCCGGGCCGAACTGGGTCTAAGCCTCCGGGAGGCCAGCGCTCAGGCCGGCGTCCCGGTGGCCACGTTCTCCCGTGTCGAACAGGGGCGGGCGCCGGACCTGGCCACCTTCCGCCGGCTTGTGCTGTGGCTGGGACTGCCACCCGAGCGCTTCCTCTCGACGACCGAGCGGTCATCGAGCACACCCGACCTGATCAGCGAGCACCTTCGTCTCGACCCGTCCCTGGAGCCCGGCGATGCGACGAAGATCGCCGACCTAGTGAGGACGATGTACGAGAGCCTCCAGCGACAGGACCGGCGACTGGCGGTCCATCTGAGAGCGGCAAAGACGTTCAACCCGCCTGCGCTCCGGCTCCTGACGGAGATCCTGAGCGAGATGCAGGAGGCCCTGGACGGCACCGGCGACGGCGGGTAGTCGCTATGCGTCGAGGCTTCAAGAGCGAGGCGGAACGGATCGCCTCGCGGGTTCGGGAGCGCCTCGGGTGTGGCGAGAACGACCCGGTACCGCTGGACGCCCTCGCCGCCGACCTGGGCGTCGAGATTATGTCGGCGGCCCAGTTGGTGCCGATTGAGCGACTGGAGGAACTCCAGCACCTCCAGGACGATGCGTTCTCATCGGCAACGCTCCGGCGCCGGGATGGGCGACGGGTCGTCGTCTTCAATCCCCTCCACGCGAACGGGCGTACCCGAAGCAACCAGGCGCACGAACTGGCCCACATCGTTCTGCAGCACACGCTCCGGACGATCGAAAACGTCGGCTCGATATCGTTCGTGACCTGCGACATCGAGCAGGAGGAGGAAGCTGATTGGCTCGGAGGCTGCCTGCTCCTCCCACGGCCGATCCTGCTCCAGGCCGCAAAGCGGGGGAAGTCCGCACAGCAGATCGCCGAGGAGTACCAGACGAGCGAGCCCATGGCCCGATTCCGGCTCAACGCGAGCGGCGTATTGGTCCAGGTCGGAAGGGCAAAAGCGGCTAGGCAAAGGCAGACGGGCCGATCTGGGTGATGACAGGGCGTATCACTAGTGGTACACTGCTCCGTACCGCAGGTGATACACCTCCAGGATGTCTCACCCATGAGACGAGGAACCAGGAATGCCTACCGCCACACGAACCAGAACCGGGACCGCCGGAATCCTTGACACCGGACACTACGAGCGTCGCCGCGCCCAGGAGCTGCGTGACCCAGAGTTCGAGGCGGAGTACCTGCGGGCACGGGAGGAGATCGCCCAAGTCGACGGGATCATGCGCCAGCTCGACTCCTTGCGTGCGGAGTCCGGGGTGTCCAAGGCGGAGCTTGCACGCCTGATCGGTCGGAATCCGTCCACCGTTCGCAGACTGTTCACCGCCGAGGTCAACCCCGAGCTGAAGACCATTGCTGCGATCGCGAGTGCCCTCGGAGCACGACTCGAAGTAACCACGGAAAAGCAGCCCCAGCGAGCGAAGCCGCGGAAGACAAGGGCACGAGCCGCTGCGTGATCGCTTGCCTCGTGCAAACTAGACGTCTTGATGGCTTGGGACATCGTCTTCTACAAAGCAGCCGACGGATCCGTTCCCACTGACGCCTTCCTCGACGATTGCCCCGTCAAGGTCAGAGCGCAGCTCTTGGCCGTCCTCGATGCGGTTGCAGAGGCGCCTCCCCCGCAGTTTTCTGGAGGCGGACGTTGGGAGGCGATGCATGGCGACATGGGCGGGCACTACGAGGTGCGCTCGCAAGGTCCCAAGCGGGAGCAATTCCGGCTGTTCTGCATCTTGGAGAATGCCGAGTCAGAGGAGCTGCGTCGTCGGGGTCTTCCCGGTCCAGCGATTGCAGTCATCACCGGGATGAGCAAGCCCTGGATGACGACCTTCGGACCGGCTGACTATGCGGGTGTTCGAGCGCTGAGTGACGACTATCTCAGCACCATGCCGCGCAGAATTGCCGCGTAATTCGTCCGCTGCGCGGATTCTTCTCCCCTCTCTTCTCTCGTCTCGTCCATCAGCTTCCCTCTTTTGAATCAGACTGGCCTCGACGTCGCAAGGAGGGGTCGAACTCCCTGGCCCTATTGTTCAAATTCCGCCCCGACACCCTCCATCCACTCAACCAAGTCCCCGTATCGAAACGTTGGCGGTCCAACGGGTCCATCACTCAGAACAACGCCAACGCCAGAACAACGCCAGAACAACGCCAGAACACGCCGTCGAACAGGGCCGTGGCCGATTCCATTCCCCACCATCGCTCAGCGAATTCGGCGTCCAGGTCCCGAGCTACGTCGGACTAGCCCTTGTAGCGATGATGCGTATCTGAGCGCTCCTGCCCAGATCCCGGTTAGGCGAGAGGCAGGATCACGCGACCCTTGCCGGCGGTAGCGGTGCAGGTAGCCTTGGGACGGATGCCCGCTTCGCCAGCTCGGCGACTGTGTTGGGACGGCACCGTCCACAACAATCCGATCGAAAGGAAGTCACTGGGGATGGCAGGACAAGTGCTGGCTGACGCGATCCGACTGGCTGCCACAGCGAATGCTCGGTGACGTCCTAGCAGTCGTCCCGACACGCGACGAACGGTCGTTCACGCGCCGTCGACTCGCCCTGATGTCGGCGGTGACGTTTGTGCTGCTTGCTGCCTGCGCATTGGTTTGCCTCAGCTCGGCGCCAAACGGATTCAGAAGCCCAACAGTCGGGGCGGCCGGGGTGGAGAGTTCTTCAGTCCGAGTTGTCACTGACCCTCCAGCGCTTCGCATCTCGTGCGTTGCTCCGGCTTCGACAGCGCCCAGTACGTCTCCCACTGAGAATTGCCGGTCCGATAACACAGCCAGCGCCGTGACGCCGGCGGGCTCGGGCTGCAGTACGAAAGTACCGTCCCTGAGTCCGGCCTCGACTGTGTGCCCGGGTGCGCTAACCGCAGATGCCACCGCGATGCACTCCAGGTGGTTGGATGCTGGCGCGTCCAGGTCAGGAACGACCCTTCGAAACGTGCTTGGCGGAGGTGCGATCACGCCGTCGCATCACCATGTGAAACGGTCGAACGGGACAACCCGGAACGGGTCATCAGTCGTCCACATTGTGTTCACGCAGGCGGGGACTGAACGCTGGGATTCCACAAGCACCAGCTTGCCTAGGGACGTTCCCTCTCTCTTAGAGGATCAAGTCGTCTCGGACTCGATCACCCAGCTGGCGAACACCTCCATCGCCACGGTCGACAACAAGGTCCAGATCTCTTTCGGAAACATCAGCGCCGCGCGGACGCAGCAATTCTCGTCGTCTCTGTGACGTTCTGCCGCCAGTAGCCGTCCTCAGCCTCGACCGAGCCCGCCGCACCTCTATGAGGTTGCATCGAGTCCGGCTCGGGCAGGCGCGAGTGATGCCTGCTTGACATCTGAGGGACCTTCGGTCTCCCGAGAAATGTCGCCGGCAGTCTGACCACGCCTCTTCGCCAAAGGCCCAGTCATGGGTACTCGGACTTGCCGACGTGGGACCACGCACCGGCTGGATGCCTTCCAAGGATCCGAAGCTCGATCCGCCGGGCATTGCCTCGCAGCTCCCACTCCACCACCTCGACGAGCCGGCCAGCAGTGGCCGACGAGAACCACGGAGAACACGAATATGAACGCCAACCTCACATCGACATCTACGAAGAATGCTCGCAAGCGCCGCAGCCACAGGCGCAACTTCGTGGTCAGCATCCTTGCCGTACTGGTCATCTCCCTCGGAGCATTTACTGGTGTCCTTGCGGCCCGTTGGACCCCGCGTCTCGGCCTTGATCTCGCCGGTGGACTCTCTGTCGTCTACCGGACCGAGCACCACGTCCCGGCGTCAGACCTCGCCGAGACGGTGAACATCTTGAACAATCGGGTCAACGGGCTCGGGGTCTCGGGGGCACAAGTGCAGACGACCGGAAACAACGAGATCACGGTCGCCATCCCTGGGCTCAAGGATCCCGCCCAAGTTCTCAATGCGATCGGGCAGACGGCACGGCTCAATTTCCGCCCCGTGCTCTGTTACGCGCCGCCATACATCCCGGCAAAGAGCACTCCGAGCGGCGCGGCTTCAGCGACACCAGGCCCGCTGCCGACCTCGTGTCCGGCTCCGTACCAACTGGTCACGTCGAACCTCTCGGGGTCCACGGCCAGCCCGAACGGTGTCTTCTACAACGTCGGGGCCGACCCGGCTCTCGCGGCGTATCCGACCAGCACGTCCGACTCGCCCAACGCCGTCGTGCTCCAAAAGGGGCTGGTCGGCTCGGGCTTCAAGGGTCGGTATCTCGAAGGTCCGGCCGAGCTCAGCGGCACCGCGGTCAAGACCGCCTCGGCGCAGCTGAGCCCAAAGGGACAGTGGGACGTCAACGTCACGCTGACCGGGTCTGGCTCGAACGGCTGGGACTCGATGACCACGCGCTACTTTCACGAGATCATCGGGATCGAGCTAGACGGCGTCGTCCAGTCTGCGCCGATCACGCAACCCACGCAGGGCACGTGGTCCCCCTTCGGGGGCCAGGTGGAGATTTCGGGCAACTTCACCCAGCCCAGCAAAGCGCGCAGAACCTGGCGATCGCCCTGCAGTACGGCTCCCTGCCCGTCGCGCTCAAGCAGCTGAACTCGCAGACGGTCTCGCCTACCCTCGGGAAGTCTGACCTTATGGCGGGGCTCGGAGCAGGTATCGCCGGACTCGTGCTGGTGATGCTCTACGTGTTGGTGTACTACCGCGCCCTCGGACTCGTCGTGATCTCGGGGCTGGCAATCACTGCGGCCCTGCTGTGGGCGATCATTTCGTGGCTAGGGCACACCTCGGTTGCGCCGAGCTTCGATCTGGCTGGGATAACGGGCCTCATCGTCTCCATCGGCATCACTGTGGATTCCTACATCGTCTATTTCGAGCGTCTCAAGGACGAGAGCAGAGCCGGACGAACAGTGAGAACTTCGGTCGAGCGGGGCTTCAAGAGCGCCTGGGGCACAGTATGGGCGGCGGATTTCGTCTCTTTGCTGGCGGCGGTGGTGCTCTACATGGTGGCGGTGGGCGACGTGAAGGGTTTCGCATTCTTTCTGGGACTCTCAACCATCTTGGACATGGCAATCACGTGGTTCTACACCAGGCCCTTGGTGATCCTGCTCGGACAAAGTCACCGCGTGGAAAGCGGCGGTCGTTTCGGGATCGCTCGAGGACTCGGTGCTCCCGCCGGCCGTTCTGCTGCAAGCGTAAGAACATGAGCGAGGCAAGTCACTGCTGGAGCGTGTCGTCCTCGGTCCTCGGCCAGCCGATCTCGATAAACCCTGTGGGTAACGCCAAAGGCATTCACGAATTCTCACGGCAGAGTGGTGCGCCTCACCAGAGGGGCGCGCGAAACCAAACAGCGCGGAGCCAAACCTAGCTAGGGTGGAGGTGAGCGGACTCGAACCGCCGATGCGAATGTAGTACTCAACCGTGGATCCGATCCGGGGGGTAAGAGGAACTCGACGCATGGCTGACGCTCGCGGGTCATCCCCTGACGAACAAACCATTCAGCGGGACATGGGCTGTCCTCTGCAGCCACCGCCTAGATCCCGGGATTGGAAAGCATTCAGTAAACCCCTGTCTCGCCACCAGCGCTCCAAACGTATTTTCGGGGCGTAAACCCGCAGGTCACGGCCCTAATAGGCCAGTTCTGTTGGGTTCACTGGTTCAGACAGCTGCCAGTGCTGGGAAGCCGACGAGGGCTCACGATTAGCAAGCAGACGGTCACGGACAGCCGAGCTACTGCGTCGCGAAACCAGCAGCGATGGAGGGCTCCTGACTACCTGAGGGATTGCTTGTCAAGAGGAGCCGCCCGTGACGGCTTCGACCGCCGAGTGCACCGTCGGGTAGACCTCGAGAGCTCTGTAGGCCGCTTCGGCTGCTGAGAGCACGTCGCGGACCTGACCCACCTCACGCGCCATGACAAGGCGCACGTCGACCGACTGGAGCCGATCAGCGAGGCCACCGAGCATGTCTGCTGCGGTCATGTCAATAGCCGCCATCGTCTCGGCGTCGAGGACGATGGCGCGCACGTCCGCTCGGGCGCTGGCGACCCTGACGACCGCCTCCACGCTGTCCGCGTTGGCGAAGAACAGCGGGCTCTCCACCCGCAAGATGACCACGCCGACTGGCGGCTCGGCACGTGGGTCTCGTGAGCGATCGACGTAGCGATCCGGGTGCGCCGGATCGAGCCCGAGCTCGGCCACGTGCGGGCGAGACGCCTTGTAGACGAGCAGGACGGCCGATGCCCCGATTCCGATGAAAAGTCCGGGCAGGGTGTCAAAGACCATGACGCCGAGGAGGGCTGCACACGCAGCGCGATGAAGTCCGCCCGCGCCGCCGGCCCGTACATCGCCTTGAGGGGCCCGCTTACGCAGCGGTACAGCCGCTGCATGGCTCCGACGTCCACCAACTCGACCACGGCCGCGATCACCACGGCCGCCAGGGTGGTCTCAGGGAGGTCCTCGAACAGCCCGGTCAAAACGAGCAAGGTGACCACGGTCAGCACCGCCACGATGAGCCCCGAGGCCTGGGTCTTCGCCCCGGCCCCACCATTGACCGCGGTCTTCGACAAGCTTCCGTTGACCACCATGGCCGAGCTCAAACCCGAGGCGACATTGGCCGCACCGAGGCCGATCAGCTCCCGGTTGGCATCGATGTCGTAGCGCTCTTTCGCCGCGTACGTCTTGGCGGCACCCAACCCTTCAGCGAATCCCACCAGCACGATGCCGACGGCCGGGGCGGCCAGATGCAGGTAGCTCTCGGTCCCCACCCTCGGGAACCCGTAGTGGGGCAGCCCGCTCGGGATGTGGCCGACCAGCTCGACCCCGTGGGCCGCCAGATGTGCCGCCTTCGCCACGACGATGCCGACCAGCACCACCACGAGTGAGGCCGGAATCTTCGGTGCGAAATGGCGCAGGCCGAGGAGCACGGCGAGCGAGGCGCCGCCCACAAGCACCGTGGATCCGCTGACCTCCCCGAGCTCGGAGAGGATGTGTCCGAGCTGGGCGAAAAAGTCACCTGTGCCCTTTCCCACTCCGAGGAGCTTCGGGACCTGGCCGATCATGATGGTCAGAACCAGGCCGATGATGAAGCCCTTGAGCACCGGTTCGGAGATGAAGTTGGCGATGAAGCCCAGCCGGGCCAGACCGGCGATGAGCGCGAGGACGCCGGTGGTAATCGCGAGGGTGGCAGTCAAGGCGGCATACGTACCCGCGTTCCCGGCCACCACGGAGCCGACGCCGGCAGCTGAAAGCGCGGCCGTGGCCGACATCGGCCCCACGACCAAGTGCCTCGAACTCCCGAAGGCGGCATAGAACAGAAGAGCAGACGGCGCGGCGTAGAGACCAACCTCGGGTGATACACCGGCGATGCTGGCATAGGCTAGAGCTTCGGGTACCAGCACGGCCCACACGGTGAGGCCGGCGACGAGATCGCGCGGCAGCCACGCCTTCTGGTATCCGCCAAGAGAAGAGAACAGCCAGCGCACTTTGGGTGTGGAATTCTCGGCCAGAGCTCAGGGTGTAATGATCGCGACGTTGGAGTCCAAGGGAGCGGCTATGAGCGCCGAGTGATCGGCGGAAGTTCGTACCTCCCGTCGAACACAGACTCGTCGGGCTCGTACATCCGCAGAATCGGGCGAAAGTCTCCGCTGGGCGTCGGCAACCAGTTGGCTCGCTCGTCGGGATTGTCGGGCTGGTCTGTCTGCATGAAGATCGTGAGGGATCCGTCCGCTTGTCGCAGCCCTGGGGTGCGGTCGCCGATCGAGTAACGCCCGATCGGATTCTTCACGAAGAAGAACTCCGGCGTGTCGTACATGGTTACAGACCAGAATGCACCGACAGGCGGGGCAGTATCGAAGTGCAGCTCGTAGCGAGACGCACCATTGAGCTGCTGACCTTCTGCGTCGACGTAGATCATGGCGTACGCGGCTTCATAGCCATGATTGCCCCAGAGGCCGCCACGCGCAGCACCAGCCCTGAGTGTGTAGCGGACCTCAGGTTGGCTCTCGATCTTCCATTGATCGGCATCGAGTGCTCCGACCTCGAAGAAGTCGAGGTTGTAGTCGAAGACGTGATACGTCAGCATCCATCCGTTCTGGATCGGACTGGGGTTAGATCTGAGCGCGTGCTCCATCCGTTCTCGGCCCTGGATGAGTCCATCGCGCAGTGCCTGGAGTAGGTCGCGGTCGGGATCCACGAAAGGTGATTCGACTTCGAAGAGACCGAGATCCCGAAACCGTTCCTGATACGCCAGATCCCTTGGGGCTAGGGGAAATGCCTGCATCCAGACCCGCATCTGCTCGAAGAAGGCGATCTCCTCTGGAACAGAGGGGTTCGGTGTCGGGAGACCTCGTATTGAACCGTCGGCCGTCGGACTCAAGGTCAAACGCCCCTGCAGCGACCCGACGGCTGGCAGATCGTCCTCGCCGTTTACGGCCCAACGGCCAACAATGGTGCCAACGTCCGTCGGAAAGTGGATCACCGAGGCCTCCCCATGCATATCGCCCTCACTGACCGGTGGAACCAGAAGGTACGAGGCGGCCTCAGTGCCCGTCGATCGGTGTCCCACATAGGCGAAGTTGTTCGTCCAGACATCGACGAACTGGAGGACGTAGTATCGACCCGCGGTATCGGGCACATCGAGACGCACCGGGCCGCCACTGAGGTCGACTTGGGCGATGGAGTAAACGGTGTCGTTGTTGATCGAGACGAACGTCGCCTCGGGGCCTGCGA